>CAWHHN010000001.1:0-2287222 GCA_963829325.1 uncultured Alphaproteobacteria bacterium
GATTTCCACTACCATCGGCATGTTGTCGCCAACCCCGAGCGAGTGATGCTGGTGGACGGCGCCCTTGCGGCCGCCGAACCCGAGGCGTCCGCGTAGCGCTGTTGCTCCAGCGAGGCCATCGGCGCGCGCCATGCTGACGAGTTCATCAACCAGGCGCTTGTCGCCGATGTGCGCGTTCTCGTCGGTATAGACGCGCAGCAACATCATCTGCTTGTCATCGTCCATTGTCCTTCTCTCCTCAATTGGCTGCGGCCGGTTCGCGCCCGTCCGGGTCGGCCGCGATTTCGGCCCGCCCTGCGAATACCAGCTTGCAGATCGCCGGCAGCACAAACAGCGTCAGGATGGTCGCCGTGATCAACCCGCCGATGACGGTGATGGCCAACGGCTTCTGGACTTCCGCGCCTGTTCCATGCGCGAGCGCCATCGGCACGAAGCCGAGCGACGGAACGATCGCGGTCATGAGAACCGAGCGAAAGCGCTCCATTGCACCGCCAGTAATGGCTTCCTCCAGTTCGACACCGTCTCGCAGTCTCGTCTGGATGCTGGTCATCATCACCAGCCCGTTAAGCACAGAGACGCCGAACAGGACGATGAACCCGACAGCGGCCGAGATCGAGAACAGCTGTCCAGTCAGCGCAAGGGCGAAGACGCCGCCCGATAGCGCCAGTGGGACCGCCGCGAAGATCGCCCCGGCCATCTTCGCGCTTTCGAGCGCCATGAACAGGAGCACGAAGATCAGGACCGCGGTGATCGGGATCACGATCGCGAGGCGCTGGCTTGCCGACTTGAGGCTTTCGAACTGACCGCCCCATTCGAGATACATGCCCGCAGGAACATCGACCTGGGCGGCGATCTTCTGCTGCGCTTCGGCCACGAAGCTGCCGACGTCGCGGTCGCGGACATTGGTCTGGATGATCACCAGGCGCTTGCCGTTCTCGCGGCTGATCTGGTTCAGCCCTTCGGTCTCCTCGAAGTTCACCAGCTGGCGCAGCGGCACAGAGCGTCCGCCACCGGCGGCGTGTTCGGGCAGCATCACCGGCAAGGCGCCGATCACGTCGATGTTGTCGCGCGTCGCATCGGGCATGCGCACGACGATGTCGAACCGCCTGTCGCCCTCGAACACGACGCCCGCTTCCTGACCGCCGAGTGCGGCCGCGACGGTGTTCGCCACGTCCTCGACCTGGAGCCCGAGCCCCGAAATCGCCGTCCGGTCGAAGGCGAAGTCGAGCGTGGGAAACCCGCCGGTCTGCTCGGCCTGGACGTCGGCCGATCCTTCAATCGAGCGCAGCGTGGCGGCGATCTTGTCGGCGGTCCCGGCCATCTGGTCGAGATCGTCGCCGTAGAGCTTGATTGCGACGTCGCCGCGAACGCCTGAGATCAACTCGTTGAAGCGCATCTCGATCGGCTGAGTGAACTCGTAGGCATTACCCACCAGCTTGCTCACCCGCGCATCGATCTTCTCAACCAGTTCGTCCTTGGACATTCCCGCGTCGGGCCATTCCTCCTGAGGTTTGAGAATGACAAAGCTGTCCGACTTGTTGGGCGGCATCGGGTCCGAGGCGACCTCGGCGGTTCCGGTCTTGGAAAACACCAGCTCCACTTCCGGCAGCGCCGAGATCGCCTTTTCCACCTCGCGCTGCATTGACGCCGATTGCTCGAGCGAGGTCGACGGAATGCGCACCGCGGAAACAGCGAGGTTCTTTTCGTCGAGCTGGGGAATGAACTCCCGGCCGACGAACTGGAACACGACCGCCGCGAAGGCGAACACGGCCACCCCTATGCCGACCGTGCGCCACGGATGGGCCATCGCCCGCGGGAGCATCCGCGCGTAGCCTTCCTTGCCGCGCGCAATCACCTTGACTTCCTTCTCCGCGACCTTGCCGCGGATGAACACCGCCAGCAACGCGGGGACGACCGTCAGCGACAGGACGAAAGCCGCGAGAAGCGCGAGCATCACGGTGATTGCCATCGGCGAGAACGTCTTGCCCTCCACGCCCTGGAAGGTCAGCAGCGGGGCGAAGACCATGAAGATGATCGCCTGGCCGAACAGCGATGGCCGGATCATCTCCTTGACCGAGGCCGAGACCTCTTCGAGCCGCTCGCCCACATCGAGCAGGCGGCCCTGGTGCTCCTGTCTTTCGGCCATGCGTCTGAGGAAATTCTCGACGATGATCACCGTCCCGTCGACGATCAGCCCGAAGTCGAGCGCGCCGAGGCTCATCAGGTTACCCGGCACCTTGAGTTCGTTCATGCCGATCGCCATCAGCAGGAACGACAGCGGGATGACGAGAGCGGTGATGATCGCCGCCCGGATGTTGCCCAGCAGCAGGAACAGCGAGGCGATCACCAGCAGCGCGCCTTCGGTCAAGTTCTTCTCGATCGTCGAGATCGTCGCGTTGACCAGCTGCGACCGGTCGAGAACGACGTCGACTGTCACCCCCGGCGGCAGGGTCTTGGCGATCTCCTCGAGCCGCTCGCGCGAATCGCGCGCGACGGTGCGGCTGTTCTCGCCCAACAGCATCAGCGTGGTGCCGATGACGGCCGGTTCGCCGTTTTGCGAGGCCGCGCCCGTGCGCAGCTCGCCTCCGATGCCGACCGTGGCGACATCCGACACGCGCACCGGAACGTCCCCGCGCACCGCCACTACGGCGTTCGAGATCTGATCCATCGTGGTGATGCGCGCATCGACGCGGGCAAGGAACGCCTCGCCGCCGCGATTGACGTAATTGGCGCCGACCGAGAGATTGTTGCGCTCGAGCGCTTCGGCGAGTTCGGTGAACGAGAGGCCGTAGGTCGCGAGCTTCGCGGGATCGGGCTGGACGAGATAGGTCTTCTCGTAGCCGCCGATCGAATCGACGCCGGCCACGCCGGGAACCGTGCGCATCTGCAACGCCACGATCCAGTCCTGCACCGTGCGCAGATAAGCCGCCTTGGCGGTCTCGCCGCGAAGCACCTGGCCTTCGGGCGTGATGTAGGAACCGTCAGGCTGCGACCCGGCCCGCCCGGCGCGCGCCTTGCCTTCGGGCGTATCGGGATCGGCGTAGCGAACCGACCACATGAGCACCTCGCCAAGGCCGGTCGACACCGGCCCCATGCTTGGCTGGACCCCGTCGGGTAGTTCGCCGCCCAGTTGGCCGAGCCGTTCGCCCACCTGCTGGCGGGCGAAATAGATATCCGTGTCATCGGCGAAGATCGCGGTGACCTGGCTGAAGCCGTTGCGCGAGATCGAGCGCGTGCTCTCGAGCCCGGGAATCCCGGCGAGAGCGGTCTCGACCGGGAAGGTAACGAGCTTCTCCATGTTGGTCGGCGAAAGCGCCGGGGCGACCGAGTTGATCTGCACCTGCTTGTTGGTGATGTCGGGGACCGCATCGATCGGCAGCCTGGCGAGCTGGAACAGCCCGAAAGCGGCCGCGGCGGCGGCGATGAATATGACGAGGAAGCGGTTGCGCACCGCCACGTCGATCAGTCTGGCTAGCATGTCGCGTGTCTCCTGGCGGTGTCCGTCATTCTTCCTCGGCCGAGCCCTTTCCGAGCTCGGCCTTGAGGAGGAAGGCGTTGGTGGCGGCGATCACCGTGCCGGGTTCGAGCCCGGACAGGATCGCGACCATTCCGCCGGAGCGGCTGCCGATCTGCACCGGCCGCGCGACGAAACCGCCTTTGGTGCGAACGAACACGTAATTCGCGCCCTCGATCGACTGGACGGCGGCTTCGGGGACCGCCACCGCATCCGTCAGCACTTCGCCCGACGGCTTGAGACGCGCCTGCAGGAAGGCACCCGGCTGAATTCCCGGGACCGCGCCCGGCAACGTCAGGACCGCGGTCGCACTGCGGCTTTCCGGGTCGAGAGCCGGGGTCACCGATCGCACCCGGGTGCCGATCTCGCGCCCGTCGGCCATCACGATCGCTGCTTCGTCGCCGGGCTGGATACGCGCCGCATCCGCCGAAGGGAGCGCGACCTCGATCTGCAGGCCGTTGGGATTGACGACGTGGTAGAGCTCGTCACCCGCTGCGACGTAGGACCCGAGCACGATGGGTGCCTTCGTGATCCTGCCCGAGAGCGGGCTGATCACGGCGATCGAGCGACCGTCCGCGCTGACCCCGGCCGCGGCGGCTGCCGCGCGTGCACGCGAAAGCTCAGAGCGGGCTACGGCGAGGTTGGCCTGCGCCGCTTCGAGATCCTGGCGCGCGGTGACGTTCTGTTCGAACAATCGCTTCTCGCGTTCGTAGGCGGCCTGCAGCTCATTGACCCGGGCGAGCGCGGAGCTGACCTGCGATGCAAGGCCGGCGGCCTCGCCGCTCTCGATCCGGGCCACGGCCTCGCCCTGGCGCACGTAATCGCCGAGGTTCTTCGAGACGCTGCGAACGACGCCGGAGCCGCGCGCGTCGATCACCGCGGTGCTTGCCGGGTTCGCCGCGACCGTAGCTGGCAAGAGCAGTTCGGTCGTCGCGCCCTTGGCGACGGTCTGGACGTCGATCTTAGCGGTTTTTATCTGCTCCGGGCTCAGTTTTACGGCGAGCACGGCTTGTTGTGCCGGCGCGGTCTCGGGCTCATCGGGTGCAGTCGCGGGCCAGAACACGAAGATCAGCACGACTAGCAGGACCAGCAAAGCGGCGGCGATCCCGAGGCGCTTGTGCTGGATCAGCCACTCCCGATCGACGAATTGAATGCGGTCCATGAGATTATCCTTCACTGCGCGGCGAGGCGGATGAGCCTCGCGGCGGCGGAGCCCTGCGCTTCGCGGGCATCGATGAGAGAGCGGCGGATCGAGTCACGCGTGTCGGCAGCGGCGAGGACTTCGAGCAGTGGAAATTTGCCGTTTCGGTAACCGATCTCGGCGAGCCGGAGGGCTTCCTCCGCCTGAGGCAATGACTCCGTCGCGAGGGTCGACGCTTTCGCTTCGGCAGATAGATACCGGGCTCTCGCCTCGGAAACGGCCTGCCTGTAATCCGCAAGAGCCACCGCTTCGCGGGCACCCGCAGCGCGGGCGCGGGCCTGCGCTGCAGCGACATTACCCTGGTTGCGATTGAACAGGGGAAGGGGGATCGAGACGCCCACGACAAAGGCGTTGTCGTTGCTCTCCTCGAACCGCTTTACCCCGGCAGAGATCGTCGGGTCCGGAACACCGAGCGACTGCTCGCGGGCGATCTCGGATTCGGCGACGATACATTCGGCTTCGGCTATCTCGGTTTCGAGCCCGGAATAGGACGCCACGAGCGAATGAGGTGGTTCGATCGAGGGAAACTCGGCCGGCACGCTCGGCGCGCCCTCTTGAGACCATAGCGCGCCCAGCGCAAAGCGCGCTGCCAGGGCATCGGCCTGAGCTGCTTTCAGCTCGGCCTCGGCCTCGGCGAAGGCGGCACGGGCTCGCAATCCGCGCAGCGGCGGTTCTCGCCCTGCGTCGACCAGCGCCTGGGCGATCCGCACCAGCTCGCGATTGCGATTGAGTATGTCTGCAGCAAGCTCGACACGCGCCTCGGCACCGACCGCCGCCACGTAGCGACGACGGACCTGGAAACCGAGTTCGGAGCGAGCGAGGTCCCCGCGCAGTCGAGCGAGGTCCAGATCAGCGCGCGCGACGGCGATCCGGGCACTTCGCTTGCCACCCAGCTCGATCGGAAGGCCGGCAGACAGCGTGTATTCGCTCGACCGCAAACCGGCGAAGGCCCCGCTTCCACCGAAATTTTCCGCCTCTAGCGAGACTTCTGGATTCGGGCTTAGCCGGGCCTGCGCAATGCTCGCTTCGGCTGCGGCGACGTCTTCCTGTGGCCCGACGATGCGCGGGTTTGCGCTCGCGCCCTCGCGCGTCTGATCGACGCCCGATAGGCTCAAGGCCTCGTCCAAGGACAGTTGATTGC
Organism: uncultured Alphaproteobacteria bacterium; assembly: GCA_963829325.1. GTDB lineage: Bacteria > Pseudomonadota > Alphaproteobacteria > Sphingomonadales > Sphingomonadaceae > Qipengyuania. Next base: position 5,857 of record CAWHHN010000001.1, read on the forward strand.
GCTCTTGGGCAGCAAGAGGCGCGACGAACAGAGCGAGCCCGATAATAGGGGCCGCTCGCCATATCAGCGATGTCATAGAGTTCCCGTCGACTTCTAAACCAGAACCAGCGCGCCGCGGATCGACGGGCCGGAAAGGTTCAGGCTCGGGGCGGGTCTGTCGGGATTTCCTGGGTCAGCGCCCGGAGATACTGCTGCGCCAACGCCCATTTAAGGGTGGCGACCCTCACAACCTCGTCACCGTCTCCGCCATTGACCGCAAATGGGCCTGTATGATGGCAGTGGCCGTGCGCACACGTCGCATGACCGTCGACCTGGCGATCGTCGGTTGAACCTTGATCCCCGTGCGATGCGACAATCGTCGGAACGGTGTCGATCGCTTCGCTCGCACAGGCACTCGCATCGACCGCCCCGCCCAGCATTATCGCCAGAGCGAGGAAGAATCCCGTCATCGATCGGGCGCGAAAAGAGGCGAAGCGGCGAAGCACAGCGACGGGGCGAGTAGCCCATCGAATTGCGGATGTCATCCCCCACGCTCCTGCGCAGCTAAGCGCGAGGCCCCCTTTGCGGCTCGCGGTGCGCTTCGCGCTTCCCGGGCGAGGAGCAGCGCGGACGGTTCAGCGCACTCCCATTGCCGCTCCATCGGGTGAGAGGGCTTCAAGTATGTTGCAATTCCCGATCGTGCCGCCTGCGCAGGAATCGAGAACCGTGCTCAACTGACGGCGCAGCGCCAAAAGGTCGGCGATCTTGCGTTCGATTGCGGTCAGGTGTTCGCGCGCGATGGCATCTACCTCGGCGCAATCGGCTTTCGGATCACGGGTGAGGTTCATCAGCGTTTCTATTTGCTCCAGCGAGAAGCCAAGATCGCGCCCGCGGCGGATGAAACTGAGGCGCGCAAGCGCTGCAGCGTCGTATTCCCGGTAATTGCCCGCACTGCGCGGAGGCGGATCGATCAGCCCCATCTTTTCATACCAGCGGATTGTTTCGACACGCACCCCGGTGCGCCGCGCGAGTTCGCCGATCAACATGGACGTCTCCTTGACCCTGTAGCGACTTCAGGGTCCATGTAGGTGTCGAACTGCAGACCTGCGAGGATGATTGATGGCCGACGACTGCTGCTCCGCCAAACGGGAGACGATTTCCGACCTCGCGCGCCGCGCCGATCAGCGCCGTGTCCTGGTGATCGTGATGGTAATCAACGCAGTGATGTTCGTCCTCGAATTCGGAGGGGGCATCGCAGCGCATTCGTCGGCGCTGATGGCGGACTCGGTCGACATGTTCGGCGACGCAGTGGTTTACGCGCTCAGTCTTTACGCGCTCAGTCGCGGCCCACGCTGGGAGGCTGGCGCCGCGCTGGCCAAGGGTGCCATCATTCTGCTGTTCGGTTTGGCGGTTATCATTCAAATCGTCGACAAGATCGTCAACGGCGTGCCACCGTCATCGACGCTGATGTTGATTTTCGGAGGTCTGGCCCTTGCCGCGAACCTGACCTGCCTCAAGCTCCTGTGGCGTTTCCGCCGCGAGAATGTGAACATGTCGAGCACCTTCGAATGTTCACGCAACGACGTCGTCTCGAACGTGGGTGTCCTGATCGCGGCAGGAGCGGTGGGGCTGACCGGTTCCGCCTGGCCCGACATCGCCATAGGTGCCGCCATCGCCGTCATATTCCTGCGGTCCGCCTGGCGGGTGCTCACCGAAGCTTTGGCCGCCTGGCGCGAAGCGGCAGGGGATTAGGCGGCAAAAGGAAGATCTGCCAAGGTCAGCGTTGATGTCGGAGCGGATCGACGGAATGCTCGGCTACATCCTGGCGAGCCGTCAGAACCAGGTGCGCAAGCCGAAGACGAAACTGGTCGTTTGGACATCTTCGCCCCGCGAGCGGGCGTAGTCCGCGCTACGACCGACCCGCCATTCCTGCGCCACCCCGATATATGGCGCGAACTCGCGCGCGATTTCGTAACGCAGGCGGACGCCGATCTCCGCGCGATCGAGCCCGGCGCCGATGCCGAGTTCGGGAATATCCTGAACCGACACGCTCACTTCTGCGCGAGGCTGGAGGATCAGGCGCTGCGTGATCCGCTGGTCGAGCTCCGCTTCCGCACGGACGGTGACGTCGCCCCGGTCGGACAGGAACACGCTTCCATCGACCTCGAATTCATACGGCGCGAGGCCCTGGACACCGAGCACCAGATGGGTCCGATCGGCACCTGCGAAGTCGTGACGCAGGCCGGCATCGAGATCGAACCACGGACCGATCGCATGGCTCCACAAGGCTTGCACCTCGGCTTGCTCAGCCTTGCCGCCGAAGCTTCCCTCGCCCTCGCTTTTTAGGGTAAAGCGGTCGAGGTCGCCGCCATACCAGGCCTGGCCTTCCCAGGCGTAACCGTCTCGCCCGTCGCGGGTGCGGTATTCCAGGCGGTCTATCAGTAGCTTCGCAAATACTTGGCCGCCGTTCTCGCGGCGCAAGGCGGCGCGGGAGGCGGCCATGGCGTTGCGTCCCCAGATCGCGTCCGCAGCGTGCGCGGGGCCCGAGTCTGCGGAAGCCGGCGCGGGGGAAGCGGGCGGAATGGGACTCCTGCCTTCGTGATGCATCCGGGAATGGTCCATTTCCGCATCATCGGTCATCGACCCGTCGGGCGTGCGATCGGCATTTTCCTCTGTCGCAACGCAGGCATCCGAAAGAACCTGGTGCCCCATGGCGCGGTGGCGCGCGGCCTCCTTCCTGCACTCGCTAGACGCCTCCTCGTCCACGGACGTGTTCGACATCGCATGCTCGGCGTGATCCTGGGCGACGACGGGCGAGGCGGCGCCGGCGAGCAGCACGATGGCGAGGAGCCGCATCAGTCTTCGCCCACGCGCTTGAGGTCGGGTTCGCCCGGCGCCTTGCGCACCGTAACAACCTGAAACATGCCCGCATGCATGTGGTAGAGCAGATGGCAGTGGAAGGCCCAGTCGCCTTCCTCGTCCGCGGTAAGATCGAAAGTGGCGGTGCCGCCTGGCTGGACGATCACTGTGTGCTTTTGCGGCTGGCGATCGGCAGGCGCGCCATTGACCAGCTCGAAGAAGTGTCCGTGCAGGTGGATCGGGTGCGCCATCATGGTGTCGTTGACCAGCTTCACTCGCACCCGCTCGTTGTAGGCAAAGCGGATCGGATCGTCGGTAACGGCGCTGAACTTCCGGCCGTCGAACGACCACATGTAGCGCTCCATGTTGCCGGTCAGGTGGATTTCCATCTGCCGCGCCGGGGGGCGCAGATCGTCATTGGGTTCGAGCGCAATCAGGTCCCTGTAGGTCAGGACCGTGTGGTCGACGTTCTCGAGCCCGAGACCGGGATCGCCCATCCGGTCGGCTCGGATTCATCGACACCATGTCGATGCCGGGACCGACCTGCACGTTGGACGGCAGCTTCGACGTGTCGCGCATGTTCATGCCGCCCATGTCCATGGCCATCGGCTCCGACGATCCAGGACCGGCAGGCATGGCATGACCCATCGCCTCATGATCCATCCCGCCCATGGCTCGGCCACCCATTCCGGGCATCGCGCCATCGCCATGGTTCATGTCGTTCATCCCCATATCGGCCATGGTCAGCAGGGGAGGATCGCGCAGCGCGGGAATCACGGCACGTGCGCCTGAGCGCGTGGCAAGCGTTGCGATCGCCATTCCCGACCGGTCCATGCTCTCCGCAACGATCGTGTGGGCCTCGGCCGTCGGCTCGACCAGGATGTCGTAAGTTTCCGCCACGCCGATCTGGAATTCCTCGACCGCGACCGGACGAACGTTCTGCCCGTCCGCCGCGACAACATGAAACGTCAGCCCGGGAATGCGGAAGTTGAAGAACGTCATGGCGCTGCCGTTGATGACGCGCAGACGCACGCGCTCTCCCGGCTTGAACAGGAATTCCATCCCTTCTTCCGGCCCACGGCCGTTGGCGAGATAGGTATAGGTGGAGCCGGTCACGTCCAGAATGTCGGTCGCCATCATGCGCATGCGCGCCCACATACGCCGGTCCTCACCCGACAGCGGGTAATCGTCGGTCCAGCTTGTCTGCTGGCGGTTGAAATAGCCTTCGCCTTTCTTGAGCTTGGCCATGATCGTGTGCGGATGGAGCGGAGTGAACTCGCTGAGCAGCAATACGTAATCGTGATCCGCCTCCACCGGGTCGGCATCGGCGGGATCGATGACGATCGGGCCGTAATGCCCGGATTGTTCCTGCAGGCCGGAATGACTGTGCCACCAGTATGTCCCGTTCTGGCGGATCGGCGGAAGGTCGTAGACGAAGGTCTCGCCCGGCTTGATGCCCGGGAAGCTGACGCCCGGCACACCGTCATACTGGAACGGCAGCAGTAGCCCGTGCCAGTGGATCGAACTGTCGCTGGCGAGCGTGTTGGTAACGCTGAGACGAACCGGCTGCCCCTCCTTGAGCCGGACGAGCGGGCCTGGGACGCTACCGTTCACGGATATGGCGTGGCCCCGGCGGCCCTCCACCACGCGCGGCGCCTCGCCGATGGTCAATGTGATCTGCGCGCCTGACACCTCGTCGAATCCCGCACGGATCATGCCGCCGTGGATGCTCGTCCCACGCGCCCAGGCCGGCATGATCGCGGCAGCGGTTCCGGCGCCCACACTGGCAAGAACACCCCGGCGGGAGAAGGGAGGCAGGATGGATGGCACGTCTTGAACTCCGTCTGGAGCCGGAACATATACCCCCCCTAGGGTATTTCAAGGAGGTGATCTTGACGAAGGACAGGACAGCGGTGCTGAACCGCCTTCGGCGCATCGAAGGGCAGGTGCGCGAACTCGGCCAGATGATCGAGAGCGATCGCTACTGCATCGACATCCTGCACCAGATCCAGGCGGTGAAGGCGGCGCTCGCGAAGGTGGAAGACCAGGTATTGGCCGACCATACGGCGTCCTGCGTCGATTCGGCGATCGCCTCGGGCGACCCGGCCGCACAACGCGAAAAGTTCGCCGAGCTCGTGGATCTGTTCGGCAAGATGAAGCGATAGCCGATCCGGCGGCAAGTGCCGCTGCGGCGACGGTAACAGGAGATCGAGAATGCAAGACAACACAAGTGACCGTCATGCCGGTCAGATGGGCTGGGGCCGCTTTTTCGCGATGATCGCGGTGTCGACGCTCGTGATGTTCCCGCTGATGTATCAGCTGGTCTACACGCCGGACCACGCCACCTTCAGCCTCACCCGACTGGTCTCGTCGGTCGTCATGGGCTGCGTGATGAGCGTCATCATGCTCGCCTTCATGTGGCGCATGTATGCGGGGCGCACGATCAAGCTGGTGGTCCTAATCGGCTCGATCGTGATTGGCGTGGGTGTCCTGGCGATCAACCGGCAGCAATCGTTGATCGGCGATGTCGACTTCATGAAATCGATGATCCCGCACCACTCGATCGCGATCAACAATGCCCGCAAGGCCGACATCCGCGATCCGCGTGTCAGGAAGCTCGCCGACGGGATCATCCGGGCGCAGGTCAAGGAGATAGCGGAGATGAAGCTGCTGGTCGCAGACATCGAGAGGAACGGCACCCGGGGCGACACCACCCTTCCTCCGCGCACCGCCGAGCGGACCGCGGACATGGAACCCGAAATCGCGGCGGCGGTGCGATAATCCCGCTTTCCCATTCCCCTTCGAGCATGGCGGCAGGCCGATGAACCAGATCCTCCCTACGATCGGACAGGCGCTGCTGATGGCGCTCGGCATGGCATGGAAAACTGGCTGGGCGCTGGTGCTCGGCTTCACGATTTCGTCGGTGATCCGCGCGATCGTGCCGACGCGCACCATCGAAACGCATCTGGGCGGATCGGGTGTGCGCGAGGTCGGCATCGCGGCGCTGTTCGGCGCGGCCAGTTCCTCCTGCTCCTACGCCGCCGCCTCGATCATGCGCACGCTGTTCAGGAAGGGCGCGAGCCTGGTGACCTCGCTCGCGTTTCTCTTTGCGGCGACGAATCTGGTGATCGAGCTCGGCATCATCCTCTACCTGCTGATGGGGTGGCAATTCATGGTCGCCGAATGGACGGGCGGGTTCGTCCTCATCGCGATCATGGCGGTAATGGTGAGATTGACCTATCCGAAGACGCTCGCCGAGCAGGCGCGCGCGATGGGCGGCGAAAGCGAAACCGGCTCTGAAAGTTCACCTGAGCAATCGAGCGAGCCCTGGTGGCGCAAGCTCGCCTCGCCCGAAACGCAAGCCAGGGTCGCCAGCAACTTCACGATGGAATGGTCGATGCTGTGGAAGGACTTGCTGATCGGGTTCCTCGTCGGAGGGTTCCTGGCTGCGTTCGTTCCGCACGCCTTCTGGCAATCGCTCTTTCTGACCGACGCGCCTGAAGGAGTGCGCGTGATCGGCAACGCGATCATCGGCCCGATCGTTGCCATGCTCACGTTCGTCTGCTCGGTCGGCAACGTGCCGCTCGCCGCAGTTCTGTGGGGCGGCGGTGCCTCATTTGGCGGAGTCATCGCCTTCATTTACGGCGATCTGGTCGTGCTGCCGCTGCTGGATGTCTATCGGCGGTATTTTGGCTGGAAGATGGCCGCATACATCGGCGCCGTCCTGTTCGCCGCGATGGCGGGTGCAGCGATCATCATCGACCTGGCTTTCGACGCTCTCGGCATCATTCCCGGCCACACGACCGACATCCGAGAAAGCCTGACGACGTTCTCGATCGACTACACCTTCTGGCTCAACCTGGCGTTCGGAGCCTTGGGCCTGGCGCTGTTCCTCCTCAGTCGACGGGCTCCGAACGACCACAGCGGGGGCGGCGAGTGTGCGCATTGCCACTAGCTTTGCTAGTCGGCGGCGATGCCACGGCGCACGTCCGCTTTCGGTGACCGGCTAGCAGGTCGGCAATGACCGTTATTAGGGCGCAAAGCTGTCATTCGAAGCGCAACTGAAGCGGGAATGGCTTGAGGTGATCTATCAGAGTTTGCATTCTTTCCACGCAGGGGAGCAGCTCATCCACCGTCGGATCGTCTTCGTAAGTCCCTTCCATTGTTGTAGGCCTCTCGTGTCCAAAAAAGGCTTGACGAATGCCCAACTGGATATTCGGCTTCCCTTTCCGCAGGTAGGTCATGGCGAATTTGCGCAGGGACTGCGTATCGATGTCCTTCCCATCCAGAATGCTTGAAGTGCCGTTCGGGAAGTGGGCCCTACGCAGGGGAACGAAAATCTCCTCGCGAAATCGCTTCCGTGCCGGCGCCTTGGTGGTGTTGAATTCGGGGAAGAGCCAGTATTCGCCTCTCACTTAAGCGCCTTCACGTAATCGATGAAGCCCAACTCGATCAGCTGCGGTGCGATCGGAAGGTCGCGATCGGTTGCCGATGTCTTGTGTCCTGGCCCATCGACTTCCTGATCCTGAAAATATGGAATCGGGGCGTTAATCAACGATGTTGTCCAAGAGGCATTTGACAGAACCTCGTTCGACCGGGGTCCGTGACGTGACGAGAAATAGCGGTACCCAGTAGCCGCCGTCGTGAATAACCACGGTGCCCGGGGTGAAGCGATTTTCGACGGCGCTTGCAGCCGGTGAAAAGTGGACCGCTGAGGAGGGTGCGAAGCTCTTGCTCGGCTGGAACCGGTTTACGCTTGTTCTTCTTGCGCTTGTCCTTCTGCCGGAGCTTATGAAAGCTGACCTCGGGAGCCAAGTGGGTTTGCTTCCCTTTGCCATCTTCGAGATCTCGCGCAAAGCCAAGGATTTGTTTCAGCGTGTTGATGTGCCGATTGTAGGTGCTGGAAGACAGGCCGACCTTCGGAACGCTGTTCTGCTCGGCCGCGATCGGATCTCGCCTCCATTCATCTGCCAACTTTTCGCCGCGATCGAAGACCGCCGTCAACCCGCCTTGTCGGTCTTCACGGCATTTGCCCCATACCTTAGGCAGCGTCTTGAGCCGAGCGTCGAGCGCGAGCAGGTGGCTTCGATCGATCTCGCTCATTCGCAGGTCACCATTTTCTTCGATGAAGATGGCTGCAATGACCTTCGCGTTTCGTCGCGCCGAACTCCTGCCAGTCGCCAGATCGTTCGTTCTCGGCCACAGCGAGCTGGCATAGCTCGGACAGCTTTAGGTCGATCAGACCCTCAGAGATATTCTCTGGTGCGCGAGCAGGCGGCATTGGAACCGCGGGCGCTCTAGACGGGCGCTGCTGCCTGCTTGCTCCTCGAGGCCGGCTTGGTCTGTTCGCTCTATTGGCGAGAACAATGGATTTTTCGCTTCGGGATCGAGGAGGCGCCGGAGAGTTTCCGGCAGCGCTGCACTGGTGCCTGCCTCTGCTATATCGCCTAAACTCTCGTTCGCTTCCAAGCATGCTTGGCTGTAGGCAGCGGCCGCAACGGCAAGCACAATTCGCCGATTGGTCGCAGTGTCCGTGATGCCAGCGTTTTTGAGAAAGTGCAGTACGAAGCGCGGCGCGATGGGCGGACGGCCAACCGGTGCCCTGAAGCCGGCACGGGAGATTTTTTCGTCGCTGTCACAAATCTCGGAGAGCCAGTCCCATTCCGCTTCGCTACTCGTTTGCATGCCATGATGGGAACAGAGCTCGGCTAAGACCGCTCGCTCGTCATCGCTCAGAGCGGGGTCGTCCAAGAGCTCCCCCCCGCTCCTTTCCGGGAAGGGTCGCTTCCCGAGCGCGCGATCTGGCCGAAGATCTTGCTCGACGCCCAATTGCTCAAGCGATGGGCTTCGTCATCGAAGGGCGGCCGGCTTTGAATGGCGGCGATCTGGTCACGCTTGTATTCGAGCGCTTCCTTGAACACGGCTGCAGCTTCACAGCGTCAGTCCGTTCGGCTCTTCGGGATAAGTGATCGCGACCATCTGCAACTCCAGTTCGAGGGCCGCAGCCCTTCGCTTCGCCTCGACCTTGTCCGCGGTCTTCAACGATAACCGGAGCATTATAGCGCGTGGACTGACCCCATCCAAACGGGTGGACCGGCGCCACCAGTAAACCGCACCGCGACGATACACGTTGCTCATGCTCCGGCACCTGCGCACAGAGCGGGGCACAGGGGGCGGCACACCTTGTAGCACAATTCGCGAAAAACAATTCCCAACCAAACTCCTCCAAAGCCAGGATGGCGAGGAATTCTGCGGGCTTTCCGTTCGGAAGGAACTTCCACTGGTCGGGACGACTGGATTCGAACCAGCGACCCCCACACCCCCAGTATGGTGCGCTACCAGACTGCGCTACGTCCCGAGACCAGTGGAGGCGGCGCTATAGGGCCGGTTCCCGAGCATGGCAAGCGTGCTTAGCGGGCATTGCGTTGCCCTCTTTGTGCATTGCTGCTAACCGCGCCGCGCAGCCACGCTTGCGGGATCCGCCGGCGCGCTTGAAAGCGCGCGCAGCATGTTCCAATTGCGCGGCACCACACAGACAATTCGACAGGTACAATCCCCGATGATCGATATTCTCGCCGCCGCCGGAAGCGCCGCATCCGAGCCGCCCGCATGGACCGGCTGGGTGCTGCCGATCGGCATGTTGCTGATCCTGTGGTTCCTCATCCTGCGCCCGCAGATGCGCCAGCAGAAGCAGCATCGCGAAAAGGTCGCCGGTCTCGGCAAGGGCGACGAGGTGGTCACCGCCGGCGGACTGGTCGGCAGGATCACCAAGGTAGACGAGGAATTCGTCTACCTCGAACTTGCAAAGGGCGTGACGGTCAAGGCGGTGCGCAGCACGATCGGCGATGTGATTTCCTCGCGCGGCAAACCCGCGGCGAACGACTGAGGCGAACCACCCGATGCTCGATTTTCCCACCTGGCGCAAAGCCTGGCTCTGGCTGATTACCGCGCTGGCTGCGCTCGCGGCGCTGCCCTCGCTGTTTTCGGTTGCGGGCCTCGACTGGCCCGACGTCCTGCCCGATCCGACCGTCAATCTTGGTCTCGATCTCGCCGGCGGGAGCCATATCCTGCTCGAGGCGGACCCGCGACAGGTCGCTGCGCAGCGGCTCGAGAACATGGAAGAGAATGTCCGCAGCACGCTGCGCAACGCCGAGCCGCGCATTCGTATCGGCGATGTGTCGACCCGTGGCGGACGGCTGAGCTTCATTCTCGACGATCCGAGCGAGCTCGACCGTGCGCGCGAACTGCTGCTGCCCGCGATCAACGGCACCGGCCTGGTGCGCGAGTGGAACCTCAGCGTCGAGGACGGCAACCGCATGATCCTCTCCCAGACGCAGGAGGGCATCGACACCGCAGTGGGCGACGCGATGGAAAGCGCGACCGAAGTCGTGCGCAAGCGTATCGACGAGTTGGGGACGCGCGAGCCGACGATCATCCGGCAGGGCGAGACGCGCATCGTTGTCCAGGTTCCCGGACTACAGGACCCCGACCAGTTGAAGGCCCTGCTCGGCCAGACCGCGCGGCTCGAATTCAAGCTGGTCGATCAGCAGGCGCTGCCGAGCGACGTCCAGCAGGGGCTGGCCCCTCCGGGAAGCGAGATCTTTCCCTATGCCGAGACCTCGCCGTTCGCGGGCAGTTCGCTGGCGGTCCGCCGGCTTGGCGGCATTCGCGGCGACAATCTCACCGGCGCGCAGCAGAGCTTCGACCCGCAGACCAACGATCCCGTCGTCAATATTCAGTTCGATAGCGACGGCGGCCGCCGCTTTGCCAAACTGACTACCGAAAACGTGGGCAAGCCGTTCGCGATCATCCTCGACGACAAGGTGCTCTCCGCACCCAATATCAACGAGCCCATCCGCGGCGGAACGGCGCAGATCTCGGGCGGCTTTTCGGTCGAGACCGCGAACCAGCTGGCAATCTCGCTTCGCTCGGGCGCCTTGCCGGTCGACCTGCAGGTGATCGAGGAACGCACCGTCGGGCCCGATCTCGGAGCCGATTCGATCCGCAAGGGTCTGATCGCCATGGCCGTGGGCTCGCTGCTCGTCGTCCTGCTGATGATCGTGACCTATGGGCGCTTCGGCATTTACGCCACCGTAGCTCTGGTGATCAACGTGCTGATGATCCTCGGGATCATGGCCGGGCTCAACACCACTCTCACGCTACCCGGGATTGCCGGTTTCGTGCTGACCATCGGCGCCGCAGTAGACGCCAACGTGCTGGTCAACGAGCGCATTCGTGAGGAACGCAAGCGCGGACGGCGTGTCGTCGCCGCGGTCGAAACCGGCTACAGGGAAGCGAGCCGGGCAATCTACGATGCCAATATCACCAATTTCATCGCCGGCGTACTGCTGTTCCTGTTCGGATCGGGACCGGTGCGCGGCTTCGCGGTGGTGCTCGTGATCGGCCTCTTTACCAGCGTCTTCACCGCCGTGACGCTGACCCGCATGTGGGTCGCCGGATGGCTACGCAAGGCGCGCCCCAACGACCTCAACCTCTAGCCGGAGACGGGATTCATGAAACTGCTCAAGCTCGTCCCCGACGACACCAACATCAAGTTCCTCCGATGGCGCATCCCGTTCTTCGCTATCAGCATCCTGCTGATCGCGGCGAGCTGGGGGCTGGTGATGACCAAGGGCCTCAATTACGGAGTGGATTTCGCCGGCGGACAGGAAGTCCGAGTGACCTTTACCCAACGCGATCAGGCGCCGATCGGCGAATTGCGCGAAAAGATCGGTGCGCTGGGCTACGGCGAACCGGTGGTCCAGCGTTTTGGTGCCGACAACCAAGTTTCGATCCGGGTTCGGCTACCGGAAGAGGCCGAGAGCGTCCCCGGCGCCGCGACCGAGATCGGCAATCGGGTCGTGGCCAAGATCCAGTCCGAATATCCCAACGTGCGGCAGGACGGTAACGATACGGTTTCGGGCAAGGTCGCCGGCGAATTCCGCACGCAGGCGGTCTATGCGCTGCTCGCGGCAATGCTCGCCGTCGCGCTGTACATCTGGATCCGGTTCGAATGGCAGTTCGGCGTGGGTGGGTTGTTCGCGCTGTTTCACGATGTCAGCCTGACGCTGGGCATGTTCGCGCTGTTCCAGATCGAATTCAGCCTGCAGATCATCGCGGCGATCCTGGCGATCATCGGCTATTCGCTCAACGACACCATCGTCGTCTACGATCGCATTCGCGAAAACCTGAAGAAGTTCAGGAAGATGCCGCTACCGGAGTTGCTCGATCTTTCGGTCAACGAGACCCTGGCCCGAACCGTGATGACTTCGCTGACATTGCTGATTGCGCTGATCCCGCTGCTGTTGTTCGGGCCGGCCAGCCTGTTCGGCATGGTCGCGGGTATCGTGCTCGGCCTGTTTGTCGGGACCTATAGCTCGATCTATATGGCCGCGCCGATCCTGGTCTGGCTGGGCGTCAACAGCGACAGCTTCGTGCCTCGCGAATCGGTGGCCGACAAGCAGGAGCGCATGGCCCGCGGCGAGGTCTGAGTTTGCCGCCGCCTAGGCGATCAGTCTGTCGTAATGAGCCGCCAGTGCTGCGCCATTGGCAGTCCAGCTGAAGTTCTCGACCGTCGCTGCCACCTTCTCGGGTGTGGGCCGACGGTCGAGCACCAGTTCGATCCCCTCGCGTAGCGCACGGCAGTTGCGCGCCACTATCACCCCCGCCTCGGGCGATCGCACCACCTCTCGAGCGCCGCCGGCATCCGTTATCACCAACGGCGTGCCGCAGGCGAGCGCTTCGACCCAGGCATTGGCGAGCCCTTCGCTGGCCGAAGGCAGCACCATGGCATCGGCCGCACTGTAGAGCGGCGGCAGGGCCGAAGGCGCCAGCGAGCCGAGAAAATGGATCCGCTCGGCCATCCCGATCTCTTTCGCAAGCGCGCGCAGGCTGGCCTCGTCCTCGCCCTTTCCTACAAGCAATAGGCGCGTGCCGGGCAGATGCGCCAATGCCTTGATCACCAACGCCTGACCCTTGCGCTCGATCAGCGCCCCTACCGTCAGCAGCAGCCGTTCTCCCTCGGCCAACGGCAGACCGAAGCTGTTTGCGACCTGCCCGCGTAGGGTGACATGATCGAGCGGGCGGAAAAGGTCCCGGTCGAGCCCGGTGTGATGAATTGCGATCTTCGCCCGCTCCATCCCCAGCAGGGCCATGTCGTCGGCGAGCGCGCCGCATACTGCAAGAACACCGGTGGCCTCGCACGCGGTTCGCAGCAGGGCCTCGCGGCCGTAGCTGCGCGCGCCCCAATAATGGATGTCCCCCCCCGCGCCTTGACCGAAAAGGGGAGGTCGAGCGCGCGTGCAATCATCATCGCCGCGGGGCCGTCGGGATAGAAGAACTGGGCATCGACCAGATCGAACGGGCACTCGGCGTGCAGACGCCGTGCGAGGGGCAAGACGGCATGCGCGATCAGTCGCGGATTGAAGCGACCACCAATTCGCGGAACCAGGCGGAAGGTCGGACGGTGGATCGAAAGGCCGAATTCTTCCCCGTCGTGCGCTGCGCGGGCGAGCGAGCGATAGCGCCCGAGTGCAAGCGGCGGCAGGCCGATCGGGTTGATCACCGTCGCATCCCAGGCGGTATCCCGCTGCAGCGCCTCGAGCGACTTGGCCACGAAAATGCCGAAACGCGGATGCGCATCGTTCGGGAACAGCGTCGAGAGGGACAGGACGCGGCGGCTCTTGGCAGCGCTCACAGCCGCCGGACCAGCATTTCGGCAACCGCGACCCAGGCAGGAGCATCGATCACCAGCTGCTTTTCACCGTGTCCGGGCGGGAGCAGCCCGATGCGGCTCGCCTGCCGGTCGATCAGCCGGCCGAAGGCGAAACGCCCGCCCTTGCGCGGCACCAGAACGTCGCGGTTGATCGCGCGTCCGGCATCTTCGGGAGCGATCTGGCGAAGCCAGAGCTGGTCGCCCGGCCGGTATTCGCCATGCGGATAGTCGATTTCGAGTACCATCAGCGCGCCGTCGCCGCCCAGATCGGTGGCGAGAATCGCATCGCGAGGAGAACCCAGCGCTTCCGGCCCACTTTTTTCCAATAGGGCGACCAGTTGCGGATGACCCGCCCTTTCCGAGCGGACGAGCACTTCGGCTTCGACGCCGAGCGCGTCGGCAATCCTGTCCATCCACTTCAGCGACAGATTGCGCATCCCCGTCTCGAGCCGTCCGATCGTCTGTGCGGTGGTCGGGGGATCGCAAGCGGCAGCCAGATCGGCGAGGGTCATGCCCTTCTGCTTGCGAATGTCGCGGATGCGGTTGATCACCGAACTCTCCCATAACCAAATCGGTTTTTCTGCTTTCCTACAGGACCGGTTATTTTGCAAGGCCTCCTGACCAGGAGAAGGGGAACAGCCATGCGAAAGCTCGTCGAACGCGAACTGACCGAGGAAGGGCCGCGGCGCGGCCGGGGTGCCAGGGGTGGCTGCCGCAGCGTGACGGTGAATATCGCCGAATCACCGCTCGCATGGCTGCATGCCCGCGGCCGCCTGACCGATCGGCAGTTCGCCGCGGGCGAGCAATTGCGTGCCGATTACGAGCGCGCGCAATTGGCGCCCTCGGTCACCATGCGGTGGGATGCGCTGCGCGTCGACGGACCGGGGTGGTCCGAGCGTGGGCTCGCTCCCTCCGAGCGTCAGGTCGCGGCCAAGGCGCGTTTCGATGGGGCGATGGCCGAGGCCGGATCGGGTCTGCGCGACATTCTCTGGCGCGTCGTCTGCGCGGGCGAGGGATTGATCGACGCCGAGCGGGCCCTCGGCTGGCCGGGCCGCTCGGCCAAGCTCGTGCTCGGCTTCGCGCTCGACCGCGTGGCCCGCTTCTACCGCATCGCGTGATTGCCGGGCTTCCTGCTCGTCGGCGAGGGCCCACCGGGCCATGTTGCGGCACTGGCCTAGGGGGCTACAAATGTGCCGCTACGGCCTTGCGCAGTTCGGGCAGGACCTGGGCCTCAAACCAGGGATGCTTGCGCATCCAGATCGTCGAGCGCCAGGCGGGGTGGGGAAGGGGAAAGAAGCGCGGCAGAGCGTCGTCGAAACGACGCACTCGCTCGGTCATCGGCAGCTTGCGTGCAGCGGGCAGATAGCGCGCCTGCGCGTAGGTGCCGACGAGCAAGGTCAACCGATCGTCGGGCAGGATTTCGAGCACGCGTTCGTGCCATTGCGGCGCGCATTCCCTGCGCGGGGGCTTGTCGCCGCCGCTGGCCTTGCCCGGATAACAAAAGCCCATGGGAACAAGTGCAACCCGCGCTGGATCGTACATGGTCTCCCGGTCGAGACCGGTCCAGTCACGCAGCCGGTCGCCGCTGGCGTCGTCCCACGGGATGCCGCTCTCGTGGACCTTCGATCCCGGCGCCTGGCCGATGATCGTCAGCCTTGCCGTCGAGGAAAAGCTGACCACCGGACGGACGCCGTGGGGCAGATGGTCGGCGCAAAGGCGGCAGCCGGCGATCGCGGTGGCGAGTTCCCCGTTCAAGCCTCGACCTGTTCGGCGAGCATCAGCCAGCGTTCCTCCGCGGTTTCCTTCTCGGCGCGGGCGTTTTCGATTCCCTTGGAAATATTGGCGAATTTCTGCGGATCGGTCGAATAGAGTTCCGGATCCGCGAGAATGGTCTCGCCCTTCGCGATAGCAGCCTCGAGCTCCTCTATACGGGCCGGAAGGAGCTCGTAATCGCGTTGGTCCTTGTAGGAGAGTTTGGCCGGTTTCGACGCGGTCTGCGCCGTCGACTGCGGCGATGGCGCGGCTTTGTCGAGAGACCGGCGGGGCCTTTCTCGGCGCGCGACCGGCTGACGCCGCTTGGCCTCCCAATCCTCGTAGCCACCCGCGACCACATCGACCTTGCCGGTCCCGTCAAGCCCCAACGTCAGAGTCACCGTGCGGTCGAGAAAGTCGCGATCATGGCTGACGATCAGCACCGTGCCCTCGTAGTCGGCGATTACCTCCTGCAGCAGATCGAGCGTCTCGAGATCGAGGTCGTTGGTCGGTTCGTCGAGTACCAGCAGATTGCTCGCCTTGGCGAATTCGCGCGCCAGCAGCAATCGGCTGCGCTCGCCACCCGACAGCACCGCAACATTCATGTCGACGATCTTCGGATCGAACAGGAATTCCTTGAGATAGCCCTGCACATGCTTGCGGTTGCCGCGCACGTCGATCCAGTCGCCGCCTTCCGCCAGCACCTGGCGCACGGTCTTGTCGGCGGTGAGCAGCTGGCGCTGCTGGTCGATCATCACGCCCGTCAGCGTCTTGGCGATCTCGACCGTTCCGCTATCGGGCGCGAGTTCGCCGGTGAGCATCTTCAGCAAGGTGGTCTTGCCCGCGCCATTGGCACCGACGATGCCGATGCGGTCGCCGCGTTGGATGCGCAGGCTGAACGGCTTGATGATCGTGCGGTCCCCGAACGCCTTGGTGATCCGCTCCGCGGTGATGACCGACTTGGACTTGAAGTCTTCCTCGGTCGCCAGCTTGAGCTTTGCGGTGCCTGCGGCAGAGATCATCGAGGCGCGTTGTGCCCGCATCTGATGCAGCTTCTCGAGCCGACCCTGATTGCGCTTGCGCCTCGCGGTGACGCCGCGTTCGAGCCAGTGCGCCTCGAGCTTGAGCCGGGCGTCGAGCTTCTCCGCCGCACGCGCTTCCTCGGCGTAGACCTGTTCTTCCCACGCCTCGTAGCCGCCGAAGCCGACTTCCTTGCGCCGCAGACTGCCGCGGTCCAGCCACAGCGTTGCGCGCGTCAGCCGCTTGAGGAAGGTGCGATCGTGGCTAATGACCAGAAACGCGCCCTTGTAGCGGTCGAGCCAATCTTCGAGCCAGTCGATCGCGGCCAGATCGAGGTGATTGGTCGGCTCGTCCATCAGCAGCAGATCGGGCTCCTGCGCCAGCGCGCGGGCGATGGCAGCCCGGCGCCGCTCGCCGCCGCTCGCGCCCTGGGTCTCGCGAGCCATGTCGATGCCGAGTTGTCCTGCGATTGCCTCGACCTCGTATTCGGCCGGAGCATGGTGGCCGGCCAGCGCCCAGTCCATCAGCGTGGCATAGCCCGAAAGGTCGGGATCCTGTTCCAGCAATACGATCCTGGTCCCCGGCTTGATCTTGCGCTGGCCGGCATCGGTTTCGATCTGGCCATCGATCATGCGGAACAGCGTGGTCTTGCCGACGCCGTTGCGTCCGATCAGCGCGATCCGGTCGCGTGGGCCGATGTGGAGGTCGAGAGGCTCGTGGTCGGGACCGCCGAACAGCCAGCGGCCGCCCTGTTGCAGCGCCATGCCTTCGAGGCTGAGGATCGGGGGCTGTGCCATAGGAGGCGCGACGTAGGTGTGCCGGCGCAAAGCTGCAAGTTGCCAAATGCGCGCGCGCCCCGGCGAGGCGTTTCGTTCCTCGACCGTGCGTCCATAGCCGCGCGGTGGATGTGAATTGCGCACCTCGACGACGGGGAGCGGGGGAACCGCTCCGTTCAGCCGCGCGTAACCGGCGCAACGGATAATCCGCCCTAGCAACGAAGGAAACTCCATGATCCGCTATGCTATTCCAGCTATCGCTATTGCCGCCGTCGGTGCAACCGCCTCCGCCCCTGCTCAGGCTGTGGAGGTTCGGATTGATGCGCAGGGACCGGTGGTGGAACTGCAGATTTCCGAGCAAGTCCTGGGCGATCCCGACAAGGCTATGGTGGGGGCCGGGGTAACGACGCGCGCATCCACTGCGGTGGAAGCGATGCGTCTGAACGCGACGCAGATGGAAAGCGTCCTCGCGCGGCTGCGCCAGCTCGGTGTGCCCGACGCACGAGTCCAGACCGCTGGCATCACGCTCAACCCGCAATATGACTACCGCAACGACCAGCCTCCGCGCTTCCTCGGCTACGACGCCTCGAACACCGTCAGCATCGAACTGCGCGAGCTCGATCGGGTGGGCCCGGCGCTCGATGCCCTGGTGGCGGCCGGTGCGACCAATCTCAACGGACCGGCATGGGGCATCATCGAAGACGCGCCGCTGCGTGCACAAGCCCGTGCGAACGCTTTTCGCACGGCCACCGCGCAGGCAGGCGAATACGCCCGGATGGCCGGCTATTCGGCGGCCCGCCTGCTTGCGGTCGAGGAACAGCTCGGGGGCCAGCAACCGATGTACGACATGATGCAGCGGGCTCCGCGCGCTGTTGCCGCCGAAGCCAAGACTCCCACGCGGCCGGGCCAAGTCGCGACCCAGGTCACGCTGACGGTCAAGTTCGAACTGACCCGCTGAGCGGGCCGATCTGGGCAGACCGGCGCATTCACACCTTGTTCAATGCCGCCACCCTAGGCACACGGTCATGATGAAGCGCATTCTGACATCGTTGTTCGCCGCGGTACTGCTCGCCGGCCCGCTCGTCGCGGAGCCTGCTTTTGCGCAGCGTCGCAGCAGCGAGCAGGGCGAAGCGCGGCGCGAGATGAGCGCGGGCAACATCCTCAAGCTGCGCGACATCGAAGCGCGGATTCTCCCGACGATGAAGGATGCCGAATATCTGGGCCCCGCCTACGATCCCACAGCAATGGCCTACCGCCTGAAGTTCATCAAGGATGGCCGGGTGACCTTCGTCGACGTCGATGCGCGGACGGGGAGGGTGCTTCGCCGCAGCCGATAACGCGGCTCTTGCGAAACTCCGTTCAGCTTGACGCGTTCATCTACATGAACGAAACGCGCGAAAAACTATCCGAGGACGGAAATTCATGAGGATCCTGATCGTCGAGGACGAGCCCACGCTCGGCCAGCAGCTGAAGTCGACGCTCGAACAGAATGGCTATGCGGTAGATCTTTCCACCGACGGCGAAGATGGGCACTTCCTCGGGAGCACCGAGGACTACGACGCCGTGGTGCTCGATCTCGGATTGCCCGAAATCGATGGGCTGACCGTGCTCGGCATGTGGCGCCGCGAAGGCCGCAGTTTCCCCGTCCTGGTGCTTACCGCGCGCGATAGCTGGTCGGACAAGGTGGCCGGGCTCGACGCCGGCGCCGACGATTATCTCGCCAAGCCGTTTCAGACGGAGGAACTGATTGCCCGCCTCCGCGCGCTCATCCGCCGCGCCTCGGGCAATACCTCGAGCGAGCTGACCGCCGGCGACGTCCGCCTCGACACGCGTTCGGGGCGCGTCACATTGAGGGGCGAGCCGGTCAAGCTGACCGCGCAGGAATACAAGCTGCTCAGCTATCTGATGCACCACAAGGGCAAGGTCGTCAGCCGCACCGAGCTCATCGAGCACATCTACGACCAGGACTTCGATCGCGATTCGAACACGATCGAGGTCTTCGTCACGCGCATCCGCAAGAAGCTGGGTGCCGAAGTGATCACGACAATCCGTGGACTTGGCTACAGCCTCGACGACCCCGCCGACGCGCCCCGGGCCTGATCAGGCGACCGCTGGGGCGCGAGGCGAAGCGGATTCGCCTCCTGCACCCGCGCCGGTGACGCTCGGCCGTCCGTTGCGGATGCCGCGCAGTCTCGCGGCACGGATGATGGCCATCGCGGCGGTGTGGATCGGCGTTCTGCTGCTCGCCGGCGGATTCGCGCTCGATCGGACGCTCACCCGAATGGTCGCGAGCAATTTCGACGAGCAACTCGAATATCTGCTCAACGCGATGATCGTGACCGCGGAGATCGGACCCGACGGCGAAGTCTATTTCAACCGACCGCTCGGCGAGCCGCGCTTCCTTGAGCCAAACAGCGGCCTCTATTGGCAGGTCACGGGCGAGGGGCAGGAGACCACGCCTTCCTATTCGCTCGAGACCAAGCCCTCGCGATCGCTGTGGGATACGCAGCTGGAGCTCAAGCGCGGTCACTTCGATGCCGACCCGCATTTCTATGACAGCGACCAGTTCGAAGGCGAACCGCTGCGTGTCGTCGAGCGCTCGGTGATCCTCCCCGACAGCGATACGCGCTGGACCTTCGCCGTCGCCTCGGCGCGCGAGGAGCTGGATTTGCAGATCAACCGGATCCGCGCGATCCTGGCGTGGAGCTTCGCCGTGCTCGGCCTCGGCCTCTTCGCCATGGCGATGGCGCAGAGCTGGTACGGCCTCAGCCCGCTGCGCCGTGTTCGCGCGGCGATCCAGTCGATGCGCAGCCTGGGCACCAACCGAATCACCGAACCTTTGCCACTCGAGGTCGAGCCTCTGGTAGAGGAAATCAATGCTTTGCTTGCCCATACCGAGAAACAGTCGGAAGAAGCGCGGACCCATGCGGGTAATCTCGCCCATGCGCTCAAGACGCCGCTGACGGTGCTGACCAATGCGGCAACCGCCAATGCGCCCGATCTCGGTGTTGCGGTGATGCGCGAGACGCGAACCATGCAGCGGCATGTCGACCATCATCTGGCGCGCGCGCGCGCGGTGGGCCGCCGAGCCATCGGACATGGGCGGGTCGTGGTGTGGGAGAGCGCCGAGGCGGTCCGCCGTGCGGTCGAGCGGCTGTATCCCGATACCCGCTTCGACATCGACGGCAATCGGAAGGCCGCGGTCGCGATCGAGCGTCAGGACCTCGACGAGATCTTGGGCAATTTGATCGAGAATGCGGCCAAATACGGCGGGGGCAGCGTGTTCGTGACGATCGATCCCGAACCCGATTCGCCGCAATGCATCATCTGGGTCGAGGATGACGGCAGCGGCATTCCCGAGGCCGAGCGGACGCGCATTTTCGACCGCGGTGCCCGGCTCGATACCGACAAGCCCGGCACGGGCCTGGGGCTTGCAATCGTCCGCGACGTGGCGGAGATCTACGGCGGTTCGGTGGAATTGGACGAGAGCGAGGACCTCGGGGGATTGCTGGTGAAATTGCTGTTGCCCCGAAGCGCAGTTTGAGCGCC
The DNA here is from genome assembly GCA_963829325.1 of uncultured Alphaproteobacteria bacterium. Lineage (GTDB taxonomy): Bacteria > Pseudomonadota > Alphaproteobacteria > Sphingomonadales > Sphingomonadaceae > Qipengyuania. Next base: position 26,506 of record CAWHHN010000001.1, read on the forward strand.
GCAAGGCGCGCGATCGGCTCGCTGACGGCTGCTCTGCCCGGACTGACGCTCGATGGGGACAATTGCCGTGCGCGCGATGCCGCGGCGGTGCGCAACGCCGAAATCCAGAACGAGAAGGCACGCGTCACGAAGGCTCAGAGCGGCGAACTGCCGGGCGGGGCGCGCCGGGTACGCGAGCTGCGCCCCGAAGAAATTGGCTAGAGGCTCATCGCTTCTGCGCCTTTTCATGATGGCGGATCACTTCATCGATGATGAAGCGGAGGAATTTCTCGCTGAATTCGGGATCGAGCTCGCTCTCCTCGGCCAGCCTTCTCAACCGGGCGATCTGTTCGCCTTCGCGGCCGGGATCGGCCGGAGGCAGCGCCGATTTCGCCTTGTATTCGCCCACCGCCTGCGTGATCCGGAACCGTTCGGCGAGGATGTGGACGAGGGCCGCGTCGATATTGTCGATGCTCTTGCGATAGCGAGCGAGGATCGGGTCGGGAGCGGAATCGGGTTGCAGGGATTGCGTCATCGCTTGCCAGACTAGCGGCAATTGTGCCCTTGCCAAGCAAGCTTGCGCAGACCATGGCCAAGGCGAAATGTCAGCCGACGTGATCCCCATGCCGCGCCAGGAGCCCGAGGGCTCGATCGAACCGATGCTGTCGCTCACTGCGCCAGGCATGAATCGGGTCAATCAGGTCATCCTCGACCGGATGCAGAGCGAAGTGCCGCTGATCCCGGCGCTGGCCGGCCATCTGATTTCGGGTGGCGGCAAGCGGCTTCGGCCGATGCTGACGCTCGCCGGGGCGGAACTGGTGGGATACAGCGGCGCCCGTCATTACAAGCTCGCGGCGGCGGTCGAATTCATCCACACCGCCACGCTGCTCCACGACGACGTCGTCGACGGCAGCGATCTGCGGCGCGGAAAGGCGGCCGCCAACATCATCTTCGGCAATCCTGCCACGGTACTGGTCGGCGATTTCCTGTTCAGTCGTTCGTTCGAATTGATGACCGAGGACGGCAGTCTCAAGGTCCTCAAGATCCTCTCGGGCGCGAGCGCCATCATCGCGGAAGGCGAGGTCGACCAGCTCACCGCGCAACGCAAGATCGACACCAGCGAAGAACGCTATCTGCACATCATTCGCGCCAAGACCGCCGCGCTGTTCGCCGCCGCCAGCAGGATCGCTGCCGTGGTCGCCGAATGCAGCGAGGAAGAAGAACGCGCGCTCGACGAATACGGGCGCAATCTCGGGGTCGCCTTCCAGCTCGTCGACGATGCGCTCGACTACGATTCCAACGCCGCCGAGATGGGCAAGGATCGCGGCGACGATTTCCGCGAAGGCAAGATGACTTTGCCGGTGATCCTCGCCTATGCGCGCGGCGACGAGGAAGAGCGCGCCTTCTGGAAGGCCGCGATCGGCGGTTTTCGGACCAGCGACGAGGATCTCGACCACGCCATCGCGCTCATCGAGCGGCACGATGCCGTCGCCGACACGCGCGCGCGGGCGCGCCACTTCGCTCAGCGGGCGATCGGCGCGCTGTCGATCTTCCCCGATGGAACCGCGCGCCGGGCGATGACGCAGGCGGCGCTGTTCGCGGTGGCGCGCGGGTACTGATCCGTCCTAGGAGGCTCGGCGATGCCCGATCTTCCCATTCACGCTGTGCTTCCGGATGTGCTCGAGGCTCTGCGCCGCGGCACGGGGGCGGTGCTGGTGGCTCCGCCCGGGGCGGGCAAGACCACCGCGGTCGCGCCCGCGCTGCTCGATCAGAGCTGGTGCACCGGCACGGTGATCCTGACCTCGCCGCGCCGGGTCGCGGCGCGCGCCGCGGCCGAGCGGATGGCCGAACTGCTTGGCGAAAGTCCGGGCGAAACCGTCGGCTATCTCACCCGCCTCGACAGCAAGCGTTCTTCGCGGACCCGCATTCTGGTGGTGACCGAAGCAATCTTCGTCAACACCATCCTCGACGATCCCGAGCTCGATGGGATTTCGGCGGTGCTCTTCGACGAAGCGCACGAACGCCATCTCGACAGCGATCTGGGCCTCGCCCTTGCGCTCGAAAGCCGCGCCGTGCTGCGCGAGGATCTGCGGGTGCTCGTCATGTCGGCGACGATCGCGGGCGAGCGCTTCGCGCAATTGCTCGGACCCGGCTGTCGGGTGATCGAAAGCGAGGGGCGGGCCCATCCGTTGCGGATCGTCTGGCTCGGGTCCGCGCCGCAATCGCGGATGGAAGACGCGGTCGCATCCGCCATCGCCACCGCCTGGCGCGAAGAAACGGGCGATATCCTCGCTTTCCTCCCCGGTGTCGGCGAGATCGAGCGGGTCCGTGAACGGATCGAGGCGCGCCTGCCGGGGGCCGTCGTGCTTCCACTTCATGGACAGGTCCTGCCCGCACAGCAGCGCGCGGCCATCCGGCCCGACGCAGGGGGGCGCCGCCGGATCGTCCTCGCTACCGCCATCGCGGAAACCTCGCTGACGCTCGACGGGGTCTCGGTGGTGGTCGATGCCGGCTTGTCGCGGCGCGCCGAATTCGACCGGGCGGCGGGCACCACGCATCTCGTGACCCATCGCGCGAGCCAGGCTTCCGCCGCGCAGCGCGCCGGTCGCGCGGCGCGGCAGGGGCCCGGCGTCGCCTATCGCTTGTGGGAGGAGGCCGGTCACGCCGGGCGCCCGGCCTATGATCCGCCTGAAATGCACACCGCCGATCTTGCGCCGCTGGTGCTGGCGCTGGCCAATTGGGGAACCGCCGATCCCGGCAGCCTCGCCTGGCTCGATCCGCCGCCCGCCGCTTCGGTGGCGGCGGCGCGCGGGGCGCTCGAAAGCCTGGCCGCGCTCGACGCGGAAGGGCGGATCACCGAGCGCGGCAGGAAAATCGCGCAGCTGCCGCTCGATCCTGCCTCCGCCGCGATGGTGCTGTTCGGCGCCGAGCACGGCTCGGCCGAGGATGCGGCGCGGCTGGCACTGCTGCTGCAGGAACGCGGGCTGGGCGGTCGCGGCGAGGATCTCGAGGCGCGGCTGTCGCGCTGGCGGACCGATCGCGGCGCCCGGGCCGAAGCGAGCCGCAAGCTCGCCGGGCGGTGGGCGGCGGAGGCACGCAAGCTGGCCGAGAACGACGCGGGCAGGCAGCCGCCGCTCGCCATTCTCCTTGCCGCCGGCCGACCCGAGTTCGTCGCCCGGCGCCGCGATCCGTCCGGAGAACACTGGATTTCTGCGGGGGGCAGGGGGTTTCAGCTCGATCCGGCATCGCCGCTCGCGCGGGCGCGGTTCCTCGTCATCGGCGATGCCCAGGGCCAGGCCAAGGCGGCGCGGATCACGGCGGCGGTCGCGCTGGATGAGCCGGAAATCGATCGCTGGCTGTCGCCGCGGATCGAACGGCGGCAGGTTCTGCGCTGGAGCGGGGCGACGGGTGGAGGCGCTGCTCGAGCGGAAATTGGGTGCGATTACACTGGCAAAAGGCCCCGATCCCGACCCCGATCCGCAAGCAATCGTCGATCTGCTGGTGGCAAAGGCGCTCGAAAGCCCCGCACAATTGATTCAATCGGGCCCTGTGGCCGAGTTCCTGGCCCGCGCCGATTTCGCCGGCGTGGAAGCGCTCGCCCCCGAACGGCTGGCAGAGGATGCGCCGCTCTGGCTCGCGCCGCTGCTGGCCGGCAAGCGGAGCCTCGATCTTCGCGCGGGCGATCTGGTGCAGGCGCTGCTCGGCCTGCTCGATTGGGAGACGCGCCAGCGGCTCGAGCGGCTGGCGCCGCGCAACTTCCGCTCGCCCGCCGGGACGACGCATCCGATCGACTATGCCGGGGACGATGCGCCGGCGGTCGAAGTCCGGGTGCAGGCGCTGTTCGGTCTCGATCGCCATCCGCTGGTCGGCGACACGCCGCTGCTGCTCAAGCTGACCAGCCCCGCCGGCCGGCCGATCCAGTCGACCCGCGACCTGCCCGGCTTCTGGCGCGGCAGCTGGTCCGAGGTGCGCAAGGAGATGAAGGGGCGCTATCCCAAACACCGCTGGCCCGAGGAACCCTGGGCCGAAGCGCCGAGCTTGAAGACCAAGAACGCCTTTTCAAAAAGCCGGGGCTGAATTAGAGGCACCGCATGAGCGCGAGAATCTACCAGCGACCCAAGAACGCCATGCAGTCGGGCCGGGCGCGGACCGACGAATGGGTGCTCGAATTCGAGCAGTCCGAAGCGCGCGCGGCCGATCCGCTGATGGGCTGGACCGGCAGCGGCGACACGCAGGCGCAGGTGCAACTCACCTTCGCCAGCAAGGACGAGGCCCGCGCCTATGCGGCGAAATACGGCATTGCCGCGCGGGTTTACGCGACCCCGCCCAAGAGCCTCAAGATCCAGGCCTACGCCGACAATTTTCGCTGATTGATTTTCCCGGCCCGCGGCGCCATATGGCGCGCCGGGAGTCGGTCGGACGTTTGCGTTCGCTCACCGGGTCAGGTCCGGAAGGAAGCAGCCCAGGTGGATTGCGGCGGGTCGGCCGGCTCCTTTTTCCACGATCGACGGCATGACATTTGGGGCGCTTGCCCCTACCTAATCGCGCATGGATGATTCCCCCGACCACGCCGACGGCCTCCCCTGGGAGACCGAGGCCGATGAGGCCGCCGCGCCGAGCGCCGCCGCACTCGAGGAGGCGGGCCAGGAATCGATGTTCGGCGAAGCCGCCGTTCCTGCCGAGGCATCCGAAAAACTGCGCACCGCGGCGTCAGGGGCCGAGCGCGAGGATCGACCCGCCCCGCCGCCCGCCGCCCCGCTGCCCGCCGATGTACCGCTTGCCCAGGCGCAATCCGCCGATACGCCAGCCGCTGACCCGGCGCAGCCCTATCGCGTGCTGGCGCGCAAATACCGCCCGCAGACCTTTGCCGAACTGATCGGCCAGGAAGCGATGGTGCGCACGCTCGCCAATGCGATCGCGCGCGACCGGCTGGCGCATGCCTTCCTGATGACCGGGGTGCGCGGGGTGGGCAAGACATCGACCGCGCGGCTGATCGCCAAGGCGTTGAACTGCATCGGCCCCGACGGCAACGGCGGCCCGACGATCAGCCCCTGCGGGGTTTGCGAACCCTGCCGCGCGATCGCCGAGGGCCGCCATATCGACGTGATCGAAATGGATGCCGCATCGCATACCGGCGTCGACGACGTGCGCGAGATCATCGAGGCGGTGCGCTATGCCGCGGTCTCGGCGCGCTACAAGATCTACATCATCGACGAAGTCCACATGCTCAGCCGCAATGCGTTCAACGCCTTGCTCAAGACGCTCGAGGAACCGCCGGCGCATGTGAAATTCCTGTTCGCCACGACCGAGGTCGACAAGCTGCCGGTCACCGTGCTGAGCCGGACGCAGCGCTTCGATCTGCGCCGCATACCGGTGCCGATGCTCGAGGCGCATTTCGCCGAGATCTGCGGCAAGGAAGGCGTCGAGGCCGAGGCCGAAGCGCTCAACATCGTCGCCAATGCCGCCGAAGGCTCGGTCCGCGACGGGCTGTCGATTCTCGACCAGGCGATCGCCCACGCCGATCTCGACAAGGACGGCAGGGTCACCGCAGCCCGCGTGCGCGACATGCTCGGGCTGGCCGACAAATCGGCCCAGCGGCGGCTGTTCGGACATATTCTCGAAGGCGCCGGCAAGGAATTGCTCGAGGGCATCGACGAACAATATGCGCTCGGCGTCGAGCCGCTCGCGCTGATGCGCGCGCAGATGGATCTCGCGCACCGCATCGCCGTGGCGCAGGTTTCGGGCGGCGAGCCCGACGGGGCCACCGCGGAGGAACGCGAACAGCTCGGCGAATGGGCAGGCCTGCTGCCCGCGGGCCAGCTTCACCGGCTGTGGCAATTGCTGCTCAAGGGGCACGAAGAGGTGCGGCTCGCCCCCGATCCGCTGATCGCCTTGCGGATGGCGCTGCTGCGGTTGCTGCATGCGGGCCAGATGCCCGATCCCGGAAAGCTCGCCCGCACGCTCGAGAGCCTGGCCGAGCGCGGACCGGTCGGGACGGAAGCTCCGGGCGGACGCCGGCCAGGGCGCGCCCGTCGCGCAGCGGGCGCCCGATTGGGAAAGCCTGGTCGAATCGATCGATGCCGCCGGAATGCTGCAGGAAGCCAACATCATGCGGTTGCAGGTGCGAGTGGTGGAACTCGCCGATGGCGTGCTGCGTTTCGGCCGCGATGCGAAATTCACCGAAGACATTGCCCCCGTCCTGCGCGAGGCGCTGTTCCGACGGACGCAGAAGCGCTGGACGGTGGAAGAGCTTGCCGGCGGGATCGGCGAACCCTCGCTGGTCGAACGCGCCGCCAGCGCCCGCGATGCAGCGGCGGCGGCGGTCCGCGCGCATCCGCTGGTGAAGGCGGCGTTCGAGGCTTTCCCCGACGCCGAACTGATCGAAAACGGCGCCGCTGCCCCCGTGCGGCGCGAAATACCCTGGAGTAGAAACGCATGAACATGGAAGAGATGCTGGCGCAGGCGCAGAAGGCCGCCGAGACGATTCAGAAGCAGATGGGCGAGGCCCAGGCGCGGCTCGACGAACTGGAGGTCGAAGGCAAGGCCGGCGGCGGGCTGGTCACGGTCCGGGCGACGGCGCGCGGGCGCATCCTGGGCGTGAAGATCGACGAAAGCCTGATGAAGCCGGAAGAAATGCAGATGGTCGAAGACCTCGTCGCCGCTGCCTTCAACGATGCCCGCGACAAGGCGGACCGCGTCTCGGCCGAGGAAATGGGCAAGATCCAGCAGGGCGCAGGCCTGCCGCAGGGCTTCAATCTGCCGGGAATGTAATGCACCGACGCTGCCCGAACGAGGCGCGAGGCCCCGCCTGGCCCGGAATTCCGCCAGCTTCGCCTCGCGCATCCGGCCAGGCGGCGGCGAGCAAATTTCAGGGCGCGCGCGAAGAACGGCCAGCGGTCAATCGCGGCCTTGGTCGGGCGCGGCCTTGTCCGTGGAATCGGACCAGGCGTCGAACGCTACCCAGCCGAGTTCATGGTCACGGATCAACGGCATATGGCAGCGGCCACAGGTGGCGCGGAAATCAACCCCGTCGTGCCACGTGGAATGCCGGTCGAGCCGGTGTCCGAACAGTCTACAAATAGTTTTTCCGACCACAGCTGCGTCCCCAGCAGGTTGTGAATGCCTGCCGCCCAGACCGTGTGTAAACCGGAGTCCATATTCTGTCACTGAAAATTCACGTCTTCCACATGGTTCTGCACCGTGGCGTTGCGAAGCCCGGGGGCGGTCACCATATTCATCGCGAAGGCCCCGACGCCTGCCAATGGACAAGAATTACATGAACCAGACCCTTCCGCTACTTCCCCTGCGCGACATCGTGGTGTTTCCCGGCATGGTCGTGCCGCTGTTCGTCGGGCGCGACAAATCGGTCGCGGCGCTCGAAGCGGCGATGGAAGGCAGCAAGGACATTTTCCTGCTGGCCCAGCTCGATCCCGGCTGCGACGATCCCGAGGGCGATGACCTCTACGAGGTCGGGGTGGTGGCGCAGGTCCTGCAGCTGCTCAAGCTGCCCGATGGCACGGTCCGCGTGCTGGTCGAGGGGACCGCGCGCGGCACGGTCGAGATGCTGGCCGAACGGAGCGACTACACCGAGGTCGAGGTGACGATCCACGAACCGGTCACCGCTTCGGGGAGCGAGGTCACCGCGATGATGCGGCAGGTGGTCGAGCAGTTCAGCGAATATGCCAAGCTCAACAAGAAGCTGGGCGATGATGCCGGCGAGCGGCTGGGCGAGATCGACGATGCCGGCGAGCTGGCCGATGCGGTGGCTGCGGCGCTCAACGCCAAGGTTTCGGACAAGCAGGCGCTGCTGGTCGAGCGCGACCCGCTCAAGCGCCTGGAAATGGTCATGTCCTTCATGGAAGGCGAGCTGTCGGTGCTGCAGGTGGAACGCCGCATCCGCGGCCGCGTCAAGCGGCAGATGGAAAAGACCCAGCGCGAATATTACCTCAACGAACAGCTCAAGGCGATCCAGAACGAGCTTGGGCGGCGACGAGGACGGCAGCAATGAGATCGCCGAACTGACCGAGAAGATCGCCAAGACCAAGCTGAGCAAGGAAGCGCGCGAAAAGGCCGAGAGCGAACTCAAGAAGCTGCGCGGGATGCAGCCGATGAGCGCCGAGGCCACGGTGGTGCGCAATTACCTCGACATCCTGCTCGGCCTGCCATGGGGCAAGAAGAGCCGGGTCAAGAAGGACATCGGCGAGGCGCAGAAGATCCTCGACGCCGACCATTTCGCGCTCGAGAAGGTCAAGGACCGGATCATCGAATATCTCGCGGTGCAGGCGCGCACCAACAAGCTCAAGGGCCCGATCCTGTGCCTCGTCGGCCCGCCCGGGGTGGGCAAGACCAGCCTCGGCAAGTCGATCGCCCGTGCGACCGGGCGCGAATTCGTCCGCCAGTCGCTCGGCGGCGTGCGCGACGAAGCCGAGATTCGCGGCCACCGGCGGACCTATATCGGTTCGCTGCCGGGCAAGATCGTCACCAATCTCAAGAAGGCGGGCAAGTCGAACCCGCTGTTCCTGCTCGACGAGATCGACAAGCTCGGCCAGGATTTCCGCGGCGATCCCGCTTCGGCGCTGCTCGAGGTGCTCGATCCCGAGCAGAATTCGAAGTTCCAGGATCACTATCTCGAACTCGACATCGATCTGTCGGACATCATGTTCGTGACCACGGCGAACAGCCTCAACCTGCCGCAGCCGCTGCTCGACCGGATGGAGATCATCCGGCTCGAAGGCTATACCGAAGACGAAAAGGTCGAGATCGCCCTGCGTCACCTGTTGCCGAAGCAGATCGAGGAGCACGGGCTGAAGGAAGGCGAATTCGAACTGACCGAGGAGGGTCTGCGCGATCTGATCCGCTATTACACGCGCGAGGCGGGGGTGCGCACGCTCGAGCGCGAACTCGCCCGGCTGGCGCGCAAGACGCTCCGCAAGATCCTCGAAAAGGAAGTCGAAAGCGTCCGTATCACGCCGGAAAACCTCAGCGATTTCGCCGGGGTGCGCAAGTTCAAGCACGGCATGGGCGAAGAAGAGGCGCAGGTCGGCGCGGTGACCGGGCTGGCCTGGACCGAGGTCGGCGGCGAATTGCTGACGATCGAAAGCGTCACCACGCCGGGCAAGGGCGAGGTCAAGACGACCGGCAAGCTCGGCGAGGTGATGACCGAAAGCGTCGCCGCCGCGTTCAGCTTCGTCAAGGCGCGCGCGCCGCATTACGGGATCAAGCCGAGCATCTTCCAGCGCCGCAACGTCCATATCCACCTGCCCGAAGGGGCGGTGCCCAAGGACGGTCCCAGCGCGGGCGTGGGCATGGTCACCTCGATCGTCTCGACCCTGTCGGGCGTCCCGGTGCGCCCCGATGTCGCGATGACCGGCGAGGTCACGCTGCGCGGCCGCGTGCTGGCGATCGGCGGGCTCAAGGAGAAACTGCTCGCCGCGCTCCGGGGCGGCATCAAGAAGGTGCTGATTCCCGAAGACAATGTGAAGGACCTCGCGGAGATTCCGGCGAAGGTGACCGAGGGGCTCGAGATCGTGCCGGTGGCGCATGTCGACGAGGTTCTGGCGCATGCGCTGTGCAGCGTTCCGCAACCGATCGAATGGACCGAAGCGGACGATCTGGCGAGCCAGCCCGACCACGCGCTCGCCGCTCCGTCGCCCACCGCGCATTAGCGAATGGCGCTGCCCGCCGGCGGTGCTGCAGCGCAGCGACTCGGGCGCGGTGCGGGGTCGCGCGGGCGGGCGATCGCAAGGGTGCGATGCAGCAAAACGGCGCGAAGGGGCGCGTGGCCGTGAAATAAACCGCATTCGCGCCGAATTCCGCCGTTTTTTGCGGAATTTGCCTTTGACACTGCGAGGAAAAAACTCTCAATTCGGACGCCTTCGCCAAGGCGATTCATTCATTTTCCGATCTCACGATAAAAAAGGGGGGGTTCCCACCAATGAACAAGAACGACCTGATCAGCGCGGTTGCCGAATTGAGCGGCCTGTCCAAGAGCGATGCAGCGGGCGCCGTCGAAGGCGTTTTCGATGCCATCACCAAGTCGCTGTCGAACGGCGACGAAGTGCGTCTCGTCGGCTTCGGCACCTTCTCGGTCGCGAAGCGCAAGGCTTCGACCGGGCGCAACCCCCGCACCGGCGAGCCGATGACGATCAAGGCCTCCAACCAGCCCAAGTTCAAGGCCGGCAAGGGTCTGAAGGATTCGGTCAACTAGAACCGTACCCGGCGGCGTTTCCCTCAGGGGATGCGCCGCGCGAACGATATCGCGCCGCACTTTCCACGCGGAAGGTGCGGCGCTTTTCGTCGGGGGCGCTTTTGGCCGGGGTGGTCCGGCCCCCGGATCAGCGGCTGGCGCAGGCGTAGAGCGCGATCGCGGCGGCGTTGGACACGTTGAGGCTCTCGATCGCTTCGCCGATCGGCAGGCGGGCGAGGGCATCGCAATGGCCTTCGATGTTCTGGCGCATGCCTTCGCCCTCGGCCCCCAGCACCACCGCCACCGGGCCCGCGGGAAGCGCCTCGGCGAGCGTGGCCTCGGCCGCGCCGGTCAGGCCGATCCGCCAATAGCCGGCTTCGGCGATCTGCTCGAGCGCGCGGGCGAGGTTGACCACGCGCACCCACGGCAGGATCTCGAGCGCGCCCGAGGCCGATTTGCCGATCACCCCGCCTTCGGGCGGCGCGTGGCGATCCTGCGTGACCAGCGCCGCGGCGCCGAAAGCCGCGGCCGAGCGCATGATCGCGCCGACATTGTGCGGGTCGGTTACCTGGTCGAGCACCACGATCGGGCGGTCGGCAGCGCCGTCGAGGACCTCGTCGAGATGGATGTCCTCGAGCGGGGCGCATTCGAGCACCAGCCCCTGATGCGGCGCGTCCTTGGCCACCAGCCGAGCGAGATCGGCGACGTCGGCATATTCGAGCGGGAAATCGGCCGGCAATTCGCCGTCGAGCGATTCGATCGCTTCGCGCGTCGCCCACAGCTTGCGGTGGATCCGGTCGGGATTGCGCAGCGCCGCCTCGACCGCGTGGCGGCCCCACAGCCGCACCTGTCCCGCGCCCGCGCGCCCGCTGCCGCGTCCGCCCTTCATCCGGCCCGCACGACCTCTCAGCGCCCGCTTGCGTTCGCCCTTCGCCATCACTTCCGTCCTGCCTTGCTCATTGGTAGCGCGCTGTGCCAGCGAGGCCATTGACAGGCAAGCGCCGCTTCGCCAAAGGGGCGCCTCTCGGCCGGGAAGCCATTCGGTTTTCCCAGCATTTCTCCCTTGCGAGACCGGGCGAGCCCGTGTGGACAGGTGGCCGAGTGGTTAAAGGCAGCAGACTGTAAATCTGCCCGCGCAAGCGTACGCTGGTTCGAATCCAGCCCTGTCCACCACCGGCCGCTCGATAGTCCTGATTGGTGCGTGGCCCACAGGCGACTACCGCTGGCGAGCAGCTACCGCTGGCGCGCAGCCAGAACGCGATAGCTTTCGTTGCGGAAGACTTCTTTCCAACCCGGCGGCGAATTGGTCATTTCTGACCTGAACACCGCGTAGTCGATGCCGTATTTTGCTTGCAGCAGGGCGAGGCGCTGCGCGTCCATCGAGCCGTAGGCAATCCGCACGGCCATGACGCCGGCCGGGTGCTCCACCCCGGAAATGTCCTCCAGACGGCGATACCATTCGAGCAGGCCGAGGCGATTGAGAGGCAGGGCCTTGAAGTCGGCAATGATCGCGCGCCCCGTCCGCAGACGGAACTGCGCCAATTCGGGGGGGATCACGAATTGCGCATCGGCTGGGACCGATCGACGAACGAAATCGAACAGTTCGGTTTCGGCCTGCTCGTTCGGAGTCGACAGCACGAGGCTGTAGCGCGACCGTTGGTCCTCGCCCGGATGGGCCAGGAAGCCGAAAACGAGAAGCGCCCCGGCAAGACTTGCGGCTTCCCACTTCCGTACCGGACGCGCATCGGAGGCGAACCAGCGCAGCGCAACGAGCAGCAGCAGCAAGGCCACCGCATAAAAAACCGGTGCGACGGGCTGGACGGGGAGAATCTGCCCTTTCAGTCCGCCCACGGGAACGGTGAGCACCAGTGTCAGAAACGCGCTGGCGAGGAGCACGAGCCCGCGGCGAAGTTTCGAGTGCGACAGATGGGCGGATCCCAACACGCGAAAGATCCCGGCGACCAGGATGGTGGCGGAGATCAGGACGGCAAAGGGGGCAAGGCGCCACAGAAATAGGCGCGAAACCTGCGGTATGAAGACGATGGTCGTCAGGGCTGTCGCGCCCCACAGGATCAAGGCGAGCGATCCCTGCACCGCCCACAGCAGGCGTCTCCGGCGCGGATCGCACAGGGCGATCCCTGTCCAGATCGCCCCCAGCCCCTGCCATGCGGCCAGCGTCAGGTACGACCCGATATTCGCCGAGGGGAGGTAGTGGAACGGCACGGCGAAATGGAAGAATATCCAGTCGCTCTCCGCAGCCTGCGTCGCTGTGAGAGATTCCTGCGTCAGCGCCAGAATGAGCGGGACGAAGCACGCTAGTAGTAGCAGGCTCGGTCCGGCGATCCTGCCCAGTTCGACCAGGCTGGACCGCTGCAGCAAGGTGCGAGGCCTGGCGAGATCGATCTTCGCGAACAGATACGCCAGGCAGAAGAAGGGCAGATTGACCATCAGGAAATTGGCGTGAAACAGCCCACCGGCCGCAAGCAGCACTCCGCAGGCTCCGAACCGGCCCGCGAGCAAGGCGACGAGCGCCCAGATCGTGGCCGCTGCCGCGATGGCCGACGGCTGCAGCGTGGCGGAAAACAGATAGCTGTCGCCCGCCGAATAGAATGTCCTCGTGGCGAGGAACAGGGCGACGAGCGTTGCGAACGCCGGAAGGAGCAAGCGGAGCTGGAATCGCTCCAGGATGCGGAAGCAGGCAAACAGCGCGGCTGCGACGATGCCGATGTTGATCAGGGCAAGACCCCATTCGAGGGGTCCGATTTTCGCCAACACGACGGCCAGCGCAAAGAAAGCGACATGATAATGGACCGCGGACGTCAGCCACCAGTCATTCGCGAGAAATTCCGGGTCGAGGTAGTGCAGCGCAGGCGGGAGATAAGTCGGGTGATTGCTCTGCCCGTCGTAGCCCGATAGCCCCGTGGCCAGGGCTCCCAGCAAGCACAGGATCAGGGCCGCCGCTGTGATCGGGCGAACCCGCATTATTGCGGCTTTTTCCAGATCGAAACGGCGGCAAAGGAGAATATCCGACTGCTCACGGTGTTCATCACGAGGCGGTCGAGCGCAAAAATCCGGTCGACCCATCCGGGACCGCCCCTGTCGAACAATGGAAGCGCATAGGTGTTGCAGTAGGGCACATAGGCGAGCCTGTTTTCCATCTTCGTCAAGACTCTAGCCGTTTGCCTGCGTGGGAACTCCGACCACCACGACGCCGACGACGATCATGGCGACGCCAGCGAGGTGCATGGGCGAGAGCTTTTCTCCGAGCACCATCCATCCGGCGATCTGCGTACCGAGGATCAGCGACCCGGCCGCAAGCGGGAATGCCTGGGACAGCGGCATCATGCGCAGGATGATGCCGATCCAGATGAGGAAGCCGAGGCCGTACAGGACGAACCCCGCACCGAACTTGAGACTGATCGGAGTGTCGGCGCCCTTGATCATCGCCATGCCGGCAACGCTGATGACCGTGTAGAACAGGATCAGCCCGATGCGAAAGAAGTCAGTCGGCAGCATGGCGGGCTTCTTCCGTTGCTGCGGGGTCGTCAACGCGCGTCCGCTCGGTCTCGGCGACCAGATAGGGAGGCCGACGCCGCGTCTCGCGCAGCACCTGGCCCAGATATTCCCCGATCACGCCGAGCACGAGCAGTTGCATCATGCCGATGATCAGGACCACAGCGACGGTCGAGGCCCACCCGGGCACGGTCTCTCCCGAAACCATCGCGACATACAGCGTGTAAGTGAGGAAGCCGGTGGCCGCGAGTGCGGTCAGGAAGGCGAAATAGGTCGCCAGCCGCAGCGGTCGCGTGCTCGTGCTGATGATGCCGTTGAGCGCCAGCTTGACCATCTTGCGGAGCGTATACTTGCTCTCGCCGTGAAGCCGCTCGGCGGGATCGTATTTGATCGTTGCGCCAGAGAAGCCGAGCTGAGGCAGGATGCCGCGGTAGAAGATATCGCATTCGGGCAGGCTCGCCAGGACGTCGACGACTTTGCGGTCGAGCAATCGGAAGTCGGAACTGCCCGGTTCGAGCTGCAGGCCCGAAATCCCGTTGAGGCCGCGGTAAAACCAGCGCGAGGTCAGCCGTTTGATCGGAGCGGCCAGTCCGGCATCCTGCCGGAGGCAGGTGACGATATCGGCCCCCTGCATCCAGCGGGCGACCATCGTGGCGAGCAGCAGCGGCGGATGCTGGAGATCGGCGTCCATGCAAGCGACGCAGTCTCCGGTCGATGCGGCAAGGCCGGCTCTCAGCGCGGCCTGGTGTCCGAAGTTCCGTGACAGCGAGACGTAGCGAAGCTGCGGGTGGCGTGCCGCAAGCTCGCCCAGCACCGCGCGGGATCCATCCGAGCTGCCGTCATCCACGATCACGATCTCGAGCGCTGGCGCTGCCGCCGCGGCCTCGAGCAAGGCTGCAACCAGCAAGGGAAGATTGTCCGCCTCGTTGTAGGCCGGAATCACGATCGACAATTTGTAGCCGAGCGGTCGCCTCGTGCCGGGTCGGGTCGTCGGTGCAGCGGGCCCGGGTTCCAGCAACATAGTCGCGGGCGTGACCGGCCATGGCCCACCCCCGGGCGATGCTTCAGTCCGCCCGTCGCGGGCACCCATATCCGGTTTGTAGTTCAGCACTCCGTCGCTGTGCGCGAACTTGGTTAACATGTTGATAATCCCGCGCCCAAGGATAGGTCAATTCCCGGGCGGGCGACCTTCGACTTGCGGGGAGGCGCGGGGGGACCTAATCGGGCGCGATGACTGATCACCAAGGCATGAGCGGACGCCCCGTCATTTCCGCGACGGGCTTGTTCACCCCGCAGGACAGCATCTCCAACGCCGAGCTGGTGGATAGCTTCAACCGCTACGTCGAGACGTTCAACCGCGACCATGCGGGCGAGATCGAACGCGGCGAGATCGAGGCGCTCGAACCGAGCTCGGTCGAGTTCATCGAAAAGGCCAGCGGGATCAAGGCGCGTCACGTCATGGCCAAGGAACCGGTGCTCGATCCCGCGATCATGGCGCCGCGCTGGCCCGAACGATCGAACGACGAACTTTCGATCCTCGCCGAGATCGGCGTGGCGGCGGCGCGCGATGCGCTGGCGCGCGCCGGGCGCGCGGCGGCCGATGTCGACGCGGTGCTGTGCGCCGCCTCGAACATGGAAAGGGCCTATCCCGCCATGGCGATCGAGATCCAGCAGGCGCTCGGCATCGACGGCTTCGGGTTCGACATGAACGTGGCCTGCTCGTCGGCGACCTTCGGCATCCAGACGGCCGCGGACTACATTCGCGCGGGCCATGCCCGCAGCGTGCTGGTGGTCAGCCCGGAAATCACCAGCGGCCATCTCAACTGGCGCGACCGCGACAGCCATTTCATCTTCGGCGACGTGGCCACCGCGGTGCTGGTCGAGGATGCGGCGATCGCCCCGGCGGCGCATTGGGACATTCTCGGGACCCGGCTGAAGACCGTGTTCTCGAACAACATCCGCAACAATTTCGGCTTCCTCAACCGCGCTTCGCCATCGGGCGAGGGCGGGGCGGACAAGCTGTTCGTCCAGGAAGGGCGCAAGGTGTTCAAGGAAGTCGTGCCGATGGTGGCCGAGATGATCGTCGCCGAAGCCGGCCGTCTGGGGATCGATCCGCAAGGCCTGCGCCGGCTGTGGCTGCACCAGGCCAATGCCGGGATGAACCGCCTGATCGCGCATCGCGTGCTCGGCCACGAAGCCAGCGAGGACGAGAGCCCGACGGTGCTCGACACCTATGGCAATACGTCGAGCGCGGGTTCGATCATCGCCTTCCACCTGCACGGCGACGATCTGCTGGCTGGCGACACCGGGCTGATCTGCAGCTTCGGGGCCGGCTATTCGGCGGGCACGGTGTTCGTCCGCAAGGCGGGCTAGCGCTTGTGGCGCCCGGACGCAGCGCCTAAGTCCTCGGCATGGCAGGTGACCTTCTCGACAATCGTGGCCGGGGCGACGTGCGCTGGTCGATTCCGCCGATCCATCCCGAAGGACGCAAGTTCGGCCTGATCGCGGTGGCGGTCAGCCTGGTTTTCCTGCTCGGGCTCGACTGGGAAATCGTCGGCTGGCCGCTGTTGCTCCTGTCGCTCGGCATCTTCGCCTTCTTCCGCGACCCCGAACGCGTCGTCCCGCAGGACGAACGCCTGCTGATCTCTCCTGCCGACGGCCTCGTGGCGCAGATCGCCGAAGTCGAACCGCCCGAGGAACTCATTATCGACGACGGCAGCGGTCACGCGGGCCTGGTGCGCGGACCCGTCCAGCGGATCTCGATCTTCATGTCGGTGTTCGATGTCCACATCAACCGCGCGCCGATCGCGGGCACCGTGCGGCGGGTGATCTACATCCCCGGCAGCTTCGCCGATGCCGGGCTCGACAAGGCGAGCGAGGAAAACGAACGCCAGCATGTGCTGATCGAACGGCTCGACGGCTGCCGGATCGGCTTCACCCAGATCGCCGGCCTGCTGGCGCGGCGGATCGTGCCCTTCGTCAAGCCCGGCGACATGGTCGGGGTGGGCCAGCGGATCGGGCTGATCCGCTTCGGCAGCCGGGTCGACGTCTATCTTCCCGCCGGGACCGATGCGAAGGTCCTGCTCGGCCAGCGGGTGATCGCGGGCGAAACCGTGCTGGCCGAGATCGGAACGCAGCAATTGATCGAAGGAGTCGCCCAATGAGCCTGCTTCCCCCCGAGCGCGCCGAGCCCGAGGAGCGGGCCCGTCTGGGCCCCAAGGCGGCCGAGGACGAGCAGCCGATGATGGGCCGTCCGCGCGCGCTGACCTTGCGCGCGATGGTCCCCAATGCGATCACCGCGGCGGCGCTGTGTTCGGGGCTGACCGGAATCCGCTTCGCGATCTCGGAGAACTGGGGCGCGGCGGTGGCGGCGATCATCCTTGCCGGGCTGCTCGACGGGATCGACGGACGGATCGCGCGCGCGTTGAAGGCGCAATCGCGCTTCGGCGCGGAACTCGACAGCCTCGCCGATTCGCTCAGCTTCGGCACCGCCCCGGCGATCATCATCTATCTGTGGTCGCTGTCGGCCGAACCGCGGCTCGGGTGGTTTGCCGCGCTGGCCTTCGCGATTTGCTGCGCGCTGCGGCTGGCGCGCTTCAACGCGCAGATCGACGTCGACGACCAGCCGCACAAATCGCTCGGCTTCCTTACCGGCGTGCCGGCCCCGCTCGGGGCAGGGCTGGCCTTCGCGCCGTTCTATCTGTGGATGGCCACCGGGATCGAGGAATTGCGCAATCCGCTGTTGGTGGGGCTGTGGCTGGTGGCGATCGCGGTGCTGATGATCTCGAGCATGGCGACGCCGAGCTGGACTTCGCTGCGCCCGCGGCGCGGAATCAGGCTGGAAATCCTCGCCCTCGTGGGGCTGATGTTCGCCGCGCTGCTGGTGGAGCCATGGTGGACGCTGAGCGCATTATGCGCCGGATATCTGCTGCTGCTGCCTTATTCGCTGCTGCGCTACGCGCGGATCAAGCGGCGCGCCTGAGTTCGGGATGCGCCGCGAGGCGCGCGCGGACGGGGCGGCCAAAGCCCGAACAGAGATCGCGGACGAGAGCCGGAGCGCGGGGCGAACTGCGCCCGCTCGTCTGCGCGCCCGCCGTGCATTTCCTTGCGCAGCCGGCTGAAACGCGGACGACCAACGCAGCGCGTTGTCGGCGAGCACGCCCGCTGCCGCCATGGCAGCGACGAACAGAAGGGCGATCGAGAACAGTGCCAGCATTGCGAAAACTCCCTGTCCCGCTGTCGACAATCCTGTTGACAAGCCGGGGAAATCGGGTGGAAAACCCATCTCGGACGCCGGTGGTTCCGGCGATGGGAACAATGTTCCCTGTTTGTTCTGGCCTGTCAAGCGCTTTTCGCGACCGGATTCGCTGTTTTTGCGGTGAATTGAGGCTGGATTTCATCGGCGATTGGCGCTAGGGGCGCCCGGTTCGCGCAAGGATTCGCTCTCTTCGGGTGGGTCGGCGCGATCAAATCCACATGGAAGGCAACCATACCGGTGCCCGTCGCGGGAAGCTCCGCATCACGGGTTCCAGTCTTCCAGAGGCTCAACCGGAAAGGAAAACGATTATGGCGGCTCCTACCGTCACCATGCAGCAATTGATCGAGGCCGGATCGCATTTCGGCCACCAGACGCACCGCTGGAACCCGCGCATGAAGCCGTATATCTTCGGCGCGCGCAACGGCATCCACATCATCGACCTGTCGCAGACCGTGCCGCTGTTCGCGCGCGCGCTCGACTTCATCAGCCAGACCGCGCGTTCGGGCGGCAAGGTGCTGTTCGTCGGCACCAAGCGCCAGGCGCAGGACGCGATCCGCGAAGCCGCGCTCGCTTCGGGCCAGCATTTCGTCAACCATCGCTGGCTGGGCGGCATGCTCACCAACTGGAAGACGATCTCGGAATCGATCAAGAAGCTCAAGACGCTCGACGAGCAGCTCTCGGGCGATATCGCCGGGCTGACCAAGAAGGAGATCCTCGATCTCACGCGCAAGCGGGACAAGCTCGAGATGTCGCTCGGCGGCATCCGCAACATGGGCGGCATTCCCGACGTGATGTTCGTGATCGATGCGAACATGGAGGATCTGGCGATCAAGGAAGCCAATGTGCTCGGCATTCCGGTGGTCGCGGTGCTCGACACCAATGTCGATCCCGAAGGCATCGCCTTTCCGATCCCGGGCAACGACGATGCGGCCCGCGCGATCAAGCTCTATTGCGATGCGGTCGCGCAAGCGGCGCGCACCGGCAAGGGCGAGGGGATCCAGGATTCGGGCGCCGATGTCGGTGCGATGGAAAATCCGCCCGAGGAAACCGCTTCGGCCTGAACCGGCCCGACACTTTGCGAGACCGGGCGCCTTGCGCCCGTCACATTGCGAGACCACGCACCGGGCCGCTCACCAGCTGGCCCGGTGCCCGCACATTGAATCGAAAAGGATACTGACATGGCTGCATTCACTGCCGCTGACGTGAAGGCCCTGCGCGAGAAGACCGGCGCGGGCATGATGGACGCCAAGAAGGCGCTCGAGGCTTCGAACGGCGACATCGAAGCAGCGGTCGACGCGCTGCGCGCCAAGGGCCTTGCCACCGCGCAGAAGAAATCGAGCCGCACCGCCGCCGAAGGCCTCGTCGGCGTCGCCGTCGAAGGCACGAAGGGCGTTGCCGTCGAGGTCAATTCGGAAACCGATTTCGTCGCCAAGAACGACCAGTTCCAGGATTTCGTGCGCAAGACCACCGAAGTCGCGCTGAACGGCGCGGGCGACGACGTCGAGACGCTCAAATCGGCCGCCTACCCGAGCGGCGGGACCGTCGGCGAGAAGCTGACCGACAATGTCGCGACGATCGGCGAGAACCAGCAGATCCGCCGGATCAAGACCGTTTCGGTCACCGACGGCGTGGTCGTGCCCTATATGCACAACGCCGTGGCCCCCGACCTCGGCAAGATCGGCGTGCTCGTCGCGCTCGAGAGCGCCGGCGACAAGGCCAAGCTGGCCGATCTCGGCAAGAAGCTCGGCATGCACATCGCCGCGGCCTTCCCGCAGGCGCTGACCGCCGAGGGGCTCGACCCCGAAGTGATCGAGCGCGAGCGCGCGATCGCCAAGGAAAAGGCGGCCGAGAGCGGCAAGCCCGAAAACGTCCAGGACAAGATGGTCGAAGGCGCGATCGGCAAATACGCCAAGGAAAACGCGCTGCTCAGCCAGGTCTATGTGATCGACAACAAGACCCCGATCGCGCAGGTCGTCGAACAGGCGGCCAAGGATGTCGGCGCCAAGGTCGAGCTGGTCGATTACGTCCGCTTCCAGCTGGGCGAGGGCATCGAGAAGGAAGAGAGCGACTTCGCCGCCGAAGTCGCCGCTGCCGTCAAGGGCTGAAGCCCTTCTCCGCCGAACGCGAATGCGGCCGCCGGACTTCGGTTCGGCGGCCGTTTTCGTGTCTGTCGCGCGCTACAGCAGCGAGCCGGTCCCGATCTCCTCGCTGCCCGGCAGGAGCGAGAACAGCATCCCGTCCTCGCCCACCGTGATCGGCCCGTCGAACCGGTCGGCGGCATCGCCGAGGAAGGCGGGATAGAACAGCCGCGACGGGATCTGCGGAACGATATGCGTCAGCACGAGCTGGCGGACCCCGGCGCGCCGCGCGCTCTCGGCCGCCTGGGCGGGAGTGGTGTGATAATCGAGGATATCGCGCGTGATGGTGGCGGTGTGCGGCTGTCCGTGGGCGTCGAGCGCGCGGGTCAGGGCCCCGACCAGGCGCGGCTGCAAGGCTTCGTGGAGCAGCAGGTCGGCCCCCCGTGCGACGGTTTCGAGAACCGCCGACTGGCTCGTGTCGCCACTGATCACGAGCGAGCGGCCCCGGTAGTCGAAACGATAGCCGACCGCGGGCGAAACCGGGCCGTGGGTGACCGGGAAGGCGGTGATGGTGAGCCCGTCGCGGCGATAGATAGGCACCGGGCCGGCGGGCAGGGGAAAGGCGACGGCGCGCACGCCGCCGCCGCTTTCGGGAACGATCGCGGTGCCGTGGTGGGCGATGCGATAGCTCTTGTCCTGCGCATAGGCGCGGTCGAAGCCCTCGGCCACCTGCTCCACCCCTTCGGGGCCGTAGAGCGCCAGCGGCTCCTTCGCCGTCCCCTGCGTCCAGTGCAGCAGCGCAAGCGGCCCGAGCCCGTCGATATGGTCCGAATGAAAATGCGTCAGCAGAACGCCGTCGAGCGCACCGAGGTCGACCCCCATCCGGTTGAGGTTGCGCGCGGCGCCTTCGCCCGCGTCGACCACGAATGTCCGTCCGCCGGCGATCACGGCTGCGCATGGTCCCGCCCGGCGGGCGTCGGGCAGCGGCGACCCCGTCCCGCACAGCGCCAGGTGAAGCCCGTCGGGCAGGTCGAGCGCATTGCCCGCGACCCGCCGTTCGACCGCCCGTTGGTAGATCGCCTCGCCCAGGCTGCGCTTGAACAGCAGCGCGGCAGCCACGGCCAGCGCGACCCCCGCCAGGACGAAGAGCGCCGCCATGCGCAGTCTCGAGCGCTTCGTGCCGGCATCCGGCTTTCCCTTTACCACGCATCCCCCTTGCGGCTAAGGAGCCCCGCAGTTCCCGCTCGAACCCCGGATTCTTCTCGCCCATGTCGCACCCCCTCTACAAGCGTATTCTGCTCAAGCTTTCGGGCGAGGTGCTGATGGGCGACCAGCAGTTCGGGATCGATCCGGCGTTCGTCATGGAACTGGCGAAGGAAGTGAAGACCGCCAAGGAGACCGGGCTCGAGATCTGCCTGGTCATCGGCGGAGGCAACATCTTCCGCGGCATGGCCGGCGCGGCGCAGGGCATGGACCGGGCGCAGGCCGATTACATGGGCATGCTGGCGACCGTCATGAACGCGCTGGCGATGCAGAGCGCGCTCGAGCAGCTCGGCGTGCAGACCCGCGTGCAAAGCGCGGTGCAGATGGACCAGGTGTGCGAACCGGTGATCCGCCGCCGCGCCGAACGCCATCTCGAAAAGGGCCGCGTGGTGATCTTCGCCGCGGGCGTCGGGGCACCATATTTCACCACCGACAGCGGCGCCGCGCTGCGGGCTGCCGAAATGGGTTGCGATGCGCTGCTCAAGGGCACCAGCGTCGACGGAGTCTACGACAGCGACCCCAAGGCGAACGCCGGAGCCCGGCGGTACGACAGCGTCACCTACGGCAAGGTCCTGGCGGACAATCTCAGGGTGATGGACGCCAGCGCGGTGGCGCTGTGCCGCGACAACGACATTCCGATCGTGGTCTTCTCGATCCGCGAGAAGGGCAATCTCGCCCGCGTGCTGAGCGGCGAAGGCGTGCAGACGATCGTCAAGAGCTGAGACCTATCGGAAGAGACAGAGGAAGCCGCGATGGCACAATACGGAGTTTGTCATGAAATATGATCGGGCCGATATCGAGCGCCGGATGAAGGGTGCCGTCGAAAGCCTCAAGGGTGATCTCGCGGGCCTGCGCACGGGCCGTGCCAACACCAGCCTGCTCGATCCCGTGGTGGTCGAAGTCTATGGCGCGATGATGCCGCTGAACCAGGTCGCGACGGTCTCCGCGCCCGAACCGCGCATGCTCAGCGTGCAGGTGTGGGACAAGGCCAATGTCACCGCGGTCGAAAAGGGCATCGCCAAGGCCAATCTCGGACTCAATCCGATGATCGACGGTCAGAACGTCCGCCTGCCGATGCCCGATCTGACCGAAGAACGGCGCCGCGATCTCGCCAAGCTGGCCGGGCAATATGCGGAGCAGGCCAAGATCGCGATCCGCAACGTCCGCCGCGACGGCATGGAGGCGCTCAAGGAGGACGAGAAGAAGAAGGAGTGCTCGGAAGACGAGCGCAAGCGGTCCGAGGACGAAGTCCAGAAACTGACCGACAAATACGTCGCCGAGACCGACGCCGCGGCTGCCCAGAAGGAAAAGGAAATCCTGACCCAGTGAGGAACCGCGGTTCTTCCAGCCAGTTCGGACCGGCCCGGTCTAAGGGCAGGCCGGGCATTTCTGCCAGCGCTCGTACTGCCTTCTAGGCCGCACTTCAAAAAGGGATGGCCCTTCGACGAGGTCGGGGCGAACGGAGTTGGGAATGGAGCCAGAGCCAAGTACCGCCCGGCATGTCGCCATCATCATGGACGGCAACGGCCGCTGGGCGAAGAGGCGCCATCTGCCGCGTGCGATGGGACACCGCAAAGGAGTCGAGGCGGTACGCCGGCTGGTGCGCGGCCTCAAGGATACGAGCGTGGAATGCCTCACGCTCTATGCCTTCAGCAGCGAAAACTGGAAGCGTCCCGGCGAAGAGGTCGACGATCTCATGAACCTCATGCGCAAGTTCATCAATTCGGACCTGCCCGAATTCATCGCCAACGACGTCAGGCTGAATATTCTCGGCGATTGGCGCGGGCTGGCGCCGGATATCGTCGCAATGCTCGACGATGCGCTGGCGCAGACGGCGAAGGGTTCGCGCACGCTCGCAGTGGCGCTCAATTACGGCTCGCACGGGGAAATCGCCCGCGCCGCGAGAAAGGCGGCCGAAGCGGGCGCGATCACCGAGGAGAGTATCGCCGCCCATCTCGATACCGCCGATCTCCCTCCGCTCGACCTGCTCATCCGCACCAGCGGCGAGGTGCGGCTGTCCAATTTCCTCTTGTGGCAGGCGGCCTATGCGGAGATGCTGTTCACCGACGTGTTGTGGCCGGATTTCACCCCCGACCACCTGCAGCGCGCGCTAGAGGACTTCGGCAAGCGGGAGAGACGGTTTGGGGGACGATAGGCTGCGTTCGCGACCATTTCTGCGCCGCTCGGCGGGGCGGGGAGGGGTTTCGTGATGACTGCGATTTCAACGACAAGTACTGCTTCGAAGACAGGCACCCGCGATCTGGGCGTGCGCCTGGCCTCGGCGGCGGCGATGATCGCGCTGGCGGCGGCCGCGCTGGTCGCGGGCGATCCGTGGCTCGACTGGTTCATCCTCGCGGTGGTGCTCGCCACGCTGGTGGAATTCGTCCTGCTGGTCGTCGGTGCGACGAAGATCGTGCCGTACCGGCTGGCGGCGATTGTCGCGGGCACGATCTATATCGGCCTCGCCGGCTACATGCTGTCGCGTTTCCCGGTGCCGATCGTGATCGCGGTGATCGG
The DNA here is from genome assembly GCA_963829325.1 of uncultured Alphaproteobacteria bacterium. Lineage (GTDB taxonomy): Bacteria > Pseudomonadota > Alphaproteobacteria > Sphingomonadales > Sphingomonadaceae > Qipengyuania. Next base: position 50,300 of record CAWHHN010000001.1, read on the forward strand.
CGCGGTGATCTGCGTCGACAGCTTCGCCTATGCGTTCGGGCGGACGCTCGGCGGGCCGAAGATCGCGGCGTCGATCAGCCCTTCGAAGACCTGGGCCGGGCTGCTCGGCGGGATCGTCGGCGCGACGCTCTGGATCGGCGGCTGGATATACGTCGTCGCACATGCCACTTCGGGCGAGACGACGCTGTTCTTCGAATGGCGCGAAGCGGGCCAGATCCTCGCGATCGGCACGATGGTCGCGGTCGCGGCGCAGGCGGGCGACTTCTTCGAAAGCTGGCTCAAGCGGCGCGCGGGGGCGAAGGATTCCTCGAAACTCATTCCCGGCCACGGCGGCGTGTTCGACCGGACCGACGGGATGATCCCGGTGGTGCATTCTCGCCGGCGTCCTGCTCGGCGCGGCGGCGTGATGCGGTCGATCTCGATCCTCGGCGCGACCGGCTCGGTGGGCGAGCAGACGCTGGATCTCGTCCGCCGCAACCGTCCGGACTGGCGGGTGGTCGCGCTGACCGCGCATTCCAACGTCGCCGATCTCGCCCGGCTGGCGCGCGAATTCGGCGCCGAGATCGCGGTCATCGCCGACGAAGGCGCGGCTCGACGATCTGCGCGCCGCCCTGGCGGGGAGCGGGGTGGAAGCCGCGGCGGGCAGGCGCGCGCTGTGCGAGGCGGCCGCACGCCCGGTCGACATGACGCTGGCCGCGATCGTCGGCTGCGCGGGTCTCGCCCCGGTCATGGCGGCGATCGAGCAGGGCGGGACCGTGGCGCTGGCCAACAAGGAAGCGCTGGTCAGCGCGGGCGAGGTGATGACCGCGGCGGTGGCCAGGCATGGCGCGACGTTGCTGCCGGTCGATTCGGAGCACAACGCGATCTTCCAATGCCTTCAGGGCGGGCGGATCGGCGACGTCCGCACGATCACGCTGACGGCGAGCGGAGGGCCCCTGCGCCAGACCGCCGACCTTGCGTCGGTCACTCCCGAACAGGCGGTCGCGCATCCGAACTGGGAGATGGGCGCCAAGATCAGCGTCGACAGTGCGACCATGTTCAACAAGGGCCTCGAACTGATCGAGGCGCATCACCTGTTTCCCGTCGGTCTCGACCGCATCCGCATCGTCGTTCACCCGCAGAGCGTGATCCATTCGATGGTCGAGTACCGCGACGGTTCGACGCTGGCCCAGCTCGGGCCGAGCGACATGCGCGTGCCGATCGCATCCTGCCTTGCCTGGCCGCGGCGGATGGATACGCCCTGCGCACCGCTCGACCTCGCGGAGCTCGGGGAACTGACCTTTTTCCGGCCCGACGAGACGCGCTTTCCCGCGACCCGGCTGGCGCGCGAAGCGGCCGAGCACGGCGGGGCTGCCCCGGCCGTCCTCAACGCCGCCAACGAGATCGCGGTGGCGGCATTCCTCGCGCGTAAGATTGCGTTCAGCCGGATCCCGCTAGTGGTCGAAAGCGTTCTCTCACAAGGCGATTTGCCCCCGGCGCCGCAGAGCCTCGAAGAGGTGATGCGGGTCGACGAAGATGCGCGACGACGTGCCAACACCATGCTGGAGCCTGCCTGACCTTGGAAAATTTTCTGCCCCTGTGGGTCTATTATGTGATCGGCTTCCCGCTGCTGCTCGGGCCGCTGGTGACCGTGCACGAGCTGGGTCATTATTTCGTCGGCCGCTGGTTCGGTGTGCATGCCGAGGCCTTTTCCATAGGTTTCGGCAAGGAAATCTGGGGCTTCACCGACAAACGTGGCACCCGATGGAAAGTCGCGCTGCTGCCGCTGGGCGGCTATGTCCAGTTCAAGGGCGACATGAACCCGGCCAGCATCCCCGATGCGACGGCGGTGGCGCAGGCCATGCCCGAAGAACGGGCGGGGAGCTTCCATCACGCCACGCTGTGGCAAGCGGGCGCTGATCGTGTTCGCGGGCCCCGCCACCAACATCCTGCTGACGCTGGCGATCTTCGCCGGCTTCTTCGCCTTCTACGGCAAGCCTGTTCCGGCCGATCCGCAAAACCAGCTGACGATCGCCGAATTCGCCGAGATCTCTCCTGCGCGCGCGGCCGGCATGGGGGTGGGCGACCGGATCGTCGCGGTCGAAGGCGAGCGCATGGCGGGTTTCCGCGACGTCCAGGAAGCGATCATGCTCTATCCCGGCCGCACGCTCGACATCACCGTCGAGCGCGACGGGCGCGAGCGAGATTTTGCCGTGCCCGTCCGCAGCGTCGAGATGGAAGACCGCTTCGGCAATGTCTCCAAGGTCGGGATGATCGGCATCGCCTCGGGCGGCGCCGCCTACGATTATCAGCCGCAGGGCGTGGTCGCCTCGGTCGGTCTGGCCGTCGACCATTCGATCGGCATCGTCGACATGATGGTCACCGGGATCGGGCAGATATTTACCGGCGAACGTTCGGTCAGCGAACTCGGCGGGCCGGTCAAGATCGCCAAATATTCGGGCGAGCAACTCAGCCTCGGACCGCTCGCATTCATCAACTTCGTGGCGCTGATCTCGCTTAATTTGGCATTCATCAACCTCCTGCCAATCCCCGCCCTCGACGGCGGGCACCTGGCTTTCTACGCGGCCGAAGCGGTCCGTCGGAAGCCGGTCGGTCCGCGCGGTCAGGAAGTGGCGTACCGCGCCGGCGTGGCTCTCGTGCTCATGCTGATGGTGTTCGTCACGATCAACGATTTGGCAGGTCTGCCGATATTCGGAGATTAGCCGGGGAAAGCGAGCGGGATGCCGGCGAATTGCCGCAGCAAAGCTTGATTGGCCGGGACGCATCGGGCAGGGGACGGCAAGGCCGCCCCGCAAGACGCGGCTCTACGACGGATCGGGGCTGCGATAGCCGGATCTGCTGATGTGTAACGAGGACGGGAATTTCCTTGTCGATGACTGATACAGTATCTGCCGCCACGCGTCGTACGACTCCCGCCGCGCGGCTGGCGATCGGCCTGCTGGCCGGGACCATGCTCTCGGGCATGCCGCAGGCCGCTCTTGCCCAGGACGCTCCGGCGCAGGAGGCCCCGGCGCAGGAGGCCCCCGCGCAGCAGGTCGGCCAATCCGCCGCTCCGGCCGCGCCCGCCGCATCCGCCCAGCGCGACGTCGTGCGGACGATCGCCGTCAGCGGCGCGCAGCGGCTCGAGCCGCAGACCATCCTGTCCTACATCACCCTGCGCCCGGGCGAAGTCTGGACCCAGGCGGTCGGCGATCAGGTGCTCAAGGAACTCTACGCGACCGAGCTGTTTTCCACCGCGAGCGTGGTGAACAACGACGGCAATGTCGTCATCACGATCGTCGAGAACCCGGTCATCAACCGGATCATTCTCGAGGGCAACAAGCGGATCAAGGCCGACAAGATCCTGCCCGAGATCAAGCTGTCGCCGCGCCAGATATTCACCCGCTCGAAGGTGCGCGCCGACGTGGCGCGGATCATCGAGCTGTACAAGCGCCAGGGCCGCTTCGCCGCGACGGTCGAACCGAAGATGGTCGAACTGAGCCAGAACCGCGTCGATATGGTGTTCGAGATCAGCGAGGGGCCGAAGTCGAAGGTCCGCCAGATCAACATCATCGGCAATGAAGCCTTCGACGATGGCGAATTGCGCGGCGAGATGCTGACCAAGCAGGCGAGGCTGACGAGCTTCTTCAGTTCCAACACCAGCTACGATCCCGATCGCCTCGCATTCGACCAGCAGAAGCTGCGCCAGTTCTACCTGACCGAAGGCTATGCCGATTTCCGCGTGGTTTCGGCGGTGGCCGAGCTCACCCCGGACAAGCGCGATTTCATCATCACCTACGTCGTCGAAGAGGGCGAGCGCTACAAGTTCGGCGATGTGTCGGTCGAAAGCCAGATCCGCGATTTCGACAGCGATGCGATGACCGGACGCCTGCCGATGAAGCAGGGCGACTGGTACGACGCCAAACAGGTCGAGGACACGGTCGAGCAGCTGACCGAACTGGCCGGGACCTTCGGCTATGCCTTCGCCGACATCGCTCCCGAATTCCGGCGCAATCCCGAAGATCTGACGATGGACGTCAATTTCGTCCTGCGCGAAGCGCCGCGCGTCTATGTCGAGCGGATCGACGTCAACGGCAACACGCTGACGCAGGACAAGGTCGTCCGCCGCGAATTCCGTATGGCCGAAGGCGACGCGTTCAATTCGCTATCGGTCTCGCGGTCCGCCGCGCGGATCAATTCGCTGGGCTATTTCCAGGAAAACTTCGAGATCACCCAGGTCGAAGGCAGCGCGCCCGACCGGATCATTCTCGAAGCCAATATCGAAGAGCAGCCGACCGGCGAACTGCAGCTTTCGGCGGGCTTCTCGTCGATCGAGAACTTCATTCTCGCCGGTTCGATCCGCCAGCGCAATTTCCGTGGGCGCGGGCAGACGGTCGGTCTCAGCCTCAATTATTCGCGCTATTCGAAGTCGGCCCAGGTGAGCTTCACCGAACCCTATGTCTTCGATCGCAATATCTCGGCCGGGGTCGACATCTACCGGCGCGATTTCAACAGCTTCAACTTCCGCAACAACGAACGCAACACGACCTTCAAGCAAGCGACGACCGGTCTGTCGATGCGCGCCGGCGTGCCGTTGACCGAATATGTCTCGGCAGTGGGCAGCTACACGCTCAACTACGACGACGTCACCGTCGACGAATCGATCTATTTCGCCGACCGCGACGGCGACGGCATCCGGACCTGCGATCCGCTGCTGGCGAGCCGCTTCCTGTGCGAGGCCATCGGCCAGCGTCTCAGTTCGATCGTCGGGCTCACGTTCAATTACGATACGCTCAACAGCCGCCTGCGCCCGAGCAGGGGCGAGACGCTGAGCTGGACCACCGAAGTGGCCGGGCTGGGCGGCGACGTGAAATACGTCCGCTCGCGCGCACGCGGCGGCAAGTACTGGCCGGTCGGCGGCGGTTTCATCTTCTCGGTGACCGCCGAGGGCGGGTGGATTCGCGGCCTCGAGGACAGCAAGGTGGCGGGGCAGGACAACGTACGCCTGACCGACCGCTTCTTCCTCGGCGAACCGCAGATGCGCGGCTTCGACATTCGCGGCGTCGGCCCTCGCGTGGTCCGGCTGCAATATCTCGACGACGACAATGATTCGAGCACCCCGCGCGTGTTGCAGACGATCGAGGATGCGCTCGCGGGCGACACCCGCGTCGATGATGCGATCGGCGGCAAGGCCTATTACCTCGGCCGGGCCGAACTCGAAATTCCGCTGGGCAGCGGCGTGCGCGAAATGGGTATTCGCCCGTCGATATTCCTCGACGTGGGTTCGCTGTTCGGCGTGACCCGACCCGATCTGCAGGATTTCCCCAACGGCGTGCAGCAGACCGACGACGAGGGCAATCTGCTCTATGTGCAGACCACGACGAACGATGCCGGCGAAACCGTTTCGACGCTGGTGACCAGTGCCACCGCGCCCGATGGTTCGGCGAATACGCCGAGCATCTTCGGCGGCACCTATTTCAAGGAAGTGTTCGTCGGGGACAGCCCCAGCCCGCGCATATCGGTGGGGATCGGGGTCAATTGGAACTCGCCATTCGGTCCGTTCAGGATCGACGTATCGCACGTCCTCAAGAGCCAGGTCGGAGACGATACGAAAGTCTTCTCCTTCAACGTAGGAACGCAATTCTGATGAAACTGTTTACCAAAACCCTCGCCGCTGCCGCCCTTGCCGGCGCGGCCGCCGTCGCCACGCCCGCCGCGGCGCAGGTCGCGGGCATCGCCACCAGCAGCCCCGAAGCCGTGATCGTCCGCAGCCAGGCGCGGATCAACGCCTATCAGCAGATCGATCAGCAATTCGCGTCGCAGATCGGCCAGCTGCGGAGCATGCGCCAGGAACTCCAGACGCTGCAGCAGAGCCTCGATACCGACAACAACGGCCAGGTCACGCAGCAGGAGGCGCAGGCCAATCCGTCGGTGGTCCAGCAGCTCCAGCAGAAGGAGCAGCAGCTGAACCAGCTTTCGCAGCCGATCGTGCTGGCGCAGACCTATGCCATCGAGCAGCTGATCGACGATTACCAGAACGTCCAGCAGCAGGTCATCCAGCAGAAGAAGATCCAGCTGATGCTGTCGCCCGATGCGATCCAGTGGGCGCCCGAGGCGGTCAATGTGACCAGTGATCTCGTGGCTGCGCTCAACCAGCGCGTCCCGACCGTGCAGACCACCCCCCCGGCGGGCTGGCGTCCGCGGCAGGAATCGCTCGCCACGCAGCAGGCGGTGTCGCAGATCCTTCTCGGGGTCGCGCAGCAGCAGGCCGCACAGCAGGCGGCCCAGCAGCAGCAACAGCAGCAGCAGCCGACCGGCCGCTGATCGAAATCGGAGCCAGGGGATGAGCGAGGAAACCGGCGGTTTCGACGTGGTCGGGGTGCTCCGGCGCCTGCCGCACCGCTATCCCCTGTTGCTCGTCGACCGGGTCCGCGAACTCGTGCCAGACGAGCGCATTCACGCGGTCAAGGCGGTCAGCTTCAACGAGGATTTCTTTCAGGGCCACTTCCCCGGCGCGCCGATCATGCCGGGGGTGCTGCAGATCGAGGCGCTGGCGCAGGCCGCGGGCGTGCTGGCGGTCGAAAGCCTCGGTCTCGCCGGCTCGGGCAAGCTGGTCTATTTCATGGCGATCGAGAACGCCAAATTCCGTGCGCCGGTAACCCCGGGCTGTCTGCTCGACCTGAAAGCCGAATTCGTCCAGAAGCGCGCGCGCGTGTGCAAGTTCGCGGGCGAAGCATCGGTCGACGGCAAGGTGACCTGCGAAGTCCAGTTCACGGCGATGATCGCCGACGCTCCCGAGCCCGGGCGCGAATAGGTCTCGCAGGCCCGAGGGGGCTTGCCAATTCCGGTCGCTCTCGCTAAGCGCGCCGCTTTCCCGCAGACAGCTGGACCGGTCGGAACCGCTCCGAAGCTAGAAGGACGTATATCATGAAGGCCGAAGGTCACCCCGACTATCACATGATCACGGTCAAGATGACCGATGGCACCGAATTCCAGACCCGCTCCACCTGGGGCGCCGAGGGCGATACGCTGCAGCTCGACATCGACCCGACCAGCCATCCGGCCTGGACCGGTGGCACCAAGCAGATTCAGGAAGGCGGCCGCGTCGCAGCCTTCAACAAGCGTTTCGGCGGTCTTACTCTCAAGAAGTAAGCTTCGGAAATCCACTTGGCTTCGAAAAGGGCGGTCCCCGCGCGGGGGCCGCCCTTTCTGCATACGAGCCCCGGCTGCGCGGTGTCAGGCCGCGCAGGCGATGCAGCGGGTCGCCGCGGGCTCGGCCTCCAGCCTTTTGCGACCGATCGGACCGCCGCAGGCGGAGCAGATTCCATATGTGCCGTTCGCGATCCGTCGCAGCGCCATCCGGATCTGGCCAATTTCCTCGCGCAGAACCTCGTCGACACCCTCCAGCGCCTCGTCGTCTGCCAGATCGACCGCTTGCTCGTTCGAATCGGCCGCCAGCGGATGGCGCAGATCGTCTTCGACGACATCCGCCCGGTCGAGCAGTTCCGCGAGGCGCGACCTCAACTTCGCTTCAACTTCAGAAAAGTCTTCCATCACCACCCCCAGGGTTTTTCGCGATACCATTTGGTTATCACGTATTTGAGCCCCTTGCGCACTTTCATGCCGTGATGGAGCGTATTCGGATTCTCGCGCCCGTCGGGACGGCGGTTGTTCCAGCACAGCAATTTGGCCGCTTCGGGTTGAAAGGTCTTGCCGATCGCCTTGAACCGCGTCGCCCCTCCCGCTTCGACATCGTTGAGATAGATCATGAAGGTCCAGGTCCGCTGCCCCGCGACGGCGCAATATTTCTGCCAGTCCGCCCCACCGGGATTGAAGTAGTCGCAATGCGGCTTGAATTCCTGCCCGACATCGTAGCGCTGGCCCTGGACCGGTTCGCCATGGCCGGCATCGATTCCATTGAGCGCGAAGAGAATCCGCTCGAGTTCGCGCACCGCGGGTTCGCCCGCGTCGAGATCGCAGGTTTCGCTCGTGCGGAAATAGCGATCGTCGCCCGCATCCGCGAGAGTGGAGGGGCGACGATCCTTCTCGATCAGGCGGATGAGGTCGGCCAGCAGGGCTTGGGGCAGGGCGGTGCGCAGCTGGAACAGTTCGAGCTTTTCGCTCGGGACGCGCTGCATGCCGTCCCGCTGGAGCAGCCGTTCGGTCGAAGATTCGCCGGGACCCATCATTATGGGCAGGATAGCGCGGCCGGATGCTTGGGCAAGCGTGAAAGATAGTTGCGCAGGAAGCCGCGCATTTCGTTTTTCGCTTCCCACGACCGGCGGTTTGTGCAACAGGCACGCGCCGTTGCCCGAGGCGGCTTGACGCTGCTTCGCGCAGGCGTATCAGGCCCCCTTCCCGGGCGGTTCCGGGGGCATGTGGCGATCGTAGCTCAGTTGGTTAGAGCGCCGGTTTGTGGTACCGGAGGTCGCGGGTTCAAACCCCGTCGATCGCCCCATTTCCTCCCCCTTCAAAACCGTCCCACGACCAAACGGGGGCACTCGACGCGATGACGGCTTTCTGGACCGAAGCGGATTACGACGACCATGAACTGGTCGAAGTCGTGCGTGACCCGAAGAGCGGGCTCACCGCGATCATCGCCTTGCATTCGACCCATCTCGGCCCCGGCGCGGGGGGCACCCGCTTCTGGCACTATGCCGATCCGGCCGCTGCGATGCGGGATGCGCTGCGGCTGTCGCGCGGGATGAGCTACAAGAACGCCATGGCGGGTCTGCCGATGGGCGGCGGCAAGGCCGTCATCCTCGCGGACAAGGCCGGAACCAAGAGCCCCGAAATGCTCGCGGCCTTCGCCGATGCGGTCGAAGCGCTGGGCGGCAGATACGTCACCGCCGAAGACGTCGGCATCTCCGAGGCCGACATGGCGGCGGTCGCACAGCGCACGCAATATGTCTCGGGCCTGCCGGTCCGGGGCGAGGATGCCGCGGGCGGCGACCCGGGCCCGTTCACCGCGCTGGGAATATTTCTCGGCATCAAGGCTGCGGTGAAGCACAAACTGGGCAAGGACGGTGTCGAGGGCGTGCATGTCGCCATCCAGGGGACCGGCAGCGTCGGCGGCGGCGTCGCGCGGCTGCTGGCGCGCGACGGTGCGAAGCTGACGCTGTCGGACATCGACGAGCGCCGGGCCGAGCAGCTGGCTTCGGAACTCGGCGCCGAAACCGCCGCGTCCGATGCGATCATGTCGGTCGCCTGCGACGTGTTCAGCCCCAATGCGCTCGGCGCGATACTCGACGAGGCGGGCATTGCGCGGCTCGACTGCCAGGTGGTTGCCGGCGGGGCGAACAACCAGCTCAAGCGTCCCGAGCATGGGCCGATGCTGGCGCAGCGCGGGATTCTCTACGCCCCCGATTACGTGATCAACGCGGGCGGCATCATTTCGGTGACGCTCGAATATCTCTGCCGCCAGGACGGCGGCGTGCCGTGCGACATCAACGAAGTCCGCAAGCGCATCGCGCTGATCCCCGGCAGGCTCGAGCAGATCTGGCGCGAAAGCGATGCGACCGGAGAGTCTTCCGACCAGGTTGCCGACCGCATGGCGCAGAAGCTGATCGGGCGCTAGCCATCGAAGCCGGCGACGGGTGGCGCGAAACTGCGCCGCTGCGACTGCGCCCGTTCGAAGAGGATCGGCGGCGCATGTGGGAGCGGGCCAGCAAGCGCTTGCTCCCACGGCGCCACTTTGCCAAAGCACGGGCGGACGGTTATTTTCGATGCATGGCTTCGCCAATCCCAAGCGCTTCCAATCGCTCGCCCGCTGGCTCACCCCGCTGCTCCTGCTGAGCGGGATGCTGGTGAGCGCGGGCGCGCTCTACTGGGGTCTGTTCCGCGTCGCGCCCGACCGGCTGATGGGCGAGACCGTGCGGATCCTGTTTCTTCACGTGCCCACCGCATGGCTCGGGATGGGTGGCTGGACCGCGATCGCTCTCTCGAGCCTCGCCTATCTCGTGTGGCGCCATCCGCTGGCTGCGCTGGCGGCGCGGGCGGCTGCGGTTCCGGGACTCGTCTTCACGCTCGTCTGCCTCGCCACCGGATCGATCTGGGGCCGACCGACCTGGGGCACCTGGTGGGTGTGGGACGGCCGGCTGACCTCGATGCTGGTGCTCGCCTTCCTCTATCTCGCCTATATCGCGCTCGGGCAGGCGGCCCAGCGCGAAGGCGTCAGCGCGCGGATACCCGCGATCTTCGGGCTGCTCGGCGCGATCAACATCCCGATCATCAACCGCAGCGTGGTGTGGTGGAACTCGCTCCACCAGCCGCCGAGCATCACCATGGGCAAGAGCGCGATCGACATGGAGTTCCTGGTGCCGCTGCTCGTGGCGGTCGTCGGCTTCTCGCTGCTGTTCGCCGGCGTGGTGCTGGCGCGGATGCGCGCGCTGCTGGCCGACATCCAGGCCGAGGCGCGGCTGCGCCGCAGGGCGTTGGAGGCGGCATGATGCGCGAAGCGCTCGACCAGTGGCATTTCGTCGTCGCCGCCTATGCCGTAGGCGTGCTGGCGACGCTCGCCATGGTTGGCTGGGCATGGCTGGACATGAAGCGCGCCGAGCGTCGGCGCGAGGAGAGCCGCCGGAAATGACAACTGCGGCCCCGCGCATGAAGGCAAAGCACCAGCGGCTGATTCTGGTCGTGCTGGCGTTGGTCGCGTTGATCGCCGCGGGTTTGCTGGCGGCCTATGCACTGCGCAACCAGGCGAGCTATTTCTACCTGCCCGAGCAGATGCTCGCCGATCCGCCGCCGGCGGGGCAGGCGGTGCGCCTCGGCGGCATGGTCGAGCGGGGATCGCTGGCGACCGATGCTGACGGCGTGACGCTGCGCTTTGCCGTGACGGGGAAGGGCGACGCTCGTGTCCGGGTGCGCTTCAGCGGCATCGCGCCCGATCTCTTCACCGAAGGCTCGGGGGTTGTCGCCGAAGGCAGGCTCGCGCCCGACGGCACCTTCGTCGCGGACAATCTGCTCGCCAAGCACGACGAGAACTACGTTCCGCGCGAACTCGAGGGCATGGGCCAGCAGGAAGCAGCCAGGATGGCCGAAGAGACGACGGTGGGAATCGAATGATCGCCGAAATCGGCCTTGCCGCGCTGTGGCTCGCCGCAGCCCTCGCCGCGCTCCAGATGATCGCCGGCTTTCTCGCGATGCGGCAAGAGCGGGCGGTCGAGCTTGCCGCGCTCGTGCGCCCGGCTGCGGTGGTCCAGGGCGCGCTCGTCGCGCTGGCCTTCGTCATGCTGGTGTGGCTGTTCGCGATCACCGACCTTTCGGTAAAGCTCGTCGCGGCCAATTCGCATTCGCAGAAGCCATTGATCTTCAAGCTGGCGGGCACCTGGGGCAACCACGAGGGCTCGATGCTGCTGTGGGTCACCGTGATGGCGCTGGCGGGGGCGCTGATCGCGCTGATCGAACGGCGCCTGCCCGAACGCACGATGCAGGCCACGCTCGCGGCGCAGGGCGTGGTGTCGCTGGGCTTCTATGCCTTCCTGTTGTTCAGTTCGAATCCGTTCGAGCGCCTGCCCGTCCCCGCTGCCGAGGGGATGGGGCTCAATCCGCTGCTGCAGGATCTCGGTCTCGCCTTCCATCCCCCGACGCTCTACCTCGGCTATGTCGGGCTCTCGGTCGCCTTCAGCTTCGCCGTCGGGGCCCTGCTGACGCGGCAGGTGAACCCCGACTTCGCGCGCGCGATGCGCCCCTGGGTGCTGGGGCCTGGGTTTTCCTCACCATCGGCATCACTGCCGGTTCCTTCTGGGCCTATTACGAACTCGGCTGGGGCGGCTGGTGGTTCTGGGACCCGGTCGAGAACGCCAGCCTGATGCCGTGGCTCGCAGCGACCGCGCTGCTGCATTCGGCCAGCGTGCTCGCCAGCCGCGACGCGCTTCGGGCGTGGACGATCATGCTCGGCGTGGTGGCGTTTTCGATGAGCATGATCGGCACCTTTCTGGTCCGATCCGGCATTCTGACCAGCGTCCATGCCTTTGCGGTCGATCCCGAGCGCGGGAGCTTCATCCTCGCCCTGCTGGCGCTCTATATCGGTGGTGCGCTGTTGCTGTTCGCCATCCGCGCCTCGACCATCAGCGAGGGCGAGCGCTTCGCTCCGGCCAGCCGGGAAGGCGCGCTGGTGTTCAACAACGTCATGCTCAGCGCGGTGCTCGCGATCGTCCTGCTTGGCACCCTGTATCCGCTGCTGACCGAGGCCTTCGATGTGCGCGTCTCGGTCGGGCCGCCCTATTTCAATCCGGTCGGTGCGATCTTCGTCGTGCCGATGCTGCTGGTGATGACCGTCGGCCCCTTGCTGCGCTGGCGCCGCGACCGCCTCGATCGGATAGGCCGCGAAATCGCGCTGGTGGCAGCGCTGATCCTGGCGGCGATCGTCCTGTTTGCCCTGCTGGCCGAGGTCGACCTGCTGCCGTTGCTCGGCCTGGCGCTCGGCATGGGTGTCGCAGTGGCGAGTTTCATGCCGCTGCGGGGACGCCGGCTCGCGCGTGTGCCGCTCGCGACATGGGGCATGGTCACGGCTCATTTCGGCATCGCCGTCGCCTTGCTGGGCATGGCGAGCGAGAGCGCTTTCTCTGTCGAGCGGCTGACGGCGATAGAGGTCGGGGGCACCGCCGATGTCGGGCCCTGGACCATCGCGCTGCAGGGCGTCGAGCCTGTCGCGGGCCCCAATTGGACGGCGCTGCAGGGTCGCCTGGCGGCCAGCTACGACGGTGGCGAGGCGGAGATCCTCGCGCCGCAGGCGCGCAGCTTCTGGGCACCGCCGCAGCAGACCACCGAAAGCGCGCTCGCGACGCGCTGGAACGGCCAGCTCTACGCCGTTCTGGGAGACAGCGCGCCCGACGGGCGCTGGCAGCTGCGCCTGTGGTGGAAGCCCTTCGTCACGCTGATCTGGTTCGGCGGTCTGTTGGTCGCGCTGGGCGGGGTGCTGGCGCTGGTCGGCCGCCTCATCGGCGATTTGCGCCGCCGCGCCGCGGTGCGGCGGATCGATGCCCGCCGCGCCGAGCGGGAGGCGCTTGCGTGACCTGGCGTCTGTGGCTTCCCCTGCTGGCGTTCGCGGGTTTCCTCGGCCTTGCCGGCTATATGCTGACCAAGCCGAAGGACGAGTTCGTCGAAAGCCGGATGATCGGCCAAGCCCTTGCCTTATTTCGAGTTGCCACCCGCGATCGAGGGCGTTTCGGGGATCGCCAGCACGTCTTTCGCCGATGGCACGCCGCGGCTGCTGAACATCTGGGCGAGCTGGTGCCTGCCCTGCATCGCCGAAGCCCCCCAGCTCGAGCGGCTGCGCAGCGAAGGAGCCGAAATCGTCGGCATCGCTATCCGCGATCGGCCCGAAGACGTGGCGCGCTTCCTCGCGCAGAACGGCAATCCCTATTCGGCGATCGGCCGCGACGATTTGTCCGAAGTCCAGCTGGCCATCGGATCGTCGGGGGTGCCCGAGACCTTCGTGATCGATGGCGAGGGCATCATCCGCTACCAGCAGATCGGCGATATCCGCGCAAGCGACGTGCCGGTCCTGCTCGAAAAGCTGCGGGAGGCCCGCAGATGAGGATGCTCCTTTGCATCGCATTGCTTGTCGCGCTGGCGCCCCCGCTGGCGGCGCAACAGAGCATGCCTCCCGCTCCCTATGCCTATCGCCAGCTCGACGATCCGGCCGAGGAAGCGAAAGCGCAGGAACTGATGGAAACGCTGCGCTGCCTCAAGTGCCAGTCGCAGTCGATCGCCGACAGCGACGCGCCGATGGCAGGCGACATGCGCCATCAGGTCCGGTTGCGGATCGCCGCGGGCGAGAGCCCCGAATCGATTCGGGACTGGCTGACCGAACGCTATGGCGACTACGTCAGCTACAAGCCCCGGGTGAGTTCGACCACCTGGCCGCTGTTCGCGATCCCGGTCCTCCTGATCCTGCTCGCGGGTGCCATCCTGCTTCGACGCCTGGGCCGACGCGGATGATCTGGCTGACCGTTCTCGCACTGGCCGCGCTGGCCTTCGCCGGCGCCGTGTTCCTGCTCAGGCTGCCGCGGACGTTGTGGATGCTGTTCGCAGCAGCCTTGCTGTTCGGCCTCGCCGGATATGCGCTCCAGGGCTCACCGCAACAGCCGGCGGCGCCCGCCAGCCCCCGGCCGCAGACGTCGGAGACCGGGACGCTGCTGGTCGAGGCGCGACGCGAATTCTACCCCGAGGGACGGCTGCCCTCGCGCTTCGTCGTCACTTCGGATGCCTTTGCGCGGCGCGGCCAGTTCGAGCAGGCAGCCAATTTCCTGCGCAATGCGGTCGAGGAGAACCCGGCCGACGGCGAGGCGTGGCTCGCGCTCGGCAACGCCCTGGTCGAACACGCCGACGGGCAACTGACCGCCGCGGCACTCTATGCGTATTCGCGCGCCGAGGAAGTTCAGCCCGACAGCCCCGGACCGGCCTATTTCCTTGGCCTGGCGCTGCTCAGGGCGGGGCAGCCGGGCCGGACGCGCGCGCTGTGGAGCGAGCTCCTGGCCAATGCGCCCGACGACGCGCCGTGGCGCCCAGCACTGGCGGCGCGACTCGAACGGCTCGACGCCATCCTGAATATCGATCAGGATTCGAGCGATGAAAAGAAACCGCAGTGATCCAGCGACTTGTTCAATTGGTTGCGGTGCGAAACGCAGGCTGCTAATCGCCGCGCCCTGCGCCGACGGCAATGTCGGTCGACAGCCCTTTGACGCGATGCGGCAGGATACCACCCACTTATGAGCGAGGCTCTCGTGCCGCAGCCACCCATGCCCAACCGGACGGGCGGCGAGGAAGGCGTATCGCAAGGCGGCGACGGCGGACACGGCAGCGGTTCGCGCGCGGCGCTGACGATCGGGGCCGTCGGGATCGTGTTCGGCGATATCGGCACCAGCCCGCTCTACGCTTTTCGCGAGACCTTCCTGGGCAGCCACTCGCTGGCGATCGACAAGCTGCACATCTACGGCGTGGTCAGCCTGATCTTCTGGTCGATGACGCTCATCGTCTCGATCCAGTACGTGTCGATCCTCATGCGGGCGGACAACAAGGGGCAGGGCGGCACGCTGGCGCTCGTGGCCAAACTGTCGCGCCACATCGGGACGACCCGCTACGGCTGGATCACGATCCTGCTGGGCGTCTTTGCCACGGCGCTCTTCTACGGCGACAGCATGATCACCCCGGCGATCTCGGTGCTTTCCGCGGTCGAAGGGCTGACCGTGGTGAACGAGGGGCTCGAACCGCTGGTCATCCCGATCGCGCTGGTTCTGCTCGTGTTCCTGTTCCTCATCCAGAAGCGTGGGACCGCCAGCGTCGGCAAGCTCTTCGCACCCATCATGATCGTCTATTTCTCGACCATCGCGGTGCTGGGAACGATACATATCTTCCAGAACCCGTATATTCTCCAGGCGCTCAACCCCTGGTACGCGGTCCAGTTCTTCCTTGCCGACGGGTGGATCGCCTTCCTCGCGCTGGGCTCGGTGGTGCTCGCGGTGACGGGTTCGGAAGCCCTCTATTCGGACATGGGCCATTTCGGCCGCGGACCCATGCGGCTATCGTGGTTCGGCTTCGTCATGCCCTGCCTGCTGCTGAACTATTTCGGACAGGGCGCGATGATCGCGGCGATGGATCCGGCCGAGACGGTCGAGGCGATGCGCAACCCGTTCTTCGTCATGGCCCCCGAGGAACTGCGCCTGCCGCTGGTCCTGCTGGCGACCGCGGCGACCTTCATCGCCAGCCAGGCGGTGATTTCGGGCGCCTTCTCGATCACCCACCAGGCGATCCAGCTGGGCTTCGTTCCGCGCCTGTCGACCGAACACACCAGCGCGACCGAGCGGGGCCAGATCTACATTCCCTTCGTCAACAACGTCCTGATGATCAGCGTCATCATCCTGGTGTTGATGTTCGGCAATTCGAGCAATCTCGCTGCGGCCTACGGTATCGCGGTGACCGGCGCGATGTTCATCGACACCTTGCTCATGGGCGTGCTGTTCGTGGCGGTCTGGCGCTGGCGCTGGTATCTGGCGCTGCCCGTCTTCATGGTCTTCGTCCTCGTCGACGGCGCCTATTTCGCCGCGAACCTGCCCAAGGTTCCCGACGGGGGGTGGTTCCCGCTGGTCGTCGGGCTCGTCGCCTTCACCCTGCTGACCACCTGGGCCAAGGGGCGCAAGCTGATGCGCGAACGGATGAGCGAAGTCGCGCTGCCGATCGAGATCTTCGCCAAATCGGCCAAGAACAGCGCCACCCGCGTACCCGGCACCGCCATCTTCATGGCCAGCCAGACCGCCGGCGTGCCTTCGGCGCTGCTCCACAACATCAAGCACAACAAGGTGCTTCACGAACGCGTGGTGATCCTCACCGTGCTGATCGACGATACGCCCTATATCGACGAGTCGGAGCGCTGCGAGCAAGTCGACCTCGGCGATGGCTTCTATCGCGCGATCCTCCACTATGGTTTCATGCAGGAAACCGACGTTCCCGAGGGGCTCAAGCGCATGGCGCGCTGCGGCGGCGATTTCGACATGATGCACACCAGCTTCTTCCTCAGCCGCCAGACGCTGCTGCCGAGCCAGAAGCCGGGCATGCCGATCTGGCGCGAACGGGTTTTTTCCTGGATGCTGCGCAATGCGGCGACGGCGATGGATTTCTTCCGCCTGCCGACCAATCGAGTCGTCGAACTCGGGAGCCAGGTCGAGATCTGATTCGCGAAGGACCGTCCTTTCGCAAGCGGTCGGGCCGCTCTCAAGCGGTCGGGGGTTCGTCTTTCATCGGCTCGTCCCTGTCGTCGAGCGCGAGGCCGTGCTTGAGCAGCATGGGCACCTGGGTGAAGGTGAAGAGAAAGCTCAGCGGCATGAACACCCACAGCTTGGCCCAGAGCCAGCTTTCGAAGCTGAGCTGGGCGCGCAGCACTTCGTTGAGGCCCGCGAGCGCGAAGAAGAACAGCCCCCAATTGCGCGAGAGCTTGAGCCAGCCCTCGTGATCGACCCCCTGAAAGGCAGCTTCGAGCAGGACCTGCAGGAGCGCCTTGCGGCGTAGCCAGCCGCCGACCAGCATCACGCCGAACAGCAGATAGATGGCAGTGGGCTTGATCTGGATGAAGCTTTCGTCCTGCAGCCAGATCGTCAGCCCGCCGAAGCCGACGATCAGCGCGGTCGAGAGCACCAGCATGGGCGAGACACGGCCGAACTTGAACTTGCTGAAAGCCAGCGCCGTAACCGCCGCGATCATGAATGCGATCGTTCCGTAGATGACCGCTGCGATCTCGCCGAAGGTCTGAGGTTTCCGCCGGCTGGTAGAATTTGTAAACGCCGAGGAAGACCAGCAGCGGGCCGTAGTCGACCAATATGTTGAGCCAGCCGGACTTGGGTTTGGAGGCGGGTGGGGGTGTGTCGGTCATGCGGGACTCGATTTGCGGTAGGGGTTTCGTGGGGCTTGGTATGTAGGGGATTTCCCCGGCCAACGCACGGCGGGACATGGATCAGGCCACGCCCGCAATCACCCGCGCCACCAGATCGGGGTCGAAGGGGCGCAGATCGTCGATCTTTTCGCCCACGCCGATGGCATGGATCGGCAGGCCGTACTGTTCCGCCGCTGCGACCAGCACGCCGCCCCGCGCCGTGCCGTCGAGCTTGGTCATCACCAGTCCGGTGACCCCGGCGACTTCCTTGAAGACGTCGATCTGCGACAATGCGTTCTGGCCGTTGGTCGCGTCGAGCACCAGCACCACATCGTGCGGAGCCGCGGGATTGAGCCGCCCCAGAACCTTCCGGATCTTGGCCAGTTCGTCCATCAGTTCGCGCTTGTTCTGCAACCGCCCGGCGGTGTCGACGATCAGCACGTCGGTGCCGGCCTCGGTCGCCTTGCTGACCGCGTCGAACACCACCGATGCCGGATCGCCGCCCTCGGGCCCGCGCACCACCGGAACATCAATTCGCTCGGCCCAGGTCGCGAGCTGGCCGATCGCCGCGGCGCGAAAAGTGTCGCCCGCGGCAAGCATGACGGCGTAATCGTCTTCCTGGAAAAGATGCGCCAGCTTGGCGATGGTGGTGGTCTTGCCACTGCCGTTGACGCCGATCACCAGCACCACCTGCGGGCGCGGGAATGCGGTGATCTCGATCGGCTTGGCCACGGGGCGCAGGATCGCGGCGATCTCCTCGGCGACCGCTTCCTTGAGCTCGCGTTCGCTGATTTCCAGTCCGAAGCGCTTCTCGGCGAGGCTGGAGCGGATCCGGGCCGCGGCCGAAGGGCCAAGATCGGACAGGATCAGGGCATCCTCGACCTCGTCGAGCGTCGCATCGTCGAGCTTCGCGCGGCCGACAACTTCGGTCAGATTGCTCGTCAGCCGCTCGGACGTCTTGCGAAAGCCGCCGAAGAGCCGTTCGCTCCAGCTCGGTCCACTCATCTCAGTAGGTCATCCTCGATCTTCGCGGGCGTCACCGCCACGATGCTTCCCCGGCGGGTGCCGGGAGGCAGCCGGACCCGCGCGAATTCGGGCGAATAGCCGGTTCCGTCGCGCTCGGCGAGCACTTGCAGTGGTTTGTCGACCAGCCTCGCCAGCCAGCGGGCGCGCGTCTTGCCGACGGCCTCGCGCAATTCCGCCGCGCGGCGCCTGATCGCGGCATGATCGACCTGCGGCATGCGCGCCGCCGGCGTGCCCGGGCGCGGCGAATAGGGGAAGACATGTCCGTGGACGATGCCCAGCCGCTCGATGATCGAGAAATTCGCCGCATGGTGTTCCTCGCGCTCGGTCGGAAAGCCGGCAATGAGATCCGCCCCGACGGCGAGCTCGGGCCGTCGCTGGCGCAGCCGGTCGACCAGCGCGATGGCATCGGCCCGCAGATGGCGCCGCTTCATGCGCTTGAGAATCAGGTCGTGGCCGTGCTGGAGCGAGAGATGGAGATGCGGCATCAAGCGCTCCTCGCTCGCAAACAGCTCGAACAGCAGCGGGTCGATCTCGATCCCGTCGAGCGAAGACATCCGCAGACGGCGCAGTTCGGGGAAGCGTTCGAGCACCGCCGCGACCAGCTCGCCCAGCCGCGGGCGGCCAGGCAGGTCGTGCCCCCACGAGGTCACGTCGACCCCGGTCAGCACCGCTTCGGCGGCTCCGAGCGCCAGATGCGATTCGATCTCGCGCAGGACCGCTGCGATGGGCAGCGATCGACTAGCGCCGCGGCCCTGCGGGATCACGCAGAAAGTGCAGGCGTGGTCGCAGCCGTTCTGCACCGCGACGAACGCGCGCGTAAGCTGCGGCGCCTGCGCCGCCGCCGCAGGCGCGACGTTCCAGGCGCGGGGGTCGAGCTTCGTCTCGTTGGCGACCAGCCCATCGACCTCGGGCATGGTGGCGATCTGGTCCCGCTCAACTTCGGCCGCGCAGCCGGTCACCAGCAGCCGCGCCCGCGGATGCGCACGCCGCGCGCGCCGGATCGCCTGCCGCGTCTGGCGCACCGCCTCGACCGTCACCGCGCAACTGTTGACGACCACGAGATCGCGTTCTTCGGCCAGCATCGCCCGCATGCGTTCGCTTTCGGCGAGATTGAGCCGGCAGCCGAGGGTGACGATCTCGGGCGCGCTCACGCGTAATCGTCCCACTCGAAGCTGCCGCGAAAGCTTTCGGCTGCCGGGCCGGTCATGCGGACCCGGCCGTCTTCCGCCCAGGCGATGCGCAGCTCACCGCCGGGCAGCGCCACGTCGACCTCGCGCTCGACCAGCCCGCGGCGCATGGCGTGGACCGCGGTGGCGCAAGCCCCGGTGCCGCAGGCGCGGGTCTCACCGGCCCCGCGCTCCCACACCCGCAAGCGCAGGCGCGAGCGATCGACGACCGCGGCGATGTTGACGTTGACCCGCTCGGGAAACAGCGGGTCGCGTTCGATCAGCGGGCCGAGCCGGTCGAGCGGGACCGCATCGGCGTCTTCGACGAGGAAGATCACATGCGGATTGCCGACATCGACGGCACCCGGGTCGTCCAGATCCTCCCAGCCGACCGGCATTCGCAGCGTGTCCATCGGATAGGCGAGCGGAATCGCGTCCCACTCGAAACGCGGCTCGCCCATGTCGACGCTCGCTCCGCCCCGGTCCGGTTCGACCGCGATCCGCCCGCCGGCGGTCTCGATCTCCGCGGCCGAGCCATGCAGCAGCGCGACCGCGCGGCTGGCATTGCCGCAGGCGCCGACCTCGCTGCCGTCGGCATTGAAGATACGCATGCGGAAATCGGCCGTGGTGCTCGGCTCGAGCAGGATCAGCTGGTCGCAGCCGATCCCGCTGCGGCGGTCGGCAAGCGCCCGGACGAGGGGCGGGGCCAGTTCGGGCAGCGCACGCGCACGCGCATCGAGGACAATGAAATCATTGCCCAGCCCGTGCATCTTGGTGAATTCGACGCGCATCCTGCGCGGCATCTATGCACTGCCGCGGGCAGCGTCCAGTGGTGCGTCAGCTGGCGCGCAGATCGTTGCGCGCGGCGGCCCCTTCGACGAAGTCGATCTCGGCGACGCTGGAGAGCTTTTCCTTGGCCAGCAGATCCTGCGCGCCCAACCGTTCGAGGACCTTGTCCGCGGGCTCGGGGCGGCCGTAATGATATCCCTGGCCCTTCATCTTGCCGAGCCGCTTGAGCGCCTCGAGGATGGCTTCGTTCTCGATGCCTTCGGCGGTGACCGGCAGGCTCAGCCCCGCGCTCATCGCCATGATCGCATCGACCAGCTTGGCCCCGGGTTCGTCGTCGCGCAGTTCGCTGATGAAGGCGCGATCGATCTTGAGCCGGTCGAACGGCAGGCTGCGCAGCTGCGACAGGCTCGAATAGCCGGTTCCGAAATCGTCGAGGCTGACATGGACGCCCTGGTTGCGCAGCGAGGTGATCATCGAGCGGACCAGACCGATGTTCTCGTGGAGACAGCTCTCGGTGATCTCGATGTCCAGCCGGCTGGCAGGGAAATTGTGCTGGACGAGCAGCTTGAGCAGCTTTTGCGCGAACCACGGGTCGCGCATCTGCACCGGAGAGATATTGACCGACAGGGTGAGGTGCGAATCCCACTGCTTGGCATCCTCGAAGGCCCTGGCGATCAGCTTCTCGCTCATTTCCGAAATCACCCCGATCTCCTCGGCGATCGGAATGAAGATGTCGGGTCCGACCACGCCCATCTCGGGCGATTCCCATCGCGCGAGCATCTCGAAGCCGACGAGGCGGCCGCTCTCGAGATCGATCTGCTGTTCGTAGTATGGCTTGAACTGGCCAAGGGCGATGCCCTTGCGGATGCCGGCCTCGAGTTCGTTGCGGAAACGAAGCTCGTTCTCCATCGGCGGTTCGAACCAGTAGAAGCGGTTCTTGCCCTGCTTCTTGGCGTGATACATGGCGATGTCCGCCTTGTGCATCAGCTTCTGCGCCGAAACCTCGCCGAGGTGGGTCTGGTCCATCTGCGTGCTCGAGGCGATACCGATCGAC
Organism: uncultured Alphaproteobacteria bacterium; assembly: GCA_963829325.1. Lineage (GTDB taxonomy): Bacteria > Pseudomonadota > Alphaproteobacteria > Sphingomonadales > Sphingomonadaceae > Qipengyuania. The sequence continues at coordinate 71,685 of CAWHHN010000001.1, forward strand.
ATGGTCACGTCGACGGTGACGCCTTCGTGCTCGACCGCCCGCGCGACCTGTCCGATCATGTGCATCGCCAGCTGATCGACCCGTTCGGGAATCTGCGGATGATAGGGCACGACGCAGAGGAATTCGTCGCCGCCGAGCCGTGCCAGCACGCCGCCTTCGGGCAGCAGGCGCTGGATCCGGTCGGCGGTCGTGCGCAGGACTTCGTCGCCGGCCTGGTGGCCGTTGAGATCGTTCACCTGCTTGAAATTGTCGAGGTCGATCGCGATCGCGGCGAGCGCCTGCTCGCTCTTGTCATGGGTGATCAGGAGATCGCCGAGGATCGCGGTGAAGCTGCGCCGGTTGAGAGCGCCGGTGAGATGATCGATGTCGGCGAGGCGCCGAGCCTCCTCCTCCGATTCCCGGCGAAGCTTGAGCTCTTCGGTCAGCGCCTTGTAGCGATGCCAGCCGAGCAGGACGAGCGCGATGTTGAGAAGCAGTGCGTTGGTTAGCATGACGTCGAGCGATGCCGATTCTCCGCGCCAGGCATAGATCACCTCGGGCATCACCACGCTGGCGGTGCCGACGAACAGGATGATCGCCGCCAGCGCGATACCGAGCGTGACCAGATCGTGCTCGCGTTGCGGGGCGACCCCGCGCAAGCCCCGATTCCGTGCGGCCCCTGATACGGCTTCGGTCATCGCAGTCCTTGCGGTCAATTCCGCCCCCTTTGATTGCGCGCCCGCCCTTTGGATAGGCACGCACGCCTAAGAAGCCGTTAACCCGGCGGGCGGGGTGGCAAGCCGGGCACCATCCCGCTACCGGCTGCAGGACGGACCGCGATCGGGCAGGAGGTGAAGGCAGAGATGCGTTATTGGCTGATGAAATCGGAACCCTTCAAATATGGCTGGGACGATCTCGTCGCGGAGGGCGAGGGGACCTGGGACGGGGTCCGCAACCATCGGGCGAAGAACAATCTCGCGGCCATGGACGTCGGCGACCAGGCATTCTTCTACCACTCGCGCGAAGGGCTCGAGATCGTCGGGATCTGCGAGGTCAGCCTGGCCGGAATTACCGATCCGACCGATCCGGAGGGCAAGTGGGCAGCGGTGAAGATCAAGCCGAAGACCAAGCTGCCGCATCCGGTCAGTCTCAAGCAGATCAAGGCCGAACCCAGGCTGGCCGATTGCGAGCTGGTCAAGCTGTCGCGGCTGTCGGTGGCCGAAATCAAGCCCGACGAATGGTCGCTGATCTGCACGATGGCCGGCATCTGAGCTTCGACGCCGCGGCGGCAAACGGCGCGCCGCGGCCGTTGCTCCGGCGGATGCGCGCGCTTCGCTGGCCGGTCAGCGGTTGCGCAGGCCCGACACGCTGGCACCGCTCGCCGCGAGTTGCTCGATGTCGATCCGGCAGTGGATCAGGCGCAGCCCGCTGCGCCCCTGCGCCTCGACCAGCGCGGAATTGAAGTCCTCGTTCGAATCGGCCCGCGCCGACCAGCCGCCGAAAGCCACGGCCAGCGCGGCGAAATCGGGGTTGACCAGCCGCGTCGCGCTGATCCGGTCTTCGCCCGGGAATTCGCGTTCCTGGTGCATGCGGATGGTTCCATAGGCCGAATTGTCGACCACGATCACGATGATGTCGGCGCCATGCTGAACCGCGGTGGCGAGTTCCTGCCCGTTCATCAGGAAGTCGCCGTCGCCGGCCACGGCAACCACGGTCCGTTCGGGATGCCGCAGCGCCGCGGCGACGGCTGCCGGTATGCCGTAGCCCATCGCCCCGCAGGTCGGCGCGAGCTGCGTCGGGAAGCCGTCGTAGCGCCAGTAGCGATGCCACCAGCCAGAAAAATTGCCGGCGCCGTTGCAGATGATCGTGTCGGCGGGCAGCGCATCGCGCATGAACTGGACCGCCAGGCCCATGTCGAGCCGATGGCCGTTGGGATGCGCGGTGGCCCAGGCTTCCCATTCGGCATGGGCCTGCGCCCCGGCGTCGAAATCGATCGCCTCGCCATCGTCCCACAGCGCGGCGCTTTCGGCGAATTCGTCCATGCTGGCGCAGATCGCGAGATCGGCGGGATAGACGCGGTTCAGTTCGTCGGGGTCGGGATGGATGTGGATCAGCTTGCGTCCGGGCGCGGCCAGCGGCGGCACGCTGTAGCCGTCGGTCGTCGCCTCGCCGAGCCGTGCCCCGACCGCCAGGATCAGATCGGCCTGGCGGACCCGCTCGACCAGCTTCGGATTGGGGCCATAGCCGAGATTGCCCGCATAGACCCTGCTCGCGGGCGAGATCGCGTCCTGCCGGCGGAAGGCGGTCGCGACGGGCAGGCCGAGCCGTTCGGCAAACAGCTGGAAGTGTTCGCGCGCCTTCGGATTCCAGCCGGCGCCGCCGATGATCGCCACGGGCGCGGCGGCATCCGCGACGAGCGCCGTCAGCGCCTGCATCGCATCGGGGCAGGGCGCCTGGGCGGGGCGCTCCACCCGCGGCCGCGGTTGCGCGCAGGTGTCGCGGCTCAGCATGTCTTCGGGTAGGGCGAGCACCACCGGTCCCGGCCGGCCGGAGATCGCGGTGGCATAGGCCCGCGCGACATATTCGGGGATGCGGTCGGCCGAATCGATCCGCGCGGCCCATTTGGCGATCGGGCCGAAGAAGGCGGCGAAATCGACCTCCTGAAAACCCTCGCGGTCGCGCATCGCGCTGTCGACGTCGCCGACGAAGAGGATCATCGGCTGCGAATCCTGCATCGCCACATGCACGCCGATACTGGCATTGGTGGCACCCGGACCGCGGGTGACGAAGGCCACGCCTGGCCGGCCGGTCATCGTTCCGTCGGCGCAAGCCATGAAACCCACGCCGCCTTCCTGGCGGCAAGTGATCACCTCGATGGCGCTTTGCCCGGCCAGCGCATCGAGCACCTGGAGGAAACTTTCGCCCGGAACGGTGAAGATCCGGTCGCAACCCTGTTCGACCAGGCAATCGACCAGCAGGCGGGCGGCGGCGGGAGTTTGCGGAGCGATCATCGGTGCCGCCTAGCCCGCCGACAGTTGCCGTGCAATCGCTCGCGAGAGGGTTAATTTCCGGCAAACCGTGCCATCGCGGGACAGGAGCGATCCTGCGGGATACCTAAACGTTAAATTTGAGTTAACTTCCCCATCATGAGACGCGCACTGGTCCTGACAAGCGAAGATGCCCGGCACTGGTTCCGGGCCAGCCTCCCGCAGCGCCGTTCGGCCTTCGCCGATCTTCCGGCCAGCGGGACGATCGACTGGCGCCTGACCGCGGCCGACGTGCGCGGCGTCGCGACGACCTATCTCGCCACCGTGGCCGCGGTTCTCGCCTTCATTCTCTGACCCCGCCCGCCTCGGCGGCGAGCAGTTCGACCCGGTGCAGCCGCCGCGCGAGCCAGGCCGAAAAGAGGCACATGACGGCGCTGATCAGCACCTGCTCGACGATCGGCACGCCGATCGCGCTCAATCCCACCGCGAATATCGATCCCGCCACCATCGCGCCCGAATTGACGATGTTGTTGGCGGCGATGGTGCGCGAGGCCCTGTCGGGTGATACCCGCGTGGTGAGAAAGGCATAGAGCGGCACCACGAACATGCCCCCCGACATCGCGATGCCGAGCAGGCAGAGCAATAGCACCGCGGCCATCGGCCAGCCGATGAATTCCCGGACACTCAACAGGGCGGTCGGGGCTTCGGCCGCCCACAGCTTGCAGACCACGTAGAAGGCGATCACGAACAGCGCCATGGCGAGCACCGACAGCGGGGCATAGCGCGCCGACACCCGCCCCTTGAGCAGTGCGTTCACCGCCACCGATCCGATCGCGACTCCGACCGAGAACACCACCAGGAACAGGCTGGCAACCTCCTTCGAGGCCATCAGCACGTTCTTGGCCAGCGGCGGAAACTGGATGAACAGCACCGCCCCGATGGTCCAGAAGAAGCTGATCGCGATGATGGCGTAATAGACCTCGGGATTGTGCATCGTGTCGCGCACCAGCTTCACCGAGGCGCGCCAGATGTGCCAGTCGAGCTGCTCGATCTCGCCCAGCGGCGGGGCGGGGGGAACCTGCAGGCTCACCACCCAGCCGACCATGGCGGTGACGACGATCGCGACCGCCGCAATTTCGACCGGCAGCCAGCCGGCCAGGATCGTGCCCGACAGGATCGCCATATAGGTTCCGGCCTCGACCAGGCCGGTGCCCGCAAGCACTTCGCCGGGTCTGAGGTGCTGCGGAAGGATGGCGTATTTGATCGGTCCGAAGAAGGTCGAATGGATGCCCATCGCGAACAGCGCGACGAGCAGCAGCGGGATCGCGAAGGCATCGACCGCGACACCCTTCCAGGCGAGCGTGAGCCCGGTCGCGCCGACCAGCATGATGAGGATCTCGCAGAATTTCACGATGCGGATGATCCGCGCCTTGTCGCGCATGTCGGCGAGCTGCCCGGCGAGCGCCGAGAGCAGGAAGAAGGGCAGGATGAACAGGCCCGAGGCCAATCCGCTGAAAGCCGCTTCGGTGCTCTCGTCGTTGTAGACCTGGTAGACGACGAACAGGACCATCGCGGTCTTGTAGAGATTGTCGTTGAAGGCGTTGAACAATTGGGTGACGAACAGCGGGAGAAAGCGCCGGGTGCGGACCAGATGTGTGCTCGTTGTCATGACCCCCCGGGGGATTGAGCCTGTGCTTTGCGCGGGGGGTAGTGACCATTGCGGTGGCGGACAAGCGCAAAGCGCGTCTTTTGCCACCGCCCGATTGCCGCTACACGGGCGGCGGACCCAAGGCCGTTCGGGCTGAGCTTGGCGCAGCCCCGCACTTCACTTTTGCGCCGCACCCGGAGGATGGACGGCCCTTCGGCAGGCGCAGGTCGAATGGAATCCCCTGCATCGCTATGCTGTCCCTTCCCAACGTGCTCACCCTGTCGCGGATCGTGGCGATACCCCTGCTGGCCTATCTGTTGTGGTGGCCCGGCTGGGAAGCGGGCTATCTGTTCGCCTTTGCGCTCTACTGCCTGATGGGCATCACCGATTATTTCGACGGCTATCTTGCGCGGACCAGCGGAACGGTGTCGAAGCTCGGCATCTTCCTCGATCCGATCGCCGACAAGATCATGGTCGCTTCGGTCATCCTCGTGCTGGCAGCGCAAGGCGTGCTGCGCGGCCCCTATGTGGGCGATGCGCATGTGATCGCCGGGCTGATCATACTGATGCGCGAAATGGCGGTCTCGGGCTTGCGCGAATTCCTCGGCGGGCTGCAGATCTCGGTTCCGGTCAGTCGGCTGGCGAAATGGAAGACGACTTTCCAGCTGGTCTCGCTCGGTGCGCTGATCCTCGGACAGGGCCTGCCGCGGTGGACGGTCATGCTCGGCGGGATCGAGGCCAATGTGCCGCACACGGTCGGCCTTGCCACCCTGTGGGGGGCCGCCGCGCTGACGGTGGTCACCGGCTGGGACTACCTGCGCGTCGGCCTCAGGCACATGGACTGACCGGTTGACGCAGAACATGGTGCGTACGCGCGGCGGACGCGGCAAGAAAGTACCATTTTCCAAGGCTTTGCAGGGCAATTCGCGTAAGGGCGTGTGTCTTTCGCCTGGCCCCGTCGCGAGGTGCCGGGCGCCGAGCGTGCCGGGCCTTCGGGAGACAATCGAATCGCAAGGAGGACACAGGCGCATCGTCGCGGTCTGGCAGAAAGGGCCGATGTAGGAAAATGCGGGCCAGCGCTTCCTGCGCGAGGCCGGCATCCGCCGCAGCCGGGTGGGGCGGGTGCGTGACCACGGCGCCACAGCGCCACGGCGGCGACCCCATCGATTGGCGATCACCGGTTCGATTGGCGGCGAGTGGAACGAGAGGCCGATCCGCGGGTTGCAATTTTGCGCAGGGCGACGCTTTGCGCCGGGTGGTCCACCGTCCCTGTCCCGGATCACGGTCTCAAGCGACCACCCGTCAGGGGCCGCGCCGCTTCGTCTATCGCCGCCGCGGGCCGCGCGGCAAGCGCGGGGCGGTGACGGGGGCGGACCACGCGGTCAATCGAGGCCGAAGCTCTCGTCGACGATACGCGCCGCCAGGCGGTCGGAATCGCCCGCCTTCTCGTCCGCCGCAATCGCCGCGAGCGGAGCCGAAAGCCGGTAGACCAGGCCATCCCGGGAGGAGGTGCGAGTGGCTTGCCCGCGCAGCATCATCGGGACGACCCGGGTCAGGAGCTTGGTTCCGAAGCCTTCGGCGCCGGCCTGCTCGTCGCCGACCGGCGCGGGCGCGCCATATTCGCGCCAGACCAGTTCGAACAGCCCGGCGGCGGTGTTCCAGCTTACCTCGACATGGACCCTGTCCGAGGCGCCGAGGCCGTATTTCTGGGTGTTGGTCGCCAGTTCGTGAAGCGCAAGGCTGAGTTGCTGCGCGGCCTCGGGATTGATCGTGACCGGCGGGCCGGCATAAGCGATCCGTTCGCCATAGGCCTCTTCCAGATGGGCGAGCCTGGCATCGACGACCCGGTCCAGCTCGGTCGACGACCGGTCGCTCTTTTCGATCGATCGGGTGGCATCGGCCAGCGCCTGCACACGCCCGCGAAAGATGCGGAGGAACTCGTCGGTCCTCTCGGCATCCTTGGCCGTCTGTTCGGCCAGCGACGAGACCACGGCGAGCAGATTGCTGCTGCGGTGTATCGCTTCGCGCGTCTGCACGGCGAGCGTGGCATTGGCGCTCTTCAGTTCGGAAGTCCGCTCCTCGACCAGCTTCTCGAGCGAGGAGAGCGTCTTCTCATGCGCGGCGATCTCCTCGCGCAGGCGTTCGTTGACCTGCGCCAGCGCGGCGGCCGAGGGCAGCTCGACCAGCGGGAACGAGCCGGAACAGCACGACCGCTGTGACCATCGAGACCGCACCCGTGGCCAGTTTGATCGATCCGGCCCACGGATAGATCGGATACCACAGCGTCACGATGTTCAGCAGGTGGGTGAGGCCGCACAGCAGGATGAACGACGCGAACAGCACGACCAGCCCGTCGTGCGGCACTTCCCTGCGTCGGCGCAGCACGGTCAGCAGCGCGATCGGTATCGCGGTGTAGGAGAGGAAGATCAGCAAGTCCGATCCCGCCCACAGGATCACCAGCCAGGGCTGCCACAGCAGGCACATGCCATGCGGCATGTAGTCCCCGTATGCGATGACATGTTGCACGACCACATCTCCTTCGGCCCGCCAACGGGAACCAATCGCCTCGCGCGGAGCGGGGCACGGCTGTGCGGTAGACGCAAATGCGCCCCAAGAGAATTAACTTGCGGGAAGGACTCTGCACTTTTCCCGATCGTGTGCCCGGATCAGCCCAGGGCTGTCGATCCCCCGCGCCAGGCGCGCCGCGGAGGCCGGCGCGCAGGCTAGATGACCTCGTCCTCGTCGAGCAGCGGCTGGGCGGCGCCGGCGGGTTCGCTCGCCAGGATCGCTTCGGTGATCGATCCGATCCGCTCGCCCGCATGGTCGAGGTTGGCGATCTCGGCGATGTGGAACAGCGCGTCGCCCTGGTTGACCACGGGCAGCGTGGCATGGCCGATCACGATCCCGTCGATCGGGCTGGCCAGCTCTTCCTCGTTTTCGCCGAACAGCCCGGCCACCGTCGCGAGGATATCGCCGCGACGGACGGTGTCGCCCGATTTGCGCCGCCGGCGCGTCACCCCGCCGCGGGGCGCGCGCACCCAGCTCGAACGGTTGGCGCGCGCGGGGATGCCGACGCTGGTCAGACCGTCGTCGGCAGCGAGCAGGCCGAGATGGGCGAGGACGCGGAGCACCCCGCTGGTGCCGATGTCGATCGACAGGCGGTCGAACCGCAGCGCTTCGCCGGCCTCGAGCAGCAGCATCGGCGTGCCGCGCTCATGCGCCAGCTGGCGCATCGAACCGTCGCGCAACGGGCTCTCGACGATCACCGGCGCGCCGAAGGCCATCGCCAGCTCGACGAGTTCGGGACTGCCTTCGGCGATCCGGATCTGCGGCAGATTGTAGCGGTGGATCGCTGCGCTGTGGATGTCGATGCCGAGCGAGCAGGGCGCGATGACGTGATCGAGGAAGCAATGCGCCAGTTGCGCGGCGAGCGACCCCCTCGTGCTGCCGGGGAAACTGCGGTTGAGATCGCGCCGGTCGGGGAGATAGCGATTGTGCGCCAGGAAGCCGTAGATATTGACTGCCGGCGCCAGGATCACCGTGCCCGCGAGCCGGTGCGGATCGATCCGCCGCGCGAGGTTCTGGATGATCGCCGTGCCGACGATTTCGTCGCCATGGATCGCCGCGCTGACGAACACGCAGGGCCCCGTCCGCGCGCCGTGGATCACCCGCAGCGCGAGATTGGCCGAAAAGCCGGTCACCTGCTGGCTTACGGGAATGGCGATATCGGCCGTGGTCCCGGGCGCCACCGTAGCTTCGTGAATGATGAAGGGTTGCGATGCCGCAGCCGCCGCGTGCATTTCCTGGCCTCCCTGACCGCGAACCCATTCGCCACGCCGGACCGCTGCTTGGCAAGCGAAATCGCGCCGCCGGGCTTTCCATCGCCGCCCGCAGCGCCTACATGCGCGCTCCCGATGGCCAGACCCAAACCCGCCACCTTCGACAAGCAGAAGACCGTCGCCGACAATCGGCGGGTGCGGTTCGACTACTATGTCGAGGATGTGTTCGAGGCCGGGCTCGCGCTGCAGGGGACCGAGGTCAAGGCGCTGCGCGCGGGCGAAGCGAGCATCAAGGAAAGCTACGCCGAAATCCGCGACGGGCAGGTCTGGCTCGTCAACGCCAATATACCCGAATATTCGCACGGCAACCGGCTCAACCACGAACCGCGCCGGCCGCGCAAGCTGCTGCTCCACGCGCGCGAGATCGAGAAGCTGTTCGGCGCGGTCGAGCGCAAGGGCATGACGCTGGTGCCGCTGTCGGTCTATTTCAACTCGACCGGGCGGGCCAAGGTCGAACTCGCGCTGGCCAAGGGCAAGCAGGCGCACGACAAGCGGCAGGCGACCAAGGATCGCGACTGGCAGCGCGACAAGGCCCGGCTGTTGCGCGAGCGCGGCTAAAGCGGCGTCGCCCCCTTACAATCCGCCGCCCCGCTACCCAATTCGCCAGCCATGCTGCCTTCGTTGCCTCTCGTCGTGCGCGCGCGCCTTTGCGCCCCCGTGTTCTCGTGCAAGTTCTCCCCCGTGTTCTCGGCTGTGCGCGCCCCCTTGCGCTCGTTACCGCGCCAGCGCATGGCGTGGCCGTGGCAATGACCGGATCGAGATCGAAAACCTGGCTGGCTGACTGGCTTCGCACGCGTTTGCCGACGCGCGAGGATATGGCGCGGAGCAAGTATCTGCAGCCGATCGCGCATCGCTTCCTGACGCCCGAACTGTGGCGCTTCACGCGCCGCAGCGTGCCGCGCGGCGTGGCGTTGGGGATCTTCGCCGGCTTCATCATTCCCGTGGGGCAGATATTCCTGGCCGCCTTCATGGCGCTGCCGGCGCGCGCCAACGTGCCGCTTGCGGCGCTGGTGACCTTCATCACCAATCCCTTCACCTTCCCGTTCTGGGCGGTGGTGGCCAACCGGCTGGGCGCCTTCCTGCTCAAGATCGATATCGCCGCGACCGGCGGCGCCGCGAGCGAGGAATTCGCCAGCGCCCGCTGGGCCTGGTTCCTGGAGATGTTCGAGAGCGTCGGCGTTACCGTGCTGGTGACGATCTTCGGCTTCATCGTCCTGGCGATCGTGGGGGCGGCGTTCGGCTACCTCCTGGCAGGAGTGGTGTGGCGCTTCGTCGTGGCCCGCAAGCGGCGGCGCCGGCTGCGGCTGATGGAGGCGCGCCGCGACGCCCGTTCGGCCGAGGGAGACTGCGGCTGATGATGCGGGAGGACGACCCGTTCGCGCGGCTGCCCCCGCTGCCGCTGTTGCTGGGCGTTCTCGCGGCATCGGTGATCTCGATCGGCCTGGTGTGGCTGGTCGGCCGGCAGAGCGTGGTGGCGGTGGCCTTCGGCGGCGCGCTGGCGGCGGTGCTGCTGATGCTGCTGCTCGTGGCGCGGTTGCGGACCGCGGCGGTCGAACAGGAATCCTTCCCGATCGACTGGTCGGTGACCGCCGCGGCGATCGAGAACCGCCGCCGGGCGGTGGCCATCGTCGACCGCGCCAATCGCATGGTCTGCGCCAATTCGACCTACGAGGCCTGGTTCGGCAGCGACAATGCGCCGTTCGAGCTGGCCTTCGACAGCCACTCGCGCGAGGCCGTGCTGGATGCTGCCCGGCGCGCATGGCGCGACGGCTCGGCGACGATCGACCAGCTTGGGCTCGAGGAGGCCGAGACCGGCTACCGGCTCGAAGTGGCCCGTTCGGGGCGGGGCGAGGAATATCTCGTCTGGCGCTTCGGCGAAGTGCGCCAGGAACGCAGCTACGACGGGCTCGCCGAACGCTTCGAAGGACCGCTCGGCGAGACGCTCTCGCGCGCCGGGATCGAGATGGCGCTGGTCGCGCCCGAAGGGATCGTCCAGGCGACCACGCCCGGCCTGTCGGAACGCGCGACGGGCAGCCGCGACACCGCGCTGGCGGGGATCGAATTCGTCCAGCTGCTGCGGTCGGACGATCGCGACCGGATCTATTTCGCGCGCGAGGGCCAGCAGGGTTCGCCGCAGACGCTGGTCCATGTTCCGCTCGACAGCCCCGCGGCGGGGCGGATCAGCGATGCCGACCAGGCGCCCTCGCTGATGCTGCTGATCGACAGCACGGTGGGGATCGGCAGCGGCTGGGAAGGCAGCGGCAAGGCGGCGGTGCCGCAGCTCGAAGCCCTGCTCGCAGCGCTGCCGCTGGGGCTGGCGCTGACCGACCGCGACGGTCGTTTCCTGTTCGCCAACAAGGCCTTCCTGCGCGCGGTCGAGCGCGACGACGACGGCCTGCCGCAATTCCCCTCGGATCTCGTCGTGCGCGAGGACAAGGCGGCGATGGCCGATACGGTCCGCCGCTTCGCCAAGGGCGCCACCGCGAGCGGCGACATGGCGGTGCGGCTCGCCAACGACAAGGAAGAGCCGGTTTCGATCGGCCTCGCGGGTGTGCGCGGGCTGGGCGATGCCGCGGTGTTGCTGTCGATCTCCGATTCGACCGAGGAAAAGCGTCTCCGCCGGCAGGTCGCGCAAGCCACCAAGATGCAGGCCGTCGGCCAGCTCGCCGGCGGCGTCGCGCATGATTTCAACAATGTGCTGACCGCGATTATCGGCTATTGCGACCTGATGCTGCTGCGCCACACGCCCGGCGACAGCGATTACGACGACATCCAGCAGATCAAGGCCAATTCGAACCGCGCGGCTTCGCTGACCCGTCAGTTGCTCGCCTTCAGCCGCCAGCAGACGCTGCGCCCGGTGGTGCTCCAGCTGCCCGACGTGGTCAGCGAGGTGAGCCAGTTGCTCAAGCGGCTGATGGGCGAGAAGATCGAGTTTTCGGTCCGCCACGATCGCGAACTGGGCCCCGTCCGCGCCGATCCGCAGCAGCTCGAACAGGTGATCATCAACCTGGCGGTCAATGCGCGCGACGCGATGCAGGCCAACGCGGCCAAGGCCGGCAAGCAGGTCTGGAAGGGCCGGCTGACGCTCGCCACCCGCCGCGTGTCGGCGCGCGACGTTCGCAAGATGGGCATCGATATCATGCCCGCCGACGATTACACCGTGCTGATCGTCCAGGACACCGGCGGCGGCATCCCCGAAGAGCATCTGAACAAGATCTTCGAACCCTTCTTCACCACCAAGGAACAGGGCAAGGGCACCGGGCTCGGCCTGTCGACCGTCTACGGCATCGTCAAACAGTCGAACGGCTTCATCTTCGCCGACAATGTCCGCGGCCCCGACGGCGCACCGACAGGCGCGCGCTTCACCGTCTACCTCCCGGTGCACAAGGGCGAACTGCCCCCGATCATGCGCGAGCGAGGAGGTCGACGAAGCCAAGGCCAGCGAATGGTCGGCGGGGGGCAAGCTGCTGCTGGTCGAGGACGAGGACATGGTGCGCGCGGTGGCCGAACGCGCGCTGGTCCGCGCGGGCTATTCGATCACCACCGCCGCCGATGGCGAGGAAGGGCTGGCGGCGATCGCCAACGGCAAGGAGGAATTCGACCTGATCGTCTCCGACGTGGTCATGCCGGCGATGGACGGCCCGGCGATGGCGCGCGCGATCCGGCGGGTGAAGCCGAACATCCCGATCCTGTTCATGTCGGGCTATGCCGAAGAGCAGCTCCGCAATGAAATCACGATCGAGAACATGCACTTCATCCCCAAGCCCTTCAGCGTCCAGCAGATCAACGCCAAGGTCGCCGAAGTGCTGCGGCGCAGCGCGGTTGACGCCGCGGGCGGGGCGCCGCCGACGCGCCCGCGAAGGTCCCCCTTGCGGGCTCCGGACAAAAAATTTCGTTCCCCTCTTGTTCTGGTGGAACAAAGCCGATACATGGGTGACCTGTCGAACAGCAGTTGAAGAGTCCGCAGCGGCTCTTGTCAATGCATAGGAGGTGATGTCATGGCGGCCAATCTGAAGCTCGTGGAAGGAAAGCAAGTGGACGCGGACCGTCAGAAGGCACTCGATGCCGCGCTCGCCCAGATCGACCGTGCATTCGGCAAGGGCTCGGCGATGAAGCTGGGCCAGAAGGAAGCGATGCAGGTGGAGACGATCTCCACCGGTTCGCTCGGGCTCGATATCGCGCTCGGCGTGGGCGGACTGCCCAAGGGCCGCGTGATCGAGGTCTACGGGCCGGAAAGTTCGGGCAAGACGACGCTGGCGCTGCATGTGATCGCCGAAGCGCAGAAGGGCGGCGGCACGGCCGCCTTCGTCGATGCCGAACATGCGCTCGACCCGGTCTATGCCAGGAAGCTGGGCGTCGATATCGACGAATTGATCATTTCGCAGCCCGATACCGGCGAGCAGGCGCTCGAGATCGTCGACACGTTGGTGCGCTCGAACGCGATCGACGTGCTGGTGGTCGATTCGGTCGCCGCGCTGGTGCCGCGCGCCGAGATCGAGGGCGAGATGGGCGACAGCCATGTCGGCCTCCAGGCGCGCCTGATGAGCCAGTCGCTGCGCAAGCTGACCGGCTCGATCAACCGCTCCAAATGCATGGTGATCTTCATCAACCAGCTGCGCATGAAGATCGGCGTGATGTACGGCAATCCGGAAACCACCACCGGCGGCAATGCGCTCAAGTTCTATGCCTCGGTCCGGCTCGACATCCGCCGCACCGGGCAGATCAAGGACCGCGACGAGATGATCGGCAACTCGACCCGGGTGAAAGTGGTCAAGAACAAGGTCGCTCCGCCGTTCAAGCAGGTCGAATTCGACATCATGTACGGCGAAGGCATCTCGAAGATCGGCGAGATTCTCGATCTCGGCGTCAAGGCCGGGGTGGTCGAGAAATCGGGCAGCTGGTTCAGCTATGACAGCGTCCGCATCGGCCAGGGCCGCGAGAATGCCAAGACCTACCTCAAGGAAAATCCCGAGATGTGCGACCAAGTTGGAAGCTGCGATCCGCGGCCGCACCGACGAGGTCGCCGAAGAGATGATGACCGGTCCGGACGCGGACGAGGGCTGATTTTCTTCAAGCGGGAGCGCGGGTCCGATCCTCCCCCGGATCGCCCGCAGCAGCCGGATTGTCCCCCGGCGCTCCCGAAAACCCGGAAAGCCGGTGCGCGCCCGATGGTGGCCGCACCGGCTTTTCCGTTCCGGGCGGGCGGCGGCGGCTAGCAGCCGGGTGCGCGCTCGCCTAGGCTCGGGCGAATCGTCCGGCGCATCGCCCGGACGCCGGGGAGACTTGCCGATGACGATCACCGTCCACCATCTCAACAACAGCCGTTCGCAACGCATTCTGTGGCTGCTCGAGGAACTCGGCGCGGATTACGACATCGTCGCCTACCAGCGTGACGCGACGACCAATCTCGCTCCGCCCGAACTGAAGCACGCGCATCCGCTCGGCAAATCGCCACTGATCGAGGCAGATGGCATGCGTATCGCCGAGAGCGGCGCGATCATCCAGTATCTGTGCGAACGCCACGGCGGCGGCGGCTGGTTGCCGGCGCCCGACGAGCGAAGAGCATGTGCGTCACCTCGAATGGATGCAGTTCGGCGAGAGCAGCTTCTTCGTGCCCGTCATGCTCAGACTGATGACCGCGCGGCTCGGCGAGGCGGCGGCGCCGCTCGCGCCGCGGATCGAGGAGCAGTTCGAAGCGCATGTCCGATTTCGCCGAAGAGGACTGTCCGACGATCCTCCATTTCGTCGGGGACGACTGGACCGCGGCGGACGTGCTGATGAGCTTTCCCGCCGAAATCGCGGTCATGCAGGGATATGCGGAAAAGGCCCCGAAGCTCGCCGGCTTCGTCGAGGCGGTCCATGCGCGACCCGCGTGGCAACGCGCGCGGGCGCGCGGCGGTCCCTATTTCGGCTGGTGAATTAGGCCAGTGAATTAGGCCAGGGAATTCGGCCAGTGAGTTGGACCGGTGATTTCGACTGATGAAACCGGCCGCAGCCGGGACTTGTCAACGACCCGGAGGTCCCACACAACGGCCCGGAATGTGCGGTCCAGCGGATTTTCGGCCGCACGCTCAGGGGTTTGATGAATGAGAATTGCGGTCTTCGGTCTCGGCTATGTCGGATTGTCCAATGCCATCCTGCTGTCGCGGCACAACCGCGTGGTCGGGTGCGATTTGTCGGCATCGCGGGTCGAACAGCTCACCGCCCGCCGTTCGCCGATCCAGGACGATCTGGTCGAACAATATCTCCAGCGCGACGATCTCGACCTCGCCTTCACCACCGATTTCGCGACCGCGATCGAAGGCGCCGATTTCGCGATCGTGGCGGTGCCGACCAATTACGATGTCGAGACCAATTTCTTCGATACTTCGGCGGTCGACGGGGTGGTCGAACGGGTGCTCGCGGCGAACGAGAGCACGCTGATCGTGGTCAAGTCGACCGTCCCGGTGGGCTATGTCCGCCATGCGCGCGAACGCTTCGGCAGCGACCGGATCCTGTTCAGTCCCGAGTTCCTGCGCGAGGGCCAGGCGCTGCACGACAATCTGCATCCCTCGCGGATCATCGTCGGCGAATGTTCGGAACGGGGCCAGCGGTTTGCCGATCTGCTGATCGAGGCGGCGCTCGACGACGATGTGCCGGTCCTGCTCACCGAGCCCGACGAAGCCGAGGCGGTCAAGCTCTTCGCCAACACCTATCTCGCCATGCGGGTGGCGTTCTTCAACGAACTCGACAGCTATGTGCTTTCGCGCGGGCTCGATTCGCGGCAGATCATCACCGGCGTCGGCCACGATCCGCGCATCGGTTTGAGGCGATGACGGATCATCGCGACTGGACCGGCAAGGTCGGGACCGTCTGGGCGCAGGAATGGCGCCGGACCGACCGCAGTTTTCGCGAACTCACGCGGCAGCTGACCTTGGCAATCGAAGCTGCGCGTTACAGCCGCGTGCTCGACGTCGGTTGCGGTGCGGGAGAGATCAGCTGCACCCTGGCGCAAGCACATCCCGACCGCTCCGTCACCGGGATCGATATTTCACCCGAGCTGCTGAACGTTGCACGCGAGCGTGGCCGGGGACTGGCCAATCTCGCCTTCGTCGATGGCGATGCGGCCACTACGGCGATCGCGCCTCCGCCGGACCATCTCGTCTCGCGGCACGGAGTCATGTTCTTCGCTGCTCCGGAGGCCGCGTTTGCCCATCTGCGCGAGCAATCCGCGCGCGAAGCCAGGCTGACCTTCTCCTGCTTCCGCAAGCGGTCGGAAAACGAGTGGGTCGAGGCGACCTTGTCGGCCTTGCCCGAGCTGCCTGCACCGGTCGATCCCGATGAACCCGGGCCTTTCGCGTTCGGCAGCCGCGATCGGGTTGCCGGCATTCTGGAGCGCGCTGGATGGCTGGACGTCGCCTTCGATAGCCTAGACTATCGCATGATCTTCGGCGCGGGGGATGACCCTGTGGCCGACGCTTGCGATTACCTGACCCGCGTCGGCCCGACCGCGACACCCATCGCCGCACTGGACGAGTCGGCGCGCGAGGCGACGCTCGAACGGCTGAGCGCTGTGCTCGAACGATATCGCGTCGATAAAGCGATCGCGATGCCGGCCGCGGCCTGGATCGTAACCGCCAAGGCATGACCGTCGATCAGTGTGAGCGCATATCCGCGCTTGTCGCATCCGGTGCCATTGCCTAACTGCACAGCCATGACGTCGACCAACGAAATCCGCCGCAGCTTCCTCGACTATTTCGCGGGGACGGATCACGCGCGACGTCGCCATCCGCGCCGCTGGTGCCGTACAGCGATCCGACGCTGATGTTCGTCAATGCGGGCATGGTGCCGTTCAAGAACGCCTTCACCGGGCTCGAGACGCCGCCGGCTCCGCGCGCGACCAGCGCGCAGAAATGCGTGCGCGCCGGCGGCAAGCACAATGATCTCGACAATGTCGGCTACACCGCGCGGCACCACACCTTCTTCGAGATGCTGGGCAATTTCAGCTTCGGCGATTATTTCAAGGAACAGGCGATCGACCACGCCTGGAACCTGCTGACCAAGCGAATGGGGCCTCGATCCGCGAACGGCTGCTGGTGACCGTCTATCACACCGACGACGAGGCCTTCGACCTGTGGAAGAAGATCACCGGCTTCGCCGACGACAAGATCATCCGCATTCCGACCAAGGACAATTTCTGGGCGATGGGCTCGGACGGTCCCTGCGGCCCGTGCTCGGAAATCTTCTACGACCACGGCGATCACATCTGGGGCGGCCCTCCCGGGATCGCCCGAGGAGGATGGTGACCGCTTCGTCGAGATCTGGAACCTCGTGTTCATGCAGTTCGAGCAGGCAAGCCGACGAGATCGTCGGCGAGCTGCCCAAGCCCATCGATCGACACCGGCATGGGGCTCGAGCGCATCGCTGCGGTGATGCAGGGCGTGCACGACAATTACGATACCGACACTTTCAAGGCGCTGATCGCGGCCTGCGAAGAGCCTGACCGGCGTCAAGGCCGAGGGCGACCAGCACCGCCAGCCACCGCGTGATCGCCGATCACCTGCGCTCGACCAGCTTCCTCATCGCCGATGGCGTGCTGCCGTCGAACGAAGGGCGCGGTTATGTGCTGCGGCGGATCATGCGCCGCGCGATGCGCCACGCGCATCTGCTCGGCGCCGACCGGCCCGCTGATGCACCGGCTCGTGCCCGCGCTGGTGACCGAAATGGGCCAGGCCTATCCCGAACTTGTCGCGCGGCCAGGCGCTGATCGAGGAAGTGCTCGAACGCGAGGAAACGCAGTTCCGCCGGACGCTCGACAAGGGGCTGCGGCTGCTCGACGAGGCGACCGGCGACATGGGCGAGGGCGGTACGCTGGACGGCGAAACCGCCTTCAAGCTCTACGACACTTACGGCTTCCCCTACGATCTGACCGAGGATGCCCTGCGCGCCCGCGGGATCGGCGTCGATCGCGAAGGTTTCGATGCCGCGATGGCGCGAGCAGAAGGCCGCCGCGCGCGCGGCATGGAAGGGATCGGGCGAGGCCGCCAACGGGCGAAGTCTGGTTCGACATCGCCGAGCGCGAAGGCTCGACCGAATTCACCGGCTATACCGCGACCGACCGGCGAGGCCGGCGTGGTCGCGATCGTCAAGGACGGCGCGGAAGTCGCATCGAAGCGGGCGCGGGCGACGAGGTCGTCGTCCTGACCAACCAGACGCCCGTTCTACGGCGAAAGCGGCGGCCAGACGGGCGATGCCGGGCGCATCTGGACGCCCGAGGGCCTCGAATTCGTGGTCGAGACTACCAACAAGCCGCTCGGCCGGCTGCATGCGCATCATGTCGGACAGATCGACAAGGGATCGGTCGCACTCGGCGACGACGGTCCATCTCGAGATCGATGCCGAGCGGCGCGACCGGATCCGCGCGAACCATTCGGCGACGCATCTCGTCCACGCCGCGCTGCGCCACCGGCTGGGCGGGCACGTGACGCAGAAGGGCTCGCTGGTTGCGGAAGACCGCTTCCGCTTCGACTTCTCGCATCCCAAGCCGCTGAGCGCCGAGGACATCGCCGCGATCGAGGCCGAGGTGAACGCCGAAATCCGCGCCAACGAAGAGGTCGGCACGCGGCTGATGACGCCCGACGACGCGGTCGCCGCGGGCGCGCTGGCGCTGTTCGGCGAGAAATACGGCGACGAGGTCCGCGTGCTGTCGATGGGCCGCAAGGGCGCTGCGGAGGATGGACCGGGACGTCGCTATTCGGTCGAACTGTGCGGCGGCACGCATGTCCGGGCGACCGGCGACATCGGCCTGTTCAAGATCGTCTCGCGAAAGCGCGGTGAGTTCGGGCGTGCGCCGGATCGAGGCGCTGACGGGCGAGGCGGCGCGGCAATGGCTGGTGGCGCGCGACGAAGCGCTGCGCGCGATCGCCAGCGCCTTGAAGACCTCGCCCGACGAGGCTCCGGCGCGCGGTGTCCGCGCTGATCGAGGAGCGCAAGCGGCTCGAGAAGGAACTGGCCGAGGCCCGGCGCGCGCTGGCGCTGGGCGGCGGTCCCTCGGGCGATGCCGGCCCGGCCGAGGAGGACGTCGGCGGGGTCGCGTTTTTCGGGTCAGGTGATCGAAGGGCTCGAGCCGACGCGAACTGCGCCCGCTTGCTCGACGAGGCGAAAAAGCGGCTCGGCTCGGGCGTCGCTGCGATCTGCGCGGTCAACGACGGCAAGGCTGCCTTTGCGGTTGCCGTCACCGACGACCTGACCGACCGTTTCAGCGCCGTCGAACTGGTCCGCGCCGGGGTCGAGGCGCTGGGCGGCAAGGGCGGCGGCGGCCGCCCCGACATGGCGCAGGGCGGTGGCCCCTCGGGGGACAAGGCCGAGGCTGCGATTTCCGCGGTGCGCGCAGCGCTGGAGAACGCCTAGGTCCGGTTGCGCGACCGCCGCCCGGCCTGCGATTCGCTACCGCGCGGGAGGTCCTTGCCATGCGTGTCGGCCGGCTTGTCGGCATCGGCGGCAGGGGGCTCGACCGTGCTGACCGGGTCCTGCACGTTCTGCGGCTTGAACTTCTCGTCGTTGGGGGTCGGCTTGGTGGGATTGCTGTCGCTCATCATGATCTCCTTTACCGACCAATGCGCAGGCAGCGCGGAAGTTCATGACATTCGCACGCGGTTTCGGTCGATCGTGGCATAGATTCGCTTGAGCGTGCGTTCCGCGCGCGCCACTCCGGCGGTGTCGCGGAGGCTTTCGCGCGAGGCCGCGATCGCTTCCAGATCCGCGGTCAATTGCGCCAGCTGCGCGCGCTCATCGGGAGCAGGGTCGAAGGCCGCAGCCCGTTCCGCGAGGAACATCAAGTCGCTGACCGGACGCATCGCCAGGAAGCTTTCGACCATCGGTTCGAGCAGCGCCGGATCGTCGCGCCAGTCGCGGCCGCCGAACAGCTGCTGGACGACGTGTTGCCCGGCGCCGAAGCATTCGAATGCGATGCAGCCGGCAAAGCCCTGCTCGGCGCGGCTGGAATAGATCGTGCAGCGCCCGCAGCGGTCGAGCTTCGGGCACGGCTGGCCGGCGTCCTTCGATGCCGCAAACCCCGGCATGTCCTGCGACGGATAGGCGATGCAGCACAATGCGGCGCAGCGGCTGCAATCGGAACGCGTGGGCAGCGTGGCGGCCATGGCTCAGGCTTCCGCCGCGCCGGTCCTGAGCTTGGGCTTGTAGTCGAGCGCGCCTTCCTGCTCGATCTGTTCGCGGAACTCGTCGCGCTTTTCGTGGATCGAGGCGATGACCGGCCCCATCGCGACGCCGATGTCGACCAGCACCGCTTCGGAGAGCTGGAGCGAGCTTTCGAGCGTCTCGGGCACGGCGTGGCTCGCCCCGGCCCGATAGAGTTCGGCCGCATGGGCGACGTCGCGTGCGCGGCAGACGATGAGCAGGTCGGGATGTTCCTTGCGCAGCTTGGCGACGAGCCGCTGGACCAGCACCGGCTCGTCCATCGTCAGCACCACCGCGGGGGCCCGTTCGGCGCCCAGCCGGGCCATCGCATCGCCCCGCGCGGCATCGCCGTAGGTCGCGTGGAAGCCGTCGCGCTTGGCGCGTTCGATCAGATCGGGATCGGCATCGAGCGCGACGTATGGCTTGCCGTGGGTTTCGAGCATCTGGGCGACCAGCAGGCCGACCCGCCCCGCGCCGACGATGATCGTGCGCGGTTCGCCGTCGGGATGTTCGACCAGCTCGGGCACCGGTTCGACGCGCCGCGCGATGATCCGGCCGAGCCGCGCGAGAAGCGGGGTGACGGTGAGGCCGATGGCGGTCACGATCTGCCAGAACTGCGCCGTGCCCGGCTGGATCAGCAGCGCCGAACTTGCGGCGGCGAGCACGATCAGCGTGGTTTCCGAAGGGCTGGCCATCAGGATCCCGGTTTCCGCCGCCGTGCTGCGCCGGGCGCCCATGAGGCGCAGCAACACGCCCGTCACCAGCGCCTTGAACGGCAGGATCAGCAGAACCGCCGCGGCGATCGCGGCAAAATTCTCGACGATCGTCTGGAGGTCGATCGACATGCCGACGGTGATCAGGAATACCCCCAGCGCGAGACCCTTGAACGGTTCCATGATGGCCTCGATCTCGCCGTGATATTCGGTCTCCGCGATCAGCAGTCCGGCGATCAGCGCCCCGACGATCGGCGAGAGGCCGACCGCGGCGGTCGCGAGGCTCGCGCCCATGACCACCAGCAGCGAGGCGGCGAGGAACAGCTCGGGGCTCTTGGTGCGCGCGGCCTGGCCGAACAGGCGCGGCAGCGCCAGGCGCCCGACGATCATCATGACGGCGATCACCAGTCCGCCCTGCCACAGCGTGGTGAGCAGGCCCTCCCATCCTTCGGCCTCGGCATTGGGCGCCATCGCGCCGAGGACGAAGATGATCGGGACGATCATGATGTCTTCGAACAGCAGCATGGCGAGCGCCGCCCGCCCGACCGGCGAATGCGTCCCGGCGATCGGCAGGACGATCGCGGTGGAGGAGAAGGCGAGGGCGAAGCCCAGCGCCAGCGCACCGGTCCAGTACTGCCCCATCATCGCCAGCGCGATCGCCAGCGAGGTGCCGATCACCAGCAATTCGAGCGCCCCGAGCCCGAAGACCAGCCGGCGCATCTGCCACAATCGGTTGAAACTGAGCTCGAGACCGATCGAGAACAGCAGCAGGATGATGCCGAATTCGGCAAAGATGTCGAGGCTCTCGGGATCCGAAATGGTGACGTATTCGAGCCAGGGATGTTCGGAACACCATCTGGCCCAATCCGAACGGCCCGACCGCGATGCCGATCAGGATGAATCCGATGACCGGGGTGATGCGGAAGCGGGTGAAGACCGGGATCACGAGCCCCGCGGCGCCCAGGATGACCAGCGCATCGGACAGGGCAGGAGAAGCAATTTCCGCGGAAGCCATCGGCAAGGCTCTATTGCGTCGCGGGCGGATTGTCATCCGCGAGCATGCGACCCCCGCATGGTCGCGCCCGGCAAAACCTTCGTCGCGTTCATAAAAATTGAATTGCAGAGCTGCTATGCGGCGTAGAAATAGGGACACCGGGTTATGGCAAACGATATTCCTCTTCTTCGCTGCCTGTGGGGCAGCACCGCCGCCGCGGCGATGATGGCCGTCGCCGGTTGCGGCGGAGGCGGCGGATCGGGCGGGGTCATCTCAACTCCGAGCCCGGCTCCGACGCCCACACCCAGTCCGACCCCGACACCTACGCCAACCCCGACGCCCACGCCCACGCCCACCCCCACGCCGACGGCGAATTTCAATACGGAGGAATATCGCCAGTCGGACGGTCCTGCCTTCCACAACGCGATCACCGCGTGGGAGAGCGGCGCAACCGGATCGGGATCGATCGTGGCGGTCGTCGATACGGGTATCGACACCGACAGCCCCGAATTCGCCGGGCGGCTGCACCCGGCCTCGCGCGATGTCGCCGGATCGCGCGGCGTCGAGGCGGAAGACGACCACGGCACCAACGTCGCCATGGTCGCTGCCGCGGCCCGCGACGGCAACGGGATCCTCGGCATCGCCTTCGATGCGCAGATCCTCGCCCTGCGCGCCGATTCGCCGGGGAGTTGCCGGACCGACACGCCCGACGATCCGTCGCTGGGATGTACCTTCTACGATACCGACATCGCCAATGGCGTCGATCGCGCGGTGGATGCCGGAGCCACGGTGATCAATCTGAGCCTGGGCGGGGGCGCTCCTACCGGGACGCTGCTCAATGCGGTCCGCCGGGCGTCCGCCGCCGGAGTGGTGGTGGTCGTCGCCGCGGGCAATTACGGCGACGGCAGCGACCCCGATTACGATCCCGGCCAGCCCACGCCTTTCGCGGCCGCGCTGCGCGAAGCGGGGGTCGACAATGTGATCATCGTCGGCTCGGTCGACGAAGGCGGAACCATCTCGGGCTTTTCGAATCGCGCGGGCGACGAGGCGGATTACTATCTGACCGCACGCGGCGAGCGGATCTGCTGCGTCTATGAAAACGGCGCGATCTACGTCGAAACCGATGCTTCGGGATCCTATACCTACCTGTTTTCGGGCACCAGCTTCGCCGCGCCGCAGGTGGCGGGCGCAGTGGCGCTGATCAAGCAGGCCTTTCCCAGCATGACCGGCGGGGAGATCGTCGAGCTCCTGCTCGAAAGCGCGAGGGATGCCGGCGAAGGCGGGATCGATGCCAGCTATGGTCGCGGCATCCTCGATATCGCCCGCGCCTTCCAGCCGGCCGGCACGCTGAGCGTAGCGGGAACGAGGATCGCGGTGTCGGCGGGGGCGCCGACCGCGCTGGGTTCTGCCGCCATGGGCGATGCGCTCGACCGCAGCGGATCGGTGGCCACGGTGGCGACCGACAAATACGACCGCGCATACGGGGTGGAACTGGCGACCGGTTTTCGTTCGGCCGGGATCGCCGAGCAACGCCTCGGCGATGCGCTGGCCCCTGGCGGCAGACGCGTCGCTGCACAGGCGGGGGGGCTGGCGATGGCCTTCACCGTCCGCGATCCGAGCGTCGCCCGGCCGACCTACGGCATCGCCGGCCAGCTCGAACTGACCGAGCGCGAAGCCGAACAGGCGCAGGTTCTGGCGGGGCGGATCATTGCCCGGCTTTCGCCCGACGTGTCGGTGGCGATGGCGGTGCACGAGAGCGACGGCAGCCTCGCCGCACAATTGCGCGGGTCCGACCGACCGGCGTTCCTGATCGCCCGCGGCGCCGAGGCCGGTCTCGGCCCATCGGCCTCCGATCAGAAGGCGTTCGCGGCAAGCTGGGCGCTCGGCGCGGGCAAGGTTTCGCTTTCGGCCGAGACCGGGCGGGTGGCGTTCGGGGTTACCGGATTGCGCGCCGCTGGCAGCGGGCCGCAGTTCGAACGCTATCCCTATCGCAGTTTCGCGCTGGACTACGACCGCAGCTTTGGGTCGCTCGGCCTGTCGGGAGGGGTCGAATGGCTGGCCGAGGATTCGACGCTGCTCGGCGCTTGGTTCGGCGGCCCGCTCGGCGCAGCGGGATCGGATTCGCTGTTCCTGCGCGGAGCGGCGGATTATCGCCTCGCCCCCGGCTGGCGGATCGGGACCGGGTTCGTGCTCGGCCGCAGCTGGGCGGACGGCGCCGGGCTCGTCGGCGCCGGATCGAGGATCGACAGCAGTGCCTGGTCGCTGGATATCGCGCGCGAAGGTCTGTTCGGCCTCGCCGACCGGCTCGCGTTCCGGCTCGCCCAGCCGCTGCGGGTGGAGCGCGGTGGCCTCGCGCTGAACCTGCCGGTGGGCTATGACTATGCGACCGAAAGCCCGGTCATGGGCGAACGCTTCCTCGGTCTCGCGCCCTCGGGGCGTGAACTGGTGGGCGAGATGCGCTGGACCGGCGCGCTGGGTCCGGGCCGGGGCGGGGCGAGCATCTATTACCGGCGCGATCCGGGGCACGTGGCGAGGCGCGCCGACGATGCGGGCATCGCGCTCGACTGGTCGATGCGGTTCTGACGGGAGGCTAACAAGTTAGATGCGCGTGATCGGTGGCGCCGACCAGGCTGGCGGGCGGGGATACTCTGCTACCGGTGGACGCGGGCGCATCAGAGTTCCGAGCAGCCTACCACGCTCGCGCCGCAATTTTTCTGAAGTGGGGAGACAAAATTTCCGGGCCCCACGAAGTAGGGGCAGTGGACACATAAAGCCAAGGGCCAACGGCTCCTCTCTCAGCCGGGCATAAGAACAGCAATGAGAGCAAACGGCACAACCTTGATCGAGGTTCCACGAGACAAATCTGCATGTCTGGCGGTTTACTTGCCCGAATACTCCCTGAACCATCCGACAAAACTCTCGATACCGTCGCGAAAATCGGTGGCCGGGCGATAGCCCGTCAGGCGTTCCAGCAGCGAGGCATCGGCCCAGGTCGCCGGTACGTCGCCAGGCTGCATCGGCATATAGTTGCGGATCGCCTTTTTGCCCAAGCTGGCTTCGATTGCTTCGATGAAGTCGAGCAGCTTCACCTTGTCGTTGTTACCGATGTTCACGATGCGAAATGGCGCGACCGGGCTCAAGGAATCGTTTTCGAGCGTTTCCGTGCGATCGGCGGGCGATACCGGAACCGCATCGATCAGCAGCCGGATGGCCCGGACGAGGTCATCGACATAGGTGAAGTCGCGATACATATCGCCATGATTGTAGATGTCGATGGGCCGGTCATCGAGCATCGCGTCGACGAATTTGTATAGCGCCAGGTCCGGCCGGCCCCACGGTCCGTAGACAGTAAAGAAGCGGAACATCGTGGTCGGCAGGTCCCACAGATGTGCATAGGCATGCGCCATCGATTCATTGGCTTTTTTCGTCGCCGCATAAATCGTGAGCTGGGTGTCGGCCTTTTCGGTTTCGCTGAAAGGCATCTGTTCGTTTGCGCCATAGACAGACGAGGTCGATGCCATCAGCAGATGCTGCACGGCGTTGCGGCGCGCAGCTTCCATGACGTTGAACGTCCCGATGACGTTGCTGTCGAGATAGGCACGGGGATTTTCGAGGCTGTACCGCACCCCGGCCTGCGCTGCGAGATGAACGATGACATCAGGCGCGAAGGCGTCGATCGTCGCATCGAGGAGTGCCTGGTCTTCCAGCATTCCCTCGGTGGACGAGAAGTTCGGATTCTGCGCCAGATGCTGGTGCCGGCGATGTTTCAGTCGAACATCGTAGTAATCGGTCATTCCATCATAGCCGGCGACCACAAAACCTTCGGCGATAAGCAGCTTGGCCAGATGAAAACCGATGAAGCCGGCTGTGCCTGTGATGAATATCTTACGAGACAAGGTGAACCTTTGGATTGCACGTCCGTGGGACGTCGTGTCGTGCCGGAGCGCTTGGCTATTTGAGCGCGAGAATGCAAGGGACATTGCCCGACCGACGGCAGACCGGGGTTTGGCGATCGAACTCGAGACAAAATTCGCCGAAGATCGAACTCGATCGCGCAATGGCACCGACCAACATCGAGCGTTCGCGGCCGCCTCCAAGCGGTTGGACTGGTCTAACCGCCTCCGGGGCCGCCGTGTCCCAGCGGTTCGCGACGCGGCCGCGGCTTGCCCGGGTGCTTGCCGAATTCGTCCCATTCGAGACGATAGAGATCGAAGCGCCGATCGGCGAGATTGCGCACCGTGCCTTCGGCCCGGGCCCAGCTCAGATCCGCAAGGTTGATGTCGCTGATGGTGAGGGTCTCGACGTTTTCGGTCGCCTCGGCGGCGATTCCGTCGCGCGCGAAGGGGAAATCGCAAGGGGTCAGAATGCAGCTCTGGGCATATTGAATGTCCATGTTGCCGACATTCGGCAGATTGCCGACGTTTCCGCTCATCACCACGAAGCACTGGTTTTCGATCGCCCGCGCCTGCGCGCAATAGCGCACACGGAGATAGCCCTGGCGGCTGTCGGTGCAGAAGGGGACGAAGATTATCCGGGCTCCTTCGTCGGCCAGGCGGCGGCTGAGTTCCGGAAATTCGCAATCGTAGCAGATCTGCACCCCGATCGGGCCGCAGTCGGTCTGGACCACGTCGAGCCGATCGCCGCCCTTGATGTTCCACCAATAGCGTTCGTTCGGGGTTGGGTGAACTTTCTCCTGCTCGTGGACCGAGCCGTCGCGCAGGCAGACGTAAGCGACATTGTGAATGTCGCCATCATCCATCCGCGTGGGATGCGATCCGGCGATGATGTTGATGTTGAAGCGCATCGCCATGTCGGAGATGTCCTGCTTCAGCCGCGGGGTATATTCCGAAAGCCGCTCGATCGCTTCGACCGGCGACAGTTCCTTTTCCTCGAAGCTCAACAGCATCAGCGTGAACAGTTCGGGGAAGAGGATGAAGTCGCTCTCGTAATCGCTTGCGACATCGACGAAATATCGCACGGTGGAGAGAAATTCGGCATAGTCCTTCACGGCCCGGGCCTGGAGCTGACACGTCGCCACGCGCACCAACTCGACGCCCCTGGGGAGGCGCATCTTCACCGGCTGGTCGCGCTCGACATAGGGGTTGCGCCAGACCATCATGATGGCGTTGGCGTCGGATGCCTTGTCCTCGGGCAGGTAGCCTCGCATCACGCGCTCGGGTTCGAAGCCGTTGGCGAGCTGGAAGCGTAGCACCGGGTCGTGGATCTTGCCGGCGACGACCTGTTCGAGATACTCCTCGGGCCCATCGACCTTGCGCTTGTGACGCCGGAAGTGCGGCATGCGCCCGGCGAAGATTATTCCGGTAAGGTCGCGTTCTTCGGCAAGCGCGCGTCGTTCTTCGTACAGGCGCCGGCCGATGCGCACGCCGCGAACCTTGGGATCGACGCACATCTCGTAGCCATAGAGCCAGTCGCCGGTTGGATCGTGGCGGCTGCCATAGCCGTTGCCGGTGATTTCGTCCCAATCGTGGTCCTGAAACACCAGCGCTTCGGCGAGCTGCATCGTCGCACAATAGCCGACCACCTGATCGTCGAGCAAAGCGACGAAGCAGCCGTCCTTGAAATTGTTGATCTGCCCGCGAATTTCGCCGTGCGTATAGGCGGGCATGTCTTCGTAAACTCGCCTCACGAGGTCGGCGATGCCGCGGATGTCCTTGATCATCGCATTGCGGATTTCGAGCCGACGTCGGCCGAATTTCTCGGTCGCTTTGCGTCGCGAATTGCGCTTGTTCGCCGGTGGCTTGGCCATTCGATCCCTGCCGTTTCTGTGCGATCCAAAACAAAGCGGGGCCGGCAAGAGCCGACCCCGCTTCCGGTTTAGCTGTGTTCAGGAAATGACGCAGCGGGCAAAGGGTTTCAGCCCCAGTTCGCCATTGCCTTCTCGAGATTGTCGACGATCGCCTCGAAGAACTGTTCGGTGGTCATCCAGCTCTGGTCGGGGCCGATCAACAGCGCGAGATCCTTGGTCATCTTCCCGCTCTCGACCGTCTCGACGCAGACCCGCTCGAGCGTCTCGGCGAATTTCACCACATCGGGGGTATCGTCGAACCGGCCGCGATAGATCAAGCCCCGCGTCCAGGCGAAGATGCTGGCGATCGGATTGGTGCTGGTCGCCTTGCCCTGCTGGTGCTGGCGATAGTGGCGCGTGACCGTGCCGTGCGCGGCTTCGGCCTCGACGGTCTTGCCATCGGGGGTCATCAGCACGGAGGTCATCAGGCCCAGCGAACCAAAGCCTTGCGCGACGATGTCCGACTGGACGTCGCCGTCGTAATTCTTGCAGGCCCACACGAACTTGCCGCTCCATTTGAGCGCCGCGGCGACCATGTCGTCGATCAGGCGATGTTCGTAGGTTATGCCGGCCTTGTCGAAATCGGCCTTGTATTCGGCTTCGAACACTTCCTCGAACAGGTCCTTGAACCGGCCATCGTATTTCTTGAGGATGGTGTTCTTGGTCGAGAGATAGACGGGCCATTTGCGGTCGAGACCATATTGGAAGCTGGCGCGCGCGAAATCCCGAATGGAATCGTCGAGGTTGTACATCGCCATGGCCACGCCCGGGCTGGGGAATTCGAACACGTCGATATCGATGTTCTGGCCGTCTTCGCCTTCGAATACGAGGCGCAGCTTGCCCTTGCCGGGAATGAGCGTGTCCTTGGCGCGATACTGATCGCCGAAGGCATGACGGCCGACCACGATCGGATCGGTCCAGCCGGGCACGAGGCGCGGCACGTTGTCGATCACGATCGGCTCGCGGAAGACCACCCCACCAAGAATGTTGCGGATCGTGCCGTTGGGGCTGACCCACATCTTCTTGAGCCCGAATTCGGTCACCCGCGCTTCATCGGGAGTGATGGTGGCGCATTTCACGCCGACCCCGTACTGCTTGATCGCATTGGCGGCGTCGACGGTGATCTGGTCGTCGGTTTCGTCGCGCTTTTCGATCGAGAGATCGTAATACTTCAGATCGACGTCGAGATAGGGCAGGATCAGCCGTTCGCGGATCCACTGCCAGATGATTTTCGTCATCTCGTCGCCGTCGAGTTCGACGATCGGGTTCGCAACCTTGATCTTGGCCATGGTTTTCCTGTCGTTCAGAATGGGGTTGGGCGCGCTTTAGCAGAGCAGGGGGCAGGGGCAAGGTCGGACCGGCCGAGACATGGTGGGCGGCCTCTCGATCGCCTCCGTGCAGTGGCTCCACGATGCACGAGAGGGGCAAATCCGCGAGATTTCCTCTCGAACGGGGCCCCAGCCTCACCCGGAAGAATGGCCGCAATGCAGGGCTCTATCCTGCGCGAACGCGGACACGGGACTCGATCTCCGCGCGATTGGCTCTGGTCGCTGCGGGAGGTCCGCGGTCAGCTATGCCTGCGAGCGCTGCAATATCGCGGAGTTTGAACAGCCCAGCGGGACACAAAAAACCGGCCGCGAATTGGATTCGCGACCGGCTCTTGCAATCTAACGATTGGATTAGGCGCTGACGGGCGTGTCGTCGTCACCGTCGGCGGCAATGATGATGCCGGTGATCACGGCAATACCCGCCAGGAGGGCGATGATAAGGCCGGTGCCGCCCATTTCGGAGGCCTTGCCGGCTTCCTTCGACGAACGTTCGACGGCCACGGGCGCCGCGTCGGCTGCCGAAGCTGCCACAGGCGCAGCCACCATCGCGGCGGCGGAAGCCGAAATCAAAATCTTCTTCATAATCATATGGTTCTCCATCGTCACCAAATCTTCAGGCGCAGTTCTATCGTGCTATATCCCGGAGCCGCGCCTGATTTCGAATCCTTCACTAGTTCAATTTATTAGACCTCGCAACCCACTTGATCCTAAGTTTCGTGCAATCCATCTAATCGAGAGGTGTTCCCAAAAAGTTGACACCTGAATTCAAACGCAAAGCGAAGTTTTCCATCATTCGAACATCGATCGAAAGCAGAAGCTGTCGCGCTTCGCGGCACATCCCGCCAGTGGCCGAACCCGCATTGCCGCGTTCGCTTGTCTCGATGGTGGGCGTAGGAAGGTTCGAACTTCCGACCCCTGCGATGTCAACACAGTGCTCTACCACTGAGCTATACGCCCACGCATCGGACACGCCGTCTCGGACGGCAGGCGGGCGCATTAGCGAGCCTCAATTTCGCTTGCAAGCGCTTATTCACACGCGATTGCAATCGGCTCCCAATTGATCGGAGAGAACCCGTTCCACCTCGAGGACGAGGTCGCGCAGATGGAATGGCTTCGACAGGATCTTTGCCTGCGGTTGTTCACGGCTGGCCTTGAGAGTAACGGCAGCGAAGCCGGTGATGAACATCACGCGGGTGTCGGGCGACACTTCGTTGCATTTCTGGGCAAGCTCGATCCCGTCCATCTCGGGCATGACGATATCGGACAGGAGGAGGTCGTAGCTTCGCTCTTCCAGGAGCGGCAAGGCAGCGGTGCCGCGATCCACCGAATCGACGGCAAATCCGGCCTTGTGCAACGCGCGCTCGAGATAGCTGCGCATGGCCGCATCGTCTTCGGCCAGCAGGATTTTCAGTGCTGCACGGTTCGTCATAGCCGCGTCATAACCGCGAGAGCTTAAAAAATCTTCCTTCTTGTTCACCAATGTCTCACGCCAAGACGAGAGGTTTTGACTTGCCGGGGAGGGGCGGTCATCCTGCTCCTATGGATCCGGAGAATCTTGCCGCCCGAGCCGCCGACGGGCTTGCCCCGTTCAGCCTCGTCTCGCACGGTTCGGGCTCCTCGCTGCCCGTCGTGATCTCCGCGCCTCACGGTGGGCGCGACTATTCGCCATCGCTGCTCTCGTCGATGCGCTATCCCGATCAGACGCGCTTGCGCCTCGAGGATCGTCATGTCGACACGCTCGCCCGGGCCATTGCCGAGGAAACCGGCGCCAACTTGCTGATCGCCCACGCACCCCGCGCGATGATCGATCTCAACCGCGCCGAAGACGATGTCGACTGGTCGATGATCTCTGGTGGCGCGCGGCGCAAATCGGGCCACTCGCTCGCCAATCGGCGGGCGCGGATGGGGCTCGGCCTGATCCCGCGCCGCCTCTCCGGTCTCGGCGAAATCTGGCGCGGTCCGCTGGCGCAAGACGAGTTGGAGCGCCGACTGGCGAATGTCCACGGCCCCTACCACCGGGCCCTGGCAAAACTCCTGCAGGACACCTGCGACGAATGGGGCATCGCCGTGCTCCTCGATCTCCACTCGATGCCGCCGCTGCAGAAGGGGCGGGGCCAGGCAAGGGCGCCCGATTTCGTCCTCGGCGATCGTTTCGGCTGTTCCTGCGATGCGCGCTTGTCGGCACGCGCGCTGCAGCATTTCGCCGCGAACAATCGCCTGGCCGCCCACAACCGCCCTTACTCCGGTGGCTATGTTCTCGATCGCCACGGGCATCCCGCGCGCGGGCTCCATGCCGTGCAGATCGAAGTCTGCCGCAGCCTCTATCTCGATGCCCGCTTCGAAGAGCCGAGCGCCCGGTTCGCGGCGGTCTGCCGGGTCCTGGGCGGGCTCGTGCGTAGTCTGGCCGACCAGGCGATGAATCTGCGGCGAGATTCGCCGTCCGGGTTCCCGCAGGCCGCCGAATAAAAAACCACCCCGCGCAAACGTGCACGGGGTGGCCAAGGTTCAGGGAGGAGATGCACTCTGGTGCATCTGCCGGCCAAGCCATGAGGGGAAGCTTCGACCGGCAAGGCTTAAATAGGACGTAGGCCGCATGCTTCAAGACGTTTGGATGCGTCCGGCAACCGGGCGGCGCAAATGCCCCCCGGGCCGGCGCAATGCCCCCTTAGTCCGTGTCGCGCACCGGCCGCGCCAGCAGAATTTGCGCGGCCGTGGCCAAGGCAAGGCGCTCTATCCGATCCACCCATGCGCATTCGCCGAATACGACGCTCTCGCCATTGATCGTGCATTCGCTGCGCGCTGGAACCACCAGGATCGGTCGATCGAGGATCTCTTCGTCTATGGTCGATGCGTCGGCGATCGCCCAGAGCTCGAAATGAGGACCGGCGACCAGGCGCCGATTCTGATTTTCGGCCAGGCAGGCGGATAGGCCTGGTGGATAGGGGCGGGCGTCGGCGATCGCGAGGCCTTCGTCGAGGTGGAGTTCGCGGGGGCGGCCATAATCATAGAGTCTATAGGTCAGATCGCTGTTTTGCTGGATCTCGATCAATCCGACACCGGCCCCGATGGCGTGAACGGTATTGGCCGGGATGTAGAAGAAGTCGCCCGGGGCGACCGCATGCCATGTCATCATCTCGACGATCGAGCCGTCGATCGCCGCGGCTCGCAGGGTGTCGCGGTCGGTCGGGCGATCGAGACCGATCCCGATCGTCGCCCCCGGCTCCGCAGAGCAGATGAGCCAGCCTTCGCTCTTGCCGCTGGCGTGACCGGACTTCCTCGCCTGTTCGTCATCGGGGTGGCATTGGATCGACAGCCGCTCGCTGGTGTAGATATGCTTGGCCAGCAATTGCGGCATTTGTGCCGGCGGTTCGAAATGCACCTCGCCGATGCGCTTGCCCGGCGGCTGGCTGAAGGCCGGGGGCAGGCGGTCTACGCCCCATACCTTCTCGATGAAGCGACGAGGGAG
Source organism: uncultured Alphaproteobacteria bacterium (assembly GCA_963829325.1). Taxonomy (GTDB): domain Bacteria; phylum Pseudomonadota; class Alphaproteobacteria; order Sphingomonadales; family Sphingomonadaceae; genus Qipengyuania. The sequence continues at coordinate 103,620 of CAWHHN010000001.1, forward strand.
ACGTTCGACGGTCATGCTCCGCAACGGCTCGCTTTGGCGATGTGCTGTGCCGAACCACGCGCGGTAACCAGAATGTCGTTTCCGTCGACGACCACGACGATGTCGCTGGCGCCAATGACGGTGACGAAGGGGCCGTCGCTGTCCACCATCGTCCCGCTGGCGTCGACGATTTCGCCGTTTCCGACAATGACATTGCCCCGTTCGTCCGCATCGCGTTTCTGAAGCAGGGCCTCCCAAGTGCCGATATCGGACCAGCCCATCGCTGCGGAAACCATGGCGGCCCGATCGGTGCTTTCCATCACGGCGTAGTCCACCGATTCTCCGGCAATCGCGGCGAAGCTCTGGCTGTCTGGATAGATGCACGATCCCTGCCGGCCGGCGGCCCTGAACGCGGCTTCGGCCTTTTTCGATAGATCGGGACGGTGGCTCTGCAATTCGGTCAGGAAATTTCCCGCGCGAAAGGCGAAAATCCCTCCGTTCCACGCATAATCGCCGTCGGCCAGGAAGCGCAGCGCCGTCTCCCGATCGGGCTTCTCGACGAAATTGCGAATCCGGTAGCCGCCTTTCAGGGGCTCGCCCCGGCGTATGTATCCATAGCCGGTCTCGGGCGCCGTCGCTTCGATCCCGAAAGCCACCAGCCAATCATCGCGGGCGAGTTCCGCGGCGCGCTGCGCTGCTTCGACGAAAGCCTGATCGTCGCGAATATGGTGGTCGCTGGGGCAGACGAGCATGATGTCGTCGGCCCCGAGAGCATGAGCTGCAAGCGCGATGGCAGGTGCCGTGTTGCGGCCCAGCGGCTCGACGATGTAGCGCGCATCCGGGGCCTTGTCCGCCGCCAGGGCTCGGGCAAGTTCGAGATGATTATGCCCGATCACGACAAGCGGAGGAGCAAAAATTTCGCGATCTGAACACCGGGAAAGCGTGGCCTGAAAAAGAGTTTCCTTTCCCAGCAAAGGAATGAAGGGCTTGGGATGTGTCGGCCGGCTCCGTGGCCACAGCCGGGTTCCGCTCCCGCCACACAATATTACCGGTGTAATTGGCGTCACAGCTTTCTCCGCCTTGGCCGAACCAGTTTTAGCCGCGTGACTGGAACCTGGTGCTGGCCAGAGCGCCTCTCTATCGAAGTGAACGATTCAAAACAATCGCGTCTGTACAGGACCTCTGTCGTGACACTTCACCGGCGATCTTAGTAATAAATCTATCATTCATATCAAAAATTCCTACATATTAATCAAAAACCGTATCACTTCGTCTAATCACGTATAAAAAGAATAGACAATATACACATTATGTTATGTATACCGGAAATCGAAAATTAATGTATCTAGTCATGTTCGATAAGATCTTGATCTTCTCTGTCGTGATTTCTATCTCGAAGCCGTTCAAGCTGTATTATTGTGCTTGCGATCTGATTCGTAAGCATGGTTTGGTAGCGCCCCACCAAGAGTTGTTTGGACAAGGACAGTGAGCTAACGCCTCTTCCAGTGACGACCGCTATATCAGCACCCATAATGTCTATCTCTTGCCTTTCGGCGTGAATAAGGCGCCTTTCGCGCCAAAAAAGATTAGCCAGGCGCTCCACGAGCAAGTGCTCTGTTTCGGACTGTGGTTGGTACTCGGCTATCAACTCCTCCAAGGTGCCTCGATAGAGCTCCAAATTTTCCATATCCGACGTAACCCGTTCGCTGAGCACTCCATGGCGCACAGCGTTTCTACTGCTCGCGGCTCTTCCCTCGGGCGTGCGTGGGCCCGTGCTTCGCAGCGCGTTTCTGCGGTTGGCGGCAGTCTTCTTGTCACTCGTCATTCTGCTTTATCTCTCGTATGTAAGTGGCACTGTTTTCCAAACGAACCCAAATTACTGCCCCGAATGCCGGGGACAATGCAACAAGTTGCATCATGCGCTGGGCATGGTGGTGAGAGGTGAGCGAACCGCCTTAGCGCGAAGGTGGTCGCCGACGATAGAACACGTAAGCGTCTCGGGCGAACCAATGCCATGGCCGCGTTCCGCTATCGGACCCGCGTGAACCTCAGGAAAAAATGGTCATTGTCGCACAAGGCACGTTCGGCAATTAGCCAACGCGGACCTTCCGCTAGCGAAGACCGAAAGCAGAAATGCCTGGAGGTTGTTGCGCATGCCACCGGTGCAGCATCGGCTGCAGACCCTAGTCGAAGGCAAAAGTTCCCATCAAATGACCGAGAGAGCATCTTCGGCGTCGGGCTCTGGGGCCTGTTTAATGCCGCGGATTGGCCTGGCTCCTTCGCACTGCTGGTATCAGGTCAGGGCCACCGGACTTATTGCGCCGTTAACATCCGTTTGAACGCCCGCGACCAGTCAAGCTTGTCTCGATCCGAAGATGCGGCCGCTGCCCGGACCAACGCAAGCTCCGCCTCGATGTCCTCGACCCGCTCGTCCCATCCCTCATGCGTCCTCTTCCGGAACAGACCGCCGTCGTGCCGGGGACCCCATTGCCGCATGAAGCGCACGGCGGCTTCCGGGTCGTAACCCGCATTGTAGAGCAGCCAGGGCATCAGCCGGTCGGCGTCGCGTTCGGACAAGCGAACCAGCCTTCTTCTCCAGCCGGTCCGTTCGAAGGTCCGGGCGTGTCCCAGCAGGTTATGCGCCAGCTCGTGCGCGATCGCGGCGGCCAGCGCATCCTCGCTATAGGAAAAACCCGGGAATTTCTCGCCGACGATCACTCTTTCGCCGTCTGCCTCGGCCGAATCCTTCGAAATCGACCAGTTCGAACCGGGTGGTGCATGCGTCGACCCCAGCGATGGTCACGGTCCGGGCGACCTTTCCCGGGGCGACGGCGGTAATCCGGACAGCGCCGCGAGCGAGCGCGGCGTCGAGAGCATCGCGTATGGCGACGGCGCGCTTCCACGCGGGATCCGAAGGTGGCCAGGCCACCGCCACATCCTTGCCCTCGATCGCGAGAACAGTGTCGTTCTGCGCGATCCCTGCCGCTGCCGCCGGCGAACCGGGGGCTACCGACTGCACGCCGAGATCGCCCGAAAGGCCGAACAGCGCTCGCACGCCGTCGGGTTGGGAATAGCTGCGCGCATCGTGGATCAGCATGCCCGAGACGGGCAGGGTCCGCTCGCAGAACGGCGCGTTCGCCACGGCAAGCCGATAGCCAATTCTGAACAGCCGGTCTTCGCTGCGCTGGAAGCTCTCGAGCGGTGCAAGCTTCGGTGCGGGTCCGGCTTCGCTGGCAGCCAACCCGAAGGGAGCCGATGCAACCGCGAATGCGATCAGGATGGCACCTCGAACAGCACGCATCGATATCGAATGAGGAGGGGTGGCGGCGCTGGCTGGCCGCTCACCCCCCGTCATCCTCACTAGGCCGCAGGAACCGCAGCGGTGGCGGCGTCAGGCTTGGGAATCTTGCCCTGCTGGACCTGCCGCGCGAAGATGATGCGCATGACGTCGAGCGAGAAAAGATGCGCCCAGATCAGAGGCAGCAAGCCGTTCTCGTTCCACTTGCGAAGCTGATCGCCGCGGATTCCCTTGAGCTTTTCCTGATCTATCATCTGGAAGCCGCGATAGACGAACGGCTTCTCCTCGCCGGCCTGCTGGATCGCGACCTCGCCGTCCATCAGCAGGTCATGGGCCTTGAGCTCCTGCATGAAATTCTGCGTCCGCTGGCCGGCCTGCTCGAACTGTTCGCAGAACTGGAGGATCTGCTTGGTCGCTTCGCTGGGATCCTTGCCATCGAACAAGGCGTCGCCTTCTTCGAATTCGCCGAGGCTGTCGGCGGTCGGATCGAAGCACAGCGACAGATCGTCGCTGTCGGGCTTGAGCCGGGCCAGCATGAAAGGATAGCGACGGACGTAAGCGGGGATATAAACCTGTTCGGTGACGGTCCCTTCTTCGTCGACGAAGGTGTTGACGCCGTCATTCATCCCCATCAGCGCCAGAGGCACGGGGTTTTCGCCGGCCGAGAAGACGATCGGCAGGTCGCGCTGCGCCTGGATGAACTCGTCGACCGTGAGCGGCACGGCATGCTGCTTGGCCAGCCACGGCGCCTTGGGCATCGGGCGCGTCTTCAGCTTCGCATGATCGTTGCTGTTGAGCGGCATCAAATCGTTGTAGAACAGGGGCAGTTGAGGCTGCGGCGCGCTGGCCATGGAATTCTCCGAAAATTGTTGAACTGAGGTGGCATATCCTACGGGCATGCGCGGGAAACGGGGCTTTACGGACTCGCGTCCTCGGGCGCAAGCGGTACGAGCTTCCCCGGATTGAGCAGGTTTTCCGGATCGAGCGCCCGCTTGACGCTGCGCATGAGCTTGAGCGCGACGGGGTCTCCGAGCCGGCCCAGTTCTTCGCGCTTTATCCGTCCTATTCCGTGCTCGGCGCTGATCGACCCGCCGAAATCGGTGACGCGATCATGGACCACTTCACTGATTTCCTTGCCTTGCCGCGCCTCCCATTCGCCGCGGACGGCGCCTTCCGGGGCGAGAACGTGAAAATGGATGTTGCCGTCGCCGAGGTGCCCGAAGCCGATCGCGCGGGTGCCGGCAAACCGCCTTTCGATTTCCGGCGCCACCGTTTCGACGAATTCGGCCATGCGCGCCACGGGCACCGAGATGTCGTGCTGCATGGCGGGACCGATCGCGCGCTCCGCCGGAGCGATGCTTTCGCGCAAGGCCCAGAAGCTTTCTGCCTGCGTTTCGTTGGCGGCGATCACGGCGTCTTCCACGAGATCCTTCGCAAAGGCGCTTTCGAGCATGTCTTCGGCGAGCGGTCCCAAGTGCGCAGCGTCGCCCGGCGATGCGGCGAGTTCGACCAGCGCATGCCAGCGATGGTCGCCTGCCAGCGGCGGACGGGCGTCGGGAAGATAGGCCAGCACCGATGCCAGGCAATGCGCCGGCAACACTTCGAAGCCTTCGAGCGCATCGCCCGCAGCCTCCTGGCAATGGACCAGCAAGCGGCGGGCGCAGGTGATCGATGGGAGCCCGATCCAGGCCACCCGGCGGTCGCCGAGACGCGGCAGCAGGCGCAAGGTCGCCGCGGTCACGATGCCCAGCGTCCCCTCGGAACCGATCAGCAATTGCTTGAGATCGAAGCCGCGGTTGTCCTTCTTCAGCGGCACGAGGCTGTCGAACACCGTGCCGTCGGCGAGCACGGCCTCGATCCCCAGGATCTGTTCGCGCATGGTCCCGTGGCGCAGCACCTGCGTCCCGCCGGCGTTGGTCGAAACGAGTCCACCGACGGTTGCCGAGCCCTTGCCACCCAGCGTCAACGGAAAACGAAGTCCCTCGGCCTCGACGATGTCATGCAATGTCTGGAGAACGAGCCCCGCTTCGCAGGTGATCTGCCGCGCCGCGGCATCGAAGTCGCGCACTGCGTCGAGCCGGCGCAGCGACAGCAGCACGCTCTGTCCGCTTTCGTCGGGGGTCGCGCCGCCGGACATGCCGCTGTTGCCGCCCTGCGGGACGATCGGGACCTTCCATTCGCGACATAGCGCAACGAATTGCGCGACCTGCGCGGTCGTTTCGGGCGAAGCCAGCCCGACCGCCTTGCCCGTGTATCGTCCGCGCCAGTCGGTCAGCCACGGCTCCATGAGTTCGGCATCGCTGGTGAAGCCGCGCGGGCCGAGCAAATCGGCAGCGGCATTGCGAAAGGCGTGCGTCGTCGATCATCTGCGGCAGCCGTGCCACACTTTCCGAGTGAAATTCCAGCCCTTGTCATCGCATGAGAAACAATTAAGCCGGCATTCAAGCGTCGGGGCCCAACCGCACTGTCTGTGAATTTTCCCGCACGCACCGTGACTTGCGGCCCAGGAGTGATCTCTCGACGCCCATGCCTCTGCTGTCTCCCCTCTTTGCCTTGCTGGTCGCGCTCGGTTCGCCGCAGCCATCGGGCGAGGGCGCAGTGGCCCGGGCGACCGACAGTCCTGCGGCGGCGGTGACCGACCGCGAATTGCTGTCGTCGCGCGCAGCCGTGTGGCCGGGGTTCGTCACCTTCGACCGGCATCCCGTCGCCCGCCAGATACGGATAGAGCGGCGCGTGATTCTGCGCATCAATCCGCAACCGAGCGATCTGCGCCGGGGGATGGTCGCGCAACTGCCCGAACAGGGCGCCCCGCGGCGGTTCGCCGAACGCCCCTATGGAAAGTGCGTCGATGCAGCGGACATCGTCGGCGTCTCGAGCCGGGAAAGCCGGCTCGTGATGTACATGCGCGACCGCAAGATTCTCACCGCCGAATTGGAAAAGGCATGCAGCCCGAGAGATTTCTATCTCGGCTTCTATATCGAGCGGAACGAGGATGGACGATTGTGCGTCGATCGCGACCGGCTGATGTCGCGGGCAGGGGCCAAATGCCGCGTCGCCCGTCTCAACCGGCTGGTGGCGGTGGGCGAATAGCCGCTATCCGCACCGACCCTGCCGAGTAATCTTGACTTTCCAACCGTTTTTCGCAAAGGGCGCGGCGAGCCGACATTGCAAGGGCAGTGGCTTTTTCCGGCTCGGGTTCCAGGGACACATTCGACGCGCATGACTTTCGCCGACCTCGGCCTCTCCGAAGACTTGCTCAAGGCGGTCGAAGCCGCCGGCTACACCGAGCCGACTGCAATCCAGCGCGACGCGATCCCGCCGGTTCTGATGATGAAGGACATCATCGGGATCGCGCAGACGGGCACGGGCAAGACCGCGAGCTTCGTCCTCCCGATGATCGACATCATGGCCAGCGGCCGCCGCCGGGCGCTCATGCCGCGCAGCCTGATTCTCGCGCCGACGCGCGAACTCGCCGCGCAGGTCGCCGAGAATTTCGAGAAATACGGCAAGAATCACGATCTCAAGCTGGCTCTCCTCATCGGCGGGGTCCAGATGGGAGACCAGATCAAGGCGCTCAACGACGGTGTCGACGTGCTGATCGCCACTCCGGGCCGACTGATGGATCTGTTCGAGCGCGGGAAGATCCTGCTCAACGGCTGCGAACTGCTCGTGATCGACGAGGCGGACCGCATGCTCGATATGGGCTTCATCCCGGATATCGAATTCATCTGCTCGAAATTGCCCGAAGCCCGGCAGACCATGCTGTTTTCGGCCACCATGCCGCCGCCGATCGAAAAGCTGGCGAAGAAGTTCCTCAACGATCCCAAGCGCATCGAAGTCAGCCGTGCGGCTACGACCAACAAGGACATCACCGCCTTCAAGGTTCCGGTGAAGGCGCGCCAGAAGCGCGACACGCTGCGCTGGCTGCTCGAGAATGATCACGTCGAGACCGCGATCATTTTCGCCAACCGCAAGACCACCGTCCGCGAACTCAACAAGAACCTCCAGAGCAATGGATTCCGCAGCGGCGAAATCCATGGCGACATGGACCAGTCCAACCGGCTGAAGGAACTCGCTCGCTTCAAGGCGGGCGAGATCAATATCCTGGTGGCATCCGACGTCGCCGCCCGCGGGCTCGACGTCAAGGGCGTCAGCCATGTGTTCAATTTCGACACGCCGTGGCACCCCGACGATTACGTCCACCGCATCGGCCGCACCGGCCGCGCCGGCGCGAAAGGCCGCGCCTTTACCCTGGTGGCAGAGGACGACGCCGAGGCGATCGCCAATGTCGAGAAGCTGACCGGCGCAGTGGTGCCGGTGTTCGGCAAGGAAGACGTTCGGGTCGATCTGGTCGAGAAGCCATCCGAACCGTCGCGGCCTGCCGAACCGGCAAAGCCTTCCAAATCTTCCAAGCCTTCCAAGTCGGCCGCGAAGCCGGCTGCGCGCGAAGCGGACGAAGACGGGCAGGAGCGTGGCGAGCGGTCGGCCAAGCCCAAGCGGGACCGTGCGCCGAAGCGCGAGACTGCCGCGAGCCGGAAACCGAGCGAAAGCGAAAGCCGTCGCCGCCATACGGACGACGACCAGCCCACGCGGCCGGGCGAATGGAACGGGCCGGTCCCGGGTTTCCTCGACATTTCCGCCGGCTGATTTAACCGCTTCCTAACCACGCTTGCCGCATGACGGCGCAGCGATGGAAATTCCTGCCGAACCCGTGCGCGCGGCGCTTGCCATGCTGGCTGCGACCGGTCTGGTGTTCGGTACGCTGGCGCTGCTCGTCAAACGACGCGCGATCGGCGCCGCGCTGGCGCGGGTCCACGGCGAATTCACCACCAATCTCGGCCTTGCGCTGGTCAATTCGGTGCTGCTTGCGCCGCTTTTCGTCTTTTCCGAGGGCGCCATCCACGATGCCGTGGGCGCGCCTTCTGCACTGGTCGAGGTCTGGGCCGGGATGAACGAGCTTTTCATCCTGGTGATTGCAATCCTGGCCTTCGATCTGGTGGTCTACTGGCGGCACCGGTTCGAACACCACCCGCTGCTGTGGCCGATCCACGCGACGCACCACGCCGATACCGCGCTTCACTGGCTATCGGTGATGCGCAAACATCCGCTCAGCCAGTTGCTGAGCGTTGCCGTCGACATCTGGCTGCTGTTCCTGCTGGGTCTGCCGCAATGGGCGATCCTCGCAGCGAGCTTCCTGCGCAGCTGGTGGGGATTCTTCATTCATGCCGACGTGCCCTGGACCTTGGGCGTCCTCGGCAAAGTGCTGATTTCACCCGCGGCACATCGCCTGCATCATATTCGCGACGAAAGGCTGATGGGGACGAATTTCGGCAATACCGTCACCCTGTGGGACAGGGTCTTCGGAACCTACTGCGATCCCGCACCCTACCGCAATTGCGAAACGGGGATCGCCGAAGGGAAGTCGCGGCTTGCTGGGCGAGCTTGGGCGCCCGTTCGAGCGGCGCTACCGCAAGCGCGGCGCGCGCGCGACGCGGAAGAGCGAGTTGCCGGCCCCGTCCTAATCCGCTGCGGGCTTGACGAAACTGTCGATCACGCGCTTCTCGCCCGCCTTCTCGAAAGCGATCGTCAGCTTGTTGCCCTGCTGGTCGGTTACCGTTCCATAGCCGAACTTGTCGTGAAAGACCCGGTCGCCGATGGCTATGTCGCCGCGCGGTTTCGCGGCGAAGCTCGCGGCGCTGCGTCCGGGTTCGGCAAGCCGCTTCGGCGTCGCATCATATCCGCTCGACAAGGCCCGTCGCCAGCCCGGCCCGCGGGTCGATGTGCGCGAAGGTGCATCGCGGGCGACATGCGCGAAGGGATCTTCGTTCTCGCTCCAGTTCGCCCGCCACAGCGATGCGCCGCCGGTCATGGTGGTCTCGCGCGCGATCTGCGCTTCGGGCAGCTCGTCGACGAAGCGGCTAGGAATCGAACTGGTCCACTGGCCGTAGATGCGCCGATTGGCCGCATGGAGTATCGTGCAGCGCCGGCGCGCGCGGGTGATCGCGACATATGCCAGGCGGCGTTCCTCCTCGAGGCTGGCGAGCCCCCCTTCGTCGAGCGATCGCTGGCTGGGAAACACGCCCTCTTCCCAGCCGGGCAGGAAGATATGGTCGAACTCCAGCCCCTTCGCGGCGTGGATCGTCATGATGGTGACTTTTTCCTCATCGTCGCGCGCGTCGTTGTCCATCACCAGGCTGACGTGCTCGAGGAAGTCCGTCAGCGTGTCGTAATCCTCCATCGCCCGCGACAGCTCGGACAGGTTTTCCAGCCGGCCCGCGCTCTCCGCGCTCCGGTCGTTCTGCAGCATGTCCTCGTAGCCGCTTTCGCCGAGTACCTTGCGCAAAAGATTGGCCGGGGATTCCTGCTCCGCCGCCGCCCGCCAGGCGGCGAATTGCCCGAGCAGCGCGACCAGCGTGTTGCGCGCCCTGGCGGGCAGCTCGTCGCTGTCGCACAGGTCGAGCGAGGCTGCCGCGAGCGGCATGCCGGTACGCCGGGCGTGACGCCGCATCGCCTCGAGCGTCTTGGCGCCGAGGCCCCGTTTCGGCTGGTTGTAGATGCGTTCGAAAGCGAGGTCGTCCGCCGGTTGTTCGATGACCCGCAGATAGGCCAGTGCGTCGCGGATCTCGGCTCTTTCGTAAAAGCGGAACCCGCCGACGATGCGATAATTCAGGCCGATCTGAATGAAGCGGTCCTCGAGTTCGCGCGTCTGGTATTGCGCGCGCACCAGTATCGCGACTCGATCGAGCGGCGCGCCTTCGGCCTCGAGCCGCTCGATCTCCTCGCCGATCCGGCGCGCTTCCTCCGGCCCGTCCCACACGCCGATCACACGCACCTTGTCGCCGGCGGGAAGTTCGGTCCACAGCGTCTTGCCGAGCCTTTCGCTATTGGCACCGATGAGACCCGATGCAGCCGCCAGGATCTCGGGAGTGGAGCGATAGTTCTGCTCCAGCTTGATCACGGCCGCGCCCGGGAAATCCTTCTCGAACCGCAGGATGTTGGCGACTTCCGCGCCGCGCCAGGAATAGATCGACTGGTCGTCGTCGCCCACCACGCAGATGTTCTTGTGCTGCTGGGCCAGCAGGCGCAGCCAGAGATATTGGACCTGATTGGTATCCTGATATTCGTCGACGAGTATGTATTTGAACCGCTGCTGGTATTGCGAAAGCACGTCGCGATGCTCGCGGAAAATGTTGAGCATGTGCAGCAAAAGGTCGCCGAAGTCGCAGGCGTTGAGTTCCTGCAACCGGTTCTGATAGAGCGTGTAGAACTGGCTCCCCCGACCGTTGGCGAAGGCTTCGTTTTCGACTGCGTCGAGATTGCCGGGGTTGAGGCCGCGGTTCTTCCAGCGATCGATCAGGCTTGCAAGCTGACGAGCCGGCCAGCGCTTTTCGTCCAGGTCATTGTCACGGATGAGCTGTTTGAGCAGCCGGAGCTGATCATCGGTGTCGATGATCGTGTAATTGCTTTCCAGCCCGACCAGTTCGGCATGGCGACGCAGCATGCGAGCGCCGATTGAATGAAATGTACCTAGCCATGGCATCCCTTCCACGGCCTCACCGATGTGTCGACCGACCCTCTCGCGCATTTCGCGCGCTGCCTTGTTGGTGAAGGTGACGCAAAGGATTTCCGACGGCCAGGCGCGGCGCGTCGCGACGAGATGTGCCAATCTTGCGGTGAGCGCAGCAGTCTTGCCTGTTCCCGCTCCGGCGAGCATCAGGACCGGGCCTTCGGTAGTCAGCACGGCAGTGCGCTGCGGCGCGTTCAATTGCGCCGCATAGGGCGGAATCCCGGCGTTTTCAGGCGGGCGATCGGGTGAGGAAAGTTCGGCCATTCGGTTCGGAACAGCTAGGGAACGTCTCATCGCAACACAAGCCCTCACTCCCGGAGGGCTCGGAACTGTCGCAGCCTTTCCTGCGTACTTGCAGCAATCCAAACTGAAATGGAGGTGTCTCCAATGCGTAATTTTATCCTCGCAAGCGCCGCCGCGCTCGCCGTCGCCGCTGCACCGGCAGCCGCTCAGAACGGACATGACGAGCGACGGCCATGAGTGGACCGCAGCCCAGAAGACCATGTACGACAGCTGGCCGACGGATCGTCGCAACGCCTACGATGCCTGGCCGGCCGATGTGCAAGCCTATTATTGGACACTCGAACCGACGCAGGTCGAGGGTTGGTGGATGCTCAATGACGATCAGCGGGTGCGCATCTACAAGATGACGCCGCCGCAGCGTCAGGCTGCCTGGACGCAGATTGCGTCGCAGATCAGCGCAAGCAGCACCGCCGCCGCCACCACCCCGGCCGGTTCGGCCTCAGGCAATATGCGCAGCGTCGACCAACATGCGCTTCGTCAGCAATGAAATGGTCCAATCGACCCCGGGCGATCAGGGCCCTCCCACGGGAGAAGTGCCGATCTGTTCCGCGAACGAGCAGGACAATTGCATCAACGCCTGGGAAGCCGGCAAGCGCGGACGGGGCGTGACCAAGCCCCTTGGATACTGGCCGGGCAAGCCCGCCAGCGAAATGAACTGATCTGGCAAAGCTTCACTCGCGCTCGCCGTTTCGGAGGAGCGTGTGCTTGGAGGGGGGCGGGACCGCGAGGGCGGACCCGCCTCCTTCAATTTTGGTCCTCGAGGCGCAGCAGGGTGATCCGGGCCTTGCCGACCTTGCGATCGGCCGCGATCGCCAAGGACTTTACCGCGACGGTTTCTCTGGCGCCGGTTTCCAGAGCGATCCAGCTTGCCGGGCCGATCCATCCCAGACGCAGCAGCCGGTCGAGCGCGACCGCTCCCGCTCCGGTGCCGTAGGGCGGATCGACCAGGAGGACGTCGTGCGGTTGCCTGGCGGCGGAAAGGGTCATCACCGAAGCCTGTTGAATGACGCTGCGCGCGTCGGCGTCGAGTGTCTGGACGTTTTTCCGGATCGCTCCTGACGGCTTCGGGATCCTGTTCCACGAACAGACAGGATCGCGCGCCGCGCGAGAGGGCTTCGAGACCGAGTGCGCCCGAGCCGGCGAAGAGATCGACGACGGTCAGCTCTGCGAAACTTCCGAGCGCGACTTGCGAGCATGTTGAACAGGGTTTCGCGCGTGCGATCGGCCGTGGGGCGGGTCGATTCCCCCCGCGGTGCGACCAGCGTTCGTCCGCGCCAGTCGCCGGCGATGATCCTCATCTGACGCTCCGTTTCAGCCCCTTGCGGAAGCGCTCGACCTCCGCCTGGCGGATTTCGACCACTTGCCCCCGCGGCAGATCGGCGAGTTCGAACGGTCCGTAGGCCGTGCGCATCAGCCGATTGACCTTGAGGCCGAGGTGTTCGAGCACCCGGCGAACCTCGCGGTTCTTGCCTTCGGTGAGAGTCATTTCGATCCACCGGTTCTTGCCCGAACCACGCTCGAGATCGGCCTCGATCCTCCCGTACCGCACGCCGTCGATCTCGATGCCCTCGATCAGATCGTCGAGCTGCGCCTGGGTGACGTCGCCGAAAGCGCGCGCCCGATAGGTGCGCGGCACGCCCGACGAGGGCAGCTCCATGGCGCGCTTCAGTTCGCCGTCATTGGTCAGCAGCAGCAGCCCTTCGGTATTGAAGTCGAGCCGGCCGACGGGCATCACGCGCGCCGGCAGCCTTGGGCAGCGCATTGCGCAACGCGGTATAGATGGTCGGCCGCCCTTTCGGATCGCGTTCGGCGGTAAGCAGTCCGGCCGGTTTGTGAAATGCGAACAGCCGCGCCGCTTCTGCCTGACCGACCGGCTTTCCGTCGACCGTCACCCCATTCAGATGGGCGAGTTTCACTGCCGGTGTATCGAGCACCTTGCCATCGAGCGCGACGCGTCCGTCGGCGATCATCCGCTCGACTTCGCGGCGGCTGGCGACACCCGCGCGCGCGAGCAGCTTGGCGATGCGATCGCCATCTTCGGGAAGTCGATTGTCGGCCATGGCCGGGCGGTTAGGCTTTCAGTTCGCCGCCCGCAAGGCTTCCTCGACGGTTTCGTGATAGCGGCGGATACCGCCCTCCATCGTGCCCAGCGTAAGGTGGGCGACGGCACCGGTGGCGAGACCCTGTTGGCCGAGTTCGGCAGCACGGAAATCCTCGCCTGCGAAGACCCCGCCGTCGAGCAGCGACCAGCTGCGTTCCCAATGGTCGCGCGCCTTGTCGGTCTCCGGATGCTCGGGGATCAGCATGAAATCTTCCACCAAGGTGCGATCATGCGCCTGCGGCATCATGACCATCACGTTGATGTAGTCGGGGCTGGGAATGATCAGCGCCCCGGGCATGAGCTGGTAGGCGAAAGTCACCACCCGTCGCAGCGCGGCCATATCGGAAAGGTCGACGCCCTCCATCTCCTCAAGGCGGCCCACCGCGCTGCGCGAATGCGGGCCGATCATGTCGCCGCTGGTCACCCCGTCCTTGAAGAAGGGGCCGATGGTATTCGCGTGCAGCCGCGTGACGTGGTAGCTTTCGAGGAAGGCATCCATGATGAGCTTCCAGTTCGCCCGCCACCTCGTGCGATCTTGCGGCGAAAGAGGACATGGTCGCCCATGCCCAGCGCGTCGAAATCCTCGCCCAGTGTCTCTGCCACGCGAGAAATCGGCGGTGTCCTCGCGCGGGCAGAACCAGATCAGGCCCCCCGTTTCCTTGCTCGGGCAATTCGACCAGGCCGTAGCGCGCCCTTGTCGAGTCCGGGGAAGCGTGTCGGGCCGGGGCAGGGCCAGCAGCCGCCCGTCGACCGCGTAGGTCCACGCGTGATAGGGGCACACCAGCTTCTTGGTGCAGCGGACCTCGCTGCCTTCGACCAGCCGCGTGCCGCGGTGGCGGCAGACGTTGAGGAAGACATGGGCCTGGCCCGCGGCATCGCGGGTGATCAGCAGCGGGCGTCCCGGTCGCATCGTGCGGAACGCGCCATGCCCGGTTCGGGCAACAGCGCGCTCGGGCACAGGATCTGCGGCAGACGATCGTAGATCGCGCGTCTTCTCGCGGAGCCAGTACTCGGGATCGGTATAGACCGAGGCGGGCACTTGGCTCGGCCCCATGCCGTCGCGCGCGCGCCCTTCGCGCGATGATCGCGGGCAAGCGCCATCATGCCCTCGGTCGGGCGAGGCGAAGCGATGTTGTCGTATCGACGGCACTCATGCCGGCTGTTCCTTGTTCTAGCTTCACGCTAGTGTCGCAAAAAATCGGCGTCAAAACGGAAGGACGCTAGGGAATGGCCGAGGCGCTGACAAGAAGAAGATGTCCGAGCTGGCGCGTGCTCGGGATTAGCGCTGGCCAATCGCAAGACCGGCTTCATGCTGCTGTTCGGCTTTGCCAGCGGCCTGCCTTTCGCGCTGTTTCTCGGCACGCTGTTCGCCTGGCTGACCGAAGCCGAGGTCGATCTGGAAACGATGGGCATCTTTTCGCTCATCGGGCTGGCCTATGCCTTCCAGTTCCTGTGGTCGCCGCTGATCGACAAGGTCGATCTTCCCGGCTTGCGCAGGCTGGGCAAGCGCAAGCAGTGGATCGTGCCGATGCAATTGCTGCTCGGGGCGATCCTGGTGACACTGAGCGTGCTCGAGCCGCGCAGCCAACTCGGCATGGTTCTCGCTGCTGGCGGGGATCGGCGCCTTCGCCAGCGCCACGCAGGACATCGCGATCAACGCCTGGCGCATCGATGTGGCCGACGAAAAGGCGACGATCGATATCCTCTCGACCATCTACCAGATGGGTTACCGCCTCGCCTCGCTCGTCGGGGGCGCGCTCGGGCTGATCATCGCCGCGCGGATCGGCTGGCCGCAGACCTATATGGCGATGGGCGCGATCCTGCTGGCGGTCGGCTTCGTCGGCCTGTGGGCTCCCGACTGCCGACAGGGCGATGGGTCCGAAGCGGCGAAGCGAGAGCGAACGAGCAAGTGCGCGCGTTGCGCAAGGCGGGCGAGCTTTACCCCGCCATCCGCAACCGCGCGCTGGCCGTGGTGGGCCTGCTGTGGGCGGGGGCGATCGGGGTGGTGCTGGCCTTCATGGTCATGTCGCTGGCCAATGCCGCCCGAGGATCGGCCCAATCCGACCGATTTCACGCTCAACTGGGGCCCCTGGATCATCGTCGCGACCATCGTCCTTCCCGCGCTGGTCGCGGGTTGGCTCGTCGGCGCAGAAGCGCGACGGCAAGCATCTGCTGACGCGAGAATGCTCCGCCCGCGAGCGGGCGCGACCTACGCCCTCGATCATCTGTACCGCGCGCTGGTGCTGCCGCTGGTGGAATTCGTCGGCCGACTGGGCTGGTCGCTGGTGCTGATCCTCGCGGTGGTGCTGACCTATCGCATCTGCGACGCGATCTGGGGCACTTTCGCCTATCCGTTCTATCTCGGCTGAACTCGACTACACGAACGACGAGGTCGCGGTCGCATCGAAATTCTTCGGCGTGGGCGCCATCGTTCTGGGGCTGGCGCTGGGCGGTTGGCTGCTGACCGCGCTCGGGCGGATGTTCACGCTTGCTGCTGGGCGGGCTGCTCGCTGCGCTGACCAATCTGCTCTATGCCGATCTGGCGATCGGCGGGCACTATATGGCGGCCTTCAGCGATGCGATCGGTTTCACCGGGCCTGGTCGAGCAGTTTCCGGGCGGAAGCGCCAAGCTGGCCAAGCTGATGGTCACGATCGGTTTCGAAAACCTCGCCATCGGTATCGCCGGTGCGGCCTATATCGCTTGGCTGTCTTCGATCGTCTCCAAGAAATACAGCGCGGTGCAATACGCCCTGCTGTCGTCGCTCACCCTGCTGGTGGGCACGCTCGGGCGGGGTGCGCTGGGGCAGATGATCGAGCAGCAGGGCTATTACGACGTGTTCGTCCTGACCACCTGGATCGGGCTCGGGGCGGTGGTCCTGGTCTGTGTCGAATGGTGGCGCGAAAAGCGGTATGGAAGCGCAGCGGGTGTCGTCGCGCCGGATGCGGGGTCGCCGTCGCGGCCGAATAACGACCGGGAACTGCCCGCCTCGGTCAGGTCGGCACTTCGCCGTTGAGGCGCAGCACTTCGCCCGCGAGATAGAGCGAGCCTGCGATCAGCACTGGCAGCCCGTCGTCCGGGAAGCGCCGCAATCGCCTCCGGAACGTCTGCTGCAAAGGCGCAACCCTCGCCGAAGCGCTCGAGCTTCGACCCATTCGTGGCCCGGACGGGGACGACGGTGACGCTCTCGGCAATGCTCTGCGCAGGACCGCCATGAAACCGCTCGGATCCTTTCCGGCGAGCATCCCGATGATCAGATGCAGGCGCACGCCCTCATTGCAAGCGCCCGGCGAAATGACCGAGCAACCGGAAGGCGGCGCTGGGATTATGCCCGCCGTCGAGCCACAATTCGCGTTCTGCGAAAGCGGGCCCGGCGAAAGACGCTGGAGCCGCGCGGGCCAGCGGGCGCTGGTCAGACCCTCGCGGATGGCCTCCTCGAAACCAGGCGAATGCCGCTGGCCTGCAGCATGGCGATGGCGAGGCCGGCATTCTCGACTGGTGGCTCCGGCCAGGGAGGGCGCGGCAGACCGGTAATTTTCCGATATTGCGCTGGTATTCGATGCCCTCGGCGTCGGCTCGCAATGCCAGGCGACCGAACATCGGTGCGCCGACCTTGAGTGCCTGGGCGTTGATCGCCGCTGTCGCCTCGCGTCGTCTGGTCGAGCAGTGGCGAAGGGCACGCCGGCTTTCGGCGATGCCGGCCTTTTCGAAAGCGATCCGCGCGAGCGGCTCGGCCGGCGTGCCCGTCTTCGGGGGCCAGCAGGAACCGCTCGTGATCGATGCCGAGCGCGGCGATCCCGCATGCGGCCAGGACGCTCGATCAGCACATTGGTCGCATCGAAGCGGCCGCCGAGCCCGACCTCGACCACGCAGGCATCGGCGGGCACGCGGGCGAACTCGGTGAAGGCGGCGGCGATGGTGACTTCGAAGAAGCTGGGCGCAGAGGTCCGCGCCGGCATCGAGCACTTCGGCCAGCAAATCGCGCCAGCCGCGCATCGGAAATCAGTTCGCCCGCAATCCGGATGCGCTCGTTGTAGCGCACCAGATGCGGGCTGGTGGTGACATGGACGCGCTGGCCCTCGGCCTCCAGCATCGCGCGCAGGAAGGCGCAGGTCGATCCCTTGCCGTTGGTCCCGGCGACATGGAACACCGGCGGCAAGCGCGATGCGGATCGCCGAGCCGCTCCAGCAGGGCGCGGATCGTCTCCAGGCCGAGCCGCCCTCGGGCACGCTCAGCGCTGCCAGCCGGTCGAGCTGGGCCTGGACGGCGGGTCGTCGGAGCGGGCGAAATCCTTCACGCCGCTTCCTGGAGACGCATGCGAACTGCATCGGATCGCGATATGGCCCAGGCCTTCCGGTCGAGCTGCCGAGATCATGTCAGCAGCTACGCGGTTCGCGCGGAGCAGATAATCGAGCACGGTCGCCAGCGTGTCCCGAGATCGTGCCGGTGGACGACCATGTCGACCATGCCGTGCTTGTGGAGATATTCGGCGCGCTGGAACCCTTCGGGCAATTGTTCGCGGATCGTGTCCTGGATCACGCGTTGGCCGGCAAAGCCGATCAGTGCGCCGGGTTCGGCAATCTGGACGTCGCCGAGCATGGCATAGCTGGCAGTGACGCCGCCGGTGGTCGGATCGGTCAGTACCACGATATAGGGCAGGCCCGCCTGCTTCAGGCGCCGGGTCATCACGGTCGCCTTGGGCATCTGCATCAGGCTGAGGATGCCCTCCTGCATCCGCGCGCCGCCGGCTGCGGTGACGACGATATAGGGGCAGCTCCGCTTCAGCGCGCGTTCCGCCCCCTGGCAGAAGGCGGTGCCCACGGCCATGCCCATGCTGCCGCCCATGAAGCCGAAATCCTGCACGCCGACCACCGCCGGGCTTGCCTTCGATCGTGCCCGAGCCGACGAGTGAAGGCATCGTGGTGCGGGATTCTTCGCGCGCGCTTGTCTTGAGCCGGTCGGTGTATTTCTTGGTGTCGCGGAACTTGAGCGGGTCTTCGTTCACTTCGGGGAGCGGAAGAACATCGAAGCCCTGGTCGAGCAGCTGGCCAGCCGCGGATCGGCGCCGATGCGGCCATGATGCTCGCAGCGCGGGCACACATGCAGGTTCTCTTCGTATTCCTGCGCGAAGACCATCTCCTGGCAGGCGGGGCACTTGACCCACAGATCCTTGTCGGTGGTGCGCTTGGGCAGGAAGCGGCAGAGAATTGCGGACGCGGGTGAACCAGTTCATGCCAATCCTCTAGTCATGGGTGGCCCTTGCCGCCGAATGCACCGCCTTGGCAAGACTTGCGACGAATTCGCGCAGGTGATGGGCGCATTTTCGCCATGCTCGGCCACCAGTTCGACCAGTGCGGAGCCGACCACGACGCCGTCCGCGACCTTGGCGATCGCGGCGGCCTGCTCGGGCGTGCGCACGCCGAAGCCGACCGCGACGGGCAAGGTCGGTCGACGGCTTGAGCCGCGCGACGCTGTCCTCGATGCTGCGATCTGCGCGGCCTGCTGCTTGCCGGTGATGCCCGGCGACCGAGACGTAATAGAGGAAGCCTTCGCGATCCCTCGAGCACTGCGGCAGGCGCGCGGCGTCGGTGGTCGGGGTGGCGAGGCGGATCGGGGCGATGCCCTTGGCGCGCAGGGCGGGGCCGAGCGCCTCGTCTTCCTCGGGCGGGATATCGACGCAGATCACGCCGTCGACGCCGGCTGCTGGTGCATTCGGTCGGCGAACCATTCCGGCCCGCGCCGCACCATCGGGTTGGCATAGCCCATCAGCACCAGCGGCACATCCGGGTGGCGCTGCGCGGAACTCGCTGGCGATAGCGCAGCACGTCGGCGGTGGTCGTGCCCGCGCCGAGCGAGCGGATATTCGCTGCCTGGATCGCCGGGCCATCGGCCATCGGATCGGTGAAGGGCATCCCCAGCTCGATCACATCCGCGCCGCCCTCGACCAGCGCGTCGAGATTGGCCGCGGTGTCGCCATCGCCTGCGGTGAGGAAGCAGACGAGGGCGGGGCGGGGCTTGGCGAAGGCGGTGGAGAGGCGGGTCATGTTCATCCTGTAGCGCGAGCCGGCGAACGAGGCCCTCAGGCAGCATTCCCGCGACTCGTAGACCGCGACGCTCCAGTTGTCGGCATGAAGCGCCTGTGAACCATGCCTGTCATGCTGTAGCGACATAGGAGGCAGCGCCGGTCGAACCTACCGAAGTCGCAATGATACACGCAGCGACTGGCGGTCGAAAGCATCACATCTCCACTCCCAGCTTCTCCGCCACGGTGAAGATGTCCTTGTCGCCGCGGCCGCACAGGTTGGCGAGGATGATCCTGTCGCGGTCCATCGTCTTGGCGAGCTTCGCCACCGCCGCGATCGCGTGGCTGGGCTCCAGCGCCGGGATGATGCCCTCGGTGCGGCAGAGCAGCTGGAAGGCTTCCAGCGCCTCGTCGTCGGTGACGGCGGTGTATTCGACGCGGCCCATGTCCTTCAGCCAGGCGTGTTCGGGGCCGATGCCGGGATAGTCGAGGCCGGCGCTGATCGAGTGGCCTTCGGTGATCTGGCCGTCCTCGTCCTGCAGCAGGTAGGTCCTGTTGCCGTGGAGCACGCCGGGAAAGCCGCCGAGCAGGCTGGCGGCGTGCTGGTCGCCGTCGAGGCCGTAGCCTGCCGCCTCGACGCCGAGCATCTTCACGTCCGGATCGTCGAGGAAGGGGTGGAACAGCCCGAGCGCGTTGGAGCCGCCGCCGATCGCCGCCACCAGCAGATCGGGCAGGCGGCCGGTGCGGTTGCAGCATCTGTGCGCGCGCTTCCTTGCCGATCACGCTCTGGAAATCGCGCACCAGCTCCGGGTAGGGATGCGGGCCCGCCGCGGTGCCGATGATGTAGAAAGTGTCGTGGACGTTCGCGACCCAGTCGCGCAGCCCCTCGTTCATCGCGTCCTTGAGCGTCGCCGCGCCTGAAGTGACGGGCACCACTTCCGCGCCGAGCAGCTTCATGCGGAACACGTTGGGCTGCTGCCGCGCGACGTCGGTCGCGCCCATGTAGATCACGCAGGGCAGGCCGAAGCGCGCGCAGACGGTGGCGGTGGCGACGCCGTGCTGGCCCGCGCCGGTCTCGGCGATGATGCGCGTCTTGCCCATCCGCATCGCGAGCAGGATCTGCCCGATGCAATTGTTGATCTTGTGCGCGCCGGTGTGGTTGAGCTCGTCGCGCTTGAACCACACTTGCGCGCCGCCGAGCGCCTCGGTCAGCCGCTCGGCGAAATAGAGCGGGCTGGGGCGGCCGACATAATGTTCGAGCAGATCGTCGAACTGCGCCTGAAACGCCGGATCGGCCTGCGCCGCGCGATATTCGCGCTCCAGATCGAGCACCAGCGGCATCAGCGTCTCGGCGACGTAGCGTCCGCCATAGTCGCCGAAATGGCCGCGCTCGTCGGGCATCGAGCGATAGGAGTTGGGTGTAGCAGTCATCTGCTAGCGCGCTTCGCAAATGGCCGGAGCCTTGTCCAGCAAGCAGTTCATCGCTTGCAGATAGCCTCTCTGCGCGCTTCGTCGGGAGGCGACCGGCATTCGTCGTCCGTATTGTTGCCCTAATACGGAAAGGCGCCAAATGGCGGCCCGCGATCGCCGATGAATTAGCGTCGCGATCGTGGAGTGAGAAAGATGAGAAAGTTCTTTTCCGCGCCTCGGCGCAGGATACGAGCACCGCGTTGCCGACAAGCTCAACCTTAAGGCCGAGTACCGGCATTTCTTCAGCGATTTTTCCGATGCAGACGCAGTCACTGCAGGCGTCGGGTTCAAGTTCTGACCGGCTGACCCCAGTTCCCAGCTCGATCGGTCAGATCCCGGAAGGGCGGTCCGTGCGAACGGGCCGCCCTTTTCGCTGCGATGCTATGCGCGCCGCGCAGCACTGCAGAAAGCGGCGATCTTGGACGACTGCTTGATACCCGGTGCGCTCTCGACACCACTCGAGGTGTCGACCAGCGGGGCGCCGGTCGCGCGGATGGCCTCGGCGACGTTGTTCGCGGAAAGTCCGCCCGCGAGACCCCAGCAGGTTCGTCCGCGATAGCCGTCGAGCAAAGACCAGTCGAACCGCAGCCCGACACCGCCGGGAAGCGCCGCCTCGCGGGGGGGCTTGGCATCGAACAGGATGAAATCGACCGCGTCTCGATAGGCCTCGGCCTGCCCGACGTCTTCCGTCGTCGCCACTGCGATCGCCTTCCACACAGGCACCCCGTAGCGAGCTCGGATCGCCGCCGCTCGTTCGGGCGGTTCGTGGCCGTGCAGCTGGATTGCGTCGAGTTTCGCCGCTTCGACACTGTCTGCCAGCAGCCGATCGTCAGGATCGACGAACACGCCGACCTTCGCGATTTCGGACCCGGCCGATGCAGCGAGCGTCGCCGCTGCGGCGCTCGTCAGGCGCCGCGGAGAGGGCGGGAAGAAGTTGAGCCCGACATGGCTTGCCCCGCCGGCGATGGCTGCTGCGATCGCGGCAGCGTCGGTGACGCCGCAGATCTTGATTCCGACTGCCATCGGTCGTGCCTACAGCGTCGCCTCGATCGCGCGCGCAGCAGCAATCGGATCGTCGGCGCGGATGATGGGACGCCCGACGACAAGCACGCTGGCGCCGTCGTCGCGCGCCTGGCGGGGCGTGACGACACGCTTCTGGTCGCCCGCCGCACTGCCCGAGGGGCGCAGGCCGGGAACGACGAAAAAACCGTCCTTCCATTGTTCGTGCACCGCTTTCACCTCGTGTCCGGAGCAGACGATCCCGTCGAGACCCGCGTCGCGCGAGAGTTCGGCAAGCCGCATCACATGATCGTGCGCGGTGCCGCCGATGCCCGTGCGTTCGAGATCGCGTTCGTCCATGCTGGTGAGCATCGTGACCCCGACGACCTTGGTCTTTTCGCCCGCCGCGGCTTTCGCATCCTCGAGCATGGCGCGCCCGCCGCTGGCATGGACCGTCAGGATCCTGGGCTCGAGCACATGGATCGCCTGGATCGCCCCGGCCACGGTATTGGGGATATCGTGCAATTTGAGATCGAGAAAGACGGGCAAGCCCAGCTGGCTCACGAGATGCACCCCATGCGCACCATGCGCACAGAAGAATTCGAGCCCCAGCTTGATTCCGCCGACATGGCTCCTGACCTTTCGCACGAGGTCGATGCCGTCCTGCAATTGCGGAACGTCGAGAGCGAGATACACCGGGTTGGTCATGGTCGTGTCGATGGCTCGGGCTCGATCGGATTTTCCGGTTCGGGGGGCAGGTCGCTTCGTTGCGGGGCGATCGGAGCCGAGGGCGCAGGAGGCTCGGTGGCGGGGGAAGGAGACGCCGCCAGCCGACTGGTGGCAGCCTCGAGAGCGTTGACCCGTCGCCGCATGCGCCATTTGCTGGTCCGATGGATCAGCCACATCGGGACCAGGCCGAGCAGAAAGGCCGTGATCACCAGCGCCGGCAGCTTCGTCTCGAGCACCAGATTGGACCAGATCTGAACCTCGACCGGTTTCCAGTTGAAGAAACTGAAAGCCAGCAGCGAGAACAGCAACAGGACCCAGACGATGGTGCGCACGATCTGCATGTTAGCCCCTTTTGTGCTTTGCCCGCGATGCTAGGGCGCGCAGCGGCTTGCGTCTAGCCGAACACGCGCGCGAAGACAGTGTCGACGTGCTTGAAATGATATTCGAGGTCGAATTTTTCCTCGAGTTCGGCCGCGGGGAGAGCGGCGGTCACTTCCTCGTCCTGCTTGAGCAGATCGAGCAGCGTGAGCGCTCCATCCGATTCCCACACCTTCATCGCGTTTCGCTGGACCAGCCGATAGGCATCCTCGCGGCTCACACCGGCTTGGGTGAGCGCCAGCAGGACGCGCTGCGAGTGGATCAGGCCCCCCATCCGGTCCATGTTGGCCTGCATTCTTTGGGGATAGACGAGCAGCTTGTCGATCACCCCGGTCAGACGGGCAAGCGCGAAATCGAGCGTGATGCAGGCATCCGGTCCGATGAAGCGTTCGACCGACGAATGGGAAATGTCGCGCTCGTGCCATAGCGCCACGTTTTCGAGCGCGGGCAGGGCATAGGCGCGGATCATGCGCGCCTGGCCGGTGAGATTTTCGGTCAGGATCGGATTGCGCTTGTGCGGCATCGCGCTCGATCCCTTTTGGCCGGGCGAGAAATACTCCTCGGCCTCGAGAACTTCGGTGCGTTGCAGGTGCCGGACTTCCACTGCCAGGCGTTCGATCGAGCCCGCGATCACCGCCAGCGTGGCGAAGAACATCGCGTGACGGTCGCGGGGAATGACCTGCGTCGAGACCGGCTCCACCGCCAGGCCGAGTTTCTCGGCGACGTAGTTTTCGACCGCCGGGTCGATATTGGCGAAAGTCCCCACCGCGCCGGAAATGGCACAGGTGGCGATTTCCTCGCGCGCCGCGAGCAGCCGCTTCCGGCACCGGTCGAACTCGGCATAGGCCTGCGCCAGTTTCAGCCCGAAGGTCACCGGTTCGGCGTGGATGCCGTGGCTGCGGCCGATGGTCGGCGTGTATTTATGTTCCTCTGCGCGGCGTCGTATCGCATCGAGCAGAGCATCGAGATCGGCCAGAAGAATGTCCGACGACCGCGCGAGCTGGACCGCCAGCGTGGTGTCCAGCACATCGCTCGACGTCATGCCCTGGTGCATGAAGCGCGCGTCGTCACCGACATTTTCCGCGACCCAGGTGAGAAAGGCGATCACATCGTGCTTGGTGACGGCCTCGATCGCGTCGATCGCAGACACGTCGATCTCGGGTTCGGTCGCCCACCAATCCCACAGTGCCTTGGCGGCGCTCGCCGGCACCACGCCCAGTTCGCCGAGCTTTTCGGTCGCGTGCGCTTCGATCTCGAACCAGATGCGGTAGCGGGCTTCGGGCTCCCAGATGGCGGTCATTTCGGGGCGAGCGTAACGGGGGACCATGAAAGGGCTCCAATGAGACGGGGCAATGCTCGAACCGCGCTAGGTAAGGCGGGCGCGGCTGGCAAGGCTCGGCCGCTGCGCTTTGCCGAAACACCGATGCCCGATCCCGAACCGGTGCGATCCGTCGACCGGCTTCCTACTCGACTGGCAGCCCAGTCCAGCCTGTCGACGCGTCACGTGGACGCGTTTCCGGTTCAACAAGTGAAGTCTGCAGCCACCTCTCAAATCAGGCCTTTCGCGCGCATCGAGACATGCCCGCTTCGGCCCACGATGATGTGATCGTGAACCGTCACGCCCAACAGTCTCCCTGCTTCGGCGATGCGGTTGGTCACCGCGATGTCCGCGCGGCTGGGTTCGGCGCTGCCGCTGGGATGGTTGTGCACCAGGATCAGCGCGGTGGCGCCGATATCGAAAGCCTTGCGGATGACTTCGCGGGGGTGGATCGCCGCCTCGTCGACCGATCCTTCGCCGAGCAGATGGTCGAGGATCAGGCGGTTCTGCGAATTGAGATAGAGCACGCGGACGCGTTCGTGGTTCAAGTGCCCCATGTCGATCGCGAGATAGTCGAGCAGGGCCTGCCAACTGCCCAGCACCGGCTGGTCCTGCACCACGCCGCGCGCCATCCGCCGGGCGGAAAGGGCGGTAGCGTGAAGCGCCGCTGCGCTCGCTTCGCCCATACCCTTGACCTGTCGAAGCGCCGCCGGGTCGGCGGTCAGCACGGCGGAGAACGAACCGAAATGGGCTATCAGCGACTTCGCCAGCGGTTTCGTGTCGCCCTGTCGAATCGCAGCGAAGAGCAGGAATTCGAGCAGTTCGTAGTCGGCCATAGCCTCGGACCCGCCCGAAAGCAGTCGCTCGCGTAGCCGCTGACGGTGCCCCGTCGTATCGGTGTGGCGCGAATTTTTGCTCGCTTCCGGCAACCATTCCCCCATGGACCGCGTTTCAAGCGCTTGCATTGCCTTTGCGGCGTACAGCGCGCAAGTGTGGGATCGATGGAGCGGGACGCGAGCGACGAACACTTTCCGGGCGGCGGCGACCGCGTCCGATCACCCCGCTGGCGGCAGAAGCGCTGGGCGGTGCCGGGTGTCGCCTTCGCACTGCTGGTTGCAGCAGGCATCGCGCTGTGGTTTTCGCGCGAAACGATCGCCGACGACGTGATCCGCCAACAGCTCGATTCCTATGGCATTCCCGCAAGCTATCGGATCGACCGGATCGGCGGTCGCACGCAGATCCTGAGCGACGTGATTTTCGGAGATCCGCAACGACCCGACTTCACCGCCAAGCGCGTCATGGTGCGCTTGCGCCATCGCCTGGGTCTTCCCGAGATCGCGGCAATCACGCTGGTCGAGCCGCGCGTCTTCGGGACCTATCGCGACGGCAAGCTCGGTTTCGGCTCGCTCGACGGATTGCTGTTCGGGCCGAGCGACGAGGCGCCTTCGCTGCCGAACATCAAACTCGCGGTGCGCGACGGGCGTGGGCTGATCGAGACCGACTTCGGGCCGGTCGGACTCAAGCTCGAAGGCGCCGGGCTCGCCAGCCATGCGTGGTCCGGATACCTCGCGGTCAATGCGCCCGCGCTCGATCTGCCCGGGTGCGAGGCAAGGGGAGCGACCGCCTATGGCCGCCTGACGACCAATTCGGGCGCACCGCGGTTCGTTGGTCCGCTGCGGCTGGGCACGCTCGCCTGCGGAGCCGACGGACCCAATCTGAAGGACTACCGGATCCGCCTGACCGCGGAGACCGACGACAGCCTCGGCGATCCTTCGCTGGAAGCGAGGATCGACGGCGGTTCGACGGGCATTTCCGATTATTCGGCCGCTTCGGTCAACGGGACGGTGCGTGCGCAATTGCGTTCCGGCGTGTCGACCGCGCGATATTCGCTGGCGTTGCGCGGCATCGACACGCCGCAGGCGCTCGCCGCCGTAGTGACGGCAGAAGGCCAGTTCCGGGCGAGCGATGGCTTCGGACGGGTCCAGCTCGAAAGCGCGGTCGAAGGCAACGGGCTGCGTCCCGGCCATCAGTTCATCGCTGCGATCGAGAGTCTGTCGCAGGCAGGTGCGGGTACGCCGCTGGCTCCGCTGACGCAGCGGATGGCGGCTTCATTGCGCAGCCAGGCGCGTGGCAGCGCGCTCGAAGCCGACCTGCGTTTGCGGCTCGATCCCGATGGCTATTCGCTGCTTGCCCCGCGCGCCGAATTGCGCGGCGGAACCGGAGCCCGGATCGTTTCGCTGTCCCGCGTGCAGTTCGCCGCACGCGGGGAGCGACGTGCCGCGCCTATCGGGCAATATCGCGACGGGCGGGGCGGGACTGCCCCGGATCAGCGGGCGGATGGAGCGCACGGCTAGCGGCGGTTCGGTCTTCCGCCTGGCGATGGAGCGCTACGAGGCCGGCACTTCCGCTCTCACCGTGCCCCGGCTGATGATCGCGCAGAACGAAAGCGGCTCGCTCGGGTTCGCGGGAAGACTTCTTGTCAGCGGACCCTTCCCGGGCGGTTCGGCGACCAATCTGCTCGTGCCGATCGACGGAGGATATTCTGCCGGCGAACTGACGCTCTGGCAAACCTGCACCGACTTGCGGTTCGAGCGACTGGAAATCGCGAGCCTGCGCTTCGAGGACCGGGAAATCAGGCTCTGCCCGCCACGGGGCCGGCCGATTCTCGGAGACGGACGGGCAGGTCTGCGGATCGCGGCCGGCGTGCCCTCTCTCGACCTCGAAGGCCATCTCGCCCAGACGCCCATAAGGCTGGCGGCGGGGCCGGTCGGCTTCGCCTATCCGGGAGTGATGGTCGCTCGGAATATCGATGTCGCGTTGGGCCCCCCGTCCTCCGCCAGCCGCTTCCGCATCTCGCATCTCGATGCGCGATTGGGCGGCAATCTGGCAGGACGCTTCGAAGACGCCGAGGTGTCGCTGGTGGGGGTTCCACTCGACCTGCGCGATCTTGCCGGCCAATGGGATTATTCCCGGGGCAAGCTGACGTTATCGGATGCCGGCTTCCGGCTGCTCGACCGGCAGGAGCCCGACCGGTTCGAACCGCTCGTCGCCCGCGGCGCGGCGCTGACCCTCTACGATAACAGGATCGAGGCCCACGCCAGCTTGCGCAATCCGGATAATCGATCGGGTGGTCACCGTGGCGGAGATCCGTCACGATCTCGCCAGCGGGGCGGGTCATGCGGATCTCGATGTTCCCGGGGTGGCGTTTGGCCCTCAGCTTCAGCCCGATGACCTGACGCAGCTCGCCAAGGGCATCGTCGCCAATGTCCGGGGCGAGGTCACCGGCGAGGGCCGTATCGACTGGGCGGCCGACGGCGGGGTGACGAGTTCGGGCATGTTCTCTTCGGAGGATCTCGATTTCGCCGCCGCCTTCGGGCCCGTTCGGGGCGCCAGCGGAACGGTCGAATTCAGCGACCTGCTCAACCTCACCACCGCTCCCGGGCAGAAACTCCGGGTCGCCTCGATCAATCCGGGCGTCGAGGTGTTCGACGGCGAGATCGAGTTCCAGTTGCGCAACGGCGAAGTGCTCGCGGTGGCGGGCGGGAGCTGGCCGTTCATGGGGGGGCGGCTGAACCTGCGGAACGTCGATCTCAATCTGGGGGCGGACGAGGAACGCCGCTATATCTTCGAGATCGTCGGCCTCGATGCTGCTGCCTTCGTCAGCCAGATGGAGCTCGAAAACATCGCTGCAACGGGGACGTTCGACGGAACCGTGCCGATCGTCTTCGATGCCCAGGGCACCGGTCGCATCGATACCGGCGTCCTCGTCTCGCGCCAGCCCGGGGGCAATATCTCCTACGTCGGCGAGCTGACCTACGAAGATCTCTCGCCGATCGCCAATTTCGCATTCGATGCGCTCAGGAGCCTCGATTACTCGCAGATGCGGGTGATCATGGAAGGGCCGCTCACCGGCGAGATCGTCACCCGCGTCCGGTTCGACGGTGTGAGCCAGGGCGAAGGAGCGAAATCGAATTTCATCACCCGCCGCCTCGCCGCACTGCCGCTGCAGTTCCGGATCAACATCCGCGCCCAGTTCTACCAGCTGCTCACGCAACCTCAAATCGCTCTACGATCCGGCTGCGGTGCGCGATCCGCGCGAACTCGGCCTGCTCTCGGACGATGGCCACAGGCTGCTGCGGCGCTCGATCACCGGCGAGGAAGCGGACCCCGAGATCGATCCGGAAGACATCATACCGGATGAACCGACCATTCAGGACCAGGAAAGCGAGTAGACGCTATGAAACCGCTGGAATTGACCGACCGCGCAAGCGCTGCGAGAACTGCCCGCATGCAGGGAAGCGATGCGAGCTCCGGGAGGAAACGGATGGCGATGGCCGGTCTGGTCCCGTTCGTGCTGGCGGGTTGCATCACGGTGAACGCCCCCGAGGAGCCGATCGTGATCGAACTCAACGTCAATATCCGGCAGGAAGTGATCTATCGGCTAGCGGAGGATGCCGGCAACACGATCGAGGAAAACGCGGATATCTTTTGATGGGTGATACGATGATCAAACCGATTTCGAGAACACTGATCGCTGCCGTGGCGGCCGCCGCCGCGCTCGCGGGGGCTGCCGTCCCGGCCTACGCCCAGCGCGATCCCGCCTATGCTGCGGCCCGTTCGGCCGGCAAGGTGGGCGAGAAGATGGACGGCTACCTCGGCATCGTCGGTGGCCGAGACGCCCGAATTGCGGCGCATCGTCAACGACATCAATATCAAGCGCCGCGCGGTCTATTCGGAACGAGCCCAGGCGACCAACGCCACGATCGAGGAATATGCGCTGACTGCGGGCTGCCAGGCGATCCTGGCTACCAGCCGGGGGAGAAATACCAGGCTCCCGACGGCAGTTGGCAGACGCGCGGTCCCGGTGCGCCGCTGCGCGATTCGCGCTGCCCCTGAGTGCGGCACGGCCCGGTCTCTCAGTCCGATGTTCCAGAGCCTCTCCGTCCCGTCGTGGGCGGGGAGGCTTTTTCATCGCGCCGGCGCCAGCCGTGGCCCGCTTCGTGTTGACTCCCCAAGGCCCCCCTTCTAAGGGGGCGGCGCCCTCGGCGGGCAAGTCCGTGCCCGTGCCGCGCAACCCCCTTCAAAGGAGCCTGGCATGAGCGACGACAAGCCCGCACGGGAACCCATCGATGAGGATGCGCGGATCGACGCGCTCGAAGCGCGGCTAGAGGCCGCACGCGAGCGTGAAGACCAGCGCAACCGGCGGCGGAGTTCGGGATCCGATGCGAATTATCGCAGCGGCAACCGCGTACTGGCCGATTTGCTCGGAGGGCTTCTCGGCGGTTCGGTGATCGGTTATGCGATCGGCTATTTTGCCGACACCAAGCCCTGGGGTCTGTTGGTCGGCCTGTTCCTCGGAATAGTCGTCGCCTTCAGGAACATCATCCGTGCGGCAAACACGCGCCCCGATGACTGATCCCTGCGTGGGATCGCGGGGCGCTGTTTACATGATTTGAGGGAATACCGGGACGTGGCAGCCGAAGCCAAAGTCGATCCGATGCACCAGTTCACCATCGAGCCGCTTGCCGGTTCGGGGAACTGGGAGCTTGCGGGTTACAATATCGCTTTCACCAACAGCGCGTTGTGGATGCTGATCACGACGGTGATCCTGTTGCTCTTCGTCCTCGGCGGAATGAAGCGCGAACTCGTTCCCGGCCGCTGGCAGATGACGGTGGAAAGCTTCACCGGCTTCATCGACAACATGCTGGAGACGAACATCGGCAAGGCCGGGCGCAAATACGTGCCTTATATCTTCAGCCTGTTCATGTTCATCCTGTTCGCCAATATTCTCGGCCTGCTGCCGCTGGGCGTGATCGGCATTCACCCGTTCACCTTCACCAGCCACTTCACCATCACCGGAGTGCTGGCGGTCCTGTCGCTTCTCGATCGTCCTGATCGTCGG
Source organism: uncultured Alphaproteobacteria bacterium (assembly GCA_963829325.1). Taxonomy (GTDB): domain Bacteria; phylum Pseudomonadota; class Alphaproteobacteria; order Sphingomonadales; family Sphingomonadaceae; genus Qipengyuania. Next base: position 133,684 of record CAWHHN010000001.1, read on the forward strand.
CTTCTGGAAGCACGGGCTCCACTTCTTCAGCCTGTTCGTGCCGCACGGCACGCCGCTGGTGATGATCCCGATCATCGCGCCGATCGAATTCATCTCGTTCATGGTGCGTCCCTTCAGCCTCGGGCTGCGACTGTTCGTGGCGATGATGGCGGGCCACGTGCTGCTCGAAGTGCTGTCGAGCTTCGTCATCGACGGCAGCAATGCCGGCCTGTTCTGGGGCGGGGTCGTCGGGCTGCCGAGCTTCATTCTGATGGTCGGTATCTGCGCGCTCGAACTGCTCGTCGCGGCGATCCAGGCCTATGTCTTCGCCCTGCTGACGTCGCTGTACATCAACGACGCCGAGAACCTTCACTAAGTCCTCAATCAACCAAGTTTTTCCCAAAGGAGTTTGTCATGGAAATGGAAGCTGCAAAGCTCGTCGGGGCGGGCCTCGCCGCGATCGGTGCCGGTATGGCCGCAATCGGCGTGGGTAACGTCTTCGGTTCGTTCCTCGAGAGCGCGCTGCGCAACCCCGGCGCCGCCGACGGTCAGCAGGGCCGCCTGTTCATCGGCTTCGCCGCTGCCGAACTTCTCGGCCTGCTGGCGTTCGTCGTCGCGATGATCCTGATCTTCGTCGCCTGAGCACGACCCCATCGTTGTGGCATCGGCCGGGGAAGCGCCTCGTCCGATGCCATGATTTCACCGCATCCGTCGTTCGAGAGCTGCAATGCCCCAGATAGCACAGCTTGCCGAAACCTGGTCGAGCCAGATGTTCTGGTTGATCGTTTTCTTCGGCATCACCTTCTTCGTCATCGGGAGGGGCATGGTCCCGAAGGTGATGGAGACGGTCGCCCAGCGTGACGGCCAGATCGCCGCCGATCTCGCCGCAGCCAAGGCTGCGCGCGATGCCGCCGACGAGCGCGAAGAAGCCTGGCGGGTGCGCGAGAACGAAAACCGCGCCGCCGCGCAGGCGATCCTCGCCAAGGCCAAGGACGAGGCAGCCGCCAAGTCCGAGACCCGGCTCAAGGCGGCGCAGACCCGGATCGACAAGAAGCTTGCCGAGGCCGAAGCCCGCATTGGCGAGGCACGCACCGCGGCGCTCGCCGAGGTCGAAGCGGTCGCGGCCGATGCGGCGCAGGACATCGTCGCGCGTCTCGCCGGCGTGAAGGTAACCAGGCCGGCCGCCACCAAGGCGGTCAAGGAGGCGATGGTCCATGGCTAATCCCGCACCCGAAGTCCTCGCTACCGAAGCCGCCGAGCTGCATACCGAGACCGGGCACGCCGGCAGCGCGGTCCATGCCGAACCCGAACTGTTCGGGCTCGTGCCGTTCCAGTGGGTCTCGCTGGCGATGCTGGTGCTGCTGTTGTTCGCCTTCTTCGGCGGCAAGGTTCACAAGACCATCGCCGGCGGCCTCGACGGGAGGATCGCCGCGATCAAGCAGCAGCTCGACGAGGCCAAGGAACTTCGCGCCGAGGCGGAAACGCTGCGCGACGAATATGCGGCCAAGATCGCCGGCGCCGAAAAGGACGCCGAGGCGATGCTCGCCAACGCCCAGGTCGAGGCCGCGGCGATCCTCGAGAAGGCCGAGGACGACAGCAAGGCGATGGTCGAACGGCGCAAGCGCATGGCCGAAGACAAGATCGCCGCAGCGGAACGCGAAGCGGTGGCCGACGTCCGCAACCGCGCGGTCGATGCTGCGACCGGGGCGAGCCGCACGCTGATCGCGGCAAAGCACGATGCCGAAGCCGACAAGGCGCTGGCCGACCAGCTTATCGCCGGGATCTGAACTTCCCCGGCCGTAGGATACGAGAGGGCGGTCCCGCGGGGCCGCCCTTGTCGTATCGGGGCTCCGGGCCTTTCAGGGGACGAGCACGATCTTGCCGAGGATCTCGCCGCGCTCCATCGCTTCGAAAGCGTCGCGCCAGCCGGCGAGGGGGAGAAGGCGGTCGATATGCGGCGCTATCCTGCCTTCGCCGGCCAGCCGGTCGATCTCGGCTGCGATCCGTCTGCCGCGCTCGGGGAAGCGCCGCGCATATTCGCCCGCCCGCACGCCGACCACCGAGAATCCCTTGATCAGCGGAATGTTGACCGCGATTTCGGGGATGCGCCCGGCGACGAAGCCGACCACCAGCAGCTTGCCGCCGAAGGCGACGCAGCGCGTGCTTTCGTCGAAGACGTCGCCGCCGACGGGATCGAATACGAGATCGCATAGCTGGCCATCGGTCAGCCCGGCGATCGTTTCGCGAAATCGCCCGCGGTTGAGGATTGCCGCGGCGGGCCGGGCAATCGTGCGCAGCGGCTCCAGCTTGTCCTCGCGGTGCGTCGCGGCGATCACGCGGGCCCCGCAGGCCCTCGCCAGATCGCAGGCGGCAAGGCCGACCCCGCCGCTGGCGCCGTGGATCAGCACCGTCTGGCCGGGCTCGAGCCCGCCCAGTTCGACCAGCGCGACATAGGCGGTGTGATAGGCCGCACCCATCGCTGCGGCCGCGGGAAAATCGAGGCTGTCGGGCATCGCCCGGAGCGCTGCGGCGGGCAGGGCGACGAAGTCGGCGAAAGCGCCGGTCTTTGCGCCGCCCCGGACCCGGTCGCCCGGTGCGAAACCGCTGCCCGGCGGAGCCTCGACGACTTCTCCCGCCATTTCGAGGCCGGATACGAAGGGCAGCTCGGGCTTGAACTGGTAGCTGCCGCGGGTCATCAGCAGGTCGGGATAGTTCAGCGAAGCCGCGCGCACCCGCACCAGCACCTCGCCCTCGGGTCGCTCGGCATTCTCGAGGGCGACGCCCGAGAGGTCGGGCGACAACCGGCGGACGACGAGCGCCTTCATCGGGTCAGAAACTGTCCTTCGCCGCCCGCAGCGCGGCGAAGGTTTCGGCCGGCGACGTCCCGCCCCAACGATCGCGCATATAGGCCCGATCGGCGCGCAGGAAGGGATTGGTCGCCAGTTCGCGCGACAGCACCGTGGGAACGGTCGGCTCGCCCCTGGCGCGTTGCTCTTCCACCCGCGCGGCGTAGAGTTTCAGTTCGGCGTTGTCGGGATCGGCATGGAGCGCGAACTTCGCATTGGCCGCGGTATATTCATGCGCGCAATAGAGCATGGTATGCTCGGGCAGCTGGCGGATGCGGTCGAGGCTGTGCCAGAACTGCTCGGCCTCGCCTTCGAACATCCGGCCGCAGCCCAGGGCGAAGACGCTGTCGCCGACGAAGGCCATGTCGGCTGCGGGAATGTGATAGGCGATATGGCCATTGGTGTGGCCCGAGACGTCGATCACCTGCGCCTCCCATTCGCCCAGCGTCACGCGATCGCCATTGCCGACGACGCGATCGATCGGGGCGATCCGTTCGACTTCCTGCGGGGCGATCACCGTGGCTCCGGTGGCCTCGACGATCGCCGCATTGCCGCCGGCGTGATCGGGGTGCCAGTGCGTGTTCCAGATCTGCGTGATCCGCCAGCCCCTGGCTTCGGCCTGGCGCAGATATTCGGCACCATCGGGCGTGTCGATGGCCGCGGTCTCGCCGCTCGCGGGATCGTGGAGGAGATATCCGTAATTGTCGGACAGGCAGGGGAATTGATGGACTTCGAGCATGCGGGGCAATGTAGGCCGTCCGCGCCGATGGAGGAAAGGCCCGCCTGCGCGGTCGAGCAAGCGGGCCTTTCCGATATGCCTCCCGAGGAAGGGTGGAAGAGCTTAGTCTTCCTTCTTCTTCAGCGCTTCGCCGAGGATGTCGCCGAGCGAGGCGCCCGAAGCCGACGAACCGAACTGCGCGACGGCTTCCTTCTCTTCGGCGATCTGGCGCGCCTTGATCGAGAAGTTGGGCTTCTTCGAACGGTCGAAGCCGATGACCATCGCGTCGACCTTGCTGCCGACCTGGAAGCGGTCGGGACGCTGCTCGTCGCGGTCGCGGCCGAGATCCGAACGCTTGATGAAGCCGGTCGCGCCGTCTTCGCCGACCTGCACCTCGAGGCCGCCATCGCGGACTTCGAGAACGGTGACGGTGACGGTCTCGCCCTTGCGCAGGCTGCCCGAAGCGCCCGCCTCGGTCGGCGCGCCCTTTTCGAGCTGCTTCATGCCGAGGCTGATGCGCTCCTTGTCGATGTCGACATCGAGCACGACGGCTTCGACCTGCTCACCCTTGCGGTGCAGCGCGAGCGCGTCTTCGCCCGAGATGCCCCAGGCGATGTCCGACATGTGGACCATGCCGTCGACGTCGCCGTCGAGACCGATGAACAGGCCGAATTCGGTGGCGTTCTTGACTTCGCCTTCGACCTTCGAGCCGACCGGATGCTTCTCGGCGAACTCTTCCCACGGATTGCGCTGGGCCTGCTTGAGGCCGAGCGAAATGCGGCGCTTCTCGCTGTCGACTTCGAGCACCATGACTTCGACTTCCTGGCTGGTCGAGACGATCTTGCCCGGATGGACGTTCTTCTTGGTCCAGCTCATTTCGGAAACGTGGACCAGGCCTTCGATGCCCGGCTCGATCTCGACGAAGGCGCCGTATTCGGTGATGTTGGTGACGGTCCCCGTCAGCTTCATGCCGACCGGATACTTCGCCGCGACGCCATCCCACGGATCGCTTTCGAGCTGCTTCATGCCGAGGCTGATGCGCTGCGTGTCTTCGTTGATGCGGATGATCTGGACGGTCACGGTCTGGCCGATCTCGATCATCTCGCTCGGGTGGTTGACGCGCTTGTAGCTCATGTCGGTGACATGGAGCAGGCCGTCGATACCGCCGAGATCGACGAAGGCACCGTAGTCGGTGATGTTCTTGACCACGCCGTCGATCACCTGGCCTTCGGCCAGCTTGTCGATCAGCTCGCTGCGCTGTTCGGCGCGGGTTTCTTCGAGCACCGCGCGGCGCGAGACGACGATGTTGCCGCGGCGGCGATCCATCTTGAGGATCTGGAAGGGCTGCGGCATGTCCATCAGCGGGGTGACGTCGCGCACGGGGCGGATGTCGACCTGCGAGCCGGGCAGGAAGGCCACGGCGCCGTCGAGATCGACGGTGAAGCCGCCCTTGACGCGGCCGAAGATGCGGCCTTCGACGCGCTTGCCTTCGCCGAATTCGCTTTCGAGCTTGTCCCAGGCGGCTTCGCGGCGGGCGCGGTCGCGGCTGAGCATGGCTTCGCCGTCGGCGTTTTCGACGCGGTCGACAAGACTTCGACTTCGTCGCCGACCGCGGGGCCGTGTTCGTCTTCGGCGCGCATGAATTCCTTGAGGTCGACGCGGCCTTCGCTCTTGAGGCCGACATCGATGAGGGCCATAGCCGTTTTCGATCGGCGGTGACGGTGCCCTTGACGACGCGGCCTTCGAAGCCGCCGTCGTCGGCGCCGCCGAGTTGTTCGTCGAGCATTTTCGCGAAATCGTCGCGAGTGGGATTGGCTGCGGTTGCCATAGGGGTGAGATCCTATCGATCGTTTTCTACCGGCCACCGGTTTTCCCGGGGTCTTTACCCGTCTCCCGCACCATTGCGGGGCAAACGGGGCAAGAGGGCCGTGTGTCTCCGCGGAGCCGGATGCGCCGCGAAGGTCCTGTCAATCCTGCGATTGCGAGAACGGCCGCGCGCCTAGGCGAAACGCGTGCCGAAAGCAAGCGATTTGGCGCGCCGATCCGGCCCCGCGGTCGGCGCCGAAAGCGGCCCGGCGGGGCCGAAAGTTACACGAAGGTGACACTGCGTGCAGCGACCGGGGCAATCGGCACCGCGCGTGATACGCGGCGCGGGAAAGTGCCGCCGGGGAAGGCCGCTCGGAAAGACCCCTCGGGGCTCGGGACGGGAAAGGGCTCATCGGCGGAACCTGCCATGGCCGGCCCTGTGTAGGAAAGCGGTTTATCCGCGGAGCGCGCCTTCGACCGCCTCGATCGCGGCGGCGATCGCTTCCTCGCGTTCCAGCGCGCTGGTGTCGATCACCATCGCATCGGGCGCGGGGACGAGCGGTGCGACAGCGCGGCTGCGATCGCGTTCGTCGCGGCGGCGCAGATCGTCGGCGATCTCGAGCAGCGTGACCTGCACCCCGCGCTCGCGCATCTCGAGGAAGCGGCGCTGGGCGCGGGCCTCGACGCTGGCGGTGACGAACAGCTTGGCCTCGGCCTCGGGCGCGATCACCGTTCCGATGTCGCGCCCGTCGAGCACCGCGCCGCCTTCCTGCAGCGCGAAGCGGCGCTGGCGGTCGAACAGCGCCTGGCGCACCGGCCGGTGGACCGAGACGCGGCTGGCGAGGCCGCCGGTCTCTTCGTCGCGCAGCAGCGGGTCGAGCAGCAGTTCGTCGGGAAAGGCGCAGCCGGCCAGCGCATCGCCGCTGTCGTCGGGATCGCCGCCGTCGAAGAACACCTGCCGCCCGACCGCGCGATAGAGCAGCCCGGTGTCGAGGTGCGGCAGGCCGAAATGGTCCGCCAGAGCCTTGGCGATGGTGCCCTTGCCCGAGGCGGTCGGTCCGTCGACGGCGATGATCATCGTCCGCTTCTGCGCTCTCGTATCGCCTTGGCCAAGCCCCACAGGGCAATCGCTGCCCAGAAACCTTCCAGCACCAGGCTCGGCCAGTTGGTGTGGACCAGCAGCGAGACGGTCAGCAGCGCGGCGCCGAGAAGGTTGGTGCCGTGGAGCAGGAAAGGATCGGGCTCGCTCTTCCACGTGAGATAGCCATAGGCGGCGATGATGCAGACCATCCCGCCAAAGCCGACCAGAGTGGCGAAATCGACCGCGCCGCCGATCATTTCGCGTGGTCCTGCGAAGCGGCGGCGGCGCAACCGCCTGCCTCGCCAGGAGCTCCATGAAATTGGGGAAGCTGGTGGCGATCGGATCGATGCTGTCGATCTCCACCCCGTCGCGGCTCGCGCTCCCGGCCACCGCCATGCTCATCGCGATACGGTGGTCGAGATGGGTCCTGATGCGGCCGTTCGCGGTGCCGCGCAGCGGTTCGCCCGCCGTGCCGTGGATGATGAGCCCGTCCTGCGTCTCCTCGACCGCGGCACCCGCGCAGGCCAGCGCGGCGGCCATGGCGGCGAGCCGGTCGCTCTCCTTGACGCGCAATTCCTCGAGCCCGCGGGTCACCGTGGTCCCCTCGGCCAGCGCGGCGGCGACGAACAGGATGGGGAATTCGTCGATCATGCTCGGCGCGATCGCCGGGTCGACGGCGATGCCCCCGAGCCGCGCATGGCGGACGCGCAGATCGGCCACGGGTTCGCCCCCGACTTCGCGTCGGTCGCGCAGTTCGATGTCCGCGCCCATCTGGGCGAGCACGCGGAAGATGCCGTCGCGGGTCGGATTGAGGCCGACGTTCTCGATCACCAGATCGCTTCCGGGGACGATGGTCGCAGCGACCGCGAAGAAGGCGGCGGAGGAAGGATCGCCCGGCACTTCGATGTCGCAGGGCGTCAGATCGCAGGGGCCGTCGACGCGGATCCTGCGCTCGCCCTCGGCCTCGTCCACTTCGACCGCGACGCCGAAGCCGCGCAGCATCCGCTCGGTATGATCGCGGGTCGGGACCGGCTCGATGACGGTGGTCATGCCGGGCGTGTTGAGCCCGGCGAGCAGCACCGCGCTCTTCACCTGCGCGCTGGCAACCGGCAGGCGATAGGCGATCGGGACGGCGGGCTGCATTCCCTCCATCATCAGCGGCAGCGTCGCCCCGGGCGAGGCGGTGAAGCTCGCTCCCATCTGCGCCAGCGGTTCGATCACCCGGCCCATCGGGCGCTGCGACAGGCTCGCATCGCCGGTGAAGGCGGCGGTGATGCCGTGGCTGGCGAGCAGCCCCATCAGCAGCCGCGTCGAGGTTCCCGAATTGCCCATGTCGAGCGCCCGTCCGGGCTGGAGCAGCGAGCCGACCCCGACGCCGTCGATCACCCAGGCATCGCCCTCCTTGGCGATCCGCGCGCCCATGGCGCGCAGCGCGGCGGCGGTGGCCAGCACGTCCTCGCCCTCGAGCAGGCCGGCGATCCGGCTTTGGCCCACCGCCAGCGCGCCGAACATCAGCGCGCGGTGGCTGATCGACTTGTCGCCCGGCACGCGAATGCGCCCGGTCAGCGGCCCGGAGGGTTGAAAATGATGCGCGGTCACACGAAATCCCGGCTGCGAGTTGCTCTATGCGTGCGGCGCTTTGACAGCGCCAATACCTTCTGGCAAGGCGCGCGCGCTGTCAATTCCCGTGTGGGGACTGCATCATCGACAATATGAATTCATCGCCCCGTGCCGCTTCGGACGGGGCAGCAAAGTCTAAGGATAACACATGGTCAAACCGGAATGGGGCACCAAGCGGACCTGCCCGAAATGCGGCACCCGCTTCTACGATCTGAACAAGGACGAGCCCGTCACCTGCATCGAATGCGGGGAGGAATGGTCTCCCGAGCCGGTGCTCAAGTCGAAGCAGCCGATTCCCTTCGAGGAAGAAAAGAAGAAGAAGGAAGAGGAGTCCGACAGCGATCTGGGCGGCGACGACGATCTCGATGATCTCGAGGTCGACGACGACGAGGATTCGCCCGACAACGAGGTCGATCTGGGCGGCGACGACGATCTCGGCGTCGAAACCAAGTCGAAGGGCGACGACGACGAAAGCGACGATAGCTGATTTTGGTGTTGCAATGCGGGGAGCGCCTTTATAAAGGGCGCTTCCCGCAAGGGTGATGCGCCTCCCAGGGCGCATCGCGACGAAAATGGCTCGGGGCCTTAGCTCAGCTGGGAGAGCGCTACAATGGCATTGTAGAGGTCAGCGGTTCGATCCCGCTAGGCTCCACCATTTCACCGGATCTGATGGCAGCCGGCCCTGGCGACGACCGCGGCCCGCTTCCACCACACCCGGGCACATGTTCGGGTTTTCAGGGGCTTATCCCCACGCCGGCCGACGAGTTTCGTCCGCTGGCGTTTTTCGCGTTCAGGCGGTCGCAGGTCCGTCGAAGGAGTAGCAGGCATGTTCGACAATCTGTCCGATCGGCTCGGCAATGTCTTCGACCGCCTCAAGGGGCGCGGCTCGCTGTCCGAACAGGATGTGCGCGAGGCGATGCGCGAGGTCCGCATCGCGCTGCTCGAGGCCGATGTCGCGCTGCCGGTCGTCCGCCGCTTCATCGATGCGGTGACCGAAAAGGCGATCGGATCGGAAGTCCTCAAATCGGTCACGCCGGGGCAGCAGGTCGTCAAGATCGTCAACGACGAGCTGGTCGACATGCTCGGCGGCGAGGAAAGCGCCGACAACCCGCGGACTCTCAACCTCAACGCCAAGCCGCCGGTCGTGATCATGATGGTCGGGCTGCAGGGCTCGGGCAAGACCACCACCACCGCCAAGCTCGGCAAGCTGATCCGGGAAAAGCACGGCAAGAAGGCGCTGATGGCGTCGCTCGACGTCAACCGCCCGGCGGCGCAGGAACAGCTCGCCGTGCTCGGCGAGCAGGCCAGCGTCGCGACCTTGCCGATCGTCGCCGGGCAGCAGCCGGTCGACATCGCCCGCCGCGCGATGGAGAGCGCCAGGCTGCAGAGCGCCGACGTGCTGCTGCTCGACACCGCCGGCCGGCTCCACGTCGACGAGGCGCTGATGGCCGAGATGAAGGCCATCGCCGGCGTCTCCACGCCGACCGAAGTGCTGCTGGTGGTCGACAGCCTGACCGGCCAGGACGCGGTCAATGTCGCGCAGAGCTTCACCGGCGAAGTCCCGCTGACCGGCGTGGTGCTGACCCGCATGGACGGCGATGCGCGCGGCGGTGCGGCGCTGTCGATGCGCTATGTCACCGGCAAGCCGATCAAGTTCGCCGGTACGGGCGAAAAGCTCGATGCGCTCGAAGCATTCGATCCCAAGCGCGTCGCGGGCCGCATCCTCGGCATGGGCGATGTCGTCAGCCTGGTCGAAAGGGCCGCGGCGACGATCAAGGAAGAGGATGCCGAAGCGCTCGCGCGCAAGATGGCGAAGGGCAAGTTCGACCTCGACGATCTGCGCATGCAGCTGCGCCAGATGCAGAGCATGGGCGGGCTGGGCATGCTCGCCGGCATGATGCCGGGCATGAAGAAGGCCAAGGCGGCGATGGCGGCAGAGCGGGATGGACGACAAGGTGCTGGTGCACATGGACGCGATCATCGGCTCGATGACGTCGAAGGAGCGCAAGCGCCCCGAACTGCTCAACGCCAAGCGCAAGAAGCGCGTCGCGGCGGGCTCGGGCACGCAGGTGCAGGACGTCAACAAGCTGCTCAAGATGCACCAGGAAATGGCGCGCGCGATGAAGCAGATCAAGAAGATGGGCGGGCTCAAGGGCCTCGGCGCGCTGTTCGGCAAGGGCGGCTCGGGGCTGCCATGCCCGGTCTCGGCGGCGCTGGGAGCGGGCCTGGCGGCGGATCCGGCATGCCCGGTCTGGGCGGCCCCAAAACGGGCCCGGGCGTCGACCCCTCGACGCTTCCGCCCGATCTCCAGGATCTCTTGAAGAAGAAATGAATTCCAGACATTTACATTCGAAAGGTAATATCACATGGCAATTGCAATCCGTCTTTCCCGCGGTGGCGCCAAGAAGCGTCCCTATTATCGCATCGTCGTGTCGGACAGCGCGTTCAGCGCGCGACGGCAAGTATCTCGAGCAGATCGGCACCTATAACCCGATGCTGCCAAGGATTCGGACGAGCGCGTGAAGCTCGAACGAGGACCGCGCGCGTTACTGGCGTCGGCGTCGGCGCGCAGCCGTCGGACCGCGTCGCCCGCTTCCTCGATGCCGCCGGCATCCTGGAGCGCGCCGCGCGCAACAACCCGAAGAAGGGCGAGCCGGGCGAAGCGCCAAGGAACGCGCCGAAGAGAAGGCCGCCAAGCTCGCCGAGGCCGAGGAAGCCAGGAAGGCTGCCGAGGAAGAGGCCAAGGCCGCTGCAGCAGCTCCGGCCGAGGAAGCCCCTGCCGAGGAAGCTCCCGCCGAGGAAGCTCCGGCCGAGGAAGCCAAGTCCGAAGACACGGCCGCCGATGCAGCTTCCGACGAGGGTGCGGCTTCCGAAGCCACCGACACGGCGGAAGAAGCCGAAGAAAAGTCCGAGGGATAACAACCCTTTGTCATCGTCCGGGCCTGTCGGAAAAGCGGTCTTCATCTGCGCGAGATGAACCCGCCCGAGCGGCAGGCCCGGTGCGAAGCGAGCGCCATGTCCGATCCCCGAGAACTCCATTACCCTGGCCGCCATCATGGGCGCGCATGGCGTGTCGGGCGAGGTCCGTCTGAAGCTGTTCGGCGGAGGAATGGAGCGCTCAGGCCGCACAAGATTCAATGACGGCGCGCTGACGCTGGCGAAGATCCGCAGCGACAACAAGGGCGGGGCGATCGCGCGCTTCGCCGAAGTGGCCGATCGCACCGCGGCCGAGCGGCTGCGCGGCACGGTCCTCGACTGTGGCGCGCGATGCGCTCCCGCCGCTCGAGGAAGGCGAGTTCTATTATCTCCGACCTGATCGGCCTGCCGGTGGTCACCGAGGCGGGCGAGAGCATCGGCCGGGTCTGCGCGGTGGAGAATTTCGGCGCGACCGACATCGTCGAGATCGAGAGGCCCGACGCGAAGAAATTCATGGTCCCCCTGACCGCGCAGGCGGTCCCTGAGTGGGACGATGCGCGACTGGTCGTCAACGCCGATTTCGTCGCCTAGGAACATCGCGCACGGGCTCTCATTGCAGCCATGTGACCGATTTCGCCAAAGCCTTCGCCCTCCCGCTCGCGCTCGTCCTGGCAGGCTGCGGTCCGGGCCAGCCCGAGCCCGGAACCGCCGCTTCCGACAGCAAGGACGCGCCCGCTTCGGCCAGCCCGTCCCCGCACCGGCAAGCCGGGCTGACGGTCGAAGGCAGGATCGAGGAGGGCGTCGAATGTCCGGTCGTCCATACCCCCGACGGCGCGATCTATGCGCTGGCGCCGGGCGAGGCGGATTTCGGGCCCGGCGACTATGTCCGCATCGCCGGCACGCTCGCCGACAGCAGTTTCTGCCAGCAGGGCGAGGGCACGATCGCGCCGCGAACGCATCGAGGCCGTCGAGCCGCCCGCGCGCGATCGCGATCCGGCCCGCGCCGGCGGGCTCGCGGTAACCGGCGATTACGTCGAGGGAACCTGGGTCGCCAAGGGAATCGATGCCGATTGCGAGCGGCCCGATTTCACCGTCAGGCGCAATCGCAACGGCGGCAGCATCATCGAGACCCGCGTGAACGGCGCACCCGCCACCGGCTATGTCGATGTCGGCGCCACGCCGGCGCTGCAATGGGACGAAGGGATCCCGCCGCTGCCGATCGAGACCCGCGGCCCCGACGGGCTGGCGGTGATGCCGGCGCCGGGCCGGCGGACCGTCACGCTCGCCGGGCACCGCATCGAAGGCGACGGCGTGGTCTTCGTCCGATGCGCGCCCGACCTAGCGCCGGAGCGGTCTTCGCTCGGCCAGGTAATTGCGGATCGTCGTCGCCGCGACCCCCGCCTGGCCCATCGCATGGCTGATCTGGTCGAGCCCGACCACCACGTCGCCCGCGGCGAACAGGCCGGGCACGCTGGTTTCCAGATGGTCGTCGACGAGGATGCAGCCTTCCTCGCTCACCCGGGCCCCGCATTTGACCGCCAGCCCCGAACGGATCACCGAACCGAGCGCCGGATAGAGGCTGTCGAACGCCATCCGCCCCTCGGCGGTGTCGAAGCCGATCCGGCCTTGCTCGATCGCATAGCCGCCGCAGGGGCCCGCCACGCGGACGATCCCCGCATCCTCGAGCGCGGTCGAACAGGAAGCGGACAGCGCGTGATCGCCATCGGGCGCCACCAGCGTGATGTCGCGGGTATAGGTGCGCAGGAATTGCGCCTCGGCGGTGCCGTGGTCGCCCGTGCCGATCACCGCGACCTTGCGGTCGGTCACCTCGTAGCCGTCGCAGACCGGGCAGTAGCGGATCAGACCGCGCGCCAGCGCTTCGTCGTGCAAGCCGTCGTCGATCCCCTCGGGGCGGTTGTTGACCACCCCCGTGGCCAGCAGGACGGTGCGCGCGCGAAAGACTTCGTCGCCGCAGCGGACGGTAAAGCACTGGCCGTCGGTCTCGAGATGGGTGACCCGCTTCGGTTCGCGCAGCGCGCCGTATTTCGCCGCCTGTTCGCGCATCCGCTCGAGCAGGTCCTCGCCGTGGATGCCGTCGGGAAAGCCGGCGTGGTTGTGGCTGGTCGGAATCCAGCTTGCCCGGCTGGTCCCGCAATCGAACATGCGGATGGCGAGGTAATAGCGCGCCAGATAGATCGCGGCGGTCAGACCCGGCCGGGCCGGCGCCGATGATGATGCAATCGTCGATTTGGCTGCTCATTGGCGAGTGAACGCACAGGATGGCAAAGCGGTGCCCGGCACGCTAGGCGACCCGACAATGAGTTTCGCCGCCACCATCCTGACGCTCTATCCGGAAATGTTCCCCGGCCCGCTGGGCGTGTCGCTCGCCGGGCGCGCGCTCGAACGCGGCGACTGGTCGTGCGAGGCGGTGCAGATCCGCGATTTCGCGACCGACCGGCATCGCACGGTCGACGATACGCCGGCAGGCGGCGGGGCGGGGATGGTGCTCAAGCCCGATGTGATCGGCGCGGCGCTCGCCAGCCTCGGCGAAGACCGGCCGATCCTGGCCATGACCCCGCGCGGGAAACCGATCGCGCAGGCGCGCATCCGCGAGATCGCCGCGGGCCCCGGCCTCGCCATTCTGTGCGGCCGGTTCGAAGGCTTCGACGAGCGCATCTTCGACGCCCATCCGCAGGTCGAACAGGTCAGCCTGGCCGATATCGTGCTGTCGGGCGGCGAGCCCGCCGCGCTGGCGATTCTCGACGCTTGCATTCGCCTGCTTCCCGGAGTAATGGGCGCGCCCGACAGCGGGCATGAGGAATCGTTCGAGGACGGTCTCCTGGAATACCCGCAATATACCCGACCTCAGCAATGGGAAGGGCGCACGATCCCTGAAGTGCTGCGATCGGGGGATCATGCGAAGATCGCTGCCTGGCGCAAGGCCCGGAGCGAGGACGACACACGGTTACGCAGGCCGGACCTTTGGGAGCGTTACTGTGACGCTCGGGACCGATCTGCCTCTGGCGCGCGGCGAAAGAACCAGGAAGACCAGGCATGAACCTGATCCAGCAGATCGAAGCCGAAGCGATCGAAAACCTCGGCAAGGACATTCCCGAATTCCGCGCGGGCGATACCGTTCGCGTCGGCGTGAAGGTCGTCGAAGGCACGCGCGAGCGTGTGCAGAACTTCGAAGGCGTCGTCATCGCCCGCTCGAACCGCGGCATGGGCAGCAATTTCACCGTCCGCAAGCTGTCGTTCGGCGAAGGCGTGGAACGCGTGTTTCCGCTCTATTCGCCGATCGTCGACAGCATCACCGTGGTCCGCCGCGGGATCGTGCGGCGCGCCAAGCTCTATTACCTGCGCGGCCGCACCGGCAAGCGCGCGCGGATCGCCGAACGTCGCGACAACGCGCCCAAGGCCTGAGGCCGGCCGGCCTTCGCGCCACGAGCTTTGAAAGGGCGGCCTCCCATCGGGGAAGCCGCCCTTTTTCATGCGCCTGTTCATCCACGGGTCGCTCGAGGGCAGCACCGATCGCTTCGCGACGGGGGATCGCGCGCATGCGCCCCATCGTACGCGAGCGCGGATCATGTATGGAACTGCGGGCGGGGCGGTTTGCGGAGGACGGGGTGACAGCATCGACGAAGGATCGAAGGCGACCCGCCACGCTGGGCTTCAATGCGGCCTGGGCGATGGCGGTCGGCGGAATGATCGGCGGCGGCATCTTCGCCACTCTCGGCGTGGTCATATCGGTGGCGGGCAAATACGCCTGGCTGAGCTTCGTCATCGGCGGGACAATCGCACTGGCGACCGGCTATTCCTATGCCCGGCTGACGCAGCGGCTCGACCGGGCGGGCGGCGCGTTCGCCTTCCTGTGCGATCTCGGGCACCCGCGCGCCGCCAGCATCACCGCGTGGATGCTGTTGTTCGGATATACGCTGACGGTTTCGGTCTATGCCTTCACCTTCGGTGCCTATCTCGCCCATGCCCTTGGCGGACCCGGCTGGCTTTCGCAGGCTGCGGCGCTGGCCGCGATAGCGGTGCTTGCCGGGGTCAATCTGATGGGGGTCGGCGAAAGCTCGATGGTCGAAATCGTCGCAGTCTGGGGCAAGCTCGCGATTCTCCTCGTGCTGGCGGTGATCGGCCTGGCGCATTGGGCGCCCGATCGGCTGGTCGCCACGCACAGCACCGGCTCGGGTGTCACCGGGGCGATCGTCGGCGCGGCGACGGTATTCATGGCCTATGAGGGCTTCCAGCTGCTGGCCTATGACTACGACGAAATGGAGAACGGCAAGGCGATGATCGGCAAGGCGATGCTGTCGGCCATCGCCGCCACGATCGTCGTCTACGTGCTCGTCGCGCTGGGAACGGCGATGCTCGTCGGCGGCGATGCGATCGTCGCCGACCGCGAAGTGGCGCTGGCCGAAGCGGGACGCGCCGCCGCGGGACAGGTCGGTTTCGTCGGCGTGACGCTGGCAGCGGTGTTTTCCACCGCCTCGGCGATCAATGCGACGATCTTTTCCACCGCACGGCTGGGCCGTGAGGCGGCGGAGGAGGCAAAACTGCCGGCGCTGTTCGCGCGCACCGACAGCGAAGGCGTTCCCGTGGCGGGCGTTCTGACGATCGCGATCGCCGCCGCGGTGCTCGCCTTCTTCGGCGGGCTCGGCCAGTTGATCCAGGGGGCGAGCTTCGTCTTCCTGGCGGTGTTCGCGCTGGTCAATGCGATCGCGGTGCGGCGTGGGATTGCCCATCCCGCGATCTGCCTCGCCGGCGCCGTCGGGGCGCTGGCCGCGATCGTCCTGCTGGGATTGCATCTCGCCGGGATCGTCTGAGCTTTATCGCGCGTAACCGAATGTGCGCTTGCGGGCGCGCGGGCAATCGCTATCTCGGCGGCTCGGAGATATTGGAGACGTCAATTGGGTTATCGTGTGGCGGTGGTCGGCGCGACCGGGAATGTCGGGCGCGAGATGATGATGGTGCTGGCCGAGCGGGGGTTTCCCTGCGACGAGGTCGCCGCCGTCGCCTCGAGCCGTTCGCACGGCAGCGAGGTCGAGTTCGGCGATACCGGCAGGATGCTCAAATGCCGGAACATCGAGCATTTCGACTGGGCCGGATGGGACATCGCCCTGTTCGCCGCGGGCAGCGGCCCGGCAAAGGAATACGCCCCCAAGGCGGCTGCGGCGGGCTGCGTGGTGATCGACAACAGCTCGCTCTACCGGATGGATCCCGACGTGCCGCTGATCGTGCCCGAGGTGAACCCCGAGGCGATCCACGATTACAAGAAACGCAACATCATCGCCAATCCCAATTGCTCGACCGCGCAGCTGGTCGTCGCGCTCAAGCCGCTCCACGATGCGGCGACGATCAAGCGCGTGGTGGTCTCGACCTATCAGTCGGTCTCGGGCGCGGGCAAGGCCGGGATGGACGAGCTGTTCGAGCAGAGCCGCAACATCTTCGTCGGCGATCCGGTCAATCCTGTGAAGTTCACCAAGCAGATCGCCTTCAACGTCATTCCGCATATCGACCAGTTCCTCGACGACGGTTCGACCAAGGAGGAATGGAAGATGGTGGTCGAGACCAAGAAGATCCTCGACCCCAGGATCAAGCTCACCGCGACCTGCGTGCGGGTGCCGGTGTTCGTCGGCCATTCCGAGGCGGTCAGCATCGAGTTCGAGAAAGAGCTCTCGGCCGAGCAGGCGATGGACATCCTGCGCGAGGCACCCGGCTGCATGCTGGTCGACAAGCGCGAGGACGGCGGATACATCACGCCGGTCGAGGCGGCCGGCGACAGCGCCACCTACATCAGCCGCGTGCGCGAGGATCCGACCGTGGAGAACGGCCTCATGCTGTGGTGCGTGAGCGACAATCTGCGCAAGGGCGCGGCCTTGAACGCGGTCCAGATCGCCGAACTGCTCGGCCGCGAATGCCTCCAAAAGGGATGACGGCCGCGCGCCCGGCCGCGGCGGATCGCCGGCGCCGGGGGCTGCGCGCCGTCACTCGCCGGGCGGGGGCAGCGATGCCTGCGGACGCGAATTGCGTTTCATGATGAAGGCCAGCGGGATCGCAGCGAGCGTGATCCACATCATCATCCGGAAATCGTCGACATAGGCGACCATGGCGGCCTGCCGGTTGGCCTCGAGATCGAGCATCCGCAGCGCCACTTCGCCGAGGTTCTGGTAGCGGTCGACCGTGCTCACGTCGACGACGTTTGATACCGTCGCGCCGGTGACGTTGGAAGCGATGTCCGCATGGCTGGTCTGCAGGTTGCGCGCCAGCATCACCGTGGTCAGCGAGATCCCGGCGGAGGCGCCGAGCGAGCGGAACAGGTTCATCAGGCTCGAACCGTCGGTCCGCAGCCGCGCGGGAAGCGTGGCAAAGGCGCTGACGTTGAGCGGAATGAACACCAGGCCCATGCCGAGACCCTGGACGAGCCCCGAATAGACGATGTGGAACCGGTCGACGCCGAGCGACCAATGGCTCATCTGCCACAGCGAGAGCGCGCAGATCGCAAAGCCGGTGGCCACCACCGGGCGCGCATCGATCCCGCGGCGCACCGCCATGCCCGCGAACTGCATCGAGATCAGCACCCCGATCCCGCGCGGCATCAGCACCAGCCCGGTATCGATGACGTCGTAGCTCATCAGCTGCTGCAGCATCGGCGGCAGCAGCGCCATGGTGGCGAACATGACCACGCCGATCGCCAGCATGAAGCCCAGTGCGATGGCGAAATTGCGGTCGAGGAACAGCGCGCGGTCGAACAGCGGCTCGCGCGCTCCGCCGAGATGGATCACCGCCATCCACGCCGCCGAGACGAACAGGAAGGTCCACAGCCAGATTTCGTAGCTGTCGTACCAGTCGAGCGTCTGCCCCCGGTCGAGCAGCATCTGGAAGCTCGCCAGCGCGATGCCGACCAGCAGGAAGCCGGCGATATCGAACCGGCGCCTGACGGTCTCGCGGTGGGGGAGCTGGGTGACGAGGATGGCGAGGCTGAGAATGCCGACCGGCAGATTGACGTAGAAAACCCAGCGCCAGTTCGCCTGTTCGGTCAGCCAGCCGCCGAGCACCGGGCCGAGGATCGGGCCGATCATGATCCCCATGCCCCACAGCGCCATCATCTGCGCGTGGCGGCTGGGCTTGTTGGTGTCGAGCATGAACGCCTGGCTGAGCGGGGCGATGAAGGCCCCGGTGACCCCCTGCAAGGCGCGGAACGCCACCATCTCGCCGAGGTTCTGCGCCATGCCGCAGAGCATCGAGGAGAGGATGAACCCCGCGACCGAAAGGATGAACAGCCGCCGCGCCCCGACGCGATCGGCCAGCCAGCCGGTGATCGGCAGCGCCACGGCGCTGGCGATGATATAGCTCGTCAGCACCCAGGTGATCGTTTCGGTGGTCGCGCTCAGCGCCGTGCGCATATGCGGGATCGCGACATTGGCGATGGTCGTGTCGAGCACCTGCAGCAGCGAGGCGGCCATGATCCCGACGATCAGCAGCCCGGGGTTCGCCACCGGGAGCTGGGCCACGTCATGCGTCGCATCGGATGCCGCACCGGGCGCAGGACCGGCCGCATCGCCCTGCCGCGGAAGAGCCTTGCTGGCCATGGCCGCTAGCGCTGCCGCCCGTCGGTAAAGACCGTGACCTCGGTCGAGAGACCCGCGATCAGCGGGCGCGGGCTCGAACCGTCGATCGCGATCCTGACCGGCACGCGCTGCGTCACCTTGACCCAATTGCCGGTGGCGTTCTGCGCCGGGATGACCGAGAATTCGCTGCCCGTCCCCGCACCGATCGAGTCGACATGGCCCTTGAGGACGAGATCCGGATAGGCATCGAAATGCAGTTCGGCGGGCTGGCCCAGCGCCATGTCGGCGAGGTCGGTTTCCTTGAAATTCGCTTCGACATGGGCGTCGCCCGTCTGCACCAGCGTCAGCACCGGCAGGCCCTGGACGATCTGCTGGCCGCGCTGCAGACGGTCGGCCTGGGCCACCCGGCCGGCGACCGGCGCGCGCACCTCGGTGCGGCGCAGCGCCAGTTCGGCGACCGCCTTCTGCGCCTTGGCGGCGGCGACCTGCGGGTTCTCGCCCGGCACCGCGCTGCCGGTGGCAAGCTTGGCCCCGGCTTCCTCGCGCCGGGCCTGCGCCTGGCGCAATTCCTCGCGCGCCTGGTTGACCGCATGCCGCGCGGCATCGTGCTCGGTCTTGGTCAGGAAGCCACGTTCGTAAAGCGCGTCCTTGCGCTCGAAATTGGCCTGGGCGAAGGCGATGTCCTCGCGCGCGGCGGAGATTTCGGCCCCGGAGAGGGCGGAGGAATTGGACAGTTCGGTCACCCGCGCCTGCGCGGTGGCGATGGCCGCCTCGGCCTCGGCTATCTGCAGCCGGTAGGGTTCGGGATCGATGCGGAACAGCAGATCGCCGGCGGCGACGGTCTGCCCTTCCTCGACCAGCACCTCGACGATCTCGCCGCCGACCTGCGCGCTGACCGAAACCTTGTCCTGCTGGACATAGGCATTGTCGGTCGACACCTCGCCCTGGAGCGAGAGCCAGTAGAGCCCGCCGGCGACGAGCAGGATCAGCGGGACGCTGATCATCAGCGCCAGCCGGCGCCACGAGCGCCTGGGCGCGGCGATTGCGGTCTCGCCCGCGGCCGGCTGGGGCTGCGCGGCGGTAGCGGTGTCCAGCTTGGGATCGGCCTCAGCCATTGACGACCTCCGTTTCGGTGCGGTCCGAAGAAAGATTGGCCGACACCCGTTCGAGCAATTCGGCCAGCAGTTCCCGTTCGCGTTGCGACAGGCCTTCGACGAGATCGGCCACGACCCCTTCGACGATAAGGCGCAAGGGTTCGACGATCTCGCGGCTCTTGGCCGTGAGATGGAGCATGCGGGCCCGCCGGTCGCCCGGATCGGCGACGCGTTCGACCCAGCCGGCTTCCTCGAGCCGGTCGACGATCCGCGTCAGCGTGATCGGCTCGACCTCGATCCGGTCGGCGTAGAAGGCCTGGTTATGGTCGGGAAATTTGACCATGCTGAGAAGCAGGCGCGCCTGCACCGCGGTCAGGCCGAGGCTGCGGACGCGTTCGTCGAATGTGCGGCGCAGCAAGCGCCCGCTGTCCGACAGGAGATAGCCTATGTTCGTATCCATGCGGGCGATATAATGAGGGGGCTTATTATTGCAAGTTGCAGATTATCGAACCGGTGTGGCGTGTTGCGCAAGCGCGCGTTAGACAGCAGCCATGACCCTTGCAGCCGAGCTCTATTTCAGCTTCCGTTCGCCCTACAGCTATCTGGCGGTGGGCCGCTATCGCGCAATGGCCGAGCAATACGACCTCACGATCGCGTTGCGGCCGGTCTATCCGCTGGCCATCCGCCAGCCGGATTTCTTCGAGCGCAATCATCCGAACTGGCTCGGCTACACTTTCCGCGACATGGCCCGCGTGGCCCAGTTCCATGGCATTGCGTTCGGCGCGCCGCGACCCGATCCGATCGTCCAGGACGTGGCGACGCGCAAGATCGCGAAGGATCAGCCCTATATCGCGCGCGTCACCCGGATGGGCCAGGCGGCCGCGCGGCGCGGTCGGGGCCTGGTCTTCGCGCATGAGGCGGGACGGCTCATCTGGGGCGGGCAGCAGGGCTGGCACGAGGGCGAGCATCTCGCGCAGGCGCTCGGGCGCGCCGGGCTCGATCCCGCGGAGATCGAGGCCGAGGTCGCCGCCGAGGGCGAAGCGCTCGACGCCGAAATCGCCGCCAACCAGGATGCGCTCGAGGCGGCGGGGCATTGGGGCGTGCCCACGCTGGTGTTCGATGGCGAACCCTTCTTCGGGCAGGACCGGATAGAGCTGGTCGAATGGCGGATGAAACAGAAGGGATTGGCGAAGCGATGAGCGAGCGCGATTTCCGCGACGGCGGCTGCCAGTGCGGGCGGATCCGCTATCGCGCCGAAGTGTCCGAAGCGGAAGCCTATCACTGCCATTGCCGGATGTGCCAGAAGGCGACCGGGGGATTTGCCGCCAGTTTCGTGTTCCTTCCTGTCGCGGCGGTCGAATGGCAGCACGAACCCGATTGGTACGCCAGCTCGCCGATCGCCAGGCGCCCGTTCTGCTCGCATTGCGGATCTCCGCTGGGGTTCAAATTCGACGACCACGACAAGATGGATCTGACCTTCGGCAGTTTCGACGATCCGTCGAAATTCAGGCCGGTGCTCCACGCCGGGGTCGAAAGCCTGCACGAGGCGTGGATCGACACCAGCGATCTGCCGCGCCAGCGCAGCGACGAGACCAAGAGCGTCGCCGACCGCTGGCATGCCGCCGGGCTGGAGGTGCCCCGATGAGAACCGAATTTATCGAGAGTTTCGACGGCACGAGGCTGGCGCTCCACCGGCATGGGAAAGGGCGCCCGTTCATCCTCCTCCATGGCCTGTTCTCGAGCGCGCAGATGAACTGGATCAAATGGGGCCACCACGAAGCGATCGCGGCGCAGGGATACGAGGTCCTGATGCTCGATTTCCGGGTCCACGGCGAGAGCGAGGCCCCGCGCGACCCGGCGCGCTACCCGCCCGAACGTGCTCGTCCGCGACGTCGCGGCGCTGGTCGCGCATCTCGGTCTCGATGGCTACGATCTGGGCGGTTTCTCGCTCGGCGCGCGGACCTCGCTCCACGCGGTGGCGCATCGCGTGCTGCAACCCGATCGCCTGGTGGTCGGCGGGATGGGCACCGCGGGCCTCGGCGAATGGCAGCGCCGGGCGGCCAGGTTCCGCCGGGTGATCGACGAGTTCGACGCGATCCCGCGCGGCGATCCCGATTTCTTCTCGATGCAGTTCCTCAAATCGCAGGGCGTCGACCGGGTGGCGGCACGGTTGCTGCTCGACACGATGCCCGACCTCGACCTCGCCGATCTCGCGAATGTGACCATGCCCACGCTGGTGGTCTGCGGCGACGAGGATCGCGACAACGGTTCCGCCGAGGAGCTTGCCGCGCTGCTTGCGCGGGCCGATTTCGTCGAGGTGCCGGGCACGCATATGGGCAGCGTGACCAAGCCCGATCTCGGCCGGGCGATCGCCGACTGGCTGGGGCAAGCGCGGTGAACCCGCCGAGCGTCCGCCTCCGCTGGTGGCTGGCGGGGCTGGCGATCTTCGCGGTGGTCGCAGGGCTGGGGATGTGGCTGGCGGGCGCCAGTCATTTCGGCATCGTCGATCATCAGCTCGCCGGCGATGCCGAAACGGTCGACCGGATCCAGGCCGACTGGCGCGACAGCGGGGTGCGCTGGCTGGCGATCCTGAGCATGGCCGGCGATCTGCTGTTCATCGGGACATACAGCCTCGGCGCCTGGATCGCGGGGCGCGGTTTCGCGCGATCGGGCAATCGTCTCGTGCGCGCCATCGGCTGGACGGTCGCGCTCGCGGCGGTGCTGTTCGGTTTTGCCGACTATACCGAAACATTGCTGCAATTCGTCCAGCTGCTGCAGGAACGGGGCGTCGACCGGATGGCAGCGATCGCCGCCGCGATGCAGATGCCCAAGCTGCTTGCCTGGTCCGCGACCTTTCTTGGCGTCCTCGCCGGCCTGATTGTCGACCGGATTTGGTCGCGGGGCGCTTGATTAAGCGGGGCTGCAGGTGCAATCCGGTAGCACGTGAAACCAATCGCAGAATGCAATCCGAGAGGCTCGTCATGAAATTCGCATCCGTCGCGCTGTCCGCGCTCGCAATCTCGCTCGCCACCCCGGCGCTGGCCGAACAGGACCAGCCCGCCGCCGCGCAAGCCGCTGCCGCCTATCCGATGACCCCCGCCGGGGCGGCGCAGTTCGTCGCCGCGGTCGAAGCGGAGATGGGGCCGATCTATGTCGAGAACGCCAAGGTCAATTGGGTCAACTACACCTATATCACCGAAGACACCGATGACCTCGCCGCGGCGAGCAATGCGGTGCTGACCGAAAAAGGCGTCGAATACGCGCTGGCAGCGGCCAAATACGCGGCGATCGAGGGCCTGGACCCCGATGTCGCGCGCAAGCTGAACATCATGCGCAACGGTCTGACGCTGCCGGCGCCGACCACGCCCGGCGCGGCAACCGAGCTCAACGAGATCTCGACCGGCCTGTCGAGCCAGTACGGCAAGGGCAAGGGCACGCTGAACGGCAAGGAGATCAGCGGCTCCGACATCGAGGCCGAGATGGGCAATCTCGACCATACGCCCGCCGAATATGCCGAAATGTGGGACAGCTGGCACACCAATGTCGGCGCGCCGATGAAGGGCGATTACGTCCGGATGGTCGGGATCGCCAACGAAGGCGCGGTCGAACTCGGCTTCGACAACGTCGGGGCGATGTGGCGTTCGGGCTACGACATGAGCCCCGAGGAATTCACCGCCATGACCGAGCGGCTGTGGCAGGAGACCAAGCCGCTCTACGAGGCGCTGCACACCTACGTCCGGAGCAAGCTCAACGAGAAATACGGCGATTCGGTGCAACCCGCGACGGGTCCGATCCGCGCCGATCTGCTCGGCAACATGTGGGCGCAGGAATGGGGCAACATCTACCCGCTGGTCGCGCCCGAAGGCTCGGGCGACCTCGGCTACGATATCGGCGAACTGCTCGAAGCCAAGGGCAAGGGGCCGCTCGACATGGTCAAATACGGCGAGGGCTTCTATTCCTCGCTCGGCTTCGAACCGCTGCCGGACACCTTCTGGAAACGCAGCCTGTTCACCAAGCCGGCCGATCGCGAGGTGGTGTGCCACGCCAGCGCCTGGGACATCGACAACAAGGACGACATCCGCATCAAGATGTGCATCAAGGTGAATGCCGACGATTTCGTCACCATCCACCACGAACTCGGTCACAATTACTATCAGCGCGCCTATAACGAACAGCCGCTGACCTATCTCGGCGGCGCCAACGACGGTTTCCACGAAGCCATCGGCGATTTCGTCGCGCTTTCGATCACGCCCGAATATCTGGTCCAGATCGGCCTGCTCGACCGCGCCCAGGTGCCCAGCGCCGACAAGGACATCGGCCTGCTGCTGCGGCAGGCGATGGACAAGGTCGCGTTCCTGCCGTTCGGGCTGCTGGTCGACAAATGGCGCTGGGGCGTGTTCGACGGGTCGATCACCCCCGACCGCTACAACACCGCCTGGCACGATTTGAAGCGCGAATACCAGGGCATCACCCCGCCGGTCGAGCGGCCCGCCGATGCGTTCGATCCGGGCGCGAAATACCACATCCCGGCAACGACGCCCTATACCCGCTATTTCCTCGCGCGGATCCTCCAGTTCCAGTTCTACAAGGCGGCCTGCGACATGGCCGGATGGAAGGGGCCGCTGCACCGCTGTTCGTTCTACGGCAACGAGGAAGTGGGCGAGAAACTCAACGCGATGCTCGAGATGGGGGCGAGCAAGCCCTGGCCCGAGGCGCTCGAGGCCTTCACCGGCACGCGCGAGATGAGCGCCAAGCCGATGCTCGAATATTTCGCCCCGCTCAAGCAATGGCTCGACGAGCAGAACAAGGGCAAGCCGAGCGGGTGGTAAAGCCCGCCGCGACGGCGCGGCCGGTCGGCAACGGGAAGCTCCTTCCCGTCGTCGGCTGGCGCGAGCTCGTGCATCTGCCCGATCTCGGGCTCCATGCGCTTCCTGCCAAGATCGATACCGGGGCGCGCACCTCTTCGCTGCACGCCACCATCCTCGAGCGGTTCGAGCGCGATGGCGAACGCTATGTCCGGTTCGCGGTCGATTTCGACCGTCAGCACGTTCGCCAGGTGTGCGAGGCGGTGCACGTCGACTGGCGCGGGATCACCAGTTCGAACGGCGAGACCCAGCGGCGGATGATCGTCAAGACGCAGCTGCGCATCGGCGAGCGCGAATTCCGCACCGAATTCAGCCTCGCCGATCGCAGCGACATGAAATTTCCGATGCTCATCGGCCGCTCTGCGCTAAGGCGGCGCTTCGTCGTCGAACTCGGGCCATTCCTGGCTCCAGACGGCCGGCCGCGAAAGTGAAAGAGGCTACACCACATGAAGATTGCCATGCTGGCGCGCAATGCGAACCTCTATTCGCACCAGCGGCTCAAACAGGCGGCGGAAGAGCGCGGTCACCATTTCGAGATCCTCAACACGCTGCGCTGCACCGTGCATATCGCCAGCCACCGGCCCGAGGTGTTCTACAATGGCGAACCGATGCTCGGCTACGATGCGGTGATCCCGCGGATCGGCGCCTCGATCACCAATTACGGGCTGGCGATCCTGCGGCAGTTCGAAATGCGCGGCTGTTGGCCGCTCAACGAGAGCGTCGCCATCGGCCGCAGCCGCGACAAGCTGCGCAGCATGCAGATCCTCGCCAAGCACGGGCTGGGTCTGCCGCTGACCGCCTATGCCAACGACCCCAAGCAGGCGGAGGAGATCATCAGGGCGGTCAAGGGGCCGCCGGTGGTGATCAAGCTGCTCGAAGGGACGCAGGGCATCGGCGTGGTGCTGGCGGAAACCGATGAGCAGCGCGAAATCGGTGATCGAGGCCTTCCGCGGCGCCAATGTGAACATCCTGGTGCAGGAATTCATCAAGGAAGCCGGCGGCACCGACATCCGCGCGCTGGTGATCGGCGGCAAGGTCGTCGCAGCGATGAAGCGCACCGGCGCGCCCGATGATTTCCGTTCGAACCTCCACCGCGGCGGGAGCGCGCAGCTGATCAAGATCACCCCCGAGGAACGCAGCACCGCGGTCCGCGCCGCCAAGCGCATGGGCCTCAACGTCTGCGGGGTCGACATGCTGCGCAGCAATCACGGTCCGGTGATCATGGAGGTCAATTCCTCGCCCGGGCTCGAGGGGATCGAGAAGGCGACCGGCAAGGACATCGCCGGGATGATCGTCGATTTCGTCGCTGCGCATGCGAAGGACGGCCGGACGGGGACCAAGGGCAAGGGCTAGGGCCGGGGCCAAGCGCAGGACAAGAGTCGGAACTAGGCGTTGCGCGCCATCAGCCCGCCGTCGACCGGGATTACCGCGCCGGTGATGTAGCTCGCTGCGGGAAGCACCAGCGACAGCGTCACATGGGCCACCTCCTCGGGCTCACCATAGCGCTTCAACGCCGTCCGGCGGCGAGCGAAGACCGCCTTGTGCTCTTCGGGAACCCCGGCGGTCATCGCGG
Organism: uncultured Alphaproteobacteria bacterium; assembly: GCA_963829325.1. Classification (GTDB taxonomy): domain Bacteria; phylum Pseudomonadota; class Alphaproteobacteria; order Sphingomonadales; family Sphingomonadaceae; genus Qipengyuania. The sequence continues at coordinate 159,756 of CAWHHN010000001.1, forward strand.
TGCGGATCGGGCCGGGGCAGATGCAGTTGACCGTGATCGCATCGGGTCCCAGATCGACCGCCATTCCCCGGGTGAGCCCGGTCACGCCGGTCTTGGCAGCGACATAGGGCGTGTCTCCCGGGGTCGCACCGAGGCCTTCGGTCGAGGCGACGTTGACGATCCGCGCCGCGTCGCTCCGCCGCAGCCACGGCAGCGCGGCGCGGACCATGCGCTGATGGGCGGTGAGCATGACCGCGATCGCGCGGTGCCAGACTTCCTCATAGACGTCGCTGGGCTCGCATGGGCCATCCAGCGGCGCGAAGCTCGAAACGCCGGCGTTGTTGACGAGGATGTCGATGCGGCCGAAATCCTCGGCCACCTGCGCGACCACGCGCCTGATCGCATCGCCGTCCGCGACATCGAGCGCATAGCCGCGCGCGCCCGAACCGCAGTCGCGCGCCACCTCTTCGGCTGCGGCCGGATCGAGGTCGGTCACCGCCACCATGGCGCCCTCGGCCGCGAACAGCAGCGCGGTCGCCCGGCCCATTCCGCCGGCGGCTCCGGTCACGATGGCGACGCGGCCCGCGATGCTGCGCGAGCGGTCGGGCGTCTCGGTCATCTCGATCCCCTTTCGGGGTGGCTTATCACCGGAACGGCGGTTCGTTGAAAGCCCTCAGCTTGCGGCTGTGCAGCCGCGGGCCTTCTTCGCGCAGGCGACGGCAGGCGGTGACGCCGATCTGAAGATGCGCGGCGATCGCCTGTTCGTAGAAGTCGTTGGCCTGTCCGGGCAACTTGATCTCGCCGTGGAGCGGCTTGTCGGAAACGCACAGCAGCGTGCCGTAGGGGACGCGGAAGCGATAGCCCTGGCCGGCGATGGTGGCGCTTTCCATGTCGACGCCGACCGCGCGGCTGAGCGACATGCGATGCGCCGAACTGGTGTAGCGCAGTTCCCAGTTGCGGTCGTCGGTGGTGACCACGGTGCCGGTGCGCATGCGCTTCTTGAGATCGGCCCCATGCGTCCCCGAAACCTCCTGCGCCGCACCGGCCAGCGCCTGCTGGACCTCGGCGATGGCGGGCAGCGGGATTTCGGGCGGCAGGACGGGGTCGAGCACGTGGTCGTCGCGCAGATAGGCATGGGCGAGGACGTAATCGCCGATCTTCTGGCTCGGGCGCAGGCCGCCGCAATGGCCGATCATCAGCCAGGCTTCGGGGCGCAGCACCGCAAGATGGTCGCAGATCGTCTTGGCGTTGGACGGGCCGACGCCGATGTTGACCAGCGTGATCCCGTCGTGGTTCGGGCCGACGAGGTGATAGGCGGGCATCTGGTGCCGACGCCATGCGGTGTCGGACAATTGCGCGCGCGCGTTGTCGGTCTTTTCGGTCAGCATCAGACCGCCGGCTCCGGCGAGAGCGGTATAGCCGTTCTCGCCAAGTTGCGAGCCTGCCCAATCAACGAATTCATCGACATATCGGTGATAGTTCGTGAACAGGACGAAGCGCTGGAAGTGCTCGGGCGCGGTCCCGGTGTAATGCGCGAGACGCGCCAGGCTGAAATCGGTGCGCAAGCCCGTCGAACAGCGACAGCGGGATCGCCGATTCGGGGCCTTCGAGGACGATCCCATCGGCCAGTTCGTCGCCGATATCGGCGAGTTCGGTCGAGGGAAAATGCCGGGCGATGAGGTTGCGGGTCGACCCCCACCAGTTCCGCCCCGGCCTCGCCATCGAGGACATAGGGGAAAGGGATTTCCTGCCTCGATGAGCCGACTTCGACCTCGACCTCGTAATTGGACGCGATCAGTTCGAGCTGTTCGCTGAAGATAGTCGCGAAACAGCCGCGGCCTGGTGACCGTGGTGGTGTAGAGGCCCGGCGCGTTGAGCCGGCCGAAGGCGCGGCTGCGATCCTCGGGCTGATCGCCGCCGCGAAAGCGCAGCCGCAATTCGGGATAGGCGTAGCTGCCGTCGCTGCGGCGTTCGGGCGCGGGGAGATCGCGATCGCGCCCGAAGGCGATCACATCCTCGCGCAGCCGCTCGACGGCGGCGTCGTAGATCTTCTCAATTCGGTCGAGCATCTGTTCGATCGATTCCATGGGCGTTTCTCCTGCCTCTTGTGTTTATCGCGCGCCTTCCTGCCACAAGCAGGCTCGTGTTACAAAAAGGGCGCGACCCTCGCGGATCGCGCCCCATTTCGTTTCGTGGGAAGAATCCGGAAGAAAGGTCAGGCCTCTTCGCCGTCTTCGCTGCGTTCCTCGAGCATGTCGGCGGGGATTTCGCCGGGCTCGAGCGTCGGGTCGACGGCTTCGGTGAAACCTCCGCCACCCTCGGCCGCCTGATCTTCTTCGAACATCTGCGCCATCACGTCGACGCCCTGGCGCTGCAGTTCGGCTTCGTCGTCCGAACGCGCGACATTGGCCTTGATCGTGATCGACACCTCGGGGTGGAGGTCGATGCGCACGTCGTGCATGCCGATCGCCTTGATCGGATTGCCCATGATGACCTGCTTCTTGTCGACCTCGTGGCCCTGCTCGGCGAGCCCGGCGACGATGTCGCGAACATTGACCGAACCATAGAGCTGGCCGGTGTTCGATGCGGCACGGATCAGCACGATCTCTGCGCCGTCGACCTTCGCGCCCGCCTTCTCGGCTTCGCCGCGACGTTCGGCATTTTCCTTTTCGAGGCGCTCGCGATTGGCATCGAACACCTTCTTGTTCGCCGCATTGGCGCGCAGCGCCTTCTTCTGCGGCAGCAGGAAGTTGCGTGCGTAGCCGTCCTTGACGGTCACGACATCGCCGATGCTGCCCAGCTTCTCGATACGTTCGAGGAGAATGATATCCATGTCTCTTCTCCTCTTACTTCACGATGTAGGGCAGCAGGCCGATGTGGCGTGCGCGCTTGATCGCCTTGGCCAGCTCGCGCTGCTTCTTGGCGCTGACGGCGGTGATGCGGCTCGGAACGATCTTGCCGCGCTCGGACATGAAGCCCTGCAGCAGGCGCACGTCCTTGTAATCGATCTTCGGCGCATTCTTGCCCGAGAACGGGCAGGACTTGCGGCGGCGGAAAAACGGGCGTGCCATCAGTCGCGCTCCTCACGTTCGCGGCGCTTCTTCGAATCGCGCTCGTTCTTGCGCATCATCACCGACGGGCCTTCTTCGTGCTCGTCGACGCGGACGGTCATGTAGCGGATGACGTCTTCGTTGATGCGGGTCTGGCGCTCGAGCTCTTCCACCACGGCGCCGGGGCCTTCGATGTTGAGCAGGACGAAATGCGCCTTGCGGTTGCGGTCGATCTTGTAGGCGAGGTTCTTGAGGCCCCAGGTCTCGGTCTTGGTGACCTTGCCCTCGTTCTTCTCGATGATCTCGGTGGCATTGGCGGCCAGCTGGTCGACCTGAGCCTGGCTCAGGTCCTGACGCGCCAAGAAAACATGCTCGTAGAGAGCCATGCTCTTGTCCTTTCACATGTGGGCCGATCGCTGGCTGATCCGCGGGATTGCGGGGCCCCTCCGGCTTTCTTCGAATCCGCCCGCCGAAACGAGCGATGCGCGCACATAGCGGGATCTGCGCCCAATGCAAGGCTTGGCTTTGCGGAACGAGGCGGGCAGGCCGGTATTCTGGGCGTGGCAAGAAGGAGAATCACGTGCCCGGCGGACTGGTCGCCCTACTCGACGACGTTTCGGTCATCGCGCGCGCCGCGGCCGCCTCGGTCGACGACATTTCGGTGGCGGCGGGCCGCGCCGGGAGCAAGGCGGCGGGCGTGGTGATCGACGATGCGGCGGTGACGCCGAAATACGTCACCGGGCTCACCCCCGCGCGCGAATTGCCGATCATCTGGGGAGATCACCAAGGGCAGCCTGAAGAACAAGATCCTCATCCTGCTGCCCGGCGCGCTCCTGTTGAGCTGGTTCCTGCCCTGGGCGGTCACCGTCCTGCTGATGTTCGGCGGGGCCTATCTTTCCTACGAAGGGGCCGAAAAGGTCATCGAGCGGCTCGGCGGCGAGCACCATGGCAAGACGCTCGACGACCCGATCGAGGATCCCGCCGCGTTCGAACGCGAGCGCATCGCCGGCGCGATCCGCACCGACCTCATCCTTTCGGCCGAAATCATGGCGATCTCGCTCAACGAAATCGCGACCATCTCGGACGATTTCTGGGTCCGCGCGGGCGCGCTGGCCGCGGTCGGCATCGGCATCACCTTCGTGGTCTATGGTGCGGTCGCGCTGATCGTCAAAATGGACGATGTCGGGCTGCACCTTGCCGAACGGCGATCGGCCGTGGCGCAATGGGTCGGGCCGGGGGCTGGTCCGCGCCATGCCCCATGTGCTCGTCGCGCTCTCGTTCATCGGGACGATCGCCATGCTGTGGGTCGGCGGGGGCATCGTCCTCCACGGGCTCGAGGAACTGGGGATGCATGCCCCTGCCGACCTGGCGCATCGCGCGCAGAGCGTTGTCGAGGCTGCTGCAGGGGGCGCCGCGGGGGTGGCGGGCTGGGTCGCTTATGCCGCGGTTTCGGCAATCGCAGGCCTGGCGCTCGGCGGCGTGCTGCTGGCCGTCCTGCACCGGCTGCCGCGATTCGGAAAGTCGCGCGCGTGACGAGCTCGATTCGCAATCGGTGCCAGATCGGAACGCTGCAAATTCCTATACTTACAATCACCGGCTAATCGCGTAGAATATCCGCCGGACCCATCGTGGGTTCTGGGGGGAAGGAAAATGAGGCGGGGGCGTCCAGCCCTGTTCCTGCTTTTCGCGATCATTCTTGCCGGCATCCCGGGCGCCGCGAGGGCCGACGATCTGCGACTCGAGCCACTCACCTGTATCGGTGGAGCCGAAGGCGCGAGCGAAGCGCTGGCGATCGAGCCGGCGGCGCTCGATTGCTCTGCCACCCGGTTCGACCGGCACGACCAATTCGTGCGCAGCCATGCAGCGTTCGAGCGGGCGTTCCTGCCGCCGGGCGACCGCCTGCTGTGGCAGACCGACCCGTCGAGCTTCGATTCGATGATGCTGCGCTTCTCCTATGCCGACGGGACGCAGCGGCTGGTCGACGTCGATCCGCAGATGGCCGTCCGCAACTGGTTCGCGCGAACCCGGTTCAGCGTGCCGGTCCCCGAAGCCGATGCGCCGCTCGTCGCGATCGACGCCGTGATCGAACGGCCGCGAACGCTGGCAACCGCGCGCGACGCGCGGCTGATCGACGGCAGCAGCGCCGCTCGCGAACAGTTCAGGCGGGCGATCGTCTATGCGGTGATCTGCGGCATCCTGCTGGTGCCGATCATCTACGACATGCTGTTCTATCGCGTCATGCGCGCTCGTTTCATGCTGTGGCACATCGGCATGACCGCGGGTCTGCTGCTGTTCGCGCTTTCCAATTCGGGGCTGGTGTTCGTCCTTGCCCCCGATCTCCCGCTCGCGACCCGCTTCCAGCTCAATACCGCCAGCCTCGCGCTCGCGGTCGGTTGCGCGGTCATGTTCGTGCTCGGAATACTCGAGGAGCGGATCTTCCCTCGATGGCTTTCGCAACTGCTGGTGGGGCTCTCGGCGCTGATGGCGGTGGTCAAGCTGGTCGGACTGTTCGATATCGAAGCGATCCGGATCGTCATTCACCAGCTCTTTCTGCTCTCGCTCCTGCCGCTGGCGCTCGGGCTGATGGCGGCGATCCTCTGCGCGCTGGCGAAGGGCAGCCGGGTGGCGATCTTCCTCGCCATCGCCTTCCTCGGGATGATAATCTCCGGCATCGTGCGGCTGCTTTCGGCCAGCGGTTGGACCGGCATCGCGATGGCCACCGACGACGTGCTCTTCGTGTCGCTGGTGGTTCTGGTCATCGGTACCTCGGCGGCGGTGGGCGACCGTCTGCTGGCCATCCGGGCCGAGCGCGACCACGCCCGCTCGCAGGCGTTGCGGTTCGGCCGGCTGGCCCATACCGACGGACTGACCGGCCTTGCCAATCGGCGCGCATTCGACCGTATCGGCACGCTCGGAGATGCGCAGGCATTGCTGATTGCGGATATCGACAGGTTCAAGTCGATCAACGACAGCCAGGGCCACGCAGTCGGCGATGCGGTCCTGTCCCGCGCTGCGCGCGCATTGCGCGGCTGTTTCGCCGAGCGCCCCGATGCAGCGGTGTTCCGGCTCGGCGGAGAGGAGTTCGCGGTGGTGCTCGATTGCGAGGATACCGCGTGCCTGCGAAGCTGGGGGGAACGCCTGCGCCAGGCGATCGAGGGATGGTGCGAGGGCGACGGCGACGGTGAGGACAGACCCGATGTCGAGGCCCTGCCTGCCATCACGGTGAGCGTCGGGGGAGCGATGGGCGCAGGACGGCCGCTCCACGAGGTCTTCGTCGATGCCGATGCGGCGCTGTTCCGCGCCAAGAAAGAGGGCCGCAACCGATTCCGGATCGCCGATCCACAGCGGGCCGAAGCCGGGTCGAACTAGTTCAGGCGGGCGAAGAGATCGCGCGCGAACGTGCTCAGCGTGTCGTCGCGCGCGCCCATGATGACGATCCGATCGCCCGGCCGGGCGATTTCGGCAATCCGATCGCCTACCGCATCGCGCGAGGGAATGTATTCGGCCCGGCCCCCGGCCTCGCCGATCAGCCGCACGATCCGCTGGCTGCCCTCGCTGCGGTCGACCGTCCCGCCGAAATAGACCGGGTCGCACAGGAAAGTGCGGTCGTCGCCGTCGAGTTCGCGGGCGAAGGTTTCGGCCAGCTGTTCGCCCATCTGCAGCAAGGGCCCGTATCCATGCGGCTGGAAAAAGGCGAGCACACGTCCGGGATGCGCTTTCAATGTGCGTAGCGTGGCGGCGCATTTTTCGGGGTTATGGCCGAAGTCGTCGATGACGGTGACGGTCGACGCACTCGTCCCGACGATATCGAATCGCCGCGCCAGTCCCTCGAACCCGGTCAGCGCTGCGACCGCATGGCCGACCGGGATCCCGGCCGCCGCCGCCGCCGCGATCGCCGCCAGCGCATTGGCGAGGTTGTGCCGTCCGGGGAGGGCGAGCGTCAGCGCATGTTCGGTGCCGTGATGGCGATCGGCGATCAGCGCGGCTTGCCGCATCGGGGCTTCGGCGATCGAGCCGGCGACCACGCCGATCTGCGCCTTTTCCTGCTCTACGCCGAAAGTGATGACCTCCTTGGCATGCGGCAGCAGCGCCAGGGCTTCGGGATCGTCGGCATTGATCACCGCGATACGGCTGCGCGCGAGATAATCGCCGAACAGCTGGCGCAGCTCTTCCATGCTCTTGTGGTCGAGGCTGACGTTGAGCAGCACGCCGACGGCGGGACGATAGAGCGCGATCGAACCATCGCTTTCATCGACTTCGCTGACATAGAGGCTCTGTCCGCCGACCACCGCGCTGGCATAGGGCCGATCGGGGGAGACGAAATTCTTCATCACCGCGCCGTTCATGATCGTGGGGTCGCGGTCGCAGGCGTGGAGAATCCAGCCAAGCATCCCGGTCACGGTCGACTTGCCGCTGGTTCCCGCCACCGCCAGGCCCGCGCCGCTGGTGTTGAACAGGATCGAATTGAGCTCGGCGCGGCTCAGGCGAAGGCATCCGAGTTCCTTCGCTCGCCCGATTTCGGGCACATCGTCTTCGACCGCGGCGCTGGCCACGAGCACCTGCTCGCCACCGACGATCCCGCTGCCGTCCTGCGGATGAAGCACGAAACCCTGCCGTTCGAGCGCCGCGAATTTTTCGGGCGTGCGGCCCTGGTCGTTGCTGCGGTCGGATCCTTCGACGAGCGAGCCCCGGCCATGAAGTATTTGCGCCAGCGGCAGCATTCCCGACCCGCCGATGCCGCAAAAGAAGAACGGGCGGGCGAAGAGCTGCATCGGGCGTGGGCATATCCGTCATCGTGCCGCAGCTATTGAGTTGTGTCGGGCAAGACAAGCGCGCTAGGTCGCGGGGATGGTCAAAATCGCGATCTGCGCCCCTGGAAAACGGTTGAAGCGCGAGCGCGCGGAGGCGGTTCGTGCATTGGTCGAGGGACGCCTCGACGTCTCGCTGCATTTTCACGAGCAATGCTTCGCGCAGACGGGCCATTTCGCCGGCGACGATGCCACGCGGCTGGCTGCGTTGCTCGACTGCGCCAACGATACCGGCTTCGATGCGGTGTGGTTCGCGATGGGCGGTTACGGGTCCAACCGCATCGCCGGGGCCGCGGTCGAGGCGATGAACGGGGCGGCGCGGACGAAGTCCTACCTCGGCTATTCGGACACGGGTTTTCTGCTGGGCGCCTTGTATCGGCACGGCATCGGCCGGGTCGCGCATGGTCCGCTGGTGGGCGATATCCGCCGCGAAGGCGGCGCGGCCGCGGTCGAGCGCGCGCTCGACTGGCTCAAGGGCGGCGAGGGCGGGCTCGAACCGCACCTCGACGAACGGCCGGCCGTCGCCTTCAACCTCACCACGCTGGCCATGCTGGTCGGGACCGATCTGGCGCCCGACCTGACCGGCCATGTGGTGATGGTGGAGGAGGTGGCGGAGCATCTCTACGCGATCGACCGGCTGTTCTTCCACGTCACGCAGCATCTGCGCCGCGCGGCCGGCCTGCGACTCGGCCGGATTGCCGAAGTGCCCGAAAACGACCGCCCATTCGGCAGCGACGAGGTCGCCATCGCCCGCGACTGGTGCGCGCGCAGCGGCATTCCCTATCTCGGCCGCGCCGACATCGGCCACGACGCCGCGAACACAATCGTCCCCTTCGGCCTTGAGGCGCGTGGCGCAGGGGCCTAAGCGCGGCCGCGGAGCAGCGCCTGGCCGCATGGCGGCCACTCAAGTTGAGCGGAGTTATCAATGACAGCATTCATCTTTCCGGGGCAGGGAAGCCAGAAGATCGGCATGGGCGCCGAGCTCGCCGAAGCCAGCGTCCATGCGCGCGAGGTGTTCGAGGAAGTCGACGAGGCGCTGAAGCAGAAGCTGTCGAGCCTGATGCGCGAGGGACCCGAAAGCGAACTGACGATGACCGCCAACGCCCAGCCCGCGATCATGGCCAATTCGCTCGCCACCGTTCGCGTGCTGGAAAGGGAATTCGGCGTTGCGCTGGCTGACAAGGCCGATTGCGTCGCCGGCCATTCGCTCGGCGAATACAGCGCCCTGTGCGCCGCCGGCGCGTTTTCGCTCGCCGATGCGGCAAAGCTGCTGCGTCTGCGCGGGATCGCCATGCAGGATGCGGTGCCGATCGGCGTCGGCGCGATGGCGGCCTTGCTCGGTGCGGACATCGACAAGGCCACCGCGCTGGCCGAAGCCGCCGCGCAGGGCCAGGTCTGCGAAGTCGCCAATGACAACGATCCGACGCAGGTGGTCATTTCGGGTCACATGGAGGCGATCGACCGGGCGATCGATCTGGCCAAGGACCACGGAATCAAGCGAGGCATCAAGCTGCCCGTCTCGGCGCCGTTCCACTGTTCGTTGATGGGCCCGGCGGCGCTGCGCATGGAGAATGCGCTCTCGGCCACGCCTCCCGGGCCGTTCTCGGTGCCGCTCTTCGCCAATGTCACCGCCGCGCGGGTGACCGATCCGGAAGAGGAACAGCGATTGCTGGTGGAGCAGATCACCGGCCGTGTGCGCTGGCGCGAAAGCGTGCTTGCGATGCGCGAGGCCGGGATCGAACGCTTCGTCGAAATCGGGCGGCAAGGTGCTCGGCCCGATGGTCGGCCGGATCGACAGGGAAGCCCAGACGGTCAGTCTCGTGACGATGGAAGATCTCGAGAATTTCGCCAAGGAGAACGGATGATGTTCAGTCTCGAAGGTAGAACCGCTCTCGTCACCGGGGCCAGCGGCGGGATCGGCTCCTCGATCGCTCGCGCGCTCGCGCGGCAGGGCGCACGGCTGGCGCTGTCGGGTTCGAATGCGTCCAAGCTGCGGTCGTTTCGCGAGGAACTGAACGACGAGTTCGGCCACGACCATGTCGAGATCACCTGCGACCTGTCGAACAGCACGCAGGTCGAAGAGCTGGTGCCGGCGACGCTCGACACGCTGGGGCGGCTCGACATCCTCGTCAACAACGCCGGGATCACGCGCGACAACCTCGCGCTGCGGATGAAGGATTCCGAATGGGACGAGGTGATCCGGATCAACCTCGAGGCGAGCTTCCGCCTGATGCGCGCGGCCGCGCGGCCGATGATGAAGGCGCGATACGGCCGGATCGTCTCGATCACCAGCGTGGTCGGGTCGACCGGCAACCCCGGGCAGATGAACTATGCCGCCGCCAAGGCAGGGCTGACGGGCATGTCGAAGAGCCTCGCGCAGGAACTCGCCAGCCGCAACGTCACGGTGAATTGCGTCGCCCCCGGGTTCATCCGCACGGCGATGACCGAAGCCCTGAGCGAGGACCAGAAGGAGGCGATCAATTCGCGCATCCCCGCCGGGCGGATGGGCGAGGGCGAAGAGATCGGCGCCGCGGTCGCCTACCTCGCCAGCGACGAGGCGTCCTATGTCACCGGCCAGACGCTGCATGTGAACGGCGGCATGGCTATGCCGGGCTGATGGCCGGTTTCGTGGCAGGCCTTTTCGGAGCGGCAGTTTTCCCCAAGGAAAGCCGTGACGGCGTGCTCCAGCCTTGCCCCGCATCGCCGCCTCGCTAAGGTCGGCATCCGTATTCCGGCGCTCGAGGGGCGATTCCGGCCCTCCTGACGCCCAACAAGGACGAAAGCAGGACCAATGAAGGCCACCATCGAACGCGCGACGCTGCTGCGTTGTCTCAGCCACGTCCAGTCGGTCGTCGAGCGTCGCAACACGATTCCGATCCTTTCCAATGTGCTGATCGAAGCCGAAGGCGACACCTCGCTCAAGGTCATGGCGACCGATCTCGATCTCCAGGTGATCGAGCACATGGAAGCGAGCGTCGATACGCCCGGCTCGATCACCGTCTCGGCGCATCTGCTGTTCGACATCGCGCGCAAGCTGCCCGAGGGCAGCCAGGTCGGCCTAGAAGCTGCGGAAAACCGTCTCGCGATCAAGGCCGGCCGCAGCCGGTTCTCGCTTCCGACGCTACCGCGCGACGATTTCCCGGTGATCGTCGAGGGTGACCTGCCGACCAGTTTCGAGCTGCCGGCGAAGACGCTGGCCGAGTTGATCGATCGCACCCGCTTCGCGATCTCGACCGAAGAAACCCGCTATTATCTCAACGGCATCTTCTTCCACGTCAGCGAAGACGACGTGCCCGTGCTCAAGGCGGCGGCGACCGATGGCCACCGGCTGGCCCGCTTCACCTTGCCGCGGCCGGATGGTGCGGAAGGCATGCCCGACGTCATCGTGCCGCGAAAGGCCGTGGCCGAATTGCGCAAGCTGCTCGACGAGAAGATGGATGCCAATGTGCGCATCGACCTTTCGGCCAGCAAGATCCGCTTCGCCCTGGGCGGTGCGGGCGGCGTGGTGCTGACCAGCAAGCTCATCGACGGCACCTTCCCCGATTACTCGCGCGTCATTCCGACCGGCAACGACAAGCTGCTCCGGCTGGACCCCAAGTCGTTCTTCGAAGGCGTCGATCGCGTCGCGACGATCGCCACCGAAAAGACCCGCGCGGTCAAGATGGGTCTCGATCGGGACAAGGTGACGCTGACCGTGACTTCGCCCGACAATGGCACCGCTTCCGAGGAACTGGCGGCCGAATATTCTTCCGACGGCTTCGAGATCGGCTTCAATGCCAGCTATCTCAAGGACATCCTCGGCCAGATCGACAGCGACACGGTGGAAATCCATCTCGCCGATGCGGGCGCGCCGACGCTGATCCGCAAGGATGACAACGCCCCCGCGCTCTATGTGCTGATGCCGATGCGGGTGTAGCCCGCGGAGCCTTCGCGCTCCGCTAGATCTCGACCACGATCTTGCCGAAATGGCCGCCGCTTTCCTGATGGCGAAAGGCATCGGCGAGATTTTCGAGCGCAAAGCTGTCGCTGATCACCGGGCGGATGCCGTTCGCCTCGATCGCCGCGATCATGTCGCGTTGCATCGAGCGGCTGCCCACGGTGAGCCCCTGGACGGTCAGGTTCTTCGAGAACAGCAAGGCGGTCTGGACCGGACCGGCCAATCCCGCGAGCACGCCGATCAGCGCGACATGGCCGCCCACGCGGGTGGCCAGCATCGACTGGTCGAGCGTGCCCGCGCCGCCGATCTCGACCACGCAATCGACCCCCCGGCCGCCGGTCAACTCGAGCGTCTTGGGGCCCCAGGCGTGAACATCCTTGTAGTTGATCAGATGATCGGCGCCGAGGCGTTTCACCCGCGCGAGCTTTTCGTCCGAAGAGCTGGTCGCGATCACCGTCGCGCCCGCGGCCTTGGCGAATTGCAGCGCGAAGATCGAAACTCCGCCGGTACCCTGGACCAGCACGGTATCGCCCGGCTTCAGCGCATAATCGACGAACAGCGCGCGCCAGGCGGTGAGCCCGGCACAGGTCAGCGTAGCCGCTTCGGCATGGCTGAAACCGGCGGGCGCGCGCGTGAACCCTTGCGCCGGCGCAGTCACCGCTTCGCGAGCGTAGCCGTCGATCCCGTCGCCGGGCACGCGGGTGAAGGCGCCTTGCGGCGGCGGGCCGGCGAGCCAGTCGGGGAAAAACGTACTGACCACGTGATCGCCCACGGCGAATTCCGTCACCCCCGCGCCGACCGCCGTGACCACGCCGGCGCCGTCGGACATCGGGATCCGGCCCTGGGCGCTGGGGATCATGCCCTTGACCACCGCATAGTCGTGATAATTGAGCGAACTGGCCTTGAGATCGACCGTGATCTCGCCCGGGCCGGGGGCGGTCGGCTCGTCGATATCGGTCCAGTCGAGCGCTTCGAGGGCCGACGGCGTGGCTCCGGTGCGGATGGCTTTCATTGCTGTTCTTCCTTTTGTTCGAACCCGCCATGACGGCCTGCGCCGCCGGCGAAGCGCGCGGCGCCGCTCTGCGTTTCGCCGCTCGCGATGATTGCCATCCCGAGCCGCATCTCGTTGCGAATTGCGGTCTCCTCGTCGAGCGACCATTGCTCGATCGCCGACCGGCGGTCGCTGCGCAGGCAGGCCTGCGGGAAAGCTGCTATCTCCTCGGCCAGTGCCAGCGCATGATCGAGCGCACCGCCGGCCGGGGCGATGCGGTTGGCCAGCCCGATGGCATGGGCCTCCGGCGCGTCGACCGGACGCCCGGTAAGGATCAGATCCATCGCGCGCGAGTGTCCTATCAGGCGCGGCAGGCGGACCGTCCCCAAATCGATCAGCGGTACGCCGAAGCGGCGGCAGAAGACCCCGAGCACGGCATCCTCGGCCATCACCCTGAGGTCGCACCACAGCGCCAGTTCCAGCCCGCCCGCGACGGCATGCCCCTCGATCGCGGCGATCACCGGCTTGGTCAGGCGCATGCGGCTCGGCCCCATCGGGGCATCGCCGGTCTCGGCCAAGCGGTTGCCGCCGCCTTCGGCGATGGCGTGGAGGTCGGCCCCGGCGCAGAACGTGCCGCCCGCACCGGTGAGGATCGCGACATGCGCCGCCGCCTCGCGGTCGAACCGTTCGAATGCCGCAACGAGCGCGTCGGCGGTCGCGCGATCCACCGCATTGCGCCGCTCGGGGCGTTCGATCGAGACGACAGCGACGCGGCCTTCGCGGCGATAGCCGACGCTCACGCGTCTATTCCGCAGCCTCCGCCAGTTCGGCGCGTTGCGGGCCGCGGATCAGCCCACCGGGCGCGGCGCCGGTCCATTTCCCCTCGCGGAAGGTGACCTCGCCGTTCTTGATCGTCGCGACATAACCCTCGGCCTTCTGCAACAGACGCTTGCCGCCCGCCGGAAGGTCGAAGGCGAGCCACGGCTTGCCCAGCTTCAGACGCTCCATATCGATCACGTTGAGATCGGCGAGATAGCCGGGCGCAAGGATGCCGCGGTCATCCAGCCCGTAGAGCCGCGCCGTATCGGCGCATTGCCGCTTGATCGCGCTTTCGAGCCCGATCGTTCCGCGCCGGCGATCGCGGACCCAGTGCTGGAGCATGAAGGTGGGCGAGGCCGCATCGCAGATCGTCCCGCAATGCGCTCCGCCGTCGGACAGCGAATTGACCGTGTCGTCGGATTGCTGGAGGTCCATCAGAAAATCGAGATTGCCGTCGGCATAGTTGAGGATCGGCAGGTAGATGAAGCCCTTGCCCTCGTCGCTGCAAAGCAGATCATAGGCATATTCCTGCCCCGATACGCCGGCTTTCTCGGCGCGGGCGGCGATGCTTTCCTCGGCGGTCGGCTCGTAATCGAAGTCCGGATCCATCTCGAATTGCATTCCCCAGCCGCCACAGACGACCATGATCAGGCCGATGATGTCCTGGTTGACCTCGCTGAAATCGCTTTCCTCCGACAGCAGCTGCTTCTTGAACGCGGGGTCGAACAGTCTGGCCTTCTGTTCCTCCCACGAAAGATCCTCGATCGCCTTCCAGCTGGGGCGCAGGCGGAAGGGATGGACGGTGCCCTGCCACGCCATGACGATGCCGTTGCCGCGCAATGCGATCTGGGCGACGATGTTCGCGCCATTGTCATTCTCGGCGCGCATCTTCTCGATCTGCTCCTCGAGCGGCAGTTCCTTGGCGATCGATTGCAGCGCCGCGAAGGTGACCGGGAGGCCGGTTTCGCGGCTCAGCTTGCCCATCCAGCCGAATTCGTTCCATTCGCGCATCATGTCGCTGGCCATCTCGAAGACGCCGTGGCCCGCGCGGCCCATTGCGCGGCCGATCTCGACCAGCTCTTCGGCGGTGGCGGTGGTGCCGGGGACGACCTCGCCGTCGATGTCGCGGTGAAGCACCGTGCGCGAGGTGGAAAAGCCCAGCGCGCCGGCGCGAACGCCTTCCTCGACGATGCGGCCCATCTCGGCGATGTCCGCTTCGGTCGGGACGGCGCCGGGGCGCTCGCGATCGCCGAGGACATAGGCGCGGACCGAGCCGTGCGGGACGTGCGTCCCGACATCGACGGTGCGCGGCAGTTTTTCGAGCGCGTCGAGATATTCGGGAAAGGTTTCCCAGTCCCAGTCCATCCCCTCGGCCAGCGCGGTGCCGGGGATATCCTCGACGCCTTCCATCAGCCCGATCAGCCATTCGTGCTTGTCGGGTTTCGCGGGCGCGAAGCCGACGCCGCAATTGCCCATGACGACGGTGGTCACGCCGTGCCAGCTTGAAGGGGCCATCTCCTGGTCCCAGGTCGCCTGCCCGTCGTAGTGGGTGTGGATGTCGACGAAGCCGGGGGTGACGATCTTGCCCGTCGCATCGATTTCTTGCGCCGCATCGCCGTGGACCTCGCCGATCTGGACGATCAGCCCATCCTTGATCGCGACGTCTCCGGTGAAGCGGTCGCTACCGGTTCCGTCGATGATGGTTCCATTGCGGACGATCAGGTCGAATGCGGGCATTTCAGGGCTCCTCTCTCTCGATCGGGGAAGGTCTCACAATGCAACCGATGAGTTCAGCGCACGATTCGTCTCTCTGGTCCGATTGCGGGTGCCGAGGAAGCTGGTCCGCCGGTCAGCCTGCGCGAGGGGGCGCACGGACCGAAGACAGGACCGCGAGACCGACCAGGAACAGCAGCGAGATCGACGCCATGCCGACCCGCTGGTCGTTCGACCACAGCGTGAAATACTCGACCAGCAGCGGCCCCATCCAGACGGTGATCGTCCCCGCGATCGCGTAGAGGCCGAAGAACTCGCCGCTCCGGCCGGGCGGGGCAAGTGCGGCGAGCATTGTCCGGCTCGACGAGATGCTCGCCGTCGCAGCTACGGCGACCACGCTGATCGTGGCGAAATAGACCAGATCCGAAAGCGTCTGAAAGACCAGGCCGTCCCACACGGTCTCGTTGGCGATCAGGCCATAGAACAGGGCATCGCGGGTTATGCCGAGCTGGAAGACGAGCGCCGCGACCATGGCGACGATTTCCCCGATCAGCGCGCGTTTCACGCCCACTTTGCTATCGAGCCAGCCACCGAAGATGCCGCCGGCAAAGGCGCAGGCGCTACCGAAGATGGCGTAGCAAAGCATCTCCAGGAAGCCCCAGCCGAGGAACAGCGCAACATAGACCGCGCCCAGCGCAAGGAGAGCGGCCATGCCATCGGCGTAGAACATCCGAGCCAGGAGATATTTCATCAGATCGCGGTATTGCGCCGCCTCGCGCAGGGTCCGCACCACGCCGCGCGCGCCATCGAGCGCAGCCCGGGACCAGCTGGCCCCGGCGACCCCGGGGTCGCGGGCATGGAGGAAGAAGGGGATCGAAAACAGCGCCAGCCAGACGGCGCAGATCGGCCCCACGATCCGGACATGCTCGAAGCGGGTCACGTCGATCCCGAATTGCGGTTGGGCGAAGGGCCAGCCGACCAGGCTCGGCAGGACGAACAGCAGGACGAGCGCGATGAAGATCAATGTCGCCGCCAGATTGCCAAGGCCGAGCCCGAGACCTGAAATCATCGACAAGCGGCCGCGCGAACCCGCGACGCTCAACATCGCGTTGTGCGTCACTTCGGAATAGGTATAGCCGACATAGGCGACCACCAGCAAAGCCATGATCGCGCCTACCGACAGACCCTGGCCCCCCGGCATGGCGAACCACAGCAGCGCCGAGGAAATCGTGATCGCGGTGAGGAACAGCGCTAGGATCGGCTTTAGTCGGCCACCGCGATCGAGCGCGGCACCGAGGAAAGGGGCGGTCAGTGCGGCAATGAAACCCGCCCATTTGGTGACCGAGGCGATCGTCGCCTGGCCCTGCGCATTGGCGGTCGCCAGCGCCTGATCGGGCGGCAGATCGCCCAGCGTTCCACCCGAAAGCAGATCGGCCCCGATGATGTCGCGCGCGAAATAGGGCGCGAAGACATAGATCACGACGAGGATGTAATAGGGATTTCGCGCCCATTCGAAGAGCGCCCAGGAAAGGCCGGTCCTTCCCAGCGCGCCGCCTTCGCCGTACGCGAGCCGCACCGGGGGGGAGGCCCCCGCGTCGAGGGGGCAGGAGGGGTCGTTGGCCATCGATCGTCTACTCCCTCCCACCCGAAGCGGTCCGGCGCGGGCTTTGCCGCAACTTCCGGTGCATCGAGGAACTCGCGCAGCGCCGCCACGCTTCGTCGGCGTGATCGGCACGAACAGATGCCAGCCGCCCGCGAACCCGTCGAGCCGCGAATGATGGATCGCGGCCCTTGGTTTATGCCCGCCGAAGAGCGGAACGATCTGGTCGTTCTCGACCTATCACGATCACGACTTCCTTGTCGAGAATGCGGGCCGGGCGATCCGATCCACCCGATGGGGTGCCGCGCCTCGCCTTCGTGCCGGTCTGTGGCACATCGCGAAGCCACGCCAAGGGCGGCACATGCGCGGCCAACCGAGCGTTCCCCCGAGCCGTGACTTCCCTTAGTGCGCTCCGCATGATCGACGCCGAAAAGCTTGCCGGATTTGCGCTGGTGACTGCGACAACCAGCCTGTTGCCGGGCCCCTCGATGCTGTTCGTCATCGGCCAGGCAGTCTGGCGGGGCGCGCGTTCGGGCTGGGCAGCGCTGCTCGGCATGCAGATCGGATATCTCGCCTGGTGGCTGCTCGCGGCGCTGGGCCTGGGCACGCTGGCGCGTGCCTATCCGCTCGCTTTCCGCATCCTCGCCTTGGCCGGGGTGGCCTATCTCGCCTGGCTCGGCCTGCGCGCGATCCGCCACTCTTCACATGCCGTCGATGACGATGCAGCGGAACCGCGTGCGCCTTCGCGCCACGCTTTTCGCGATGGCATGGCGGTGGCGTTCGGCAATCCCAAATCACTGGTCTACATGGTCGCGATCATCCCGCCCTTCGTCGATCCGGGCCGGCCCGTGGGGGTGCAGATCGTCGTTCTGGCGCTGGTGGCGCTGGTCGCGGACCTGCTCGTGGGGGCGCTCTATATCGGCATGGGCCGCAGGCTGGCGCGCGCGATGGAGCGCGCCGCGACACGCCGATGGATCGACCGCGGTATCGGCCTCGCCTTCATCGCTATCGCCGCGCTGATCGCGATCGACCTGCTGCGACCTGCGCCGTAATGCGCCGCGTCGCGATGGCGGCTTCCGTCAGGCTTCGAGGGCGTAGCCTGCGCTGCGCACGGTGCGGACCGGGTCCTTCGCACCATCGCTCTCGATCGCCTTGCGCAGGCGACGGATATGGACATCGACCGTGCGCAGCTCGATTTCGCTCTCGGTTCCCCACACGCCGTCGAGCAGCTGGCCACGGCTGAACACCCGCCCGGGGCTCTCCATGAAGAATTTGAGCAGGCGGTATTCGGTCGGTCCCAGCTGCAGCACGCGCCCGCGGCGCGTGACCTTGTGCGCGACTGGATCGAGCGCGATATCGCCGACCTCGATCGTCTCACCCGCCAGCGCGGGGCGTATCCGGCGCATCACCGCAGCGACGCGAGCGAGCAGCTCGCGCGGGCTGAAGGGCTTGGTCAGATAGTCGTCCGCCCCGGTGTCGAGCCCGCGGATACGGTCGTCTTCGGCTTCGCGAGCGGTCAGCATGATGATCGGAACATGCGCCGTTTCCTTGTCGCGGCGCAGACGGCGGCAAACCTCGATCCCGCTGGTGCCGTCGATCATCCAGTCTAGAATGACGAGATCGGGCACTTCCTCTGCCGCGAGCAGCAGCGCCTCGTCCCCGTCGGAAGTAGTCCGAACGCGGTAGCCCTCGCTGGAGAAGCGGTATTCGAGGAGTTCGGAGAGGGCCGGATCGTCCTCTACCAGAAGAAGTTTTGCTGCGTGCAAGTCCTTGCCTTCCCGGGATGTAGTCTCGGTCGGCATGGCAATATGACCCTTGCGCTACAGTTTTGTGTCAGCTGTCGCCGTCGGGCGGATAAAGTCCCGTGGCCGCGAAGTGGACCATTTCGGCCACATTGGTCGCATGGTCTCCGATCCGTTCGAGATTGCGCGCGACGAAGAGCAGCTGCGCAGCGCTCGAAATGGTCGAAGGATTTTCGACCATATGGCTGACCAGGTTCCGGAAAATCGAATTGTAGAAGGCGTCCACCTTCTCGTCGGTGGCGATCACCTCGCGGGCCAGTTCGGCATCGCGCGCGGCATAGGCGGTCAGGACGTCGTGGACCATTTCCGCCGCCACTTCGGCCATCGCCGGGAGCAGCGTCAGCGGCTCGAACTGCTTGCGGTTCGAACCGATCTCCTTGCTCGCCTTGGCGATGTTCTTCGAATAATCCCCGATCCGTTCGACGACACCGGCGATCTTGAGCGCGGCGATGACCTCGCGCAGGTCGTCGGCCATCGGCGCGCGCAGCGCGATGATGCGGACCGAGAGTTTGTCGATCTCGCTCTCGAGCACATCGATCTTCTTGTCTCCGCGCACCACGCGGTCGGCCAGTTCGTCGTCGCCCTTGACCAGCGCCTCGAGCGCCTGCTCGATCGCCGCTTCGGCCAGCCCGCCCATTTCGGCGATCAGGCCGCGGAGCCGGGTGATGTCCTCGTCGAAGGCTTTGACGGTATGTTCGTGCATGGAATTCATGGCCTTAACCGTAGCGCCCGGTGATGTAATCCTGGGTTCGCTGTTCATACGGATTGGTGAATATGTCAGATGTACGGCCGTATTCCACCATCTTTCCGAGGTGGAAGAAGGCCGTGCGCTGGCTGACGCGGGCGGCCTGCTGCATCGAGTGGGTCACGATCACGATGGCGTAGCGGCCGTTGAGCTCGGCGATCAGCTCCTCGATCTTCGCGGTCGCGATGGGATCGAGCGCCGAGCATGGCTCGTCCATCAGGATGACCTCGGGATCGACCGCGATGGCGCGGGCGATGCACAGCCGCTGCTGCTGACCACCCGAAAGCGCGGTGCCGCTGTCCTGCAGGCGGTCCTTGACCTCTTCCCACAGTCCGGCGCGCCGAAGCGATTTCTCGACGATCGCGTCGAGCTGGTCCTTGCCTTCGGCCAGTCCGTGAATCTTGGGCCCGTAGGCGACGTTGTCGTAGATCGACTTGGGGAAGGGGTTGGGCTTCTGGAACACCATGCCGACGCGGGCGCGCAATTGCACCACGTCCATGCCCGAACGGTAGATGTCCTGCCCGTCGAGTTCGATATCGCCTTCGACCCGGGCCGAGGGGATCGTGTCGTTCATGCGGTTGAGCGTCCGCAGGAAGGTCGACTTGCCGCACCCCGAGGGGCCGATGAAGGCGGTAACGTATTCGGTCGGGATATCGATCGAAACCGAATCGATCGCCTTCTTGTCGCCGTAGAATACGGAGACGTCCTTGGCGCTCATCTTGGCTTCGGTGGCTTCGAGGTTTTCGTGGACTACGGTCACCAGCTTTTCTCGAATTTGTTGCGCAGGTAGATGGCGAGCCCGTTCATCACGAGCAGGAACAGCAGAAGCACTATGATCGCCGCGCTGGTGCGTTCAACGAAGCCGCGGTCGATCTCGTCGGACCAGAGGAAGATCTGGACCGGCAGGACCGTCGCCGGCGAGGTGAAGCCGTCGGGCGGCGTGGCGACGAATGCGCGCATGCCGATCATCAGCAGCGGCGCGGTCTCGCCCAGCGCGCGCGCCATGCCGATGATCGTGCCGGTAAGGATTCCCGGCAGGGCGAGCGGAAGCACATGGTGGAACACCACCTGGACCGGCGAGGCGCCCACCGCCAGGGCTCCGTCGCGAATGCTCGGCGGCACGGCCTTGATGGCGTTGCGCCCGGAAATGACGATTACCGGCATCGTCATCAAAGCCAAGGTCATGCCGCCGATCAACGGCGCCGAGCGATAGCTGGGGAAGAGCGTCAGGAACACCGCAAGACCGAGGAGACCGAAGATGATCGACGGCACCGCGGCGAGATTGTTGATCGAGACCTCGATCAGGTCGGTCCAGCGGTTCTTTGGGGCATATTCCTCGAGATAGAGCGCTGCCAGCACGCCGATCGGGAATGCCAGCAGCAATGTGATCGCCATGGTCAGCATCGAGCCCTTGAGCGCGCCCCAGATACCGACCTGCTGCGGATTGGTCGCGTCCGAGCGGCTGAGAAAGCCGAGGTCGAGGTTCTTCTCGAGCTTGCCCTGTTGATAGAGCGAGCGCGCCAGCGCCTGCATTTCGGGCGACCCCTCGCCGCCGTAGCCCGATGCGAGATCGGCCGAGGCGGGCAGCCAGAAGGTCGTTTGACCGCGCAGGAGCGACGGGTCCGCGATGACGGCATCGGCGACATCGCGCCAGGCCTGCGCGCCGAGTTCGGCTGCGCCATCTTCGCCCAGCGCTTCGCCGGCGAAATAGGTCACCACGTCGGGCAGGCCCTGCGCCTCGAGCGATTGCAGGGCGCCGGGCTGCGCCATCGCCGCGGGATCGGCGGCGATACCCGCCTGGGTGAAGTCGATCGGCACCTCGAGCTCGACGCGCTGGAAGCCAGCGACGCCGTTGAACGTCATGGTGGCGAGCAGGAACAGCAGCACCGCGACCGAGAACAGGATCGCACCGAGACCGAGCGCGCGAAAGCGCCGTTCGGCTGCGTAGCGCCGCTTGAGCCGCGCCTCGTAGGCAGCGGTGCGCGTGGGGGCGAGACGCTCACTCATAGGCTTCGCGATACCTCTTGACGACGCGCAAGGCGATGAAGTTGAGCCCAAGAGTAACCATGAACAGCACGAAGCCGAGGGCGAAGGCGCTGAGTGTCGCCGGGTGATCGAAACTGCCTTCGCCGGTGAGCATGGCGACGATCTGGACCGTCACCGTGGTCATCGCCTCGAGCGGATTGGCCGAGAGATTGGCCGCAGTGGAAGCCGCCATGACCACGATCATCGTTTCGCCGATTGCGCGGCTGACGGCGAGCATGATCCCGGCGACGATGCCGGGCAGCGCCGCTGGCACGATCACCCGCCGGATGGTCTCGTTGGTGGTCGCTCCCATCGCCAGGCTGCCGTCGCGCATCGCCTGCGGCACGGCGGCGATACTGTCGTCGGCCATCGACGAGACGAAGGGAATGATCATCACCCCCATCACCAGCCCCGCGGCCAGCGCGCTCTCGCTCGAAGGATTGGAGACCCCCAGGCCCAGCGCCAGGTCGCGGATCGCCGGGGCGATGGTGAGTGCGGCGAAATAGCCGTAGACCACGGTCGGCACCCCGGCGAGGATCTCGAGCGCGGGCTTGATCCAGGCACGCAGCCTGGGATCGGCATATTGGGTCAGATAGATCGCGCTCATCAGCCCCAGCGGGATCGCGACGATCATCGCGATGATCGCCCCGATGTAGATGGTGCCCCAGAACAGCGGGATGGCACCGTAGCGCGAGCCATCCGGATTGGCCGCATTGGCCATCGGATCGGGGCCCCAATGCGTGCCGAAGAGGAAGTCGATGGGCGAGACCATGCCGAAGAAGCGGATCGTCTCGAATACCAGGCTGACGAGAATGCCGATGGTGGTGAAGATGGCGACCAGCGAAGCGCCGAGCAGGATCGCCATGACGATCCGTTCGACCCGGGTTCGCGCCGTGAAGTCGGGCCGAAGCCGCAGGAACGACCAGGTGCCGCCAATGAAGGCGATCAGCAGGGTAATCGCAATTCCGATCCAGTTGTAGCGTGCAAGCGCCCCGCGAAACGGTTCGACGAGCGCCTGCGCCTGGGGATTGAAGACCCCCTGCGAGGCGCCGGTCGCAACGGCACGGGCTTCGTTGAGAATCGTCTGCCGCTGGAATCCGAAGGCCGGGAGATCGGCTGCCGCGGGGCTCGCGAGCACCGACTGGTTGACCAGCCCCGGGGCGATCGCGCTCCACACGGCCACGAACAGCAGCACCGGCAGGACGATCCACAATGCGACGTACCAGGCATGGTAGGTCGGCAGGCTGGCGAGGCGCCCCTCGGCGCTTTCCCGCCGGAATGCCCATGCACGCGCGCGCGCCGCCAACCATCCGGCAAGCCCGAGGCCGAGGGCCAGGAGAAGCAGGATGGCTGGAGACATGCGGTAATCGGTGCCCTTACTTCAATTGCGAGCCGTCGAGCGTGGTGTACTCGGTCGCCGCCTTCTCGCTCGCCGCCATAACGTCATCGGGCGAGGCCACAAGACCGATCTTGGCGAGCGGGCCGCCCTTTGCCCACATATTGGTCCATTCGGCGAGATATTCCTTCAGACCCGGAATGGCGTCGCAGATGCGCCTTCTTGGCATAGACGTACAGCGGGCGCGCGCCGGGATATTCGAAGCTCGAGATATTGGCATAGGTCGGCTGGACGCCGTTCATCGACAAGCCCTGTAGCTTGTCGGCGTTTTCCTCGAGGTAGCTGTAGCCGAATACGCCGATCGCCTTGGGGTTGCCTTCGATCTTCTGGACGATGAGATTGTCCTGTTCGCCCTGATCGACATAGGCGCCGTCCGAACGGACTTCGGTGCAGAACTGGTCGTACTTGTCCTCGTCGCTATCCTTGAGCGCCTTCATTTCCGGGTCGGTCTTGCACCCGGCTTCGAGGATCAGTTCCTTGAGCGCATCGCGGGTCCCCGAGGTGGACGGCGGGCCATATACGAGGATGGGTTCGTCGGGCAGCGAGGGGTCGACGTCCGACCAGGTCTTGGCGGTCTGGTCCTTGCCGTAGGGCTTGGCCGCGAGCGCCTCGTACACCTGCTTCGGAGTGAGGTTCATGGTGATCCCGTCGTTCGCCGAAGCGAAGGCAATCCCGTCAAGGCCGACCTGGATCTCGATGATGTCCTTCACGCCGTTCGCCTGGCATTCGGCGAATTCGCTCGCCTTCATCCGGCGCGAGGCGTCGGCAAGGTCGGGCGTGTCCGCGCCGAGGCCGGCACAGAACAGCTTCATCCCTCCGCCGGTGCCGGTCGATTCGATGATCGGCGATTTGAACTGCGGGTTCGAACGGACGAATGCTTCCGCCACGGTCTTGGCGAAGGGAAACACGGTCGACGAGCCGACTGCGCGGATCGAATCGCGCGAAGCGGTGTCACCGCCATTGCTGCCGCAGGCGGCAAGTGCAGCTGCCGAGACAGCGGCGAAGATAAAGGATCTGGTCTTGGTCATGGAAAAACCCCTTGGGTTGGAAACTAGCGCCGCAAAAGCGCCTCAATGTTACACGGGTGCGACAACAGTTTGACGTGGACCGGCTTCACATCGGCCCCTAGCGGGGTCGGGATCAGAAATCGACCTGTGCGCGGAGGCCCACCGCATCGACTCCATAGGAGGTGTCGCCCGCGGCGGTGGGATAGACGGCGTCTTCATACTGCAGCCTGCCGTAGTTGAGCGCGAACAGCGTATAGTCGGTCGGCTTCCAGATCAGCGAGGCGAAATAGCCCGCCTGCTTGCCGCCGAGGATGCCGGCATCGTCGAGATCGAGGTAATCGTAGCGCAGGTTGAACTGCAGCGAGCCCAAGCCTCCTTCGCCAACCGGGCGGCTGGGCTTGGTGCGGTCGAACTTGCCGCCCTTGTAGCCGCGCGTGTCGTCGGTGAGGAATACGCCCGCTTCGACGTAGCCCCCGAAGAAGGTCGGGTCGGTTACCGTGCCGGGCATGTCGACCGACTGCCAGTACCCTTCCGCCGCGGCGTGGAATCGCCCCGAAATCGCCGCGGCTTCCAGCCCGTAGCCGGTTTCGCTGTCGGCACCCATGCTGCCGGTGTCGATAAAGCGGCTGGAAGTGAAGTGGACCAGCGGGCGCTGACGATAACGGATCGTCGTCGTGGCATCGTCGATGTCGTTGTAATGGATCGAACCGCCCAGGTGCAGCTGGGTCGAGCCCATCTTCGGCATGAACACGATCCGTCCGTCGACGCCGCGGTTCTTGCTCGAAGTATCGTCGAAATTGTCGCTGAACACGCCCGCCTGCGCAAGCACCGGGCCCTTGCTGTAGATAACCGAGGCGCCAATGCGGCGCTCGAACCCGAAGGCATCGGTGAAGGCCGCTCGTTCGATGAAGCTGGTGTGCAGGCTGCTGGTGAGTTCTTCGAGCGACTGGAAATTGTTCTGATGGCCGACGATCACTTCCAACGGTCCGTCGCCATAGGACAGGTAGGCATCCGCCGCCTCGACCTCGTTGCCCGCGAAATCGAGTTCGAACTTGTAGCCGAACCCGCCGGGAATATCGCCCGATGCACCCAGCCGTGCGCGGCGCACTTCATTGCCGAAACCATCGTCGAGACCTGTCGAATCGGGCCCATCGGTGAAGCCTGCATCGAACATCAGGCGCCCGCGCGGCTTGAAGCTCCAGCCATCCCCGGAGGTCAGTTCGCCGACGGCGGAAGCGGATGAGACCGCCGCCTCCGCGGCGCGGGGTGCGATCGTCGCGTCCTGAGCGGCGTGGGCGGCCTTCGCAGTGGCCAGCTCGCCTTCCAGCTCGTCGATGCGGGCATTCATCGCCGCCAGTTCGGCGCGCATCGCGGCGAGTTCGTCGGTCGAGACGGTGACGTCGCGGGCGAACACCGGGGTGGCCATCGTCGTACAGAGCGCGGCAGCCGCCAGTGTCAGGCGAAAAGAACGGGACATCCGGAGAATCCTTTGCACGGGAGTTACGATCCGGCGACGCATCTATGACCGGTAAATTACACTTCTGTGACAAAAGGCCTGCGACCGCCCGGGTCGGGCAGAATCCGCGCGGATGCGCCGATCGGCGGAAGTCAGTCGGCAGGGTCGGGCGCAGCGGTCGGCAGCGTGACCGTTACCCGAGTGCCTTCGTTCACTGCCGATTCGATATCGAGGCGGCCGCGATGCCGCTCGACGATGTGCTTGACGATCGCGAGACCGAGACCGGTCCCTCCCGAGGCCCGGCTGCGGCCCGGGTCGGTCCGGTAGAATCGGCGGGTGAGATGGGGGATGTGTTCGGGGGCGATGCCGTCTCCGCGGTCGGTCACGGTCATCCTCACCCGGCTCTCCCCCTGCGGGTGCAATCGAACGGTTACTGTTTCTTCGGACCCGCCGTATTTGAAGGCATTGTCGACGAGGTTGCGGACCAATTGCTCGAGCTGCTGGGGATCGCCTCTGACTGCAAAGGCGCCGACCGCCTCGAAGTCGAGCCGGTCGCTTCGTTCGCTCCCGGCGGCGTCGCGCGCCGCCCGTTCGACGAGCGGCGCCAGATCCACCCGTTCCGAAGGCAGGTCGTGCTTCTCCGCTTCGATCCGCGACAGCGACATGAGATCGCTAACCAGATCCTGCAGTCGCTTCGCTTCGCGCTGGATGATGCCGAGGAACTTGTCGGCCATCGACGGTTCGAGCTGGTCGACGTCTTCGCGCAAGGTCTCGACATAGCCGATGATCGACGCGAGCGGGGTACGCAATTCATGGCTCGCATTGGCGACAAAATCGGTGTGCGCGCGGGAGATATCGGCTTCGGCTGTCTTGTTCACGAATTCGATGACGGCGAGTTCTTCGCCCAGCGACTTGCGGTTGATTCTCCAGATGTCGGTCCGCTGCGCCAGCCCGCGCACCACCGCCCCGCCGTCGACCCCGCGTTCGAGCAACCTCACCGCTTCCGGCTGGCGTAGCGCCATTCGAACGTCCTGGCCGATGATATGCGCGCCGAGCAGTTTGCGTGCCGCAAGATTGGCCACGATCACGCGATCGCGTTCGGCGATGATGACCGGCGTGTCGGAATGCTCGAACAGATCGCCCATGCTGTCGCGTGAGAAGGCCGGCCCCGAACGGGGCGCCTGCGGCGCCGGCGGGATCGTCGCGACGAGATAGAGCGATCCGGTCCAGACCAGCAGCAGAGCGAGGGCATAGGGCAAGGCGAGCCCGACGGCGAGGAGAATGGTGCAAGCGAGCAGCGCCAGGACGAATCCGGGCCAGGGAAAGGATCGCTTGCTCATCGGCAGCGTGCCTAGCGGTGCCGACGACTGCACGCTACCCGCTATATTCGCTTGTCGAAAGGTGGTGACCCCTACGGGAATCGAACCCGTGTTTCAGCCGTGAGAGGGCCGCGTCCTGACCGCTAGACGAAGGGGCCATGCCGGTTCCGGACGGTCTTCGCGTCGGAAAGCATCGCGCCACCGTGGTGACCCCTACGGGAATCGAACCCGTGTTTCAGCCGTGAAAGGGCCGCGTCCTAACCGCTAGACGAAGGGGCCACGTCGGTGGCGTGGCGGCGCACTTAGGCGGGGGTGGGCAGGGCGTCAACCCTCGATCGCGGCGGCATCGGTCAATCCGCCCAGGCTGCATCCTCGAGGTGGAGTTCCGCCTGCGGACGGCTGCCCCAGTCGTCGATCCTGACGCGTCCGGCGAGCCACAGGCGGCGACCCCGCGCACCATGAAGCAGGGCCTGACCCATGGCGCTTTCCGCCGCCCTGAAGGCAATACCCTTGAAACTGCGGCCGTCCTCACCCGCTGCGATCAGCCGGACATGGTCCGAGCCCACGACGTCGCACTTGACCAGCCGCACCGGTCCGACTGCCACGCGCGGGCCGGGCCAGCCAACGCCGTAGGGGCCGGCCTCTTCGAGCGAGCCGACCAGCTCGGGTGTCAACCCGCCCGGTGCGACGGCAAGGTCGAGCGCCATCTCGCGGCTCGCCGACGCGCGCGCGACCTGCACCTCGAGCATGGCATCGAGGCGTTCCGCCAATTCGGCAATGCGATCCGCGGCCACGGTCAGCCCGGCGGCCATGGCGTGACCGCCACCGGCGAGCAGCAGGCCTTCGTCGCGCGCCCGGATTATTGCTGCGCCCAGATCCACTCCGCCGATCGAGCGGCCCGAACCCTTGCCCTGGCCGGTGGTCCGGTCGAGCGCCACGACCAGGGTCGGCTTGCCAGTCTTTTCCTTGATCCGCCCGGCGACGATGCCGATCACCCCCGGGTGCCAGCCTTCGCCGGCCAGCAGCACTACCGCGCGGTTGTGCTGCGCTGCGATCTGCTCTTCGGCCGCGTTCTGAACCGAAGCCTCGATTTCGCGCCGTTCTTCGTTCAACGTCGAAAGCTGTGCGGCGATCTCGCGGGCTTCGTCGGCATTTTCGGTGGTCAGCAAGCGGACGCCCAGCGTCGATTCGCCGACGCGCCCGCCGGCGTTGATGCGCGGCCCGAGCGCGAAGCCGAGATCCGAACATGCCGGTGCGCGTTTCAGCCGGCTGGCGTCGATCAGCGCCGCCATACCGGTGTTGTCCCGCTTCGCCATGATCTTGAGGCCCTGCGCCACGAAGGCGCGATTGAGCCCGTGCAGCGCAGCTACGTCGGCCACCGTGCCCAGCGCCACAAGGTCGAGCAGGCCGCGCAGGTCGGGTTCGGGGCGATCCTCGAAGAAGCCGCGCACCCGCAGCGTCCGCACCAGCGCGACCCCGAGCAGGAAGGCCACGCCCACCGCGGCGAGATGGCCATGGGCAGCGCCCTCGTCGCATTCGTCGAGCCGGTTGGGATTGACCAGCGCCACCGTCTTGGGAAGTTCGGCGGCGCATTTGTGGTGATCGACCACGATGACGTCGATCCCGGCATCGTGCGCCATCGCCAGCGCCTCGTGTGCCATCGCGCCACAGTCGACCGTGACGATCAGGCTCGATCCGCTTTCGCCAAGCCTGACGAGTGCCTCACCCGACGGACCGTAGCCCTCGAGCAGGCGATCGGGGATATAATAGCCTGCCTCGGTACCGAGCGCGCGCAGCAGGCGGATGAGCAGCGCGGAGCTGGTTGCGCCGTCGACATCGTAATCGCCGTAGATGGTGATCGATTCGCCGGCGAGGACCGCCTGCGCCAGCCGGTCCGCAGCTGCATCCATATCGCGGAACAGCGAAGGATCGGGAAGGAAGTTACGCAATGTCGGCGTGCGATGCCGCTCGATGTCCTCGGGTGCCACGCCGCGTGAAAGCAACAGCTGGCGGACGATATCCTCGCCCAGCGACAGGCCTGCGCCGAGCTCCATGTTTCCCCCGCGCCAGCGCCATGCGCGGCCGGTGAGCGATTGGGATACGCCAAACACGTGCGAGAGGGCCTGCGAAGCCATCCGCGCCTGTTAGACCGCTTGGTGCCGCAGCGAAAGCGGCGCGCATTGACAATCGACAGCTAGCGGCGATGGTCGACGGATGAATTCCGCAGCGCTCCTCATCGTCTGGCACAGCCGCACCGGGACCAGCGAACAGCTCGCCCGTGCTGCCGCAGAAGGCGCTGCGGATGCAGCGAGGATTCTGCGGGCGGAGGAGGTCGCTCCCGCCGATCTGCTTGCGGCCGCCGGCTATCTTTTCGCCTGTCCCGAGAACCTCGCCAGCATGAGCGGTGCGATGAAGGAGATGTTCGACCGCTGCTACTATCCGGCGCTCGGGAAGCTCGAGGGCCGCCCCTATGCCACCGTGATCGCCGCCGGATCCGACGGCGAAGGGGCGCAGCGCCAGCTCGATCGCATCGCGACCGGCTGGCGGCTCAAGCGGGTCGCCGATGCGTGGATCGTCAACACCGATGCGCAGGACCCAGACAGCATCCTGGCTCCGAAGGTGGTCCCCCCTGACGACATTGCGCGGGCGCGGGAGATCGGTGCAGCGCTGGCCGAAGGGATACGGCTCGGCATATTCTAGAGATGCGTCCGGTTTCGAGCCATCGGGTGTCGGTCGACTCGACGGATCGCGCGCGGATGGCCAAGAGGTTCGGGGCGAAGGGAGGATCGGATTGCGGGTCACGGAAACGATGTCCAGGGAGCCGGGGGATTGAGCCGGTCCGCGAGCGGCCTGATCCTGCTCTTCGAGCCGGGCCACAGGCCCTCGCAACCCGCCATCCGCGCGGCGCTGGGGAACCTGCCGCGCGCCAGCATCAGTTTCGACCCGGCGGGCGAGCCCTTCTCCTGCGGCACCGCCGGCGGCCCGACCCAGGAAGACAATCTGCAGGACTGGCTCGAGATCCTGATCGATGGGATGACCTTCGATCTGGTCGGGCTCGCGCCGGGCCCTTCTTCGAGCTTGCCGGAGATCGCCTATCGCTACGGCTTCGAATGCGATCTCGACCCAACCGGTCTTGAACCTCTCGCACTCGCTGTCGGCCCGCATCTTGCAGAAGGAGCCCATGCCTTGCCGATCGTCCGCGCAATGCTCGGGCTGGGGGCCGAGCTCACGCAGGTTCTTCCTGGGGTTCAGGCGATCTGCTGGGCCCCGGCTCGAACGGCGATTAGCCCGCGCTTCTTCGCACGCAGCGTCGGCAGATGGCTTGAAGGGGGGGCGTTTCCGGCGCTCGGCCTGCTCGGTCTGGCCTTCTTCGAAGACACGCTGCGGAGCGAGGGATTCGACTTCTTTACCGGGTGCGAGATCGAAGTCGATCGCGCGCTATGCGCCGATCGTGCCGAGGCGACCAGACTCGCGATTCGCGTCGCGCACGAACTCGTCGGCACGCCGCTCCCGACCGAGCGCATCGAGTTCGTCGCAGACGGATCGCCCGCACTCGTCTTTCAGCCCGATCCCGGGGCGGGGCTCGTCAGGATCGAACCGATGTAGGCGGCGCTGGGAGACGGGTCGCGCTTCGTGCTGCGCCGCACCCGCGGCCGGCTGCCCTTCCGCACGGTCAACCGGTGCGGCTCGCCCCAGCACGACCCGTCGCTCCAACGCCATCACCTCCTGCCGCGTCAGCTGTTCAAGCAAGCCTGCTTCACCACCATGTTCGCGGCCTTGGGACCATCGCGCATCGGCTTCGACGATTTTCGTCGCAACGGGTTGCTGCTGCCTGCAAAGGAGGACGCGGTTCACAGGCTCGGCCTCCCGCTGCATAGGGGGCCGCACCCCGCCTACAACGCCATGGTGATCGACCGGGTCGGCGCGATCGAGCAGGATTGGGCGGCGCGGTGCCGGCGCGATGCCGATCGCGCGCTGCGCCGGGCCCTGCAGCGGTTCGAACTCCTGCAACGCGAGCTGCGCCGCAGCCTGCTCGATACGAAACGCCCGCTCCGGCTCAACCGCGCCGATCCCCTCGGATCGGGCGTGGATTTTTCCGATCTCGACGCCATGGCCGGCCTCTTGTGGAGCGAAACCGGCTAGCCGAGGGCTGCTGTCAGCGCATCCCGGGCCGCCCGATATTCGCGCTCGAGACGGACGACGGTCTCCTCGACCGGCGCGCTGCGGGTGACCGTGCCGATACCCTGGCCCGAACCCCAGATATCCTTCCACGCCTTGGCCTTGGTATTGCCGCCGCTGCCGAAGTTCATCTTGCTGGGATCGCTTTGGGGCAGATCGTCTGGATCGAGGCCCGAGGCCTCGATGCTCGAACGAAGATAGTTGCCGTGCACACCGGTAAACAGATTGGTGTAGACGATGCCGTCGGCGCTGCCGTCGACGATCGCCTGCTTGTAGCGGTCATCGGCATTTGCTTCGCGGGCCGCGATCCAGGGCGAGCCGATATAGGCGAAATCCGCCCCCAGCGCCTGCGCGCCGAGAATCGAACGCCCGTGCGCAATCGCGCCCGACAGCGCGACCAGCCCATCGAACCATTCGCGGATTTCCTGCATGAGGGCGAAGGGACTCAACACACCAGCATGCCCGCCAGCGCCCGCCGCAACCGGGATCAGTCCGCTTGCGCCCTTTTCGATGGCCTTCCTCGCAAAGCGGTTGTTGATCACGTCGTGCAAGGTGATGCCGCCCCACCCGCGCACCGCGTCGAACACCTCCTCGCGAGCGCCGAGCGAGGTGATCACCATCGGTACCTGCCATTTGGCGCAGGTCGCCATATCGGCATCGAGCCGGTCATTCGACTTGTGGACGATCTGGTTGACCGCATAGGGCGCCGCAGGACGATCGGGGTGCTCCCGGTTGTGCGCTGCCAGTTCCTCGGTGATCCGATGCAGCCATTCATCGAGCTCGCTCTGGGGCCGCGCGTTCAGGGCAGGGAAGCTCCCGACGATTCCCGCCTTGCATTGCGCGATGACCAATTCGGGTCCCGAAACGATGAACAGCGGCGAACCGATGACCGGAAGGCGCAGCCGGTCGAAGGGGGCGGGAAGGGACATTTCAGGCAGTTCCT
Source organism: uncultured Alphaproteobacteria bacterium (assembly GCA_963829325.1). Lineage (GTDB taxonomy): Bacteria > Pseudomonadota > Alphaproteobacteria > Sphingomonadales > Sphingomonadaceae > Qipengyuania. The sequence goes on from CAWHHN010000001.1 coordinate 191,525, forward strand.
CTCGTCGTGTCGGTCACCGGGCCTATGGGGCGGGGGCAGGCTTGTCGAGGGTGACGTTACGGAAGATCAGCTGCCTTTCAGGACGTGTTCGATATCGTAGATTCGCGCTGCGGTGCCCGCGAAAAGAGCGCGCTTCTCATCTGCGCTGGCGTTGTGGGCAAGCCGTTTGAACGCGTTCCAAAGCACTGGATAGCTGGCGCCCCAGCGATCGACCGGATAGTTCGATTCGAACATCGAACGGGCAGGGCCGAAGGATTCGATGCAGGTCTCGATATAGGGACGCCAGAGCCCGGCGAGATGCTCCGAGCCGTGCCCCTTGGCGGGCCCCTCCTCGGGCATTCCGCAAAACGCCATCGCAAGGCCGCCGAGCTTGACCGCGACATTGGGGCATCGAGCCAGCGCGTGGATCGAATGCCGCCAGCGATCGAAGGTCTCGTGAAGCTTGCCACGGTGGCTGGCGATGTTGAGCGGCGTGCCGCAATGATCGAGCACGATTTGCTGATCGGGAAAGGCCCGGGCCAGGTCGAGCAGATCGCCGAGCTGCGGTTCGAGGAGCCAGGCATCGAAAGTCAGACCATATTCGGAAAACGCGGCAAATCCCGCGCGGAAGCCTTCCGAACGGTAGAGCCCCTCGGCGGCGTGGAACGGCGGACCGAGCACGTCGGCATCGGCGTCCCAGGCGGCCGAATGGCGGATGCCCTTGAAACGCCCATTGCCGGCGGCGACCAGCGCCTCGATCACCGGTTTTACCGCATCGCCCAGCGTCAGGTCGGCATGACCCACGATTGCGGCGCAGGGGCGATACTCACCGTACAGCCCGCTGGCGCCCTGAGCGGCCACGCCGTTGACGAATTCGACCTCGCCGACCGGCTTCATCGCATCGTCGCGGGCGGCATCGTAGAATGCTCCGCATTCCATGAACACCGTAGCAAGGATGCGATGGCCGGTGTGCGTATCGGCATGAAGCGCATCGAAGTCGTAGTAGGCTGCGCCTGCGATCGCTTCGAGGAAATCGTGCCGCGGTTCGGGGAAGGAGGGCAGCAGCGGACGCAGGTCCCACAGATGATGGTGCGGATCGACGATCGCCAATTCGGGTTCGAGAATGTCTTCGGTCATGGCTGTTGCTTTCCCTCGCTTGTCCGGCAGGATGGAACACATCGACCACTGGCCTGGCAAGAGAAACCGGTTCCAGCCGAGGGCAGATCGGATCGGATCGGATCGGCGCCAGCCGTCCCAGACGCGAGAGCGCTGAACCGCATGCCGGTCCGGCGTAATAAGAACGATCACAAGGAGCCTCGCCTCGCGGGGCGATCTGGGCTAGTCTCGTTCTGCCATTCCATCCGGGGAGGGCGCATCGAAACAGGCGTCGTGTTTACCAAATGACACCCTTTTGCAGCTAGAAATCGCAATTCATGGGACTGGGCCGGGGACGATATCTTCAAATGACGGGTAAATTCGGAAGGATACTGGCCTATGGCTTCGTCTTCTTCCTGCTCACATCGGTGACCATTTTCTGGACCCGGTTCAGCGGCGGCCTCGCTCTCGTGTGGCCGGGGACGGCGATCGCCACCGCCCTCTATCTGCAGCTTCCGCCGGCGCGCTGGGGCGTTCCCACGTTGTTCTTCATGGTCTTGAGCGCGATGGCCACGACGATCTTCGGCTTCGGTCCGGGACCGGCCGTGCCGCTCGCCGCGATCAATCTCTTCGAAGCACTGCTCGCCGCGGCGATCATGCTGTGGCTGCGGCCGCAGCGCGATTTCATCGACAGCGGCAGCGGCATCAGCGCGCTCGTGCTGGCGGCAGGCGTGCTTGCACCTGCAATCGCTTCGGTTCCGGGCGGCTATGTCGCTTCGCTTGAAGTCGGTGGTCGATGGGTCGATCATTCGGCGAGCTGGGTTGCGGGCCACGGTCTGGGAACCGTCCTCGTCCTGCCGTTGGCCTTGCTGCTGGCCACCTATCGCAGAGCCAATTTTGCGCGGCTTCGCGATCTGCACCGGATGGCCGGCTTCGTGGCGATCGCCGTCTTGACCTTCGGCGTCTCGCTGGTTGCAATGCTGAGCTCGCAATATCCGCTGCTCTATCTCCCGATCGTACCGCTGGTCCTGTCCTGCTTCTGGTTCGGACGCCTCGGTGCCTCGACCGCGGTGCTCATGGTGAGCTTGGTGGGGGCCGGCACACTGGGCACCGGCCACGGAGTGTTCGCCGATCTCGGCCTTCCTCTGGGCGAGGAGGCACTGTTTCTGCAACTTTATCTGGCGGTTCTGTTTCTCGTTTGCCTGCCGATGGCGGTGGCGCTGGAACAGGGGGCACGACTGATGGCCGAGATTTCCGAGCGCGAGGCGCTCCAGCGCCTGATAGCCGACCACTCCGACGATGCCCTGCTGCATCTCGACGAGGCGGGACGCATACGCTTCGCTTCGCCGGCCTTCGCAAGGTTGAGCGGGGTCGAACAGCCGAGAGGCGTTCACCTCGCCACGCTGTTCGAGCCGGGCGATGTTGCTCATCTAGAAGCCGCCCTCGTGGCGGCCGCGCATTCGATCGGCCGCACCGAAATCTTCGAAAGCGCAATAAGCAGCGACAATGCGGTCCGGTGGCTCGAAACGAAGATTTAGGCAGTGGCTTCGTCGGGAGGCAGGGCGACATCCTTCGTCGTGACGATACGCGACGTGACGTCGCGCAAGCTCGACGAACTACAGGCCTCGCGCGAGGCGCGTACCGACGCGCTCACCGGGCTGCCCAACAGGCGTGCCTTCCTCGATCGTATCGAGAAACAACTCGCCGTCGCCGATGAACGGCCCTTCGTCCTGGCGCTTATCGATCTCGATCACTTCAAGCTCGTCAACGATGGGTACGGGCACGACACGGGTGACGATGTGCTGCAGCAAGTCGGCTCGATCATGCGCGAACTCGCCACGCCCGACTGCTTCTTCGCCAGGTTGGGCGGAGAGGAATTCGGCATGATCGCGAGCGGTGCCGACGTCGATCAGGCCTGGAGGATCTGCGAATTGCTCAGGCTTTCGATCCAGCAGCGCGAGATGAGCGATCGCAACGGCCGCATCTTCCGGGTGACCGCCAGCATCGGCATGGCGCATATCTCGGAAAGCTGCAAAGCCTCTTCGGCGATGAGCATGGCCGACGAGCCGCTCTACGCCGCCAAGGCCTCGGGCCGGAACTGCCTGCGCCAGGCGACGCGACCCGAAGGCTGGTCGCGGCGCGCGCACGCCGACACGGCTCCGGCACCGATCTCGCTCGTCCGCTGAGCAGCGGACCTTCGCGACCTCAAGCGCCCGCCGCGACGGCCGAATTGGCAGCGCTTAGTACGGCTCTGACGCTTGCCGTCGCAATGTCTTCGTCGATTCCGCAGCCCCAGATCGCGCGCCCCTCCGCATCGCGGCATTCGAGGTAGGCCGCTGCACGGCTGTCGCGCCCGGTAGAAAGCGCGTGCTCGGTATAATCGACCACTTCAAGGCTGAGGCCGAAGGCATGCTCGATCGTCGCCAACACACTCGAGATAAGGCCATTCCCGCGGCCCGAGACGCTGCGTTCGCTGCCGTCGACCGCGATCGTGCCGGTGAACAGGCGCGAACCATCGGTAGCCCGCCGCTCTTCGTAGTCGACCAATTGGAAGTGCTTGCGGGCCGCTGTCGACGTGATAGGCGTCGCGGAACGCTTGCCAGATGTCGGCTGCGTTGAGTTCGCGGCCCACCTCGTCGGCCATGCGCTGGACCCGCGGGCTGAAATCGGCCTGCATCCGCTTGGGCAGTTTGAGCCCCTGGTCCTGTTCCAGAACCCAGGCGAAACCGCCCTTTCCGCTTTGCGAATTGACCCGGATAACCGCTTCGTAGCTGCGTCCGAGATCGGCCGGATCTATCGGTAGATAGGGCACGCGCCACTGCGGGTCGTTCTGCGTTTCGAGCGCCGAAAACCCCTTCTTGATCGCGTCCTGATGGCTCCCGGAAAAGGCCGTATAGACCAGCTCGCCGCCATAGGGATGACGCTGGTGGACGGGAATCTGGTTGCAGTATTCGACCGTCTCGATCACCCGATCGATGTCGGAAAAGTCGAGGCCGGGATCGATCCCCTGCGTGTACATATTGAGCGCAAGGGTGACGAGGCAGCAATTGCCGGTCCGTTCGCCATTGCCGAAAAGGCAGCCTTCCACCCGGTCGGCGCCCGCCATCAGGCGCAAGTTCCGCCGCCGCCACCCCCGTCCCGCGGTCGTTGTGCGTGTGGAGGCTGATCACTGCACTGTCGCGATGGGGCAGGTTGCGGATGAAATACTCGATCTGGTCGGCATAGATGTTGGGTGTGGCCGCCTCGACCGTCGCCGGAAGGTTGAGGATGATCGGATGCTCGGGACTGGGCGCGAGCACCTCCATGACCGCTTCGCAGACCTCTAGACTGAAATCGAGTTCGGCGGTGGAAAAGGTTTCCGGACTGTATTCGAAATGCCACTGCGTGCCGGGCCGGTTCGCTGCCTCGTCGCGCAGTATCTTGGCGCCGTGGACCGCGATGTCGCGTACCTGACCGCGCGTCATCCCGAAGACGAGTTCGCGCCAGGCGGGGCTGACCGCATTGTAGAGATGGACGATGGCGGCGCGTGCGCCTTCGAGGCTGGCGAAGCTGGTCCGGATGAGGTCTTCGCGGCTTTGGGTGAGCACCTGGACGAGGACATCGTCGGGGATGCGATCCGACCGAACCAGGTCCGAGATGAAATCGAATTCGGTGCTTCCCGCGCTGGGGAAGCCGACCTCGACTTCCTTTACGCCGATCTCGATCAGTAGGTCGAAGAAGCGGGTTTTCTTGTGCGCGTCCATCGGATCGACGATCGCCTGGTTGCCGTCGCGCAAATCGGTAGAAAGCCAGCGGGGCGGGGCGCTTATCGTCCGCGTGGGCCATCGGCGGTCAGGCAGGGCGACCTGCGGAAAGGGCGCATATTTGCTGCTCGGGTCGCGGAGCATGGACATCGGATCTCTCGGAATTTGCGAAGGCAGGGGAAGGTGGCGGTCGATCCCTTGGGCGCTCAGCGCACCCGGGCAGGCACGCCAGCTATCACGCCCAAGGGCGTGTAAGTCGCAGGATCAGGCCGAGCTCTTCATGCATTGCGCTGCTATGCGAAAGCAGGTTGGGGTTGTAAAGCAAAACAAGCTTGGGCAGGCCGAGAAATTATATTTCAACAAAACTGGGGAAAGCATGGCTGACGGACATTCGCTGCATGAAACGATGGGGCTGGTGCGAGTGGTCGAGATCGATGCGGATGGCCGCGCCAGCCTCGAATACGAAGCCAAGCCCGAACAATGCCATTCGGGCGGGGTGGTGCAGGGCGGCTTCATCAGCGGCTGGATCGATGCGGCGATGGCCCATGCGGCGATCGCGCGTAACGGACCCGGTATCGTCCCGATGACGCTCGAGCTCAAGGTCAGCTTTTTCGCCCCGACCAGACCCGGACTGGTGCTCGCCGAAGCATGGGTGGAACGGCACGGCAAACGAACCAGCTTTTACGAAGGCCATCTCAAGGATGCGCACGGCGTCGTGCTTGCCAAGGCGACGAGCACGATCCTGCTGGCCGACATGTCTCGCGTGGTAGCAGCATCACAGGCCGCAACCGGAGACCGCGCATGACAGCTATCAAGCCGTTCGAGCTCGCCATTCCCGAGAACGCGCTGGTCGATCTTGCCGATCGACTGGACCGGACACGCTGGCCAGAGGAGGAACCGGTGCCCGACTGGTCTCAGGGCACCAAGCTCGAGGCGCTGCGCGAGCTCGTCGCCTATTGGCGGATAGAATATGACTGGCGCCGGTGCGAGGCGCGTCTCAACCGTATTGGCCAGTTCCGGACCACGATCGACGGGCTCGACATCCACTTCCTCCATCGCCGGTCGTCGCGTGCGGACGCGCTGCCGCTGGTGATCACGCATGGCTGGCCCGGTTCGGTGGTCGAGTTTCTCGGTGTGATCGACGAATTGGCGGAACCAGCGCATCCCGCAGCGCAGTCCTTTCATGTCGTTGCACCTTCGCTGCCCGGCTATGGCTTTTCGCAGAAGCCCGCCGAGACCGGATGGGGGGTCCAGCGGATCGCGCGTGCCTGGACCGAGCTGATGGCGCGGCTCGGCTACGATCGGTGGGTCGCGCAGGGCGGCGACTGGGGGGCGGCGGTGACCACCGCGATCGGCCAATTGGCCCCAGAAGGCTGCCGCGGCATCCACCTCAACATGCCGCTGGGCCGGCCCGGACCCGACGATTTGAAGAGCGAGGATCCCAAGGTGGTAGCGGCGTTGCAGCGGCTGGGCTTCTACCAGGAATGGGATTCGGGCTATTCGAAAGAGCAGAGCACCCGGCCGCAGACGATCGGTTATGCGCTGGTCGATTCTCCGGTCGGACTCGCCGCATGGATCCTCGAGAAGCTCTTCTACTGGACCGACAACCGCGGTTCGCCCTGGGATGTCCTTTCGATGGACCAGGTCCTCGACGACATCATGCTCTATTGGTTGCCTGCCACCGGCGCCTCGGCCGCGCGGCTCTACTGGGAAAGCTTCGCAAGCTTCGGAGCGGGAACGGTGGCGATCCCGGCAGGAGCCACCGCGTTTCCGAAGGAGATTCTGCCCACACCGCGGACCTGGGCGGAGCGCTCGCTGACCAATCTCGTCTACTGGAATGACGCTGCCAGCGGCGGACACTTTGCGGCATGGGAGCAGCCCGATCTGTTCGCGAGTGAATTGCGCGCCTGCTTCGCGCGGATGGTCTAGCGCCGACGCAGCCGATCTGGGGTCAGCTGATCGACCGCGGTGACGCCCATCAGCCGCATGCCGCGCTCGATCTCATCCTTGAGAATCCCGATCGCGCGCTCGACTCCGGCTTGCCCCGCAGCGGCCAGCGCATAGAGGTAGAGCCGTCCGCCCGATGCGGCGGTGGCGCCCGTTGCGAGGCTCTTCAGGACATGCGTGCCGCGTCGTACTCCACCGTCGAGGACGATCTCGATCTCGCCGCCCACTTCTTCGACGATTTCGCTGAGCTGGTCGAAGGGTGCACGGCTCCCGTCGAGCTGGCGACCGCCGTGATTGGAAATCCAGATCGCATCGGCCCCGATCTCTACCGCGCGGCGCGCATCGGCCGCGCTCATCACGCCCTTGAGCGCGAAAGTCCCGCCCCAGTCCAGACGGATTTGCGCCGCGGTCTTCCAGTCCATGGCGGTGTCGAGCATGGTGTCGAAATAGTCTTGTATGCTGACCGGCTTACCGGTTCCTTCGCTGACATATCCGTCGAGATTGGGAAGACGGAATTTCGGCCCCAGGACATAGTCCAGAGTCCAGCGCGGGCGGGTGGCATAGCTCCATAGCGAGGAGGCGGAAAAGCGCGGAGGGGTGGTGAAGCCCGAACGCAGGCACCGTTCGCGCTTGCCCGACACGATCGTGTCGACGGTCAGCGCCAGCGCATCGAATCGGGCCGCCTTGCAGCGTTCGATCATACTCGCGTTAAGTCCCTTGTCCTTGTGGACATAGAGTTGGAACAGCTTTGGCCCGTCGGTCAGCGTGGCGATTTCCTCGATCGAATGGGTTGCCAGGCTGGAAATGCCGAACCAGATGCCGAACTTGCCCGCTGCTCGGGCGACCGCTCGTTCGCCATCGCGATGGAAGGCACGCTGCAGCGCCGTGGGACTCAGGATCAGCGGCAGGGCACTGGGCTGTCCCATTATGGTACAATTGGTACCGATCGCCCCGACGCCTGCCAGAACGTCGGGGACCAGATCGACTTCATCGAAGGCGCGGGAGTTGCGCGCCTTCGTAATTTCGTCGTCGGCGGCCCCGTCGATGTAGTCGAACACAGGCCAAGGCAGCCGCGCCTTCGCAAGACGGCGGAAATCGTCGATATTGTGGCAGTCGGTCAAGCGCATTTCTGCGCTGTGCCTCGCACGGATGTTCTTGTCGAGCGGTCAGCCGCAGCCGACGGCAGTGATCATCTCGCCTGCGTCGAGCGTGACTTCGAGTCGATTGGGCTTGCGCTCATCCGTCGTCGCGGTGCCTGGACCGACCCAGCGCACATTGACCACCGGCGCCACCGCCGAAAGCCCTGGGAGGTCCCACGCGCCCATCTGCCGAACGAGAGAGCTCTAGTTGCGATCCTTGTCGACCAGTTTGTTGGCGCCGATCCAAGGCATCATGGCGCGCAGCTGCGCGCCCGTCTGCTCGATCGGGTGCGCCGCGGCCGCTTTACGGCTGGCCTTGAGTTCGGGCTGTCCTGCCTGGTTGTCGAGGACGAACTCCTTGACGAAGCGGCCCGACTGGATGTCCTTGAGGACACGCTTCATTTCGGCCTTGGTCTCGTCGGTTATGATCCGCGGGCCGGTCTTGATGTCGCCGTACTCTGCTGTGTTGCTGATCGAATAGCGCATATTGGCGATGCCGCCTTCGTAGAGCAGGTCGACGATCAGCTTGGTCTCGTGAAGGCATTCGAAATAGGCCATCTCGGGTGCGTAGCCGGCCTCGACCAGCGTTTCGAAGCCCGCCTGAATGAGGTGGGTGATGCCGCCGCACAGAACCGCCTGTTCGCCGAACAGATCGGTTTCGCATTCTTCCTTGAAGTCGGTCTCGATGATCCCCGACCGGCCCCCGCCGACGGCGCTGGCATAGGAGAGTGCGAGTTGCTTGGCGAAGCCGTTGCCGCCGGACTGGCTGTTCTCCTGATGCACTGCGATGAGGCAGGGCACGCCGCCACCCTTGAGATATTCGCCGCGCACCGTGTGCCCCGGACCCTTGGGCGCGATCATGATCACATCGACATCGCCAGGCGGATCGATAAGCCCAAAGTGGATATTGAGCCCATGCGCGAAAGCGAGCGCCGTACCGGGCCGCATTTTGCCCGCGATTTCCCCCGCATAGATGCTCGCCTGGTGTTCGTCGGGAGCGAGGATCATCAGCAGGTCGGCCCATTCGGCCGCTTCGGCTACGGTCTTGACCGTAAAGCCCGCCGCTTCGGCCTTCCTTGCGCTGGCCGACCCTGGACGCAGCGCAATGGCGATCTCGCCCACCCCGCTGTCGCGCAGGTTCTGCGCATGGGCATGACCTTGGCTGCCATAGCCGACGATCGCGAGTTTCTTGTCCTTGATCAGCTGCTGGTCGCAATCGGCATCGTAATAAACTTGCATCTTCGCACCTATGAATTTGAACCGTCATGCTGAACTGGCTGAACATCCTTTTCCGGCCGAGACGGTCTTGCCGGAGAGGATGGCCCGCGAACACTTTCTCGGGCGCGTGGAAAAGGGATTGCTGCTTTATCAGACCCTTTCTTCGCCGCGCATCATTCCGACTATTCCCGAGCGGCCGACCTCGACCAGGCCCAGCTCGCGCATCAGCGCTATGAAGCTGGCGATCTTGTCGGGCGAGCCGGTGAGTTCGAAGACGAAGCTGCTGGTAGTAGTATCGACTACATTTGCGCGAAAAAGTTCGGCGATGCGCAGCGCCTCGACCCGGTTGTCCCCCTTGCCGGCCACCTTGACCAGCGCCAGCTCGCGTTCGACATGAGCCCCGCTCTCGGTGAGATCGATGACCTTGTGCACCGGCACCAGCCGCTCCAGCTGGGCCCGGATCTGATCGATGACCGGTTCGGGCCCGTTCGTCACGATGGTGATCCGGCTGATCGCATGGTCTTCGGAAATGTCCGCCACCGTCAGGCTGTCGATGTTGTAGCCGCGCGCGGTAAACAGCCCGGCGATCTTGGCGAGGATCCCAGCTTCGTTGTCGACGATGACGTTGAGGACGTGGCGCTCGCTGGCCTGATGGGCAATCCTCACGGTCGCGTATCCTCCCACACGGGAGCGAACATGCGGCCCGCCCCGTCGTACTCGGCGAGAAACACGCGGCCCATGCGCACTGCTTCGAAATTGTCGGTCTGTCGACCGAGATCGAGCGCCTCGTCGAACAGCGCCCAGGTGCCGTCGCCGCGCTTTTCGGCCACGTCAATTCCGATGAAACGGCAGGCGCTGTCTTCGAGCCAGTCGAGCAGTTCCTCCGCATCCCCGCGGTTGAACCAGTTGCGCCGCTCGGCGCGGACTGCAAATCGCTCGGGTATCGTCACATGCACGCCCATTACACCAGTGCCTTTGCTTCATCGTCCATCGTACCCGCCACCAGATCGCCGTAGAGCAGCATTTCGGTATGCGCCGCGCCACTCGGGATCATCGGGAAGCAATTGGCTTCCTTGGCGACCATGCAGTCGACCATCACCGGACCGTCGTGCGCCAGCATGGCTTCGATCCCGGCGTCGAGATCGTTTTCGGCCTCGATCCGGATGCCTTTCCAGCCATAGGCCTCGGCGAGTTTCACGAAATCGGGCAGGCTGTCCGAATAGGAATTCGAATAGCGGCTTTCGTAGGTCAATTCCTGCCATTGGCGGACCATGCCCATATATTCGTTGTTGAGGATGAACACCTTGACCGGCAGGCGGTATTGGCTTGCGGTGCCGAGTTCCTGGATATTCATCTGGATACTCGCTTCGCCCGCGATGTCGATCACCAAGGCGTCGGGGTTGCCCAGCTGAGCTCCGATCGCGGCAGGTAGCCCGTATCCCATCGTGCCGAGACCGCCGCTGGTGAGCCAGCGATTGGGACTGTCGAAGCCGAAATACTGGGCCGCCCACATCTGGTGCTGCCCAACTTCGGTCGTGATGATCGGATCGCGATCGTGGGTCAGCGCAAAGAGCCGCTCGACCGCCTTCTGCGGCATAATCGCATCGCCTTCCCGCTCGGGATAGGCGAGGCATTCGCGCGCCTTCCAGCCGAGGATGCGGGCATTCCATTCGGTGATATCGCGCGGCTTGCGCGATCCCCAGGCTTCGAGCAGCTGCTCAAGCACCTGGCCGCAATCGCCGACGATGCCAAGATCGACGGGGACGATCTTGTTGATGCTCGCCCGGTCGATATCGATGTGGATCTTCCTGGCGTCGGGCGCGAAGGCGTCGAGACGACCGGTCACGCGGTCGTCGAAGCGCGCGCCCACTGCGACGATCAGATCGGAACGGTTCATCGCCATATTGGCTTGGTAGGTACCATGCATGCCGAGCATGCCGAGCCAGTCGGGATGGTCCGCGGGAAAGGCTCCCAAGCCCATCAGCGTGCTCGTCACCGGCGCGCCCGTCGCTTGCTGGAGCTTGCGGAGCAATCCCGAGGCGTGCGGCCCGGCGTTGATCACCCCGCCGCCGGTGTAAAAGACCGGCCGTTCCGCCGCGGCGAGCATCTCCACGGCCTCGGCGATTTCCTCGACTGCGGCTGCCATGCGCGGCTGGTAGCGATGCGAGGGAAGCGGGGCCTCGCTCTGCTCGCTCCAGCCGGCCAGAGCAATCTGGACATCCTTGGGGATGTCGACCACCACGGGGCCGGGGCGGCCGGTAGTCGCGATGCGGAAGGCTTCCTCGATCGTGGCGCGCAAGCGCTCGGGATCCTTCACGAGGTAATTGTGCTTGGTGCAATGGCGCGTCAGGCCGACGGTATCTGCTTCCTGGAACGCGTCGGTGCCGATCAGCCCGGTCGGAACCTGCCCGGTGATCACCACCAGCGGAATCGAATCCATATAGGCATCGGCAATTCCGGTCACCGCGTTGGTGGCACCCGGTCCGCTGGTGACGAGCACCACGCCGGGTTTGCCGGTCGACCGCGCATAACCTTCGGCGGCGTGCGCCGCACCGGCTTCGTGGCGGACAAGGATGTGACGGATGCGCTGGTCGGCGAACAGTTCGTCGTAGATCGGCAGCACGGCGCCGCCCGGATAGCCGAACACGAATTCGACCCCTTGACGCGCCAGGCATTCGATCAAGATGGCAGCACCGCTGCGTTCGGCCGTCACGTCGCTTCTCCACCCCCGCTTGCGTTTCGAAGACACAAATCGGCCCGGCGCTGGGGTCTGGTGCGCCGGGCCGACTGATGCCGGGATAGAGAGGGGTCGGTTACGCTGTCAACGGATTTGACGAAACAAAGAAACAAAAAAATCGTTCTCGGCGATAGTTTTATTATCCATGCGGGGCCAGGCCGCGGGAGGCTGATGGCGAAACCAGGTATATTGGCGCTTGGCATATCGGCGGGTAGCGATGCTTCCGTCGCGCTGAACGTCCCAAAAGATATTCCCCGTCACCTGGCCGAACTGGGAAATGAACCGGACGATTCCGGGGACCCCGATCGCACGCATCACCGGGAGGCTCGGGTCGAGTTCGCGCCGAAGCAGGTTTTGCACTTCCTCGACCGCACCGGATCGCAGCATGCGCTCGAAACGCATGTCGCAGCGATGATAGAGCCACTCGCGATCCGGTAGCAGGATCAGCGGATGGAGCGCGATGTCCCCACCAATCCCGCCAATTTTGTTTTGCTGCCAATAGCGTAGCGTGTGACCGGTCGAGCGCAGCACCTCGAGCGCGCGGCTCATGCGCTGGACGTCGCGCCCCCCCAGCCGCGTCGCCGCCTCGGGGTCCTCTTCGGCCAGACATTCGCGCAGCTCGTAGGTCGAAAGATTGCGCACGGTGAAGCGGACTTCGGGATCGATCGGAGGGACCGGCGCTATACCTTCGAGCAGGGTCCGCAGATAAAGACCGGTCCCACCGCACAAAATCGGCACCGCCCCTTCGGCGTGCAGCGCGGCAATTTCCTGTCGAGCGGTTTGCGCCCAATCGGCAGCGGAACAGGCCATGGCACCATCCCATGTCCCGAACAGGCGATGCTCGATCCCGCCCATCTCTTCTTGCGTCGGGCGGGCGGACAGGACGCGCAGATCTCGGTAGACCTGCTGGCTGTCGGCGTTGATCACCACGCCGCGCCGGCCTTCGCGCTCGAGCCGCTGCGCCAGTTGCACCGCCAGATCGCTCTTGCCGCTGGCGGTCGGCCCTGCGATGAGCGCGACCGATGGCTTTCCAGGAGAGTTCGTAGTGCTCATCGCCCGGCTGATAGCAGACGCCGAGGGTCTCGAAACCCGTCTCGACGCCGCAGCCGCGGCGCTGTCGGCAGCGGGCATGCCGTTAGCCATGGCAGGGATGCTCGATCATTGCGGCGACGTCCTCCAGCTGTCGTTTCCGCATGGTGATCCGCGCCGCCTGACAGCGACCTTGACCGATCATTTCGGCGCTTGCGACCTGTTGGTTTGCGACCACGCGATCGAACTGCCACGGCTGTTCGTTTCGGATATGGATTCAACCATGATCGGGCAGGAATGCATCGATGAACTCGCCGACTTCGCCGGTTTGAAGGACAAGATTGCCGCGATCACCGAACGCGCGATGCAGGGCGAAATCGATTTTGCCAACGCGCTGACCGAAAGGGTCCGCCTGCTCGAAGGCCTCGACGAAGCTGCGATAGATCGTTGCCTCGCCGAACGGATTCAGCCTGTCCAAGGCGCCCGCACGCTCGTCGCGACGCTCCGCAGCAAGGGATGTCGCGCCGTCCTCGTGACCGGCGGCTTCCATCATTTTGCCGATCCGGTGGCGGCTCAGCTGGGGTTCGAGCGGGTTGTCGGCAATCGTCTCGCGGTCGGGGACGGGAGGCTTTCCGGCCATCTGTCGGGTCCGGTCAGCGATGCATCGACCAAGCTCGCGACGCTGGAGGAAGAACGCGCCGCATTGGGGGAGGGCGCCCGGGTGCTGGCGACGGGCGACGGCGCCAACGACATTCCCATGCTCGAGGCGGCCGACTACGGAATGGCCTATCTTGCCAAGCCCAAGGCCAATGCTGCGGCCAACGGAAGAATTGCGAGCGGCGATCTAACCGCTATCCTCAAGCTTTTCGATATCCCGCAGCACGAATGGGTGGAGTCGGTTCTCGCCGCCTAGATGGCGCAGATTTCCTATCGCTTCGACTCGGTTTCTGATAAGGACTGATCCCGAAGGAGCGGACGCGAATGAGCCACCACCAGGACGCCGTCAGTCTCGAGACCGCACGAGACGGAACGCCGCTAAGAGACGCGGCGAGGCCCGCGCCGAAATACCGACCGCTTGCCGCGCTGCGGCATTTTCGCGAGTTATTGAAGGACAAGGAAAACACCGCCGAAGTCTTCAAGATCTACGAGGCGCTCCCTTCGAAGCAATTCATGCCCCGCGTTCGCGCCCTGACTTTGAGCGAGTGGGGCGAAGAGTTGCGTACTAGCGAGCCATTCCTGCCGCCCTTGCTCGACGATCATGATTCGCTGCGGAAGCTTCCCGTCGGCTCGGTCGCCCATGCCTATTGCGATTTTATGGAGCGCGAAGGCCTGTCCGCGGCGGGCCTGGTCGAGGAATCGCAGAAATCCGGCCGTACGACTTATGACGATCTTATCCAGTGGTTCGGTTTTCGCCAGCGCGACACACACGATCTGATGCATGTACTGACCGGCTATGGCCGCGACGCCCTGGGCGAGCAATGCGTTCTGCTGTTCACCCACGGTCAGGCGCCCAGCCAGGGCCACTTGCTGCTCGGCTATGCCGGCGCGCTCCATATCAAGAGGCTGCAGCGATCGAGTTCTGCGCCCGTATTGAAGGCGGTTCGCCAGGCGCATGCGACGGGCAAGGCCTGCCCGCCGATAGTCGGCTTGTCGATTCGCGAGTTGCTCGCCAAGGATCTCCAGGCGGTGCGCGAAGAATTGAATATACCCGACCCCAACTGGTATCGCGAGTGCCACCGTATCTGGCACCAGGAAGGCATCGATCCCTACGATCTGATGGCAGAGCACCGCGACACCAAGATGGCCGCGGCATAATATCGCGTCTTCCCCACCGGATCAGAGCCAACTGGCGATCTGGTCGAGAGGCTTCTTTCGCAACGCCTGCGTCGGGACCGTGGCGCTTTCGGCAGGATGGCCTGTCACCACGATCATGAGCGGCTTTTCCCACGCCGGACGCTGGCATATCCGGCGCAGGAATCCCATCGGCGAAGGGGTGTGCGTCAGCGTTGCCAGTCCCGCTTCGTGGAGTGTCGCGAGCAGCAAGCCGCAGGCGATACCGACGCTTTCGGTCCTGTAATAGTTCACCGTGGCCCCATCTTCGGTCATGCCTCCCTTTCGCTGGGCAAAGGCCACGACAAGCCAAGGCGCAGTCTCGAGAAACGGTTTGGTCGGGTCAGTGCCCAGCGGGGCCAGCGCTTCGAGCCATTCCTCACTCGCCTTTTCGGCATAGAAGCGGCGTTCCTCGGCTTCGGCGGCTTCGCGAATCGCGCGCTTGCATGCGGGGGAGGAGACGGCAGCGAAATGCCATGGCTGGTGGTTGGCCCCGCTCGGAGCGGTGCCCGCCGCCGCTATCGCCGCCTCGATGACTTCGCGGCGGACCGGTCGATCGGAGAAGTCACGACAGGTCCGACGACTGCGCAGCCGATCGCGCATGGCGCGCGCACGAGCAATGCCGTCGGCGTCCGAAATCTCGGGAAGCGAAAAGGGAACCGTGGGGTGATCGCGCATGGCAGCCTTAGGGGCAAGACGGAGTCCGAGCAGGTGACAAGGTTCTAGCGGACATAGCTCGCCCCGTTCGCGTCGAGCGTCGCGCCGGTGAGGCTCGCGGGCGCGTCGAGCGCGCAGAATTCGATCAACCTGGCAATCTCTTCGGGTTCCGCCACCCTGCCGAGCGGGATGTCGGCGAGCAAGCCCGGGCCGCCGCGGCTTTCGAGATAGCCACCAGCCATTGCGGTGTCGGTAAAGCCGGGAGTGATGGCAAAGCTGAGAATCCCGTCCTTGGCGTAAGCCCGCGCAATACTCTTGTGCATCGCCAGCATACCCCCTTTGCTCGCGGCGTAGTGCCAGTGTGCGGGCGAATCGCCCCGATGCCCGGCGCGGCTCGCGACATGCACCAGCCGCCCGTCCACGCCGCGCTCCTGCCAGTGCCTCACCGCGAACCGGCTGAGCTGCGCCGCGGCCGTAAGGTTGATACGTAACGTGTCTTCCCATGCGTCGATCCATTCGATGTCCGAGACATCGAGCGGGCTCGGCGAAAACAGCCCGGCGTTGTTCACGAGGACATCGATTGTTCCGCCGGCACGGGCGAGCGCAGCGTGCCACAACTCATGCGGCGCGGCGGGTTTACGGAAATCGGCGGGGACGGTATCGGGCGCCGCGCTGTCGGTCGCATGGCCGATCACCTTTGCGCCCCGTGCTTCTAGCGCGCTCTTCGCCGCAGCACCAATGCCGCGCGATGAGCCTGTGAGTAGGATCGTGGTCATGGCGTTCTCTCTATCCGAGCGAAAGCGCCATTGCCATCCTTGCACCACTCGCCAGCTTCGCTAAGGGAAGGCCTTCCAATTCACCACTCGGACGATGGACATGGCAAACCGGCCGATCGCACCGCACCTACAAATCTGGAAATGGGGCCCGCACATGGTCGCCTCGATCCTCCACCGCATCACCGGCGACGGCATGGCGCTCGTTGGCCTGGGCGTGCTGCTGTGGTGGCTCGGCGCAGTGGCCGCGGGCGAGGGCGCCTATGGCGACTTTGCCACAGTAATGGGTTCGCCCATCGGAATGGTAGTGCTGGTCGGCCTTTCGTGGGCCTTCTTCAGCCACATGATGACAGGCCTGCGGCACCTCGTCATGGATATCGGCGCGGGCTACGAGCTCGACATCAACAAGACCTGGGCGATCCTCGCACCGTTGCTAGGAATACTTCTAACCGCGGGCTTCTGGGCCCTGATCCTTCTCAAGTGAGCTGAACTGCTATGGGTAACGGAACCTCGATCGGACGCGTGCGTGGGCTCGGCTCGGCACACCAGGGCGTACACCACTGGCTGTTCCAGCGATTCACCGCGGTGGGCAATCTGGTGCTGGTCGTGTTCCTCGCGATCAGCCTGGCGTTGTTGCCCGACTACGGCTTCGCCACGGTCAGCGGCTGGGCGTCGGAAACCATTCCCGCCACCGCCCTGGCCTTGCTGATCGTCAGCACATTCTGGCACGCGCGGCTGGGACTGCAGATCCTGATCGAGGATTACGTCCACGATGCCGGCAGCAAGTTCGGCATCCTCGTCCTTCTCAATCTTGCAACCATCGGCGGGGCCGCCTTCGGAATCATTTCGATCGCGCGCATCGCCCTTGGAGGAGCCGCCTGATGGCCAACCCGGCACCCGAAACCGCATCCAATTCCGTCGCCAGCAACAAGGGGGCGAACCGTCCCGCATACCCGATCGTCGACCATACCTACGACGTGGTCGTGATAGGCGCCGGAGGCAGCGGCTTGCGCGCGACGATGGGCGCGGCCGAGAGCGGCCTAAAAACCGCTTGCATCACCAAGGTCTTCCCGACCCGCAGCCACACCGTCGCCGCGCAGGGTGGCATCGCGGCGAGCCTCGGCAACAATACTCCGGACCATTGGCAGTGGCACATGTACGATACGGTCAAGGGTTCCGACTGGCTCGGTGACCAGGACGCCATCGAGTACATGGTCCGCGAAGCGCCGCAAGCGGTATACGAGCTCGAGCACGCCGGCGTGCCCTTCAGCCGGAACGACGACGGCACGATCTACCAGCGCCCGTTCGGCGGACACATGCAGAACATGGGCGAGGGTCCGCCGGTGCAGCGCACCTGCGCTGCGGCCGACCGGACCGGCCACGCGATGCTCCACGCGCTCTACCAGCAGAGCCTTAAATACGACGCCGATTTCTTCATCGAATATTTCGCGCTCGACCTGATCATGAAGGACGGTGTCTGCGTCGGCGTGATCGCCATGTGCCTCGACGACGGGACTATCCACCGCTTCCGCGCCAAGGCGGTGGTGCTGGCGACGGGCGGCTATGGTCGCTGCTATTTCACGGCCACCAGCGCCCACACCTGCACCGGTGACGGCGGTGGGATGGTGCTGCGCGCCGGACTGCCGCTGCAAGACATGGAATTCGTCCAGTTCCACCCGACCGGGATCTACGGTGCGGGCGTGCTCATCACTGAGGGCGCCCGCGGCGAGGGCGGCTACCTGACCAATTCCGAGGGCGAGCGGTTCATGGAACGCTATGCTCCGAGCGCCAAGGATCTCGCCAGCCGCGACGTAGTCAGCCGCTCGATGGCGCTCGAGATGCGTGAAGGGCGAGGGGTAGGGCCGGAAAAGGACCATATCTATCTCCATCTCGATCACATCGACCCGAAAATTCTCGCCGAGCGCCTCCCCGGTATCACCGAGAGCGGCAAGATCTTTGCCGGCGTCGATCTCACACGCCAGCCTTTGCCGGTGACCCCGACGGTACATTACAACATGGGCGGCATTCCCTGTAACTATCACGGCGAGGTGATCGCGGGCGATCCGTCCGATCCGGAAAAGATCGTGCCCGGCCTATTCGCAGTGGGCGAGGCGGCGTGCGTCTCGGTTCATGGCGCCAATCGCCTGGGCTCGAACTCGCTGATCGACCTCGTGGTGTTTGGCCGTGCAACCGGTCATCGCCTCAAGGAATCGATCACGCCCGGGACCAGCCACGACGAACTGCCCGCAGACAGCGCCGAACTTGCGCTGAGCCGGCTCGACCACTTTCGCCATGCATCGGGCGGGTCGCCCACCGCCGCAGTGCGCGCCGAGATGCAGAAGGCGATGACTCGCCACGCGGCGGTGTTCCGCGACAGCAAACTTCTGGCCGAGGGTGTCGAGGCGCTGAAGTCGGTCAACAAGCGGATGGAGGACATCCACGTCACCGACCGCTCGCTGATCTGGAACAGCGATCTGGTCGAGACGCTCGAACTCGACAATCTGATGGCGCAGGCCAATGTGACCATGGCATCCGCCGAGAACCGCAAGGAAAGCCGTGGCGCTCATGCGCATGAAGACTTCCCCGAACGCGACGACGCCAATTGGATGAAACACACGCTCGCCTGGTTCGAGGGTTGGGGCGGCAACGGTGGAAGCGTGAAAATCGATTACCGGCCGGTCCATGAATATACGCTCACCGATGACATCAAATACATCGAGCCGAAGAAGCGGGTCTACTGATTCCGGACAGGACGTGGAGCCTTATCCGTACATCAGGAGCGCTCCGCGTCCAGGATCTTTCTTGCTTTGGTCGCAATCGTCTCCGCGGTTTCGGTAAGACAAAAGCATGTTCCCTACCAGGCTGAGATCAACGGGCGCGTTAGCCGCGAGGGCCTTGAAGGCCTTGCCGCTGGCCTTGGCAATGACTGCATGTACTTCGATCGCGGGGCCGCCGCCCCAGACACTCGGAACCGAACCGTTCTACGCCAAGTGGGTCCAGGCACGAGGCATCCCAATTCTCTCGTCCAGCCGCGTCCCCGACGCGGCGCTGTTCGCTGCGCGCGACATGGTGCGCGGGATGCTCGGCCACCGGCCCGACCTTGCCCGCTGGCTCGCCGCCCATGATTATCGCGTCGCTATCATCGCGCAGGACGAGGCGCTGCTCGACCTTCCCGATAAGGCGCACTGGACCAAGCCCGCCCCAGACGATCCGCGGCTGACACGCTGCGAGCGCATGCACTATGCCGAGCGCATCGGGACGAAATCCGATCGGCAATATTGGGACGAACGCGCGCGCGGGATCGGCGGCGATCGTACGGTCGGAGCGGAAGAGGATCTGCTCGGTCTCCCGTCCTCGCGCTATTGGGGCGAAACGATCTTCGTGCACGAGTTTGCGCATAATGTTCTGTTCGCGATCGAAGGAGCGGACCCGGCGCTCTACGCTTCGATCGAGGAGGCCTATGCGCACGCCTTGGCGAACGGACTGTGGAAAGACGAATACACCACCACAACGGTCCAGGAATATTGGGCCGAAGGATCACAGTTCTGGTTCGATTCGAACCGCTTGCAGGCCTTTGACGGGCGACGCATCCTGAACCATGCAGATCTCGCCGCTTATGATCCGAAACTCTACGAAGCGCTTGCTGCGGCCTATGGCGCCGAGCATCGTCTGAAGAGCGATCCCTTCAGGATGAGTGCCGCGCGGGTTCCGCCGGGGCCGATGCCCGACAACACCGCAGAAGTGTGCTAGTCGGCGGTCGGCTCAACCCGCCGCATGTCGGTGATCTTGACCGGCTCGGCCAGCATCTGCCCTTTCATCCAGCCTTCGCCCTGGTCGGGATCGGTAGGCATGGCGTGGACCGCCAGCACGACGTCCCATCCGTCGACGACATGACCAAAAGCGGCAAAGCCGGCTCGCCGTTCCGGATCCTCGCTCTCCGGATCCGCATCCATCGAGGGTTGGGCGCGCAACAGGATCGAGAAATCGCCCGTCGCCGTGCCAGGCGCGAAACGAGCCATCGACAGGGCGCCATTGGTATGATGAACGCCTGTTTCACTGGTTGGTTCGTGCGCGATCGGATCGAGCACGCGCGTGGGATCATTCTGCGTTCCGCCCTGGATCAGCCCGTTCGGCTTATCCCAATCGAGGTTCATCGCCCGGTAGAAGACGGTCCCGTCGAACCGGTCCTCGTCGACGTAGCGCAGGAAATTGTTGGCGGTGATCGGCGCGCGGGCGGTGTCGAGTTCGACCGTGATGTCACCCGCGGTCGTCTCGATCACGACCCGTTGGGTCGCGGGAACGGCGTCCTGCGCCGTAAGTGGCGGCGCCAGCGTACAAAAAACAGCCACAAGCGTCAGGGCGGGCGCGAATCGATTCAACATGCCCATGGAAATGGCATGACAGGGGTCAGATTACACCTGCGATCAGCCCGCGTTCGGCAGCTTCTTCGGAGGGGATATACCAATTGTCGGGAGCCTTCTCGCGCAGTTCCTCGAAGGCGACTTCCGATCCGTCGACGAGCGCGCGGAATCCGTCGTTCTCGATGTCGATCGAATGTTCGATTTCGTTGAGCGCGCCCTTGAGCTGGTCGATGCAGCTTCGCAGCGGACCATTGAGCTGAATCGTTCGTGCGATCTGCCGTTCGTGCAACAGGAGGCTGGTCCCCCTGGTCATGAACCGGCATTCGACTGGGAAGCCTGCCATGAAGGTCGCCCCCGCCGAATAGACCGCCGCCTTGCCGAGGAAGCACAGCGAACGACCGGCGTCGCGCAACAGACGGACATCGTCGGCCATCGCCCGGGCCACCTCGGGGTTGCCCCCCAGCGTTGTGAGCGCGATTACCAGCGGGCCCTCCTTGGGCGCGGCGCTCAGTTGGTTGCGAAACTCGTTGTACATCGCCTCGTCGACGCTTCCGATCAGGCGCAACTGCGGGGCGGTCAGGACGGTTTCGCGATCGGTGTCGTTCATCGGGCGTCCTATTCCTTTGGTCGAGTAATGGAGGCAGCGCCTCGACGGCAATCTGGTTCCTGACCAACATTCGCGCGGAACGACGGTTTACAGTCGTAGTCGGATCAGTTACAATCGTAATCGGGAATTTGGCATATGGAGTCGAACACATGGTCAAGCGCAGGGATGCACCCGGCGACCGGATCAGCGAGGCGGAACATGCGGTGATGGAGGTGCTGTGGGACCGCAGCCCGATGTCTGCTTCCCAGGTTTGCGACGAGATATGTGCCCAGCGCGACTGGTCGATCCCGACCGTCAAGACGCTGCTCAGCCGTCTGGTGTCGAAAGAGGTTGTTGCCACCGAGCCCGAGGGGCGCAAGTTCCTCTACCGCCCGCTGATCGAGCGGTCCGAATATCTTGGCGGCGAAAGCCGCCGCCTGGTCGACCGACTGTTCGGAGGGCGCGCGGCTCCGCTGTTCGCGCAGCTCGCCGAGAGCGAGGCGCTTAGCGAAGAAGATCTCGAAGAAATCGAGGCGCTCTTGAGGGAGATGCGCAAATGATCGAGCTGATGAGAGAATATTGGGACTGGTTCCTGTTCGACACGCTGGTCTGGACCGGCGCCCTGATCGCGCTTGCGCTGGTGCTCCGTCGCCCGGTCGCCCGGCACCTCGGGGCGGGCGCCACCTACGCCCTGTGGTCGCTGCCGATGCTTCGCCTGCTGTTCCCGCCCATCCAGTTACCAGCCTCGATGCGGCCCGCGCTGGCAGAACCTGCTGCTCCCGCCTTGCGGATGGAGGATTTTGCCGCTTCGGCCTCGGTCGATCCGGCCGCCGTTTTTCAAGGCGTCGCGTCGCCCATTGCCGGGCCCATTGCCGGGCCCATGCCGATCGACGCGCCGACGACCGCCGCGCCGATCGATTTCACGGTGGCGCTGGTCGCCCTGTGGCTTCTGGGCGCTGCGATATTCCTTGTTCGCCGCTTCTGGCTCTACGGAAAGCTGCGCCGGGACCTGCTCGCCGATGCACGGCCGGTGGGCGAGATCGGTCGTATCAAGCTGGTAGAAACCCCGATCATCTCGGGTCCGATGGCCTTCGGAGTCATCGACAAGGTTATTGCATTGCCGCACGGTTTCATGGCCGCGCGCGAGCGACGGGCTCGCGATCTCGCCATCGCGCACGAACTGGCTCACCACCGTGGCCACGACCTGCTCGTCAACGTACTCGTCCAGCCGCTATTCGCCATGCATTGGTTCAACCCGCTCGGCTGGATGGGATGGACCGCCCTGCGCCGCGACCAGGAGGCCGCCTGCGATGCGCGGGTCGTGGCCTCGCGCAGCCGCGAGGAACGCGCCGCCTATGCCGCCGTGATCGCTGATTTCGCCCGACGCCCGCAAAGCGCGCCGCGCCCGGCGTTGGCGGCTCCCATGGCCTGCCCCGTCCTTGGCGACAAGTCGATCATCCACCGTCTGAGGAGCCTTCCCATGACCGATGACACCCGCCGACGCCGCATCGTGGCCCGTGGCACGATCGCCGCGGCTTTGCTCGCATTGCCGCTCACCGCAAGCATCTGCTACGCCGAGGCGATCGCCGCTTCTCCCGCGGCGCCGAGCGCTCCGCTTCCTCCGGAGGCGCCCACTGCGCCATCGGCGCCTATGCCTCCGCTCGCGCCCGAAGCCCCGCTTCCTCCCGAGGCTCCTGGGTCTGAGCAAGAGATGTCCCGGCTCGAGCGTGAATTCGATGCCGCCGTGCGCGACCTCGACGCTGCCGAGAGAGACTTCGCAAAATCCGAGCGCCAACTGCGCGATATCGAACGTGATGTCGAACGCGGCGAGGGCACCACGATCGAAAAGCATCGCATCGTCTGGAACGGCAAGGAGTGGGATGCGCTGTCCCCAGCCGAGCGCAAGGCGCTGCAGAAGGAAATGAAAGCGCTGCGCAAGAAATTCGCCGACGGTGGTGAATTCCAGGTCGAGATGGAGCGGGCGCGTCGCGAATTTGCCGAGGACGGCAAGATGCGCCGCGAAATGCAGCTCGCCTTCGCCGAAGCGGCAAGGGCCCAGGCGATGGCGCCCCGGGTGGTAATGGCTTGCAAGGACGACGACACGCCCGTGACCAGCGAAACGGATGCCGACGGAAAAACCACGCTGTTCGTCTGCGAAAGCTTCGGCGATCGCGTTGCGGTGAAGGCGCTGCGAGCGGCCCGCCGGGCAATCGCCATCGACCGCAATCTGAGCGAAGAAGAGCGCGCCGAAGCCTTGCAGGAACTCGATGCAGAGATCGCCGACCAGTCGGACTGATTTTCCCTACAGCAGCGGATGGGGCGCGATCCCGGGGGCGCGCCCTGTTTCTGCGCTTCCTCGATCAGCCGATCGCCGTGATCCGATCGCAGGCGCGGTCGTCGCCCTGCAGGCCCAGCCGTAGCGCTTGGCTGCGCTGCTCGCTGGTGCCGTGGGTGAAGTTCTCGCTCGATACGCGTCCGCCGGTCAGCCGGTCGTCGCCGATCGATGCGGCGGCGGCCATGCCTTCTTCGATATCGCCGGGCTCGATGAGAGCGCGGTTCTTTCCGGCCCAGACGCCGGCGTAGCAATCGGCCTGCAATTCCATCAGCACCTGCAGCCGGTTTGCCCGGGCTGGGTTCTGCTGTTGTGCGCTGGCAATTTGCTCTGCCACCCCGGTGAGCGCCTGCACATGGTGGCCGTATTCGTGGGCGATGACGTAATAACGGGCGAAATCGCCGCGATTGCCGCTCATCCGTGCAAGCTGATCATAGAAGCTGGTATCGATGTAGATCGTCGCGTCGGCCGGGCAATAGAATGGTCCCGATGCCGAGGTCGCGCTGCCGCAGCCCCGCGTGTCCACGCGACCGTTGCGGAACAGGTCGAGCCAGGGCTCCTCGAAGCGGTCGCCATAGCCCTGTTGCCGGAAGGTCCCCGACCAGGTCTGGTTGAGCGATTGCAGTGCGTCGCACGCCTCCGTCGCATATGCGCTGCGCGCGCAGACTTCCTGTTCGTCGGTGTTCGCCGGACCCACCTGACGGCTGCCCTGCTGCTGCACGGTTTCCACCGTAGCTGCCGTCTGCATCGGATCGAGGCCGAAAACGAAATAACCGATCGCGGCGATGACAATCGTGCCGCAGCCGAGCCCGCCGGCCTTGCCCACACCGCCTCCGCCGCTCGAGCGGACCCTGATATTGTCGGTATTGAATGGATTGAGACGCATGAACTCCCCCGGATCCTGACCGCTTTACAGCACGCTCGTGCTGCGCGATGGCCGTGTCGAATGATATCCCCAACGCTCGGAGGTCCAAATGTTTCTCGAAGGAAAGCGCGCCCTTGTCACCGGTTCGACATCGGGCATCGGACTCGCGACGGCGCGGGCGCTGCATGCCGAAGGCGCCGAAGTGGTGCTCAACGGTTTCGGCGAGACAGATGAGATTGCCAAGCTGTGCGAGGAACTGAATGCATCGCATAGCGGTGCTGACCTGACCGACGTCGCGCAGGTCGAAAAAATGATGGCGGAAGCGGGCGCGATCGACATACTCGTCAACAATGCAGGCATGCAGCATGTTTCGCCGGTGGAGGCCTTTCCGGTCGACAAATGGGATCTGATCCTCGCGCTCAACCTCACCGCGGCATTCCACACCACCCGGCTGGCGGTGCCCGGCATGAAGCAGCGGGGCTGGGGCCGCATCATCAATACCGCCAGCGCGCATTCGAAGGTCGCCAGCCCGTTCAAGAGCGCCTACAATGCAGCCAAGCATGGCCTTGACGGTTTTACCAAGACCATTGCTCTCGAGCTGGCCCAGCACGGCGTGACCGCCAATTGCATCAGCCCCGGATATGTCTGGACGCCCCTGGTGGAGAACCAGATCCCCGACACGATGAAGGCCCGCGGCCTGACCCGCGACGAGGTGATCAACGATGTCCTGCTGGTGAAGCAGGCGACCAAAAAATTCGTCCAGCCGGGAGAGATCGGAGCGCTGGCCGTATTCCTCTGTCGCGAAGAGGCGCAGAACGTCAACGGCGCCAACTGGAGCGTCGATGGCGGCTGGACCGCCGAATAGGCCGCGCGTTAATCGTGCAGAAATCCTGGCGATCTCGGAACTTCGCTTCGTACTTGTCCATTGGTCTCCTGAATGCCGCGGCCATTCGGGCCGGGTTACGGATATTCCGGAGGAGGAAGATCGATGAAGAAGTATGCAATTGCCGCTGCCGTTCCCGCACTCGCCCTGGGCCTCGCCGCCTGCGGCCAGGATAGCGCCGTCGAAGAGCGCGGCGATGCGCTGGAAGAACGCGCCGATGCGGTCGAGGATGTCGGCAACGAACGCGCCGAGGCTCTCGAAGAAGCAGCCGACGACGCCAGCACCGATGCGCGCGAAGATGCACTGAATGCCCGGGCCGAGAAGGTCGACGACATCGGCGACGATGCAGCGGACCGCATCAACGAGCGTGCCGACGAAATGGAATAGAGAGGCTGGCGAGCCACTCTTCCCCGGCTCGCATACGAGGGGCTCCGCGCGCGGGGCCCCTTTTGCCGTTCGCCCCCTAGCGTATCGAGCGAACCGTCGTTACATGGGCCGCCACGAATCTCCCCGTCTCGGGGCGATCCCCAGCGAAAGTGGCGAATATGGAAATCCCCCTCGGCCTGACCTTCGATGACGTGCTGCTGCGTCCGGCCGAGAGCGACATCCTGCCTTCGATGGCGCGGACCGCGACCCGGCTGACTCGCGCCATCGGTCTCGACATACCGGTCGTATCGAGCGCGATGGACACCGTGACCGAAGCCGATATGGCCATCGCCATGGCGCAGCTTGGCGGCATAGGCGTCCTCCATCGCAATTACGAGATCGACGGGCAGGCCGCCGCCGTGCGCGCCGTCAAGCGCTACGAAAGCGGTATGGTGGTCAATCCGATCACCATCAATCCCGACGCCACGCTGGGCGAGGCGCAGGAAATCATGGCAGCCAACCGGATCAGCGGCATTCCGGTAACCGATCGCTCGGGCAAATTGTGTGGTATTCTTACCAATCGGGATGTTCGCTTTGCCGAAAATCCTCGGCAGCCGGTGCGCGAATTGATGACCGTCGACAATCTCGCCACCGTGCCGCTCGGCACCGGGCAGGAAGATGCGCGTCGGATGCTGCACCAGCGGCGGATCGAGAAGTTGCTCGTGGTTGACGACAACGGGCGCTGCGTCGGCCTCATCACGGTCAAGGACATCGAGAAGGCGGTAGCCTATCCCAATGCCACCAAGGACGCGACGGGGCGGCTGCGCGTCGCTGCCGCGACCACGGTCGGCGACAAGGGCTTCGAACGCACCGAAGCGCTCATCGATGCCGAAGTGGACGTGGTGGTCATCGACACCGCGCACGGCCACAACAAGGACGTCGCGCGCGCGGTCGAGCGGGTCAAGAAGCTTTCCACCGCGGTCCAGGTAATCGCGGGCAACGTCGCGACGGCGGAAGCCACGCGGGCGCTGATCGGCGCCGGGGCCGATGCGGTCAAGGTGGGCATCGGGCCGGGCTCGATCTGCACCACGCGCGTGGTCGCCGGCGTCGGCGTTCCGCAGCTTACCGCGATCATGGATTGCGCCGCGGCGGCCGCCAGCGAGGGCGTGCCCGTAATCGGTGACGGCGGTCTCAGGACCAGTGGCGATGCCGCCAAGGCGCTCGCCGCGGGGGCGTCGACGATCATGATCGGCTCGATGCTCGCGGGCACCGAGGAAGCCCCCGGCGACACCTTCATCTACCACGGTCGCAGCTACAAGAGCTATCGCGGCATGGGCAGCGTGGCCGCAATGGCGCGGGGCAGTGCCGATCGCTATTTTCAGCAGGACGTGAGCCAGCAGAAACTGGTGCCCGAAGGGATCGAAGGGCAGGTGCCCTACAAGGGGCCCGCGGCGGGCGTGGTCCACCAGCTGGTTGGCGGGATCAAGGCAGCGATGGGCTATACCGGCAGCGCCACGATAGAGGATCTTCAACATGCCGAATTCGTGCGGATCACCAATGCCGGCCTGACCGAAAGCCATGTCCACGACGTCGCGATCACTCGCGAGGCTCCGAATTACCCCACGCGATGACGGCCGCGCGACGAGTGGGTGAAGGCCGGCCGATCGACGGTGCGCGCGCATGACCCCGGCGGCGCGTGTCCAGACTTCGATCGAATTGCTCGATGCCATCATCGCTTCGGCGCGAGCCATGGGTCCGCCTGCGGACCGGATTCTCGCCGAGTGGTTTCGCGCCAATCGCTTTGCGGGATCGAAGGACCGCCGCGCGATCCGCGAACTGGTGTTTGCGGCTATCCGCGCCTGCGGTCCGGTGCCCGCCAGCGGCCGCGCCGCGATGCTGCGTCTGATGCAAGAAGATGCTTCCCTCGCGCAGCTGTTCGACGGGTCGAATTATGGTCCAGGGCCGCGCGGGCAAGACGAACAGGCGTCATCGGGCGGGGTCGCGCCGGCGTGGCTGGAGCAGCGGCTGGCGGCTTCGGGTATCGCAGGCGCAGAAGCCCGGGCGTTGCTCGACCGTGCTCCGCTCGACCTCAGAGTGAACACGCTCAAGGCCGATCGCGCCACGCTGGTACTGCCCGAACCGGCTGAGCCCACCGAAGCACCGCAGGGGCTGCGCCTCGCTCGCGGCACGCCGGTCGAGCGGTGGGACGCCTGGCGCGACGGAGCGATCGAAATACAGGATACCGGCTCGCAGCTCGCCTGCCTCGCGGTCGGGGCGCAACCCGGAGAAACGATCGTCGACCTGTGCGCCGGGGGCGGGGGCAAGACGCTGGCGCTGGCTGCCGCGATGGAGAACCGGGGTCGGCTCATCGCCTCGGATACCGATCGCAACCGTCTTTCGCGGCTGGCACCGCGGGCCGAACGAGCAGGGGCGGGAATGATCGAGACGCGATTGCTCGACCCGCAGCGCGAGCGCGAGGCGCTGGAGGATCTGGCGGCGGCCGCCGATGCCGTATTGGTGGACGCGCCCTGTTCGGGGGTCGGCACCTGGCGCCGAAACCCCGAGGCCCGCTGGCGGATCGAACAGCAGGAACTGGATCGGCTTTGCGCTCTCCAGTCGCGCCTGCTGGAAATCGCCGCCAGACTGGTGAAGCCGGGCGGGCGGATCATCTATGTCACATGTTCGCTGCTCGACGCCGAGGGAGCGGAACAGTTCGAGGCCTTCCTGGACCGCCATCCCGGCTTGTCTTCGCATTATCCCGAATTGCCACTCGGTACCCAGCGCGGGAAGGGGGTCCGGCTCACGCCGTTCCACGACGGCACCGACGGATTTTTCATCGCCTGTGCAGAATGAACGTGTTAGCCATGACGATCATGGCTGAAACCCCGCCATTCCGACGGAAGATCGTGCTGGAGACCTTGATGCGTTTTGCCCCCGCCGCCGCCGCCCTTTCGCTGGCCCTTGCCGTGACCTCGAGCGTCGGCTGGGCCGAATCCCGCGAGCCCACCCCGCGCGCCGGCGTGCTCATCGCCGAAGGCCGGGCGCTGCTCGACGAGGGTGACATACAGGCGGCGGTGGACGCGTTTGAGGCAGCATTGGCGGTCGATCCCGGGTATACGCCGATTTTCCTCGACCTGGCTCGGGCAGCACGCGCTGATCGGCTGCAGGGCAAGGCGATCCGCTATTACCGCGAGGCGCTGACCCGAGAGCCGCGCAATCTCGCCGCGCTTGCGGGCGAAGGCGAAGCGCTGGTGGAAAAGGGAGCGGTCGAGAAGGCCCGGGGCAATCTCGCCAAGCTCGAATCGCTGTGCGGAAAGACCTGCCGCGAAACTCAGGACCTGTCCGCTACGATCGCCGCAGGTCCGCCACCGCGCGTTCAGACCGCCGAAGCAGTGCTCCCCGACATGCAGGCCCCGCAGAGCAACTGAGCTACACCAGCTCCCTGAACGCTTCGAGCACCGTGCGGTAGACTCGCTTCTTGAACGGTACGATGAGCTCGGGCAGCTGGTCGGGTTCGATCCACTTCCAGTCGCAGAATTCGGGAGAATCGTGCGCTTCGAGGTCGATATCGCCGTCGGCTCCCGAAAACCGGGCGAGAAACCAGATCTGTTCCTGACCGCGGTATTTTCCCCCCATAGCCGGCCGATCAGTTCGTCCGGCAGATCGTAGCGGATCGGCTCGTCCAGCGCTTTGAGTAGGGTGATGTGTTCTGCCTGCACGCCGGTTTCCTCTGCGAGTTCGCGCAGCGCCGCAACGCGCATGTCTTCGCCTTCGTCGACCCCGCCCTGGGGCATTTGCCACCAGTCGCCTTCCTTGTTGTCGATCCGCCGCCCGACGAATACCAGCCCGTCTCCGTTGACCAGCATCACACCGACGCAGGGGCGGTAGCCGAGTTCGTTCATCGCGTGTGGCGCTCCAGCATGACGGCGATCGCGGAGAGGAAATCGTCGAGATCTCTCTGGCCGCTGGGAATCGCCTTTCTCAGCGTGGTAAAACCATGGATGATGCCGGGAAACTCGAGGTAAGTGACCTCCGTCCCGTTCTGGATCAGATGCGCCGCATATTCGCGGCCCGAATCGCGCAGGGGGTCGAGCCCGGCCGTGCAGATCACGGTTGGCGGCGTATTCGAGCAATCGCCCACCATCGGCGTGTGGCGCGGGTCTCCCGCGTCGCCGCCATATTGCTCGGTGAACCAGGCCATGGCGGCGCCGGTCAGCAGGAAGCCCTCGGCGAAGCTGGCGAAGCTCGAATGGCGGGAAACATCGCTCGCGACCGGATAGATCGGAGCCTGCACGAGCACAGGCACCCCGGCGGGTTCGTTTGCCAGCTGGTTGGTGGTTACGATCGTGAGATTGCCGCCCGCGCTGTCGCCAGTGATCACCAGCCCCGTGATCTTGCGGTCCAGTACGGCCGGCGACGACGCGATCCAGCGCGCCGCTGCCTCGCAATCGTCGGGTGCGGCGGGGAAGGGGTGTTCGGGCGCCAGGCGGTATTCGACCGACACCACGGGTAGATCGAGCCGGTGCGAGATTTCGGTACAGAGCGAATTGTAGACCTCGATGTCGCCGATCACGAAGCCGCCGCCGTGAATGAAGACCACGCAGGGGCCGGGGCCGCGGTCTGCTTTCACGTCGTAGAAACGCAGCGGTATGTCGCCCGCCGGCCCCGGGCAGGTGAGATCTTTCTGGACCGCCATCGGGCGTGGCTCGGCTTCGGCGACGGCGCCCATCGCGCGCATCTGCTCGCGCCCCTCGACTGCGCCCACTTCTTCGACACCCTTCCCGCCGAGCTGCTCGAGCATGTCGAGAAAGCCACGTACATCGTCACGCACGTAATGTTCGGTATCCGCCATCGATCGCTTGCTCCCAATTCGTTTCTTTTCGGAACCTAGCCCTTTTGCAGCGCTTTTCCATGATGCATTTTTAGCCTAGCAGAGAAACTTCGTTGCGACAGGATGGGGCCATGCCTAGGTGCCCCACCCAATTGGAAAAAGCGCCGGAAACGACGGCGCGGGACAAGGAATTTCGGATGGCAACAGCCGCCACCGCCCCGCAGGACGGACTCGCCGCAACCCCCGAAAGCGTGGTGGTGCGTTTCGCCGGGGATTCCGGGGACGGGATGCAATTGACGGGGGGGCAGTTCACCCTCTCGACCGCGCTGGCGGGCAATGATCTCGCCACTTTTCCCGATTTTCCCGCCGAGATCCGCGCGCCACAGGGGACGCTGTTCGGCGTCTCGGCCTTCCAGATCAATTTCGGCAGCCGCGAAATCAACACTGCCGGCGATGCCCCGGACGTGCTGGTGGCGATGAACCCGGCGGCGCTCAAGACCAACCTCGCCGCGCTCAAGCCGGGCGGGCTGATCATTGCCGACACCGGCGCCTTCACCAAGCGCAACCTCGACAAGGCGCATTACGATGCCAACCCGCTCGAGGACGGCAGCCTGGCGAAATACGATTTGCTCGCCTTCGACATTTCCGAAAGGACGATCGAAGCCGTCAAGCCCTATCGGCCTCGGCAACAAGGATGCATTGCGGTCGAAGAACATGTGGACCCTTGGGTTGGCGCTGTGGATGTTCGACCGTCCGCGCGATCCGATCCATGAATGGCTCCGGGCCAAGTTCAAGTCCAAACCCGATATCGCCGATGCCAACATCGCCGCGCTGGATGCGGGCCACGCCTATGGCGAAACCGCCGAGTTGGCCGGGCCGCTCAAGCAGGTGCACATCGATCCGGTGCCCAGCGAAGCAGGTCTGTACCGCACGATTACGGGGGCCGAAGCGGTTTCGCTCGGCCTCGTGGCCGGGGCACAGCTCGCCGAACTTCCGATGTTCTTCGGCGGCTATCCGATCACTCCCGCCAGCGCGATCCTGCATCACCTTGCCCGGCTCAAGGAATTCGGCGTCACGACCTTCCAGGCCGAAGACGAGATCGCCGCGATCTGCGCCGCCATCGGCGCAAGCTATGCCGGCAGCCTCGGCGTGACCAGTTCCTCGGGTCCCGGCATCGCTCTGAAGGGCGAGGCGATGGGCCTGGCGATAATGACCGAACTGCCATTGGTGATCGTCAATTCGCAGCGCGGAGGACCATCGACCGGGTTGCCGACCAAGACCGAGCAGAGCGATCTCTATCAGGCGGTCTATGGCCGCAACGGGGATGCGCCGATGCCGGTGCTCGCCGCGCGCAGCCCGAGCGATGCCTTCGAATGTGCGATCGAGGCCTGCCGTATCGCAGTCGAATACATGACCCCGGTGATGCTGCTGACCGATGGCTATATTGCCAATGCCGCCGAGCCTTGGAAAGTGCCCGATCCGGCCGACTATACGCCTTTTCCGGTCCGATTCCTCGACACGCCCAATGATGGCGACGGTTTCCTGCCCTACAAACGCGATGCCAAGGGTGCGCGGCCGTGGGTCAAGCCAGGAACGCCCGGGCTGATGCACCGCATCGGCGGGATCGAAAAGCACGAGCTGACCGGCAATATCGATTACTCGCCCGACAACCATCAGCGCATGACCGACGCGCGAAAGAACAAGGTCGAGGGCGTGGTTGTGCCGGACCAGGAAATCTGCCTTGGCGCCAGTTCGGGCAGGCTCGCCGTGGTCGGTTGGGGATCGACCTTCGGCCCGATCCATCGGGCCGTCGACAACAGCCGCCGCAAGGGCTGCGAGGTGAGTCATATCCATGTTCGTCACATCTGGCCGCTGCCGTCCAATCTCGGCGAATTGCTCCGCAGCTTCGATCACGTACTCGTGCCCGAGATGAACACCGGCCAGTTCAAGACGGTGTTGCGCGACCAGTTCCTTGTCGATGCGCAGCCGTTGACCAAGACCAGCGGCCAGCCCTTCCAGATCGCCGAACTCGAGGCCGAGATTGCAAAGTTCTTCGACGGAATCGAGGGCAATGAAGGTGGTGAGGTCGGTGTGAACGAGCAGCAATTGCCCAATCCGGAAAGTGGCCACGATGACGGTTCCTATCCCGACGCGCCGTTTCACGGCGACGGTGCGGCACGGCCCGGCGAAGGGTCGGATAGCAAGGCGGTAAACCAATGAACGCTCCGGTAAAGATCGAAACCACGCTCAAGGATTGGGAAACCGACCAGGAGGTCCGCTGGTGTCCGGGTTGCGGCGACTACGCGATTCTCAAGGCGGTGCAGCGCACTTTGCCGCAGCTGGGTGCGGACCCGGCGAAGACGGTGTTCATTTCGGGCATCGGCTGTTCGAGCCGTTTTCCCTATTACATGGAAAGCTACGGCTTCCATACGATTCACGGCCGCGCGCCTGCTTTTGCCACCGGCACCAAGCTCGCCAATCCCGAACTGGATATCTGGTTGGTGACCGGAGACGGCGATGGATTGTCGATCGGCGGCAATCATTTGATGCATGTCCTTCGACGCAACGTGAACATGCAGATCATGCTGTTCAACAACGAAATCTACGGCCTCACCAAGGGGCAGGCCTCGCCCACGAGCCGCGAAGGGACCAGGAGCCCATCCACTCCGCTGGGTAGCGTCGACCATCCCGCGCGTCCTGCCGCCTTTGCGCTGGGTGCAGGGGCCCGCTTCGTCGGCCGCGGGTTCGACGTGTCGAAGAACCTGCCCGAAGTGCTCAAGGCAGCGCATGCCCACGAAGGAGCCGCCTTCATCGAGATCTTCCAGAACTGCATCGTCTACAACAAGGACGTGTTCGACGATTTCGCCGCGCCCAAGGGGGCGGAGGATCGGCAGCTGTGGCTCGATCACGGCAAGCCGATGCTGTTTCGCCGGCCAGAGCAAGGGCATCGCTCTCGACCGCGAGGCGCTCGAGCTCAAGGTAGTCGAAGTGAACGACGGCGACTGGGAAGCCGCCGGCGTGCTCGTCCATGACGTGACCAACCGCTCGATCGCCCATATGCTGGTCGAAATGCCCTTCGGTCCGTTCCCGATGGCATTGGGAGTGCTCTACGACGATCCGCGACCAACCTTCGAGAGTGCGGTGATTGCCGAACGCGCGCGGGCGAGCGAGGGCAAGGAAGCCAATCTCGCCAAGCTTCTCGGCAAGGGCCAGACCTGGACCGTCGGGGGAACGGCGGCGGATCCGGTCTAGCGCCGGCACTGGCGGCGGAGCCCCGGCGCGTGGGCGCGCAGATTGTCGCCTCTTTTTTGAACAAAATTGGCGTTTCGTCGGTTGGTATTGCGAAGCCCCCGCGGATTGCGGGTGCGCGCATCAATCCCCCGAGGCCCCATGACTACCCTCAAGACCACCGCAATTCTTTCGGCGCTGGCGCTCGTACTCGCGGGTTGCGGCGACGATACCGAGGATCCCGTCGTCGGCAGCGAAATGGCTGATGCAGAGGTCAACCAGACGGTCGAATACGATCCGATGACGCGCGACTACACCCTTTCCGATGAAGCACAGGCACGGCGTGATACCTTCGATGCCGATGCGTTCCAGTCCGAATATGCCGGTTATCGCGACGAAATCTCCGATGAACAGGTCGAGCCGGCGAGTGCAGGCGACGACAATTCCGCCGCTTCGACCGATGGTTCTGCCAGCGGCGCCGATACGGCAATGTCGGAAGACGACCGGTGCCGAAATGCAGGCGGCTTCGCTGCCACGCGATGAAAATACCAACATGCGCCTGCGGGAGAACATGACCTGGGGCTATCTCGACCGAAACGACGACGGCAAGCTGTCGGTGGCGGAATATGCGATCTGGGCGATTCCGCTCGATCCCAATGCGCCCAAGCGCAACGACGAGACCACGCCCTATCTGAGCGCCGAACAGGCGAACAAGGCCGCAGACAGTTTCTTCTATTACGACATCGACGGCGACACTTATCTCGACCGTCGCGAATTTACTGCGGCGCGGCGGGGCGAGAGCTTCGACGCCTGAACCAGCGGCTGGGACGGGCCTGCCAGGGGCGGCCCTGAAGCCGGGCCGCAGGACCGGCATGAAATCCGCCCCCTTTCCTGCGTTCCGCGCCGGGCGTAGAGACCGCGACATGACCGTGCGGCGTCCCGCCAAATCCCGGCAGCCCAGCCGCCGGATATGCCCGGCCGTGTTCTATTCGGGCGATGGGCATATCTGGTCTGGGCCTGTCGGAATAGCGGTCCCGTCCCATGGACAATCTGACCCACAGCCTCCTCGGGACGCTGATCGGACAGGCCGGATTGAAACGAAAGACCGGGCTTGCCATGCCCGCGCTGATAGTCGGAGCGAACCTGCCCGATGTCGATGCCGCATGTTTCCTGTGGCTCGACGGGGTGGGCCATCTCGGTTTTCGCCGCGGGATTACCCACGGGCCGCCGGCGCTGGTGCTGCTGCCGCTGATATCGGCGGTGCTGTTCTATGCCTACGATCGCTGGCAGGCGCAGCGCGGAACCCGGCCCTCGGGACGCCTGCCGGTCCGATTCGTCTGGCTGTTCCTGCTGTGCTTCATCGCCTGTCTCACGCACCCGGCGCTCGACTGGCTCAACGTCTACGGCATCCGCCTGCTCGAACCATTCTCGCAACGCTGGTTCTACGGCGACGTGCTGTTCATCGTCGATGTATGGTTGTGGGCACTCATGGGCGGAGCGGCATGGCTCTCGTTTCGGCGCGAGAGGCGCGGCGACGACTGGCGTCGACCTGCGCGGATCGCGATCGCCATGGCCCTGGGCTACATCGGGTTCAACGCGGCGATCACTTGCAGGGCCGAGCGATCGAGCGATGACGATGCAGTCGGGCGGACGATCGCGAAACCGGTTCCGCTGGCCTTCTGGAAGCGAGACCTGATCATTCCCCTGCGCGACGGGCGCTATCGGATCGTCCCGGGCTGGACCGGCACTCATGCCGAAGCTGTCCGCTCGCAAATCATCGGGAACGCCGATCTTGTCCGTGCGTGCGGTCGGACGCATTCGAGCGTAATCGATCCGCAGGCCGAAGCGTTTCTTTTCTGGTCCCGCGCCCCGCTGTTCGAGCAAGGTCGTGACGGTTCCATTCTGCTTCGCGACGCGCGCTTCTACGATCCGGTCGCGCGCGAGCGGTTCACCGTTTCGCTGCCCGCTGCGCCCTGTGCTCCTCGGTCATAGGATCGAGCTTCTCGGCTGTCTCGCTATCGGCCGCAGCGCGAGCGGGTTGGTAGAGCAGCGCTGCCGCGAGGAAGGCCCATCCGGCGCCCCCAAGCCAGCCGGCGACCACATCGCTGGGGAAATGCACGCCGAGCATCACTCGGCTCCAGGCGATCATGGCGGAAAGCACCATCGCCGATCCCACCAGGGTGTAGCGGACCGAGTGGCGCCGACTCATCGAAGCGAAGGCCAGCGCCATGCCGATGTAGATCATCGCCGAAGCGAAGCTGTGGCCGCTGGGAAAGCTGTTGCCCCCGGCTTCGGTGAGGTGCGGCACGATCTGTGGCCGGTCGCGTCCGACCAGCCATTTCATCAGATTGTTGACCATCCAGCCGATCAGCACCGTGCCCGAAAACAGGATGGCTTCGCGTCGCAGCTTGAGGAACAGCAACGCGACCACAGCTCCGATGGTGATCAAGGTACTGAGGAACACGCCGCCGAGGGCAGTGGTGTCGCGAACCGCTTCGTGGATCATGGGACCGCCGCGAGGATTCAGATCGCGGCCAGAGCGGTAGAGATGCAAGCCCCAATCGTCGAAGGCAGCGGTTCCGCCATGCGTCACAAACCACACCATTACGGCCCAGCCGGCCCACAGGATCGCTGCGGCGACCAGCGCCTTTTCGCGATCGACCGTGAAGCCGCGTTCGGGGATCCGCACTCGTTCGGCGGAAATCGGGGGATCTTCGGGGGTGACGATGTCGGACCGATCGTGCTCCATACCAGCAGGAACCAGCGCGCTCGGGTTTCCGTTCCTTGCGCATGAGTTTGCCTCAGATCGTCTGGCTGCGGCGCGACCTGCGTCTCGCGGATCAGCCCGCCCTTCACGCTGCAGCCCAGGCTGGGCCGGTTGTCCCGGTCTATGTGCTCGACGATTCGCGCGCCGGCGATCACGCCTATGGCGGTGCGAGCCGGGTCTGGCTGCACCATTCGCTCGACAGTCTCGGCCGGGCGCTCGGGGCGCGTCATTCGCGGATCGTGCTGCGTCGCGGCGATGCCCCGCAGGTTCTCGCCGCGCTGGCGGACGCGACGGGGGCCGGCTGCGTTCACGCGTTGCGCCACTACGAACCGTGGTGGAAGGAAGCCGAAGACGAGCTGCGCGACGCTCTTGGCGAACGTTGCCGTCTCCGCCTCTATGACGGCAATTATCTGCTTCCCCCGGGCAGCGTCACCACCGGCTCGGGCGATCCGTACAAGATCTACACGCCGTTTTCCAAGGCGATGCTCGAATGCATGCCCCCGCGCGAGCCTCTGCCCGAGCCGACCACGATCCATTCGCCCGACAGTTGGCCCGAAAGCGACACGCTGGGCGACTGGGATCTGCTCCCGACCGAGCCCGACTGGGCGGGTGGAATCCGTGCCTTCTGGGAATTCGGCGAGGATGCTGCGAACCGGCGGCTCGAATGGTGGGCGGAGCAGGTGGCGACATATGATGATGGCCGCAACCTTCCTTCAGAGGACCACACTTCGCGCCTGTCGCCGCATCTTCACTGGGGCGAGATCAGTCCGGCGCAGGTATGGCACGCGCTCGACGGCAAGCGCAGCCAAGGGTGGCAAACCTTCGCCAAGGAGCTCATCTGGCGCGATTACGCCCAGAACGTCATCGACCAGTTTCCCGACTATCCGCGCGAGAGCTACCGCGATTACGACGAGCGCAGGCTGTGGCGGAACCCCGAGGCGGGGCATGTCATCGCGGGCGATCTGAACGCCTGGCAGAAGGGCATGACCGGTTACCCGGTGGTCGATGCGGGCATGCGCCAATTGTGGCGAACCGGCTGGATCCACAATCGGGTGCGGATGATCTGTGCCAGCTTCCTGGTGAAGCATTTGCTGATCGACTGGCGGCACGGCGAGCAATGGTTCTGGGACTGTCTCGTCGATGCGGACTATGGCAACAACGGGGTCAACTGGCAGTGGATTTCGGGTACCGGCGTCGACAGCAACATGTTCAGCCGGATCATGGCCCCGCTGAGCCAGAGCGCGAAGTTCGACGCCGCGGGCTATATTCGCGAATATGTTCCCGAGCTCGCCGACCTTGCAGACGATTGCATCCACGACCCGCCGGACGACAGCCGCGCCGACTATCCCGTCAAGATGATCGGCCACCGGGAAGCGCGCGAACGGGCACTCGAAGCCTATCGCGAGAGCAAAACCTAACTTGCCTAGACCCCATGCGCCGCTCCATAGCTCGGGCGATGGACATGCAGACCACCCACCGCGGCCGCGCGCTGCTCGCCGGAGCCCGGCGTTTCGCGCGCAAGCCGGGCCCGTTCGCGCGCCTGGTCGCGCCGGGTTTCGGCAAGATCCTCGATCGGATCGACACGGCACTGACCACGGGGACGATTCACGCGATCCTGCCCGACGGAAGTCGGCGGACGTTCGGCGGACGCGCTCCGGGTTTCGCATGCGACGTCGAACTGCACAGCTGGAACGCTCTGATCCGGCTCGCCAGCAACGGTTCTGTGGGCTGGTACCAGGCCTGGGAGGAGGGCGAGTGGTCCAGTCCCGACCCGGTGCCGCTGTTCGCCCTGTTCATGCAGCATGCCGGGCGATTGGGCGATACCGCGCGGGCCAAAGGTCCGTTCCGCCACGCGCTCAAGCTGGCGCATCTGTTCAACCGGAACACCCATAGCGGGGCGCGCAAGAACATCGCCGCGCATTACGACCTGGGCAATGATTTCTACCGCGCCTGGCTCGATCCGACGATGAGCTATTCCTCGGCACTCGATGTTGGTGACGATGGCCTCGAGCAAGCCCAGAAGCGCAAATGGGCGGCGCTTTCGGACCGGCTGGGCGAGCCCGCTTCGGTGCTCGAGATCGGTTGCGGCTGGGGCGCACTTGCTGACCATCTGGCGGCACAAGGCAGCAAGGTGACGGCGATCAGCCTTTCCGAAGAACAGCTCGCATGGGCGCGGGCGCGCCATCGGCCCGAAATCGATTTCCACAAGCAGGACTACCGCGACGTAGCCGGACAGTTCGATGCAATCGTGAGCGTCGAGATGGTCGAAGCACTGGGGCGCGAGTATTGGCCGACCTACATGGATTGCATCGCGCGCAATCTGCGACCTGGCGGCCGCGCCGCGATCCAGTTCATCTCGATGCGCGAAGAATTGTTCGACGATTATGCCCGGAGCGCCGATTTCATCCAGGCCTATGTCTTCCCCGGCGGTCTGCTTATCCGGACGAGTGAGTTCCGTCTGCTTGCGGAGGAGCGCGGGCTCGAATGGCGCGACCAGGTGGACTTCGGGCAGGACTACGCGGGGACGCTCGAGGCGTGGAGATCGAATTTCGATGGCGCGGTCGACGAGGGTCGCCTGCCCGCCGGGTTCGATGCGCAATTCTGCGATCTGTGGCGTTACTACCTGATGTATTGCGAAGGCGGTTTCAGAGGCGGCGGCATCGACGTCCATCAGGTCACATTGCTCAAGAGGGGAGAAAATTGATGCGAAAGCTATTGGCTTCGGCACTGGCGCTGTCGCTGGCGGGATGCACGGGAAGCGCTCAACTGGCGCCGTCGACTCCAGCCTCGATGCCCGCCGTCAGCCAAAGCATGCCGCAGGAAATGGCGAGCATGGATCCCGGCGATTCCATCCTCTTCTGGGACGATGCGCGCCGCTCGGCTGCCTTCCGCGATATGGAAGGGCTCTTTCCCGGACTGGAGGTCGCGCCGGCATCGCACCCGCGGTTTCTTCCCCGGGCATCGGAGCCGCTCTCGGCAGACCTCCAGCTTGCAATCCGTTCGTTCATGGCGGAAACGCAAACCTCGGGAGTCATGGTGCTCGCCGATGGCAAGGTCGTCTTCGAGGACTATGGCCTCGGGTTCGGCCAGACTGGCCGTTGGACGAGCTTCTCGGTCGCCAAGAGTTTCACGTCGACGCTGCTCGGCGCCGCCATCGAAGATGGCTATATCGACGGTCTGGACACGCCGGTCGAGGAAATCGTTCCCGGCCTGGCCGGGACGGCCTACGACGGTGTCACCGTCGGCCAGATCGCGACCATGACATCGGGGGTTGCCTGGAACGAGGATTACACCGATCCCGCCAGCGATGTAGCGAGAATGCTCGCCGTGGCGCCGGTGGAAGGCGAGTCGCAGGTCGTTACCTATGCCCGCACGCTGAAGCGCGAGGCGCCGGCGGGCAAGAAATGGGTTTACAAGACGCTCGAGACAAATCTGCTGGGGCTGATCGTGGAGAAGGCGACCGGAAAGTCGCTCGCCGCCTATGCGGCCGAGAAGATCGTCGAGCCCGCAGGCTTCGAAGGCGGGCTGTTCTGGATGCAGGACCTCACCGGCGGGAATATCGGCGGATGCTGCCTGTCGTTGCGGCTCGCCGACTACGCCCGCTTCGGTCAGTTCGTCCTCGAAGGCGGCAAAGGGGTCGTTCCCCGAGACTGGTTCGAGCGCGCGGGCGCGGCGCAGGTCGAATTCGGACCGGACGCGCCAGGCTTTGGCTATGGTTATCAGTGGTGGGCCTATCCCGGCGGCAATTTCGGCGCGCAGGGCATCTTCGGTCAGGCGGTCACAATCGTTCCTTCGAAACGGCTGGTGGTGGCTGCGGTCGGCAATTGGAAGACCGCCACGAGCAGCGCGAACCGCGATGCGTTTCGCCAGCTGGTCGGCCGGATCGCCGCGGAAGTCGAAGTGGATTGATCGGGGAGTGGTGACGGTGACCGACGAGCGGCCACCGTCACCGGCTGCGACCCGGACGAAGGTTCAGGCCCGCGCCTCAGGTCGCGGCCAAGGCAGCAAACGCAAAGGGCGGAGAAACCGCCGCCCCCTTTAAGTGCATTCAAAAGGAGCGGTAGGCTCCTCTGCCGCTGTAACGCGCAAGAATGCTGTCGTGGACGATCGGGCTGAGCAGTTCCCCGAAGGCGCAACCGACCATGCAATTTTCCCACCACACGACCTGCGCCTGAAGCGATTCGAGGCCGGGCAGGGTGAGCCAGCACAGCTGGCCTTCGTGCATGCGGTTGATCGCCGCGGCCGAAAAACCCGAGATCGAAAGGTCGTGCACCACCGTCTGGAAGGCGCGTCCGCCGCTGGCGCGCAACTGGCCGGGGATGGTCAGCCGCGTCCTCGGGGCACAGCGGTCCTCCTGCGCCACGCGCGTGTAGCGGTCATGCGTCTGATGGATCATGGCTCGCCCTTCCTGGGTATTTCCGGCAATACGGGCCGCGCGCGGGCGCGGCGTGCTCGACGAATGTCGCCCATCGGGGTTTAGGATTGGTGCCCGCTATTGGTTAACGCGATCGTCGACCCGCTCGCGGTGGAATTCGTCGAAACCTTCGATCAGCAATTCGACCACGCGTTTCGCAACCGCTTCGGGCGGCTTGACCGTCTGGGGATCTTCGCCGGGATAGGCCTTGGCACGCATCGCCGTTCGCGTGGCGCCGGGATCGATCAAGGCGATGCGGACCGGCGAGATCTTCTCGACTTCCTGGGCATAGGCCTCGAGCAGATTGTCGAACGCCGCCTTGGTCGCCCCATAGGCTGACCAATAGGCGCGAGGTTTCGCCCCGACGCTGCTGGTCATGCCGATAACGCGCCCCGCGTCGGCGCGTTTGAGCAGCGGATCGAAATTGGCGAGCAAGGCCTGTGTGGCGAGCAAATTGACCGTCACGGCCTGGCTCAACTGCTTGCCTTCGATCTGCGTGACAGGAGTAAGCGCCGGAAGATAGGCGGCGGAGAGAACGAGGAAATCGAGCTTGTCCCAGCGACCCGCAATCGCCGAAGCGAGCCGCGCGACGCCATCGGGTTCGGCCAGGTCGACGGGTGCGATGGTCGACGCGCCGCCCGCAGCGTGGATAGTGTCCTCGACCCCCTCGAGCGCGCGGACATCGCGGCCGGTCAGCACGACATGCGCACCCGCCCGGGCCAGCGCCTGGGCCGTGGCAGCGCCGATACCCTTGCTGGCCCCGGTGACCAGAGCGAGCCTGTGTTCGAGCGGCTTGGTCATCAGGCGACGCGACCGACCGGGAACGCGAGTTCCTGCTGCTTGTCTTCACGCCGCGCCAGATCGGTCAGCGAGGTCGGATAATCCCCGGTAAAGCAGGCATCGCAGAATTGCGGGCAGCCGGCGTTGCGCGGGGTTTCTCCGACCGCGCGGTAGAGGCCGTCGATCGAGACGAAGGCCAGGCTGTCGGCCTTGATGAATTCGCGCATCGGCTCGAGTTCCATCCGCGCAGCGAGCAGCTTGGATCGTTCGGGCGTATCGACGCCATAAAAGCAGCTATGCGCGGTCGGCGGGCTGGCGACGCGAAAATGGACTTCGTTGGCGCCGGCTTCGCGCATCATCTCGACGATCTGAAGCGAGGTCGTGCCGCGCACGATGGTGTCGTCGATCAGCACGATCCGCTTGCCTGCGACCAGAGCGCGGTTGGCATTGTGCTTGCGCTTGACGCCGGCATGGCGCGCGCCGTCGCAGGGCTGGATGAAGGTCCGCCCGACATAGTGCGAGCGGATGATCCCGAGTTCGAACGGAATGCCCGATTCCTGCGCATAGCCGATGGCCGCGGGAACGCCGCTGTCGGGCACCGGGACCACGAGATCGGCCTCGACCGGCTTCTCGCGCGCCAGTTCCGCGCCGATCGCCTTGCGCGCTTCATAGACGCTGCGCCCGGCGAAGACGCAGTCGGGACGGCTGAAATAGACATGCTCGAAGATGCAGGGGCGGGGGCGATGATTGCCGAAGGGATGGAGCGAATCGACATTGCCGTCGAAATCCACCGGATGAGCTCGCCCGGCTCGACTTCGCGGACGAATTCCGCGCCGACCACGTCGAAGGCGACGGTTTCGGAGGCGAACAGCGTGGCATCGCCGATCCGGCCCATCACCAGCGGACGGATCCCGAGCGGATCGCGGCAGGCGATCATGCCTTCGGGCGTCATCACGATCAGCGCATAGGCACCCTCGAGCAGCCGCAGCGCATCGATCAGCCGGTCGATCATGGTGGGATAGCGGCTGGTCGCGACCAGATGGATGATCACTTCGGTGTCGGAGGTCGACTGGAAGATCGCGCCGCGCTGGACCAGCTCGGCGCGCAGCGTGCCGGCGTTGGAAATATTGCCGTTATGCGCCACCGCGAAGCCGCCGCTGGCCAGATCGGCATAAAGCGGCTGGACGTTGCGCAGGCCCGCTCCGCCGGTGGTCGAATAGCGGACATGCCCGGCGGCCATGATGCCGGGCAATTCGGCGATCGCTTCCTGGCTGGAAAAATTGTCCGCGACATGGCCGATGCCGCGGCGGGTGAAGAATTCGGCGCCGTCGAAGCTGGTGATCCCGGCCGCTTCCTGCCCGCGGTGCTGAAGCGCGTGGAGGCCCAGCGCGGTGGCGGCGGCGGCATCGGTCGCATTGATCGCGCCGAACACGCCGCACTCTTCGCGCAGCTTGTCGCCGTCCTCATCGAGAAACGGATGGGTGAGGTTCATCAGAGGGCCTGTCCGCCGCGGCTAATCCGGATGCGCGCTCCAATGGCGATGTTGCGGTCCGATTACAAGGGCAGTGCGGTGGTTCGAGGCCTGTCCTGCAGCCAGGGGAACGATTTCATTGCGTGGCAAGGTCAGGCTGCCTAAAGCCCGGATCGACCACGAACGACAAACGCGAGCCGCCTTGATCCTCTCACCTTTCGAATGGACGATCGCCAAGCGCTACCTGCTTCCGGGCAGGGGCGAGGCTTTCATCGCGCTGGTCGCCAGCATCTCGATCGGCGTGGTGATGCTGTCGGTGGCCATGCTGGTGATCGTGATGAGCGTGATGAACGGCTTCCGCGCCGAATTGCTCGACAAGATCGTCGGTCTCAACGGCCATGCGATCGTCCAGGCCTATGGCGGGCGGATCGATGATTGGGAGAACGTGCTGCAGGAGGTGCGCCAGACGCCGGGCGTGGTCGATGCTCAGCCCGCTGATCGAGCAGCCGCTGCTGGCCACCTTCAAC
Source organism: uncultured Alphaproteobacteria bacterium (assembly GCA_963829325.1). Classification (GTDB taxonomy): domain Bacteria; phylum Pseudomonadota; class Alphaproteobacteria; order Sphingomonadales; family Sphingomonadaceae; genus Qipengyuania. Next base: position 235,083 of record CAWHHN010000001.1, read on the forward strand.
GGCCGGGTCGAAGGCGTCCTGGTGCGCGGCAATACGCAGCAGGACATCGCGAGCTTTCAAGGACAAGGTCGTGAGCGGCAACATCGGCTCGCTGCAAGCCCGGTGCGGGAAAGATCGCGATCGGTGCGCGTCTCGCGGAAAATATCGGCGCTGCGGGTGGGCGACACGATGACGATCATCAATCCGCAGGGTCGCGCAACACCGTTCGGCACTTCGATCCGGCAGGTCGGCTACGAGGTCGGCGCGATCTTCGAAGTCGGGATCTACGATTACGACGAAAGCTTCGTGGTGATGCCGATGAGCGATGCGCAGACGCTGCTGCTGATGGGCGACACGATCGGCATGATCGAAGTCCAGGTCGCGGACCCCGATGACGTCGGAGAAATCCTCGCGCCGGTCCAGCGCGCGGTCGAGGGGAGGGCGGTCGTGGCGGACTGGAAGACCATCAACTCGACGCTCTTCGAAGCGCTGCAGGTCGAACGGGTGGCGATGGCTTTCGCCTTGAGCTTCATGGTGCTGGTCGCGGCTTTCAACATTCTCTCGAGCCTCGTGATGCTGGTCCGCGCCAAGACCCGCGACATCGCCATCATGCGCACCATGGGGGCGACGCGGCAGAGTCTGATGAAGATCTTCGTCACCACCGGCTTCACCGTCGGTGCGATCGGCACTCTGGCGGGTCTCGTACTCGGCTTCGTCGTGCTGACCTTCCGCCAGGGCATCGTCGAACTGATCGGCAGGCTGACCGGGCAGAATCTGTGGGATCCCCAGGTTCGCTTCCTCACCACGCTCCCGGCCAAGACCGACCCGCTCGAAGTCACCCTGATCGTGTTGCTCGCGCTCGTGCTGAGCTTCCTTGCCACGCTGTACCCGGCGTGGAAGGCTTCGAGCACCGACCCGGTGCAGGTCCTGCGCTATGAATAGGCCGGTAGTCGAATTGCGGGGCTTGACCCGCAGCTTCGTCCAGGGCGGCGAGCGTATCGAGGTGTTGCGGGGCGTCGATCTTGCCATTCAGAAGGGCGAGATCGTCGCACTGCTGGGGCCTTCGGGGTCGGGCAAGTCGACGATGCTCCAGGCGGTGGGGCTGCTCGAGGGGGGGTTCGGGGGCGAAATCCTCATCGCCGGCCAGTCTGCCGAGAAGTCCAATTCTCGCGCCCGCACCCTGTTGCGCCGCGATCATCTCGGCTTCGTCTACCAATTCCATCACCTGCTGCCCGATTTCGATGCGCGCGAGAATGTGGTCCTGCCTCAGCTGGTGGCTGGCAGGTCGCGAGCGGAGGCCGAGGCCAGGGCAGAGCATCTGCTCGTCGCGCTCGGCCTCGATCACCGCATGGATCACCGGCCGAGCCAGTTGTCCGGTGGAGAGCAGCAGCGCGTCGCCGTCGCGCGAGGATTGGCCAACAAGCCCACGCTGGTGCTCGCCGACGAACCGACCGGCAACCTCGACGAGGCGACGAGCGAAAAGGTTCTCGGCCAGTTCCTCGAACTTGTCCGGGGCGAGGGCAGCGCGGCACTGATCGCCACCCACAACGAGCGTCTGGCAAGAAAGATGGACCGCGTGCTTCGCCTGCATGAGGGCGTGATCGGATAGCGGACCTGCAGCGCGTCTCGCGTGTTGATCAATCAAAGGAGATATTTCGATGACCGATCACCCGAGCACCTACAGGGGCGAAGGCGCTGCGAGCGCCGGACCGGACTGGGACGACCGTGCCGAGATCCACAGCGCGGACGACGGCCGGGGCCTGTTCGATGGTGGCAAGGGCCTGCGTGGCGGGACGCTGGCTGAAATGGTTGCGCAGATCATGGCCTATCCCCCCGAGGAGCGCGACCGTTTCGTGATCCAGAAAGCTGGCGACCACCGCCTCACGCGGGGCGAGATCGAGGCGCTGGCTGCGCGGGACGACTATCCCGGCTCATAGGCGCGCGTCGGTCCCTCGTCGATACCGCGTGGCGCCGTTCCGCCATACGCGCTAGGCAGAGATCAAGGGAGGAATGCCGATGCTCGATCTCGCCCTTTCGCTCGTTCTCGCCCAGGCTTCGGCCGCCACCGGTCTAGCTCAGCCGCCGCCGCCCGAGAGGTGCGAGAGCCCTCGCTACAATGCGTTCGACTTCTGGATCGGCGAATGGGCGGTGTTCCCGAAAGGGAAGGAAACGCAGGTGGCCGAGAGCCGGATCGAGAAGGTCAGCGCGGGCTGCGCCATCCGCGAAACCTGGATGCCCCTGCGCGGCGGCGGCGGTGCCAGTCTGACCGCCTATGATCCGGCTGACGGGGCTTGGCACCAGCTGTGGATCGGCGAGACGCCGGGCCGGGTGTTCTTCGATGGCGGACCGATCGATGGTGCGATGGTGCTGACCGGTTATTGGGGCAAGGACGAGGTCGGCAATCCCTCGCTCGTGCGGATGACCTATGATTTGCAGGACGACGGCAGCGTACGCCAGCACGGCGAGGCATCGAGCGACCACGGCCTGACATGGCGCGACAGCTTCGACCTCGTCTATCGCCGCAAGGAACCTCGCAAATGACTACGATCGCCGATTTCACCGTGTCCACCAACAAGGGCGAGCAGCTCGCACTCGAGGACAAGCTCGGCAAGGTGCTGCTGGTCGTCAACACCGCCAGCAAATGCGGCTTCACGCCGCAATACGAAGGTCTGGAAGAGCTATACCGACGCTATCGCGACCGCGGCTTCGAGGTGCTGGCTTTCCCGTGCAATCAATTCGGCAACCAGGAGCCGGGGAATGGCGACGAGATCGCCGAATTCTGCAAGGTCAATTTCGGTCTTACCTTCCCCTTGATGGCCAAGGTCGAGGTCAACGGCGACCGGGCGAGTCCGCTGTTCGACTGGATGAAGCGCGAGAAGCCCGGGCTGATGGGATCGAAGGCGATCAAGTGGAACTTCACCAAATTTCTGATCGACCGCGAGGGCGCGGTGGTGAAGCGCTATGCTCCGACCGATGCCCCCAAGACGATCGCCGGCGATATCGAAAAGCTTCTCTGAGCCCCCCGTGGGCTGTGGAGAATTTGCACGACAGGGCGGCTGGAGTATCGCGCCCGCAAGCCGCATATTGAAGCCATGTCCTACAAGCCCTTCGTCCCCCTGCGAATCCTTTCCGCCTACACCATGCTCGAAGGAGCGATCGATCCCAAGGCGATGGCCAAGCTGGCGAAGGAGCGCGGCTTTCCCGCTATCGCGATCGCCGATCGCAACGGGCTCTATGGCGCGGTGATGTTCGCCAATGCGTGCAAGGCGGAAGGCATTCAGCCGGTCGTCGGTACGCTGCTCGGCGTGGCGCGCGACAGCGAGGGCAAGCAGGTCGACTACCTGCCGCTCTACGCGCAGGACGAGACGGGCTACGACAATCTCTGTCATCTCGTATCCAAGGCCCATCTCGAGCGTCCGCTGGAATTCGAGCCGCATGTGCGGATGGATGACTTCACGGGCCGCACCGCGGGGCTGATCGCATTGACCGGTGCGAGCGAGGGCGGCGTCACCCGGCTGTTGGCCGAAGGGCAGCAAAGCCATGCGGAGGCGTTGCTCGACCGGCTCGAATCGCTGTTTCCCGAGCGGCTGTATATCGAACTGGCCCGTCGGGGAGACGCGGTGGAGGAGCGCGCGGAAGCGGCGCTGGTCGAACTCGCCTATGCTCGCGATCTGCCGCTGGTGGCGACCAACCCGGCCAATTTCGCCGAGCCGCACATGCACAAGGCGCATGACGCGATGCTCTGCATCGCCGGTTCTACCCATATCGATGCGGAGGACCGCGCACGTTCCAACCCGGAAAGCTACGTCAAGACCTACCACATGATGGACGAGGCTTTCGCCGATCTGCCGGAGGCGGTCGAGAACACCCTCGTGATTGCCCAGCGCTGCGCCTATGCGCCGCCCTATCGCAAGCCGATCCTGCCGAGCCTCGCCGGCGATGTCGAAGGCGAGGCGCGGATGCTGGCGGAGGATGCGCGCAAGGGGCTCGAAGCGCGGCTCGAGCCTTATGGCGAAATGCCGGACGAGGAGCGGCAAACCTATTTCGACCGGCTCGAGTTCGAGGTCGGCATCATCAATCAGATGGGCTTTCCCGGCTATTTCCTGATCGTCGCCGACTTCATCAAATGGGCCAAGGATCACGACATCCCGGTCGGTCCGGGGCGCGGCTCGGGTGCCGGCAGCCTGGTCGCCTGGGCGCTGACCATCACCGACCTCGACCCGATCCGGCTCGGCCTGCTGTTCGAACGCTTCCTCAATCCCGAACGCGTCTCGATGCCCGACTTCGATATCGACTTCTGCGAAACCCGGCGCGGCGAGGTGATCCGTTACGTCCAGCAGAAATACGGCCACGATCATGTCGCGCAGATCATCACCTTCGGCAAATTGAAGGCCCGGGCGGTGCTGCGCGACACCGGGCGGATCCTCCAGATGAGCTACGGCCATGTCGATCGGCTGTGCAAGATGGTGCCCAATCACCCCACCGATCCGTGGACGCTGCCGCGCGCGCTCAACGGGGCGGCCGATTTCAAGCGCGAATACGATAACGACAACCAGGTGAAGCGCCTCGTCGATCTGGCGATGCAGCTCGAAGGATTTCCGCGCAACAGCTCGACCCATGCCGCGGGCGTGGTGATCGGCGACCGGCCGCTGGCGCAGCTCGTCCCGCTCTATCGCGATCCGCGCTCGGACATGCCGGTCACGCAATACGACATGAAAAACGTCGAGAGCTCGGGCCTGGTCAAGTTCGACTTTCTCGGGTTGAAGACGCTGTCGGTGCTCAAGAAGGCGGTCGACCTGCTTCACAGGCGCGAGATCGCGATCGACCTTGCGGCGCTGCCGCTCGACGATCCCAAGGTCTACGAACTGATGAAGGCGGGCAATACGGTGGGCGTGTTCCAGCTCGAATCGGAAGGCATGCGGCGCACGTTGACGGCGGTGAAGCCGACCAATTTCGGCGATATCATCGCGCTCGTCTCGCTCTATCGTCCGGGGCCGATGGACAACATACCGCTGTTCGGCAAGCGCAAGGCGGGCGAGGTTCCGATCGAATATCCGCACGCCAGGCTCGAAGGCATACTCGCCGAAACCTACGGCATTTTCGTCTATCAGGAACAGGTCATGCAGGCGGCGCAGATCCTCGCCGGCTATTCGCTCGGCGATGCCGACCTGTTGCGCCGGGCCATGGGCAAGAAAGTCCAGGCCGAGATGGACGCCCAGCGCCAGCGTTTCGTCGAGGGCTGCAGGGACGTCTCGGGCATCGAGGCGAAGCAGGCCAACGAGCTCTTCGACCTGATCGACAAGTTCGCCGGATACGGCTTCAACAAATCGCATGCCGCCGCCTATGCGCTGCTCGCCTACCAGACAGCCTGGCTCAAGGCGCATTACCCCGAAGAATTCTATGCCGCCTCGATGTGTTTCGACATGCACCAGTCGGAAAAGCTCGCCGTCTTCGTCGACGATGCGCGGCGCTGCGGCATCAGGATCCTGCCGCCTTCGCTCAACCATTCCGAGGCAGAATACACCGTCGAGCAGACCGACGATGGCTATGCCGTGCGCTATGGACTTGCCGGCATCCGCAACGTCGGCGAACGGGCGATGGAGGCAATCGTCACCGAACGCGAAACGAGCGGATCGTTCGAGAGCCTGCAGAATCTGTTCGAGCGCCTGCCCAAGGGTTCGATGAATTCGCGGCAGCTCGAGGCGCTGGTGGCCGCGGGGGCGCTCGACGAGTTCGAGCCCGATCGTGGCAGGCTCTTCGCCAATGCCGACATGCTCCTGGCCATTGCCGATGCGGCCGAGCGCGAACGCTCGAGCGGGCAGGTCGGGCTGTTCGGTGGCGAGGACGCCGCCGGCGAGGATACGCTCCGGCTCAAGGATGCCGAGCCGTGGACGCGTGCCGAGCAGATGGCGCGCGAGAAAGACAATTTCGGTTTCTATTTCGCCGAACATCCGGTCGAGGCCTGGCGACAGGTGGCCTCGGCGCAGGGAGCGCGCAGCTATGCCTCGCTGATGGCCGGCGGGGCTCCTCCGGGAGGGCGAGCAGGCGCTGTCATGGCGGCGATGGTCGAGAAGGTGAACAAAGGCACGACCCGGCGGGGCAAACCATTCGTCAGGGCCGACTTTTCCGACAGTTCGGGCCAGTTCAGTGCCGCCTGCTTCGAAGAGGGGCTGGTGGAGAAATTCCTCGAATGGGCGGACAAGCAGACCTGCGTGAAGCTGGATGTCGAGCTCGATTCCCCTTCGCCCGACGAACCCCCGCGGATCACCGTGCGCGGGGCGGTGCCGCTGGAGGCGGTCAAGGGGAGCATGGCGATGCTGCTGGCACTCGAGGTCGAAAGCGTCGAGGCGCTGACCCAGCTCGCGCTGGAATTGGGCGAAGGCGGAAGCGGGCAGGACGAGGTCACGGCAACGCTGATGACCGGTGATCCGGAACCGCCGGTGGTCCGTCTGGGCCGCGCCTTTTCTATCGATGGGGAAATCGCGGAACGCTTGGCAAGCGTAGCCGGCATTGCCAAGGTGCAGCTGACCGCGCGACGGGGGAAGGCGAAACTGCGCCTCGTCGCCTGACGGGTAGGGAGGGACCATGACGCTGGGAGCGATGCAGGACTGGAAGTTGCGGATAGCGCATGTCATCGATCATGCGGCCCGCGAGGCGCCCGGGCGCGAGATCGTCACGCATTGGGCCGACGGCAGCGAGACCCGGACCGACTGGGCCGGTATCCGCCGCGACGCGAAGAAGATGGCGCAGGCGCTTGAGGCGCTCGGCCTGGAGCCGGGCGACAGGGTGGCGAGCCTGGCAATGAATCACGCGCGCCACCTGGTCAGCTGGTTCGGTGTCGCCGGGATGGGCGGTGTGCTCCATACCTGCAATCCGCGCCTGTTCGACGACCAGCTCGAATATATCGTCAATCACGCCGAAGACCGCGTCATGCTCTATGATGCGGCGTTCCAGCCGATCGTCGACAAGATGCGCGATCGATGGCCGACGGTCGAACACTACATCTGCTACGACAGCGACGATCATGCTCCGGCGTTCGAGGACTGGATCGGGGCGCAGGACGGCGCGTACCAATGGGTCGATGGCGACGAGCGCGATCCGTGCATGATCTGCTATACCAGCGGGACCACCGGCAACCCCAAGGGCGTGCAATACGAGCACCGCTCGACGGTGCTTCACGCCATGTCGGGCTTGCAGCCGTCGGCCTTCAATTTCAGCGCCTCGAGCGTCATGCTTCCGGTGGTCCCGATGTTCCATGCCGCGAGCTGGGGTTTGCCCTATGCCGGCGCCATGGCGGGGATCAAATTCGTCTTCTCGGCGGTCAACGATCCAGCCGTGCTGTGCGATCTGATGGAACGCGAAGGCGTGACCGATAGTGCCGGCGTGCCGACCGTCTGGCTGGCGACGTTCCAGTATTGCGACGCGCAGGGCAAGGATCTGCCCAGGCTCCGGGCGGCCACGATCGGGGGCTCGGCCGCGCCGCGTTTCATGATCGAAAGGCTGATGAGGCACGGCACGCGCGTCCAGCATGCCTGGGGGATGACCGAGACCTCGCCCATCGGCACCGTGGGCGGGCCGACCCATGACTGGGACGAACTCAGCTTCGAGGAAAAGGTCGAGAAGACCATGAAGCAGGGCCGTCCGACCTTCGGGGTCGAATTGCGCATCGTCGACCTGGACGACCCGGCGAAGGAATTGCCGCGCGATGGCGAGAGTTCGGGGGCGTTGCAGATCCGCGGCCCGTGGGTGATCAAGCGCTACTTCAAGGCCGACCACGACGCCGTGACGGCCGACGGATGGTTCGACACCGGGGACGTCGGGATCCTTCATCCCGACGGGACGCTGCAGCTGACCGACCGCACCAAGGACGTGATCAAGTCGGGCGGGGAGTGGATCAGTTCGGTCGAGCTCGAAAATGCCGCCGTCGGCCACCCGGCGGTGGCCGAAGCTGCGTGCATCGGCATGCCGCACCCCAAGTGGGACGAGCGACCCGTTCTGTTCGTGGTGAAGAAGGCGGGGCAGGAAATCACGAGCGAGGAGGTGACCCGCTATCTGTCCGACAAGGTCGCCAAATGGTGGCTTCCCGATGCGGTCGAATTCGTCGACGACATCCCCCACACCGCGACCGGGAAGATCAGCAAGAAGGACCTGCGCGACCGCTTCGCGGACTATACGCTTGGCTGAAGCGGGCGTGCGCGCATCGGGAACTGCCGATGACCATTCGGCTCGTCGCCGGGCCGGGTTTCGCGCCTGGCGGATCAAGGTGCGGCGCCAGCTGACACGAAAGGGAGAACCATTTTGAGCGAGACCTACATCGACCCGAGCCGCGCCAATTTCGAGGCCTTCAAGAGCCTGCCGCGCGATCAGCCGATCCATATGCTCAATCTGCTCGAGTATCGCGAGGAAGCCCACTACCCCGAGGGCCACGAGCACGCCGGCAAGGGCTGGAGCGGGCGCCGCGCCTACGAGGAATACGGCAAGACCAGCGGCCCGATCTTCCGCCGCGTCGGCGGAAGCATCGTCTGGCGCGGGGTGTTCGAAACCGTCGTGACCGGCCCCGAAGCGATGCGCTGGCACGATGGTTTCGTGGCACAATATCCGACGGCGGGCGCCTTCTTCGAGATGATCAAGGATCCCGATTATCAGAAGGCGGTGGTCAACCGGACGGCGGCGCTGGTGGACAGCAGGCTGGTGCGCTTCAAGCCCGGCGCGCCCGGCGACGCCTTCTAGCCGGTTTCGCAATTGGCGCAGGGGAACGAAAACCTGCGCCCGATGTAGCATGATGGTGGCCAAGCAATGGAGGCCCGCCATGCGCATACTGTCGCTCGCCATCCTTTCGCTCGGGCTCGCCGCCTGCGCTTCGGGGCGCCCCATCGATGTCCAAAGCGTTTCGGACGCGGCGCAATTCGCCGATGCGTCGACCGTCTCGGTCGAACTCACGAACTTCGACTTCAGTCCTTCGGTAATCGAGCTGCAGGCCGGGCGGCCCTATGTGCTGACGCTCGCCAACCACGGTTCGGGCGGGCATGATTTCACTGCCCCGGATTTCTTCGAGGCCGCCACGATCCTGGCCAGCGATGCGGCGCTCGTCAGCGAGGGCGAGGTCGAGCTGGAAGCGGGCGAGACCGCGACGATCCGGCTGATCCCCGCTGCCGGAACCTTCGATCTCGTCTGTACCCATCTCGGCCATGCGGCACTGGGGATGACCGGGACCATAGAAGTCCGCTGAGCGCCGACTAGAGCAGACGCAACTGCCCGCTTCCCGACGGGGGGCGAAAGCGGGTGCAATCGAGCTCGAACCGCGTCTTGCCCAGGCCGGCGCGCTTGCATGCCAGGCGGAAACGCGCGCGGAACAGATCGGCCCAGACCCCGCTCGGTTTCATGCGGGTGAAGAAATCGGGGTCGTTGTCCTTGCCGCCGCGGATCGAGCGGACGATGCTCATCACCTTGTCGCCGCGCTCGGGAAAATGGACCGAGAGCCATTCGCGGAACAGGGGCGCAACTTCATGCGGGAGCCGCATTGGAATCCAGCCCACGCTGTCGACCCCCAGCGCCGCGATCCGCTGGACGATCTCTTCCATGAACTCGTCGGTAATGGCCGGGATGACCGGTGCCACCGAACAATGCGTCGGCACCCCAGCTTCGGCAAGTTTACGAAGGGCGATCAATCGCTTGGCAGGCGAAGCTGCGCGGGGTTCCAGCTTGCCCGAGAGCCGCGGATCGAGCGTGGTCACCGAAATCGCGACCGCCACCAGGCGCTGCTCGGCCATTTCCGCAATCAGGTCGAGATCGGCCAGGACCCGGTCCGATTTGGTCGTGATCGTCACCGGATGGCGCGCTTCGAGGCAGACCTCGAGCACGCTGCGGGTGATGCGATAGCGGCTCTCGATCGGCTGATAGGGATCGGTGTTGGTCCCCATCGCTATGGGACGCGGGCGGTATTTCGGCTTGGCCAGGGTGGCGCGCAGCAATTCGGCGGCATTCGGCTTGGCGAACAGGCGGGTTTCGAAATCGAGCCCCGGCGAGAGGTCGTGATAGGCGTGCGTCGGCCTGGCGAAGCAATAGACGCAGCCATGCTCGCAGCCGCGATAGGCGTTGATCGAGCGGTCGAAGCCGATATCGGGCGACTGGTTGAAGGTGAGGATGGTCTTGGGACGTTCCTCGGTGACCTGCGTACGCAGCTTTACCGGCGGCCCGTCGAGCCGTTCCATATGGTCGCGCCAGTCGCCGTCGGCTTCGCGCGTCGCCAGACCGAAGCGGGTCGGCACCGCGGCAGACTGTGCGCCGCGCCCCGCGGTCGCCGGTTCGAGCCGTCTTTCCATAAAGGGAACATAGCGGGAACACAGGCGCTTGGCGAGCGGAAATTCGTTCTCTCTTTCGCGCTGACCCTGGGCCCCTGCGCCGACCCATCGGAGCGGCCAAGTTGACACAGTTGACAGTGTCCTAGGAAGGAATTCCGAACCGCGCCGATGGCGAACTTCGTTCTCTCTCACGCTCTTCCTCCGGGCCGGTGCGCAGGCGCGTCTCAGGGATCAAGTTGACACAGTTGACAGTGTTCTGAGGAGGAACTCCGAACCCCGGCCAGGACGAGGCGAGGGGCTCATGCCAGCTTCGCGCGGCGAAGCCGGCGGAACGCGGATCCTGCGGCCGGAGAGATATCATTGGGCACGATTCGTCTCCTTGGGCGAAGAAAGGCGAATCGTCCCACTATGCGCCGAGCAGCGTGTAGGACAGCCAAAACTTCTCGCCGGCAGCGCCTGCAGGGGAGAGGTTCAGCGTTCGCGCAGGCGGGGCATCAGCTCGACGAAATTGCAGGGGCGGTGGCGGCTGTCGAGTTGGTGGACCAGGATCCTGTCCCACCCGTCCTTCACGGCGCCGTTCGAACCGGGAAGCGCGAAGACATAGGTGCCGCGGGCGAGCACCGCGCAGGCCCGGCTCTGGATCGTGCTGGTCCCGATTGTCTCGTAGCTGAGCCAGCGGAACAGCTCGCCGAAGCCGGGGATGTCCTTGTCCTTGATCCGGTCGAGCGCCTCGGGGGTAACGTCGCGCCCGGTCAGACCGGTGCCGCCGGTGGTGATCACGCAGTCTGTCGCCGGGTCGTCGATCCAGCGATGGAGATGCGCGACGATGTGGTCGCAATCGTCGCGACTGATCTCGCGCGCGGCGAGCAGGTGGCCCGCAGCCGCAATCCGGTCGGCGAGGATATCGCCCGAGGTGTCGTTGCCCGGATCGCGCGTGTCGGAAATGGTCAGCAGCGCGATGCGGACCGGTTCGAAGCGGCGGCTGTCGTCGACCGGCATCAGCGCGAGCTCGGGAACATCGGCCAGTCGTTTTCGGCCAGATCGATGCGGCTCGGCGCGGCAGCGTCGGCCTGCCGCAGATACATCCAGTAGTTGCGCATGACGATCGCGACGTAGCCGCGCGTTTCCCAATAGGGGATCGATTCCATATACAGCAGCGGATCGCCCTGGGCGCGGATTTCGCTTTCCCACCGCGCCACCGGAGTGGGCCCGGCATTGTAGGCCGCCATCACCTTGGGCAGCTTGCCCTGGGTGTAGCCAGCCTGGCTGAGCGATTCGAGAGTCCGCTGGCCGAAGGCGAAATTGACCGCCGGGTCGGTGAGATCGGCATCTGCGCTCATCTGGATCGAGGCGGCGTATTCGCGCCGGGCGATCGGCATGATCTGCATCAGCCCGATCGCGCCGGCGGGGCTGACGACGCTCTCGCGGAAATTCGATTCCTGCAGCGCGTGGGCGAAAGCAAGTGCGGGGTCGATCCGCCATCCGCCCACCGGCTTGCGGAAGGTCACCGGATAGCGAAGGCTCGGATGCGACCCCGTTCCCCGCGGCGCATTATAGGCCATGAAGGTCTGCGCCCCGGTCAGCCCGATCGCGCGAGCGAGACGCGACAGGGCGCCGAAGTCTTCCGGCCGGCCAGTCCGGACGAGCCAGACGATGTCCTCCTCGGCCTGTTCGCGGCGTCCGATCTCGGCCAGCATCACCGCCTGCCGCACAGCCTCCTGATCGCGCAACCGCCGCCAATCCTCGGCCGTCAGATCGGGCAGGGCCTGCGTGGCGGGCAGATCGCGGCCCATCTGCTCATAGGCCAGCATGCCGTAAAGCGTTTCGGGAAAACGGGCTGCGCCGCGCAATTGCTCGGCAGCTTGTTCGGGCAGGCGGCAGCGGATGAGCGCGCGGCTCGACCAGTAATAGGCCGCAGATGCGAGCTCGGGATTGACCGCGCCCGCCGCCGAACGAACGAGTGCCTCGGCCGCCCGGTCGCAATCGCCCAGCCGCCAGGCGGCGAGCCCCGCCGCCCAGTCGCCTTCCGCTACCCAGGGTCCGCTGCCGCCGTTGCGGACGGTGTCGGCCAGCGCCCAGGCTTCGGCATCGCGGTTCTCGATGTAATAGCTCCAAGCTATGCGATAGCGCCATTCGGCACGCGCTTCGGGCGAGAGCGTGGCATCGACCCCGTCGAGCAACACCCGCGCCCCGTCCGGATCGTCCTGGGTGATGCGCTCGAGAATGGCGGCCCTGACGCTTTCGGGCATCGTTCCGTCGGCGATCGTCGAAGGGCGAATGCGCTTGGTCATGCCGGGCTGGCGCACCAGATCGCGGTCGCGCGGGAGATCGGGAACCTGCTCGAGGCCGCGGGTCTGGCCCAGCCGGACGATGTCGGCCGCCTGCGGCAGGTTCGCATAGCGCTCCAGCCACTGCTCGATGCGGGCCAGTTCGATCCGCGGGCTTTCCGGGTGGAGATAATAGCGCGCCAGCGCGGCGCCGTGGAGCGGGCCGTCGCCGCGCTCGGCCAGCAGCACTTCGACCCGATCCCAGTTCCGCGCATCGATCGCGTCGAAGACCGAGGCGTAATAGGTCTTTTGCTCTTCCGAGAGCAGCTGCGGCAGAGCCGCGGCGTGCGTGCGGGTAAAATAGTCCAGACTGTCGGCCCGCGCACCCGTCGGAGCGAGGAGCGTAGCCGAGCCGAGCATCGCGGCGGCGAGGAGAAAACGGGTCGTCATCGTGTCCAGTCGAGCCATCTTTGCCAGAAGTTCTGCCTGCGCCCGGCCGAGCGGGCGAGGTCGGCGAAATCGGGAATGGCGAGCACGGGAAATTCCTTCCCCCCGCAGTCGAGCATGAGCGGTTCGCGCGCGCGCGCCGCATCGATGCCGAACAAGGCCATCTGCGCCCGTCCGACCGCGAGCACCCGCGCGGGCGCGGCCAGGGCGACGTGATGACGCGCGACCTCGCCAAGCCCGGCAGCGCCGAGCGCGGCCCAGTCGGGCATCGCCCGCGGCGCGGCGAGCGCGCTCGCGAGGTAGGTCTCGTGGATCTGCAGACCCATGGCGCGCAGCATCGCCGCGAGCATCTTCCCCCCGGCACCGGTCAGCAATCCATCGCTGTCGTCGCTCTCGGGCTGACCGACCAGCACCATCAAACTTGCCTGCGCGACACCGCGCGGCGGAATTCGCCGGTCGAGCGCGCCGTCGTCGAGCGACGCCTCGGTCATCCACCATTCGCGAAATTTTTCGAGCGTATGCGGCCAGTTGGCGCGGTCGCCGCCGATCACCGGCGTGGCTGCGGGCGACAGCGCCCGCTCCAGCGGGCTCGGTTCCCTGGGTTGCGGCGGGGGGGAGGGCGGCGGGGCCGCTACGGCATCGTCGGGCTCGGGAGTTGCAAGCCAGCCGCTCGCCTCGTCGGCGAAATCGCAGTCCACACCCGCCTCGCGCCACCAGTCGAGCGCCCCTTCGAGGCTGTCGAGCGCCAGAAAGTCGCGCGTTAGCGTGGGTTGAGCGTCAATCATCCGTCCGTGCAAGGTCTTGACCTCAATCGCCCCAGCAATCAAGGCATGAGCCGAAGGATACGCGACGAAAAGAGAGAGATATGAGCGAACGCGAATCGATGCCCTGCGATGTGGTCATCATCGGTGGCGGTGTTGCCGGCCTCGCAGCGGCGATCCGGTTGAAGCAGATCGACGACGGCCTCGAGGTCGTCGTGCTCGAAAAGGGCAGCGAGATCGGTGCGCACATCCTTTCCGGCGCGGTCGTCGATCCGAAGGCGCTCGACGAGCTCTTCCCCGATTGGCGCGACATGGATTGCCCGATGGCCGAAACGCCGGTGACCGAGAACCACCATTGGGTGCTGTCGGAGACCGGTGTTTCCAATCTGCCCGAATTCTTGCTCCCGCCGTTCATGGGCAACCATGGCAATTACACCGGTTCGCTCGGCAATCTCGCGCGCTGGCTGGGCGAACAGGCCGAAGCGCTGGGCGTGATGGTGTTCCCGGGCTTCCCCGCCTCCGAAGTGCTGTTCGACGACCAGGGCGCGGTCGCCGGGGTGGTGACGCAGGATATGGGCGTGGCCGAGGATGGCTCGCACAAGCCCGATTATCAGCCGGGGATGGAAATCCACGCCAAATACACGCTCTTCGCCGAAGGCGCGCGAGGCAATCTGACCAAGCAGATGAAGGCCCGATTCGACCTCGAGGCCGATTGCCAGCCGCAAGTATACGGGCTGGGGGTGAAAGAGCTGTGGGACATCGATCCCGATCTCCATCAGCCCGGCCGGGTGATCCACACGCAGGGCTGGCCGCTATCCGAAAGCGGCACCTGGGGCGGCGGATTTCTCTACCATCAGGCCAATGGCCAGGTCGCGCTCGGCTTCGTCACCGCGCTCGACTACCGCAACCCCTTCGTCTCGCCCTACCAGGAATTCCAGCGCTGGAAACATCACCCGGCGATCGCATCCATCCTCGCGGGCGGCAAGCGGGTGGCCTATGGCGCACGCGTCATCAACGAGGGAGGGTGGCAGAGCGTCCCGCGGCTTGCATTCCCCGGCGGCGCGCTGATCGGCTGTGCCGCCGGCTTCGTCAACGTGCCGCGGATCAAGGGCAGCCACACTGCGATGAAGAGCGGGATGCTGGCGGCCGAATTGGTCGCCGCGGCGATCGCCGAGGGGCGCGAGCGCGGCGAAGAGATGAACTACGACGCGGCAGTCCGATCGAGCTGGATTGCCGACGAGCTCAAGAAAGTGAAGAACGCGCAGCCCGCGGTCGCCAAATACGGCGAGGATTTCGGAACCGTGCTGGCCGGCATCGACATGTGGATGCGGACGCTCAAGATCGGCCTGCCGATCACCATGAAGCACCATCGTGATCACGAAATGCTCCAGCGCGCCGACCTTCACCGGCCGATCGCCTATCCCAAGCCCGATGGCGTGCTCAGCTTCGACCGACTGACCAGCGTGAGCTTCAGCTACACCAATCATGCCGAAGACCAGCCCGTCCATCTCAAGGTCTGCGACCGCGAGCTCCAGCGCAGCAGCGAACTCGAGGTGTTTGCGGGACCGTCGACCCGCTATTGCCCGGCGGGGGTCTACGAGTGGGTTACCGAAGACGATGGCGAACCGAAATTCGTGATCAATTCGCAAAATTGCGTCCACTGCAAAACATGCGACATCAAGGACCCCAACCAGAATATCGAATGGACCACGCCCGAAGGCGGCGGCGGGCCGAATTATCCGAACATGTGATCGCCGCGGTCGCTTCGTTCGTCATTGCGAGGAACGAAGCGACGCGGCAATCCATGGAACCGCGCCGTGGATTGCTTCGCTTCGCTCGCAATGACGAGGGAGTTGAGAGATGGCTGTCGTCGAAACCGCCTACGCCAAGATCAATCTCGCGCTGCACCTCCGCCGCCGGCGCGAGGATGGCTATCATGATCTCGAGACGCTGTTCGCTTTCGTCGATGCGGGCGATGTTCTGACCGCGGCGATCGCGGCGCAGGACAGCGTGCGGGTGACCGGCGCGTTCGCGCACGGCCTCGACGATCCGTTCGGCAATCTCGTCGCCAGGGCGCTCGGCAAGCTGTCGCGTCCGGATGGGCTGGCGGTCACGCTGGAAAAGAACCTCCCGGTCGCGGCGGGTCTGGGAGGCGGATCCGCAGATGCGGGGGCGGTATTCCGGATCGTGCGCGAAACCCACGGATTGCCCGAGGACTGGCGGGAGCGCGCGGCAAGGCTGGGCGCCGACGTGCCCGCCTGTGTGGAGAGCCGGACATGCATCGGGCGCGGCACCGGGACCGAACTCGGCAGCGCCGACGAAAGTCTCGCCGGCACGCCGGTGCTGCTGGTCAATCCTCGCGTTCCGCTGGCCACCGGAACGGTCTTCGCGCATTGGGACGGCACCGACCGCGGGGGCTTGCCCGATGGCGATGCGCGGACGATCGCGCTGAACGGCCGCAACGATCTCGAAGCACCTGCCATCGCGCTGTGCCCGCCGATCGCGGGAGTGCTCGCGGCGCTGCGCGGAACTTCACCGTTGCTCGCCCGTATGTCCGGTTCCGGCGCGACCTGTTTTGCGCTGTTCGAGGACGAGACGGCACGAGACGGGGCCGCGGCGCGCATTGCTGCCGACCATCCCGGCTGGTGGCAGATGCAAGGGAATCTCAGATGATCGACGGCCTTCCTTACCGCCAGGTGGGACGAGAGGACATCCGCGCGGGTGGGTTGATCTGCGTGGCGGACCACGCCTCGAACCATGTCCCCCAGGGGATCGAACTGGGTATCGATCGCAAGCTTCTCGACGACCACATTGCGCTCGACATCGGCGTTGAGGGCATCGCCGAGCGTCTCGCCCGGCGCCATGGCATACCGGCGCATATCGCCACGGTGAGCCGCCTGGTATGCGACTTCCACCGCCGCGCGGACGAGCCGGCCGTGGTTCCCACGACCAGCGACGGGCATCTGATCCCGGGCAATATCGGTGCCGATGTCGCATTGCGGCTGGCGTCGTACCACCGGCCCTATCACGAGGCGCTGGCCCGCTTCATCGACGAGACCGCCCCGCGGATGATCGTGGCGCTGCACAGCTTCACGCCGAATTTGGCGACCGCGTCGGAGGACCGTCCGTGGGAGGTCGCCTTGCTCTACAACGAAGACGACCGCGCCGCGCGGCACGCGATCCGCCTGTTCGGCCAGCAGGGCCTTCGCGTCGGCGACAACCAGCCCTATTCGGGCAAGCAGCTCAACGCGACGATGGATCGGCACGCCGAGGCGCGGGGCATCCCCTATTGCACCGTCGAGATCCGCCAAGACCAGATCGCCACCGAAGCGGGGCAGGCGCGCTGGGCGATGATGCTCGCCGATGTGATGGGGCGCGTGGCACTCGAAGTTTGACGGGCAATAAGATTTCATTTGCGATGCGGCGCTTGAAATCTTTCCGCAGTCCCGACTAATCCCTCCGTCATCGCCGCGGATCCCACGAGATGTGGGAAATGTACCCAGCGGGCGAAGCAATGTGCCCCCCGATTGCGCGGCACGAAGATACGGTGGGAAGCAGACAGATGGCCAAGTTCGACAAGTCCCGATTGCCCAGCCGCCATGTCTCGGTCGGCCCCGAGCGCGCGCCGCACCGCTCCTATTACTACGCCATGGGACTTTACCGAGGAGGAAATCGCCCGGCCGTTCGTGGGGATCGCCAGCGCGGGCAACGACAGTGCGCCATGCAACACCACACTCGACGCCCAGGCGGAGATCTGCCGCCGCGGCGTCAACGAGGCGGGCGGTATGCCGCGGCGGTTCAACACGATCACCGTGACCGACGGCATCGCCATGGGCCACCAGGGAATGAAGAGCTCGCTGGTCAGCCGCGAGGTGATCGCGGATTCGATCGAACTGTCGGTCCGCGGCCATTGCTACGATGCGCTGATCGGCTTTGCCGGCTGCGACAAGAGCCTGCCCGGCATGATGATGGCCATGCTGCGGCTCAACGTGCCAAGCATCTTCGTCTACGGCGGCTCGATCCTTCCCGGGACGTATAAGGGTCACGACGTCACCGTGGTCGACGTGTTCGAAGCGGTAGGCCAGCATGCTGCCGGCAATTGTCCGCTCAGGGAGCTTGCAGCGCTTGAGAAGGTCGCCTGCCCGGGGCATGGCGCATGCGGCGGGCAGTTTACCGCGAACACGATGGCATGCGTTGGGGAGGCGATAGGATTGTCTCTTCCAAACAGCAATATGGCACCGGCTCCATACAAATCACGCGAAGATATTGCGGTGGCGGCGGGGCGGCAGATCATGACGCTGCTCGAGCGGAACCTGCGGCCTCGCGACATCTGCACGCGGGCTGCGTTCGAGAATGCCGCGCGGGTGGTGGCGGCGACCGGGGGATCGACCAATGCGGCCTTGCATCTGCCCGCCATGGCGCATGAGGCGGGGATCGCCTTCGATCTCCACGACGTCGCCGAAATCTTCAAGACCACGCCCTATATCGCCGATCTCAAGCCCGGCGGCCGTTACGTCGCCAAAGACATGCACGAAGCGGGCGGGGTCTATATGGCGATGAAGACGCTGCTCGACGGCGGATTCCTCGATCCCGAACCGCTGACGGTCACGGGCAGGAGCCTGGGCGAGAATATCGAAGAAATCGTCTGGAATCCCGATCAGAAGGTATTCTATCCGGTGTCCGATCCGATCACCCCCACTGGCGGCGTGGTCGGGCTGCGCGGCACGCTCGCGCCCGAGGGGGCGATCGTCAAGGTCGCGGGGATGGAGCGGTTGCAGTTCGCCGGTCCGGCGCGCGTGTTCGAATGCGAGGAAGATGCCTTTCGTGCGGTCGAGGATCGCACGATCGCCGAAGGCTGCGTGATCGTCATCCGCTATGAAGGCCCCAAGGGCGGTCCGGGTATGCGCGAGATGCTTGCCACCACCGCGGCGCTGTATGGCCAGGGATTGGGCGAAAAGGTGGCGCTGGTCACCGACGGGCGTTTTTCGGGCGGGACGCGCGGATTCTGTGTCGGCCACGTCGGTCCCGAAGCCGCCGATGGCGGCCCGATCGCGCTCGTCGAGGATGGCGACGAGATCGCCATCGATGCGCTCGCGGGAACGATCGACCTCAATGTCGCGCCTTCGGTGCTGGACGAACGGCGCAAGGCATGGCAGCCGCGGGTCAATGATTACCAGTCCGGAGCACTGTGGCGCTATGCGCAGAACGTCGGCCCTGCGGTCAAGGGCGCGGTCACGCACCCCGGGGCAGCGCGTGAGACGCATATTTTCGCCGATATCTAGCGCCTTGCTGCTGGCCGCCTGTTCTCCGGCGGCGGAGCAGGCGCGCGCGGACGCGACGCCGATCGGCTGCGCGCTCGACGGGGCCGCAAGCTTCTCGACCGAATGTCTGGTCGAGCGCGAGGCGGGGGCGCTGGTCGTGCGGCACCCCGACGGCGGGTTCCGCCGCTTCGGCCGCGACGATCAGGACGGCCTGCGACCGCTCGACGGCGTGGATACCTTCGCGCTGGCCCGGGCCGCCGACGGATCGACCGAGATCGCCGTCGATGGCGACCGCTACCGCTTCCCTGCGGAACTGACGACCGTGACCGCGGCGGTTCTTTCGGTGGAACAGATGCGCGCTGCCGAGCGGAGCGCCGGCACTGGGGGGATTTCCGAATGGGAACTGATGCAACGCGCGGGCGAAGGGGCGGCGCAATGGATCGCGCGCGCAGCGGCAGGCCGGGCCGTCGTCGGTGCTCTGCGGGCCGGGCAACAACGGCGGCGACGGCTATGTGATCGCCGAGAGCCTGCGCCGGCGCGGTCTTGCGGTATCGCTCGTCGCACCGCGCGAACCTGCCACCGAGACGGCATGCAAGGCCCGGGCGGCCTATCGCGGCGCGGTGGATGCTACCGCCGGTCCCCTGCATCCGGTCGCCGTCGATGCCTTGTTCGGCTACGGCCTCTCGCGCACGGTCGAGGGGCTGTTCGCGGAACTACTCGAAATACTATCTGCAAGCAGCTGTTATAAAATAGCTATCGATGTTCCCAGCGCTGTCGCGAGCGACAGTGGCGAGATTCTTGGTCCGCTTGCCGACTACGACCTCACGCTCGCGCTGGGGGCGTGGAAGCGGGCGCACTTCCTGATGCCGGCCATGGCCCGCATGGGCGCGCGCCGCGTGGTCCCGATACGGCCTCGATCTGCCCGCCGATGCGCCTGCCTTGTCGCAGCCCCCGCAGTTGGACGCGCCTGCATCCGATGCCCACAAATATCGCCGCGGGCTGCTCGCCCTCGTCGCGGGCGCGATGCCCGGCGCGCCGCTGCTCGCCGCCGAGGCCGCGATGCGCAGCGGGGCCGGCTACGTCAAGCTGATGAGCGCGCATTCGCACCCCGATGCCCCCGCCGAACTGGTCGTCGAACAGGGCGATCTCGGCGAAGCATTGGGCGATGACCGGATCTCGGCTCTGCTGGTCGGGCCGGGCCTCGGTCGTGGCGCCGATGCGCGCAGCCGCCTGGTCCGCGCGCTGGGCCCCGGCAAGGCCAGCGTGCTCGATGCCGATGCCTTGCAGCTGCTCGAGCCAGGTCTGCTCGAAGGGCTGGACGCGACCCGTCTGATCGTGACACCTCACGAAGGAGAGCTCGCCAAGCTATGCGAATCGTTCGGAATTTCCGCCGAAACCAAATTCGAGCGGGCATGCAGCCTTCATGACGTCACCGGCCTGACGGTTCTCGCCAAGGGGCCCGACACGATCCTTGCAGGCCCAGCCGGCGTGCGCTTCTTCCCCCGCGGGTCGAGCTGGCTGTCAGCGGCCGGGACTGGCGACGTGCTGGCGGGAATCGTCGCATCGCGGTTGGCGGTTCACCGCGATCCGCAACGCGCCTGCGAGGAAGGTGTCTGGCTTCACCACGAAGCTGCTCGGCTTGCCGCTCCCGGCTTCACCGCCGGCGAACTCGCACGCGCCGTCGGGGCCGCGCTCCGGGCCTTCCTATGACCGACGACGAGACCGTCTTGCGCATCGCTGCGAGGGGCGATGGCGTCACGGCTTCGGGTCGTCACGTGGCGGGCGGAGTTCCTGGCGACGGCGTCGCTGCCGATGGCACGGTGACGCCGGGGCCCCATCGCACCGTCCCGCCGTGCCGACATTTTCCCGTCTGCGGCGGATGCCAGCTCCAGCATGCCGACGAGGACAGCCTGCGCCGGTTCGTTACCGACCGCGTGGTCCACGCCGCGCAAGGCCAGGGGATCGAGGCGGAAGAACTGCTGCCGACGCATCTCTCGCCCCCCGCGGCGCGACGCCGGGCCACGCTCCACGCCCTGCGCACGGCGCAGGGGGCGGTGATCGGCTTCCGCGAAGCCGGATCGCATCGCATCGTCGACATGCGCGAATGCCATATCCTCCACCCCCGAGCTGTTCGCCCTGGTCGCGCCGCTCCGTGCGCTGATCGGCGCGCAGGGCGGCAAGCGACCGATCGACATCGGCCTCACGCTCGTCGACCAGGGCGTCGACTGCACGATCACCGGGATCGAGGCCGAAGGTCTCGCGGCAACCGAAGCCTTGCTCGATTTCGCCCGCGACTGCGACCTCGCCCGGCTCTCGCTCGACCAGGGCTACGGCGCCGAGACGGTGTGGGAGCCGGTGCCGCTTACCATCACCCTCGGCGGCGTCGCGGTTCCTTTTCCGCATGGCAGTTTCCTCCAGCCCACCGCGGACGGCGAGGCGGTGCTGGCGGAGGACGCGCGCGGCTTTCTGGCCGGCGCGGCGACGATCGCCGACCTGTTCTCGGGCCTCGGAACTTTCGCCTTCGCGATGGCGGGGCCGTCCAAGGTCCTCGCGGTCGAGGCGGCGCGCGATGCGCATCTGGCGTGTCAGGCCGCTGCCAGGGCGCAGGGCCGGCCCGTGCTCACGCTCCACCGCGACCTGTTCCGCAATCCGCTGCGGCCCGAAGAGGCGGGGCGCTTCGAAGGCCTGTTGCTCGACCCTCCGCGCGCCGGTGCGCGCGAGCAGGTGTCGCAGATCGCAGCCAGCGCTGCCGCGCGGGTGGTCTATGTCAGCTGCAACCCGGCGAGCTGGGCGCGCGATGCAAAGACATTGATCGAGGCGGGATTCCGGCTCGAGAAGCTGCGGCCGGTCGGGCAGTTCCGCTGGTCGACCCATGTCGAACTGACCAGCTGCTTCATCCGCTAGCGCGCAAGATCTCGAGCAGGCGTTCGAACAGCCAGCGCTGCGCGACCGGGCCCGAATAGGCATGATCGGCCCCAGGGCAATGCCGTATGCGGCTATCGTCGGGATCCCAGCGGCTGGCGAAGATCTGCGCGGTCCGGTCACCGCCCGCGAGGAGGAAGCGCAGCGGCCCCGCGAACCCTTCGATACCGCGACGCATTTCTTCCGCCAGCGTCGAGGGTCCGCTGCTTGCCCTGGTCGCCTGCACAAGGCCCCTGGCCAGTTTCCTCAAATCGACCTGACCGCGAACGAGCCTGGCGAGCTCGCGCGGATCCCTCAGCTTTTCGACATAGCGCGACCGGACCGCGGCAGGCGGAGGCAGGTCGCTGCTGGCGTCCTCAACGGTCCAGGGATTGCTGAGGACGAGCGCATCGCACTCGGCCCCACCGGCCAGCATCAGCGCGCTTGCGGCATCGCAATTGCCGAAGCCGACCACCCGCTCAACCTGCGGAGCGATCGCGCGAAATGCGCGCAAGGCGGCCGCGATGTCCTTGTGCGATTTGCGAAATCCGCGGTTCTCTCCTTCGCTGTCGCCAATTCCGCGGCGGTCGAAGCGAAACACCGGATACCCTTCCGCAGCGATGGCGGCGGCAAGCCGCGCCTGGCTGTTGAAGGCACCCGCGCGGATTTCGTTGCCCCCGCTGACGAGCAGCAGGCCGGATTTGCCCGACGCCGTGTCGAGCGTAGCGCCGCAGCGATTGCCCTGGCACTCGAAGGTCAGCGGCAGGCGGTTCATTCGCGGTTCGCCATTCCGGTGGCGATGATGGCGGCCAGCGCATCGGCCTGATCGGAATCATGGTCGTTCTCGGCCCGCAGCCACAGCGGCGTGCCGCCGACTTCGCCCTGTTCGATGACCCGGTGTCGCGCCGACGGCGCGAACGGCTCTGCCTCGAGTTCACGGATCAGTTCGGGCGAGAACGTCCAGCCGGCCAGATCGATGCCAGTTGTGCGCCCGGTTTCGAGTATCGCTCGGGCGGTTTCCGCGCTGCCTGCTTCGCGCGCGGTGAGCGTCCGCGACCGGACCAGTCCGCGCAGCACTTGAGCTGGCCGCGCCGGAGCATAGAGCCAGGCTGGCCGCGTTGCCGGGACCAACCAACAGCCAGAGCGGACCGCCAGGACATGCGTGACCGCGAAATGCCCCGCGGCCAATTCCACCGCCGTGCGCCAGCCGGCCAGGGTCTGCTCGCCATGCGCGGCGAGGCTTTCGTTGCAGCCGGGCAGGTCGGGGCAGAAGCAATCGACGCCCCGCGAATCGAGATTGCACATCATTTCAAATATTTGATGGCGAAACTTGTTGGCTTCTTCGAATAGGGGTGCGACGATCAGAAGCCGCTCCTTGCGGGCTTCGTCGAAGCGAAGGACCATCTCTTCGGCCGTGCCGCCGTCGGATCTGGGGCAGGGCCAGCTCGCATACATGCGGCGGATCAGCCCTCGACGGCCTTGGCCTCGGCAAAGGTCAGCAGGCCGCCGTAGGTCTCCAGCATTTCGCCGTCCACGTCGTCGTCGTCGATGACGATGCCGAGCCGATCTTCCATTTCGGTCAACAGCCCTGCGACTGCCATGGAATCGAGTTCGGGAAGATGGCCGAACAGACCGGTGTGCTGTTCGAACCGCTCGACCTGTGCGGGTTCGAGGCCGAGGACATCGCGCAGGATCGCGCGCAATGTCTGGTCGATTTCGCTGCGGCTGGGGCCGATGGCCTCGGCGCTGGCGGTTTCGGCGGTCATGGCTCGAAGCTTCCCCTGCGTCTGGAGGCGATGCCCTTAGCCGCGCGCCAAAGGCCGTGCAAGGTGCCGCACCGCCGCCCGGGCGATCTGCGGCCAGTTCCGCGGCCGCCGCCAGTCGAGGCAGAGAAGGCGGTAGCGCGGACGGATCACTTCCATCCAGTCGCGCTTGTAGGCATCCGAACCGGTGCCGAAGTCGACCAGTTCGACCTTGTCGGTATCGATGACATGCTCGAACAGCGCGGCGGTGAGCGTGGTGCCCGCCGACAGCGGCTTGGCCGCTTCGATATGCGCGAGCTTGTGAATATAGGCCGTCCCCCGCTCGACGGTCCAGAACTGCGCCGCCACCGGCTCTCCGCCGGCACGGGCGATCCCTAGCCGCAACCGGCCGGCCCTGCCTTCTTCGCGCGCGAAGGCCTCGAGCACGTCGGCGCGTTCCTCGGCGGGCTTCCAACTCTGCTCATAGACGCGCCGGTAAGCGGCCCAGGCGAGTTCGTCGAAGTCGACGAGGATCTCGATCTCGACCTTCTTCGCCTTGCGTTTCAGCGTAGTTCGCATCTTGCCCGGGCGATCGCGCCAGTATTCGGCGAAGCTGCGCCCGGCGACGGGCAGGACGTGATTCTCGTCGCAGATCTCGCTGAACGTCAGCCAGCCGCCTCTGCGGAATGCATCGCCTAGCGAGCGAACGTCGTCCGCGTCGAGCGGCGAGAACTGGATCCGGCTGCTCCTGCGGCGCAGATCGCGCGCCATGGCGACAAGCATCGCGGGGGTGGCGCCGAGAGGACGCCAGACGAAGCTGAACCAGTTGGTGAGGCTTTCGAGACCGTCCGCGCCGTGCCTGAGGACAAGCGCCCCGCGCCTCTCGCCGTCGTCGCCAAGCGCTATGAGCGGCTGCGAACCGTCTTCTGCGAGCAGTGAGAACCACTCGGGCCTGTCGAAAGGCCCCTGGGCGGAATCGCCAAGCCCTTGCAGTTTGGTAACCGTCTCGTGATAGCTGACCGCGATACCCACCCGATTTCCCTCGCTCCGGAGCGTTAATGCCTGATCCCACGCCGCAGCCGCTCGATCAACTGGCCGAGAGAGGCGATGCACGGGCTCCCGCGCTCGTGCTGCGTGGCGGACGCACGCTTACCTATCAAGACTTGCGAAACCGTGTCGGGCTGCTCGCCCGATGGCTTTCGGACCGCGCCGCCAAGGGCGCGCGAGTGGCGAGCTGGGCGGCCAAGGGCGAATTGACCTGCCTGTTGCCGCTCGCCGCCGCTCGGGCAGGCCTGGTCCATGTGCCGATCAATCCGCTGCTCAAACGTGCTCAGGCCGCCCATATCCTGGTCGACAGCGGCGCGGCTTTGCTGATGGGCACGGGGGCACGAATAGCCAGCCTCGAGATGGGCGATGTGCCCGAGGGTTGCGCCGTGCTCGAAGAATCGGCGGTGTTCGCGGAGGCCGAGCAGGCCGATGGTGTGCTGGACCCCGCGGACCGCGATCCCGACGATCTCGCGGCGATCCTCTATACCAGCGGTTCGACCGGCAGGCCCAAGGGCGTGATGCTGAGCCATGCGAACATGTGGCTGGGCGCCGTATCGGTGGCAGAATATCTCGGCCTCGCAAGCGACGACGTGACTTTGGCCGTGCTGCCGCTGAGCTTCGACTACGGGCAGAACCAGCTGCTTTCGACCTGGTATGCAGGTGGCTGCGCCGTGCCGCTCGATTATTTGTTTCCGCGCGACGTCGCCAAGGCCTGCGCGGCGCATGGGGTGACCACGCTTGCCGCCGTGCCGCCACTGTGGACTCAGCTGACCGCGGTCGAATGGCCGGCGGAAGCCATCGCGTCGATGCGGCGCCTGACCAATTCGGGAGGCGCGCTCACCGTAGAGCTGGTGAGAGATTTGCAGCGCATATTCCCGGATACGAAGATTTTTCCGATGTATGGCCTGACCGAGGCCTTTCGCTCGACCTTTCTCGATCCGGCTCTGGTCGATCGCCATCCTACCTCGATGGGCAGGGCGATCCCCTTCGCGGAAATTCTCGTCGTGGGGGATGACGGAAAGCTCTGCGCGCCGGATGTCGAAGGTGAACTCGTCCACTGCGGTCCATTGGTCGCGCAAGGTTACTGGCAGGATGCGGAAAGGACCGCCAAGCGGTTCCGTCCGGCGCCGCACGGGTCGCACTATGGCGGCATAGCGGTATGGTCGGGCGACCGGGTGACGCGCGATGCCGATGGCTTGCTTCATTTCGTCGGCCGTCGTGACGCCATGATCAAGAGCGCCGGCAACCGCATCAGCCCGCAGGAGATCGAATCCGCCGCTCTGGCGACCGGACTGGTCGCCGAGGCGGTCGCGCTCGGCGTGCCCGACGAGCGTCTCGGCCATGCGATCCATCTGGTCGTCCGCCCCGCCGGGGACGTCGATGATCCTGCGATCGGCCTGGCGAAGGCGCTGCAGAAGGAACTGCCCAATTTCATGCAACCGCACGCGATCCATTGGCGCGAGAGCCTGCCGCTCAATCCCAACGGCAAGCTCGATCGCACCGCGATCGCGGCGGAGATCGGCGCGTGAAACCGCTCGGGCCCATCCCCGACGGTTACGAAGCCACCAACGGCGAACTGGCGATCGCCGGCCGCCCGGCGAGCCATTGGGCCGCCGAGGCGGGAGAGACGCCGCTGTTCGTCTATTCGAAAAAGCTGATCGAGGAGCGGTTTCGCCAGCTTCGAGCCGCCATGCCCGACAGGCTGAAGATTAATTATGCGATAAAGGCCAACAGCTTTCCTCCGCTACTTGAGTTCGTTTCGAATCTGACGGATGGTCTCGACATCGCTTCCGGCGGCGAACTCGACCAGGTGCGTCGCATCGGCGTTCGACCTCGCGAGAGTCAGTTTCGCCGGGCCGGGCAAGCGCGACGCCGAGCTCGAGGCGGGCATCGCCGCTGGGGTCACCATCAACCTCGAGAGCGAAGGCGAAGCCGCCCGGGCGCTGGCACTGGCGTCGCGGCTGGGGAAGATCCCGCGACTGGCGGTCAGGGTCAATCCCGACTTCGAGCTCAAGGGTTCGGGGATGAAGATGGGCGGCGGGCCGAAGCCCTTCGGCGTCGATGCCGACCGCGTCCCTGCGCTGGTCCGCGATCTCGTCGCGGCGGATTGCGAGTTTCGCGGCCTGCACATCTTTACCGGCAGCCAGGCACTGTCGGCCGAAGCGGTGATCGACATGCAGGCCAAAGTGCTCGATTGCGCCGATCGCATCGCCGGCCAGGCCGGCGTGATGCTGCCCAAGCTCAACATGGGCGGCGGCTTCGGCATTCCCTATTTCGCGGGAGATCGACCGCTCGACATCGCCGCGGTCGGAGAGGCGCTTGCAGCGCGTTTCGCTGGTCTGCCCGATACGCTGGCCGGTGCCGAACTGTTCATCGAACTCGGCCGCTATCTCGTCGGCGAGGCAGGGGTCTATCTCACCCGCATCGTCGATCGCAAAGTGAGCTATGGTGAAACCTATCTTGTAACCAATGGCGGGCTTCACCACCAACTCGCCGCATCGGGCAATTTCGGCACGGTGGTGCGCCGCAATTATCCCGTCGCCATCGCCAATCGCTTCGACGCAGCGCCCGACGAGATCGCCAATGTCGTCGGTTGCCTTTGCACCCCGCTCGACCGGCTCGCCGACCAGGCACACCTGCCGCGAGCCGAGGTGGGCGATCTCGTCGCGGTGTTCTGCGCCGGCGCCTATGGAGCCAGCGCTTCGCCCAGTGCCTTTCTGGGACAGGGGCCGGCACGCGAAATGCTCGTCTGATCCAATCGTGCTAGCACCCGCAAATCCGGCGCGATTGCCGTGCCGGCGACCGTATGACTAACGGTCTCTTCACCTTTTTGGGGCAATAGCGGATATATGTAAGCGGGGGTCTGAGCTAAGCTCGCGGATTGACCGTCCCCCGCACGACGTCAGGGAAACCATCTATGCGCCTCACTCGTACCGCCTCGCTCCTCGCCGGATGCACTGCTGCGACGCTACTGGTGGGCGGCTGCGCGAGCGGGCCCGGACAGGAGCTTCCGCCCGCCGCCTTCGTCGCCATGCAGGAAGGGCCGGGCGAGGAATACGTGATCGGGCCGCTGGACGAGCTGACCATCCACGTCTGGCGCAATCCCGAACTCGGTGCCGAGAAGATCCAGGTTCGTCCCGACGGGAGGATAACCATCCCGCTGGTCAAGGACATGCCCGCAGTAGGCAAGACGCCGTCGATGCTCGAGGAGGACATCCGCCTCCAGCTGTCGCAATATATCGAGGATCCGCTGGTCTCGGTCATCGTGAACACATTCGCCGGAACCTTCAGCCAGCAGGTGCGCATCGTCGGTGCGACCGAGAAGCCGGCTTCCTTGCCCTATCGCGCCAATATGACCGTGCTCGATGCCATGATCGCGGTCGGCGGTCTGAGTGAATTCGCTGCGGGCAATCGCGCCAAGCTGATCCGCTTCGACAAGCAGCTCGGTCGTCAGCGCGAATATGCGCTGCGGCTGACCGACCTCCTCAAGCGAGGCGACAGCAAGGCCAACGTCCTCCTTCAGCCCGGGGATGTCATCATCATTCCCGAAAGCACTTTCTAGAGAGCGCCGGCAATGCAGGACGTCCTCGACGAGATCCGCAGCGCGCTGCACACGGTCTGGAACCGCCGGTGGGTGGCGCTGGGCGTGGCCTGGGGCGTGTGCATTCTCGGCTGGCTGTTCGTGGCGATGATCCCGAACAGCTACGAGAGCCGTGCGCGCATCTATGTCGAGCTCGACGATGTCCTCTCGCAACAGCTCGACATTTCGGGCGAGGGCAGACAGGCGATCACGAAGGTTCGCCAGACACTTACCGCAGCCGTCAATCTCGAGAAAGTCGTCCGCTCGACCAAGCTGGGCGAAAAGGTTTCGACAGATCGCGAAATGCAGGGGGCGGTCGAAGGTCTGGCCAAGAAGGTCACGGTCAAGAGTACCGAAGACAATCTGTTCGAACTCGGGGCGACGATCGGCAAGTCCGATCTGACCGACGCGGAAAATGCCGCGCTGGCGCAGGATGTCGTCCAGAAGCTGATCGACATCTTCCGCGACCAGAACATCGCCGGCAACCGCGGTCAGGTCGCCGATACGCTGGTCTTCCTCGACGAACAGCTCGACCAGCGCAAGAAGGAGCTCGAGGCTGCCGAACAGCGTCGTCTCGCTTTCGAAGCGCGCTATCCCGAATTGATCGGCGGCACCGGCACGGTTTCCGCCAAGCTCGAAAGCATGCGGACCGAAATGCGCGGGGTCGATGCCGATATCGCCGCTGCGCAAAGCGCGCTCGCGGCGATCCGGGGCCAGTTGGCGAGTACTCCCCGCACGCTCGTGGTGCCGGGCGAGAGCGGCGGCGCGCGCGGGGCATTGATGCCAGGCACAGTCTGCGCTCGCCTCGATGCGCGCGCGCGGCCTGACCGACAGCCATCCCGACGTCCAGTCGCAAAAGCGCCAGATCGAGGCGCTCCGCGAACAGGCCGCCAAGGAGCCTGCCGGGGCCGGCGGGGCACCCAATCCCGCCTATACCTCGCTGCAGTCGATCTTCGCCGAGCGGCAGGCGAACGTTCAGGCCCTCGAGGCGCGCAAGGCAGCATTGCAGTCGGACATCTCCGGCCTGATGGCCTCGCAGGCCGACGAACCCGCCGTGGCCGCCGAAGCCAACCGGATCAGCCGCGACTACGAGGTCCTCAAGGAAAAATACGACGAATTGCTCAACAACCGCGAAGAAATGCGTCTGCGCGGCCAGGTCGAGACCGAGCGTAGCGCGTTTCAGTTCGAGGTGATCGATCCGCCCACCGCTCCGCGCAGGCCTGCGGCGCCCAATCGGCCGCTGCTTCTGCTCGCCGTCCTGGCGCTGGGGCTCGCTGCGGGTGCCGGCGTGGCGTTCGTCCTGGGACAACTCAAGTCGAGCTTCACAACCTCCGAGAAGCTCGAACGCACCCTCGACCTCCCGGTCGTCGGGACGATCTCGCGATCGATGACCGAGGCTGCACGCCGCCGCGAAAGACTGCGTATGAAGAAATTCCTTGCCGGAACGGCGACGCTGGTAGCCGTATGCCTTCTCCTGCTGGTGGTCGAGATGATCCAGGTCGGATCGGTGGCCTGAGGGGACGATGACCGTGAACAAACCCACTGAGATAACGCCGCCGGATCGGAAGGGCGAGAAACCCAGCCGCGGCTCGCTGCTCGAACGGGCCAGCGGCGCCTTCGGCCTGGACAGGCTCGTGCCCGCTGCCGTGCCGAGCGATCTGGAGGACGAGAAGTCGAAGAAGTTCGCGCCGCGGCGCAAGACCGGGAGCACGCCGCCCGAGACTCCGGAACCTGCCGCCCCGGTCGAGCAGACGCCTCGCCGGCGCGCCTCGGACTGGATCGGCGAGGCGGCTCCCCAGGTTTCGGCGCCGACCCCGGTGCCGGTGCGGCCGGCTCGCGAGGTCGAGGGACCGGCCGTGCGCTTCACCGCGCCGAAGCGCGAGATCGTCCGCTCGCTGTTGCGCGAGCAGGGATTGATCGATCCCGACGGGGGTGCCTCGACCTTGCTCGAGGAGTTCCGGATCGTGAAACGCAACGTCCTTTCCAGCGCCAAGAGCGAAGGGACGGCGCATGCGCGTCGCGTGCTCGTGTGTTCGCCCCATGCGAACGAGGGCAAGACCTTCTGTGCCCTCAATCTGGCGATCGCGCTGGCGGGCGAACGCGATATGGAAGTGCTGCTCGTCGACGCCGATTTCGGCAAGCCTTCGATCATGGGCAAGCTCGGGCTCGAGGCGGGCAAGGGCTTCATGGATGTGCTTGCCGACTCTACTGCGCATGTCGAGGATTTCGTCGTTGCGACCGACATACCAGGCCTGTTCGTCCTTCCCGCGGGCGAACGTACCGGACGCGACAGCGAATATCTCGCCAGCGAGCGGACCTGGGCGGTGCTCAATCGCCTGACGCGCGGCGCTCCCGACCGGATACTCGTGTTCGACAGCCCGCCGGCGCTGGCAGCCACGCCGGCCGCAGAGCTCGCCAAGCATGTCGGCCAGGCGCTGCTCGTGGCGCGCGCGGACATGACCGGTCGGGCGGCGCTCGAGGATGCCATCGATCTGCTGTCGGCCTGTCCCGACATAAAGCTGCTGCTCAACGACACGACTTTCAGCCCCAGTGGCCGCAAGTTCGGCAGCTATTACGGATATGGTGAGTGAGCTCGTGACCCTTGGACAAGCAACGGCGGCCCTGATGCCACTCGCCATCGGCTTCGCGCTCGTCGCCGCCGCCGCGCCGGCGCGGGCGCAGACCTACGGCGGCGCGGGCGAGCAGGAAGAGAATTCCGCAGCCGAGGGCACACCCTCGCGGAGCCGGCGGACCAGCATCGATCCCTATATCGAGGCCAATTCGATCGCCAACTGGCAGATTTCGCCGGGTGACGATGTGGTTACCTATACCCAGCTCGCCGTCGGTGTCGACGCGTCCATCGTCGGCCGCAACAATGGCGGCACCGTCTCGGTTCGCTACGAACGCAATTTCGCGCATCAGGCGCGCGGTTCGGATTCGGACACGATCACCGGGATTGCGCGTGGATATGCCTCGATCGTGCCGCGGGTGCTTACCATCGAAGCCGGCGCACTGGCGAGCAGCACCCGGGTCGATGCCAACGGCCGTTCGATCCTCAATCCGCTGATCGGCACCGATCTGACAACCCAGACCTATGCCCTCTATGCCGGGCCTACACTGCAGAAGAGGGCGGGCGACGTCGAGCTCAGCGCCAGTTATCGCATCGGATACGCCAAGGTGGACGCGCCGGATTTTGTCAGCACCGGGGGCACTGCCACCGATCTGTTCGACGAAAGCGTGTCGCAAAGCGCCACTCTGCGCGCCGGGACGCGGCCTGGTGAGCCGCTTCCGGTCGGGCTCGGAGTGGGCGCGGGCTTTTACCAGGAAGACCTGTCGAACCTCGATCAGCGCGTGCGCGATGCCTTTGTCCGGGGCGATGTCACCGTGCCGGTTACCCCCACGCTTGCGGTGGTGGCGGGCGTCGGCGTCGAGGACGTCGAGGTTTCGAGCCGCGACGCCTTGCGCGATGCCGCGGGCAATCCGGTGATCGGCAGCGACGGCCGGTATGTGATCGATGAAGGCAGCCCGCGCATCATCGCCTATGATGCGAGCGGCCTGATCTGGGATGTTGGCGTGGTCTGGCGGCCGAGCAGGCGGACTTCGCTCGAAGCCCATTTCGGGCATCGCTACGACAGCGAGACGTTTTACGGCAATTTCAGCTGGCAGCCGAACCGACGCAGCAATCTCTCGGTCGGGGTCTACGACGGGATCCAGGGCTTCGGCGGTCGTCTCACCAACGCGCTATCGATTCTGCCGACGGACTTCACCGTCACGCGCGATCCGCTCACCGGCGACATCACCGGCTGTGTGAACACGCTCGATGGCAGCGGATGTCTCGACGGCCTGTACGGCTCCGTGCGCTCCTCGGTATTCCGCGGGCGCGGTGTCATCGTCAGCTATACCGAGAAGGTCGGCCGGATGAACGCCGGGATCGGTGCGGGCTACGATCGTCGTACCTTCATCGGCGCGCCGGGCACGGTCCTGGCGCTGGCCGACGGCGTGGTCGACGAGAGCTATTTCCTTGCCGCCAGCCTTTCGGGTCCTGTCGGTCCGCGCGGCAGCTTTGGTCTCAATACCTACGCCAACTGGTTCGACAGCGGCGCGTTCGGCGCGGGTGACGCCTTCGTTCTCGGCAGTTCGGCGTCCTACACCGAACAATTGTACCGCGGTCTTTCGGCGCGTGCGGCTGTTGCGCTCTCGGTCCTGGACGGCGATATTCGCAGCGAAGAGGTCGTCACCGCATCGGCGCTCCTCGGCCTGCGCTACGATTTCTGATAGGACGCATTCATGTACGAAGAATTCTACGGCTTCAGCGAGCGGCCTTTCCAGCTTACGCCCGATCCGGCGTTCTATTACGAGAGCGTCACTCACAAGAAGGCGTTGAGCTATCTCGGGTACGGGCTCAATCAAGGCGAAGGCTTCGTCGTGATCACCGGCGAGGTCGGTTCGGGCAAGTCGACGCTGATCGCCCATCTCAAGCAAAAGCTCGACGAACGGCGCATGACCGTCGGCGAAGTCGTCACCAGCGCGCTCGACGACGACGAAATGATCCACGTGGCCGCGCGCAGTTTCGGCCTTGACGTGGAAGGCGGCGACAAGGCGACCGCACTCGCAGCGATCGAATTGTTCCTCCATGAGGAAGCCCGCAACGGCCGGCGCGTACTGCTGATCGTCGACGAGGCGCAGAACTTGTCGATCGGCGCGCTCGAGGAACTGCGGATGCTATCCAACTTCCAGCTCGGCGCGCATCCGCTGCTGCAGACCCTGCTGCTCGGACAGCCCGAGTTCAAGCACCTGCTGGCGAATTCGGACGAACTCGAACAGTTGCGCCAGCGGGTCATCGCCGCGCATCACCTCGAGCCGATGCAGCCGGGCGAGATCGAGCCCTATGTGATGCACCGGCTCCAGCACGTCGGCTGGTCGGGAAATCCCGAGATCGAGAGCGGGGTCTGGGTCAAGCTCCACAAGGCGACCGGTGGCATTCCGCGCAAGATCAATCAGGTGATGACCCGGCTGCTGCTGATGGGTGCGGTTGAAGAACGGACCACGCTCGACGCGGAGATGCTCGAAGCCGTGGTCGATGAGATGACCGGCGACACTTCACCGGCGGCCGAAGGATCGGCGGCGAGGCCCCGTCCGGCCCGCGACCTTCCTGCCGCCGAAGCCATTGCGCGCGCCGAGGGCGAAGCCCAGCGCCCCGCGGCCGCTAATTCTCGGTCGGAAGACCGGGGGCTGCTCGATCACCAGATCGAGGCGATCGAGCAGGCCTTTGCCGAACGCGACCGCCATATCGAAGCGCTGCGGCGCGAACTGGCTCAGCTGGCCCGCGCCCACGAAGCGGGGCAGATTTCCGGCGAGGTCGACGAACGCCTGTCGAGGATCGAGGGCAGGCTCGACGAGCAGGAGCGATCGCTGCGGCACGTGCTGGCGATGATGATCGATTATTTCGAGGCGCAGGGTTCGCGCGCGGCCGCTTAATCGGGGGGAAGGGGCGTTGAGCGACAGGAGCATCGTCAACGGCCTTTCGGTCGATGTCGAGGACTGGTTTCAGGTCGGCGCTTTCGAGAAGACGATCGCTCGCGCGGATTGGGACGGGCTCGAACTGCGCGTCGCGGACAATCTCTCGCGCATCCTCGACCTGTTCGACGAAGCCGGCGTGAAGGCGACCTTCTTCACCCTGGGCTGGGTGGCCGAGCGGATCGGGCCGGCGCTGCGGCGGATCGTGGACCAGGGCCACGAGCTTGCCAGCCACGGCTACGACCACACCCGCGTGTTTACCTTCACGCCTGACGAATTCGCCGCGGATCTGGCGCGCGCCCGCGCCATTCTCGAAGATGCGGCGGGGCAGGGGATCACCGGCTACCGCGCCCCCAGTTTCTCGATCGATGCCCGCAATCGCTGGGCGCATGACGTGCTGGCCGAGCAAGGCTATCTCTATTCTTCGTCGGTGGCACCGATCGCCCACGATCACTACGGCTGGCGTGAGGCGCCGCGTTTCGCATTCAAACCGGTGGCGGGCAGCGATCTGGTCGAGATCCCGGTCACCACTGCGCTGGTCCGCGACAGGCGACTTGCGGCTGGCGGGGGCGGTTTCTTTCGGGTCCTGCCATACGGTTTCAGTCGCTGGGCAATCCGGCAGGTCCATCGGGCAGAGGGCCGACCGGCAGTGTTCTATTTTCACCCCTGGGAGGTCGATCCCGACCAACCACGCGTCGTCGGTGCGCCACTGCGCTCGCGCCTGCGGCACTATACCAATCTCTCGAAGATGTCCGGCAAGTTGAAGGATCTGCTGGAGGATTTCGCCTGGGGTCCGATGGACGAGCTGGCTCGGCGAGAGGCTGGCCGGAGCCTGGACTGGGCGGCATGAACGCCCCCCTCAAGCAGGCGCTGACAATCCGCCGGCCCGATCTGCGCGATCCCGGTCAGAAGGCGCGGATCGAGAGTTTCCTGTGCGAAATGGATGCCACGCCGTTCCACCGTCCCGCATGGCTCGTCGCCGTCGAACGGGGCGCCGGACAGCGTGCCTGCGGCCTGCTGGCAGAGCGCAACGGCTTGCCGGTCGGCTGGCTGCCGCTGGTGGCGGTGGATTCGCCGTTCTTCCCGCGGACGCTGGTCTCGAGCGCTTTCGGCGTCCGCGGCGGACCGCTTGCTCCGCGCGAGGAGGATGCGTTGACACTGTGCCGCGCCGCGGAAGAACTCGCGCAGCGGATGGGTGCGGTCTCGGTCGAGACGCGTGAGCGACGCCGGGCCCGACGACTGGCTGCGGATCGAGGGCAGACATGCCAATTTCGCAGGTGATCTTGCGGGGGACGACGAAAGCCAGTTGCTCGCCATCCCGCGCAAGGCCCGGGCCGAAGTGCGCAAGGGCCTGGCGGGCGATCTCGAGGTCAGTTTCGGGACCGACGAGGAAGCGCGGGCGGCGCATTATGCGGTCTTCGCCGAAAGCGTGCGCAATCTCGGCACGCCTGTCTTCCCCCGCAGCCTGTTCGAGGCGGTGCTGGACGAGTTCGGCGAGGACGCCGATGTCACGATCGTTCGGCATGGGGGCCGACCGGTCGCCGGTGTGCTGTCGCTCTACCATCGCGGCATGGTGATGCCATTCTGGGGTGGCGGCACAAACGGGGCGCGAGCGCTGCATGCCGGCGAACGCATGTATTACGAGCTCATGTGCCATGCTCGGCGCAGGGGCTGCGATCGTTTCGATTTCGGTCGCTCCAAGCTCGGCAGCGGACCCTATGCGTTCAAGAAGAACTGGGGCTTCGCACCCGAACCGCTGGTCTATCGCAGCTGGACCGCTCCCGGTGCGAAAGCGCGCAATATCGACCCCACCGATACCAGCTATTCGGCCAAGATTGCGCTGTGGAAGAAGCTCCCTTTGCCGATCGCCAATCGCATCGGTCCGTGGATCGCCCGGGGGCTGGGCTAGCGCGGATGGGTGAAATCCTGTTCCTCGCGCACCGAGTTCCGTTTCCTGCGGATCGCGGCGACAAGATCCGTTCCCACCACCTGCTCAAGGGATTGGCCCGGCTCGCGCCGGTGCATGTCGGTACCTTCGGCGAGACGCCGCAGGATATGGAGCAGAAGGGCGCCCTGGCAGGTCTCGCCAAGACCCATGCGCTGATCGAGCGGACCAAGCCTCTGCCATTGGCAGGGGCGCAGGCGCTGCTTTCGGGCCGGCCGGTCAGCCTGACCGCCTTCGACCACGCGGCGATGCGAAGCTATGTCGCCAAGACCTTGGGCAATCATCCGATCTCCACCATCTTCGTGTTCTCGGGTCAGATGGGCCAATATCTTCCCCAGCATTTTGCTGGTCGTGTGGTGGTCGATCTGTGCGACGTCGATAGCGCCAAATTCGAAGCTTATGCCGAGGCCGGCCGACGGCGTTGGCTCAACCGCCGCGAGGCCCGCCTGCTCCGTGCCGAAGAAGCTCGCCTGGCGAGCCGGGCCGATGCCACCCTGTTGGTCAGCGACCACGAGGCTGCGCTGTTCCGCAAACGCCTTGGCGATCGCGCCGACGGGGTCGTCAGGACGCTCGGCAATGGCATCGACGCGCAATTCTTCGATCCCGCGCCCGTCGCCCCGCAGGACGATCTCGAGCAAGGCGAGGGCCCGCAGCTCGTGTTCACGGGACAGATGGACTATCCGCCGAACATCGCTGCGGCCGAGTGGGTCGCGAGCGAGATCATGCCCGTGCTGCGCCGTCACCATGATCGTGCCCGCTTTCATATCGTCGGGCGCGCACCCACGGCATCGCTGCGGCACCGGCATGGCGAAAACGGCGTGCGGGTCTGGGGAGAAGTGGCCGATGTGCGCCCGTTCCTCAAATCCGCCGATGTCGTGCTCGCTCCGCTGTTGATTGCGCGCGGCGTGCAGAACAAGGTGCTCGAGGCGATGGCAATGGCCCGTCCGGTGCTTTTGACGCACGGGGCGGCAACGGGCATCGCCGCCACCGATGGTTGCCATTTTGCCGTGACCGAGCCCCGACCCGAAGCGTTGCTGGCACGGCTCGAAGGGCTGCTCGCCGATCCCGCAGCGGCGGAAATGATGGGTGTGGCGGCGCGCCGGTTCGTCGTCGAGCGGATGGGCTGGGGAAGCGTTGAACGCTCGCTTGCAGAGATCGTCGGCATGCCCGAATGCGGACGCGATGCATCCTGACCTGACCATGGCGCGCGGAGCGACTGCGCTCTGGCTGCACGCGGTCATGCGGCTCGCTGCAGCGTGGTCCGGCCTGTTCCTGCTGACCTTCGCGCAATGGCGCGCGATGGCGCACCAGTGGTGGGATATCGACACGTACAGCCATATTCTCCTGATCCCGCCGATCCTCGGTTGGCTGGTCTGGATCCGGCGCGGCGATCTCTCGCGGGTTGTGCCAGCGAGCTGGTGGCCCGGGCTGGCGTGGCTCGGTCTGGGCCTCGCCGTGTGGCACGGCGGACGCTCGCTGGAGGTCTCCCTGGTCGCACAAGCCGGAACGGTAATGGCTTTCCAGGGAGCGGTGATCGCGCTCCTGGGGGCGCGGGCCGGGCTGTTGCTGGCCTTTCCGCTCGCCTATGCCTTCGCCCTCGTGCCGTTCGGCGACGAGATCATCGCCCCCTTGCAAACGATCACCGCAGCCATCGCAGCGACGCTCAGCCGTTGGAGCGGGATCGCAACCGTCGCCGAAGGCATCCGTATCGACACGCCTGCCGGGCTCTTCATCGTGGCCGAGGCGTGTTCGGGAGTGAAATTCCTGATTGCCATGCTCGCGCTCGGGGTGCTCGTGGCACATAGTTGCTTTTCTAGCTGGAACCGTCGCATCTGGTTTCTCGTCACCTGCATTGCGGTCCCGACCCTCGCCAACGGCATCCGCGCCTGGGCGACGATCTTCATCGCCCAATACGTCGGCCCCGAAGCGGCGGGAAGCTTCGACCACATCGTCTACGGCTGGGTTTTCTTCGCCCTCGTCATCGCGCTGGTCCTGGGGTTTGCGTGGCGCTGGTTCGAGCGCGAACCGGAGGAGGCAGGCTGGCGGGTGGAAGAGATCGACGTCCTGCTGTTGCGGACGAAGCAGGAAGGTCGCGCGGCCTCGCCGGGGCTCGTCCTCGGCGTGCTGCTCTTGATCACTGCGTTCTTTGCCGTTCTCGCGCGGCTGGGCTAGGGACCTCGCGCATGTGCGGGATCGCGGGGATCTTCCATTACGAGTCGGTCAAACCGGTCGATCCCAGAAGGGTCGAGCGCATGGCCAATGCCATGGCGCACCGGGGCCCCGACGGCAGCGGAGTGTGGACCGCGCCGGGCATCGGCATCGGTCATCGCCGCCTGTCGATCATCGACCTCGCAGGTTCGCCGCAACCGATGCACTCGCACGACCGCCGCGCGGTGATCGTGTTCAACGGCGAAATCTACAATTTTCGGGAGCTGCGCCGCGAACTGGAGGCCGGTGGGGCTGTATTTCGCACCGGAGGGGATACCGAGACGATCCTTGCCGCTTGGCGCAAATGGGGGCCGGATTGCCTGAGCCGTCTCGACGGCATGTTCGCCTTCGCGCTCTACGACCTCGATCGGCGGCAGCTTTTCCTCGCCCGCGACAGGCTCGGGGTCAAGCCGCTGTATTTGGCCCGGCTCGAGGGCGGGGCGCTGGCCTTCGCCAGCGAGCTCAAGGGGCTGCTCGCCAATCCGCTGCTGCGGCGCGAGATCGACCCTCTCGCGATCGAGGACTACATGACCTGGGGCTACGTGCCCGACCATCGGTCGATCTTGAAGGGGGTCGACAAGCTGCCGGCGGGGCATTTCCTGCTGCTCGAGCACGGACGCGATGCCCGGGCCGCCGAAGCAATGGTGGGACGTCAGCTTCGAAGCGCGCGAAAAGGGGCGGACCTCGGATCTGTCCGCGAAGCTGCTGCACCTGATGCGCGAGGGTGTTTCCAGTCGGATGGTCGCCGACGTCCCGCTGGGGGCGTTCCTCTCGGGCGGGGTCGACAGTTCATCGGTGGTCGCGCTGATGAGCGAGGCGAGTTCCGCGCCGGTGACGAGTTGCTCGATCGGCTTCGACGTCGCCAGCCTCGACGAGACCGCTTATGCGCGGCGGATCGCCGACCTCTTCGGCACCGCGCATCATGAACGGATCGTTTCGGCTGATCAGTTCTGCGAACTCGACCGCATCGCGCAGATTTTCGACGAGCCGTTCGCCGATGCCAGCGCCCTGCCGACGCTGCGGGTGTGCGAGCTGGCGCGCGAGCATGTCACGGTGGCGCTCTCGGGCGACGGTGCCGACGAAGCGTTCGCGGGTTATCGGCGCCAGCTGTTCCATGCACGTGAGGAGCAGGCGCGAATGATTCTGCCGCGCTCGCTCCGGCAGCCGATATTCGGCGGTCTGGGGCGGCTTTGGCCCAAGGCGGACTGGGCGCCGCGACCGCTGCGCGCCAAGGCAACCTTCCTCTCGCTCGCCGAGAGCGGAGAGGCGGGCTACGCGCGGGCCTTGGCGATCCTTGCACCCGAGCAGCGTGAAAGGCTCTATGGCGAAGAGCTGAAACGCAGCCGCGGCGCCTACCGTGCCGAGCAGCCGTTCGAGCGCTTGATGCGCGAGGCGCCGGCGCGCAGCGGGCTCGACCGCGCGCAATACGCCGACCTCAAGTTCTGGCTGCCCGGCGATATCCTGACCAAGACTGACCGCACCAGCATGGCGGTGAGCCTCGAGGCGCGCGAGCCGCTGCTGGATTACCGGCTGATCGAATTCGGGGCGCGTCTCCCGCAGCGCCAGCGGCTCCGGGGAACAACCGGGAAATGGCTAATGAAACACACGATGGAACGTTATCTGCCCGACGACATCCTCTATCGTCGGAAGCAGGGCTTCGTCACGCCGCTGGCAGAATGGTTTCGTGGTCCGCTGGCGGAAGAGGCGCGGGCGGTTGCGCGCAGCGCCCTGCTCACCGGCAGCGGATGGTTCGACCGCCCGGCACTCTCGCGCCTGGCGGAAGACCATATCGGCGGCCGTTCGGACCATAGCCGCGTGTTGTGGCAGCTGCTGATGCTCGAGCGATCGCTGCGCCATCTTCGACCGAGCGGCTGATCCGCTGCGCGGTGGGATCTACCGCGCGTCGACCAGCACGATCTCGGCATCGTCCAGCGCCTCGACCCGAATTTCCTTTTCGTCTGTCACCGCTATCCCGTCGCGTGGCTGCGCTTCGGCGCCATTGACGGCAATCCGGCCCTTGGGCGCAACGAGGTATTGATGGCGCCCCTTGGAGGTCTTCCAGCTCGCGCTCTGCCCTGCCGCCAGCGTCACGGCGGCGACCCTGGCATCGGTCCGGATGGGCAACGCATCGTCAGCTTCGGGCGTGCCGCTGGCGAGAATCTCGAAACCGCCATCGCGGTTCTGCGCAGGGAATTCGCGTTGGCCCCAAGCGGGGGCTTCGCCGGTTCGATCGGGAATGATCCATATCTGGAACAGCGTGGTCGCTTCGTCCTCGAGGTTGAATTCGGCATGGGTGATACCGGTTCCCGCGCTCATCACCTGCACATCGCCCGCCGCGGTGCGACCTTCGTTGCCGAGACTGTCGCGGTGGCTGATTGCGCCGCTTCTGACGAAGGTGACGATCTCCATGTCGCGATGGGGGTGGGGCGGAAAACCGCTCCGCGCGGCGATGGTGTCGTCGTTCCACACGCGAATGTTGCCCCAGCCCATCCGGTCGGGATCGTGATAATCGGCGAAGCTGAAGTGATGGCGCGCGTCGAGCCAGCCGTGGTCGGCGTGTCCGAGCGAAGCGAAAGGCCGGATATCGATCATGGAGAGTTCCACATCGGCGGGGAGAGATTGGCCGCCGGGATACGGTGCAAGGTAGGAGCGAGTTGGCGATCGTCAACGGGGGGAAGACCGCCTGGGTCATGGGGCGCTCTGGAGGCGGGGAAAGGACTGCGCAAGGCTGCGTTCCGCTCCTCGGCGGCCGTGTTAACATCCGCTCTTGCGCGGCCACTGTAATTACGAAAGCGACAGCAAGGTGACAACATGGTCACCGCGGCGGCGTTCAGGCCGGTCGCCGCGCTCGAAACCTTGCCCAATATCCGCACAACTCGTGGAAAAATTGTCTCTTTCGTCGCCTAAACCTATCTTGTGCCATCCGCGCCCAATAGCTTGCAGCATGGCCGGCTCGCCGCACCACAACGACGGAGGAAGCGACCGATCGGCCGCTGTCGACGCGCCCCGGCACCGCCACGCTGATCGTCGCAATCCCGCAGGATCAGGCGAGACCGTGGCCGCGGGCCATATAGTCGCTGCTCTGCATTTCCTTCAGCCGGCTGACGGTGCGCTCGAATTCGAACGCGCCTTCACCCGCAGTGTAAAGTTGTTCGGCTTCCGCTGCGGCCGTGGCGAAGAATTTTACATTGTTCTCGTACAATGCATCGACCAGCTTGGTGAAACGGATTGCTTCATTGCGGTTGTCCGGCGAAAGGCGCGGAATCCCCACGACGACGACGGTGTGATAGGCATGGGCGATGGCGAGATAGTCGGCCGCGCCGCGGTTCTCGCCGCACAGCCGCTTGAAGCTGAAGACCGCGACCCCCTTGAGGCTCTTGGGTACATGCAATGTCCGCCCTCCGCCGAGGTCGAGCGATCCATGGGGAACGTTGGCGGCATCTTCGGGGGCGTAGTCGGTCAGCCGGAAGAAGGCCTCGCGCACCTGTGCCGTCGCTTCATCGCCGAGCGGCGTATGCCAGCTCTCCAGATCGCCGAGCCGGTCGAGGCGATAGTCGGTCGGACCGTTGAGCGGCAAAACGTCGAGCTCGGCCTCGACCAGCGCGATGAACGGCAGGAACAGCGAACGGTTGAGCCCGTCCTTGTAGAGATCGGCGGGCGGTCTGTTCGAGGTCGTCACCACCGCCACCCCCTCGTCGCAGATCAGCGCCGTGAAAAGCCGGCTCATGATCGCCGCGTCGGCCGTATTGGTGACGACCATTTCGTCGAAGGCGAGGCAGCGGACGCCGTCGGCCAGGCGTCCGGCGACCGGCCCGATGGGATCACCGGCTTCCTTCGCCCGCTCTTCGCGAATGAGCCGGTCGACCTCGAGCATGAATTCGTGGAAGTGCGCCCGGCGCTTTTCGGCGATACCGAGCGTCTCGACGAACAGGTCCATCAGCATCGATTTGCCGCGGCCCACGCCGCCCCACATGTAGACCCCCTGCGGACGGGTCTTCTCGGGTCGGAAGAGCTGGGCGAGCAGCCCGCCCGAGCTCTCCGACTCGAGATCCTTCTGCAGCCGGTCGAGCCGTTCGGCAGCGCGGCGCTGGTCGGGATCGGCCTGCAGTTCGCCCGCGGCGACGAGCCGCTCGTATCGGGCCAGCATGCCGCTCATCCGGGGGAAGGCCGCCAATTCATCTTCTTCACGATACCCGAAAAACCGGCGACCCGGTGGGCTTCCTGCTCGACCATGCCGCGGACGAACACCATGCTACCGGTTTCGCGGACGATCTCGCAGACGGCATCCATCGGCCGGTCGGGCTTGCCTGCGCCGATGAATTGCGTCGACAGTTCGAGCGTCACCGAGGGCCCGGCGTTGCCGCTGC
The DNA here is from genome assembly GCA_963829325.1 of uncultured Alphaproteobacteria bacterium. Taxonomy (GTDB): domain Bacteria; phylum Pseudomonadota; class Alphaproteobacteria; order Sphingomonadales; family Sphingomonadaceae; genus Qipengyuania. The sequence continues at coordinate 277,406 of CAWHHN010000001.1, forward strand.
CGATCGTGTGCATGGTGGTGAACAGCGAAATGTCGATCAGCGCCAGCGTCACTGCGCCGTGGACGATGCCCTGCAGGTTCTCGTGCCGGCGTTGGGGGAACATGCGCAGCCGCGCCTTGCCGTCGTCGTCGACGCGCGTGATCAGCCTGCCCATCACCGCGCCATTGAACAGCGTGGCGTCCTTCAGGTTCCAGTGGCGCCAGCCCGGATTGTCCGGGTCGGGACCATGCTCGAAGACGTCGTCGGGAAGCGGCACGTCAGATGGCGCGTTCTGCGATCATCTTTCTCGTCTCGGCGATGGCCTTGGCGGGGCTCAGCCCCTTGGGACAGACGTTGGCGCAGTTCATGATCGTGTGGCAGCGATAGAGGCGGAACGGATCCTCGAGCTGGTCGAGCCGCTCGCCGGTCATCTCGTCGCGGCTGTCGGCCAGCCAGCGATAGGCCTGGAGCAGGATCGCCGGGCCGAGGAACTTGTCCGAATTCCACCAATAGCTGGGGCAGGCGGTCGAGCAGCAGGCGCACAAGATGCATTCGTAAAGCCCGTCGAGCTTCTCGCGCTGCTCGGGCGACTGCAGCCTTTCCTTGCCCGACGGAGTCGTCGAAACGGTTTGTAGCCAGGGGCGGATGCTGGCGTATTGGGCGTAGAAATGGGTGAAATCGGGGACCAGATCCTTGATCACTTCCATGCTCGGCAGCGGGGTGATGCGGATCTCACCCTTGAGGTCTTCGATCGCCGTGGTGCAGGCCAGTCCGTTCTTGCCGTTGAGGTTCATCGAGCACGACCCGCAGATCCCTTCGCGGCACGAACGGCGAAAGGTCAGCGTCGGATCGATCTCGTTCTTGATCTTGAACAGCGCATCGAGAACCATCGGCCCGCAATCGTCGAGATCGAGCTCGAACGTATCGTAACGCGGGTTCTCTCCGCTCTCCGGATCGTAGCGGTAGATCTTGAATTTGCGGAGGCGGTTCCCGGATTCGGCACGATGGCTGCGCGCCTTGCCGGTGATCTTCGAGTGTTTGGGAAGGGTGAAGGTCGCCATATCCGCATTTCGTCCTGTTTCTTTGCGCAACCCATCTAGCGCCTGTGCGGCGCGGCGCAAGGGCGTGCGGGAGCAGTTCGCGCCGGGTGGAGGCGATCGATCGGAGCATCGTCCTCGCCCAGGATGGCCTCGCCAATTCGCGAGCACGCGTGGAATCTGCGCTCGAGAGAGGGAACCACTGGGGTCCGCGAGGGGTCTAAACCGGCATGGAGGGACGACAAGACAGCATTGCGGGCGTTTCGAGCGCGGCGGTATTCGGCGCCGGCGGCGGTATTGGCACCGGCTTGTGCGAGGCTCTGGCGCGCGCGGGAACCGAAACGATCTACGCCGGCAGCCGCGGTCCGATCGAATGGGCCGATCCGCAATTGGTGCCGTTTCGTTTCGACCTCGCCGACGAGAATGGAATGGCTGCGGCGGCCCGGCTGATGGCCGACAGGCCGCCCGAGCTGGTCATCGTCGCGACCGGCGTGCTGAGCCTGGCCGGAGGGAGAGCGCCCGAGCGCAGCTATCGCCAGCTGGACGCCGGCACGATGATGGAAGTCCTTGCCGCCAACACGATCGGCCCCGCGCTGGTGGCCAAGCACATGCTGCCGTTGTTTCCGCGCGATCGGCGCTGCGTCTTCGCGGCGCTCTCGGCGCGCGTGGGTTCGATCGGCGACAACCGCCTCGGTGGCTGGCACAGCTATCGTGCGAGCAAGGCGGCGCTGAACATGCTGATCCGCAATCTGGCGATCGAAATGGGCCGCACGCATCCGGCGGCGATCGTGGTGGGGCTTCATCCCGGGACGGTGGACACGCCGCTGTCGGAGCCGTTCCAGGCGAACCTGCCCGAGGGACAGCTCAAGACCGCCGCAAAGGCTGCCAGCCACCTGCTCGGAGTCCTCGCCGGACTGCAGCCATCCGACAGCGGCGGGGTGTTCGACTGGCGCGGCGAGGCCATTCCCGCGTGATCGGGCGGGGCGGGGACGTGCAGGATGGCACTGCCGTCACGTCGAACGCCGAACGCGCCGCAAATTCCGCTTGCCGGAAGGGTGAAAGGCGATAGCCTGCATTGCGGGCAGGGCGAAGGAGCTGGCGCGGTGGGCGTGAAGAGCTGGTACGACGATCATGTGATGCCGCGCCTGGTGACGGCCGCATGCAGCCAGCGGGCGATCGGGCGCCGCCGGAGCGAGATCGTACCTCTGGCACGCGGCCGGGTGTTCGAAATCGGCTGCGGCGGAGGATTGAACCAGCGTTTCTACGACAAGTCGAAGATCATCTCTTTCTCGGGCATCGATCCGCATGCGGGACTGCTCGACGGCGCGCGCAAGCGGGCGCGGGACAACGGCTGGGAAGGTGAGATCCGCCAGGGCGTGGGCGAGGACATCCCGTTCGGCGATGGCACGTTCGACACGATCGTATGCACCTATACGCTGTGCTCGGTCGAGGATCAGGCGCAGGTGCTGGCGGAATTGCGGCGCATTCTCGCTCCGGGCGGGCAGCTGCTGTTCCTCGAACACGGTCGCGCCCCCGATGCCGGCGTGGCGCGATGGCAGGACCGGATCGAACCGCTCTGGAAACCGCTTGCGGGGGGCTGTCATCTGACCCGGCCGGTCGGTGCCGCGCTGCGCGGCGCGGGTTTCGCGGTCGAGCCCCTGGGCCAGGCCTATCTTGCGCGGACGCCGCGAATCCTCGGCTGGATGGAATGGGGCATCGCGCGCAAGGCCGGGGTCTGACGGTCGGACCCCGGCCCGCGCGCGGGCTTTACGTCACTCCTCGCCGAAGGTGCGCTGCCACCAGCCACGTCTGGGCTTGGCATTCTCGACCGTCCCCTCGTCCTCGGCTGCCTCGCTTTCGGGGGAATCGGGCTCGGACGCTGCGCCCTGCGCGGGTTCGGGCATGCCGGCAGGTTCGGCCGCTCCGGCCGGTTCGGCCTTGGCTTTGGCAGCCGGCTTGCGCCGGGTGCGCTTGGGCTTGGCTTCGGGTTCAGCCTCGGGCTGCGCCGATTCGGCTGGCGCCTCGGGCTTGCTCTCGGCCCCAGCTTCGGCCCCGCTTTCGGCCCCTACCTCCGCATCGGCCTTCTTGCGTCGGCTACGCTTCGGCTTGGGTTTTTCGGCAGCGGGTTCGGCTTCTGCTGCGGGCGCTGCGGGGGCGGTTTCGCCCGCCTCGTCCTTTTTCTTGCGGCGCGTGCGCTTCTTGGGCTTCGCATCTTCCGCATCGGCAGCTGCCGCCGCGGTTTCCGGCGAATCCTCCGGACCCGCGACCACGGCCATGTCTTCGACGACCTTTTCGGCTACCTCGTCGAGCGCGGCGTCCTTGGCGGAATTCTCGCGGCCTTCGTCCTCGGAGGCACCGTCCTCGGAATCGCCCTCCTCGGAATCGCCGTCCTCGGTGCGGTTGCGGCCACGTCCACCCCTGCGGCGTCCGCCACGGCGGCGGCGCTTCTTCGGCTTTCCGTGCTCGTCGTCGTCCTCGCTCTCGTCGGCTGCACCATCGGTCTGCTCGTCGTCGGCGTCCTCGTCGTCCGAATCCTCGTCGCGCGGGCGGTTCTTGCTGCGCCCCCGACCGCCGCGGCGACGGCGGCGCTTCCGGCGCGGCCGGTCGTCGCCGTTCTCGCGATCGTCTCCGTCGTCGTCCTCATCCTCTTCGTCGATGCCATCGTCCTCGTCCTCGTCTTCCTCGACGATCGGCGAGAAACGCGGCGCGTCCTTGGGGCGCGGGCCGTGGCTCGAGACGGTCATCTTGGCGCCTTCTTCCTCGCCTTCCGGCAGGACCTCGATCGCCACATGATAACGCTGTTCGATCTCCATCAGATCGGCGCGCTTCTCGTTGAGCAGATAGACCGCTGCCTCGGTGCTGGCGGCGAGCCGGATGTAGGATCCCCTGCCCTTGGCGGCTTCGTCCTCGATCAGCCGCAGCGCCGAAAGCCCTGCCGAGGAGGCAGTCCGCACGAGGCCGGTGCCGTCGCAGTGCGGACAGTCGCGCGTGGTCGCCTCGAGCACGCCGGTGCGCAGACGCTGCCGGCTCATCTCCATCAGGCCGAAGCTCGATATCCGTCCGATCTGGATTCGCGCCCGGTCGTTCTTGAGCGCTTCCTTCATCGCCTTCTCGACCTTGCGGGTGTTCGAATGCTGTTCCTGGTCGATGAAGTCGATCACCACCAGGCCGGCCATGTCGCGCAGGCGAAGCTGGCGGGCGATCTCCTTGGTGGCTTCGAGATTGGTGTGCAGCGCGGTCTGCTCGATATTGTGTTCCTTGGTCGAGCGGCCCGAGTTGATGTCGATCGACACCAGCGCTTCGGTCGGGTTGATGACCAGATAGCCGCCCGATTTGAGCTGCACGACCGGATCGTACATCGCCTTGAGCTGGTCTTCGGCACCATAGCGCTGGAACAAGGGCACCGGATCGACATATTGCTTCACCCGCCGTGCATGGCTGGGCATTAGCAGCTTCATGAATTCCTTGGCAGATTTATAGCCGGTTTCGCCCTCGACCACGACTTCCTCGATCTCGCGATTGTAGATGTCGCGGATCGCGCGCTTGATCAGGTCGCTGTCCGAATGGATCAGCGCCGGGGCGCTGGACGAAAGCGTCTTCTCGCGGATCTCGTCCCACAGACGCGCGAGATAGTCGAAGTCGCGCTTGATCTCGGTCTTGGTCCGCGACAGGCCGGCGGTCCGCACGATCAGGCCCATTGTCTTGGGCAGGCTGAGATCGCTGACCACCTGCTTGAGCCGCTTGCGGTCGCTGGCGCTGGAAATCTTGCGCGAGATGCCGCCGCCATGGCTGCTGTTCGGCATCAGCACGGTGTAGCGGCCGGCCAGGCTGAGATAGCTGGTCAGCGCCGCGCCCTTGTTGCCGCGTTCTTCCTTGACGACCTGGACCAGCAGCACCTGACGGCGCTGGATGACGTCCTGAATCTTGTACTTGCGCCGCAGCGCCATGCGCCGGGCACGGGCATCGTCGACTTCCTTGGCACGGCTGCGGCCCTTGCCCTGGCGGCGTCCGCGGCCGCGGCGACCGCGACCCTTCCGGCCGTCGGTTTCATCGTCGCCGGTTTCGTCGTCGTCGTCCGAAATCCTCGTCGCCGTTCTCGAAATGGCCTTCCTCGATCGTCGCGACATCGTCCTTGTCCGAAGTGTCGACCTCTTCGAGACCGTCCTCGGCGAATTCCTCGGCCAGCGCTTCGGAGCTTTCGTCGTCGGCGTCGTATTCATCGCCCGGCATCTCGCCGCGCTCTTCCTCGTCGTCGCGGAGGCGCTGCTCTTCCTCGGCCGCTTCGGCCTCGGCAGCGAGCAGGGCTTCGCGGTCTTCCTTGGGAATCTGGTAGTAGTCGGGATGGATCTCGCTGAAAGCGAGGAAGCCGTGGCGATTGCCGCCAAAATCGACGAAAGCGGCCTGCAGCGAGGGTTCGACCCTCGTCACCTTGGCTAGATAGATATTTCCCTTGATCTGCTTGTGTTCGGCAGATTCGAAATCGAATTCCTCAATCCGGTTGCCTTTGAGCACCGCCACCCGGGTTTCTTCCTGGTGGCGCGCATCGATTAGCATGCGCATTGCCATGTATTAGTCTCCAGCCGCGGCGGGACAGGGGTGAACCTGCTGACGCGCGGCATATATCGTTGGAATTTCCGCGTCCCCCGAGGGGCGTCGCGGCGTTTGCGGACCGGCCGATCCGCATGATCGCGGCGGGCCGGGTATTCGTGACTGCGGGAATGGCTTCGCGCTGCGATCGCGCTGTTCGGCCCGACACGACAGAACGGGCCGAAGCCTGCGCCGCTAATGTCGGGGAGAATAGAGCCATGTCCGGCATCAACCTGTATTGCCTGTGGCCGGAGCGAGCATGTCGTGCCCGGCCGAAAATACCGGGTTTTCGCGATGACCCTCTTCGTCGCGTGTCTTTCGCGCCGATCGGAGGCATCCGATAACCGATGTGGCGTTCGCTAGCACCGTGGGTTTCGCACGGCAACCATATTGCGCGATGGGATAACAAGGCCGTAACCACACGCTCGATGTCTATGCGCGCGCATATCCTGCTGTTGTTGCTGGCGGTCCTGGCGCTCGTCGGTGCCGTGGCGCTGGGTGCGCAGCGTCTAGCCCGATCGGGCGTCGCGGGGGCCGGTGAGGTCATCCGGGTGACGCTCCCCGCCGCCGAGGCCGCTGCGGTGTTGCCAAGCGTCTCGGGGGATAGCGATCTGCCGCTCGTGGTCGTCGACGCGGGCCATGGCGGACATGATCCGGGCGCAGCGGGGCAGGGGTTGAAGGAGAAGAACCTCGTGCTCGGGCTGGCGCGGGCGCTGCGCGACGAGTTGGAGCGCGAAGGCGGGGTGCGGGTCGCGCTCACCCGCGACGACGACCGGTATCTGCTCCACGCCGAACGGATCGCTGTCGCCCGTCGACTTGGCGCAGACCTGTTCCTGTCGATCCATGCGGACAGCGCGGGCGACGCCGACGAAGTCACCGGGGCGAGCATCTACACGCTTTCGAACGCTGCATCGAGCGAGGCGGCCGCGCGCTTCGCCGAGCGCGAGAACGCATCGGACCGTCTCAATGGTGTCGATCTCGGCGGTCAGAGCGATATCGTGAGCACCATACTGGTCGAGCTGTCGCAGCGGCGGACGCAGGAACGATCGGCCGAATTCGCCCGGCTGATCCGACGCGAAGGCGAAGGCACGATCCAGTTTCATCCGCAAGCCCGGCGCTCGGCCGCGCTCAAGGTGCTTCGGGCTCCCGACGTGCCGTCCGTCCTGTTCGAGAGTGGCTACATCACCAACCAGGCCGAGGCCAAGCGGCTGGCATCGCCCGAGGGCCGAGAAAGTTTCGCCAAGGTCATGACGCGCGCGATCCGCATCTATTTCGCGCGCACCCGAGAAAGCTGAGCGTCAATCGCTGTTCGTTCTGGCGATTTGCAGAATTGCCGTGCTAGAGGCTCGCCCCTGACCATGTCCGAACAATCCGCACTCGCCTATTATCGCTCCCGTCTCAGCCGCGATCCGCAGCGGCTGATCGCCTGGTTCAACGACAATTGGGCGCATAGTCGCAAGCTGCGTGCGGCCAGCTATCTGGGCGGGCTGGCGATTGTCGCGCTGGTGCTGGCATGGGCCACGCTGGCGCGCAATCTGCCCGATGCGGAGACGCTGCTCGACTACGAGACGCCGCTGCCGACGGTGGTTCGCGGGATCGATGGCGAGATCGTCAATACCTATGCCCGCGAGCGCCGCGTCCAGTTGCAATACGTCGATTTTCCCGAGCGGCTGATCCAGTCTTTCCTCGCTGCCGAGGACAAGACCTTCTTCAGCCACGGCGGCGTCGACATCACCGGGACGCTCAACGCGGTGTTCGACTATGCGATCAAGTTCGGCTCGGGCGAGCGCGCGGTCGGCGGCTCGACGATCACCCAGCAGGTCGCCAAGAACCTGCTGCTGGGAGACGAATATTCGGTCACCCGCAAGGTCAAGGAGATGATCCTCGCCACGCGCATCGAAAGCGTGCTGACCAAGCGCGAAATCCTCGAGCTCTATCTGAACGAAATCCCGCTGGGACGCCGCAGCTTCGGCGTGCAGGCGGCAGCACGCGCCTATTTCGACAAGGATGTCGGCGAGCTCGATCTGCATGAGATGGCGTTCCTGGCGATCCTGCCCAAGGCGCCCGAGCGCTATGGCCGCGCGAAATTTCACGATCTGGCGATCACGCGCCGGAATTTCGTGCTCGACCAGATGGTCGCCAACGGCTTCGTCAGCGCCGCGGAAGGCGCTGCCGCCAAGGCGCAGGATCTGGGCCTCGTCCAGCAGCGCAACGAACGCGCGGCAGATGCCGGCTATTTTCTCGAGGAAGTCCGGCGGCAGTTGATCGACAAGTTCGGCGAGACCGCCGAAGACGGGCGAAACAGCGTCTATTCGGGCGGTCTGTGGGTTCGCACCTCGCTCGATATGGAACTGCAGAATGCCGGGCGCGATGCATTGCGCGCGGCGCTGTTGCGCTATCACGGCAACCGTGGCTTCACCAAACCGATCGCCACGCTTAACCCCGACAACGGCAGCCTGACTTCGCAGCTGGCTTCGTCCAACATCGGCATCAGCTACAAGGACTGGCGGGTCGGGGTCGTCACCGCGCCCGGACGGATCGGTTTCTCCGACGGCGAGGAATACGCGCTGTCCGGCGGTCCGGCCTCGCTCAAGCCGGGCGATGTCGTCGCCGCGGCGCGATCGGGCGAAGGCTATGCCATCCGCGGCGTTCCCGAAGTGTCCGGTGCCTTCCTGGTGGAGGCGCCGCAGACCGGCCGGGTGATGGCGATGCAGGGCGGATTCGATGCGCGGCTCGGCGATTTCAATCGGGCGACGCAGGCGCTGCGCCAGCCGGGCTCGACGATCAAGCCCTTCGTCTACGCTTCGGCGCTCGATCAGGGAATGACTCCGGCGACACAGGTCCCCGATCAGACCTTCTGCGTCTGGCAAGGCGCCAATCTGGGTGAGAAGTGCTTTCGCAATTTCGGCGGCGGCGGGGGCGGGGTGCATACCATGCGCTGGGGTCTCGAGCAGAGCCGCAACCTGATGACCATCCATATCGCCGACGACGCCGGCATGGCCAATGTCATCAAGACCTTCGATCGGGTCGGAATCGGAAAATACGAACCCTATTATTCCTTCGCGCTGGGGGCGGGCGACACCACCGTGGCGCGCATGGTCAACGCCTATGCCGCGCTCGCCAACTGGGGGCGGCAGAACGCCGGATCGGTCATCGACTATGTCCAGGACCGATCGGGCAAGGTCATTTTCCGGTCCGACAAGCGCGAATGCCCCGGCTGCAACATGGACGAATGGAACGGCGAACCAATGCCGCGTCTCGAGCTCGCAGGCAGGCAGGTGCTCGATCCGCGGACCGCGTTCCAGGTGGTCCACATGCTGCAAGGAGTGGTCACCCGCGGGACGGCGGTACGTCTGCGCAGTCTCGAACTGCCGCTGTTCGGCAAGACGGGCACGACCAACGGGCCAACCAACGCCTGGTTCGTCGGCGGATCGCCCGACATGGTCGCGGGAATGTACGTCGGTTTCGACCAGCCGCGCAATCTCGGCGGGTGGATCCAGGGCGGGAACACCGCCGCGCCGATCATGAAGCAGTTCATCGAAACCACCAAGGAACGCTGGACGGCGGAAGACTTCGTCGCGCCGCCGGGAGTGCGGATGGTCAAGATCGACCGGCGCAGCGGCAAGCGCGTATTCGAAGGCACGCCATCGGACGAACCGACCGCCGCAATCATCTGGGAGGCGTTCAAGCCCGACACCGAACCGCCGCGAGCGACTCGCGCCGATGCGATCGCTTCGCGCCGCAACGAGATCCTCGAGCTCCTCCGTCGGGGTCGCCAGAGCGCGCAGCGGGCGGCCACGAAGCGCGAGGAGGAGCCCGGCGATTTCGTAGAACAGCAGGGCGGGATATATTGATCGCTTGGCAGCTGCGCATGCACCGTCCATCATGGGCGGCATGAATTGCAAGCGCTCCCTGATCGCCCCGATCGTCGCTATGGCGGCGCTCGGCCTCGCCGTGTCACCGTCGGAGGCGGCTCTTTCGCGGGGGGCGCGCGCCCCGGTTTTCGAAGCGCACGGGGCCATCGCGGGCAAACCGGTCGTGGTCGATCTCGCAAAATCGCTGAAGAAAGGGCCGGTGGTGCTCTATTTCTTCCCGGCTGCCTTTACGGCCGGCTGCAACATCGAAGCCAACGCCTTCGCCGCGGCGATGGAGGATTTCCGCAAGGCCGGCGCCACGGTCATCGGCATGACCGGCGGCAACGTCGATCAACTGGTCGAATTCTCGAGCAAGGAATGTGCGGGCAAGTTTCCCGTCGCCGCCGCCTCGCGCGATCTGATCGCCCGCTACGATGTCTCGCTCGGCTCGGCCGAAGGGCCGCGGGCGGGGTGGAGCGACAGGACCACGTACGTCATCGGCACCGACGGCCGGATCTCCTTTGCCTACAGCGATCTTAAGCCGAACGAGCATATAGCCCGAAGCCTTGCCGCGGTTCGATCCTTGACCGGCAGGTAGCCCGCCCGCAGCATCTTCCCCACGCTGCCCGTCTGCGCTAGGCGGCGCGCCCGCACATCTGTTTTCCAGGAGAGTTTCATGCGTGCCGAAGGGCAGGCCCATATCGACAGGATCGAAGCCGCGCTGGCACTGGTGCGTCAGTCGCTCGACTGGGAGCGCGCGCTGCGCCGTCTCGACGAACTCGACGCGCGGGTGCAGGATCCGAAGCTGTGGGACGATCCCAAGCAGGCGCAGGCGATCACCCAGGAACAGAAGCGCCTCGAAAGCGCCATCGCCACCGTCCGCGAGATCGAGAGCGAAATGGCCGATGCGGTGGAATTCGTCGAACTGGGCGATGCCGAAGGTGATGCCGAGGTCGCGAACGAGGGGCTCGCCAGCCTCGCCACGCTTGCCGAAAGAGCGGACAAGGACAAGGTCCAGGCACTGCTCTCCGGCGAGGCGGACGGCAATGATACCTATCTCGAAATCCACGCCGGCGCGGGCGGAACCGAGAGCCAGGACTGGGCCGAAATGCTCTTCCGCATGTATGCTCGCTGGGCCGAACGGCGCGGCTTCAAGGTCGAAACCGTGGAGTATCAGGCGGGCGATCAGGCCGGGATCAAGAGCGCCACGCTTCTGCTCAAGGGCGAAAACGCCTATGGATACGCCAAGACCGAGAGCGGCGTGCACCGCCTCGTGCGGATCAGCCCCTACGACAGCTCGGCCCGGCGGCACACCAGCTTCAGTTCGGTCTGGGTCTATCCGGTGATCGACGACGATATCGACATCGAGATCAATCCGGCGGACCTCAAGATCGACACCTATCGCGCCAGCGGCGCGGGCGGCCAGCACGTCAACACCACCGATTCGGCGGTCCGCATCACTCACCAGCCCACCGGGATCGTCGTCGCCAGCCAGAACGACCGCAGCCAGCACAAGAACCGCGCCACCGCGATGGGCATGCTCAAGGCGCGCCTGTTCGAGCGCGAGATGGCTGAGCGCGAGGCGGCGGCTTCGGGCGAGTATCAGGAAAAGAGCGACATCGGCTGGGGCCACCAGATCCGCAGCTACGTTCTCCAGCCCTATCAGATGGTCAAGGATCTGCGCACAGGAGTCACTTCGCCGACACCCGACGACGTGCTCGACGGCGCGCTCGATCCGTTCATCTCGGCTGCCCTGGCGCAGCGTGTGACCGGCGAAACTGTCGAGGTGGAGGACGCAGAGTGATGCGGAAGACCTTCGCCTTGCTCCGTCCCGCCGCCGTGTTCGTCGCGCCGTTTGCCGCCCTGGTCGCAGGTTGTGATGGCCTGGCCACTGCGGACCGCGAGGCATCGGATTTCCCCGCGCCCGATCGCCCGGTGTCCAAACTCGGCTCGAACCAATTCTCGACCGAGGATCAGCGCGACAGCCGGGGCGAGGCCAAGACCGTCATGGATCTCGCGGAGATCGAGCCCGGCATGACCGTGGCCGACATCGGAGCGGGCAACGGCTATTACACCGTTCGTCTTGCCGGGCGCGTCGGCGCGGAGGGGCGTGTCCTGGCACAGGACATCGACCGCCAGGCGCTCGACCGTCTCGGCCGCCGCATCGAGCGCGAGGGCTTGCAGAATGTTTCGATTCGGCTCGGGCAGCCGACCGATCCGCGCCTGCCCGACGACAGTTTCGACCGCATCTTCATGGTCCATATGTACCATGAGATCGTGCAACCCTATGAATTCCTGTGGCGGATGTGGCCGGCGCTCCGCGAAGGGGGGCAGGTCATCGTGGTCGATATCGACCGGCCGACCGATGCCCATGGCATTCCGCCCCTGCTGCTGTCGTGCGAATTCCAGCGCGTCGGCTACGAACTGGTCGCGTTCAAGGACGCCCCCGAATTGTCGGGCTACTATGCACAGTTCAAGGCAGCGGCTAACAGGCCCCAGCCGGGAGAGATCGAGCCCTGCCGCAGCGATGTCTCGGCAGCAGGCGAAGCGCGCAAGACGCGCGGCGATAAGAGAGAGAAAGTCTAATGAGTTTCAAGGGTTTAACCCCTATCCTTTACGGCGGCCGCGAAGTCTGGCCGCTGGTCGAGGGAGGTAAGGGCGTTTCGGCCACGAATCACCTCAGCTCGGGCGCCTGGGCGGCTGCGGGCGGAATCGGCACGGTCAGCGCGGTCAATGCCGACAGCTACGATGCCGAAGGCAAGATCATTCCGCAGATCTACGATCAGCTGACGCGAAAGGAACGGCACGAACAGCTGATCCGCTACGCCATCGACGGCGCTACCGAGCAGGTACGCCGAGCGCACGACCTGTCGGGCGGCAAGGGCGCGATCAACATCAACGTGCTGTGGGAGATGGGCGGCGCGCAGCAGGTCCTCGAAGGCGTGCTCGAACGGACTCGCGGGCTCGTCACCGGAGTGACCTGCGGCGCCGGCATGCCTTACAAGCTGGCGGAAATCGCCCAGCGGTTCAACGTTCATTACTTGCCGATCATCAGCTCGGCGCGCGCCTTTCGCGCCCTGTGGAAGCGCAGCTACAACAAGGTTGCCGATCTGATGGCCGCGGTGGTCTACGAGGATCCATGGCTGGCTGGCGGGCACAATGGCCTGTCGAATGCCGAAGATCCCCTGAAGCCCGAGGATCCCTATCCGCGCGTCAAGGCGCTGCGCGAGACGATGCGCGCCGAGGGGGTCGGCGAGGATGTCCCGATCGTGATGGCCGGCGGAGTGTGGTTCCTGCGCGAATGGAACGACTGGATCGACAATCCCGAACTCGGCAAGATCGCCTTCCAGTTCGGCACCCGGCCGTTGCTGACCGAGGAAAGCCCCATTCCGATCGAGTGGAAGGAACACCTGCGCGAGCTCGACGAGGGTGACGTGCTGCTGCACAAGTTCTCGCCCACCGGGTTCTACAGCTCGGCGGTCAAGAACGATTTCCTGTGGGACCTCATCCACCGCAGCGAACGCCAAATTCCCTATAGCAAGGTCCAGGCAGGCGAGCATACCGCGCAGCTCGACGTCGGCGTGAGGGGCAAGAACTTCTGGGTCGCTCCGAAGGATTACGAGCGGGCCCGGGGATGGTTCGCAGAAGGCTACACCGAGGCGCTAAAGACCCCCGACGACACCATCGTCTACGTCACTCCCGAGAGCCGCGACATTATCCGCCAGGACCAGAAGGACTGCATGGGCTGCCTGTCGCATTGCCAGTTCTCCAGCTGGAAGGACCACGACGACTACACCACCGGCCGTCTTGCAGATCCGCGCAGCTTCTGCATCCAGAAGACCTTGCAGGATATCGCCCACGGCGAACCAGTGGCGGAAAACTTGATGTTCGCCGGCCATGCCGCATACCGCTTCAAGCAGGATCCATTCTATTCGAACAACTTCACCCCGACGGTCAAGCAACTGGTCGATCGGATCCTGACCGGCGATTGACCCCGGGATGGCCGGTGCGCGAGGCCTCGATCACGCCGTGTCCGGTCCGATCGAGCCGAGCCACGGCCAACCGGGAGGTGAGCCTCAGGCGCCGAGCCCGGTAAGCACCTGATCGGGTGGACGGTGCCCGTCCGCCCACATGCGGATATTGGCGATCACCTTCATCCCCGATGCCTCGCGCCCTTCGCGGGTCGCGCTGCCGATATGGGGCAGGGTCATCACGTTCGGATGTTCGATCAGCCGCGGATCGACGTTCGGCTCGTCGGCATAGACATCGAGCCCCGCGCCGGCCAGCCGTCCCTCTTCCAGTGCGGCGATCAATGCCTCCTGATCGACCAGATCGCCACGGGCCGTGTTGATCAGGCTGGCGCCCGGCTTCACCAGCCCGATGCGCCGGGCATCGATCATATGATGGGTTCCCGGTCCGGCGGGGCAGTGGAGGGTGAGAATGTCCGCCTTACCCATCAATTCGTCGAGGTTGTCGACATAGCTGGCAGCGAAGATCCGCTCGACCGCTTCGGGCAGACGCTTCCGGTTGTGGTAGACGATTTCGAGCCCGAAGGCGCGGGCGCGATGCGCCACGGCCTGGCCGATCCGGCCCATGCCGACGATCCCCAGCACCTTGCCGCCGAGCTTGCGGCCCAGAAGCGCGGTGGGCGTCCAGCCGCTCCATTGGCCGCTGCGGACCAGATGGACGCCCTCGCGGACCCGCCGGGGGACGCCGATGATCATCTCCATCGCGATATCGGCGGTGTCGTCGGTAAATACGCCGGGCGTGTTGGTCACGATGATCCTGCGCGCCGCCGCCGCGTCGAGATCGACGTGCTCGGTGCCGGCGCCGAAATTGGCGATCAATCCGAGGTCGTCACCCGCTTCGGCGATCATTTCGGCGTCGATCCGGTCGGTCACGGTCGGTACCAGCACATCGTGTTCGCGCATTGCGGCGAGCAGCTCGTCGCGCGATAGCGCCCGGTCGTCGGCGTTGAGGCTCGTCTCGAACAGTTCCGCCATCCGCTCCTCGACCGAAGGCATCAGATGACGCGTCACGAAGACGCGCGGCGTCCGGTCGAGCCTTTTGGCGGTGCGAGCATCTGTCGTATCCATGCAATGCACAGCGCTAGGACGCCGGTATGCCGCCGGTCAAGGTCCGGTGCGGGCATGGATACCAAACCCGTTGACTGGACGGCGCAAATCTAGGATTCAGAACCCCATGGTCGCACGTCTGATTATCGTCCTGGCTCTCCTCGTCGGTTCGGCGTTCCCGGCGCGCGCGCAGGACCGCGAAGTGCCCTATTGGGCCACCATCCGCGCAAGCGAACTCAACATGCGCGTCGGTCCCAGCGCCGATTATCGGATCGACTGGGTCTATCGCCGTCCGGGGCTGCCGGTGAAGGTAGTCCGCATCATGGAAGGCTGGCGATTGATCGAAGACCCCTCGGGCGCGCGCGGATGGGTGGTCGCGCGGCTCCTCAGTCCCGACCGTGGGGCGATCGTGGTTGGCAAGACCCCCGGCGAGCTGCGCGAGGACCCGGCCGGAAATGCCCCCCTCAAATGGCGTGTCGAACCCGGCGTGGTCGGGGCGCTGGGCGATTGTACCCGAGGCTGGTGCGAACTGACCGTGGGCCAGCGCCACGGGTGGATCCTTCAGTCGAGGCTGTGGGGCGCAGGCGACGCTTGAAGCGGCCCCCAGCGCAATTCGTTCAGGCCGAGATCTATTCCGCTGGTGTCGATTGCGCCCCGCCGGGAGGGGGCTGCGATGCCATCTCCGGCCGCGGATCGACCTTTCGGACCGAAGATTGCACGCGGCCATCGCTGCCGCGGAGTTCGAAGCTGCCATCCGCGCCGGGCGCGCCCCCGGGAAAGCAGGCTTCGGGCTCTTTGCCGTCGGGATCGAAGCACATCGCGGTGCCGTCGGCTCCGACGCGCCACCGGCCTCGCTCGATTTCCGCCCCCCAGGGTTCGTCTCGACGTAGCTGCCGTCTGCATGGATCGCCTGCAAGGTCACGGTACCATCGGCCATGGTGATCTCATAGGTGCCGGCGACATCGCCCGCCGCTGTTTCGCCGGTTGCGGCATCGACCGTTTCGTCTGGCGCGGGTTCGGAGGTCTGGCTCGCTCCGCAGCCCGCGAGCGCGCCACAGGCAGCGAAAATCGCCAATCTCCTCATCCCGACTTTCCTTTCGCGGCGCGGCGCTTCAGACCATTTCGACCGCCACTGCCGTGGCCTCGCCGCCACCGATGCAAAGGCTCGCCACGCCGCGCTTCTTGCCCTGTTGTTTGAGCGCGTTGAGCAGGGTCACGATGATCCGCGTGCCGCTGGCGCCGATCGGATGGCCGAGCGCAGTGCCGCCCCCGTTGACGTTGATCTTGTCGTGCGGGATGCCGATGTCGCGCATGGCGAACATGGCGACGCAGGCGAAAGCTTCATTGATTTCCCAAAGATCGACGTCGTCCGCCGACCAGCCGGCCTTGTCGAGCACCTTTTCGATCGCTCCGATCGGCGCCACGGTGAATTGCGCCGGTTCCTGCGCATGCGCAGCCATGGCGACGATCTTCGCCACCGGCTGCTGGCCGTTCTCCTTCGCCACGCTCTCGCGCGCCAGCACCACGGCGGCGGCGCCGTCGGAGATCGAGGAGGAAGTCGCCGCGGTGATCGTCCCATCCTTGGCGAAGGCGGGACGCAGGGTGGGGATCTTGTCGGGCTTGCCTTTGCCGGGCTGCTCGTCGTGCTCGACGGTGACGTCGCCCGCCCGCGTCGAATAGGTCACCGGAACGACCTCGTCGGCGAAGGCCCCGCTCTCGATCGCAGCGTTGGCGCGGCGAAGCAATTCGATGGAATAATTGTCCATCTCCTCGCGGGTCATCTGGTATTCGTCGGCGGTGCATTGGGCGAAGGTACCCATCGCACGGCCCTCCTCGTAAGCGTCTTCGAGCCCGTCGAGGAACATGTGATCATAGGCCGTGTCGTGGCCCAGCCGCGCGCCCGAACGGTGCTTCTTGAGCAGATAAGGGGCGTTGGTCATGCTTTCCATCCCGCCGGCGACGACATAGTCGACGGTCCCGCTGGCAATCGCTTCGGCACCCATGATTACCGTCTGCATTCCGCTGCCGCAGACCTTGTTGACCGTGGTTGCCTGGACCGACTTGGGCAGGCCGGCCTTGATCGAGGCCTGCCGCGCAGGCGCCTGGCCGAGACCGGCCGGGAGCACACAGCCCATATAGGTGCGATCGAACTTGTCGGCGGGGACGCCCGAGCGGTCCACCGCCGCGCTGACCGCGGTAGCTCCAAGGTCGGTCGCCGATACGCCCGCCAACGCGCCCTGCATGCCACCCATCGGAGTGCGCGCGTAAGAGAGAATGACGACGGGGTCGGAAGCGGCGAACTGGGTCATGCTTGTGCTAATCCTTCGGTTCTGAAATATCGGTTGCCAATGGCGACCTAATTGATGGTGCCCAATCTAGTGCTGCGCCGCAGCAAGATCAAACGGAGAGAGCAATGGCAGACGACCGGAAGAGCGAGATGGAAGCTGTCCTGCGCCAGCAGCGCGCTGCGCATCACGCCATGCGCCCCGAGCCTATGGCGCTGCGCAAGGACCGTATCGAGCGCGCAATCAAGCTGCTCAAGGACAACAGCGACGAACTGTGCAAGGCGATGAGCGCCGACTTCGGCAGCCGTTCACCGCACCAGTCGATGATCACCGACATCGCCGGCACAGTGAGCTTCGGCAGATATTGCCTCAAGCACGTCGACAAATGGGCGAAAGCGGAGAAGCGCCATGTGCAGTTCCCGCTCGGCTTGCTCGGGGCGAAAGCCGAACTGCGCTATGAACCCAAGGGCGTGGTCGGCATCCTTTCGCCGTGGAACTTTCCCGTAAATCTCAGCTTCGGCCCGCTGATGCAGGTCTTCGCAGCCGGCAATCGTGCGATGATCAAGCCCAGCGAGTTCACCGAGAACACCAGCCGGCTGACCTGCGAACTGGTCGAGAAGTACTTCACTCCCGAGGAATGCGCGGTGTTCACCGGCGGTCCGGAGACGGCCCATGCCTTCAGCTCCCTGCCGTTCGACCACCTAGTCTTTACCGGTTCGACCGCGACCGGGCGCAAGGTGATGGAAGCGGCGGCCGCTAACCTCGTTCCGGTCACGCTCGAACTGGGTGGCAAAAGTCCGGTGTTCCTGGGAGAGAGCGCCGATTTCGCCAAGGCCGGTGAACGCATCGCTCTCGGCAAGATGATGAATGCGGGGCAGATCTGCCTTGCGCCGGACTACCTCTATGTGCCGGAGAGCAAGCAGGACGAAGCGATCCACGGCGTCTGGCAGGGCACTGCCAACATGTATCCGACGCTGCTCGAGAACGAAGACTACGCCAGCGTCGTTACCGATCGACACTTCGACCGGTTGCAGGACATGGTCGCCGATGCGCGCGACAAAGGCGCCGAGGTGATCGAGATCAATCCCGGAAACGAGGATTTCTCCAATACCAACGCCCGCAAGATGCCGCTGACCATCCTCAAGAACGTAACTGCCGACATGAAGGCGATGCAGGAGGAGATTTTCGGCCCCATCCTCCCGGTCAAGACCTATTCCGGTATCGACGAGGCGATCGATTATGTGAACGAACATGATCGGCCGCTCGGCCTGTATTATTTCGGCCAGGATTCCTCCGAGCGCGAAAGGGTTCTGACGCGCACGATCAGCGGCGGGGTGACGGTCAACGACGTGATCTTCCACGTCTCGATGGAAGATCTGCCGTTCGGCGGCGTCGGCCCGTCGGGCATGGGCAGCTATCACGGGATCGAAGGCTTCCGTGAATTCAGCCACGCGCGCAGCGTTTATACCCAACCGAAGATCGACGTGGCCAAGCTCGGCGGATTCAAGCCGCCCTATGGCGGCGCCACCGAGAAGGCAGTGAAGACGATGATGAAGTAAGTCCGCGCAAAGCGGTTCCCCCGTCGGCACCGCGATGCCGCACTGACGCCCGGCACTAGATGCAACAAATCATGCGCGATTTGCGCTTTCCGCACCCTTGCACCGCGCGGGCGAGGGGCCTAGAGGCGGGCCCGTAGCAAGCCCCCAGACGGATTCATACGTGGTCGACCTCGAGCAATATCTCCCGATCCTGATCTTCCTGGTCATCGCAGTGGGCCTGTCGTCGCTGTTCGTCTTCCTGCCGATGGGTGTCGCGCGGCTGACCGGAGCGCACAATCCCGATGCCGAGAAGCTCAGCGAATACGAATGCGGCTTTCCCGCATTCGAAGATCCGCGCAGCCAGTTCGACGTGCGGTTCTATCTCATCGCGATCCTGTTCATTATCTTCGACCTGGAAGCCGCGTTCCTGTTTCCCTGGGCGGTGAGTCTCGATCTCACCGGATGGCCGGGCTGGGCCACCATGATGGTGTTCCTGTTCGAACTTGCGGTCGGCCTCGCCTATGCGTGGAAGATGGGAGCGCTGGAATGGGAGTAGATCGCACGACCGACGGGCAGCCGGGGCTGGACCATTACCGGCCGCTGACGCCCGATCATAACCAGGCGCTGCACGACAGTCCGTCCGCGCAGCCCGGCGAGTTGCGCCACCCCGATGCGGATTACTTCCGTGCGGTACAGAACGAGGTCAACGACAAGGGCTTTCTCATCACCTCGACCGAGGATCTGTTCCAGTGGGCGCGCACCGGCTCGCTGTGGTGGATGACCTTTGGTCTCGCCTGCTGCGCGGTCGAGATGATTCACGTCAACATGCCGCGTTACGACATGGAACGTTTCGGCGTCGCCCCGCGCGCGTCTCCGCGCCAGAGTGACGTGATGATCGTCGCCGGTACGCTGTGCAACAAGATGGCCCCGGCGCTGCGCAAGGTCTACGACCAGATGTCCGACCCGAAATACGTGATTTCGATGGGCAGCTGCGCCAACGGCGGCGGCTATTATCATTACAGCTATTCGGTCGTGCGTGGCTGTGACCGGATCGTGCCGGTCGATATCTATGTACCCGGATGCCCGCCGACCGCCGAGGCCCTGCTTTACGGGGTGATGCAATTGCAGCGGAAGATCCGCCGCTCGGGCACCATCGAGAGGTAGGGCGTCATGGCCACGCTACATTCCGCCCCCCGCTTCACCCGGGTAGAGGGCCTGAAAGCCGCGCTTGCCTCGGCGTTGGGCGACCGTCTGCTCGACGCGCGCGAAGAGCACGGCGAAGTGCTGCTCCGGGTCGAGCGTGATTCGATCGAGGATGTCCTGCGCCTCCTGCGCGATGATCACCATTATCAGCAGCTGATGGAAATCGCCGGCGTCGACTATCCTTCGCGGCGCGAACGATTCGAAATCGTCTACATGCTCCTGTCGGTGACCCGGAACAGCCGGATCATGGTTAAGTGCTCGGCCTCCGAAGACACGCCAGTGCCGACCGTGACAACTCTGTGGCCCAATGCCGGATGGCTCGAACGCGAGGTGTTCGACCTGTACGGCGTGCTGTTCGCGGGCAATACCGATCTGCGCCGAATCCTCACGGACTACGGCTTCGAAGGCCACCCTTTCCGCAAGGACTTTCCGCTCACCGGCTACCAGGAACTGCGTTATTCCGAAGAGGAGAAGCGCGTGGTCTACGAGCCGGTCGAACTGGCGCAGGATTTGCGGCAGTTCGATTTCATGAGCCCATGGGAAGGCGCCGACTACATTCTCCCGGGCGATGAAAAGGCCGAGATGCCCCCGGTGGAGGAAACCAAGACCACCGGCAGCCCGAAACAGACCGGCGCAGGCAAGAAGACCGACGAACATGCTGCCGAGAAGGTGAGCGCAGGTGCGCCAGCCGAGGACGAGGCGGGGGAAAGTGCGCAGGCACCGAAGCCGACCGAGGATCAGCCCGCGCGTCCTAAGCGCAAGGGCAAGACCACCGATACGGTCGAAGCGACCCAGCCCAGGGCCAAGAAGTCCAACGCGAACCAGCCGGATGCCAAGCGGGTAGGCAAGGCGAAAGCGCCCGCGAGGAAGGCTGCCGCCAAGCCCCGGGCCGCGGTCAAGAAGAAGGACAGCGAGTAGATGCTGCGCGTGCTTCTTCTCTCCCCGCTCGCGTTCGCTCTGGCGGCGTGCTCGTTCGAACCCGCCCCGCAAGAGAGCGCCGATGATTTCGCCAGCCGGATAGGGCAGGACGAAAATTCGACCGGCGCCGTGTCGCAGCGCGATCCCGATGCGCCCAACACCGCCGCGGCGGTCCCGCCGCCCGGCGCCGACCTGACGCGGCTGACCAAGCTAGGCGATATCGGCGGCGTCGATCTTGGCCCGCGCGAGGGCGGCTGCACGCTGATGGTCGGGAAGGACGAAATGCTGATCGCGGCGGGTCCGGGGGACAGCGCGATTCCCGGCAAGGCCGTGGTTCGCATCGGCGATCAGCTTGTCATTGCCGATGCGGAGCAGGGTGGTGTCGAGGCGATCCGCAACGGCACCACATTCGTCGGCGAAGGATTTACGATAATTGTCCGTCCGCGGGCGGATGCGGCGGAGCGCCGATCCGCAACCATTACCGTTCGCGATGGCGCGGACAGAACTCAAGACTACAGCGGCAACTGGATCTGCGCATGAGCACCGGATTGCAACTCGAGCAATCGCCCACCACGGGCGACGAGACGATCACCAATTATACGATCAACTTCGGTCCCCAGCATCCGGCGGCGCATGGTGTGCTGCGCATGGTGATGGAACTGGACGGCGAGATCATCGAGCGCATCGATCCTCACGTCGGCCTGCTTCACCGGGGCACCGAAAAGCTGATCGAGCACAAGACCTACCTTCAGGCGCTGCCCTATTTCGACCGGCTCGATTACTGCAGCCCGATGTGCATGGAGCACAGCTACGTCCTCGCGATCGAGAAGCTGCTCAATCTCGAAGTGCCGATCCGGGCGCAATATCTCCGCGTGCTGTTCGCCGAACTCACGCGGATCATGAACCATTTGCTCAACATCGGCAGCCACGTCATGGATGTCGGTGCCATGACACCCAATTTGTGGGTATTCGAGCTGCGCGAAGATTGCATGAATTTCTACGAGCGGGCCAGCGGCGCGCGCATGCACGCTGCCTGGTTCCGGCCCGGCGGGGTGCATGAGGACGTGCCCGAGAAGCTTCTCGTCGACATCGGCGAGTGGGTCGACAACCGACTGCCCGAACTGTTCGGCGATGCGATGAGCCTCGTCACGGACAACCGCATCTTCAAGCAGCGCAACGTCGACATCGCCGTGGTCGGCAAGGAAGATGCGCTGGCATGGGGCTTTTCCGGCCCGATGATCCGCGCCGCGGGCATCCCTTGGGACCTGCGCAAGTCGCAGCCCTACGACGTCTATGAGAGGATGGAATTCGATATTCCGGTGGGGACGAATTCGGATTGCTACGATCGCTTCATGGTCCGCGTGAAGGAAGTCTACGAAAGCGCGAAAATCATCAAGCAGTGCCTCGCGCAGATGCCGGTCGGCCCGGTGCAGAGCGACGACCGCAAGGTTGCCCCGCCCAAGCGCGGCGAAATGAAGCAGTCGATGGAAGCGCTAATCCATCACTTCAAGCTCTACACCGAGGGCTTCCACGTCCCGGCGGGTGAAGTCTACGTGGCGACCGAGAGCCCGAAGGGCGAATTCGGCGTCTATCTGGTCAGCGACGGGAGCAACAAGCCCTATCGGTGCAAGATCCGCCCGACCGCCTTCAGCCACCTCCAGGCGATGGACTTCATGAGCAAGGGCCACATGCTGCCCGATGCGACCGCTATCCTCGGCGCGATCGACGTGGTGTTCGGGGAGTGCGACCGGTGACTTGGCAATTCATTCTGATCGGGATCTTGGTTGCCGCAAGTGCACCTGCGATCGCCGAACCCAAGCCCGCGATTGATCCGGAATTCGCCACGATGCGCGCCTACGTGGTAGAGGGCCTGCCGGTCGTCGAGCGATTTGAGGAGGCCTTGGTCAATACCGATCGGGGCCGGGTCGCCGACGCGACGACGGCGGACTTTCATGTCGTCGATCGCTCGGATTACGACACTAAATTGGGTCTCGACGCGCTGTTGCGGTATATCGAAGGCTGCCCCTCGGCGAATAGGATGAGCGCGAACGTTGCGTCGATCGCGATTACCCATGTCTGCAAGGGCTATGAATACCGCGATGTTTTGTACAATGTCCGCGACGGGCGGGTCAGCCGAGTTGTTATCGGCGAAATTCCTTCACTTACGATCAAGCGTGCCGACTGATGGCTGACCGTTCTCCCGCACCCGATACCCCCGAGCTGCGCGAGCGCTGGGGCGCTTTCGAATTTACCGAGAGCTACCGCGAGCGTGCGGATAAGGCGATCGCGCGCTATCCCGAAGGCCGCCAGCGCTCGGCGGTCATGCCCTTGCTCGACCTCGCCCAGCGCCAGGTCGGCGAGGAAACGAATACCCAGGGCTGGCTGCCGCTGCCGGTGATCGAATATGTCGCGGACTATCTCGACATGCCGGTCATTCGTGTGCTCGAGGTCGCGACCTTCTACTTCATGTACAATTTGAAGCCGGTGGGTAGGTACCATGTGCAAGTCTGCGGCACGACGCCATGCATGCTGCGCGGATCCGACGGTCTGATCGAGACCTGCATGAAGCGCGGGATGGCCAAGGGCCACGTGTCCGACGACGGGCTGTGGACGCTGACCGAGGTCGAATGCATGGGCAATTGCGCGACCGCGCCGATGGTCCAGATCAACGATGACAATTACGAGGACCTCACGCCCGAGCGGCTCGACACGATCCTCGATGCGCTGGCCGCCGGTGAACAACCCCGCACGGGGACGCAGGGACCCGGTCGGCATACCAGCGAACCCGTCGGCGGGCCGACCACGCTGAAAGACATGGTCGATGCCAACCACGACTATCGGAAGGATTGGTGATGGATAGCAATCTCATCTCGATCCTTATTGCGCTGGTACTGATCGTGATCGCCTGGAAGGTCTTCAAGGGCGTGGTCAAGACCGTGGTCCTGGCCGGCATCCTGATCGCCGCGGCCATTTTCGTTTTCGGAGGCTTCGCCTGATGCTCGCCGACAAGGATCGCATCTTCACCAACCTCTATGGTTTCCAGGACTGGGGCCTGAAAGCGGCGCAGCAGCGGGGCGACTGGGACGATACCAAGTCCCTGATTGCGCGCGGGCACGAATCGATCATCGAGGAGATGAAGGCGAGCGGGCTGCGCGGGCGCGGCGGGGCAGGGTTCCCGACCGGCCTGAAATGGTCGTTCATGCCCAAGGAATCGAAAGACGGTCGGCCCAGCTTCCTCGTCATTAATGCCGATAAATCCGAACCTGGAAGCTGCAAGGATCGCGAGATCATCCGCCACGATCCGCACAAGCTGATCGAAGGCGCCCTGGTCGCCGGTTACGCCATGCGGGCGAGAGCGGCCTATATCTACATCCGCGGCGAATATATCCGTGAAGCAGAAGTGCTCCAGGCAGCCATCGACGAGGCCTATGATGCGGGCCTGATCGGCAAGAACGCCAGCAAATCCGGCTATGATTTCGACGTCTTCCTGCACCGGGGCGCGGGCGCCTATATCTGCGGCGAAGAAACCGCGATGATCGAAAGCCTCGAGGGCAAGAAGGGCCAGCCGCGGCTCAAGCCGCCTTTCCCGGCGGGCGCAGGGCTCTACGGCTGCCCGACCACGGTTAACAATGTCGAAATCGATCGCCGTCGTGCCGACCATCCTGCGCCGCGGCGCGAGCTGGTTCAGCTCGTTCGGGCGCGAGAACAACAAGGGCACCAAGCTCTTCCAGATCTCCGGCCATGTGAACAGGCCCTGCGTGGTCGAGGAAGCGCTCAGCATTCCGTTCAGCGAGCTGATCGAGAAGCATTGCGGCGGCATCACCGGTGGCAAGGACAATCTGCTCGCGGTCATCCCCGGAGGCTCGTCGGTCCCGCTGGTCCCGGCCGAACAGATATGGGACGCGCCGATGGATTTCGACGGGCTTAAGGAACTGGGTTCGGGCCTCGGCACAGCGGGCGTAATCGTGATGGACAAGTCGACCGACATCATCCGCGCGATCAGTCGCATCAGCTATTTCTACAAGCACGAGAGCTGCGGCCAGTGCACCCCTTGCCGCGAAGGCACGGGCTGGATGTGGCGCATGATGGAACGCCTGCGCACCGGCGATGCCGCGATCGAGGAAATCGACATGCTCCAGCAGGTCACCAAGCAGGTCGAAGGGCACACCATCTGCGCGCTGGGCGACGCGGCGGCCTGGCCGATCCAGGGCCTCATTCGACATTTCCGGCCCGAACTGGAACGGCGGATCGAGGAACGCGGCGCTAAATTTGCGGAGGCGGCGGAATGATCTTCGGACGACCGACACGATTGGCGATTCTCTTCGGTGCAGCGCTGGCGCTCGTCGCTCCCCCCGCATTGTCGCAGGAAGGGGCCGAGGAAACTCGGACCGGCTCGCGTTTCACGCGCGAGAAATGCGACGGCACGCGGATAGCTTGTGAATCGCTCGGATTTTTCGGACGTTGCGTCGCGGGCTACAAGAGCGACAAGATCGAATCCTTCCTCCTCGATCCATCCCCAGAAAATTGGGAGCCGGTGATCTATTCTCCCAACAACCGGACACGGTGTGCGATACGCAACATGGCCGCGAGCTTTCGCGAATACAGCGGAACGGTCGCCGAAGGATGGTATGTTCGCCGCTTCGAGAACGGTCCGCCCGATTTTTTCACGACAGGTGTGCAGACCCCACCGACACAGGATGAACTGGTCGAGCGCTTGCTTGCGGTCGATGAGGCGGACCGTGACTATGCGATGGTGCTCGAATTCGCTCGATGCGTGGCCGCGACTGCGCCAGTCGAGATCGATGCGCTTTTGCGCACCGATGTCGAAAGCAAGGAAGAGCGCGCTGCCGTGAGCGCGATCGCACCGCATCTGGGGCCCTGCGCCTTTGAGGGAGAGAAGCTATCGTTCGATTACGAGAGCCTGCGATCGATGCTGGCCTTCGCACTGGCCACACGCGCCGTCCAACTGCTCCATGGAAGCAAGTAATGCCTAAAGTCACCGTAGACGGACAGGAGATCGAGGTTCCGGAGGGCGCCACCGTGCTCCAGGCCTGCGAGCTAGCTGGCAAGGAAATTCCCCGTTTCTGTTATCACGAACGGCTGAGCATCGCCGGCAATTGCCGCATGTGTCTGGTCGAGGTTAAGCCTGGCCCCCCCAAGCCGCAGGCGAGCTGCGCGCTGCCCGCGACCGACGGGCAGGAAATCCGCACCGACAGCGAAATGGTCAAGACCGCGCGCGAAGGGGTGATGGAGTTCCTGCTCATCAATCATCCGCTCGATTGCCCGATCTGCGATCAGGGTGGCGAGTGCGACCTGCAGGATCAGTCCATCGCCTATGGCCGCGGCGGTTCGCGATATCACGAGAACAAGCGGGCGGTGACCGAGAAATACATGGGCCCCCTGATCAAGACGATCATGACCCGTTGCATCCATTGCACCCGCTGCGTGCGCTTCTCTGAAGAAATCGCCGGGGTAGACGAGATCGGCGCACTCTATCGCGGCGAGGACATGCAGATCACCACCTATCTCGAGCAGGCGGCCGAGCACGAACTCTCGGCAAACGTCATCGATCTGTGCCCCGTGGGTGCGCTGACCAGCCGGCCCTACGCCTTCGAAGCCCGTCCATGGGAGCTCAAGAAGACGCTCAGCATCGACGTCTCCGATGCGGTCGGCGCAAACATCCGCCTCGACAGCCGGGGCCGCGAAGTGATGCGCGCGCTTCCCCGGATCAACGACGACGTGAACGAGGAATGGATTTCGGACAAGGCGCGCTATCAGGTCGACGGCCTGGCCAGGCGCCGGCTCGACAAGGTCTTCGTGCGCAAGGGCGGCAAGCTCCTGCAGGCCAGCTGGGACGAGGCGTTCAAGACGATCGCGAAAGCCAAGCCGGGCAAAAGCATCGCCGCAGTCGCCGGCGACATGGTCGATTGCGAAACCATGTTCGCCGCCAAAGCGCTGCTTCGGGCTTGCGGATCGACTCTGATCGAAGGCCGTCAGACGGGCATGGACTACGACGCCACCAATCTCGCGGCGGTGAATTTCAACTCGACCTTCGGCGGGATCGAAACCGCCGATGCGATCCTGATCGTCGGCAGCCACATTCGCTGGGAAGCGCCGCTGGTGAACGTCCGCATTCGCAAGGCGGTCAAGCGGGGGGCGAAAGTGTTCGTGATCGGCCCGTTCTGGGATACTACCTATCCCGCGCACTTCCTCGGCGACGACCTCGCAGCGCTCGGCGAGTTGCCGACTGAGGTCGCCGAGGTATTCGAAGCCGCTAAGCGCCCGGCGATCATCATCGGCGGCGCGGCGCTGGCGCGGGGCGCGCTCGGACCGGGGCTCGCCTTCGCCGAGCAGTTCGGCCTGGTCCGCGACGGTTGGCACGGCTTCAACGTGCTCCACTTCTCCGCCGCGCGCATGGGCGGGCTGATGCTCGGCTTCGCGCAGAAGGGCGGGATCAAGGATCTCGTCGAGTCCAGGCCCAAGGTGCTGCTATCGCTCGGGGCCGACGAGATGGATTTCGATTCCTTCGGCGATAGTCTCAAGGTCTATATCGGCCATCACGGCGACAAGGGCGCGCATGCCGCGGATATCGTCCTTCCGGGAGCAAGCTATGCCGAAAAGGACGGAACCTACGTCAACACCGAAGGCCGCGTGCAGTTCGCCGAAAAGGCCGTGTTCGCGCCGGGCGATGCGCGCGAAGACTGGACCATTCTCAGGGCGATGGCAGATGCGTTGAAGGTCGATGTGGGCTTCGACAGCTTTGCCGAACTGCAGGCCGCGATGATCCGCGAAGTACCCGCCTTGGGCGAAGCGGGTCTGGCCAGCTATGGCGATCTGCCCCGGCCGGATGGCGCGGCGAGAGCCGAAGGCACGGTTTCGGCGTATCCGATCAAGGATTTCTACCTCACCAACCCGATCGCCCGCGCGAGCGCGGTGATGCAACGCTGCTCGGCCGAACTGCTCCACGGCGGCGAGATGGCGGAGGCCGCGGAATGACCGAGACCTTCCGGAATTGGGGCATGACCTATGAGTGGGCGTGGGGCCTCGCGACCGTGGCGGGCATCCTGCTGATTGCCCTCCCGCTCATGCTGGCGGTGGCGATGATCATCTATGCCGACCGCAAGATCTGGGCAGCGATGGCGCTGCGCAAGGGACCCAATGTTGTGGGGCCTTTCGGCCTGCTGCAGAGTTTCGCCGACGGATTGAAGGTGTTTCTCCAGGAAACCATCATTCCGAGCGCTGCGAACAAGGGCATCTTCCTGATCGCGCCGATCATCACCTTCACCGTCGCCTTGATGGCCTGGGCGGTCATCCCCTTCGGGCCGGTGGCGGTGCTCTCCGATATCAACATCGGGCTGCTCTACATCCTCGCGATCAGTTCGCTCGGCGTCTACGGCGTCGTCATGAGCGGGTGGGCTTCGAATTCGAAATATCCATTCTTCAGCGCGATGCGCGCCGCAGCGCAGATGATCTCCTACGAGGTTTCGATCGGTTTCATTCTCGTGTGCGTGATCCTGTGGGCCGGGACCACCAACATGAACGCCATCATCCTGGCGCAGAAGGGGCATGTGTTCGGGCTGATCAACGGCTTCGTGTTCAATCCGCTGCTGTTCCCGCTGTGGGTCATGTTCCTTATCTCCTCGCTCGCCGAGACCGCTCGGGCGCCGTTCGATCTCACCGAGGCGGAAAGCGAACTCGTAGCCGGCTACCAGACTGAATATTCGAGCATGAGCTTCGCGCTCTTCTGGCTCGGGGAATATGCCAATGTCCTGCTGATGTGCGCGCTCAACGCGATCCTGTTCTGGGGCGGTTGGCTCCCGCCGCTTGACGTCCCGATCCTCTACACCTTCCTCTTCGGACCGGGGCTGACGGCCTTCTTCTGGCTCGTGGTCAAGATCCTGTTCTTCTTCTTCGTCTTCAGCTGGGTGAAGGCCACCGTCCCGCGCTATCGCTACGACCAACTGATGCGTCTGGGGTGGAAGGTGTTCCTGCCGCTGAGCCTGTTTTTCGTCGTACTCATCAGTGGCTACCTGATGGCCACGGGGCATTTCGCATGACCATCGCGCATCTCGTCAAATCGTTCACCCTGTGGGAATTCCTGAAGGCACACGCTCTCACGCTGAAATATTTCTTCAAGCCCAAGGTGACGATCAACTACCCGTTCGAAAAGAATCCCATCTCGCCTCGCTTTCGCGGCGAGCACGCGCTGCGCCGCTATCCCAACGGCGAGGAACGCTGTATCGCCTGCAAGCTGTGCGAGGCGGTGTGCCCGGCGCTGGCGATCACGATCGAATCCGAACCGCGCGAAGACGGCAGCCGCCGGACCACGCGCTACGACATCGACATGACCAAATGCATCTATTGCGGTTTCTGCCAGGAAGCCTGCCCGGTCGATGCCATCGTCGAGGGTCCGAACTTCGAATATGCGACCGAAACGCGCGAGGAACTGCTCTACGACAAGGCGAAATTGCTGGCCAACGGGGACAAGTGGGAGCGTGCGATCGCCGCGAACCTTGAAGCCGACGCGCCCTATCGCTAACCGCCGCGCCAACGAGAAACGGGGCCCATGATTCAGACTTTCGCCTTTTACCTGTTCGCTGTGCTGGTGATTGCCAGCGCCGTTATGGTGATCATGGCGCGCAATCCCGTGCATTCGGTGCTCTGGCTGATCCTCGCCTTCTTCAACGCAGCCGGGCTGATGGTGCTGGTTGGTGCCGAATTTATCGCGGCGTTGCTGGTGATCGTCTATGTCGGCGCGGTTGCGGTGCTGTTCCTGTTCGTCGTGATGATGCTCGACATCGACTTCGCCGAACTGCGCGCCGGCTTCGTCAAGAACTTCCCGCTCGGCATCGCGATCGCACTGGTTCTGCTCGGCGAGCTCGTGCTCGGCATCGGCGCCTATCGTGTCGGGGCGCTCGAGCTGGGCGTGGCCAGCGGCGCCGCTTCACCGACGCTCGGCCTTTCCAACACCGCCGGCATCGGGGCGGTGCTCTACCGCGACTATCTTTTCCTGTTCGAAGCAGCCGGCGTGATCCTGCTCGTCGCCATGGTCGGCGCGATCGTCCTGACCCACCGCCGCCGTCCCGACGGCGCCCGCGGCCACCAGAACATTGACAAGCAAGTCCGGCGCAAGCCCGAGGAGGCGACCGTGATGCGGCAGCCGGCGATCGGCGAGGGGGTCGAACTGTGATCGGCATCGAACATTATCTGGTCGTCAGCGCGATTCTGTTCGTGCTCGGTGTGCTCGGGATTTTCCTCAATCGCAAGAACATCATCGTCATCCTGATGGCGATCGAGCTGATCCTGCTGGCGGTGAACATCAATCTGGTCGCTTTCAGCGCCTTCCTCGGCGATCTGGTCGGCCAGGTTTTCGCCATGTTCGTCCTGACCGTGGCGGCAGGCGAGGCCGCGATCGGGCTCGCCATTCTCGTCATCTATTTCCGCGGTCGCGGCACCATCGCGGTCGACGACGTCGACCGGCTGAAGGGATAAGCACCGGTGCATCCGATCCTATTCATCGTCTTCCTGCCGCTGTTGGCGGCGATCGTCGCCGGGTTGACCAACAAGGCCGCGCCCAGCGTCTTCGCCAAGGCAGTGACAACCGGTGCCCTGTTCGTCAGTGCCGCGCTGAGCTGGCCGATTTTTCTCGGCTTCGTCGGCGGCACTGCCGAAGCGAGCGTGGTGCCGGTGATGCAATGGGTTCAGTCGGGCGATCTCGCCTTCGACTGGGCGCTGCGCGTCGACACCCTGACAGCGGTGATGCTGGTAGTGATCACCACGGTCTCGGCGCTCGTCCACCTCTACAGCTGGGGCTATATGGACGAGGACCCCGACCAGCCGCGCTTCTTCGCCTATCTCTCGCTGTTCACCTTCGCCATGCTGATGCTGGTGACCGCGGACAATCTCGTCCAGATGTTCTTCGGATGGGAAGGGGTCGGCCTCGCCAGTTATCTGCTGATCGGCTTCTGGTTTCGCAAACCCAGCGCCAGTGCGGCGGCGATCAAGGCTTTCGTGGTCAACCGCGTCGGCGATCTCGGCTTCATGCTCGGCATCTTCGGCACCTTCCTGGTATTTGGTACCGTATCGATCCCGGCAATTCTCGACGCCGCTCCCGGGATGAGCGGCGCGACGATCGGCTTCCTCGGTCATCGCGTCCACACGATGGACATTCTCTGCATCCTGCTGTTCATCGGCGCGATGGGCAAATCGGCACAGCTGGGCCTCCACACCTGGCTGCCCGATGCGATGGAAGGTCCGACCCCGGTGTCGGCGCTGATCCATGCCGCGACCATGGTGACCGCAGGCGTCTTCATGGTCTGCCGTCTGTCGCCGATGTTCGAGACCGCGCCGGTTGCGCTCGGCATGGTGACCTTCGTTGGCGCGGCGACCTGCATCTTCGCCGCGACGATCGGCACCACGCAATGGGATATCAAGCGGGTGATCGCCTATTCGACCTGTTCGCAGCTCGGATACATGTTCTTCGCCGCGGGAGTGGGTGCGTATGGTGCGGCGATGTTCCACCTGTTCACCCACGCCTTTTTCAAGGCGCTGCTGTTCCTTGGCGCGGGCTCGGTCATCCACGCGATGCATCACGAGCAGGACATGCGTTATTATGGCGCGCTGCGTAAGGAGATCCCGCTGACCTTCTGGGCGATGATGGCGGGCACGCTGGCTATCACCGGTGTCGGCATTTACTGGGTCCATGCGGGCTTCGCCGGCTTCCACTCGAAGGATGCGATCATCGAGGCGGCTTTCGCGCGGGGCACCGAACTGGGTAATTTCGCTTTCTGGATGGGCGCTTTCGCCGCGCTGCTGACCAGCTTCTACAGCTGGCGGCTGATGTTCCTGACCTTCTGGGGCAAGCCGCGTTGGGCCGATAGCGAACATATCCGGCACGCCGTCCACCACGGTCACGACGAACCCGAGGACGACAATCCTGCTGCGCAGGAAGATGCCGGACACGATGCCGTCCACGAAGTTCCCTCACCGAACTACGAGGCCGGCAGCGGCGGCTATCATCCGCATGAAAGCCCGTGGACGATGCTCGTGCCGCTCGGCGTGCTGAGCTTGGGCGCGGTCTTTGCAGGGTGGGTGTTCAGCCATGCGTTCATCGAGGACGCCGGCTTCTGGGGCGCATCGATCTATTACAACGAGGCGCTGATCCACGCGATGCACGGTGTGCCCCTGTGGGTTAAGCTCGCCGCGACCGTGGTCATGCTGGTTGGGCTGTTCATCGCCTGGATGGCCTATATCAAGGACACCTCGATCCCCGGAAAGGCAGCCGAACAACTCGGCCCGGTCTATCGCTTCCTCTACAACAAGTGGTATTTCGACGAGCTCTACCACTATCTTTTCGTGATCCCGGCTTTCTGGCTCGGGCGGCAGTTCTGGAAGCTCGGCGACGTTGGAACGATCGACCGTTTCGGTCCCAATGGCGTCGCCTGGGTGGTCGAAAGGGGCGCAGCAGGCGCCCGCCGCTTCCAGACCGGATACCTCTATAGCTATGCACTGGTGATGCTGCTCGGTCTCGTCGCCGCCATCACCTGGGTGCTGTTCTGATGGAGTTTCCCATCCTTACGTTGATGCTCGCCGTGCCGCTCGCCGGCGCGATCGCCTGTCTCTTTCTGAGCGCCCCGACCGCGCGCCTGGTGGCGCTGGTCGCGACTCTGGCCGACCTGGCGCTCGGACTCCTGCTGTGGCTGAATTATGATATCGGCGGAGCACAGTGGCAATTTGCCGAGCGAGCAGAGATCTTCGCCGGTTTCAGCTATGCTCTCGGAATAGATGGTATTTCGCTGATGCTGATCATGCTCAGCGTCTTTCTGATGCCGATCTGCATCCTCGCCAGCTGGGACAGCATCACCCGCCGGGTGGGCGAATACATGAGCGCCTTCCTGTTCATGGAAGTGCTGATGCTGGGCGTGTTCATGGCGCAGGATCTCTACCTGTTCTACATCTTCTTTGAGGCCGGGCTGATCCCGATGTATCTGATCATCGGCGTGTGGGGCGGCGACAACCGCATTTACGCCAGCTACAAGTTCTTCCTCTACACGCTGCTCGGTTCGGTGCTGATGCTGATCGCGATGATGTGGATGGTGAACACCGCAGGCACCACCGACATTCCCACGCTCCTCAACTACGATTTCAGTCCGGAGGCACAGACCTGGTTGTGGCTGGCTTTCTTCGCCAGTTTCGCGGTCAAAATGCCGATGTGGCCGGTGCACACCTGGCTGCCCGATGCCCACGTCCAGGCGCCTACTGCAGGCTCGGTGATCCTGGCGGGCGTGCTGCTCAAGCTCGGCGGCTACGGCTTCATCCGCTTCAGCCTGCCGATGTTCCCCGAAGCGAGCGCCCAATTCGCCTGGCTGGTTTTCGGCCTGTCGATGGTCGCGGTGGTCTACACCTCGCTCGTCGCCCTGGTTCAGCACGACATGAAGAAGCTGATCGCTTACTCCTCGGTCGCGCACATGGCCATCGTGACGGTCGGCCTGTTCGCCTTCAACGTGCAGGGGATCGAAGGCGCGATGATGGTCATGCTCGGACACGGTCTCGTCTCGGGGGCGCTGTTCCTGTGCGTCGGCGTGATCTACGATCGGCTGCACACCCGCGAGATCGCACGCTATGGCGGGCTCAGCATCAACATGCCGAGATATGCGCTGTTCTTCATGCTCTTCACCATGGCGTCGATCGGCCTGCCAGGCACCAGCAATTTCATCGGCGAGTTCCTGGCGCTGGCGGGCATCTACAAGGTTTCGACCTTCGTCACGCTGGTCTGCACGACCGGCATCATCCTGGGCGCAGGCTACATGCTTTATCTCTATCGCCGCGTGGCCTTCGGTGCGCAGGTAAACGAGGATGCCGCGCGCATGCTCGACCTCAACGCACGCGAATGGGCCATGCTCGCCCCGATTGCCGCCGCGGTGCTGTGGATGGGTATCTATCCCGAAAGCTTTCTCGCCCCGATGCGCCAGGATATCGCGACGCTCGAGGCGCGAATTGCGCGCGCAGCGCCCGATTTCGATTCGGACAACATGATCGGGACGCCGCGCGAACACAGCGCCAATTTCATCCCATCCGCGCATGGCGAAGAGGGAGCGCATTGATGTCCTACGGCGCTTCTCTCTACCTCACCGGAGCCGAAGTGGGGCTCTCGTTCACGGGCCTCGTCCTGCTGCTGGTCGCCGCCTGGGGGGGCGACAGGTTCGCACGCCTGGTGACGGTCGTTACGGTGGCTGCGCTATTTGGGGCGGCGATTTTTAGCGGTCACCTGTTCTCCCTCGCGTCGGGCGAAATGCCGGGCCGCGCCTTCGGCGATCTCTACCGCGCCGATACATTCGGAAGCTTCGGCAAGATTCTTATCTACGTCGCCTCCGCCGGGGTCCTGGTGGCGACACCGCGGTTCTTCGACCGCACGGGCAGCTATCGCGCCGAATATCCGGTGCTGATGCTGTTCAACGCTGTCGGCATGGGAATGATGGTATCCGCCACCGATCTCATGACGCTGTATATCGGGCTCGAGATGTCGAGCTTGTCGAGCTACGTCCTCGCCAGTTTCCTCAAGCAGGATATGCGGTCGAGCGAGGCAGGCCTCAAATATTTCGTCCTCGGAGCTCTGGCCTCGGGTATCATCCTCTACGGTATCAGTCTCGTCTACGGCTTTGCGGGGTCGACCGACTACGAAGGCATTCGCGTCGCCTTCGCTACGAATTTCAGCACCGGATCGCTGTTCGGCGTGGTGTTCGTGCTCGCCGGGCTGGCGTTCAAGGTTTCGGCGGTGCCGTTTCATATGTGGACTCCGGACGTCTATGAAGGATCGCCGACGCCGGTCACCGCCTTCTTTGCGACCGCTCCCAAGGTCGCGGCGATGGGCATGCTGGTTCGCATTGCGATGGATCCGTTCGCGGGTCAGGTCGATGCCTGGCGCCAGATCGTGATCTTCGCCGCGCTCGCCTCGATAATCGTCGGCGCGCTGGGTGCGATCGGGCAACAGAACCTCAAGCGCCTGCTCGCCTATTCGTCGATCAACAACGTCGGTTTCATCCTGATCGGGCTGGCCGCGGCGACGCCTGCGGGCGTGGCTGCTGTGATGACCTATTTGTTGATCTACGTAGCAATGACGCTCGGCAGCTTTGTCGCCCTGCTGATGCTGCGCGATCCGGCGGGCGATCCGCTGGAGACTTTCGCCGACATTGCGGGCCTTTCGACCAGCCGCCCCGCGCTTGCCTGGTGCCTGCTCGCGCTGATGTTCAGCCTCGCCGGCATTCCACCGCTGTTCGGTTTCTGGGGGAAATTCGTGGTTTTCCAGGCTGCCGTCCAGGCCGATCTGGTGCCGCTCGCTGCCATCGGCATCGCCGCCAGCGTGATCGGAGCCTTCTACTATCTCAAGTTCATCAAGGTGATGTTCTTCGACGAGCCCGAGCGCGAGGTGGAACGGTCAAGCCCCATTGGTCATTGGGCTGTGCTGGCTCTGTGCGTGCTGATCGTTTCCCCGCTCGGCTATCTGTTGACGCTCCCGCTGGGTGAATGGTCCGCACGGGCTGCGGCGTCCTTCGCGCTCGCGATGTGATCCATACGCTCGCCGAAACCGGCTCGACCAATTCCGATCTCGCCGCGCGGCTGAGGGAAGGGCAGCCGGTCCCCGAGGGCGACTGGCTGATGGCCGATCGTCAGTCTGCAGGGCGCGGCAGGCAGGGACGGCGCTGGTTCGATGGCGCAGGAAATTTCATGGGCTCGACCGTCGTTCGCCTGCACGACCGCGAACCCGAGCCCGCGACGCTGTCCTTGGTGGCAGGGCTCGCGGTTTACGAAGCGGTTGCGCCACTTCTGACCGACCCGATCTCGCTGAGGCTCAAATGGCCCAACGACCTGATGCTCGGCGACGCCAAGCTGGCCGGCATACTGCTCGAGCGCGAAGGTCCGGCGATCGTGGTCGGCATCGGGGTAAACCTGGCCCAGGCGCCCGTTCTTCCGGACCGCCGGACCGTCGCCCTGTCGGCTCTGGGGCCGGCTCCAGACCGCGATCTTTTCGCGCGCGCACTCGCTGCGAGGTTCGACACCGAGCTCGAACGCTGGCGGAGTTTCGGCCTTGATCCGCTAATCCGCAGGTGGGAGAGCGTGGCGCATCCGCGGGGTACGCCTCTGACGGTCCATCCGCCCGGCGAGGAACCCTTCAGCGGCGCATTCGCTGGTCTGACGAGCGACGGCGCGCTGTCGTTGCTATTGGCCGGCGGTTCGACCCGTGTCATCCATGCGGGCGACGTCATGCTCGCAACCAGGGAGAGCTGAGCCATGCTGCTCGTCGCCGATGTCGGCAATACCAATGTAGTCTTTGCGCTCTACGAAGGGCGCGAGCAGAAGGCGCGGTGGCGCATCGCCACCGATCCGCGCCGCACGGGCGACGAATACGCGGTCTGGCTGCTTCAGCTGGCCCAGCTTCGAGGGATTCGACAAGGGCGACATCCATCAGGTTATCATCGGGTCGGTGGTGCCCCGGGCGATCCACAATCTGACGGTCCTGTCGGAGAAATATCTCGGCGTCACCCCGCTCATCGCGGGGCAGGCTCCGGCTCAGTGGGATTTCGAGCTCGACATCGAGCAGCCGAGTTCGCTCGGCGCGGATCGAGCGCTCAATACGCTCGCGGCCCACGAGAAGTTCTCCGGCGATCTGATCGTGATCGATTTCGGTACCGCGACGACGATCGACGCGGTCGATTTCAACGGAGCCTACAAGGGCGGCATCATCGCACCCGGCATCAATCTCTCGCTCGACGCTTTGGTCGGAAACACCGCCAAACTGCCGCGCATCGCGATCGACAAGCCCGCCAGCGACAGCGTGATCGGCCGCAACACCGAGGATCAGATGCTGATCGGGGTGTTCTGGGGCTACGTCGCGCTGATCGAAGGACTGATCGACCGGATGAAAACCGAAATCGGACGCCCGGTCAAGGTCGTGGCCACCGGTGGCCTGGCGATCCTGTTCGACGAGCACACCGCGCTTTTCGATGAAGTCGATACCGATCTCACTCTGGATGGCCTGGCCATCCTTGCGGAGCGCACAGCGTGAAGAAGGACTACACACCAGAAGACGAACTCCTTTTCCTTGCCCTTGGCGGGTCGGGTGAAATCGGCATGAATGTCAATCTTTACGGCTGTCAGGGCCGCTGGCTGATGGTCGATCTGGGCATGACTTTCTCGGGCAATGAATATCCCGGGGTCGATCTGGTGTTTGCCGATCTCGAATTCATCGAGGAACGCGCCGATCGGCTCGAGGCGATCGTCCTTACCCACGCGCATGAAGATCATATCGGCGCGGTGCCCTATTTTGCCGCCGACCTTGGCGTGCCGCTCTACGCCACGCCTTTCACCGCGGATCTGGTCCGCCGCAAGCTCGAGGAAGCCGGTCTCGTCGACGAGGTCGAACTGAACGTGATCGAGGATGATCACGGCAGTTTCGCGGTCGGGCCTTTCGAAGTCACCTATATTCCGCTCGCCCATTCGATCGCCGAGGGAAATGCGCTGCTGATCGAAACTCCGCACGGCCGGATCTTCCACACCGGCGACTGGAAGCTCGACGAAGACCCGATCATCGGCGAGCCGACCACCGAGCGGGAATTGGCCGAAATCGGCGATGAAGGCGTGCTGGCGCTGGTCTGCGACAGCACCAACGTCTTCAACCCGGCGCCGAGCGGGTCGGAAGGGGCGGTCCACAAGGGATTGCTCGAGGAAGTCCAGCGCCACGCCGGCAAGCGGGTCCTGGTGACGACCTTCGCCAGCAATGTCGCCCGCCTGCAGACGCTGGGCGACGTCGCTCGCGAAACAGGTCGGCAGGTCTGCGTCGCCGGACGCTCGCTCGACCGGATCATCGAGGTGGCGCAGGACAACGGCTATCTCGAGGATTTTCCCGATCCGATCGACTTCGATACCACGATGGGACTACCGCGCGGCGAGGTCTTGATCCTGGCGACCGGCGGTCAGGGCGAACCGCGCGCCGCACTCGCTCGCATCGCCGAGGAAAACCATCCGCTCGAACTGGTCGGCGGCGATGTCGTGCTGTTCTCCAGCCGGCAGATACCCGGCAACGAGCTCGCGATCGGGGCGGTGCAGAACCGGCTTGCCGCGCGCGGCATTACGATGGTCACCGATCGTCAGAGCCTCATCCACGTTTCGGGCCACCCCGGCCGCCCCGAACTCGAAGCGCTCTATGGCTGGCTGCGTCCCGAGATCCTCGTCCCAGTACACGGCGAAATGCGCCATATGCAGGAACAGGGGCGGCTCGGCGCGGCAACCGGAATCCCCGATAATGTCGTGCAGCAAAACGGCGATATCGTCCGCCTCGCTCCCGGCAAGCCCGGCAAGATCGCCGAGGTCAGGGCAGGGCGGCTCGTCCTCGACGGCGACATCATCGTGCCGGCGAACGGCGAAGCGATCGCCATGCGCCGCCGTATCATGCGCGAGGGCGTGGTGATCGTCGCACTCGACGGCGATCTGAACCCCCGTATCGACAGCCTCGGTCTGCCGCTCGACGAGGACTATGCCGATTTCGTGAACGAGGCGGCTGCGGATATTCGCGCGGCGCTCGCCAAGCTCAAGGGCGCGGATCGCAAGCAGGCATCGAGCATCCACGAGGCGGCCCGACTGGCGGCTCGGCGTGCTGCGCAGCGCTGGTCGGGCAAACGGCCGCAGGTTCGCGTCATTCTTCCCAATATGTAAGGCATCCGGCAATGCAGTGGACCAGCATCCTTGCGATCTATTTCCTGACCCTGGTTTTCTGCGCTTTCATGTTGCTGCCGTTCGGCGTGCGCACTGCGGATGAGGTGGGGGCGGAAAAGATTCCGGGGCAGGCGGACAGCGCACCCGCCGAATTCCGTCCCCTGCGGCTGATGGCGCGAGCCGCGGTGATCGCGGCGATCCTCACGGCACTCTTCGTGCTCAATTACGTGAATGGCTGGGTCGTCGCCCGGGATCTGATCTTCTGGGGCCCCGGTACGAACTGACCTATTGCCTGAGTCGTTCGAGCGCCTGCGCGAGCACGACATAGAGCTTTCCCATGTCGCTGCTGAGCAGCGTCACACTGACCGCATTGCCGTCGCGGGTCGAGAGCATCGTGCGCAGCATTGCCTCGAAATCGTGGATGTAACGGCTGACGTGCTCGCGAAAATCACTGTCCATGTCGTAGAGTTCGGCAATCTCGCGCGCTTCGGTATTGTCGAGCAGGCGCACTGCTCGCCGGGTGAAGATACCCCGGTCACCGCGGAGATAGCTTGCCCACGCGGTGTCGGTGACTTCGGTCGAAAGCGCCTTCGCAATGTCGATCGCGTTCGAATTCAGGCTTTCGGTGATCAATGCGACGCGGCGCGAGAAATCATTGTCGACCAACTCGGTCGCGCGGTCGCGCGCATGGGCGATGCGATTTTCGAGATTGCCGGTAAGTTCGTTGACCTTGGCGAGCTGGTCGCGCAGCTGGCGCATGATGTTGCGTCCGGCCTCGGCCGACCTCGCGGTGGCGGCGTCGAGTTCCGCGATGGCTTCTTCGGTATGTTCCACCAGCGCCTTGTCGATCGCCTCCGCGCTTTGCGCACCGACCTTTTCCGCGATCCGGGCGATCCGGTCGGCCTGCTCGGTCTCGATCGCCGACAGCGCTTCGCGCGCGCTGCCTTCGAGCGCGCCGATCGCGTCGCGCAACTCGTTCTGTGCACGCTCGGAAACCGCCGTGCTCTCCTCGCCCAGCGCAGCGACGCTCGCGCGGAGACGGGCGATCTCGTCGACCTGAGCCGCCGCGATTTCTCCGAAGCGTTGCTGGAAGCCATCGACGCCATCCATCGCCGAGCGACTGCGCTGGTCGGCGCTCTCGAGGATGTCGGTCAGCGCTTCGCCCGAACCTCGTGCAAGGTCGACCAGACTTTTCAGCTCTTCGGCGCGACGCTCGATCTGTGAAAGGCGCTCTTCGCTTGCCGCCATTGCCATCGGCAGATCTTCGCGCCCATGCTTCGCGCATGCCTGGATCAGTTCGAGCAGGCGGACGCTCGCGTCGGTCAGCGCTGCGACCGCCATATCGGTGCCGTCGAGCGATTCTCGGCTGTCGCCCAGCTTCGCATTGAGAGCATCGATCCCCGCTGCCAGGGTGGTTCGGGCTTCTCGGCCCTGATCGGAGACCGTCTCGAACGTTTCGCCGAGCGCAGCTATCCGTTCCGCCAGCGCCTCGCCTTCCACGGCCAAAGCGTCGAGCTGCCGGGCTTGCGCCTCGCGCCGTTCGGCGATCGCGCGATCGACGGTCTCGAGCCTCAGCGTCAGCGCGGCAAGTGCCGATTCCTCCTGCGCGGCGAATTGGGCCTGGCGCCGTCCTGTCTCCTGCACGAAGACCCGGTTACGCTCGGTCAACCGGGCATCGACGCGCTCGGCTTCGACGAACAGTTCCTTCAGCTTGGTGTTGGCCGCAGTCAGTGCTGTCTGATCGATCCGCTGGATTTCGGCAATCGTGTTCTGAAGCCGATCCTGCATCGCTTCGATCTGCCCTTCCCAGGCAGCCAGAGCTTCGGTTTCGCCGTGGCGCACCGTTTCGGACACGTCCGATGCACCGGAACGCAGCGCTTCCAATCGCGTGCGGAGTGCGTCGATCACAGCTTCGCGTTCCCTTGATGCGGCTGCATCGGTCTCCGCCAGTTCGACGCGCAGCGCTTCGAAACGCGCGCGAATGGAAGCCAGCGCCTCGACCTCGCGGCTGTCCAGATCGCCGCGGAAGGATTCGCTGTTTTCGCGCAGCACTTCGAAGCGTTCGGTAGCGAGCGCGGTGAGGTCCTCGAGCCGGGTCTCGAACGCATCGAGCGCGCCATCGACCGTCTGGCCGAGCGCGCCGATTTGCCGTTCGCTCGCGACGCCGAATTCGTTGAGGCGTTCGAAGCCCCTGATCAGGTCCTCGAGTTGTGCCTGTGCCGAACGTCCCGCGCTGCCGATCTGATTCGACACGTCTTTTGCCGAATTGGCGATGACCGGCAGATTGCCGCGCAGCTTGTCCATGTTTTCGAGCGCCGTGACGCTGACACGTGCGATCGATTCGACCTGCTCGCCATTCTCGCCGATCAGCGCCTGCAGACGATCCGCGTGTGCGGACAACCGTTCGGTCGCGCTGCGCCCGAGATAATCGAGGTCCTTGGTCTGCGACGAAAGGAACTCACGCGCCAGGCTCAACTCG
The DNA here is from genome assembly GCA_963829325.1 of uncultured Alphaproteobacteria bacterium. Lineage (GTDB taxonomy): Bacteria > Pseudomonadota > Alphaproteobacteria > Sphingomonadales > Sphingomonadaceae > Qipengyuania. The sequence continues at coordinate 318,070 of CAWHHN010000001.1, forward strand.
CGATTGACCGTTGCCAGCCTGCACTCGAGCTCGCCCGATTGGACCGAGAGCGCTTGACCGACTGCGGCGAAGCGGCGGGCTTCGCGGGTGGAGTTGCGCATGGCCAGCAGCCAAAGCGCGACAACGAGGAGGACCGGTGTGGCCCAGCGGGCAATCAGATCGGTCCACGCACCCGCGGTTGGACGCGCAACGATCTCGCCCAGGTGGGCCCACCCATAGAAAGCTGTCCAGCCCGCCACGGCGAGCAGCGCGAGCGCTGGCACCACCCAGCTCAAGCTGCGAGCCGGTTTGGCGTCGTCGTCCCATTCCTCTTCGAGCCGCTCCTCGTCCTCGGGCGAAGTTTCCGTGGCAACCGCTTCGTGCAGAAGGGTTTCGGTATTTTCCACGGCTTCGTCCTGTCCGACGGCCTGGATCAGCGGGCGTTTCCTCATGATGCCGAGTTATCACCAATGACGAAAAGCTTAAACCGGAATTAACCGGGTGCCGTGGGCGCAAGGAAATCGCTTTTGCGGGCTGGCGATGGCGGGCGGGCGAACTCTAGAAGGCTTCGCGTCCCTTTCGCGGTTCCGGAGTGCGTGTTGCGCATCGCCCTGCTATCCGTTTTCGATACGACAACCGACACGCGCCGCGTGCCGGCGCCTTATCGCATGCTGGCAGGCGCGCGGCTCGTCGAACGTCAGCTCGACATGGTGCTCGCCGCCGGTTGCGAGACCGTGGCATGTCTGGCGCCCGGGGTTGGCCAGGAGGTTATCGCCCTGCAGCATCGCGCCGAGGAAGCGGGTGCGCGTTTCATCGCGCTCGCCGAGCCGCGCAAGCTTTCCGGCCTCGTTTCCGCGGCGGATGAATTGCTGGTCCTCGCTCCGGGCGTATTGCCCGACGAGGAAACGCTGTTGCGGCATCTATCCCGGCCGGGCGTGCTGGTATTCCCCGAAGAGACGGCAGTCCCGCGGGGCTATGAGCGGATCGACGCGCGCTTCGCATGGTCGGGTGCTCTGCTGGTCGGCGGGAGCGCGGTCGAGCGTCTCGCGGCACTGCCGGGCGACATCGACCCGCCTTCGGCGCTGCTGCGCATCGCGCTCCAGTCGGCCACGCGGGTGCACCCGCTCGAAACGCGACTGCTCGACGACAATATCTGGCTGCGCGATCCTACGCCCCAGGATTTGGCGGCTCGGGAAAGAGAATGGGTCGCCAGCCATGCGCAGGTCGCTCCGTTCACCGCACCCGGCCTGGCGATCGCAGAGCGGATCGGGGCCCGCCTTGCGCGCGATGCAATGGGCGTCAACCTGTCGCGGGCCCTTTCGCTCGGCGCGGCCCTGGCGGGGACCATCGCGCTGTCGCTGGCGCTGGCCGGATGGGAAATCTCCAGCTTCGGCTTCGCTGCGCTGGCGGCTACGCTGGGCGCCATGGAAGAGGTCGTTTGCCGGATCGCGCTGGCGGGCCGGGTCAGGCCGCGAACGACATGGTTGCGGCAGGCGTTTTCCATCCTTCTCGATCCGCTGCTGGTGGTACTGATAGCGCTGGCGTCGCCCGAGGATACCGAATGGCTCCGGCTGTTCGTGCCGGTAGTATTCTTCGCGCTCCTCCATCTCGGCGAACGGTGGAGCAAAGCGCGGTGGCGGCGCAGTTACGCCGACCGCGTGCTGATAACCGCGCTGCTGATTCCGGCGGCCTTCTTCGGCGTAACCCAGGCGATGGTGGCGGCGCTGGGGATAGCGGTACTGATCACGCTTTTCCTCACTTCGGAACCGCGGGACTAACGCGCATTTAACCATGACGATGCTAAGCCAAAGCGATGCCGATGCCTGACGCCGCTCCCGAGAAGGTTGCCGGGGACCATGAACCCCTGCGCGAAGCCCTCGCGAAGGGCAATGACGCGCTTGCACGGGTCGGGCCGATCCTGACGCATTTGCTGGCGACGCCCGATCATTCGATGTTCAGCGACGAGATAGTCGCGCGGATCCGCGGAATGTGTCACCATCTTGCATGGCAGGTGCTGCGCGCGCAGGCCGAAGCAGCGGGACAGGCCGGCCGCGAAGCCTTTGCGGACCGCCACGGCGAGGCGTTGACGGAGCACTTCTTCTCCAGCCCGCTGCTGCTCGCGCATTGTCACGCTCTGGCGCAGGAGTGGCAGCTGGCGGAGCGTCTCGAGGCAAGCTACGGAATCGACCCGGTGCTCACACCTCTGATCCAGCGCTTGATCGCGTCAGAGGACAGCACGGTCGCCAGCGCGGCGATGGCCTCCCTCACGGCGCAGGCGCGGTTCGCCCAGACGCAGCGCCGGATGGAATTGCCGCTTTCCGAACTTCCCGGCGATCTGTTTCACGATCTTCTGATGGGCTGGCGGAGCTTCAACGGGCAATTGCGGTCCGATGCGATGATCCGCGCCGAAGCGAAGCTGCGCAACGGTTACGACGAAGGCGCGGGACGGCTTTCGCTGCTCGCCCGGCTAATTGCGGGGATGGGCAGCGCCGCGCTGCAGGCGGTCGACGTCGACGAAGCGGGCACGGCGCTGTTTCTTACTGCGCTGGCCGCCAGATCGGGGCAATCGCGCGTCGCTGCGGTGTTGTCCACCAACCAGCGCCAGCAAGCGAGGTTGGCTGTCGGGCTGCGGGCCGCGGGTCTCGACAGGGCCGATGCCGAACGCCAGTTGCTCCGCCTCAATCCGCAGGCGAATCCGCCGCGCGATCTTGCGAGCCTGACACCCGATGAAGCGCGCCGTCTGCTCGCGGAAACCACGCCCGCGGGGATTGCCCGATGAGCAATGCCGAAACCCGCTATTTTGCCCGCGCCCGCGTCGATTCGGAAGCGAGGTTGATCGAGGCGGACGAGCCTCTGACTCGCCTGCAGCATGCTTGCGGCGGCGCCATCGGCAAGCGCATCGCGATCCCTGAATTGCTTGCGCTGGTCGAAAAGGCGCAGAACTTCGGGCTTCGGCTAGCCCGCCCATTCGAAGCGATCGACGGCGACAACCGCATCACCGCATGGGTCGAAATCACCCCCCGCGCGGGCGAGGACGGATCCGCCGAGGGCAGCAGCATCGACGTGGTCAGCTGGCATAGCGAGGAACTCGTTCCCGAGAACGAACTCGAGGCGGCTCGGCGACGGATCGAAATCAACCGTCATCTTGCCGATTGCACCGCACGCCTCGATTCGCAGCAGCGCTTGCTGTCGCTCGATACCCAGGCGCCCGATCTTGCGGATTTCATGCGCAGGGCGATGGCCAGTACCGGCAAGCCGTGGACCGATCTGGTCGAACTGGACGGTAGTGCCTACCACCAGCCGCTCCATTGGCGGCTGCTCGACGGGACGCGCTGCGAAATTGCGGGGTCGAACCGCAGCTGGACCGCTCATCTCGAGCCGCTCGGTCAGCCGGAGCCGGGGAGTGCGGGCTTCGTCCTCTATCTGACCGCGGAGCGACCGTTGTCGCAGGCGACGTCAGATCGCGATGCCGAAGACGGCGACGGACCTTCCTTCGGCCGCGACCTGACCCCGGTGCTGCGTCAGCCGATCAATCGGATCATCGCCAATGCCGAAACGATCCGGACCAAGCTCGCCGGGCCGCTGGCCGACGAATACAGCGACTACGCCTCGGACATCGCCACCGCCGCACAGCATCTGCTCGCGCTTATCGACGATCTTTCGGATCTCGAGGTGGTCGAATCGGACGAATTCACCACCGCGCCCGATCGGATCGAGCTGGCCGACGTCGCGCGGCGAGCCTGCGGCATCCTGGGCGTTCGCGCGCGCGAGAAGGGCATCACGCTGGTGGCCCCGCTCGAAGGCGAATCGCAATTGGCCATCGCCGAGTTCCGCCGGGTGCTGCAGATCCTGCTCAATCTGGTCGGCAATGCGATCCGCTATTCGCCGGATGACAGCCAGGTCTGGATCCGGCTTGACCGGATCGGCAACCGCGCGCTGATCACCGTCGCCGATCAGGGTCACGGGCTCGAACCGCAGCAGCAGGAACGGATCTTCGAGAAGTTCGAGCGATTGGGCCGGAGCGGCGATGGCGGATCGGGGCTCGGGCTCTATATCTCGCGTCGCATTGCCCGCGCGATGGACGGCGATCTGGCGGTCGAAAGCGCGCCGGGGCAGGGCGCCCGCTTCACGCTGTCGGTGCCGGCCGCCGAAGACATGCGGGAAAACATCCGCTGATCGGCGGGACCATCAGCAAGGCCGTTAGCGGGAGCGGCTCGATCTCCAGAACAGCAGCAGCCCCACGGCGAAAGTGATGGTTCCGTAGAGCGCCCACTGCCGTTCGGCCAGCATGAAGCTTTCCGCGGGCCACATCACCAGGCCAAGGCCCTGCAGCGCCCACAGGCCACCGGAGAGCATGAGAGCAACTCCGATGGCCATGAGGACGAAGCGCATGTCAGCGTTGCCCGATGGCGACGTAGTCGCGCTCGGTCGGCCCGGTGTAGAGCTGGCGCGGCCGCCCGATGACCTGGCCGGGGTCGGAGATCATCTCGTTCCACTGCGCCACCCAGCCCACCGTGCGGGCGAGGGCGAACAGCGCGGTGAACATCGTCGTCGGGAAACCGATCGCCGAGAGGATGATGCCGGAATAGAAATCGACGTTGGGGAACAGCTTCTTTTCCCTGAAATAGTCGTCGTTCAGCGCGATTTCTTCCAGCTGTAGCGCGGTCTCGAAAACAGGATCCTTGACCTTGAGAGCGTCGAATACCTCGCGGACCGTCTTCTGCATGACCGTCGCGCGGGGATCGTAGTTCTTGTAGACGCGGTGGCCGAAACCCATCAGGCGGAAGGGATCGTTCTTGTCCTTCGCCCGCTCGATGTAATGCGGGATGCGATCTGGCGTGCCGATCTCCTGCAGCATGTTGAGCGCTGCTTCGTTGGCCCCGCCATGCGCCGGGCCCCACAGGCAGGCGATGCCGGCAGCGATGCAGGCGAACGGATTGGCGCCCGAGGAACCGGCGAGCCGCACGGTCGAGGTCGAGGCATTCTGTTCATGATCGGCGTGGAGGATGAAAATCCGGTCCATCGCCTTTTCCACCGCCGGGTGGAGCTGGTATTCCTCCGCCGGAACGCCGAAGGTCATGCGCAGGAAATTGCCCGTGTAGCTGAGATTGTTGTCGGGCTGCATGAAGGGCTGGCCGATGGAATACTTATAGGCCCACGCCGCGATCGTCGGCATCTTGGCGATCAGGCGATGGCTGCTGATCTTGCGATGCTCAGGATCGGAGATGTCGGTGCTGTCGTGATAGAAGGCCGACAGCGCGCCGACCACGCCGCACATGATCGCCATCGGATGCGCATCGCGGCGGAAGCCCTGATAGAACTGGCGCAGCTGATCGTGCAGCATGGTGTGCCGCGTGATGGTATATTCGAAATCGTCCATTTCCTGCTGCGACGGCAGTTCGCCGTTGAGCAGCAGGTAGGACGACCTCCATGAAGCTCGAATTCTCGGCGAGCTGCCCGATCGGATAGCCGCGATGCAGGAGCACGCCTTCTTCGCCATCGATGTAGGTCAGCGCACTTTCGCAGCTGGCAGTCGACTTGTAGCCCGGGTCGTAGGTGAACTTGCCGGTCGTGCCGTACAGCTTGCGGATGTCGATTACGTCGGGACCGACGCTGCCCTCAAGGACGGGGTATTCGTGGGTCTCGCCGCCGATATCGAGTGTTGCCTGCTTGTCGGCCACGCGTGTCTCCTCACTGGTTCACTTCGGTCCTGCCGGGGAGGCCTGCGCGTCGATCCGCGCGAGCGACTCTTCCTTGCCCAACAGGACCAGCACATCGAAAATTCCGGGCGACGTTGTCGTGCCCGTAAGTGCCGCGCGCATGGGCTGCGCGAGCTTGCCGAGACCCAGTCCGAGCGTCTCGGCATAGGACTTCGTAGTGGCTTCCAGAGCCTCGCTTGTCCAGTTATTTTGCACGTGCAGCATTTCTGACAGATGCGCCAGCCGAGCACGCGCTTCGCCGTCGAGCAGGGCAGCGGCCTTGTCGGTCAGGTCGAGAGGACGTTTGCTGAACAGAAACGCCGCCCCTTCAGCCAGTTCGTCAAGGTCCTTTGCACGCGTCTTGAGCACCGGCATGGCCCTTTTCAGCAGCGCGATATCGGCCTTGTCGCCCAGTCTGTCGGCCACCAGCCGGGCAAGCCGCGCATCGTCCGCTTCGCGGATGTAATGGCCGTTCAGATTCTGCAGCTTCTTGATGTCGAACCGCGACGGTCTCTTGCCGACGCCCGCGAGATCGAACAGCGCGATCGCTTCCTCGCGGGAGATTTCCTCGCGGTCGCCATGGCCCCAGCCGAGCCGGAGAAGGTAGTTGAACAGCGCTTCGGGCAGCACGCCCTCTTCGTCGCGATAGGCCTCGACGCCGACGGCGCCGTGGCGCTTCGACATCTTGGCCCCGTCGGGACCGTGGATCAGGGGGACATGGGCATAGACGGGATCGGGCCAGCCACCTTCGATCGCGTCCATCGCGCGGATGATGGGCAGTTGGCGGAAGGCGTTGTTGAGATGGTCGTCGCCGCGGATGATGTGGGTCACCCCCATGTCGTGATCGTCGACCACGACGGCGAGCATATAGGTCGGCGTTCCGTCGGCGCGCAGCAGGACGTAATCGTCGATCTCGGCATTCTGCACCGTGACCGCGCCCTGGACCGCGTCCTCGATGATCGTCTCGCCCTCGGTCGGAACCTTGAGTCGGATGACGAAAGGCGCGCCCTCCGGCGCTTCGGCCGGATCGCGGTCGCGCCAGCGGCGATCGTAGCGCATCGGCTGCCTGATTGGCGCGCTGCTCGGCGCGCATCGCCTCGAGTTCTTCGGGGGTGGCGAAACACTTGTAGGCGTGGCCGGCGTCGAGCAGCTTGTGCGCGACCTCGGCGTGGCGCTCGGCACGATCGGACTGAAACAGCGGCGGTTCGTCGAAATCAAGGCCGAGCCAATCGAGCCCGTCGATGATCTTGTCGATCGCGTCCTGGGTGCTGCGCTTGCGATCGGTGTCCTCGATGCGCAGCAAGGCGCTTGCCGCCGTGGTGGCGCGCGAACAGCCAGTTGAACAGCGCCGTTCGCGCGCCGCCGATATGCAGATAGCCGGTAGGCGAGGGGGCAAAACGGGTGACGACCTGTCCGCTACCCGTGCCACTATCGCTTGCCATCGTCTCGCGCTTCCTTTCAAGCATCGGCATGGCACGCCGGCGACGCCCTTGGTACCGATCGGAGTGGCGGGCGGGGACCCCCGCGCTGCAATGCCGCGCCCTTGGCGCATGACGGGCGTTCTTGTCCAGTTTCGGCGACCGGGCGGAGGCCTTCCTCGACGCTGCCTCCTTCGACCGGGGACCGTGGCTGGCGGTGGCGTTCGCAAGCGGTATCGGCCTCTGGTTCCTGCTCCCCTCGCCGCGGCATTGGTCGATCGCCGTGGCGGCGGCGCTGGTCGCCTGCGGTGCGGCGCGGGCCCGCTGGCGTAACCGCGAAGACCGGGCCTTGCTGCTGGCGGCCGCTCTCGCCGTGGGATTGGCTCTCGCCGCCGGGATCGGGCTGGTCTGGGCGCGATCCGCCCTCGTCGGAGCCGAGCCCCTTGCAGCGCCGCGGTTCGAACGGATCGACGGCCGGATTGTCGAGCGGGTGGAGCAGCCGGCCGAGGGCAGGGTGCGGTTGACCGTCGCGGCGCGTGATCCCGATACCGGCCGTGCGCTCGCCTATCGGATCAATATCGACCAGAAGTCCGACAGCCGGGGGCTGCAGGAAGGGGCGCGGATCCGGGTGGCGGCGCGGCTCATGCCGCCTTCGCCGCCGATCCTTCCCGGAGCTTACAACTTCGCCCGCCGCGCCTGGTTCGAGGGTCTGTCGGCGACCGGATCCGCTGTGGGTGCGGTCGAACTGATCGAGGCCGCGCCCATGGGCGCTTCGGGCACGGCCACGCTCCAGCGCCGGCTGTCGGCCCATGTCCGGCACCGGTTGGCGGGCACGCCGGGTGCCATTGCTGCAACCCTGGCCAGCGGCGATCGCGGAGCGATCCCTTCGGCCGACGAAGAGGCGATGCGCGATGCCGGCCTGACGCATCTCCTGTCGATCAGCGGATTGCATGTCAGCGCGATCATTGCCGCAGCCTATCTGCTTGCGCTGAGGCTCCTCGCGCTATGGCCGTGGCTCGCGCTGCGGGTCCGCCTGCCGCTGGTCGCTGCGGGCGGCGCGGCGGTCGCCGGGATCGGCTATACCTTGCTGACCGGGGCCGAGGTTCCGACCGTGCGCAGCTGCATCGGCGCGGTGCTGATTCTCGCCGCGCTGGCTCTGGGGCGCGAGCCGCTGTCGCTGCGGATGGTCGCGATCTGCGCCATCGCCGTGCTGGCGCTGTGGCCCGAATCGCTGGTCGGGCCGAGTTTCCAGATGAGCTTCGCGGCGGTCATCGCGATCGTCGGACTGCACAATCTCGCTTCGATCCGCGCCTTCCTCGGCCCGCGGGACGAGGGTTGGCCGCGTAAGATCGGGCGGAGACTGGCGGTGCTGTTCCTCGCCGGACTGGTAATCGAACTGGCCTTGATGCCGATCGTCCTGTTCCACTTCCACCGCGCCGGCATCTATGGCGCGGCCGCCAATGTGCTGGCGATCCCGCTGGTGACCTTCCTGTCGATGCCGCTGGTCGCTCTCGCATTGCTGTTCGATCTGTTCGGCGCAGGCGCGCCCATCTGGTGGATGGCCGGGAAGACACTCGAACTTCTGCTGGCCATCGCCCATTTCTTCGCCGCACAGCCGGGCGCGGTGAAGCTGGCACCCGACGTCGGACTCGCAGCGATACTGCTGTTCTGCGCCGGAGGAATTTGGCTGGCGCTATGGCAGGGACGCGCGAGGCTGTGGGGTGCGCTCCCCGCCGGCATCGCCGTGGCGGCGATGCTCGGGGCCTCGGCGCCCGACCTGCTGGTCACCCGCGACGGCCGCGACATCGGCGTGACCGGAATCGCGACCGCGATCGCGCCAGGCGGAGCAGACGACCCGCGCGGGCGGCTGCTGGTGCTGCGCCAGAGCGAGGGTGGCTATGCGCAGGACAATCTGCGCGAATTGGCCGCCATGCCAGCCACTCCGCTCGCGCTGCCGCAGTGGCGGGGCGCGCGCTGTTCGCGAGAATTCTGCGCCTTCATCCTCGACCGGGGCGGGCGTAGATGGTCCGTCCTCGTCGCGCGAGGCCGCGACCTGGTCGAGGAACGCGCGCTCGCCGCCGCCTGCGAACGGGCCGACATCGTGGTTGCAGCACGCTATCTCCCGCGCAGTTGCCGCCCACGCTGGCTCAAGGCGGACCGAAGCTTCCTTGCCCGCGAGGGCGGGCTGGCAATCTACCTGTCCGGTCCGCGCATCGAAACCGTCGCGCGCAGGCAGGGCGAGCATGGCTGGTGGAAGCCAGAACGGCGAACCCCGTCTTCGAAGCAATCTTCCGAAATGCTCCGATTTTCAGGAACCCACCGCTCTTCGGACGCGCCCAAACCTCGGGCTCAGTGATAGCGGCGCAGGAGGCCGGCAAGCTTGCCCTGGACCTTGACCCGCTGCGGATCGTAGACCTGCGGTTCGTAGGCACCATTGGCCGGGTCGAGCCGGATCCGGCCGGCATCGCGGCGGAGATATTTGAGCGTCGCTTCCTCATCGTCGACCAGTGCCACGATGATTTCACCATCGCGCGCCGTATCGGTCCGGCGGACGAGCGCAAAATCGCCGTCGAAGATCCCGGCCTCGATCATCGAATCGCCCGAAACCTCCAGCGCGTAATGCTCGCCCGGACCGAGGAGCGCGGCCGGAACGGGCATGCTCGTCTGGCCTTCGATCGCCTCGATCGGGGCGCCCGCCGCGATCCGGCCATGAAGCGGGACGTCGATAATGTCGTTGGCCGGTTCGGGCGCCGTCGTGGCAGCGGCCAGCCTGCTTGCCACCGCATCCTTTGCGAGCCCGTCGCTCAGGGGCGCCGACTTTACCGAACCGAGAACGGCGTTCTCGGGCAGCTTGACCACTTCGAGCGCCCGCGCGCGGTTGGGCAGGCGGCGAATGAAGCCCCGTTCCTCGAGCGCCGAGATCAGCCGGTGGACCCCCGATTTGCTCTTGAGATCGAGTGCTTTCTTCATCTCTTCGAAGCTGGGGGAAATCCCGGTTTCTTCCAGCCGTTGCTGGATGAAGCGGATCAATTCGTGCTGCTTGGCGGTCAGCATGGTGCGATACTCCCATTCGCCGGTTCGCAAATTTGCGAACGAATGTGGAACAAGTAAGCAACCCTTTTCACCAAGTCAAGCAATCCCGCCGTTTTCGAGCCAATCGGGTGGAACAAATGTTCCCCTTTGGATCCTTCGCGAATCATCCTCGTCGGGTGCGCGGCCGAACGGTGCCGGGTTCAGCAGCGACCAGTGGGCAGGGCGCCAAGTTGACACAGTTGACACAGTCCTGGGGTCAAACTCCCGGACTGCGAAAAGATGCCATCGGCGGGTTCGGGCGGGGTTCCGGGTCGTGAGCGGTCTGGCGCCATTGCGCGGGTCTGGCAGATCGCCCGCATGTAGGACAGCGCTATGTGGCCAGCAGGGCGCGGGTCGCGGCCTCGACGTCGTGCTGGCGCATAAGGCTCTCGCCGACGAGAAAGCTGCGCACCCCGGCGCGCGCTAGACGGGCGCAATCGGCGGGACCGGCGATCCCGCTTTCGCCCACCAGCAGGACATCTTCCGGGGCGAGCGCGGCGAGACTTTCCGTGGTCGCGAGATCGGTTTCGAAGGTCCGCAAGTCGCGATTGTTCACGCCGATCAGGCGCGAGCGCAAGCGTGCCGCGCGTTCCATTTCGGCCGCGTCGTGGACTTCGACCAGCACATCCATGCCGCTGTCCAGCGCGGCGGCCTCGATCTCGGCCATGGCCCGATCATCGAGCGCGGCAACGATGATCAGGATCGCGTCGGCACCAAGCGCGCGGGACTTCGGTGACCTGCCATGGGTCGACCATGAAATCCTTGCGGAGAACCGGGAGGGAGCAGGCGTCTCGCGCGGCGACGAGATAATCCTCATGGCCCTGGAAATAGGTCGCATCGGTCAGCACCGAGAGGCAGGCAGCCCCTCCGGCAGCATAGGCACGCGCATGATCTGCGGGCTGAAAGTCTTTGCGGATCAATCCCTTGGACGGGGAAGCCTTCTTGATTTCGGCAATCAGGCCATATCCGCGGCGCTGGGCCCGTTCGAGCGCCTTGCGAAAGCCGCGCGGCGGTGATTGCCCCTCGGCACGCGCCTCGAGATCGGCGAGACTTTGCAGCGCCCGGCGCGAGGCGACTTCTTCGCGCTTGGTGGCGCAGATCTGCGCGAGCTTGTCCATGTCAGACGGCCATCTCGATCCAGCTTTCGAGCAGGACCTTGGCCCGGCCTGCATCGAGTGCTTCGGCGGCTATCTCGGCGCCCTGGGTCCAGTCGTCGGTCCGCCCCGCCACGATCAAGGTGGCTGCCGCATTGAAAAGCACCGCATCGCGATATGGCCCGGATCGGCCATTCAGCAGCGCTTCGAGCGCCCTGGCGTTATATGCCGGGCTTCCCCCGCGAATGGCCGCGACGGGGGCGTGCGGCAGATTGGCCTGCACCGCGACCACGCGACGCATCTCGAAATCGCGACCGGCCACGTCGGCCAGTTCGTTGCCCCCGGCGAGGCTCAATTCATCAAGCCCTTCGTCGCCCGAGGCGATGAAGCTGCGTTCGGTCCCCAGCCTCGCCATGGCCGCGGCATAGATCGGGACATAGGCCGGGCGGGCGATGCCGATCAGCTGACGTCCGACGCCGGCCGGATTGGACAGCGGTCCCATGAGGTTGAAGATGGTGCGCACGCCCAGCCTCTGGCGGATCGGTTGGATCCGGGCCATCGCGGGGTGGTGGTTCTTGGCGAACAGAAAGCAGATGCCCAGTTCGGCCAAGGTCTTCTCGGCGGTACGTCCGGCTGCTTCCATGTCGAGCCCGAGCGCCTCGAGCGTGTCTGCGGCGCCCGCTTTGCTGCTTGCCGCACGATTCCCGTGCTTGGCCACCGGGATGCCGCAGGCGGCGACCACCAGGCTGACCGCAGTGGAAACGTTGAGCGTGTGATGACCGTCGCCCCCGGTACCGCAACAGTCGACGGTGCCCTCGGGGGCCGGGACGGGTATCAGCCGGGTCCGCAGCGCGCGCGCGGCACCGGCGATCTCGTCGGAGGTCTCGCTGCGGGCCGACATCTCGACGAGGAACCGGGCGATCTCTTCCTCGCTCGTCTCGCCGTCGAGGATCAGGCCGAAGACCTCTTCGGCCGCGGCTTCGGAAAGGTGCGCCTCGGCGGTGGGCAGCGTTTTCATGCTTCGGCTTTCGTGGGAATGCCGCATTGGGCGAGGAAGTTGGCGAGCAGCGCATGGCCGTGTTCGGTGGCAATGCTTTCGGGATGGAACTGGACGCCGTGGATCGGCAGGTCGCGATGGCGGAACCCCATCACGATGGTGCCATCGAACCCGGGCGTTTCGCTCCGGGCATTGACCGCGAGGCTGGCCGGAACCTCTTCGACCACCAGCGAATGATAGCGCGTGGCGGTGAAGGGCGAGGGCAGGCCGGCGAAGACACCGCTGCCGTCATGGGTCACCGGCGAGGTCTTGCCGTGCATCAATCCGCCGCGGACGACCCGCCCGCCGAAATACTGCCCGATCGCCTGGTGGCCGAGGCAGACGCCGAGCAGGGGCTTGCCCGCATCGGCGCACGCCCCCACGAGGTCGAGGCTGACCCCCGCCTGGTCGGGGGTGCAGGGGCCGGGCGAGATCAGATAACCCGCGTGACCCGTCGCGAGCGCCTGCGCCGCGGTAACGGCGTCGTTCCGCACGACCTCGACCCCCGCACCCAGTTCCATGAGGTAATGGACGAGGTTGAAGGTGAAGCTGTCGTAGTTGTCGACGACGAGGATGGTGGGGCCGGCGCTCATCGGGGCGTCAATGGCGGGGGCGGGCGGCGCTTTCAAGCAAGGAAAGCTATTCTTCCCTTTCGCGGCGCCGCCCCCGCGGCGAAACCGGACAAGTTCAGAGCTGCTTGCCCGCCAGCTTGTCGGTCGCGCGGACGAGGCCGTCGATGATTCCCGCTTCGCCGGCGCTGTGGCCGGCGTCGTGGACCACCCAGAATTCCCCATTGGGCCAGGCCTTCTTGAGCTCCCAGGCCGAGGTCGGCGGGGTGCAGATGTCGTGGCGGCCCTGAACGATGATCCCGGGGATGTCCTGGATCCTGTCGACGTTCTTCAGCAGCTGCCCTTCCTCGAGGAAGAAGTTCTGAAGGAAGAATTTGGCGCAGATCCGCGCGAAGGGCACCGCCTTCGACGGATCGGCGAAGCTGTCGAGCAGCGCCTCGTCGGGCAGCAGCGTGGCGACATTGCCTTCCCACAGCGACCATTCGCGCGCCGCTGCGTGGCGGATCTGCTCGTCGGGACTGGTCAGCCGGTCGTAATAGGCCTGGACCAGATTGTCGCGCTCCCCGGCGGGGATCAGGCCGACGAAATCGTCCCATTGCTCGGCCATGATCTCGCTCGCCCCATAGCGATAGAGCCAGTTCTTCTCCTTCTGCCGCGCGAGGAACACGCCGCGCAGGACGATCTCGCTGGTGCGGGTGGGATAGGTCTGCGCATAGGCGAGCGCGAGGGTGGCGCCCCAGCTGCCGCCGAACACCTGCCAGGCTTCGTGGCCGCACATGATCCGCAGCCGTTCGATATCCTCGACGATCCGCCAGGTGTCGTTGTATTCGATCTCGGCGAAGGGCAGCGATTTGCCGCAGCCGCGCTGGTCGAACAGCAGCACGTCGTAGAGGGCGGGATCCCACTGGCGGCGGTGCGCCGGGCTCATCCCCCCGCCCGGGCCGCCGTGGAGAAAGACGGCCGGCTTCGCCCCCGGTGTGCCGACGCGCTCGAAATAGAGCGAGTGCCCTTCGCCGACCTCGAACATGCCCGTTTCATAGGGCTCGATCTCCGGATAGAGTGTCCGGCGCTCCATGGTCATTTGCTGTCCTTTCGTTCGACGACGACGATCGGCCCGATAGGGGCGCCGGTGTCGAGCCGGTCGGTCGCCGGATTCCACAGCAGCGAGACATTGCCGTCGAGATAGAGCGCGTTCTTCACCTCTAGTTCGTCGCGATAGAACCGCGCCAGCTTGCCGAACGAGACCGGCGCGTTCGAAATCACGAAATGCGCGCGACCTTCCCCATCGACCCCGACCGCGTTGCGGATCATGCGCGAGGGCCCGTCGCGGGTGATTTCGGGATGGATCTTGCCGTCGATCACCAGCATCGGGCCCGACTGGGTACCGAATTCGGGCCGTTCGGTGACATTGGCCAGGAAGTCTTCGGTGCTGCGCACGTGCCACTCACCCCCCGTGCCGTAGAACACGCCGTTGGGCTTCATGTGGAAATTGCCCGCACCATCGGCCGTGTTGAGCGGGTGCGTGCGTTCCGAATCCTCGACGAAATAGCCGATCGGCTTGCCGTCGTCGTCGAACATGCCGGCGTTCATCGCGAAGGCGATATCATCGGCATCGCGCCGTTCGGCCAGCGCCGACAGGCTGCGATAGGGCGCCTCGCCGTCGGGTCCCAGATCCATCACGATGCGATGGCGCGCGGGAATGGCGAGGCAATGGGTCAGCGGCGAGTCTTCGAAGATGATCGAGCGGCAGGCGCTTTCAACCTGGCTGGCGAGCGATTCGCTCGGTGCAGGCGCGGGCGTCGGGCTCGCCGGTCCCTGTTTGCCGTCGATCCGGGCGCGGGCGACGGGTTCGCCCTCGGGCTGGGCATCGCAGGCGGCCAGAGCCAGCAGGGCAAGCGCGGGTAGTATGTATCTCATTGTCCGAAACGGGCCTCCTGGGCGAGGCGGACGGCTTCGCGGGCTGCCGCCACCAACGCGCCGGCCTTCGCCTTGCATTCCTTGAGTTCATAGGCCGGATCGCTGTCTGCGACTATCCCCGCGCCTGCCTGGACGTGCATCGTGCCGTCCTTGACCACGGCGGTCCGCAGCACGATGCAGCTGTCGACCGACCCATCGGGGGCGAAGTAGCCCACCCCGCCGGCGTAAGGGCCGCGCGTTGCGGGTTCGAGTTCGGCGATTATCTCGCAGGCCCGGACCTTGGGAGCTCCGCTGACGGTCCCCGCCGGAAAGCCCGCGAACACCGCATCAAGCGCGTCGTGCGCGGGGTCGAGCCGTCCGACGACGTTGCTGACGATGTGCATGACGTGGCTGTAGCGTTCGACGTTGAAGCTCTCGGTGACCGCGACGCTGCCTGCTTCGGCGACCCGGCCGACATCGTTGCGGCCCAAATCGAGCAGCATCAGATGTTCGGCGCGTTCCTTCGGATCGGCCAGCAAGGATTGTTCGGCGAGCCGGTCTTCGGCCGGCGTTGCCCCGCGCGGCCGTGTCCCGGCGATGGGGCGAACGGTCACTTCGCCATCGCGGACGCGCACGAGAATTTCGGGGCTCGAACCCACGATGGCGAAACCGGGCAGGTCGAGGAAATAGAGAAAGGGCGACGGATTGACGCGGCGCAATGCACGGTAGAGCGCCATCGGCGGGAGCGCGAAAGGCGCGGTGAAGCGCTGCGAGAGCACCACCTGGAAGACGTCGCCAGCAGCGATGTATTCTTTCGCGCGCAGCACCATCGCCTCGTATTTCGACGGCGCGATGGTAGAGGTGAGTACGGGCTCGGGGTGGTCTGCCACGCGCGCACTGTCCTCTGGCCGAGGGCGGCCGAGACAGCGCAGCACTTCCGTGATCCGCTCGCAGGCTGCTTCGATCGCGCCCGCTTCCCACACGGGTGCGATGCAGTAAAGCGCATCGCTCAACCGGTCGAAGACCAGCAGCACGGTCGGTCGGACGAACAGCATGTCGGGCAGATCCAGCGCGCCCTGCGGCGGGCGGGGCAATTTCTCGACCAGGCCAATGGTTTCATATCCGAAATAGCCGACCAGACAGGCGAGGGCGGGGGGGAGCTCCTCGGGCACCTCGCAGCGGCATCGTTCGACCAGGGCGCGCAGTTCGGACAGCGTGCCTCCTTCGCAGGCAATGAAGTCGTGGCGATCGGCCTGCCATCTGGCGTTGATTTCCGCGCGTTCGCCTTCGGCCCGGAACACCAGATCGGGATCGAGCCCGATCAGACTGTAGCGACCGCGGACCTCGCCTCCTTCGACCAATTCGAGCAGAAAGTCGCCGCGCCCCTCGCGAAACAGCTTGAGCGCTGCGCCGACCGGGGTTTCGGTGTCGGCCACGATCTTGTGCCAGACCAGCGCGGGCCGACCCCGGACCAGAGCGTCCCGCGCCCGCTCGATCCCCTGGACACCCTCGGCCAAGCGGAACTCAGTTTCCGGCAAGCTGCTTGCGGACCGCTTCGATCGCCGCGGGATTGCGTTCGACACCCTCGGCCTCGCGCATGGCGACCTGCAATTGCTCTGCGTATTCTTCGCCGAGCAGCGACGCCATCTGCTGCTTGGCCTGGGCGACCAGGGGATCGTCCTTGGCGATGTCGTCCATCGCGATGCTTTCCACATCGACGACGAAGAAGCCGGCGTTGCCCCCCGCCTTGAGTTTCTTGGTGGTTCCCTCGGCCATGCTGAACAGCAGGGCCAGCGGCGCGGGCACGCGGCGTTCGCCCTGTCGCGCGAGGTCTTCGCGCGACATGTTGACCTTCTGCGGCGGGGGAACCCCCTGCTTCTCTTCGCGCAGTGCAGCAGCCAGCGTCATCCCTCCGCGCACGCGTTCGACCACCCGATCGGCCGCGGCCTGTGCGACCTTCACCCCCTGAGCCGAGCGCCAACGCGCCTCGACCATTTCCTTGATTTCATCGAAAGGCGCGGTTGCCGAAGGGGTGATGTCGGTGACTTCGTAGACGAGATAGGTCTGGCCATTGTCGACCGGCGCGATTTCGGGTTCTTCGTTATCCATCTGGAAGGCAGTGGCGATCGCAGGGGCCAGAACCTCGGGCGCGCGCTGGTCGGGACGATCGTAGAGGCGACCGTCGGCGAGCAGGGGCGCGGTCGTGGAAAGATCGAGCTTGAGATCCTCCGCGACCTCGGAAAGCGAAGCGCCATCGGCGAGGCGTTCCTCGATATCGGTCGCGAGATCGGCGAGACCGCGGGCACGTTTCTGCTCGCGCAGACTATCGGCGATTTCGTCGCGGACCTGGGCGAGGCTGCGCGCAGGCTTGGTCGAAACCTCGTCG
This sequence comes from uncultured Alphaproteobacteria bacterium, assembly GCA_963829325.1. GTDB lineage: Bacteria > Pseudomonadota > Alphaproteobacteria > Sphingomonadales > Sphingomonadaceae > Qipengyuania. The sequence goes on from CAWHHN010000001.1 coordinate 335,219, forward strand.
ACCCGCGCGACATGCCAGCCGAGCGGGCTGCGGGCCGGCTCGGTCAAACCACCTTCCCCGGTGGCGAAATAAGCCTTGGCGACGGCGGCCGAAGCCTGTCCCGCAATCCCCTCGCGGGTCGCGTCGGCCAGCGGCGCTGCGCGCAGGCCGGCCTCGCGCGCGACCTTTTCGAACGAAGCGCCTTTGGCCACACGCTCGCGGATCGACTGCGCGGCTGCCTGGGTGGGCACGATCAGCTGGGTGAAGTCGCGGGTTTCGCTGGCCGTATATTGGGATTTGTTCTCGCGGTAACGGGCCGCGATCTCGGCATCGGTCGGTTCGATCCGGTCGCCGAGCGCAGCACTGCCGAACGAGGCATAACGAATTACGCGACGTTCGGGGCGGACGAATTCTTCGCGGTTGGCCTTGTAATATGCCTGCAGCTTGCCCGGCTCGGGCTTGCCCGTGGGGGCGAAGACAGCTGCCGGCAGGAGACCGATCGCGCCCTCGCGCCTTTCCTTGAACAATTGCGCATAGCGGTAGGCGAGCTTGTCGGGCACCGAGGCACCGAAGCTGGCGGGCACCAGCAATTGCTGCGACAGCAGGCCGATGCCGAGATCCTCGCGCACCTCGGCATCGCTTACCCGCTGCTGGGCGAGCGCCTGGCGATAGGTGTCTTCGCTGAAATTGCCGTCCGGCCCGCGGAAGGCAGGGATCATGCGGATCTCGCTGTTGATCAGATTGTCACCCGACCGGAACCCATGCTCCTGAGCGAATTCCTTGATCGCCGCTCGCTCGATCAGCGCATCGAGTGCTGCGGAAAGGCCGCCTTGCGCCAGGAAGGCCGCCATGGTCGCGGTCGGCTGCTCGCGCCGCAGGGAATCGAGCCCGTTGTTGGCTGCCCGGACGAGGTCGGCAGTCCCGATCTTCTCTTTCCCGACTACCGCGACGCGATTGCCGCCGGCGATTCCGCCGAAAGTGCCCGTTCCCGAAACATCGGCACTGGCAAAGGCCAGCGCGATGAGGCCAAGAAAGGCGAGCGAGATTGCCAGACCCAGCTTGGTCTTGAAGAAGTTGCGGAAAAACTTGAACATGGCTTGCGGGCGATCCCGTGGTTGAAGCGGTCGGAACAGGCTGTGCCTGCGTCGCATGGGCCTTTATCCGGCCTGAGACCTCGCGGCAACAGGTCGCAAAGGGTTTTGACCTTCCTCCAAAGCTTGTCTAGCTGGACGCCTCTCCGGCTCCCGATGGCGAGCCACGCATTCATACATATCGCAGGACGGAAACATGGCCGAACGGCCCTATATCGTTGGAAACTGGAAAATGAACGGCACGCGCGCCATGCTTTCCGAAGCACGCGCGATAGACCGTGCGGCGCAGCGGTACATGAAGGTCGAGGTCGCCGTGGCGCCGCCTTACACGCTGATTCACGCCGTCCACAAGGAAGCCGAGCAGATCGGCGTCGGGGCGCAGGATTGCCACCCGGGCGCCGAAGGCGCGCACACCGGGGACATTTCCGCCGGGATGATCGCCGATTCGGGTGCGAAATTCGTCATCCTGGGCCACAGCGAGCGGCGCGCCGACCACGCCGAGACCAATGATCTGGTCAACGCCAAGATGGCCAGTGCGCTCGATGCAGGCCTGCGTATCATCCTGTGCTGCGGCGAAAGCCTCGAGACACGCGATGCGGGCGAGGCGGAAAGCTTCGTGCTCGGACAGCTCGAGGCCAGCCTGCCTGCGATCGACGATGCCGCCGAGCGGCTTGCGATCGCCTACGAGCCGATCTGGGCGATCGGCACAGGTCGAACGGCCACGATCGCGGATATCGAGACGATGCATGCCGCGATCCGCAAATTGCTCGTCGACAGATACGGGCCTGAAACGGCGGAGCAGATCCGCATTCTCTACGGCGGCTCGGTCAAGCCCGACAACGCGCGCGAGATCCTGGCGGCAGCCGAAGTGGGCGGCGCGCTCGTCGGCGGTGCCAGCCTGTCGGCGGAAAGTTTCCTCGGCATTGTCGTCGCCGCTTCCGAAACCGAGGACGCCTGAGACCACTCGCCCTTGCCGATATCCGCTCGCGCGACTAGATGCGCATCAGCCAGCCTCGTTCCAAGAGTATCTTCATGTTCCTGTTTCTCACCGTCGTCCAGGCGATCGTCGCAGCCGCACTCGTCGGCGTGATCCTCATCCAGCGTTCGGAAGGCGGCGGACTTGGCGTGGGCGGCAGCCCGAGCGGCATGCTCAGCGCGCGCGGCGCGGCCGACTTCCTGACCCGCTCGACCAAATGGCTGGCGGTGGCGTTCGTGGTGCTGTCGATCGCACTGGCTGCGGTCGCGGTCGAATCCAGCGGCAGCGACGCGATCGAATCGACGCTCGACCGTGCGGTGGCGCCGGCAGCTCCCGCGGACCCGCTTGGTCCCGCCACCACCGGCGAAGCGGCCCCCACGAACGACGACCCGCTCGCCGACGTCGCCGAATAGACCACCACTCGTCGCAGCCTTGTGGATTGCGCCGTTCGCGCGGCGCGATTGCATGTGTTTTGCGCTTGCCCCGACTCCAACCCTCAGCTTAAGGCCCGACCCCCATGGCGCGGTATATCTTTATCACCGGCGGCGTGGTCTCCTCGCTTGGCAAAGGACTCATGGCAGCCTCGTTGGCGGCGCTTCTGCAGGCGCGCGGCTACAAGGTCCGTATCCGGAAATTCGACCCTTATCTCAATGTCGATCCGGGGACGATGTCTCCCTATCAGCATGGCGAGGTCTACGTCACCGACGATGGGGCGGAGACCGATCTCGATCTGGGCCACTACGAGCGGTTCACCGGCGTTTCCGCGCATCAGGGCGACAACATCACCTCGGGCCGGATCTATCAGGACATCATCGCCAAGGAACGACGCGGCGATTATCTCGGCGCGACGGTGCAGGTGGTTCCGCACGTGACCGACGAGATCAAGGCCTTTGCCCTGGCCGGCCAGGACGACCATGATTTCATCCTCTGCGAGATCGGCGGCACGGTGGGCGATATCGAAGGCCTGCCGTTCATGGAAGCGATCCGCCAGCTTCGCAACGAGCTGGAACCCTGGCAGACGCTCAGCGTCCACGTCACGCTGGTGCCCTATATCGCCGCTGCGGGTGAGTTGAAGACCAAGCCGACGCAGCATTCGGTGCGCGAACTCGCCAGTCTCGGGATCAAGCCCGACGTGCTGCTCTGCCGCGCCGAGCACCCGATACCCGACAGCGAAAGACGCAAGATCGCGCAATTCTGCAATGTGCGCCGCGAGGCGGTCATCCCCGCGCTCGACGCGCCTTCGATCTATTCGGTGCCCCTGCAATATCACGCAGAGGGTCTCGATCGCGAGGTCTTGCGGGCCTTCGGCATCACCGACGCACCCGAACCCGATCTGTCGCGCTGGTACGACGTGGTCGATCGTCACTCGAACCCCGAGGGCGAGGTGACGATCGGCGTGGTAGGAAAATACGTCGGACTGCAGGACGCCTACAAATCGCTGAACGAAGCACTGGTCCACGGTGGCATGGCAAACCGGGTCAGGGTCAAGGTCAGGTGGATCGATGCCGAGGTGTTCGAGCAGGACGACAGCGACATCGCGGCACAGCTCGAGCCGATGCACGGCATTCTGGTGCCCGGCGGCTTCGGCGAGAGAGGCAGCGAGGGCAAGATTTCAGCGGTGCGTTTCGCGCGCGAACGCAAGGTTCCGTTTCTGGGCATTTGCCTGGGCATGCAGATGGCCTGCATCGAAGCGGCGCGGGCTGCCGGCCGGGACCTCGCCTCGTCCACCGAATTCGGCGAGACCGACGAACCGGTCGTCGGCATCATCACCGAATGGATGAGCGAGGAGGGCTTGCAGAAGCGCGAAGCGGGCGGCGATCTGGGCGGAACGATGCGCTTGGGCGCCTATGAGGCGAAGCTGGCCGCGGACAGTCACGTCTCGGCGATCTACGGCGGCGCCACCGCCATCTCCGAGCGCCACCGCCACCGCTATGAAGTGAACGGCGCCTACATCGGTCCATTGGAGGAGCAGGGGCTGATCTTCTCGGGCATGTCGCCCGATGGTCTGTTGCCCGAAATCGTCGAGCGTCCGGACCACCCGTGGTTCGTCGGTGTCCAGTTCCACCCCGAGCTCAAATCCAAGCCGTTCGATCCGCACCCCTTGTTCGCCGGCTTCATCGGGGCAGCCCTGGAACAGGCACGCCTGGTCTGAGGCGCGGGGTCGCGCGCGCGGGTGTGTGCCGACGCGCGGGGGCGCCGAGCAGCAGCTTGTAGGCAGGCGACAAAATCGCACGCCAAGGCGCGAGACGCTTTATCTTTTGATACATCTGTTGCAAAGTGAGCGCGTCCCGTCAGTGATGGCGGGAACCAAGAGACATTGCTGCGCCAGTATAGCGGTGGGGCTTGCCTCGAAGACGGCTGTCTTCTGCGACCCGGACGGTCGATTTTGGGGCTAGGCGGCGTTCGACGTCGCGGGGGCGGAACCTGGTTCCGCCCCCTATCGTCTGTAAAATGTAATCGTCTTGAGGTCGAAGAATGCCGGAGGATCAGGCAGCGCGGCTGTCCGCTCCGCCCTGGCGGGATTTTACTTCGCCGTCGTCCTGGACCACTTCGAGCGTCTTCTGCGCGCCGATCGAGATTTTCTTCGGCTTCATCGCATCGGGCACTTCGCGGACCAGATCGATCACCAGCAGGCCGTCGGAAAGATCGGCATTGGCGACCCGGACGTAGTCCGCCAGTTCGAAGCGGCGCTCGAAACCGCGATTGGCAATGCCGACATGCAGCATCTCGCCCTCGGGCTGATCGTCGCGCTTGCGGCCGGCAACCGTCAGCAGGTTCTGCTGCGCGGTGATGTCGAGATCGTCGGCGCGAAATCCGGCCACCGCCACAGTGATGCGGTATTCGTCGTCACCGCGACGTTCGATGTTGAAGGGGGGGTAATTGTCGCCACCGGCATTGCGCGCCTGGCGCTCCATCAGATCGAACAGGCGGTCGAAGCCAACGGTGGAACGGCGATAAGGGGTGAAATCCATACGGTTCATCGAAACAAATCCTCTTCTCGAGCAATTCTATGATGGCGGGGCCCGCTGTCGGCACCCCGTCGCCGTCGCCTCGCGCGACGACGTGACCAAGATAGTTTGGCCAAAACGGGCTTTCAAGATCGTCCGTCGCGCCCTAGTTCAAAGCCAGTCAAGGAAGAGTTTTCATGAGCCAGCCGCATATCGACATCTACACGAAATTCGGCTGCGGCTTCTGCTTTCGCGCCAAGCGCCTGCTCGACAGCAAGGGCGTCGAATATAGCGAACACGACATCACCATGGGTGGCCCGAAGCGCGATGAGATGGTCGAGCGCGCCCCTTCGGCGCGGACCGTGCCCCAGATATTCGTCGGCGATACCCATGTGGGCGGATCGGACGAGCTCGCCGCGCTCGAGCGCGAGGGTCGGCTCGATGCGCTGCTGAAGCTCTAGATGACGCGGGTCGCCGTCCTCCAGATGACCTCGGGGATAGACCCGGGGATAAACGCCGCCGTCCTCGGCGAAGCCGTCGAACGCGCCGCGGCGGGCGGAGCCGCCATGCTCTTCACCCCGGAGATGTCGGGGATGCTCGATCGCGACCGGGCGAGGGCGGCAAAATCCATCGTCCGCGAAGAATCCGATCCGGTGCTCGCCGCACTGCGCGAACGGGCTGCACGACACGGGCTGTGGGTGGCGCTCGGTTCGCTGGCAGTGGATTGCGGAGGTGGGCGCTGGGCGAACCGCGCCTTGGTGATCGACCCCGCGGGCGACATCGCCGCGCGTTACGACAAGATCCACATGTTCGACGTCGATCTCGCCGGGGGGGAAAGCTGGCGCAAATCAGCTGCCTATCGCCCCGGCAATTCGGTGACCACCGTCGACGACACCCCCGTGGGCCGGCTGGGGCTGAGCATTTGCTACGACATGCGTTTTCCCGCGCTGTTCGAGGAACTCGGGCGCCGCCGCTGCGATGCCATCGCCATCCCCGCCGCCTTCACCGTACCGACCGGCAGGGCGCACTGGCACATCATGCAGCGGGCCCGGGCGATCGAAGCCAGCGCCTTCGTCGTCGCTGCCGCGCAGGTCGGGAACCATGCCGACGGGCGTCGTACCTATGGCCATAGTCTGGTGGTGGATCCCTGGGGCGAAGTCCTGCTGGATCTGGGAGGCGAAGTGACGGGGCTGGGGTTCGCCGAGATCGAGCGCGCCCGCGTCGCGCAAGTGCGCGAGCAGGTGCCGAGCCTTGCCAACCGCCGTGCAATCGCCAAATAGCGCTGACCATGATCGTATTCGACCTTTCCTGCAGCGAAGGCCACCGGTTCGAGGGCTGGTTCGGTTCGACCGAAGACTACGTGACCCAGAAGAAGACGGGCTTGCTCGCCTGTCCCGAATGCGGCTGCGCGGAGATTGTCAAGGCGCCGATGGCTCCCTCGCTTTCGGCCAGGGGCAATCGCCTTGGAGCGGGGCAGGAGACCACGCAGGTCGCCAAGGGCGAGATGCCCGCTGCGGTGAGCCGGGCGCTTGCCGCGCTGGCCAAGGCACAGGCGAAGGCGCTGGAAAGCAGCACCTGGGTGGGCGACAAATTCGCCGAGAAGGCGCGCGAAATGCACTATGGCGAGGTCGAGGATGCGCCGATCCACGGCCGCGCGACGCGCGACGAGGCCGAGGACATGCTCGCCGAAGGCATAACGGTTGCGCCGCTCCTGGTGCCCGTCGCCCCGCCCGACGAACTCAACTGATTGCCTCCGTCCGTTCGTCTGCTAAGTGGATCGGCGGGCGCCCGTAGCTCAGTCGGATAGAGCATCAGATTCCTAATCTGGGGGCCACAGGTTCGAATCCTGTCGGGCGCGCCAATCATTTGCCCAGGCGACGGGCCGAGAACGCCAGTACGTTTGACGAGACTGCGAGACCGGCAAGCAGGGCGCAGGTTCCAGCCCAACCGAATGCATCGTAGACCGCCGTTCCCGCGAAGCTGCCGATGCCGCCGCCGATGAACATAAGGACGACATAGACGGTGGTCAGGCGCGTGCGCACAGCGGGGGCGAGCGCGAGAAAGGTCATGCGGCCGGTCACATCGATGCCGGGGCCCACCAGATTCACCAGAATCAAGGGCACGAGTATCGTCCACAAATTCCCGCCCAACGGGTAGAACAATGCGATTCCGAGCAGCTGGATTGCGGCAAAGACGACCCGCGCCCGACGCGGCCCGACCCGATCCGCCCAGCGGCCCAGCCGCGGCGTGGACACGATACTGACCGCTGCGATCGCAGCGAGATAGCCGACCGTGTCGGTTCCGTAGCCCATTTCGGCCGAGGTCAGATGCAGCGCCAGCGCCAGCCACAGCGCGATGAAGGATGCGAAATTCAAGCCCTGGATGGTCCCCGAAAGCAGGATCTCGCGGTGCTGCCGGATCAGCGGGAAGACCGACAGCACGAGCGTGCCGTAGCTCCCGCTTTCTCCGGTCTCGCGCTCCCGCGGCTCCATCAGCCGCGGCAGGGCGAGCGTGACCGCCAGCATCAAGCCGGTCGCGGCCCAGTAGACCGAGCGCCAGCCGAGATATTCCGCCATCACGCCGGCCCCCACGCGAGCGACGAGGATGCCGAGGATCACCCCGGCGGTCAGCAGCGCGGTCACGTGCCCGAGCCGCTCGGGCGCGACCCGTTTCGACGCATAGGCAGGGAGCAGATAGGGCGCGATGGTGAAGAAGCCGAGGAGGGTCGAACCGGCCACGAAGAGCGTGAATCCCGATGCGACGACCATCAGCGCCAGCGCCAGCGTCTGGCCACTGGCGAAAAGGATCGTCAGTCGCCGGTTCGAGTAGCGATCGCCCAAGGGAAGGAGAAGGAAGATGCCCAGCGCCAGTGCGATCTGGTTGAGCGCCGGCACCAGGCCGATGCGCGCGTGGCTGACGCCGAAATGATCGGCAACTTCGCCGATGATCGGATGAATGTAATAGGCGTTGGCGGTGACAACCGCTGCAGCGACTGCGAGCGAAAATTCCTGACCCCGCGTCAGCCTGCTTTCGTGATCTCCGTCCAATCCGTCCTCGCCGAGTATCGCCCGACCAGCCTAGCGCCCCTTCGGCATCTGCAATTGACTGACCGGGACCGTCTCCTTGAAGGTATGCGTGACATAGGGGAAGGGAATTTCGATTCCGGCCTCGTCGAAAGCGGATTTGATCGCACGAACCACCTTGTCCTTGCTTTCCCATCCGGCGCGCGGACTCGCTCCTGCCCACCAGCGGACGAGGAAATCGACCGAGCTCGAATTGAATTCCTGCGCAAAGATGTCGACTCCTTTGCTCACGAGCACCTCGTCGATGTCCTCGACCGCGCGACGAATGACGTCGGCGGCATGATCGAGATGGGTGTCATAGGACACGCCGACGACGACTTCGTGGCGCCGTTGCTCGATGTCGGTAAGGATCTCGACCGGATTCTTGAACAGGATCGAATTCGGCACCACGGTCAGTTCGCCCGAAAGCTTGCGCACATGGGTCTCACGCAGGGTGATGTACTCTACCTTGCCGGTGATGCCTTCGCATTCGATCACATCGCCGATGCGCATCTTCTCGCGCAGCATGATGAGCACTCCGGCGAGGAAGTTCTCGAAGATGTCCTGGAAGGCGAAGCCGATCGCCACCGCGCCTATGCCGAGCCCGGCCAGCAGGCTGGCCGGAGTGAGATCGGGCACCACCACTACCGCAGCGGCGAACAGGCCGAGGACCCAGATGCCGAGCTTGACGAGAGTGTCGATCAGGTTCTTGAGGCTCGCCCGGATCTCGGTCCGGCCGACGATCATGTCCGAGATGCGCGCCCCGAAACGGGCCACGATCCACGTCAGGAAGACGATGAACAGCGCGATGGCCAGATTGGGCAGCGTTTCAACGAAGCCGCGAGCCATGTCGTTCAGCTGTTCGCGGAGCGTGGCGATGTAGTTCACGCGGGCATCCTCCCTTAGCGCGGAAACGGTATGCCCGAGCGGGAGTTCCGGTAGTGCGAAGGGCTTTGCTTACCCGGCGTTAGCCATTCCCGTGTTCCTTGCGTGCGATCTCGTGCAGCCAGTCGGCGTGACGCGGCGCCTTCTTGGTCTGCGACCATTCCTCGAGCATCGCCGGGGCCACACGTTTCAATTCTGCGTATTGTTCTTCCGTGCCGATATCGGTCGCCAGTTCGACCCGATGGCCATTGGGATCGAAGAAGTAGATCGACTTGAAGATGCCGTGATGCGTCGGGCCGAGCACGGCGATGCCGAGGCTCTCGACATGCTCCTTGGCCGCCAGCAGTTCTTCTTCGCTGGCGACCTTGAAAGCCAGATGCTGCACCCATGCAGGGGTGTTCTCGTCGCGGCCCATGTCTTTCTGATTGGGCAGTTCGAAGAAGGCCAGGATATTGCCGTTTCCCGCATCGAGGAAGACATGCATGTAGGGATCGTAATCGCCGGTCGAAGGCACGTGGTCTTCAGCGAAGGCGGTGGTGTAATCCATGCCCAGCACCTTGCCGTACCATTCGACGGTCTGTTTGGCGTCCTTACAGCGGTAAGCGGCATGGTGGACGCCGCCCAGTTTCACGGGGTGTGGGGTCGGTTCGGTCATTCCGCCGGCTCCGTCTCGACAGTCTTTGCATCCTCGACGCTCAGCACGCCGCGCTTGATCTGGTCGCGCTCCATGCTTTCGAACAAGGCCTTGAAATTGCCTTCTCCGAAGCCCTCGTCGCCCTTGCGCTGGATGAATTCGAAGAACACCGGTCCGACCTGCGCCTCGGCGAAGATCTGCAACAGGAGACGGGGCTGCCCGCCCTCGGTGGTTCCGTCGAGCAGGATCCCGCGCGCCTTGAGTTCGGCGACCGGCTCGCCGTGGTCGGGCAGCCTTTCGGGGAGCATCTCGTAATAGGTTTCCGGGGGGGCGGTCATGAACGGCACGCCGAGCTTCTTGAGCCGGTCCCAGCAGCCGATCAGATCATCGCAGATCAGCGCGATGTGCTGAATTCCTTCACCGTTGAATTCCTTGAGGAACTCCTCGATCTGGCCCTTGCCGCCTTCGCCTTCCTCGTTGAGCGGGATGCGGATCTTGCCGTCGGGGGCAGTCAGCGCCTTCGAGGTCAGCCCGGTATATTCGCCCTTGATGTCGAAGAAGCGGATTTCACGGAAGTTGAACAGCGTCTCGTAATAGTCCGCCCAATATTTCATCCGCCCATTGTATACGTTATGCGTGAGGTGATCGATCACGTTGAAGCCGGCTCCGACGGGATGCTTTTCGACACCTTCGAGATATTCGAAGTCGATGTCGTAGATCGACAGGCCGTCGCCGTTTTCATCTTCGTAGCGGTCGATCAGGTAGACGATTGCACCGCCGATACCGCGGATGGCGGGAATATGCAGCTCCATAGGTCCCGTCTCGACCGCCACCGGCTCCGCACCTCTCGCGAGAAGTTCTTCATAGGCCTTCCGCGCATCGCGGACGCGGAAGCCCATGCCGCAGGCGGATGCGCCATGTTCGCGGGCGAAAAACCATGCCGCGCTGCGCGGTTCGTAGTTGATCACGAGGTTGATCTGCCCTTGCCGCCACAACTGGACGTCCTTCGACCGGTGGTTGGCCACATGGGTGAACCCCATTGCTTCGAATACCGGTTCGATCGCGCCCTTTTCGGGGGCACAAAACTCGACGAATTCGAAGCCGTCGAGGCCGATGGGATTTTCGAAGAGATCAGGCATTTCAGTCCTCTGCAAGCGATATTAGTTTCAATAGAAACTAGTTACGCGCCCACGGCGCGCGTGTCAAGAAACCAACGGGGAACCACCGGCGGCGGTTCCTCCCCACGCATCGCTCAGTTTGCGCTTGCGCAGAGTCGTTCAACTGTGATTCTGTCGCCTTATGCGGCGCAGAAAATCCATGACGACCATTCGCAAGGCTAAGGCCACGCAGCATGCCGCTCTGGCCGGCCTGCTCGTCATGGGCGGGCTGGCGATTGCGGGTCCCTCAGGTCTGCTCGCTTGGAGCGAAAATCTCCGCCTGCTCGACCAGCGAGAAGCGCAGCTGGAAAAGCTGGAGGCGGAACGCAAGGCGCTCGAGAACCGGGTCGCCTTGCTCGATCCGGCACACGCCGACCCCGACATGGTCGGCGAACTGCTCCGGAGCCAGCTTAACGTGGTCCATCCCGACGAAGTGGTGATCAAGCTCGAAGACTGAGCTTGCCGCGAAACCATAGTGTTCCGTAAGGGTTTTTCGATCGATGCGCGGTCACCCGTTGCGCGCCGGACGGGGCTGTGCCTATAGGCGCGGCGCATTCCTCCCCGGAAGAACAAGGACACCAGTCTTGGCCAAATCTCCCCGGAGCAAGAAAGCTCCCCCGCAGTCCCCCGCAGAGGATACCGACTTCGCGCTCCATTCGTTGCAGGAGGCGCTCGACGAGCACCGCCGCTACGACGCGAGCAAGGAGCAGATGCTCAATTTCTACGAGCAGATGCTGCTGATCCGCCGGTTCGAGGAACGCGCCGGACAGCTGTACGGTCTCGGTCTCATCGGCGGATTTTGCCACCTCTACATCGGTCAGGAAGCGGTCGCCATCGGGCTGCAGTCGGCGCTCGACGGTGACAAGGACAGCGTCATCACCGGTTACCGCGATCACGGTCATATGCTCGCTTACGGTATCGATCCCAAACTCATCATGGCCGAACTTACCGGGCGCCAGGCAGGCATTTCGAAGGGCAAGGGCGGGTCGATGCACATGTTCTCGACCGAGCACAAATTCTACGGCGGGCATGGCATCGTCGGCGCGCAGGTGGCGCTCGGTGGCGGTCTGGCACTCGCGCATCAATACAATGGCGACGGCGGGCTTTGCCTCGCCTATTTCGGCGACGGGGCTGCCAATCAGGGGCAAGTCTACGAGACGATGAACATGGCTTCACTGTGGAAATTGCCGATCGTCTTCGTCGTCGAAAACAACCAGTATGCCATGGGCACCAGCACCGCCCGCTCGAGCGCGGAGACCGAGTTCCACCGCCGTGGCACCGCCTTTCGCATTCCCGGAATGGACGTCAACGGTATGGATGTGCTGGAGGTGCGGCAAGCCGCCGAGATTGCATTCAAGCACGTGCGCGAGGGCAAGGGACCGGTTCTGGTCGAATGCAATACCTATCGCTATCGCGGCCACTCGATGTCCGACCCGGCGAAATACCGGACGCGCGAGGAGGTTCAGGACGTGCGCGAACACAAGGACCCGATCGAGGGCCTCAAGAAGCTCCTGCTCGAACTGGGCAGCAGCGAGGAAGAACTGAAGACGATCGACAAGAACATCCGCAAGCGCGTCACCGAAGCCGCCGATTTCGCCGAAAACTCGCCCGAACCCGACGCCTCGGAACTCTACACAGACGTTCTGGTGGAGGAGTATTGAGCATGGCCATCGAACTCAAGATGCCGGCCCTGTCGCCGACCATGGAAGAAGGCACGCTTGCCAAATGGCTGAAGTCCGAAGGTGACGAGATCGTCGCCGGCGACATTATCGCCGAAATCGAAACCGACAAGGCAACGATGGAGTTCGAGGCGGTCGACGAAGGCACGCTGGGCAAGATCCTGGTCGAGGAAGGGACCGAGGGCGTGAAGGTCGGCACGGTCATTGCCATGCTGGCGGGCGAGGGCGAAGACGCCTCCGAGATCGCGACCCCGGCCGATACGGCGCGGGTGGACGACGTACCGGGCGAAGGCAAGGATGTGGGGCGCGAGCCGGATGGGGCGGAGATCACGAAGCCCGCCCGCCGGACCGACGTCAAGGATCCGGCGGTTCCAGAAGGCACCAGCTTCACTGCCACCACCGTCCGCGAAGCTCTGCGCGACGGCATGGCCGAGGAAATGCGGCGCGATGAGCGCGTCTTCGTGATGGGCGAAGAAGTCGCGCAATATCAGGGGGCCTACAAGGTCACGCAAGGGCTGCTCGACGAATTCGGACCCAAGCGGGTGATCGACACGCCGATCACCGAATACGGGTTCGCGGGTATCGGCACCGGCGCGGCGATGGGGGGGCTGCGCCCGATCGTCGAATTCATGACCTTCAACTTCGCCATGCAGGCGATCGATCACATCATCAATTCCGCCGCCAAGACCAACTACATGTCGGGCGGCCAGATGCGCTGCCCGGTTGTGTTCCGCGGCCCCAACGGAGCGGCGAGCCGCGTCGGTGCGCAGCACAGCCAGAATTACGGACCATGGTACGCCAGCGTCCCCGGCCTGGTCGTAATCGCCCCCTATGATGCGGCCGACGCCAAAGGTTTGATGAAAGCCGCGATCCGTTGCGAGGACCCGGTGGTCTTCCTCGAGAACGAACTGGTCTACGGCCGCAGCTTCGACGTGCCCGATCTTGACGACCATGTCCTGCCGATTGGCAAGGCGCGGATCATGCGCGAAGGGGGCGATGTCACGATCGTCGCCTACTCGATCGCGGTCGGGCTCGCGCTCGAGGCGGCTGCCCAATTGGCCGATGAGGGGATCGACGCCGAGGTCATCGATCTGCGCACGCTGCGTCCGCTCGATCGCCAGACAATCCTCGCCTCGCTCGCCAAGACCAACAGGCTGGTGATCGCCGAGGAAGGCTGGCCGACGTGTTCGATCGCGTCGGAGGTGATTGCACTGTGCATGGAAGATGGATTCGATCACCTCGATGCCCCGGTCATGCGCGTCTGCGACGAGGATGTTCCGCTGCCCTATGCCGCCAACCTCGAGAAACTGGCACTGATCGATACCCCGCGGATCGTCGCGGCGGCGAAAAAGGTGTGCTACCGCGATTGACCGGGGCTTGCGGCGGGCGCGTTGGCTCGCTTGACATGGAGCCAGCGGCAGGCTGTTCGGTCCGCGATGATGCGCGAACTTGCCGCTGATCTGCCCGAAGCATCGCGCATGGCGCTGTCGCTTGCCAGCGCCCGGCGCGAAATGTGGCTGGCGGCGTTCGCGCTCGATGCTTGCGCCGGGCGTGCGGTGCTGGGCGTGCGCGAGCCGATCATGGCACAGCTGCGGCTGGCGTGGTGGCGCGACCAATTGCGCCTGCCCGCTGCCGAGCGTGAAAAAGCCGAGGATCTCCTGTCGCTCGTCGGAAGCGCGTGGCGAGCGGAGGTCGAACCGCTGATCGGTCTCGTCGACGGATGGGAATCCCTGCTTGCCGAACCGCCGCTGGGCGACGATGCGCTCGCGAGCTTTGTCGATGCCAGAGCGGGATTGGCTGCGGCACTGGCATTGCGGTGCCGGTGCCCCGAGGACGTCGACGAGGCGCGCAGAGCAGGGCGGCTGTGGGCGCTTGCCGACATTGCCCAGCGGCCCGAATATCGCCCCATCCGATCCCGCGCGATGACGCTCGCGGAAGGGGACCGCGGCCCACCGCTGGTTCTGCCGCGGACCCTTCGACCGCTGGCCTTGCTGGGCGGGCTATCGAGGAGAGCGCTGGCACGGGGCGGATCGTTCTTGCTCGGCGACCGCTTCAGTCCCATAGTCGCCTTTCGTATGGGATTGCTTGGGCGCTAGGCTGGAAGGCATCTTTCGCAGGGGAAGATGCACATGAACCGCTTCGTTCTCGGTGCAGTGGCCGCTCTCGCGCTCGCCGCGGTGGGTGGCTTCTGGTGGCAGGGCAGGGCAGAGATCGAGCGCGCCGCACCGCCGCCCGAACCGCCCGCATTGGCGGAGACGACCTCGCCGGACGTTCCGCTCTCGGACGCCGGCGAGCTCGTCGGGCCCGAGCCTCCCGAAGCGAGCGAACTGACCCGCGAACAGCAGCGCTTTTTCCGCTACGATCGCAACCGCGACTGGCGGATAAGCCGCACCGAAATGCTGTCGACGCGTAGCGACGGATTCCGCAGGCTCGACAAGGACGGCAACAATCTCCTCGATTTCGAGGAATGGGCTGTCGCCACGGTGGACAAGTTCGAAGGGGCGGACGCGGATCGCGACAACCGGCTGACCCCGGCGGAATTCGCCACCACCGCTCCCCGGCCGGCGAAACCTTCATGCGCGTGTTAGGCGGGAACCGCCTCCAGATGGGCAAGCCACTCGCCGAATTCGGCCTTGGCGCGGTTCGTATACGCTTCCTTTCGCTGCTTCTTTCCAACCTCGTGCAGTGGCGGAAAAAGGCCGAAATTGACGTTCATCGGCTGGTAGGTCTCTGCC
The DNA here is from genome assembly GCA_963829325.1 of uncultured Alphaproteobacteria bacterium. Taxonomy (GTDB): domain Bacteria; phylum Pseudomonadota; class Alphaproteobacteria; order Sphingomonadales; family Sphingomonadaceae; genus Qipengyuania. Next base: position 350,365 of record CAWHHN010000001.1, read on the forward strand.
GCGGCGTCGCCGGTTATGTGCGCCAGCAGGGCGCCGAAGGCGGTTGTCGGCGGTGGCGGAGCCCATTTGCCGCCGGTCAGTTCGACGGCCGCCATGATTCCGGCCATCAGGCCGATTGCAGAGCTTTCGACATATCCCTCGCAACCGGTGATCTGGCCGGCAAAGCGAACATGCTCGCCGCCCCGCAGCCGCAGTTGACGGTCGAGAACGAGCGGCGAATTGAGGAAGGTATTGCGGTGCAGTCCCCCCAACCGCGCGAATTCGGCGTTTTCGAGGCCGGGGATGGTACGGAACAAGTCGATTTGCGCGGAATATTTGAGCTTGGTCTGAAAACCGACCATGTTCCACAGCGTGCCGAGCTTGTTGTCCTGCCGCAGCTGTACCACCGCATAGGGCCAGCGTCCTTGCGGGAATTCAGGCGTGGTGTCGCGCGGATTGTCGAGCCCGACCGGCTTCATCGGACCGAAGCGCAGCGTGTCGACCCCACGGGCGGCCATCACCTCGATCGGCATACAGCCGTCGAAATAGGGGGTATCGGCTTCCCATTCGCGGAATTCGGTCTTCTCGCCGTCGAGCAGTCCCTGATGAAAGGCGAGGTATTCCTCCCGCGTCATCGGGCAGTTGATGTAATCGCCCTCGTCGTTCGAGGCGGCCGTCCGCTTGTTCCACCGCGATTGAATCCAGCAGACCTCCATGTCGATGCTGTCGCGGTGTACGATCGGGGCAATTGCATCGAAGAAGGCGAGCCGGTCCTGCCCAGTCGTCGCGACGATGTCTTCGGCCAGCGCCTGCGCGGTGAGCGGTCCGGTGGCGACGATGGTCGGACCGGTCGCGGGAAGGCGGTCGATTCGTTCGCGCACCACGGTGACGTTGGGGTGTTCCTCGAGCACTCGCTGGACCTCGGCAGAGAAGACGTCGCGGTCGACCGCCATCGCCGATCCCGCGGGCACACGCGCGATTTCGCCGGCGCGCATGACGAGGCTGTCGAGCCGCCGCATTTCGTGGTGAAGCAGACCGACCGCGTTCTTCGTATCGTCGTCGGAACGGAAACTGTTCGAACATACGAGCTCCGCCAGCCCTTCGGTCTGGTGCGCGGGAGTCGTTGCGCCACCGCCTCGCATTTCCGAAAGGCGCACCTTCAAGCCTCGGCGCGCCAGCTGCCAGGCGGCCTCGCTTCCTGCCAGTCCGCCACCGATGATGTGGATATCGTGGGTCATCGGCCGCGCCCTAAAGCTTGCATGCCCCTCCTATCAAGGCCTAGCGACAACCCATGCCGCGCCGCGCACTGATCAAGCACCGCCCATGGCTGGTGGCCAGCCTCGTCGCTGGCGTCAGCTACTTCTTCGCAATGGACGATCCCATGGGCGGCGTATGGCTGATGCTGTGGAAGGGTGCGGGTGTCGGGTTCCTCGCGATCTATGCCGCGCTTCGCGCCCGTGCCGTGGACGGAGCGCTGATCGCGCTCGTGCTGGCGCTCGGTGCCGCCGGCGACGTGGCCCTCGAGATCAGCTTCCTCGTCGGCGGGGCGCTCTTCGCACTCGGCCATCTGATGGCGATCGCGCTGTATCTGCGGCATCCTCGAACTAGGGTCGCGCCGAGCCAGATGGCAGCTTCCGCCTCGTTGCTGTTGCTCACTCCGGCGATCGCCGCGGCAGTCACCTATCCGCTTCCCAGCTGGGGCCTCGCCACGGGCTATTCGGTACTCGCCGGAGCAATGGCGGCGGCGGCATGGAGCAGCGGCTTTCCGCGCTATCGCGTGGGTGTTGGAGCGGTCCTGTTCGTAGTCAGCGACCTGCTCATTTTCGCACGCGAGGGAGGCATGATCGCGGCGGGTCTTTCCGAATGGCTGATCTGGCCGCTCTATTATGGCGGCCAGTTGCTGATCGCCCTTGGGGTGGTGCAAACGCTGCGAAAGCGCCGCGCCGACCGGCTGATCTCGCTTTAGCCCTGCCAAGCGGCAACGGTCGTACGGTGCAGTTCGCGCCGGTGGCCCTCGTAACCGCCGGTGGCCTTGTGCAGCACGCTGCGATTGTCCCACACGAGCAGCATCCCCGCTTCCCAGCCGTGCCGATAGACGAATTCCTCGCGTGTTTGCCATTGGGCAAGTTCACCGAGCAGGGCGAGACCTTCCGCCTGCTCCATCCCTTCTATCCCGACAATGTAGCCCAGCGTCGAGTAGAGGCATTCGGCACCGGTCTCGGGATGTCGCCGGACGAGCGGGTGCGATTGCGTGGCCCGGGCTGCTTCGGATGGACGGATCGCCATCGAGCGGTCCTTGTCCCTTTCGCCGTAGGTCCCTTCGGGGGCGTAGGCGAGCCGCGCGCTGTGTATGGCCGTTAGACTGCGCAGATAATCCTTGCGCGCCTCCGGCAGTGCAGCGAATGCCGCCTGCTGATCGGCGAACAGCGTGTCTCCGCCGGAGGGTGGAATATCGATCGCCAGCAGGCAGGTCCCCGCCGGTGGTTGCGGCAGAAAGCTCCAGTCGCTGTGCCAGTTCTCGGCGAATAACGGCGAAATCTCCTCCGCCTCGCGCAGGATCGCCGCGACGTGTCGGCGACCCGGAATCGGAGCGAAGAAGGGATCTTCGCCGAACCCACCCATCGCCACCGTGAAGGCTTCCAGCGCATCGTCGTTCAGCGACTGCACGGGGAAGGCAACGACCTTGTGCTCGAGCCAGACCGCGCGGATCTGCGCCGCGAGCGCCGACGAGATGGGCCGCGCCAGATCGAGCCCGGCCAGGCGTGCACCGCACGCCTGTCCGCTGAGCTCGACCTGCAGCGTCATCCGCCCGGCTCCCCTTCGATGTTCCTGTCGGAATGCGCGGTGGTATGCGGCGTCGTGTGATCGAGGCTGCCGCCATGCGCGACGATCTCGTCGACGACGGCCTCTTCGGCCGGGTTCTCGGGCTCTTCGGTTTCGTCGATCAGCGCCGCGCCGACAATATGCTCGCCCTTCGCGACATCGAAGATGCGCACCCCCGAGGACGTTCGGCCCGAGACCGAAAAACCCTCGTGATTGACGAAGCCGCCTTCGATCAGGTGACGGAACCCGATCGACAAACGGATCAGCTTCGCCTGATCGGTCACCAACATGAGCTGGGAACCGTGGGTTACCGGAAAGCTCGCGACGACCGGCCCGTTGCGGTCCGGATTGCTTTCCGGCGTGCCGATATTCGTCAATCCCTGTCCGCCGCGGCCGATGGTACGGTATTCGTAGGCCGAGGTAATCTTACCGTAGCCGTTCGCAGTGAGCGTCAGGATGAACTCTTCCGCCTCGCCCATGGCTTCTGCCTTTTCGAGCGGCAGGCTTGGCTCGGCGTCGTTGTTCTTCCAGTCGGCCGCGCGAAGATAGGCGTCGCGCACCTCGCTGTCGCGCTCGCCCGCATCCAGCACCGCCATCGAAACCACCTTGGCATCGCCCTTGAGCATCATGCCGCGAACGCCGATCCCGGTACGGCTCTTGGTTTCGCGCGCATCGGTAGCGGCAAAGCGGATCGCCTTGCCCGAATCGGAAGCGAGAAAGATTTCCTGGTCGCGGCTCAGCAGGCGGACCCCGATCAGCCGATCGCCGCTGCCTTCGACGAAGCCCATTGCGTATTTGCCGTTGGAGGGAATATTGGTGAATGCGTCCATCGAGTTGCGACGGACCATACCCTGCTCGGTAGCGAAGACGATGTTGAGTGCGCTCCACTCGCTTTCGTCCTCGGGCAGGGGAAGGACGTTGGTGACCCGTTCGTCATCGCCCAACGGCAGGAGATTCACCATCGGGCGGCCCTTGGTCTGCGGGCCGCCTTCGGGCAGCTTCCAAACTTTCAGACGGTATACCCGGCCCGTATTGGTAAAGAACAGCACCGGGTTATGCGTCGAAGTGACGAACATTTCGACGACGGCATCATCGTCCTTGGTGGCCATGCCGCTCCGCCCCTTGCCGCCCCGGGCTTGCGCTCGGAACGTGTCCAGCGGAGTGCGCTTGATGTAGCCGCCATGGGTTACGGTGATCACCATCTCCTCGCGCTCGATCAGATCCTCGTCCTCGAGGCCGTCCCAGGCGGGTGCGATTTCGGCAACGCGCGGCGTCGCATAGGTGGCGCGGATTTCATCGAGCTCTTCGCGCATCACGCCGTAGAGCTTCGCCCGGTCGGCGAGGATCGACAGATATTCCTCGATCGCCAGCGACAATCCCTTGAGTTCGTCGCCGATCTCGTCGCGGCCGAGCGCGGTGAGGCGGTGGAGACGCAGTTCGAGTATGGCCTTCACCTGCCGTTCGGACAGGCGATAGGTTCCGCCATGCTCGTCCTCGCTCGGTTCGATCGCCTCGACCAGGGCGATGTATTGTGCGATGTCGCCGATCGGCCATTCCTTGGCCAGCAACCGCGCCCGGGCATCGGCCGGATTGGATGAGCCACGGATCATCGCAACGACCTCGTCGAGGTTCGACACCGCTACCACCAGGCCGAGCAAGATATGCGCCCGCTCGCGCGCCTTGTTGAGTTCGTATTTGGTACGCCGGGTAATCACTTCCTCGCGGAAGCTGATGAAAGCCTGGATGAAATCGCGGAGCGTCAGGACTTCCGGCCGGCCCCCTCGGATCGCGAGCATGTTGGCGGGAAAGCTCGATTGGGCAGGGGTGTAGCGCCAGATCTGGTTGAGCACGACTTCCGGCGAAGCATCGCGCTTGAGTTCGACCACCACCCGAACGCCTTCGCGATTGGATTCGTCGCGGATGTCGGAGATCCCCTCGATCCGCTTTTCCTTCGCTGCTTCCGCGATTTTTTCGACGAGCGCGTTCTTGCCCACCTGATAGGGGATCGAGGTGAGCACGATCGACCGGCGATCGTTGCGACCGGTCTCGATATCGTGCCGGGCACGCATCAGCACCGATCCCCGGCCGGTGGTATAGGCGGACCGCGCGCCCGACTTGCCCAGAATCAGCGGGGCAGTGGGAAAATCGGGTCCCGGAATGATCTCGAAGAGCTCTTCGGAGGTGATCGCCGGATTTTCGATGAAGGCGAGGCAACCGTCGATCACCTCACCGAGATTGTGCGGCGGGATATTGGTCGCCATGCCGACCGCGATCCCTCCCGCGCCATTGACCAGCAGATTGGGAAAGCGCGCCGGAAGAACGGTCGGCTCCTGCCGTGAACCGTCGTAATTGTCGGCAAAATCGACCGTGTCCTTGTCGAGATCGTCGAGCAGGGCATTGGCGACCCGCGCCAGCCGCGCCTCGGTGTAGCGCATGCTTGCCGGCGGATCGGGATCCATCGAGCCGAAATTGCCCTGGCCGTCGACCAGCGGCACGCGCATCGACCAGTCCTGCGTCATCCGCGCCAGTGCATCGTAGATCGCGGCATCGCCGTGCGGATGGTAGTTGCCCATCACGTCGCCGACGATCTTGGCGCTCTTGCGATAGGGCCTCCCGGCCACGAATCCGCCTTCCTGGCTGGCGAAGAGGATACGCCGATGGACCGGCTTCAGCCCGTCGCGCACGTCTGGCAGCGCCCGGCTCACGATCACGCTCATCGCGTAATCGAGATAGCTGGTCTTCATCTCATCGACGATGTCGATGCGGCCGTATTCTTCGCCGCTGGGGACGGGAGGATCGAGAAGGTCGGTATCGTCTGCCAAAACGTCTAATTCCGTGTTGCGAACTGCAGTGTTCTTGTCCGGGAGAGCCTAGGGGATGCGCGACGGGAGCGCCACCAAAGCCGGCAACCCGGCAGGCGCTTTAGGGGCCTTTTTCCACATATGGGTGCTGCCGGGCTTGATCGTAACCATGAACCGGCGGCACCGCCATCGTTCAAAGGCTATTCAGTCCCCGGCCGGTAGAAGAATTTGCAATGCGGGGGCACAAGCGGCATGGGCCGCAACGTCCTGTGAATGAGCGCGCGAAAGGCGCTCAGTCCCCCGTTTCCACTCTTGGGAGTATACACATGATCTTCACTCGTCTCGCCCGCACCAGTCGCGCTGCGTCGACTTTCGCCCTGGCGATCGCACTCGTCGGCGGAGCCGCGCTCGGCGTCGCTGCGCTCGAAACGCCGGCTCATGCCGCGAAGAAGGAAAAGAAGGCCAAGGCCGACTATTCCAAGGGTTTCATCGAAGCCTACAAACCGCTCGAGACGCTGGCTCAAGCCGAAGCCCCCGATCTCGCCGCGATCAAGGCCGGCATCCCCGCGCTCGTCGCCGCTGTCGAGACCGACGACGACAGGAACGCCACGGGCAGCTTTGTCTACACCATGGGCACGAAAATGGACGACAAGGCGCTGGCGCTGCAGGGCATGGAAATGATGCTTCAGAGCGGCAAGGTCGCCCCCGAGCAACTCGGCCCTTACAATTTCGTCGCCGGTCAGCTGGCCTACAGCCTCGAGCAGTTCGCCGAGGCGCGTCCCTATCTGCAGGCCGCCGTGGACGCCGGCTATACCGAAAACAGCCCGGAAATCTTCATCGCGGAGAGCTATTTCGCGGAAGACAAGGCGAACGAAGGTCTGTCCTATCTCACCGGCCTGATCGAAGCGCGTCGTGCGGCGGGTCAGCCGGTCGATGAAGCCTGGCTCAAGCGGGGTCTCGCGATGGCCTACAACAACAAGATGAACACCGAGGCGAACAAATATTCGCTGTGGTACGTCTCCGACTATCCCAACGAAGATAGCTGGGGTGATGCGGTGGCGATCCTGCTCAACACGGGTGGCTACGAGAACCCCGAAATCCTCGACCTGATGCGGCTCGGCCGCCACGCCGGTGTGCTGCGCGACGGAGCCAGCTATCTCGAATATATCGAGGCGGCCGACTATCGTCGCCTTCCGGCGGAAGTCGTGGCGGTCATCGACGAAGGCTATGCCAGCGGCAAGCTCGACAAGTCCGATCCCTACGTCGTGGATACCCGCAAGCAGGCAGCGGAACGTGCCGCCGCCGACCGGGCGGATGCCGAGGCGCTTCTCCGCGATGCGCAAAAGCCGGGTGCGACAGCGACCACGGTGCTTGCCGGCGGCGACGCCATGCTCAGCCTGGGCCGTCCGGCCGATGCCGAGACGATCTACGCCAAGGCACTCGATACGGCCGGGACGAACCGGCCGCTCGTCCTGACCCGCCTCGGCATCGCGCAGGTTGATCAAGGCAAATACGCCGAGGCCGAAGCGACTTTCTCCAAGATCGATGGGCCCCGCAAACCGATCGCCGCGCTGTGGGCGCTCTATGCTGCGCAGAAGGCTGCCGGAGAGCTCTAGACCTTCATCGGTCCAGGAACAGAAGAGGGCGCGGATCGGCTGACGGTCCGCGCCCTTTGCTATCTAGCGCAGCCGCTTCACGTAGCTTTGCCCATTGGCTCGGCGCTCGACGGAAAAGTTCGGGATCGTCTCGATCAGATCGGTGAGTCGGGCGAAGCCGTAATTGCGGGTGTCGAAGCTCGAGCGGTTGCCCGCGCGCTGCCCGACTTCGGATAGATTGGCAAATCCCTTCTCGTCGCGTTTGCTGGCATTGTAGGCATCGAACAGCAGATCGAGCAGTTCCTTGTCGAGGACCGTCGAGTGAGCGCTGGCACCGCTGCCGCCCTTGCGTTCGTCCTTTTCCGCGCGAACCAGCGCATTGACGTCAATGAAACGCGTGCAGGCCTGACGAAAGGCTTCAGGTGTCTTGGCCCCGCCGAAACCATAGACCGGCAGGCCGTCCTGCCGGATTCGCATCGCCAGCGGCATGAAGTCGCTGTCCGAACTCATGATCCCGAAGCCATGCACCCGCCCGCGGTAAAGCATGTCCATGGCATCGATCGTCATCGCCATGTCGGTGGCATTCTTGCCTTTGGTGAGGTCGAACTGCTGTTGCGGCTGAATGCCGTAGCGATGCATCAGATCGATCCACCCCTTGAGGCTGGTCTTGCGCCAATTTCCGTAGGCACGGCGGATGTTCACCTGACCCAGCTCGGCGAGCACCGTCAGCACGGGATCGATACCCGAGGGACTGGCGTTGTCCGCATCGATCAGGAGGGCGATGTTGCGTTGTTCGAATTCCGACATGCGGCCCCCATGGCGGGGTGGCGCAGTTCGCGCAAGTCAGGATGCTGGGCGGAATTCTCCGCTGGTTTCGTCGAGCAGGTGGAGCACGCCATCCGAGATCGCGAAATAGGCGCCGCGCAGCCGCAGACTGCCACGCCCTTCCTTCTCCTGAACGCAGGGGAAAGTGCGCAAATTGGCGAGACTCACCTCGACCGCAGCCAATTCCATCGCGCGCTCTGCCACGCGCCCCTTGGTCCCCAGTTCGGCCGCGATCGGCTCGCGAACCGTGTCGAGCATGTCGATCCAATGCGCCACGAATCCGCCTTCGCCGGGCTCGCTGCCGTGCAGGTCCTGGGTCAGCGCGGCGTGACATCCGCCGCACATTCCGTGCCCCAGAACCACGATTTCGCGCACCTTGAGGAACTGGACGGCGAATTCCAGCGCGGCGGAAACGCCGTGCCGCCCTGGCGTGGTCTCGTAGGGCGGGACCAGCGCGGCGACGTTGCGGACGACGAAGATCTCGCCGGGATCGACATCGAAGATCTGTGCCGGATCGACCCGGCTGTCGGAACAGGCGATCACCATCACCTGCGGAGACTGCCCTTCACGAAGCTTTTCCCAGCGGTCGTGCTGCTTACGCCAGTCGCCGGTACGGAAGCGGCCGTAGCCGCGGATCATTTCGTCGAAGCTTTTCATACGGCACCCGCTGCAACGATTTCGCCGGATAGGCAAGAGGCGTCGCGCCATCCGGCTTGCCCGAGCGGGGGAGGGGGCCTAGATGGGCCGCGCCATGAACGATCTCTCTTCCGCTCCGACCCCCGAAGGGGAACGCCCGCGCACGCAGCGCAAGCCCGACTGGATCCGCGTCAAGGCGCCGGTCAGCAAGGGGTATCATGAAACGCGCAAGCTGATGCGCGAACTCAATCTGCACACCGTGTGCGAAGAGGCGGCCTGCCCCAACATCGGCGAATGCTGGACCAAGAAGCATGCCACGGTGATGATCCTTGGCGATACTTGCACCCGCGCCTGCCGGTTCTGCAACATCAAGACCGGCATGCCGATGCCAGTAGATCCGCTCGAGCCCGAACACACCGCCACTGCCGCAGCGGCGATGGGACTCGAGCATATCGTCATCACCAGCGTCGATCGCGACGACCTGCCCGATCGCGGGGCGGGCCAGTTCGTCAAGGTGATCGAAGCGTTGCGGCGCGAAACGCCGGATACGACGATCGAGATCCTGACCCCCGACTTCAAGGGCCGGATGAAGCAGTCCGTGGCCGAGATCTGCGCGGCCGGACCCGACGTCTTCAACCACAATCTCGAGACCATTCCGCGGCTCTATCCCACCATCCGGCCGGGCGCGCGCTACTATGCCTCGCTGAGGCTGCTCGAAGAGGTGAAGGCCTGCAATCCGCTGATCTTCACCAAGTCGGGGATCATGCTCGGCCTCGGCGAACAGCGCCTCGAGGTCCATCAGGTGATGGACGACATGCGCAGCGCCGATATCGATTTCATCACCATGGGGCAGTATCTCCAGCCGACGCCCAGACATGCGAGGGTGGAGGAATTCGTTACGCCCAAGCAATTCGCCGCCTATGGCGCGATCGCGCGGGCCAAGGGTTTTCTCCAGGTCGCATCGAGTCCGTTGACACGGTCGAGCTATCACGCGGGCGACGATTTCGCCGAGATGCGCGCAGCGCGCGAGAAGAAGCTCGCCAAGCAGGGCAGCTAATGCCTGGTATCAGGGAAAAGCGCTTTCTCCCTTATAGTTGCGAGCAGATGTTCGATCTGGTCGCAGATGTAGACCGCTATCCCGAATTCCTTCCCTGGGTGGTCGCGACGCGGATCCGCTCGGACAGCGATACCGCAATGACAGCCGATATGCTGGTCGGATTCAAGGCAATACGCGAGAAGTTCACCTCGCGGGTCGAGAAGCGCCGTCCCGAACACATCGAGGTTTTCTATCTCGACGGTCCGCTCAAGGATCTCGACAACACTTGGCGATTCACACCCACCGAGGGCGGCTGCGAGATTTCTTTTTGCGTCGAGTTCAGTTTCCGCAGCGGGGTATTCGATGCTTTGGCGGGGCAATACTTCGACCGCGCGTTCCGCAAGATGGTCGGCGCTTTCGAGACCCGGGCGAACGAGCTCTACGGCAACAACAGTTCGAGCGCGCACAGCGTCGCCTGACGGCGGATTTCGGCGCGCGATACCGAATCGAATCGGCGCATCTCGCCCTCGGGCTCGCCCTCCACGCCGCGCACCACCCGGGCGAAAACCACCGTTCCAACCGGCTTGAGCTCGGTCCCGCCCCCGGGTCCGGCAATCCCGCTGATCGCCACCGCGATATCGGCATCGGAATGCTCGAGGGCACCCTTAGCCATAGCCCATGCGCAGGCGATCGAGACCGCGCCGAACGTCTCGATGATCTCGCTCGAGACCCCGAGCGTGTTGATCTTGCTCTCGTTGGAGTAGGTTACATAACCTCGATCGAGGACCGCCGAGGACCCGGCGATCTCGGTCAATGCGGCGGCCACCAGCCCGCCGGTGCAGCTTTCGGCCAGCACGATCGTGCGCCCGGCCGCAATGTTCGCATCGACCACGCGCTGTGCGCACTCGGTGATGTCCCCGGGGAGGAGCGCTTCCATGCTCGTCAGCCTTCCGTCAGTTGCCGATAACCGTCGCGATCGCCTGTGCCGCGATGCCTTCGCCGCGGCCGGCGAAGCCCAGTCTCTCGGTGGTGGTCGCCTTCACACTAACCGAACCGCTGTCAATGCCGAGCAGTTCCGCAATCCGGGCCCGCATGGCCGACCGGTGGGGCCCGATCTTGGGCGCTTCGCAGATTATGGTGAGGTCGACATTCCCTATGCGATACCCCGATTTTCTAACCAGATCAGCTGCGTGCAAGACGAACTTGTCGCTGCTCGCATCCTTCCACGCAGGCTCGGAGGGGGGAAAGTGGGTCCCTATATCGCCGTCCCCGACTGCCCCGAGGAGCGCATCGACCAAAGCGTGAAGCGCGACGTCGGCGTCGCTGTGGCCGGCGAGCCCGCGATCGTGTTCGATACGAATCCCGCCGAGCCAGAGCTCTTCGCCGGCAGCCAGGCGGTGGACGTCGTAGCCCAGGCCGGTGCGGACAGGTGGATAGTCGGCCATGAAATCCTCCGCATAGGTCAGCTTGGCAAGCCGTTCGTCGCCATCGACCAACGCCACTGTCCCGCCCGCGGCGCGCAAGACCTGAGCATCGTCACCGGCCTCGGGTGGTCCGCTCCAGCCACGGTGCGCATCGAGGATGGCGGCGAAGCGGAACCCTTGCGGGGTCTGAACCCGGCGAAGCGTATCGCGTGGCGCGCTATCGCCCATCTCGCCGCCCGCGTCGCATGCGAGGCTGTCGACGATGGGAAGGACCGGTATCGCCCCGGCGTAGCCATCGAGTGCACCCAGAACACGTTCGATCACCGCCAGCGGTAGGACCGGGCGTGCGGCGTCGTGGATCAGGACGCGCTCGGCCACGCCGATTGCCGCCAGCCCGTTCGCGACCGACCGCTGACGCGTTTCTCCGCCCTCGACAAGTTGGTAATTGTCTATTCCTTCCAGCGCGATGCGTGCCGCATTCTCCCAATCGCGGGGGATTGCGACGACCAGCGGACTGGCCCCGGCGGCAAGCAGCGCCTCGACCGAATGGCGCACCACCGCCTTGCCACGCCAGCGCGCGAACTGCTTGGGGAGGGGCTGTCCGGCACGCAACCCGCGGCCGGCTGCCACGACGATGGCAGCAAATGGCGGGAAAGGCGCTGGGTCGACCATCAGGATGCGCGCTAGCGGCTTGCCGTTTTCGCTGCAACGCACTATGTGCCTGCCCAATATTTAGGCAAACGAATCCAGCATGAACGCGCATCCCCTTCCGCCGGTTTCGCCGGAGCCCATCCGTGTCGGTTCCGTGTCGATCGACACGCCCGTGGTGCTGGCACCGATGACGGGGGTGACCGACCTGCCGTTCCGGCGGCTGGTCCGTCGCTATGGCTCGGGGCTCAACGTTACCGAGATGATTGCCAGCGAGGCGGCTATACGCGAAACTCGCCAAAGCGTTCAGAAGGCCGCCTGGGATGCGGTGGAAGAGCCTGTATCGATGCAGCTGGTCGGCTGCGATCCTGCCAGCATGGCCGAGGCAGCCAAGCTTCAGCAGGGCAATGGCGCGGCGATCATCGACATCAACTTCGGCTGTCCGGTCCGCAAGGTCGTGGGCCAGCTCGCCGGATCGGCGCTGATGCGCGAGGTTCCGCTGGCGACAAAGCTAATGAAAGCGACGGTCGAGGCTGTCGACGTGCCGGTCACGGTGAAGATGCGCATGGGCTGGGACCATGCCGATCTCAACGCCCCCGAACTCGCGCGGATCGCCGAGGATCTCGGGGTCAAAATGATCACGGTTCATGGCCGTACGCGCAACCAGATGTACAAGGGTCACGCCGATTGGGCCTTCATCCGCAAGGTCAAACAGGCGGTGTCGATCCCGGTCATCGCCAATGGCGACATTTGCACGGTCGAGGATGCCGCGAGGGCGCTGGAGCAGTCGGGCGCGGATGGTATCATGATCGGTCGCGGAGCCTACGGGAAACCATGGCTGCTCGGCCAGATCATGCATTGGTGGCGGACGGGCGAGCTGCTGGCGACCCCCAGTTTCGACGAGCAGTACGACACCGTAATCGAGCATTATCGCGCGATGCTCGAACATTACGGCGAGGCCGTCGGCGCCAAGATCGCGCGCAAGCACCTTGGCTGGTACACCAAGGGGATGCATGGCTCGGCCGAATTCCGCAATCACGTCAATTTCGTCGATGATCCGGCCCAAGTGCTTGGCGAGCTCGAGCGTTTCTACGAACCCTTTCTGCGGCGTCGTGCAGCGTGAGCGAGCCGTGCGGTGGACCCGACGCGGCCACCCAGATAGCCGGGCTGATCTTCGCGGTTCTGCTGATCGACGGAAGCAATCGCATCGTCGAAGTAAATCCGGCAGCGGAGGAAATGCTCGGGAGGGGCGCGCAACGGCTTCGCGGCCTCTGCCTCGATGCCGCAATCGGGCTCGAGGACGAACGCCTCAAGACCAGTCTTTCCGAAGCCGATGCGCAGGTGGTCGCACGCGGCATCACCCTGAGCACTCCGAATGGCGAGCAGCGGGTAAACTTCACCAGTTCGCCGATGCACGGACACCGCGGCTGGCGGGTGGTGACGCTCTCGGAGGTCGGCCAGTCGCAGGCTGCCGATGACGAGGAGCGAATGGAGCTGCGCGCGCCGGCGGTACTTGCGCATGAGATCAAGAATCCGCTTTCGGCGATCCGCGGGGCAAGCCAGTTGCTCGAACGACGCGTTGCCGGGAAGGACAAGAACCTCGCCGCCATGATCCTCGGCGAAGTCGACCGGATCGCCCAACTGATCGATCGGATGCAGCAGCTTGGGGCCAAGCCGGTGGAGATGACAGGCCCGTGCAATCTTCACGAAGCCATCCGCAACGCAATGGCGACGGTGCGCACGGGCCGGGCCACCACTTGCGAGATGGTAGAGGAATTCGATCCTTCGCTGCCCCCGGTGGCAGCCGACCAGGGCGCGCTCGAACAGGTGCTGATCAATCTGATCGCCAATGCCTGCGACGCGAGCGCCGATGTCGAGGCTCCGCAGGTGACCGTCAGAACACGATTCGTCAGCGGCCTCGTGTTCAGCGCGGTCCGTCTGGGCAAGGCGACCCGGCTGCCGATCGAAATCACCGTCACGGATGCCGGGCCTGGCCTCGATCCGGCGTTGCGCGACCATGCGTTCGAACCCTTCGTGTCGAGCAAGCCGCATGGCCAGGGGCTCGGGCTCGCGCTCGTCCGCAAGCTGCTGCGCGACATGGGCGGCCGTATCGTCCACGACCGCGACGAACGAAACGGACTCACCCATTTCCGAATCAACCTCCCGGTAGCCGGTTAGGAGAGCCAAGCGATGAGCCATTCGGTGCTGCTGGTAGAGGACGACAAGGCCATCGCCACGGTCATCGCCGAAGCGTTGGGCGAGGAAGGCTACGACGTCCTCGCCTGCGACAGTCTCGCGCGGCGCGACGCCCTGCTTGCCCAACGCCGGTTCGACGTCATGCTTACCGACGTGATCCTTGTCGACGGGGACGGACTCGGTTCGATTGATGCGGTTCGCCGGGCGGCGCCCGGGATGCCGGTGATCGTGCTGTCGGCCCAGAACACCCTGGATACCGCGGTGCGGGCGAGCGACAGCGACGCGTTCGAATATTTTCCAAAGCCGTTCGATCTGGACGAGCTGGCGCAGGCTGTGGCGCGGGCAGTGGCGAACCGGCCCCATCACCAGGGCGATGCCGAGCGCGAGCCGGAAACGCTCCCGCTGATTGGCCGAAGCCAGGCGATGCAGGGCGTGTTCCGCATGATCACACGCGTTCTGCGCAATGACCTCACAGTGCTGATAACCGGTGAAAGCGGAACCGGAAAGGAACTGGTCGCGGAAGCCATCCATGAGCTCGGCGCCCGCAAGACCGGACCGTTCGTGGCAGTCAACATGGCGGCGATCCCGCGCGACCTGCTCGAAAGCGAGCTCTTCGGGCACGAGCGCGGGGCCTTCACCGGCGCGATCGCCCAGCAGATCGGCAAGTTCGAACAGGCGAATGGCGGAACGCTGTTCCTGGACGAGATCGGCGACATGCCTGCCGATGCGCAGACCCGGCTGCTGCGCGCGCTCCAGTCGGGCCGCATTCGCAGGGTAGGGGGGCGGCAGGAAATTGGCGTCGACGTGCGGATCGTGGCTGCGACCAACCGCGATCTCGCACCGATGATCGCCGACGGACAATTCCGCGAGGACCTTTTCTACCGTCTCAATGTCGTGCCGATACCTTTGCCGCCGCTGCGCGACAGGCCCGACGACATCGCTGCTCTGGCTCATCATTTCCTCGGGCAGGCAGCCGCGGAAGGTTTACCCCAGCGGAGGATCGCCGAGGATGCACTCGCGGTGCTGCGGTCGCGCCCCTGGCGCGGCAACGTCCGCGAACTGCGCAATGCGGTGTTCCGACTGGCGTTGATGGCGCGGGACGATGTCATCGATGCCGTCACGGTAGAAGACACGCTGCCCCCCCTGGTCGCCGCCGAAACGGACGGGGAAGACGAGGGCTTTGCGGTCGCGCTCGACAACTGGCTGGCTGAGGCGAGACCCGCGGAAGGGACACTCTATCATGCGGCATTGGCAGCCTTCGAAAGGCCGCTGTTCGCTCATGCGCTCAAGATGACCGAAGGCAATCAGCTACGCGCGGCGCGTTTGCTGGGGATCAATCGCAACACTTTGCGCAAGCGCCTGTCGGAACTCGGTATCGCCGCCGATCAATATCTGCGCCGCCGCTGAGGCAGGTTCCCGCTCGACGCCTCCCGCAGGCTCTTGGTCGAAATACGGCTTGCAAATTTGCAACAGTCGCGTTGTAAGCCGGACACGATGGCGAGCACAGCGGCCCTGCCGAAGAGACGTACTCCACGATGGTGGCGCAGGTTCATGGTGACCTCGCGCCGGGTCAATCTGTTCTCCTACATCGAGATCGCAGCGGGAATCGCTTTTCTGGTCATGGTGGCGAGCACCTGGGCGACTTTCACCACCGCTCCGCCCGATGGAGCGCTGCTGCCCTCGCGGCAGGTGGCGGCGCTGCTGATCGGGACGCTGATCCCCGCCATGGCTCTTCTGGTCCTGGCGGGTCGGAGAATTGCCTTGCGCCGCGCTGCGGGCAGCACGGCGCGGCTCCATGTGCGGCTGGTGTTCTTCTTTTCGCTGATTGCAGCCGTACCCACGCTGCTCGTCGCCGGCTTCGCTGCGTTCCTGTTTCAGTCTGGGGTGGATTTCTGGTTCTCCGACAATTCGCGGGGGCTGATGGAGAACGCCAACCGGCTCGCCGAGAACTATTACGAGGAAAATCAGCTCGACCTGTCGAACGAGACCGTGTCCATGGCGATGGACATGCGCTCCATCCTCGGTCAGGTCGAGGTGACCGACCCCAATTTCGCGCTCGTCTACCAATATCAGGCCGAGCCGCGCGACGTGAACGAGAGCGCGATCCTCCAGGCGTTGCCCGATGCCACCATGCGTACCGCGGTGGTCTATGGCGTGTCCGAAGACAGCGATCCCAGGACTTTTGCCCAGACGGCCCTGCCTCGCCTGAACGAGGGCGAGCAGGTGGTCGTTCGTGGCAGCCCCGAGCGGATCGAGGCGGTCGCCCCGATCGATCGCCAGGCGGGCATCTACCTCTATACGGCGCGAAACGCAGAAGCGGGTTCGTTCCGCAGCTGGCAGAGCGCACGGTCCATCTCGAGCGCCTACGACGAACTGACCAAGCGCGCGCGCGCCTTGCAGTTGCGCTTTAACCTCGCGCTGTTCTTCGTGTCGCTCGCGCTGGTGGGGCTGGCGGTTTGGTTTGCGCTTCGCTTCGCCGATCGGCAGGTCGAACCGCTGACCGACCTCGTCGCGGCGGCACGCAAGGTCGGGGCCGGCAATTTCGCGCTGCGCGTCGAAGGACGGACGGGCGCCGACGAGATCGGTCTGCTCAACCGCGCCTTCAATCGAATGACTGCCCAGCTGGAGAAGCAGACCGATGCCCTAGTGACCGCGAATTCGGAGCTGGAGGAACGCCGCAGCTTTATCGAAGCGGTGCTCGAATCGGTCAGCGCCGGAGTCATTTCAGTCGACGGCAACCTCAGCGTGCTGCTGATGAACGGACCGGCGCAAGTCATTCTGGCCACCGACGATCGCATCGGCAACCTGCCGACCACACTCGACGAAATCGCGCCGCAGATCGGAGCGATGGTTCGGGCCGGCCTTGCACAGGGGGTCGTTTCGCACGCCCGCAACGGCGAATTGCTGACGCTGGCGGTCAAGATCGGCCGAGAAAGCGATGGGCACGTCATCACCTTCGAAGACATCACGCGTCAGTTGCTCGACCAACGGCAGGCGGCCTGGTCCGACGTGGCGCGTCGCATCGCGCACGAAATCAAGAATCCGCTGACCCCGATCCAGCTGGCGACCGAGCGGCTCAAGCGGCGCTATCGCAAGCAGATCGAAACCGACGGCGAGTTGTTCGACGAGCTTACCAGCACGATCGTGCGTCAGGTCGGTGATCTGCGCAAGATGGTCGATGAATTCTCGAGCTTCGCGAGGCTGCCTAAACCGAGCTTCCGGCCCGAGGATGCGCTGGACTTGGTCCGCCAGTCGCTGTTCCTGCAGGAGGTCGCGCATCCTTCGGTTGACTACAGGCTGCGCGTGGGGCGCGCAGGGCCGATCCGTATCCAGTGCGACCGGCACCAGCTCGGTCAGGCGGTCACGAACACGCTCAAGAATGCCTATGAAGCGGTCGAGGCAAAGGCGCACAAGGCCGACGTCGACTATCGCGGCAAGATAGTCGTCGAGATCGATGAACGCGAAGACAAAATACTCGTCTCGGTCGAGGACAATGGAATCGGCCTTCCTCAGGACCGGGTGAATATTCTCGAGCCCTATGTTACCACTCGCGAAAAGGGAACCGGGCTCGGACTCGCGATCGTCAACAAGATCGTCGAGGAGCACGGCGGCGAAATGAGCTTCACCGCAACCGAGACCGGAGGCACGAGGGTCACCATGACCTTCGCTCGCGATCCCCATCCGCCGAGCGGTGAGGCCCCCCCCCACAAGACAAGCGAAGGATAGGCCTATGGCGCTCGACATTCTGATCGTCGATGACGAGCGGGACATCCGCGAACTGGTCGCGGGTGTTCTGAGCGATGAAGGCTACGCTTGCCGTACCGCCGGAGACAGCACCTCGGCACTCGCGGAAGTGGATGCCAAACGGCCGAGCCTCGTTCTGCTCGACGTCTGGCTCCACGGTAGCCCGATGGACGGACTCGAAGTCCTCGATGCGATCAAGCTTCGCGAACCGGAACTCCCAGTGATCATTTTCTCGGGCCATGGCAATATCGACACCGCAGTGAGCGCAGTCAGTCGCGGCGCGGTGGACTTCATCGAAAAGCCGTTCGAGGCCGAAAAGCTGCTTCATCTCGTCGGACGTGCCACCGAAACCGAGCGTCTCCGGCGCGAGAACAGTCGCTTGCGGGAAGACCTGGCGTATGGGGACGAGTTCACCGGCCATTCGGCGGTGATCAACACCGTCCGCGCGACGCTCAAGCGGGTTGCCAGCACCGGCAGCCGGGTGCTTGTTGCAGGCCCGGCAGGGGCGGGCAAGGAAGTCGCCGCCCGGCTCCTGCACAGCTGGAGCACGCGGGCCGACAAGGCTTTCGTGATCGTCAATTCGGCGCGCATCACGCCCGAACGGTTCGAGGAAGAACTGTTCGGCGAAGAATCCGACGGCAAATTGCTCCGCCCCGGACTGCTGGAAACGGCCGACGGCGGCACGCTATACCTGGATGAGGTCGCCGACATGCCGCTTTCGACCCAGGCACGGATCCTGCGTGTGCTCACCGAACAGAGCTTCGTGCGAGTGGGGGGATCGCGGCAGATCGGAGTCGACGTGCGGGTGGTCTCCTCGACTTCGCGCGATCTGGAAAAGGAGATGGAAGAAAAGCGCTTCCGCGAGGACCTGTTCTATCGCCTCAATGTGGTGCCGGTGGAAGTCCCGTCGCTCGCCGAGCGGCGCGACGACATCCCCGCGCTGGCAGACAGTTTCTTCGCCCGTTATGCCACCGAGCAAGGTATCCGCCCGCCCACCATCAGCGAAGAGGCGATGGCCGCATTGCAGGCCTATGACTGGCCTGGCAATGTCCGGCAGCTCCGCAACGTGGTCGAACGGACGATCATCCTTACACCACGCGACAAGCTCGACCAGATCGAGGTGGACATGCTTCCCGAAGAAGTTCTGGGTGGCAAGATGAATGGCAATGGGGGAGTCGCGGCAATGATGGGTGCTCCCTTGCGGGAGGCACGCGAGAATTTCGAACGCGAATACCTTACGGTCCAGATCCGTCGCTTTTCCGGCAACATCTCGAAAACCGCGAACTTCATCGGAATGGAACGTTCGGCATTGCACCGCAAGCTCAAGCTGCTCGGCATGGCCGAACGCAAAGGCGGCGATCGCAAGGACTGAGTCTCTGCCTCGATAATTGTGCATCCGCCGCGCGAAACAGGAATTCGTTGCGCGAACGAGGAACTTCTTCCACTAAACGGCGTCTGCAATTCGAGTGGAGCTGTCGGGCACGGTGTTGCCCAGATCGCGGACCGTCACAACGGCCGCCAAAAAATGGAACGAATGGCATGTCTGGTGAACGCACACTGTCCGCGCGACCGCGGGCGAAGCCTCCGGTAGAAGAGAAGGGCGGGCGACCGCCCAATTTGCAGGATACTTTCCTGAATCTCCTGCGCAAGGACAAGGCGCCGGTCACCATGTTCCTGGTTAAGGGCGTCAAGCTGCAGGGCATCGTCACCTGGTTCGACAATTTTTCGATCCTGCTGCGGCGCGACGGCCAGTCGCAGCTTGTCTACAAGCATGCGATCAGCACCATCATGCCTGCGCAACCCATCGACACCGCGCAGTTCGTCAGCCAGGGGTCAGGCGCCAGGCAGCGGCAGCTTCAGGACGTGTTCCTGAGCCGTGTGCGCGAAGCCGAGGCGCAAGTGACGATGTTCCTCGTCAATGGCGTGATGCTGCAGGGCAAGATCGCGGCCTACGATCTTTTCTGCATGCTGCTCGAACGCGACGGATACGTGCAACTTGCCTACAAGCATGCAGTCTCGACGATCCAGCCGGCCACCCCGGTCGACCTGACCGAGGACTGGGAAGAGAGCGACAGCTGAGCTTAGACGACGATCTGCTGGGCGAAGTCTCGCGCGGGGCACGGGCGGTGATCGTCTGCCCCGATATCCGCGGGATGGCTTACGACCTAGACGCGGAATCCCGGCTTGCCGAAGCCGAGGGCCTGGCCCTTGCGATCGGTATCGAGATCGCGGAGAGCTTCGTCGTGCCCGTGCGCGAGGTGAAGCCGAATCTGCTGTTCGGAGCCGGCCAGGTCGAGAACATCCGTATCGCATGCGAGCAGGAAAACGCCGAGCTGGTGGTCGTCGACGGTGCTCTTTCTCCCATCCAGCAGCGCAATCTCGAGGACAAGCTTTCGCGGAAAGTAATCGACCGGACCGGACTGATCCTGGAGATTTTCGGAGAGAGGGCGGCAACCGCAGAAGGACGCCTGCAGGTCGAACTCGCGCACCTCGATTATCAGCAGAGCCGCCTCGTGCGGAGCTGGACCCATCTCGAACGCCAGCGTGGCGGCTTCGGCTTCCTCGGTGGTCCCGGCGAAACGCAGATCGAGGCTGACCGGCGAATGATCCGCCAGCGGATGGGGCGCCTGCGCAAGGAACTCGAACAGGTGCGCAAGACCCGCGGCCTCCATCGCCAGCGCCGCGAGCGTGCGCCCTGGCCGGTGATTGCGCTGGTCGGTTACACGAATGCGGGCAAGTCGACCCTGTTCAATCATATGACCGGTGCCGAGGTCATGGCCGAAGATCTGCTCTTTGCGACGCTTGATCCGACCATGCGGGCAATTGCTCTGCCAGGGGTCGAGAAGGCGATCCTCTCCGATACGGTCGGGTTCATCTCGGACTTGCCGACGCAACTCGTCGCTGCCTTTCGCGCCACCTTGGAGGAGGTGACTGCCGCCGACATCATCTGTCACGTTCGCGATATTTCCAACCCATCGAGCGCTGCGCAGCGAATGCAGGTTCTGCAGGTTCTGCGCGATCTCGGCGTGATTGAAGGGGAGGGCGAGGCATCGACCATCCCGATCCTTGAAGTCTGGAACAAATGGGATCGTCTGGGCCCTCAAGAGGCCGAGGAACTGCGTCCATCGGTCGCAGTCGACGATAATATTGTCGCTACCTCGGCCGTCACCGGCGAAGGAGTCGAAACGCTCCGAAATCGTCTGGGTGAGATGCTGACGCGGAATGCCGCACTCAGGGTATTCGAAGTGCCGGCTGGCGATGGCCGCCGCATCGCCTGGCTTCACGCCCATGGCGAAGTCGTCGAGGACGTGGAGACCGGCGAGGGCAGCACGAGCCGCCGCATCACCGTACGCCTCAATCCAAAGGAACTCGGACAGTTCGAAATGCTCGATTAACCTGTCCTGCTATTCCAGCTCGCGCTTCGCACGCTGCCAGTAGCGCTCCTGAGCGTCGAGATCGAGCTGGGCAAAGTCCTCGCCATCGCTGGCCGAAAGTTCTTCCATTTTCCGGAAACGCCGTTCGAACTTCGCGTTCGAAGCGCGAAGTGCCTGCTCGGGATCGACGCCATAGCGGCGGACGATATTCACCGCCGCAAAGAGCACGTCACCGGCCTCCATCAACCGTTCTTCCTCCGTTTGCGCAGCGGCGAGTTCGCCGATCTCCTCGTCCAGTTTCGCGATCGGTCCATCCACTTCGGGCCACTCGAAACCCACCCGCGCCGCACGCTTCTGCAGTTTGTGCGAGCGAAGCAGCGCAGGTAGGGCAAGAGCCACGCCGTCCATCGCGCCTTTCGCGCCATCCGCTCTACGCTCGGCAGCCTTCAAGTCTTCCCAGCGCGCTTCGTCCATGGGCCCGCCTTCTTCGCCAAAAATATGCGGATGGCGCGCTTCCATCTTTTTCGAAATATGCCGGGCCACGTCCTCGAAGGCAAAATGTCCCGCTTCCTCGGCCATGCGGGCGTGAAAGACGACCTGGAACAGCAGATCGCCAAGCTCGCTTCGCAGGTCATCCATCGCGCCGCGTTCGATCGCGTCTGCGACCTCATACGCTTCCTCGATCGTGTACGGCGCGATGGTAGCGAATGTCTGGGCCGTATCCCATTCGCATCCACTGTGCGGATCGCGCAGTCGCGCCATGATGTCGAGAAGTCGGTCGAGCTGGTCGGTCACCCGGATTCCCTAACTTCCTCTGCGCGGCGGCGGAAGAGGGGCGATGCCCTCCAGCGCTAAACGTAAGGATGATAATACATATTATGTTAAATTAGAAGTGGCAGCCTCAGCGGACCATGGCGATAAACAGGATAACGATCGCGAAGATTCCGGCCCAGCTACTCGCCATGTAGAACTTGCGTTTGCGATCGACACCGTGGGCGCCAAAGCCGCTGACGACCAGGACGAGGAAACCCAGCAGCGAGATCAGCGCAACGAGCTGCGATGAATTCATGCAGACACTTCCAATCCATCGAAACCCACAATGACCCCCTTGGGCACCTCCGCACAAAGACTGCGGTAATCCATGCTCTTGTCCATATGGGTAAGAACAGTCTGCCGTGCCTTGCACAGCCTCGCGAGATCGAGTGCCATTTCGAGATGCGCATGGGTCGGATGCGGACGGCGGCGAAGGCAGTCGACGACCAACAGATCCGCTCCTTCGAAACACCGGATCATTTCGTGCGTGATCTCGCTGAAGTCGGTGGCATAAACGAGCACCTTGCCATCGGCTTCGAAACGGAAGCCGGTGCTCGCCACCGGACCGTGGGGCATCTCGACGGAATCGAAAGAAAATCCTGCAACCATCCGTGTTTCCACGACATCCTTTAGGTCCACGATGGTTGGATAGCCGAACTGACCCGCAAAGACATAATCGAACCGTCGGCGCAGCCGCTCCGCGGTCGGTTTGCTCGCAAAACCCGGGAGCGGATTGCTCCGATCATAGCGCATGACCCGCAGATCATCGATTCCATGGCAATGATCCGCATGGTCGTGGGTCCAGAACACCGCATCGACCTTGTCGATCCGATTGGCGAGCAATTGCGCGCGCAAGTCGGTCGAAGTATCGACGAGAAGGCGGCCTCGCGCCGAACTCTCGACGATGATGGAGACGCGGCTTCGGCGGTTGCGCGGTTCGGCTGGATCGCATTCACCCCAATCCTCGCCGATCCGCGGCACCCCTGTGGATGTGCCAGAGCCGAGCATGCGCAGTTTCATGTCGCGGCCTTGCCGAACAATCCGTAGAAATTCGCGGTTGTGTAGCCAGCGAGTTGCTCGAGCGTTTCACCGCGCAATTCTGCAATGAAACTCGCCGTATCGCGTACGAATCCAGGTTCGCATGTCTTTCCACGGTGCGGTACGGGCGCGAGAAAGGGGCTGTCGGTTTCCACCAGAAGCCGGTCTCGCGGGACGATCTTGGCTACTTCCTGCAGGTCCCGGACACTTTTGAAGGTGACTATGCCCGACAACGAGATCGACAGGCCGAGTTCGAGCACGCTTTCGCCAAAGTCGGCGGATGCGGTGAAACAATGAATTAGAGCCGGGAAAGCCCCCCGCGCCATTTCTTCTGCCAGAATCTGCAGCGTGTCTTCCTCGGCGTCGCGCGTATGGATGATAACTGGCAGCCCGGTCTCGCGCGCGACGTCGATGTGCAGCCGGAAGAGCTGCTGTTGCGCGCGCCGATCCGAATGATCGTAGAAGTAATCGAGGCCGGTTTCGCCAATCCCGACCACCTTGGGATCATACGTTGCGGCCAGCAGGTCCGCGCGCTTGAGATCGAGGTGCTCATCGGCGTGGTGCGGATGGATACCGACGCTGGCAAAGACGTCGGGCGTGGCGCGTGCGGTCCCGACGACCCGATCCCACTCGCTGCGCTTGGTAGAGATATTGAGAAACGCCCCCACCCCCGCGGCGCGCGCCCTTGCGAGAACCGCGGGCTGATCGTCGACCAGCCCCTCGTATTCCAGGTGGCAATGGCTATCGACCAGCATCAGGCGGGCTCCGCCTCGGGCATTTCGAGCCGCGGAAACACCGGCACCGGCTTGTCGATCACATGGGCAGAGCCGGCGAGCGCGGTGAACCAGCCTTCATCTTCAAGATCGGCATAGGTCCGCCGCGCGGGGTCGATCGCGAGCTGATCGAGCACCGCAGCGGCCTTTTGAGGGATCACGGGCTGAATTGCGACCGCAAGGTCGCGGATGGCGATGAACAGCGTCTGCAGAACGGCTTTCATCCTGTCGGGATCGGTCTTCTTGAGTGCCCAGGGGGCTTGTTCATCGACATAGGCATTGCAGGCATAGACCGCCCGCAACCATGCTTCGATCCCGACACTGAAGTTGAGCGCTTCAAATTCGCGCGGCAAATCTTCGCGGCAGGCGCGCTGAACCTCCGTGAGCAGGGTTCTGTCGTCACCCGTGAGGTCGAACGGCTCGAGCCGGCCGTCCATATTCTTCGAGATCATCGACAAGACCCGCTGCGCGAGATTGCCGAAACTGTTTGCGAGCTCGGCATTTACCTTGTTCACAAGCGCTTCTGCCGAATAGCTTCCATCCTGGCCGAAGGTCACTTCGGCGAGCAGAAAGTACCGCAGCGAATCCACACCGAAACGCTCGACCAGCTCCACCGGGTCGGTGACATTACCCGCCGATTTCAATTCCTTGACGCCGCGATTGAGCAGAAATCCATGACCGAAGATCTTCTTGGGCAGCCGAAGACCCGCGCTCATCAGGAAGGCTGGCCAGTAGATCGCATGGAAGCGCACGATATCCTTGCCGATCAGGTGCAAGTCGGCGGGCCAGAAACTGTCCCACAGCTCGCCCCCGTCGGGATAGCCCACGCCGGTGATGTAATTTGTCAGCGCATCGACCCAGACATACATCACATGGCCATCGCTGCCCGGGACCTTCACTCCCCAGTCGAAGCTGGTGCGGCTGACCGACAGATCCTGCAATCCGCGCTCGACGAAGGCGACCATCTCGTTCCGCCGGCTCGCCGGTTCGAGGAAGCCGGGGCTGCGCAGGAGTTCCAGAAGCGGTTCGGCATAATTCGACAGACGAAAGAACCAGCTTTCTTCTTCGGTCCATTCGACGGGAGTGCCCTGCGGCGAAAGCTTTGCGCCGTCCTCCCCTTCGATCAGTTCTTTCTCGTCGTAATATGCCTCGTCGCGGACCGAATACCAACCTTCGTAACGGTCGAGATAGAGGTCTCCCTTGGCCGCCATCGCTTGCCATATCGCCTGGCTGGCCCGGTGGTGATCGGCGTCCGTGGTTCGGATGAAACGATCATATGAGATATTCAGTGTGTCAAACAAATCCCTGAAGTGGCCGGACATTTCTTCGGCCAATTGCTTCGGCTCAAGCCCCAGTTCACGCGCCTTCTGAGCCATTTTCAGCCCATGCTCGTCGGTCCCCGTCTGGAACCGTACCCGGCGCCCGCGCAAGCGCTGAAAACGCGCCATCACGTCGGCGGCGATCGTTTCGTAGGCGTGACCGATATGGGGCCTGCCATTGGGATAGTGGATCGCGGTGGTAAGATAATAGGGGTCAGCCATCGACGCGCTCGCTAGCCTCCGCAGCCCGCGCGAGCAAGGTGCCGATTTCCATCGCCAGCAGCCCGGGATCGTAATTGTAGGTCGATTGCTCGCCCGAAAGCCGGACGAGCTCCCCATGGGCCGCGATCAACCCCCGCGGATCGGGCAGCGTGCCGTCGAGCCTGCGCGCGAGAATGGAACGGGCCAGTTCGAGCACCGCGCGGATCCGGTCGCGATCGGGCCGCGCCCCGATCAGCCCCGCGAGCACCCCGCGGTGGTGAAATTCGGGATCCCCCCCCTCGAGGATTGCGCGCATCGCCTGTGCTACCCGGCCAAGGTCCATGTCGACGAACTGCAGCGCCGCACCGGGCGACCCCGCTGCTGCCTCGATCGCTGCTTCCCGCGTTGCCACATCGGCCCCGGGGGCGAGATCTGAGAGCAGCCGGTCCATGTCCATATCCTCGACGGTGGGGAATCGCAGGACACGGCAGCGCGATCGAATGGTCGGCAGGAGCCGCGCCGGGCTGTGCGCCACGAGCAGGAAATAGGTTCCAGCAGGCGGCTCCTCGAGGCTCTTGAGCAAGGCGTTGGCAGCATTGCGCTCGAGATCGTCGGCAGGATCTATGACGATCACGCGCCGATCACCGAGCGTCGGACGTGTGTTGAGCCGCTGCTGTATTGCGCGAACCTGCGCGATGCGGATGCTACGAGCGCGTTCGAACGGCTTGCCATCGGCGCGCTTGCGTTCTTCCTTGTCGTCCTTGGGGCCGTAGGTGAGGACGTGAATGTCGGGGTGTTCGCCCTGATCGGGCGCGGCGCCGATCAGCTCGCGGGCGGCGGCTATCGCGAAATGCGCCTTGCCTACCCCCCTCCGGCCGGCGAGCAGCCACGCGTGGTGCATGCGCTCGCCGCGCGCAGCCTCGTGCCATTCGCGCCAGGCGCGATCATGGCCGATGAAAGTCATCGATCGGCCATCAGCAGCGGGGTGAGTGCGGCCATCACCCGGCCATGCACCTCCAGGGGAGTACCGGAACCGTCGACCAGCGCGAACCTCTCGGGTTCGGACCGGGCGAATTCGCGGAACGCGGCATTGACCCGCGCGTGATAGTCCGACGCCCGCCCTCCTATCGCATCGCTGGCATTGCCGTCCCGACGGTGCAGGCGAGCCCGTGCCTGATCGGCGGGCGCATCGATCACCAATGTCAGATCCGGCAGCACACCGCCGCTACCGATCTGGTGCAACTGGCGCACGCAAGCGTCGCCCAGCATGCCGGCGACCCCCTGATAGGCGCGGCTCGAATCGACGAAGCGGTCGCACACCACCCAGCTTCCGGCTGCGAGCGCCGGGCCGATCCGCTTCGCGACATGGTCCGCGCGGGCCGCGGCGAAGAGGAGAGCCTCGGCGGGCGCCTCCCACCCCTCGCCTGGCGGCGACAGAAGCAAGCCGCGAATCGCCTCGGCCCCCGGGGTGCCGCCCGGTTCGCGGGTCTGTTCCACAGCGAGGCCGCGCCTCGCAAGTTCCTTCGCCAACAGGTCGGCCTGGGTCGATTTGCCCATCCCCTCCCCGCCTTCGAAGGCGATCAGACGACCTCGGCTCACCGGAGCCACCCGAAAAAGCCGTTGAACATGCGTTGCACCGGCGTGGCTCGGACGACTTCCTCGGTGGCGTGAAGCGCAACGCGGTGCTCTGGCATCCCCTCGATCTCGACCAGCAGTTCTGCAACCTTCTCGCCCTTGGCGACGGGCGCTTGGAGAGGCCCCTCGTAACGGAGGGAAAGAGCAATATGCGGAGCCGTACCCTTGGGAATCGTCACTATCACCGGGCCTGAGGCAGCCAACCCGACCGCCCGGGCGCCGCCGCCCTGAACCTCGGCGCTCGCTATCCGAACGTCCCTGGCGAAGATCGGCCGGGTTTCGAAGGCATCGAACCCCCATTCGATAAACGAGCGGGCTGCCCTATTCCGCTCGCGCCCCCCGGGGCTGGCGGCCACCACCATCACCAGCCTGCGACCGTCGCGTTCGGCCGATCCGAGAAAGCCGTAACCGGCCTGGTTGGTGAAACCGGTCTTGATACCGTCCGCCCCTTCGACCACGCCCGATATCGGATCGTGGTTGCGCTGCTCGATACCATTGTATTTGAGACCGCGCGCGCCGACGAAGTGGCGGTATTTGCTCGGGTGGCGTTGCAGCATCGCCTGGGCCAGCGTGCCGAGATCGCGCGCTGTAACGAAGGTGCGGCCCTCGTCCATCCATCCGTTGGGCGTGCCGTAATGGCTATTGCGCATGCCGAGTTCGTGAGCCTTCCCATTCATGGCCGCGACCCAATCCTCGACCGAACCCGCCGCTCCTTCTGCAAGGACGATCGCGCCGTCATTGGCGGACACCGTGGTGACCCCATGAACCAGTTCGTCCACCGTCACCCGTGCATCAGCGGGAAGGAACATGGTCGACCCTTTGCCATGCCAAGCCTTGAAGGTAGCGGGGCGGACGCCGAAAACCTGCTCGGGAAACAGACGCCCCTGTTCCATCCATTCGAAGGCGAGAAAGGTCGTCATAACCTTGGTGATCGATGCGGGCATAAACCGCCGATCGGCCTCGCGGGCATAAAGCACCTGGCCGCTCGTCACGTCGAGCATAAAGGCGATTGGGGCATCATGTGCGGAAGGGATCGCAGGCGCGATTTCTTCTTTCGCGGCAATCGGCGTCGCGACACCGACAACGGCGAGGATCGCAAGGACTATCAGACGGCTGTGCAAATCGGCTCCCGGCGCCGGCGGGAAGGCCGGCCTCTCAGTCGAGGGTTCGTATCTGCGCGTCGCTATAGCCTTGCGTGCGCAGATTGGCGAGCGCCTCTACCGCCTGTCCCCGACTGGAATACGGGCCCGTTCTCACCAGAGCCAACTGCCCGCTCGTCACTACGAAACCGTCGAGCTTCTCTGCCAGTTTCTCGGCATTGGAGCGGACCGAAAAAGCGCCGACCTGAACCGCGAAAGCGCCATCGGCGGCAGTCTTTGGGGCGCCTTGGGCACCCGTTCGCGCCGACGATTGCGACTGCGCCGTCAGTTCCGTCCCACTCGCCGCTCGGGGGGAGCTGGCGACGGGCGCTTGTTTGTCGCTGTCGAGCGTCGCGATCGCTTCTTCGGTCGGCACGGCGCCACTGACCTGTGCCTGACGCGGATCACCGAGTGCGACCGATCCCTGAGGCGGTAGCCGGCGCTTGAGCACCTCGAGCAGCCCGCTCGGCGTCTCCATCCGCAGGGGCGCCTCATGGCCGGCGCGCAGTGCGGCGCGATGATCTTCGGGCGGATTGACGCGGCGCACGCGGATCGGCGCGCCCTCGGCGGCGCCGAGCTGGCGCAGCGCCCCTTCGGACAGGGCGATCAGGCCATCGCCATGCATCGGCCCGCGCCGTTCGACCCTGACCAGGATGGTCCGTCCGCTGTCGAGCGAAGTGACCTCGACATAGCTCGGCAGGGGCAGGGTCCGATGCGCAGCCGATATCCCGTTCGAAGCCGCATCGTCCGAAGCCAGATAGCCGACCTGGTCGTAGTTCATTCGGTCTTCGGGCGTGTAGGTCACGCCATCGACGATGTAGGGTTCTCCAAGCACGACGGGGTAATCCGCGGCGGGACCGATAGCACTGCCCGCCGCCGTGTCGGGAGGGGCGCTCGGCGCGGTGCCGACACAGGCGCTCAAGGCCAGCGGGCCCGCCAGCAGCAAGGGAAGGATCCTATGGTGCAATTTCATCCGCCAGCAGCCCCACGCTCATCGCGTAATAATTCGAACAGTTATATTCGAGGATAACCCGATAATTCGAGGTTAACAGCCAAGCGGGGCTGCCCGGGCCATCGGGTTGAAACAGCGTGGCCAGCACCGCGTCGTCGATCGCCCGCTGCGGCTGCACCCCCAGTTCGCGCCATTCGCGGACGGTCTTGTAGACGCTGTGTCGCTCATGCACCCGAGGACACACCGGGGCGACCAGTTCGGTATCATAGGTATCGAGGTTGAACCCGGGGGGAATCGCGGCACGCACGCCCCAAGGCTGGCCTTCCCGCCACCCGGCATCGCGGAAGTAGTTGGCTATCGAGGCCAGCGCGTCGGCACCATTGTTCATGATATCGGCCCGTCCATCGCCATCGCCGTCGGATGCGAGCCGCAAATATACCGAGGGGAGAAACTGCGGATGGCCGAAAGCCCCCGCCCAGCTGCCCTTGAGTTCGTTGCGCGAATAGCCGTTGTCGGCGATCTTGAGCAGATCGACCCATTCTTCGGCGAATAGCTCGCGCCGGCGACCTTCCCAGGCGAGCGTGGCGAGCGCCTGCGACAGGTCGAAGCCTCCTTTGACCGAGCCATAGGCCGTTTCGTGACCCCAGATCGCGACGAGAATTTCGGCGGGAACGCCGTATTGATGCTCTATCGCGCGCAACCTACCGGACCAGCGCGCAGAGGCACTCCGCCCGCCGGCGATACGCGCGGAATCCACATGGCGTGAAATATACGGCGCCAGTGGCGGATAGCCCGTTCCCGAAGACGACCCGGGCTGACTTTGATCGAGTTCGATGACCCGCGAGTTGGGCTCGAGACCCGCGGTCATTCGCTGGATTGTGGCTTCGCTCACCCCTTCGGCGCGCGCCCGCGCGCTCAGAAGTTGAAGGTAGGCATCGAAGCTTAAGCCTTCCTGCGCTTCGGCGGAACAGGATGGGGTAGACAGGGCGATGGCGCCGACAACGGCGAGCAGAGGCTTGGAAATCATCGGCGGATTGTCGCAGAGCGATGCTGAACGGCAACTGTCATTGAACGCCTACGGAGAACGGCCGGGCTTTGTTCCGCAAAGGCGTGACAAAACGCCCGGCCGAGGCTAGCCGAACGAGGCGCGGACAGGTGGCGGAGCGGTTGAACGCACCGGTCTTGAAAACCGGCAAGGGTGCAAGCCCTTCGTGGGTTCGAATCCCACCCTGTCCGCCAGCAGCCTTGCCCCCGCCGCATGAGCGACCTTGCAAGGGTGGCAGCTAGCCGACCATCTGCCGGGGACTGAAGGCGGTGCTGTTCTCGCCCGCGTCATAAGCCGAACGATGCAGCGCGATCGGGTCCTCGTCGAGCCCCCCGTCGCGGCGGCACTCGGCGCGCTCGGGGTTGCCCTGCGGATCGTCGGCGATCTCAAATTCCATCGGACATCTCCTACGGAAAGTGAAACGCCCGGCACGCAATGACGAACAAGCCAATTCGACGAGGCGACAGCAGATTGCGCCCAAATGCGCCCATCGCGAGCGCATGGCGTTCGCGCCAGGATCGATGCCGTCTAGCGCCCGCGCCCGACGATCTCGTCCATCGCCTCGCGCAGCTTGGGGTCCCATTCGGCCCGCAATTCGCGGATCTTGGCGAGCAGGGGCTCGTTCTCGTGTGCAGGGATGTCGAGCCGATAGAGATCGGCGACCTCGCGCATCGAGGTTCGATCCATCTGCTCGAAAGCCTCGACCATCGCGGTCGCCGCCTGCCGATCGGCGCCGAGCACCTCATAGGCCGACCGTCCCATGCGCAGGGCGCTGTCGTAGGTTTCGCGAATGACGTCGCGGCATCCCATCGCCCACAGGTGATAGACGTGGTCGCGGTCCTTCGCCCTGGCAATCACATGGAGGTTGGGGAAATTGGCGCAGGCGTAGCGCACGAGCTTGTCGATCTGTTCGCGTTCGTCGAGCGCCACGATGAGAATTTTCGCACGGTCGATCCCTGCGCTCGCCAGCAGATCGGGTCGGGTGGCATCGCCGTAATAGGTGCTGATGCCGAATTTCTTGAGATTCTCCAGATGCTGGCTGTTGTAATCGATAACGGTCGCGCGATGTCCCGCGGCATCGAGCATCCGGTCGACGATTCCGCCCACGCGCCCGCGCCCTGCAATAATGATCGGATTGTCCTCGGCAATCGGGTCGGGCTCGCGGGCACCAGCGCTCGCGGAGCAATAGGCGCGAGCGATGGCGCGGTCGTAGAGAATGAAGAGCAGCGGCGTTACCAGCATCGTCAGGGCCACGACGAGCAACAGCAGGTCGGCCATCGCGGGTGCGAGGATCGCGTTGGCGAGCGCGAAGGAAATCAGCACGAAGGCGAATTCGCCGGCCTGCGGGAGTGCCAGCGCGAACAGCCACAGCGCGTCGCGTCGCAGGCCCTGAAAATAGCCGACGATCGATAGCACGGCGATTTTCACCGCGATCAGCAGCGCAGCTCCGCCGACGACCGCGCCGAAGTTCTCGAGTGCAAGCGCGAAATCGATGCCCGCACCGACGGTGATGAAGAACAGGCCGAGGAGCAGCGCCTTGAAGGGTTCGACATCGCTTTCGAGTTCGTGGCGGTATTCGCTGTTGGCAAGGACCACGCCGGCGAGAAAAGTTCCCAGCGCCGGCGACAGGCCGACCAAGCTCATCAACAGCGAAATACCGATCACGAACACCAGTCCGCCGGCGGTGAAGAGTTCGCGCAGGTTCGCCCCGGCGATGAAGCGGAAGATCGGACGACTGAGATAGTTGGCGATGAAAGCGATCGCCGCCACCGCGCCGACGCGCACCAATGCCGCCATCCAGGCCGACATGTCGGCGGTCAGGTCGATCCCCCCGTGGCCCGGCCCCTCGCCCGGCGCACCGCCGAGATCGGGCACAGCGAGCAGCGGCAGGAGCGCGAGGATCGGGATCACCGCGACATCCTGGAAGAGCAGCACCGAGAAGGCACTCGAGCCGCCTTCGCTCTTGATCAGCCCCTTCTCGTTGAGCGTCTGGACCACGATGGCGGTGGAAGACAGCGCCAGAATCATCCCGATCGCCAATGCCGTTCGCCAGGCCGTACCGGTCAGCCACGCGGTCGCAGCCAGCGCCAGCGTCGTGACCAGCACCTGCGCGCCGCCGGTGCCAATCAGTCGGCCGCGCATCGCCCAGAGCCTCTTCGGTTCCATCTCGAGCCCGACGATGAACAACATCATTACCACGCCGAATTCGGCAAAGACCTGCAGCGCATCGACGTCTACCCGCAGTGCCGCGAGCAGTGGCGCGATGGCCATGCCCGCCAGCAGATAGCCGAGTACCGAGCCCAGCCCCAAACGCGCTGCGATCGGAACCGAAACCAGCCCGGCGACGAGGATGAGAAACGCGAGGATCAGGAAACCGGTCATCTCGCTGTCCCCCTATGGCCGGCGCGGATCAGATATGCAGCGCCCTGCCGTAGCTCGCAAGCACGCTTTCGTGCATCGATTCCGAAATTGTCGGGTGCGGGAAGACGGTCTGCATCAGTTCAGCCTCGGTCGTCTCTAGCACCTTGCCGACGACGAAGCCCTGGATCATCTCGGTCACTTCGGCGCCGATCATGTGCGCGCCGAGCAGTTCGCCGGTCCTGGCATCGAACACGGTCTTCACGAAGCCTTCCGCCTCGCCCAGCGCGATCGCCTTGCCGTTGCCGATGAAGGGGAATGTGCCCGCCTTGACCTCGTAACCCGCTTCCTTCGCCTTGGCCTCGGTCAGCCCCACGCTGGCGATCTGCGGGTGGCAATAGGTGCAGCCGGGAATGGCGTTGCGATCGAGCGGATGCGGATGGACGTCCTTGTTGCCGAGTTCCTTGGCGATTGCCTCTGCGGTGGTCACGCCTTCGTGGCTCGCCTTGTGCGCCAGCCACGGACCGGGCGTGCAGTCGCCGATCGCCCACAGGCCCTTGGACTTGGTGCGGCCGTAGGGATCGATCTGGATGAAGCCGCGGTCCATCTCGGCGAGCTTGTCGAGCCCGATGTTCTCGGTGTTGGGCACGATGCCGATGGCGACGATGCAATGGCTGAACTCGGTCTCGGCGACCTTGCCGTCCTTGGCCTTGATTTTGGCCTTCACGCCCTTGTCGGAGACCTTGATATCCTCGACACCCGCGCCGGTCATGATGGTCATGCCCTGCTTGGTCAGGCTCTTCTCGAGGAAGGCGGAGACGTCCTTGTCCTCCACCGGCACGATCCGGTCGAGCATTTCGACCACGGTCACGTCGCAGCCCATGTCGTTGTAGAAGCTGGCGAACTCGATCCCGATCGCACCGCTGCCGATGACCAGCAGCTTCTTCGGCATCTCGGGCGGAGTCATCGCATGGCGATAGGTCCAGACGCGCTTGCCGTCGGCCTTGGCGAAGGGCAGGTCGCGCGCCCGCGCGCCGGTGGCGACGATCACGTGCTTGGCGGTGAGCTTTTCCTCGCCCTTCTCGCCCTTGACGGTCAGACTGGTCGGACCGGTCAGCCTGCCCTCGCCCATGTGCACCGCGATCTTGTTCTTCTTCATCAGGTGCGTGACGCCCTGGTTGAGCTGCTTGGCGACGCCGCGGCTGCGTTTCACCACCGCTTCGAGATCGGCTTCGATCTTGCCGGCGATCTTCAGCCCGTAATCCTGCGCGTGCTGGGCATAATGCAGGATCTCCGCCGAACGCAGCAGCGCCTTGGTCGGGATGCAGCCCCAGTTGAGGCAGATCCCGCCGAGCAGTTCGCGCTCGACGATCGCGGTCTTCAGCCCCAGCTGCGCGCAGCGGATCGCCGCGACATAGCCGCCGGGGCCGGAGCCGAGAACGATAACGTCGTATTGGGTGTCGGCCATGGAAACGGGTCTCTCGTGCGGCAAAGGTTACACTAAGGTGACACCAAAACCGTCGATTGGCGGTGGCGGTGTCCTGCTGGACAGGGAGCGATCGGGTAAAGGATGGGCGGCACGATGGGGGCACCATGGCACAGCCCGGGAGCTGTAGGAAAGCGCCTCAGCCATTGTCGTTCTCGCGCTGGCGCGAGAGCGTCGCCTCGCGCACCGGCCGCGGGCGGTCGTCCTCGTCGAGCAGGACGAACTTGAAGGTCCCCTCAGCGACGCGGCTGGTGACTTCGCCGTTGCGTTCGCGCGCGATGGCTTCGACCTGAACGGTCATCGAGGTGGTGCCGGTGGCGGTGACCTCGCCGAAGACCGACAGCTCGTCGCCCACCGCCATCGCGCCGGGAAAGGCGAAGTCGGTCGCCGAGACGACCACCGCCTTGCCCTCCCCCAACCGGCTCGCAAGCGAGCCCGCGCCAAGCGCCATCTGGCTCATCAGCCACCCGCCGAACACCCCGCCATAGGGGTTGGTGTCCGAGGGCATGGCGGTGACGCGGATGAGGGGTTGGCGGTCAGGCATGATCCGACTTCGTCGTGGAGATTTCGGCAAGTTTCACCCAGCACAATGCGGCCACTAGTCCTGGCAGCGCTCCCGCTAGACACGCGAGCGCATAGAAGTTCATGTCGCCGTCGACGTTTAAGGGGCCGAGAAGCAGCAGGCTTATACCCCCTCCGATCACCGTGCCGACGATCATGAGAGTTGTAAGATTGTCCCATCCCTTCGTCCGCAGAGCCAGTGCGATCGGCAAGCCAATTGCTACACCAGCGATAGCCACGAAGGGAACTAGCACAACCGTTCCTGCGAAGATGGAGATGGCCAACCTTGCAATTGATTCCCAACTTCCGAAAAATCCGGTGAGCGGAATGCTGCCAGCAGCAGCAGCAGCGCAGACCACGGCAAGTAAATAAGCCTTGATGTCCGACCGAGTGGTCAAACCACCAGCCCCATCGGGTTCTCGCACAGCTGCTGGAACGCCTGCATCAAAGCCGCGCCGTCGGCGCCGTCGATGGCGCGGTGGTCGAAGCTGCCGGTGGCGCTCATCACGGTGGCGACGCCGAGCGCGCCGTCGACCACCTACGGGCGCTGTTCGCCCGCGCCGACTGCGAGGATCATCGCCTGCGGCGGGTTGATCACCGCGTCGAACTGCTTGGTGCCGAACATGCCGAGGTTGGAGAGCGACGCGGTGCCGCCCTGGAATTCCTGCGGCTGCAACTTGCCGTCCTTGGCCTTGCCCGCGAGTTCCTTCATCTCGGTGCTGATCTGCGCGAGGCCCTTGCGGCCCGCATCGCGGATGATCGGCGTGATCAGGCCCGAGGGCGCGGCGACCGCGACCGAGATGTCCTGCGCGCGCATATTCGTACAATTCGTCGCCCTGGAAGCTGACGTTGCACTTGGGCACGCGCTGCAATGCACGGGCGAGCGCCTTGATCAGCAGATCGTTGACCGAAAGTTTCACGCCATCGGCCTCGAGGCTCTTGTTCAATTCGCCGCGCAGTTTGAGCAGCGCATCGAGCCTCACGTCCACGGTGAGGTAGATATGCGGGATGGTCTGCTTCGCCTCGGTCAGGCGCTTGGCGATGACCTTGCGGACATTGTTGAGCTTGACCGCTTCGTAGGGCGCATCGAGATCGCCGCCCTGCGGTGCCGGTTTCCGAGACGGTGCCGGGGCCGTTTCTTCTTTCGCCGGAGCCTTGCCGGGCTCGGCGCCCTCGACATCGGCCTTGACGATCCGCCCGTTCGGACCGCTGCCCGTCACGCCCGAAAGATCGATACCCCTCTGCTCGGCGATCCGCTTGGCGAGCGGGGAGGCGATGATCCGATCGCCCGCAGGCTTCGGGGCCGCACCCCCATTCGCTCGTCCTGAGCTCGTCGAAGGACTGCTCGAGGCGCTTGCCGCAGGTGCCGGCGCCGGGCCTTCGACAGGCTCAGGCCGTGCAGGTGTGGGAGCAGGTTTGGCTTTCGCATCCCCCGCAGGCGCTGCCTTGGCCGCTTCCTCGACATCTTCGCCCTCCTCGGCGAGCATGGCGATAACGGTGCCGACCTTCACGCCTTCGGTGCCTTCTTCCACCGCGATGCTGGCGATCGTGCCTTCGTCGACCGCTTCGAATTCCATCGTCGCCTTGTCGGTTTCGATCTCGGCCATGATGTCGCCGGCCTCGACCTTGTCGCCGGGTTTGACCAGCCATTTGGCGAGCGTGCCCTCTTCCATCGTGGGAGAAAGGGCGGGCATTTTTATCGGCGTGGGCATGGATTGACGTTACGTCCTCGGGAGGGGAAGAGTTCGAGCGCACCTCTGGCCAAAATGCTCGGCCGCCGCAAGGTTCTTGCGCAGAATGTGGAATAGCTTGTACGCGCATGAGAAAGAGCCGGGGGACTTTCGATGCGCATCTATCTTGTCGTGATGGACGAGACCGAAGAAGCCAAGCAGGCGCTGCGGTTCGCTTCGCGGCGCGCGCAAAAGACCGGCGGGGCGGTTCACATCCTCGCGCTCGTGCCGCAGCAGACATTCAACGCCTTCGGCGGCGTTCAGGCGACGATCGAGCAGGAATCGCGCGAACGGGCCGAGGTCATCGCCAATTCGGCCGCGGGCAAGCATCTTCGCCGAAAGCGGCAAGATGCCGACTATCGCAGTCCGCCCGGGGGCCCCCGCCGAGGTCATCCGCAAATACATCGAGGAACACGGCAACATCGCCGCCCTCGTTCTGGCCACGCATGCGGAAGGCAATTCGGGGCCGCTGGTGAGCCATTTCTCCGCGCATGCGGGACATCTGCCCTGCCCGCTCTATCTCATTCCCGGCGGATTGAGCCGCGAGGAGATCGACCGTCTCGCCTGACCCGGTCTAGCGTTTCTTGCCGCGACCCTGGTGGCGGATATTCTGCGGCCGACCGCGCTGGACCCTGCGCGTGTTTCTGACGCGGCCCGCCCTGCTTCTGTGCGCTTGGCGAAGGGCGGCTGCCGCGCCCTTCGACAGCGTGCGCCGTCGCTGTCGGGCACCTCGAACTTGAGCGCGCCGGTTAGCGCATTGGCTTCCGCCAGCTTGAGCTTGAGCCTGTCGCCGGTGGCATATTCGGTGCCCGATACTCTCGCCGACGAGTTTCTGGGCCGCTTCGTCGTAGCGGAAATATTCGCGGCCCAATGTCGATACCGGGACCAGACCGTCGCCGCCGAGCTTGTCGATGGTGGCGAAGAAGCCGAAGCCCTGGACGCCGGTGATCCGCGTATCGAAGATCTCGCCGACGCGGCCCGAAAGCCAGGCGGCGACATAGCGATCGATCGTGTCCCGCTCGGCCTCCATCGCACGGCGTTCGGTCTGGCTGATCGCCTCGGTTATCTGGCCAAGCGCGGAACGGTCGCGGTCCGACAGCCCGGTTGCTTCGGGCAGGTCGATCTTCGGCTTGGGTTGTTCGAGCTTGTAGGCATCTACCAGCGCGCGATGGACGAGCAGATCGGCATAGCGGCGGATCGGCGAAGTGAAATGCGCGTAGGAGCCGAGCGCGAGGCCGAAATGCCCCGCGTTGGCTGGGCCGTAATAGGCCTGCGTCTGGCTGCGCAGCACGGCTTCCATGATCAGCGCCTTTTCGGCCGGGTCGCCGATGTCCTTGAGCATGCGGTTGAACAGACCGGGAGTGACCACCTGGCCGAGCGCGAACTTGCGGCCCTGCGAGGCGAGATATTCGCGAAAGGCGACCAGCTTCTCGCGGCTCGGCTGTTCGTGGACGCGGTAGACCACCGGCGCAGCCTTCGCCTCGAGCGCCTTGGCCGCGGCGACGTTCGCGGAGATCATGAAATCCTCGACGACCCGATGCGCGTCGAGGCGTTCGCGGATTGCGATCTCCTCGATCACACCCTCGTCGTTGAGCCTGACCTGGCGTTCGGGGAGGTCCAGATCGAGCGGGTCGCGTGCTGCGCGGGCCTTGTAGAGCAGTTTCCACGCGCCCCAGAGATGGCGCAGCGGCTCGTCGGCGCTGTCCTCGTCGATCGCCTTCTGCGCATCCTCGTAAGCGATGTTCGTCGCCAGATTGACGATCGCCCGCGTGAATCGCCAATCGGCGATCTTGCCGTCGGGCGCGATGTGCAGATGGCAAGCCATCGCTGCGCGGTCCTGTCCCTCGACCAGCGAGCATACGTCGGCGCTGAGCACTTCGGGAAGCATCGGCACCACGCGGTCGGGAAAATAGACCGAATTGCCGCGCTTCCGCGCCTCGCGGTCGAGCTGACCGCCGGGACGGACGTAATAGCTCACATCGGCGATCGCGACGATGGCCCGATAGCCGCCCTCGCCGTCGGGTTCGGCCCAGATCGCATCGTCGTGGTCGCGCGCATCGGCGGGATCGATCGCGACGATCGGGACATCGCGCAGATCCTCGCGATTGTCGGAAGACACCGGCAGGCCTGTCGCCCGCTGTGCTTCCTCGAGTGCTTCCTGCGGAAACACATGCGGGATTCCATGCTTGGCGATCGCGATCAGGCTGAAGCTTTTCGGCGCGAGCGGATCGCCGACCACCTCGACCACCTTGACCCCCGCACGCGGCGATTTGCCCGCGCGTTCGGCGAGCACCAGCTCACCTTCCTCGGCCCCGCCGAGATCGGCGATCGGTGACGAATTGCGCACCCGCTTGTCGACCGGCGCGAGCCACGGCTTGCCGGCTCCGTCGAATTCGACCACGCCCATCAGCCCTTCGGTGCGGGCGGGAAGCTTCTTCATCGGATGCGCGATCCATCCGCGCGGCTTTTCTTCGGTCCGGGCGAGGAAACGGTCGCCCCGCCTGAGCGCGGCCACCTTCTTGCTTTCCTTGACGGTCAGCCGGGGAGGCTTGTCCTTGCCGTCGGGATCCCAGTTTTCGGGTTCGGCGACCGGTTCGCCATCCTCGATCGCGACGACCTTGAGCACGGTCACCTTGGGCACGCCGCCCATGCGATGGTAGGCGGTCTTCTTGCCGTCGATCAGCCCTTCCTCGGCCATGTCCCTGAGGCGCTTCTTGAGCGCGATCTTTTCCTGCCCCTTCAACCCGAAGGCCTTGGCGATCTCGCGCTTGCCCGCTGGCGTATCGGAGGACTGGACGAATTCGAGAATGGCTTCCTTGCTCGGCAAGCCGCGCGGCTTCCGGTGCTTGTTCTGTTGTGTCATGCGGCCGGATATGGGGACGCGCCTAGTCGCTGTCATCCTCCGATCGGGCGAGCGGGGCGAATTGACCCGCGGGCACCGCGCTGGCGACCGGGCCGCGCGTGCCATCGGCGCCCGTGGCGCTGACCCCGAAAATCCAGTCGTCGCCCCTGACGCCCTCGAGCCGCGCGCTGGTGGCGACAATGTTGTCGATCACCGGCTCGTCGCGCCAGTACGGTTCGTCGGTACGGCGCTGCCACACGGTGTAGCCGACCGCGCCCGGGACTTCCTCCCACGCGACGTCGGTGAAGGTCTGCACCGCTGCCTTGGCCTTGGCGGCAGGCGGCACGGGCGAGCGGGCCAGCGCATCGAGAGCGCGGATGTTGAGCGCAGTCACCTTGGCGAGATAGGGAAAATCCATCTTGTCGGGAGTATCCCCGTATTCGATCCCGTCCTCGGTACGCAGATCCTGGTGCTGCCAGTTGTAATTCTCGACCGCTACGGTGATCCGAACGGCCGGATATCCCTTCTGGAGGAACGGAATCTGGTCGCCGCCCCGGCCCATCCGGTCGGTGCGCCAGATCTGCCGCACGTCGAGCCCGCCCTCGCTGTGCTCGGCCAGCGTGTCGATGTAACGCGAGAGATTGCGGCTCGGCGTGTCGTTTTCTCCGCCTTCGCGGCGCTGCGCCGCGCGCACTTCTCGGGTCAGATCGGCGCGCGGGCCTTCGGAAAACACGCGGACATGGGCGGGATCGCACCACCCGTCGCTGCCGCAGCTGCCGCCTACGATATCATTGTTGAGCACCGCCTTGACCTGCCAGCCATGCTCCGCCGCATAATCGGCCATGAGCTGGCCGCCGAACAGCCCCTGCTCCTCGCCCGAGAGAAGCGCATAGACGATCGTCACCGGATAGCTGCGCCGCGACAGGGTGCGCGCTGCCTCGAGGACCAGCGCTGTGCCCGAGCCGTCGTCGTTGGCACCCGGCGCATCGACCTTCCAGTCGAGCACGTCGGAACCGCGGCTGTCGATGTGGGCCTGGACGATGACGACCTCGTTGGGTCGCTCGGTGCCACGCTGGATCGCCACGGCGTTGCGCAGGCGGACAGGCTGGGGGATGCGCTCGCCCGAGACCATCCGCGCGGGTGCGACGACCGTCAGGCAGCCGCCGCACTTGGCGGAGATGCGCTCGAATTCGGCCAGTCCCCAATCGATCGCGGCACCGATGCCGCGGGCCGGATCATCCTGCTGGGAGAGCGTGTGGCGTGTTCCAAACCCTACCAACGTATCGATATCGGCGCGCAGACGCGCTTCGGAAACCGCCACTGCGGGATCGTCCTGGTGGCCCACCAGCGGAGGGTCCAACTGTTCGGCGGCGAGCGGGACGGCCAGCACGGCGGCGAGCGGGGCGAAGAAAGGGATGAGCTTGGTCATGACGTGTGTTTTGCCACTATCTGGCGGCAACACAACCACTTCATCGCCAATTTCGCCGCGATCCGCTCCGCCGTGCGAGGGGCTCAATATGCCTTGGCGACCAGCACCCGCTCGACCGCGGGTTCGCCGGTAAAGATGCACGCGCCGTCGACCGGGGCGGCCCCGGCGGGGACGTTGCGGATCGTCAGCCGGTGCTCCTTGAGCCGCTCGACCACCCGGTCCAGCGCTGCGCCGGTCGGCTTCGACCATTGCACCTCGACCCAGCCGGGATAGCGCGAAGCTGCGAAAAGCGCTTCGACTTCCTCGAAGCTGGCGACGCCACGCGTGACATTCGCCTCGCGCCGTTCGATCGCCTGCGTCAGCAGGGCGGCCTGCATGTCGGCAAGGACATCGGGGATGGTCTGCCCGGCGACTTCCCTCGCGGGCGTCTCGAATGCGGGCTTGCCGGTTTCCGCATCCCACAGCCGGTCGCGGCGCAACAGGCTGACGACGCCGTTTTCCATGTCGCGGCCGCCCGACTTCGACGATCACCGGCGCGCCCTTGCGGACCCAGTCCCACCGCTTCTGCGCGGCCTTGCCGGGGCGTGTGTCCAGCAGCACGCGAAGCGGCTCGCCGAGCGCCTGGCGCCCCGCCAGCGCGGCGCGCAATTCCTCGCAATAAACGACCAGTGCCTCGTCCTCGGGCTTGTCGCGCAGCATCGGCAGGATCACCACCTGCTGCGGCGCGATGGCGGGCGGGAGCCGCAGGCCGTCGTCGTCGCCATGCGTCATGATAACCCCGCCGACCATGCGCGTGGAAACGCCCCAGCTGGTGGTATGGCAAAGGCTCTCGCCGCCCTCGCGATCCTGGTACTTGATGCCGCTGGCCCGCGCGAAATTGGTCCCGAGATAATGGCTGGTACCGGCCTGCAAGGCCTTGCCGTCCTGCATCATCGCCTCGATCGACCAGGTTTCGACCGCACCCGGGAAACGTTCGTTCTCGGGTTTTTCACCGGCCACCACCGCAAGGCAGAGATCATCGTCGGCGAAGGCGCGATAGACCTCGAGCATCGTCAGCGTGTGCTCCCGCGCCTCGGCCTCGTCGGCATGGGCGGTATGCCCTTCCTGCCAGAGAAATTCGCTGGTGCGCAGGAACATCCGGGTGCGCATTTCCCAGCGCACGACATTGGCCCATTGGTTGAGCTTGAGCGGCAGGTCGCGCCAGCTCTGCACCCAGCGCGCCATGGCATCGCCGATGATCGTTTCCGACGTCGGGCGGACCACCAGCGGCTCTTCGAGCTTGGCTTCGGGATCGGGGATCAGCCCGCCGTGCGGCCCGGCGATCAGACGATGGTGCGTGACCACCGCCATTTCCTTGGCGAAACCTTCGACGTGCTCCGCCTCGCGCTCGAAGTTCGACAGCGGAATGAAGATCGGGAAATAGGCGTTCGAATGGCCCGTCGCCTTGATCCGGTCGTCGAGCAAGCGCTGCATCCGCTCCCAGATGCCATAGCCCCAGGGCCGGATGACCATGCAGCCGCGGACCCCCGATTCCTCGGCCATCTCTGCGGCGGCGATGACTTCCTGATACCAGGCGGCGAAATCGTCGTCGCGCCGGCTGTTCAAGGCGTGGCGGATCTGGGCCAATCTGCGAATCCTTCAGATGAAACTGCGCGCCG
Organism: uncultured Alphaproteobacteria bacterium; assembly: GCA_963829325.1. Taxonomy (GTDB): domain Bacteria; phylum Pseudomonadota; class Alphaproteobacteria; order Sphingomonadales; family Sphingomonadaceae; genus Qipengyuania. The sequence continues at coordinate 392,425 of CAWHHN010000001.1, forward strand.
CCCTTAGACCGTGGTAGCGCGGGTAGTCGAGACGTCTCCGCCCGATCGCCGGCCTGGCAATGTCGCGGCGCGCCTGGCGTGCCTGGTCGCTACTTGCTCAGTTCGTCGAGCTTCTTTTGCATCGCCGCCATCTGCTCGCGCATCTGGCCGAGTTCGTCGGTCTGGTCCGGGCGGGCCGACGGCTTGCGTGCGCCGGGAATGAAGGCTTCGGCCGCATTCTGCATCATCTTGAGATTGGCCTCGGCGATCCTCGCGATCGGGCTGGCTTCGATTCCCTTGGCGAATGCTGCCTGCAACTGCTCGCGGTTCTTGCGAAAATTGGCCATGCTCGCCTCGAGGTAGCTCGGCATCATCGACTGCATCGAATTTCCGTACATCGAGATGAGATCGCGCAGGAAGCTGACCGGAAGCATATGCGTTCCGCTCGCTTCCTCGTCGACGATGATCTGCGTGAGGATGGTATGGGTAATGTCGTCGCCGCTCTTGGCGTCGAGAACCTGGAAATCGATGTTCTCGCGCACCATGGCGGCGAGATCGTCCAGCGTGATGTAGCTGCTCGTGTCGGTGTTGTAGAGCCGCCGGTTGGCGTATTTCTTGACGATGATCGGTTCGCCCTCGGCGGTCCGTTTGCCCATGGTCGCTCGCTCCCCATTGTGCGCTCGATCCGGCTTAGCACCTGCACAAGCTGCAATGCAACATGACGTTTCGGTCAACCGAAGCGGTCGCCCAGCACGGTCAGCAATTCATATTGAGAAAGAGAGGTTTGCTGCGCAGCATCGGGCAGGTGATAGGGCAGCTCGATCCAGTCGCCCTCGGCCAGATCTGGCGCTGCGGAGAGGTCGACGACGATCATGTCCATCGAGACTTTGCCGAGGATCGGAAGCCCTCTCCCGGCATGGCTGAGACCGCCCCCGGCCCAGCTCCGCAGGATGCCGTCGGCATAACCGAGCGAGACCACCCCCACGCGCATGGTCCGCGGAGCGGTGAATTCGGCGTTGTAGCCGACCGTCTCGCCCGCCGCGATCTCGCGCGTCTGGATCAGCGCCGCCTCGGGGAAGCCGACCTGGGCGACATGCCCCGCCAGTTCGGGCCGCGGCACGCCACCATAGAGCGCGAGCCCGGGCCGGGTCAGGTCGAAGCAATAGTCAGCGCCGAGCGCGATGCCGGCGCTGTTGGCCAGGCTCGCCTCGCGGTGAGGCAGGCAGGGCAGGCAGGCGCGAAAGGAAGCGAGCTGGCGCGGGTTCATGGCGCTGTCCTCGTCGGCGCAGGCGAGATGCGACATCAGCACCTCCACCTCCAGCGCGCGAACGGCGGGGTCGGCCAATTCCTCGGGCCGCAGACCGAGGCGATTGATCCCGGTATCGATCATCAGGTGGCAGGCCCCGCCACCACTTTCGCTCCACAGGCGGGCCTGGCGCAAGCTGTCGATCACCGGTCGGACGCCGGTGTCGCGGGCGAAGGCAGCCTCCTCGGCGGTCAGCGGGCCATGCAGGACCGACACCTGCTCGGCCGCGACATGCGCCAGCACCGCGGGGACCTCGCTCCAGTGGGCGACGAAGAAATCACGACATCCCGCATCGCGCAGCGCCGGCAGGCAGCGGTCGACCCCGAGACCATAGCAATCCGCCTTGACCGCCGCACCCGCGCGCGCGCTGCCCGACAGCGCATCGAGCGCGCGCCAGTTGTTCGCGAGCGCCGTGCGGTCGATACGCAGCCGCAGCGTCGGCGGCGGAAGGGAAATCATCGCAGGCCCATGGAGGCAGGGATTCTCATGGAAGCGCCGGCGAGTCGCGACCACCGGCTCGGCTGGCCTCGAAATCCCGCGGAGGGCCAGCGGGAAGACCCCGCCAGGCGACGACGATACCGAAGCCGACCACCGCGATCGTATACCACAGGCCGGCGTAGACGTCGCCGCTCCGGGCGACGATGATGCCCGCGATCAGCGGCAGGAACCCGCCGAGGTAACCGGCGCCGATGTGATAGGGGATCGACATCGAACTGTAGCGGATCTTCGCCGGAAACATCTCCGTAAGCAGCGCCGCTACCGAGCCGTAGGTGAGTGCGGAGAGCATGCCGAGCGCGCACAACAGCGCGATGATGCCGACGATGTTGCCGATCGCAGGCGTTTGCCGCTCGAAGTCATAGCCCCGCGCTTCCAGCTCCGCCTGCAACGCTGCCTTGGCCGCCGCCGGCTCGCCGGCGAAATCGCCCGCGATGGCCTCGCCGCCAACCGTCACCGCGAGGTCTGCGCCTTCACTGACCGAATAGGGAATGCCCAGCGCCGTCAAGCTCGCCAGCTTGCGCCCGCACTCCGTGGCCTGAACGTCGGCGAACGGATCGTAGTCGCACTGGCGCGCCGCTCACTGCGACGGGCGCGGCGCGCGCGCTGTCGGACAGGCCGGGATTGGCCAGCGCGCCCAGTCCCCAGAAGATCGGGAACAGGAACACCAGCGTGGCGATCGCGCCGATGATGAGCGGTTTCTTGCGACCCACCCGATCGGACCATTTGCCCACGAAGACATAGAAGCTCATGCGAGATGAGCCCCGCGATCAGCATGATGATCTCGGTCAGCTTTTCGTCCATTCGCATCGGTCCGCGAAGGAACGACAGGCCGTAGAAGAACGCCGTGTACCAGATCGACGGTCAGCACGCCCGCCACGCCAAACAGGGCGACGAAGATGCGACGCTTGTTGCCGGGATAGGTGAAGCTTTCGATGAACGGATTGCCAGCGGTCTCGCCAGCTTCCTTCATGGCCTGGAACACCGGGCTCTCGGACAGTTTCAACCGCATCCATAGCGAGATCACGAGCAGCAGGATCGAAAGCAGGAAGGGTACACGCCAGCCCCATGCGGCGAATTCCGCTTCGGGTATGAGCATCCGGCAGGCGATTACGACCACGATCGAGAGCACGAATCCGCCCACGACGCTCGCCTGGATGAAGCTGGTGTAGAAACCGCGCTTTTCCGGCGGCGCGTGTTCGGCGACATAGATCGCTGCGCCGCCGTATTCTCCGCCGAGCGCAAGGCCTTGCAGGATGCGCAGGCAGATGACGATGATCGGTGCGGCAATGCCGATGCTCGCGGCGCCGGGGATCAGGCCGACGCCGGCCGTCGCAATGCCCATCAGGGTCACCGTCACCAGAAAGGTGTATTTGCGCCCGAGCCGATCCCCGAGAAAGCCGAAAAGGATCGCGCCGAGCGGGCGAAATCCGAAGCCCACCGCGAACCCGGCCCAGACGAGGAGTATCTGCAGCGTTTCGTTGCCGCTGGGGAAGAAGGCGGCGCCGATCAGCCCCGCCAGCGTGCCGTAGATGAAGAAATCATACCACTCGAAGATCGTCCCCGCCGAGCTGGCGGCGATGACCAGGCGGATTTCCTTCTCGCTCGGTTCCCTATCACTCGCGGCTGCAGATTCGGCCATGTCGCGCTCCCTCCTTCGCGGCGGCGGTCGGTACGAACAGCGGTCTAGCGAGGGGGCGGGTGGTTGGAAAGCGCGTCGAGCGCGGCTCTCCACGGCAGGAGGATGGCCTCGTGGCGCCCGCTATGCGGAACGGCGGGGGCAAGCAATTGGAGGCGCGGCCAGTTCGGCGGATCGCCCGACCCACCCAGCCATTGCTCGATCATATCCGTGCTCGCTACGATCGCTTCGCGATCGAGCCCCTCGCAGCCGGCGGCGAAAATGGCGGCCGCCGCCTGGCCCACCGCACAGGCGGTCACGCGAAGGCCGATCCCGGAGAGCCGGTCGCGGGAGGTCGAGGAAAGCGCCAGAGTACTGCCGCAGGTCCGCGACCGGGCCTCGCCCGTTGCCGGCGCCCCCTCGCACCAGGGATAGTCGGCCAGTTCGACCGCCAAAGCGAGCATTTGCGGCGAATAGAGCGCAGTCGATCGCGGCGCCGTCATTCTTCCCCAGCGGCGGGATCGTCACGCAGCCTTGACCGACGCTGGGCCAGCATCTCGACCAGCGCGCGCGAACTGGCGTCGACGAATTCATAGCTGCGCGCGTTGGTTATCCAGTTGGGGCGGCCCTTGTAGCTCCACACCGTGTCGTAGCCGAGAACGAGCAGCGAGAAGGCGATGACCACGATCACCATTCCTTTGAGCGCGCCAAACCCGAATCCCAGAACGCGGTCGATCGGGCCGAGCACCGAATTGCGCGATGCCGCACCGACATTGTTGGCGATGACCTTCATCGCGGCATAGGGGATCAGCAGCAGCAGCGTGAAGGACAGCAGCGCGGTGGTGATGTCGGTCCCCACCGTATCTTGCAAGGCGAGCGTCAGCGGGGCGTGGAGGAAGCGGATCGCAAAAGCTGCCAGAAGCCAGGCGGCGAGCGAGAGCACTTCCTGCAGGAAACCGCGCAGAAATCCGCCAATCGACGCGACGCCCAGGATGAGCAGAACTATGTAGTCAAATCCGGTCATGGCCCTCCGGAAACGGCTTATGGCGTCCCGATAATCCGGTCAACGAGATTGGCGAGTTGTCCCAAGCCATCATAGGCGAGCGAGGCGCCGTCGCATTTGACGCCGGTGGGGCCGAACCCGCGATCGAAGCCCAGCTTGGCCGCCTCGCGCAGACGCAGCCCGCCGTGGGCGACGGGACGGATCTCGCCCGCCAGCGACACCTCGCCCAGCCATACGCTGCGCTGCGGCAGCGCGCGATCGGCCATCGCGCTGACCAGAGCGGCGGCCACCGCGAGATCCGCCGCCGGATCGGACAGACGATAACCCCCGGCGACATTGAGATAGACTTCGGCCGAAGAGAAATTGAGCCCGCATCGCGATTCGAGCACTGCCAGCAGCATCGCCAGCCTGCCGCTGTCCCATCCCACGACCGCGCGGCGCGGGGTCGCTCCCGATTGCAGCCGCACGATCAGCGCCTGAATCTCGACCAGCACGGGCCGGGTCCCCTCGATAGCGGGGAAGACCGCGCTGCCGGCCATCGGCTCGTCGCGGCCCGAGAGGAACAGCATGGAGGGATTGGCCACTTCCTCGAGCCCTTCGCCGGCCATCGCGAAGACGCCGATCTCGTCGACCGCGCCGAAGCGGTTCTTGAGCGCGCGCAGGATACGGTATTGATGGCTGCGTTCGCCTTCGAAGCTCATCACCACGTCGACCATGTGTTCGAGCACGCGCGGACCGGCGATGCTGCCATCCTTGGTGACGTGACCGACCAGCACCAGCGCGACGCCGTTTTCCTTGGCATAGCGGATCAGTTCGAAGGCGCAGCCGCGCACCTGGCTGACCGTCCCGGGCGCACCTTCGATCGTGTCCGAATGCATCGTCTGGATCGAATCGACCACCAGCAGCCGGGGCGCCGCCATGTTCCCCAGCGTGGTGAGGATATCGCGCACCCCGGTGGCCGCGGCAAGCTTGACCGGCGCATCCGACAGTCCGAGCCGCGCGGCACGCATGCGCACCTGGCCGGTCGCTTCCTCGCCGCTGACATAGACCACCCCATGCCCCTCGCGTGCGATCCTTGCAGCAGCCTGCAACAGCAGGGTCGACTTGCCGATGCCCGGATCGCCGCCCAGGAGGATGGCCGAACCCGGCACGAGCCCGCCGCCCAGAGCGCGATCGAATTCCGCAAGCCCGGTCGGCTGGCGCATCGGCAGCACACCCGGCTTGTCGAGTTCGACGAATTCCACCGCGCGCCCCCCGCTCGACAGATCGTGCTTCGAGCGAGAACACGCTTGCCGGGGCATCCTCGGCCAGCGTGTTCCATTCTGCGCAATCGGCACACTGTCCCTGCCAGCGGTGCGAGACGCTGCCGCAGGCCTGGCAGACATAACGTTTCTTGGGCTTGGCCATGCGCGCCTTGCTAACCGGAACATTTGGCGAACGCAATTGCCATCGGCGTTTTCTCCCGCCATGACGCACCAATGCGTCAGAAGGAATTGCGGATAGCGCTGATCTGCTACGGCGGGATAAGCCTGGCAGTCTACATGCATGGGGTCACGCGCGAGCTGTGGCAGCTTGCCCGCGCGAGCCGGGATTTCCATTCCGAGGGAATGGCCGCGATCGGGCGTGGAGGCGATCTATCGGGCGCTGCTCGAACGGATCGAGGAGGACCACGGGCTGCGCCTGCGGGTGCTGCCCGATATCATGAGCGGCGCCAGCGCGGGCGGGATCAATACGGTATTCCTGGCGCAGGCGGTCTTTTCGGGCCAGTCGCTCGAGCCTTTGACCGATCTGTGGCTCGAAGTTGCCGACGTCGACGAGCTCGTCGACCCCGATGCGCGTCTCCGCTGGCGGTTCGGCAAGATCTGGGCGCAGCCGTTCGCGACCTGGTTGCTGAGCAGGCCGGGCAGCAACATCGCCGATACGGTGGCGCCAGAAACGCGCGCGGAGGTCGAACGCAAGGTGTCGAACCTGATCCGCGGGCGGTGGTTCGAACCGCCCTTTTCCGGACTGGGTTTCTCGCGGCTGCTCGAGCGGGCGTTTTCGGCAATGGCGGAGACCACGGCCGAAAGCCCGCTGTTGCCGCCCGGGCACCCTCTGGATCTCTACGTCACCACCACCGATTTCCACGGCTATCTCGAAATGCTCCGCCTCCACAGCCCGCCGGTCGTCGAGGACAGCGAGCATCGCATGCCGATCACCTTCCGTGCCAAGGTGCCGCAGTTCGGCGGGAGCGACCTCGCCAATCCGCTCGAGCTCGTGTTCGCGGCACGCGCCACGGCAAGCTTTCCCGGCGCCTTCCCGCCGCTGCAGATGGAAGAGATCGATGCCCTGTCGGATCTGACCGAGCGCGACTGGCCTTCGCGCGAGGCATTTCTGGAGCGCATCATGCCGATGCATGTGGCGCGCGGCACCACCGAGCAGGTCTCGCTGATCGATGGATCGGTGCTGGTCAACAAGCCGTTTGCGGGGGCTATTTCCGCGCTTCAGGGGCGCCCCGCGCAACGTGAGGTCGACCGCCGCTTCGTCTATGTCGATCCCCGCCCCGACCGCTTCAGCCACCGCGACCGGGGTCAGAACGAACGGGTCGGATTCTTCTCGGCCATCTTCGGTTCGCTTTCGACCATCCCGCGCGAACAGCCGATCCGCGACAATCTCGAACAGCTCGAGGAGCAGAGCCGCGAGGCGTCGCGCCTGTCGCAGATCGTCGCCGCCCTGCGCCCCGAGGTCGACGGTGCGGTCGAGAAGCTGTTCGGGCGAACGCTGTTCCTCGACCGGCCGACCCCGCCGCGTCTGCGCAGCTGGCGCCAGAAAGCGCAGCAGGCCGCGGCCGAGGGCTCGGGCTATGCCTTCCATGCCTATGCCCAGGCCAAGTTCAGCGGCATAGTGGCACGGCTGGCGCGGCTGGCGCTGAACGCTGCGCCCAGGCTGAACCTGCCCGACACCGCGCCGATCGAGGCCGTCCTCCGCGAAGAACTGATCCGTCGCGGGCTCGCCACGCTTGCCGCGCCCGGGGGCGGCGCCTCGGGCGAAGCGATCAGCTTCTTTCGCGAACACGACATCGGCTTCCGCATCCGTCGCCTGCGATTGCTCGCCCGCCGGCTCGCGCGCGACTGGGAAGCCGATCCCGCCATTCCGGACGATGCCCTCGAACGCGGTCGCGAAGCGGTCTACGCGATCCTTTCGCTCTATTTCGAGCAGGAAGGCGTTGCCGCGCTGGGACCGGAATTTCCAGCGGTCGCCGAACAGGTCGTGACCGATCCGGGTTCGATGCTCGACATGGTCGAGGCGAAGCGGCTGCTTCCCGATCTCGACGATCGCGCCGAGGTTCTGCTGGCCGAAGCGCTGGCCGACATGCCGCCCAATCTGCGCCGGCGGATGCTGCTGACCTATCTCGGCTTCCCGTTCTACGACGTCGCCACCCTGCCCCTGCTGAGCAACGAAGGACTGACCGAATTCGACCCGGTGAAGGTCGACCGCATCAGCCCCGACGATGCGCGCAGCATTCGCGAAGGGGGGACGGCGGCGACGCTGCGGGGCGTCGAGTTCTACAATTTCGGGGCCTTCTTCAGTCGCGACTATCGCGAGAACGATTATCTCTGGGGCCGGCTGCACGGCGCCGAACGGATGATCGACCTGGTCTGCTCGACGGTCGAGAAGCCATTTGCCGGAGACGTCTGCCGCCGCTTCAAGAGAGACGCGTTCCACGCCATTCTCGACGAGGAGCAGAAGGCACGGCGCTGCTCGCAGCGGCTGATCGACCAGATCCGCGCCGAACTGGTCGAGCGGATGCCCTAGCCGGGCGCCCGCATCAGGCGCCGAAGGCGGTCTTGATCTTGTCGAAGAAGCCGCGGCTCTCGGGGCATTCGTCGCCGGTCTCGGTTTCGCGGAACTGCTCGAGGATGGCGCGCTGTTCCTTACTCAGTCGCGTGGGCGTCTCGACTGCGATCTCGACCACCAGATCGCCGCGACCGCGACCTTGCAACACGGGCATGCCGGCGCCGCGCTGGCGCAATTGCTTGCCCGATTGGATGCCCGCGGGGATCTCGATGGTCACTTCGTCGCCATCGATGTTGGGGATGGCGATCGAGCCGCCCAGCGCAGCTTTCGAGAAACTGATCGGAACGCGCGTGGCGAGAGTCGTGCCCTCGCGCTGGAAGATCGCGTGCGGCCTGACGTGGATGAAGATGTAGAGATCGCCCGGAGGGGCCCCGCGCGGCCCCGCTTCGCCCTTGTTCGAAAGCCGGATACGGGTGCCGGTGTCGACCCCGGGCGGGATCTCGACCTCGAGCGCCTGGGGCTTGTCCACCCTGCCCTCGCCGCGGCAATCGCGGCATGGCGAGCTGATCACCTGGCCGCTCCCGTGGCAATTGGGACAGGGCCGCTCGACCACGAAGAAGCCCTGTTTGGCCCGCACCTGGCCCTGACCGTTGCACAGATTGCAGGTCCGCGCCCGCGTGCCGGGCGTCGCACCCGAACCGTGGCACGTCTCGCAGTTCTGCGACACCTCGATCTCGATCTCGGTCGACTTGCCGTGGAAGGCGTCTTCCAGATCGATCTGCATGTCGTAGCGCAGATCGGCGCCGCGGCGCGGGCGCGCCCGCGCGCCGCCCCCGAAGGCGCTGCCGAAGATCGTCTCGAAGATATCCCCGATGTCGCCGAAATCGGCGCCCGGATGGCCCCCGCCGGGGCCGCCGTTCTGGAAGGCGGCATGGCCGAAGCGGTCGTAGGCGGCGCGTTTCTGCGGATCCTTGAGGCACTCATAGGCGGCGCTCACCGCCTTGAACTTGGCCTCGTTCTCCTTGCATCCCTGATTGCGGTCGGGATGGTGCTGCATCGCGAGCTTGCGGTAGGCGCTCTTGATCTCGGCCCCGTCCGCACTGCGCGAAACGCCGAGAATTTCGTAAAAGTCGATATCGGTAGCTGACATGGTCTTCCCCGCCCGAAACCTAGCCGCCACCGGCGCAACTGGGCACCGGTGGCGGGTCGGTCAACATTGGGCGATTAGCCCTTGGCGTCTTCGTCGACTTCGGAGAATTCGGCGTCGACCACCTCTTCGTCCGAACCGCCTTCGCCGCCTTCGGCAGCCCCGTCCTCGGCAGCGGCAGACTTGGCCTGCTCCTGCTCGTAGATCGACTGTCCCATCTTCATCGCGGCCTGCGACAGGTCCTGCGCCTTGGCGTTGATGTCGGCGGTATCGTCTCCCTCGAGAGCGGTCTTGAGCGCGGCGACCTTCTCCTCGACTTCGCTCTTGAGCGAGGCGTCGATCTTGTCGCCGTGCTCCTCGAGCTGCTTCTCGGTCGCATGCACCAGGCTGTCGGCCTGGTTGCGCGCCTCGGCGCTTTCGCGGCGCTTCTTGTCCTCTTCGGCGAACTTCTCGGCATCCTGGACCATCTGGTCGATGTCCGAATCCGACAGGCCGCCGCTGGCCTGGATGCGGATCTGCTGTTCCTTGCCGGTGCCCTTGTCCTTGGCGCTGACGTTGACGATGCCGTTGGCGTCGATGTCGAAGGTGACCTCGACCTGCGGCACGCCGCGCGGGGCCGGTGGAATGCCGACCAGATCGAACTGGCCGAGCAGCTTGTTGTCGGCCGCCATCTCGCGTTCGCCCTGGAACACGCGGATCGTCACCGCCTGCTGATTGTCCTCGGCGGTCGAATAGGTCTGCGTTTTCTTGGTCGGGATCGTCGTGTTGCGGTCGATCATCTTGGTCATGATCCCGCCGAGCGTCTCGATACCGAGCGACAGCGGCGTCACGTCGAGCAGCAGCACGTCCTTGACGTCGCCCTGCAGCACGCCCGCCTGGATCGCCGCACCCATGGCCACGACTTCATCGGGATTGACGCCGGTGTGCGGCTTCTTGCCGAAGAACTCCTCGACCACTTCGCGGACCTTGGGCATGCGGGTCATGCCGCCGACGAGGACGACCTCGTCGATCCCGCTCTTGTCGATCCCGGCATCGGCCAGGGCCTTCTTGCACGGCTCGAGCGTCCGCTTGATCAGATCGCCGACCAGCTGTTCGAGCTTCGAACGGGTGATCGTCTCGACCAGATGCAGCGGGGTCGAGCTGCCGCCTTCCATGCGCGCGGTGATGAAGGGCAGGTTGACTTCGGTCTGGGCCGAGCTCGACAGTTCGATCTTGGCCTTCTCGGCGGCTTCCTTGAGGCGCTGGAGGGCAAGCTTGTCGGTCCGGAGATCCATGTTCTCCTTCTTCTTGAACTCGTCTGCCAGATATTCGACGATCGCGCTGTCGAAATCCTCGCCGCCGAGGAAGGTATCGCCATTGGTCGACTTCACCTCGAACACGCCGTCACCGATCTCGAGCACCGAGATGTCGAAAGTGCCGCCGCCGAGGTCGTAGACCGCGATGGTCTTGCCGTCTTCCTTGTCGAGGCCATAGGCAAGCGCTGCCGCGGTCGGTTCGTTGATGATCCGCAGCACTTCGAGCCCTGCGATCTGACCGGCGTCCTTGGTCGCCTGGCGCTGGGCATCGTTGAAATAGGCGGGGACGGTGATCACCGCCTGCGTCACGGTCTCGCCGAGATAGCTTTCGGCGGTTTCCTTCATCTTCTGAAGAATGAACGCGGAAACCTGGCTGGGCGAGTAATCCTCGCCGCCGGCCTCGACCCAGGCATCGCCGTTCTTACCCTTGACGATGTCATAGGGGACGAGATCCATGTCCTTTTTGGTCATGGGGTCGTCGAACCGGCGCCCGATCAGGCGCTTGATCGCGAACAGCGTGTTGTCGGGATTGGTGACCGCCTGGCGCTTGGCCGGCTGGCCGATCAGGCGCTCGTTGTCCTTGGTGAAGGCGACGATCGAGGGCGTCGTGCGCGCGCCTTCGGAATTCTCCACGACCTTGGGCTTGCCCCCGTCCATCACGGCGACGCAGCTGTTGGTGGTGCCAAGGTCGATACCGATTACTTTAGCCATGGTTTCCCCATCTGTTTCCAATCGTTGGACACCGCGCGGTCGGCTCCCCGTTGCTGGCGAAACCCGTCGGCGGCTCGATCCGGTGGTGTGTTAGCTCAGTGTTACCGGGGCGATATAGGTGCGCTTTCGCTTGGCACAAGGGAAGCGCTTCGCTAGATTTTGCGCCGCGCAAGAGGAGGGATTGCACCATGATACCGACCCGTTTCCTGCCATTGGCCCTGGCCGCCTGCACGATTCCGCTGGCCGGCTGCGGCCAGACGGCGGATGATGTCCAGGCGGCTGCCGAGCCGGAAAATGCGACCGGTCTCGAGATCGAGAATGCCCGCATGATGCTTCCCCCCGTCTCGGGCAATCCGGCCGCGGTCTATTTCGACGTACGCAATGTGGGCGATCGCAACCTCGCGATACGGACCGCCGCGGTCGAAGGCGCCGGACGGTCCGAAATTCACGCCACCTCCCAGTCGATGGGCCAGATGACGATGGGCGAAATGGGTCCGGTCATGATCCCCGCCGGGGCCAGCGAGACGTTCGAGCCGGGGGGCATGCACGTGATGGTTTTCGACCTCGACCCCTCGCTCGCGGCTGGCGGCACGACGACGATGACGCTGACCATCGCCGGGGGGAAGAGCACGACCGCCGAAGTCGCCATCCGGGCCGCCGGAGATGATCGCTGAACCATAGCGCGGAGACGTCGGGCGGCGAGGCACCGGGCGGCGACGCCGATCCGGCTTCGCCAACCTGTCCGGCGGGTGGCAGTCGACCGCTCACCCGCGGCGAAGTGGCGCTCGCGCGGAGCGTATTCGGCGAGGCGATCGATTACGCTCGGGTGACCATCCGCCGGCGCAAATGGTTTCCGTTCCAGCCCCGGCGGATTACCATGGCGCCGCGCGGCCATCTCCATTTCCATCCGCAGAGCGAGGCTTACTGCCACGATTTCTCGCGCGGGAGCACCATCCGGCAGGGGCTGTTGATCCACGAGCTGACCCACGTCTGGCAAGTCCAGACCAGGGGCTCATGGTATCTCGTCACCCGCCGCATGCCCTGGGCGCGCTACGACTATAGCCTGAAGCCGGGGTGGCCGCTGACGCGCTATGGCATCGAACAGCAGGCCGAGATCGTCAAGCACGCCTTCTGGCTCCGCAACGGGGTGCGGCTGGCGGGCGCACCCGACGTTTCCGCCTATGATCTGCTGGTGCGGTTTTCCGAACCGCCGCCTGACGAATCCACAGCGGTGCCGTAGCGTCGCTTGTGAGGTGCGGTTTCGTTCGATACCATCCCTCCCATTGACCGGGCGGCCCAACCCGCGCTCGGCGATGAGTCACTCACATGGAGCTTGAAGAATACGGTATGAGCCGCGAGCGCGGCTTTCTTTCGCATTACGAAATCGACGAGATCGAACTGCCCGAACGGTTCGATCCGATCCTCGAAGCTGCGGACGGCCTATCCGCGCTGCTGACCACCGGGCGCATTCGCCACTTTCTTGACCGGCTTCGCGACCCCGAACTGGACGACTGGGCCGCGAACGCGCCCGAGGAACAGGTCCGCACAGCGATGGTGCATTATTCCTTCCTCGTGCAGGCCTACGTCTGGGGCGAACCGGTCCCGCCCGCCAGCCTGCCGGCGAATCTCTCGCGCCCCATATGTCGTGCTAGCCGACCGGCTCGGCCAGGCACCGCTGCTGCCCTATTCGGCCTATGTGCTCGACAATTGGTACCGGCTCGACAAGGCGGCGCCGATCACCCTCGACAACATCGCCATGTACCAGAACTTCTACGGCGGTGCGGACGAGAACTGGTTCGTGCTCGTGCATGTCGCGATCGAGGCCGAAGCGGGCGTGTTGCTCGACAATGCGGCGCGGCTGGTGACGGTCGCGCGGACCGGCGACGCCGCGGAAGCGACCCGCCTGCTGCGCGAGATGGATCAGGCGTGGGAACGGATCTACGCACATTTCGCGCGCATGCCCGAGCAATGCGATCCCTATATCTACTTCCACCGGGTGCGTCCCTACATCCACGGCTGGGCGAACAATCCCGCGCTCGAAGGCGGCGGCCTCGTTTACGAGGGGATCGATCGCTACGCAGGCAAGCCGCAGGCGTTTCGCGGACAGACCGGATCGCAATCCTCGATCGTTCCCGCGATGGATGCGCTGTTCCAGGTCGGGCACAGCGACGATCCCCTGCGCCAGTTCCTCGACGAGCTGCACAGCTACCGCCCGGTCGAGCACCGCCGCTTCATCGAGGACCTCGCCGCGCAATCGACGCTGCGCGAATTCGTTTCGGCGAGCGAGGACCCGGCCCTGAAGGAGGCGTTCAACGCCTGCCTCGAACAATCGGCGCGCTTCCGCACGCGGCATCTCGAATATGCTGCGAGCTACATCAACAAGCAGGCCGGTTCGATCGCGGGCAACGACCCCGACGTCGGCACCGGCGGAACGCCTTTCATGAAATATCTCAAGAAGCACCGCGACGAAAACCGCGCGCAGCGGGTCTGAAACGAGGAAGGGCCGCCCCGGCACGGAGCGGCCCTTCGATCGTGGCGGATAGTTTCGCGGGTCCTACCAATAGCGGGCGTAACGGTCGTCGTAGCGGCAATCGTCGTCGACATAGCGGCCGTCGTCGTAATAGCCGTCGCAGGACTCGTTCTTGTCCTTCGCATAACCGACCACCCCGCCGATCGCGGCACCGGCAAGCGCATAGGTTTCGAAGTCGCCATCGGTGAGCGCGGCCACTCCGGCACCGGCGGCAGCGCCGAGCGCTGCCCCCTCGACCGCGTAGTTCTCCGCGCAGCCTCCCAGGGCCAGTGTCGACAGCGCCAGCGCCGGCGCGATCATCAGCTTGGTGTTCATGACTTCTCTCCGTAATCGTTCTTGTGTGGACAGACTACGGATAGGCCGGGGGCATCGTTCCGGCACCGGCCTCGATGACCCCCAGGCCGCTCCAGCGGAGCCGAACCGCTTCCGGCGATCAGTCGTAGGCGATACCCGGCAGTCCCTCGCCGCCATCGGCGATGAAGGCATCGATGCGCTGTTCGAGCACCGGCAGCGGCACCGAACCCAGCGACAGCACGACATCGTGGAACTTGCGGATGTCGAACTTCTCGCCGAGTTCGCTTTCCGCCTTGGCGCGCACCCGGCGAATGGTCAGTTCGCCCAGCTTGTAGGCCAGCGCCTGCCCTGGCCAGCTGATGTAGCGGTCGATTTCGGTGCCGACTTCGCGCTCGGACAGCGCCGTATGGCCGGCGAGATAGTCGATCGCCTGCCGGCGGGTCCAGCCATAGCGGTGGATACCGGTATCGATCACCAGCCGGGCAGCTCGCCACATCTCGTAGCTCAGCCGGCCGAAGCGTTCGTAGGGCGTACGATAGATGCCCATCTCCTCGCCCAGATACTCGGTGTAGAGACCCCAGCCCTCGCCGAAACCGGAGAAATAGGTCTGGCGCCGGAAACGCGGCGCCTCGGCCTGTTCGAGCGCGAATGCGGCCTGGAAGCTGTGCCCGGGAGAGCATTCGTGCAGCGTCAGCACGGGGATGTTGTAGAGGGGCCGAGACGGCAGGTCGTAGGTGTTCATCTGGCAGGCATCGAGCCCGCCCCGCCCCGCGGTATAGAATGGCGCAATCGCCGGATCGACCGGGCGGATGGTGAAGCGGTGCCGCGGCAGGAAGCCGAAATAATCGGCCAGCTTGCCGTCCACCCGCTTCGCCGTATAGGCCGAAACACCCATCAGCTCGTCGCCCGACCGCGCGACGAATTGCGGATCGTTGCGGAGAAAATCGACGAATTGCGCCAGCGTGCCGTCGAACCCGGCCTCGGCCTTGACCTTCTCCATTTCCGCAGTGATCCGCGCGACCTCGTCGAGGCCGATCCGGTGGATCTCCTCGGCCGTCAGGTCGAGCGTGGTATATTGCCTGATCTGCTGGGCGTAATAGGCGGCGCCATCGGGCAATTCGCTCGCCCCGAGCGTGGTCCGCGTGTTGGGCAGGTATTCGTTGCGGAAGAACGCCAGCCAGCGGGCATAGGCGGGGGTCACGCTGTCGGCGATCGCGGTGCGCGCCGCGGCACGCAGCCGCACCTGCTCGGCCTCCGGAATGCTGCGCGGCATGTCCGCGAAGGCTTTCCAGAACGGGCTCTGTTCGGGATCCTCGACGACGTAGGAGGCGATCGAGACGTCGCGCCCCTCGAGCGTCACTCGCGGGACCGAGAAACCGCGCGCCAGCCCCGCCCTCGCATTCGCCGTCTGCTCGGCGAAATAGCGCGGAATGTCGCGCATCCGGCCGAGATAGTTCTCGTATTCACCGACCGTCGTAAAACCGCGCGGGGCGGCGAGATAGGACCAGAAGTTCGAATCGCTGTCGAAGGGCATCTCCCATTCGGCGAAGCGGGCATCGCCGAGGTCCGATTCGAGCAGCGTCTGCAGGACCATCGCATCGGTCCGGCCGGCTTGTGAAAGCCGCGCGCGGTCGATCGCCTCGAGCCGCGCGAGGAAGGCGCGATACCGTTCGGCGCGGGCGCGCTGCGCCTCGGGCGCGACCGACCACAGCCGGTCGCCCTGCTCGGTGTCGCCGCCCGCGGTTTCGGCGAGGCCATATTGTTCGAGATTGTAGTCGTAATAGGCATCGCCGAGCGCCGACAGCGCCTCGTCCGCGCTCTCCTGCGCCAGCAGCGGCGCGGCGATGGTGCTGGCGGCGAGGACCGCCGCTCCGAAAATTGCAGTCCTCACGGGCCCTCCCTCGAACCGCCGGTCAGTCGGGTTTCTTCGCGACGCCGACCATGGCCGGGCGCAAGAGGCGGTCCTTGATCATGTAGCCGGCCTGCATTTCCTGCACCACGACGCCCGCCTCGACCTCGTCGGTCGGCACTTCCATCATGGCCTGGTGCTGGTTGGGGTCGAGCGGCATGCCCTTGGCGGCGATGCGGGTGATCCCGTTCTGCGCGAAGACCTTGTCGATCTCGCGCTGGGTCGCCTCTATGCCGGCGATGAAATTCTTCGCCTTTTCGTTCTCGCGCAACGCTTCGGGCACATGGTCGAGCGCGCGCGACAGATTGTCTGCGACACTCAATATGTCGCGGGCGAAGTTCGTCGCGCCGTAATTGCGCGCGTCCTGAACGTCCTTCTCGAGCCGGCGGCGCACGTTCTGCGTTTCGGCGCGGGCATAGAGCACGTCCTGCATCGCAGTCTCGAGATCGCCGCGCAGCTTGGCCAGCGCCTGTTCGAGTTTCGGATCGCCATCGCCATCGGCGCCGTCGGTTTCGCCCGAGTCGCGCAGATGCTCCGGCACGCCTTCCATCTCGCGCGCGACTTCGTCGTCGACCGCATTTTTGCGCGGTTCGGTCTTGTTTTCGTTGGTCACGTGAAACCCTGTCAGCCTATTCTCTTGCCCAAGGATCGGGCGGTGAAATCCACCATGGGGACGACCCGCGCGTAATTCAACCGAGTCGGCCCGATGACGCCGAGTACCCCGACCACCTTGCCCTCGCGATCGCGATAAGGCGCGGCGATGACCGACGAGCCCGAGAGCGAGAACAGCCGGTTCTCGCTGCCGATGAAAATCCGCATGGCTTCGGCCCGGCGCGCGCGCTCGAGCAATTGCGACACCGACTGCTTGCTTTCGAGATCCTCCAGCAGCGACCGCACGCGCTCGATGTCCGACAGCGCCGCATCGTCGAGCAGGTTGGCCTGGCCTCGCACGATCAGGACGGGCCGCTGGGCCGCATCCTCGCTCCATGTGGCAATTCCGCGCTGAACCAGATCGCGGCTGGCCTGATCGAGTGCCGACCTGCCGCTGGCGATCTCCTCCTCGACCAGCCGCGAGGCTTCGGCCAGCGTCCGCCCCGCGGTGCGCGCGGTGAGATAATTGCTCGCCTGTTCGAGCGAGGTCGCCAACGCCTCGGCCGGAATCGCCAGGATGCGGTTTTCGATCTCGCCGTCCTCGCCGACCAGCACCGCCAGGACGCGCTGCGCATCGAGCGCGGTCAGCGACACCTGCGCCAGCCGCGGTTCGCGGCGGGGCACCATCACCATTCCCGCCGCGCCCGAGAGATCGGACAGCAGGGTGCTGGTCTCCTCGAGCGCGCGCTCGATCGGTCCCGGCTCGGACAAGCGCTGTTCGATCGCCGCGCGTTCCTCGCGCGTGGGCTCGGCGACCTGCATCATCGCATCGACGAACAGCCGCAGGCCGCTTTCGGTCGGCATCCGCCCGGCGCTGGTATGCGGTGCTGAAAGCAGGCCGCGCAATTCAAGTTCGGCGAGCACGTTGCGGATCGAGGCAGGCGACAGATTCATCCCGGCCTCGCCCGCCAGCGTCTTCGAGCCGACCGGCACGCCGCTGTCGAGATATCCCTCGACTACGAGCCGGAAGATTTCGCGAGCACGCTCGGACATGGCGGTGAGGGGAAGCGAGTCCATCCCGCCCAATTAGGAAATCCGGACGACAATCTCAATTTCCCATCGTCTCCACCTTGTCGAAGGCCGGTGGTATCTACTAGCGCAGCGCGCAACAGGAAATGCGACCCCTCGATCCGCTCGGCGTGAGCGGGTGTGGGGCGAACACGGAGAATTCCCATGCGACCTTCCGGCCGAGCGCCCGATGAAATGCGCCCCATCACGATCGAGACCGGCTATACCCGCCATGCCGAGGGTTCGTGCCTGATCTCGTTCGGCGAAACCCGGGTGCTGTGCACCGCATCGGTCGAGGAACGCCTGCCGCCGTGGATGCGCCACAAGGGCGAAGGTTGGGTCACCGGCGAATATTCGATGCTGCCCCGCGCCACCCACACGCGCGGCCAGCGCGAGGCGGCCAAGGGCAAGCAGAGCGGACGGACACAGGAGATCCAGCGTCTCATCGGGCGCAGCCTGCGCTCGGTGGTCGACATGAAGAAGCTCGGCGAACGGCAGATCACCCTCGATTGCGACGTGCTCCAGGCCGACGGCGGAACCCGCACCGCCGCGATCTCGGGGGCCTGGGTGGCGTTGCGGCTGGCGGTCGACGGGCTGATGAAATCGGGCGCGGTTGCCGTGGATCCGATTACCGCCAAGGTCGCCGCGATTTCCTGCGGCATCTATCGCGGAACGCCCGTGCTCGATCTCGACTATCCGGAAGACAGCGGCGCCGATGCAGACGCCAATTTCGTCCTTATCGAAGGCGGCAAGATCGCCGAGGCGCAGGCCACGGCCGAAGGCGCGCCCTACGACGAGGAAGGCTTCCTGCGCCTGCTCCGCCTGGCCCAGATCGGCTGCGGGCAGATCTTCCGCGCGCAGGACGAGGCGACGCGAAAATGACCCGCCGCCTGGGTTCGGGATCGCTGGTGATCGCCACGCACAATGCGGGCAAGCTGAAGGAGATTTCCGCGCTGCTCGAACCCTATGGCGTGACCTGCATTTCCGCCGGGTCGCTCGGCCTGCCCGAACCTGCCGAGACCGGCACCACCTTCGTCCAGAACGCGCTGATCAAGGCGCGGGCTGCGGCCGAGGCCTCGGGCCTCGCCGCGCTGGCCGACGACAGCGGCCTGTCGGTCGATGCGCTCGACGGGCGTCCGGGCGTCTATACCGCCGACTGGGCCGAACGGCAGTGGTTCGAAGGCGAACCGGGGCGCGACTGGTACATGGCGATGGGCAAGGTCGAGGGCATGCTGCAGCAGAAGGGCGCGGGGGTCGATCGCAGCTGCGCCTTTCACTGCGTGCTGGCGCTCGCCTGGCCCGACGGCGAACATGCCGTCTACGAAGGTGCGGCGCCGGGCACGCTGACCTGGCCGCCGCGCGGATCGATGGGTTTCGGCTACGACCCGGTGTTCGTCCCGCAGGGGCGCGACCGGACCTTTGCCGAACTTGCGCCCGAGGAAAAACACGCGATCAGCCACCGCGCCGACGCCTTCGCGCAGCTGGTCGCCGACCAGTTCGGCTGAGCCGGGATCAATAGGGGCGCTCGCCCCACACATTGCCCGCGGGCCAGTAACGGCAGACCAGCACGTCGTTCCCGCGCGAGGTGACCACGGCGCAGCCGACTTCCTTCGTGTCGCGCCAGACGATCTGGCTGTAATGCCCGACATCGGCCCAGTTCCCGGTGCGCGAGATATTGGGGAAGTCGGCGGCACGAAAATGCGCCCTTTCGTCGATGAACATGCCGACCATCCGTTCGACCGGCCAATGCCCGGCGGTGCCCATCCAGAGATTCTCGCCGGTCCCGTTGCGGTTGCGTCCATCGGCGTGCTGCAGCACTCCACGACGGGACAGGTCGCGGGCCCATTCGCCCGCTTCCTGCTCGAGATTGACGTTCCACTTGAGCGGCGGGAGACCCAGCCGCCGGCGTTCGTCGTTGTGCACCCGCAGCGCGCGTGCCGCGAGCTGCATGTCCGAACTGTGGCGCGCGCCCGAATAGGCCGCCGGGCGCAAGGCAGGTGCGGCGGTTTGCGGCGATGATTCGCTTGCGGCCACGGCTACGCTCGTGGCACACAGCAGGATGCATGCGCCGACAAGCGGCGCAGATTTTTTCGACCCGTCCATGGCGCCTGAAAATGCGCGCCGATGGTTAAGAAAAGCTGAAGAGAATTTGGCCCGCGCGCTCTATATCCATTGGCCCTTCTGCCTCGCGAAGTGCCCCTATTGCGATTTCAACAGCCATGTCCGTCGCACTGCGGACATGGTTGCCTGGAAAGACGCGCTGCTCGCCGACATGCGCCATGAACATGCTCAGATTTCTTCTCAAGAAACGCTGACAAGTATTTTCTTCGGCGGCGGAACGCCCTCGCTCATGCCCCCCGATCTGGTCTCGGACCTGCTCGCCGAGGCCGATCGCTTGTGGGGCTTCGAGCGCGATATCGAGATTACGCTGGAAGCCAATCCGAGCTCGGTCGAGGCCGACAAATTCGCCGATCTGGCGCGCGCTGGAGTGAACCGCGTCTCGCTCGGCGTGCAGTCGTTGCGCGATGAATCGTTGCGTTTTCTCGGCAGGCTGCACGATGCGGACGAGGCGCTGCGCGCGATCGAGATCGCAGCGCGACACTTCGGGCGGACCTCGGTCGATCTGATCTATGCCCTCCCCGGCCAGTCTGAGGCGGAATGGCAGACCGAGCTGGGCGAGGCGCTGGCGCTGGGGACCGCGCACATGTCGCTCTACCAGCTGACCATCGAACCCGCGACGCGCTTCGCCACCGATGTCCGGCGCGGCGCCTTCGAACCGCTCGACGACGATCGCGCGGCCGACCTCTTCGCGCTGACGCGCGCGATGACCGGGGCCGCGGGACTGCCGGCCTACGAAGTCAGCAACCACGCCCGGCCGGGACAGGAGAGCCGGCACAATCTCACCTATTGGCGATACCGCGACTACGTCGGCATCGGCCCGGGTGCGCATGGCCGCCGCGGAGGGATCGCGACGGTGCGGCATCGCAAGCCGGAAAACTTCCTTGAGGCGGTGGCGAAGCGGACGCACGGGATCGCCGAACAGCGCGTGCTCGGCAGGTGCGAACAGGCTGCGGAAGCGCTGCTCATGGGGCTCCGTCTGCGCGAAGGGATCGATCTGGCGGCGCTGGCGGCGCGTTTCGGCACCCCGCCCGGCGCGCTGATCGACGAAGGCAAGCTGGCGCTCTACCGCGATCTCGGCCTCGCCCGGCGCGAGGGCGCGCGGATCGGGATCACCGAACCGGGGATGCCGCTGCTCGATGCGCTGCTCGGCGAAATCGTCCGCTCCGAACTGGTGACCGCGGCGTGAGCCGGCCCGTCCTGCTCGAAGCCTGGCACGATCACCTTGCCTATGGGCGGCGTCGGTCGCCGCATACGGTGCGCGCCTATGGCCGGGCGGCCGAGCGGCTGCTGACGCGGCTCGAGCTGGGCGAATGGGCCGATGTCGCGAGTCTCACCACGACGCGCCTGCGCAGCCATCTCGCCGCCCGTCGTGCCGAGGGGCTCTCGAACGCTTCGGCGGCGCGCGAATTGTCCGCGCTGAAGGGTTTCATCGCCTTCGCCCGCGCGGCCATGGGCCAGCGAGGGGCAGAGGCACCGCGGCTGCAGCGGTCCGCGGATCAAGAAGGGCCTGCCCCGCCCGGTCAGCCCCGACGACGCCCTCGGACTCGCCGAGACGGTCGATGCGCTGGCCGCCGAAGAGTGGGTGGGTGCGCGGGACCGCGCGGTCCTGCTGCTGCTCTATGGCGCCGGGATGCGCATCGCCGAAGCGCTCGCCCTGCGCGGCGGCGACCTGCCGCTGGGCGAGCGGCTCACGGTTACCGGCAAGGGCGGCAAGCAGCGCGTGGTGCCGTTGCTGCCGGTCGTGCGCGAAGCGGTGGCGGATTACGTCGCGCGCTGCCCTTGGCCGCTCGACCGCGACGGCGCGCTGTTTCGCGGCGTGCGGGGTGGCCCGCTGGGTCAGGGGATGGTGCAGAAGGCGACCGCCAGAGCGCGCCGCGCGCTCGGCCTGCCCGACAGCGCCACGCCGCATGCGCTGCGGCACAGCTTCGCCACCCACCTCCTCGGCGCCGGGGCGGATCTCCGCAGCCTCCAGGAATTGCTCGGCCATGCCAGCCTGGGGTCGACGCAGATCTACACAAGGGTCGATGCGGCGAGCCTGCTCGACACCTACCGCAAGGCGCACCCGCGGGCGAACGACTAGCGTTCGCGGCGCGGCTTCCAGGTCGCGATTCGCCAGAGGTAGGCAAGTACCGTCAGCGCGATCAGACCAAGGATGATCCAGCCGAGGATCTGCTGCGACTGGTCGAGCCACAGCGCCAGCCGGCGGCCACCTTCGACCAGCAGCAGGTTCCAGATGAACACGCCCGCGGTGGTGAACAGCAGGAAGCGGACCTTGCCCATATGCGCCAGACCGGCGGGGAGCGAGATCATCGTCCGGAAGATCGGCGTGAAGCGGAAAACGAATACCACCCATGGCCCGTGGCGCTGGAAAAAGCTGCGCGCCCTCTCGACGTCCTCCCATTCCATCGTCAGCCACCGGCCCCAGCGTTCGACGAAGGGTTCGAGCCGGGTGCGGCCCCAGCGATCGCCGAGCCAGTACCATGTATAATTGCCCGCGGTTGAACCAATTGTGCCGGCGATCATCAGCGGCCAGAAGTCCATCGTGCCGCGCGCCACCGCTACGCCGCCGATGCCCATGATCACTTCGCTGGGGATCGGCGGGAAGATATTTTCCAGCGCCATCAACACGAAAATGCCGA
Organism: uncultured Alphaproteobacteria bacterium; assembly: GCA_963829325.1. Classification (GTDB taxonomy): domain Bacteria; phylum Pseudomonadota; class Alphaproteobacteria; order Sphingomonadales; family Sphingomonadaceae; genus Qipengyuania. Next base: position 414,908 of record CAWHHN010000001.1, read on the forward strand.
AGAGCCCGCCCTGCTCGATCGCCGTGATGATGAGTTCGTGCATGCCATTCCAACCGACGGGAGCCGCATTCGCTCCTACATCGCGGCATGCCTGCGCTCGATGGCATCCCAGATCAGCCCGGCGGTGTCGGTGCCGTTGAAGCGGTCGATGGCGACGATCCCCGTGGGCGAAGTGACGTTGATTTCAGTCAGGTATTTTCCGCCAATCACATCTATTCCGACGAACACCAACCCGCGCCGCTTCAGTTCGGGGGCCATCGCCTGGCAGATTTCCTCCTCGCGCGCGGTCAGCGTAGTCGCGGCGGCATGGCCGCCCTGCGCAAGGTTCGAACGAAACTCGCCTTCGCCGGGGAAGCGGTTGATCGCGCCCGCGAATTCGCCGTCGACCAGCACGATCCGCTTGTCCCCCTCGGCGACCTCGGGAAGAAAGGGCTGGACCATGTGCGGTTCGGGCCACGCCGCGTCGAAGACTTCGCTCAGGGCGGAGAGATTGGTGCCCTCGTCATCGATGCAGAAAATCGCCTTGCCGCCGTTGCCGTGGAGCGGCTTGACCACCACCGAGCCATGACGTCGCTGGAAATCGCGCAGATCGTCGATATGCCGCGCGACCAGCGTCGGCGGCATGTAGCGCGCGTAGTCGAGCACGAACATCTTCTCGGGCGCGTTGACCACTTCGCGCGGATCGTTGACCACCAGCGTGGCACCCTTCAGCCGGTCGAGCAGGAAGGCGGCGCTGATATAACCCAGATGGAAGGGCGGATCCTGCCGCATCAGGACCACGTCGATGTCATGCGCCAGATCGATCCGGCGCCGCTCGCCGGCGCTGAAATGATCGCCCTCGACCCGCTGCACCGTCACCGGAGCGGCATGGGCGGTGATCCGGCCTTTCGGCGTCCCGTCGCTCTCGTAGGCGAGGCTGGCGACATCGTAATGCCACAGTTCGTGTCCGCGCGCCTGGGCTGCCAGCATCAGCGCGAAGCTGCTGTCCCCGGCGATCTTGATCTTCTCCAGAGGGTCCATCTGGACGGCGACGCGCAAGCTCACATTCTCTCTCCGATCGTGGGCAGCGCGGTGACGGGCTACGGCTGCCATGCGTTGGCGATGTGGCGGGGGAAGCAGCCCGGCGCAAGGAGGATCACGTCGATCCGGATATCCTCGCCGTCGGTGGCATAGCGATGCGCCACCGCTTCCGCCGCTGCCGCGACGCGAGCGAGGCGGTGCTCGTCGATGGCATGATCGAGATCCGCCCGCCGGCGCCGATACTTGACCTCGACGAAGGCGATTATCCGATTGCGCCGGGCGACGAGATCGATTTCGCCCGCCGGAGTCCTGACGCGATTATCGAGGATTTGCCAGCCTTGGACCCTGAGCCAGAACGCCGCGCGGGCCTCGCCTTCGCGCCCGCTCCTTTCGGCACGTCGCCGTTTCATTCGCGACGCAATTCCATGGCCCGGGCATAAAGATCCTTGCGTTCGAGACCGGTGCTCTTCGCGACCTCGGCAGCGGCCTGCGACGGCTTCAACCGGGTCAGCGCGTCGCGCAGCAGCGCCTCGGCGTCCTGCGGCGTGGCAGCCACCCCGACCGGTGGCCCGACCAGCAGGACAATCTCGCCCTTCGGCGGGTGGTTCTCGTAGTGGGCCACGAGCTCCGCTGCCGGTCCACGCCGCAATTCCTCGTGCAGCTTGGTGAGCTCGCGCGCGACGGCGATTTCGCGGCCGGGCAGCGCCGATCCGATCGCCTCGAGCGATTTGAGCAGCCGCGGACCCGTCTCGTAGAATACCAGCGTGGCATCGACCGCCGCCAGCTCCTCGAGCACTTCCCGCCGCGCCTTCTCCTTGCTGGGCAGAAAGGCGGAGAAGAGGAAACGGTCGTTGGGCAAGCCCGAAAGCGTGAGACCGGTCACCGCGGCACAAGCCCCCGGCAGGACGGTCACCGCTATGCCCTCGGCGCGGCAGTCATTGACGAGCCGATAGCCGGGGTCGCTGACCAGCGGTGTTCCGGCATCGCTGACCAGCGCGACCGCGCGCGTTCTCATCGAATCGATCAGTCGCGCGCGGTCGCGTTGGTCGCTGTGGTCGTCATAGCGCCGCAGCGGTCTGGAAATCCCCAGATGCTTGAGCAGCTTGCCCGTCACCCGCGTGTCTTCGCATGCCACCGTATCACATCGCCTGAGCACATCAAGCGCGCGCAAGGTTATATCGCCGAGATTGCCGATGGGGGTGGCGACCAGATAGAGCCCGGGTATAAGAGGCTCGACGAGGACAGGATCAGGAGGCGCGGTTTCGCTCACCCTCCCCCCATGAACCAGGAACAAGGGACGCGGCAAGGATGAAGCGCTGGACAATTGATCGCAGGACGATCCTTACCGTGGGTCTTGCCACATTGCTTGCGGGATGTTCGACCATCCTGCCGCGGGGAGCCGATCGCGCCGAGCCGGCGCAGACCACGCCGACGCCCGAACCGACCGAAGCGCTGCCGGGCGACGAGACGCGCCACCGCATTGCCTTGCTCGTACCGATGTCGGGCAGTAACGGGGCGGTGGGACAGGCGATCGCCAACGCCACCATGATGGCCTTGCTCGATACCGATGCCACCAATCTGCGCATTACCACCTACGACACCGCCCGCGGGCCCGAGGAAGCGGCGCGGCAGGCGGTGGCAGAGGGCAACAAGCTGATCCTCGGCCCGCTCCTGGGGACCAACATCCCGTCGGTTCTGGCGCAGGCGCGCCCGGCCGATATACCGGTCATCTCGTTTTCCAACGATGCCGGCGCGGCTGGCCCCGACGTCTTCGTAATGGGGCAGATTCCCGAGCAGTCGATCATGCGCACGGTCCAGTATGCCCGCGGTCACGGGGCGCAGAACTTCGCCATCGTTTCGCCCGACGGAGAGTACGGCAGCCGCGCCGAGGATGCGATGCGGCAGGCGGTGACGGCCTATGGCGGCAGCATCGTCTGGACCGAACGCTATGCACGCGGCAATACCTCGATCGTCAGCGCGGCACAGAGGCTCAAGGCGCACGGCGGCTACGATACCGTGCTCATCGCCGACGGGCCGCGACTTGCAGCGCAAGCCGCCGGCGTGCTCAAGCCGGGCGGCGAGGGAGCGACCCAATTGCTCGGTACGGAACTGTGGAGCGGCGAGAGTTCGATCACCCGCGCTGCCGCCCTGGGCGGGGCGCTGTTCTCGGCAATTTCGGACACGCGCTACAAACGATTTGTCGACAGCTACGAAGCGCGGTTCGGCAGCCAGCCCTATCGCATCGCGACGCTCGGCTACGACGCGGTGCTGCTGACCTTGCGGATCGCACGCGACTGGAAGGTCGGACGCGACTTTCCCGCCGGCGCGCTGCGCAGCGAGGACGGTTTCCTCGGGCTCGACGGCGCCTTTCGCTTTACCCGCACCGGAGTGGTCCAGCGCGCTTTCGAAGTGCGGCAGGTGCGCAAGGGAGCGGTGGTCGTGGTGGAGAATGCGCCCGCCCGGTTCTGAGCGACGCGGATAACCTCTCCGCCCGGCTTGTAGCCGCAGGAAAGCGGGCGATATAGCAACGGCATGTCCGACGATCTCTTCGACAACACGCCCGCTTCGAGCGGCGATTACGACGCCTCGTCGATCGAGGTCCTCGAGGGCCTCGAGCCCGTGCGCCGGCGACCCGGCATGTATATCGGCGGGACCGACGACCGGGCGCTGCATCATCTGGTCGCCGAAGTGCTCGACAATTCGATGGACGAGGCGGTCGCGGGGCACGCGAGCCGGATCGAGGTCCGCCTCGACGAAGGCAATCGCGTGTACCATCACCGACAACGGCCGCGGGATGCCGGTGGCCGAACATCCCAAATATCCTGGCAAGTCGACGCTCGAGGTCATCCTCTCCACACTCCATTCGGGCGGCAAATTCTCGGGCAAGGCCTATGCTACCAGCGGCGGACTCCACGGCGTCGGCGTAAGCGTGGTCAACGCGCTGTGCAGCGACACCCGGGTCGAAGTCGCGCGCGATCGACAGCTCTACGCCCAGAGCTTCGCCAAAGGTCATCCGACGGGCGGAATCGAGGCGCTCGGACCGACCCCCAACCGGCGCGGAACGACGGTCGCCTTCATCCCCGACACCGAGATCTTCGGCGACCGCGAGTTCAGCCCCAAACGTCTGTTCAAGCTCGCCCGATCCAAGGCCTATCTTTTCGCCGGGGTCGAAATTCGCTGGAAATGCGCGCCCGCGCTCGCCAGCGAGGATGTTCCCGAGGAAGCGGTCTTCAAGTTCCCCGGCGGACTGGCCGATCATCTCGCCGAGCAGATCGGCGGGCGCGAATGCGTGACGGCGCATCCTTTTGCCGGGACGCAGGATTTCCCGCGCAAGAGGGCGGGCCGAGGACGCGGCGCGCAGGGTCGCGTCGAATGGGCCATCGCCTGGCCGCTGTATTCGGACGGGTCGACCAGCTGGTACTGCAACACCGTGCCGACCCCCGATGGCGGCACGCACGAACAGGGGCTGCGCGCCGCGCTGACCAAGGGTCTGCGCGCCTTCGGCGAATTGACGGGCGCGAAGAAGGCCAAGGATCTCACCGCCGACGACGTGATGACCGGCGCCGAGGTGATGCTCAGCGTATTCATCCGCGATCCGCAGTTCCAGAGCCAGACCAAGGACCGGCTGACAACGTCCCGAAGCCGCCCGGCTGGTCGAGAACGCAGTGCGCGACCATTTCGATCATTTTCTCTCCGACAACATGGACCGCGGCAAGGCGTTGCTCGGGCCAGGTCATGGAACGGATGGACGAGCGGCTCCGGCGCAAGCAGGAACGCGAGATCAAGCGCAAGACGGCCACCAATGCCAAGAAGCTGCGCCTGCCCGGCAAGCTAACCGATTGTTCGGGCGAAGAGCGATGGCGAGACCGAGCTGTTCATCGTCGAAGGCGACAGCGCCGGCGGCAGCGCCAAGCAGGCCCGCAACCGCAAGACCCAGGCGATCCTCCCGATCCGCGGCAAGATCCTCAACGTCGCCAGCGCCACCGCCGACAAGATCCGCGCCAATAGCGAAATCGCCGACCTCACGCTGGCGATGGGCTGCGGGACGCGCAAGGATTGCGACCCGGAGGAGCTGCGTTACGACCGGATCATCATCATGACCGACGCCGACGTCGACGGGGCGCATATCGCGACGCTGCTGATGACCTTTTTCTTCCAGGAAATGCCCGAAGTGGTCCGGCGCGGACATCTGTTCCTCGCCCAGCCCCCGCTCTATCGCCTTACCGCCGGCAAGGAGAGTCGCTATGCCCGCGACGATGCGCACCGCAAGGAGCTGGAAGAAACGCGTCTTCAAGGGCAAGAAGGTCGAAGTGGCCCGCTTCAAGGGCCTCGGCGAGATGAACCCAGCGCAATTGCGCGAAACCACGATGAGCCCCGACACGCCGGAGCCTGATCCGCATCACCCTGCCCGGCGAATTCGAACAGCGCGCGGTGGTCAAGGAACTGGTCGACCAGCTCATGGGTCGCAATCCCGAACACCGCTTCAACTTCATCCAGAACAACGCGGGCGAGTTCGACCGCGAGATGATCGACGCCTGAGCCGCCCATGCCCGACAGTGCTCGCGAGAAATACGACCGCTACGGGCGCCGGACGATCGTCGCCTTGCTGGCGTTCGGGCTGGTCCTGCTGACGGTCGCGATTTCAGCCGCGACGATCACGCTGGCGGACATCTCCAAGGACACCGACGAGGTCGAGGAGACGCTGAAACGCCAGGCGGCAATCAACCGGCTGGCAACTTTCAACGAACAGATCGCTGCGGGCCGCCGCGGGTTCCTGCTGCAGCCCGATCCGGCCTTCACCCGCGTCGTCCGCCAGGCGAGCGCCGATTACCTTGCCGAGCAAGCCGAATTGCAGGAGCTTGTCCAAGGGAACGGCGAGCAGGAAGTCCGCATCGCTCAGATCGAGGCGCTGGACGCCCAGCGTAGCGACCTCACAGACGCGATGTTCAGCGACCCGCTGCGCGCGTTCCGGACCGCCCGCAACACGGATTTCAGCCGCGATCGCGGAGCGCTGATCACACAGGAGATCCGCTCGCTGGCGGAAGAGATGGCCGCGATCGAGGCCGCCGAACTGGTCCGCTACAATCGTGCGCAACTGGGCTCGTTGATCCAGCTTTACGTAGTCGGTGGCCTGGCTCTGGCGCTACTGCTCGCGGTGATGGTCGCAGCGGTGGTGCTCGTGCTGCGCTACAACCGCGACCTGACGCGCGCCCAGATCCAGCTCCGCGGCGCGAACGAAGGGCTCGAAAATGCGGTCGCGAAGCGCACCGCCGAACTGACGCGGGCGAACGAGGAAATCCAGCGCTTCGCCTATATCGTGAGCCACGACCTGCGCTCGCCGCTGGTCAACGTCCTCGGCTTCACCGCGGAACTCGAACAGGCGCGTTCGGTGCTGCGCGCGCATCTCGAGTCGCTCTACGAGGCGCAGCCCGAATTGCGCGACCGCGAAGCCTGGCTGGCGGTCGACGAGGATCTGCCCGAAGCGGTCGGGTTCATCCGCACCTCGACCGAGAAGATGGACCGGCTGATCAATTCGATCCTCGAACTGTCGCGGCAAGGGCGGCGGACGCTGTCGCCCGAACGGCTCGACATGAAAGAGGTCGCCGATTCGGTCGTCGCTTCGCTTCACCAGCGCACCGAGGAGGTCGGAGCCAAGATCGAGGTTCGGCCGCTCCCGCCGATCGAGAGCGACCGGATCGCGATCGAACAGATCCTCTCCAATCTGATCGAGAACGCGCTCAAATACCTCAGCCCCGACCGCCCCGGCGAAATTGTCGTCGAAGGCAGCCGGAGGGGGAACCGCGTCTTCATCGACGTGATCGACAACGGCCGCGGGATCGCGCCCAAGGATCACGAGCGGATATTCGATCTGTTCCGTCGCGCGGGGCAGCAGAACATGGCGGGCGAAGGCATCGGCCTCGCCAATGTTCGTGCGCTGGTCTACCGGCTCGGCGGCTCGATCGAGGTGGAATCCGAACTTGACCAGGGAGCCCGTTTCAGGCTTTGCCTGCCGGCTCAATTCGTTGCAACGGAGCAACTTGCATGAACGCGCCCCAACCGGTCGGCATCGTCATGATCGAAGACGACGAGGGCCATGCCCGGCTGATCGAGAAGAATATCCGCCGAGCGGGTATATCGAACGACATCAAACATTTCCTCGATGGAACGAGCGGTCTCGAATATATCTTCAACTCGCCCGAGGGACCGGCGCGCAACGGGCCGGCGATGGTCCTGCTCGATCTCAACCTGCCCGATATGAGCGGCACGTCGATCCTCGAGAAGATCAAGCAGGACGAACGGCTGCGGCGGACCCCGGTGGTCGTTCTGACGACGACCGACGACCAGGTGGAGATCCAGCGCTGCTACGACCTCGGCTGCAACGTCTACATCACCAAGCCGGTGAACTACGAGAGCTTCGCTGACGCCATTCGCCAGCTGGGGCTGTTCCTGTCGGTTATCCAGGTGCCGGAAATCGAGCGATAGACGGGTCGCGCATCCTTTATGTCGACGATGATGCCGGGCTTCGCCGGCTGATTCAACGCGCCCTGGAGAGGCGCGGATTTTCCGTCGAAACCGCGGCCGATGCGGACGAAGGCATGGCGCGGCTTACATCCGAGAGCTTCGATCTGGTCGCTATCGACCATCATATGCCAGGCAAAAGCGGGCGCGACATGCTCGACGAGATCGTTGCCCTTCCCGATCACCCCCCGGTGGTCTTCGTGACCGGAAACGACAGTACGCAGGTCGCGGTAGAAGCGATTCATGCCGGGGCCTCCGACTTCGTGGTCAAGACGATCGGCGAAAGCTTCTTCGATCTGCTCGACGGCCGCTTTCGCCAGGCCTTCGACCGCTTTCGTCTCGAGAAGGAGAAGCGCGAGACAGAAGCCGAATTGCGCCGCGCCAACGAGCGGCTCGAACTGCTGGTCCGCGAGGTCCACCACCGCGTGTCCAACAGTCTGCAGATGGTGCTCAGCTTCGTCTCGATGCAGGCCCAGCAAACCGAAGAGCCGGCTGCCCGCGATGCGCTTGAATCGACGCAGAACCGGATCAAGGCGATCAGCAAGGTTCACCACAATCTCTACACCCGCGGCGATCTGTCGACGATCGATCTCGATGCCTATCTGCGTACGCTGGTCGACGAACTGCGCGACGGCCTCGCCGACGACGGCTGCGGCATCTCGCTCGAGACCGCGACCGAGCAGGTCGAGGCTACCCCCGATGAAGCGGTATCGATCGGCGTCGTGGTCAACGAACTGGTCAGCAATGCGATCAAATACGCTTTTCCCGACGGCAAGGGCGGCACGGTTTCGATCACCCTCGCGCGGGTCGGCGAAGGCTATTCGGTCACGGTCGCGGACGACGGCAAGGGTATCGACGAGGCCGACGCGCCGCAGGGCAGCGGGCTCGGCATGCGCATACTCAAGGCGGTGACCGCCAGCCTCGGTTGCACGATCGAGGAAGTGCGCTGCGAAGTCGGGACCACGCGGCGATTGACCGTCGCGCGCGACTGACGTCTCAATCGGCCGCATCCGCCGATGTGCCGGCACCGGAGATCGCTTCGGTGACGACTTCGAGCCGTCCAGTCAGTGTACGGTGCACGGGGCACATGTCGGCGATCCGCATGAGTTTCTGCCGCTGCTCGTTCGTCAGCTCGCCGCGCAGTTCGATCGAACGATGGATGGTCTCGATTGACCCACCCCGTTCGCAGTTCTCGCAATCGGCGTGGTAATCGCGCCGGTGCGCCAACCGTACCGAAACCTGCCGGAGCGGGATGTTCTTCCTCTCGGCATACATCCGCAGCGTCATCGAGGTGCAGCTTCCCAGAGCAGCAAGCAGCAGATCATAAGGGCTCGGACCGGTGTCGTCGCCTCCCACTTCGGCGGGCTCGTCGGCGAACAGGCGATGCGAGCCGGCGCGAATCTCCGTTGCGAAGCGCCCCTGTCCGCTCTCGGCCACCACGCCCTCCCCGGGCAGGGGTTCTTCGAGCCGCTGCGGCAAGTAGGGCTGCGCCCAGGTAGCGATCATCTGCGCAGCAAATTCGGCGCGCGCGGGATCGAGCAGAAGGTGGTCGGCACCATCGAGGCTGATGAAGCTCTTCGGATGCCGGGCCGCGCCGAACAGCGCGGCGGCATGGTCGATCCCCACCACCTGGTCGGTCGGCGAATGCAGCAACAGCAGTGGTTCGCGCAGCTCCGCTACCTTCGCCAGGAGGTCCGCCGAACCGACACTTGCGAGGAAATCGCTGCTGAGCCGGAAAGCCCTTCCGCCAATCGACACCTCCCCTTCGCCCGCAGTTCTGATCGGGTCCAGATCGCCGTGGATGTTCTTCAGCACGTGTCGGACATCCGAAGGCGTCCCGATCGTCGCCACCGCCGCGACCTTGTCCTCGCCCAGTTCATCTGCCGCGGCGAGCACCGCGGCGCCGCCGAGACTGTGCCCCACCAGCAGCGCCGGCTGGGCGAAGCGAGCAACCAGATGGTCCGCCGCTGCGACGAGGTCGGCGATATCGCCGGCAAATCCCTCGCGCCCGAATTCGCCCTCGCTCGCGCCCAGTCCGGTGAAGTCGAAGCGAAGCGTCGCGATGCCTTCGCGCGCCAGCGCGCGCGACACGGCCACCGCCGCACGGCTCTGCTTGCTGCAGGTGAAGCAATGCGCGAAAAGCGCTGCCCCGCGGATTGGCCCGCCGGGCAGTTCGAGCGCCCCGGAAAGGCGGTGCCCGGCCTCGGTGTCGATCGTCAGTCGCTCGGTCGGCATCCCTGTCCCCCTGAAGTATTTTTCGTGCCGTCGTGTAAGGAATACGCATGGGCACGGACTAAGGGTTCATGAGCGAAGGAAAGCAACACACACTCTATGCCGAGGCGGGTGCGCAATTCGCCCCCGCCATCGCCCGCCTCGCCCGGGCGATGGAGCGCGATCCCGAAAAGGCGCGCGATCTCGAGCAGGATATTCAATGCGAGCTGTTCAGAAGCTTTGCTCGCTTCGACGGACGCTGCGCGCTCAAGACCTGGGTCTATCGCGTCGCCCACAACGTCTGCGCCGAACACCGGTTGCGTGCCTCGCGGGGACGCCGGTCGGTGCCGCTCGATTCGATCGAGACGGTTCCCCTCGCCTGCGACAGCGAGCGGGCGGCGGACGAAAGCCTCGCAGTCGCCCGTGCCCACGCGCTGATCCGCAGCCTTCCGACGCTCGATGCGCAGGTAATGCTGCTGTGGCTCGAAGGCGAGAGCGGGCGCGAGATCGCTGAGGTAACGGGCCTGAGCGCCGAAGCTGTCGCCACCCGCGTCCACCGCCTCAAGACCACCATCGCGGAGCAATTCGCGCAGCCCGATCTCGAAGGAGAACCCCGATGAGCAATTCCCTCCCTTCCGCCTGGCGGCAATGTGCGGCCGATGCGGCGTTTCCCGACGCAGGCATCTGCGCAATTCGTGCGACCCGCTTCGAACGCACGATCCGCCGTCGCAATGCGATCGAATACATTGCCGGGGTGGCCGTGATCGCACTGTTCGCGGTCGGCGCCTTGTGGACCCTCTCGCTGGGCCTGTGGGATTTCGCTGCGGCCTGCCTGATGGTGCTTGGCGGTACGATTTTCGTTCTATGGCAGCTCCATCGCTCGGGCAGCTTCCGTGAACGCCGGCCCGAACAATCCTGCCGCGAGCATTTGCGCAACCAGCTGGTGCGTCAGCGCGAACTGCTGCGGCGCGTGCCACTATGGTATCTCGCCCCGCTGGTGCCGGGCATCGGCGCGGTCTACGGGTTCACGGTGAGCCGCGTCGCGTCGAGGATCGGCTGGCTCCCTGCGCTCGAAGGGGTGTGGGCCCCGCTGGCGGGAACCGTCGCCTTCTTCGGTTTCGTCGCCTGGCTGAACCTTTTTGCAGCACGCCGTCTCGACCGCGAAATCCGCGCGCTCGATGTCCAGCCATCGGACCGGTAATGCCCGGCCGGCTCGCAAGCCGGAGATAGCAATGAGACCGCTTCTTTATGCAGCCGCCCTCGGCATCGTCCCGCTCGCCGCCGGGCCGTGTTTCGCGCAGCCATCGGCCGAAGAATCCGACAGTCGCGGCGGAGTTGGGGCAGGTCCCATCGATCCTGAGGAGAGCGCTGCCACGACCATAGCTGCCGACCTCGACCGCCTCGGCGGGCGGACGGCGGTCTGGTTCGGCCCGCTGACGGGCGCTCCCGTCTTCGTTCATGGCGACCCGGAGGCACAGTTCGCTATCGCTTCGGCGTTCAAGCTCTATGTGCTGGCCGCGGTCGCCCGGGCGGTGAACGAGGATCGCCTGACCTGGGACACGGTGGTCGCGCTCGATCGCAAGAGCCTCCCCAGCGGCATCATGCAGGACTGGCCCGACGGATCGCCGGTGACCATCCATACGCTGGCAACGCTGATGATCTCGCGCCGCGACAACACCGCTGCCGATCTCCTTATCGAGACACTCGGGCGCGACGTTATTGCAGCCGAGCTGCGCGCGAGCGGACATTCCCAGCCTTCCCTCACGCTGCCATTCCTCAAGACGGTGGAGAATTTCGTCCTCAAGTCGACCGGTCCCGGTGCCGCCTATGCCGCAGCCGACGACGCCGGCCAGGCGAGACTGCTCGACGATCTTTCTGCCGCCTCGGTCGACAGGGCGAAGATAAACGAAGTCTTCGCCGCCAATGTGCCGATCCTGATCGAGACCGTGGAATGGTTCGCCAGCATGGATGACCAACGGCGCCTGCTGCAGGTGCTGACCGGCCCGGAACAGGAGGCTGCGCGCGCCATCATGGCGGTCAATCCGGCCCTGCCCGTCCCTGTACGTTCGCATTGGTCCTATGTTGGATACAAGGGCGGATCCGAGCCGGGGGTGCTGGATCTGACCTGGCTCCTGCGCGACCGGGCAGGAACGTGGCACATGCTCGCGATGAGCTGGAACGATCCCGCCCGACCGCTGGATGAAACGGCGCTGCTGGCGATCGCCTGGCGCGTGCTCGCACTCGCCGACTAAGGGCCTTGCCCCGCGCCGCCGGCATCCCTAACCGGGTTGCAATTCGCAATCCGATCCGAGGGAAATTCATGACGCAAAGCTTCGAAGGAACCGAAAGCTATATCGCGACCGACGACCTCAAGGTCGCCGTCAATGCGGCGGTGACGCTGCGCCGTCCGTTGCTGGTGAAGGGGGAGCCCGGAACCGGCAAGACCGTCCTCGCGCACGAGATCGCCAGGGCGATCGATGCACCGCTGATCGAATGGAACGTGAAATCGACCACCAAGGCGCAGCAGGGCCTCTACGAATACGACGCGGTAGCACGCCTGCGCGACGGCCAGCTCGGCGACGAGCGGGTCCACGACATTTCCAACTACATCAAGAAGGGCAAGCTGTGGGAAGCTTTCACCTGCGAACAGCTACCCGTGCTGCTCATCGACGAGATCGACAAGGCCGATATCGAATTCCCCAACGATCTCCTGCAGGAACTCGATCGGATGAGTTTCGACGTCTATGAAACGCACGAGCGGATCGAGGCGCGCGAGCGCCCCATCGTGGTGATCACGTCGAACAACGAAAAGGAACTGCCCGACGCATTCCTGCGTCGCTGCTTCTTCCACTACATCAAGTTTCCCGACCGCGACACCATGCGCGAGATCATCGAAGTCCACTTCCCCGACATCCAGAAGAACCTCGTCACCAAGGCGATGGAAATCTTCTACGAGCTGCGCGACGTTCCCGGGCTCAAGAAGAAGCCCAGCACGAGCGAGCTGCTGGACTGGCTCAAACTGCTGCTCAACGAAGACATGCCGCTGGAAACGCTGCAGGACAGCAATCCCAACAGCGCCATTCCGCCGTTGCACGGCGCGCTGCTCAAGAACGAGGCCGACGTGATGATGTTCGAACGTCTCGCCTTCATGGCGCGGCGTCAGACCTGAACCTGATCACCCTTGGACCGGAGGACGTGCGGGAGCACGTCGAACATCGATCGATCGTCATCGGCGCGGTCGTTCAGCGAATAGGCCAGTTCGAGGTCGCCCCAGCGGCGACCGCGGACGAACAGCGGGACATAGACGTTGCGCACGACGCGGTAGGTCTTGCCGTCGCCTTCCTGACGATAGACCGCCATCATGTAGGGTGCGGCCGATCGTTTCGCCTTCTGGTCGATCGGATCGAGTATCTTGCGTCCATTGCGGCAATAGCGGGTGTCGTGCGTGAGATCGCCCGTCGGGGGCTGCGAATGCTTCGTCAGATGGGTCGGTAGATACCCGTTCATGTCGGTGCAGGCCGCGGCCATGATCCGCGAATCGGAGGCGGTCGCCCCGTCGAGCAGGTGACGCCAGTTCTCATGCGCCCAATCCATCAGCGACGTCTTGTAGCGGGTCGGCTCCGATCCCGCGATTTCGCGATAGTCGGTGTCGAACAGCTGATCGACGGTGAGATCGCCCGCAGCGAGCGCCGCCTCGGCCATTTCGCCGGCCTTGAGCGCATGCGCGCGGGCGACTTCGACCATGGCGCTGTCTTGCGGCGATAGCCCCGCCTGGACGATGCGGTCGAACATCTCGCTCGCGGTCATTTCGAGGTCTTCCATGCTCGCATGCGCTTTTTCGAGCTGGCTCTCGTTGACCGAAACCGAGCGATCGAAATCGTTCAGCACGTCCTGGACCCGGTGGACATGGCCCGAGATCGTCGCGGTGTTGCGGGCGATCTGGTCCTGCTGCCCATCGACCTCGACGAGCAGGTCGGTGACGCTTCGCATCGTGTCTTCGATCGCGCTGACCGAGTTCTTGGCATGGCTGCTCGCCGCGGCACCGGTCTGAATCTTCTCGATTACCTGTTCCGCCTCGCCGCCGAGCGTGTCGATGGTGCGGCCGATCTCCTCGGTCGCCTTGCGGGTTTCGCTGGCGAGCGTCTTCACTTCGTTGGCGACGACAGCGAAGGTGCGCCCCTGTTCGCCCGCGCGCATCGCCTCGATGGTGGCGTTGAGGGCGAGGATATTGGTGGTTTCGGCAATCTGTTCGATTTCCTGGCTCGAACGGCGCACCTGGTCCATCGCTGCAGCGAAACCGGTCACGTGCTCGGTCAGCGTCTCGACCAGGCTGAGCAGATTGCCGATTTCCTTCAGCGAATTGCTGATCATGGCGGTCCCGTCGGACAGGCGCTCGATCGCCCGCTCGGACAGCAGGCGGGCCTCGTCGCTCGCTTCGAGCACCTTGTGCTGATCCTGATCCAGCGCCGATACCGTGCCCTGCAGCTCGACGTATTCGGCGCGCAGATGTCCGAAGGAATCGATGACCCCCTGAACGATGCCCGCGACATCGGTGCAGCCGACCGTAACCTTGCCGCAGGCTTCCGGTATCTGATCGAGTGCCGATGCGCCCCGCGCATCGATCGCGTTGAGTTCCATGCCCGTTCTGACCCCTTGTTGTCGCGTCCTGGCAGCGGTCTAATCCTCGATGGTTAGCGGAGGGTTAAGTCGCAGCGGCCGGATGTGCGGAGGCTGGCGCTCGCCCCCCGGGCGCGCTACAGCCCGGCCATGTTTTTCAACTTCGTCGACGAACTGCGCGCGGCGGGCATTCCCGCCAGCTTCAAGGAACACCTCACGCTGATCGAGGCGCTCGACCGCGATGTCATCGGCCAGTCGCCCGAGGCATTCTATTATCTGAGCCGCGCAACCTTCGTGAAGGATGAAGGCCTGCTCGACCGGTTCGATCAGGTGTTCGCCAGAGTCTTCAAGGGCATCTTTTCCGATTACGGGCAGAACCCGGTCGATGTCCCCGAAGACTGGCTGAAGGCCGTGGCCGAGAAGTTCCTGTCCGAAGAAGAGATGGAAGCGATCAAGTCGCTCGGTTCCTGGGACGAAATCATGGAGACGCTCAAGAAGCGCCTCGAGGAACAGGAAGAGCGCCACCAGGGCGGCAACAAATGGATCGGAACGGGGGGCACCAGCCCGTTCGGCAATTCGGGCTACAATCCCGAAGGCGTCCGCATCGGCGGCGAAAGCAAGCACAAGCGCGCGCTCAAGGTGTGGGACAAGCGCGAATTCAGGAACCTCGACAATACCAAGGAACTCGGCACCCGCAATATCAAGATGGCGCTGCGGCGGCTGCGCAGATTCGCCCGCGAAGGTTCGGCCGACGAGCTCGACCTCGATGCCACGATCGAAGGCACGGCAAAGCAGGGCTGGCTCGATATCCACATGCGGCCCGAGCGGCACAATGCGGTGAAACTGCTGCTATTCCTCGACGTCGGAGGATCGATGGATCCCTTCATCCGTACATGCGAGGAACTGTTCAGCGCGGCCACCGCGGAGTTCAAGAACCTCGAATTCTTCTATTTCCACAATTGCCTCTACGAGGGGTTGTGGAAGGACAATCGTCGGCGGTGGCAGGAACGCACCAAAACCTGGGACGTGCTCCACAAATACGGCCACGATTACAAGGTGATCTTCGTTGGCGATGCAGCGATGAGCCCTTATGAGATCACTCATCCCGGCGGCAGCGTCGAGCATATGAACGAAGAAGCCGGCGCGACCTGGATGCAGCGGGTGGTCAACACCTATCCCGCGACCGTCTGGCTCAACCCCGTTCCCGAGAAGCAATGGAACTATTCGCAATCGACCAAGGTGATGAAACATCTGGTGAACGATCGCATGTATCCGCTGACGCTCGACGGGCTCGACGACGCGATGCGCGAACTGAGCCGCAAGCAGGGGTGACCACTTGAGGCACAGCCGCTTCGAGGCGGTCCGATTCCGTCTCGAGGCCTTCGATCCCGGCGCAGGTTGGCGGCTGGGGCTCTACGAGTTCCTGCTTTTCGGGTTCAAGCAAGCCTGGGCCTGCCTGTTCGGCGCGCTGTTGCTGGCGCTCCTGCTAGCAACGCATCTGCTCTATCCCGCGGATGCCGCGCTGCACCGATACGATTTTCTCACCCTCTGCGCAGTGGCCATCCAGGTGGGGATGCTGCTGTTCAGGCTGGAAACCTGGGACGAGGCCAAGGTCATCCTGATCTTCCATATCGTCGGCACGGTGATGGAACTATTCAAGACTGCTGCCGGATCCTGGGTCTACCCCGAGGCGAGCGTCCTGCACGTCGGCGCGGTGCCGCTGTTTTCCGGCTTCATGTACGCCAGCGTGGGAAGCTATATCGCGCGCGTCTGGCGCATCTTCGATTTCCGTTTCTGCGCCTATCCCCCACGCTGGGCCACCTATGCGCTGGCGCTCGGCATCTACGTCAACTTTTTCGCACATCACTGGTTCGTCGACCTGCGCCTGCTTCTGTTCGCCGTGGCTGCAATATTGTTCTGGAACACGCGCATTTACTTCCGCAATTGGCGGCAACACCGCTGGATGCCCTTGCTGGTCGGCCAGTTTCTCGTCGCGGTGTTCATCTGGCTCGCCGAGAATATCGCCACCTTCGCGAATGCATGGAATTATCCGGGTCAGGAAAACGGGTGGGAGATGGTTTCCCCCGCCAAGCTTGGCGCCTGGTTCCTGCTCATGTTGATCAGTTTCGTGCTGGTGAGCCTCGTTTCGCCGATCCGGCAGCCGCCACAAAATTGAATTCGCAGCCATCGTAAGCTATGTTCTCCTGCAGGAGAACCGCCATGCGCATGATCGCCCTGCCCATCGCCGCCCTTGTTCTCGTCTCGGCTTCGCCCCCCGAGAGCAGTGTGTTGGAATCGGGGGTGACCCACGAAGCCGAGCTCCCGACTCAGGACAGCGACGAAGCGGTTTGTCGCGATCGCATTCACGAGGCGCGCGAAGCGAACGGACAGCCTCGGCTCGACCGAGATACCGCCTCGCCCGACCGAGCCTATCTCATCGCGGCGGTCGACCAGCGGATCGGCGGCTGCAGCGTGATGGTGATGCGCAACGACACCAGCGATATTCGCCCGCTCCCCACGCCTCTCGAGAAGCCGGGGCTCTTTTCCGCCGACTAGCCTTTTCGGTCGAGCTCCTCGTTCAGCCGCAGGCTGCAACGCCAGAAGAAGAACGCCGGCAGAAGTCCCAGAAAGGCCGCGCCGAAGAGCACGTAGCGGACGCTCTCGCCGCCATATGCCGGATGCAGCAGATCGGACAGCATGCCGAAGAACAGCGGACCCAGGCCCAACCCGATGAGGTTCTGGAAGAACAGTACCACCGCCGCCGCGATGGCTCGCGCGCGCAAGGGAACCAGGCCCTGCGCCGCCGAATAGGTCGGCCCGTAGTAGAAGGAATTGAACAGCGTCGGCAAGAACAGCAGCGCCAGGGCGAATTGCCAGCTTTCGGCGCGATAGGCCATGAAGGCGAGCGGTACGGACAGGGCCATGCCGATCGCCGGCGCCGTGAGAACGTGACGGCGGTCGGTCGCACCGAAGCGATCGGCGAGCCATCCACCGAGGAACGTGCCGGCAATTCCCGCGATCCCGTTGACGACGCCGAACCACAGACCGACCTCGCCCGGGGTCAGCTCATGCGTGCGCTGGAAGAAGATCGTCGTCCACGTGGTCTTGCCATAGGCGAGGAAGGAAGCCGACGATCCCGCGGCGAGAAGCAGGACGAAGGCGCGCGAGCCCATCACCGCTTTGATAGCTGTCCAGAACGGCAATGTCTGCTGCGGGGGTCGGGCGAGCAGGGCATCCGCGGAGCGCGACCGGCGCGGATCGTGCAGAACGAGCCACACCACCAGCGCCATCGCCACGCCCGGCAGGCCGACCACCAGAAAGGCCTTCCGCCAACCGAACACATCGTTCAGCACCCCGCCGATCATCATGCCGAGAACCGTGCCGACCGGAATACCCAGTGCATAGAAGGCCAGCGCCGAGCTGCGCTTGGCCGGCTCGACCATGTCGGCGATCAGCGAATGCGCCGGCGGGGTGCAGCCGGCCTCTCCGACGCCCACGCCGATGCGCGCGAGCAGCAATTGGAAGAAGTTCTGCGCCAGTCCGCAAAGCGCAGTCATTGCCGACCAGATCGCCAGCGCTACCGCGATGAGCCGCGGCCGGTTGGTCCAGGGGCGGTCGGCATAGCGTGCGATGGGCAGGCCGAGAACGGTATAGAACAGCGCGAAGGCCAGCCCCGTCATCAACCCGATCTGCGTATCGCTGAGGCCAAGATCCAGCGCGATGGGTTCGGCAAGGATATTGACGATCTGCCGGTCGATGAAATTGAAGATATAGACCACCAGCAGGATCCACAGCGTGGCCCGCACCGATCCCTGCCCGATCCGCGATTGTGCCGCCGTAGCCACTGACGCCTTCTCCCGTTCCCTCGCCATCCAGCGTCCTCCAGAACGGCGGGGCCGTCAAGGCGGAGCAGGCTGCTTCTTCTGCCAAACTGCCGCGGCTGGCTGCTGTGGTGCAGGACCAGCCTTCGGACCACCGGGATCAGTCGTAGAGCAGGAAGGGCGCGATGGTCTCGCGCCAGGCGGCCTCGTCGGCCTTCGCCAGCTCGTCGAGATCGTGGGGTGAAGCCTCGCCGTCGTCAACCCAGGCACGCAGCGACGGCCCACCGTTGATCACATCGATCGCGAGGCGGTCGAGCTCGTATTCATAGGCGAAATCGCGCCACAGCGGATAGTCCGGACGGAGGTTGCGGATCGCCTTGAAGGCAAGCGCCTGCAGGCGCCAGGGTTTGAAAGCATGATGATCGTAGAATTCGCCTTCGGCGTGGATCATCAAGCCGTTGCACAGCGTTCCCGCATGCTTGTGGAAGGTCGGTTCGAACCAGCATTCGCGCAACGCGCATCCTCGCAGCCACACCGGCGCGAGCCGCTCCATCTCGGCGAGCACCGCCCGGGCATCGATGTCTGGCGCTCCGAACAGCACTTCGAGCGGGCGGGTTGTCCCCCTCCCCTCGCTGAGCGTCGTGCCTTCGAGCATCACCGTCCCGGCATAGGCGCGCGCCATGTTGAGATTGGCGGCATTGGGGCTGGGATTGATCCACACGCGATCCGCGGGCCATCCGTATCCGGGTGCCGATCCGGGCTTCCACCCGCTCATCTCGATCACCCGCAGATCGACGTCGAGATCGAAATGGGCCACGAACCAACGCGCCATTTCGCCCATGGTGAGGCCATGGCGCATCGGCATGGGCGCGGCGCCGACGAAGCTTTCCTGCCCCGGCAACAGCAGCGTCCCCTCGACCGGACCACCGGCCGGATTGGGTCGGTCGAGCACCCAGACGCTCTTGCCGGTGCGGGCCGCTTCCTCGAGCAGATAGAGCAGCGTGGTGACGAAGGTATAGATCCGGCAGCCGAGATCCTGGAGGTCGAACAGGAAGACGTCGGCAGTGGACATCATCTGCCCGGTCGGGCGGCGCACCTCGCCATAGAGACTGAACACCGGGATACCGTATTGCGGATCGGTCTCGTCGGGCGTTTCGACCATATTGTCCTGTTTGTCGCCCTTGAGCCCATGCTGCGGACCGAAGGCCGACGAGATCGCGATGCCCCGGTCGATCAACGCGTCGAGCGAATGCTGGAGGCGCGCTGTGACCGAAGCCGGATGCGCGACCAGGGCGACACGCTTGCCCTCGAGCGCGTTCCGCAAATCGTCCTCGACGAGCAGCCGGTCGATCCCGAAGCGCACGCTCACAGCCGGCCCGCCAGATGGACGGTCCTGCCGACCGGCGAATGGAAGTCGGGCTTCCCTTGCGCGAATGCGAGCGCCCAGTAATGCATCGTCCCTCCTCTATCCTCGACCACGGCGGTCAGCGCCACTGCCGCTGGCAGGGGCAGTTCCGAGCGGATTTCGGCGCTCAGTTCGAACGCCCCCGCTTGTTGCGCAACGACGATTTCGATTTCGGCCGGGGCCTCGCAGCGTCCGCATCGGACATCGCCGAAGTCGTAGGCGGCCCAGCACGTCGACGGCGAAAGATTGAATTCGCGGTAGGCGCTGGCGCTTTCGGGCTGCCAGAAAATCTCGCAACACGTCGCCATCCAGAGATCGTCGGCGCGCTCGGGCGCCCTCGCCGCGGGGATCGCGATCCGTTGCACGTCGCCGAGCATGCGAAACCGCGCCCGGCATCCATGGCGCGACGGCTCGACGGCGGCTTCGAGCCGCGTCACCGGGCCGCCGCCGGTCTGCGGGTGGGGGAGTAGAGTGCGCATGCCGGTGCTATCGCTCAGCGAAAAAGCCTGCGCAAGCCACTTGGGGGGCGCATCAACCGCTGCTAGAGGCGCTGCCGACATGAGCACTTACCAGTCCGATCTTCTCCGCCTGCTCGACCAGCGCGGTTATATCCATCAGGTCACCGACGCCTCTGGGCTCGATGCGCTCGCCGCGAAACAGGTGGTGCCGGGCTATATCGGTTTCGACGCCACCGCGCCCTCGCTCCACATCGGCAGTCTCGTCCAGATCATGATGCTGCGGCGTCTGCAGCAGACCGGGCACAAGCCGATCGTGGTAATGGGCGGCGGCACCACCAAGGTCGGCGACCCGAGCGGCAAGGACGAAAGCCGCAAGATGCTCACTTCCACCGACATCGACGCCAACATCGCCGGAATTCGAAAGGTGTTCGAACGCTTGCTGGTGTTTGGCGACGGGCCGACCGATGCGGTGATGGTCAACAATGACGAATGGCTTGGCCAGCTCGGCTATATCGAGCTGCTGCGCGATGTCGGGCCCCACTTCACCATCAACCGGATGCTGACCTTCGATTCGGTCAGATTGCGGCTCGACCGCGAACAGCCGCTGACCTTTCTCGAATTCAACTACATGATCCTGCAGGCCTACGACTTTCGCGAACTGGCGCAGCGTTATGCCTGTCGGCTGCAGATGGGCGGCAGCGATCAATGGGGCAATATCGTCAACGGCATGGAGCTCGGCCGGCGGATGGACGGCAGCGAGTTGTTCGGACTGACCACGCCGCTGCTCACGACCGCCGACGGCGCCAAGATGGGCAAGACCGCGGCCGGGGCGGTGTGGCTTAACGAAGCGCAGCTGCCGAACTACGATTTCTGGCAATATTGGCGCAACGTCGACGACCGCGACGTCGGGCGCTTCCTGCGCCTGTTCACCGATCTGCCGCTCGATGAAATCGGCCGGCTCGAAAATCTCGAAGGTGCCGCGATCAACGAGGCCAAGACGGTCCTCGCCAACGAGGTCACCGGGCTGGTGCGCGGAGAGCCCGCAGCGCAGGCGGCGCAGCGCACCGCGGCAGCCACCTTCGCCGGCGGGGGCGCTGGCGAAGACCTGCCGACGCTTTCGGTCGGCGCCGAAGGGATGCGGATCGGCGCCGCGCTCACCGAACTCGGCTTCACTGCATCCAACGGCGAGGCGAAACGCAAGCTGGCCGAAGGTGCGGTCCGTCTCGATGGCGAAACCCTGGTCGATCCCGCCCATCTCGTCCTCGTCGACGAAGGAGCGGAACGCAAACTCAGCCTGGGCAAGAAGAAGCACGCGGTGCTGCGTCGCTGAGCCGTTTCAGGCGGGGCAAAACTTATCGTCAAGGCTGCTGCGATTTACCAAATGGCAGCCTTTTGCGCGCATATCCGGCGGCTGATCAATACAAACAAAAGGATCGCAGTCCGATGGGTGCCGGAGCACAATTGAGCGTAACCGACCAGCGGCGGATGACCCGCCACCCGGTCGATCACCCCGTCATTGCCGAGCATTTCGGTAAAGGCGACGTGCGCCTGCATATCGCCAATCTCTCGGCGAACGGTTTCATGATCGACAATGCCGAGAACGTGGCCCGGGGCGAACGCGTGATCGTGCGTCTGCCGGTCATCGGACGGATCGAGGCCTATTGCATCTGGACGCGCGACAACCGCGCCGGTTTCCAGTTCGAGCGGATCATCCGGATCGACGACTTCCTCGCCCTGATCGACACGCTGCAGCCGAACCCTCGCCTGCGCAAGCTGCGCTGAACGAAAACACCTTCTACTAGAATACGAAGCAGGCCCGTCTTCACAACCGCTGGCCAGCCTGCCATGCGTCCGGGGTGAGCGACGCAGCAATTCCCCCCGCAGACCCGAAGTCCCCGCTGGCGATACCCGATTACCGGCGGTTCTGGCTGGCCCGCTTCCTCGCGGTCTGCGCCACGCTGTCGATGGTCGTGCTGATCGGTTATCAGGCC
The DNA here is from genome assembly GCA_963829325.1 of uncultured Alphaproteobacteria bacterium. GTDB lineage: Bacteria > Pseudomonadota > Alphaproteobacteria > Sphingomonadales > Sphingomonadaceae > Qipengyuania. Next base: position 436,950 of record CAWHHN010000001.1, read on the forward strand.
TATGATCTTGCCCGGAGCGACTACGGCTACTCGCCTTCGCAGGGGGCATTCCTGCTCGGTCTGCTGGGTCTGGCCCAGTTCGTGCCGCTTCTGCTGCTGACCCCGGTGGCCGGCTGGGCCACCGACCGCTTCGATCGCCGCCACGTCGCGGCGCTCGCCAATGGCAGCGACTGCCTCGTCGCGGCGACCCTGGCGGCAACCACCTATTTCGATCTGCTCACGCTTCCGCTGATATTCGTCCTGGCAGCGCTCCACGGCAGCGCACGGATCTTCCTCGGCCCCGCGACCAGCTCGATCGCGCCGAACATCGTGCCGCTGCGCCTGCTTCCAAAGGCGATCGCGCTGTCTTCGATCGCCTGGCAAGGCGCCACCGTGATCGGCCCCGCGGCGGGCGGGCTTCTCTTCGCAGCGTCGCGCTGGCTGCCCCATGCCATCTCGGCGGGGCTGCTGGTGGTCTCGGCGCTTCTGCTTCTGTCGGTGCGGCCCGTCCGCGCCGAACAGGATGCTCAGCCAAAGCATCCCGTGCGCCAGATGATCGAAGGCGCGCAATTCACCTGGCGGCAGAAATTCCTGCTCGGTTGCGTCACGCTGGATCTGTTCGCAGTCCTGCTCGGCGGGGCGACCGCGATGCTCCCGGTGTTCGCCCGCGACATTCTCGCCGTCGGCCCCGAGGGGCTCGGAATCATGCGCGGAGCCCCGGCGGTCGGAGCATCGCTGATTGCCGGCCTGATGGCCTGGCGGCCGCTCGAGAACGCCGTCGGCCCGAAAATGCTCTGGGCCGTGGTCGTCTTCGGCCTGGCCACGATCATTTTCGGGATCAGCCGCAATTTCCTGCTTTCGCTCGCCGCGCTGACCCTGCTCGGGGCTGCCGACATGATCTCGGTCTTCGTCCGCTCGAGCCTGGTGCAACTCAACACGCCCGACCGGATGCGCGGGCGGGTCTCCTCGATCTCGGGCCTCGCGATCTCCGCCTCGAACGAATTGGGCGAGATGCAGTCGGGGCTCGCCGCCGCATTCCTGGGCGCTACCGGCGCGGTTGTATTCGGTGGCGCAGGAGCCATAATCGTTGCGGCACTGTGGGCCTGGATGTTTCCGCAACTGCGGCAGGCCAAGACCTTCGCGCCCCAATTCCTGCCGGAGAGTTCCGGCCCCGCCCCGACCCCCAAGGAGGCCACGACATGAAAGCCCAATCCGTCCTCGAAACCATTGGCGGCACGCCGCACATCCGGCTGTCGCGCCTGTTCCCCGATCACGAGGTGTGGGTGAAGAGTGAACGCGCCAATCCGGGCGGTTCGATCAAGGATCGCATCGGCCTCGCCATGGTCGAGGATGCCGAGAAGGCGGGCAAGCTCGCCCCCGGCGGCACGATCATCGAACCGACCAGCGGCAACACCGGGATCGGCCTTGCCATGGTCGCGGCGGTCAAGGGATACAAATTGGTCCTCGTCATGCCTGAAAGCATGAGCATCGAACGGCGCCGGCTGATGCTCGCCTATGGCGCGACCTTCGATCTTACGCCGAAGGAAAAGGGCATGAACGGCGCGATCGAGCGCGCGCAGGAACTGGTCGGCCAGACCGAAGGTGGCTGGATGCCGAGCCAGTTCGACAATGAAAGCAACTGGAAGGTCCATGCCCGGACCACGGCGCGCGAAATCCTCGACGATTTCGGCGACACTCCGATCGACGTGCTCATCACCGGGGTCGGCACCGGCGGACATCTGACCGGTTGCGCCGAGGTGCTGAAAGAGGCGTGGAGCGGAATGAAGGCCTATGCCGTCGAACCCTCCGCCTCGCCGGTGATCAGCGGCGGCCAGCCCGGTCCGCATCCGATCCAGGGCATCGGGGCCGGGTTCGTGCCGCAGAATCTCCACACCCAGGCGATCGATGGCGCGATCCAGGTCGATCCCGAGGAGGCCAAGGAAATGGCGCGGCGGTGCGCCGCCAGGGAAGGATTGCTGGTCGGCATCTCGAGCGGCGCGACATTGGCGGCGATCGACCGGAAGCTGGCCGATCTAGCTCCCGGAAGCCGCGTGCTCGGCTTCAACTACGACACCGGCGAGCGCTATCTCTCGGTCCCCGACTTCCTGCCCGAGGGATGAGCTTCGCCGGCATCGCCTACCGTGACGGCGGGGTCGATCTCACCGCGCAGCACGCGCGGCCCGACGGCGCCGTGCGCGCCGCCGTGGCGATCTTCCCGACCTTCATGAATTCGACCCCGGGGGTCGAGACCAAGGCGCGGGCACTGGTCGAGGCGGGCTATGCGGTGGTGATCGGTGATTTCTACGGTCCCGAAGCGCCGAAGGATTTCGAAGCGGCCTTCGCGGCGATGAAGCGTCTGCGCGCGAACCCGCAGGCGATGCGCGCCCGTCTGCGCGCGACGATCGCGCTGCTCGAAGAACTCGAACCGGGCCTGCCCCGCTTCGCGATCGGCTTCTGCCTCGGCGGAATGGCGGCGCTGGAAATGGCCCGCGACGGCCAGGATCTGGCCACAGTGGTCAGCTTTCACGGGCTGCTCGAAACCGCGCTGCCCGCCAGTGCGCCGATCGCGGCACGTATCCTCGTCTGTCATGGCGATGCCGACAGCCTCGTTCCGCGCGGCCAGGTCGTCGGCTTCTGGGAGGAGATGGATTCGGTCGGCGCCCGGTGGCACTTTCACAGCTATGCCGGCGTCGAGCACGGCTTCACCAACCCGACCATGCTCGACGGCTCGCCCAACTCCGCCTACGACGCGAGCGCCGATCGCCAGAGCTGGGCGGCGATGCTCGAATTGTTCGACGAGATCCTCGAACAGGCGCGCTGACCGCGATCAGATCAGCCCGGCGTGCTCCAGCGCTTCGTCGACCGCCTTGCGGCTGGCTTCGCTGGCGTTGCACAGCGGCAGTCGCACGTCGCATTCGACCCAATCGTGGACGCGGCTCAGCGCATATTTGACCGGCGCCGGGCTGGCGTCGGAAAACATCGCGTAATGCAGCGGAAACAGCCGATCGTTGAGCTCGCGCGCCCGGACCAGCTCATTGGCCGCGATCGCCTCGTGAAATTCGGCGCACAGCGCCGGTGCGATATTGGCGGTGACCGATATGCAACCCATCCCGCCCGCGGCCGAATGCGGCAACCACAGTTCGTCGTTGCCCGAAAGCTGGCAGAAGCTGGTATCGAGCCCCATGCGGTGATCGGCGACCCGCGACAGATCGCCGCTCGCATCCTTGATCGCGACGATCCGCCGGGGATATCTGCGCACCAGTTCGACCACCGTCTCGTCTTCGATATCGGTGACGGTCCGGCTGGGAACGTTGTAAAGAACAATCGGCAAATCGCTGTTTTCGGCGAGAAAGCTGAAGTGCGCAATAAGACCGGCCTGGCTCGGCCGGTTGTAGTAGGGAGCCACGCAGAGCCCCGCCGCGGCGCCCGCCTTCTTCGAGAAATTCATGTGCAGCAGCGCGTTGCGCGTGTCGTTGCTACCGCATCCGGCGATCACCGGGACGCGGCCCGCGGCCTGTTCGATGCAGACTTCGATGACCCGGTGGTGTTCGGCATTCGACAAGGTCGATGCCTCGCCGGTGGTCCCGCAGGGCACCAGCGCGCTCGACCCGTTTTCGATCTGCCAGTCCACCAGCCTGCGAAACGCCGGCTCGTCGAACGATCCGTCGCGAAAAGGAGTCACCAGAGCCGGTATCGAGCCAGAGAACATTTACGCGAGTCCCGCATTAGAGGTATGAAACAGGACGAATTTTGGCGGTCCACGCCACAATTCATTCAGCGCCTGATAAGGAGGGGCCGGGCATGATGTCCAGCATGGGCAGGAAAACAGTTTATTCACTCGCACTTCTGGCCGGCACGGCGCTGGCTTTTCCGGCTGCGGCGCAGGCCCAGAACGGCGCGCGCAACGACATGGTCGCACAGCAGCCATCGCAGCTCGATCAGGCCATCGGCCAGTGGGAATATCTGACGAAGCAGGACGATCTGCCCTTCGCTTCCTATGCCGGTTTCCTCACCCGCTATCCCGATTTTCCCAAGGCCGAGCTGCTCCAGCGGCGCGCCGAGAAGGCGCTCGACAGCGATGCTCCGGCACCACAGACGCTGGTCGCCTTCTTCGACCGCCATCCGCCGATCACCAATCCGGCCAAGGCTCGCTATGCGCTGGCGCTGGCGGCGATGAACCGTCCCGAAGCCTTCGAAACCGCCCGGCAAGCATGGCGCGGCGGCACGATGAGCGGGCCCGCGGAACTCTATATGCAGGGTCTCTATGGCAGCCGTTTCGCGCCCGAGGACCACGACGCCCGGATGGATGCGCTGCTGTGGCAGGGCAATTACGAGGCCGCGTCGCGCAATATCGTGCGGGTCTCGCCGGCCTATCGCGCCATGGCGCAGGCACGGCTCGGCATGCTGCAGGGCAGCACCCCCAGCCAGCTCGGGCTGCCGGTGCCCGATGGCGCGCTGTCCGACGCGGGTTATGTCTTCAACCTTGCGCGCCATTACCGCACCACCGGCCAATTGCCGCAGGCGGTCAATCTGCTCAGCACGCGCGCCGGTTTCGCCTCGCCTGCGTTCGACGGGACCGAATTCGTCAGCGAAGCGCTGCGCGTGGCGCAGGGCGCCGGCGCCAGCCAGGCGGTGGCCATCGCGTCCAAGGTCGACGATTTGTTCGCCCCGGGCACGGATATCTCCGACGGTTCCTATACGTTGCGCGACAAATACACCGATCTCATGTGGCTCGGCGGAACCAAGGCGCTGTGGTCGCTTGGCGACGGAGCGCGCGCCGCGCCGCTGTTCTATCGCTACGGCACCGCCGCCAAGACCCCGCTGACGCGCTCGAAGGGCTTCTACTGGGCCGGGCGGGCGGCGGCGAAAGCTGGCGATCGCTCCGAGGCGCAGCGTTACTGGAACATGGCCGCGGATTATCCCGACTGGTATTACGGCCAGCTCGCCCTCGAGGAACTGGGCCGCCCCCTCCCCGCCTTCGCCCCACTGCCGAAGGTCGCGGCCGATGCCCCGGTCAGGCCCGGTTTCGAGGCCGATCCGCTGACCGGCGCGATCCGCGCGCTCGCCCGCCAGCGGCGCGACTGGCGGACCGAACGGGCATTCTTCGAGGCGATCGCCGAAAAGGCCGACACGCCACAGGAAATGGCGCTGGTGGCCGAACTCGCTCGTCAGACAGGGCTCGACGAAATGGCGGTGGTCGCCGGCCTCGTTGCGGGCGAACATGGGCTCAAGGGGTTCGAGCGCCTGGGCTTCCCCGTGGTTGCGACGCATCCGGGCGCCAACTGGACGATGGTGCACGCGATCGCTCGGCAGGAAAGCGAATTCGACCGCACGCGCGTGAGCCACGCGGGCGCCCGCGGGATGATGCAACTGATGCCTGGCACCGCGCGCGAAGAGGCCGGCAAACTCGGCATCAATTACATGTCCGCCGATCTGACCGGCAGCCCGAATTACAACATTCGTCTGGGCGATGCCCATTTCGCGCGGCTGATGGACCGCTACGGCGGCGCCTATCCGCTCGCGGTGGCGGCGTATAACGCGGGCCCCGGCCGGGTGAACGAATGGCTGCGGCTCAACGGCGACCCGCGCACCGGTGCGGTCGACTGGCAGACCTGGATCGAACAGATCCCGTCGAATTTCGAGACCCGCTATTACGTCATGCGGGTAATCGGCAATGCCGTGACCTACGCCAATATGTATCCCGACCGTTCGCACCCCTACCAGCGCGACATAGGGCATTACCTCCCGCGCTGATTTGCGCTAGCGCGCTGCGCGTGCAGGACAGGACCAATCCGATCACCCCGCTCGGCTACGCCGCGCTGCGGGCGCGCTACGACCGCCTGCTGGGCGAGGAACGGCCGGCGATCGTCGAGATCGTCAGCTGGGCCGCGGGCAATGGCGACCGCAGCGAAAACGGCGACTACCTCTACGGGCGCAAGCGCATGCGCGAGATCGACCGCGAACTCGCCCATCTCGCCCGGCGGATGAAATCGGCGCGCGTGATCGAGCCGTGCGAGCAACCCGACCAGACCCGCGCCTTCTTCGGCGCGACGGTGACGCTGGCCGACGAGGACGACGGCGAACGCGTGGTGACGCTGGTCGGCGACGACGAGCAGGATGCAAGCGCAGGGCGGATCGGCTGGACCTCGCCGCTCGCCCGCGCGCTCAGGGGCGCTGCCGCCGGCGATCTGCGCAGCGTCCGCCTGCCCGGAGGGACCAAGGAGTGGGAAATCGTTTCGATCCTCTACCCCGATGCCCCGCTTCGATCCCCGCCGCTGGATAAGTCGTGCGACGGGCGATAGACCTGCCCGAAGGATGACCACGGCCCGACCTTTTCCTCGTGCGCCTGCGCGCTTTCTTTCCTCGCTGCAGAAGCCAGGCGGCCGCCTGCTGGCTTGCCTGGTCCTGGCGCTCGCCGCCCCCTTGGCCGCGAAGGAGAGCCTCGGGGTGTTTTCCGACTGGGGGGCCTTCAGCGATCGCGCCGTGCCGCGGTGCTACGCCATCGCGGTGCCATCGAGGGCAAGCGGCGCGCAGGATTTCGAGCCCTATGCCACTATCGGGACATGGCCACGCCGGAAAATCCGCGGCCAGGTGCATTTTCGCCTTTCGCGCCAACTCGCCCGGCGCGGCGCGATCGCGCTGCGCGTGGGCGAACGGCGGTTTCGCCTGACCGGCGGTGGCGGTGACGTCTGGGCACGGAACCGGACGATGGATGCCGCGATCCTGGCCGCGATGCGTTCGGCCTCGGCGATGACGGTCACGGCGACCGACCGGCGCGGCAGACGCTTTTCGAACAGCTATTCGCTCGACGGGGCAGCCACGGCGATCGATGCCGCGACGCTCGCCTGCGCCCGCATCTGACCACGAAAAAGGGCCGGAGAACGCAGCGCGTCCCCCGGCCCCGTGACTGCGATCGGCGCGTCTAGAAGCGCATGCCGACCCCGGCCATGATCTGATGACGGTCGAGATCGACGTCGAACGTGTTCGATGTCGCGCCCGAGCCGATCACCGTCTCGCCGTCCTGATAGTTCGAATAGCGGTATTCGACGTTCATGTAGGTCCGGTTGTTGATCGCATATTCCACACCCGCGCCGGCCCGCCAGCCATCGAGCTTGTAGTCGCTGGTGGTTTCGGTGGTGCCGTCGTTGCTGAGAATGTTGAGCTTTGCGTTGGTGTAGCCGCCCTTGGCATAGAGCAGCACGTCGGGCGCGACCTTCGCACCCACGCGGGCACCGATGTAGAGGTCGCGACCGGCATCGACGCTGCCGAAGCCGAAGCCCTCGAAATCGCCATTGTCGAATTCGGTCTTGGCGGTGGAATCGGTGTATTCGCCTTCGACCCCGATCACCGCGCCGCCGAGATCGACATCGTAACCCAGGTTGACGCCATAGGCGACGCCGTCGATCGACTGGTCGTTGTTGTCTGCTTCGCCATCGTTATCGACGCTGCTGCCGGCCTGGACTGCGTCGTAACCGGCAGTGGCGCCAATGCGGAAGCCCGTGAACGGGCTGTCGGCGTCCTGCGCCATCGCCGGGCTGGCCAGGGCAGCGATCGATCCTGCGACGAGAAGGCTTGCTGTCTTTTTCATTGTATACTCCGTTTCTATTCCCGCGGTTTCGACCGCGTGGACAGCCAGAACGGCGCTCGACCGGGTCCGGTTTCATGAACCTGCAGCAACAGAAAACCGTGGTTTTTAGGCCACAAATATCATGACAGAACGAAGCCATCCTGCGCCGAAACGAGCGGAACCCGGCGGCATCGACAAACTGCGCCGCGCAATCGACCAAACGCGGGAACCGTATGCCGCAGCGATGCATTCTGCCGCGCCCGTCGGGGGTGCTGGCCAAACTGCCATCGGCACACTATATGCGCCGCTCCCATGGCCGATACGACACTGATGAGCATTCCCGGGCAGATCGACCCGGTTCCCGTCGCGCGCAACATCACGCCGCGCGCCGATGGCCGCATCGATCTGATCGGATTGCCCAAGGACCGGATTCGCGCGCTGTTCGAGGAAGCCGGGCTCGACGCCAGGCAGGCCAAGCTGCGCGCCAAGCAGGTATACCATTGGCTCTATCACCGCGGCGCCACCGAATTCGCGGCGATGACCGACATCGCCAAGGCCATGCGGCCGTGGCTCGCCGAACGCTTCGTCATCGGCCGCCCCGAGGTGGCCGAGGCGCAGCATTCGAGCGACGGCACGCGCAAATGGCTGCTGCGGACCGCCGACGGGCACGAATTCGAGATGGTCTTCATCCCCGACGCCGATCGCGGAACCTTGTGCGTCTCGAGCCAGATCGGCTGCACGCTCAACTGCCGCTTCTGCCACACCGGCACGATGCGCCTGGTGCGTAACCTCACTCCGGGCGAAATCGTCGGCCAGGTCATGCTCGCGCGTGACGCGCTGGGCGAATGGCCCAAGGGCAAGATGGATTTCTCCGAAGTGGAGACCGAGGCCGAATACTCCGCCGACGGCCGGCTGCTGACCAACATCGTGATGATGGGAATGGGCGAGCCGCTCTACAATTTCGACAATGTCCGCGATGCCTTGAAGCTGGTGATGGATGGCGAGGGCCTGGCGCTGTCGAAGCGCCGGATCACGCTCTCGACCAGCGGCGTGGTCCCGGCGATGGAGCGTTGCGGCCAGGAAATCGGGGTCAATCTGGCAGTCAGCCTGCACGCGGTGACCAAGGACATCCGCGACGAGATCGTGCCGATCAACAAGAAATACGGCATCGAGGAACTGCTCCAGGCCTGCGCCGATTATCCGGGGGCCAGCAATGCCCGGCGGATCACCTTCGAATACGTCATGCTCAGGGACAAGAACGATAGCGACGACGATGCGCGCGAGCTCGTCCGCCTGCTTAAGCAGTACAAACTGCCCGCCAAGGTCAACCTCATCCCCTTCAATCCCTGGCCCGGCGCGCCCTACGAATGCTCGACCCCCGAGCGGGTCAGGCGGTTTTCCGAAATCGTGTTCGAGCATGGCATTTCCGCCCCCGTGCGCACGCCGCGCGGCCGCGACATCGATGCCGCCTGCGGGCAGCTCAAGACCAGCGCCGAGAAGAAAAGCCGCGCCCAGCTTGACCGCGAGGCGGGCGCGCGCGCGGCGGCGGAAACGGCCACTGCGTGAGCGCTGACCCGGCGACGATCGCCTATTACGAGGCGAACGCGCCGCGCTATACGCTGAGCTTCGGACAGGCTCCGAGCCGCCATCTCGACGGTTTTCTCGACCGGCTTGCGCCGCGCGCCCGCGTGCTCGAACTCGGGTGCGGCGGCGGGCGCGATTGGGCGCGCATCGCCGAGCGCGGGTTCGGCCTCGATGCGACCGACGGAGCGGCAGCGATGGTCCGCAAGGCCAACGAACGCTTCGCGGTCGGAGCGCGCCAGATGCGCTTCGACGAGCTGCATCTGAAGGAGCGCTACGACGCGGTCTGGGCGCACGCCTGCCTGATCCATGTCGCGCGGGACGAATTCGCCGGCATTCTCGCGCGGATCCACCGCGCGCTGCGCCCCGACGGCTGGCACTTCGCCAATTTCAAGCTCGGTGAAGCAGAAGGCCGCGACCCGCTGGGGCGGCTGCACAATTTTCCCCACCCGATGTGGCTCGAGGCGCAATACCGCGAGAGCGGTTTCTCGGTGATCGCAACCGAGCGCTACCGGGGCGAAGGTGCCGATGGCGTGATGCGCAACTGGTACGCGCTGACGGTGCGCAAGGCATGACGACTGGGACACCGATCCTCGCCCTGTGCAAGGGCCAAAGACGGCCGCTGCGCGACGGCAGGATCAGCTCCATCGACAAGCATGCGTGCGACGGCGCGGTTGCAATCACACGCCTCGGCCTCGCGGGCGATACGCAGAGCGATCGCAGACATCACGGCGGCGAACACATGGCGGTGCATCACTATCCCGCCGATCACTATCCCTACTGGCGCGAGCAATTGCCCGCGCTCGGGCGGCTGGCGCGGCCCGGGGCCTTCGGCGAAAACATCCATGCGACCGGCCTGGCCGAGGACGAAGTGCAGATCGGCGACCGTTTTCGTCTCGGTACCGCGCTGCTCGAAATCAGCATGGGGCGGCAGCCGTGCAACACGCTGTCACGCCATTTCGGCGAGCCCGACATGGTGGCGCGGATCATCGCGAACGGGCGCTGCGGCTGGTATTACAGAGTGATCGAGGAAGGCACCGCGCAGGCCGGTGACCGGTTGGAAAAACTCGCCGAAGGGGCCACCGGCTGGACCGTCGCCCGGGCCTTCGCGCTGCTGTTCCAGGCTTCGGGAAACGCCGATCCGGCGGATCTCAGGGCACTCGTCGCGCTGCCCGCGCTGGGCCCGCTGTGGCGCAAGAAGGGCGAGGCGAAGCTCGCCTGACCGACGCAGAAGCGCCTTAATTCGGAACGACACCGCGGCTTGCGCGCTGATTAACCGAACCCCGGTCGCCGCGACATGGCGCCCGGGCGATGCGCCGCGCTCCGGCTTTCGACGATGCCGCCCGCGCGCGCCCTCGCAATCCTCCGCCTGGGAACAGGCCCGCAACAGGAGATTACCAATGGCAGAGATACCCGTCGAAAAGAAATCCAACCTCACCTGGCTGTGGGTGCTCCTCGCCCTGCTGATCGTGGCAGCGCTGATCTGGTGGGCGACCGACGATGACGGCGACGCGGTGGTCGCCGACGATACCGCCGTGGTCGCGACGGCCGACGACGAGTACGCGAACGCCGCCACCGATGCCGCCGCCACCGATGCCACCGATGCGGCCGGGCTCACGCTCGCCGCGGTGCTCGCCAGTCCGCAGCAATATATCGGCCGCGACGATTTCTCGGGCCGCTTCACGGTCGCCGAGGTTCCGACCGACCGCGGCTTCTGGATCGAGAATGACGGCCAGCGGATGTTCGCGCTGATCATCGATCGCCCGAACGAGGAGCCGAAGGACATCAACCCCGGCCAGACCGTGCAGATCACCGGCGGGATGATCCGTTCGGCCGATGATCTGGCACAGATACCCGGGCGTCCGACCGACGAGGACACGCAGAACATCGCCGATGGGCAGGATGTCGTCCTCGCGGTGAACGAAGAAAACATCGAGATCGCTTCCGCCGAGTGATGCGGCTGCGCGATCATCGACCGACACCCAGGAGATAGAGAATGACCGACCAATATACCGACCTTTCCGAACTCGACGACTACCAGCTCGCGAACGACGATCAGGATTTGCGCGGCCACGCGCTCAAGACCACCGACGGGCGCCGGCTGGGCACGATCAAGCGGATGCTCGTCGATCCCGAACGCGAGCAGGTCGCCGCGCTGGTGCTCGACGACGGCCACGGAGTCCCGGTGGACGAGGTCGAGATCCGCGACGATGGCGATGCCTATATCGATCCGGTCGAGGAAAGCCGCTACTTCAAGCCCCGCGCTTCCTCGCGCCCGGTGGCGCGCGGCGTGGTGGTGGTGCGGCGGCGCTGACCGCCCTCGCCCGATCAGCAGAGGCGTGCCGGCAAGGGCTGCCGGCGCGCCTTTTCATTGGCGCGGGGGACGCTATGCTCGCCGGCGATGACCGGCGACAGACCATCGGTGCTCGTGACGGGCGGAGCCAGACGCATCGGCGCCGCGGTCGCCCGGGGGTTCGGCACGGCGGGGTGGCACGTCGTCGTACACCACCGCGATTCGCGCCGTGAGGCGGAACAACTCGCAGCCTCGCTGCCTTCCGCCGAGACGGTCTATTGCGACCTCGCCGATGGCGAGGCGGCGCGGGCGATGGTCGAGCAGCTCGCCGAACGGCTGCCCGACTGGCGCGCGCTGATCAATTGCGCGGCGATCTTCGAGCCCGACGACGCCGCGGCGCTCGACCCGCGGATTAATCGCCGGGCGATGCAGGTCAACGCCCGCACGCCGGCGCAGATGGCGCAGACCTATCTCGCCCGCGCCCGCGCCGCTGGCGGACGGCGGGTGATCCAGTTCACCGACCAGAAGCTCGCCAATCCCAACCCCGATTTCTTCAGCTACACCATGAGCAAGCATGCCGTGGCCGCGGCCGTCCCGATGCTGGCCATGGCCGCAGCCCGGTCGGACGACCGGATCTACGCGCTCGCGCCCGGCGCGATCCTCGCCAGTCACGACCAGAGCGAGGCCGAGACCGAGGTTTCGCACCGGCTTAACCTTCTCCGCCGCAAGACCGGGCCCCAAGAAGTGGCGCAGGCAGCGCTGTTTCTCGCGCAGGGCCATCTCGCCAGCGGGCAGACGCTCTACGTCGACAGCGGCCAGCACCTGCTGCGGCAGGACCGCGACGTCATCTACCTCGCCCGCGAAGGGGCCACGCGATGAAGCGGCATGCCCTCGGCACGCGGCTGTGGCACTGGCTCAACCTGCTCTGCGTGGTAGTGCTCTTCATGTCGGGGCTGACCATCTCCAACGCTCACCGCCGGCTCTATTGGGGCGACTGGGGGTTCGCGCCGGGGCAGGCGTGGCTGGCGGTCCCGCGCTTCCCCGACTGGATGACGATCCCCGGCTATTACAGCCTTTCCGTGGCCCGCGACTGGCACATCCTCATGGCCTGGCCCTTCGCGCTGGGCCTGCTGGCGATGTGGATCGCGATGCTGGCGAACCGGCACTTCGCGCGCGACATCGCGACCACGCGCAGCGAATGGCGGCCGGCGAACATCCGGCGCGATGTCATCGAACACCTCATGCTTCGTTTCGACCATGCGGGGGGCAAATACAATTTCCTCCAGAAGCTCGCCTATGGCCTCGTCCTCGGCGTGTTCCTGCCGATGATGGTGTTGACCGGCCTGTCGATCAGCCCGGGGATCGAACCCACGCTCGGCTGGCTGGTCGATCTGTTCGGCGGACGCCAGTCGGCGCGCAGCCTGCATTTCATCTTCGCCTTCGCCATCGCGGGCTTCTTCGTGGTCCACGTGGTGCTGGTGCTGCTTTCGGGACCGCTCGGCCAGATGCGCGCGATGATCACCGGAGGGCGCCTGGATGAGGCGTAGGAACTTTCTCGCCGCCGCCGGCGCGACGTTTCTCGCGGGTTGCAACAGGGTCGCCGAAAGCGGGCCGGGCAAGGCGCTGCTCGATGCGGCCGAAGGCTGGCACGAGCGCGCCCAGCGGCTGCTGACCAACCGCTCGGCGCTCGCCCCCGAATATCCCCGCAGCGCGATTTCGCCGTTCTTCCGCGGCAACGGCTCGACCGATCCGCAGAACGGGGACTATCCCGCGCATGTCGCCAATGGCTTCGCCGACTGGCGGCTCGAGGTCCGCGGACTGGTCGGGACCCCGCTCAGCCTCAGCCTCGACAATATCCGCAAACTGCCTCAGCGAACGCAGGTGACGCGGCATGATTGCGTCGAGGGATGGAGCGCGATCGGCGAATGGACCGGGCCGCAGCTCTCGCTGCTGCTCGACGCGGCTCAGCTCCTGCCCGAGGCGCGCTTCATCGTCTTCCGCTGCGCCGACGAATACAACGGCGGCCTGTATTACGAGAGCGTCGATCTCGAAGACGCCTACCACCCGCAGACGATCGTCGCGCACCTGCTCAACGGCGAACCGCTACCGGTGCGCAACGGCGCGCCGCTGCGGATGCGGATCGAGCGGCAATTGGGCTACAAGCACGCCAAATACCTCACCGCGGTGGAGGCGGTCGCCAGCCTCGACGCGATCGGCGACGGCGGCGGCGGCTATTGGGAAGATCGCGCCGGCTATCAGTGGTATGCGGGAATCTAGGCCCGCGCCGCTGCGAGGGCGTTGAGCGCGGCCAGGGCGGCGAGGACGATGACGGGGTAATAGGCCAGCGGATCGCCCAGCCGCGCGCCCGCGGTCACGGCCATGATCGCAGCGATTCCGCCGAAGAAGGCGGTCGCCAGCATCGCCAGCGCCAGCGCGGTTTCGCGCCCCGCCCGCGCGCTCGCCAGCACCGCGACACCGATCAGCGCCATGGCGTAGGTGAGGCTGTGCCAGACGATCGCCCCGATCGGCGCCGCACCGAGCTGCGCGACTTCGCCCGCCCCCATGACGTAGCGCCCGGCCGCTGCCGCCAGCGCCGCCCCGCCCGCGACGATCGTGAACACCCTCATCGTCTTCTCCCCCACTGCGATTGACTCGCCGCTCCGGCTTGGCACATCTAGAGCGCCATAGCGATAGGGGACTATAACAGATGTGGTTGCTCGACAAATTCCTCAAGTCTGCGATCCGGCGCGGGCGGATGGTCGTCACCGATTACGACGGCAAGATCTATGAATATGGCGCAGCCGAATATGGCACCGAACGGGCCGCGCCCCCGCTGCGAATCCGCCTGACCGACAGGAAGGCCGCCAACCATATTGCACGCTATCCGCAGGTCGGAGCGGGCGAGGCCTTCATGTGGGGCTGGCTCGAGGTGGAGGATCCGCACGACATCCGCGACCTCGTGCTGTTCGTGACCATGAACGCCCGCGACGAGGACGGCGAAAGCCTCAAGCCCCACGGGCCCCTGCGCAAGGCGGCACAGAAGCTGCTGGCCAGGGCGGACAGCGTCAATCTGCGCGGCAAGGCGCGCAAGAACGCCGAGCATACCTATAACCTCACCCGCCGGCTCTACGAGCTGTTCCTCGACGAGGACCGGCAATATACCATGGCCTATTACCGCGAGGATCCGGCCACCACCTCGCTCGAGAAGGCGCAGCTCGACAAGAAGGCGCATCTCGCGGCGAAGATGTACATCGAGCCCGGCCAGCGCATTCTCGACATCGGTTGCGGCTGGGGCGGCTTCGCGCTCTATCTCGCGCGGCATTACGACGTCGAGGTAACCGGTGTCGCGCTGGCGCCCGATCAGATCGCCTTCTGCAGGGAACGAGCCGAACAGGCGGGCCTCGCCGACCGCGTGCGCTTCGAGCTGATGGATTACCGCGACGTCGAGGGCCGGTTCGACCGGATCAGTTCGGTCGGCCTGCTCGAACACGTCGGCACCCCCCACTACCCGCAGTTCTACGAGCATACCAACCGCCTGCTCGCGCCGGACGGGGTGATGCTGAGCCATTGCTGCGGCCGCGCGGGCCCGCCGGGCTTCACCGACAAATGGACGCGCAAATACATCTTTCCCGGCGGCTACATCCCCGCACTGAGCGAACTCGTCACCCAGTCCGAAAAGCACGGCTGGCAGGTGATGGACGTCGAGGCGATGCGCTTCCACTACAGCCATACGCTCGAGGAATGGTACAACCGCACGGTGATGCACCGCGACGAGATCGTGCGGCTCTACGACGAACGTTTCTACCGCATGTGGCTGTTCTATCTCGCCGGCGCCGAACAGAGTTTCCGCCATGGCAATATGGTCAACTGGCAGATCCTCTACGTGAAGGACCGCGCCGCCATCCCGATGACGCGCGAATGGATCGAACGCGAAAGCGCCCGCCTGCGCAAGGCGGACGAGGACAAGGTTCCCGAATGGCATCTGGCGGCCGGCATGAGCGAAGCGGCGGAGTAGGGATTCTTCTCCCCACGGCTCACGAAAAACCGGGGGTGACGTCCGTAGAATTATGGACACCGCACACGTCCCCGTTCCGCTTCCGCGCGAAAGCGGGCCGGCCACCACAAGCTCCCGCGCAAAGGAAGCCGCATGCCCGCCACCTACCGCACCCCCGATGCCCGTTTCGCCAATCTGCCGGACTTCGCCTTCGTGCCGCATTATCACGAGCTCGCCGGCGGGCTGCGGCTGCATTATCTCGACGAGGGGCCGCGCGATGGCCCGGTGGTGCTGATGATGCATGGCGAGCCGAGCTGGTGCTATCTCTACCGCCACATGATCCCGCCGGTGGTCGCGGCCGGCTATCGCGTGCTGGCACCCGATCTCATCGGCTTCGGCAAATCGGACAAGCTCACCTGCAAGAGCGCCTATAGCTATGCCGCGCACGTCGGCTGGATCCGCGAATGGCTCGAGGCGCTCGATCCGCGCGAAGTGGTGCTTGCCTGCCAGGATTGGGGCTCGCTGGTAGGATTGCGGCTGGTCGCCGCCATGCCCGAACGCTTCGCCGGGGTGGTGCTGTCGAACGGCGGCCTTCCCGAGGGCCAGGAGCCGCCGCCTGCCTTTGCCAAATGGCGGGCCTTTTCCAAATGGAGCCCGGTGTTCCCGATCGGCGGAATATTGCAGCGCGCGACGCAGCGCGAACTGACCGAGGCCGAGGTCGCCGCCTATGACGCGCCCTTCCCCACCCGCGGCAGCAAGGCGGGCGCGCGGATATTCCCCTCGCTCGTGCCACTGGGCGAAAATCCCGCGGTGCCCGACCAGAAAGCCGCCTGGCGGGTGCTCGAAGGTTTCGACAAGCCCTTCACCTGCGCCTTTTCCGATCGCGATCCGATCACCCGCGGCGGCGATGCGCCGTTCAAGGCGCGCGTGCCCGGCGCAGCTAAGGGCGCGCACCGGACGCTGGCGGGCGGACATTTCATTCAGGAGGACGATCCGCAGGGCTTCGTGGCGGCTATCTTCGAGACTGCCGAGGCCGCGGGGATCGCGTCGCGCAAGGGCTGAGGAGAAAGCGTTTTCCTACATCCCCCGGCGAGTGCTATCCGATTTCCGGATCCATCGCCCGATCGGCTTGTTGCGCCGCCGCGGGGCTCGCCCGGCGGCATTGCCGCTGCCTGGCATCGGGAATACGGCCGGGCCGAATGCCATTGCGCAAATTCTTACTGAAACGGGGAAGCTGAGACACCAAGAACAAGCGCCGTGGTGTAAACTTCGTGCAACCTTCGCCCGCTGGGGGCGGTCTCTCGCCGGCAATGAGGGTTGGCGTGCTCGATCGCGGCGGGTCCGGTCAGATGTCGGGCAGACGCTGGCTGGCGAAGCCCCAGCCGCCGAGAGTCTTGCTGCGGGCGCGGTCGATCAGCTGCTTGGCATCGTCGATCGAATAGCGCTGCGCGTTCTTCATCTGCTTGAGCTCGCCCCAGGCGATCGGCGCTGCGACGGGCGCCCCGCTGCGGGCGCGCGCCGAATAGGGCAGCACCGCGGTGCTGCCGCGCTGGTTGCGCAGCCAGTCGATGAAGATCTTGCCCTTGCGCTTGGCCTTGCTCATCGTCGCGGTGAAGCGATCGGGTTCGGCCAGGCTCAGCGCCTCGGCGAAACGGCGGCTGAAGTCCTTGTGCGCCTCCCACGAATGGCCGCGATCGCCGCCCGGATTGGTGAGCGGCACGATCACATGGACGCCCTTGCCGCCCGACAGCATGGCAAAGCTCACCAGGCCGATGTCGGCCAGCCGCGCGCGAATATCCTGCGCTGCCGTCTTGACGTCTTCGAAGTCCAGCCCCTCGTCGGGGTCGAGGTCGAAGACCATGCGATCGGGCGCCTCGACGTCGGAGCTTCGCGCGCCCCAGCCGTGGAATTCGATCGTCCCCATCTGGACGCATTGCAGGATGGCGCGGGCGTCCTCGATATAGAGGTAATCCTCCGTCGCACCGTCCTTTTCCCTGATCGGGACATGGCGCACCGCGTCGCCGAAGCTGCCGCTGTCGTGCTTCTGGAAGAAGCATTTGCGGGCCCTCCCCTGCGGGCAGCGGACCAGGCTGAGCGGGCGGTCCGCAGCGAAGGGCAGCATGATCCCCGCGACTGCCTCGTAATAATCGGCAAGCTGGCCCTTGGTCTGGCCGCTGTCGGGATAGATCACCCGGTCGCGGCTGGAAATCTTGACCGCCGGGGCGGTGTTCGGCGCCGGTGCGGGCTTCTCGGGCTTCACCTTCTTCGCCGGCTTGTCCCCCCGCAGACCGAGATAGCTGCCATGGCGCACGCTGCCTTCGGCGGTGAATTCGCTGAAGGCGATCTCGGCGACGAGCTTGGGCGTCACCCAGGTCACGCCGCGCGCCGACGCCTTGTCGGTCTCGACCGGAGCGGTCTTGCGCTCGAGCCGCTTGAGCTTGGGGGTCAGCTCGTCGAAATCATCGGCCTTGAAGCCGGTGCCGACATTGCCCTTGTAGACCAGCTGGCCGCCGTCGTGCTGCGCCAGCAGGAGCGAGGAGAACGGGCGCCCCTTGGCCGAGGATTTCTTCCATCCGACGACCACGAATTCCTGCCGCCGGGTGCATTTGACCTTGACCCAGCTCCTGCTGCGCCGACCGGCATAGGTGCCGTCGAGCGTCTTGGAGATGATCCCCTCCTGCCCCGCCTCGCACATGCTGCGATAGAGCGCCTCGCCCGCGCCGATGATGTGATCGGCGACGTGGATCGGCGGTTCGGCCGTGGCGAGCAACGCCTCGAGCCGCTCCTTGCGCTCGACGTTCGGCAGGTCGGAGAGAGCGATTCCGTCGAGTTCGAGCAGGTCGAAGGCGTGGTAGGCGAGCCGGTCCGATCGGGATTGCGAGCCATGACCGCGCTTGAGCACCGACTGGAGGGTCGAGAAGTCGGGGTTTCCCTTGCTGTCCTGCGCCACGATCTCCCCGTCGATCAGCGAGGATGGGAGGTCGAGCGCGGCGATCGCCTCGACCAGCGGCGAGAACTTGTCGGTCCAGTCCTTGCCGCTGCGGGTATAGACGCGGACCTCGTCGCCCTTGGCAGCGACCAGCGCGCGATAGCCGTCGAACTTGATCTCGTGCATCCAGCGATTGCCCGTCGGAACGTCGTCGACCAGCGTGGCGAGTTGCGGCTTGCGGAACTTCGGCAAGGGGGCATCGCGCCGCTTGCGCGGTTTTGCCCAGGCAGTCCTGGCGTTGTGCGCCGCAGCCTTTTCCATCTGCGCGAGGAAGGCGTCGTCCTTCTTCCCGGCGAGCGCGAATTCGCCCGCCTTGTCGGCCGCGATCTCCGCCATCGACCGCCCCGTCAGCACGCTGGTCAGCCCGCGCTCGACCAGCGTGTCGCCCGGCTCGGCATGATCGTCGTCGAGCTTGCGCAGCAGCCAGTTGTCGCGCTTCTCGCCCGGGCGCCGCTTCAACCGGATCAGCAGCCATTCGCCCTTCATCCGCTCTCCGCAGAGGCGGAAATGAAGATGGCCCCTGGCGAGATCCTTGGCGCTCTTGCCCTCGACCGGTTCCCAGCTGCCCCGATCCCACAGCATCACCGTGCCGCCACCATACTCGCCCTTGGGGATCGTGCCCTCGAAGTCGGCATAGGACATCGGGTGGTCCTCCGTCTGGACCGCGAGGCGCTTGATCGAGGGGTCGGGCGACGGGCCCTTGGTCACTGCCCAGCTCTTG
This sequence comes from uncultured Alphaproteobacteria bacterium, assembly GCA_963829325.1. Lineage (GTDB taxonomy): Bacteria > Pseudomonadota > Alphaproteobacteria > Sphingomonadales > Sphingomonadaceae > Qipengyuania. The sequence continues at coordinate 456,074 of CAWHHN010000001.1, forward strand.
AGCACGCCGTCGATCTCGAGGCGGAAATCCCAGTGGAGCCGGGTCGCGTCGTGCTTCTGGACGATGAAGCGGTTGCCGGCCGGGCCGCTCGGCGTCGCGCCCGACGGTTCGGGGGTCTTTCCGAAGTCGCGTTTGGCATTGTATTCGGCGAGCGGATCGCGGCGTGCCATGGTTCAGGCCGATTTCTTGCGCCGGGTGGATTTGGATGCGCTCGAGCCGCCCTTTTCGGAGCCGACCGATTTCTTCAGCGCAGCCATCAAGTCGATGACGTTCGAGCCGCCGCCGGCGGCCGGTTCGCCGACATCCTCGATCACCGCCTTCTTGCTCTTCGACTTGGCCTTTTTCTCGATCAGCTTCATCAGCGCATCGGCATAGCGGTCCTTGAACTCGCTGGCGTCGAAGGGGCCGGTCTTCTTGTCGATCAGCGTGGTGGCGAGTTCGAGTAGTTCCTTCTGCGGCTTCTCGTCCTCGATCTCGCTGAAGAAGGCCTGTCCCTTGCGCACCTCGTCGGCGTATCGCAGGGTCTCCATCAGCAAGCCCTTGCCGCAGGGCTTGATCGCGACGAGCTTTTCCTGCCCCCGCACCGACAGCTGCCCCAGCCCGACCTTGCCCGCCTTGCGCAAGGCCTCGCGCAGCACGATGAAGGCCTCCTCGGCGAGATCGTCGGCCGGTGCCACGTAGTAGGGCTTCTCGAAATACAGCGGATCGATCTCGCCCGCCTCGACGAACTGGACCAGTTCGAGCGTACGTTTGCTCTCGACCTTGACGCCCTCGATCTCTTCCTCCTCGAGCAGGACGTAGTTGTTCTTCGAGATTTCATAGCCCTTGATGATATCGTCGCGGTCGACCGGGCCGACCCCCTCGGCGATCTTCTCGTAGGAAATGCGCTTGCCCGAAGGTTCGTGGATCTGCCTGAAGCTGATCTTCGCGCTCGATTTGGTGGCGGAAAAGGCTTCGACCGCGATCGATACGAGCGCCAGTCGAATTTGACCTTTCCAATAGGCTCGTGCTGCCAAGGCAAGTCCTCCTTTTGGAAGACTCAGCGTTTCGAGGGCGAATTGGTTTCACACCGGATTGCCGCCGGCACCGCGCGCTGATACCGGCGCAGGCCGAAAGGAAGCGGAATGTCGGAGATAAAGCGTGTGGTCCTCGCCTATTCGGGCGGTCTCGACACCTCGGTCATCGCCAAATGGCTGACGGTCGAGCGCGGTCTCGAAGTGGTCACCTTCACCGCCGATCTCGGCCAGGGCGAGGAGATCGAACCGGCGCGCGCCAAGGCCCGCGCGATGGGCATCCCCGACGAACACATCTACATCGAGGATCTGCGCGAGGAATTCGTCCGCGATTTCGTGTTTCCGATGATGCGTGCCAACGCCCGCTACGAAGGCGATTACCTGCTGGGAACCAGCATTGCGCGCCCGCTGATCTCGAAGCGGCTGGTCGAGATCGCCCATGAGACCGGCGCCGACGCGATCGCCCACGGCGCGACCGGCAAGGGCAACGATCAGGTCCGTTTCGAACTGTCGGCCTACGCGCTGGATCCCGACATCAAGGTCATCGCACCCTGGCGCGAATGGGACCTGACCAGTCGCACGGCGCTGATCGCCTGGGCGGAAGCGCATCAGATCGCCGTGCCGAAGGACAAGCGCGGCGAAAGTCCGTTCTCGACCGACGCCAATCTCCTGCACACCTCATCCGAGGGCAAGGTGCTCGAAGATCCGTGGGAAGAGACGCCCGACTACGTCTATTCGCGCACCGATCATCCCGAGGATGCGCCCGATACGCCCGAGTACATCACGATCGCATTCGAGCAAGGTGACGGCGTTGCCCTTGATGGAAAGACGCTGAGCCCGGCGGCGCTGCTCGCCGCGCTCAACGAACTTGGCCGACGGCACGGCATCGGACGCCTCGATCTGGTCGAAAACCGCTTCGTCGGGATGAAGAGCCGCGGGATGTACGAGACGCCCGGCGGCGAAATCTATGCCCGCGCGCATCGCGGCATCGAACAGATCACGCTCGACCGCGGCGCGGCCCACCTCAAGGACGAGCTGATGCCGCGCTATGCGGAGCTGGTCTACAACGGGCTGTGGTTCAGCCCCGAGCGCGAGATGCTCCAGGCTGCGGTCGATCTCAGTCAGCAGAAGGTATCGGGCACGGTGCGTCTCAAGCTCTACAAGGGGCTTGCCAGCGTGGTCGGGCGCAAGTCGCCAAACTCGCTCTATTCGGAAGCGCATGTCACCTTCGAAGACGATGCCGGTGCCTACGACCAGAAGGATGCCGAAGGCTTCATCAAGCTCAACGCGTTGCGGTTGCGATTGCTGGCCAGGCGCGACCGATAACGAGGCTCTCAGGTTCGGATCGACAGTTTATTTCGCGCGACCGGATCGAAGGCGCGGAAAATTGCGTCAACCGGTTGACTTATCCACTCTCCTCCACAGCGAAATCGGGGGAAAGTGGAAAACTAGGGGGTTGCACACTGGACGAATCGTCTTTCCGGGCGCAGCTTCAACTCATCGGAACGGCGTGAAACTCCGCAGAATGGATAGCTTAACGGCCTGAAATTTTGCGGAAACTCACTCTGGAAAGACATGGGAAAAGCTGTCCATGTGTTTCTCGAGATCCTCGTGCGGCGGACTTCGGTCCAATGCAAGGCGGATCGATGACAGGAACCACAGCGATTTTTCCATGGGTCTGGCCAACCCGGCCGGATGCCGAGGAGGCATTGCAGAGAAGGTCCTCGGACCGGATGGGCAATGCAGCCGCTCGAGGCGCCGGCCAGTATCGGAAAGCCAGACTGCGGAGCCGCCCGTCGAAGCGCGGCTGGGTACGTCCAGCGGAGGTCTTCTGACCGCAGCGCAGCCGGACCGGGCCGAGCGGAGGGTGGATCCGGATGCCGGTGCGAGCGCCGGTGACAGAACCGCGCGGAACGTCTTCGGACGGTTCGTACGGGAAAACATCGGGTGCCAAGTTCCTGCCTCTTCGGAGGCAAGACCACGCATCGGTGACAGTGGGGTCGGCAGCAATGCCGGCCCCATTTTCATTCGGCATCTTCCGTTTTCATTCGCCCTCGTTGGCAGCGGCCTGCTGCGCTCCTCCCTCGCGCATCGAACGAGACGCCAGCTGCATTGAGCGGAGGATTGGACGGCGTGTGCAGCGCGGTGAAGTTTGCCGATATCCTGGCACCGCGGCCACATCGAGGCGACCGGAAATGCTTGCTTCCCCTGCCGCTCGCACCAAGCGGAAGGAACCGAGCGACCCGATGCCGCGACCGCGTTCAAGCAATGGTAGCCGAAGTGCCCGGCACCCTCACAATATTGTAGCCCCATCCCAATCAGCGGACATCCGCGACGAATCGTGGCGGAAATGGGGCGGGGGCCGCGACCTCGGGGGGACTCTCCTCCTGCTCTGGGCTAGAGACGCCAAAACCGAACGGGAGGTCCGGTCAATGGCCAAACGCGCGTTTCGATGCATGCTTCTCCTCGCCCTCGCCGCCGCTCCGGCAAGCGCGGCGCAGCCGAAGGGAACCCTGTCCCCAACCCTCGCTCCTGCCGAGTTCGCTGAAAGTTTCGCGCGCTTTGCAGCGCTGCCCCCTGCTTCGGATCCAGCCGCTCATGCCGTCGATCTGAGCCGCATCGATCCGCCGTTGGAGCCCACGCCCAGCGCCAAGGCGATTGGATCCGGCGTCGCGTCCTACTACGGTCGCAAGTTCCACGGCCGTCGCACCGCGAGCGGCGAAGCCTTCGACATGAATGCGATGACCGCAGCGCATCGAACGCTGCCCTTCGGCAGCCTCGTGCAGGTCACCAATCGGGCGAACGGACGCAGCGTGACCGTTCGGATCAATGACCGCGGCCCCTTTCACGGCGGGCGGATCATCGACGTCAGTCGCGCCGCAGCGACCGAACTTGGCTTGATCGGTGCGGGTCGCGGCACGGTCGAATTGTCTCTTCTCGAGAACTGAGTTCCTTTCCGCCAGTGGCGGGACAGCGGCGGTGGATAGACCAGCCACTCTGGCGCGAAGCCGGCGGTGTGGGTGAAGCCCGGCCGCCGGCGCTTGGGAGGGGGAGGGGATCGGATGGCGCCCCACGGCCGGGCTTCCTGTCTGACAATCGCCGCCGCCGCCCGCGATATCCCATCCTCGCGACGAAACGTGCTTCATACGGGTGACACCGTTCACGTGGCTCCTGGAGCGGGCCCTCCCCCCTCCGATCGCTTTCCCACCCCCCAAGGTGCTGCAAAGACGATCGCTCGCGGCCGCACGGCCGAAACCGGACCTCGCAAGCGAGGGCCGGCCCGGCAGGATCATTCAGCCGCTAGAGTTTCGACGGGAACACCTTGCGCTGCAATATCTGACGGCGCTTCTCGGCTTGCTCTTCCAGAGGGTAGTACGACCCCTGGAGCAACAACCGCCCGGTTTCGACGAGTGAGGCTTCGAGTGGCCCGACGATCAGGCTGGCCAGTTCGGCGACGGTTGGAACACGCTTGCCATCCCCACCGTAGAAGCGCTGATTTCCCGTATTCCCTTCCTTCGCGATCTCCGCGACGACCTCGCCAAGTGCTGCTGCCATCTTCTTTCTCTGCAGCGGGTCTTTCAACAGCGCGTCAAACCTCGGATCCCATTGATGAGGGCTCACCTCTTCCTTTCGTTTGAATCCTCGTTCGATATAGCCTTCCGCCAGTTCCGCTCTGTTCATGGGGAAATTGTCCGCCACAAAAAAGCGGTCCTGAACCTTGACGATCGCTGGGCCGATCTTGGGCGCGCCCAGAGCTCTCGACTTCGCGGGATCGAAATAGGTTTCCGTTCTTTCCTTGAAAAAGCTCTTCGACAGGAAATTGAAAAGAACGTCGGAAACCTCTTCGTAATCCTTGCCCAACCCCTCTTTCAGCCGGGCTGCTGTGATCTCTCCGTTCCGCAACCTTTCGGGAACCTTGGCGAGGTCCGCTTGGCTGACGCCGCGACTGGGGAGGATCTCGGTCCTCCAGATGCGATAGAGTTCCTTGTAGAGCTGGTTGTTCGGCTCGGGATATTCGGTCCCCAGGTCGCCGACCGGAACGGTCGAGGCATCGACCGAAACCATGCTGTCCGGAAGAGTCCCGTTTTTCTCGAACTGATGATAGAATTCTTCGCCGGGATTGAGCCACAGCTTTTCCATCGCCTCGCGTCCGGCGAGCGCCCGGAGTTTTGGTGAAAGCTTGCTGCCGGGTTCGATCATGCTGACGATCATGAATGCGGCGCGGTACTTGTCCGTATGCGCCTGCAGGATGACGTCCTTTGCTTCGAGCTTCTTCTTGCTGAAGGCGCGGTCCATGGCGTCTGCGATCATGATCGCCTGTAGCGCTACTATCGCGGTTTTTGGAGCCGCATAGGCCTTGAGCGGGTCATCCTTGCGCAGGTTGATTAGGTTGAGCGGACTGCGGGCGGCACCTCGGGCGAAGCCGTAGTGGATATACACCGAAGGTACCTTCAAGGGGACTTCGTTCGTCGAAGCGCCCACTACCGCAACCGGGAGCCTCGTCTTCGCGTCGTAGAGAAAGCCGTGGTACATATGCTGTTCGGGCTCTTTCGGCGGCCCCGCGTTGCCGTACCTCTGGCGATTATAGGTCTTTTCCCCGTAGCGGCCGCGCGCTTTTTCTCCGAACATGTCCTGATCCGCCTGCTGGGCAAGGATGCTGGTCATCAGATTGATCAGGTTCGGGCACCCGCAAACCGAATTGGTGAAGGATGCATCACGCAGGAAAACGCCGTTCAACCGGGTGGAGACGGCAAAGTTCCGACCGGCGTTGAGTTCTTGCATGTCGTCGAAGAAGGTTTTGGAGTAGCGCTGCTTGTCCGCGTTTTTCTTGTTCTCGCTCGACAACACGAAATACATCAGATCCTCGAATTCTGCGCTGGTACGCGGCAGGGGAACGGCGGTCCGGATGGCCCCGCCCCGCTCGAGAAAAGGATGCACGTCGCTGCCGTAGAAATCGCCAAGGCTCGCGCCACCCGCCAGCGTGTCGTAATCCGCCTTGAGTTGGGCTACGAGCATCGAGACGTAAGGCGTCCTGTCGCTCGCATTCTGCCACTTCACCGGGATAAGTGCTTCCGGCCTGCGCCCGGCAAAGGCGGCGACCTGGCTGGCGATCTGGGCCTGTTCGATGGTATCCTGCGCGAGCTGCGCAGCATCCATCTGCTCTGCCGCGTCCTCTCCCAGGAATAGGTCCGCATCGTCGGCGGAAGCGACGCCATCCTGACCGGCTTCCGCGCTCGGCTCGGCAGCCGGAGCGTCGGGCTGAGCCATGGGCGCCGCATTATCCGGGGCGACGCCAATCTCCGGCTCGTCGTCTTCCCCCGGTTCGGCGAAGGCGAGCGGCGCGCCCAGCGTCGCACTGAGTGCGAGGAAACATACGGCAGTTCTCATCTGGTGCTTGAGTTCTCATTTCATTCCCTTCTCTTCTTTTTTTGAGTTTGCGTTGCGGCTACCGATTTGCTGCGCAGGGCCTGTTTGAGGCACGTGCCGCGGACGGCCTGATGGCATGTCGACTGATCGGGGTTTCGTCAGCGATGCACGTTGCCGAGGACCGCCTGGGGTTGGAGCTCGACCGCCCCGTCGGTGGGGGGCCCGCCGGGGCCGGCAAGTGGGCGCCGGTCCCTCATCGCGGGTTGGAGCGGCCGAGCTCCGGGTTGGGAGCGCGACCACCGGGACGAGGTGGCGCTTCCCGGATGCGCTGTTCAATGATCGCCCCAGACTGCCTTCCCGCATGGAGATTTCGGGAAGCTCTGGTCGCAATGCGAGCAGGCGCACCTATCTCGCAGCTGCTCTCAGCAGCTGTTCCTGACTTCCTCGCGGGGATTGAGTGTGGTTCCCGAGATCCGGTAACATTTGTTGGTCACCGACGGCAGGACACGGTCCATCACGGTTCGCTTCGGTTCCCAGACCAGACCGGTGTAGTCTATTCCGCGGACCCGGATGTTCTGCGCGTCCCCGGGAAGATTGACGCGGTGCTTGTATCCCGCCGTCTTTGACCTGGAATCCCACGATTTCTCGACGAGTTTCCCGGCATCGTCGAATTCCTGCCAATTCATCTGGAACCGCCCGACGTAGGCGCCATCCATCTTTACATCGACATAGCCGGTGGGAAACTCTTCGCACTCGGTCATGATGTAATTGGTGGTGGTGTTCATCTTCGCCGTCTGGCGTGATTTCAGGTCGGCGGTGATATAGGACACCGGGAAGCCCGGATTGCGCCGATCGAATGTGAGACCCTTGCGGATAACGGACGCAAAGGCCTCCGGCGAATTCATGTCTCCGCTGAACAGATCAATGGAATCGCTGGCGTTTCCGCCGAGCGCAAGCACGGTGACCCTCGAGTTGTTGAGGATCCTCTCGTACTTTGCCGTTACTTCCGCATCGGCGCTCGCCGTTCCGCCGGTGACGTATTCCATCGCCGCACGGGCATCGGCCGATTTGGTCGTGTTGTTGGTGTTGAGGACGACGATGATGAAGCGGCCGTAATCGACGCTGCGGACGATGCCGGGGGGGCCGGAAGCGCTGATCGTTTCCCGGTCGAGTACCACGTCGTCGGCGAATACGGCGCCGGCTTCGGTGGGCTCCTCGATATTGACGGTGTAATAGATCTGCTTGAAGGTCCGAACGATGGTGGTGTTGTCGCTGGTCGACCCGATCTCGAGGTTGGACGTCGCCCAGTTTTCTCCCCACTGCGCCCCGAAACCCATATCGACGCTGATCTGATCTTCGGTGTATGCTTTCTCCGAATCCGCGAAAGCGCGGATCGCGGGTTCGTATTGCCCCGCGGCCTGGGCCTCGATGAACCAGGTTTCGATCACGTTCTCGATGGCGTTCCCGACGGTGACGTTGGTCGGGTTCTCGACCAGCACCGCACCCTTGCTTCCCAGACCGGGCAGGTCGATCTTGATCCGCAGGGGACCGCGCCGAAGCGGAATGGGGGTAGGAAGCCCTTCAGCGAGTGATTCGTCCAGCCGGACCAAGGCTCCTGGATAGACGACCCCGGCAGCGGGATTGAGCAGCGCGTTTTCTGTCCGGAACTCTTCCTTCCCGGCCTCGACCTGCTCCTTACGGCAAATGACCGTCGCCGTGCGCTTCTGACTGCGCGTGAAGGGGTCGATCGATTTCGGTAATGCGCTGGTCTGCAGCGAAACACTGAGCGTACGCCGCAAGTCGTAATCGAGGCCGTTGATGAAGGCGGTCCGCTGCTTGCGCGCCAGCGCTTTCTCCGCGGCGGTGGGACCCTCGGTCGGCAGCTGCGATCCGCTGGCTAGCCCTCCGATCGCCTCGTCGGGGTCGACCCGTTCGATCAGATCGCCCGCTCCTTCTGCCGGGCTCTCAACCGAGTTTCCTGCAGCGGAAGTCTCCTCGGCTGATACCCCCATCGGCTGCAGGGACAGCGAGGTAGCGGCGACGACCGCAAATGTTTTTCCTGGTGGCCGGCGCATCATTTTGTTTTTTCCTCCCTTGGCGGGCACAGGCGAGCACCCGCAACCCTGCCTCGTTCTTCGCGAAGCCTGCTTCCTCCGACGTCCTGATCCCAAGGCGATCGGCGACAGCAAACGCTTCGCAAGGAAAGAGCAGCGGCTGCAGAAATTCTGACAGGAAAATTGAATTAGGCGGGGTCGGTCTCGGAAGAGCAGCGAGCGAAGCGGACCAGGCTTGCCCCGGCTTCTGCTCTGCTCTGGGCCCCTTCTCAGGCGAGGGTCAGGAGGCTCGCGTTTCCACCGGCCGCGGTGGTGTCGATCGATATCGAGATTTCATCGAGCATCCAGTCGAGGCGATAGCGATGCGCTCCACCACCGAGTTGGACAATCGGTATCGGACCCGCCCGGCCGGCGACCCCGCGGAGAATGGGCCGTATGTCCTCGCCGGTGTCTTCGACAAGAACATGCACGAGACTCTCGTCCTCCATCCAATTGCCCGACCAGCCGATCGTCTCGCCAATTGCCGGATCCATTTGGGCCACAAGCTTTCGCATGAGCGGACGATCGGGAAGAAACGGGATATTGCCGGTCGCATAAACCGCCGCCAGTTGGTTGCAAAGACCGTCGACGGTGGCCGGCACCAGCAGAACCCTCCCGCGCGGCTGGACGCCGTACAGGTTGCGTTCGCCCACCGGACCGGGAAGCTCGAACCTGCGCCCCGGCTGAAGGCCACGATCCACTCCCTCGCGAACCAATCGACCGAGATAGAGCGGGCCACCGGCTTTGGGACCGGTACCGGACAATGCTCGACCACCGAACGGTTGAACTCCGACGATCGCTCCGACGACGTTGCGGTTCACATACAGATTGCCCGCGCCCACGGCGGCGGTCACCGAGGCGACGGTCTCATCGATCCGGCTATGGAGGCCAAAGGTGAGTCCGTAGCCGGTGGCGTCGATCTGTCGGACAACCTCGGCGATATCCGCTCGCCGGTAGCGCATCACATGCAGCACCGGACCGAAGACTTCGCGTCCCAATTCGGCGATGGAGGCGATCTCGACGATAGTGGGCGCGACGAAGCTGCCGTGTCGAGTCTCCGGGCCGAGCGGCGCTTGCTCGATCCGGTAGCCGCGACTGCGCAAGCCTTCGATATGCTCGCAGATCGTTGCACGCGCAGCTTCGCCGATTACCGGCCCGACATCGGTGCTCAGTTGGGCCGGGTTGCCTACCCGCAATTCCGCCATCGCTCCTCGAAGCATGGCGATGATATCATCCGCAATATCTTCCTGCAGGCAGAGAATTCTCAGCGCCGAACAGCGCTGCCCGGCGCTGTCGAACGCCGAAGCAAGGACGTCGCGGACCACCTGTTCGGGCAGAGCGGACGAATCGACGAGCATCGCATTCTGCCCGCCGGTTTCTGCGATCAGCGGTATCGGCGCGCCATCGGTCAGCCGGCGTTCCGCCAGCTGTGCCTGGATCAGTTTCGCAACTTCGGTCGAGCCGGTGAAAACGACGCCGCAGATCTGCGGGGCTGCTACGAGGACAGCCCCGATCTCTCCTTCGCCGGGCAAGAATTGCAGCGCTTCGGCGGGAATGCCTGCTTCGTGAAGAATCGACACGGCCTGCGCGGCAATCAGCGGCGTTTCTTCCGCCGGTTTGGCGAGGACCGTATTGCCCGCGACGAGCGCCGCGGCAATCTGGCCGACGAAGATCGCCAGCGGAAAGTTCCACGGGCTGATGCACACGATCGGTCCGAGCGGCTGCGTGCCAGTGATGCTGTCGCGGGCTTGCTGCGCATAATATCGCAGAAAGTCGACCGCCTCGCGAACTTCCGCCACTGCATTGGGGAGTGTCTTGCCGGCTTCTCGGACGAGCAGGCCAAGAAGCGATTCCATCCGCGCTTCGAGGAAGGCGGCCGCGATATCAAGGCAGGTTGCACGCTGAGCGACCGGTGTTTCGGACCAGTTGGCAAAAGCGGCCGCTGCGTTGCGAGCCGCAAGCTCAGCATCGCGCGCGAGAGCGAACTCGACATTGCCCACGTGATCTCGGTCATCGGCCGGATTGGAAACCTGCCGTGCAACCCGGCTTGCCGCGAGATCCGCCACAAGAGGTGCCGCATACCACGCGGTCTGCGTGCTCCGTGTGAGTACGGGGCCGAGCCGGGAGAGTATGCGGTCGTCCTTCAAGTCGAGCCCGCGCGAGTTCTCGCGATCTCGAAAGAGGCGCCTGGGCGCGGCAATGAGCGGATGCGGCGCCCCGAGAGGAAGTATTTGTGCTGCCTCGTCCACCGGATCGCGCAGCAAGTCCTCGACTGGCACCGACCGGTCCGCGATGCGGTTGACGAAGGAGGAATTCGCCCCGTTTTCGAGTAGTCTGCGCACTAGATACGCAAGCAGGGTTCGATGGCTGCCAACCGGCGCGTAAATACGGCACGGGCGCGCCAGTCCGGTCTTGCCGACCACTTCGGTATAAAGCCGGTCCCCCATCCCGTGGAGACACTGGAATTCGTAGTCTCCAATCGTGAAATCGGGTCCAGCCATATGATGGATGGTGGCTACGGTCTGCGCATTGTGCGTCGCGAATTGCGGAAACACCAGCTCGCGGGCCGCGAGCAGCTTGCCGGGCGCAGGCCAGATAGCTGATATCGGTATGAACCTTGCGCGTGAACACCGGAAAGTCGCTCAGCCCCTCGACCTGAGCGCGCTTTATTTCGCTGTCCCAGTAGGCTCCTTTTACCAACCGCACCATCAGCCGGCGCCCCGTTCGGCCCGCCAAGTCGACGATCCAGTCGATCACGAATGGCGCGCGCTTGCCGTAGGCTTGGACGACGAAGCCGAGCCCGTTCCAGCCGGTTAGCGCCTCGTCCTGAGCCAGACCCTCGAGAATCTCGAGCGACAGTTCCAGGCGATCGGCTTCTTCTGCATCGATGTTGAAACCGATATCATAGTGTCGAGCCATCGACGCCAGTTCGCGGACACACGGCAGGAGCTCGTCGACAACGCGGTCTGCCTGAGCCCGTTCAAACCGCGGATGCAGTGCCGAAAGCTTGATCGAGATGCCTGGTCCGGCATAAACCCCGCGTCCCTGCGCCGACTTCCCGATGGTGTGGATCGCTTCCTCGTAAGCGGAACGATAGCGCGCCGCATCGCAGGCGGTCACGGCGGCTTCGCCCAGCATATCGTAGCTGTAACCGAAGCCGCGCCTTTCCTGTCTGCCCGCGCGCTGCACAGCTTCGTCGATAGATTCGCCGAGAACGAATTGCTCGCCCAGCTTAGTTATTGCGAAATCGACAGCCCGGCGCACGATAGGTTCGCCTCCGCGTCGGATCAGATCGTGCAGCGAGCTGGCGAGCTGGTTCTCGTTCAATGGAGCCAGAAGTTTGCGCGAACCGACTAGACCCCAGGTCGCGGCGTTGACGAAGATCGAGCGACCTTGGCCCAAGTGGCTGCGCCAATCGCCATGCTCCAGCTTGTCGCGGATCAACGCATCGCGGGTCGCATTGTCGGGCACACGAAGGAGCGCTTCGGCGAGACACATGAGGGCAATGCCCTCGCCGCTCGACAGCGAGTATTCCGCCATCAGTCCGTCCACGACACCTCGGCGTCGCCCGATGCGCAGACGATCGATTAGCCGTCGGGCGGTATCGGCGATGGCCGCACGCTGTCCGTCCGGCAGACGAGCTCTGTCGAACAACCGTTCCACCGCCAACGGCTCAGGCATGCGATGCGCCTCTGTGATAGCCCGACGCAGGGGATTCTCCGAACCCGGCAAAGGGCGTGCGAACTGCGCGAATGGGTGGAGGAACGAGCCAGCACCGGAATCCGCAACGAAGGGCTGCGGCTCCAGGCCCTCATTGCGGTTCATCGGGGTTTCTCGCGATCAACGCCCGAGTGAGCGAAATCGGCAGCCATGGCATCGCGCATGACGTACTTCTGGACCTTGCCGGTCACCGTCATGGGAAATTCGCCGACAAAGCGGATAACCCGCGGGACCTTGAAATGCGCGATCTTCTCGCGGCAGTAATTTCTTACCTCGTCCTCGTCGAGCACGGCCCCCGCCCTGCACTTCACCCAAGCGCAGACTTCCTCGCCGAACTTGCTGTCGGGTATGCCGAAGACTTGCGCATCCTCGATCATCGGGTGCCGATGGAGCAGCTCCTCCACCTCGCGCGGGGAGATGTTTTCGCCGCCCCGGATGATCAAATCCTTCACCCGGCCGGTGATCGAGCAGAAGCCTTCCCGGTCGATGATCGCCAGATCGCCGGTGTGCATCCATCGTGCCGGGTCGATCGATTCCCTGGTGCGATCTTCATCATCCCAATAGCCGAGCATGACGAGATAGCCGCGGGTGCATAATTCACCCTGTTCGCCCCGCCTCAATGTCCGACCATCCTCGTCGACGACCTTGGCCTCGACGTGCGGCATGACCATGCCGACCGTGGCTGCACGCTTCTCGAGCGAGGCCCCGGCATCGGACTGGAAACTCACCGGACTTGTCTCGGTCATGCCATAAGCGATCGTGACCTCGCCCATATGCATCTCGACCATCACGCGTCGCATGATCTCTTCCGGACACGGAGACCCGGCCATGATCCCGGTCCGCAGCGACGTCAGATCGAAGTCCTCGAACTCCGGCAGGGCCAGCATGGCGATGAACATTGTCGGCACGCCATAGAGCACGGTACAGCGCTCGGATTGAACCGTCCGCAAGGTCGCTCCTGGCTCGAAGGCGGGACCGGGGTAGATCATCGCCGCGCCGGTCGCCGCGCAGGCGAGATTGCCGAGTACCATGCCGAAGCAGTGATAGAGAGGGACCGGCAGGCACAGACGATCTTCATTGGTCATCTTGATCCGCCGGGCGGCGGAAAGGGCGTTATTGACGATGTTGAAGTGGCTGAGCGTGGCACCTTTGGGATCGCCCGTCGTACCCGAAGTAAACTGAATGTTGATCGGATCGTCCGGGGACAGACCTGCCCCGATTTCACTCCCGGCACCGCATGCCTCTTCGCCCAAGCGGAGCATATCGTCGAACGAGAACGCCCAGGGCGTCGCTTCGCTGCCAATCAGGATGACCGTCTCGAGCTGCGGCATCTTCTCCGACCGCAAGGAGCCAGGTTGGCATTGGTCGAATTCGGGCGCCAGGGCCCGGAGCATCTCGACGTAGTCGCTCGACTTGAAGCGCGCCGCCATCACGAGGCCGCGGCAACCCGCCTTGTTGAGTGCAAAGGCGAGTTCGTCCTTTCGATAGGCGGGGTTTATCGTGACAAGGATCAGGCCGAGCTTGGCGGTGGCGAACTGGCAGACAGCCCATTCGGCGCAATTGGGAGCCCAGATCCCGATCCGATCGCCACGGCGAAACCCGATGGCCGTGAGACCGCACGAAAATTGCGCGACCCGCTCAGCGAGCGCGGCCCAGCTCAGACGCAGATCCTGATTGGGCGCGACCAGAGCCAGGCCCTCTGGGTATCGGGCCACCGCTGCATCGAACAGCGCCCCCACGGTGATATGAAGGAGTGGCTCGACGTCTGCGCCGTGGACGTAGGCCGGAAGGGCCGGTGCGATCTCTGGCGCAGTCATCACATCACCAGCTCTTCCAGTTCGAGCGGGCTGTCGGTCATCAGAACGGGGCCCTCGTCCGAAACGAACAGCGTATCCGAATGACGGAAGCCCCCGATGCCGGACAAATAAATCCCCGGCTCGATCGTGAACACCATACCGGGTTCGATCTCGCGGTCGTAGCCTTCGGCGAAAAAGGGGCCTTCATGGCCCGTCACCCCGATGCCATGCCCCGCTCGGTGGAGCATGTTGTCGGCATAGCCTTCGCGGCGGAACACTGCATTGGCTGCGCGGTCGACCTCGCTCATGAGCGCTCCGGGACGTGCAGTGGCCAAAGCTTGCTCGCGCGCTTCTAGCATGGCGGCGAAGGGCCGTTTGGCTGCCTCTGGCACTGTTCCCAGGAAGAAGGTTCGCTCGACCTCGGTTCCATATCCATTGAAGACGCCGTTTATGATCGAGACATGCGGTCCGCCCAACTCCATCGCGACGTTGAGATCGGTGAAATTGTGCGGATCGTGGGAAATCGAAGGAGGTTGAAAGACCAGCGTAAACTTGGTCGCGAAGATGTTGAGTCCGGGGTCGTCGGCGAGCAGTTCGGACATAAGGCGTTCGGAGATGCGAGCGCTGCCCTCCCGCATGGTCCTCCCAACCGTGGCGTGATCGAGGAAGTCTACATGCGCAGCGCTCGCCAGGTCGGAGGCGTATTGTATTCGTGCAAGCTCGTAGGGGCTCTTAACCATCCGCAGATCCTCGATCAGATCGACACAAAGCGGATCGTCTGGAAGCTCCGACAAGAGAAAAATGGGGCAGAGCGATTCTATGCCGACCTTGGCGTGATGAGGCACCAGCATGCGCAGGCGGTCGTTCCAGCGCGCGCCCTCAAGGGCGGGAAATTCATCGTAGGAAACCAGCTCGATCTTGCCGATTGCGCGACAGCGCACATGGGGCATTTCCAGTTTCGGGACGAGGAAGCGCACTTCCCCCGAACGCGACACTATCAGCACGAAAGGCCGCTCGTGGATGTAGTTCGCGAAATTCGTAAGATAGAAGACGTTGTCCGGCGAGATGGATACATAAAAATCGAGCTGCCTTTCCTCGAGTTCCTGCGAAAGCCGCGCAATCCGACGCTGCAGTTCATCTTCGGTAGGCGGTCGGAACGTGGGGGTCGGTCTGCAATTTCCTATTGCACTAGTCTCTGTCATCATGTTCCTTCCCGGTGACCATCTGTTCGACGAAGTGCCTCGACCCAATCAAGTAATGCAGGGAGGACCATGCGAAGGCGGCGGTCGACGCGATCAGTGCCACGCTAAGAGCACGATCCCCGAAGCTGCCGGATAGGGCATCGCTCAGAATGCCTATGGACAATGGGCCAAGCCCTTGGCCGATTATCGCCGAGACGAGCAGTACTACCGCCGCGGCAGTCGCCCTCAGATTGGGTTCGGCGAGCGATTGCACCGCGGCAAAACCCGGGCCCAGACCCATCGCAACGGCAGCGCTACCGAGCGCGGAAAAAATCAGCGCAAACTCGACCGAGGTAGCTAGTTGCACGGCCAGGAAACTGGGCAGTGCCATCAACGCGCCGAGGCCGGGGAAAAGCATCTCCCACCGCGCGTCGCGCTTGATGAGCAGCGGAGAGACGAGTGCGCCGAAGGTCACTCCGACGATCATCCCGCCGCCGAACGCCATGCCATACCAGAAGCCGATCGCTGCCGAATCCATGCCGAAGGTCCGCGCGAAGAAGTGCGGAAGCCAGGCGAGCGCGCCATAGAAAGCAAATATCGAGAGCGTGTAGGCACCCGTCAGGTGCATCAGCGAAGAGCGGCGCCGCATTCGAAGGAAAGTTGCGGAGAGGCTGGGCGGCGCGCCGGGAACGAAGGAATGCCCTCCACGTCGGGGCTCGCGGACCGTCAGTGCGAAAACGAGCGCAAACGCGACTCCCGGAATACCCAGCACGAGGAAGGCCGTCCGCCAGCCGAGAGTTTCGGCAAGTAGCCCCGCCGCCATCAGTCCGACCAGAAAGCCGATATTTCCCCCGGCATGAAACATGCCTATGGCAAAGGCGCGTCGTCGCGATGGAAAATAGTCCGACAGGATGGAATAGCTCGGAGGAAAGCAGCCCGCTTCACCCGCGCCCACGCCTATCCGGGCGAGCATGAGTGAGAAAAAGCCGGTCACGAGGCCACAGGAAGCCGTCGCGAGGCTCCAGACCGCAAGGCATATCGAAACGAGCCGAACCCGGTTGCTCCGATCGGCGATACGGGCCAGCGGTAAGCCGAGCACGGCATAGAAAAGCGCGAACGCGACCCCCCCGAGCAGTCCGATCTCGGTGTCGGAGAGCGCCAGGTCTTCGCGGATGGAAACCGCTAGCACGGAGAAGATCGAACGGTCCACGAAGTTGAGGAAGGCGACCACTCCCAGCGCGGTAAGCACATAGGAGCGATAGGCCGGTGTCGGGCGATTGCCGATCGGTGACGCCGGGGGGCCCATCTCGCGCTCAGTCACTGGCATCGTCGAAGCCGACATGGACGATCGCCAAGGGCGCGGCGAGCATCTGGCCACCGAATGGCCCGGCGTCCGAGCTTCGCGGGGCCTCCGCGAGTTGTTCGAGGATTTCCAGACCGGAAGTAATGCGGCCGAAGACCGCATAGCCCCTTCCATCCGGGTGGCCGGCTCCGCCGGCGTTGAGGATCGGATTGTTTTCGAGCGAAACGAAAAATTCCGAAGTCGCCGTGTCCGCACCGAGGCGCGCATAAGCGAGCGTTCCGCGATCATTGCTCAGACCCGTAACGGCGGTTTCTTCGAGGCCCACCGGTGGAAACGGCGATCCGGCCATTGCAGCCCGGATCCGCTCCACCGAACCGCGCATTTCCAAGCCGAGGCGGCCGCCCTGCACTATGGCGATGCAGCATGCCCCATGCGAAGTGGGTTGGCCGCGGGTAGCGCGATAGAAGCTTCCCCCGTCGTACAATCCGGCGCGGGCGTAGCGCTTGAAATTGGCCACTCCCTGAGGCGCTGCATCGTCGTAGAGTGCGAAGGTCAACGTCCCCGCGGAAGTTACGATGCTGCCGGTGGTGGCTGGTCGAGGCATCGGCAGAGCGTGTTGATCCACGCATCCTTGCGATAGCAGGGATGCTCCCACCCAAAGGATCAGATTGATGGGTCGCATCGCCCGCTCCCGTATGCACCTGCAGCCACCGCGCGCGGCGCGATCAATATTCGTACTTCAGCTCCAGACCCCAGGTCCGGGGAGGCTCGAGATAGGTGAAGTAGACGAAGCCAGGTATGTCCGCGCCGGTCACTGCATAGACCTCGTCGGTCAGGTTCTTCCCGAACGCGGTCAAATGGGTCCGGCCGTCCGCGAAGACATAGCTGACGCTCGCGTCGAGGAGACCGAACGCTGGCAGAAAGCTGGAATTGATCGTGTTGATCGGCGTTCGGTCGGTGTAGGAATAATTCGTACGCAATGTGATGGCGCTGCCATTGTTGAACGGAATCTCGTAGAGCGCGCCTACGGTGTAAGTTACCTTCGGCGCTCGTTCGAGCTGCAGTTCCAGCGCAAGGTCGGGGTCAGGCAACTTGTCCCCATCGACATCCAGCCCGTTGAATTCATCGAACTGCCCATCGAGCAGCCCGATGGAGCCTGTCAGGACGAGATTGTCTACGGGATTGAGAGTGACATCTGCCTCGAGGCCCTGAACCGTGGCACTGGCAGCGTTCGTCACATTCTGCTCGGTCGCACTGACCAGTACCGTTCGCTGGATATTATCGTAGACGTTGCGAAACAGCGCCAGATTGGCTCGCACCCGGCCGTCTACGAATTCGCTCTTCACGCCGAACTCGTAAGCTGTCACGCTTTCGTCGTCGTAGGGGCCAGGCGTGCCGGGCACGGTGTTACGAAAATTGTACCCTCCCGCGCGGAAGCCCCGGGTGAAGGTGGCGTAGACCATGATATCGGAACTGGCCTCCCATCGAAGACCGGCTTTGGGCGAGAAATCGTCGAACGTCTTTTCGTCCTCGAAACCGAAGGTACATTCGAAGATCGCGTTGCACTCGCCGAAACTGGCGATCTGCACATGTTTTTTGTCCGAAGAGTACCGCCCTCCCCCGAGTATGAACAGGCTGGGGACGAGTTCCATTTCGAACTGTCCGAACAGCCCGAAGCTTTCTTGATCGAGGATGCTATTGGTCGCGATCGGCGCCCTTCCGAGAGCCCCCAGCACAAGCCTGCTTTCCGCGAATTCGATGTCCTGCGTCAGATAAAAACCGCCGAGGGTGAAGGTAAGCCGATCGTCGAGCAGCGTTGCGGCATATCGCAGTTCCTGGGAGAATTGCTCCTGCTGCACGCGATTCTGGAGATTGAAGAGGTTGAGCGGCGTTCCGTCGTTGTCGGTGAATTGCGGGCCGTCGATGGACGGTTCGCCGATCGTCAGCTCTGAATCGCGATACCCGGTGATCGAGGTCAGCGTTCCGCTTCCCACCCGAAGATTTGCTTCGGAGGTCAGTTGCACCCAATTCGTGTTGTTTCTCCCTTTCGGATCGGAATAAAGCGTGTGCTTGTCCTCGCTCGGCACGAAGCCGAGAGCATGGGGGACGTCCCCGACGCGGTCGGTTAGCCGAACCATCGATCCGTCACCGTCGATGTTTGCATGCTCCGCAATCAACGTGAGATCGAAGTCCTTGCTCGGCGCCCACACCAGCATCGGACGGACGAAAAAGCTCTCCTTTTCGCCGATCTTGTCTCCTTCGATCGCGGCGTTGTCATAGTAGCCGTCACGATCTTCCATCATCACCGCTACCTTGCCGAGAAGCTCGTCGCCCGCCAGTGCGCCTTCCACGGAGCCCGCCATCGAGATGCGGCTGTCCGAACCAACGATCAGGCGGCCGCGGACCCCGAAATCGCCGGTCGGACGACGCGAACGGATGATCACGACCCCGCCGGTCGCGTTACGTCCGAAGAGCGTGCCCTGCGGCCCGCGCAAAACCTCGACGCTCTCCAGATCGAAAGTGTCGAGATAGGCGCCGTAGGTCGCGGCAAGCGGAACCCCATCGACGACCACGCCCACCGTCGGCTC
This sequence comes from uncultured Alphaproteobacteria bacterium, assembly GCA_963829325.1. Taxonomy (GTDB): domain Bacteria; phylum Pseudomonadota; class Alphaproteobacteria; order Sphingomonadales; family Sphingomonadaceae; genus Qipengyuania. The sequence goes on from CAWHHN010000001.1 coordinate 475,135, forward strand.
GTCCGAGGGGACACTGGAATTGAACCCGATACCGCGGATGGAGAAATTGGCGACGCCGGGGACGGTGTCGACGCTCTGCAGCCGCACGTTCGGCTGCGTGTTGCCGATGTCCCCAACGTTGTCGAGTTGCAGGGCCTCGATCGCGGCGCCCGAAAGGACGTTGACGGCGAGCGGTGCTTCCTGGGCATCGCGGGCAACGTCGCGCTTTTCTCCCGTCACGACTATCGTGCTCATCACGGCGTCGGCTGCGCTTTCGCGTTCCGGCTGCGGCTGCGGCTGCGGCTGATCGTTCGTTCCTTGCGCAAGCGCCGGAGCGGCCACAAGCGTCGAGACCAGAGCGGTGGCGACGAAAAGCGAATATCTTTTACGGCTTCTGTGCATGTCGTTGTCCCTCCCGAACGGACTGATGCTGCCCATTCGGTTTGCACGCGCGCACCCGGCGTCTTCAATTGCGCGAAAGCGCCATTATTCGCCCGCTTCGCCAGAAACCGCGCAATTGGGGACCAGACGACCCCGACCGGAACAAATGCTCGCAGATCTGTATCTAGGGAGGCGTATTAGGGAGCGACGTCTGTTCAGTGGAGCTGGACGCGGCGGTATTGGTCCGGGGTCATGCCGAAATGATCGCGAAAGGCCCTGAAGAACGCCGTGAGCGCGCTATATCCGACATCGCTAGCAATCTGGGTGGTCGTGCCGGTCCCGGTCGCCAGAAGCCGCGCCGCCAGCTCCATTCGACATCTTCTCTGATAGGCTGAGAAGGTCATGCCCGTCTCAGCCTTGAATTGTCGCGACAGCGTGCGCTCTGAGATACCCAGGTAGCGGGCAAATTCACTCAGCACCAGGTTCTCGTCTGGTATCCGGGCCAGTTCGCGGCAAATGAAGCTGACCGGCGATTTCTTCTGTTCGGCGCGGGCAACGGGGGTCGAATTCTCGGCCGAGTGATGCGACAGGCTGAGAATCTCGAGAGCCTTGCCGACCAGATAGGCGTCGAGCGCCGGGCCCTGATACGGATTGCGTAGCATCTGCAGTACCATGACCAACACTTCCTGCCCGACACGAATGCCGCATTGCGCCGCGCCCGGCATCCCTGGGCGCCCCAGCCCGGCTAGGCATCGAACGATCGCAAACTCTTCCTTCAGTGCTTCTTGAGTTCCGAAAATTCCGAAGAAGAAGGCCGGTGCACCTGCCGATATCGTGAGGTGCATCTCGCTGCCTCTGGGCAGGATTGATGGAAACAGGAACGTCTGGGAAGGGTTCTGGCCCCCCTCGGGTGCGGCGCCGGTGGGATGAACGCCGATATTCGTGCCGACAAAACTCCCGACGATGTCCTGAGACGCCCGAATCGGAAAGGACAGCGCCAGATCCGGTCGGGCCTCTCCGCATAGCATGATGAGATGGGGTCTGGGCTCCCACCACGAAGTTGCCAACCTGCCGAGACTCGGGTCGTAGACGCTCTGGTAAGCCGACGGTCCTGTCGACCTCAGCCAACGGTCGTCCTGGTAACTGCGGACCTTCTGCCCCCCTGCACCGGCCGCAAAGCGACTGATGGCGTAGAAATTATCGAACGATATCTCATTGTGTATCTGCACCGGCTGTGTCCTTGAAGGACGCGGTATCCCCGCCCGTTCATCGATAGCCGCCCGGGCCCACCATACACAGCTTCGCCGCTATTCGATACCCTCCGGGATCGGTTTGGGCATGAACGGTGCGCTCCGGCACATTGCCTGCCCCGGGCCGTTCATACCCGTAGGAGTCTTGCTCGCCATGCCGGCTAGCGGCTCCTCGGCTGCGACATCCGACCAAAGGAGAGAGATGATGGAAAACGACAGCAGCGATCACTCGGTCATTGGCAGCGATCGGGTCGAAGGAACGAGCGTCTATGGCGCCGATGGTGACAAGATCGGCACCGTTCGCCGGGTGATGATCGACAAACTCAGCGGACAGGCACGCGATGTGGAAATCGCGGTCGGCACATTCCTCGGCATGGGAGGCGAATTGCACAGTCTTCCGTGGGAGAAATTCGCCTACGACGAGCAATTGCAGGGCTACCGTCTCGAGGTGACCGCAGACCAGCTGCGCGAAGCGCCGACTTATCGCGACGACGAGCGAGACCGGCAATACGACCGCGCGTTTCAGGCAAGGGTCTACGATTACTGGGCCATCCCGCCCTATTGGTAGGGAGGTTGAGCGCGATGGACCATCTCAGCGGGCGGGCACAAGTTCGATCGAGGATGCGAAGCGCTGTTGCAGAGCGGACACCAGTGACCCGTGATGATCGGCGCCAACGACAAATACGATCCGCCGTGCCGGCGTCCTCCGCGCGAGACAAGCCTCGATTACGCGCGATGCGTTTTCACCGATCCGCCGGTCGCGCTCGGCATAGAACCGGCTCAACTGCTCGTATCTTGACCCCGCGAAGGCTTCTGCCAGCGCGCTGTAATAATCGCGTGTTGCGGCATCGTAGAGTCCGCGATCGAGCATTTCGGGCGTTGCTTCCGCAAGCGCGTCCGACTGGCGTTTCGCGGCCGCTTCCAGCCGCGGCGTGGTCATACCGCCTTCGCGATCCAATTCCCTTTGAAGGCGCTTGATCCCACTTTCTTGCGACCAGTAGTCGGGCGGTATGGCCCGACCTTCGAGGTCCGATCCGAGCCAGTCGATTCCCACCGCCCGGCGCTGGTAACGCTCGGCGAGCTCTCTCATCTCGAGCGGATAATTGCGGGCAAGGTAGTCGGCTCCCCTGGCAAGGTCCTCCTGTCGTATCTCGAGCCCGATCCGATCAGGCACGAAACCGGCGACGATCGCATATAGCCGTTCGTAGCTATAGTCTGGATTGTTGGCATGGCGGCTGTGCAAGCTGGCGATCACCATGATTTGGATCGGAGCTTTCGCGTCTTTTTCCGCAGCCCTCAGCGGTGATGTCCAGGTGGAAAGCGGCCCCACGAGAAGCGCGAGCGCCGCGGCCATCCGAAGCAGCGAGAAGGACCTTCCACAACTCATGGTTGCTCGCGCGGAGCTAGCCAGACCTGCCGATTGGGGAAGTCGGTGAGGATACGAAAGTTACGCAAGAGTTTCACCCCGACATTGGCCGCGGTCTGCATGCTCTCCGATATTTGCGCGCGGACATCATGGAAGTGCTTTCCGGCGATCGTCAACTCGGGCACATAGACGACCGGGCGCCCCACCGCTCCCCCGATCCCACCGCCAGGCTCCACTCCCACCGGCGAGAGCCCGAGGCTCGAAGCGAGCTCGGACGAGATCAGCAGGTCCGATCCATTCCCGAGGTCGAAATCGGCGGCCACGATCATGTCCGGCCCGAATGCGACAGGAATCGTTTCGATGCCGTGGGCGGGAGTCAGGATCAGCCTCTCGCCCGTTGGGACGCCATCGTCGCTGACGAACTCGATTCTCCCACCCTCGATATCGACTGCAAGCAGGCCGGCGTCGAAAACGTCGCGCCCCAGGACCATAGGCAGGGGGCCGCCGATCAGCCGTGTTCCGACATCGGACAGATCCATTACGGCGACTACAGGCAAGTCTATATCCTGACCGAGCGTGCGGACGTTAACGTTTTCAATAAGTTCTGCAGAAGTCGTTGTGGCGCCTGTTCCGCGGGCCTCCACCTTGGTGCCGCTCCCGATATCCAGCCGTTCAGCCGTCACGCGGTCGAACACGGTCATCTCGGCCCCGCTGTCGAGCAGCGCCTCCACGCTCTCGCCTGCGACGTCGACCGTGACGAACAGACGATCGCCGCGGACGGCGAGCGTCTCGGCGTGGAGGGGGAGCGAAAGGCTTGCCGCCGCGACAGCGATGAGGGTGCGAAACATGCGCAAGCCCGTAATGGCCGTGTTGGTCGACCCATACAGTCGTTCGACGGACCACCGATTTCTTCGGACCAACCGGCGCGCGATGGACGATCTATTCGCTTTGCCGCGTGTCCGGCTGGGACCGATAGACTGCGGGCCCCAATCCCGGAGTCGCGACCCCGAGGGTCGCTGTCCGCACCCGTAGAACCGCATCGAGGAAGGGCATTTCCAGACTTAGGAAGCGACGCGCGGTCATACCGAGAAATCGCTCGCAATCGCGCAGGAAGTGCGAAGCGTCGGTGTAGCCTGGATCGATTGCCCGATACGCTCCCCTGGCGCCCGCCGCGCGGACTGCCATGAGCGACCTCAGGAAGCGGGTGCGCGTCAGTAGCGCCTGAGGAGGGAAACCGAACCGCTTGAGCGAAAGCCGTCGCAGCGTATGCGCCGGCAGCCCGAGTTCGCGCGCCAGATCTCCCGGCGTCCGCCAGCGGCCGTCGAGAAGCATGTGATTGAGCCGGATAATCGATTTCTCGTCGCGTGACGGCTTGTTCATACGTTCGAGAAAGTAGCGATCGAGGATCGCTTTGACCGCCGGTCCACGGTCCGATGCGCGAAGCTCGGCAATCAGCGGCCTGCAGTCGTCGCTGAAGACCTGATCGAGCGACACCATTCGATCCCGATAGCGCGACACGTCGATGTCGAGGAGCCTGGCAATGCCCGCGGGCGTGAGATTGACCCCGATCGTGACACCGCCGTTGGAGATGTGTTCCATGATGCGACTGGCGCTCCCGTAGAACCCCGCTTGAGGAAGCGGCGACCAGACCACGCCCGGCGCCTCGATCGTCATCGGCTGCTCGGCCAGGACGAATCGGATCATCGGCCAGGTTGGCAGCATGGGGGAGCGCGCACCCATCATTTCGGGCCCGTCGGAATCGAAAACGAAATAATCGCCGATAAGCTGCGCCAGCGATGGGTGAGGCAGTTCCCACCGCATCGCGACGTTCGGGGGCAATTCGAAGATCGACGGATCGAAGACCGTCGCGTGGGATCCGCTTTCAATCATGGTACACTGTCGAGAGTCGCATCCGAGGTGGGCTCTAGCTTCGGCCAATAGCGCGCAGCAACCGAAGAAACACTGCAAAACTCGTCCTCTAGATCGATTGGCGCAGACCGAGAGACAGTCTTGCGGCACAGGGCAACAATCCGCACTAGTCCACCATGAGTGATAGTGAATTGGCTTCGGAGCGCCTCCGATTGCAGCTTTCGTGCCGGCCGCTGGCCGGGGACAGGTCTGCTCACCCTGCCGAAGAATTCGAGGCAATCGCCCTTTGGCTGCGCGAACGGGGCGACCGGGGTTCGGGCAGCGAGCTGGTCCCGGGGCTACAGCCCGACGTCTACGGCGCAGGTGCGCTTGTCGAGGACTTCGAGAACGAGGTGGCGGCGCTCTTCGACATGCCGGCCGCGCGTTTCATGCCGTCCGGATGCATGGCCCAGCCGATCGCTCTGCGGATCTGGAGCGACCGCGCCGGCAACCCTTATACCGCTTTCCATCCGACGTCGCATCTCGAACTGCATGAGGAATTCGGCTATCGCGAGCTTCATGGTCTGTCGGCATATCTGCTCGGCGATCCAACGAGGCCGATCGTGGCAAGCGACCTCGCAGATCTGATCGGTCCCGGGGGACCTGCCGCGCAGAGCGGAATTGCCAGTCTGCTGGTAGAGCTCCCGGCGCGCGAGATCGGGGGACAGCTGCCGAGCTGGGATCAGCTCCTGGAGCTCAGTGCCTTCTGCCGCGCGCGCGACATCCGGCTACACCTCGACGGTGCGAGGGTATGGCAAGCCGCCGCCGCCTATGGCCGTGACCTTCCCGAGATCGGCGCCTTGTTCAATTCGATCTACGTGTCCTTCTACAAGGACGTGGGGGCGCTGCCCGGCGCGATGCTGCTCGGGCCCGACGATTTCATCGCCGAGGCGAGGATCTGGCAGCGCCGCCAAGGGGGCACCTTATTCTCTGCCATGGCCAACGTAGTTTCCGCCCGGCGCAGGCTGCCGGCCTGCCTCGAGCGGATGCCGTCGCTGATTGGCCGGGCACAGGAGATAGCCGCGCTGTTCAAGCGCTTCGATCGCGCCCGGATCACCCCCGATCCGCCCCAAACGAGCATGTTTCACGTCATCTTGACGGGCGAGACCCAGCAGTGGCTCGAAGCCCGCGACCGAGCCGCCAGGCAAACGGGAATCTGGCTGTTCAGCAAGCTTCGGCCTGTCGACCGGCAACGTGCGGTGCGGACGGAAATCTCGCTCGGTGCTTCAAGTCTCACTCTCAGCGATAATGAAGTGGCCGAGGCCCTTGGCGTGCTGTTTGGCTAGAAGGGTCAATGCCAGGGCCGCAGCGAACCGAACCACGGCTTCGGCTGCGCCGGACCCACCGGGCCGAAGACACCTGACCGCGTGCGATCAATTGGTCGCGGAGGAGGGACTCGACCCCCGACACGGCGCCGCCGCCCTTCCTCTCCGTAGCAGGACGGACGACGGCACCGCGCGCACCTTCCCGGCTCCGTGCCAGGGCGGAGCGGACAGGGTAGCTATCTCAGAGCGAGGAAGGTCCGCTCCTCGCCTGAAGAAGCTAGGCGTTGGCGCTCCATTGCGTCGAGACGGCCTAGAAGTCGCTCGGCCTCGTCGGGCAAGTCGGCATAGATTATATTCGCCAGGAACTTCTGACCGACCTTCGTGCCATCGGGGAGCGGATGAAGGGTTGGAAGACTCTTCACTGCGGTTATTCCATGCCTTTCCAACCCATTACCTCCCGAACTTCTGAAGATAGCAATGTTGGAAGGACTGCCGCGCTCGTCGCACTGGAACGACACTTGAACGATGCCACTGCTTGAGCGGCCGTGTGGTGAAAAGATCTGCCGTTTCAAGTTCGAATTCAGATCGGCGGAAGTTCTCCTAACCCATATGTCCATCTCGGATGAGGGAGTGACGACAATCCCCCTGCCCTCGGAGGGAGCCTGGGCCGCAAGGGGGGTTGCGAGAAGGGCGATGGCAGTCAGGGTGGCCGTAGTAGATAGATGGGTCATTTCGATCATCCTCTTCGAGGGGACGATCGACCACAGGGCTGCCCTGCGAAGTCGCGAGCTATCCGCGGCCAAGCCCTCGTCAGTCGATCGAAACAAACGGCCGGCTACGGTCCGACCATTGCGGTATCGCCGTCGATGCGAAATTGCATTGGCGCCGTGACGAACGGTCAAACTCGCATTCACGCAATAAACTTACATTTTTCGTGAAGCGCAAGGTCTCGCCGTTGCGTCAATCTATGCATATGCGAATGAAAGTTCGCCTGCTAACGCCAATCGACGAAGGGTATTCATGGCGGGCACCAACGACTGCCCAGCCCCTCGAAGGGCGTTTGGAGGCGGACAAGAGATCTCGCCAACGGAGATCAGGGCATCCCCTCGGCCGTACAGCCGGCCCTTCCACCACTCTTGATGTGAAGAATGTGGTAGCGGAGGAGGGACTTGAACCCCCGACACGCGGATTATGATTCCGCTGCTCTAACCAGCTGAGCTACTCCGCCCCGGAAGGCCTTCGCGCGGGCTGCGACCCGCTCGGCAGGCGGCGCATTTAGGGCGCGGCAGGACCGCGGTCAACTGCCGAATTGCGCACTCGTCGGGATTTCCTCTGGGCCGCCAGATGATGCCGCGTTCATGCGCCGGACCTTGGCAGCGAGACCGCGATTAAGCGCGTGGGTGAGCGCAGTATCGACCTCCGGCACCGCGCGCGCGTAATGCGCCAGCGCATCGCGATCGAAGGTGGCGATCCGGGCGCGCTCGGCGACGACCACCGTGGCCGAGGCGGTCTGCCCCGAAACGAGGCTCATCTCGCCGAGGAATTCCCCAGGGCCGCAGGTCCCGACCGACCGACCACCGAATTCGACCCTGGCGAGCCCCCGTGCGACATAGACCAGCGGCGGATCCGGCTGGTCCTGGGCCATCAGCACTTCGCCCACCTCGACATCGCGCCAGCGCATCAGATCGCGCAGATGGCGTTGCTGGCGGGGATCGTCGATTGCGAGCAGGCGGTCGAACAGCCGGATTTCCTCTTCCAGCATGGCGCCGCCCCGCGCCCGGCTGCGAAGAACGGCGGTCTGGATCGCGTTCACGGTCACAAACAGCACGGCGAGCGTGGCCATGTCCCATCGACCGATCAGGGCGAAATGAACGAAACCGACGATCCCGCCGGCGAGTGCCGCATAGCGAATGGAACGCAGGGTGGTCGCCGCCACCGCCACGATCAGCAACAGCGCCGCCAGATATCCCAAGGCGCTGACGAATCCGGTCATCGCAACGTCCCCTACTTCGGTCGCCGCCCCTTATGCCGTGGCCGACCCCCGAAAGGCAAATATCTTGATCCGGTCCCACGGCCCGCCGACGTAGCGGTACAGCCCGAGACCCACGAAGGCGAAAGCGCGCGTCTCGATCGAGGCGCGCAGCGCCGACTGGAGCGCCCTGGCCTCGGCGGAAGGGACCTTGTTCTGAATGGTGACGTGAAGCTGCGGAGAGTGCTGATCCTGCCCGGTCAGGAGACCGTGGAAATGTTCGGCGATCAGATCGCGCAGATGCAGCATGCCCGCGCTTTCTAGCCGGATCGCGGTACCTCCGCCGAGCGACATGAGTCCCGTCACCCGTCCGCCGACGGGCGCGAATTCGGCCGCTAGCCGTTTGCCGAGCCCGACCATCTCATCAGCGCAAATCGCGGGCAGAGCGTGGAAAAGCGTGACATGCGCTTCAAGAAAATTGCGTTCGGGCGGGAAATACTCGGCGCGCATCGCGGTGAAGCGCGCGTGAAGATCGCGCGGCAAGAGCGCGGTCAGGATCAGCGGCGCCTCCTCGCCGGTCACATGTCCCCGCGCTTGCGGCGGACTTCGAACCACTCTGCGACGTTGCGATTGTGCTCGTCGAGAGATTCCGCGAAAGCGTGCCCGCCAGTGCCGTCGGCGACCATGTAGCGGGCCTGGGTCTTGGCCGGGTTCAGCACGGCAGCGATCAATTCGCGCCCCGGATTGGTGATCGGCGCCTTGGGCAACCCGACCATCGTATAGGTGTTGTAGTCGTTGACTGCCGCAATTTCTGATTGCTTGATCCGCCGGCCCAACGGTTTGCCCCTGGTGATCGGATAGATGATCGTCGGATCGGCCTGCAGCAGCATGCCATCCTTGACCCGGTTCGAATAAAGCCCGGCGACCATGCGTCTTTCGCGCGGCACGCCGGTTTCCTTCTCGACGATCGAAGCGAGAATGACCGCCTCCTCGACGCTGTCGACAGCGATGTCTTTCGAGCGCTTAGGCCAGACTTCGGCGAGATAGTTGCGCATCGCCGCCTGCATCCGGGCGAGCACAGCGGCGCGCAATTCGCCGCGTTCGAAATCATAGGTGTCGGGCAGGACCGACCCTTCTTCGGGCACAGGTATTTCGCCGGTCAGCAGGTCTTCGGCCATCAGCCGCTCATAGACCAGGACCGAAGGCAGGCCTTCAGGGATGGTGACGAAGCGGCGGATCACCTCGCCATGCTGGAAGGTGTCGAGGATCTGCGCGTTGCTCGACCCCGCCGGGAGCAGGAACTCGCCTGCCATGACCGGGTCGCCCGAACCGAGCAGCTTGGCGCGCAGGAGGAACCCTTCCGAGCTGTCGATCAGCCCTTCCGCGTCGAGCTTGTCGGCAACCGACGTCAGGCTCGCGCCCGTCGGGACAATGAAATTGGTGTCTTCCTCAACTCCCGCCGCCCCCCACCAGCCCGACAGGAACCAGATCGCACCTATCGCTAGGACCAGTGAAAGGACGCCTGCCAGCAGGCACCCGGCACGGTTCACCTCAATCGACCTTCTTGACGATCAGCGATGCATTGGTGCCGCCAAAGCCGAAGCTGTTGTTGAGCGCCGCCGCGACAGCGCGCCGCTTCGCCACATGCGGGACCAGGTCGACCCCCTCCGTCCCCTCGTCGGGATCGTCGAGATTGAGCGTCGGCGGTACGATCTGATCACGGATCGCGAGAATGCAGAAGATCGCCTCGACCGCGCCGGCGCCGCCCAGGAGATGCCCGATCGCCGATTTGGTACTGCTCATCGATGCGCCGCACAGATCGTCGCCCAGCACGCGCTTGACGGCAGCCAGTTCGATCGTGTCGGCCATGGTCGAGGTGCCGTGGGCATTGACGTAGTCGATGTCGCAGGGTTCGAGCCCGGCCTTGCGCAGTGCCATGCGCATCGCCAGTTCGGCGCCCTTGCCCTCGGGATGCGGGGCTGTGACATGGTAGGCGTCGCCCGAGAGGCCGTAGCCGACCACCTCGGCGTAGATCCTGGCACCGCGCGCCTTGGCGTGCTCGTATTCCTCGAGCACCACGACGCCCGCGCCTTCGCCCATGACGAAGCCGTCGCGGTTCTTATCGTAGGGACGGCTCGCTCTTTCGGGAGTGTCGTTCATGCTCATATTGAGCGCGCGGGCCTGCGCGAACCCTGCCACGCCGAGCGGATTGATGGTCGATTCCGACCCTCCAGCCAGCATGATATCGGCATCGTCGAGCGCGATCATACGCGCGGCGTCACCGATCGAGTGCGCCCCCGTCGAGCAGGCGGTCACGACCGCGTGATTGGGACCCATCAGGCCGTATTTGATCGAAACCTGGCCGCTGATCAAATTGATGAGCCGGCCATGGACGAAATGCGGCGAGACCCGGCCGGGCCCACGTTCCTTAAGGACCGAACTCTCGCTCTCTATGCCGGGGAGCCCGCCGATGCCCGAACCGATCGAAACGCCGGCCCGGATCCGCGTCGCCTCGTCCATCTCCTCGAGCCCCGCGTCCTCGATCGCCTGCCCCGCCGCATCGATGCCATATATGATGAAGGGGTCGACCTGACGCTGGACCTTGTGATCGACGCGCTTGTCCGGATCGAAACCGAATTCGTGCTCCTTCGGCTTCACCTCGCAGGCGATCAGGCACTTCTGCCCCGCGGTGTCGAAGCGCGTGATAGGACCCGCCCCGCTCTTGCCGGCCAGCAGGTTCGACCAAGTAGTCTCCACATCGCCGCCCAGCGGGGTGACGAGGCCAAGACCGGTTACGACCACACGACGCATGAACTTCTCCGTCTGAAAGACAACAGGCCCGGCCCGGCAAGGGGGCACGGGCCTGTCCGGTCCCGCCTCGCAGCGGGTGCTGAAAGCCGCCTGGGCCTAGCCCTTGTGCTCTTCTATGTACTTGGTCGCGTCGCCGACCGTGGTGATCTTCTCGGCCGCATCGTCGGGAATCTCAACGCCGAATTCTTCCTCGAAGGCCATCACCAGTTCGACGATGTCGAGGCTGTCGGCACCGAGATCGTCGATGAAGCTCGCTTCCTGGGTGACCTTATCGGCCTCGACGCCGAGGTGCTCGACAACAATCTTCTGCACGCGGTCGGCAGTATCGCTCATTTTTTTCCCTCTCGAAAATTGGGGGGTTGTGAGATTGGCTTTCGCCCTAGTGAACGGAGCGGCGCAGCGCAAGGGCATCTCAGCCGGTAGGACGGATGAACGTCGGACCATTGGCTCGCCTCGTCTGTTGGTCGGATATCCATCCCATGAAAGCAAGGAAATCAAAACCAATGGCGACAACCATATTCAAGAATCTGACCGACACCACCTTCGATTCGGTCGAAGGCTACCGCAAAGCCGCCGAAAAAGCCGATAGCGCCCAGCTCAAGCAGGCGCTCGACCAACGTTGCCAACAGCGCGAACAGACCCTGAGGCAGATGAACGCCGAACTGCAGCGCCAGGGCGACGATCTCGCTACCGAAGCGAGCACCGCAGGCAAGGCGCACCAGATGTGGGCGAGTATCACCAGCATGTTCGAAGACGGCAACGAAGCCGCTGCCGAGCGGGTCGAAGAAGGCGAGGACTATCTCAAGGGCAAGTTCGAAGAGGCGCTCGAGAGCGACCAGTTGGAGGCGCAGGAACGCGTGGTGGTCCAGCAATGCTTCGCCGAAATTTCGCAAGGCGAACGCTTCGGCGAGATGATCGGGAAGCAATACGACTGACCCGCACATTCCCTGACGGGTAAGCGAAGGGCGCGGATCACTCCGCGCCCTTTTTCGATATCATTCGCCGATCTGGTCCACGCGGGTCTTTTCCGCCGCATCCGCCTTGGGCGGTTCGATCGTGCGGATGTGCACGTCGCGCAACTGGCGCGGGCTGACGACGCTCGGCGCTCCCATCATCAGATCCTGCGCGCGCTGGTTGAGCGGAAAGGCGATGACCTCGCGTATATTGGGCTCGTCGGCCAACAGCATGACGATGCGGTCGATGCCCGGTGCCGAACCGCCATGCGGCGGGGCGCCCAGCTTGAACGCTTCGATCATTCCCGAGAAATTGGCATCGACCTCGGCCTTCGAATAGCCCGCGATCTCGAACGCCTTGTACATGATGTCGGGGCGATGATTCCGGATCGCGCCCGAACTCAACTCATAGCCGTTGCAGACGATATCGTATTGCCAGGCCTTGATCTCGAGCGGATTCTGGCTCTCGAGCGCCTCCATCTCGCCCTGCGGCATTGAGAAGGGATTGTGGCTGAAATCGACTTTTTTCGCCTCTTCGTCGTATTCGAACATCGGGAAATCGACGATCCAGCAGAACTTGAAGCAGCCCTCCTCGATCAGGCCCAGTTCCTCCGCGACGCGCGTTCGTGCAGCGCCGGCAAGCCGAATGGCCTCCCTCTCCTTGCCCGCCGCGAAGAACAGACCGTCATTGTCGCCCAGCCCCAACTCGGCATAGAGCTTCTCCATGCCTTCGGTCCCGTGGTTCTTGGCGATCGGGCCGCCGAATTCGCCGCCCTTGCGGGTCACGTAGCCGAGGCCGGCGAAGCCTTCACGGCGCGCCCAGTCGTTCATGTCATCGAAGAACTTGCGGCTTTTCTCATGCGTGGCCGGCGCGGGGACGACGCGCACCCGGCCGCCGCCGCCGACGATCTTCTCGAACAGACCGAAACCCGATCTCTCGAAATGGTCCGTCACGTCGGAAATCAGCAAAGGATTGCGGAGATCGGGCTTGTCGCTGCCGTACTTCAGCATCGCATCGGCGTAGGGAATGCGCGGAAATTCTCCCGCAGGGGTTACGCTCTTGCCGTTCGCGAATTCCTCGAACACGCCCGCCAGCACCGGTTCGATTGCCTGAAAGACATCTTCCTGCGTGACGAAGCTCATCTCGAAATCGAGCTGGTAGAATTCGGGGCTGCGATCGGCCCGCAGGTCTTCATCGCGAAAGCAGGGTGCGATCTGGAAATAACGGTCGAAACCGGCCACCATCAGCAGTTGCTTGAACATCTGCGGCGCTTGCGGAAGCGCGTAGAAGCGCCCGGGATGAAGCCGGCTGGGCACCAGATAGTCGCGCGCGCCCTCGGGGCTCGACGCGCCTAAAATGGGGGTCTGGAATTCGGTGAAACCCTGATCCTGCATCCGCCGGCGCAGGCTCGAAATCACCCGGCTGCGGAGCATGATGTTGGCATGCATCGTCTCTCGCCGCAGGTCGACGAAGCGATACTTCAGGCGAATGTCTTCGGGATAGTCCTGCTCGCCGGCAACCGGCAACGGCAGCTCTTCGGCGCGGCTCTGAACAAGCGCCGAGCGGGCGAAGACCTCGATCTCGCCGGTTGGCAGGTTGGCGTTGACCGTTCCTTCGGCGCGGGCCTTGACGTCGCCGTCGATCGTCACGACGGATTCCAGCTTGAGCCCCTCGAGAACGGGAAGCGCCTCGCTGTCCTCGTCGGCGACGATCTGGGTCATTCCGTAATGATCGCGCAGATCGACGAACAGCACGCCGCCGTGGTCGCGCTTCTTGTGCACCCAGCCGGACAGGCGGACGGTTTCGCCGACGTTCTTCTGCGTCAGCGCGGCACAGGTGTGGGTACGATAGGCGTGCATCTAAATACTTTCCATTTTCGGAGCTATGGCGCTAGGGCGCCCACGATCCATGGGTGACGCGCGCCCTTAGCAGGAATCGCGCGCGCTAACAGGGCAAGCCCGGCTTTTTGTCAAGTTCGGGGGCGCCGTGGGCGGTACTCCGCTCGACAGACAGAAACGAAAATATGAAGATACACGAACTGATTACCACTTCCGAAGCCCTTGCAGATCTCTGCGAGCGCCTGGCGAAGAGCGATTTCGTCACCGTCGACACCGAATTCATGCGGGAAAACACCTTTTGGCCCGAGTTGTGCCTGGTGCAGATCGCCAATCAGGAAGAGGCCGCGGCGATCGATCCGCTCGCCGACGGCATCGACCTGAAGCCCCTGTGGGACCTGATGTGCGACAACGAAGACGTCCTGAAGGTCTTCCACGCAGGCGGGCAGGACGTCGAAATCGTCTATAATTTCACCGGCAAGACGCCCCATCCGATCTTCGACACGCAGATCGCCATGATGGCCATCAGCCAGTCGGAACAGATCGGCTATGCCAATCTGGTCGAAAGCTGGCTGGGTATCACGGTCGACAAGGGTGCCCGCTTTACCGACTGGAGCCGACGCCCGCTGACCGAACGACAGATCGAATATGCCATCGGCGACGTGACGCACCTGTCCGCCATCTTCCCGCGGATGCTCAAGAAGCTGATCAAGACCGGGCGCGGCGCCTGGCTCGATGCGGAAATGGATAAGCTTGCCGATCCGGCCAATTACGCCAACGATCCTGGACTGGCATGGAAACGCATTCGTTCGCCCGGGCGCAATCCTGCAGTGCTCGGTCGGCTGAAGGCGCTCGCCGCGTGGCGCGAAGGCGAGGCGCAGCACAAGAACATCCCCCGCGGACGGATCATGCGCGACGAGACCCTCGCGGATATCGCCAGCCATCCGCCGAAGAAGCAGGCCGATCTCGTGAAGGTCAGAGGCCTCTCCAATGCCTGGAAAGACAATGACATCGGCAAACGTCTTCTGAAAGTGCTCGAAAAGGCCGAGCCGCTACCCAAGGACGAAATGCCCGACAAGCCGAAGCGCGGCGCCCCGCTGGGCAAGGAAGGCGCGCTGGTCGCCGACCTGCTCAAGCTGCTGCTCAAGATCCGCTCGCGCGAGATCGACGTCGCCTCGCGGTTGCTGACCCGCGCCGACGAGATGGAAGCGCTTGCCGCCGGTGTCCGCGATCTGCCGCTGCTCAAGGGCTGGCGTTTCGAGGTGTTCGGCAAGGATGCGCTCGAACTCGTCGAGGGGAAGCTCGCCTTCGGGGTGAAGGACGGACGACTGCTGATGACCCATGTCGACGACGTTCACGCCGGCATGATCGAGGCGGCGGCTGAATAGACAGGCCTGCGTTCTCAAGCGGGGCCGATCTTTCGAAGACAAGTCTCTCCGAAGACAGCCCCCCGCAGGCAGGCCTGGGCGAACCGATTGGAACCGAAGCGCGATGCCAACCTACCTCCCCACGCTCAAGCAGCTGCAATATCTCGTCGCGCTCCATGAGCACGGCCATTTCGGGCGTGCAGCCGAGGCGAGCTTCGTTTCGCAATCGACGCTCTCGGCTGGCATCCGCGAACTCGAATCGCTGCTCGGCGTGACGCTGGTCGAACGCAGCCGCCGCGTGGTGCGCTTCACCGGCCTCGGCAATCAGGTGGTCGAAAAAGCACACCGCATCCTGCGCGAGGCGGAGGAACTGGCCGAGCTCGTTCATGCCGCGGGCAAGCCGCTTGCCGGTCATTTGCGCATGAGCGTGATCCCGACCATCGCCCCCTTCCTGCTGCCGCGCTTTCTCCCGCGCCTGCGCCGCGAGCGGCCGGATCTGCAATTGTTCCTGCGCGAAGAGACCAGTCACGACGCCGTCGAATCGCTACAGCACGGGCGGGTCGACTGTGTGCTCCTCGCCCTCCCATTCGCCACCGGCGAGGTCGAGCAGGCGCATATCGCCGACGATCCGCTCTATGTCGCATTTCCGAAAGACGATCCGCGCGATCCGCCCGACACTGTTCCGCCGAGCATGATCGACGAAGGTCGGCTGCTGCTGCTGGAGGACGGGCACTGCCTGAAGGATCACGCCTTGGCGGCTTGCAACCGGCCCGAACTACGCGGTTCGGCGACAATGATCGGAACCAGCCTGCACACGCTGGTGCAGATGGTGGACAACGATCTCGGCCTGACCATGTTGCCCAAGATGGCGGTCGACGCGGGTATCCTCAACGGCACCGAGGTTGTCGCCCGTCCGCTCAAAAGCAAGAACGCCACACGCGAAATCGCGCTCATCTGGCGCAAGAATTCCCCCCGGCGCGCCGATTTCGAACTGCTGGCAGAGGAATTGCGCGCGGGGTAAGGCGGCCGGTTTCCGCAAAAATCAGCGCGCCGTGTCGCGGCAGGACCGCCTGCGCCGCATTCGGCGGGTCGGGACGCCACCAATAGCGCTGAAGAGGCGAGAGCCCGCTTCAGAACGCGTTTCGCGGCGACGAGGAAGGGGACAGGCTGTCACCCTCGCCCAGGCCACCGTTCGGGCCCCCTCTGTTCAGGCGTCCTGCTCAGGCCGCGGTCGCGAAGCCCTCCTCGCCCAGCGCCATGAGGCTGTCGGATCCGGCTTCGAGCTTGCGCCGCAGCGCCCCTGCATCGGGAAGGAATCGATCCATGTAATAGCGCGCAGTGGCGAGTTTGGCCTCGTAGAAGGCCTTGTCGCTGCTGCCGCCAGCCAGCGCCGCCTGCGCGGTCCGGGCCATGCGCAGCCACATCCAGCCGAGCGACACGATGCCCATGATATGCATGTAGTGGTGCGCACCCCCGCCAAGATGATTGGGGTTCTGCATGGCATTCTGCATGAACCACATCGTCGCCGCCTGCTGCTGACCGAGCGCCTTCTCGAGCGCTTCGGCGAGCGGGCCGAGCACTTCGTCGCCCTTGGCTGCGGCGATGTCGTCGCCAATTGCCTTGAAATAGCCCTGGATCGCTGCGCCGCCCTTCTGCGCCAACTTGCGGCCGCACAGATCCATCGCCTGCACGCCATTGGTCCCTTCGTAGATCTGGGCGATGCGAGCGTCGCGGACGAACTGGCTCATGCCCCATTCCTCGATATAGCCGTGACCACCAAAGACCTGCTGCATATTGGTCGCGACTTCATAGCCCTTGTCGGTGCCATAGCCCTTGATCACGGGGGTCAGCAGGCCGATCATGGCGTCGGCCTGGGCGCGCTCATCTTCCGACTGCGCCTCATGGCTGAGGTCAACCAGCAGAGCGCCCCACAGGCACAGCATCCGCATCCCTTCGGTGAAGGCCTTGGCGTCCATCAGCATGCGGCGCACGTCGGGATGAACGAAGATCGGGTCGGCCTGCGCTTCCGGATCTACCGGACCGGTCAGGGCCCTGCCCTGCCGCCTGTCGAGTGCATAGGCGACCGCGTTCTGATACGATACCTCAGCCTGGCTCAGCCCCTGGATCCCGACGCCCAGGCGCGCGGCGTTCATCATGATGAACATGGCGGCCAGACCCTTGTTCTCTTCGCCAACGAGCCAGCCCTTGGCTCCGTCGTAATTGAGCACACAGGTCGCATTGGCGTGGATGCCCATCTTGTGCTCGATCGAACCGCACACCACGCCATTGCGCTCGCCCTCCGAACCGTCCTCCTCGACGAGGAATTTGGGCACCACGAAGAGCGAGATTCCCTTGGTCGAATCGGGCGCACCGGGAGTCTTCGCCAGCACCAGATGGATGATGTTCGACGTCAGATCGTGTTCGCCCGCCGAGATGAAGATCTTGGTGCCGGTAATGGCGTAGCTGCCATCGCTCCGCGGTTCGGCCTTGGTGCGGATCATGCCCAGATCGGTGCCGCATTGCGGCTCGGTCAGGTTCATCGTTCCCGACCATTCGCCCGAAATCATCTTCGGCAAATACATCCGCTTCTGTTCGTCCGAACCCTTGGCGATCAGCGCAGAAACCGCGCCATTGGTGAGCCCCGGATACATGCCGAAGGCCTGGTTGGCGCTCGAGATGTATTCCTCCAGCGCAAATCCGAGAACATGCGGCATACCTTGGCCGCCGAATTCCTCGGGCGCCGAAATCGTCCCCCAGCCCGCTTCGCAGAACTGGCTGTAGGCCTCCTTGAAACCCTTTGGCGTAGTGACAGAACCATCCTCGTGGCGCGTGCAACCCTCGAGGTCGCCCGGCTGGTTGAGCGGCGCGAGAACTTCGGCACAGAATTTGCCGCCCTCGTTGACGACCGCATCGGTGACGTCGGGACTGGCCATCTCGAAGCCCGGCAGATTGCCGTAGCTGGCGAGGTCGAGCACCTCGTTGATGATGAAGCGAGTGTCGCGGGTGGGCGCGCTGTAGCTGGGCATCCGGGGATCCTTGATAGGTTTCGCTGTGGGGGCGTGTGAAGTGTGTGGGGCCTTGGGAGCGGGAGTTGGGGAGCGGGAGTTGGGGGCGGGGCGAGTGGGACATTGCGCCGCCCCTTCGGAAATCAATCGATCTGCGTTTCCACAAGGCCGATGAATTCGGTAAGTTCCTTGATCGAGCTGTCGATGTCGTCGCGCTGCGCCGTAAGCTTGGCGACATGCGCCCGGCATTTCTCGATCGTCACGCGGCGCTGTTCCTGACGCCCGTCTCCGAGATCGTAGAGATCGATCATCTCGCGGATCTCGGTAAGCGAGAAGCCGACGTTCTTGGCTCGCATGATCCAGGCGAGCCGCGCGCGATCGCGGGTGGAATAGATGCGGGTCAGGCCGATCCGCGAAGGCGCGATCAGGCCCTCGTCCTCGTAGAATCGCAGCGCTCGGGCGGTGCAGCCGAATTCGCTGGTGAGATCGGAGATCGAAAACTGTTCGCGGGCAAGCTTGTCGGGCCGGTCGAGATGGGCGCCGGCATGGCGGCGATCGCCCTCCTTGCCCGAATACCCCTTGGGAAGCGGCTGTGTCATGCCGACTCCATAATCGAACGTTTACGTAAGCGTCAAGAATTGACGCGCTGGAGAGCATCGCCCTCGAGTCTGCGGTAGAAACAGTTCGCCGCGCCGGTGTGACAGACAGGACCTGCGGGACGGCAGACGAGCACCAGCGCATCCTGGTCGCAATCGACGAGGATGTCCTCGACCGCGAGCAGATTGCCAGAGGTCTCCCCCTTCTTCCACAGCCGCTTGCGAGATCGCGAATGGAAATGTGCGAACCCCGTGGCGCGCGTTGCGGCCAGCGCCTCCTCGTCCATGAAGGCGACCATCAGCACTGTCGATGTATCGCGGTCGACGACCACTGCGCTCAGCAATCCCTGCGCATCGAATTTGGGCGTGAATGCCGTGCCCGTTTCGCGTGTCCGACAATCTTCCACGATCTGCCGCCCTTTCCTATGGATTTCCTGCGCCACGCTTGTTGCACGATAACCACAAAGTCGACCCAAAATGCGTCTGAAATGCAAATGGCTGTTTGATGATCGCGTCGAATGGGGAACAAACATCCCTGCAGGCACGTGAGGCCTGCCCACCGGAGCATCGGTGCCGACAGAGCGCCAGGTTCAAGGGGGTCTACAGGATACGCTGCCGCGGACAAGGATCTTCGTGGCGCATCCGGAACGATGAGGGATGGATCAGGCGCTTGCTGGGGGGCTGCGCCGCTTGTCGCAAGGCAGATCCGGTAAAATTCGTCACGTGGCGCCCGGGTCTGCAAGGACCCGGGCGTTTCGTTTCAAGGCGCGGGACTTCGTGCTTCATCGAGGACACGTGCAAAGCAGGCGATCACCACCCGGGTGGCCCCGGCCTGCTTCAGAACCTTTACGCAGGCATCGCTGGTCGCCCCGCTGGTGAGCACGTCGTCGACCAGGATGACCTCGACGCCTCGCACAATGTCGCCCCTGCGGCGGGCAAGCGCGATGGCACCCGACAGCGCGCGCGCCCGCGCCTTGCGGCCAAGCCCACCGAGGCTGGGGGTCGGCTTCGTCCGCTGCAAGAGGTCGACCAGCATGCGGCCGTGCCCGAGCTTCGCCAGCTCGCCACCGAGAAGCGCCGCCTGGTTGTAACCGCGCTGCCACAGCCGCCAGCGGTGGAGCGGCACCGGAACGATGAGCCGCGCGCGATCGGGCTCGAGCATGCGCGCCGCGATCATCCGCGCCAGCATCGGGGCCAGCCCGATCCGCCCACCGTGCTTGAGCGCGAGCACGAGCTTGCGCGAGGTTTCCGTGTAGATCGTCGCAGCGGCGATCCCATCGTGCACCGGCCGCGCGGCCATGCAGGGGGCGCACAGGCTGCCCTGCTGCACGCCGGTCGAGCCGAAGGGCCGCTGGCAGGCCGCGCAGCACGGATCGGAAGGGATCGCCAGATCTTCCCAGCAATCCGGGCACAATCCGCCCTGCCGCGCCACGGCCCCGCCGCAGGAGGGACAGCGCGGCGGGAAGACGAAGTCGACGATCGGCGCGAGGCCCGCGGCCATGGTGCGGATTGTCGACATCTTCGCATGCTGCCCCGCTTGCGCGGCGCTGGCAAGCACGGCAGGGCCTGCGCGATGGCAGCCAAGCCCCCTCCGCACATCTTCTCGCGCCGCCGCCGGGTCGCGGGCCTGCGGCGTGCACTGGTCCGGCAGGCGCTGAGCGATTCCGCTCGCTACGTGCTCGACGACATGGTCGAAGATGTCCTCGACCGGCTCGAATTCATGCGGCTCGCGCCGCAGACGGCGCTCGTGATCGGCGACTGGACCAGAACCCTCGCTCCCTCGCTCGCCGGCCTCGGGGCCGCGGTCGAGGAACACGACGTCCGCTCGCTCGACGAAGAGCAGCCGATCCCCGGCGGACGCTACGATCTGGTCGTCAGCCTGGCCTCGCTCGATCGCGTGAACGATCTGCCCGGGGCGCTGCTCCACCTGCGCAATGCCTTGAACGAAGACGGGATTCTCATCGCCAGCCTGATCGGCGCGGGGAGCCTCCCGCATCTCAGGCGGGCGATGATCGCGGCCGAGCCCGAACGACCCGCTGCGCGGATGCACCCGCTGGTCGACAATCAGGCGGCGGCGGCGCTGATGCAGCGCGCGCTGTTCAAGCGGCAGGTGGTCGACGGGCGGACGCTGACGGTCGCCTATCGCTCGCTCGATCGCCTGGTCGCCGATCTGCGCGATCAGGCGCTCGGAAGCAGTCTCGCCCGATTCGCTCCGCCGCTCGGCCGCGCGGCGGTCGAGCGCGCCGAGACGTCGTTCCTCGAAGCCGCGAACGCCGACGGCCGCGTCCTCGAAGAATTCGAGATACTGACTCTAACTGGCTGGAAGAGCTAGCGCAGACTGGCCTGGGCCGCCGCCAGCCGGGCGATCGGCACGCGATAGGGCGAGGCGCTGACGTAATCGAGCCCCGTCGCTTCGCAGAAGGCGATGCTGGCCGGATCGCCACCGTGTTCGCCGCAGATGCCGAGCTTGATGTCGCTTCGGCTGCGGCGCCCTCGCTCCACCGCCAGTTCGACCAGCTGGCCGACCCCGTCGACATCGAGGCTGACGAAAGGATCGCGCGCAAAGATGCCCTTGTCGACGTAGGTGGTCAGAAAACGGCCCGCGTCGTCGCGGCTAACGCCCAGCGTGGTCTGGGTCAGATCATTGGTTCCGAAGCTGAAAAATTCGCCCACTTCGGCAATCTCGCCTGCCATCAGCGCGGCGCGCGGCAGCTCGATCATCGTGCCGACGAGATAGGTGAGCCGGTGACCCGCGGCCTCGAAAACCTCTTCCGCGACGCGGTCGACGATGGCCTTGAGCAGTTCGAGCTCGCGCCGCGTCGCGACCAGCGGAATCATGATCTCGGGCAGCGGCGCTTCGCCGCTGGCTTGCGCGACCTCGCAGGCCGCCTCGAAGATCGCGCGCGCCTGCATCTCATATATCTCGGGATATGTGATCCCGAGCCTGCAGCCGCGGTGCCCCAGCATGGGGTTGAATTCGTGCAATTCGTTCGCACGGCGGCGCAGCTGGTCGACCGCCAGCCCGGTCGCATCCGCCAGTTCCTCGAACTCGGCATCGCCATGCGGCAGGAATTCGTGCAGCGGCGGGTCGAGCAGGCGGATCGTACAGGGGAGCCCCGCCATGACCTCGAAGATGGTAACGAAATCACCGCGCTGTTCGGGCAGCAAGCGGTCGAGCGCGGTGCGGCGGCCCTTCTCGTTTTCGGCCAGGATCATCTGCCGGACGAGGCTGATCCGGTCGGCCTCGAAGAACATGTGCTCGGTGCGGCAGAGACCGATGCCCTCGGCACCGAACTGGCGCGCCATCCGGCAGTCCGCGCCGGTCTCGGCATTGGTCCGGACGCGCATCCTGCGGTGGCGGTCGGCCCATTCCATCAGCGTGGCGAAATCGCCCGCCAGTTCGGGCTCGATGGTCGCCACCTCGCCCGCCATGACCTGCCCGTTGGCGCCGTCGATCGTGATCGTGTCCCCCTCCTTCAGGTCACGATCTCCGATGCTTAGCGTCCGCCCTTCGCGCGATATCGAGACTTGCGAGGCCCCGGAGACGCAAGGGCGCCCCATCCCCCGCGCGACCACGGCGGCATGGCTCGTCATCCCTCCGCGGGCGGTCAGAATGCCGGTGGCGGCGTGCATGCCGTGAATGTCCTCGGGGCTGGTCTCGATCCTGCACAGGATCACCTTCTCGCCGCGATTGGACCATAGTTCGGCAGTGTCGGCATCGAGCACGATCTTGCCGCTCGCGGCGCCCGGCGAGGCCGGCAGCCCGGTGGTCAGCACATCGCGCGGGGCCTCGGGATCAAGCGTCGGATGGAGCAGCTGGTCGAGCGCCATCGGGTCGATCCGCAGGATCGCGGTCCGTTCGTCGATCAAATCCTCGCCCACCATGTCGACCGCCATCTTGAGCGCCGCCTTGGCGGTGCGTTTGCCGGTCCGCGTCTGGAGCAGCCACAGCTTGCCCTGCTGCACGGTGAATTCGATGTCCTGCATGTCCTTGTAATGCTTCTCGAGAAGCTCGAAAACATGCGCCAGTTCGGCGAAGGCATCGGGCATGGCCTCTTCCATGCTCGGCTTGTCGGCACCGGCGGATTCGCGCCGCGCGCGGGTCAGATATTGCGGCGTGCGGATGCCGGCGACGACATCCTCGCCCTGCGCATTGACCAGCCATTCGCCGTAATAGGCCTTCTCGCCGGTCGAGGGGTCGCGGGTGAAGGCGACGCCGGTGGCGCTGGTATCGCCCATGTTGCCGAACACCATCGCCTGGACGTTGACCGCGGTGCCCATGTCATGGGGAATGCCATTCAATCGCCGGTAGATTTTCGCCCTTTCGGTATCCCAGCTGTCGAAAACGGCCGCGATCGCGCCCCACAATTGATTCAATACGTCCTGCGGGAAGGGCTCGCCCAGTTCCTCCTCGGCGATCCGCTTGTATTCGGCGACCAGCGCCTTCCAGTCATCGGCCGACATATCGGTGTCGGAGTAGTAGCCGGCGTCCTCCTTGGCGATCTCGAGCGCCTCTTCGAACAGGCCGTGATCGAGGCCGAGGACGACGTCGCCGTACATCTGGATGAAGCGGCGATAGCTGTCCCAGGCGAAGCGTTCGTCGCCCGAGGCGGCTGCCAGGCCGGCAACGGTTTCATCGTTGAGGCCGAGGTTGAGGACGGTGTCCATCATCCCCGGCATCGACACCGCGGCGCCCGAGCGGACCGAAACCAGCAGCGGGTCCGCAGCATCGCCGAAGCGCTTGCCGACGCTGGCCTCGACATGCTCGAGCGCGCGGGCGACATCCTCGCGCAGCCGGTCGGAGAAATCGGCACCCCCCGCGAGATAGGCGAGGCACTCCTCGGTGGCGATGGTGAAGCCGGGCGGGACCGGCAGCCCGATGCTGGCCATTTCGGCGAGGTTGGCGCCCTTGCCCCCGGTGACGGTCTTGTCCTTCTGCCGAGCATCCGAATGCGGCGCACTGCCGCCGAAGGTGAAGACCGTTTCGTTCATTCTGCTATCCGTATTACTGAATCAGGGACCCGATGTTGCACGGCCCGGCGGAAAGATGCTCATCCCTCGATGCGAGAGAAATCGGCGACCTTGTGCACGGCTTCGCGAAACCGCGCCAGAAGATCGAGCCGGTTCGCGCGCTTGTTTTCTTCCTCGGCGTTTACCGTCACTTCGTCGAAGAACCGGTCGATCGGCGTGCGCAAGCCCGCGAGCGCCGCCATCGCCGCGGAGAAGTCTTCGCCTTCAATGGCCCGGGCTGCTTCGGGTTCCGATTTTGCGAGCGCATCGATCAGCGCGCGTTCGGCCGGCTCGGGCGCATAGGAAAGCGATTTCGCATGGCGCTCGGCCATCTTGGCATCGACCACCGCCTTCATGTCGGGATCGTCGACCAGCGCCAGCGGATCTTCCTCGCCGGTGCGGGGAATCTCGCCCTCGACGCCGCGCCAGTCTTCCTTCTTGAGGATATTGGCGGTGCGCTTGTAGCCGGCGAGGAGATTGGCGCCGTCTTCGGTGCCGAGGAACGCTGCCAGAGCCCGTGCCCGCGCCTCTACGCGGTCGACCCGAAGGTCCGCTCGTCCCTGCCAATTGCGTGAAGCCTCAATGAAATCGTGTCGCACACCTTCGTCGCGCAATTGCACGGCAAGACGGTCGAGCAGGAAGTCGGCCAGCTTCTCGGCCAGATTAGGCATTGGCTTGCTCGCCCAGGCGTGAGCGACTTCGTCCAATGACAGCTTGAGCTTGTTGGCTTGCACAAGCCGCAAATACCCGAGCGCCGCGCGGCGCAGCGCGAACGGATCCTTCGAGCCGGTCGGCAGGATATCGATCTTGAAGAAGCTCAGAAGGTTGTCGAGCTTGTCCGCAAGGCTGACGGCGACAGTAGTCGGCTCCGTCGGAACCTCGTCATTTGCGCCCACCGGCTTGTAGTGGTCGCGAATGGCATCCGACACCTCGACCGGCAGTCCTTCCGCCTTGGCGTAATATCCGCCCATCAGGCCCTGCAGTTCGGGGAACTCGCCGACCATTTCGGTGACAAGGTCGGCCTTGCTCAGTTCGGCCGCTTGGCGTGCGAGCTTGTGGTCACCGTTGGGCGCCTTGGCATCGAACACCAACCAGTCGGCCAGCTTGGCGACGCGCTCGACCTTGTCGGCGACGGTGCCGAGCTTCTCGTGGAAGGTGATCCGCTTCAGCCCCTCGGCGTGTTGCGCGAGCGTCTTCTTGCGGTCGACGTCCCAGAAGAACCGCGCATCGCCAAGCCTCGCCGCAAGGACCTTGCGATTGCCGTCGACCACCTGCGCGCCGCCGTCCTCGGCCGCGATGTTGGCGGTGCAGACAAATGCGTTGGCGAGTTTCGCCCCCGCACCGTCGGCGCCATCCTCGCAGACGAAATATTTCTGGTTCACGCGCGCGGTGAGCTGGATGACCTCGGGCGGGACCTCGAGGAAGTCTTCCTCGAACCGGCCGAGCAGCGGGACCGGCCATTCGGTCAGCCCGGCGTTCTCCACCACCAGCCCCTCGTCCTCGACCAGCGCGAGGCCGGCTTCGGCCGCAACGCTGGCGGCGCCCGAGCGGATCAGATCCTGCCGTTCCCCGTGATCGACGATGACATGGCCGGCGCGCAGTTTCATGGCATAATCGGCGGCATTGCCGATGGTGATGTCGCCCGAATGGTGGAAGCGGTGGCCGAGCGTGACCGCGCCGCTCGTCACGCCGTGCACCTCGCATTCGATCACCTCGTCGCCCAGCAGCGCGACGATGCCCGACAGCGGACGGACCCAGCGCAGCGATCCGGTGCTGATCGAGGCGGCACCCCAGCGCATCGACTTGGGCCATGAGAAATCGCGGAGGATCGCGGGGATCGCATCGGCGAGCAGGTCGCGCGTGGCGCGGCCGGGCTTCTCGATCACCGCGAAATAGGTCTTCCGGCCCTTGATTTCGCGCACTTCGAGCCGGTCGCGGGTCACGCCGTTCTTGCGGCAGAACCCCTCGACCGCCTGATCGGGTGCGCCTTCGGGCGGGCCCTTGGCTTCCTCGCGCACGGCCTTGGTGGCGGGCGGAAGGCCGCGCGCGATCAGCGCAAGACGGCGCGGGGTCGACCAGACGGTGA
Source organism: uncultured Alphaproteobacteria bacterium (assembly GCA_963829325.1). Taxonomy (GTDB): domain Bacteria; phylum Pseudomonadota; class Alphaproteobacteria; order Sphingomonadales; family Sphingomonadaceae; genus Qipengyuania. The sequence continues at coordinate 500,917 of CAWHHN010000001.1, forward strand.
TCTCGCCTACGTCAACACCCGCAGCCTCCATCTCGCGGTGGAACAGCTTTTCGAGCTCGGCGCGGGCGCCCGCCTGCATCCGCGCGGGGATTTCTTCGCTGCGCAATTCGAGGAGGAAGTCGCTCATGCGCTCCACTCCGGATATTTCTCGGCCCAGCCGGGCGCTTCCTTGGCCATGTGCGCTTCGCAGCTGCCGCGCGCGAGGTCGCGGACGCGGCCCATGTAGCTGGCGCGTTCCTGGACGCTGATCACGCCGCGCGCCTGGAGCAGGTTGAAGATGTGGCTGGCCTCGACCGCCTGTTCATAGGCCGCGATCGGGACGTCGGCGGCCAGCGCGTTCCTGCACTCGGCCTCGGCCTTGTTGAACAGGTCGAACAGGGCATCGGTCGCGGCGACCTCGAAGTTCCATTTCGACATCTGCTTCTCGTTCTCGAGAAACACGTCGCCATAGGAAACGCGCCTTTCGCGTCCTGCCGCTCCGCTGCTTGAGGACGTGCCTCCGTTGAAATTCAGATCATAGACGCTGTCGACGCCCTGGATATACATCGCCAGCCGTTCGAGCCCGTAGGTCAGCTCGCCCGCCACGGGTTTGCAATCGAAGCCGCCCATCTGCTGGAAATAGGTGAACTGGGTCACCTCCATGCCGTCGCACCAGACCTCCCAGCCCAGCCCCCAGGCGCCCAGCGTGGGGCTTTCCCAATCGTCCTCGACGAAGCGGATGTCGTGCTTCATCGGATCGATCCCGATCACCCGCAGGCTCTCGAGATAGAGATCCTGGATCTCGGGCGGGCTTGGCTTGAGGATCACCTGATACTGGTAATAGTGCTGCAGCCGGTTGGGGTTCTCGCCATAGCGGCCGTCGGTCGGGCGGCGGCAAGGCTGGACGAAGGCGGCGTTCCACGGCTCCGGTCCGAGCGCGCGCAGCGTGGTGGCGGTGTGGAAGGTGCCCGCCCCCATCCGCATGTCGTAGGGCTGGAGAATCAGACAGCCCTGCGCGCTCCAGAAATCGTGCAGCGCGAGGATCATGTCCTGGAAGGAGGTTTGCGGCGAACGGTCCATGGCGCCGGGCTTTGGCCGAAGCGCGAAACAGCGTCAATGGCGCGCAGGCACGGGCTTGGGACAGCATGACGTGACAAAATGTCAGCTACACTTGACTAGGTCAGAGAATCGCGACATATAGTCAGGCGTACCTGACATGAACACGAGAGAATCGATGACCGCCCACAGCACCAAATCCCGCGCCGACCGCTTCTTCGCCAGCCTGCTGGCGGCCGCCGTGGCGGTGTTCATCCTGTGGGGCGGTCTCGTCTGGGATTATCCCGATTTCGTCAGCGGGCTGGCGGCGGGCATTTTCCTCGCCGCGGCGGTGGCGATGTACGCCTATCGCGCGGCCGACGAATATACGCTCGCGATGTGGCATGCCGGAACTTCGGTCGGATTTGCCATGGTCATCGCCTGGCTGCTCGCCACCGCGCTGACCAAGGGCTTCGACGCCAGTCTCGCCTCGACCGATCTCGCGCTGTTCGCCGATGGCCGGCTGATCGAACTCTCCGCGGTGACCGCCTTCCTCGCCGCGATCGGCGCGCGCAAGCTGCGCGAGCGGGCATGAAAAACCGCCTCAAGGTGCTGCGCGCCGAGCGCGACTGGAGCCAGGCCGAGCTGGCCGTGCACCTCGAGGTCTCGCGTCAGGCGGTCAACGCGATCGAGACCGGCAAGCACGATCCCTCGCTCCCGCTCGCGTTCCGCATCGCGCGGCTCTTCGGGCTGCCGATCGAGGACATTTTCGACGATGCCGCCGCTTGAAGAGCGGTCCGGCCCCACCGACATTTCCCCACGAAAGGATTTCCCGCATGAAACGTCTGCTGCTCGCCTCGGCCCTGGGTTCGCTCGCCCTGCAGGGCTGCGCCACGCCGGTGTCGGATACCGTCGCCGCTGCGGCGCCGGCCGGCGCTACTGTCCCGGCCGCGCCCCCTGCCCCTGCCGAACGGACCGGCCCCGCGCTGTGGAAGGTCGCCGACGCGGACACCACCGTCTATCTCTTCGGCACCGTCCACGCGCTGCCGCAGGCGACCGACTGGTACAGCGGTCCGATCGCCAATGCGCTCGGCCGGGCCGACGAACTGATCACCGAGATCCCCAATTCGGCGACCACCGACCCGGCATCGCAGCAGATGGTCATGGCCAAGGCGATGCTGCCCGCCGATGCCTCGCTGCGCACGCTGCTGAGCGACGACGACCGGAACAGCTACGAAGCCGCGCTGACCGGTCTGGGCATGCCGCCAGGCGCCTTCGACCGGTTCGAACCGTGGTTCGCCGGGATGACGCTGGCGATCCTGCCGCTGATGAAGAGCGGCTATTCCGCCGAAAGCGGGGTCGAGCTGTCGATCGACAAGCTCGCCCCCGAAAGCGCCGCCCGCGGGTCGCTCGAAACGCTCGACTGGCAGATCGACATGTTCGACACGCTGCCCGAGCAATCGCAGATCTCCTTCCTGATGGCCTCGGCCGACAACATCGACCAGATCGCGCCGCTGATGGACCGGATGGTCGCCGAGTGGCTCGAAGGCGATGCCGACGGACTCGCCGAGCTGATGAACATGGGGCTGACCGACGCCACGCTGGCCGAGGCGCTGCTGTACGACCGCAATGCCAGCTGGGCCGGCTGGATCGACGACCGGATGGATTCGCCGGGCACGGTGTTCCTCGCCGTGGGCGCCGGGCATCTGGCCGGCAAGCGCAGCGTCCAGGACTATCTCGCGGAGCGCGGCTTCACGGTCGAGCGGGTTCAGTAGGCGTCCTGGAACCGGGCAGCAGCGGATCGACGCTTGCCCTGGGCCCCAAAGCATGCAGGAAGGGGGCGTGATCATGCGCCCCCTCGCCTTCTTCTGCGCCCTTCTCGCGCTGCTGCTGTCCGGCTGCGGCAAGGACCCCGAGCCGGTCAAGCCCGAGGGGCCCTACCCCGCGCTGTGGGAGATCGTGGGTGACGACCGGCGCGCCGAAGGCTGGCTGTTCGGGACCATCCATGCGCTGCCCGACGACACGCCATGGCGTTCGCCCAGGCTTTCCGCGATCAGCCGGGAGGCCGATCTGCTGGTGGTCGAAGTGGCCAATCTCGACGATGGGGCCGAACTGTCCAAACTGTTCGAACAGATGGCCTTCGACCACCCCGCCGGGCCGATCGCCAAGCGGATCGATCCCGCGCTGCGCAACGAATTCGACGCCCTGCTGGTGAAAGCCAAGGTTCGCCGCAGCTATTTCGACCCGATGGAAAGCTGGGCCGCCGCGCTGGCGCTGGCGCAGGTCGCGCAGCCCGCCGAGGCCGAAAACGGGGCCGACCGCACCCTGCTCGCCGATTTCGACAAGCCGCGGATCGTCGAACTCGAAGGCGCGCGGGCCCAGCTCGCGATCTTCGATGCGCTGCCCGAGACCGAACAGCGCGACCTGCTCGATGCGGTGCTCGAGGAATCGCGCGACTATGCCGAGGGTGCCGACACGCTCGCACGGGCCTGGCTGTCGGGCGATACCGAGCGACTGGCCGAACTCACGCACGAGGGCATCCTCGCCGATCCCGAACTCGAGCGCGCGCTGCTGACCCGGCGCAACGCCGCCTGGGCGGCGAAGATCGAGAACCTGCTGTCCGCGCGCGACCGGCCGCTGATCGCGGTCGGCGCCGGTCACCTGCTCGGCCCCGAGGGCCTGCCGGCGCTCCTCGAGGCGCGCGGCTACACGGTCCGCCGCATCGAGTGACTTCGCTCGGGCGACCGGCCGGCAATGGCGCGCGCCTGGTGGTTCGCGCTTGCCTTTCGCGGGTGGCCTGCTATGCGCGCGCCCTTCGGCGTCATGGTCATCCCTGGAGGCGTGGCGGACCGGATTACTCGAAAGCATTCGAAAGGTAAGCGACATGAGCGATGCTCTGACCCTGCCGGCCGAGGCGCGCGAACGGGCTGGCAAGGGAGCCTCCCGTGAATTGCGTCGTAATGGCCGCGTCCCCGCCGTTATCTATGGCGGCAAGGAAGAACCTGCCCTGATCCACGTGGAAGCGAAGGAGCTGGTCAAGCAGCTCGACACGGGTCACTTCATGAACTCGATCGTCGAGATCGAACTCGACGGCAAGAAGATCCGCACGCTTCCCAAGGACGTGTCGCTGCACCCGGTCAAGGACCGTCCCGAGCACGTCGACTTCCTCCGCCTCGCCAAGGGCGGCAAGATCGAAGTCTCGGTCCCGGTCGTGTTCCAGAACGAGGCGGCATCGCCCGGTCTCAAGAAGGGCGGCGTGCTCAACATCGTCCGCCACGAGCTCGAGCTGATCTGCGACAACGACAAGATCCCCGGCGAGATCGAGATCGACGTCACCGGCAAGGAAGTCGGCGATTCGATCCACATCAGCGAAGTGAGCTTGCCCGAGGGCAGCGAAAGCGCGATCACCGACCGCGATTTCACCATCGCCACTCTGGTCGCCCCCTCGGCGCTCAAGAAGGCCGAAGGCGACACGTCGCAGACGGGTGAGGACATGGAAGCCGGCGAAACCGCCGCGACCGAACTCGGCCCCGACGACGACGCTGCCGACGAGCAGGAAGAAAAGAGCGAGTAATCGCTCTGCCAGACCGTTTTTCACGCAACGCCGGTCCCCACCAGGGGCCGGCGTTTTGCGTTGGGAGAACCCGCAATGACCGAGCCGCGCCCCTATCTCGACATCTCGCCCGAAGCCGGTGCGCGCTTCTTCGGCGCAGCCGACGAGGGACCGGTGGTGATGCTCAACCTGCTGCGTTTTCGCGAATGGGCGGATTATTCGCACGCGCCGCAGCTCGAGGGGGGGCAAGGCGTGACCGGCGCGGCGGCCTATGCCCGCTACATGGCCGGGATCGAACCGCTGCTCGTCGCCAGCGGGGGCGAACTGCTGTTCGCAGGACGCGCCGAAGCTTTCCTGATCGGACCCGCCGAGATCCGCTGGGATTTCGCGATGCTCGTGCGCCAGGCGAGCAAGGCCGCCTTTCTCGCCTTCGCATCCGATCCCGAGGCCCGGTGCATCACGCAGCATCGCACCGCCGCGATATGCGATTCACGCCTGCTTCCGCTGTGGCCAGCGACCGCCCCCGCGTGACGCTTGGGTTCCGCGGCGGCACCCGCTAACAGCCCCCGATGCAGATCTGGACAGGCCTCGGAAATCCCGGACCGCAATATGCGCTCCACCGCCACAATGTCGGCTTCATGGCGGTCGACGTGATCGCCGAGCTGCACGGCTTCGGTCCGCCCCAGAAGAAATTCTCCGGCTGGGTGCAGGAAGGCCGCATCGGGAGCGAGAAGATCCTGCTGCTCAAGCCCGCGACCTTCATGAACGAAAGCGGCCGCTCGGTGGCCGAGGCGCTGCGCTTCTACAAGCTCGATCAAGCGGCGCTGACCGTCTTCCACGACGAGCTCGACCTCGCCCCGTTCAAGGTCAAGGTGCGTCGCGGCGGGGGGCTCGCCGGCCACAACGGCCTGCGTTCGATCAATCAGCATCTCGGACCCGATTTCCGCCGCGTTCGTATCGGCATCGGCCATCCCGGACACAAGGAACGCGTCCACGGCCATGTGCTGGGGAATTACGCCAAGGCCGAAATGGACGATCTCGCCGACATGCTCGCCGCGATCGGCGCCGAGGCCGGCTGGCTCGCGCAGGACGACGATGCGCGCTTCATGAATGAATTCGCCTTGCGGATGCAGCCCTAGAGCAGGATCGTCGCGAGCCCGAGGAACACCCCCATGCTGGCGACGTCGCTCATGGTGGTGAGAAAGATGCTCGAGGCGGTCGCCGGGTCCGCACCGAATTTCTGCAATGTCAGCGGGATCAGCGCACCGGCGATGCCGCTGATGGTGCAGGCGACGATCATGGAGATCAGCACGACCACGCCGAACCACGCCGGATCGGCTTCGCCCTGCATCAGCGCATAGGCGTACATCCCCGCCCCCGCGGTCAGCCCGACCAACAGTCCGTTGGCGAAGCCGAGCATGCCCTCCTTGCGCACCAGATGGCGCGCGCTGTCCGCGCGGACCTCGCCCAGCGTCATGCCGCGGAGCGCGACCGCGAGCGCCTGGCACCCGGTGTTGCCCGTCTGCCCCGCCATCACGGGCAGGAACACCGCAAGGATGACCAGCCGGCTCAGCGTGTCCTCGAACAGTCCCACCACCGCCGCCGCCACGAAGGCGGTCAGCAGGTTCACCTGCAGCCACGGGTGCCGCAGCTTGAGGCTGCGCGTCAGCGGGGTGGAAAGCCGCTCTTCCTTTTCGACGCCGACCATTTCGCCGGCCTGCGCCGAAAGCTCGATCGCACGATTGGCGAACAGTTCGGCCCCGCGGACGAGCCCCACCAGGCGATGATCGTCATCGACGATCGGATAGACCGGGAAATGCTTGTGCAGCGCGGTTTTCAACGCATCGCCGAGCGACATGTCCCGGTGCAGCGTGAAGGGGTCGGGCAACATGATGTCGCGCAACCTTGTGTCGGGCGAGGCGAGGAGCATTTCGCGCATCACCACCAGCCCCAGCAGCCGCCCTGCCCCGTCGACCAGATAGAGATAGGTGATGAAGGCGCTGCGCACCTGGAGCCGCAGCGTTTCGGTCGCTTCGCTGACGGTGGTATCGGGTCCGAAGACCCCGACCGCGGGCTGCATGAGCGTGGCCAGCGTATCGCCGGCCTTGCCCCTGTGCGCCGGCGCATCGGCAAGTGGCTCCGGTTCGGACAAGGCGATTGTCGACATGATCGAGGACCCCAAAGAGCGATTCGCGCGGCCCGGTCCCGTTCTGTTTGCCGCAGCCTAACCCAAAGGACGCAAGGAGCAACACACTTCACGCCGGCGCCCCGAATGCGCAGGCGAGCGGAGGCCGGCGCGCAGGCCCGCGCGTCTGCCTATAGCCAATCCCGGCCGCCGGGGCTAAGGGCGCGGCCTCACTCATTTTCCGGAGTTTCCGATGGGTTTCCGCTGCGGGATCGTCGGACTGCCGAATGTCGGCAAGTCCACCCTGTTCAACGCCTTGACCGAGACGCAGGCCGCCCAGGCCGCGAATTATCCGTTCTGCACGATCGAGCCGAATGTGGGCCAGGTCGCCGTCCCCGACGAGCGGCTCGACAAGATCGCCGCCATCGCCAAATCGGCGAAGATCATTCCCACGCAGCTCGCCTTCGTCGACATCGCCGGATTGGTGAAGGGCGCGAGCAAGGGCGAAGGGCTGGGCAACCAGTTCCTCGGCAATATCCGCGAGGTCGATGCGATCGTCCATGTTCTGCGGTGCTTCGAGGACGACGACATCCAGCATGTCGCGAACCGGGTCGATCCGCTGGCCGATGCCGAGGTGGTCGAGACCGAATTGCTGCTCGCCGATCTAGAGAGCCTCGAGAAGCGCGTGCCCGCCGCGGCCAAGCGCGCGACCGGCGGCGACAAGGAAGCCAGGCTGATGGCTTCGGTTCTGGGGCAGGCGCTCGAACTGCTCCGCGAAGGCAAGCCCGCGCGGCTGACCGAGCCCCGGGACGAGGAGGAGGCCCGGGTCTTCCGTCAGGCCCAGCTGCTGACCGCCAAACCGGTGCTCTACGTCTGCAACGTCGCCGAGGAGGATGCCGCCGAGGGCAATGCGCTGTCGGCCGAGGTCTTCGCCAAGGCCGAGCGCGAGGGTGCCGAGGCGGTCGTGGTTTCCGCTGCGATCGAGAGCGAGCTGGTGGCGATGGATGCCGGCGAACGCGCCGAATATCTCGCCGAACTCGGGCTCGAGGAAAGCGGGCTGAGCCGCGTCATCCGCGCCGGCTACACGCTGCTGGGGCTCAACACTTTCTTCACCGCGGGCCCCAAGGAAGCGCGTGCCTGGACTTTCCCCGCAGGCGCCAGGGCGCCGCAGGCAGCGGGCGAGATCCACACCGACTTCGAAAAGGGCTTCATTCGTGCCGAGACCATCGGTTTCGACGATTACATCGCGCTGTCGGGCGAAAGCGGCGCGCGCGAAGCCGGGCGCCTGCGCCAGGAAGGAAAGGATTACGTCGTCCAGGACGGCGACGTGATGATGTTCAAGTTCAATGTTTGAGACGACGATGAAGAAGTTTGCCGCCGCCCTCGCCCTGGGCTTCGCGACGCTTGCGGGCGGCTGCGCGACGATGGCCGACGTTCCGCCCGCGGCGCGTGTCGAGCAACGCGATCCGGTGACCATCCTCGTCTCGATCGACGGCTTTCGGCCCGACTATCTGGAGCGCGGTCTGACCCCCACGCTCTCGGCGCTCGCGCGGGACGGGGTGAGCGCGGCGATGCAGCCGTCGTTCCCGAGCAAGACCTTCCCCAACCACTGGACCCTGGTGACCGGCCTCGTGCCCGACCACCACGGCATCACCGCCAACAAGATGGAAGATGCCGCGCGCCCCGGCGAGACCTTCACCATGGCCACGGTCGATCCGTTCTGGTGGAACGAGGCCGAGCCGGTCTGGGTGACCGCGGAACGGGCGGGCATCCGCACCGCGGCGATGTTCTGGCCCGGGTCGGCGGTCCCGTGGGGCGGCCATGCCGCAGGATGGGGGCCTGTCGACGACGGGACGCTGCCGCAGGACTGGCAGCAGTTCTCGATGCAGGTGAGCAATCTCCAGCGGGTCAATTCGGTCGTGGACTGGCTCCGCCGTCCCGCCGAAATCCGGCCCGAATTCGTCACGCTCTATTTCGACATCGTCGACAGCGCCGGCCATGGCGGCGGCCCCGACAGCGAGCAGGCGAACGCCGCGCTGCGCGAGGTCGATGCCGACATCGCGATGCTGGTCGACGGCCTCGATCGCCTCGGTCAGCCGGCCAACCTCGTCATCGTTTCCGACCACGGCATGGCGGCGACGAGTTCGGAGCGCGTGATCGCGCTCGACCGCATCGTCGACCCCTCGTTCTACCGCCTCGTCGAAAGCGGACCCTATGCGAGTTTCGCGCCGGCCGCAGACCATGTCGCCGAGTTCGAAGCGGCGATCCTCGCGCCGCACGCGCATATGCAATGCTGGCGCAAGGGCGAGCTTCCGGAGCGGTTCCGCTATGGCACGCACCCCCGCATCCCGCCCTATCTGTGTCTTGCGGAGACCGGCTGGACGATCGCCCCGACCGCGCCCGACGAGGACTGGAGCGGCGGCAATCACGGCTACGACAATGCGGCCCCCGAAATGGCCGCGCTGTTCATCGCCGAAGGGCCCGCTTTCCGCCACCGCGTCCGGCTCGACGAATTCTCCAACACCGCGGTCGCCCCGCTGATCCGCCGGCTGATCGGACTGCCGCAATCCGCTTCGCTCGACGGATCGCTGGCGCCGCTCGAAGCCGCACTTGCCGGACCCGATTGATCCATCCGAGGAACGCTTTTCGCCTTCCCGCCGTTTGTTGGCCAGGCAAAGGGGAGCGAGCATTGGTCGATAAATCCGAAAAGTTCAGCTGGCTGGTGCGCGGCGGGCTGGTGGCGCGCGGCATTATCTATGTATTGCTGGGCTATATTGCCCTGACCACCGCCGGCGAGGCCAAGGGCGGCGGCGCCGCGGTCTACGACTATCTGCAGGAAGTGCCGCTCGGCAATGTCCTGCTCGGCTTCATGGCGATCGGCCTGATCGCCTATGCCGCCTTCAAATTCCTTTCCGCCTTCGCCGACATCCAGAACCGCGGACGCGATACACATGGAATCGCTCATCGGATCGGCGATGCGGCGAGCGGGGTCGCCCACCTGTTCCTGGCCTACGCCTCCTATCAGTTCGCGACCGGCGAGAAGCAGAATTCCTCGGGCTCGGGCGGAGGGCAGGAAATGGCCGGCTCGGTGCTGAGCATGGAACTGGGAGCGGTAGTGATCGGTGCGATCGGCCTGGGCTTCCTCGCCGGGGGCTTCATGCAGGCAAAGAGCGCGGTGACCGCGCAGTTCATGCACCGCATCAGCCCCCGCGCACCCGACGGCGTGAAGACCGTCGGAAGGCTGGGCCATGCCGCGCGCGCGGTGGTGTTCGCGATCATCGGCTGGTCGATGGTCCAGGGCGCGTGGCTGTCGAGCGAGGCCGAGGTCAAGGGCCTCGGCGAGGCGATACTGAGCCTGCGCGACATGGGTCCGCTCTACACGCTGGTCGCGGTGGGGTTGATGCTGTTCGGGCTGTTCGGGCTCGTCACCGCGCGCTACCGGATCATTCCAGACCTCGGGCCGCAGGGTCTCAAGCCGAGCTTCCGCACCTAGCCGCGAAGCGACCGCATGCTCGATCCGCCTCGGATGGAGGCAGGCGCGGCGAGCCCGAAACCCTCACCGGTGCCGGCAGTTGATTGCTTGCGGTGGCGCGCCGCGCAGACCGCCGCCCCCGATTTGAAAAGCCGCCGCCGATTCGAAAAGGTGAAAGATGGAATCCGCCAAGACCGCCCCCTCTGGCCCCCAGAACGCATCTCCGGTCGCCGACACCGGCCGCGCGGTGCTTTATCGGATGGTGATGGACAAGCACGTCTGTCCCTATGGCATCAAATCGAAATGGCTGCTCGAGCGAAAGGGCTTCGCGGTCGAGGACCACCATCTCGCCACGCGCGAGGAAACCGACGCGTTCAAGGACGAGCACGACGTCGCGACCACTCCGCAGACCTTTATCGGAGGCGAACGGATCGGCGGCTATACCGAACTGCGCAAGCACTTCGGCGAGCCGCTGCCCGAACCGGGGACGACGAGCTACACGCCGGTCCTGGCGGTCTTCGCCGCGGCGGGCGCGTTGGCGCTCGCCGCCAGCCATTTCGTCCTCGGCTCGGCGCTGACGGTGACCGCGGCGGAATGGTTCGTCGCCTTCTCGATGGTCATTCTCGCCATGCTCAAGCTGCAGGACGTCGAGCAATTCTCGACCATGTTCCTCGGCTACGATCTGCTCGCCGGACGCTGGGTGCCCTATGCCTACGCCTATCCTTTCCTCGAATTCGGCGCGGGCGCGCTGATGGCGGCGCATGCGCTCGACTGGCTGTCGATCCCGGTGGCGCTGACCATCGGCACGATCGGAGCGGCGAGCGTGTTCCACGCCGTCTACATCCAGAAGCGCGAGATCAAATGCGCCTGTGTCGGAGGCTCGAGCAATGTCCCGCTCGGCTTCGTCTCGCTGACCGAGAACCTGGCGATGATCGCGATGGCGCTTTGGATGTTGCTTCGGCTGGCGGTCTGATCCACACCGCCGCGATGCAATTCTACGAAGACATCGAGATCGGCCGCACCACGGCCTTCGGCCATTACGAGGTCACCCGCGAAGAGGTGATGGAGTTCGCCGCGAAATACGATCCGCAGCCGTTCCATCTCGACGACGAGGCCGCGGCGCAGACCCATTTCGGGCGCCTTTCCGCCAGCGGGTGGCACACGTGCGCGATGACCATGGCGATGATGGTCGAGAATTTGAAAGCCAATCGGCAGGCCGGACTCGGTTCGCCCGGCGTCGACCAGCTACGCTGGAAGAAACCGGTCTATCCCGGCGACAGCCTGCGCTGCGAGACCGAAGTGATCGAGAAGCGCCGCAGCGCCTCGCGCCCCGAGATGGGCATCTTCAAGTCGCACGTCCGGGTGTTCAACCAGGACGACGAGCTGGTGCTGGAAATGGTCAGCAACGGCCTCGTCCAAACGCGCGACGCGCAAGGGTCGGATTGATCTAGGCGCCGCACTGGGCAATGCCCGGGGCGTCGTAGACCACCCTGCCCTTTGCATCCCTGACCGTCAGCGCCGCGTCGAAATCGCTGGTTTCCATGCCGCTGCGCTCGCCGCTCTCGCGGTCGAGGTCGAGCGTGAAGGAATAGACCTTCCCGTCATATTCGCTCCGGGCGAGATAGGGCAGCTCGGCGCTCCCCTTGTCGGCGGCGAAACGCATCAAGGCGCCGTCGCGCTTCATGAAGCCCTGGTCGGCCATGGCCAGCGCAACCGCGCCAAGACCGCCGCCTTCGGGCGCGAAGCTGCAGCCGGCCCCATAGAGCCGGTGCTTCTCGATGTCGGGATAGAGGATGGGTTGCGGCGAGAACGCCTGCGGCGGCGGCACCTGGCTCGCCTCCACTTCGGCCACGGCCCGGGCATCGGCGGCGGCACGCTCCTCCGCCGACCTTTCGTCGCCGCACCCGGCCAGCACCAGCGGGACCAGCGGGAGAATTGGTATCGTCCAGCGCATCAGTGTCTCCCGAACAGTTTCTCGACGTCGTCCATCGACAGTTTGACCCAGGTCGGGCGCCCATGGTTGCACTGGCCCGAGCGCGGGGTGCGTTCCATTTCGCGTAGCAGCGCGTTCATCTCGTCGACGCGCAGCACCCGGCCCGCGCGGACCGATCCGTGGCAGGCCATCGTCGCGAGCACGAGATCGAGCCTCTCGCCCAGCAGCAGGGCTTCGCCGTTGAGCGCCAGATCGTCGTCGATGTCGCGCAGCAGCTTTTCGGGGTCGGTCCGTGCGATCGCGTGCGGCAGGCTGCGGACCAGCATGGCCGAGGGTCCGAACCGCTCGAGCGCGAGACCGAGTTCGGCCAGCTTCGGCGCCGCTTCCTCGAGCCGGTCGCAGGCAGTTTCTTCGAGCTCGACCACTTCGGGGATCAACAGTGCCTGGCTGCGGGCTACCGCTTCTTCGGCACCCGCGGCGCGCAGGCGTTCGAGCACCAGCCGTTCGTGCGCGGCGTGCTGGTCGACCAGCACCAGCCCGTCGCTGGCCTCGGCGACGATATAGGTGTTGGCGACCTGCCCGCGCGCGATGCCGAGCGGAAAGTCCTCCCGATCGTCCGCTTGCGGAACCGCTTCTTCGGCCCGGCCGCGCGGGGCGGCCATGATTTCGCTCTCCACGCCGCGCCAGGAGGCACCCGTTTCCGCGACATGCGACCGCGGGGCCGACCAGTCGTGGCCAGCGAAGATCGAGCGCAGCGCCGGGGCCGGCTCGTCGGCCAGCGGTTCGCTCTGCCAGCGCCCCATCGCCGCCGCATCGGGTGACTGGGCGCTGCGCCTGTCGCCGGTGGCGAGCGCCTGCCTGAGCCCGGAAACGATGAACCCGCGCACGCCCTGCGCGTCGCGGAAACGGACTTCGGTCTTGGCCGGGTGGACGTTCACGTCGACTTCTTCGGCGGGCAGGTCGAGAAACAGCGCCAGCACCGCGTGCCGGTCGCGCGCGAGCATGTCGGCATAGGCGCCGCGCACCGCCCCGGTCAGCAGGCGGTCCTTCACCGGGCGTCCGTTGACGAAGAGATACTGGTGATCGGCGATCCCGCGATTGTAGGTCGGCAGGCCCGCGAGCCCGGTCAGCCGCATGGCCCCGCGTTCGAGCTCGATCGCCACGCCATTGTCCTTGAGCTCGCGCGCGACGATCTGCGCGACCCGGTTCGCCAGTCCCTCGCCTCCCTGCAGGCCCAAGATCCGGCGGTCGCCGTGGTCGAGCGTGAAAGCGACGTCGGGCCGCGCCATCGCCAGCCGGCGAACGACGTCGAGACAGGCCGCATATTCGCTGCGCGCGGTGCGCAGGAACTTGCGCCGCGCGGGGATTTTGCCGAACAGATTTTCCACCCTGACCCTTGTCCCGGGAGGCAGCGCTGCGGGTCCTTCGGCAGCGATCGTCCCATGATCGACCACCCGCTTCCATCCCTGCTCGGCACCATGCGGGCGGCTCTCGAGCGTGAACCGCGCGACGCTGGCGATGCTCGGCAAGGCTTCGCCGCGAAAACCCAGCGTGGCGACCCGTTCGATCGCGTCGTCGGGCAGTTTGGACGTGGCATGGCGTTCCAGCGCCAGCGCCATTTCCCCGGGCGTCATGCCGCAGCCGTCGTCGGTCACCTCGAGGCTGGTCAGCCCGCCTTCGACCAGCTTGACCGTTACCCGCGCCGCGCCCGCATCGATGGCGTTCTCGACCAGTTCCTTGAGCGCCGACGAGGGACGTTCGACCACTTCGCCGGCGGCGATGCGGTTGACCAGATTCTCGGGCAGGCGGCGGATTTGCGGCATCGCCCGAAATCCTAGCGACGAAGCGCGGCGAATCCGAGGCCGGACGTTTTCCTATCCCCCGTCGGGGCGCAGGAAATTTTTGGTATTTTGCGCGATGTGCCGCTACAGACCGCGCCACCACCCCGGGGCAAGGGAGCTGCGAACCGCATTTCGCACGACCGGCCACCCAAGACAGACGGAAAATCGAGCGAACATGGGCTTCTGGAACAACCTCTTCAAATTCGGCGTGCAAAACATGGCGATCGACCTCGGGACCGCCAATACGCTGGTCTATGTGCAGGATCAGGGTATCGTGCTCAACGAGCCCAGCGTGGTCGCGATCGAGACGATCAACGGCATGAAGCGCGTCAAGGCCGTGGGCGACGATGCGAAGATGATGATGGGCAAGACGCCCGACAGCATCGAGGCGATCCGCCCGCTGCGCGACGGCGTCATTGCCGACATCGACATGGCGGAAGAGATGATCAAGCACTTCATCCGCAAGGTGAACGGCCGCAAGAGCCTGATGCGCTATCCCGAAATTACCATCTGCGTACCCTCGGGCTCGACCTCGGTCGAACGCCGCGCGATCCGCGATGCCGCATCGAACGCCGGTGCCAGCCAGGTCTATCTGATCCTCGAGCCGATGGCCGCGGCGATCGGTGCCGACATGCCCGTGACCGAGCCGGTCGGATCGATGGTCGTCGATATCGGCGGCGGCACCACCGAAGTCGCGGTGCTCAGCCTGCGCGGTCTGGCCTATACCACTTCGGTCCGCACCGGCGGCGACAAGATGGACGAGGCGATCGTGTCCTACGTTCGCCGGCACCACAATCTGCTGATCGGCGAATCCACCGCCGAACGGATCAAGAAGGATTACGGGGTCGCCCGTCCGCCCGAAGACGGCATGGGCGAAAGCATCACCATCAAGGGCCGCGATCTGGTCAACGGCGTGCCCAAGGAAATCACGATCAACCAGGGTCACATCGCCGAGGCGCTGAGCGAACCGATCGGCGCGATCGTCGAAGGGGTCCGCATCGCGCTCGAAAACACCGCGCCCGAACTGGCGGCCGACATCGTCGACCAGGGCATCGTCCTCACCGGCGGCGGCGCGCTGATCGGCGGGCTCGACGAATATCTGCGCGAAGAAACCGGCCTCCCCGTAACGATCGCCGAAGATCCCTTGTCCTGCGTCGCGCTGGGCACCGGCCGGGCGATGGAGGACCCGATCTATCGCGGCGTCCTGATGACGGCATAGGGGCTGGCACATGGCGCCGACCGGACAACGGCGCTCGGGCTATTCTCGCAGGGCGCAATACAATCTCTTCACCGGATACGTCATCGCGGGCATCGGTGCGCTGATCGGCGCAGTGCTGCTGGCGCTGTCGTTTTTCCAGCCGCAACTGTTCGGGAGCGTGCGCGGCGTGGCGCAGGACGGCGTCACGCCGGCAACCGAGACGGCGGCCACGGTCAGGACCGAAACGAAAGGCTTCTGGGACGCGCTGAGCGGCTACTACCGTGCCGGCTCGAAGAACGCCGAGCTCAAGCACGAGATGGAGATCGCCCGCATCCGCCTGGCCGAAGCGCAGGCGGTGAAGCGGGAGAACGTGCGGCTCAAGGCCCTGCTCGGCCTGCAGGATGGTGAAGTGACCCCCGTGGCGGTGGCCCGCCTGGTCGGCTCGACCGCATCGAGCACGCGCCGCTTCGCCTATCTCGGCGCCGGGACCAACGACGGGGTGCAAGTCGGCATGCCGGTCCGCTCGCCGCGGGGAATCGTCGGCCGGATCCTCGAAACCGGAAGCGAGAGTTCCCGCGTCCTGCTGCTGACCGACAGCGAGAGCGTGCTGCCGGTCCGCCGCGCCAAGGACGATGTCGTCGCCTTCGCCGAGGGGCGCGGAGACGGATTGTTGCGCATCCGCCTGATCAATCTCGGGATCAATCCGCTCGAGCCCGGCGATCTGTTCGTCACCAGCGGCGCAGGCGGCTATTACAGCCCCGGCACGGCGGTGGCCATCGTCACCGAGAAGACCGACGACGGCGGCCTCGCCCGCATCGTCAGCGATCCCGCGGCGACCGATTTCGTCAGCATCGATCCGATTTTCGAGCCCGAGGCCGCGAGCGGCGCCGAAACTCCGGTCGAGCGCGAGCTGGGCGACTGATGGAACGCAACGATCCGCGTTCGCGCAGCGATGCCTACGGCAGCCGCATCAACCGCTCGCATTCGCCGCTGCTCGCCAATATCCTGCCCTGGCTTTCGGTCATGGTCGGGGTGCTCCTGCCGATGTTCGCGATCGCCGCCGCCATGCCGGTGATTCCCCCGCTGGGGTTCCTCATGCTGATCGGCTGGCGGCTCGTGCGCCCCGGGCTGCTGCCGGTCTGGGCGGGCATGCCGCTGGGGCTGTTCGCCGATCTCTTCGACGGCCAGCCGTTCGGTTTCGCGACGCTGACCTGGTCGCTGGCCTTGATCGCGATCGAGATTGTCGAGACCCGGTTTCCCTGGCGAGCCTTCTGGCAGGACTGGTTCACGGCAGGTATATTGGCGCTGGTGTATCTCGTCGGTGGCTGGTTGCTGTCCGGCGCCCCCCCCACCCTTCCCTCGCTCGTCGCCCTGGTTCCGCAAATCGTGCTCTCTGTCCTCCTCTTCCCCATCATCGCCCGGTTGATCGCCGTGCTCGACCGGTTCCGGCTGACCCGCTGGAGGTCGATGGCGTGAAACGCATGCGCAGGACGAAACCGCGCGGGATCGTCACGCAGACGACGCTCGACAACGCCTTCGACCGGCGCACCTTCGTCATCGGCACGGCCATGGGCGGGCTCGGCGTGCTGCTCGCGGCACGGATGGGCTACATCGCCATCGCGGAAAACGAGAAATACCAGCTCCAGTCCGAGAGCAATCGCGTCAATCTGTCTCTGATCCCGCCGCGGCGCGGATGGATCCTCGATCGCAACGGGGCCCCGCTCGCCTCGAACCGGGCCGATTTTCGGGTCGATATCATTCCCGACCGGACGCCCGACACCGATGCGACCGTCGCCGCGCTGGGGCGCATTCTCGACCTCGACGAGAACACGAAGGCGGACATCCGCAAGCGGATCGCCGATTCGCCCGGCTATCAGCCGGTCGAGATCGCTTCGGGCATCGGCTACGAAGATTTCGCCGCGGTCAGCGTCCGACTGCCCGACCTTCCCGGAGTCGTGCCCCAGCGCGGTTTCTCGCGCTTCTATCCGACCGGCCCCAGCGTCGGCCATCTCGTCGGCTACGTCGGCACCGCCAATGCCGAGGAATACGCCGAGCAGGACCGCAATCCGCTGCTCGTGACGCCGGGCTACAAGATCGGCAAGGATGGCCTCGAGAAGGAATTCGAACAGGAATTGCGCGGCGTCCCCGGCGCCCGCCGGGTCGAAGTGACCGCAGCCGGGCGCATCGTCCGCGAACTGGAGACGCGCGAAGACGTCCAGGGCGACCCGATCCAGCTCACCATCGATGGACCCTTGCAGGATTACGCTGCCCGGCGGATCGGCCTCGAAAGCGGTTCGGTGGTCGTGATCGACTGCCATACCGGCGACATCATGTGCATGGCTTCGATGCCCAGCTTCGACCCCAACAGTTTCTCGCAAGGGATCGGCCGGGTCGAATATTCGATGCTCAGCGAAGACGAGCGGGTGCCCTTGCGCAACAAGGTGCTCAAGGGGCTCTATCCGCCCGGTTCAACGGTCAAGCCGATGGTTTCGATGGCGTTCCTGCGCGAAGGGCTTCAGCCGCACGACACCACCGTCTGCACCGGCGGCCTGCGCGTGGGCAACCGCGTGTTCCACTGCTGGAAGCGCGGCGGCCACGGCACCGTCGACATGGCCAAGGGCATCTATCAGTCCTGCGACGTCTATTTCTACCATTTCGCCCAGCAGATCGGCATGAATCCGATTGCCGCGATGGCGCACAGGGTCGGTCTGGGCCAGGAATTCGATCTGCCGGTGCTCAGCCAGTTTTACGGCACCGTTCCCGATCCGGCGTGGAAACTGAAGAAATACGGCCGCGAATGGCAGACCTACGACACGGTCAATGCCACCATCGGTCAGGGCTACATGCTGTTCAACCCGCTTCAGCTGGGCGTCTATGCGGCGCGCATCGCATCGGGCCGTCATCTCGAACCGAAGCTGATCAAATCGAAGAAGAGCGAACCGTTCGCGCGCGCTGATTTCTCCGCCGAACACGTCGCATTCGTCCGCGAGGCGATGAAGGACGTGGTCAACGGGCCCGGCACCGCCGGTCGGGCGCGCCTGCCGATCAACGATGTGCTGCTGGCCGGCAAGACCGGGACCGCGCAGGTCGTCGGCCTCAACCTGTCCAACGGCAAATCCGGCCCGTGGAAATACCGCGACCACGGCCTGTTCATCTGCTTCGCCCCCTACGACAATCCGCGCTACGCCTGTGCGGTGGTGATCGAACACGGCGGCGGCTCGGGCTCCGCCTATCCGATCGCGCGCGACGTCATGACCTTCCTGTTCGATCCGGCCAAGGCGATGGATGCGCTGCGCGGGTTCGAGGAGCAATGGGGCGGCACGGCGCAGCAGCGGCTCGACGCGAAATATCGCGCCTATGCGTCGGCGGCTGGCGAATCGGTCACCCCGGTGCCCGCCCGCGACGAAGAGATCTTCGACCGCGTCGAAGCCGAGGCCCGGCTCGCCGCGCGGCAACAGGAAAAGATCGCCGAGGACACGCTGCAGCCGCGCATCGATACGGCCCCGACGCAAGCCGGTCCGCCCGCCGTATCCCCCCGGGCGGCCCCCGCGCCGTCGGCCGGCGCAACGCCGCAGGCCGATCGATGAGCGGGATCGTTCCGGCGCCGATCGCGCGCCAGCCCTGGATGATGCTGTTCCCGCTGTTCCTGCTGATCGGCTTCGGAGCCCTGGTTCTCTATTCCGCGGCGGGGGGCGACTGGAGCCCCTATGCGTCCTCGCACCTCATCCGCTTCGGCATCTTCCTGATCATGGCGATCATCCTCGGCCGATTCACGCGCGAACTGGCGATGTTTTTCGCCTTTCCGATCTACGCGCTGATCCTGGTCCTGCTCGTCGCGGTCGAGGCGATCGGTTTCGTTGGCGGCGGCAGCCAGCGGTGGCTCGATCTCGGCTTCATGCAATTGCAGCCTTCGGAACTGATGAAACCCGCCATCGTGCTTGTGCTGGCGCGGTTCTATTCCGCGCTTCCGATCGGCATGGTGCCCACCTGGCGATCGCTGATACCGGCGGCTGCGCTGGTCCTGGCTCCGGTTGCTTTGGTGCTGCTACAGCCCGATCTCGGCACCTCGCTTGCGATCCTGTTCGGCGGCGCGGTGATCATGTTCGTCGCCGGGCTCCCCTTGCGCTGGTTCCTCGGCGCGGCCGCCGCCGGAGCGGTCCTGGCGCCGCTCGCCTTCTTCTTCGGCCTGCAAGGATATCAGCAGAAGCGCGTGTTCACCTTTCTCGATCCCGAGAGCGATCCGCTGGGCGACGGTTATCATATTACCCAATCGAAGATCGCCATCGGGTCGGGCGGGTGGAGCGGCAAGGGATTCAACGAAGGATCTCAGAGCCATCTGCATTACCTACCCGAGCCGCATACCGATTTCATCTTCGCCACCATGGCCGAGGAATGGGGATTCCTCGGTGGCATCTTCGTGATCGGCGCCTTCGCGCTGATCTTGTTCTGGGGCCTCAGGGTCGCGCGCGCCAGCAATGACCGCTTCGGCAAGCTTCTCGCCACCGGCATGACTGCGACGATCTTCTTCTATGTGGCGATCAATCTGATGATGGTGATGGGGCTCGCACCGGTGGTCGGCATTCCCTTGCCTTTCATGAGCCACGGTGGAAGCTCGATGCTGACCAATATGATCTGCATCGGCTCGCTCATGATGGTCCACCGGTGGAACCGCAAGGCTCCGCGCCAGGGGCTGATGCGCTAGAGTTCGACCAGCCCCAGCTTGAGCGCACGCACGGTCGCGGTGACCCGATCGTTCGTCTCCAGCTTGTCGTAGATGCGCCGCGTATAGGTGCGGACCGTCTCGGGCGAGATTTCGAGGATCGTGGCGATGTCGAGCGCCGACTTGCCCCGCCCCATCCATCGCAGCACCTCGCGCTCGCGGTCGGACAGCGAAACGCTGGTCTTGCTGTCGGTAATGCGACACAGCCGCAGATGCGCGATCTGCAGCAAGGCCTGGATCCGCGCCTTTCGGCTTTCGTCGAAACCGGCGGGATCATCGGCGAAGCGCATGGCCGCAAAACCATCGCGGTTATGCGGGCCGAACAGAGCGAAGGCGATCCAGTTGTCGATTCCGAACCGCCGCAGATCGGCCAGATAGGCGAGCGCTTCGCCCGAAGGCTCGGCCGCGATCTCGGCCTCGACCCAGGTCAGAATCGGTCCCTCTTCGAAGGTCAGCCGGGGAATCGGATCGCGCGAGCGGTAATCACCCCCGATATAGGCCTTCTGGACTTCGATCGGATAGTCCTTGGCCCAGATAAAGGCCCGCTTCGCAGTCTGCGCTTCGAAAGCAGGAGAAAAGTGATAGCTGAACCACGTCGCGCCTTCGGCCCGGCATTGCTGGAAGACATATTCGAGGATCGCCTCGCTGTCTTCGATCTGCGCCAAACGTGCTGGGAAGTCGTGCATTCTTACGCACCTCGGGCGCTTGTCCCCCAACCGTGTGACTGGCGTCTATCATCATTGTCCCCGACTGCCCAGCGCAACCGGGCGCGGCCGACCGATCGCGCGCCCGCAACGAAATAGGGACGCACAAGTGAACGATGATTACCGCGCGCCGCAGGCGCATGCGGGCCTCGGCGGCGCATTCGACTGCGACGAGCTGATCGGCAAGGTCGGCGACAAGGTCTGCGAACGAGTCCTGGTCGAAGTTTGCCGGGCCAACAACCAGGGCAAGCAGGTAACGATCTGGGACCTTCCGCAGGTTACCGGCCTGCCGCTGCACGAGACCTTCGCGGCGGTTCGCACGCTCGAATTCGGCCGCTTGCTCAAGATTGGCGACAACCCCTCCGATCCCTTCGGTGCGACGCTGACGCTTGAAAAGGCGGTGTCTGCGCGCCTTGACAGGCTGGGCAGGGACAAACCCGAAGATTAGGCCTTTTCATCGCCGCGAGGCTCGCTATATCGGCGCCTCCCGAGTCGGGAACGCCCTCCACGGGCGCGCGGTCAGGCCGCAGTGTGGACGCATAGCTCAGTTGGTAGAGCAGCTGACTCTTAATCAGCGGGTCCTAGGTTCGAGCCCTAGTGCGTCCACCATTTTTCTCACATTCTCGCATTCGGCGCAGGTCTCCATCCTGTGGCTGATGGTTTCGTGGCCTGCCGATCGGCCGATCCATCGCGCGGTGGCGGCGGCTCGACCAGCGATGGCGGTTGAGCAAGCTAGAAGGGGAAGCCTCCGGCCGCGGCAACCACAGCGGCAGCGATAATGATGAGGGCGAGAGTCGAGGGTCGGCCCGAGTGCGCTTTTTGCTGAGGCATGAGCGTTGCTCCTTTTGCGCCACCCCGGACGTCGCGCCCGAGTCGGACCAGCCTAGGCCCATGGGGCTGGCCATCCATTGGGTATTCTCCGGACAACCCGCATCCGTAGTTCTCCCCAGACGGGGCGTATTCGCGTGTCCCAAGTCATTGAATAGAAACGGCCGTAATCCGATTCGCCCCCATGCATGGCTAGGGGATTTCGCAACTCTTCCGCGCGCGGGGAACGATCCATCGGAAATTAAGGAGGCGTGTCGACCATCGGCCGGGGGCGTTACCGGGCAGTCCACCCATTGCGGTCAGGCCCCCCGCCGCGGCTGGACCAGCGCATGGGTTTCCAGCCAACGGCGCTCGGAACCCATGCCGGCGGTGAAGGCTATTCGCAAAGCCTCGGCGAAGCTGGTGACCTCGAGCTTCTCCATCGCGCTTGCCCGATGCACCTCGACCGTTCGCATACTGATTCCGAGATCGTAGGCGATCGTCTTGTTGGGGTAGCCGCAGGCGAGCCCATCGAGGACCTCGCGTTCGCGATCGGTCAGCCGGTCGAGCCGGGTTTGCGCCCACTGCGCCCGATACAACAGTTCCTCATGGTCTGCACTGCTCGCGAAGGCGTTGTCGACGGCCTCGATCAAATGGCGGCGGTCGGGAGGCTTTGTGAGAAAATCGATCGCCCCGGCCTGCATCGCCTTGACCGCCATCGCCACATCGCCCTCGCCCGAAAGAACGATGACGGGAAAGGCGAAACCGCGGCGGCGCATCTCGTGCAGGAGATCGAAACCATCTCCAGGCGGTTTCCGGGCGCCGACCAGCACGCAGGCGGGCCCCGTCTTTTCGGCACGCTTGAGAAACGAGGCCGGTGTCGCCCAGAGCTTGGGGCTGTAGCCCGCGGTCGTGAGAAGGAAAGCGAGCGACAGCCGCGCCAATTCGTCGTCGTCGATGAGATGAACCAGTTTGCGTTTCTCAAGCATGGCTGCGGTCCTCTTCGAGAATCGGAAGGAATTGGCGGATCACGCGTCTCCGGCCGCGCCATCGTCCGCGGTCACAATCCACGCGCCGGGAACGGCTCGGAGGACGCGAAACCGCGCCGACTTCAAATGAGCGTGCCCGGGTCTCATCCGAGCCAGCCAAGAGGGTCATCGGCGCGGATCGACCGAGCAGGCTCCGGCTGCCGAGGCGCGGCGACCGGAGATTTCGAGAGCGATGATGATCGGAAAGGAGCGTGGCAGCCGATGTTCGGGCAGATCATCCGGCCACCATATGCGCGGGCCGCTGAATTCTCTTCCGACCGAAGGCCGATGCGATCGGGGATCCCCAAATCGCCGATAGCCGCGAGACCACTCATTCGCCGCCCCCCTGAACGACACGCTTCTTAGCATGGTTTACAAGTCATGTGCAGGAAAAGAAGCGCATCCCTTGCGTGCCGGTGGGAACGACGGCCCCCCGTCGGGCGATGCGCAATGCCGCCCGGCCGCATAGACGGGGTTAGTAGATTCCCCAAGGCCCGACCTTGCCAGATCGCAAAGCGAGCGGCTGCGCTTCTGCCTATCCCCGTTCCACCTTCTCAATCCGGGAGGTCGAACAGGGGCAGACATCCGCCGGATGGCTGCGCCATTTCAAGGAGAAATGACATGCGCAAACTTCTGACAATGACTGCCGGCGCCGCGGCCGCTCTGATGATCGCGGGCACCCCGGCATGGGCCGCCGACGACCAAACCGCCGACGACAACCAGATCGACGATGGCAGCGGCAACACCCAGAACGAGGATTCGCTCCAGAATTCTCTGAACGGCTGGTCGAACCTGTTCAACGACTACGCTGCCGACCAGGACAATGACGGCAACAATTCTCACAACGGGAACAATCTCGTAGTTGCCGATCAAGACCTCAAGGCCACCAACATCAACATGTATCTGGATGAGGTGGTCGATCTCGACGGCGAGGACGGTTCGGAAACGCCGGTCGGCTACAACAGCGGCAACAATGTCGTTCGCGACAATGCCTTCGCTGCCTTCGCCGGCATCTCGAATGCTGCGTGGAACACCGGCATCAACGCCAATACCCAGGCTGCGACCAACATCGCCGCGCTGGGCACGATCAACTTCGGCGTTGGCGGAAGCAGCTCGGATGGTGGCGGTTCCGGCGGGGACTGACACTTTCGCAATTGGCCGGCCCGGCATTCGCGCCGGGCCGGCTCCTCCTCCAGATTCGGGGAAAGATGATGACTACACGCACATCGAAAGCCATCGGCATCGCGATCGGCTCGCTCGCTCTGTGGGGATCGGCCGCGCTGGCCGGTGATCCGCAGGACCCAGGCACCGGTTTCGCTGATGCGGCGGATGCTCCCCTGCTCGTGATCGAAGCGGCCGAAACGGCGCCCGAGGTACTCAGCCTCGAGGAACTGTCCGAAGCTCGCGGAGGGACATCGATCGTGGTCAACAACCAGACGCTCACCGCGATCACCAGCGGAAATTCGATCGACGATTATCTCGCCGGTACGATCAATCTGAGCGACAATGCACTCAGCAGCTTTAGTGGTGTCGGCAATTTCCTCTTCAACACCGGCGCCCAGAACAGCCTTCAGACAGGGATGACCCTGACCATTACGATCGAGTGATCCCGTGCTGAAGGTTGTATCCCACCGCCGTCTTGTGCCCCCGACCCTAGCGACGGCGGCAGCCTTGGCCCTCGCTGGACCGGCGGTAGCGCAAGTGCGTTTACAGCCCGACAGCGGGGGCAATTTTGACGTCACGGTGATGAGCTGGTGGGACATCCCGTTCCGCAGCGTGGTTCGCCAACGTTATGATTTCAGCTGCGGATCGGCGGCTATCGCGACGCTTCTCACACATCACTACGGCCGGCCGGTGAGCGAGCATGATGCCTTCGTGGCGATGTGGCAGACCGGCGACCGCGAATCGATCAAGCAGCACGGTTTTTCGCTTCTCGACATGCGCAGCTATCTGCGCTCGATCGGCTATCAGGCCGAGGGCTATCGCCTTACCCTCGAGCAACTCCGCAAGGTTCGCCGCCCGATGATCGCCTTGATCGATCTTCGGGGGTACAAGCATTTCGTCCTGATCAAGGGCGTTCGCGGCGATCGCGTGCTGACGGGCGATCCGACGCTGGGCCTGACCGAATATGCCAGCAGCGATTTCGAGCAGCACTGGAACGGTATCGTCCTCGCCATCACCGAGACCTCGGACGGCTTGGTCCCTTCCTATAATTTGGCGAGCGACTGGGGACCCTGGTCGCGAGCGCCCCTCGAAGGAAGCGGAGGAATCCGCGTGGCCCTGCATACGACCAACGACGATCTCCCTCCAGATTTCCAGATTACTCCCGAGTTCATGATCCCGGTACGGATCGGAACCGTCGACTGAAAGCCACACCATGATCAACGCAAGCAAGAGCATAGCCTGGAGCACATCGCTGGCGCTGGCGCTTTTCCTCGCCACCCCGGCGGCAGCCGAGGAATTTCCGGCGGACGCCCTGATGAGCGACGAGGAACTCGGCGCGGCGCGGGCGGGATTCACGCTCGGCGGGCTCGAGATCTCTCTCGGGGCGGACTTGAGGACCTATCTCGACGGAGAACTCGTGCTCCGCACGATCGTCAACTGGACCGGGGGCGAACGGTCGAGCGAACGCTGGGCCTCCGACGCGCTGACGCTCGCCGATGCCGACGCTCTCGACGGGATGCTAGCCAATGGCCACATCACCATGCATCTCAACGGTCAGGACCTGTTCCTCGCCAACGACGGCCAGACGGCCTTGCTGCAACGATCCGACGGGGGTCTGCAGAATCTCGTCTTCAACACAGCCAGCGGAATCGATCTGAGGCAGGAAGCGGATATTTCAATCGGCCTGGCCAATTTCGAAGCCTTCCAATCGGCCATCGCGCCCGCACTGTTCATGAGCGGGATCAACGATGCCATCAACTACTCGGCGGTCGGGGCGACGGGGCTCTAGCCGACTGCCTTCCGTCAGAAGGAAAACGGGAACCGCAAGGTCACGCCGAGGTCGGGTGCGTCTTCGGTAAGACCGATCTCGAACGACACATTGGCGGTCACCTGCTCGGTAAGCCGATAGGACATGCCGATGCTGAACGATCCCACCTGCAGCCTGTCGGACCGTTCGAGCGATCCGCCGATCTCTGTCGTGCTCGGCATGATGTAGCTGTGGCGGTAGCCCATCGAATAGGAAAACCGCGGGTTCAGCGCAAAGCCGAAGCCCAGATTGCCGCTGATCGAATCGCCCGGATCGACATGCCCGATCGCGACCCCGCCGATCATCCGGTCGATATCGCGGCCGATGTGGTAGAGGTAGTTCACGCCGGCGAAAATCACCACGGGATCGGAGGGCAGCAACATGCTCAGGCTCGGCTGCACGGCCCAGAACCCCGAACCCGTGGTCAGCCCGGTGGCGACGCCGAATTCGTCGTAGCCGATGTCAAAAGGTCCCTTGCCGGTATCGCTCTTGACCCTCAGCCCTGCAATCCAGATCGGCCGCTGGCCGCGTTGACTGTTGATCTGATAGCGCATCGACACTTCCGCGTCGCCGATATCGGTTTCTGACAGATTGAGCTCGCGCACGATCCCTTCATCGCGCTGCTGCGTGATGCGGATTGAATCATTGCGATAAAGCACGGGTACGCGACCTTCGATCTCGAGCCGATTGGTGAGACCGTAACGCGCCGAGAAAGTGCCGACGAGCGTATCGCGGCGGGCGCGGCTGGCTTCGATTACACCGATCTGGATGCCCGGGATCAGCTCGAAGCCGCGGAACACCAGGCGATCGTTTGCCGTATTGACGTATTGGAAGCTGGGTTCGAGCACGAACTGCCCACGCCGGGTGAGTACGCCCTGGTCCTGCGGCACCGCTGCAACGGCGGCCCTTCGTTCCGCCGGTTCGGGAGGTGCTTCTCCGACCGGTTCGTCGGCGGGCGGAACGGCGACCTGCGGCCCGGCGACTTGCGGACCGCCGTCATCGGCCGGCTCGGTTCCGCGACCACGGAGCATGGCGAACGCATATTCGTCGAGCAGGGCGGAATCGGCTTCGATCTTGGCCTTGAGAGCCGCGACTTGCCGGTCCTGTTCGGCGATCCGCGCTTCCTGGGTCTCGATGCGCTGGGCCTGTTCGGTCAGCATGGCGCGCAGTTCGGCGAATTGCTCTTCGGTCGTTTGCGCCTGAGCGGGCATCGCCCATGCGAGCGCCGTCAGGCTGGCTCCGAACACGAGCAGCCTCGCATTCCGGTGATGGAATTTCGTCATTGGATCGATCCCCCTCCTCTGAGATCAGGCCACGAGGCTCATCGCCTGCGTTGCATAATCCGCTTCCTCGATCCCCGCTGAACGCATCAGTTCTGCTTTGCGGCGGAGGACGATCCGTTGCGGCGTCGGGCACTCGATGAGTCCCTCGCGGCTCAGCTGCGAGATGGCGCGGCTGATGGTGTGCATGGTGAGGCCGAGGTGCTCGGCGATGTCGAGCCGGCTCATCGGCAGGTCGACCCGATCGGGATGACCCTGGCGACGCTGGAAATCGAGCAGAAAGGCAGCGAGGCGCTGCGGTGCCATAGGATGGCTGAAGAATTTGAGCAATTCCTCGGTCAGCCGCAATGCCCGTTCGAGCGGCGCGATGGCGCTGGACTCCTGGTCGCGGGATCTTGCGCCGATCTGATCGTCTTCACGATCGTGCCAGATCACTTCCCCTGCACTCAGTGCCTCTGCCGAGGTGAATCGGTAAGCCGCGTCGAAGCCGAAAACATCTCCGGGGAGATAGAAAGCGAGGACCTGCCGTCTTCCGTCTGCATAGTAATGGCATAGCCGAACCGCCCCTCGGACCAACTCGAGCCAGCCGTTCGCCGAATCGTCCTGACCGAATAGTATCTCGCCCTTGTCGAATGACCTCATTCGTCTGCGTATGCGCGTAATTTGCATTGGACTGGTTCCCTCTAATAGGGCGACCGTCTCTGTTCTCGTTGTGTCACAAGGAGGAAGCTAGGCTCTCGCTCCAAAACTTATAACCCGTATTTTCCACAGGTAGAAATACGCCATTTGGCTAGGGCCCGTGGTCGCCATGCCCCGGTTTAGCCCCTGCTTTTCAGCTAGTTGGGCAGATTTGCTCGTCGGGAAGGCGCCAGTGGAGCTGCGCAGCCCGGAGTTGCGATTCCGCAATGCACATTCGGACGAACTGCGTAAGTTGACTTTCCGCCATTTCGCGATCGTGGAGACAAGGGCCATCAAACTGCACGCGTCTTTCGAACACCGCAAACCGGTCGCGCTCGGCATGCCGGAGGTTGGCTCGGGCCAGGCGTCCGCACCGGCCGCTAGTGCGCGCCACCCGGTGTACGTCATTGAGGGCGATCAGAAGGCTCGGTGCGAACTGACCAGTCTCCTCGCCTCTTTCGGCTACCGGACGCGGGCATGGAACGATGGCCAGTCGTTCCTGCGCGCGGCCCGATCGCTGGCTCCGGCCTGCGTCCTGGTCCGTCTGGACCTTCCGCGTCTTTCGGGGCTCCAATTGCAGGAGGAACTTCGCAAGAAGAATGTCGCCCTGCCGCTGATCTTCATCACCGATGTCGCCGATGTCCCTTCGGCGGTACAGGCGATGCGCGGCGGCGCACTGCACTTCCTCGAACGCCCGATCGACCCCGATCAGCTGTACCGCGCCGTGGGCGAGGCCGTGGATCTGCTCAAGGATGCGATGCGGTCCCCCGAGCGTGACTGGGCGCGTCGGAAAATCGCCTATCTCACCAGCCGGGAGGAGGAGGTTCTGAAGGGGCTTTGTGCCGGACTGCCGAACAAGTCGATCGCCTTCGATCTCGGCCTCAGCCCGCGTACGATCGAGGTCCACCGCGCCAGCATCATGCGCAAGCTCGATGTTCGCAGTCTGGCCCAAGCGTTGCGGATCGCGTTCGAGGCGGGCTTCTGAGCCTGCGCCTCGTGTCGAGGCGTTTCCTTCCACCAGCGACGACAGTCGAAATGCGGTTCTCGTGGAGTGGCCCTGCGACGGTGTGGGGAAAGTTGACCGGCGCGCCCATGGAAGCCGGGTGATGAAACGCGTCGCGCGGCACCCTGCATTTCTACGTAGGTGCTCGGTAATCTCGGATTAAGCATTTTTTTTACATTATTCCATATCCCGACCGGCATGTGGACCGATCATGCCAGAAGCGCGGCGCGAACCGCCCTCCTCGTGGGAGCATTGATAGTTGGCCCGGGCCTGCAAGCGGCCGGGATCGATGCGGGAACCACGATCGAGGGCGCCGCCGAGGCCCGCTATTCGACTGCGGCGGGCGATCGGACCATCGCCTCCAACACGGTTGTCGTGGCGGTCGACGAGTTGCTCGACGTCACCGTAACATCGCTCGATTCGGGTTCGGTCGCCGCTCACCCCGGCAGCGCGACGCTCAGTTTCGAATTGACGAACACCGGAAACGGCCCGGAAGCCTTCGTTCTCACCGCGAACCCCATCGTCGACGGCAATGATTTCGATACGGCCATCGCCAGTATTGCTCGCGACGCGAATGGCAATGGTTCGTACGATCCGGGGGTCGATGAACTCCTGACCGGGCCGGCGACGACTGCGGAACTCGCGTCCGACAGCAAGATCACGCTTTTCGTCACGGTGACCGTACCCGCAGATGCCGCCGACGGTGAGACGTCTGCCATCGATCTGCGCGCCGAGGCGAGCACCGGCACCGGACCCACGGGCACGGTATTCGCAGGAAAGGGCCTCAAGGGCGTCGACGCCGTGGTGGGCCTCAGCACGACCCGTGCCACTGCCGAAGGATCGCTCACGATCGGAACGGCTTCGGTCACGCTGATCAAGAGCGCGGCAGTCAGCGACCCATACGGGGGCACCAGCGCGGTGCCCGGCTCGACCATCGCCTATACCATCGTCGCCAGCGTCATCGGCACGGACGGCATCGACCACCTGCTCGTCTCGGACGCCTTCCCCGCCGGAACGATCTATCGCGCCGGCAGCCTCAAGCTCGACGGAGTGGTGCTGACCGATGGTCCAGAAGACGACGCCGGCGAGACCAGCGATGCCGGAGTCTCGATAGCGCTCGGTTCGCTCCCCGGCGGGACCAGTCGCTCGATCACCTTCGAGGTGACCATTGAATAGCATCAAAAAAGACGTGTCGCACAAGGATTGAAGCCATGAACAAGTACCTGAAATTCCTCGCTGTAACCGCGCTTCTCTCGGGCGTCCTGGCGTCTCCCGCGACCGCCCAAAATCAGCCGATCGAGCTCACCGGCGACGTCCAGCTGGTCAAGATCGTCAGCGACGAGGGCGGCGAGAGAAAGACGACTTTGGTGGACCCCGATATCGCAGTTCCCGGCGACCGTCTGATATTCGGCACCGCCTACGCCAATCACGGGACCGAAGCCGTCGCCGATCTGGTGGTGGCCAGCCCGCTGCCCAAGGCCGTGCAACTGGCGCCCGATGCCGACCCCGCGCTCGTGCTCTCGGTCGACGGCGGGAGACATTGGGGCGTTCTATCCGATCTGAGCGTGACCAACGCCGACGGCTCGGCCCGCGCCGCCCAAGCCACCGATGTGACCCACGTCCGCTGGACGCTGGCGCTGGTCGAACCAGGCGCGAGCGGACGGCTCGAATATCCCGCAATTATCCGCTGAGGGGCGATCACGAACCGCCAATTTCCGCGGGCGGTGCATTCGCGGAAACGGTAAATGAGGAACAATGTGATGAAACCCACTAGGCAATGGCTGTGGACGGTCAGCTCCTTGGCGTTGATCGGTCTTGCAACAACACCGGCCCGGGCCGCAGGGACCCAGGCAGGCGAAGAAATTACCCATTCGGTTTCGGTGAGCTATCAGGTCGGAGGCATCGCGCAGACCGATGCCACCGCGAGCGACACATTCTACGTCGACCGCAAGGTCAATGTCACGGTGGCTGCGGTCAGCACGGCTTCGACCAATGTCTCGGCCGGGCAGACCAGCATCGTCCGCGAATTCTCCGTGACGAACGGTTCGAACGCCGCGGTTGGTTTCGCGCTCTCGGTGGCGCAGAACGCCGAAGCGACATTCGCGATTTCGAATGTGACCATCTTCGTCGATGCCGATGCCGACGGCGCATATGATGCAGGTGAAGAGATCACCTACATCGATAGTCTCGCAATCGATGGGACCCAGAATGTGCTGGTCGCCTTCGACGTGCCCTCGACGGTCGCCAACGGTACCGCAACCGATGTCATCCTGACAGCCAAGGCCGTCGAACCCGGTTCGGCCGGCGCGACCGAAATCGTGGCATCGACCGGCGCGAACACCGCGGGCATCGGTGCAAGCGACATCCAGACGGTCCTCGCCGATGCGGCGGGGGTAACCGATTCGCAATATCAAGGCGATCATTCGGCGAAGGTGACGGTGGCCGTCGATGCGGCCGATCTGACCGTGACCAAAAGCAGCACGGTCATCAGCGACCCGGTCAACGCCACCACCAATCCCAAAGCGATCCCCGGTGCCGTGGTAGAATATTGCATCGTGGTTTCGAACGGAGCTTCGGGCTCGAATGCATCGGGCGTCGCCGTCACCGACGATTTCAGCTCCGAATCGGGCAGCATCGAGTTTCTGCCCAATGCCTATTCGACCGACGGCGACGTCATGGTGGACGGCGACGGCAGTTGCACCGGAGGAACCGCAACCGACAAGAGCTATTCGGCGACGACGACGTCCATCGCG
The DNA here is from genome assembly GCA_963829325.1 of uncultured Alphaproteobacteria bacterium. Classification (GTDB taxonomy): domain Bacteria; phylum Pseudomonadota; class Alphaproteobacteria; order Sphingomonadales; family Sphingomonadaceae; genus Qipengyuania. Next base: position 531,997 of record CAWHHN010000001.1, read on the forward strand.
TCCCCGCTCAGCGACGTCGCGGCAGGGGGAGCACGCTCGTTGCGATACCGGGTTACGATCAAGTGATCGGACGCCCGCTCGCGGGCTCGCGGAATGGTTTGGATCCGATCCTCGGCAAACTGGGCGGCAGCGGTGCTCTGTGGAGTACTGCTGTCGCTCGCTGTATGCCCCGCAAGCACCGAGGCTCAGTCGATCGTCAATGTGGCCGAGGCGACCTGGTCGTACAGGGGCGCGCAGCACCAGACCCGCTCGAACGAGGTTGAGATCGTTCGGGCAGTCGAGAGCCGGCGGATCCGGACCTATGTCACGGGCGGTCCGGCGGCTCTCACCTATCACGACAGCTACTGCGCGGCATTTGGCGGGGCGCCCGAAGAAGGCGGCGGCGAGACCGTCATCCTTTCGGTTGCCCAAAGCACCTCGACACGCGCCGGAAGCGCCTTCATCTTCGAAGTCATTTCCTCTGCCGCCAATCGCGATCCGACCAAGGTCAACTCGCTCGAAGTCACGCTCACCACCACTTCGGGCGATCGCGAAACGCTGACGATCTACGAAAGCGAGGCCGATGCCGCGGTTTTCGTGGGGCGGATCGCCACCCGGCGCATGCCGCCCGCGCCCTTGGCAGACGACTGCCTGCTCGGTGTCGGTACGGGTGATCAGATTACCATTTCCGCGCCGGGCGACGGAGCCGATTCGGCGCCGCTGTCGCAGACAGCGGAAGTGCTGGCCGACCCGTTCGGGGTCGTGTTTGACAGCGAAACCGGCGAAGGCGTGTCGGGCGCGATTGTGACGCTCGTCGACGCGGTCAGCGGCGCACCCGCAAGGGTATTTGCCGAAGACGGGTCTACCCCCTGGCCTTCGACGGTGGTTTCGGGCCGCGCGATCATCGACGGAGAGGGTCGCTCGACCGAGATGGGACCGGGCGAATTCTGGTTCCCCCTGACCACGCTGGGCACCTACCGCCTGGAGATCGAGCCGCCCCCGCCCTTCTCGGCGCCTTCGGTCGTTTCACCCGATCGCCTCAACCGCCTGCCCCGGGCCGACGGGGGAAGTTTTACCATTGTCGATGCTTCCTATGGACAGGAATTCGCGATCGCGGATGGAACGCCTCTGCGGATCGATGTGCCTCTCGACCGGCCCGCAGCGGCAGTGGATATGATCCAGACCGTCTCGCGGTCCAGCGCGCAGCCCGGCGATGCCCTGTTCTACACGGTGCTGATCCGCAATCCCGAAGGTCGGGCAAGGCGCGGCGTCGTGCTGACCGACCAGGCGTCAAGCGGCTTGCGCCTTCGCAGCGATTCGGTGCGCGTCGACGGGGCGTCGAAGGGATTCGCACTCGAGACAGCGGACGACGGCCGGGGCTTTTCACTCGCACTGGGGGACATCGCCCCGAACGGGTCCCGGCGGGTGAGCTTCGCCATGAACCTGACGTTGCAGGCACCGCCGGGATATGAGGAAAATCGCGCCGAAGCTGTCGATTCGCTCGGGCGTTCCGCCTCGACCGCGGCGTCTGTCCGGGTCGAACGCGAAAGCATTGCCGGGCGCATGACGATCATTGGCCGTATCACGGCGGGCGACTGTTCCTCCGTCAGCGATCGGGCGGGATTAGCTGGCGTGCGCGTCACGATGGAAGACGGCAGTTTCGCCGTGACCGACGGCGACGGACGCTATCACTTCGAAGGCGTGGTGCCCGGCAATCATGTCGTCCAGGCCGCAAGCGCGACGCTGCCCGCGGGCGCAGAGTTCGCCGATTGCACCAGGTCCACCCGCAGTGCGGGAAGTGCCACATCGCTGCTCGTCAGCGGCCAGGGAGGTGCGCTCGCCACGGCTGATTTCCATGTCCAGCTTGCTCCCGCAGCCATTGGCGCAGGCGCCAGTCAATCCACAACCGAAAGCTCGCCCAGCATCCCCTCCCCCGCAGCTTCCGAGATCGCCGAGCGGCCCGACTGGATCGCCCTGGGCGACGGCCCGGACGGCTGGCTGACGCCGACGATGGACGAAAATCCCCGCGCACCCGCCATTCGTGTGGCCATTCGCCACCGCGCCAACCAAAGTGCAATCCTGCGAAGCGATGGGAGAACGGTCGATCCACTGCTGTTCGAAGGCACGAGCAAGTCCCGCGACAATACCTACGCGGTCAGCTTCTGGCGCGGAGTCCCGCTGCTGGGCGAGGATACCCTCCTCACGGCCGACATCGTCTCGCCCGGGGGTTCGCCCCTCTTCACCATCGAACGCTCGGTGCACTTTTCTACCACTCCGGCCCGCGCCGAACTGGTGCCCGAAGCGTCGCGGCTGATTGCCGATGGCCATACCACGCCCATCGTTGCCATACGCGTTCTCGATGCCCGAGGCAGGCCCATGCGCGAAGGGGTCTCGGGCGCGCTGACCATTTCGTCGCCCTACGAAAGCGCCGCCCAGATCGCCCAGCAGCAGATCGGGCAGCCAACGGGGCGAGCCGCGATCGCCGCCCGCTGGACCGTCAGTAGCCCCGATGGAATAGCCCTTGTCGAGCTGGCTCCCACCATGGTCAGCGGATCGCTTCAACTCGGTTTCCGCTTCGAAGATCGGGACTTCGCGCATGAGCAGCATCTCGAGGCATGGGTCGTTCCCGGTGAAATCGAATGGACATTCCTTGGTCTTGTGGAAGGGTCTGTCGGGGCCCGCACGGTGGCACAAAACATGGAACGCAGCGGGCGCTTCGACAGCGATCTGGGCGACCAGGCAAGGGTCGCGCTCTACGCCAAGGGGCGGGTGCTCGGGCGCTATCTGGTCACGCTCGCCTATGACAGCGCAAAGCAGCGCGACGATCAGCGTGTCCTCGGTTCACTGGATCCCGATGCATATTACACGGTGTTCGCCGACGCTTCGAGCCGGCGTTTCGATGCCGCTTCGCGTGAGAAGCTCTATGTCCGGATCGAGACGGCCAGCTTCTACGCGCTCTACGGCGATTTCGAGACCGGGTTCGATCAGACTCGTCTGACCCGGTACAATCGGGTTGCTACCGGGGTGGAAGCACAGGCTCGCTTTGGTCAGCTCAAGGTCGCCGGCTTTGCTGCGAAGGTCGGGACGCGCCACCGCCGCGACGAGATCCAGGGGGAAGGCATTTCAGGTCCCTATCGCTTGTCGAGCCGAGCGATCGTCCCGAACAGCGAGACCGTTTCGCTCGAGATTCGCGATCGCTTCCGTTCCGAAATCATCGTCGACCGCCGCGAACTGCGACGTTTCGTGGACTATGATGTCGATGCTCTATCGGGAAGCATTACGTTTCCGGAACCGGTTCTGAGCCGCGATTTTTCGCTCAATCCGCAATTCCTGGTGGTCGAATACGAGATCGAAGCGGTTGCGGACGGAAAGCTCAATGCAGGCGCGCGAGCCGCGTGGGAGAATGATGCGCAGACGCTCCGGATCGGTGCGACCGCGATTTCCGACCAAGAGGATAAGGCACGCACGGACATGGGCGGGATCGACCTACGCGTTCGCTTGGGCCAGAACACCGAACTGCGTGGAGAAGTCGCGGCCAGTCGCAGCGATGGCGAAACCGCCACGAGCTGGGTGGTCGAAGCGCAACACCAATCCGACCAGCTCGAGGTGCTGGCCTATGCGCGCTCGCTGGAGGAAGGCTACGGGGTCGGTCAGCAGAGCAACGCCGAGCTCGGCCGACGCAAGGTGGGTGTCGATGCACGGGTCCGGATAGACGAGCATGTTTCGGTCTTCACAAGCCTGTGGCAGGACGACAGCCTGGCCGACGCCAGCCACCGCCGCGCTGCCGAACTCGAAGTCGGCCATGCGGTCGGGAACGGTGAGTTGCGGCTGGGCGTCTCGCATTTCGATGACCGCTTGGCGGATGGCACAACCAACCGATCGACCGTCCTCGAAGCGGGCGCGATCCAGCGGTTGCTGGGGAACCGGCTCGAGTTGAGTGCGAGCACGAGCATGGCGCTGGACGCAACCGAATCGATCGACCTGCCTGCCCGCCACCGCGTGGGCGTGCGCTATGCGCTGAACAGCGACATCCGGCTGGGCGGGACCTACGAAATTGCCGATGGCCAGAATATTCAAACCCGAACGCTGCGCGGAGGTGTTGAATTGGCGCCGTGGTCCGGCGGAAAGCTCAATGCCGATCTGGGCGAGCAAAGCATTTCCGAGCTCGGCTCGCGCGACTTTGCCGTCTTCGGTCTGGCGCAGACGCTTGTGCTATCGCCGGCGCTCAGCATCGATGCCACGTTCGACAGCAATTGGACCGTAGGATCCAAATTTGACCCGGCCGACATAGTTAATCCGGAACATCCGGTAGCCGGCGGCGGACACCTGGGCGAAAACGGGGCGTTGCTCGAACAATTCACCGCGGTGACGATCGGGGCGACCTGGCGCCACGAGCGCTGGAGCGCGACGGGTCGTGCCGAATACCGCGACGGAGAATACACCGATCGCAAGGGGTTCATTTTCGGAGCGATCCGCCAGCTTGGCGAAGGCAGCATAGTGGGATCGGGCTTTACCTGGACACGCGCCAGCGAGGAAAGCGGCGCTTCGAGCGAGATTATCGATGCGGGAATTACCCTCGCGCACCGGCCGGCAGATTCTCCTTTCGCCCTGCTCGGAAAGCTGGCCTATCGTAGCGATCGGGTGACCAATGGTATGGCGGCGGACGCCGGGGGAATCGGACCCACGGCACTCGCGGTCGATGGCGACGCAATCTCGCGCCGCATGGTCGCAAGCCTCTCCGCCGACTGGTCCCCCAGTCAGGCTCGGGAAGCCATCGGTGACAGTGGTTTTGGCGTCCGCCCTGCGTTTGGTCTGTTCGTCGGGCTTCGACACGGTTTCGACTCCTATGGCGATCTCGGCATCGGCGGAACGAGCCTGCTGGGCGGGCTCGACACCCGTATCGACGTAGGCGAGCGGTTCGCGATCGGAACCAGGGCCACGCTGCGTTCCTCGCTCGAGGATCGGGTAACCGCCTATTCCGGCGGCCCCTATTTCGGATTTGTTCCGGTCGACGGCATGATGGTGACGCTAGGCTACAATTTGGCTGGATTCAGCGATCCCGATTACTCGGGGGCGAGCAACACCGAGGAAGGAATCTTCGTATCGATGGCGATGAAGCTGGACGATCAAACGCTCGGTTCGCTGGGCCTTGGCAGATAGCGTGCCGATCCGATGAACGCCTCACGAAGCACAGCTGACCGGCCGGCCGAAGCACCGCGCAAAGGTGGATCGCGAAAGGCCATCGCTTGTGCGCAGTGGCTCTGCGGGCTGATGTTTTCTCTGGCTGTTCTACTCTCGCCGCCGGAGGCCACGGCTGCAGTCGTTACCGTGCAGACGGCCAACATCAGTGATGGTGGCATTGCTCCCTTTCCCAATTGTATGAGGCCAACGTTCAGGGATTTCATCGTCGCGCAAGACTTCACCATCGACAATGTCAAGATCGGCCTGTTCTTCACTCATCCGCTGCGCGGCGAGCTCAGAATATGGATGGTCGCTCCCGATGGGACGAGCATCCAGCTGGTCAATGATGACGCAACGGTTACAGGACAGAATCTTAGCGTGCTGCTCGACGACTTCGCTGCCCAGACCGTGAATGCCGGCGATCCGGCCGTCGATCACCCGACGACAGAACCACCCCCTTACGCGCATACGTTCAAGCCCATCGCCCCTCTCTCAGGGTTCAACGGTCACTCGTCGAAAGGGGCCTGGAAGATCGGGATCTGCGATATGAACAACTCCGCCAACAGCGGACTTTTCGAACGCGCCGATCTCTATCTTTCGTCCTATCCCGAAAGCTATGTCGACCTTTCTGTGGGCTATTCGGTCACCCCCTCCTCCCCCGCTTTCGGCGACAAGATTACCTATACGTTGACCGTTGCAAACTCAGCCGAAGCGATCTCGACCGCCAGCGCTGTGGAGGTCACCGCATTGCTTCCGCCCGGCGCCGCTTTCGTCGGCAGCACGGGGGATGGCGTTTACGATCCGTTCACCGGCATCTGGGCGGTCGGCAGCCTGTCCCCCGCCTCGACACTGTCGCTGTCGATCACCGCGCGGGTCGAGGCAACTTCTCGGGCGGTCATCACCGGCACAGCCGAACTGACGGCAACCTCGGCGCCCGAAGATCTCGATTCCACACCAGCCAACGGTGTCACGACCGAGGACGATTACGCCGTGGCAAGTTTTACCGTCCAGGATACGGGCACGGCCGGAACTGCCCCGACGCTGGCCTGTCCTGCAGGGACTTCGCTGCTGGACTGGGATAGCGGCGCTTACAGCTGGGTTGCCGGAACGACCGACAAGGTTCTGACGGTAGCGGGCTTCGGCGCGGTCAGTTTCAGTCTCGCCAACCCGGGGGCTTGGTACCACGATTTTGAATATGGCGGCTGGTCGCCGACGGTGAACGATGCGATCAATGGCGGCTATACCGGGCAGAAGGCCCTGATCGAGGACATCAACCTGGCGGACGCTTCCAGTGTGGTCACCGCCACCATCGCCCTCCCCCTCTCGATTCCGGGTGCCCAATTCCGCATCTTCGACGTCGATTATACGTTAGGTTCCTTCGCCGACCATATCGTCGTCGAAGGTCGGCACGAAGGTGTAACCGTCTATCCCACCCTTACCAACGGTCTTTCGAACTATGTGATCGGCAACGGCGCCTACGGCAATGGAGCGGCATCCGCGAATTCCGCCGCCGGTACGGTCGTCGTCACCTTCGACGGTCCGATCGACGAGATCATCATCCTGTACGGCAATCATGCGTCGGCACCCAAGAATCCCTTGCGCCAGGAAATCGCGCTCGGCGACCTGACCTTCTGCAATCCCGATGTGATGCTCTCGGTGACCAAGGTCAGCGCGATCAAATCGGACCCCGTCAATTCGGCCGCCGATCCCAAGGCGATTCCGGGCGCAGAGGTGGAATATCTGGTCTCGGTGGCGAACACCGGCACTTTCCCAACCGATACGGGCAATTTGATCATCACCGGCGGCGACCTGCCCGAGGCTAAGATGTGTTTCGATGCCGCTGGCAGCGGGCAGCCGATCGCCTTCACCGACGGGACTCCTTCGTCCGGCCTGAGCTACGTCTATACCTCGCTGACCAGCGCGAGCGACAGCCTGTACTTCTCGGACGATGGCGGCTCGACCTGGACCTATCAGCCCCTGCCTGACGAGGATGGATGCGACGAGGAAATCACCAATTTCCAGCTGCGTCCGTCCGGCCGCCTGGACGCAGGGGGATCGTTCGCGCTACGCGCGAATTACCGCATCAAATAGATCCACAGGGCATCGGTTCACCCACTATAATGTTCGCGCGTGTTTGCACAGGACATTAGGATGTGATATTCAGCTCGAATGACCACCGAAACCATAGCCCGCGTGCGTTCGCTCGTCACCGAGGGCGGGATGACCCGTGCGGGGCTGGCCCGTGCCGCCGGTCTGCACGCCAACACCCTGCGCGATTGTGTCGACGAGGGGTGGAACCCTACCGCCGACACGCTCAACAAGCTCCAGCGGTTTCTCGAACACAACGACGACACTCCGGTGCTGGTCCCGATCGAGGAGATCATCGAGGAGGCGCGTAACGGTCGTATGTTCGTGCTGGTAGACGACGAGGACCGCGAGAACGAGGGCGATCTCGTGGTTCCCGCGCAAATGGCGACGCCAGACGCGGTCAATTTCATGGCCATGCACGGACGCGGGCTGATCTGCCTGACGCTGACGCGCGATCGCGTCGAGCAATTGGGCCTCGAATTGATGAGCCGTAGCAATGGCACACGGCACGAGACCGCCTTTACCGTCTCGATCGAAGCGCGCGAAGGCGTGACCACCGGCATATCGGCGGCCGACCGGGCCCGCACCGTGTCGGTTGCGATCGATCCCACGCGCAGCGCGCAGGACATCGTTACCCCGGGCCATGTCTTCCCTCTGATTGCTCGCGACGGCGGCGTACTGGTGCGCGCTGGTCATACCGAAGCGGCAGTCGACATCGCGCGGCTCGCCGGGCTCAATCCCTCGGGAGTGATCTGCGAGATCATGAACGAGGACGGGACCATGGCGCGGCTCGAGGACCTCCTCGGCTTCGCCCGCCGTCACGGCTTAAAGATCGGTACGATCCGCGACCTCATCGAGTACCGCATGCGCAACGACCATCTGGTCGAACGGGCGAGCGAGAGCGGGTTCGTGTCGGATTATGGCGGCGACTGGCGCGCGATGACCTATCGCAACGCGGTCGATGGAAGCACGCATGTGGCATTGCAGAAAGGCCACGTGGAGCCAGGCAATTCGACGCTGGTGCGGATGCACCGGATCTCGATCTTCGACGACGTTCTCGGGCGCACGGGTGAACGCAAGCGGACCCTTCAGCGCTCGATGAAGGCAATCGGCGACAATGGTAGCGGCATCGTTGTCCTGCTCATGCCGAATCGCCCCGAATCGCTGCAGAACGAGGTCGGCGGCATTCGCGCGGCCGACACCGGTGAATTGCGGGAATATGGCGTCGGTGCGCAGATCCTCGCTGATCTCGGGGTGCGGGAGATGGAACTGCTAACCAATTCACACCACAATGTCGTCGGCCTCGAAGGCTACGGCATCACCGTCACCGGCGAACGTCCCATTCCGGAGTAATCACTTGGCCCGTTTCCTCATCGCCGAAGCGCGATTCTACGAACAATTCAACGATATGCTCATTGCTGGCGCCCGCGCCGCAATCGAGGCGGCAGGCCATGAAGTAGAGGTGCTCACCGTACCTGGCGCGCTCGAACTGCCTGGAACCATCGCCCTGGCAGCCGAGAGCGGGCAGTTCGACGGGTTCATTGCTCTCGGGGTGGTGATCCGCGGCGAGACTTATCACTTCGAAATCGTTGCGGGCGAAAGCGCTCGAGGAATCATGGCTCTGACGATGGACGGAATCGCTATCGGCAACGGCATTCTTACGGTCGAGAACGAAGATCAGGCTCTCGTCCGCGCTGATCCCGCCCAGAAGGACAAGGGCGGCGAGGCGGCCAAGGCCGCGCTTGCCCTATTCGAGCTCCGCTCGCGCTTCGGGGGCTAATCCGCCCCGTCGAGAAACTCGCTCAGCCCGAGCGGGGCGAACGGGCCGATAATCAGCTGTTCGAACACGCCGATACCCTCGCTAGCGTCGCTGCCGGTCACGCGAACCGGGATCTGGACGTGGAGGTTCTCGGGGGCGAGCGGATCGAGATCGGCAAGCGCGATTTCCTCACGTTCGACCTTGAGCCTGCCGTGGTACATGCCGTGTCCCCATTCGGGGTGGGTATAGCCAAGGCCGCGCATCTGGAACCGGCCGAGCGGTTCGAAGCGCAACAGTTCCGGTGCGCCCCGCACGGCTAGCGACAATGTGCCGCCCGAGGGCCAGCGCGTAGCGGGTTCGAGCCGCGTACGCATGCCGCCCACGCCTTCGGCGATGTCGTCCGGCTTTGCCCCCTCGCCGGCCCAAGCGGCACGGGTGTTCCAGGCTTGGCCCTGTTCGTCGTTGTTGACGTGAAAGAACAGGCTGCCGTCGGGAAAATTGATGGGCGTCCATTGCCAAAAGAAGCCTGGTAAGGGCGCGCCGGGCATCGGCTGCATGTCGCGTGCGCCGACCGGCCTCACGCCCCAGCTGCGGTCGCGCGTGCCCATCGTTCCATCGGCCAGCGTCCGACGGTCGCCGTCGATCTCGATCCAGCCTTCGTAGCGCCCGTTCTGGGTCATGCGGGTATAATCCATGAACGCTCGCGGACCGATGCGGTGCGTGAAGCGGGGTTCCTCGATCGGAAAAGCGCGACCGGTGAAAGTCACGTCGGCCGCCAGGCCGTGACTGGGATCGAGCCGTATCCGAAGCCTGTTCAACGGCTCCAAGACCTCAATGCTGAGTGGGCCTACAGCCATCACCATCCGTTCCATGCCGAGCTCGGCACTGGAATGGATGCAGTACTGAACGCCGTCACGCACCACATTGAAGTGTGCATCGATCACGTCGAGGTGGGGATAGACGCCCAGAGCGACCGCAAAGAATCCGCTGCCGTCGGGTGCGTAGCCATTGAAGAAATAGCGGTCGTAGAAATTGCGGTCCGTCCCCGCATAGGCCACCGGCTCCGGAGTCTGGTGGATCGGGTATTCGTCTCCGCGCGACAATGCCATTACGCCGTCTCCTTCAGCGCAGCGATACTGTCATGCGCGAGCGCAAGCGAACAGGCCCCGCGTGCCATCGAGAGAAAATTGGCGTCGCCCCGCCCGGTCCGCTCGACGAAGGCGGCACTGAACACGGCGGTCGATATGCCGTGAAGGATGCCGAGACGATAGTCGCGGCGGATTTCCTCGTGCGAGAGAGCGACACCGCGCGCCGCCATTTCTGCCCGCCAAATCTCGAGCAGCTCGCTCTCATGCTCTTTCCACAAGGCCTCGCCGATCCCGCAGCCGAGAAAATAGCCGATATCGGTCATCGCCTTGCCAACGCTCACGGTCTGCCAGTCGAGCACCGCGATCGGTTCGGCGCCGCCGCCGACGTCGAACAACATGTTGTCGAGCCGGAAATCGCCGTGGACGAGGCATTGTGGCGGATCGTCGCGGCCGAACCAGCTGGCGCTGGCTTCGGCCAATTGTTCGCAGATCGCCATATATTCGGGTTCCAGGCTGTCGGCATAGCGATCGCGAAAGACCGCCTGCGCCTGGGGATACATCGCGCCGACCCTCTCACCGAGATCGGGCGGAGGCTGGATCCACTGCGCATCGAGAATATCGGCCCTGCCCCAGCTCGGTGCATGGAAAGCCGCCGCCTGCCGAACCGCCGCACGGGCATCGGCGATGCCGCAACCGGCGATCTGGTCGCCCTGGCGCGCCGGCGCCATATCCTCGAACAGCAGAATGAAATCCGCGCCCGCTTCGTCGACTTCGGCAAAATGCACGTCCGGGACGCGAACGCCGAGCAATGGCGCAGCCTCGCGGTAGAAGCACACTTCCTTGCGGTAGAGCCCGAACATCGCGGCGGTCGCGCGGCTGGTGGTATCGTCAGCAGGGAATTTCCCCGCCAGTGTTTCGGGGACCCCTTCGCCCACCAGATGGAAACGGACGCTGTCGCCGACCTGACCGGTACCGATCGGGTCCCACCGCACGCTTTCGATCCGCGCGCCGAGCAAATCGCCGAGCCATTCGGCGGTGACCCCGTCGGGATGCGTCGGAAAATCTGCCAAGGCCCTCTCCCGCAAAGCCCACGTCAGGAACGCTAACCTGTGCCGCGCGTCCTGACAATCATATCACGGGAGGATTGGATGGAAGGCCCGCTCGAATGGATTGCCGCCGTCGGCACGATGATCGCCGCCGGCCTCATCGCGCTCGATCTCGGACGCCGGGCGACCGGATGGGGCTTCGTCCTGTTCTGTCTCGTCTCGATCACCTGGATCGTCAGCGGGTTGACGAGCGACGCCATGCCGATCGCGGCGATGAATGCAGTGCTTTTGCTGATCAACGCCTGGGGCGTCTGGCAGTATCTGATTCACCCGAAGAACCGGGCGGAGGATTGACTCCGCCCGGTCTGCGCCCGCATTCGGACGCGTCTTACCAGACCTTTACCCGCTGGTTGGGCGCGAGATAGAGCTTGTCGTCCTTGTCCACTCCGAAAGCCTCGTACCAGGCGTCGAGATTGCGGACCGTGAGCGCGCGATATTGGCCCGGCGCATGCCCGTCGGTAGCGATGCGCTGGCGCAAAGCCTCTTCGCGGAACTTGCTCGCCCAGGCCTGGGCGTAGGCGATGAAGAAGCGCTGGTCGCCGGTGAATCCGTCGATCACCGGCGCTTCCTTCCCGCCGAGCGAGGCGCGATAGGCATCGTAGGCCGCAGCCAGCCCGGCCACGTCGGCGATGTTCTCGCCCAGGGTCAGATCGCCGCGGACATGCAGCCCGGGGAACGGTTCGTACTTGTCGAACTGCCCAGCGAGCGCCTTGCCCGCCTCGTCGAACTTCGCCTTGTCGGCCTCGGTCCACCAATTGCGCATCGCCCCGGTCGAATCGAAGGCCGCGCCGTTGTTGTCGAAGCTGTGGCTGATCTCGTGACCGATCACCGCGCCGATCGCGCCATAGTTGAACGCCGCGTCGGCCTTGGGATCGTAGAAGGGAGGCTGAAGGATCGCGGCCGGGAAGTTCAGCGCATTTTGCACCGGCAGATTGACCGCGTTGACCAGCTGCGCATTCATCCACCATTCGCGTTTGTCGAGCGGTTTGCCGATCTTGGCCAACTGCTGCTTGTAGCGCAGCTTCTCCGCCGCCTGCTTGTTGGCATAGGCATTGCCAGGCTGGACGGTGAGCGACGAATAATCGGCCCATTCGTCAGGATATCCGACGCCGACTTCCATCGTCTCGACTTTCCTGACGGCTTCGGCCTTGGTCTCATCGGCCATCCAGTCGATAGCCTCGATCCGCTTGGCGAAAGCCGATTTGATCGCTCCGACCATATCCTGGATTTCGGCCTTGTCCTCGGCCGGAAAATATTTCTCGACATAGAGCTTGCCGAGTTCGTCGCCCATATAGGCGTTCACCGCGCTCAGCGCGCGTTTGTCGCGGCTGCGCTGTTCTTCCTGCCCGAACAGCTTCTTGCCGTAGAAGGCGAAGTGGAGATCATCGAGTCTGGTCGGAAGAACCGCGGTATTGGCGTTGATCTGATGGAAGGTGAGCCAGTCCTGCCATGCCTCGAGCGGCTCGGATGCGACCAGCGCCGACAGCTTGGTGATCGCGCCGGGATGATAGGCGTCGAAGGTCTCGACTCCCGCAAGCTGTGCGCTCTTGAAGAACGCATCCCAATCGAGTCCCGGGCGCCTTCGATTTGAAATCGGCCGGCGACCACAGCGTGCTCGCCTTAGCCCAATCGTCGCTGTCCTCGCGGCTGACGTGCGCCTTGCGCGATCTTCATCTCCAGATCGAAGATCCGCTGCGCCTTGGCATCCGCATCGGCCACCTTGGCCGCCTTGAGCAGGTCGGCGATGTAGCTCCGGTAGTCCGAGCGTAGTTCAGCCATCTTTTCGTCGGAGGACAAATAATACTCGCGTTCGGGCATGCCGAGCCCGCCCTGGAGGACATAAGGCACCACCTCGCCTCCCTTCAGCGCCTGAGTGACGAAGATGCCGAACAGGTTTTCGGTTTCGAAATCGGTGGCGTTGAGCGGATCGACGTCGGCGCGCGCCTGGCTTCCTAGAACCTGAGCGAGTTGCGCCTTGTCCGCGATCCTTTCGAAGCGCGCGAGATCGGCCTGGAGCGGTTCCAGTCCGGCCGTATCGATTGCTTTGGTATCGAGATAGGCTTCATAGAATGCCTTGACCCGGTAAGCGTCGGTGCCCTTCTCGGGGTTGGATTTCAGGATCTCGCCGATCAGAGCCGCAAGGTTTTTCTCGGTCTGCTGGTCGGCGATGTAGAAGCCGCCCACGCTCGACCGGTCGGCAGGGATCTCGGTGCTGTCGAGCCATCCGCCGTTGGCGTAGCGGAAGAAATCGTCACCCGGATCCACGCTGGCGTCCATCCAGTCCGTGCGGATGCCCAGCGCGTTTCCAGTCGTGGAGGTCTGCGTCGCTTCGTCGATCTTCTCGCAAGCCACCGGGCCCATGGTGGCGACGGCGGTTCCCAGCAGCAGTGCGGCGATCAGGCGGTTGTTCATGTTCCGATTCCCTCCAGATGGCGCCATCGCGCCCGAAAAAGACGCGTGGGTGATAAGCCCGCGCCGAAGCCGCGGCAATTGCCGCCCGTCGATGGCGGGGACGGCTTTGTCGAGTTAGAGCAAGCGGCCGAAGCACCCGCGCCCGGCGAAGACCGCGCTGTCGCCCAGCTCTTCCTCGATCCGGATCAGCTGGTTGTACTTTGCGAGCCGGTCGGATCGGGCCAGGCTACCGGTCTTGATCTGACCGCAATTGGTCGCGACGGCGAGATCGGCAATCGTCGTGTCTTCGGTTTCGCCCGAACGGTGCGACATCACCGCCGTGTAGCCCGCGCGATTGGCGATGCCGACCGCGTCGAGAGTTCTCGGACAGCGTGCCGATCTGATTGACCTTGACCAGAAGCGAATTGGCCAGCCCCTTGTCTATCCCTTCGCGCAGCCGCTGCGGGTTGGTGACGAAAAGATCGTCTCCAACCAGCTGAATGGTATTGCCGATCCGATCGGTCAGCGCCCGCCAGCCTTCGAAATCGTCTTCGGCCATGCCGTCCTCGATCGAACGGATCGGATAGTCGCGGCACAGCTTGTCGAGATACTCCGCCATCTGTCCGCCGCTAAGAGAAAGATCTTCGCCCGAAATCTGGTACTTCCCGTCGCGATAGAATTCGGTCGAAGCGCAATCCAGCGCCAGCGCGATATCTTGGCCCGGGACGAAGCCGGCCTGTTCGATCGAAGCCATGATGAAATCCAGCGCGTCGCGCGTGCTCGCCAGATCGGGCGCGAACCCGCCTTCGTCGCCGACCGCAGTGGCAAGGCCTTTCTCATGCAGCTTTTTCTTGAGCGTGTGGAACACCTCGGCGCCCCATCGAACCGCCTCGGCAAGCGTTTCGGCGCCTACCGGCATGATCATGAACTCCTGAATGTCGATCGGATTGTCGGCGTGTTCGCCCCCGTTGATGATGTTCATCATCGGAACGGGCAAGACGTGCGCCGATACGCCTCCGATATAGCTGTAGAGCGGCAATCCGCGCGCAGCCGCCGCGGCTTTGGCCACCGCCATGCTGACCCCGAGTATCGCGTTGGCACCCAGCCTGCCCTTGTTCGCCGTGCCGTCAAGCGCGATCATCGAGAAATCAATGTCGCGCTGGTCCTCGGCGTCATAAGCGCCGACGAGCAGGTCGCGAAGCTCGCTATTGACCGCAGTCACCGCCCCTTCGACACCTTTGCCGAGATAGCGCTGCGTGTCACCGTCGCGCAATTCCACTGCCTCGTGGGCGCCCGTCGAGGCCCCGCTCGGAACCGCTGCACGACCGAAGCTCCCGTCGTCGAGCAGGACGTCCACTTCAACCGTGGGATTGCCCCGGGAATCGAGGATTTCGCGGGCGTGGATATCGATGATCGCGGTCATGGGCGGGGTGGCTCCAATGGCTGGTGTTGTAATCTGGCAAGACACCACCATTTTGGGTGGTGCCAGCGCTCTATTCGCCGGAACATAGCCGCGCAAGTTGCGTTGCAATCACGAACACCGGCACACCGGACCCATAAATCGAGGGCAAGGACAAAACCAATGGCACAGACACCCGCAAGCGGCGCGCCCAAGAAGACGAAATCCCCCGGCGCAAAGAAGACCTCCACCCCCAAATCGACAGACGCCGGCAAGCCGCGCAAGACCGTGGCGAAGAAAGGCGTAGCAAAGGAGACCGCTCCCGTGACCAATACCGCAACCCCATCCACCCAGCCCACCGCAGATAACCGCACCGAAGCCAAGTCGCGCTTCAACGCTGCGCTTGAGGAAGCCAAGGCGGGTGCAGCTGCGCTCAAGGCGGAAGGTCGCGATCGTGCGACCGCTTATCGCGACCAGGCTCGCAGCAAGCGCGAAGATTGGCTTGGCGAGGCCAAGGTCTACGGGCAGGACGCTCGGGTGAAGGGCAAGGAAATCGCGACCGAAGGCAAGATCAAGGCCAGCGAAGGCTTGCGCTCGGTCAGCCGGCTGGTCAACGAGAACGCCCATCAGGTCGATGAGAAGCTCGGCGCCAAATACGGCGATTATGCTCGAAGCGCGTCGAAGTCGCTCGAGGACTACGCCGGTAGGCTCGACGAGAAGAGCGTGGACGATCTCGTCGAAGACAGCCGCGAATTCGTCCGCAAGAGCCCCGGCCTCGCTGTCGGCATCGCGGCATTTGCAGGTTTCTTCCTTTCGCGTCTATTCAGTCGCTCGCGCAATTGAGCGAAGATGAGAACGGGGGCGGACATGCGGGATGACGACGTCGACCAGCTTTCGCCCTATTCCGATCCGCACGACTTGCCCGACGAACTGGAAGCACCCGCACCGCAAGGCGACCAGCCCGAGCCATCGCTGACGGACGATCTGATTGCGCTGTTCGACGACGGCAAGACCTATGCCGAGGCCGAAATGGCCTATCAGCGGCGCCGGCTCGGCTTCGCGGCCCATCGGGTCAAGGGCGCTGCCGTTTTCGGACTGGCGGCCTTCGGGGTGCTTCATCTCGCCCTGATCGCGCTGACCGTCGGGCTGGTCCTCGCCCTGATCCCGCTTCTGGGGCCTTGGGGGGCGACTGCCATAGTCACCGTAGCCTTGGTGGCCTTCGGAATTCTGATGCTGCGCCAGGTCAAGAAGAGGATCGACGGGATTCGCGATGCCTTCGAACAGGGGAAGCGCGATGAACCCTCCTGATGACTGGAACCGTTTGCTCGCCGATCGCTACATCCGCGATTCCGCGCGCGCGCTCGTCACTGCCGACATCGAACATCTGCGCAACAATCTTGCCAGCAAGACACTCGCCTCGCGCGCGGTGGATCGGCTGAGCGAAGGCGCTGCCGACCTTTACGAAGAAGCCGTCGAGATGGCCGAGGACAACAAGGGCGCGCTCGCCGCACTGTTTGCCGCAATCCTGGTCTGGTTCGCACGCAATCCGATCTTCGATTTGCTCGGCTTCGGTGCCGAAGACGACGAAATCCGGGATCATGCGGGGCATTGACGGGACGAAGATGTGGAACGGTGGTGCGGTCTCATCCGTTGAATTTCTGAACACGAACAGCGGAGGAATTCCATGGCCAAATCAGCCAAGAACAACGTCACACCGATCGATGGCGAGGGCCAGTCGAGCGACGAGCAAAAACGCGAACAATTGCGCGCCAAGATCGAAGCGGGCGAGAGACGCAACGAGCAACGCAGCATCGCCGATCAGGCCAAGGACGCCGCCGACAGCGCGATCGCTTTCGCGCGCAAACACCCCCTCGCCGTAGTAGGAGGGGCCATAGCCGCGGGTCTTGCGATCGGCGCTATGACCCGTCCGGGACGGCGATTGGGTCGCCGTGGCGGCGCGCTTGCCGGGGCGGCGGCAGACGCCGTACTCGCCTATGGCTTGCGCATGATCGACAGTGCGACCGATGCCGCTGAATATGCCGGCGACCGCCTCGAGGACCTGGGCGACAACGCCGCGACGACAGCTCGTGGTTTGAAGCGTGGAGCTTCGCACAAACTGGACAGCATGGGCGATACGCTGCGCGCGTCGGGTCGGAAGGCCGGGCGCAAGGGCGACCGAGCCTACCGCGACCTGCGCGCGCGCCTCGCTCACTGAACGCGCGATCGGGAACAGCCAGTTGAATGGAAGCGGCGCGGCGGGCCTTGCCTGACGCGCCGCTTTCGCTATGTGGCGCAGCGCATTCCCTCCCCATCGAGAAGGCATTCATCATGGAAGAAACCGAGGCCAAGCAGACGCTCTACCTCGTCATGGGCGGCCGGGTGACCGACCCGCGCAGCGTCGCCTTCGCCGACCCCGAAAGCATTCACGTCGCTGGCGTGTTCAGCAACTACGAAGCCGCCGTGGATGCCTGGCGCAGCAATGCGCAGCGCACCGTCGACGATGCGGAAATGAAATACGTCGTCGTCCACCTGCACAAGCTGCTCGATCCCGGAGCCTAGAAATCCGGTGGGCTACGTCATCCGCGAATGGCGCGACGGCGATGCCGAAGCGGTAGCGCAAATCAATCGGCTGGCGATCGAGCGCATCGGACCGCGGGCCTATGCGCCAAAGCAGGTCGCGGCCTGGCTATCGCGCCGCACAGCTCCGGCGAATTATCGTGAGAGAGTGGCGGCCGGCGACCTGATCTTCATCGCCGCCGGCCCCGGAGACACGCCCGTCGCCTATGCGCTGCTCGAGCGCGACGGACACCTCGACCATCTCTACAACCATCCCGACCACACTCGCCGGGGATTGGCCACGCAGCTGTTGGAAGCAGCGGAAAGCTTCGCCCGAGGGATCGGCCTCGGCAGGCTTTATACCGAGGCGAGCGACCTCGCGCGTCCCGCATTCGAACGTGCCGGATACCGCGTCGCTCGCAGGCGTGACTTCGAGATCGACGGCGTGGCGATCCACAATTGGGCGATGGGAAAAGACCTCGCCTGATGCCTCTCGTACTCGGACGAGAGGCATCAGGCGATCAGATGAACTCGATCTTGTCGATCACGTAGAACTTGTCGCCCGAAGGAACGGTCACTTCGACCTCTTCTTCGACCTGCTTCCCGATCAGCGCGCGGGCAATCGGTGAATTGTAGCTGATCCGGCCCCTCGAAGCATCGGCTTCGGTCTGGCCGACGATCTGGTATCTCACCGGTTTGTCGTCTTCGTCGAGCATGGTCACGGTCGCACCGAAGATCACCTTGTCTCCCGACAGCGTCGTCGGATCGATGATCTGCGCGCGACTGACCTTGTCCTCGAGATCGGCGATCTGCGCTTCGACCTGACCCTGACGCTCCTTGGCCGCGTGATATTCGGCGTTTTCAGACAAATCGCCGTGGGCGCGTGCTTCCTCGATCGCCTCCACGATCTGCGGACGTTCAGCCCGCAAAGCCTTCAGATCCGCTGTAATCTTTTCGTAGCCCTCGGCCAGCATCGGCACTTTTTCCATGGGCTTGATCCTTCCTGTTCCAGCCACCTTCTTCGACAATTCCGATCCGGTCCGCTGTCTTGCGGAGTCCATCGTATCGGCTGTCGGGAGGGAGGCGCGTCTATTCTTGTCAGCTATAATAGTCTTGCAACGAACGCACTTCAAGCTGACTTGGCGAAACCTCGGCAATCGCCTGCGCCACCGCGAGCGAGGCGGCAGCGGTGGTATAATAAGGCAACTTCTTCTCGAGCGCGCTGGCGCGGATCGACTGGCTGTCGAGCAGCGACTGCCAGCCTTCGGTGGTGTTGAAGATCAGCTGCACCTCTCCATCGACGATCGCGTCGACGATGTGGGGGCGGCCTTCGGCAACCTTGTTCACTCTTTCGACATCGAGCCCCTGCTCCTCCAGAAAGCGTTGCGTGCCTCCGGTGGCGATGACGCGAAAACCCTTGTCGAGCAATGTCCGGACCGCCGGAACGATCGCCTGCTTGTCGGAATCCTTCACGGAGACGAACAGCGTGCCGCCGTGTGGCGGAGTCATGCCTGCGCCGAGCTGCGACTTGAGGAAGGCCGCCGGGAAGTTCCTGTCTATCCCCATCACTTCGCCGGTCGATTTCATCTCGGGCGAAAGGACCGGATCGGCCCCCGGAAAGCGACTGAACGGGAACACGGCTTCCTTCACCGCCATGTGCCCCGGACGGATTTCGAAGGGCTCGAATTCGTGCAGGCCTTCGCCCGCCATCACCCGGGCGGCAATCTTGGCGACCGGGCGCCCGATCGCCTTGGCGACGAAGGGTACCGTCCGGCTGGCGCGCGGATTGACTTCGATCAGATACACTTCGCCGTCCTTGACCGCGAACTGCACGTTCATCAGCCCGCGGACTTCGAGCGCCCGGGCCAGCGCTTCCGCCTGCCGTTCCATCTCGGCTATGATCTCGTTGGGCAGGCTGTATGGCGGCAGCGTGCAGGCGGAATCGCCCGAATGGACGCCCGCCTCCTCGATGTGCTGCATCACGCCGGCGATGCGCACTTCGACGCCGTCGGACACGACGTCGACATCGCATTCGATCGCATCGCGCAGATACTGGTCGACCAGCACCGGGCTGTCGCCCGAGACATTGACCGCGGTGGCAATGTAGTCATCGAGCTGCGCTTCGGAATCGACGATCTCCATCGCCCGACCGCCGAGCACGTAGCTTGGCCGCAGCAGGACCGGATAGCCGATTCGCGCAGCTACGGCGGCGGCTTCGTCGCGGCTCTTGGCGATACCGTTCTCGGGCTGCCTGAGCTTGAGCTTGTTGACCAGCTTGGCAAACCGCTCGCGGTCTTCGGCCAGATCGATCGCGTCGGGACTGGTCCCGAGGATCGGGATGCCTTCGCGTTCGAGAGCCGCGGCGAGCTTGAGCGGTGTCTGCCCGCCGAACTGCACGATCACGCCGACCACTTCGCCGCGCGACATTTCGACGCGCATGATCTCGAGCACGTCCTCTTCGGTCAGTGGCTCGAAATAGAGCCTGTCCGAAGTGTCGTAATCGGTGGAGACGGTCTCAGGATTGCAATTGACCATGATCGTCTCGAAGCCAGCTTCCGCAAGCGCGAAACAGGCATGGACGCAGCAGTAATCGAATTCGATGCCTTGCCCGATCCGATTGGGGCCGCCGCCAAGAATGACGATCTTCTTGCGGTCGCTCGGATCGGCTTCGTCCTCCGGCTCGCCGAAGCTCGGCGCTTCGTAGGTCGAATACATATAGGGCGTAACCGCCTCGAATTCGGCGGCGCAGCTGTCGATGCGCTTGTAGACCGGATAGACCCCGAGCTTGTGGCGCAGCTTGCGCACTTCCTCCTCGCTGGTGGCGCCGGCCATTGCGCGCAAGGCATCGTGGAGTAGGCCCGATCGCTTGGCCTGGGTTTCGCCCAGCCCGCCGGCAACCCCGACCGAACGCACCGCGAGCGTGGCGAGGCGCTTGTCCGAAAAGCCCATCGCCTTGAGCCGGCGCATCTCGCCCTCTTCGCGCGGCAGGCCGTTGTGGCCGATCATGCTCTCTTCGTAGACGATCGCTTCGATCTGGCGCAGGAACCACGGGTCGAAACCGGTGATCGGCTGGATTTCCTCGACCGTCAGCCCTTCCCGGAACCCTTGGGCTATCTTGAGGATGCGGTCGGGCGTGCGCTGGCTGAGCGCGGCGAAGAGCTGATCCTTAGGGACGTTCTCCAGTTCGGGCACGCGGTTGAAACCGTCGAGCCCGGTTTCGAGTCCGCGCAGCGCCTTCTGCATCGATTCGGCGAAGCACCGGCCGATCGCCATGACCTCGCCGACCGATTTCATCGCGGTCGACAGCTCGGCCTTGGCACCCTTGAATTTCTCGAAGGCGAAGCGCGGGATCTTGGTGACGACATAGTCGATCGTCGGCTCGAAGCTGGCGGGCGTCGCCCCGGTGATCTCGTTCTGGATCTCGTCGAGCGTATAGCCCACCGCCAGTTTCGCCGCGACCCGGGCGATCGGGAAACCGGTGGCCTTGGACGCGAGCGCCGAACTGCGCGACACGCGCGGATTCATCTCGATCACGATCAGCCGCCCGTCCTTCGGATTGACCGCGAACTGTACGTTCGAACCCCCTGTTTCGACACCGATTTCGCGCAACACCGCAATGCTGGCGCTGCGCATGATCTGGTATTCCTTGTCGGTCAGGGTCAGCGCCGGAGCGACCGTGATGCTGTCGCCGGTGTGGACTCCCATCGGATCGACGTTCTCGATCGAACAGATGATGATGCAATTGTCCTTGCGGTCGCGCACCACCTCCATCTCGAACTCTTTCCAGCCGAGCAGCAATTCCTCGATCAGGACTTCGGTGGTCGGCGAGGCGTCGAGGCCCTCCCGGACGATCCGCTCGAATTCCGCCTTGTTGTAGGCGATGCCGCCGCCGGTGCCGCCGAGCGTGAAGCTGGGGCGGATGATCGCCGGCAGGCCGGTGCGCTCGAGCACCGCATGCGCCTCGTCGACGGTGTTGGCGATGCCGCTGCGCGCGCTTTCGAGGCCGATGCGGTCCATTGCCTCGCGAAAACGCTGGCGGTTTTCCGCCTTGTCGATGGCATCGGCCTTGGCGCCGATCATTTCGACGCCGAACTTTTCCAGCACGCCCATCTCGTCCAGCTTGAGCGCGCAATTGAGCGCGGTCTGCCCGCCCATCGTCGGCAGGATCGCATCGGGGCGCTCCTTTTCGATGATCTTGGCGATTATCTCGGGCACAATTGGTTCAATATAGGTCGCGCCGTCGGGCCCGCCGTTCTCGCCCGCGACCATCTCGGGATCGGTCATGATCGTGGCCGGATTGGAATTGACCAGGATCACCCGGTAGCCTTCCTCCTTCAGCGCCTTGATCGCCTGCGTGCCCGAATAGTCGAACTCGCAGGCCTGGCCGATGATGATTGGTCCGGCGCCGATGACGAGGATGGAGGAGATGTCAGTGCGTTTGGGCATTTGTCGCCTTGCGATAAATGATGTTGGTTCGGATCGACCGCTGTGCGGCTTGCGACACAATGCACTCAGTCGCTAGCTGGTTTTCCGACGTCAGCGCGATTTCAAGAGTTCGCCCATGATCCTTGCTAAGGAATGTCGTCTCGAAAAATAGCGCTCCGCAATCACGAGCCAGTTTGCCAGTTTGGCTTGGAATCACGTACTCGTCTCCGATCTGGTCGCTCTCTTGGATCGGCTCGGTAAGGTCAGGGTGCGCAATCAATGGCTTTTCCCATTCGCCCCGAGCCACTCCTGTCACCGCCGTGACAAGAGCCGCCGAAGCTGTTTCCAAGGCAAACCAGACGTGGCGGGTTCGCCTCACCCCAGCATCCCCACGAATTTCTCGAACAGGTAGAAGCTGTCCTGCGGCCCCGGGCTCGCCTCGGGGTGGTACTGGACGCCGAAGGCTTTCTTGCCGCGGATCGCAATCCCGCAATTCGTCCCGTCGAACAGCGAGACGTGAGTCTGTTCCACCCCCTCGGGCAGGCTCTCGCCGTCGATCGCGAAGCCGTGGTTCATGCTGGTGATCTCGACCAGCCCCTGGCTCTCGCCCCAGCCCTCGCCCACGCGCTGGACCGGGTGGTTGGCGCCGCGGTGGCCCTGGAACATCTTGCCGGTCTTTGCCCCCGCCGCGAGGCCGAGCATCTGGTGGCCGAGGCAGATACCGAACAGCGGCACTTCGGCATCGAGCAGGCCCTTGATCACCGGCACGGCGTATTCGCCCGTCGCCGCGGGATCGCCCGGACCGTTGGAGAGGAACACGCCGTCGGGTTGCAGCGCAAGGATATCGTCGAGGCTGGTCCGCGCGGGAACCACGGTGACCTTCGCCCCCGCCCTGACCAGGTTGCGGAAGATATTGTCCTTCGCGCCATAGTCGATCGCGACGACGTGCGGCCTGGCATTGTCGGCGCGGGCATAACCTGTGCCGAGCTGCCAATAGCCGCCCTGCCAGTCCTCATGCGCATCGCGGGTGACGCCGGGAACGAGATCGAGCCCTTCGAGCCCGCTCCATTGCGCCGCCTGCTCCTTCAGCGCCTTCAGATCGAACTGGCCGCGCGGGCTGTGCGCGATCACCGCATTGGGGGCCCCCGCAAGGCGGATCCGCCGCGTCAGAGCGCGGGTATCGACCCCCGATAACCCGATCTTGCCATGCTCCACGCACCATTCGACGAATTCGTTCTGCGCGCGGAAATTCGAATGCAGCGTCACCTCCTGCCGCACCACCAGCCCGACCGCGCCCAGAACACCGCCGGGGCCACGGCTCTCGACGTCTTCGTCGTTCGCGCCGACGTTGCCGATGTGCGGAAAGGTGAAGGTGACGATCTGGCTGTCGTAGGAAGGATCGGTCATCACTTCCTGATAGCCGGTCATGGCGGTGTTGAAGCACACCTCGCCCACCGCTGATCCCCTGGCACCGAAGCCCATGCCCCAGACCACGGTTCCGTCTCCCAGAACGAGAACGCCCGTCGCTCCCTGGGGTTGCGCGTGCGAAAATGCGGACAGGGCCATGGGCTCTCCGAGTCAGGGGTTCCGGCGATGTGTGCTAAGTCCCAGCCGCTAAGGCCGCTTGCTCGGCCCCGTCAAGCGGAACCCTTGGCATTACCGCCCACTGTTCTAAATGAAGCGCCAACCATCCACAGATAAGGACCGAGCCGCTCCTATGCTCCGCGATCAGATCAAGGCCGAAACCGTCACCGCCATGAAGGCCAAGGACAAGGACCGCACCGCAGCACTGCGCCTGATCGGGGCGAAGATCAAGGATCGCGATATAGAACTGCGCACCGCGGAAAAGCAGCCCGAGGATGACGAGCTGGTCACCGATGTGCTGCTCAAGATGGCCAAGCAGCGGCGCGAATCGATCGAAATGTACGAGAACGGCGGGCGGCAGGAACTGGCCGACAGGGAGCGGGCCGAGCTTGCGGTGATCGAGGAGTTCCTCCCGAGGCAGATGAGCGAGGAGGAAACGCGCGCTGCAATTGCGCAGATCAAGGCCGATCTCGGCGCCGAAGGCATGAAGGACATGGGCCGCGTGATGGGCGAGCTCAAGGCCCGCCACGGCGCCACGCTGGACATGAGCAGGGCCAGCGGGTGGGTGAAGGAGGCCCTGTCGTGAGACCTCGGGTCACTCTGGCACGCGGGCTCGGGCTCGGCTTCGCGCTTCCGCTGGCCCTCGCCGCATGCGGATCGCGCGAGCCGCAGCCCGCCCCCGATCCGACCCCCACCGTCGTCGCACCGCGCACGCTGGTCGGGGCGGATCTCGACCTGTCCACGCTGGGGGCGAAAATCGTCGGACCGCAGGGCGCCGAGGTGGAGAGCGTGTTCCGCGCCGGCGACCGCCGGATCGGCAAGATGGTCAGCTATGTCGCCTGTCCGCGCGAGGTCGTCCAATGCAAGCCGGACGAGCTGCCCGAAGGCACGGTCTTCACCTATGTCCATCGCGTGACCCTGGCCGAGGCAAGCGAGGCAAAGGAACCGCAGGCCAGCGGAGGGCCCGAGGTCGTCGAAGCGCCGCCCACGCTGTTTCGCACCACGCGCAAGACGACCGGGTTCAACCAGGCGGTCGGTTTCTCCACCGCCGAAGCCGAAGCCGCGCTGGGCGATCCCGACGCGATTTCGATCACCATGGACAACGGCAGCCTGATCTGGCGCGTCGCGCGCGGTCCAGGCTGGCAGCCGGGCATGCACGATGACCTTCTGGTGGCAATCCACCGAGCCCCCGCAGGGCCCCGCCGAAGCCTATCTGCTCGAGGTCGAGGGAAATCAGGCGCGCGCCGCCGGCCCCTTCCCCGCCGAGGAAAAACCGGCAGCCAAGTCATCGCCGAACTAGCAGGAGAGCGAGTTGCGGTTTAGGGAGGAGCGATGGCCCTCTCCCCCCAATGGCTCGACGAATTGCGCGTGCGGACGACGCTGTCCGCTGTGGTCGGGCGGACGGTGCGGCTGACCAAGGCCGGGCGCGAATTCAAGGCCTGCTGCCCGTTCCACAACGAAAAATCACCGAGCTTTTTCGTCAACGACGAGAAGGGCTTCTACCATTGCTTCGGCTGCGAGGCGCATGGCGATGCGATCCGCTGGCTGACCGACCAGCGCGGGCTGGCGTTCATGGACGCGGTCAAGGAACTCGCGGCCGAGGCCGGGATGGAAGTCCCCGCCCCCGATCCGCAGGCCGCGAAACGCGCCGAAAAGCGTGCCAGCCTGCACGATGTGACGGCGGCGGCGCAGGACTGGTTCGTCGCCAGCCTCCATGGCCCCGGGGGTGCGCAGGCGCGCGCCTATCTCGGCCGACGCGGCTTTTCCGATGCAACGATCCGCGAATTCGGCTTCGGTTTCGCACCCGAGGATCGACAGGCGCTCAAGCGCGCGCTCGCCCGCTTCGACGAAGCGATGCTGATCGAGGCGGGCATGCGGATCGTGGTCGAGGACAAGGAGCCCTACGACCGGTTCCGCGGGCGGCTGATGCTGCCGATCCACGATGCCCGCGGCCGCGTGATCGCCTTCGGCGGGCGGATCCTCGACGCCGATGCCAGCCCCAACGCGCCCAAATATCTCAACAGTCCCGATACGCCGCTGTTCGACAAGGGCCGCACGCTTTACAACCTCCACCGCGCTGCCCCCGCAGCGAGGCAGAGCGGCCGGATCGTGGTGGTCGAAGGCTATATGGACGTGATCGCCCTTGCCGATGCGGGGATCGCCGAAGCCGTCGCGCCCCTGGGCACCGCGCTGACCGAGAACCAGATCGAACTGCTGTGGCGCCAGGTCGAACGGCCGATCCTGTGCTTCGACGGCGACAATGCCGGCCAGCGCGCCGCGATGCGGGCGATCGCACGGGTTCTGCCTCTGCTGCGCCCTGCGCATTCGCTCGGCATCGTGCGGATGCCGGCGGGGCTCGATCCCGACGATCTCCTGCGCGAGCAGGGTGTCGCGGCGGTCGAGCGCTTGCTCGCCGAACCTGCCAGCCTGCTCGATACGCTGTGGGCGTTCGAAAAGGCTGCCGCCCCCCTGCATTCACCCGAGGACAAGGCGGGATTGAAGGCCCGGCTGCTCGACCACGTGGAGACCATCGGGCACCCCGACATTCGCGCACTGTACAAGCGCGAATTGCTCGAACGCTTTTCCGCCTATGCGTTTCCGCCGCGTCCTTCGCGCGAATTCCGGTCCAGGGACGACTGGAAGAAAGGTGCGTTCCGGCTGGCGACGCCCGCCTTGTCGCCCGAGGCCGCCGACCGGCTCCGCCGCGCGATGACCGGGGGCGCCCGCGATTCGCTGACCCGCGCGGTCATCGCCGGCCTGGTAAAATATCCGGACCAGATCCTGCGCCACGAACAGGCGCTGTCGGAACTCGCCCGGCGTGACCGAAATGTCGGCCCGGCGATCGATTCTCTCCTCGAGACCGCCGAGACGCTTGATTTGTCCGCCCAATCGCCCATATCGCTCGAACGAGGCCTTCCTGCCCCACCGGAAAAAGCTCATTTCGCCTTCCTTGATGAAGGCACCGACCCGGGTGATGCGCGCGAGGATCTGGCCGAGGCCGTTTCGTTGCTGGTCGAAAGACCCGCGCTCGAATCCGCTTTGGCGGAGGCGACCGCGCGTTTCGAGCGTGATCCGGAAGGCTCCATCGCCGAACAGGGCAGATTGCGCGAGCGGTTGCTGGCCCTTAACGAGCGGTTGAAGCGTTTCGGACGCAAGAAAGCCGCTGCAGCGGGTGAATCGGAATCCTGATTGCCGGCCCCCGGGTCCGCAAGCGCAAAGAAACTGGGTTGAATATCTCTATGGCCACCAAGTCGAAGTCCAAGGACAATGACGATGCTCCGCTGATCGATCTCAACGAGGCGTCGGTCAAGAAGCTCATCGCGAAGGCAAAGAAAAAGGGCTACGTCACCTACGACGAGCTCAACGATGCGCTGCCGCAGGGCGAGATGAGTTCGGACCAGATCGAGGATATCCAGTCGGCGCTTTCGGACATGGGGGTGCAGATCGTCGAAAGCGACGAGGACGCCGAGGCTGCCGCCGAAGAGGCCGACGAGGTCGAAGAGATCGCCGCGAGCGAGAAGAAGGATCCCAAGAAGCCCGCTGCGACGGTGACGAGGAAGCTGGCCGCGGGCGAGCGGACCGATGATCCGGTACGAATGTATCTGCGCGAGATGGGCGCAGTCGAACTGCTCAGCCGCGAAGGCGAGATCGCCATCGCCAAGCGCATCGAGGCCGGGCGCGACATGATGATCATGGGCCTGTGCCAGAGCCCGATCACCTTCCACGCGATCATCCAGTGGTCAGAAGCGCTCAATGCCGAGGAAATGCAATTGCGCGAGATCCTCGATCTCGACGCGATGCTGTCGAAGGAACCCCCGCCCGAGAAGATGGAAGAGGGCGAAGGCGAAGAAGACGACGGCGAGATTTCGGAAGAGACCGCCGGCCCCTCGATCCGCGACGACGACGAGGTCGAGGACGAGGACGACAATGACGACGAGGACGAAGACGGCGAAGGGTCCTCCAAGCGTCGCGAGGACGACGACGAGGAAGACAACACCATGTCGCTCGCCCAGATGGAGGCGGCGCTCAAGCCCGACGCCATCGAGCGTTTCGCACGGATTGCCGATCTGTTCGGCAAGTTCGAGAAATTGCAGGCCGAACGCGTCGAGATCATGGGCCGCGGCGATGCCTTCCCGCCGGCCAAGGAAAAGAAGTACGAAGCGCTGAGCGAACAGCTCACCGCCGAGGTCGAAAGCGTCCAGTTTCATGCGACCAAGATCGAATTCCTGGTCGACAATCTGTATGCCTTCAACCGCCGCCTGACCGCGCTGGGCGGCCAGATGCTGCGGCTGGCGGAACGCCACAAGGTCAAGCGGGTCGACTTCCTCAACGCCTATATCGGCAATGAACTCGACGATGCCTGGCTCACCGACCGGGTCAAGAAGGACAAGAAATGGGCCGCCTTCGCCGAGAAGGAAGCCGAAGCGGTCGAACGCATCCGTGCCGAGATCAGCGATATCGCCAGCCAGACGGGGATGTCGCTCGAAGAATTCCGCCGGATCGTCAACATGGTCCAGAAGGGCGAGCGCGAGGCGCGCATAGCCAAGAAGGAAATGGTCGAGGCGAACCTGCGCCTGGTGATCTCGATCGCCAAGAAATACACCAACCGCGGACTGCAATTCCTCGATCTCATCCAGGAAGGCAACATCGGCCTGATGAAGGCGGTCGACAAGTTCGAATACCGCCGCGGCTACAAGTTCAGCACCTATGCGACCTGGTGGATCCGCCAGGCGATAACCCGCAGCATCGCGGACCAGGCGCGAACGATCCGCATCCCGGTGCACATGATCGAGACGATCAACAAGCTGGTCCGCTGTTCGCGCCAGTTCCTTCACGACCAGGGCCGCGAGCCGACCCCCGAAGAGATGGCGGAGAAGCTCTCCATGCCGCTCGAGAAGGTGCGCAAGGTCATGAAGATCGCCAAGGAGCCGATCAGCCTCGAGACGCCGATCGGCGACGAGGAGGATTCGCATCTCGGCGACTTCATCGAGGACAAGAACGCGATCATCCCGGTCGATGCGGCGATCCAGGCGAACCTCAAGGAGACGGTTACGCGCGTTCTCGCCAGCCTCACCCCGCGCGAGGAACGCGTCCTGCGCATGCGCTTCGGCATCGGCATGAACACCGATCACACGCTCGAGGAAGTTGGGCAGCAGTTCAGCGTGACGCGCGAACGTATTCGCCAGATCGAGGCAAAGGCGCTGAGGAAGCTCAAGCATCCGAGCCGCAGCCGCAAGATGCGCAGTTTCCTCGACCAATAGGCGCGCTGGACCGAATGCCGATGATGCCATTGAGCAACAGCTAGCGCGCGTTCGGCTCTCATGCTTCTATCACGCGGAACGTCCGCCAGCCTGAGCGCTTGCAACGGGGAAGGACCGGGTGGGGTTTCGGTGAGCCGTTTTCATCGGGCCCGGTTTGGGGTTGAGGTGGAAGACGAGTGACGACCGATTTCGAGCAGCTTCTCACGCGGTCGCCCAACCCCTATGTCCTGATGGACCGCGACCTCACGCTGACCTGGATGAACGATGCCTATTTGCAGGTGACCGGCCGGGCCCGCGAAGACATCATCGGGCGCAATCTGTTCGACGCCTTCCCCAGCAAAGACGAAAACCAACGCCAGCTGCGGCGATCCCTCGAGCATGTGCTGAATACCGGCGAACCTGACGAGATTGCGCACATCCGCTACGACATCCGCAATTCGGACGGCGGCTTCGACACGCATTTCTGGAGTGCGACGCACACCCCCTACCGCAGCCCCGAGGGCAGGGTTACGCATGTCCTCCAGCATACGGTCGACATCACCGAGCTCGAAAAATTGCGCCGGTCCCGCGATGCCAGCGGTGTCGTCGATCGCGCACGGGCCGTTGAAGAGCGTTATAACAGCGCTGCCGAGGAACTCGACCGTTTCCGCAATCTGCTCGAGCAGGCTCCCGGTTTCGTCGCCGTACTCGCTGGCGAAGAGCATCGCTTCGTCATGGCCAATGCCGCCTATCGCAAGCTCCTCGGCGAACGTGAACTGATCGGCCTGACCCTGCGCGAGGCGGTGCCCGAAGTCGTCGAACAGGGCTTTCCCGATCGCCTCGACCGCGTATTCGCCTCGGGCGAGGCTTATTTTGGCAATCGCGAATTAATCACGCTGATCGACCCCGTGACCAGCGAGAGCCGCGAGGACTACCTCGAATTCATCTATCAGCCGATCCGCAATCGGGCGGGTGCGATCAGCGGGATCTTCGTTCAGGGGCACAATGTCACCGAGGAAGTCGAAGCCGAAGAGCGTCAGCGGCTGCTCATCAACGAGCTCAATCACCGGGTGAAGAACACGCTGGCCGTGGTTCAGGGCCTGGCGCAGCAATCCTTCCGCACCGCGGGCGGGGATCCGGGCCTGGACGCCTTCGTGGCACGGCTCGCTGCGCTTGCGAGCGCCCACAACCTGCTGACCGAATCGAACTGGAAGACCGCCAATCTGCGGGAGATCGTCGCGCGTTCGCTGACCGCGACCATGGGCAAGGACTGCGACCGTTATTCGCTCGATGGCCCCAAGGTCACCCTCGCTCCGCAAGCTGCAGTCGCGTTGGCCATGGTGATCCATGAACTCTCCACCAACGCGCTGAAACACGGGGCCTTCAGCAATGACGACGGCCTCGTAGGCGTTCGCTGGGGCATCGAATCGGACGATGACAATTCAACGCTCTGGCTGGATTGGCGCGAATCCGGTGGGCCCGCGGTAACCGAACCCGAGCGACGCGGTTTCGGATCGCGTCTTATCGCGCGCGGCTTCGGCGGCAGAAACGACCGCAGCCGGATCGAATATGCGGCCGAAGGCTTCCACTGCCGGCTGGAGACACAGCTGTGATCCTGGACGGCCTCCGCATTCTGGTTCTCGAGGACGAGCCAATCATCGCTTTCGCGCTCGAAGACATGCTCGCGGCAGAAGGAGCCGCAGTCATGCTCGCCACATCAATCGAAGAAGCCTCGGAGCAATTGGCGCAGGGCCCGGTCGATTGTGCAATTCTGGACGTGAACCTGCACGGGACCAAGAGCTATCCCGTCGCCTATCTGCTGAGGCAATCGGACGCACGCTTCATCTTCGCCACGGGCTATGGCGATGCCGAGCATCCCGCCGACCTCGCGGAGGTCCCGACGGTCACCAAGCCCTATTCGATCGGTGAGATAAGGGACGCGTTGAACCGGACCGGCTGAGCACGGGAAGTCACCGAGATCGGTTTGGCGAAGTCGCTTTCACAAGACGGTGGAACCCGGCTCAATTCATGCTTATGGGCTCCCCCATGCGCATCGCCATCGCCTCCGACCACGCCGCCATCGCCCTCAAGTCCGAACTGCGCGACTGGTTGATCGAACAGGGCCATGAAGTCGCCGATCTGGGCCCCGAAACCGCCGAGAGCGTCGATTACCCCGACTATGGCTACAAGCTCGCCGCGGTCGTTGCCGAAGGGACGGCCGAACGCGGCGTCGCCCTGTGCGGGTCGGGGATCGGCATCTCGATCGCCGTAAACCGCAATCCGGCCGTTCGCTGCGCACGTGTTTCGGAACCGCTCTCCGCCGCGCTCGCCCGCGAACACAACGACGCCAATTGCATCGCGCTCGGGGCGCGGCTGATCGGAAGCGACATGGCCAAGGCCTGCCTCGCCGCGTTCCTCGACACGGATTTCGCCGGCGGTCGCCATCAGCGTCGCGTCGACAAGCTCTCGAACCCGGAAGACTGACACTATGGCTACCCAGGCAAAATCGAGCGCCCGCGATCCGATGGATCGTTTCTGGCATGACACGCTGGCCGAGGCCGATCCGGAAATCCACGATGCGATCCGTAGCGAGCTGAAACGCCAGCAGGACAAGATCGAACTGATCGCCTCCGAGAACATCGCCTCTACCGCCGTGCTCGAGGCGACCGGTTCGGTCTTCACCAACAAATATGCCGAGGGCTATCCGGGGAAACGCTATTACGGCGGCTGCGAATATGCCGATGTCGTCGAAACGCTCGCCATAGAGCGGGCCAAGCAATTGTTCGGCTGCGATTTCGCCAATGTGCAGCCGAATTCGGGCAGCCAGATGAACCAGGCCGTGTTCCTCGCTCTGCTGCAGCCGGGCGACACCTTCATGGGGCTCGATCTCAATTCGGGCGGCCACCTCACGCATGGCTCGCCGGTCAATATGAGCGGCAAGTGGTTCAACCCCGTGAGCTACGGCGTCAGCCGCGACGACGAGCTGATCGATATGGACGCGGTGATGGCCACCGCGAAGGAACACAAGCCCAAGCTCATCATCGCCGGCGGAACCGCCTATTCGCGCGTGTGGGACTGGCAAGCCTTCCGCAAGGTCGCGGACGAAGTCGGCGCCTATCTGATGGTCGACATGAGTCACATCTCGGGCCTCGTGGCGGGCGGCGCGCACCCCTCGCCCTTCCCGCATGCCCACGTCGTCACCACGACCACGCACAAATCGCTGCGCGGCCCGCGTTCGGGGGTGATCCTGTGGAACGACGAGGCCCTGACCAAACCGCTCAACATGGCGGTCTTTCCCGGCATGCAGGGTGGGCCGCTGATGCATGTCATCGCCGCCAAGGCAGTCGCCTTCGGCGAGGCGCTGCGCCCCGATTTCAAGGAATACGCGCAGCGCGTGGTCGAGAATGCCCGCGCGCTCGCCGCCAGCCTCGAAGAGAACGGGTTGCGCGTCGTCTCGGGCGGGACCGACAATCACTCGATGCTCGTCGATCTGACCAGCGCCCGGGGGGGCGGTGACGTCACCGGCAAGGCCGCCGAGGCCGGTCTCGATCGCGCCTGGCTGACCTGCAACAAGAACGGCATTCCCTACGACACGCGCAGCCCCTTCGTGACCAGCGGAGTGCGGCTGGGAACGCCGGCAGGCACGACCCGCGGTTTCGGACCGGACGAATTCAAACGGGTTGGCGCGCTCATCGCCGAGGTGGTAGATGGACTCTCGCGCAACGGGCCCGAGGGTGACGGTCAGGTGGAACAGCGCGTG
Organism: uncultured Alphaproteobacteria bacterium; assembly: GCA_963829325.1. GTDB lineage: Bacteria > Pseudomonadota > Alphaproteobacteria > Sphingomonadales > Sphingomonadaceae > Qipengyuania. The sequence goes on from CAWHHN010000001.1 coordinate 564,553, forward strand.
CGCGGCCAGGTTGCCGAGCTGTGCGCGGCCTTCCCCGTCTATCCGGGTCGTTAAGGAGAGCGGCAATGGATGAACAGGATCCCCGGCATCAGGATCATAATCTGATCCCCGACGCCACCAACGAGATAAAGGGAATGGCGCGCGAGGGCCTCAACCATCCATCGACCAAGCCCGTGCTCACCGGCGCAGCAGTCGGCGCAATCGCCGCGGGCATCCTGCCGGTGGTGACCTGGCCGATCGGCCTGGTCGCGGGCGCCGGTTTCATGCTCTACAAGCGTCTCCGACCGTAAATGCGTTGCCCCTTCTGTGCGCATGACGACAGCCAGGTAAAGGACAGCCGGCCGACCGAGGACAGCACCTCGATCCGCCGAAGGCGCCAGTGTTCGAGCTGCGGAGCACGCTTCACCACTTTCGAGCGGGTTCAATTGCGCGAAGTCACCGTGCTCAAATCGGGCGATCGGCGCCAGCCCTTCGATCGCGCCAAGCTCGAACAGTCGATCACCCTCGCCTGCCGCAAGCGCGATGTCGCTCCGGAAAGGGTCGACCAGCTCGTTTCGGGAATTCAGCGTCAGGTGGAGACCGCCGGCGATCCCGAGATCGCTTCGCAGCGGATCGGGGAAATGGTGATGGACGGCCTGCGCCAGCTCGACACCGTCGCCTACATCCGCTTCGCCTCGGTCTACCGCGATTTCAGCGAGGCGCGCGATTTCGAGGAGTTCGCCAGCACCGTCCAGGAAGCGGCCGCCCATGAACGGGGCTGAAATCCGCACACCGGTGATCGTGCTGGTCCGCCCGCAACTGGGCGAGAACATCGGCAAGGCGGCACGAGCGATGCTCAACTTCGGAATGACCGAACTCCGCCTGGTCGCCCCGCGCGACGGCTGGCCCAATCCCAGCGCCGGGCCCGCCGCTTCGGGGGCCGATGTCGTGCTCGAGCGAGCGAAGGTCTATGCCACGACTGCCGAAGCCGTCGCCGATTGCGCCCACGTCCTGGCCACCACCGTGCGCAAACGCGGGGTGACCAAGCCCGTGCTGACGCCCGAGCAGGCGGCCGCCGAGATGGCCCGGAAGGCAGGGCGCAGTGCGATCCTGTTCGGGCCCGAGCGGTCGGGCCTCGAAACCGAAGACGTCGCCTTGGCGCGCGCGATCCTGACCGTGCCGATCAATCCCGAATTCGGTTCGCTCAATCTGGCGCAGGCGGTCATCCTGTGCGCCTATGAATGGTCGAAAATGTCCGCTGGCTCGGACGCGAACGCCCCCTTGGTTCAGCCTACCCAGGAAGAACTGCTGCCCCCCGCCCCGCAGGCCGAACTCGATGGGCTGATCGGGCATCTCGAAACAATGCTCGAACCGAAGGGATATTTTCGGCCCGAGACGCGCAGGGACGCCACACGCCGAACGCTCCGCGGGGTGCTCACGAAACCCGGCTGGAACCACCTCGAAGTCCGCACCCTGCGCGGGGTTCTCTCGTCCCTGGACAAGCCGGACAAGGCATAACAGCCGGGGATATTTGCCCTTGGCGGAAGCGCCGCGCGCGAGAAGCGCGACTGCACCCGCGACGGCAAATTACTTCAGGGCGAAATGGTCTCACTCGGGCTTGCGCAGGCGATCCCACTCTTCCAGTTCGTAGGCGATCGAGGTCTCGACCAGATCGTGCCAGATCTGGGCGAGACTTTCCGCCGGAAGGTCGCGTCCCTCTGCATCTGCGCGGGCATTGGCGATGACTTCGGCCTTGCGGGTTTCGTCCCGCACCGTGCCCCGTTCGGTCTTGATGCGGGCCGCCGCGCGCATGTAGCCGAACCGCCGGCCGAGCAAGGCCATCAGTTCGCGATCGGTCGCATCGACCCCGCTCCGGACCTCCTGCATCGTGGTGCAGTCTTCGGGTTGCTTGAATTCCTTGATCATGGCCGCGCGCCCTGCCGCGCCTCGGCCACCTTGTCGAGCACCTATCTTCGCCCTTGACGCGCTGCCCAATATTGCTAGGAGCGCGCCTTCGCGAATTGGCTCCGCACCCCGGTGAAGCGGATGCCGCGCTGGATGCAAGGTCCAGCGGTGCGATGCCGGGTTCGATGGCCGCCGCAGGGGCGGCTCAGCAAATTGGAGTACGACTTATGTCGAAGCGCAAGAGCGCCAAGTACAAACTCGACCGCCGGATGGGCGAGAACATCTGGGGTCGCCCCAATTCCCCGGTCAACAAGCGTTCCTACGGCCCCGGCCAGCATGGCCAGCGCCGCAAGGGCAAGATGAGCGACTTCGGTCTGCAGCTGCGCGCCAAGCAGAAGCTCAAGGGCTATTACGGCGACGTCACCGAGAAGCAGTTCAAGCGGACCTACAAGGAAGCTTCCGCGATGAAGGGCGACACCGGTCAGAACCTCATCGGTCTGCTCGAGCAGCGTCTCGACATGGTCGTCTATCGCGCCAAGTTCGCGCCGACGATCTTTGCCGCGCGCCAGATCGTGAGCCATGGCCACATCTATCTCAACGGTGTGAAGACCAACATCGCTTCCGCACGCGTCAAGGTCGGCGACGTCGTGTCGCTGGGCAAGAAGGCCCAGGACATGGCGCTGGTGATCGAGGCGCAGAGCCTGCCCGAGCGCGATATTCCCGATTATGTCGCGCCCGACGGCACCGACAAGGTGACATTCACCCGCGTGCCCAAGCTCGACGAAGTGCCCTATCCGGTGACCATGGAACCGAACCTGGTGGTCGAGTTCTACTCGCGCTGATCCATCGTCTTCGCAAGTGTGGGGGCGGTCCTGCGGGGCCGCCCCTTTCTGTTTCAATTCGTCGTATTTTCAGGGGCTTGGCAGGAACCGCCGGCCCCATCGGGAATTGGAATTCCTGCTATGACCCAATATCGCTTCGTGACCCCCGGCCGGCGCGGCAAATGGTACGACAATCTCCGCGATGCGCAGACCTTCGCCAACGCCATCGGTGCGGGTTTTCTTGATCCCGCGGGCAATTTCGTGGCGTACCGCGGCACGATCCTCGAGCTGCGCGAAAAGGAGCCCGATACCGCGGCTCAATTTCTCGAAGCGTAGCGCAACGCCGACCATACCATCGTCAGGATCGCTGCGCTGATCAGTCCGCCCCACAGCCAATAGGGCAGCAACAAGGCATCGGCGATGCGCCCGGTATCGGACGGGACATAGTGCCCCCCGACCACCGCGCCGTCGCTGAACAGATAGCCGAGATCCTGCCATACGCTGACCGCGCCCTGCACGCCGAGGAATTCCACGGCGATGCGCTGCCACTTGGGCGTGCCGCGCAGCGCGACGCAAAGCGCGATCGCTGCGAATAGCGGGAGCACGACCCATCCGGCGATCGAACGCACCCAGATCAAAGTGGTCGCCAACAGCGCCACGCCCAGGATCAGCAGCACCCCACGCGTAGCCCGCCGCGACCGCGAAGCGACGATCATCAGCGATCCCGCGATCGAGGGTCCGAGAAGCCCCGCAGCCGCGGTGGCGGCCTGGAATACTTGCCCCATCCGCCCGGTATATTCGGCAAAGCCCGACCCGTCCGCGTAAATGACCAGACGCTCGAAATTCGCCCCGAGCAACAGCGCCGTCACACCGTGTGCCATTTCGTGGAACCAGGTCGCGAGCAGAGTGAAAGGCATGAGCGCAAACGTCCCGATCGCGGTCTGCCATGCGACGATGGTCAGCACCGCGAATGCAACGATGTAGCTCTGCTCGCGCTTGGCCGCCCAATTCATCTCGTCCTCGGCATAGGGCAAACCCCATTTCGCGGGAACGACAATCTGCCTGGGCTTTTCGGCCATGATGCTGCTCCGGCTAGCCCTAGTTTTCCAGTGACGTTCTCAGGAAAGCGTCGATCTTGACCAGCATGTCGGCCCTGGCCTTGCTGTCCGACAGACTGTGATCGAGCCCCTCGTATTCGACGTACTCGACCCGCTTTCCGCCTTCGCGCAACCGGTCTGCCATCAGACGCGACTGCCCAATATCGACGTTCTGGTCCATCGTTCCGTGCACCAGCAATACAGGAGCGGCGAAGCGGTCGACGTGACGCGCCGGGCTACCCTCGGTGACATGGGGACCGCGGCCGATGAATTGATCGACCAGCTTGTAGCTGGTGTAGGGCCGCGCGTCTTCGCGCAGTCCCTCCAGGTCGGTTACTGGGGCAATCGCCACGACCGCCTTGTAGACCGATGGGTCGAGCACTTGCGACTGCAGCGCGGCATAGCCGCCATACGACCAGCCCACGATGGCAGTCCGCCCGCGGTCCGCGATGCCCTGGGAGACGAGCCACCTGCCCGCATCATTGACGTCGCCCACCGCGGTTTCCCAAGACTGGAAGCCGTTCTTGCCGAACCAGGCGCTGCCATATCCCGTCGAGCCGCGATAGTTCGGCTGCAATACGGCGAAGCCGCGGGCGGCAAAGAATTGCACGAGCCAGTCGAAACCCCATTCGTCGCGAGAGCTCGGCCCACCATGGGGCAGGACGATGGCCGGCAGATCCCTGCCGGCGGAGTTCACCGGCAGCGTGAGGTAGCCGGGGACCATCGTCCCATCGCGCGCTGGAAATGCAATCGGCTTCATCTCGGCCAACTCGCGACCGGCCATGAAATTGCGGATCGGCAGGAGTTCGTTGAGCTCGTTGGTCGCCTTGTCGTAGAGGTAGGCGGTGCCGGGATCGGTATCGCTTGCCGCGATGACCAACAGTTTCGAATTCATCGCTGCTGGAGCCCACGATGTTTACCAGCGGCTTGCCAGGCAGCGCTGCCTGGAGATCCTGTGCGAACCTTGCCAGTTCCGCATCGAAATACTTCACCGAGCGTTTTTCGCTGGCGTAGCTGGCGCCGACCACGCGTCGCTGACGGCCGATACGGATGAGGCCGTCGACATCGACGTCGTCGCGCGTCATGATGATCTCGGGCTCGGCGCCCTCCTGCAGGGCGATCTGCGCGACGGCATCGAAGCCACCGATCGTCGTGTATCCGTAGGCGACGTTCTTCCCGGAATCGACCGCGACCGGCTGGAATCCGGACAGTTGCCCCTGCGCGCCCTCCTCTGTTTCGGAAATCGCTCTCCAGCGATCGCTGTCCGCATCGCGGAAATAATACAGCACGCGCTCGCCGGTGTAGCCGCCGGTTGAATCGGGTCGGCGGGCCTTCAAGCGTATCCGGCCGGTTTCGTCGGCGACGTAGCGGACGCTGCCGGCATCCGGCCGCTCGACGATGGTGCGTCGCCCGCTGGATATATCGACCGATTCGACGCCGAGCCCCTCCTGTTTGCTTGCCGTGCGAGTCCCGATGGTCGTCTCGGGAACGAATTGCTTGGAGATCAGGACGCTGTTCTTTTCACCGGGGACATCGAGCGCGATGATGCTGCCCCCGTTCTGACGGACGCCGAGCGCGCGAAAACTATCCCGGGCGGACAGAACCCGCACGTCTCGACCGGTCTCGTCGATTGAAATCAAACGCGTGAAGCCGAGCAGCGTCCTGCCATCGTTTTGCACGATGTCGGCCTGGCAGACCATCCGTTCTTCGGTCGCCCACTCGCAATAGGCCAGGTCGGTGTCCTGCTCGTTGACGGTGAGGATCGTCTTCACCTCGGCCGCCCCGTCGAGGTCGATGACCTTGAGCTGTTCGCTGCCCAGCGGACCGGCGGAGATCAAGGCGACCTTGTCGCCCAGCGGCGACAGGCTGATATCGAGGATCGCAGGCCGTCCGCCAAACACGGCTGCGGTTTCCTGGACGCTTTCAGCGCTAGCGGCCGCGGAATTCGCACACAGCGCGAGCGCGCACGCGCCTACGAGACATCGCTTCATGAATTCGACCCCTGCTCCAAGTGCTGTCACCATAAGTGCAGGGCCGGAACTTGCAAGATCGCAAATACCGTCAGCGGTGAAAGTAATGGGAGCGAAAATCCCGGACGAAAGCCGCGAAGCGCCCTTCGCCGATCGCGTCGCGCATCGCCTGCATCAGCTGCTGGTAGAAGGTGATATTGTGTTCGGTCATCAGCATGGCGCCGAGGATCTCGCCCGACTTGACGAGGTGGTGCAGATAGGCGCGCGTATAGATGCTGCAGGTGTCGCAGCGGCAGCGCCGATCGAGCGGCTCGGTGTCCTCGGCGAAACGCGCGTTCCGCAGATTGAGCGGACCGTCCCAGGTGAAAGCCTGGCCGTTGCGCCCCGAACGGCTGGGCAACACGCAATCGAACATATCGACTCCGCGCTCGACCGCGCCGACGAGGTCGTCCGGCTTGCCGACGCCCATGAGGTAGCGCGGACGATCGTCGGGAAGCTGACCGGGCGCGAAATCGAGCGTCGCGAACATCGCCTCCTGTCCCTCGCCCACGGCCAGTCCGCCGATGGCATAGCCGTCGAAGCCGATATCGGTCAGCCGATCGGCGCTGATCCCGCGCAACTCCCGGTCGAGCGCCCCCTGCTGGATGCCGAACAGCGCGGCAGCTTCTGCGTGTTCGCCGCCCGTATCGAAGGCATCGCGGCTCCGCCGGGCCCAGCGCATGCTCATTTCCATGCTCGCGGCGATCTCGTCGCGCGGGCGGTCGGCGCGCGGGCATTCGTCGAACGCCATGACGATGTCGCTGCCGAGGAGGCGCTGGATCTCCATCGACCTTTCGGGCGTGAGCATGTGCTTCGAACCGTCGAGGTGGCTGCGGAACTCGACCCCCTGCTCGGTCAGCTTGCGCAAATCGGACAAGCTCATCACCTGATAGCCGCCGCTGTCGGTGAGGATCGGGCGCTGCCAGTTCATGAAACGGTGCAGGCCGCCCAGCTTCGCCACCCGCTCGGCTCCCGGCCGCAGCATCAGATGATAGGTGTTGCCCAGAATGATGTCGGCGCCGGTCTTGCGCACCGCCTCGGGCTTCATCGCCTTGACCGTCGCAGCGGTCCCTACCGGCATGAAGGCCGGCGTCCGGATCGTGCCGCGACGCATGCGGATGGACCCGGTCCGGGCGGCGCCGTCGCGAGCCTCTATGGCGAAGGCAAAGCGCGGTTCCACGCTCAGAAGCCGTAGATCAGCGTGGCGCGGGTCAGCGTGTCGGTCGACACCTTGCCGGCGGGCGGGTTGCTGTCATAGTCGAGCTGATAGGACATCCTCGCGCGCAGTCTGTCGCTGACCGCGAAATCGACGCCCGTGGTGAGATCGAGCGTGGTGTTCGTACCGTCGATCAGGACCAGCGCCTGTCCGCCGGTTTCGGCGACGGCATTGGCATCCTGCGTCAGGGTCAGCCGGTCGAACACCTTCCAGTCGAAATCGAACCCGGCGAGCCCGGCCAGGCGCTGTTCGCTGCGACCAACGGTATATTCGGTCACGCGATAGGCAGGTCCCGCCTTTACCGACAGTTTCAAACCGTCACTCTCGACGAGTTTGTAGCCGAGCCCGGTCGAAATCGCATAGCGACCGTCGACGCCCTGGATCCGGTCGCGCTCGAACTGCGCGAGCCCATAGGCGAACACGTCTTCACCGAACTGCCAACGCGGTTCGTAGGCGGCGAAATACTGTTCGCGGCTGGTGACGCCGTTCTGCCGCTGATAATCGAAACGCGCCCGCAGGCGGTGCGACCAGTCGATGCCCTGCCGCTCGAGCTTGAGACCGGCGGAAACGCCGACGGAATGGCTGTTGCCGTCGGACTGAAACCCTCCGAGTTCACCCTCGCCATGCCATCGCTCGAACACCCCGGCGCTGCGGATGGCCTGTTCCATCCGCTCGTCGGCAGCGGCGTTTCGGGCGGCCTTTTCCGCTTCCCAACCGGCTTCGATCCGGGCGAGCTCCTCTTCATCTTCCGGCCAGGTTTTGCGCGCCAGTTCGATGACGGTAGAGATCGTGCCGTCGTCGCCGGTCGCCAGTGCGGCTTCGATCATCCCGCGGGCACCTTCGGGCAACTCAGCCCGCACCGGTGAAGCGGCCATGACGAGAACGACAGGGGCGAAATGGGCGAGGTTGCGGATCGGCATCGGCGACCGCCTAGCGCGGTCTTCGCGCGCTCGCCACCCCGGCGATGCAAAAGGCGGCCCCCGCCGCGCGGCCGCCTTTGCAGCGCCGGCCGAACGTCAGAAGCGCTTGCCCACGCCCACGGTCATGCGCGAGCTGTCCAGCCAAATCGTGTCGAGGTTGCCGCGAAGGAAAACCCCGCCAACGGGGACCTCCACCCCCAGCCCGAGGAGGAAATCCTCACTGGTGTTGCTGATGCCGCTGAAGTCGAACCGGTCATCGTCGACGATCGCGCCGTAGTCAGCCGTGAGCCACTGATATCCGCCGCGCGCATAGAGCTTGGTCCCGCCCGGAATGTGGAAGCCGAAACGGGCCGAGGCGCCATATTCGCTCTTGATGGCTTCGGTCCCGAGGTGGAAATTGCCTTCGACCCCGGCAAACATGCCTGGGCCGACGGGGACGTCGTAACCGGCGAACACGCCGCCGATCGGGCCCGAATCGTTGAATTTGATCCCGGTCCCCGACCCATCGTCGATCCCGTCCTGGAACCCGAGGTCATGGCCCCCGGCCGACACGCCGACGAAGCCGCTGCCGGGAACCAGATCCTGTGCCTGGGCAACGGCAGGGAAAGTGAAAGCAGCCCAGAACATGGCCACCGCGAAGGGGTTGGGTTTCATGGTTCGATCGTTCCTCGTCGTCTGGCGCCTCGCGGACCGACGTCACCCGGGGCAGGCTCTACGCGCGATCCGGGTCAGGAACAATCTTCAAGCGCGCAGACGCCAGCCGGTTCTGAAGATGAATGTGACTATAGCGACACAGGTCGCAAGAAAGCCCAAGGTGATCGCGAGGGAGACCCCGAAATCGACGTCGGCGCTTCCGTAGAAGGTCCAGCGCAGTCCGCTGACGAGGTAGACGATCGGATTGGCCAGGGCGATCGTATCCCAGGGCCGGGGCAGCATGTCGATCGAATAGAATGTGCCGCCGAGGAAGGTCAGCGGGGTCAGGAACAGCATCGGGATGATGCCGAGTTTCTCGAAATTGTCCGCCCATATGCCGAGGATGAAACCGAACAGGCTGAAGCTCGCCGCGACCAGCACGACGTAAATCACCGCCACCAGCGGATGCGCAATCGAATAATCGACGAACAATCGCGCGGTGAGAAGGATGATTGCCGCCAGGATCAGGCTCTTGGTTGCCGCCGCGCCGACGAAGCCGATGAGCGTTTCGGCGACCCCGACGGGCGCGCTGAGCAGTTCGTAGATCGTCCCGGTGAAGCGGGGCATGTATATCCCGAAGCTCGAATTGCTGGTCGTCTCGCCGAGCAGCGTCAGCATCAGCAGACCAGGTATGATGAACGCACCGTAATCGACCCCGCCCAGATCGGGCATGCGCCCGCCGATCGCGGCGCCGAAGACGATGAAATAGAGCGATGTCGTCAGAACCGGTGCCAACACCGACTGGAAAGCGGTGCGCAGGAAACGCATCAGCTCGCGGGTATAGATCGACCAGGTCGAGCGCCACGAAATCATGTCTCGTGCTCCCCCTCTTCGCCGAGCAGCGAAACGAAGATGTCCTCGAGGCTGCTCTCGCGGGTTTCGATCCCGATGAAATCGATTCCCGCGGCGATCAGCGCCTTCGTCAGTTCGGCCACCTCGGCCTTGCCCTTGCCGGTCCCGTCGCCCCCGCGATAGCATAGCGATGTGCCACCCTGCTCGAGCTCGACCGGAAATCGCGCGATCGCCGGGGGCAGCGCGGCGATCGGCTGCGCGAGTGCGATATGGGCCTCGGTCCGGCCCAATCGCGCCATCATCGCATCCTTTTCATCGACCATCAGCAGCCGGCCGCGGTTGATGATACCGACCCGGTCGGCCATCAGTTCGGCTTCTTCGATGTAATGGGTGGTGAGAATGATGGTCACGCCGCGATCGCGCATCTCGTCGATGATCGCCCACATGCCCTTGCGCAGTTCGACGTCGACCCCGGCGGTGGGTTCGTCGAGAAACAGCAGATCGGGCTCGTGCGCCAGAGCCTTGGCGATGAGCACGCGCCGCTTCATCCCGCCCGAAAGCGCCATGATCCGCTCGTCGCGCTTGTCCCACAGGCTCAGGCTGCGGAGAATTTCCTCGATCCGCGCCTTGTCGGGGGGCAGCCCGAACAGCCCGCGCGAATAGCCGACCGCCCGGCTGACCGGTTCGAACATGTCGGTGCTCAATTCCTGCGGGACGAGCCCGATCCGTTTGCGCGCCGCACGCCAATTGTCGGCAAGATCGTCGCCGAACGCACGGATCGTGCCCGAACTGGGCCGGACCAGACCGCAGACCGCGCCGATCAGCGTCGTCTTGCCCGCGCCGTTGGGTCCGAGCAAAGCGAATATCTCGCCCTTGCGGATCGTCAGGTCGACGTCGTCGAGCGCCTTGAGCCCCCCCGGGTAGACCTTGCTGAGGCCCGTCAGTTCGAGAATCGGCTCCACGGTCTCCTAGCTAGCGTCGATCCAGTTGCCGTGGAAGCCCGGAGGGATCAGGTGCGGGATGTGGACAGCCGCGACCCGCTCCAGGCTCATCGCATCGAGGATCTCGAGCGCACTCGAGCGGGCATTGCGGTCGATGACGTAACCCATCACCCAGCCGTCGCCTTCGGGTGCTTCTTCGCCGCGCGGGACGAAGACGAATTCGCCAGGAATGCGACCTTCACCGAAATCGTGGACGACTTTCTCGCCGGTGGACAGGTCGTGCCGGTAGAGCGGCATCGGTGCGACGAAATCGAGATCGCCGTCCTCCGCGAGACCCATTGTCCAGAGATAGCGGTAGGGCCGGGTGAAAAAGCGTTCGTCGGGACGGGGGAATTCCTGGCCGGCGGCGTCGAGCGTCTCGCGCGCGACCATCCCGCCCTTCCCGTCGAGCGTCCAGCGTTCGAGGCCGAGCGGCGTGCCGTAGGGTCCGGGCATTTCGCCGTCGAAGATGGTTTCATAGGCACACAGGTCGATCACGACGGCGCCCGTTTCATCCTCGAAGCTGTTGCCGACGTGGAAGACGTAGCACGGGTCGACATCGTGCCAGACGACCTCGTCGGAAGATCCGGCACGGGGAAGCAGCCCAACCCGCGCCGGATGGTTGCGATTCCAGCGATAGGGAAATTTGTGCCCGCCGATCAGCGCCTGCATCGAGAACGTCACCGGCAGGTCGAAGATCACCACATGGTGCTCGGTCAGCGCGCAATCGTGGATCGAGGGCCCGTGGCGGACCGCGATGGGCGTCTCGCGCAGCACCTTGCCCTCGTTCGACAGCGCCACGTGGCGGATCGTGTCCTGCGTCGCCCCGTCGTAGCAGATCGCATGGAATTCGCCGGTGGTCGGGCAGCGATGCGGATGAGCGGTGAACGAGCCGGTCAAACCGCCGCCGAAATCGGAATAGCCGACGCTTTCGAGATCGCCGTCGAGCGCGACCGGAAAGCTGTTCGCCTCGACCAGCGCCATCAGGGTCCCGCCGATGGCGAGGACATTGGTGTTGACCGTGTCGCCGAAGCCCCGCCGCGGGCCCGGGGCGGCCGCCGGCCCACCCTTGGCTTCGAGATCGCGCGAACGGATGTAGCGGTTGCGATACCATTGGGCGCGGCCATCCCTTAGCCGCAGGCCGTGCACCATGCCGTCGCCGATGAACCAGTGGTGCCCCTTGCCGCTCTTGCCGAAAGGGTTCGGACCGATCCGGACGTAGCGCCCGTCGAGTTCGACCGGGATGGTCCCCGTCACCTCGAGCTGGTCGAGCGTCATTTCCTTGGCGAGAGGCGTGTGAATGCCGCGCAGGAAGGGATTCCCGGCTGGATCCGCGAGCCGCGTGCGGTTGAGGCTGGCCACGGCCTGGATCGCTGGAGTGACTGCCCTGCGGATGGTTCTTTCGATGACGCTTGCCATGTCCGACTCGCTCCGGTTAAAGTGAACGCCGTAAACATAGAGGCAATGATAACAGTGTCAACATCTGCCGCGACCTACCACCATGGCAATCTGCGCGATGCGCTATTGACCGCAGGACTGGAGGCGCTGGAGGGAGCCGAAGGAAAGCCCCTGTCGCTGCGCGAGCTGGCCCGCGCGGTCGGGGTCTCGGCGACCGCCGTCTATCGCCATTTTCCCGACAAGCAGGCGCTCGACAAGGCGCTGGCCGCAGCCGGCCTGAAGCTGCTCGGGCACGAGCAGCTCGCCGCAGCGGAGCGGGTCGGCGGAGGCGCGGCGGGCTTCGCCGAGACCGGCCGCGCCTACGTGCGCTTCGCGCTCGCGCATCCGGCGCTGTTCCGGCTGATGTTCACGCAGGGCGAGCCCATCGCCCATACCGACGAGCCCGACCCGGCGCGGGCGTTGCTGACCGCCAATAGCCGCGCCCTCGCCGCCGATCCGGAGCGTGCCGAGCGGCTGGCCTTGCAGGCCTGGTCGATCGCGCATGGCATCGCGATGCTGATGCTCGACGGCCGGATTCCCGCCGACGACGCGACGATCGACCGGCTGCTCGACACCGACAGCCTGTTTCCCGTTCAGGGCAACAGCAGCGAGGAATCGCCGTAGCTGTAGAAGCGGTAATCCTGCGCGATGGCGTGGGCATAAGCCGCCTGCATCCGCTCGCGACCGATCATCGCGCTGACCAGCATGAACAGCGTCGATCGGGGAAGATGGAAATTGGTCATCAGTCCGTCGACCGCGCGGAAGCCATAGCCCGGCGTGATGAAGATATCGGTATCGCCCGCGAAGGGTCGGATCGTTCCCCCGGCATCCGCGGCGCTCTCGAGCAGCCGCAGGCTGGTCGTGCCGACAGCGATCACGCGCCGTCCCGAGGCGCGGGCCGCGTTGAGGCGCGCAGCCGTCTCGGGCTCGATCCGGCCCCATTCGGAATGCATGGCGTGATCGTCGGTGTCGTCCGCCTTGACCGGCAGGAAGGTGCCTGCGCCGACGTGCAGCGTCAGCGTCTCGAACCCGATATCGGCGCGTTCGAGCGCATCGATCAGGCGCGGGGTGAAATGGAGCGCGGCGGTCGGTGCAGCGACTGCCCCGTTCTCGCGCGCGAACATCGTCTGATAATCCTCGCGGTCGCGTTCGTCGGTGGGCCGCTTGCCCGCGATATAGGGTGGCAGCGGCATGCGGCCAGCCCGCTCGAGCAGGACTTCGACCGGTTCGTCGCCGCCGAAGGCGAAGACGAAACTGCCGTCGGGAAGGCGTTCCTCGGCGATCGCCTCGACCCCTCCGCCGAAGGCGACCTCGTCCCCCACGCGCAGCCGCTTGGCATTGCGCACGAAGGCCTGCCAGCGCCGCAGATCTATGCGCTTGTGCAGCGTCGCGCCGATCTTCGCATCGCCGCGTCGGCCTTCGAGCTGGGCCGGGATCACCCGCGTATCGTTGAACACGAGCACATCGCCCGCTTCGAGCAGTTCGGGCAGATCGCGCACTCCGCGATCTTCGAAATCCCCGTCTCGTCGGACAACCAGCATGCGCGCCGCATCGCGCGGCCGCGCGGGGCGAAGCGCGATCCGCTCGGGCGGGAGCTCGAAATCGAAGAGTTCAACGCGCATCGCGCAAACTGCCCTTTTCGCGTCCTGGTCGAAAAATCCCTGTCGCGCCGCCGCCGGGCACGCGCCTCGACGGGGCCCCGCGCCGGAAGGTCAGTTCCCGATCGGCGCGTTGAGTTCGTCCGCGCCGATGTCCTCGATCGACGGCGCCGCAGCGGGCATCGCGGGCACCGGCTTGTTGTCGCTCGCGATCGAAGCCTGCAGCACGCGGGTCGGGTTCGCCGGCGGCTCGCCGCGCTGGATTGCATCCACTGCCGCCATGTTCGAAATCACCCGGCCGAAATTGGTGTATTTCTCGTCGAGGCTGAAGCGCGGATAGAAGACGATGAAGAACTGGCTGTTGGCGCTGTCTTCGCTGGCCGCGCGGGCCATCGACACGGTGCCGCGGACGTGCGGCATGGGGTTGAACTCCTCGGCCAGGTCGGGAAGCTGCGACCCGCCCGTGCCGGTTCCGGTCGGATCGCCCGTCTGCGCCATGAAGCCGTCGATCACCCGGTGGAAGATGACGCCGTCGTAGAAGCCGCTCCGGGCCAGAGTCTTGACCCGTTCGACATGATGCGGAGCCCAGCCGGGCATCAACCGGATCGCCACCCGTTCGCCGCTCGACAAATCGAGCAGAAGGATGTTGTCGCGGTCTTCGTTGAGATTGAAATCGACGGGCGCATAGGTTCGCTGGTCGGTTTCGGCGGAGGCGGCAGGCACGGCCTCGGCGGCATCCTGCGCCTGCGCCGCGAAAGGCATGGCGGCGAGCGAAAGCGCAGCGGCAAGGGCAAGCGAAAACCTGGTCATCGAAGTTCCGTCGATATTGGTGGATCGTTGGGGCGTGTAGCGGGAGCCGTCTGTCGGTTCAATGAATAGCTGGCCGGTTCAATAATCGCCCCTGAGACCGGTTTCGCTGACCCGGGCGGTGACGTCGGCGCAGACCCGTTCGCTCACGAAGGGCGCGATGTCGCCGCCGAAAATGGCGATTTCCTTGACCAGCCGCGATGCGATCGGCTGCAGCGAAACATCGGCCATCAGGAAGACCGTCTCGATGTCCTCGTCGAGTTGCTGGTTCATCCCGGCCATCTGATATTCGTATTCGAAATCGGCCACCGCCCGCAGCCCGCGGATCAGGACGTTGGCGCCCATCTTCTGGGCGAACTTGACCAGCAGCGCATTGAACCCGACCACTTCGACGTTGTCGAGCCCCATGCTGGCGATCTCGCGTTCGACCATCGCGAAGCGTTCCTCGGTGGTGAACATAGGATTTTTCGATGGATTGGTGGTGACGCCGATGATCAGCCGATCGACAAGCTTGCTGCCGCGGCGGATGATGTCGGCGTGACCCAGCGTGATGGGGTCGAAGGTGCCCGGGTAGATTCCGATGCGGTCGCTCATCAGTGATCCCTCCCGACGATGAAGCGTGCCAGTTCGACCAGCAGCCGCGCCTCGCTGCCGTAGCCGGCGAGATGGTTGCCCGCCTGTTCGACCAGCATTTCCGCCTGCGCCCGAGCTTTGTCGCGGCCCATCAGCGTGACGAAGGTCTGCTTGCCCTGTTCTTCATCCTTGCGCAGCGCCTTGCCGGCGCGCGTCTCGTCGCCTTCGACATCGAGCAGATCGTCGGCGATCTGGAAGGCAAGGCCGATGTCGCGCGCATAGGCGCGCAGATGCGCGCGGCCTTCGGGCGGAACCCTGCCGAGCACCGCCCCCATCTCGACGCTCGCGGCGAGCAGCGCACCCGTCTTGAGCTGCTGCAGCCGGGTGACCTGGCGCAGGTCGTAATCCTCTTCCTCGGAAACGATGTCCATCATCTGTCCGCCGGCCATGCCCTCGTGCCCGCTGGCCCTTGCAAGCGTCGCGACGAGTTCGGCGCGGACGAACGGATCGGTACTGGTATCTGGCTGGGTGAGAATATCGAACGCCAGGGCATGGAGACAATCGCCCGCCAGCACCGCCGTAGCTTCGTCGAACGCCTTGTGCAGCGTTGGCTTGCCGTGGCGCAGATCGTCGTCGTCCATGCAGGGCAGATCGTCGTGGATCAGCGAATAGGCGTGAATCGCCTCGACCGCGCAGCCGGCATTGATGGCCGCGTCGCGGTTGACCCCGAACAGTTCGGCGGTCGCGACGAGCAACAGCGGGCGGACGCGCTTGCCCCCGCCGATCGCGGCATAGCGCATCGCTTCGACAAGCCGGGCGCGCGTGTCCTGCGGCACGGGCAGAAACGCATCGAACGCGCTGTCGATCTCGCTCTGGACTCGCCGGAACGCAGCGTCGAGCTGGGTGGAATCGGCGGTCATCAAATTCATTTCGCCCCGTCCGCATCGAACGGCACCGTCCCCGCCGGCTTGCCGTCGGCGCTTGCGACGATCTTTTCGATCCGTGCCTGCGCCGCATCGAGCCGGGTCTGGCACGCCTTGCGCAAGGCTTCGCCGCGTTCGTAGAGATCGATGCTCTCGTCGAGCGGGACTTCGCCGCTTTCGAGCCGGCGGACCACGCCTTCGAGTTCGCGCAACGCCTGCTCGAAGGTCAATTCGGCGATATTCGACTGTTCTTCTACCATCGCGCGCAAGCATTGACGACCCGCCCCCGCCCGGTCAAGAAGTGGGCTTCGGGGGGACCGGATATGACGTGGATTGTTGCCGCCATTTCCGCCGCGGTGGTGTTCGGGACCATGGATGCCGTCTGGCTCGGCTGGGCCGGACCCAATCTCTACCGACCGCAGCTCGGCGAAATCCTGGCCGACCAGTTCCGGATCGGCCCTGCGCTGCTGTTCTATGCCGCCTATGTCGCAGCGATCCTGTGGTTCGCGGTCCGCGCGGGCCTGGCCGGCGGGATCGGCGCAGCCGCGCTCAACGGGGCGCTGCTGGGGGCGATCTGCTATGCCACCTACGATCTGACCAACCAGGCCACGCTGCGCCAGTGGTCCACCACGGTCACCCTGGCCGATATCGCCTGGGGAGCCTTTGCCACCGCGGTGGCGGCGAGCGCGGCAACATTCGCCGCGAGCAAGGTGGGCTGAAGCATGTTCATCGGCCATTTCGCCCCCGCCCTGGTCGCGCGCGGCCTGACCGAAGAAGCCCCCAGGCTGGGCACGCTTTTCATCGCCGGCCAATTGGTCGACTGGGCCTTCTTCACCTTCGCCATGGTCGGTATCGAAGATCTGCGGATCGTGCCCGGGATCACCGCGATGAACCCGATGGATCTCTATCACATGCCCTATAGCCACAGCCTGCTGGGAACGCTGGTGTGGGCGCTGCTGTTCGGCTTGGTGGTCTATATGGCATCGCGCAACACGATCGCGGCCGCATGGGGAGCGGTGGTCGTGGCCAGCCACTGGCTGCTCGACTGGCTGGTCCACCGACCCGACCTCACGCTGGCCGGCAGTGGCCGCAAGTTCGGGCTCGGCTTGTGGAATATGCCGCTCGTCGAAATGCCGCTCGAGATCGGCCTCGTCCTGCTGGCATTCTGGTTCTACGCGCGGCGGACCAAGGGTCCCGTTGTTCCCCCGCTCGTCCTGCTCGCCGCCATGCTGATGTTCCAGGCGATCGACTGGTTCGGTCCCGCCCCCGAAAGCGCCGGTTTCGCTATGTACGCCACTGCCCTGTTCGCATTCGCAGTGCTCACCGCGCTGGCCTTCTGGGTCCAGTCGACCCGCTGGCACAAGAACCAAGTGGGACTGGCAGTGTCGAGCGTCCGGCGCTAAGCGCGCCGACATGGCACCAGTCGAGTCCCCGATCACTCCCGAAGTCGTCGCCCAGCACGGCCTCAGCCCCGAGGAATACGAGCGCGTGTTGCACGCCCTGGGGCGCGAGCCCAATCTCGTCGAGCTGGGCATCTTCTCGGTCATGTGGTCCGAACATTGCTCGTACAAGAGTTCGCGGCTTCACCTGAAGAAACTTCCCACCGAGGCGCCCTGGGTGATCTGCGGTCCGGGTGAAAACGCCGGGGTGATCGACATCGGCGAAGGCCCCGACGGCAGGAAACTGGCCTGCATCTTCAAGATGGAGAGCCACAACCACCCGAGCTATATCGAACCCTATCAGGGGGCGGCGACCGGCGTGGGCGGAATCCTGCGCGACGTCTTCACCATGGGCGCGAGGCCGGTGGCCAATGCCAATGCGCTGCGTTTCGGGCGGCCCGAGCACCCCAAGATGCAGCACCTCGTCAAGGGCGTGGTTGCGGGGATCGGCGGCTACGGCAATTGCGTGGGCGTCCCGACGATCGCCGGCGAAACCAATTTCCATCCGGCCTACGACGGCAATATCCTCGTCAACGCGATGACGGTGGGCATCGCCGATGCCGACAAGATCTTCTATTCGGCAGCCACCGGTGTCGGCAACCCGATCGTATACGTCGGCTCGAAGACCGGCCGCGACGGGATCCACGGCGCGACCATGGCGAGCGCCGATTTCGAGGAAGATGCCGATGCCAAGCGGCCCACCGTGCAGGTCGGCGATCCCTTCACCGAGAAGCTGCTGATCGAGGCCTGTCTCGAATTGATGGCGACCGATGCGATCGTGGCGATCCAGGACATGGGCGCTGCCGGGCTGACATCCTCGAGCGTCGAGATGGCGACCAACGGCAAGGCGGGAATCCGCCTCGACATGAACCGGGTGCCTTGCCGCGAAGAGGGCATGACGCCCTATGAAATGATGCTCTCGGAAAGCCAGGAGCGCATGCTCATGGTGCTCAAGCCGGGCAAGGAAGCGATGGCGGAGGCGATCTTCCGCAAATGGGAGCTCGATTTCGCGGTCATCGGCGAAGTTACCGATACCCGCCATATGGTGCTCGAGTTCGACGGCGAGGTGGTGTGCGACATTCCGCTCGGCCCGCTCGCCGCCGATGCGCCCGAATACGACCGCCCGTTTCTGTCGCAGGAAGAATATCGCGCATGGGCGAAGGTCGAGCCGCTCGGCGAATTGCCCGAAGCCTCGGACATATGTGCCGATCTGGTGAAACTGATGGCGAGCCCCGCGCTCGCCTCGCGCCGCTGGATTGCCGAACAATACGACAGCCAGGTCGGTGCCGACACCTTGCAGACCGGCGGCGATGCCGGAGTGGTCCGCGTGCACGGAACGCGCAAGGCGCTTGCCGTTTCAACCGATTGCACGCCGCGATACGTCTATTCCAACCCCTATGAGGGCGGCAAACAGGCGATCGCCGAGGCCTGGCGCAACCTCTGCGCGGTCGGCGCGAGGCCGCTGGCGGTGACCAATTGCCTCAATTTCGGGAACCCGCAACGTCCTGAAATCATGAGCCAGTTCGTCCATGCCCTGGCGGGAATGGGCGATGCCTGCAGGGCGCTCGACTTCCCGATCGTGAGCGGCAATGTCAGCCTCTACAACGAGAGCAAGGCCACCGGCGGCGGCAGCGCGATCCTGCCGACCCCCGCGATCGGCGGCGTCGGCCTGATCGAAGACTTCGATTCCATGGCGACAATGCCGTTCAAGGCGGCGGGCGAACTGATCGCGGTGATCGGCCCGAACTATCCCGAACTCGGCCAGTCGATCTGGCTGCGCGAAATCCACGGCCGCGAAGCCGGCGATCCGCCCAAGGTGGATTTCGCCGACGAAAAGCTCAACGGCGAGATCGTCCGCCGGCTGATCGCGGCGGGCAAAGTGACGGCGGTGCACGATATTTCCGACGGCGGGCTCGCTGTAGCCTTGGCAGAGATGGCTCTCGCGGGCGGAATGGGTGCCACAATTGATTCAATGACCACTGCTTTTGCCTTCAACGAAAGCCAGGCCCGCTACATCGTCACCTACCGCAACGAAGCCGATCTCGATCGCGCGGAAGTGCCTTTCGAAAAGATCGGCACGACCGGCGGCGAGAGGCTGACGATCGGCGAGAGTTCGGTCGGCCTGTCCGAACTGCGCGAGGCGCACCAGGGGTTCTTCCGCGATTGGATGGAAAGCTGATCCCGCCGGGCCTCGCCAGCAGTCGAGAACCCCGGCGGGCGCATTGCGAAGAGCAACGCCGCGCCAGTGCCGCGCGGCTGCGCAGCGGCCACCAGACGTCCCTCGAGCGTGAGGCAGGACAATGACGGCGTGGAAAATCCTTGCCGAGGTTTCGAAACCCGCGGCCACCGAGGCGCTGCTCGCGCACGAAGAGGCATCGGATTTCCCTTCGGACTGCGTCGTCACCGGAATGCAAGTGGCCGATGATCGGCCCGAGGAATGGACGATCGAGGTCTATCTCGACCACCGGCCCTCGAGCGTCGACAAGCGCCGCGTGGCGGCGCTGTTCGCTGGCGACGCGCCGCGGCTCCGCGTCGAGAAATTGCCCGACAGCGACTGGGTCACCGAAAGCCAGCAGGGCGTCGCCCCGATCCGCGCGGGACGTTTCTTCGTCCGCACGCCCGAGCACCCCGCCGAACCCGGCACCGTCGATTTCGTGATTCCCGCGAGCCAGGCGTTCGGAACCGGCCAGCACGCCACCACGGCTGGCTGCCTCGCCATGCTCGACCGCATGAAACGCGAAGGCGTCATGGCCCGGAACCTCGCCGATATCGGCACCGGGACGGGTCTGCTCGCCTTCGCGGCCTTGCAGCTGTGGCCGCACGCCAGGGCGACCGCTTCGGATATCGACCCGATATGCGCGGCCGTGGTGGCGGAGAACGCAAAACGCAACGCGATCGCCTGCGGGGCCGGCCCGGGCGCGCTGACGATGACGATCGCCGATGGCACGAACGACCCCTTGCTGCGCGCGCGCGGTCCCTATGATCTGCTGCTCGCCAATATACTGGCCGGGCCGTTGATCGAACTTGCCCCGAGCTTCGCCGATGCGCTCGCACCGGGTGGCAATCTGCTGCTTGCCGGACTGCTCGAAACCCAGGAAAACCGAGTCCGCCGGGCCTACCGCGCGCAGGGCCTGCGGCTCGCGCGGCGGCTGGTCCGGGGCGACTGGTCGATCCTGTGGCTGCGCAAGAGCAGGACGAGGTGAACCGGCGGCGCAATTGGCTAGCGGGCCTGTTCGCCGCACCCTCCGTCGTCCTGCTGACCTTCCTGCTTGCGGCCTGGATCGGCAGTTCGCTTCCCCGCAACCCCCACTGGCGCGAGCCCGCCAGCGGGATCGAAATCATGGTCGAGACGAACGGCGTCCATACCGCGATCGTCATGCCGCTGGTGACGTCACAGAAGGATTGGCGCGGCGCCTTTCCCGCTGCCGACGTTGCCGCCTCGGACCGACCCTACACCCATGTCTCAGTCGGCTGGGGCGAGCGCGAGGTCTTTCTCAATACGCCCCGCTGGGTCGATCTCGATCCGGCGACCGCATGGAACGCCGTGGTCGGCGGCGAGGGCCTCTTCCACATCGGCCACTATGTCCGTCCTGCGCCGGGCCCGGATATCCGTCCGCTGACGCTGAGCGAAGAGCAATACCGGCGGCTGGTGGCGACCGTGGAACGCCGATTGCCGCCTCCCGGCCAGCGCCGAACCTACCCCGGCTACGGCGAGTGGGACGTGTTCTACGATGCACCGGGCAGCTATTCCGTCGGCAACACCTGCAACCAGTGGACCAGCGACACGCTGGCCGCCGCAGGAATACGGATCGGCCGATGGACGCCGTTCGCGGGCGGCGTGATGAAGTGGATCGATGCCGAACCCGCGCTGCCGCGCCGCGCGGCGACTCGACAATGACGGCCAGCCGCCGCGCTGCGCCGGCGGATCATTCGGAATCGGCGCTTCGCGCTTCGGCCAGACCCGCGTCATAGCGCACCACCGCGCGCACGACCTCGTGCATCATCTCCATCCGCTCGAGCGTCGGCAGGCGGGTGCGCGCGATCATCACCACCACCGCATAGGTCGCACCCGAGGGCGATGTCAGCAAGGCGACATCATTGTAGCCCGATTGCTGACCGTCGAAGAACTGCCCGGTGCCGGTCTTGTGCCGTACCGTCCACCCCGCAGGTGCCCCGCCCTTGAGCCGGTTCGGCCCGCTGTGGGTCCGCTCGAGCGTGTCGAGCAGAAGGCGGGTGCTCTTGCGCGACAGCAGATCGCCGCGAAAAAGCCGGGCCAGCGCCTCGGCGATTGCGACCGGGGCGGCACCGTCGACCGGGTCGGCGAGATAGGTTTCGAATGCTTCGCGGCGGCGGCGTTCGGGCACCTCGTCGCGCGCATCGTAAAAGGCGCTGCCCTCGGCGTAGGACTGGCGCCATGCGAGTCCCGCGATGGCGCTCTGCTTGGTGCGCTCGTCAGCGCCGAAACGGATGCTGCCGAGGTGATGACGGTCGAGGAATTTCTCGACCGCTCCGGCGCCGCCGACCCTGCGCAGCAGGCCGTCGTTGGCGGTGTTGTCGCTGCGCGTCAGCGCGCGTTCGACGAGATCGGCGTAAGTGCTCGCGAAGCTCCCCCTGGCCCGCACGATCGCCCGGATCGGCTGGTGGAACAGGGTGAGATCCTCGGGCCGGATCACCACTCGTTCGCCGAGCGAGAGGCGGCCCCGATCGACTTCGTCGAGCGCGGTCATCGAAACCCACAACTTGCTCACGCTCTGTTGCGGAAACAGTTCGAGACCGTTGAAATGCAGGGTTCGCCGGGCCCCGACCCGATGGACGGCAATGCCGACATGGCCGGGAAAATTGCCCCCGATCGCACTCAGTTCGCGGTCGAGCACCTTCTGCTTCGGAGTAAGCGGCTGCGGACGCACCATTTCCTCCGCCTCTTTCACCACCGGGTCGCCCTCGTCGGCCGCGCGCGGCAACCAGACCACGATCAGCGCGAGCAGAATGACAGCGAGGGCGAGGGGAAAGAATCGAAAGAATGCGGCCACATCCCTGCAACGCGAGCGCCCGGGCAAGTTTCCGGTGTCGGATCAATCCGCCAGCCCGGCGTCGGCGGCTGCCACGCCGGGCATCGGGCGGCCGACGTCGAGCATGGCGCGCACGCGCTCGGAAAAGATCAGATTTCCCGTCGGGTAGTGCCGCGCATGAATGCGCATGAGCTTGCGCAGGTTCGCCTCGCCGAGCGCCGCGCGGAATTCGGGGCCGAGCGCGCTCTTGCCGAAATGCGGCCGTGTCGCCGGCTCGTAGAGCATCACCTGGCGTTGCAGCCGTTCCAGCCAGCCGTAATCCCGCGGGTCGGCGAACAGATCGATTGCCGCCACCGGCATCTGCGCATTGCCGGCGAAACACGGCCCCGCGGTTCCCCGCAGTTCGCGGACCGATACGATGCCCTTGAGATAGAAACCGAGATCGCGCAGTCCGTCGGCCTCGCGCAGGATGAAGCGCACCACCGCGGGCGCGCGATCGAGCGGGACGAAGAAGGCGAGATTGTAGCCGGTGAAGGTGGTCGAGAACATTCCGCGGGTAATGCTCGGCGGGCGTTCGTTCGCCAGACCCGGTCGCGGATCGTAGAGATAGTCCAGATCCTTCGGGTCGGTGGTGATCGCTTCGCTCTGATGCAGGTCGAGCCAGCCGATGAACCGCTGCATCGGTCTCCGCAGCGCGGGCAGGAAGCGGTCGAGCCGATAATAATGCTTGAGCACCCAGCGGACGAACCAGCCGGTCGCTCGGGTCCCGGCGGGCCTCTCGGCAAGGGCGTCCGCGGCCGCGCAGGGCGTCAGCGCGTGGACCGTGACCACGGGATCGTCGAGCCCCGAATAGGGCAGCACCGCCCAGTTGACCGCCTCTGCGCCGCGCTTGAGTTCCTCGAGCTGCGACAGCCGCGACAGCGAGCTGACCGAACGATAGGCTTCGAGCGGCTTGGTCTCGAGAACGAGTTCGACGATCGGCGCGATCGTGCCGAAGGACAGCACGACCAGCGGAAACGCCTCGTCGCCGCGGCGCAGCGTCACCCGCTCGCCGCGGCCGTCGAGGAAAGTCAATTCGACCACGGCGTCGGCCATCACGGCGCGCTCGCCGAAGCCGTGCGTGCCGGTGGCCAGCGCACCGACCACCGATTGTTCCATGTAATTGCCCGAATTGAACAGGCCGCGGCCGCGTTCGCACAGGAACAGCTTGAGCTCGCGGATACAGACGGAGGCACCCACCCGTACCGTCTGCGACGCCTCGTCATAGGCCATCGTGGCGAGCCCGCCTTCGCGCATCATCATCGCGGTGGCTCCGGGCACCACCTGGACGCCATTGTAGGAGTGCGACTGACCGACGCAGGCGAACCTGCCCCGCGCGATCATCCGCGCCAGCGCGGCCTCGTCGCGCGGCACCAGCGCCTCGACCTGGGCACGGAAGACGTTGATCCACGATCGGACCCAGCGTTTTCCTTCGGTTCCTCTGGCTCTCCGGTCGGCGCGCCTTTCCAGCGCGCGTCTGATCATCGTCCGCATCGCAGCCCCCCTTGCCGCTAGTGCTAGCGCGACCCGGCAATTTTGGCGAGAACGATACGCGGATCGGCAGCCTTCTCCGCTGCTGGCTCAGCCCGCTGTCTTGACGATCTCGGCCCAGGCGGCCTCGTCGATCACTTCGATGCCGAGGTCCGCAGCCTTCTTGAGCTTGCTGCCGGCGCCCGGCCCGGCGACCACCAGATCGGTCTTGGCGCTGACCGCGCCGCTGGCCTTGGCCCCGAGCCGTTCGGCCTGCGCCTTGGCCTCGTCGCGGCTCATGGTCTCGAGCTTGCCGGTGAAGACCACGGTCTTGCCCGCGACCGCGCTGTCGCGGGTTTCGACCTCGTAGCGCGGCGGGGCGACTTCGGAGAGAATGTCGTCCCACACCGTCTTGTTGTGGTCCTCGTGGAAGAAATCGCCGAGCGCTTCGACCACCGCGCCGCCGATGCCGTCAATGGCGGTGAGCGAGGCGGCGGCCTCCGCGTCGCCGGCATGCGCGCGTTCCGCCGCAGCGCGCAGCGCGGGCAGGTCATGGAAATGCTTCATCAGGTCGCGCGCCGTGACCGCGCCGACGTGGCGGATGCCCAGGCCGAAGAGCAGCCGTGCGGCATCGGGTTCGCGGCGGGCTTCGATCGAATGCAACAGATTGTCCACAGACCGTTCCTGCCACCCATCGAGCGCCAGGATGTCCGCTCTGCGGCTTTCGAGGCGAAAGATGTCGGCCGGGCTTTCGAGCCAGCCGAGCGCGAAGAACTGGTCGATCGTCTTCTCCCCCAGCCCATCGATGTCGAGCGCCCCACGGCTGACGAAATGCTTGAGTCTTTCCGTGCGTTGAGCCGGACAGATGAGACCGCCTGTGCAGCGCACGTCGACTTCGCCTTCTTCCGCCACCGCCTCGCTGCCGCATTCGGGGCAATGGACGGGGAAGAGATAGGGGTCGCGCTCGGCAGAGCGGGTGAGGTTATCCACGAGCTGTGGAATAACGTCGCCGGCGCGCTGGACCACCACGCGGTCGCCCGGGCGGACCCCGAGCCGGGCGATCTCGTCGCGGTTGTGCAGCGTGACATTGGTCACCGTCACCCCGCCGACCAGCACCGGTGCGAGCCGCCCGACGGGGGTCAGCTTGCCCGTCCGTCCGACCTGGATGTCGATGCTCTCGAGCGTCGTCTCGGCGCGCTCGGCGGGGAATTTATGCGCCAGCGCCCAGCGCGGCGCCTTGGCGACGAAGCCGAGCCGCTGCTGGTAATCGAGCCGGTCGACCTTGTAGACCACGCCATCGATTTCGTAAGGCAATCCGGCTCGCTCTTGCGCGATCGTCGCATAATGAGCGAGCAGGCCCTCGCTGCTCTCGACCCGCGTGAACAGCGCGGAAACGGGGACGCCCCACGATTCGATCCGGCGGACGACCTCTTCCTGCGTCGCGCCGGGCACCGTCGAAGCCGCGCCCCAGCCATGCGCCCAGAATCTGAGCGGCCGTCTGGCGGTGACCGCGGCATCCTTCTGCCGCAGCGAACCCGCGGCGGCGTTGCGCGGATTGGCGAACAGCTTGCCCCCCGCTTCCTCCTGCGCCGCATTGAGCGACGCAAAAATCGGCCTTGGCCATATAGACCTCGCCGCGGATCTCGAAGACGGCGGGGGCATCGCCCGCCAGCCGCTGCGGAATATCGGCAATATGCGCGACGTTCGCGGTGACATCCTCGCCGACCTGCCCGTCGCCGCGGGTCGCCGCGCGGACCAGCACCCCGTTCTCGTAGCGCAGGCTGCACGACAGGCCATCGATCTTGTCCTCGGCGGTGAAGGCGATCGGCGCATCTTCGCCCAGCGCGAGGAAGCGCCGCACCCGCGCGACCCATTCTGCGACCTCCTCGGCACTGAAGGCGTTGTCGAGGCTCATCATGCGAACCTCGTGTGCGACCTTCGACAGCGGCGAGGCGGCGATCGCATGCCCGACCTTGCGGCTCGGAGAATCGGCGCGCACCAGCTGCGGGAAGGCCGCCTCGAGCTCGGCATTGCGCCGCACCAGCGCATCGTATTCCTGATCGGTGATCTCGGGCGCATCCTCGGCATGATAGAGCCGGTCGTGATGCGCAATCGCCTTCGCCAGCCGCATCAGCTCGTTGGCGGCATCGGCTTCGGACATCCCGGGCTCCATCACACCCCCTCCAGCAGCCGGTCCGCCTGCGCCCGCGCTTCGGGGGTGATCTCCGCCCCGCTGAGCATGCGCGCGATTTCTTCCTGCCGCCCGGCCTCGTCGAGCAGCGCCACGCTGGTCCTGGTCACCGTCCCCTCGGAGCTCTTGGCGATCATGTAATGCGTGCGGCCGCGCGCGGCGACCTGGGGCGAATGCGTCACCGCCAGCAATTGCCCGTCGCTCGCCAGCCGCGCCAGCCGCTCGCCGATGGCGCTGGCGACCGCGCCGCCGACGCCGCGATCGATCTCGTCGAAGATCACCGTCGCCGCACCGCCCTGCTCGGCCAGCGCGACCTTCAGCGCGAGGATGAAGCGCGACAGCTCGCCGCCGCTGGCGATCTTGTTCAAGGGCGCGAAATCGGCGCCGGGATTGGTCGAGATGACGAATTCCACCGCATCCATGCCATGCGCGCCCCAGCGTTCCTCGGGCTGCTCGGCAATAGCAGTCCTGAACCGTGCGGTATCGAGCTTGAGCGGCGCGAGTTCGCCCGCCACCGCCTCGTCGAGCCGGAGCGCCGCGGCGACCCGTCGGGCGTGCAGGGCCTCGGCCTCGGCGCGATAGCGCTGCCCCGCCTCCCCCGCAGCCGCCTCCAGCGCGTCGAGTTCGGCCTCGCCACCCTCGATGCTCTCGAGTGCGGCGCGCATGTCGCGCATTCTCGCGGGGAGCTCGTCGACCTCGCAGCGGTGCTTGCGGGCCAGCGCGCGCAGTTCGAACAGGCGCGTTTCCGCCGCTTCGAGCGCGGCCGGATCGTGTTGCAGCGCCTCGGCCGCGGCCTGCAGCCTGTCCTCCGCCTCGCCCGCCTCGATCACCGCGCGATCGAGCGCCGCGAGCGCCTCGGCGAGCAGCGCGTGCTCGGGCGCGATCCGGTCGAGCCGGCGCGCCGCCACGCGCAGGCGCGCCAGCGGCGAATCCGAACCCTCCCACAGGTGCCGCAATTCCTCGAGGTCGCCCGACAGCTTCTCGCCCTTCTGCATCGCCGCCCGGGTTTCCGCGAGCCGGGCTTCCTCGCCCGCCTGCGGTTCGAGCGCGGTCAGTTCGGCGAGATGCGCGAGCAACAGGTCCTGATCGGCGCGCGCGTTCTCCACCGCCGCGCGCGCGCGCGCCAGCGCATCCTCGCTGGCACGCCATTTCGCCCATGCGGCGCTCACCCGCGCGGTTTCCGCCCCGGCGAAACGGTCGAGCAGAGCACGATGCCCCCGCGGATTGACGAGACCACGATCATCGTGCTGCCCATGCAGTTCGACCAGCGAAGACGCCATTTCGCGCAGCAGGCCGAGGCTGACCGCCTGGTCGTTCACGAAGGCCTTGCTCTTGCCGTCGGGCTTGAGCTGACGGCGCAGGATCAGGGGTTCGTCGGCCTCGACATGGATGTCGGCATCGTCGAGCATTTCGACGAGCGTGCCGGGCAAGGCGGCGAATTCGAAACTGGCGGTGACGCTGGCCTTCTGTTCGCCGCCGCGGATGAGGCCGCTGTCGGCGCGATTGCCCAGAACCAGTCCGAGCGCATCGAGCAGGATCGACTTGCCGGCTCCGGTCTCGCCGGTGAGCACGCCCAGCCCGCGCCCGAAGGTGAGGTCGAGCGCCTCGATCAGGACGATGTTGCGGATGGATAGGCGGGTGAGCATGCTCCCTCGTCCTAGCCAAGCGCGCGCGTCGAGTCAGCAGCCCATGCGCGGCAATCGACAAGCGATCGCGGCGCGGGCGGGTGCCGCCCGCCGGCACCGCACGCTGATTGTCCCCGGCTATTTACCGGCGTGTCAATAATCCCTTATGCTTTGATGCCTAGGCATCGGCGCGTGGCTGGGCGACTTTTACTGACCGAAATCCTCGATCGCGAGGTGCGCGCGCCGGTGCGCGACGATTTCACGCGCCTGACCGCCGCCCATATGCGCGAGCAGGCACGGCTGATCTTTACCGGCTTCATTCTCAGCCTTCCGATGGTCGTATATGGCGCCAGCCCGGGCGCCGGCCCGCTGATCGCCTGGGGGCTGCCGCTGGGGGTGCTGGTCGCATCGCTTATGGGGCTGGCCATCCTGCGCACGCCGATCGACTGGCACGCCCCCGTGGTCGAGGCGCAAAGCCTGATACGCCGGACCTGGGGGATGTGCGTCGTTATTTCCGCCATCGGAAGCCTGTGGTGCATTGGCAGCTGGGCGACGGCCCCGGCCGAGGTGCGGATCTATTATCCGGCGATCATGTCGCTCGGCGCGCTTACCCTGGGCTATTGCCTCAGCGCGGTGCGCGCAGTCGGCGTTTCTGCGCTCGCAATCACGCTGCTTCCCGCCGCCCTGGCGTTGACCACCACCGGCCAGGGCATGGATCTGGTCCTGGCGATCGGCATGCTGATCGCCGCCGGCTTCCAGGTGGTGATGATGGGGAGGCACCGGCAATTGCTGTTGCGGCTGGTCGAGGAGCGTCACCGATCGTCCGAACTGGCGCATACCGATTCGCTGACCGGACTTGCCAATCGCCGCGCCCTGCTCGAACGCTTCACTGCCTGGGCGCGCGGCGACACGCTGGTGCGGCTGATGGTGATCGACATCGATCGCTTCAAGACCATCAACGACGAGTTCGGCCACGACATGGGCGACGACGTCCTGCGCGCCTTTGCCGAAATCCTCAGGCTCCATGCCCGCGGCTCGATCTGCGCAGCGCGGCTGGGGGGCGAGGAATTCGCCCTGCTGGCGCCCGCCTCGGCGCTCGACCCGGCGCTGGCGCTGCAACTACTGGCCGAGATCCGCGGTGCCTATATGCCGCACGGGGAACGGCTTACCGCTAGCATCGGCGTGGCCGAAGCCAGGGTCGCCGACCCGAGCCACTGGACGGCGCTGTACCGCAAGGCCGACCGGGCACTCTACGCAGCGAAGGAAGATGGTCGCAACCGCGTGATCACGGTCGATGCCGACGCCCCCGAGGCCAACGCGACATCCGCCCCGCGCGACGCCCGGACCGCCTGAGGGCGCTGGCCGCCGCCGGGGGCGGATCGTCGCCTGCCCCGCGGTTGGCGCTCAGCTCGGCGAAGCGCCCGGTGCGTGGTCCTGCACCAGCTCGTAGGCCTTTTCGTACCATTCGTTGCCGGGGTAGTTCGCGCCCAGAACCGCAGCATATTTGACCGCCTCTTCGGGAATGCCGAGGGCGAGGCTGGTTTCGGTCAGCCGATAGAGCGCCTCGGGCGCGTGACTGGTGGTCTGATAGGTGTCGACCACGTTCTGGAAACGGATCTGAGCGGCGATCCACTTGCCCGAACGCTCGTAATAGCGTCCGATCTCCATTTCCTTGCCCGCGAGGTGATCGCGCACGAGGTCGATCTTGAGCCGTGCATCGGCGGCGTAATCGGTGCTGGGGAAACGGCGGTTGACCTCGTTCAGCGCGATCAGCGCCTGGTCGGTGGTCTTCTGATCGCGTTGAACGTCGCTGATCTGTTCGTAATAGCTGAGCGCAATCAGGTAATAGGCGTAGGGCGCGTCCTTGTTGCCGGGGTGGATCTGCAGGAAACGCTGCGCCGACTGGATCGCCTTGTTGTAATCCTGGGCGACATAATAGCTGAACGAGCTCATCAGCTGGGCCCGGCGCGCCCAGGGCGAATAGGGATGCTGGCGTTCGACCTCGTCGAACAGGGCTGCCGCGAGTACCGGCTGGCCACGGTCGAGCCGGCGCTTGGCCTCGTAATAGAGCGTTTCCACATCGCGCGCGACATAGGCGGTGTCCTTCGGTCCGCCGCCGCGCCCGGCGCAACCCGCGGTAAGAAGGGTCGCGCCGGCGAGTGCGGCGCCGAGGAGAAGCTTGGTGGAAGGTGCTCGGATCGTCATGGGGAGCAGCCTATAGCCAGCGTCCCGATGAACGCCAAGTGAAGTTCTGTGCTCTGTCCCCCGGGGCTGCGGCGCTGCTCGATCGGGGCCGTCGATCAGCCGTCCTGGGAGATCCCCGCGGGAGCGTCCCATAACAGATGGCGGTTCTCGAGCGGAACGAGATTGGCGCTGCGAATGATTTCGCCCTTGGTCCGATAGCCGAGCAATTGTTCGGCGGCGGTGCCGGGGTTGTTGGTCAGCACGCGCAATTCCTCCGAACTGAAGTCGCTGAGACCGCGGGCGCGCTCGATCCCGGTGGCATCGTAGATGTGGAGCACGTCACCACGGGTGAAATCGCCGTCCATCGAGATCACGTCTTCCCTGCGGATCGAGCGTTCTCCACCCGCGATGGCGCGGGCGATATCCTGCGACACCACGATGCTGCCCGCCATCTGCAGACGATTGGCGATCCAGCTGTCCCAGCCCGACAGCGGGTTGGGATGCGGGACGACCTTGGTCGCGCGCCGCTTGCCCTTGATCGCGCTCGATATCGGTCGATCGACCTCGCCCTGCGCGATCCAGGTGGTGACGCCGGCTTCCTGCGCCATGTTTGCCGCCTGCAGCTTGGTCGCCATGCCGCCGGTTCCGAGCGTGCTCTTGCCCTTGGTCGCTTCCATGTATTGGGAGACGTCCTCGACCTCGGGCACGAATTGGGCGGCGGGATCGTCGGGATTGCGGTCGTACAACCCGTCCACCCCGGTGAGGATCACCAGGTCGCTGGCGCCGACCATCTGCGCCACCTTGGCGGCGAGCCTGTCGTTGTCGCCCACCCGGATTTCCTCTGTGGTGATCGAATCGTTCTCGTTGACGATCGGAACGACCTGCGCCTCGAGCAGGCGATGGACCGTGTTGCGCGTGTTGAGGAAGCGGCGGTGGTCCTCGAAGTCGCCCAGCGTCAGAAGCACCTGGGCGATCTCGAAGCCGAATTCGTGTCCGACCTGCTTGTAGGCATTGAGCAGCAGCGGCATGCCGCAGGCCGCCGCTGCCTGCTTGTCGGATACGCCGGCGGTTTCGGGCGTTTCCCCTATGATGCGCAAACCCAGCGCCACCGAGCCCGAGGAACACAGGATCACGTTCCAGCCCTCTCCGCGGAGATCGGCAACATCTTCGAGCAGACGCTGGAGAAACCCGTATCGCGGGGTCAGCAGATCCTGATTGGCGAGGAGCGCCGAGCCGATTTTGATAACAATGTTTCTTTGTTCGGTCATATTATGAAAATTACGTCGCCTTGAAATTTCCTCCGCCCAATGTAGATAGGGATTGTGCAGCGCACAACCGCTTTTTGTCGAATATCTTGGGCTTCAGGTAACTGGAGTATTGCAGCAAAGTGACGGCGTAGGGTTTTCTTACTGTTACTTGTGTGGTCAATTATATCGTGTGTTAAAAGAGTCTGATGGCTCGGAAACGGAATTGAGTTATCACGAAAACTGTTCTTATTGTCGGTTGCGGCAAGATGGGCTCCGCACTGCTGTCGCAGTGGGTCCGCGGACCGGAGACGATCACCGTTGTCGATCCGGCGCAAGGTGAAGTTCCCGCAGGCGTCACCCTGGTGGGTGCGCGCGATGCGATCGCCGACCGGAATTTCGATTGCATCGTCGCCGCGGTCAAGCCGCAGCTGATCGACGAGGTGATGCCCGCCTATACCGGGAATCTCGCGCCGGGCGGCTATGTCCTCTCGATCGCGGCAGGCTATTCGGCCGCCCGACTGTCGAAGCTGATGGGCGATGCGCCGGTCGTCCGGACGATGCCCAACCTGCCGGCAGCGATCGGGCGCGGCGTATCGGGTATCTGCCCGGGTCCGCACGCCGGCTCGGCCCATCTCACCCACGCCGAAAACTTCATGCGGCGCGCCGGTTCGACCATCGTCGTCGACGATGAGGAACGGCTCGATCGGGTCACCGCCGTTGCCGGCTCGGGCCCGGGCTACGTTTTCGAGATCGCCCGCGCCTATGTCGCAGCGGCGATGGCGCAGGGGTTCGACGAGGACGAGGCGCGCGACATGGTGCTCGGCACCATCGGCGGCGCCATCGCCATGGCCTCCGAAACCAGCGCCCCCTCGCTCGAGGAGCTGCGCAATTCGGTCACCAGCAAGGGCGGCACCACCGCCGCCGGCCTTGCGGCGCTCAACGCCGACGGTGGCCTCTCGCACCGTCTGCATGCTACACTGCAGGCGGCCTATGAACGGGCGGTCGAGCTGCGCTGAGCCCCGCTCCCGCGCCTCCCGCCGCAACCAGAACGGAAATACCATGAACGACCAGACCCCCGACCCGCAGATTCACGTCCACGAACTCGGCCGCCGCGCGCGCGAGGCGGCGCGCGGGCTGCTGTCCGCCTCGACCCAAGCCAAGAACGATGCGCTGCGCGCAGCCGCCGGGGCGCTGCGCGACACCATGCCGGCGCTGCTCGAAGCCAATGCGGCGGACGTCGCCAGCGTCGAAGGCAAGAAGCCCGACAGCTTCGTCGACCGGCTGCGCCTGACCGAGGAGCGGATCGAGGGCATGGCCAGGGCGCTCGAGGAAATCGCCGAACTGCCCGATCCGGTGGGCCGCAGCCTCGCCACTTTCGAGCGCCCCAACGGGCTCAGGATCGAACGCGTCGCGGTGCCCATCGGGGTGATCGGGATGATCTATGAATCCCGCCCCAATGTCGGCGCCGACGCGAGCGCGCTGTGTCTCAAGTCGGGCAATGCGGTGATCCTGCGCGGCGGTTCGGAAAGCCGCCATTCGACCCGCGTGATCGTCGAGGCGATGCGCGCCGGGCTGGCGGCCGCGGGCCTCCCCGAAGATGCGGTCCAGACCGTCGGCACGACCGACCGCGCCGCGGTCGCGGCGCTGCTCAAGGCCGACGAGTTCGTCGATCTCGTCATCCCCCGCGGTGGACGCGGTCTCGTCGAGCTGGTCCGCGACCAGGCCAGCGTTCCCACGCTGCTCCACCTCGACGGCAACTGCCACAGCTACGTCCACGAGGCCGCCGACATCGACGAGGCGGTGGCGGTGATCCGCAACGCCAAGCTGCGCCGCACCGGCATCTGCGGCGCGACCGAGAGCATCGTGGTCGACCGCAAGGTCGCCGAGCGGGTCGTCCCCAAGCTCGCCGATGCGATGGCCGGCGATTGCGAATTGCGCGGCGACGCCGAAGCGGTGGCGATCGATGCCCGGCTCCAACCCGCCACCGAGGACGACTGGAACACCGAATATCTAGGCCCGATCGCGAGCGTGAAGATCGTCGACGGGCTCGACGAAGCCATCGCCTGGGTCGAAAGCCATTCGAGCCATCACACCGACGCCATCCTGACCGAGGACCAGGACGCCGCGCGCCAGTTCCTCACAAGGGTCGACAGCGCGGTGGTGATGCACAACGCCAGCACGCAATTCTCCGACGGCGGCGAATTCGGCATGGGCGCCGAGATCGGCATCGCCACCGGCAAGATGCACGCCCGCGGCCCGGTGGGCCTCGAGCAATTGTGCAGCTTCAAATATCTGGTGCATGGCGAGGGGCAGACGCGCCCCTAGCCCCGAGAGCGGGAAAAGGGGGCGGCCGCAAGCACCTCCTTCGGCGAACCGTGACGCGACGTTTCGAGCCAGCGTGCCTGGCCGCCCGCGCATGACATCCAGCCGTTACGAACCGTTTGGCGCGGGCCGGAACTTGCCGCCGGATCGACTCCTAAAGCAGCCAGATCTGGCAAGCACCCCGCGGACTGGCGCTCAGCCCTTCTTGCGCGCCTTCCGCGCCGCGTATTTCTCGTCCCGTGCCGCTTTCAGTTCCGCCTCGGTCGGCTGGGGCACTGCGGCGGCTTTGGCGGCGGCTTCCTTGCTGGCCTCTTTCTCCGCCTTGGCCTCGGCGATGGCGGCCTTGCGGGCGGCGCTCTTTTCGGCGGCGGCGGCGTCGCGGGCGTCCTGCGCGGCCTTGCGGCGTGCCACTTCGGCCTCGTCCATCGGCGGTTTGGCGGCGCGCTTCTTCAGCGCCTTTGCACGCGCCTTCTGCGCCAGCGCGGTGCGTTCCTGAAAGGTGGGTTCCTTGTAGCCTGCCATGGTCGGTATCGGTCTCTGTCACTTGGCCGGCGGATGGGCCGGCAGGGAAAATCTTGGGTTGCGGGCAGGCTTGCGCCTACTCCTCCCCCATCCGCAGCGCCGCGATAAACGCCTCCTGCGGAATGCTCACATTACCATACTCGCGCATCCGCGCCTTGCCCTTCTTCTGCTTCTCGAGCAGCTTCTTCTTGCGGCTGATGTCGCCGCCGTAGCACTTCGCCGTCACGTCCTTGCGCAGCGCGGCGATGGTTTCGCGGGCGATGATCTTGCCGCCGATCGCGGCCTGGATCGGGATCTTGAACAGATGGCGCGGGATGAGGTCCTTGAGCCGCTCGCACATGCCGCGGCCGCGTTCCTCGGCCACCGCGCGGTGGACGATCAGGCTCAGCGCGTCGACCGGCTCGTTGTTGACGAGGATGTTCATCTTGACGAGGTCGCCCTCTCGGCTTCCGATCTGCTCGTAGTCGAAGCTGGCATAGCCGCGGCTGATGCTCTTGAGCCGGTCGTAGAAGTCGAACACCACTTCGTTCAGCGGCAGTTCGTAGCTCACCTGCGCGCGGCCGCCGACATAGGTCAGATCGGTCTGGATCCCGCGGCGGTCCTGGCACAGCTTGAGGATCGCGCCGAGATATTCGTCGGGGGTGTAGATCACCGCCTTGATCCACGGTTCCTCGACCGTCTCGATGCGGTTGACGTCGGGCCAGTCGGCGGGATTGTGGATCTCGATCGTCCTGGCGTCCTCGGTCTTGGTGTGGCCGAGGTGGACGCGGTAGACTACCGAGGGCGCGGTGGTGATGAGGTCGAGATCATATTCGCGGCTGAGCCGTTCCTGGATGATCTCGAGATGCAGCAGGCCGAGGAAGCCGGCGCGGAAGCCGAAGCCCAAGGCGGCGCTGCTCTCCATCTCGTAGGAGAAGCTGGCATCGTTGAGCCGCAGCTTGCCGATCGATTCGCGCAATTTCTCGAAATCGGCGGCGTCGACCGGGAACAGCCCGCAGAACACCACCGGCTGGACTTCCTTGTAGCCGGCGAGCGCCTTGTCCGCCCCGCCCTTCACCGTGGTGATGGTATCACCGACGCGGGCCTGTTCGACTTCCTTGATCTGCGCGGTGATGAAGCCGATTTCGCCGGGGCCGATTTCGGGCAGGTCGACGCGCTTGGGGGTGAAGGCGCCGACGCGATCGATCAGATGCTGCGTACCGCCCTGCATGAATTTGACCTGGAGGCCCTTCTTGAGCACACCGTCGATCACCCGGACGAGGATCACCACGCCGAGATAGGGATCGTACCAGCTGTCGACGAGCATCGCCTTCAAGGGCGCGTCGCGGTCGCCCGTGGGCGGGGGAATGCGCGCAACCAGCGCTTCGAGCACCTCGTCGATGCCGAGCCCCGACTTGGCGCTGGTGAGCACCGCGCCGCCTTCTTGCCACGGCCCGTGGGCGGGGATGCCGATGATGTCCTCGATCTCGGCCATGACCTTCTCGGGTTCGGCCGCGGGAAGATCGATCTTGTTGATCACGGGGACGATTTCATGGTCGTGCTCGATCGACTGATAGACGTTGGCGAGCGTCTGCGCCTCGACCCCCTGCGCCGCGTCGACCACCAGCAACGCGCCTTCGCAGGCGGCGAGGCTGCGGCTGACCTCATAGGCGAAGTCGACGTGGCCGGGGGTGTCCATCAGGTTGAGCTCGTAGGTCTGGCCATCAAGCGCCTGATATTCGAGACGCACCGTCTGCGCCTTGATGGTGATCCCGCGTTCCTTCTCGATGTCCATGTTGTCGAGCACTTGCTCGCTCATCTCGCGATCGGTCAGCCCGCCGCAGCGCTGGATAAGCCGGTCTGCAAGCGTCGACTTGCCATGGTCGATATGCGCGATAATACTGAAATTACGGATATTTTTTAGGTCGGTCATAGAAACTGCTTGAACGCGGGTTACGGCATTCGGAATGCCTCGGGCGCGCCTTAGCCGGGGTCGCCGGTATCGCCAAGCACCGTATCAGGCCGCGTCCTTGCCCCCGGTCTGGCGCGGCGCATTGTCGGACAGGCGGAATTGCGCGAAACTGTTGCCCGGCGCGACCTCGGGCGCCAGCGCATAGCGCCCCGGCGGCAGCGCCGCGAGCGGGGCTCCGGCAGCGGCGAGTTCGTAGGGGCTGACGCGGTGGCGCGTGCACAGACCGCCCGCCCCGTCGTCGACCAGCTCCTGCTCGAACTCGACCCCCTGGCTGTCCTCCATCGAGCGCTTGACCGAGCCGACGGCGAGCTGGCCCTGCCCGAAATCGAGCACGAACATCGTCCCGACGGGAACCTCCTCGATGCCCTGGATCATCGCTCCCGAACGCGACAGATTGCGCAGCGTGACGTCGTAATAGTGATCCTCGTGAATCACCCCGATGCGGCGGAAGACGGTCCGGCGATTGGCCCGCTGCGCCCCCGCGTCGGTCGGCGCCAGCGTCCATTCCCCGCTGCCGATGGCTTCCTGCAATCGCGCCGCGGACAGCGGTTCTGAATAGACGAACCCGCTGACCCGATCGATGCCGAGGCGTTGCAGCTCCTCCATCAGCTCGCGCGAGTCCACGCCCGAGGCGACGGTCTCCATCCCCATGGCGCCGGCCAGCGCGACGACCGCCCGGACAAGCTCCATGTCGCCGAGCCTGTTGCCGATCACGGGCTCGAAGAATTCGGCGCCTATGCGGAGCGAGCCGAGCGGAGCGCGGCGAAGATAGGACAGCGATGACAGCCCCGAACCGAACTGGTCGAGGGTGAGGTGGACGCCGAGCTTGAACAGCCGCGCGAGGACCTTGTCGACCCGCGCGGCATCGCCGAGCAGGACGCTTTCGGCCAGACGCAGTTCGAGCCGCGCGGGGTCGAGCCCGCTGTCGGACAGCGCCTGCTCGATCGTCTCGGTGAAGCCGCTGGCTTCGAATTGCACCGCGCTGATCTGCAGCGAAACCCGCATTCCGCCGGGCCAGCGCATGGCCTCTTCGCAAGCCTGGCGGATCGCCCATTCGCCGATCGGCACGATCAGGCGGCTGCCCTCGGCGACCGGCAGGAAGGTCTCGGGAGTTACCCGCCCGCGTTCCTCGTCGTTCCAGCAATATTGCGCCTCGAGCGCGACGACGCGGTTTTCGCCGAGCGCCACGACCGGCTGGTATTCGAGCGCGAACTGGCCGCTCTCGATCGCTGCGGCGAGGTCTTCCTCCATCCGCCTGCGCAGATTGGCCTCGTGCTCGAGATCGGCGGCATAGAAGCGGAACTGGCCGCGCCCGCCGTTCTTCGAGGCATAGAGCGCAAGGTCGGCGGCGCGGGTGAGCTCGTCGCGCTCGACCCCGTCGTAGGGGGCCACCGCGATCCCCACCGAACAGCCGATGATCGCCCGGCCTTCCTCGACCGAATAGGGCTGAGACAGGATCTGGATAACCTTCTTGGCGATTTCGCCGAGTTCGCCGCGGTCGTCCAGATCGGGCACGAGAACCTGGAATTCGTCGCCCCCCAGCCGGCCGATCTCGCCGCGCCCCGCGATCACGCCGCGCAGGCGCTCGGCGACCTGCTGAAGCAATTGGTCTCCGGCCGCATGCCCGAGCGTGTCGTTGACCTGCTTGAACTTGTCGAGGTCGAGCATCATCAGCGCGGCGGCGCGCTTGGCGGCGCGAAAGCTGTGCAGCGTCGCGTCGATGCGTTGTTCCATGCGGTGACGATTGGCGAGGCCGGTCAGCGAATCATATTTGGCCAGCCGGGTGGCCTCTTGCTCGCTCCGGAACTCTTCGGTGACGTCGATCGCGCTGCCGCGAAAGCCGCGGAAATTCCCGTTCGCATCGTGGAGCGGGCGACCGGAAATCTTGAGCACGCAATCGCACGACCGGCTGCCCGCCTGGACCTGAAGATTGGCGAATGGCTTGCGCGTGTTGAGCTTGAGACCGAGCGAGCGTCCGTCGCTTTCGCCGTCGATCGGAACGAACAGTTCCTGCATCGGCCGCCCCGCGGCGGAAACCTGCCCCCGCTCCAGGCTCGCGGCAATGGCCGGGCTCAGATAGACCATGGCGCCCGCGGCATCGGTGGCCCAGAATCCCAGCGTGCCGCTCGCCTCGATTTCCTCGATGATGTCCTGCTTGTCCGAGGGCTCGAGCCCGGTCAGCGATGCCGCCGCCACTCCGGCAGGCGAGGCATCGTCAGGTTTTCTTCCCTTGAAGAACTCGGAAAAGGGCATGGCGCCCATGTGCGACAACCTTGGCGTGGGGTTTCGAGGAATGCTCTCTCCTACTAGGCGGCAATGGTTAGTTTTGGCCTAACGCGCGGCGCATGGGTCAATGGCCCGTCGCGGGTTTCGGGGCGCCCACCTCGACCTCGACGAATTTCTTTCGGGTGGCGGAAGACTGCTGCTCGGCAGCGATCAGCGCATAGGGGTCGGGCGGCAGGGATGCGAGCGGCCGACCGACCGATTCGATATCATAGGGCGATACGCGATGGCGGGTGCACAGGCCTTCGGCGCCGTCGCTGATCAGCGGGGTTTCGAACTCGACCCCGAGCAGGCTCTTGCGCGAACGGCGGACGACCGCGACCGCCAGCTGACCGCCGCCCAGGTCGAGCACGACTTCGGTGCCCACCGGAACCCCCATGACGCCTTCGACCATCGCCCCGGTCTTCGACAAATTACGCATCACCACGCGATAGCGGTGGTCCTCGTGGATCAGCCCGATGCGGCGGAATACCGTCTTGCGGTCGGCGCGATATTTGGCCGGGCCGCGGGCCTCGTATTCGAGCTGCCCCTTCTGCAGCCGCTCGATCACCTCATCCTGTGGAATGGCGCCCGAGAAGATCAGGCCCTGGACGTGGCTGGCTCCGCGCTCGGCCACCAGGGCGAGTTCGTCCTTGGTCTCGACCCCTTCGGCCACGGTTTCCATGTTCAGCGCTTCGGCCAGGCCGACGATCGCGCTCATGATCGCGGCATTGTTGTTGCCCTCTTCGGTGGCACCGCGGACGAAGCTCTGATCGATCTTGATCTTGTCGAAGGGTGCGTTGCGCAGATAGCTGAGCGAGCTGTAACCGGTGCCGAAGTCGTCGAGCGCCAGCCTTACGCCCAGCGCCTTCAGTTCGGTGAAGATGCGTTGCGCCCGCCCGGTGTCGCCGAGGAACACGCTTTCGGTGATTTCCAGCTCGAGCCGTTCGGGGGCGAAACCGCTGTTCTGGAGCGCGCGCTGCACGATCTGCGGAAAATCTTCCTGCGCGAACTGGACGGCGGAAACATTGACCGCGACGCGCAGTTCGACCGGCCATTGCTGCGCATGGCGGCAGACTTCGGACAGGGCCCAGCCGCCGATCCGCTGGATCAGGCCGATATCCTCGGCCACGGGAATGAAGACGCCGGGCGATATCCTTCCGTGTTCGGGATGGTCCCAGCGCATCAATGCTTCCATGCACTGGACCTTGTTGCCGTGGGTCGAAACGATCGGCTGATAGCACATCGAGAGTTGTTCGTTCTCGATCGCGTCGCGCAAGGTCTCCTCGATCTGGCGGCGGTGCTTGGCGCCATCCTTCAGATCGCTCGAATAGAAGCGGTACTGGCCCCGCCCGCCGCCCTTGGCGGCATAGAGGGCGAGGTCGACGGCGCTCACCAGTTCTTCGGTGTCGAGGCCGTCGTAGGGCGCGATGGCGACGCCCACCGACGTGCCGATGATGGCGCGCGAACCGGCCACCGAATAGGGTTGAGAGATCATCTGGATCAACTGCTGGGCAAGATCTCCCAGCGCGCCGCGGTCGTCCATGTCGGGCAGCACGATCTGGAACTCGTCACCGCCGACCCGCGCGACCTCGCCCTTGTTGCCGATGATCCGTTCGATCCGCGCGGCGGCCTGCTTGAGCAGTTCGTCCCCCGCAGGACGGCCGAGCGTATCGTTGATCTGCTTGAACCGGTCGAGATCGAGCATCATCACCGCGCAGGTGCGCTTGGAGTTGCGATAGGCCTTGAGCGTATCGGCGAGCCGTTTGGTGATCCGGTTGCGATTGGTGAGGCCGGTCAGCGGATCGAACTGCGCCAGACGCTCGGCATCGCGCCGGCTCTCGCGCGTCGCCGTCACGTCCTTGGCGCTGCCGCGATAGCCGGTAAACCGCTGTTCGGCGTCGAATTGCGGCTTGCCGGCGATTTCCCACCAGACTTCCTGCCCGTCGACTGCCAGACGGACGGTCAGCTGGCTGATCGAGTTGCGCGCGCTCAGCAGGAAGGCGAGCGGGCGTTCGGCCCGGTCGGGATCGCCCTCGGGCCGGGGGTCGGCAGTGAACAGTTCGCACAGCGGCTTGCCGATCGCTTCGCCGTTCGCCCAGCCGAGCTTCTCGGCGGCGATGTGCGAAAGATAGATCAGGCGGCCCTGCGCATCGGTGGCCCAGAACCAGCCGAGGCCGGCGGCCTCGAAACTGTCGAGCAGTTCGATCCGACGCGCCACGTCGGATGCGGCGATGGGCATCAGCGGCGCGTTCTCGGGATCGGCCCCGGCGTCGCCGGTCGCCCGCGTGGCGCGCGAGAAAAAGCCTGCCATCGTTCTGTCGAACCTCTGTCCTGATCCGCATTGCCGTCGCGGATATATCCTTGGGACAGATCGTCTATCGGCAATTCCTTTCCAAACGCATAACCATGTTTGGCAGCAGCCGGGGGGCGCTCGGCGCGCCTTGCCAGCACCGCCGCAGCCGTGCATCTAGCGGCGCGTCTCGGGGAGAAGGACATGCGTCACATCGCGATCGTCGGATCGGGACCGGCGGGTTACTACACCGCAGAAGCGGCAGTGAAGAAATGGGGCGACCAGACCCGGGTCGACGTGTTCGACAAGCTGCCGGTGCCGTTCGGCCTGATCCGGACGGGGGTCGCCCCCGATCACCAGTCAATCAAGGCGGTCGCGCGCCGTTACGAGAAGACGGCCGACGGCGATAATGTCCGCTTCGTCGGCAACGTCGAGGTCGGACGCGACGTGTCGATCGCCGAGCTGGCCGGTTTCTACGATGCGGTGGTGCTGGCGACCGGGGCGCCGCAGGACCGCGAGCTGACGATCGACGGGGCCGATGCGGGCAATGTCTTCGGCAGCGCGGCTTTCGTCGGCTGGTACAACGGCCATCCCGAATTCGCCCGGCTCGCCCCCGATCTGACGGGTCGGCACGCGGTGGTGATCGGCATGGGAAACGTCGCTCTCGACGTCGCCCGCATCCTGTCCAAGGGACGCGACGAATTCGCCGGCTCGGACATCGTCGCGCATGCCCTCGATGCGCTGTGCGCCGCGCGGATCGAGAGCGTGACCGTGCTCGGCCGCCGCGGGCCGCACCAGATCATGATGACGCCCAAGGAACTGGGCGAGCTGATGCATCTGTCGCGGGCCAGCCCGCATGTCGACCCGCGCGACCTGCCCCCGGTCGAGGACGACGCCATCCTCGAACCCGGCGTGCGCAAATCGGTCAACCTACTGCGCGATTTCGCCGCCATTCCCGAACACATCCATGCCGAAAAGCCGATCGCCATCGAATTCGACTTCTTCGCCAGCCCGCGGGCTCTCGCGAGCGCCGGCGGCAGGGTCTGCGCGATCGAGGTCGAGCGCACCACGGTCGAGGCCGGACGCGCGGTCGCCACGGGCGAGACCTACCGGCTGCCCGCCGATCTGGTGGTCAGCTGCATCGGCTACCGCACCTCGCCGATCGACGGCGTGCCCTTCGACACGCGCGCGGGCCGCTTCGCCAACGAGGACGGGCGCATCCTCCCCGGCCTCTATTGCGTCGGCTGGGCCAAGCGCGGACCGAGCGGGACGATCGGCACCAACCGACCCGACGGCTACGGCGTGATCGATCTGGTCGACGGCGACATCGGCGGCGGAACGGGCAAGCGCGGCCGCGCGGGATTCGACGAACTGGCGGCGCGGCGCGGGCTCGACATCGTCACCTTCCGCGACTGGCGCAAGATCGAGGAAGCCGAGATCGCCGCCGCGCGCGAGGGCGCCCCGCGGGAGAAGTTCGTCGACGTCGCCGAAATGATCGCCGCGCGTGGCGCTTGATCCGGCTGGCCCCGGCCGGCGATGGCCGGACGAGGGCTCCTCCCACGGCTCGACCGGGCGATAGGGTTCGCCCGGCCTGCCGATTCCCCCTGCGCGATCGCTTCCCGGGCCATGCGGTGCGAACCGGCCGGTCAGCGACGTGCCGGCGGGATCGGCCCGCGCGACGGGGGCGGCGAGCATGTCCTCGGACAGCCGATAGAGCTGGTGCGTCGCATCGGTCATGTGCTGCGCGATGACATGGATCACCTCGTCGTCGTATTCGACCCGGCCGCGCACCTCCATCAACCGGCTGCCCATGACCACGCGGCGCTGCTTCTCCTTGAGATCGGGCCAGACGACCAGATTGATCACCCCGGTCTCGTCCTCGAGCGTGATGAAGCACACGCCCTTGGCGCTGCCCGGACGCTGGCGGATCAGCACCAGCCCCGCGACATGCACCATGCTGCGGAACTTGCGCGCGCGCAGGTCGCGGGCGCGGACGAAGCCGCGCTCGGCCAGCGAAGCGCGCAGGAATGCCAGCGGGTGCGCTTTCAGGCTGAGCCGGGTGGTCTGGTAATCGGCGACCACTTCTTCGCTCAGCGGCATCCGGGGAAGTTGCGTGGGCGCGGTCTCGGCCCCCTCGTCGCGCGCTGCGGCAGCGGCGAACAGCGGCAGGTCGAGCCCGCCGATCAGGCTGCGCGCATCCCACAGCGCCTGCCGCCGCGACAGCCGCATCGAACCGAAGCAGTCGGCGGCGGCAAGCCGCTCGACATGCGCCGGGCCGATGCCGGCGCGGTCTCTGAGCGCCCTGACGTCGCGGTATGCGCCGCCGGCCTCGCGCTCGGCGATCAGCCGCGCCGCCACCGCCTCGGCTAGCCCGTCGACCTGCCGCAGGCCGAGCCGCAGCGCGATCTTCCGATCGCGCCGGCCCCCTTGCCCGCCGTTCGCCGGGGGCGCGCCGGGCAGCTCTTCGAGCGTGCAATCCCATTGCGACACATTGACGTCGGCGGGAAGCACGCTGACGCCATGTTCCGCCGCATCGCGGACGATCTGCGCCGGGGCGTAGAAGCCCATCGGCTGTGAATTGAGCAGCGCGCAGGCGAAAGCGGCGGGAAAATGACATTTGAGCCAGCTCGAGACATAGACCAGATGCGCGAAGCTGGCGGCGTGGCTTTCGGGAAAGCCGTATTCGCCGAAGCCGCGGATCTGGTTGAAGCAGCGCTGCGCGAATTCGCGGTCGTAGCCGCGGGCGACCATCCGCTCGACCATCATGTCCTGCAATTCGTCGACCATGCCGCGGCTGCGGAAGGTCGCCATCGCCTTGCGCAGCCGGTTCGCTTCCCGGGGCGAGAATTTCGCCGCATCGAGCGCGATCTTCATCGCCTGTTCCTGGAAGATCGGAACGCCCAGCGTCCGTTCGAGGATGCTCGACAGTTCGTCCGGCGGGCCGTGCTCGGGGCTCGGCGCGGGAATGACGACCTGTTCCGCCCCCCGGCGGCGCTTGAGATAGGGATGGACCATGTCGCCCTGGATCGGGCCAGGCCGCACGATCGCGACCTGGATCACCAGATCGTAGAATTCGCGCGGGCGCAGCCGCGGGAGCATGTTCATCTGCGCGCGGCTTTCGACCTGGAACACGCCGAGCGAATCGCCCTTGCGCAGCATGGCATAGGTTTCGGGATCCTCGCGCGGGACGCTGGCGAGGCTGAGCCTGCGGCTGTAGCGATCGTCGAGCAGGTCGAGGCATTTGCGGATGCAGGTCAGCATGCCCAGCGCCAGGACATCGACCTTGAGGATCCCCAGCGCCTCGATGTCGTCCTTGTCCCATTCGATGAAACTGCGTTCGGGCATCGCGCCATTGCCCACCGGCACGGTTTCCGTCAGAGCACTCTCGGTAAGAATGAAACCGCCGACGTGCTGCGACAAATGGCGTGGCATGCCAATCATTTGTTCGGTCAGCTTGAGAACCCGCCGGAGGTGTGGATCGGTCAAATCCATGCCCGTTTCCTGGGCATGTTTCTCGTCGATCTCGCGGCCCCAGCCGCCCCACACGGTCTTGGCCAGCGCGGCGGTGACGTCCTCGGTCAGCCCCATCGCCTTGCCCACTTCGCGGATCGCCATGCGTGGGCGATAATGGATCACCGTGGCGCACAGGCCGGCACGGTGGCGGCCGTATTTGCGATAGATGTACTGGATCACCTCCTCGCGCCGCTCGTGCTCGAAATCGACATCGATGTCGGGCGGCTCCTTGCGTTCCTCGGAGATGAAGCGATCGAACAGCAGCGCGTGCTTGGCGGGATCGACCGAGGTGATGCCGAGGCAATAGCAGACCGCCGAATTGGCCGCGCTGCCGCGCCCCTGGCACAGGATCGGGGGATCGATCCCGCGGGCATAGTCGACGATATCCTTGATGGTGAGGAAATAGCGCGCCAGGTCGAGCTTGCCGATCAGCGCCAGTTCGCGCTCGAGCGTCTCGTGCACGCTATCGGGCACACCGCCGGGATAGCGCCAGGCGGCCCCCTTCCACGTCTCGCTGGCGAGGAATTGCTGCGGGGTGCGCCCATCGGGATAGATTTCTTCGGGATATTCGTAGCGCAATTCGTCGAGGCTGAAATCGCAGGCATCGGCGACCTCGCGCGTCGCGGCCACGGCGTGCGGCCACCGCGCGAACAGGCGGACCATGGTTTCGGGCGGCTTGAGATAGCGTTCGGCATTGCCGTGGAGCAGATGGCCGGCCTGCGCCACGGTGGTCTTGTGCCGGATAGCGGTCATGACGTCCTGCAGCGGCCGCCGGTCGGGCGCGTGATAGTGCACGTCGTTGGTGGCGAGGATCGACAACCCGTTGGCCCTGGCCAACGCATCGAGCGCCTCGATCCGGGCGATGTCGCTGCCGGTGTACAGCCAGGCGGCAGCCACATGACGCAGCGTGGGGAGCCGGGCGACGAGGTCTGAGATTATCTCCGCCAGAGACCCGGTCTTTTCACATGAAGACACGA
Organism: uncultured Alphaproteobacteria bacterium; assembly: GCA_963829325.1. GTDB lineage: Bacteria > Pseudomonadota > Alphaproteobacteria > Sphingomonadales > Sphingomonadaceae > Qipengyuania. The sequence continues at coordinate 609,347 of CAWHHN010000001.1, forward strand.
AGATGCCGGCCGGCACCGCGGGCGCAGCCCGTTCCTGCTCCTTGCCCTTCCGGGTCGCCAGCGAGCCCGGACGGGAGCTCTGCCGCAAATACGACTTCTTCGGGTCTTCGTGCGACACCCCTTCCGAAAACGGGACGACGTTGCTCGGCATGGCGAGGGTGAAGCGCTGTTCCAGATCGCGCGGCGGCAGCAGGATCAGCTGCACGCCCTGGGCATGCGCCGCCAGCATGGCGAGCGAGATCTCGCAGGCGCCCTTGGCCTGCCATTCGCCGTCGAGGGTCTGCATCCGCCCGGCCGAGATCAGCCGGCACAGCCGCCCGTAGGCGGCGCGGTCCCGCGGATAGGCGAGAAAGGCCAGACCTTCTACCGTTTCTATCCTGCAGCCGATAAGCGGCTTTAATTTAAGTGTTTTTGCTTCCGTATGCAAACGCACAACCCCGGCCATGCTGTTGGCGTCGGCGATCCCGATCGCATCATAGCCGAGCGCCCGCGCGGCGAGCACGAGGTCGACCGCATCGGACGCGCCGCGCAGGAAGCTGAAGCACGAGACGACCCCCAGTTCGACGAAGGGCGCGCGCGGCGGCGGATCGACGGCATCGGGATCGAGCTCGATCCGGCGTTTGTCGGAAGTCGGTATATCGGGCATCGCTGCGCACCGATTTCATTGCGTCTTTGCGAGCGCAGCGAAGCCATCCCCGGACGTGCCCGATTGCCGCGCGACCTTCGGCCGCTCGCAAGGATGCATGAGGGAAGTCATCCGGCCAGTTCCTCCAGCCGCTCCTTCACCGCCGCCAGATCGGCGTCGAACAGGCGCTCCTGTTTCTCCTTCGCCGCGCCATCGAGCCGCAAGAGATAGGAAGGGTGCGCGGTGATCCACAGCTCGCTGCCATCCTCGAGCGGATGCGGCTCGCCGCGGGCCTTCGAAATGCTGACCGTCTTGCCCAGCAGGCTGCGCGCCGCGCTGGCCCCCAGCGCCAGCACCACCTTCGGCCGGACGATCTCGCGTTCGCTCTCGAGCCACCAGCGGCAGGTATCGATTTCCTTCGCCGTGGGCGACTGGTGCAGCCGGCGCTTGCCCCGCTGGACGAATTTGAAATGCTTGACCGCATTGGTGACATAGGTCCGCTTCCGGTCGATCCCGGCCTGCTCGAGATAGCGGTCGAGCAATTGCCCGGCGGGCCCGACGAAGGGCTTGCCGGCGAGGTCCTCCTGGTCGCCCGGCTGTTCGCCCACGATCATCAGCGTGGACCGCTTCAGCCCTTCCCCCATCACCGCCCGGTTGTCGAGCAGCCCGATCGGGCAGCGGCGGCACGCATGGATCGCCCGCTCGACCGCCGGCAAGCGATCCGGGCCGCTCGTCGAATTCGATTGCGCCGGCCTCGACCATGTTTGCCTCTCGCGTCTGCGCCCCGGCGATCAGCTCGGGGATGAGCGCCGCTTCGGGCATGTTCTTCCAGTATTTGCGGGGCATTTCCTTCAGCATCGCCCCGACCTTCAAACGCGCGGGGTTGAAGGTCGATGCATAATAGCTGCGCCACAGATCTTCCGATCGGATCGCCTTCCGGGGCATCGCCGCGTTGCGCGGGCGGGCCTTCCCGCATCGTCTCGCCGTCCCAGTGCAGGCTCCCGCGCGGGGTCAGGATCGACCAGCGCATGTTGGCGAAGCGGCGCATGAAGAAGCCGGCATTGGCGCGCAGGATGTGATGTTCGGGTTCGAACCAGGCGACGTAATGCTCGCCCGCTTGCGCGTCCTGGTCCTCGACCAGGCGGAAACGGACGAAGGCGTGCATCTTGTGGCTGTCGCGGCGGACCGATTTGTCGAGCTCCTCGACCCGCCGCACATCGGCATCGGCCTTGTCCTCCATGATCCGCGGATTGGCCTGCAGCCGCCACAGCAGGCGATAGAGCAGCGCGAAGCGGCCGGGGTCGGAATGGAGAATGGCGTTCTTCGCCAGGCCGACGAAGCGCCGGTTGGCCCGCACCAGTTCCGCATCCCGCGGAGGCACGGGCAGGCGCCGTTCTCCTCCGGGAAACGAGATGCCGCGAACAGGTCGCCGCTGCCGCCCGGTTCGACCCAGGCGATGCGGTCGGGCGGCACGTCGCACCGGACCATCGCGCGCGCGCGCTCGCGCCAGAAGTCGAAATCGTCGGCCTCGGGCAGGTTGACCACGTAATAGGTGCCGAACTTGACGTGCTGGAGGAATCGCGCGGTCATGCCGCGAACAGCTCCAGCTGCTCGGTCTTGGGCGCGAGCAGCCTGCGCAGGTCGGCGCGATCGGTCAGCAGGACCGGCCGCCAGTCGACGGTGCAGATGAAGGGGCGCACCTTGGTCAGCGAAAGCGTCAGCCGCGCCACGTCGTCGAGCCGCAGCGTGCGGTGGCGGCGGCTGGCGAGGATCTTTCCCACCGCCTTCACCCCGAGACCCGGCACCCGCAGCAATTGTTCCCGGGCGGCGCGATTGACGTCGACCGGAAACTGCTCGCGGAACTTCAGTGCCCAGGCGAGCTTGGGATCGATGTCGAGCGGCAGATTGCCGTCGGCCCCGGCCGCCTGCATCACCTCGGCCGGCTGGTAGCCGTAAAAGCGCATCAGCCAGTCGGACTGGTAGAGCCGGTGCTCGCGGATCAGCGGCGGGCGTTTCAGCGGCAGCACCGCGCTGGCATCGGGGATCGGAGAGAAAGCGCTGTAATAGACCCGGCGCAGCTTGAAGCTGTCGTAGAGCCGGCTCGCCTTGCCGACGATCTCGCAATCGGTCGCCGCATCGGCCCCGACGATCATCTGCGTCGATTGTCCCGCGGGGGCGAAGCGCGGGGCGTGATTGAATCTTTTGTGCGCCTCCTTGAGCTCGGTTATGGTGCTCCCGACCTTGCCCATGGCGCCTTCGATCTGGCGCGCATCCTTGTCGGGCGCGAGGCGGGTAAGGCCGCTGTCGGTCGGCAGTTCGACATTGATCGACACGCGATCGGCGTAAAGTCCCGCCTGATGGACGATCTCGGGATCGGCTTCGGGAATGGTCTTGAGGTGGATATAGCCGCGAAAATCGTTCTCTTCCCGCAAGATACGCGCGACTTCTACGATCTGCTCCATCGTGTGGTTCGAATTTTTCACGATCCCCGAGGAAAGGAACAGGCCTTCGATATAATTGCGCCGGTAGAATGCCAGCGTCAGGTCGACCACCTCCTGCGGAGTGAAGCGCGCGCGCGCCACATTCGAGCTCTTGCGGTTGACGCAATAGTGGCAATCGAAGACGCAATGGTTGGTTAGCAGTACCTTGAGCAGCGAAATGCAGCGGCCGTCTGGGGCATAGGCGTGGCAGATCCCCATCCCCTCGGTCGACCCGATCCCCTTGCCGCCGAGACTGCTCTTCTTCGCCGTGCCCGACGACGCGCAGGACGCATCATATTTGGCCGCATCGGCGAGAATCTCGAGCTTCTGGAAAATCGTCTGGGTCGCCATGTGTTCTATATATGTTCCTTCCATGGATTCACCAATGCCAAATGACATAGATGCGGTATTTCGCCCTGCCCCAGCGCTCAGGCGCACAGGCCCTGGAGGTACCAGTCGGGCGGGCCGCCGCGGCCGTCGCCGACCAGGCCGAGACGGTAGATCCAATAGCGCCGTCCCTCGCCGTCCTCGATCCGGTAATAGTCGCGCAAACGCGCGCTGCCGCGTTCGCGCCACCATTCGGGGGCGATCCGTTCGGGTCCCTCGACCCGCCTCACCTGATGCACCTGCCCGCGCCAGCGAAAGCGCTGGGGATAGCCATCGGGGGTCGCATACAGCACTGCAATCTTTTCTGGTTTTTCAAGCAGTTTCAGCGGCCTGGAGTGGAAAGCCAAGTGCCCTTGCGAAGATGGTTCGGGATCGAGCGGGGGCTGCCAGCGCTGCGCCCGTTCGGGAATGTGGCTGGCGAAGGGCACCGGACGGCTGACCGCGCGCGCGCCGAGGCGGACGGTCAGCCGATCGATACAGGCCGACAGGCTGGTGCCCTGATTCTCCGCCGCCGCCTCGATGTCGCCCTGCCCCAGCGCGAGCGGTTCGGCCCAACTCGCCCGCATTCGCAGCATCTCGATTCCGAAACCGGCGTCGACATCCTCGAGGCGCGCAGCGAACAGCCGGCAGATATGCGCCGCCTCGCGCGTGGCGGCAGCAAGTTCGAGCCGGCGCACGACGACCTCGCCGTCGACCCGCCACAGTCCGAGTTCGAGCCGCCGGGCACCCTGCCCCTTGGCTTCGAGCTCGCGCGCCATGTCGGCGGCGAGATCTTCCACCACCCGGTCGAGCAATTGCCGATGACGGATCGGTTCCAGCAGGCGCCGCTGGACCAGCGGCATATGCTGCGGGACGACCGGCAGCAGCGGCTCGGGCACGCGGCCGAGCAATTGGTCGAGCCGGATCAACGGGTTGGCAGCCGGCGATTTGCGATTGCGGAACCGCCGCTGGATCGCCTCGCGGCCTATCGTGGTGAGTTCCCCCAGCCGCTTGAGCCCGAGACGGCGCAGCACGGTTACCACATCCGCATCGAGCCGCAGCGCGGCGACGGGGAGATCGCCCAGGGCACGCATGATCTCCTCCTCGTCCCGGCCTACGCGGTCGTCGGGATCCCGCGTGGGGAAAGAGGGGGTTGCCACGATCGCGCCATCGGGGCCGTGATGCGCCAGCGCCCAGGCCGCACCCGCAGTCGGCGCGATGGCGGCACGGACGGCAAGCTCGCGCGCGGCGAAACTGCCGCGGACGTCCTCGATCAGCTTGGCCTCGCCGCCGAACAGATGTGGCACCGCGGTGACGTCGACCAGCAGCCCGTCGGGCGCATCCATCGCCGACCAGGGGCCCCAGCGCTGCGCCCATACGGCAAGGCTTTCGAGAAAGGCGAGGTCTCCGGCCGGGTCCGACGGGGCGGTGGCGATCTGCGGGCACAGCGTCCGCGCATCGGCGAGCATCATTCCCGATCGGGCCCCCGCCGCAGCCCCCGCCCGATTGACCGCCTCGATCCGCGGCCCATGCGCAGTATCGGCGACCAGCACCAGCGGTCCGGCATCGAGCGCCCTTCCCGCCTCGTCCCTCGCCAGCCGCCAGCGATCCAGCGCCAGCGTGGGGAGCCAGATGGCGAGGACGCGGCGCGCGCGCGGGGCCTCGCCCGGAGGCCCGCTCATGCCTCGAGCGGAAGCCGGTCCTGCCGCGACCCCGCCGTCGTTCCACCGTCTTCCCTGCGGTCGCGGACCGCCTCCAGCTTCCCCTCGCTTTCGCGCAGCAACCAGGCGCCCGGTGGATGGGTGCGAGCACGGAACAGTTCGGCACGCCAGGCCGGGCTGCCAGGCGCCTGGGCATTCCATTCCGGCCGCGATGAAGGCGCGCTCGCCACCTCCCACCGCATGCGCGCCGAAGACAGGTCGCGGGCGGCATCGAGGCGGACGAGGAACAGCGGCACACCATGCCTTTCGGACACCAGCGTGAGCCGCCGCGAGGAGGTGAAATCGAGGGCCCGCGGGTTGCCCATGATTTCACCGAGGACGAAAGCCAGATCGCGGCAACGCAGCCCTTCCTCGAGCGCGAAGAGCGCATCCTCGGGCTTCTCCGCCAGCACGTGAATCACGCGATCGCGCAGTTCTTCGGGCAGGCCGGAGCGATAGGGGCGCCCGGTCAGCCGCGCCGCCTCGCGCGTCTGCACCCATAGCACGCTGCGCCGGTCCACCGGCTCGCGCCCCGCGCCGCGCGGCAAATTGCGCCAGTCGTCGAGCGCCAGCGCCAAGGCCGCCCCCACGCCGGCGCCCTCGCGCGAGGAAGCGAAGACTTCGCTGTGCCGCGCCGGCTCGTCGCATCTTGCCCTTCCCGGATACCAGCCCGTGCTGCGCTGCGCGGAAAGCGTGGCGACAGTGTCGAAGGCCGCGAGCGGCAGCGAGGCAGGCGTGGTCTGGAACATGGAGAATCGACTCGTTTGTTCTTATTATGTTCCAATGCGGGGTGAATGGCAATTCGGCGCAACCGATCTTCCCCCGCACGTCGGCCCCAGCACGACACGGCCCAGCCCCCGGCGGGACCGAACACAGCCTTCGTCCATTGGTGGAGGGAAACCCGTTTTTCCAAAAGGAGCTCGACATGAAACACGCCCAAGGGAACCCCGACGAACTCAAGACCCAATTCTGGAAAGCCCTGGCCGACAGCCCCTATCTGTTTCTGCAGAAGGACGGCGACAGTTCGAGCGCGGTCCCGATGAGCCCGCAGCTCGACAAGGATGCCAACAGCGCCATCTGGTTCTTCACCCACACCAAGAGCGCTTTCGCCGATCTCGGCCCGGTCACCGCCACCTTCGAAGGCAAGGACCACGAAACGTTCGCGCGCTTCCACGGGCACCTCGCAGTGGAACCGAGCAAGGAACGCTTTGACCAGTTCTGGAACAATTTCGTCGAGGCCTGGTACGACGGCGGCAAGACCGATCCCGACCTCCTGTTCCTGCGCATGGACCTCGGCGAGGCCGAGATCTGGAGCGGAGACATCGGTCTGCTCAATACCGCCAAGATGGCGCTCGGCATGACCGTCCACGACGAGGCGGCGGAACGTCACGTCAAGGAAGCCGCTCTCTAAGTCCCCGTCGACGAGCGACAGAGGGGCCGCGCTCTCTCCCGAGCGGGGCCCCTTTTCTGTTCTCAGACCGGCGGGTGAATGGGTATCTCGGTGTGCTCGCCCCCGATATCGTCGACCACCTCGACAATGCCCCGCCCCAGATGGCTGCGCCGGCGGCCGTAGAGAAGGTATATCGCGATGCCGATCGCGCCCCATATCGGCAGGAACAGCATCGCCTTGACCGGCAGGTTGACGAACAGGAACACGCACCCGGCAATCGTGAGCGGTCCGACGATCGCCAGCCCGGCGACGCGAAAGGGCCGCTTGCGATGCGGGTCCGTCCTGCGCAGCAGCATCACCGCAATCGCCACCATCACGAAGGCATAGAGCGTCCCGGCATTGGAAATGTCGGCGAGCTGGCCGACCGGAAAGAACGCCGATCCCACCGCAACGACACAACCGGTGATTACCGTCACGACATGCGGAGTCCGGTATCGCGGATGTACCCGGCTCAGAACCTCGGGCAGCAGCCCGTCGCGGCTCATCACGAAGAAGATGCGGGTCTGCGCGAAGATCAGCACCAGAATCACCGAAGGCAGGGCGAGGAATGCGGCAACGCCGAGCATATTGCCGACGCCGGAGAAGCCGATCTGGCGCAGCACATGCGCCAGCGCCTCGTCCGAACAGACCAGCGCGGCAGCGTACTGCGGCAGGGCGCACTGGCGGGCGAGCTCCTCCGACCCGGCGGGGAACGGGACGCCGCCCGGGCCCATGATCGGCTGTCCTCCAATGGTGCCGATCGCGCCCGCCGCCACCAGCACATAGAACAGCGTGCAGACTAGCAGCGAGCCGACCAGACCGATCGGCACGTTGCGCTGCGGATCCTTCGTCTCCTCGGCGGCGGTCGAAACCGCGTCGAAGCCGACATAGGCGAAGAACATCGTCGCAGCCGCGCCCACCGCACCGACCCCCGTGCCCCATCCACCGAACATTCCGGCCGGCAGGAAGGGATTGAAATGCGCGGGCGAAAAATCCGCACTGGTCCAGGTGAGCGCGACGAAGACGGTGAGCGCCGCGACCTTGATCGCGACCAGCGTGGCATTGACCTTGGCGCTTTCGCTGGTCCCGATCACCAGCAGTCCCGTGACCAGCAGCGCGATCGCGAGCGCCGGCAGATTGATCAGTCCGCCTTCCGCACCGCCCAGCGCGAGCGGCCCTGCGCTGAGCCATGCCGGCAAGTGAATGCCCATGAATTCAGTGAGGATCGTGCCCGAAAAATATCCCGACCAACCGACCGAGACCGCGCTCGCTGCAATGGCATATTCCATGATCAGCGCCCAGCCGACGGTCCATGCCAGGAATTCGCCCATCGAAGCATAGCTATAGGTATAGGCCGACCCCGCTACGGGGATCATCGCCGCAATCTCGGCATAGCACAGCGCGGCGACGATGCAGACCATGCCCGCGATGGCGAAGGCCAGCAACAGGCCGGGCCCGGCCTTTTGCGCGCCGGCGGCGGTCAGCACGAAAATGCCCGTTCCGATGATGCAGCCGATGCCGAAGAGCATCAGCTGGATCGCCCCGAGCGAGCGCTTCAGCGATTTCTTCTCCGCCGTCGCCAGGATGGCGTCGAGCGGCTTTACCCTGTCGAGAAACATGCGGGGAAATCTCCCCGGCCCGCAGCGAGACTGCCCCACCCAGCCAGCCGGTAATCCCGCCTTTTATGCGCTTTTTATCGGCTGGCAATCGGGAAATTCAGTTGCCCAGAAGTGCGGGAAACAGACCGGTGGCGAGGATGATCGCGACCGCGATCGGGCAGAGCCAGGCGATCAGGAATCGCCACAGGCCGAAAGCGGCAGGCGAGAGGCCGGTGGTGGTTCGCAACAGGGTGCGATCGGCCTTCCAGCCGACGAAGAGCGAAGTGAGCAAGGCGCCCAGCGGGAGCATGACCTTGCCGGTGAATCCATCGACGGTATCGAGGATGTCGGTGTCGGCGAACAACGACCAGAAACCGAGCGGTCTGACGTCCGCCCAGACGTTGTAGCCGAGCAGGCACGCGATCCCGATGAGGAAGGCGCCGCCGCCGAAGATCGCCGCCGATTTGGGCCGGCTCCAGCCGCGCTCGCCGATGCCCCAGGCGGTCGGCACCTCGAGCAGCGAGATCGACGAAGTGATCGCTGCGACGAGGATCAGCACGAAGAACAGGAAACCGAACAGCGCTCCCCCGGGCATGGTCTGGAAGGCGAAGGGCAAGGTCTGGAACACCAGCGTCGGCCCCGCCGCCGGATCCAGACCGACCGCGAAGACGATCGGAAAGATCATCAACCCGGCGAGCAGAGCTACGCCGGTATCGGCGACGGCGATGACCGCCGCGGTGGAACCCAGGCTGCCGCCCTCCTTGATATACGAACCGTAGGTGATCAGGCCGGCGACGCCGAGCGAGAGCGAGAACAGCGCCTGCCCCAGCGCCGCATTCATCACCGGGGGGGTCAGCTTGGACCAGTCGGGGGTGAACAGGAAGGCCACGGCGCGGCCCATGTCTCCTTCGATCGCGCCATAGATGACGAGGCCGAGCAGGAGCAGGAAGAACGCCGGCATGAGATAGGTCGCAGCCTTTTCGATCCCCGAATGGACGCCGCGCGCGATGATCAGCAGCGTGGCCCCCATGAACGCCGCGTGCATCGCCAGCAGCAGCCCCGGATTGGCGAACATATCGCCCAGCCGCTGCTGGATCTGCTCGCGTCCCTCGCCCGCCAATGCACCGCGGAAGGGATCGCCGGCCATGATCGCCTGGATCCAATCGCCGCCCATGACGCCGGCGTAATAGAGTACCCAGCCCGCCACCACGGAATAGAACGACAGGATCAGGAATGCCGCGAGCGCGCCGAGTCCACCAAAAATCGACCAACGCGGCGATGCCTGCGACTGTGCAGAGACGCGCCGGATCGATCCGACTGCATCGGTTTGCCCGACGCGGCCGATGAAGATCTCCGACAGCACCAGCGGCAGGCCGAGCAGGAACACGCAGCCGATATAGAAGATCACGAAGGCACCGCCGCCGCTCTCGCCCGCCAGCGTTGGGAACCGCCAGATGTTGCCGAGCCCCACCGCAGCGCCGATCGCCGCGAGAATGAAGGCACTGCGCGATGACCAGCCTTCGCTCGTTGTCTTGGTGTTTGCGACCATTTTGCGCTCTTCCCTCCCCGACGCGGCCTTTTCGGCCTGCGCAATTTTCGTTCGCCGGCCTTAGACACGCAATCGAAAGCGAATCCAAGGGGTCGCTTCCCCTTGAACCACTGGCTTGCTACGTCTCCGGTCATGTCGACGACCTTCCAGCTCGATACGAGCACGAGCCGCGCCAATCCCACGCCGCAGCCGATGAAGCGGCTTACGGTGCCGCGGATCCGCGCGCACAAGACCGCCGGCGAAACGCGCGAGCCGCTGGTCATGCTGACCGCCTATACCGCCCGCCAGGCGCAATTGCTCGATTCGCACTGCGATCTGCTGCTGGTCGGAGATTCGCTGGGCCAGGTGATCTACGGCCTGCCCTCGACTATCCCGGTCACCATGGAGATGATGGCCAATCACGCCGCCGCGGTTGTACGCGGCAGCTATCACGCGGTGGTCGTCGTCGACATGCCATTCGGATCCTACGAGGCTTCGAAAGAACAGGCCTTCGCGAGCGCGGCGCTGCTGCTCAAGCAAAGTGGGGCGGCTGCGGTGAAGCTCGAAGGCGGCGAGCAGATGGCCGAGACGATCGCCTTTCTCAACCAGCGCGGCATTCCGGTGATGGGCCATGTCGGGCTCACCCCGCAAGCGGTCAACGTCCTCGGTGGCTACGCCGCACGCGGACGCAGCGATGCCGAAGCGGACAAGATCGTCGGCGATGCCAAGGCGCTGGACGAAGCCGGCGCCTTTGCCATCGTCATCGAGGGCGTGGTCGAACCGATCGCGATCGAAGCCACCAGGGCGGTCTCTTGTCCGACCATCGGGATCGGCGCTTCGGCGCAATGCGACGGCCAGGTCCTGGTCACCGACGACATGCTCGGCATGTTCGACCGCGTGCCGCGGTTCGTGAAGCAATACGAAGACATTGCCGGCGTCATCGAGAAGACGGTCGCCCGATATGCCCGCGAAGTGCGCGAACGCAGTTTTCCCACATCCGAACAAACCTACCAGCCGAAGCGCTGAAACCGGACCGGTTGCACCATGACCACGTTGATCCGCTACTACGCGTTTTCTTTCGTCTTCGCGGTGATCTGCCTCGGACTGGCGGCCTGGTACGGCTGGGCCAGCACGGGGACGGTTACAGGCACGCTGTCGCTGCTGTGGGTCGTGATCGTGCTGTCGGTGCTCGAAATCTCGCTGAGTTTCGACAATGCCGTGGTCAATGCTTCGGTGCTCAAGGAAATGGACGAGATCTGGCAGCGCCGCTTCCTGACCTGGGGTATCGCATTCGCCGTCTTTGGCATGCGCGTCGTCTTCCCGCTGGCGATCGTCGCCATAGCCGCCGGCCTCGGGCCGGTCGAAACGATTGACCTCTCGCTCAATAAACCCGCCGAATACGAAAGGATCGTGTCGTCCGCGCATGTCGGCATCGCCGGTTTCGGGGGCGCCTTCCTCGCCATGGTCGGGCTGAAATTCTTCTTCGATCTCGACAAGGAGATTCACTGGATTTCGCTGATCGAGCGCAAGCTCTCCAAATTCGCCGCGCTGCCAGCCGCGGAAATCGCGGTGCTGCTGCTCGCCATGTGGGGTATTTCGACGATGCTCGAACCCGCCGCTGCGCTGACTTTCCTCGTCGCCGGGATACTCGGGCTCGTCACCTTCATCGCGGTGGAAGGGATCAGCGCGATTCTCGAGATGAAGGAGCACGCCCATCGCCTCGAAGGGGCGGTGGTGCGCAGCGGGCTTGGCGGCTTTCTCTATCTCAACGTGCTCGACGCCAGCTTCAGTTTCGACGGGGTGATCGGCGCCTTCGCCTTGTCGAACAACATGATCGTCATCGCCTTGGGCCTCTCGATCGGCGCGATGTTCGTGCGTTCGATGACCATTCACCTCGTTCGCAAGGGGACGCTGGCCGCTTATCGCTTCCTCGAGCACGGCGCCTTCTGGGCGATTATCGTGCTCGGCGCGATCATGTTGCTTTCCGCGCGCTTTCCCATTCCGGAATTGGTGACCGGGTTGATCGGCGCGATCCTGATAGGGCTCAGCTTCTGGTGGTCGGTGCGCTACAATCGCCGCCACCCGGACGAGACGACGACTCCGCCCGAGCGCTCAGCCGGCTAGCCAGCGGTGCCGCGATCACCAGCTGGAACAGGTGATAGAGCAGCAGCGGAACGACGACGAAACCCGCGACTTCGGGAGCGAAGAGGATGGTCGCGAGCGGCGCGCCGATCGCCGCGCTCTTCTGCGCTCCGGCGAAAAGAAAGGCGATACGGTCCTCGCGCGGGGCGCCACCGACGGCACTGGCGAGCCATGCGCCCGCGTGTCCGAACAGCAAGAACAGGCCGACGAAACCGCACAGGATCGCCCAGCTTGCACCATCCAGCCGCGACCACAGGCCCTGCGCGACGGCCCCGGAAAATGCCACATAGACGGCGATCGCGATGATGAAACGATCGATCCAGACGATGCGATGCTTGTGCCGCGCGGTTATCGCCGCGGTCCGGTTCTGCATCGCCTGGCCGATGGCGAACGGCAGGACCAGCATGGCGAGGATCTTGACGATCGCGGCGCTGCCGACCGCCCCCTCTCCGCTCCCTCCCAACGCGAGGAAGATCGGCACGCTGACGAACACCCCGAGGATGTTGAGCAGCGCGGCACTGACCACCGAAAGCGCGACCCGCCCCCCCGCAAGCGAAGTATAGGAGGTGGCCGATTGCACCGTCGAGGGCAGTGCGCCGAGATAGAGAAAGCCTGCTGCGATCAGCGGAGGCATCAGGCCTGCGCCCATCCGCGCCAGTCCCAGTCCCGCGAGCGCCATCGCGCCGAAGACCCACAGGCTCAGCGGCAGGAGGAAGCGCCAGTTGGCGGCACTCGCAGCGATCTCGCCCCGCGCGATGCGCATGCCGTTGAGCAGGAACAGCAGGAAGATCGCGGCATTGGCGATCCATTGGGCATATGTCCGGGCATCACCGGTCGCAGGGAGCACGACCGCGAGCAGGATGGCTGCTGCCAGAAGGCGAAGCATGGGGTCGGAAAACACGGTGCGCAGGGCCATGGTGCGCCCCTGCCGCGCAGCGCTCCGCTTGTCGAGCGATCAGCGGGTGCCGAGCGAAGCGAGCTTGGCCTGCAGCCGGGCGCGGGCAGCGGTTTCGCCATCGGGCAGTGCCGCGATGAGCGCGGCGATCGCGAGCGGGTTCAGCGGCTGCAATTCATGCGCCGCGCGCGCGTGGTCGAGCGCGGCCTCGCGATCGCCGAGTTCGCCTGCGCCGACGCTCCGCGCGGCACGGACCCAGGGAACCCGCGCCATGCCGAGGCCGATCGCATGGTCGAGCATCTGCACCGCGCGCTGCCAGTCTCCCTGCGCGGCATAGGCATCCGCAAGGATCGCCGCGGCCTGGCCATTCTGTGGATTTTCGCGAACATAGCCCTCGAGAATTTCGCGCGCCGCCTGGCTGTCGCCCTGCGCGCGGGCGAGCCTCAGGACGAGCGACCAGGGCCGACGCACCTGGGCGGATTCTTGATAGGCCTCGCGCGCAGCCCGTTTGTTGCCATGCGCCAATTCGGCGTCGCCGAGAAGGACGTAGGCATCGCCCGAACCGGGGTGGCGGCGGGCGAAGTCGCGCGCGCGGCGGACCGCTGCAGTGGTTTGCCGTCGGGCAATGGCGTCGCGGACGAAATCGCGCGTTTCGGCCCCCCCGCCGCCGCTCGCAAACCCGAGCGTTTCAGGGGGAGCCTGGCTCGGCAGGGGCGCCATCGCCGAACGCGGGTTGGCTGCCAGGTCGAGGAATCGCGCTGCGCCGGTCCGGTCGCCGAGCGTCTCGAGCGCGCGCCCGACCATGGTTCTCAGATAGGGCGAACCTGTAGGGCTTGCGGCCTTTTCTGCGAACCGATGGACCAGCTCGCGTTCGCCGCCGCTGCGCGCGAGGGCCAGCGCGAGCAGGTCCGAAACGCGCGAGTTGTCGGGCTGCTGCTGGTGGAGGCGATCGAGCTGCTGCGCGGCGCTGGCGTAGTTCTCTTGAGCGAGATCGACGATGGCCGAGAGCAAGACCGCCGCCGGCATGCCGTCGCGCTCGAAGCCCGAACGCTGGAGCAGTTCGCGCGCGAGGAAGAATTCCTTCCCCCGCGCCGCGATGACCGCTTCGACGAACAACCCCCGCGAGGATTCGGCCGCACGCGACCCGCCCCGGCGCAGAACCGCGAGCGCTTCGCGAGCGCGCCCCGCATCGGCTAAGGTCGCCGCATATTCGACGCGCAGCGTCGCGCTGCGAGGTTGCCGCCGAAGCGCCGCGGCAAAGAAACTTGCGCCCGTTTCCAGCCCTTCGGAATCGCGCAGGAGCTGGCCGCGAAAGTGCAGCGCCTCGGCATTCGCGGGATCGAGCGAAAGCGCGTGTTCGGCTGCCTCGATCGCCTCGAGCTGTTCGCCGCCGCGATAGCGCAGCCGGCCGATATCGACCCATAGCGGAGCCGATGCCGGACCGGTCGCGAGCGAGAGGTCGAACGCCTGCCCCGCTGCGGCGAGATTTCCCTGGGCCAGCTCCAGCCGCCCCAGCATCCGGTAGCCCTGCGCAAAGGTCTCGGGGGAAAATTTCCCCGGCGCCAGCCATTTCCGTGCCGTCGCGAGATCCCCCTCGAGCAGGGCTGCCTCGCCCAGCAGCGCCGCCAGTTCGGCGGGCGCCGTTCCTGCCGCTAGTGCTCGCTGGAGCCACACCTCCGCCTCGAGAGGATTGTCGGCAGCCAATTCGGCACGCGCCCGTTCGACCGGATCGCTTTCGACCGGTTGCTCCTCGCATCCCACCAGAGCCAGAGCCGCAGCCATCATGGCGAGCGGCAGGAAGCGATCAGGTCTGCAGGTCATACTGCTTGAGCAGATCGTAGAGCGTCGGCCGGCTGATGCCGAGCAATTTGGCCGTGTTCGAGATATTGCCTTCGCTGCGCGCCAGCGCCTGGCGGATCATCCGTCGGTCCGCCTGCTCGCGCGCCGCCTTGAGGTTGAGCGCCAGATCCTCGCCGCCGTTCGCGGCGAGGTCGAGATCCTCGGCCGAGACCAGCCTGGCATCGGCCATGATCACCGCCCGCTTCACACGGTTCTCCAGCTCGCGGACGTTGCCCGGCCAGTTCCAGCCATCGACCGCAGCCAGTGCATCGGGCGCGAAACCCTTGACCTGGGGATTCATCTCGGCGGCGAACCGGGCCAGGAAATGTTTGGCCAGCAACACCGCGTCGCCGGGCCGTTCAGCCAGTGTCGGCACCTTGACCACGATTTCCGCGAGGCGGTAGAACAGGTCCTCGCGGAACGCCCCCTGCCCGATCATCGCCTCGAGATCCTGGTGCGTCGCGCAGACGATCCGGGTGTCGACCGCGATTGGCTTGCGCCCGCCGATCCGTTCGATCGTGCGTTCCTGCAGGAAGCGGAGCAGCTTGACCTGCAGGGGCAGCGGTATGTCGCCGACCTCGTCGAGGAACAGCGTGCCGCCGTGCGCCAGCTCGATCTTGCCTTCGGTGGTCTTGACCGCACCGGTGAAGGCGCCGCGTTCGTGGCCGAACAACTCGCTCTCGAGGAGGTTTTCGGGGATCGCTGCGCAATTGATGGCGATGAATGCCCCATCCTTGCGGTCGCTCGCTTCGTGTACTCCGCGCGCCAGCAATTCCTTGCCCGTCCCGCTGGCGCCCAGCAGCATGACCGAGACATTGGTCGGCGCGACCCGCTCGATCGTCCGCGCCACCCTGGCCATTTCGGGCGCGGCGGTGACCATCGAGCCGAGCACGGTGCGATCTTCGCCGACCTTCTCGGAAAGCCGGCGGTTTTCCCGCTCGATCTGGTGGAGACGCCAGGCGCGCTGGACGATCAGGCCGAGCGTGTCGATATCGACGGGCTTCTGATAGAAGTCGTAGGCCCCGAGTTCGACCGCGCGCAGCGCGCTTTCGCGGGCACCGTGGCCCGAGGCGACGATCACCTTGGTATCGGGCTTCATCGCCATGATCGCGTCGAGGACGGCGAAGCCTTCGCTGGTTCCGTCGGGATCGGGCGGCAGGCCCAGATCGAGCGTGACCACCGCCGGTTCCTCTGACCGCAGCGCCGCCAGCGCCGCTTCGCGGGTGCCCGCGATCACCACGTCGAAATCGTCATAGGCCCATTTGAGCTGCGCCTGCAGCCCCTCGTCGTCCTCCACGATCAGCAGTTTGGGCTTGGTCTGGGGCATCACAGAGGCTCGCTCGCATGGAGGGATTTGAGACGGTCGATCTTGGCCCGAGTGGCTTCGAGCGGGAGGATGACGGTGAAGCGGGTGCCCAGCCCGACGCGCGATTCGACTTCGAGCCGTCCACCCATCGCGCGGATCAGCTCGCGCGCTTCGAAGGCGCCGATGCCGAATCCGCCGCTCTTGGAAGAGACGAAGGGCTTGAACAGCTCACGGCGCACGAACTGGGGCGACATGCCGCACCCGTTGTCGGTCACGCGGATCCGCGCGGAAACGCCGTCGCCGGAAACCTCGAGCAAGACCGAGGAATCCCTGTCGCTGGCGTCGATCGCATTCTGGACGAGATGCACCAGTGCCTGTTCGAGCGCATCCGGATTGGCCCTGACATAGGCCGGCTCGGCCCGGAGGAGCGCCACCGGATGGATGCGGCCCAGCTTCTCGACGACCTGTCGGGCGACCCGGTCGACGTCGAATTCGCAGGGCGCTTCGGTTTCGGGCGCGCCGTAGCGGCCGAGCCGTGCCAGCAAGGCATTGAGCTTGTCGGCGCTGTTCTTGAGCGTGACCAGCATGTCCTTGCGGAATTCGGGCTTGTCGGCGTGCTTTTCGGCATTGCGCAGCAGCAACGACATCTGACTGGACAGATTCTTGATGTCGTGGACGACGAAGGCCATGCGGCGGTTGAACTCGTCGAACCGTCCTGCTTCGAGAAGGGCCGCCTGGCCGGCCTGTTCGGCAAGATAGCTCGCCAGCTGGCGCCCGACCACCTTGAGCAGATCGAAGTCTTCCCAATCGAGTTCGCGTTCGACCAGCGGCCGCGCAAGAACGACGAGCCCCACGAGCCGTTCGAAATGGAGCAGCGGGACGACGGCCCAGGCGCGCGGATCGGCGGCAAGCCAATCGGGCAACAACGCGCCTTCGCCGTGATGTTCGACGCCCTGGCGGGTCTCGTCGAGATCGAGAATCGATTCGGTCCTCTCGAGCAGGGCGGCGAGCGCCGCGGGCGCTGCGCGCGACGGCACTTCGGCGCGGGGCCAGCGCCAATTGGCAGCGAGTTCGAGCGTTCCATCGTCGTCGGGGACCAGCAGCAGCCCGGCCGGGCTGTCGGTGATGTCGGCCAGGGCCTTGACCAGGCGATCCTGCAGGGCGGTATCGTCAAGTCCGGTGCTGCCGATGGTTCGGGTGAAGCGTATCCATTCGCTGCGATAGTCGTAGCGATGCTTGAACAGATGCTTCACCGCCGTGACCCGCAGCCAGCCGCGCAGATGTTCGGAAGGCAGCCAGATGAGCGCGAGTGCGCCTGCCGCGATCACCAGTCCGACCTGGGTCAATCGGGCGAAATCGCCGGTCAGCATGTCCAGCCAGCGCGCCAGTCCCAGCATCAGCGCGAGATAGGCTCCGATTACCATCAGCGAGAGGAACCGGAATGCGACCGCGCGCGAAGGGCGGAATTCGAGCCCGGTGGACCGGCGGTTGAACCCCAGGGCGAACGGGATCGCGACGATCGCCGCGGCAAGTCCGCGCAAAGCGACCAGTTCGGCCGGGACCGAGCCGACGATATAGCCGATCGTGTAGTAATTCAGATCGAACGCCCACAGACCGGCAAGCGCCGCGGCGTTCCAGCGCAATATCCGACGCGAAGACGCGGCAGCCCCGACGTAGAGGTTGTGGAGCAGCACCAGCGCTCCCACCGCGACCATGATCCGGAACAGCGCGACGGTTTCGAAGGTCAGCGCCTCGATCCCCTCCATGGCGGCGTAGCGGCGCCCGATCAGCTGCAGAACGAGCTGGAGCATCTCGACGAACACCAGCGCGAACATCGCGGGGCGGACGAGCCGCAGGCTTTCGTCGCGGCCGTCGTTGGCGAACAACCTGAACAGCAAGAACAGCCACGCCAGATTGCGCGCGATCTCGGTCAGCTCGACGATCATCCGGCCCGGTTCGAAGCTGGCGGCAGCGAAACACCAGTTGGCGGTCAGCGCCAGCGCCACGACCGCCGGGATCCGGTCGGTCCGCGCCGCATCGCCCTGGCGGCCGATCCATACCGCGGCCAGGCCGCTCAGGATCGCGCCCGCGCTGTAGGCGAGATAGGAAAGGCTTCCGGCCCAATCCATCACCGCGCGCCCTCGGGCCAGATGATCACGCGGGCCGTCTGCAACAGGATCAGCAGGTCGAGGAAAGGCGTGTAGTTCTTGGCGTAATAGAGATCGTATTCCAGCTTGTGGCGGGCATCCTCGATGCTGGCGCCATAGGGAAAGTTGATCTGCGCCCAGCCGGTGATTCCCGGTTTCACCACATGGCGTTCCGCGTAATAGGGCAGTTCGCGATCGAGATCGGCGACGAATTGCGGCACTTCGGGTCGCGGACCCACGAAACTCATCTCGCCCTTGAGCACGCTCCACACCTGCGGCAGTTCATCGATCCGCAGCTTGCGGATCAGATGGCCGACCCGGGTGACGCGGGGGTCGTCCTGCTGGGCCCATTTTGCGCCTCCGGATTCGGCATCGACCCGCATCGAGCGCAATTTGAGCAGATCGAAGGTCTGGCCGTAGAGGCCGACGCGCGTTTGCCGGAAGAACGCAGGGCCCGTGCTCTCGAGCTTCACCAGCACCGCGAAGACCGCGATCAGCGGCAGGCCGACGACGAGGATGACGAGGCTGACCGCGACATCGAACAGCCGCTTGGCTATTCCCGACAGTCGCCGCCCGGCGGAGAATCCGTCGGAAAAGATGAGCCAGCTGGGATTGAGCGTGTCGAGATCGACGCGCCCGGTCTCGCGCTCGAGGAAGCTCGAGAAATCGTTGACGTGCACCCCCTTGGTCTTGATGCGCAGAAGGTCCTTCAGCGGCAGCGCATTGCGCCGTTCCTGGAGCGCCAGCACGACTTCGCTCGCTCCCAGACGCTCGACGAACTTGCCCAGATCCGCGATCGACTGGCGCGGGACAGCGGTGGCGATCCTGCCCGGGCCTTCGCCCATGGCAACGAAGGCCGCGACGGCAAAGCCGCTATCGGGCTGCCGCGAAAGATGCAGCAGCCGTTCTGCGCGCTCTCCGGCGCCCAGCACCAGAATTGTTCTCCGGAAGGCCTCGATGCCGAGCATCCGTCCCGCCAGCAGCCGGTTGGCCACGAGCACCACGATCGCCAGCCCCATCGCGTAGAGCAGGACCGAACGCCACAGCGCCGAACCCGGTACGACGAAATCGAGCAAGGAGATCGCGAGAACCCCGAGGCTCACCGCGACCAGCAGCCGAGCGGTTGCAAAACGGATCGAACGCAGCGAATCGGTGCCGTAGGTTCCCACCGCTATCATCGCCAACCAAACCACGCCGGCGAAGCCGCAGATCTCCAGGGCGCGGGCGGATAGATCTCCCGCACCGGTGCCGATCTGGGCCATTCGCAGCCGCCACGCAGCTTCGCCCGCCAGCACGAGCAGCAGCAGATCGATCAGGGACAGCAGCACCACATTGTACGGGATGTAATGCTTGAACAGGCGGATCATGCGGTCCGGCTCACCAATTACGAGTGTCGGAATCCTTGACTAGCAGAAACCGGTGAACCGTCGGTAAATTTTACACTGATAATCGGGCCACGCGCGCGCGCCGGCGACGCCGGGAAGACGGCAGGCCTATCGGTCGACGGCGTTTTCGACCGCTTCGCCCGCCCCCTTCGCCGCATCGCCGACCTCATTCGCGGCCGTGCCGACGTCGTCCGCTGCAGCGGCCACGGCGTTGTCCTTGGCAATTTCGGCGCCGCTGGTCTGGGAAAGGAACCACAGTCCGACCATGGCGACGAGCAACAGCAGCACGAGCACGATCCAACCGGTACCCTTGCTGCGCGCGGGAGCATCGGTCACCACGGTGTGGACGGTGTGCGTATTGCCGGCCGCGTCGGTCGTTTCGGCGATGCGTTCTTCGGTCATCTCATGCGCTCCTCGCGACGGATATTCGTCGGCGGCTGAACGCCACCCGCACGGGGCGGTTCCGCCCGCGCCGCATTTTGATGGTTAATGCGCGGCGAATTCGAACGGCGTGATTCCACGGCGCTCGCGGTGGAAGGCCAGTCGGCGGCCGCGCGGCGGCAGCGAGCGCTGGGTGCAGCGCATGCGGTGGCAGCGCGCGCAGCCCGGCCCGATCGGCTGGGCATCGTCGGGCCGGAGCGAAATTTCGCGAGCCTGCGCCAGATCACCGGCGAGTACCGCCTCGACCCCGATGGCGACCACGAATTGCGCTTCGCCGGGAACGCCGCTGCCCTCCACGCTGCGCGCCACGGTCAGCCACCCGCCCTCGCGTTCGCCGGCATCGTCGAGCGCGACGAACTGGACCTGAAGTTCGCCCGCGCGTTCGAAGGCGCGGTGCGCGTGCCACAAGGGGCAACTCGCACCGGCATCGACGAAGCGCGCGGTGCTGGCCCCGGTGAAGGTCTTCGAGAACTGACCGGCGCGGTCGATCCGGACCATGAAGAAAGGCAGCCCGCGCTGGCCAACCCGCTGGAGCGTGGTGAGGCGATGCGCAAGCTGCTCGAAGCTCACCCCGAAGCGCCGTTCGAGCACCGGCAGATCGTAGCCGGTAGCCTCGCAGGCACGCAGGAAGCGGCCGTAGGGCATCAGCAGGGCTGCGGCGACGTAACCGTCGAGATGGCGCGCAAACAGCGCTCTGGCGCCCTCGTCCTCGAAAACGGCACCCTTCGCCACGGCATGGATCGCGTCGCGGAATTCGAGCTGCGCGATCTGCAACGCCAGCTGGAAATTGCGCGATGCGGGGCTGAGCATTTCGGAAAGCTGGACCTGACGCGCGTGGAGATCGAGCCGACGCAGGGCATCGGGCATCACCTCGCGGGGAAGAATGCGGACCGACAGCTGATGCCTTTCGCGCAGCCGCTCGGTCAGCGCGGGGCCGATATCGCCGCGCGAAAGGCGCAATTCGTCGGCCAGTTCCTCGGCCGCATGGTCGAGATCGGCGAAGTGATTGCGCCAGCGTTCGATTTCGCGGCGCGAAGCAGCGAGCGGATCGTCCAGCGCCGCCGCGGCCGGCGCGGCATCGTCGTATATGCGGGCGAAGGCGGCGGCGGCCTGCGGCGCGGCGGCGAGGAATTCGTGCAGATCCTCCCGGTCGATGGCGAGATCGGCGAAGCGTTCGTCGGCGAAGCGACGAACGAGCCCGTCGAGGCCGCCGATCGCCTCGTCCTCGCGCAGCGCGCCGGGGTCGAAGTCGAATTGTTCGACCAATTGCATGACCACGCGTGCGCTGATCGGGCGCTGATTGCGCTCGATCAGGTTGAGATAGCTCGGCGAAATGCCGAGCCGCTGGGCAGTTGCCGCCTGAGTCAGCCGCTCGCGCCGCCGCAACCGGCGGATCGCGGGTCCGGCAAACAGCGCATCCTTGGCCATGATATGTAACTTTCTTTGCAGATTTACAGAGCCTTTAGACGAAAGGAGGGGAATTGGCACAAGAAATATGTAAATTTTCCTGTCATCGCGGCCGCTCCGCCCGCAAGGTTCATGGCAAGGCGATCCCGCCGGCAACACGAGGAGCAATACCGTGACCTATCAGGCCCGGATCCAGGAACTGACCAAGACCATCGCCGAGAACGGTGCGCCATGGGCCGCGATCGACGCGACCAGCGCCGCACGCATGGTCGTCCAGAACCGCTTCCCCACGGGCCTCGACATCGCCCGCTATACCGCGAAGATCATGCGCGAGGACATGGAAGCCTACGACCGCGACCCGGCCAATTACACCCAGTCGCTCGGCACCTGGCACGGCTTCATCGCGCAGCAGAAGATGATCTCGATCAAGAAGCATTTCGGCAGCACCAAGCGCCGCTACCTCTATCTGTCGGGCTGGATGGTCGCCGCCCTGCGCAGCGAGTTCGGTCCGCTGCCCGACCAGTCGATGCATGAAAAGACTTCGGTGCCGTCGCTGATCGGCGAACTCTACACCTTCCTCAAGCAGGCCGATGCGCGCGAACTCGGCGGCCTGTTCCGCGAACTCGATGCCGCCAAGGACGCAGGCGATGCGGTAAACACCCACCGCCTGCTGCGCGCGATCGACGAGCACGAGACGCATGTCGTGCCGATCATTGCCGACATCGACGCCGGATTCGGCAATGCCGAGGCGACCTATCTGCTCGCCAAGAAGATGATCGAGGCGGGCGCCTGCGCGCTGCAGATCGAGAACCAGGTTTCGGACGAGAAGCAGTGCGGCCATCAGGACGGCAAGGTCACCGTGCCGCACGAGGATTTCCTCCAGAAGATCCGTGCCATCCGTTACGCTTTCCTCGAGCTGGGCGTGCCCGAAGGCATCATCGTCGCGCGCACCGACAGCCTCGGCGCGGGGCTGACCAAGCAGATCGCCTATTCGAAGGAACCCGGCGATCTCGGGGACCAGTACAATGGCTTTCTCGATTGCGACGAAGTCGATCCTGCCGCGATCACCAACGGCCAGGTCTTCATCAGCCGCGACGGCAAGCTGCTCGCCCCCAAGCGCCTGCCGTCCAATCTCTACCAGTTCCGCCCCGGAACGGGCGAGGACCGCTGCGTTCTCGACTGCATAACCGCGCTCGAAAACGGCGCCGACCTGCTGTGGATCGAAACCGAGAAGCCGCATGTCGAACAGATCGCGAGCATGGTCGACCGCATCCGCGAGCGCGTGCCCAACGCCAAGCTGGTCTACAACAATTCGCCCAGCTTCAACTGGACGCTCAATTTCCGCCAGCAGGTCTATGACGCCTGGGACGAAGCGGGCAAGGACGTCTCGGCCTATGATCGCGCCAAGTTGATGAGCGTCGATTACGATGGCACCGAACTCGCCGCCGAGGCCGACGAGAGGATCCGCACCTTCCAGTCCGATGCGGCGAAGCGGGCCGGCATCTTCCACCACCTCATCACGCTGCCGACCTATCACACGGCGGCGCTGAGCACCGACAACCTCGCCCGCGAATATTTCGGCGAACAGGCGATGCTCGGCTACGTCAAGAACGTCCAGCGCGAGGAAATCCGCCAGGGCATCGCCTGCGTCAAGCACCAGAACATGGCCGGATCGGACATCGGCGACGATCACAAGGAATATTTTGCCGGCGAAGCGGCGCTCAAGGCCGGGGGCAAGGACAACACCATGAACCAGTTCGCCGCAGCCTGACCGCCCGCACCCGGCAGACGGGAGCCCCGATCCGCCGCAGCCTTGCCGGAAGTGGCAGAAACCGGTTCCCCTTCTGCCGAGGAGAAAGAGGATGACCACTATGACCGAAGACGCACCCAAGACCGAGCCGGGCCGCGCCCGCGCGCTGTTCTCGACTGCCGACTTCCGCCTGCTGCGCACCGCGCTGATGCATTACGCGCGCCAGACCGACGATCGCGAGGAACTCGCGCGGATCAACGCCTTGCATCATCGGCTGGGGACCTATGTCCCCGCCGAGGACTGAGCAGCCCGCCTTTCACGCGTTCTCCTGGGGAGGAGAAACGACCGCCGGAGCACCCCAATGCTCCGGCGGTCACACCTCGTCCGGAACTAGCCGCCGTCTTTCGGCATCAGATCGAGCGCCGCGCTCGCCAGCGCCTCGGCCCCGGTGGCGACCACCTTCTCCGCATCGGGTGCCCAGAAGGGCGAATGCAGCGAAGGCAGCGGCTTGCCGTTCTTCTCCAGCGCCTGGAGCATCGCCTGCGGCGTACCGCTGATCCAGAAGATCATCGATTCGATCTGATCGGGTGCAGCGCGACGAAACTGGCTGAAGTCTTCGCCGCCCATCACCGCCGGCCATTCCTGCACCCGCTCGTCACCGAAGCGTTGCTTGAACGATGCAGCGATTTCGCCGGTGAACTCGGGATCGTTGAAGGTCGACGGAGTATAGGGCTCTTCGACCTCGACCACCGGCATCAGCTCGTCGGGCAGCCCCGCGGCGATCGCCTCGCCCTTCGCCACCCGCTTGATCCCCTCGAGCAGCAGCTGACGGCTTTCGTCCGAATAGCTGCGGACAGTGAGCTGGAGCTTCGCTTCGTCGGAAATGATGTTGTGCTTGGCTCCCGAGTGGAAACTGCCCACGGTGATTACCGCGGGATCGAGCGGGCTGCTTTCGCGGCTGACGATCGTCTGCAGCTTCATCACGATGGCGCTGGCGAGCACGATCGGATCGCGCGTGGTGTGCGGATAGGCGCCGTGTCCCCCGATGCCCCTGACGGTGATATCGACGCTGTCGACGTTGGCCAGCGCATAGCCGGGAGTATAGCCGATCGTCCCGGCCGGAGCGGGCGCGGCAGCGTCGTGGAAGGCTAGGGCGTAATCCGGTTGCGGAAAGCGGGTGAACAGGCCGTCCTCGATCATCGCCAGCGCGCCCAGCCCCAGCTCTTCGGCAGGCTGGAGCACCATGACGAGCGTGCCCTGCCAGGCGTCCTTGCGCTCCGCCAGCAGCTGCGCCGCGCCGATGAATGCCGCCATATGCGTGTCGTGTCCGCAGGCATGCATGACGCCGGTGGTCACTCCGCTCGCGGGGGTGGCGGTTTCCTTCGACGCGAACGCCAGGCCGGTCTGCTCGACCACGGGCAGGCCGTCCATGTCGGCGCGCAGAAGAACGGTCGGTCCGGCGCCATTACGCATCACCGATACCACGCCGGTCTTGCCCACCCCCTCCGTCACTTCGAAGCCGAGATCGCGCATGCGGGCGGCGAGCTTGGCGGCGGTCCGGGTTTCCTCGAAGCTCAGTTCGGGATGACTATGGAGATCGCGGTACAGCTCCATCAGCTCGGGCATGTCCTGCGCCAGGCTTGCGCGCAACTCCTGGGCGCTTGCCGGCGCCGCGATGCCAACGGACAATGCGGCGAGAATCGCGATGCGCTTGTTGAACATAACCTTCGATCTCCCTCGGGGATGGAACACTTGGACCTTTGTCCTGGCTGCGAAATCGCCCCCGCCCGTTCGCTGCCGTTCGCGCTCGTTTGTTGCAGACCCCGGCCCGGTAGGAAAGCCCCCAGCGCAGCTCGCCGACATTCTCAGCTGCCGTCGCGCGGGATCGGCCGGAAGCGCACGGGATCCACCTTGCGCCACTGCGGCTGGC
Source organism: uncultured Alphaproteobacteria bacterium (assembly GCA_963829325.1). Lineage (GTDB taxonomy): Bacteria > Pseudomonadota > Alphaproteobacteria > Sphingomonadales > Sphingomonadaceae > Qipengyuania. The sequence goes on from CAWHHN010000001.1 coordinate 634,315, forward strand.
GATTGAGCCGGGCATTGAAGAGGTAATTGAAGGTGGCCGGATCATGCGAAGGCTCGTCGAGCGCCGCCCCATGGCGGGCACGGACGCGACCGCGGTCGTATCCCATCGCGGCGAGCAGCGTCGGCGCGATCATATAATGGCTCGTCGGCCCGGTGGGCGCGAAGGAAAGTGCGCCTCGCTCCCCCTGCAACGCCACCAGCGGGACCGCGCCTTCCTCGGGCCGCGGGTCGACCGAGCAGTGGGTGGTCGTCCCCGGCCGACCGTCTTCGTGCAGGTTCTGCCCGTGGTCGGAGGTATAGATGATCAGATCGCCGGCCAGGTCGACCTGCGCCAGGAGCCGATCGAAAAACCCGCCGACGTTCCAGGCGAGCGTGTTGCGGTAGGAATTCCGGTAGCGGCGCCAGGCCTTGGCCGAGCCGCTGAAGCCCGCGCGCGAACCGGTATCGGTGATGCCGACCATGGCGCCACGCGGTAGCGTCGGCCGATAGATCGTCCGCGCTTCGGGGTATTTGTCGGCAATCGGGAAATGCGCGCCGACTTTGTTGACGATGACGAACGAGGGGCGCGCGTCGCCCATCACGCGGGCGAGGGCATCGGCTGCTGCCATGTCTCGCTCGACCACCGGTATCCGATCGAACTGGATGAAACGGTCGATGCGCGCGCGTTCTTCCTCGTTCATCAGGTTCTGCAGTGCGCCGCCGGTGCGCTGCGCATCGATGTAGACGGTCTCCATGCCCGCCTTGCGGGCGTAGTCCCATAGCGACGGGCCGACCGCGACGTCGCGGCGATAGCTGTCGCGCGCTGCCGCGAAGCGCAGCACCAGATTGCTTCCCGCACTGCAATTGGTCGCCGACGCCGCAATGCCGAAATTGACTATCGAAAGCCCCTGTCGCGGCGCGGCAAGACCCGAAACCACGCCACCGGGCCCGTTGAGATCGAGATACTGTCCGGCAATGCTCTCGTCGACGATCAGCACAATGTCGGAATAGAGCGGCGGGCGCGCGAGCGTGATCCTCACCGGCTCGCGCGGACCGGTCACATTGGTCGCGCGTTCGTAGCCGGCAAGCAGCGAATAGGACATGGCGGCATACCCACCCGGAAGCCCCCGGAGCCCGTCGCCGCCGCGGAAATACGCCAGAAGGGTCAAAGCGCCGAGCACCAGTGGGAGGGCCAGCGGGGCGAACCGCCAGCACGGCCAGGCGCGCGGGCGCGGTGCCAGCCCGACCGCCAGCAGCAATGCCAGCGAGCGCCACAAGCCTCCCAGCAGCGCGGCCCGGTTCTGGTTCATCGCATCCCCGGCGAAGCCGGTCGCATGGAGCAGTTCGATGAATGCGCCATAGGTCAGGAAGTCCCGGGTCGACCGGGCGTAGACCTCGACGAGATAGGCCCCGGCGAAAATGATCGCCGCCACGGTCCAGCGCAGCGCGGCCTGGTGGATCGTCGCCGCACCGTAGATGCCGACCGCACCGACGGCGAAGAGGCCGAGATAGGCTGCTTGGGCACCTGCCCCTTCGACGCCCGCCAGCCGTTCGGCCAGCCTGGGCAGGAACGACACGCCATAGACGAGGAACGCCGCCGGCTTCGCATAGCGCGCGAACGGATGGAGCGCGGCTTTCACAAGCCGTAGGTCGTAACCAGCGCCACCGACAGCACCGCAACCATGATCAGCACCAGCGGCACGCCGGTGCGGACGTAGTCACGGAATTCATAGGAACCCTCGGCCATGATCAGCATGTTGGTCTGATAGGCGATCGGCGTCGCGTAGCAGAGGTTGCAGCCGAACAGCACCGCCAGGACCAGGGGCTCGGGGGGCAGGCCGAGCTTGCCGGCGATGGCGAAGGCGATCGGTGTCCCCACGGTCGCCGCGGTCGCATTCGAGGCGAAATTGGTCAGGAAGGTCATTGCCAGCATGATCGCCGCGAGGCCCGCGGCGGGGGAGAGATATTCGAGCCCGGCGGCCATGACCGAGCCGATCCAGTCGGCCGCGCCGCTGTCGAGAATGATCCGTCCCAGCGCGATGCTGGCGGCGACCAGCACGATGACGCTGGCCGACAGTCCCCGACCGACCCGGTCGAACCGCACGCAGCCGGTCACGAACATCAGGATCGCTCCGGCCAGCGCCGAGATCGCGATCGGCACCAGCCCGACCGAGGCCACCGCGATCGCCCCGCCCATGATGATCCCCGCCAGCGCCGCCTTGGAGCGCCGCGGGAGCTCGCGCATGCCTTCGAGCTGGAGCAGGCTGTCGGCCCGCGCGAACTGCTGCATGTCGTCGGGCAACCCCATTACCAGCAGCACGTCGCCCTCGGCGAACCGCAAATCGCCGACTTCGGAAAACTGGTCCTTCTTGCCGACGATCCGTTCGGGGCGATGCGTGCCGATCACCGCGACGCCGTAGAGATCGGCAATGCCAGAACTGGGCAAGGTCCGGCCGATCAGGCGCGAATCCGCGGTGACGATCATCTCGACCACGCCGATGTCGATCCCCGTGTCGTTCGACCGGCGGCGGATCCGGTCGATCACCCAGCTGGGCGCAGCATCGCCGCGCAGCACGCTCATCGCTTCCTCGATCGCTTCGTGCGTCCCGGTCATCCGCAAGCGGTGCTGCGGGCGCAGCAAACCGACGGGGACGTCGTGGAACTGGATCCCGGCGGGCAGCCGTCTGCTCAGCTCGGACAGTTCGCGGCCGTTGAGGACCGAATTCTCGGTCACCCGCAGGCGCGTCTCGAACAGCCGCTCGGCATGCACCGCCTCGACCCGGTTGTCGCCCAGCATCCGCGGCATGACGATCCAGACGAAGGGCAGCGCGACCAGCGAGGCGATCAGGACGATCGGGGTGAAATGAAACACGCTCATCTCGGGCATGCCCAGATCGGCCGTGATCGAGACCACCAGGATGTTGGTCGAGGTGCCGATGGTGGTGGCCATTCCACCCATCAACGACGCCGCATTGATCGGCATCAGCGTCTTCGAGGCGGGCATCGCGCCGCGCATCGCCAACTGGACGAAGATCGGCATCAGCAGCACCAGCACGGGGGTATTGTTGACCCCCATCGAAAGCAGGAAGGTCACCGCCAGCGAGAACAGCAGCCCGAGCTGGAGATTGATCTTGAACAGGCGTTCGAGAAAGCGCGCAGCCGGTTCGAGCGCGCCGGTCACCACCAGCCCGCGGCCCATGATCATCAAGGCGCAGATGGTGATGAGCGCGTAATGGCCGAAGCCGGAAAAGGCCAGCGACAGGCCGTCGATCGGCTGCATGTCGGGCAAGGGAAAGAAATACAGGCCGACCGCGATGATCGCGATGGTCAGCAGCGAAATGATCTCGACCGACATCCGTCCGCGCGCGAAGGCGACGAACATGAACACCGTCACCCCCATGGCGGCGATTGCATGCAAGGAGGGAGCCCCGATCATCCGCCGTCACGAATCCCAAACAATCCGCGCCGAGGCAAGGATTAGTTTCGCGGCCGCGGAGCGGCGGACATGGTGCCCCTGGCCGGACTCGAACCGGCACTTCCGAAGAAACTCGATTTTGAGTCGAGCGCGTCTACCAATTCCACCACAGGGGCACATCCACGCGGGGAGCGCGGCGGATAGCTTCTGCCTCGCCGAGGTTCAAGCGCTCTTGCGCCCGCATCCGAAAATCGCGGCCGAGGGCGGTTTGCGGCCGCACGAAGCCGCAGCCGGATCAGGCTTTCAAGGCGTTGGCCAGCAGCTTGTGCAACTTGGAATGCAGGGCATCGTTGGCGGCGAGGACCTGTCCCGCATGGATCGGCATCGAACGCCCGCGGAAATCGGAGACGAAGCCCCCCGCCTCGCGCACGATCAGGCATCCCGCAGCGGTGTCCCAGTCGTTCAGGCCGCTTTCCCAGAACCCGTCGTAGCGCCCCGCGGCGAGCCAGGCGAGATCGAGCGAAGCGGCCCCGAAGCGGCGAATGCCGGCGACCTGCGGACCGATGGCGGCGAAGATGCGCGTCCACTCGGCGAAATCGCCGCGGCCATGGAAGGGAATGCCGGTGGCGATCAGGGCCTCCGACAGGCCGCGCCGCGCCGAAACCCGCAATCTCCCGTCGTGCAACCATGCGCCGCGGGTCTTTTCGGCCCAGAAAGTCTCGTCGGTGACCGGGTTGTAGATTACCCCTGCGGTCACATCGCCCCACCGGTTCCCATCGGGCCCCGGTCCGCCGAGCCGCGGTTCCTGCACCGCGATGCTGACCGCGAAATGCGGAATCCCATGGAGGAAGTTGCTCGTCCCGTCGAGCGGATCGACGATCCAGCGCGGCTTGTCGGGATCGCCTTCGATCGTGCCGGCCTCTTCCATCTCGAATCCCCAGCCGGGACGCGCGGCGAGCAATTCGTCATAGATCGCGCGTTCGGCGCGCATGTCGGCCTTGGAGACGAAGTCGGCGGGGCCCTTGCGGCTCGCCTGGAGGTGCTCGACCTCGCCGAAGTCGCGGCGCAGGCGCCCTCCCGCCTTGCGCGCGGCCTTTTCCATCACGCGGATCAGTCCGGATAAAACGGCCATGGAATACTCTCTTATTCGGTAACGACGCGGATCGATCGCGCCTGCAGATGAATGGTGCCCCAGTCGCAGGCCATGTCGACCCTAGTGCCTTCGACGTGGAACGATTGAATGGCGAAGCGTTTGCCCTTGCCCGACGCGCTTTCGCTGCGATCAAGGCTGAGCTTCGTAATTCCGGCGAACTTCAACATGCCGGGATGGAAGCAGCAGGCTTCGCCTTCGCCGGGATCTTCGTAATCGGGGTGACCCGGCTCGAGGCAGAAGTCCATCTGCAGCGTCAGGGCGTCGTCGTTGATCACGACCCCCAGCAAGACGCTGTCTTCCACTACGACGTGCTCGAATCGGCTGGCGATGTCCTTGCCCATGTCAGCCCCCGGCAATGATCAGTATGCGGGCCTCGCCCCGCGGATGCGCGACGTGATGTTCGCCCTTGCGGATGATCGCCATATCGCCTCGCTCGAGCGTGACGCGACGCTCGCCCGCGGCATCGCGCAGATCCATGTCGACGGTCCCGTCCACCACGCAGAAGAGTTCGTCCGAAGCGTTTTCGTGCCAGTGATAGGAACGGTCGGCAAAAAGCAGCATCACCCGGGCACCGCCGATGGTTCCCAGTTCCTGACCCTCCCACGCCGGAGCATGGGTGAAGGAAGAGACGCCGGTGATGACGTCCGCCACGGTCAGCTGGCCTTGCCCACGTAGCTCTGTTCGTAGACGTCGACGACGATCCGCGTACCGCTTTCGATATGCGGCGGGACCATGATCCGCACGCCGTTGTCGAGCACGGCGGGCTTGTAGCTGGAGGAAGCGGTCTGTCCCTTGACCACCGCATCGGCCTCGACGATCGTCGCCTCGATCTGCGCCGGAAGCTCGACCGAGATCGGCTTTTCCTCCCACAGTTCGAGCATCACTTCCATGCCGTCCTGCAGGAACGCGCGCGCATCGCCGAGCAGGTCGGCGGGCAGGTCAATCTGCTCGTAGGTGTCCTTGTCCATGAAGACGAGCATGTCCCCGTCCTCGTAGAGGAACTGGAAGTCCTTGGTGTCGAGCCGGACCTTCTCGACCGTGTCGGCGCTGCGGAAGCGGACGTTGGTCTTGCGGCCGTCCTGCAGGTTCTTCATCTCGACCTGCATATAGGCGCCGCCCTTGCCCGGCTGGGTGTGCTGGATCTTGGCGACCTTCCAGATGCCGCCTTCGTATTCGATGATGTTGCCCGGACGGATGTCCACGCCGCTGATCTTCATGGGAAGCTACCTTCGACTTGTAAAAGAGCCAATCCGCCCCCGCGGGCGGCTGTGTGGGCCGCGCCTTAGCCGAGCCGACCGGCGCGGGCAAGACGAGTGGAAATTCGCCTGCAGCGATGCTATATGGCAATTGGACGAACGCCATGAAACACTTGAGAATCCTCCTTCCTCTCGCCGCGCTGGCGGGATTTGCAGCTGCGCCGGGCGCGGCGCAGGGCCGCTTGGACTTGCTGCCGCAGGGCGAATATATCTGCGCGTTGCCCGGCGATGCCGCCGGCGCCGCGTGGATCGAACAGGAAGGCCGCGATTTCGCCATCACCGGCGCCTCGAGCTATCGCACCGCTCGCGGTGGCGGCACCTATCTGATGGAAGGCAAGCTGGTGACCTTCACCCGCGGTCCGATGCGCAACATGAAGCTGATGCGGCTCGGCTCGGGTCTGCTCCAGGAAGTCGATCGCAACGGCAAGCTCGGCCGGCTGCGCTGCCATCGCGCGGGACCGCTCGCCGACGATTAGCTCATCGGCCGCGCAGCAGCGGATAGGGATTGATCGCATGTGCGGGCTCCCACCACGCCGCATCGCCGGTGGTCTGCAGCACGGCGAAGTGCAGATGCGGCGCCTCTTTCGAGGCATTGCCCGAACTCCCCACCTCCCCCAGCCTTTGCCCGCGGCGGACGCGCTGCCCTTCCTTGAGCCCCGTGGCATAGCGAGCGAGATGGGCGTAATAATAGATCGTCGCGCGGTCGGCCGAGCGGACGTAGATCGTATTGCCGCCTGCATCCGACCGGAACAGCTTCTCGATCGTCCCCGGCGCAGCGGCGACCACCGTGGTTCCGCGCGGCGCCGAAATGTCGAGCGCCTCGTGCAGCCGCGCGCCGCCTTCGCGGGCGTCCGAAAAAGTGTCGCTGAGGTCCGAAGGGCGCACATTGAGCACCGGGACCATCAGTTCCGCCGCCGCACCGCTTTCGATCGGACCGGCGGAGCGCGTGTCGAGCGAGGGCGATGGAAGCGCATCCCCCGCAGGCGCTTCGGCCGCTTCCCCGCCCGATGCTGGCGCCGGGATCGGGCTGGGGGCCGCCTCGGCCGGGCGAGTCGCAGCGCGCTGGCCGATGCTGTCGGCGTTTTCGATCAGGCTGCCGCCCACCACGATCCAGACGGCGCTGGTCAGCGTGGCGGTGACGAGAATGGTGAGCACGCGGTCGAGCAGTTTCATCGGGCGATCCTAGCGCTTCAGGCTTCGAAAACCACCTCGGTCGATTGCGAGACCATTTCGGCGAGGCGCGCCGCGTCCCAATTGGTCAGCCTGACGCAGCCATGGCTTCGCGTCCGGCCGATGGTCTCCGGTTCGGGCGTGCCGTGAATGCCATAGTGTTCCTTCGACAGATCGATCCACACCACGCCCACCGGCCCGTTGGGGCCCGGCGGAAGCTGTTGCTTCTCGGCCTCGTCGGGAACGTCCCAGAACAGTTCCGGGTCGTAGGCGAAGGGCGTGTTGCGGGCGATCCCGGTGATCTTCCAGTCGCCCAGCGGCAGCGGATCGTGCTCGCTGCCCGAAGTGACGGTAAACAGGCCGACCAGTTTCTCGCCGGCATAGGCCTTGAGCGTCCCGCCCTTCTTGCTGACCACGATGCGGTCGACCTCGGGCTGGTCGGTCCCGACGCCGAGACTGGCGAGCGTGCGCTGCCAATCGCGGTTGTCGACCGTTCCCGGGACGATCCGGTCGGCACCGATGTTCGGGACCCTGACCTGCTGCCCCGCGGCGAAGGTGCTTGTCTGCTTCCCGTCCGGCTGGTTCTCCGCGTCGACGGAAGCGGCTTGCGTCGCGCGGGCGGACCGGGCGGGCGACGGCGTTTCGTCCGCACGCGCCGCCATCCCCGCCGGGCGCCCGCCGGGATTGAGGCTCTCGAGCACTTCGACCGTGGTGTGGAAGCGTTCGGCAAGCCGCTCGTCGAGCGAAGTGTAGCCGAGCCGTTCCATCTTCGCCTGTGCCGCCGGATCGTCGGGAATCTCGCGGTAGGTGGCGCGCCCCCAGGCCTCGGGGATGGTCACCACGCGGGTGGCCGCGATGCCCTCCCACCGCTGCAGCGCCTCGGTCGTCCGCTCGTCGAGCTTGCCGGTCGCCTCGAGCCCGTTGGCTTCCTGGAATCCGCGCAGGGCGTTCTCGGTGCTCATGCCCATCTTGCCGTCGATCACCCCCGGGCCGAAGCCCTGCCGGTCGAGCACGACCTGCGCCTGCATGACCGGACGCTCTTCCGGATCGGGGACGGCGGGGCTGGTGTTGGCCGCGGTGTCGTTCGACGCCATCGAATCGGCGAAATTGTCTTCGCCATAGGTCCGGTAACCGTAGTCGGGGCCCTGCTCGGCGCGAACCACGCTGTCCGACGAAGGCTGTTCCGAATCCTGCCCATTCATGCCGCAGGCAGCAAGCACAAGCGACGAGGCGGCGACGAGAATATATCCGCGCATGAGGTAACTCCTAAACTGGGGGCGACCGGCCCCGTCGGAGTGCTCAACTCACGCGGCGGCGATTTGCTCCGCGAAGGCTTTTACAGCCGCGACCTCGTCGCCCGCCCACACGGCATTCGAAACGGCGAGGAAATCGGCCCCCGCCTCGATCAGCGGCCGGCAATTGGCAGGCGTGATCCCGCCGATGGCGACGCAGGGAATTTCGAACACCGTGCTCCACCATTCGAGGATCTCGAGTTCGGGTCGGTGTTCGCTCGCCTTGGTCGCGCTGTCGAAGAAGGCGCCGAAGGCGACGTAGTCGGCCCCCGCCTCGCCCGCTTCCATCGCCAGATGCCTGCTCGCATGACAGGTCACCCCGATCTGCGCCTCGCGACCCAGTTCCTCGCGCGCGTCGCGCGGATCGCCGTCACCCTGGCCGAGGTGGACGCCATCGGCGCGCAACCGTTTCGCCAGCGCGACATCGTCGTTGACGATGAAGGCGACCTCGCGTTCGGCGCAGATCCGCTGGAGCGGCTGGGCGAGTGCAGCGGCCTCGTGCTGATCGGTGCCCTTGACGCGGAACTGGAACGCCGTGACCAGCCCCGGGCCGGCATCTAGCGCGCGTTCGAGCCGCTGCGCAAACGGTCCCGAGACATCGAGCGGCGAGATGAGATAAAGCTGGCAATGGGTCATCGGAGCGCTTCGTATCGCCGCTTGCGCCGTTCGTCGACATTCAGATGGAAGAAAGCCGCATGCGCGCTATCTGCGCGGCATGACCCCGACTCTCCCCGCGCTCGGCGCGCTCGCCCTCTTGCCCATCGCCCTCGCCGGCTGCGTCATGGTGCCCGATGCACCGATCGTGGCGGGCAATCCCGTCGCCCAGGGCACGCCGGTGGCGCTCGACCAGCCGGTCCGCGTCGCCGATATCGTCGTCACCCCCAAGGCGGTGGTCGAAGACAGCCGCTGCCCGCAGAACGCCCGGTGCGTCTGGGCCGGGCGGCTCGTCGTCAAAACGCGCATCGACGGGGCCGGCTGGCGCGAGACCACCAATGTCGCGCTGGGCGAAACCGTCGCCACGCACGGCCAGGCGCTCGCGCTGGTCTCCGCCACGCCCGAGAAACACACCGACAGCGAGACGCCTCCGGGCCAGTACCGCTTCGTCTACGAACCACGCTAACCCGTCGCGCGCGGCACCGGGGCGGAGCCGCCAGCCGGCCTATGCCACGCTGGCGGCGTGGATCCGGTCGATCGCCTCTGCCAGCGTGGCATCGAATTCGGCGTCGCTCTGGTCGTGCCGCAAATCCTGCAGCAGGCCGCGGCTGAAGCTGGCGATCATGCCCGGGTTCTGCGCCAGCCGGGCGCAGGCCTCGTCGGTCGAATAGCCACCCGAGAGCGCGACCACGCGGAGCACCCCGGGATGATCGACGAGCCCCGAATAGAGCCCCGCCTGCTGCGGAATCGAGAGCTTGAGCATCACCTGCTGGCCTGCCGGCAGCGCATCGAGCCCTTCCTCGATCGCCGCGAGCATGATCTTCTCGCCCTCGCCACGGTTGCTGGCGGCGATGTCGTATTCGGGCTCGAGGATCGGCACCAGTCCGCACGACAGGATGCGCGCGCCTTCGGCGAACTGCTGGCGGACCGCTTCCTTGATCCCCGCCGGGTGCGCCGATTTGATCACCGAGCGCATCTTCGTGCCGAACACGCCCAGTTCGCGGGCGCGGTTGCACAACGCCTCGAGCCCGGGGTTGGGCTTCATCAACTGCACGCCGTCGCGGACCTCCTCGAGCCCCTTGTCGACCTTGAGAAAGGGCACGATGCCGCGCTCGATCAGACGCGCCGGAACGCTCTTGCCGCCGCTGCTGCCGTCCATCGTCTTTTCGAACAGGATCGCACCGATGACCTTGCCATTGCCGAAACACGGGCTCTCGATGATCCGCTGGCGCATCGCGTGGATGAGCGCGAACATCTCCTCCTCGTCCGACCAGGCGTCCTCGCGGATGCCGTAGCCGGCCAGCGCCTTGGGGGTCGAACCGCCTGACTGGTCGAGCGCCGCGATGAAGCCCTGGCCGGTGGCGATGCGTGCCTTCATGTCATCGAAAGTCATCGGAAAATTCCCGTCTGAGTGCATTACTGGGGCCGGCCCTTAGCCAAGCCCCCGGTGTGCTGCAACTGTGCTGCAACCGCGCTGCGAGACCGCGCAGCCAGCATTTCGCCGCCAGGGTCAGCTGCGCCGGACTTTGCGGATTATCCCGTTGAAGCTGAGCACGGGCTTGCCGTCGGCGCGGGCCATGCCGACCACATAGAGCGTCTTGCCCCCGGCCCGCACGACTTCGCCGCGGGCCTCGATCAATTGGCCGACGCGCGCGGGATCGAGAAAATCGCCCGCCAGATGCATGGTCACGCCGCGCGATCCGGCAAGCGCATCGGTGGCGATGGTGAACAAGGCGCTGTCGGCGAAGGTCATCAGGCACCCGCCATGCATGAAACCGGCGCCGTTCATGTGCCGCTCTTCGGCCCGGAAAGCAGTGACCATCCGATCGTCCTCGTCGCGGCGCTCGTAGAAGGGCCCGGCGCGCTGTTCGAAGGCATCGCCCCGCCAGGTCGACCATCCGGCCCATTCGCCCTCGTCGATCGGGACCAGCCCGCCGCTCGAACCTACCGCCTCGTTCTCGCTCATCGTGCCAGCGCCGCCACACCCGGCAGGTCCTTGCCTTCCATCCATTCGAGGAAGGCACCGCCCGCGGTCGATACGAAGGTGAAGGCATCCTTGACCCCCGCATGGGCGAGCGCGGCGACGGTATCGCCCCCGCCGGCGACCGAGACCAGCGAGCCGTCCTGCGTCAGCGCCGCGGCAGTGCGCGCCAGCGCCACCGTGGCGGCGTCGAAAGGCGGCGTCTCGAACGCGCCCAGCGGGCCGTTCCACACCAGCGTGCGGCAGGTCTTGAGAACATCGCCGAGCGCTTCGACGGCAAGCGGACCGATGTCGAGGATCATTTCGTCGACCGCGACCTCATGGACGTTGCAGGTCCGCAGCGACGGCGGATTATCGGCAAATTCCTTCGCCACCACGACGTCATAGGGCAGGTGGACCGTGCAGCCCGCATGCCCGGCCTCGTCGAGGATGCGCAGGGCCACAGGGGTAAGATCGTGCTCGCACAGCGACTTGCCGACGTCGACGCCCTTGGCGGCGAGGAAGGTGTTGGCCATGCCGCCGCCGATGATCAGGTGCTGCACCCTTCCGACGAGGTTCTGCAGCACGTCGAGCTTGGTCGAGACCTTGGCCCCGCCGACCACCGCTGCCACGGGCGTTTCGGGATTGCCGAGCGCGGCGTCGAGCGCCCGCAGTTCGGCTTCCATCGCGCGGCCGGCATAGGCCGGCAGGAAGTGCGCCAGCCCCTCGGTGCTCGCATGCGCGCGGTGCGCTGCGGAAAAGGCGTCGTTGACGTAAATGTCCCCGAGCGCCGCCATGCCCCTGGCGAACTCGGGATCGTTCGCTTCCTCGCCCGGCCAGAAGCGGACGTTGTCGAGCAGGCCGATATCGCCATTGCCGAGGATCCCGATCGACTGTTCGACCACCGGGCCCATGACCTCGGGGATGAACATGATTTCCTTGCCCAGCACCTTCTCGACATCGCCCTGGATGAAACTGGTGCTCATGGTCGAATGACGCTGCCCATTGGGGCGCCCGAAATGGGCGAGCAGAAGCACCTTGGCCCCCTTGCCGCACAGTTCCAGGATCGTCGGCCTGGCCGCCTCGACCCGGGTCACGTCGGTGGCAGATCCGTCCTTCATCGGCAGGTTGAGATCGACGCGGACGAGCGCGACCTGGCCGGCAAGGTCGGCGGGAAGATCGTCTAGGGTCTTGAATATTGCCACGTTGGACTCCGTTGTCCCCGAGCCTGTCGAGGCCGGTCTGGGCCTGGCCCCTTCGGCAGGCCAGGGCGGCCAGCCGAAAGGGGGGTCGTCTTCTGCTTCGACCGCGGCCTACATCAGCCCCGCAACCACGCCCGAAGTATCGATCATGCGGTTCGAGAAGCCCCATTCATTGTCGTACCAGCTGACGACGCGGGCGAGCTTGCCCTCGAGCACGGCGGTCTCGAGGCTGTCGACGGTCGAACTGGCCGGATGATGGTTGAAATCGCTGCTGACGAGCGGCTGATCGGTATAGTCGAGCACGCCCTTCATCTTGCCGTCGGCGGCCGCCCTCAGCGCTGCATTCAGTTCCTCTGCCGTGGTGTCGCGTCCGGGGACGAAGGTCAGGTCGACCAGGCTGACGTTGGGGGTCGGCACGCGGACCGACGAACCGTCGAGCTTGCCCTTGAGTTCGGGCAGGACGAGGCCGACCGCGCGCGCCGCGCCGGTGGTGGTCGGGATCATGTTCTGCGCCCCGCCGCGCGCCCGGCGCAGATCCTTGTGAATCTGGTCGAGCATGCGCTGATCGTTGGTATAGCTGTGGATCGTGGTCATGAAGCCACGCTCGATCCCGACCAGATCGTTGACCACCTTGGCCACCGGCGCCAGGCAATTGGTGGTGCAGCTGGCGTTCGAGATGATGTCGTCTTCGGCGGTCAGGCTGTCGTGATTGACGCCATAGACGATGGTCTTCGACACGCCGGTCGCGGGCGCCGAGATCACCACGCGCTTGGCGCCTGCGGAAAGATGCGGACGCGCCGCTTCGTCGGACTGGAAGAAACCGGTGCATTCGAGGACGATGTCGACGCCCATCTCGCCATGCGGCAGCTTGCCCGGATCGCGTTCGGAGGTGACCCGGACGTGCCGGCCGTCGATCACCAGATCGTCGCCGTCGACCTCGACCGTGCCGGGATAGCGCCCGTGGGTGCTGTCGAAGCCGAACAGCAGCGCGTTCGACTGGGTGTCGGCCAGATCGTTGATGCCGACGAGCTCGAGATCATGATCGGTACGCTCGAGCAGAGCGCGCGCGACGAGGCGGCCGATGCGCCCGAAACCATTGATTGCCACCTTGGTCGCCATTTCGAAAGAACTCCTGCTTAGCCGTTCAACTGGTTGATGATTTGCGGGACGATCGCCTCCGCGGTAAGACCGAATTTGGCGAACAGATCCTCTGCCGGGGCCGAGGCGCCGAAACGATCGATGCCGAAGCGCAGGCCGTGGGTCGTGGTGTAGCGATCCCAGCCGAAGGTGGTCCCCGCCTCGATACTCACGCGGAGCACTTCGCCCGGGCCGACGTCGGGCAGGATGTCCGCCCGATAGGCATCGTCCTGTTCGTCGAACAATTGGGTGCAGACCATCGAGACGACATCGGCGCCGATGCCCTGCTGCTCTAGCTGGTCGGCGCACTCTAGCGCGAGATGCACTTCCGAACCGGTCGCGATCAGGATCACCCGCCGTTCGGCAGCCGCCTGCCTGAGCCGATAGGCGCCGCTCGCGCTGAGGCCCGCCTCGCCCGCTTCGGTGCGTACTTGCGGCAGGTTCTGGCGCGACAGCGCGAGCACGCTGGGACGGTGCTTGTTGCGCAGCGCGATGTCCCAGCATTCGGCCGTCTCGACCGTATCCGCAGGGCGCATGACCAGCAGATCGGGGATCATCCGCAGGCTCTGGACATGTTCGATCGGCTGGTGCGTCGGTCCGTCCTCGCCCAGCCCGATGCTGTCGTGGGTCATGACGTAGACGACCCGCGCCTGTTGCAGCGCGGACAGACGGATCGCGGCGCGGCAATAGTCGGTGAACACCAGGAAGGTGCCGCCATAGGGGATCACCCCGCCGTGCAGCGCCATTCCGTTCATCGCCGCGGCCATGCCGAATTCGCGGATGCCGTAATAGATATAGCGGCCCGCATAATCGTCGGCGGTGAGCGGCGCGATGCCGCCGGCCCGGGTATTGTTCGACCCGGTCAGGTCGGCGCTGCCGCCGATCGTCTCGGCAAGCTTTTCGTTGATCCGCGCCAGCGCCATTTCCGACGCCTTGCGCGTGGCGACCTTCTGCGGTTCGGCGATCAGCGAGGCGATGTGGTCGTCGAGGCTGAAGCCTTCGGGCAGATCGCCCGCCATGCGCCGCTCGAATTCGGCCCCGCGCACATCCTCGGCGAGCCGGGCGCGCCATTCGCCATGCGCGGCCCCGCCGCGATCGGCAGTGCTGCGCCAATCGGCCAGCACCTGCTCGGGGATCTCGAAGGGCGCGGCCTCCCAGCCGAGCACTTCGCGCGCCGCCGCGATCTCGTCGGCGCCGAGCGGCGCACCATGCGTCGCGCTGGTGCCCTGCTTGTTGGGCGCGCCCTTGCCGATCACCGTCCGGCAGGCGACCAGCGACGGGCGCTCGTCGGCGATGGCCTCGTCGAGCGCCCGGCGGATATCCTCGAAATCATGCCCGTCGCATTCGACGACGTGCCAGCCGGTCGCCTGGTAACGCGCCTTGACGTCCTCGCTGGTCGAAAGATCGGTCGGCCCGTCGATGGTGATGTGGTTGTCGTCCCACAGCACGTTCAGACGGCCGAGCTTGAGATGGCCGGCAATCCCGATCGCCTCGTGGTTGATGCCTTCCATCAGGCATCCGTCGCCCGCCACCACCCAGGTCCGGTGATCGACCAGATCGTCGCCGAAGCCGGCGTTGAGATGGCGTTCGGCAATCGCCATGCCGACCGCCATCGCGAGCCCCTGACCCAGCGGGCCGGTGGTGCATTCGACGCCGTCGAGCAGGAAGTTCTCCGGGTGCCCGGCGCAGGGGCTGCCGAGCTGGCGGAAATTGCGGATATCGTCCATCGTCGGCCGTTCGTAGCCGGTCAGATGGAGCAGCGCGTAGATCAGCATCGAACCGTGGCCGGCGGAAAGCACGAAGCGGTCGCGGTCGGCCCAGCCGGGCGCCTGTGGATCGTGCTTGAGATATTCGCTCCACAGCACGGTCGCGACATCGGCCATGCCCATCGGCATGCCCGGATGGCCAGAGTTCGCCTCCTGCACCGCATCCATCGAGAGTGCCCGGATGGCATTGGCCATCTGGGCCATGCGCGCGCTGTCGAGACTCATGGAAATTCTTCTCCGGAAAGGGTGGCGATTCGAGGCGCGCGAAGCCTTTGCGGAGCGCGCCCGAGAGGTCAACCCGCGCCGCGTGGGGGGCACGCTTCGCCCTGCCCTGATTCCACTTATCAACAGCATGCCGCAAACCTTTGCCTCGGCGCGTCAATCTTGGTATTCAGCTGCGCATAATGAGTGCCGAGCGCATCCGTAACGCGATGGACCGGATCGAACGCGCCCTGGCGCGCATCGAAACGCAGGCCGCGCTCGCCAGCCATTCTCCCGCCCCTGCCCCTGCCGTTTCGGACGACGGGCCGAGCGATGGCCAGACCCCCCTGGCGGCGCGTCACGCGGCGCTGCGCGCGCGTGTCGGCGCCGGCATCGCCGAGCTCGACCGGCTGATCGAGGGGCTCGAGCGATGAGCGACGTCACCGTCTCGGTCGGCGGGCGCAATTACACGCTCGCCTGCGCCGACGGGCAGGAAGACAACGTCCGCCGGCTGGCCGGCGTGGTCGACGGCAAGATCGAGGCGATGGGACCCAACCGCTCGACGCTCGAGGCCAAATCGCTGCTGTTCGCCGCGCTCCTGCTCGCCGACGAACTCGACGAGGCGCGCGGCGCGGCACCTGCCCCGCCGCGAGGAGGAAGTCGAGCCCGAAGCCCTCGCCGCCCCGCTCGAACGGATCGCGGCCGCGCTCGAGAATGCCGCATCGGCCCTTGAGGGCGGCCCGCACAGCGCCTAGATGGAGCGGTGGCGGGACTGCCCGGCACGAGCCGCATGAACATCCCTGAGGCTATAAGCAATCCTTGGGAGCTGTCCCTGCCCTGGAACCAGGGCCCCTGCGTTCTTCGGAACGGAACCCGGGAACCGGGGCATACGGCGCCCACCTGACGTTGAGGCGTCAGAGGATTTCGCCGGCAACGACCCATGGTGGTTCCGCCACCCACCGGCTTCGTCGGGACGAACCGCCCGCTTCGTCGGGCAAACCACTCGCTGCGCCCGGGCGACCGGAGCGCTGCGGGGCATCGAGGGCGCCGCTCGGGCCGCGGCGAATGCCGCGTCTCGCGCCGACGGAGAAGTAACGCATGCAAGCCAAGTCCCGCCTCCGCGAGCGCCTGCGCCGGGAACGCCGCGACCACGTCTCGGCGCTGCCCGACAGCATGCGCGGGCTGGTCTTTCATCGCCCGCCGGCCTCGCTGCTGGCGCTGGTGCCCGAAGATGCGGTGATCGGCCTCTATCGCGCCGGCCCGCACGAGGCCCCCGCGGAATCCTACGCCCGTTTCTACCTCGAGCGCGGGCACGAGCTCGCGCTGCCGCGGTTCGCGAGCCGCAATGCGCCTATGGAATTCGCGCGCTTCGCCGATCCGTTCGAGGAGGAGGATCTCGAGGTCGGTCCGCTCGGCCTGCTCCAGCCGTTCGCCGATGCCCCCGCGCTCGAGCCCGGGGTGCTGTTCGTCCCCTTGCTCGGCTTTACCGCCGCGGGCGCCCGGCTGGGCCAGGGCGGCGGGCATTACGACCGCTGGCTCGCGGCGAATCCCGCCGTCACCGCGGTCGGGCTCGCCTGGGATTGCCAGCTAGTCGAGGAGCTTCCGCTCGAACCCCACGACGTGCCGCTGGCGGCGATCGTCACGCCGACGCGGCTCTACGGGCCCTTCGCATGAGGCGTGAACCGACCTGGCGCATTCCCGTCGGCCTGCTCGGCCTGCTCGCCGCGCTCGCGGTCTACGGCATCGTTCTCGCCCGCTATCTGCCCGGGCTGATCGGCGGCTGGCCGGCGCTGGCGCAGGCGCTGGTCTACGTCGTCCTCGGCACCATCTGGCTGCTGCCGCTGCGCCGCTTCCTCGTGTGGATGGAGACCGGCCGCTGGGGCTGATTGCCCCCGCGCCCGACCTGCCCTAGCCTCGCCCCGGGGAACAGAGGGAGAGGGCATGAGCACGAATATGCAGCCGGCGGGGAAGCCGTCGGTCGGCCTGAAACTGGCGCATGGCTTCGGAGCCGCGGCTTTCGGCATCAAGAACAACGGCTTCGATTATTTCCTCCTGCTCTTCTACGGCACGGTGGTGGGCCTCGAACCCGGTCTGGTCGGGCTCGCCATCCTGATCGCGCTGGTGTTCGATGCGCTCAGCGATCCGCTGGTGGGCTATTGGTCGGACAATTTCCACAGCCGCTGGGGGCGGCGCCATCCGTTCATGTACGCCGCCGCGCTGCCGGTGGCGCTGACCTATTTCCTGCTGTGGAACCCGCCCGACTGGGGCCAGACGGGGCTGTTCCTCTACGTCACCGTGCTGGCGGTGCTGATCCGCACCTTCATCACCTTCTACGAGACCCCGAGCACCTCGCTCATCCCCGAACTGGCGAGCGATTACGACGAGCGCACCAGCCTGCAGTCCTACCGCCTGTTCTTCGGCTGGTCGGGCGGCAACGTCATGAGCGTGCTGATGTTCGGCATCCTGCTGACGGGTCCGCTGGGCCTGCGCGATCGCGAGGCCTTCGCGACCTACGGGATCATCGCCTCGTCGCTGATCTTCGTCGCCATCATGGTCTCGGCCCTGGGCACGCACAGCCGCATTCCCCACCTCCACCGGCCGATCGCCACCGGAGAACGCTACACCATTCGGCGGATCTTCCGCGAGATGGTCGAAACGCTGAGCGAGAAGAGCTTCATCGCGCTGTTCGCGGCGATGGTGTTCTTCTCGATCGCGACCGGCCTCGCGGCCTCGCTGAGTTTCCTGATCCTCAACTATTTCTGGGCCTTCAGCGAATTCCAGATCTTCATCTGGACCTGCACCGTGTTCTTCTCCGCGCTCGCCGGGTTCCTGCTCGCGCCCTGGGCGACGCGGCGCCTGGGCAAGAAACGCGCCACCATCGTGCTCGGCATGCTCGCCTTCACCGTCCAGCCTGCGCCGGTGCTGCTGCGCCTGCTCGATCTGATGCCGGCAAACGGAGATCCGCTGCTGTTCCCGCTGGTCCTGGCGATCAACGTCGCCGACCTCGCGCTGATCATCGCGGTATCGGCGGTGGCCTATTCGATGGTCGCCGATCTGGTCGAATCAAATCAGCTACGGACCGGGCGGCGTTCCGAAGGGGTCTATTACGCGGCGATCACCTTCACCCGGAAGACCACCCAGGGGCTCGGCGTGCTGGCGGCCGGGATGATCCTCTCGGCGATCGCCTTTCCCGAAGGCGCCGCGCCCGAGACGGTGTCGCCCGATACGCTGTGGTGGCTCGGTGCGTCCTACGCGCCGGCGCTGCTGGCGCTGTGGCTGGCCGGGCTTTTCTGCATCTCGCGCTATCGCATCGATCGGGCCGGTCACGAGGAAAACCTGCGGCGTCTGGCGCAGGCCGGCGAGGCCTGACCGGAACCGCGCCCCCGTGCCCCCCGTTACCCCGCCATGCCCGAACTGCCCGAAAACGAAACGCAGCGTCGGTTGATCGAACGCGAATGCCTCAACCGCACGATCGAAGCGGTCGTGCTGGGCGACGACGTCAGCTACATCACCCTGCCCGGCGACAACGAGCGCGCCCCGCTCGTCGGGCGGCAGTTCACCGAAACCCGGCGGCACGGCAAGAACATCTTCGCCGGATCAAAGACCGGGCCGTGGATGGCGGTGCATCTTGGGATGACGGGCAGGCTGATCGCATTCGACGCGCCCGCCGAGGCGCCCGACAAGACCAAGCTGCTGATCCGTTTCGAAGGCGATCGACGGCTCGCCTTCCGCTGCCCGCGCAAGCTCGGCAAGCTGCGCATCATCGACGACGTCGATGGCTTCATCGCCCGACAGCGTCTCGGCCCCGATGCCCTGGCGATCGGGCGAAAGCAGTTCGTCGAGGCTGTCGGGCCGAGCGCAAGCCCGATCAAGGCCGCGCTGATGGACCAGCACAAACTGGCCGGGGTCGGCAATCTGTGGTCCGACGAAGCGCTCTACCAGACCGGCATCGACCCCCGCCGCCCGGCCTGCGAGCTCGACCGCGATACGCTGGAAGAAATCCGCAAGGTGATGCGCGCGGCGCTGGAGGCCGCGGTGGCGGCCGGTGCGAACTATTCCGACCTGCCCGAGGACTGGCTGATCCGCAATCGCAGAAAAGGAGCCGAATGCCCGCGCTGCGACGGCACGATCGTCAGCGCCAAGGTCGGCGGACGCACTGCCTATTTCTGCAGCAAGCATCAGAAATAAAATGAATTCCCAAGTGGCGCGAGTGACGGGACTCGAACCCGCGACCTCCGGCGTGACAGGCCGGCGCTCTAACCAACTGAGCTACACCCGCGCAATTTCGGGCAGCAGCGCCGCTTGGGAGCCGCGCTACTAGGGCTGGCCCCGATTCCTGTCAATGCCCGATCCGGCTGTTTTTCGCCTGGATTTCCAGAAAGCGAAAAGACCTTCGGACTTCACCCGATCTTCACCCTTCCGGTGGCAGGAATAGCGGGCGGGCGGCGTTGAATTTCGGTCGGAGTGACGACGGGGGGCACGCCATGTTCAACAAAGCCATCGTGCTTCTTTCGCTGGTCTTGCTGTGCGCCGGCGGGTTCGCCGCGCATTCGGCCATGGCGATCCAGCGGACTGCCTATCCGCTGCCGACGCCCGCGCTCGCGCAAGCCGCGCTCCACTGATCAGCAATTCTCGTACTTCCAGTTCCGCCTGCGGCTCAGGGCGAGCCATTCGATCGTCTGGCCCAGGCGCCTGCGCCGCGTATCTTCGCGCTTGGCCTGGGTGATCCATTCGATGTATTCGCGCCGATGCGAGGGCGCGAAGGCCGCGAAGACCGCTTGCGCCGCTGGATGGGCGGCCAGCGCGAGCGCCAGGTCGTCGGGCAGGGGCAACTCCGGCCTCGATGCGCGCTTGCGGCCCGCGGTGGCGCTGCCGCGCTCGGCCACCCGGCCTGCCGCCGCGCGGAGCGCCGCGATCGCCTCCTCATCGGAAGGCAGGTCGTCGAGCGAGGCGATCTTGCCATAGGCTCCCATGCCCTCGCCCGCCCCTTGGCGCCCCTCGCCATGGACGACGAAGGCGCAATGCGCCTTGAAGGCGCTCATCCCCGCGACGTTCTTTCCATCCACGAGAAAATGCGGCATCCCCCATTTGATGCCTTCCTCGCCCCCCGGCAGCGCGTGGTGCGCCAGGCTGCGGATATGCGCCAGGATCGGCTGCGCGAAGGGCGCGGCCCCGGCGATATAGGCATCGACGCGCGGATCGTTCTTCATCGGCGGGCTCCCTCTGCGAAGCCCGGCATAGCGCGATCAGGCGATCAGGATAAGCGCCGGCTGTTCGAGCAGTCGCTTCAGCGCCTGGACGAAGTTCGCCGCATCCCAGCCATCGACCACGCGGTGATCGCAGCTGATCGAGATGTTCATCAGCTTGCGTTTCTCGATCCGTTCGCCGCCGTGCCCGTCGGACACGAACATCGGCCGTTCGATGATCCGGTTGGGGCCGATGATGGCGACTTCGGGCCGGTTGATCACCGGGGTGGTCGCGACCCCGCCGAGCGGGCCGAGCGAAGTGACCGTGAGCGTGCCGCCCTGCAATTCCTCGCTTCTAGCCTTGCCCGTCCGCGCCGCTTCGGCGAGTCGCGAGATTTCGTTGGCGAGCTGCCACAGGTTCTTCGCCTGTGCATCCTTGATCACCGGAACCATCAGCCCGGCATCGGTCTGCGCGGCCATGCCCAGATGGACCGAGCCGTAGCGCGTCACCACGCCCGCTTCATCGTCGTAGCGCGCATTGATCATCGGGAAGTCAGGCAGCGTCTTGCAGATCGCGGTGATCAGCAGCGGCAGGATCGTGAGCTTCGGCCGGTCGCCGCGATCGTGGTTGAGCTGGGCGCGCAATTCCTCGAGCGCGGTGACGTCGCATTCCTCGACATAGGAGAAATGCGGGATGTTGCGCTTCGACGCGGCCATGTTCTCGGCGATCCTGCGGCGCATGCCGATCACCTTGACCTGCTCGTCGCTGCGGTTCGCTGCCGCCGCGCCATAGCCGCCTGTATAGGACAGGAACTGGTCGAGATCGCCGTGGCGGATCCGGCCATCCTCCGCCGGCTTCACCTGCGCCAGGTCGATCCCGAGATCCTTCGCTCGCTTGCGCACCGCCGGGGTGGCGAGGACCTTGGCCGATGCAGGGGCCGATGCAGGGGCCGATGCAGGCGGCGGCGAAGGCGTGCGATCCGGACCTGGCGGAGGCGGAGGCGGCGGCGAAGGGTCGGCGGCGATTGCATCATCGGCATCGCTGGCGTCGGAGGTCTCGACCTCGATCCGTTCCTCGACCGCCTTGGCCCGGGGTGCCGGTTCCGGGGCCGGAGCCGGGGCCGCCTCGGCGGCCGCCTCGTTTTCCTCGATCACCTCGTCGGGCACTTCGCCCTCGACTTCGATCACCACCAGCATCGAACCGATCGCGACCATCTCGCCCTCGCCGCCGGCGATCTCGAGGATCTTGCCGGTGACCGGGCTTTCCATCGGCACGGTCGCCTTGTCGGTCATCATGTCGACGAATTCTTCGTCTTCGTTGATCCGGTCGCCGACCTGCTTGTGCCATTGCACGATCTCGGCCTCGGCGATGCCTTCGCCGATATCGGGCATGTTGAAGGTGAATTTCGCCATGGGGATCAGTCCTTGAGGATCTTGTCGAGGGCCGCGCCGATGCGAATGGGACCGGGAAAATAGGCCCATTCGAGGCTGTGCGGATAGGGGGTGTCGAAGCCGGTCACGCGTTCGACCGGCGCTTCGAGGTGGTAGAAGCAGCGTTCGGTGACCAGCGCCGAGAGTTCCGCGCCGAAGCCGCTGGTGCGCGTCGCCTCGTGGACGATCAGGCAGCGGCCGGTGCGTTCGACCGAGGCTTCGATCGCTTCGATATCGAGCGGCACCAGCGTGCGAAGGTCGAGGATGTCGGCTTCAATCCCGCGTTCGCGGCACACCGCCTCGACCACATGGACCATCGTGCCGTAGGACAGAATGGTCAGCTGCTCGCCTTCGGTGACCTTGCGCGCCTGGCCCAGCGGGATCTTGTAATGGCCTGCGGGCACCTTGCTCTGTTCGAAATTCTTCCACGGCTGCGCGGGCTTGTCGTAGAATCCGGAGAACGGGCCGTTGTAGATCCGCTTGGGTTCGAAGAAGATCACGGGGTCGTTGTCCTCGATCGCCGAGATCAGCAGCCCCTTGGCATCGTAGGGCGTGCTCGGGATGACCGTCTTGAGCCCCGAGACATGGGTGAAGATCGCCTCGGGCGACTGGCTGTGCGTCTGCCCGCCGAAGATCCCGCCGCCGAAGGGCGAACGGACCGTCATCGGCGCGATATATTCGCCCGCCGAGCGATAGCGCAGCCGCGCCGCTTCGGAGATCAGCTGATCGAGCCCGGGATAGATATAGTCGGCGAATTGGATCTCGGGCACCGGGCGCAGGCCATAGGCGCCCATCCCCACCGCCACCCCGATGATGCCGCATTCGGAAATCGGCGTATCGAACACGCGGGTCTTGCCGTATTTCTCCTGCAGGCCGGCGGTGCAGCGAAAGACGCCGCCGAAATAGCCGACATCCTCGCCCATCACCACCACATCGGGATCGCGATTCATCGATACGTCGAGCGCATCGTTGATCGCCTCGATCATGTTCATGCGGCGCTCGGTGGACTGATTTGCATCCGCCGATTGAATCAATTGTGCGTCCTTGACGTCGGCGCTCACAGCTTGAGACCTCCCGGAAACTTGATTTCGCGTTCGCGGATGGCCTGCTCGCTCTGCTCCTTGAGATGCCAGGGCAATTCCTCGAAAACGTCCTCGAACATGGTGTGGAAGGGATGGTGCAGGCCATGGCCGAGAATGCCGTTGGCCTCGGCTTCCTTGGTCACCTTCTTGACGTGTTCGGCGGCATCGAGATCCATCTTCTCCTGCCGCTCGTCATCCCATTCGCCCATTGAAATCAGATGGTTCTTCAGGCGCATCACCGGATCGCCGAGCGGCCATTCGCTGCGTTCCTGGGCGCTGCGATAGCCCGAAGGATCGTCCGAAGTCGAATGCCCCTCGGCGCGGTAGGTGAAGAATTCGATCAGCGTCGGCCCGGCATTGGCGCGCGCGCGGTTGGCCGCCCATTGCTCGGCGGCATAGCAGGCGAGCGCATCATTGCCGTCGACCCGCAGCCCCGCGAGACCATAGCCCAATGCGCGCGCGGCGAAGGTCGTCCGTTCGGCGCCGGCGAAGCCGCTGAAGCTCGAGATGGCCCATTGGTTGTTGATAACGTTCAGGATTACAGGGGCGTTATAGACGGTCGCGAAGGTGCAGGCCGAATGGAAATCACCCTCGGCCGTGCTCCCCTCGCCGACCCAGGTCGCGGCAATCCGGCTGTCGCCCTTGATCGCCGAAGCCATCGCCCAGCCCACCGCCTGCGGCGTTTGCGTGGCAAGGTTGCCGCTGATGGTGAAGAAGCTGTGCTCGCGGCTCGAATACATGATCGGCAGCTGGCGGCCCTTCAGCTTGTCGCCCTTGTTCGAATAGATCTGGTTGATCATCTCGATCATGGGATAACCGCGTTCAATCAGAATGCCTTGCTGGCGATAGCTGGGAAAGACCATGTCGTCGCCCGCCAGCGCCATCGAGGCCGCGACGCTGGTCGCCTCCTCGCCGGTACACTTCATGTAGAAGCTGGTCTTGCCCTGCCGCTGGCCGCGGAACATGCGCTCGTCGAAGGCACGGGTCATGGCCATGTGACCGAGCATGCTGCGCAAGGTCGCGGCATCGAGCTTGGGATCCCACGGCCCGTGCGCCTTGTCGTCGTCACCCAGCACGCGGACGAGGCCATAGGCAAGATCGCGCATTTCGGCGGGATCGCAGCTTTCGTCGGGTCGCGCATGCGCGCCGGCTTCGGGTATCCGCAAGTCGGAAAAATCGACCGTGTCGCCCGGCCGGAACTTGGGTTCGGGAACGTGGAGCGAGAGCCTGGGGCGATTGCCCCCGTGCTTGCCGGTCCCCTCGGGCCTGTCGGCCATATGAATCTCTCCCCAGACGCAATCTTACGCGTAGGCGTTATTTTATTTCACGAGTGGGAAGCGGTCAAGTCGCCGGATCACACCGCGACGGGCGCCTTCAAGGGCCCGTGCGGCGTGTAGTCGTGAACCGCGAAATCCTCAATGCGATAATCGAAGATCGAGCCCGGGCGCCGCATGATTTCAAGCGTCGGACTGCCTTGCGGTTCCCGCGACAGCTGTTCGCGGATGAGATCCTCGTGGTTGAGGTAGAGGTGCGTGTCGCCGCCCATCCAGACCAGTTCGCCCGGTTCGAGGTCGGTCTGCTGCGCCATCATCCGGGTCAGCAGCGCCGCCGACCACAGGTTGAACGGCAGCCCCAGCGCGACATCGCAACTGCGCTGGTAGAGCGCGCAATTGAGGCGCTTGCCCGCGACGTGGAACTGGTAGGTCTTGTGGCACGGCGGCAGCGCCATCCGATCGATCTCGGCAACGTTCCAGCCTTCGATGATGTGGCGCCTGCTTCCGGGATCGTTGCGAAGCGATTCGACCACTTCGGCGACCTGGTTGATACCGGCTCCCGGGCGGTAGGAGCCATCCTGCTGGGCCACGAAGGTCGGCCAGTCGACCCATTGCTTGCCGTAGACCGGGCCGAGATCGCCCCATCGCTCGGCGAAGCTCTCGTCCCGGCCAATCCGTTCGACGAAGGTCTCGAGGTCGATCCGGTCGCCGGTTAGCTCGACGTAGCGGGCGTGCGGCCATTCATTCCATATCTTCACGCCCTGGAGCACCAGCGGGCGGATATTGGTGCTGCCGGTCAGGAACCACAGCAATTCGCGCGTCGCCGTCTTCCAATAGACGCGCTTGGTGGTGATCAGCGGCATCCGGCCATCGGCAAGATCGAATCGCAGCATCGTGCCGAATACCGATCGCGTGCCGACGCCGGTGCGATCGCTTCGCTCGTCGCCATCCAGCCAGATGCGGCGCATCAGCTCGAGATATTGCTCTTCGTAATGGGTATCTGACACGGTTGGGCTCGCTCGGGTTCGGAATACCTCCCTAGGGTGAATTGGAGAGAATTGCCTGCTTGCGTGCCGCTCATTCCACACCTATAGGCCGCGCCTGCTTCGCACCCGCCGCTTCACAAGGCTGCGGGCCGATCCGGTCGGGGAGTAGCTCAGCCTGGTAGAGCACTGTCTTCGGGAGGCAGGGGCCGGAGGTTCGAATCCTCTCTCCCCGACCAATTTCTTGCCGCATGCGCGCTGCGCCTGCGCTTCATGAACCTGCAATCTTGGTTCTGGCACAAGTCCCGCTCGCGGCACGCCGCCGGGATCAGCTTTCGCAGGATAATTTCGCCATGCGCCATATCGCTCTTGCTGCCATCGCCATCGCCGCCCTCGCCGTTGCGGGCTGCAACACCGTGCGCGGCCTGGGAGCGGATCTGAAATCGGTCGCCGATGCCGGCGACGAGATCACCTAAGCCGCCCGCTCAGAACCCCCATCGCACTCCGCCCCACACGGTCCGCGGCGTGCCCAGATCGATCGACCCGCCCTGGTTGCGGGTGACGATGGTCTCGCCGGTCAGGTTCTCGCCGCGAAACACAAGCCCGAGCTGCGACGTCAGCGGCACCTGCGCATAGGCGTCCAGCGTCGTGGCGGCGGGGAGCACGTCGGTCTCCAGGTCATCTTCGAACTGCGCGCCGACATGGCGCAGCGTCGCCGCGAACAGCCAGTCCCGCGCGGGCCGATAGCGCAGCGTCGCGCCGGCGACCCATCGGGGGCTCTGCGAAGGGCGATTGCCGTCGAGCGCCGCGGCGGCGCCGCTGCCATGCGCC
Source organism: uncultured Alphaproteobacteria bacterium (assembly GCA_963829325.1). Lineage (GTDB taxonomy): Bacteria > Pseudomonadota > Alphaproteobacteria > Sphingomonadales > Sphingomonadaceae > Qipengyuania. The sequence goes on from CAWHHN010000001.1 coordinate 660,286, forward strand.
TGCGCATCGGTCCAGGCGAGCGACCCGTCGACGGACAGCCGGCCCAGCGTGAGGCCGCCGCTTGCTTCGACACCGCGCGCGCGGATCGCGTCGATGTTGCGCCGCTGGCGCAGGTCGGTTGCGATCGTAACATTGGCAATCGCGTTCTTGACCGAGTTGTCGAAAGCCGTGAGCGAGAGGTCGACCGCGGCGGAGGGGGCGAAATCGATGCCGGCCTCGACCCCCTCGAGCCGCTCGTTGGCGAGATCCGCGTTCGCCAGAGTGACCACCGGAAAGACGACGAAAGGACGATACAATTCGTTGAGAGTGGGCAGGCGCAGCCCGGTATAGGCCGCAGCGCGCAACCGCAGACCATCGCCGGCGCGATAGAGCAGACCGCCCCTGAAGGAGGGATCCCAACCCGAGCGCGTGGCGAAAGTGTCGTCGACCACCGGCGCTCCATTTGCATCGCGCTCGGAAAAGAAGCCACCGGCAATCACGAACCAGTCGAGCCGCGCGCCTGCGGTCAGCGTAAATGCCCCCAGACTGAGGTCGTTCTCGACGAAGAAGCCGAGATCGGTGTTGGTCCCCCCGGCATTGCGCCGCGCGGTTGCCGCGCCGGTGAAGGCGCTGATCGCGGTTTCGTAGAGTTCGCCGTCGGCCCGGCGGAAATCGGCCCCGATCCGCATGACCGTGTCGCTGCCGAGCGGAGGGCGCAGCTCGATCTTTCCGCCGAGCCCGGTCGACGGCGTGTTCCGCTGGTCGAGCACAGGCACGAAACGCGTGGAACTGATCACCATGTTCGAGAAATTGCGCGCCTGGAGATAGCCCAGCACGTCGAACTGCCATTCGCCCTTGCCCACCAGGCGAAGACTGGCGTCCTGCCCTTCCATGCCGCTGTCGGCCCCGCGGAAACGAAGCGTGCGCTGGTCGCGATAGACCAGGCCCCGTGCCTGCAGTTCCACCGTCTCGCCCAAGGGAACGATGCCGCGCAGCTGCACCGAATAGGCATCGAAACCGGCTCTCGCCGTCGCCGGAACGCGATCCACCTCCGGGGTGGTGAAGAAGCCTTCGCCACGGTCCCAACGCGCCGAGACGACGCCGAAACCCGTGCCCAATCCGCCCGCTACCGTAACGCTCGTTTCGGTGTCCCCGCGATCGTTCACCAATGCCTGCGCACCGAACGGGCCGAGCGTCGCGGCATTGGCGCTGACCAGTTCGATAGTGCCGGCAAGCGCGCCAGCGCCGAAAGGTCCCGATCCGCCGCCCCTGGTAACCCGGGCGTAGGCCAGACGTTCGGGAGCGATGGCGCTGAAGGGGATATAACCGAAGAACGGATCGCTCATCGGAACGCCGTCGAGCAAGACCAGCGCCCGGCTGGTGGCATTGCCACCGAGCGAACGCAGGCTTGCCCCCTGCGCCGAAGGATTGGCCGATCGACTGTCGGACCGGCGGAACTGCTGGAAACCGGCAATAGCGGCCAGCGCGTCCTCGATCCGGCCCGAGGGGGCGCTTGCCAATTCCTCGCGCTCGATCGTCTGCGTATCGTATGCCGGGCTCGCCGGCGTTTCCGCGAGCCCTTCGCCGGTCACCACGATGATCGGGTCCGGCGCGTCCTGCGCATGCGCAATCGATGCCATGAGGGTTGCCGTCGCGCCGCAAAGCAAGGCTCGCAATCTGTTCATCGCCGAAGGCCCTAACTCCTCGTCGGTGCGATTGCGAGAGGACGCAAGATGTTTGCACACCCCGCGCGATTGCCTAGAGGTGAGGCTGGAGAAGGAGACGACGACGATGGCGCAGACGGCGGATGGTCGGTCCGAATGGGTCCAGCGGCCCGCGGAAGCGACGCAGGGGACGAATTGCACGCCCGATCAGTACCGGGCGATGTACGTGCGCAGCCTCGAGGACAGCGATGGTTTCTGGGCCGAGCAGGCCGAGCGGATCGACTGGTTCGAAAGGCCCACCAAGATCGCCGACTGGTCGTTCGATCCCGTCGACATCAAGTGGTTCGAGGATGGCATCCTCAACATCTGCCACAATGCCGTCGATCGCCATGTCGCCGCGGGGCACGGCGAGCGCATTGCGCTGATCTTCGAGCCCGACGATCCGTCGGACGAGGCCCGCCGGATCACCTACACCGAATTGCAGGCGCAAGTGGTCCGCATGGCCAACACGCTCAGGAAGATCGGCGTAGCCAAGGGCGATCGGGTGACGATCTACATGCCCATGATACCCGAAGGCGCCTATGCGATGCTCGCCTGCGCGCGGATCGGCGCGGTGCATTCGGTCATTTTCGGTGGCTTCAGTCCCGAAGCGATCGCCGGCCGGGTGGAGGATTGCCGGAGCGACTGGATCGTGACTGCCGACGAGGGGCTACGCGGCGGAAAACGCGTCCCGCTCAAGGCCAACGTCGATGCCGCGCTGGAAAAGGCCTCGGCCAAGGCGGTGCTGGTGCTGCAGCATACGGGCGGCGAAATATCGATGACCCCGGGCCGCGATCATTGGTATCACGAAATCTCTCGGGACGTAGCGGACGAATGTCCCTGCGAACCGATGGCGGCCGAAGACCCGCTGTTCATCCTCTATACGAGCGGCTCGACCGGCAAGCCCAAGGGCGTGCTGCACACCACGGGCGGCTATGCCGTCTGGACCGAGACCACCTTTCGCTACGTCTTCGACTATCGCCCGGGCGAGGTCTTCTGGTGCACCGCCGACATCGGCTGGGTCACCGGCCACAGCTACATCGTCTACGGTCCACTGCAGAATGGCGCGACGGCGCTGATGTTCGAAGGCGTGCCCAACTGGCCGGATCACGACCGCTTCTGGGCGGTCTGCGAGAAGCACAAGGTCGATATCTTCTACACCGCCCCGACCGCCATTCGCGCCTTGATGCGCGAAGGCGAGGCCCATGTGACCAAACATGACCTTTCGAGCCTGCGGCTGCTCGGCAGCGTCGGTGAACCGATCAATCCCGAAGCCTGGCGCTGGTATCACGAAACGGTCGGCAAGGGCGCAATCCCCGTGGTCGATACCTGGTGGCAGACCGAGACCGGGGGTACGATGATCACCACTCTGCCCGGCGCGCACGACATGAAGCCGGGCAGCGCGGGCATGCCCTTCTTCGGCATATCGCCGCAACTGGTCGACGGCGATGGCACGGTTCTCGAGGGTCCGGCGGAAGGAAATTTGTGCATCACTCGCAGCTGGCCGGGCCAGGCGCGCACCGTCTACGGCGATCACGAGCGCTTCGTGCAGACCTATTTCAGCACCTATCCGGGCAAGTATTTCACCGGCGACGGCTGTCGTCGCGATGCCGATGGCTATTACTGGATCACCGGCCGGGTCGACGACGTCATCAATGTCAGCGGCCATCGCATGGGCACCGCGGAGGTCGAAAGTGCGCTGGTCCTGCACAGCAAGGTTTCCGAAGCGGCGGTGGTCGGCTTTCCCCACGACATCAAGGGCCAGGGGATCTATTGCTACGTCACGCTCAACGCCGAGGAGGAACCGTCGGACGAACTCGCCGCGGATCTGCGCGCGCATGTTCGCGGCGAGATCGGGCCGATCGCCACGCCCGATCACCTGCACTTCACCCCCGCCCTGCCCAAGACCCGCAGCGGAAAAATCATGCGTCGCATCCTGCGCAAAATCGCCGAAAACGAGTTTGCCGCGCTCGGCGACACGTCGACGCTCGCGGATCCGGGCGTGGTCGACAGCCTGATCGAAGGCCGGCGGAACCGCTAGCGGCCTTGCCTTGCCCTGTCCGCGAGGCCTAGGTCGGCGGCCATGAGCATGCCGAAAATCCTGTTCGTCTGCCTGGGCAATATCTGCCGTTCGCCCCTGGCGCAGGCCGCGTTCCACGATGCCGCCGCCAGGGCCGCGCTGGAAGTCGCGGTCGATAGTGCCGGAACGGCGGACTATCACGTCGGCGAACCCCCCGATCCGCGCAGCATTGCCGAAGCACAGCGGCACGGATTCGATATCCGCAGCTATCGCGGGCGACAGTTGTCGCCGCGCGATTTCCACGAGTTCGATTTCATCCTCGGCATGGACCGGGCGAACATGGCCGATATCGCCCGGATCGACCCAGGAGACGGCAAGGCCCGGACTGCCATGCTGCTCGACATCGTTCCGGGGCAGGAGGGTCGCGAGGTGGCCGATCCCTGGTTCGGCGAGGAAGACGGTTTCGCTGTCACCTGGCGGGAGGTCGTTGCGGGGGCCGAGGCGCTCGTGGCGGTCCTCCTCGATGAACGGTCCTGAAGCCCGGATAGCGCGGATCTGCGGATCGCCGGTCGTCTCGCTGCGTCGGTTCGCGGGGGGCGACATCTCCGGTGCCAGCGCGGTCACGCTGGCCGATGGACGTCGCGTGGTCGCCAAGAAGGGACCGGTTGCGGCGATCGAAGGGCGCATGCTGGCGGCGATGGCGCGCAGCGGCGCACCCGTCCCGGCGGTGCTCGGCAGTGCGGACGACGTCCTGGTGATGGAGCGCCTGCCCGAGGTTGGACCGCTCGAAGGAAGGGCGTGGGACCGGCTCGCCGACGCTCTCGCGGCGCTGCACGGGCTCGCCGGCCCGGCCTACGGCTGGGACGAAGACTACGCGCTGCGGCAAGTGGCGGTGGAAAACGCCCGCTGGGCCGACTGGGCCGAATTCTGGGCCGCGCGACGCCTGCTGTGTCACGCGCCGCACGTCGCACCCGAGCTCGCGCGCAGGATCGAGAGGCTGGCGGCGAGCCTGCCCGATCTGCTCCCCGCGACGCCGGTTCCCTCGCTGCTCCATGGCGATCTGTGGGGCGGCAACATCCTGGTCTCGGGCAATCGGGTTAGCGGCTTGATCGATCCCTGCGCCTATCATGGCGACCGCGAGGTCGACGCCGCCACGCTGACCGTCTTCGACCATCCGCCCGCCCGATTCTTCGCCGCGCTCGACCTCGAACCCGGGTGGCGCGAACGCCAGCCAGCCTATCGCCTGTGGACCTGGCTGGTGCACCTCCGGCTGTTCGGCGAAGCCTATCGGGGCGCGGTCGAAGGCGAGCTCGACACGCTCGGCTGCTAGCCGCCGCGCAGCGTCTTCACGCCATAATCCCGCTCGAACAGATAGAGCAGGATCCGCGCCGCTTCGCCGCGCTTTCCCTCGAGCCCGCCGTCGCGCTCGACCAGCAGACGCGCATCGTCATAGGCCTGTGGAAGTAGCGCGGTGATCTGCTCGAGGCTGGCGATGGCGAAGGGCGTGTCACCCGATTGCCGGGTGCCGAGCAATTCGCCACCGCCGCGCAAGCGCAGGTCCTCTTCGGCGAGGAGGAAGCCGTCCTGCGTCTCGCGCAGCAGCGCCAGCCGCTCGCGCGCGGTCTCGGAAAGCGTGTCGCCGCGCAGCAGAACGCACACCGATTTCTCGCTTCCGCGCCCCACCCGGCCGCGCAATTGATGCAATTGCGCCAGACCGAAGCGCTCGGCCTGTTCGATCACCATCAGCGTGGCATTGGGAACGTCGACACCGACCTCGATCACCGTGGTCGCGACGAGCAGCTTGGCATCGCCGCTGGCGAACCGTTCCATCGCCGCGTCCTTGTGCTCGGCGGTCAGCTGGCCATGGACCATCACCACCTCGTCGCCGAAGCGTTCGCGCAGCGCCGCGAAACGCGCCTCGGCTGCGGCTATCTGTTCGGGCCCGTCGAGTTCGCGAACCATCGGGCAGACCCAATAGGCCTGCCGGCCTGCGGCGATCTGCGCCGCCAGCCGGTCGACCAGTGCGCCGAGCTTGTCCTGCCCCATCACCACCGTGTCGATCGCCTGCCGGCCGGGCGGCAGCTCGTCGAGCTTGCTGACGTCGAGCTCGCCATATTGCGCCAGGGTCAGCGTCCGCGGGATCGGCGTCGCGGTCATCGCCAGCACATGCGGGGCGCGCCTGCCCTTGCTCGCCAGCATCAGCCGCTGGCCGACCCCGAAGCGGTGCTGTTCGTCGATCACCACCATGGCCAGGTCGCGATAGGCGACCTTGTCCTGAAACAGCGCATGCGTGCCGACAACCATGTCGATGCTGCCGTCGAGCAGCCCGATCAGCGTCGCCTCGCGCGCCCGGCCCTTGTCGCGCCCGGTCAGCAATGCGACGCGCGCACCCGTCGGCTCGGCGAGGCGGCGCAAGCTGTCGTAATGCTGCCGCGCCAGGATTTCGGTGGGGGCGAGCATGGCCGCCTGCGCACCCGCCTCGACCGCGATCAGCATGGCCTCGAGCGCGACCACCGTCTTGCCCGCTCCGACATCGCCCTGCAGCAGCCGCAGCATCGGCGCTTCCTGCGCCATGTCGCTCTCGATCTCCGCGATCGAGCGTTTCTGGGCTCCGGTCAGCGGGAACGGCAGCGCAAGCCTCTGGCGCAGTCTCCCGTCGCCCTGCAGCGGCTGGCCCTTGCGCTTGCGGTTGTCGGCGCGGACCAGCATCAGCGCGAGGCTGTTGGCGAGCAGTTCGTCGTAGGCCAGGCGGTCGCGCGCGGCGGCATGTTCGCCCTTGTGCGCGAGAACCAGCGCATCGCGCCATGCTGGCCAGCCGTGCTTGTCGACCTGCCGCGGTTCGATCCATTCGGGCAGTTCGGGCTGGCGCGTGAGCGCCTGTTCGACCAGTGCCGCCAGCTTCGGCTGCGTCAGCCCTTCCGACAGGCGATAGACGGGTTCGCACAATCGCTGCAGCGTATCGCCGCCCTCTTCCACCACGTGATCGGGATGGACGATCTGAAGCATGTCGCCGAACCGCTCGAGCTTGCCCGCAACCCAGCGGGTCGCGCCCTCCGGGAGCTGCTTCTTCGCGGTATAGGATGCGCGCCCGAAATAGGTCAGAGCGACGACATTGCCGACCGCGTCCTGCGCCAGCACGCGATAGGGCGCGCGCTGACTGCGGCCGCCGCGGTGTTCGGTCACCGTCAGCCTGACGACGATCTGCTCGCCCTCGCCAGCCTCGTCGATCGTTTCCACCGCGCGGCGGGTGACGAAGCGTTCGGGCAGATGATACGCGAGATCGCGCACCCGCGTCAGGCCCAGTCGGTCGAGCGGCTTCTTGAGCTTCGGCCCGACACCTTCGAGCGTCTCGCTCTCGGCGAACAGCGGGTTGAGGATCTCGGGACGCATCGCCATCCTCTAAAACAAGGCAAAACCCCGCGTCACCCCCGGCGAACCGGCATCCGGGATAATCTGTCGATATCGCATGAACGGTTCACCCTCCCCGATCATGCCGATCTCCCCGATCTGCCCGCCCCCGCCCGCGAACCTGCATTCCGCCGAACGAAGGGATGACGCAGCCCCCGCAAATCGCTAGAGCGCGGCCGATGCCCGATCTGCTCACCTTCGAAGGCCGCAAGCAGCGCGCGCGGTTCCGCGCCTGGCACCGCGGCACGCGCGAGGCCGACTATATGATCGGCGGATTCTACGATCGCTATCACGCCGGCTGGGACGAGGATGAACTCGGCTGGTTCGAAGCGCTGCTCGAGGAAGACGATGTCGACGTCATGGCCTGGGCGTTGGGCACACAGCCGACCCCGTCGCGGTTCGCGGGGCCGCTGATCGAGAAGATGCAGCAACTGGATTACGTCGACATCCCCCGTTGACGGGAACGGGCGGAGCGCTATCGCGCTGTCCCTTCAATGCCCGATCTCTCCCGTATCCTCAAAGCCGACAAGCCGCTCACGCTGGCGCAGGTCGCGCGCGGTGCGCAGCCGCTCGTGATGGCCGACCTCGCCCGCGCCAGCGCCGGGCGTGCGGTCTTCATCGCCCCCGACGACGCGGCGATGCGCGGGATCGTCGATGCGGCAGGCTTCTTCGCCCCCGAACTCGAAGTGATCGAATTCCCCGCGTGGGATTCGCTGCCTTACGACCGCGCCAGCCCGGCGCTGTCGATCAGCGCCCGCCGCCTTTCCGCGCTCCACCGGCTGCAATCGGGCAAGGCCGGGTCGCAGCTGTTGGTCACCACCGCCAATGCCGTGCTCCAGCGCGTGCTGACGCCGTTCCGCATCCGCGAAAGCGTGCGCGAATTCCGGGTCGGCAGCGAGATCGGGCGCGACAGCCTCGCCGCGCTGCTCCAGCGGCAGGGCTACAGCCGCGCCGACACGGTTATCGACAAGGGCGAATTCGCGATCCGCGGATCGATCGTCGATGTCTTTCCCAGCGGGATGGAAGAGGCGCTCCGGCTCGACTTCTTCGGCGACGAACTCGAAAGCCTGCGAACCTTCGATCCGAACACGCAGATGAGCACCGGCAGACTGCAAGCGCATCTGCTGCTGCCCGCCAGCGAGGCGCTGCTCGACGAAGACAGCATCAAGCGCTTCCGCACGCGTTACCGCGAGCTGTTCGGCGCCCATGCCACGCAGGATCCGCTCTACGAGGCGGTCAGCGAGGGCCGCAGGCTGGCCGGCATGGAGCATTGGCTGCCGCTGTTCGAGGACCGGCTGGCGACGCTGTTCGACCACCTCGGCAGCGACGATCTGGTGGTCATCGATACCGCCTCGCTCGCCGCGGCGGACGAGCGCATCAAGGACATCGGCGATTATTTCGACCAGCGCAGGGCCGCCAGCGGCCAGGCCAAGGGCAGCTACCGGCCGCTCGAGCCGTCCTCGCTCTATCTCACCGAGGGCGAGTTCCAGTCCGCGCTGGATAATGCGCCGGCGCATCGGGCGACGCCGTTCGACGAGCCCGAGAGCGACCGGGTGATCGGGTTCGGTTTCCGGTCCGGGCGCGATTTCGCGCCCGAGCGTGCGCGAGGCGACAACGTCTATCCGATCCTGGCCAAGCATCTCGAAGCGCTGGGCAAGGCCGGCAAGCGTCCGCTGCTTGCCGCCTATTCGCAGGGCAGCCGTTCGCGCATCGTCTCGATCCTCGAAGAGGCCGGTACCCCGGTCCAGCTCGCCTCGAGCTGGCAGGAAGCGCTCGGCCTCACGGCCAGCGGCCGGCCCGCCGCCATGGTGCTGCCGATCGAGGCAAGCTTCGCCAACGACGAGATGGAACTGCTGACCGAGCAGGATATCCTCGGCGATCGGCTGGTGCGGCGCAAGAAGCGGCGCAAGGATGCCGATGCCTTCCTTGCCGAACTGCAGGCGCTCGGCGTGGGCGATCTCATCGTCCATACCGAACACGGCATCGGCAAGTATCTCGGCCTCGAAGCGATACCGGTCGGCAAGTCGAAGCACGATTGCGTCCAGCTCGAATATCGCGGCGGCGACAAGCTGTTCATCCCGGTCGAGAACATCGACGTGCTCAGCCGCTACGGTTCGTCCGAGGAGGCGGTGCAGCTCGATCGGCTGGGGGGTGAGGCATGGCAGAAGCGCCGCGCGCGGCTCAAGGAACGGATCACCCAGATCGCCGGCGAACTGATGAAGGTCGCCGCCGAACGCGCGCTGAGAAAGGCGCCCGTGCTCGAGGTCGAGGACGGCCCCTACAACCAGTTCCTCGACCGCTTTCCGTGGGAGGAGACCGACGACCAGGACCGCGCGATCGCCGATGTGCTGAGCGATCTGGAAAGCGGGCGGCCGATGGACCGGCTGGTCTGCGGAGATGTCGGCTTTGGCAAGACCGAGGTCGCGCTGCGCGCCGCCTTCGTTGCCGCGATGAACGGCCAGCAGGTCGCGGTGGTCGCTCCGACCACGCTGCTCGCGCGCCAGCACTTCGAAAATTTCGCGTCGCGCTTCAACGGCTTCCCCCTCAAGGTGGGCAGGCTGTCGCGGCTGGTGCCGGCAAAGGAACTCAAGGCCACGCGCGAGGGGCTCGAACAGGGCGACGTCGACATCGTCGTCGGAACCCATGCGATCCTGTCGAAACAGACCAGATTCAAGAACCTCGGCCTGGTCATCGTCGACGAGGAACAGCGTTTCGGCGTGACGCACAAGGAACAGCTCAAGCAGTTGCGCGCCGACGTGCACATGCTCACGCTCACCGCCACGCCGATACCGCGCACGCTGCAGATGGCGATGACCGGACTGCGCGAGCTTTCGACCATCCAGACCCCGCCGGTCGATCGGCTGGCGGTGCGCACCTATGTCATGGAATGGGACGACATGGTGATGCGCGAGGCATTGCTGCGCGAACACCATCGCGGCGGGCAGAGCTTCATCGTCGTTCCCCGCATTTCGGACATGGAGGCGATCTCCGACTGGCTGCACGACCATGTGCCCGAGGTGAAATTCGTGTCGGCCCACGGCCAGATGTCGGCGGGCGAGATCGAGGAACGGATGAGCGCCTTCTACGAGCGCAAATACGATGTCCTGCTCGCCACCACGATCGTCGAGAGCGGGCTGGACCTGCCGAGCGCGAACACGATCATCATCCATCGCGCCGACATCTTCGGCCTCGCCCAGCTATACCAGCTGCGCGGCCGGGTCGGCCGGGCCAAGCTCCGCGCCTATGCCTATCTGACCTACGAGAAGGACACGCAGCTGTCGGAAGTGGCGGAAAAGCGGCTCAAGGTGCTGGGCGATCTCGACAGCCTCGGGGCGGGGTTCCAGCTCGCCAGCCACGATCTCGACATTCGCGGTGCGGGCAATCTGCTCGGCGACGAGCAGTCGGGGCATATCCGCGAGGTCGGCTTCGAGCTCTACCAGTCGATGCTCGAGGATGCGATCCTCGCCGCCAAGGCGGGCGAAATGGGGCTCGAGGCCAAGCGCGAGACCGTCAGCCCGCAGATCACCGTCGATGCACCGATCATGATCCCGGAGGACTACGTGCCCGACCTGGCGGTGCGGATGGCGCTGTACCGCCGCCTCAACGATGCGCAGGACAAGGGCGAGATCGAGGCCCTGGCAGCCGAGATGATCGACCGGTTCGGCGAATTGCCCGTCGCGACCGCCAATCTCGTCCGCCTGATCGAGATCAAGCACCAGGCGATCCAGGCGAACATCGCCAAGATCGACGTCGGGGCGCAGGGCACGCTGGTCACCTTCCACAAGGACGACTTTCCCGATCCCGCCGGCCTGCTCGCCTATGTCGACCGGCTGCAAGGCACCGCCAAGTTGCGGCCCGACATGAAGCTGGTCATCAGCCGCGCGTGGAATCGCCCGAAAGCCGGCTCAACGGCCTGTTCCAGCTGACGAAGGGGCTTTCGGGAATCGCCAGGAAATCGCGCAAGCGCGCCAGGGTCGCCGCCTAGCCGGCCCCGGGGGTGCTCGTCGTGGGGCTCGTCGCGGCGAGAAACGCGTCTGGATCCATCGGCTCGGCCCGCAGGAAGCCCTGGTAATATTCGCAGCCTTCCTTGCGCACGAGAAGTCGCTGCTCCTCGCTTTCGACGCCTTCGACGAGGACCTTGAGACCGAGCGCGTCGGCCATCGCCACGATGGCGCGGAACACGGCGAGGTCGCGGTCATCCTCGAGCACGCCGTCGATCATCGAGCGATCGAGCTTGATGCAGTCGATCGGGAGGATCTTGAGATAGCGGAAATTGCAGAAACCCGCGCCGAAATCGTCGAGCGCGAGGCGGATGCCGAACAGCTTGAGCTGGTCGAGCACGCGGCTCACCCGGTCGAGGTCGGCGAGCAGGACCTGCTCGATGATCTCGAGCGTCACGCGCCCCAGCGGAAATCCGATGCGTTCCGCCATGCGCGCGAAATCGATCGCGAAATTGTCGGCCGCGAGATCCGCCGGGGTGATGTTGAGCGAAAGGCGCAGATGCTCGGGCCAGTCGCACGCCCGTTCGAGCGCGCGCTGCGCGATGTGGCGCGACAGATGCGCGACGTGATCGGCGCGCTCGGCGATCTGGAACAGCGTGCCCGCGCCGATCCGCCCGATCAGCGGATGATGCCAGCGGGCCAGCGCCTCGGCCCCGACCATCCGGTCGTCGTCGAGCGCATATTGCGGCTGGAACAGGATCTCGATCTCGTCGCGATCGATCGCCGCGAGCAGATCGGCCTCGAGCTGCTGGTTCGAACGGCCCGAACGGGCGACTTCGCCGGTCGACCAGTCGATCCGCCGCCCGTTGCTTTCGCGCATCCGCGCGGCGACTTCGGCCAGCCGGTCGAGAATGCGGTCGGGATCGTCGTTCTCGGTCACCCGCATCAGCGCGAGGCGGGGCCACAACCGCAGGCTCGCGCCGCCTTCGGGATTGGCGATCGGCATCGCCACCGCATCGGCCAGCGCCTCGGCCAGCCACTGCCACCGCTCGCGGCTGCATTCCTGGCGCGCGGCGAGCAGGAAGCTGCCGCCGGTCAGCCGCGCGGCGACCCAGGCGCTGCTGCTCTCGAGTTCGTCGGCGGCGAAATGCTTGATCCTCTGGGCGACCTCGACCAGCGCGCCGTCGCCTGCGGTTTCGCCGAAGGCGACGTTGACCGTATCGATCCGGCCGAGCGAGATCAGCATGACGTGCATCGGGCAAGCGATGGTGTCGCGCGGCCAGTCGCGCTGCCATTGCGCGATCGTGGAACGTGCCTGTGCCTGGTCTGCCAGGCCGGTCAGGGAATCGCGCGACTCGTCGGTCATCTGTTTGGGCGAGCTTGCCATGCGTAGCGCCTTATCGCGAGCTTCCTCGCGCATTGCCAGTTTTTCCGCCGTGTTGCCAAATGGGACGCAGCTTCATAGACATCGGGGCGCCCGGCGGATCGGCCGGAAATGGCAATGCGACGATAACGCGATGATTGCGCCGGGGATCGCGTCATGATGGCGCGAGCACGGCGCAACAACGGCACGGGGGCGACGATGTCCGATTACCGACGGCTGGCACTGCTCGTCTCCGATTCCGACCGCGCGCAGGAGGCGGCCGGGGCGGCCTTCCGGGCGGTGACCGACTGGGTCCCGCTCGACCAGGCCGATGCCGTGGTGGTGCTGGGGGGCGACGGCTTCATGCTCCAGACGCTCCACGCCATGCTCGACCGGGGCCGCATTCTGCCCGCCTACGGGCTCAACCTCGGCACGGTCGGCTTCCTGATGAACCGAAACCGCAATCCCGATACGCTGATCGCGCGGATCGCCCGATCCAAGCCGCATCACATCTCGCCGCTGCGCATGCGCGCGGTGACCCAGAGCGGCGCCGAACACACCTTCTGCGCGATCAACGAGGTCAGCCTGCTGCGCGAAACGCGCCAGACCGCCAAGATCGAAGTCACGGTCGACGACAAGGTGCGCATCCCCGAACTGGTCTGCGACGGCGTGCTGGTGGCGACCCCGGCCGGTTCGACCGCCTACAATCTTTCCGCCAACGGGCCGATCCTGCCGCTCGATTCCAACCTGCTCGCGCTGACCCCGATCAGCCCCTTCCGTCCGCGCCGCTGGCGCGGCGCGATCCTGCCCGACCGCAGCCGCATCCGCTTGCGCGTGCTCGAGGAAGCGGACAAGCGCCCGGTATCGGTCGTCGCCGACCAGCAGCGAACTGCGCGACATCGCGCAGGTCGATCTCGAAATCGCGCCGCGACAGCGAATTGACGCTGCTGTTCGACCCAGGCCATTCGCTCGACGAACGGATCGTCGCGGAGCAGTTCGTGGTCTAGCCCGCCGCCCCGGCGCAAGCCCCCGGAACTTTTGCCAATTGCCCGCTTGCCAAACCCGAATCGCCGCCCATATAGGCGCACCCCTGCCGATACTGGCTGCTCCCCGATAGCTCAGCGGTAGAGTAGGTGACTGTTAATCACTTGGTCGTTGGTTCGAATCCAACTCGGGGAGCCACTTTTCCTACAGGTTCAGCAGCAGGCGCGCGCCGACCCAGGCGGTCAGCGCGGCGGTGCCGAGGCGGATCCAGCGTTGCGGCAGGTAGCGCAGCGCGAGCAGGCTGCCGATCTGCCCGCCGATCGACGACCGCGACCAGCAGCGGCAGTCCGATATCGACCGCCGCGCCGAGACTGCCCCGCTCCGCCCTTGAGCAGCTGGCCGGCGAGGCCGAACAGCGAATTGACGAGGATGAACAGGCTTGCCGTCGCGGCGATGGCGCGCGCCGAGTTCCAGCGCGCAAGATGCAGCAGCGGGGCGAGGAAAATGCCACCGCCGATGCCGACCAGCCCGGCCAGATAGCCCAGCGGGGCCGCGAGAAGCGGCATGCAGCGCGGGCCCATCGGCCGGGCGTTGCGCCATCCCCCTGCTTGACCGGGACAGCACAGTGAACCCGCGGTCAGCAGCAAGGCTCGCTCCGAGCAAGGAGAGGAAGGCGTGCTCGCTCGATCGGGGTCAGCCCGCCGAGAAAGGCTGCTGGGGCTGCGATAGCGGTGAGCAGGGCCGCGCCGCGCCACGGCGTGACCCCGGCGCGGGCGAAGCGGACCGTGCTCCCCGCCACGACCACGATATTGCAGGCGAGCGAGAGCAGCGGGAGAATGCGGTAATCGACCGCCGACAGCGCCAGCAGCGCGGTATAGGTCGAACCGCCGCCGAAGCCGACGCTGGCATAGAGTACCGCAGTAACGAAGAAGCCGGCGGCGAGGAGCGAACATGCCCGACGCCTAGACCGGCCGGCGGAATGGGCTAGCCCATCGCCCGAGGAGCCCGGGCATGGACGCGCGACGACGATCGAGCTCGGACCGGATCTGCACCGCGCCCGTCGGGACGACGCGACCGGATCGGCGCCATCACCGCCGACGCCTTTCGGCACGATCCCTTCAATCTCTGGCTGTTCGGCAATTTCGCCGGGATGGCAGGCGCCTGTTCCGTGCGCAGGCGCGGCGCATCTACGTGCCCGCGCGGCTTTTCCTATACGCCTCGGCGACGAGGGCGCCTGCATGTGGATGATGCCCGGTGCGCGGGCCGAGCCGCAGCTTGCGCCGATTATGCCGCGATCGGCTGGACGACGCTGCTGCGCTGCGGCCCCGCCGCGGTCCGGCGGGCGTTGCGAACGGGCGGCGCGATGGAGCGGCGCACCCGAACTATCCGCACGCCTATCTGTTCAGCATCGGCGTGCGCCGCGCGGCGCAGGGCACGGGCCTGGGCCGCAAGGTTATCGCACCCGTGCTCGATGCCTGCGATCGCGCCGGCCTGCCCGCCTATCTCGAGAACTCGAACCCCGCCAACACCGGATTTTACGCCTCTTGCGGGTTCGCGCCGCAGGGCGACCCGATCCATCCCGAGCCGGACAGTCCGCCGCTGATCCCGATGGTGCGAGAGCCCCGCCGTTCGTGATGGCGAGGCCGACCGGGGCCCTCAGACGCTGGCGCCGATCGCCCCGTGGCAATGCTTGTACTTGTTGCCCGAACCGCAGGGGCACGGCGCATTGCGGCTGATGTCCATCGCGGCATAGGGATTGTCCGCGTCCGAACCGCCGGGTCCGACCGCAGCCCGCGGGCTGCCCGCAAGCGAGCCGAACAGCGCCGCGCGCGCCGCCGACCCGTCTGCGTCGTTCGAATCGTCGAGGCCGGTGAGCGGATCGATATGGCCGGTGAGGAAATCGGGCAGGTCGGGCAGCACGATCTGCGGAAGCGGACGCGGCTCGACGCAGCTCCAGCTGGATGCAGTTTTTCGGTCACGTCCTCGCGCAGTTGCTCGAGCATCGATTCGAACAGGCTGAACGCTTCCTGCTTGTATTCGTTGATCGGCTGCTTCTGCGCATGCGCGCGCAGGCCGACCACCTGGCGCAGCGCGTCGAGCGTGGCGAGGTGTTCCTTCCAGTGGAAGTCGAGTTCCTGCAGCAGCACGCTCTTTTCGACCCGCCGCCAGAGCGAGCGGATCGGCCCTGGCGATCTTTTCTTCCATGATCGCATCGGCCTGCTGCGACAGCCGTTCCTCGATCAGTTCGGGCTCGACCTGATCTTCCTCCAGCCATTCGTCGATCGGCGGCATCGAGCCCGAAAACGTCGGCGACGCGTTCCTTGAGACCCGTCGATATCCCATTGTTCGGGATAGGATCCGGGCGGGCAGGCGGTGCCGACGATCGCGTTGATCGTATCGTGGCGCATGTCGACCACGACATCGTCGACCGCTTCGCTGTCCATGATTTCGGCGCGCTGTTCGTAGATCACCTTGCGCTGGTCGTTCATCACGTCATCGTATTCGACGACCTGCTTGCGCATCTCGTAGTTGCGCGCCTCGACCTTCTTCTGCGCGGTCTCGATCGCCTTCGAAAGCCATTTCGAGCCGATCGCCTCGCCATCCTCGAGGTTGGAGTTCATCATCTTGCGAAAACAGCGTGTCGGGCCCGAAGATGCGCAGCAGATCGTCTTCGAGGCAGAGGTAGAAGCGCGACAGGCCGGGGTCGCCCTGGCGGCCCGAACGGCCGCGCAGCTGGTTGTCGATCCGGCGGCTATTCGTGCCGTTCGGTGCCGAGCACGAACAGGCCGCCCGCTTCGAGCACCCGCTGGCGTCTCGGCCGCGACTTCTTCCTTGATCCGGGCGATGGCGGCATCGCTGCTCGGGCCCGTCGGGCATGTCGCTCGAGTTCGTCCTCGATGCGGAAATCGACGATTGCCGCCGAGCTGGATGTCGGTGCCGCGACCCGGCCATGTTGGTGGCGATGGTGACCGCGCCGATGCGGCCCGCCTGCGCCACGATATGCGCCTCGCGCTCGTGGAAGCGGGCGTTGAGGACCTCGTGCTTGACGCCTTCCTGATCGAGGAACTGGCTGAGCAATTCGCTCTTCTCGATCGAGACCGTGCCGACCAGCACCGGCTGGCCGATCTCGTTCTTCTCCTTGATCGCCTTGGCGATGGCCTCGAACTTGTCCATGCGTGTTCTTGTAGAACTCGTCGTCCTCGTCGATCCGCTGGACCGGCGACGTTGGTCGGGATCTCGACCACGTTCATCTTGTAGATGTCCCAGAACTCGGCCGCTTCGGTGGCGGCGGTGCCGGTCATGCCGGACAGCTTGGGATACATGCGGAAATAGTTCTGGAAGGTGATCGAGGCCATCGTCTGGTTCTCGGGCTCGATCTTGACGCCTTCCTTGGCCTCGACCGCCTGGTGCAGGCCGTTCGACCAGCGGCGCCCGTCCATCATGCGGCCGGTGAACTCGTCGATGATGACGACCTTGTCGTCCTTGACGATGTAGTCGGTGTCGCGCTTGAACATGATGTTCGCGCGCAGCGCCTGGTCGAGGTGGTGGACGACCTGGGTGTTCTCGACATCGTAGAGGTTGTCGGTCTCGAGCAGCCCCCTCTCGATCAGCAGCTTCTCGATCGCCTCGGTGCCTTCTTCGGTCAGCTGGATGCTTGCGCTCTTCTCGTCCTTCTCGTACCAGTCCTCGGGGATGTTCTTCACGACCTCGTCGATCGAGATGTAGAGGTCGGACTTGTCCTCGGTCGGGCCGGAGATGATCAGCGGCGTGCGCGCCTCGTCGATCAGGATCGAATCGACCTCGTCGACGATCGCGAAATTGAACGGCCGCTGCACCATCTGGCCGCGCTCGTGCTTCATGTTGTCGCGCAGATAGTCGAAGCCGAATTCGTTGTTGGTGCCGTAGGTGATGTCGGCGTTATAGGCCTCGCGCCGCTCGTATTCGTTGAGATTGGGCACGATCACGCCGACGGTCAGGCCGAGGAAGCTGGTGCAGGCGCCCCATCCATTCGGCGTCGCGCCGGGCGAGGTAGTCGTTGACGGTGACGACGTGGACGCCCTTGCCCTCGATCGCGTTGAGATAGGTCGCCAGCGTCGCGACCAGCGTCTTGCCCTCGCCGGTGCGCATTTCGGCGATCTCGCCGCGATGGAGGACGATGCCGCCGATCATCTGCACGTCGAAATGGCGCATGCCGAGCACGCGGACCGACGCCTCGCGCACGGTGGCGAAGGCTTCGGGCAGGATGTCGTCGAGCGTCTTGCCCTCGGCCAGCTGGGCGCGGAACTTGTCGGTCTGCGCGGCCAGTTCCTCGTCGCGAGAACGCCTGGATCTGCGGTTCGAGAGCGTTGATCTGGTCGACGATCTTGCCGATCGATTTGACGTAACGATCGTTGGACGAGCCGAACACGGACTTCATGATGGAATTGAGCATAGGGGGCGTAAGCCTTCCGGGAATTTCTTGGAACTGGCGATGCCCGCGCACGCCATGCGTGCCGGGACCTGGGCGAAACGGAACTGTCGCGGGGCGCCTATTCGAAGGCGCGGTCGGCGCCGAACTGCACCGTGGGAATCACGATCGGTGATGACCGGCGCCGGCTTGCAGGTCGACCCTGCGGTTCGCCCCGATGCCCGCCTGGCGACGACCGGCGGGGCATCGCAGACTTCGCCCTTGCAGGGCTTTTCCACCCCGGGCGCAAGCTCGACCCCCGCGGCCGCGGCCTGATCAGACCGCCGCCTGCGCAGGCGCACCCGCGGCGGCGAGGCCGGTGATCAGCGCAAGACAGGCGAGCAAGCGACGAAGCATCGCACCATGATAGGCATTCGTCGCGTCCTTGTCCATGCACGGCGCGTCCTCGTCCTTGCGCGGCGCGGGGGATGCCGATCGATCCTCGCGGCGCCGTGCCTGAACACTTGCGGGGCCGGGGAGCGGAGCTAGCGCGCGGGGCATGGATCTCGCCCGTTCCCCGCTCGCCCGGCCCTTCCCCGACCATGCCCGACATCGGCGGCGTCGACGCTGCGCGTGGCCCGGGCGCGCTACAAGGCCTGGGACCGCTGCGATCTGACCTGTGTCGAACTGGCGGCGGCACCGCGGTCGCCGGGGTCTTCACCCGCAGCGCCTGCGCCTCGAGCGAGGTCGAGCTGGGCCGCGAGCAGGCGCGGCTCGGCCGCGCGCGGGCGCTGGTGGTCAATGCGGGCAATTCCAACGCCTTCACCGGCTATCGCGGGCGCGAGGCGGTCGAACAGATCATGGCGCAGGTGGCCGCAGGCGCTGGACTGCGAGCCGAGCGAGGTGTTCGTTTCCTCGACCGGGGTGATCGGCGTGCCGCTGCCCCGGGACAAGGCGCGCGAAGGCGTCGCCGCCGCGCTCGGCGCCGCGCCCTGCGGGTGGGAGGAAGCCGCGCGCGCGATCGGCACCACCGACACCTTCGCCAAGGGCGCCCGTGCCGCTGCGATGCTGGGCGAGACGCGGGTCGAACTGGCCGGCATCATCAAGGGCAGCGGCATGATCGCGCCCGACATGGCGACCATGCTCGGCTATATCTTCACCGATGCGGCGATCGCCCCGGCGTTCCTCCAGCAGATGCTCGACAAGGCCAATGCCGAGAGCTTTTCCTGCATCACCGTCGACGGCGACACCTCGACCAGCGACACCGTCCTGCTCTTCGCCACCGGCAAGGCGGGCAATGCTGCGCTCGCGTCGTGGGACGATGCCGGCGCCGACGCCTTCTACGCCGCGCTGCTCGAGGTCTGCCGCGAACTGGCGCAGCTCGTCGTGCGCGACGGCGAAGGCGCGGCGAAATTCATCGAGATCGCGGTGACCGGCGCGGCGAGCGACGCCAGCGCGCGGCGCGTCGGCCTGGCGATCGCCAATTCGCCGCTGGTGAAGACCGCGATCGCGGGCGGCGATGCCAATTGGGGCCGCGTGGTGATGGCGGTGGGCAAGGCCGGCGAACCCGCCGACCGCGACCGGCTGTCGATCGGCTTCGGCGGAAACTGGGTCGGCGAGGGACGGCCAGCCGCTGGCCGATTATGACGAGGCGCCGGTGGCCGCGCATCTCAAGGGCGAGGAGATCCACATCGACGTCGATCTCGGTCTCGGCGAAGGCCGCGCGACGGTGTGGACCTGCGATCTGACCCACGGCTACATCGCCATCAACGCGGATTACCGCTCGTGACCGCGTCCGCACCGGCGCTCGACCAGGAAATCCTCGCGCTGATGCGGCGCGCCACCGAACGGGCGATCCTGCCGCGCTACCGCAATCTTGCCGCAGGCGAGGTCGAGGACAAGGGCGGCAACGATCCGGTGACCATCGCCGACCGGGACAGCGAGGCCTTGCTGCGCGAAGGCCTCGCCGCGATCGATCGCTCGCTGGCCTTCGTCGGCGAGGAGGCGGCGCATGCGGATCCCGGCGTACTCGACCGGCTCGATGCGCCCTGCTGGATCGTCGACCCGGTCGACGGCACGCGCAATTTCGCCGCCGGCAAGCCGCCCTTCGGGATCATCATCGCGCGGGCCGAGGGCGGCGAGGCGCAATCGGGCTGGATCTACGATTGCCTGACCGGCCGGTTCTGCGCAGCGCATCGCGGCCAAGGGCGCGCGCATCGACGGCGAGCCGATCGCCGCGCGGCCGACCGGGCGCGCCACGCCGCTGGCAGCGATTTCGCTGATCTTCATGGACGAAGAACGGCGCGCGGCGACGCAGGCCATCTCGCTGCCGCATTACGACCTCGTCGACATTCCCTACTGCGCCGCCGAGCAATATCCGCGGCTCGCGCTGGGCGAGAACGACGTCTCGATTTTCGAACGCACGCTGGCCTGGGATCACGCGGCAGGGGTCTTGTGGCTCAACGAAGCGGGCGGCAAGGCCGCGCGTCCCGACGGCTCGGCCTATCGCGTGGACGAGGTCGGGCGCACCGGACTGCTCGGCGCGGCGAGCCCGCCCTATGGGACGACCTCGCCGCGCTCTATGCGAAACTGGATTAAAGTGCGCCTTCAAGCCATCTCTTGAGCTGGCCTTTCGGAGCGGCGCCGCGCATTTGCGCGGCCGGCTCGCCATTCTTGAACAGGACCAGGAAGGGGATCGACTGGACGCCCATCGATCCGGGCACGTCGGGATTCTCCATGATGTCCATCTTGGCGATGGTCACCTTCTCGCCCAGCTCGTCGCTCAATTCCTCGAGCGCCGGCGCGATCATCTTGCACGGCCCGCACCATTCGGCCCAGAAATCGACCAGTACGGGCTTGTCGCTTTCGAGTACGTCGGACTTGAAGCTGGCATCGGTGACGGCTTTGGTGGCCATGAAGATTCTCCTGGATAATCGTGTCCGACCCGATCTGGGGTGGATGGTCGCTTACTCAACGGGCGGGAGGACAAAGCTTTCCTGCCGTTCCGCAAACGCCGCCTTGTAGGCATCGAGCCGCGCCGGCGGCAAGGCGAAGAGCTGCGGCGTCTGGGTATAGAGCACCGCCGCCTCGACGCTGCGCCCCGGATAGATCGCCTCGAGCGCGGCGACATAGGCGGCCATCTGCCGCATCGTGCTGTCGGGAACGGCATCGATCGTGCCGGGGGGCCGGCGCGCGGTCTTGAAATCGACCACGGTGACCTTGTCGGGGGTGACCAGCAGCCGGTCGGCCGTCCCCATCACCACTTGCCCCTCGACCGTCGCGGCCAGCGGGATTTCGGCCAGCGCAGCGGGTCCGAACAGATCGGCGAAGGCGGGATCGGCGATCACGGCCAGCGCGCGGTCGAGAATTTCCGCGCGCGCCGGCTGGTCGAGATCGGCCGCCTGCCGGGCCAGCCAGTCGCGCGCCTTCGCCGCGCGCTGCGCGCCGTCGATCTGCGGCAGACGTTCGAGCAGCGCATGGATCAGCGTCCCGCGCCGGGCGGCCTCGGCGGCATGCGCCGGCGGCAGCGGGGGATCGCTGCCCTCGACCTCGCCCAGCCCCGATGGCGCCAGCGGGCGCGGCGGACGCGGTTCGGGCCCCACCGGGCGTACGGCCCATTGGGGAAGCGCGGGCATATCGACAGCACTTGCCGAAGGCGCGGCATAATCGACCGGATCGCCCAGCGCGCCGATTTCCCAGCGCGCGCCCCAGATGTCGTCTGCCAGTCCCTCGCCGCCGTCGAACAACGCCTGCAGCCGCGCATACCAGCTGTCCGGATGCGGCACCTGCCTTCGCGTCGCGCGGGCCGAGCGACCCGGTGATGAACAGGGCTTCCTGCGCGCGGGTCATCGCGACGTAGAGCAGGCGCCAATGTTCCTGCATCGCCCTGGCCGCCTCGACCGCGTCGACAGCCGCCAACGGCCCGACCTTCTCGTCCTTGCCCAGCGCCGGGAGCGGGACCGCCTGCCCCGGCGAGCCGCCGAGCGGCTGTTCCTCGAGCGCCAGTTCGCCCGCGCCATCGGGCCGGATCGCGGCATCGGCGAGGATCACGATCGGCGCCTCGAGCCCCTTCGAGCCGTGGACCGTCATCACCCGGACCTGATCGCCCCCCTCGCCCGCCTCGCGCTTCAATTCGCCCTCGCCGGCATCGAACCAGCGGATGAAACCCTGGAGGCTGGCCACATGCGCGCTGGCGAAGGCGTTGGCGGCATTCAGCAATTCGTCGATCGGATCGTTGGCCTCGCGCCCCAGCCGGGCGACCAGACGGCGCCGCCCATCCAGCGGGCCGACCAGCATCCAGTGGAGCAATTGCTGCGGGCTGTCGTAGTCGGCGCGGCGCAGCACCTCGCGCAGGCCGTCGACGGTACGGCGGACCAGCGGCGCATCGCTTTCGCGCAGATGCTCCCACAGGCGCTCGCCCCGCGGGCGATAGCCGTGTTCGAGCAGATCTTCCTGGCTCCATCCGCACAGCGGCGAGACCAGCAGGCTGGCGAGCGTCAGATCGTCGAGCGGCTGCGCTGCGAAGCGCAGCGCCGCCATCAGATCCCTGACTGCCAGCGGATTGCCCAGCCGCAGCCGGTCGACCCCGGCCACGGGGACGCCGTGGCGATAGAGCCGCGCGACGATCAGCGAGGCCAGTTCGCGGCGTTTCTGCACCAGCACCATGACATCGCCCGCCGTGGCACGCCGCGGCGCCGGGCCCTTCGACAGCGTCAGCCCGGGCCCGAGCGGGTCGAGCCAGCGCGCGATCTGCTGCGCTATCCGGTCGGCCAGCTTGCGGTCGTGCCGCGCCAGCCAGCCTTCGCCCCGCTGACCCTCGTCTTCGTCATCCTCGTTCGCGTCGCCGGTCCGCACTTCCTTCCACAGCGTCACCAGCCCGGGCTCGGCGCTGCCCTCGTGCGGATCGCCGCGCCGGTCGAGCCCGAGCCCTTCGTGGCCGATGGCATCGATCGCGCGGTCGACGAAGCCGAGCACCTGGCGATTGGTGCGATAGCTGCGTTCGAGCCCGTACTGCTCCAGCCGCCGCACCTCGGGCGCCTGCGCGATCCTCCTGCGCGGCCCCGCGCGCGGCATCGGCGGCGGCATCGATGCGGTCGCGGAAATAATCGCGCGCCTCGCGGAAATTCTCGGGGCTGGTGCCCTGGAAACCGAAGATCGCCTGCTTGTAATCGCCGACGGTGAAGATCGTCCGGACCGCCTCGCCGCGCGCGCCGAGCCCGTCGAAGATAATCGTCGGTCAGCGCCTTGATGATCGCCCATTGCGCGGCATTGGTATCCTGCGCCTCGTCGACCAGTATATGGTCGAAGCTGCGGTCGAGCTTGTAGCGGATCCAGTCGGCCACGGCGCTGTCCGCCAGCAGGCCCGCGGCGCGGCGCGATCAGATCGTCGAAATCGACCAGCCCCTCGCGCTGCTTGGCCTTGTCCCATGCCAGCGCGAAGCTGCGGCCCGACCTCGAGCTGCGGGGCGAGGAACTGCGCCAGTTCGAGCAGCGCGGTGCGTTCTGCGACCACGGCAGCCGATTCACGCACGCGCACGGCATTATCCTCGAACCCCGGATCCCGCTTTTCGATATGCTGCAGGTTCTTCGTCTTGCTGCCATCGGCGACGAAGAGCGTCCCGTTGAGGCTGCCGATCGTCGCTGCGCGAACCGCGGGCGCGCGCGGCCAGCCAGGCTTCGATCGCACCGCTGGCCTCGCGCCCTCCCTTGGTGTTCCAATCGGCCAGAGTGGCAAGGCATCGCTTCATCGCGGCGACGTCGAATTCCGCGTCGGAACAGGCCTCGGCCACCCAGCCGGCATCGGCGCCGGCGGGAATTCCGAGCAGCCGATCGACGCGCGACCGCATCGGCGGCTGCCAGCCTGCCGGCCCCTGCCACAGATCGCGATAGCCGGCGCAGCGCATCAGCCACGAACGCACCGCCTCGGGCCCCTTGCGCCGGCTCATCTCCGCGACCGCGGCAAGAAAGCCCGGGTCGCCCGCTCCGAGCAGGTCTGCCAGGACCCGGCGGCTCAGGAGATCGCGCTCGCGGTCCTCCATCGGGCGCGAACCGGGCAGGATCTCGGCCTCGTTCGGGAAGGCCGCGAGCAGATATTGCGCGAAGGCATGGATGGTGTCGATCCGCAGCCCCCCGCCCGGGCAATCGAGCACGCGGGCGAACAGCGCGCGGGCGCGGGCACGGGTCGCCGGGTCGCCCGGCGCGCCGAGATGGCCGAGCTCGCGGGCCAGCTCGGTATCCGCCATGCGCACCCAGCGCGCGAGCACCGAATTGACCCGCACCGCCATTTCCGCCGCGCCCGCCTTGGTGAAGGTGAGGCAGAGGATCTGCGACGGCTCGGCTCCCGGCTCGAGCAGCAGCCGCAGCACGCGCGCCGACAGGACCTGGGTCTTGCCCGTGCCCGCGCTCGCCGACAGCCACACGCTGTCGTTCGGATCGACCGCGAGGCGCTGCTTGTCCTTGAGTTCGATGGACCGTTCCGCTCATGCCGCATCCCCGCCGTCCTGATGCGGCGATCCATTCGTCGAGCCGCATCAGCTGGTCGTAGGTGTCGTAAGCCTCGTAGTCGGGATTGACGCGCGCGGTGAAGGGCTCGCGCCCCTTGATGTAGCGCGCGATCGCTTCGGTCAGCTTGTCGGCGGTCAGCGGGAGGAATTCTTCGCGGCACCACGCCCGATCTCTTGGTCCCGACCCTGAGCGGGACCTCGACGTAGCCGAAGCCGAAGGGATTGTCCGGCTTGGCCTTGCCGAGCGACCAATACTCATAGGCGCGCGGTTCGCCGGGCAATCCGTCGAACCCGCCACGCTCCGCGATCAGGCCGAGAATGCCGAGCTGGAGCGCATAGCCCTGTTCGACCATCGCCGCGCTGGGCGGCTGGCCGGTCTTGTAGTCGATGATGGCAAGGCTGCCGTCGGCCAGACGGTCGATCCGGTCGGCGCGCCCATGGACATGGACTCCGGCGAAACTCATCGCACCCTTCTTTTCGACCGCGGCGACCTGGCGGTCGTCGTAGGCGCGAACCCGGTCTTCGATCCAGCGCAGCGCGGCCTCGAGCCGCGGTTGCCACAGACCACGCGTCAGCGGGTCGGCATTGGCTTCGTCGAGCACGGTCTCCATGATCGGCACCAGAGGCGCGATTGAATCAATTGTGCAGGCGTTCTGCCAGCGTTCCAGGATGCGATGCGCGATCGTGCCCTGCCACCGCGCGGAGGGCTCGGCATCGAGCGGCTCCATGTCCGAAAGACCCATGATTCTACTGGCATAGAACTGGAATGGATCGCCGAGCAGGCGGTCGAGAGCGGTCGCGGAGATGTCCACGTCGCGCTGCTCGGGCGCCGGGTCGGGCGCCGGACGAGGATAAGGTCCGGCAGCTTCCGCGCGGGTCAGCGCCCGCGCCAGCGCGACCGCTTCGGTCTCCCTCTGACGGGGCAGCATCTCGCCCAGAAGCGCCTCGACGCGGAGCAGGAAACGCGACGGAATCGCCGGGCCGCTCTGGTCGCGCTCGGCCCGGCTCAGGACCACTTCGGGGGCGCCCATCGCAGAGGCAAGGTCATGAGCCGAAAGGCCAATTCGGAAATCACTTCCGGGTACGCCAAGCGCGCGCAGGATCGGCGGCGCAAGCAGCGAATCGATCCCGCCCGGGGCCGGCCAGGTGCCTTCGTTGAGCCCGGCGCAGATCACCAGATCGGCGCGGTTCATGCGGCTTTCGAGCAGGCCGAGAATCTGCACCCGCGCATGCCCGCCATAGGGCGGCCGCACCGCGACCGGCTCCATCGCATCGCGCAGCGCCACGCCCGCCTCGTCCGGCGCCAGCGAAAAACCGGCCGCGCGCGCGTTGAGGCGAAAATCCTCGACGAAGGCGGCAAGCGAGCGGCCGTCCTCCCTTGCCCATAGCTTCTCGCCGCACAGCGCCTCGCCCGCCGCCGCCAGCGTATCGAGCAGATCGCCGAGCGCGACGCTTTCGCTCTGCCCGATCGCGAGCAACGGTTCGATCGCCGCCTCGACCCGCGCAAACCATTCGCCGATGCGGGGATGGCGCGGGGCGAGCATACCCACCGCCTGCGCAAGGGGCAGTAACCCGCCGGCCTGTCGCGGACCACGCAGCATGCGTTCGACCCGCCGCAACTGTCGGAGCCACGCGCCGCGATCCATCCCCCCATCGACCAGCGGATGGCCGAGCAAGGCCATCAGCGGCACCGGAGCGGCGCTCTCGGCGAGCACTTCGGTGAGCAGCAGGTAGAGCCGGCCTGCCGGCGTCTGCGACAACGGCCGCCCCGCCGAATCGTCGGCCAGGATGTTCCAGCGATCGAGGTGATGAACGACGCGCCGCGCCAGGCCCCGGTCGGGCGTGACGATGGCCACGCGCTTCTCCGGCCGTTCGAGCGCCTGCCGCACGAGCAGCGCGATCGCCTGCGCTTCTTCTTCGGGATGCGCGCATGTCATGATCCTCACCCCGGCCAGGCGGCGCTTTTCAGGCGGCAGATCGACCCAGGTCTTGCTCGCCTCGGGGGGCAGGAACAACGAGCCGATCGCATGGCTCCGCTCGGGAGGCGCCGCCGCCATCCCCTTGCGATGCCACGGACTGAACCTCCGCGCGGGCGACACCCATGCGGTTGAGCAGGAGCTTGAGGTGATATTGCGGATGGGTCACCGCATCCTCGCGCGCGAAAGGCGTCTCGCCCGGTGCCGGGGCGGCCCCCGCGCGGCCCAGTTCATCCCACACCCCATCGGGCATGGTCAGGTCGAAATCGGGCAGGATGACCGCCCCTTTGTCGAGGTCGGCGACGGTCCGCAGGAGCCGGGCCAGGGCCGGTGCCGCGCTGGTCACGCCGGCTGCCAAGATCGGCGTCCCCGGCGGCGCGGCCTTCCACTGGGCCGCTGCCGAATCGAACAGTCGATTGCGCCGTGCGGCGGCATCGAGCGCACCCCATTCCTGCAATTGCATCAGCCATTTGGCCTGGACTGTTGCGAAGAGATGGAGACTCTTTTGCCAATGCGCCGACAATTCGGGAAAGACACCCGTGACACTGTCGTCGACCAATTGCTCGGGTCCGATATCCTCGACCAGCAAGCGGTCCATCGTCGCCCCGGTCTCGCGCGCGAGGCGCAACAGCGTCGCACCGCCCGGCGCATCGCCGCCCATCGTCTCGGCGATCAGTTGAGCCAATGCGAACAACCGGTGTAGCGGATCGATCGCCGGCAAGACCTCCCCCGCGCCGAGCGGATCGAGCAGCGGGCCAAGCGTCTCGTCGAGATCGAGGTCGCCGACCACCGCCATCCGCGGCATCAGCAGTCCGCGCTGCCCTTCCTCGCCGGCATGGCGGATGAAGGCTTCGGAAAGGGTGCGCCGCGCGCGGCTCGAAGGCAGCAGCAGCGTGACCCGGGCGAGCCCGAACTCAGGTTCGGCATAGCGAGGAGCCAGCCCGGCGACCAGGGCATCGGCAAACCCGCGGTGGGCGGCAATCGAATAGACTTTCGGCAGCGCGCCGCTCAGCCACCCTTCAGGGCCTCCTCGGTCGGCCTGATGTGCGCAGGCGTGCCCACTTCGTGCCATTGTCCGGTAAAAGCGAGGCCGTAGAGCCGGCCTTCCTCGATCGCCCGGTCCCACAGCAGATTGGTCGAGAAGGCACCTTCGGGCGCATCGCGCAGCAGGCGGTGCGAGACGAGCTGAATGCCGGTATAGATGAAAGGCGCGATCCGCCGCGAAAGCTTGCGCGAAAGTCGGCCCCAGCCATCCATGTAGAAATCGCCGGTGCCGTCGAAATTGAACGCGCGCGCATGCGTCACCACCAGCAGCAGCGCATCCATGGCCGCCGGATCCCAGCGGGCCGAAAGTTCGGCAAAGGCGTTGCGCGGCCCGTCGAGCCAGATGCTGTCGGCGTTGCAGGCAAAGAAGGGATCGGGCAGCAAGCCTTCGCGCTGCGCCTTGACCATCCCGCCACCCGTTTCGAGCAAGGCTGCGCGTTCGTCCGAAAAGGATACCGCGGGGCATCGGCGCGGCTTCAGATGCGCTTCGATAGCATCGGCAAGGTAGTGAACGTTCACCACCGTTTGCGCTACGCCCGCATCCTCGAGCCGGTCGAGCGCGTGGTCGATCAGCGGCTTGCCCGCCACCCGCACCAGCGGTTTGGGCGTGGCAGCGGTAAGCGGGCGCATCCGCTTGCCCAGACCGGCGGCCATCAGCATAGCGGTCGCAGAGGCGAGCCCGGTCATCCGACCTTGCCACCCGAGGCCTCGCGGAGCGATTGCGGAATGTTGGCTGCAAACCAGTCGGCGACCGGCTTCAGCGCCTCGTGTCGCAGATCGCGTTCCATCGCACCCCATACGCGCGGGATCATGGCGAGATAGCGGGCCTTGCCGTCGCGCTTCGCCAGGCGGGTGAAGATACCGACGATCTTCGCGTTGCGCTGCGCACCGAGGCGGGCGTAATCCGCCTCGAAATGTTCCCCCGGCTCTGCCGCGGCCCGGTAGCGGGCGAGCATCGCGTGCTCGATTTCCGGCGGGACGTCCCGGCGCGCATCCTGCAGCAGGCTGACGAGATCGTAAGACGGGTGCCCGACCAATGCATCCTGGAAATCGATCAGCCCCTGTTCGCCCGCGAGCTTGCCCGGTTCGATTAGCATGATGTTTTCGGCATGATAGTCGCGCAGGACCGTGACGCCCGGCTCCTGCCGCTCGAGCAATGGCCGCAAGACGGCGCGCCACGCGTCGGCATAGCCGCCCGCATCGATCGTTAGCCCCATCGCCGGACAATACCATTCCACCAGCAGCATGACCTCGCGCAGGTAGGTTGTCAGGTCGTAGGGGGCGAAGGGGCCGGGCGGCAGGCGGCGCAGCCTGACGAGCGTATCGATCGCCCGGGCATAGGTGTCCTCCTCGTCCGACGGGTGATCGTCGAGCCATTCCTTCATCCGCTGGTCGCCGAAATCCTCGGTCAGGACCCAGCCCGCGGCGGCATCCTGCGCGAAGATATGCGGCGCGCGCAGTCCCTTCTCCTCGAGCCAGCCGGCGACATGCAGGAAAGGCCGCGGATCTTCGTGAGGGGGCGGTGCATGCATCAGCATCGCGCTCCTGTGCCCCAGCCGCAGGCGGAAATACCGGCGGAAGCTGGCATCGCCGACCAATGGGGCGATTTCGGCACCCTTCCAGTCGGTATCGCCGAGGAAGGCGTGGATGTCGTCGAGAAGCGGGTCGCTCATGGCCAGCGGCTTTGCCAAGCTTCGCCCGCCACGACAACGGCTGTCCGGCCTTCGCCCACCTTTTCCAGCGCGATGGCAAGGCAGCCCGCCTCATCCGCGAAGCCGCCGGCCCGATCGGGCCATTCGGCGATCAGCACCGCTCCATCGCGGTAGTGGTCGAGCCCGATCTCTTCCAGTTCGGCCGGATGTTCGAGCCGGTAGAAATCGCCATGGACCAGGGGCAGAGCGAGATCTTCGTAGGTTTCGATGATCGTATAGGTCGGTGAAGGCACTTCGCCCCGATAGCCGAGCGCGGCGATGATCGCGCGCGCCAGCGTGGTCTTGCCGGTGCCGAGCGCTCCCGACAGTGCGACCACGTCGCCGGGCACCAGCCGGGCCGCGATCCGGCGACCGAATTCCTCCATCGCCGCAAGATCGGCGAGCGCAATGCGACTGGCCGGCGGCGTCATGGGAGATTGATCGTCGCGGTGGTCCCGCCATTCTTGCGGCTCTGGATCTCAAGCGCGCCGCCATGCGCCTCGATCAGCTGACGGGCGAGCGGTATTCCCAGACCATGCCGGCGCTCGATTCCCTTGCCGTCGGGGGACATGCGGATGCCTTCGAGCGCGCGTGCCAGCTCGTGCTGGCTCATGCCCCTGCCGTTGTCGGAGATGACGATACGGCCCGCTCCGCGCTTGCGACCGATGTCGATCACGATACGACCGCCGCGCGGCGTGCCGTTGATGGCGTTGTCGAGCAATTGCGAGATCGCCCGGCGCAATTGCTGCGGATCCGCCGAAATCGCCTTGCCGGGATCGCCCTTGAGGTCGAGCGTCAGCCCGCCGTCGAGAATCCGGTTTTCTTGCTGGCGGACAATCTGCGTGATGAAAGGCAGCAATTCGACCTTGCTCTTGCGCAACGGCATAAGCCCGGCCTCGCTTTGCGACAGGTCGAGCACGTTTTCCACCTGTTCGGTCAACTTGCCGACCGACAGCGAGATCGCCTGTGCATATTCGCGCGCCTGCGGGCTCAATTCCCCCGCGATTCCGCTGGTGAGCAATTCGGCGAACCCGCCGATCGAGGTCAAGGGCGTGCGGAACTCGTAGCTCATGTTGGCGAGGAAGCGGGTCATCACGGCGTCCGCTTCTTCCAGGGCCCGGTTGCGTTCGCGCAGCGCCTCTTCGGCCTGGCGCGAGGCGGTGACGTCGAGCACGGTCAGCAGGCCATTGCCGTCGGGCAGAGGGACGCCGGCGAGATCGAGCGTGCGCCCATCGGCGAGTTCGACCCGGCCGGTGCGCTTCTTGCGGTCGAGCGTCGCCGAGCGGATGACATTGTTGATTCTCGCGATCGCCTCGGGATCGGCCAGGTTCGAGGCGATCGCGCCAAGCAGGTCTTCGGCCTGCGGGTGCCCTTCGAGAACTTCGGGATCGATCCCCCAAGCCCCCGGAAAGCCCCGATTCCACAGTTCGAGATGGCCATCGGGCGCGAAGACGGCAAGCGCCTCGAACAGGCTGTCGAACGTCGCCGTGCGGGTCCGCAGCAGGGTATCGCGGGTGGCCGAAAGCGCCAGCTGTTCGGTTCGATCCTCTGCGATCATGACCAGTCCGCCATCGGGCAATGGCTGCGCGACGATCCGCAAATGCGTGCTGTCCGACAGCGACCAGGCTTCCTCGAGCGGTTCGTCGCGCTGGAACCACTCGGCCAGTTCGTTGCGCCAGGCGGGGAAATCGCGAACCTCGGGAATACGACCGTTTTCGCGCGCGACCAGCAACATGTGGTGGAAAGTGGTGCGGTCGTTGACCACGCCGGGGGGGAGCGCGAAGACCCGGTGGAAGGGCTGGTTGGCGAAGGTCAGGCGGTGCGCCGCGTCGAACTGCGCCACGCCGATCGAAAGTTGATCGAGCATCGAACGCTGGGCTTCGCGGAAAGCGCGGAATTCGCGCGCCTGCTCCTCCATTTCCTCGATGTCGACGGCATATCCGGCAATGCCCTCGCCCATCAGCGGCAGATCGGTGACGCGGATCGTGCGACGCGCCCTGTCGATCGTCGCGCTGACTATGCGTTCTATGGCTTGCCGCCGGTCGGCGGCCTGCTGCGCCACTTCGGCGGCGGTGCGACCGTTGACGGTTTCGACCAGTTCGATCTGGTCGGCGACGACCTGATCTGCACTTTCGGCCCCGACGGCCGCGACATAGGCCTTGTTGGCAAGGCGCAAATGCATGTCGGCTCCGCGAAACCACATCGGCATGGGCGCGGCTTCGATCAGTCCGACCAGCGCACCGAAATCGTCGCGCGCGCGGCTCGCTTCCTCGCGCAATTGCGACAGCTCGCGCTGACTGTCCGAAAAGTCGAATACCCAGACGAGCGCAGCGCCCCCGGGCGACACCGCCGGATCGGCAAGCGTCCCCTGCATCGCGAGCGACTTGCCCGAACCCGGCGATACGGTGATGGCCATGCGAAACGGCTTCGCCGTCTTCTGCGTGCGGCGCACGTGCCGGGTGAGTTCCTCGACCTGATCCTCGTCCAGCCCGCTGCCATCGGGCCCGGCCAGTTCGCTGAGATATTCGGGCACGCGGTCGAGTCCGATCCAGCGGGCCAGGCGATCGGGCGCCTCGATTTCGACCGTCGGCGCGCACCATCAGCGGAATCGCCGGAGCGTCCTCGATCATCCGCGCCAGCCGCTGGGCCGCCTTGCGGCTTGCCACGGCCTTCTGTTCGCGCCCGCTGGCTCGCAACATCGCCCACATCGCCGCGGCGGTCCAGAGCGCGAGCAGGAGACCGATGACGGCTAGTAGAGCGGGGGACGAATCCATCACAAGCCAGCTATGCCGCCAACGCGGGCGATGCAATGCCCTCGCGGCCCGCCGCCGGGCGCGAATCGCCCCGGCGAACGCGCCGTCATCGCCGCCCGATCAATAGCGATAATGTTCGGGCTTGAACGGCCCTTCGACCGGAACGCCGATATAATCGGCCTGCTTCTGATTCAGCCTGGTAAGTTTGACCCCCAGCTTGTCGAGGTGAAGCGCGGCCACCTTCTCGTCGAGATGCTTGGGCAGGACGTAGACGTCGTTCTTGTAGTCGCCGGCGTTCTTCCACAGTTCGATCTGGGCCAACGTCTGATTGGTGAAGCTGAAACTCATCACGAAACTGGGGTGCCCGGTGGCGCAGGCGAGGTTCACCAGCCGCCCCTTGCCGAGCACGATGATCTCCTTGCCATCCGGAAACTTGACCAGATCGGTACCCGGCTTGAGCTCGTTCCACTCGTAATTGTCGAGCGCCGAGATCTGGATCTCGCTGTCGAAGTGCCCGATGTTGCAGACGATCGCCTTGTCCTTCATCGCCTTCATGTGCTGGGCGGTGATGACGTGCTCATTGCCGGTCGCGGTGACGAAGATGTCCGCGGTGCCGACTGCTTCGTCCATGGTGACCACCTCGAAGCCGTCCATCGCGGCCTGCAACGCGCAGATCGGATCGATTTCTGTGACCAGCACGCGCGCGCCGCCGTTGCGGAGCGACTGGGCGGAGCCCTTGCCGACATCGCCGAAGCCCGCGACGCAGGCGACCTTGCCCGAAAGCATCACGTCGGTCGCACGACGAATCGCATCGACCAGCGATTCGCGGCAGCCATAGAGGTTGTCGAACTTCGACTTGGTGACGCTGTCGTTCACATTGATCGCCGGAAACGGCAGCTTGCCCGCCTTGGCGAGATGATAAAGCCGGTGGACCCCGGTGGTCGTTTCCTCGGACACGCCCTTGATCGCCTTGACCGATTCGCTGAGATAGCCCGGCTTGGCCTTGAGGAAGGCCTTGATCGCGCGCTGGAATTCGATCTCCTCGCCGTTCTGCGGCTCGGGCAGCTCCTCGCCGGCCTCGACCCTGGCCCCCCACAGCGCGAACATCGTGGCATCGCCGCCGTCGTCGAGGATAAGATTGGCAGTGCGATCGGCATCGTCATCGGTCGACCAGTCGAAGATGCGGCCCACGTAATCCCAATAGTCGGCCAGACTTTCACCCTTCACTGCGAACACGGGTAGATCCTGCGCGGCGATCGCGGCTGCGGCGTGATCCTGGGTCGAGAAGATGTTGCAGGTAGCCCAGCGTACTTCGGCCCCCAGGGCGACGAGCGTCTCGATCAGGACCGCGGTCTGGATCGTCATATGGAGCGAACCGGTGATCCGGGCGCCTTTGAGGGGCTGGTCGGCGAATTCTTCCCGCAACGCCATCAAGCCGGGCATTTCGGTCTCGGCGATGGCGATTTCGGCGCGTCCATACTCGGCGAGCGCGATGTCCTTGACGACGTAATCGGAGAATTCTGTCACGCTGTAATACCTCGGTCTCGGGGGTCTCGGCCGCGCACACGAGAAGGGGCGGCACCACTATGGCGCCGCCCCTAGCCCCTCAGCATGGCTAGGGCAACTGCCCTTGCCTGCCGCGATCCCGAAGGGCATCAGCGTGCCGCAAAGCGCCCTTCGCTGCGAGGCGAGGAAGCCAGCAGTTCCACTGCCGCAATCCGCAAATCCGCCGGGTCCCTGGAGGCGGCGAGATTGCCGGTAATCGCCTTGAGCTCGCTGCACCCGAGCCACGGATGGCCCTGGCCATAACTGTTGGCCATTCCGACGCTGATGCGGTCGAGCGCCCGCTTCGCTCCCTTTGCCCCATACTGATCGACGTAGCCGGCCTCGAGCGTCCGCGCCGCTCCGTTCAAGGTCGCGATGTGATTGGTGGTGAATTGGCGATATTGCGGCTGAAAATCGTCGGCGCCGGTGCGGCAACGTAGCGACGTGACCATCAGCATGATGTCCAGACGTCGAAGGTTTTCCGCATCCGTCGAAGCGGTCGCATTGGCCGACATCGGCGCGAGCAGAATGGCCGCGGCGCTCGCCGCAGCCGCGAAGGCTTTCTTGAATTGCATGTCCCTGGTCTCCCGTCTCGGGGGCGTCCCGTATGCCCCGAACAGGCTTTCACTAGGCCCGGGGATTTACGGGTTTTTGAAGAGGCTCGGTAAAGCGAAATTAACTACGAGCCCGGTTGCGCACGTTCTCCTGCGCGCCTAATTCCTCTGGCAGGACGGGTAAGACGGAGATTTTGAGCGATGACGATTTCGGTGGGCGACAAGCTGCCCGAGGTGACCCTGGTCAAGGCGACCGAAAACGGGCCCGAGCAGGTCCAGTCGAGCGACTATTTCAAGGGCAAGAAGGTGGCGCTGTTTTCGGTGCCGGGAGCATTCACGCCAACCTGTTCGGCGCGGCACTTGCCCGGCTACGTTGAGAAGGCCGACGAGCTCCGGGCCAAGGGCGTCGACGAAATCGTCGCGACCGCGGTCAACGACGCCTTCGTGATGGGCGCGTGGAAATCGGCGGCGGGGAGCGAGGACATCACCATGCTGGCCGACGGCAACGGCGATTTCGCCGAAGCGGTCGGACTCACGATGGACGGATCGGGTTTCGGTCTGGGCAAGCGCGGTCAGCGCTATTCGATGGTCGTCGAGGATGGTGTGGTCACCCAGCTCAACGTCGAGCAGCCGGGCGATTTCTCGGTTTCGAGCGCGGAGCACATGCTCGGCCAGCTTTGAGCCCAGGCTCGATCAGGATCTGTTTCGTGCCCGCTCGTCGCGGCCTTCGGGCGAGCGGGCACTTGCATGGACTGCAATTCGGCAGCCCGAGTTCCGTCTCGGTCAGCTGTAGCCCATCAGCTTCAGCACTTCCTCGCGGCTGCGCTGATCGTCGAGAAAGGTCCCCATCATCCGGCTGGTGACCATGCTGACGCCCGGAGTCCGCACACCGCGGGCGGTCATGCAACTGTGCCGCGCATCGATTACCACCGCCACGCCCTGCGGCTGAAGATTTTCCCAGATGCAATCCGCGACTTCGGCGGTCAATCGTTCCTGCACCTGCAGCCGCCGGGCAAATCCGTGGAGCACCCGCGCGAGCTTGGAGATACCCACGACGCGGTCGTTGGGCAGGTAGGCGATCGCCGCCTTGCCGATGATCGGCGCCATGTGGTGCTCGCAGTGCGACTGGAAGGGAATGTCCTTGAGCAGCACGATCTCGTTGTAACCCCCGACTTCCTCGAACACGCGATCAAGGTGGACGGCCGGATCCTCCTCGTAGCCGACGCAATATTCCTTCCACGCCCGCGCGACACGGGCAGGCGTGTCGACCAGACCCTCCCGCCTCGGATCGTCGCCTGCCCACTCGATGAGCGTGCGGATCGCCGCCTGCACATGGTCGGGTACCGGCGGCTTGCCGCGCGGGTCGTCTTCGTCCGGTCCTACCAGGTTGCTCACTTGCCCCAGATCCTCCTGAACTTGTCGCGGTAACGCGTGAGCGTGCTTCCCTTGCGGAAAAGACCGCCTTTTGCAAACGGCTCGAACATGTCTTGGGTGTCTTCAGGATCGAGCACGGCGCTCTCGGCGAGCGTCTGTTCTGCTCCATTGAGATCGGGGGGATGGTAGCGGGACAGCCGTCGCGGGCCATTGTCTTGCGCATGATCGATCAGCGCGGCCATCGAACCGTGGCGATCGAGCAAATCGCCGACTTCTTCCTCCTTCAACCCGCAGTGCTCGGCCAGGAGCGAGTGGCGCAACGCGGCAATGCCCTTGCCGGTATGTCCGTTGCCCTCGCGCTGCGAATCGATGAACACGTCGCACTCGCTGTCGAGGCCCATCGAGCGGTTGTTCATATTGGCGGAACCGATCCGAAGGATCTCGTCATCGACCACCATCACCTTGGCGTGAACGTAAATCGGGGTCTCGCCCGCATAGGGGTTCCAGATCGAGAACCGGCCGTGCTCGTCCGCCTCCTCGATCGCCCGCACCAGCTCCGCGCGCGCGTGGTCCATGGCCTGCTGCTCGAGCCAGCCGTCGGCATGAGCGGGGTGGACGACGACGATCTCGGGAGGATCGGGCTGGCGAAGGCGCTCGATGATTGCCTCGGCGACGACGCGCGATGCGAAATACTGACTTTCGGCATAGATGAACCGACGCGCGCGGGCGATGTGCTCTCCATAGAGCTTTTCTATCTCGTCGACGCCGTCCCAGTTGCGGTGTGCCGCGCGTGTTCTCGCGATCCCGATCTCGACATCCTCGAACTGCGCCGCAAGAGCTGCTGGCCATGGACTGCCGGGGGGCTGCTCGATGTCCCCTAGCGGGTCGCCGCCGGCGCAAATCCAGCGGTCTTCCGCCAGTTCGCCAAGCACCGCCGCGACTTCGCCTTCCATCATCATGGTCGCATCGTGCCACGGACCGTAGGCATGGCCGTAGGGAGTCTTGCGCCTTGGATCGTGCTCGTCGTGGCTACGCGTATCCCAGCGCTTGTCGGTCATGTCGATCCCGCCGCAAACCGCCACGCGGTCGTCGAGGATGGCGATCTTCTGGTGGTGACTGCAGCCGATCGGATGCGCCGTGTCGAATTTGAATGTGATGCGCGGGTGCGCGACCCAGCGGGCGATGTCCCACCACATGGTGGCCCGGCCGACCATCGACAACACCCCGAAGCTCCATTTGAGGATGCGGATGTCGAGGTCCGGCCGCTGCCGTGCCAGCCAGGCAATGAAGCTGCCCAGACGCTTGGGATAGCCCGACTTCCAGCCACGCTGCCACCACCGGCGCCCGCGGGCGAGGTGGATGCGGGTATCTACGTCCCATCCTATCAGCAACAGTCGTCGGCGGGTGGCGAGCATCGCCTCCTGCATGAAGGCGAAATAGTCGGCCGCATCGATGATCACGCTCGCGCGTTCGGCATGGGCATACCGCCAGACTCCTGGCGCAACCCCTGCCGCGAGGCGCGAATGGTGGCTGGGATCCTGGTCTTCGTCGGCCGCCATGCTCGCGCCTTAGCGCGCCTATTCCTTCGCGTCCTCTTTCTTTTCGGGAGTCACCTCGGCGTCCTGCATTTCTTCGCGCTTCCGCCGCTCGAACACCGAGCGCATATGCTTCATGTCATCCTCATCCAGATATTTCCTGAAGTCGGGGAAGTGTTCGTCTTCTTCCTCATTGATATGATGTCGATATTGGTGGTCGAAGCTCTTGAACTTGTCGAGCCATTCGCCCCGCGACATGTCGGTTGCGGCCAGATCATTGAGCGCTTCGTCGATCTCGTGATGCTCGGCCACCGAGTGGCGCGTCTCACCCGTGGTCGGAGGCTTTCTCAGCATGGTCGAATAGAGCGCCTGCTCTTCGGCTGCGGCATGGCTCTTCAACTCCTTGGTGAGCTCTTCGAACAGCGACCCACGGTCGGCGCTGTCGGTGGAAGTCTCGAGCAGCTTGTCCAGCAACGCCCGGTGGCGGTCATGGTCGCTTTCAAGACGCTCGAAGATTTCGTCGGCATTGATCATCTTGCGGATCTCCTTTGCCACATGAACCTGCCGAAGGAGACGGGGTTCCATATTGCCGCTCCCGGTTGCGCTTCCCATATCCCCGACACGATGCAGCGCAGCCAGCCTCCCACCACAGCGCAGATGCAGATCCTCGCCGAAACCGCGCTTGCCGCGCTGCCCGAGCAGTTCCGCGAGCAATTGGGAGAGGTGGTGCTTCGGGTCGAAGACTTCGCGACGCGCGCGCAACTCGAAGCGGTCGGCCTCGCTGATCGCTGGGAGCTCTCGGGACTGTACGAGGGCGAGCCATTGCCCGATCGTTCGATATGGGAGTCCGGTCGCATTCCGCCGAGGATCTGGTTGTTTCGCGAACCGCTGATCGCCGAATGGCGCGAGACGGGCGTGCGAATGGACGATCTCGTCCGGCATGTGGTGGTGCATGAGGCCGGTCATCACTTCGGGTTCAGCGACGACGATATGCACTGGCTTGAAGATCAGGCGGACTAAGCCGGTCGCAGCGGCGGCTCGATCGCGAACACCCTCTAGACTCGTGCCGGAATGCACAAAAGGCCACCCCTCGAGACAAGGGATGGCCTTTAATGGCGCGCCCGGAAGGATTCGAACCTCCGGCCCCCAGATTCGTAGTCTGGTGCTCTATCCAGCTGAGCTACGGGCGCGCTGGAGGGCGCCACATAGGCAGGCACCTTCCCCTTGGCAATCCCTAAACACCTAGTTTTTCGAACAGGGCATGGGCCAGCGAGACATCGAGCGGGGGCTTGGCCAGTCTGGTCACCTCGACCGGATCGAACCATCCGACTGCCCCGCCCTCGAGAGCTTCGACCGGACCGCCCGCCCAGCGACAGGTGTAAAGCATGATGACAATCGGCGGTCGCCCCTCCTGCGCGCTTTCTTCGGCGAAGACGGCGGGTCGCAAGTCCGATTCGCAAAGCGCGATTCCCAATTCCTCGCCGATTTCGCGCACCAGTGCCCGGCGCGGAATTTCGCGGTGTTCGACCTTGCCGCCCGGGAATTCCCACAAACCCGCGTGGTGCCTGCCCTCGGGTCGCCGGTGCATCAGCCAGCGGCCTTCGCGATCGTGGAGCGCCACCGCCACCACGCACATCCATGTCGGGATTTTTTCCAAATGCAGACCCGCCTTCAACACTTTCTTAAGGGTCGGTTTCTAGTTTGCCGGGATCGGCCTCGACAAGCCGAATTGGCAACCGGGATACAACTCATGGTCAAATTCCTGAAACGATTGGAACGCGACACCCGGGGCGCCACTGCGGTCGAATACGGGCTGATCCTCGCTCTGGTTTTCTTTGCAATGGTGGGTGCCGTGCAAACCTTCGGTGCCCAGGCGGTATCGGTGTGGTCCAACGTGGCAACTTCCGTGACCAAGGTAGTCGGAGTCTGACGAGGCAAAGAGGGCCGTGGCGGAGGTTAGGCTTTTTTCAACCTCTTCCATGCACAACGCAAAGTCGCTCGAACCGGGGGTACGGGACGAGCCGGGAACGAAGACTGAACCAGGAGACGACACATGAAGTTTTTCCGCAAGCTGCGCCGTAACGAAGAAGGCGCCACTGCAATCGAATACGGCCTGATCGCCGCGCTTATCGCCGTCGCCGCGATTACCGCGATGCAGAGCCTCGGCAACAACCTCTCGACGACCTTCAACAAGGTCTCGACCACGATGAGCGGCGGCTCGGTCTAACCGACAGCCACGCTGGAAACGAGGCGGCGAGGGACTCCCTCGCCGCCTTTTTTGTGCGCCGAATCGGTTGCTATCGGTCGCGCACCACCAGTTTCACCTTCTGCCCCGCGCGCAGGCTTCCGCCGGATGTGAGGCCGTTGAGGACCCGGAATCTTTCGACCTGATTGTCGGAATAGGCCATGCGGCGCGCGAGCGAATCGATCGTGTCGCCGCTGCCCACGGTCACGATGTCGATCACCCGCGGTATCACGTTCGCCGCGGTCTGCGCGTCGATCCGGCGCATCGATCCGAACATCTCGTTGAAGGTGCCGGCCTGGCCCGCCGGTGTGATCGCGAGGAAGTGATAGGCCCGGTCATTGGCGAATTCATAGGCGAACACAGTCACGTCGACCTGCCCGCTGCCCGAAGCCACGCGTGCGGTCCCATAAGCAGCAGGAAGCCCGTTGACCGTGGTCCTCTTGATCGCCTGCGGGCTTATCTGCTGCTGTTGGCTTAGCCCCGAAAAGACATTCGATACATAGCTGTCGAGATTGCCGTTGTAGGGCGCCAGCGAGAATTGCGCCTTCCCGCTCTGGCCATTGATTGTCACCGCCTGCGCGCCGTTGACCATATAGAAGCCCTGCGGCGCGGTGAAGGCCAGGCGCAGATCCGGATGGATGAACTGGCGTCCCTCGACGACGCCCTGCGCAGGATCATCGCCATAGGTGATGCCATCTATCCTGCTCAGGAATGTGTCGCGGTTAGTTACACCTCCGGCTGGTCCGACCGCCTGCGCCATCTGCAGCGCCGACTGCACGCGGCTGGCCGGATCCGGGTGCGTCGACGCCCATTCGGGAACCTTGGCATTATCGCGCCCCTGCAGCCGCGCGTCGAGCGCGTTCTGCATGGCAAGGCTCTGCAGAACAGTCGCCATCGCGCGCGGATCATAGCCAGCCTGGTTAAGATAGCGAACGCCGAGTTCGTCCGCCTCGAGTTCCTGGCTGCGGGAGAACTTCAGCGTCAGGAGTTGCGAGCCCTGCATCGCGAACTGGCCGAGCTGCTCGCCGACGCCGCCCCCGATTACCGAGCCGACGACGGCACCGAGGACGCCGAGAATCGAGTTCTGTTGCGCCTTGGCCTGGCGTCGCTGCGAGTGGCGCGCAGCAACGTGGCCGACCTCGTGTCCGAGCACCCCGGCAAGTTCAGCTTCGTTGTTCATCAGCGCGACCAGCTGGCGCGTCGTGTAGATATATCCGCCCGGGATCGCGAAGGCATTGTTCACCGAACTGTTGAGCAAGGAGACGGTGAAGCTGTCACGCGCATTGCCAAGGCCCGACTGCACCGCGATGTTCTTGCCCACTTGCTCGACGTATTGCGCCTGGCTTCCGCTCATCGCACCGCCGAATTCGGAGAGCAGTTCGGGGTGGGCTTCGGCCCCCATCTGCGCTTCGCTCTGGGTGATCGGGGCGGACGAGCTGGGAATGTCGCCGCCCATGGCCGTGCAACCGGCCAGGCTGAGAGATGCGATGGCCGTGGAAGCGGCGGCGATGGTCTTGAAATGCGGCATTGGGCTCTCCCCGATTGGCGAGCGGGCGACCGCAGCCTCTGCGGGCAGCGCGCTCGGTTCTATCCATGCAGGGAAGAACAGGATGGCGGGACGCTTGGTTCCCGTCTCGCGGCAGAGCCTTATCCGGCGATCGAGAGAAAACGCTCTTCGCGCATCCTTTTGAGTTCGTCCGGGGTGAATCCGCCCAGCTTGTCGAGTTCCTCGCCGATCGCCTCGACCAGCGAAGCGGCAGCGAGCCGGGGATCGCGCTGCGCCCCCCCGACCGGCTCGGCCACGATCCGATCGATCACACCGAGCCTTTCGAGGTCCTGCGCAGTCACCTTCATCGCTTCGGCCGCATCGGGAGCCTTTTCCGCGGTGCGCCACAGGATCGAAGCGCAGCCTTCGGGCGAAATCACCGAATAGACGGCGTGTTCCATCATCAGCACGCGCTCGGCACTGGCGAGTGCGACCGCCCCGCCCGAACCGCCCTCGCCGACGATCGCGGCAACCATCGGCACCGGCAGCGCCAGGCAGGCCTCGGTGGATCGTGCTATCGCTTCGGCCTGACCGCGCTCTTCCGCTTCGACCCCGGGGAAGGCGCCCGAAGTATCGACCAGAGTTACCACCGGCAGGCCGAACCGCCCGGCGAGTTCCATCAGGCGGATCGCCTTGCGATAGCCTTCGGGCTTGCCCATGCCGAAATTGTGGCGAATTCTGCTCGCGGTGTCGTTGCCCTTTTCGTGCCCGATGAGCACCACGCGGCGACCGTCGAGCTTGGCGAAGCCGCCGATGATCGCCGTGTCGTCGCCGAAGCAGCGATCGCCGCCCAGAGGGACGAACTCGTCAAAGCCGTATTCCACGTAATCGCGGAAATGCGGGCGCGAGGGATGCCGCGCCACCTGGGTTTTCTGCCACGGGGTCAATGATCGATAGGCGCTCGCGAGCAGCTCAGCGCTTTTCAGCTCGAGCCGCTGGAGCTCGTTGGAAATGTCGACGTCGTCGCCATCGGCAGCGGCCCGCAGTTCGGAGATGCGCTGCTCGAGCTCGGCGATGGGCTTCTCGAATTCGAGATAGGAAATCATCGCGCCGCGCTAGTCGCAAGCGCGCGCGCGTGCAAGCGGATGGCGCTCGTTCACCAGTTTCACTAGCCGCGCAGCATCGACATGGGTGTAGATCTGCGTGGTCGAAATATCGGCATGGCCGAGCAGCGTCTGGAGCGCGCGCAAATCGGCTCCGCCCTCGAGCAGATGCGTCGCGAAGGCGTGCCGCAAGACGTGGGGGCTGAGTTTTTCGGGTGGCAATCCCGCCCGCGCGGCAAGGCCCTTGAGCAATTGGAACAGCCGGATGCGCGAGATGTGCCCGGTGCGCGATGGAAACAGCCATGCAGAACGCCTGTCGCGCCGTTCGAGCCACCGCGAGAGCGCCTCGCCGGCGCGCTGACCGACGGGGACCATCCGCGCTTGCCCTCCCTTGCCGGTCACCGTGATGAAAGGCGAATCGCGCGGCACCGCCGAGAGCGGCAGGGAAACGAGCTCGCTCGCACGCAATCCCGAGCCGTAGAGCATTTCGAGCAAGGCGAGCAGGCGAACGGCCAAAAGCGAATCGCCCCGCGCCTCCTCTTCCGCGCACGCGAACAGCGTTTCGATTTCCTGGTGGGTCAGGATCTTCGGCAGGGGCCGCCGCGTGGCCGGACGGGGAAGGGCGTGGGTCGGATCGTCGGCGCGAATGCCCTCGTCCACAAGGAATCCGAAAAACTGGCGCAAGGCCGAAATTTTGCGTGCCAGGCTCGAGGGGGCAAGCGACGACCAGTGCTCGCTCAAGCCGGCCACTTGGGCGGGTGTCGCTTCGGCGAGGGCACCGCCGAGCAATTCCCGAGCCTGTTCGAGATCAGCGCGATAGGCGAGGATGGTGTTGCGCGCAGCACCACGCTCGGTGGCGAGCATATCCACGAAATCGTCGATCGCACCCACGTCAGGCGCGCGCGACCGCCTCCGCGGCGATCATGCGCGCCTCGGCCTCCAGACCCGTGCGGCGGAGCGAAGACACGATATGGTAGAGATGCCGCGCGGTCATCCCATCCCACCCTTCGCCCTGCATACCCAGTCCCGCGAGCATGGCGACCAGTGTTGGATTGTCGACCTCGGCGGCGCGGTCGATCATCCGGGTCCAGCGGGTTTCGCCTTTAAGATCGAAACCCAGCCGCCGGCTGTATTCGGATATCTCGGCATCGCCCACCCGTTCCAGACCGGCGAGGCCGGCGAGCAACATGCGCGACTTGCGCTGACCGGCCGATTGGTCAGCGTCGGTGAAGCTGTCGAGTTCGCCATCGGATACGGGTTCGCGGCGCCCGGGTTCGGCAAGCGCGAGCATCGCCCAGGCTTCGCTGCCCTCTTCGACGGCGTTCGCCCAACGCATCGCGTCGCGGTCGAGTCCGGCGGTCAGCATCGATGCCACGAGCATGTCCGCGTCCCGGCCAAGACCTTCCTCCGCCGACATGCGCGCCGCGGCATAGGCGGTAAGCACCATTCGGGCATAGGCCGGCATGTCCCCGGCCGACCACAGCTCGCGGATCGCAGCGAGACGTTCGGCGGGTTGGCCGCCGACATAGGCTTCGCGCAGTCGCGATGCCGTCGTTGCCGCCGCACCCTCGTTTCCCTGCTCGGCGTAGATCAGCGAGTAGAGATCGACCATCGCCGCCGAGGAAAGGATGCCCTGTGCCGCGGCCAGGCCGGCGCCCCGCACGCGCTCGACCGGGGTAAGGGCAGGCGTGATCGCGGCATTGCGAAGCAGCGACGGACTGGCGCTTTCGAGCAGAGCTTGAGGCACGGGCTCGCCGAGCGCGTTGGCGAGCGCGAACCGCCAGGGCGTGAGCTCTCCGATCCCTTGCCACTCGATCGTGACGGCGCGCCGCCCCCGGCCTGCAGCGCCGGCGAAACGCTGCGCCAGCAGGACATCGATGCGGTCGTCCTGGGTGCGGTTCAGCAGACGGCGGAGATCGTTCTGCGCGCGCGTATCCTCGCCCGCATAGGCATTGCAGATACCCTCGAGCATCCGCCATTGGGTATCGTCGCGCGGGGTTTCGACCAGTCGCACTGCGGGACAGGCGCCGACGATGTCGGCCGTACCGATATAGGCCTTCACCGCTTCATTGGTGAGCGCCGGCGAATAATCGGCGGTATCGATGTCCTGCACCAGCGCCCGCGCGGCGGCATGCTCGCCGATCGCGTTGAGCGTCCTCGCCCGCAGGGTCGCGAATTCGACGGGGTCCATGCCCTCGGGCGCGGCGAGCCGGCTCGCGAGTGCGCGGCGCAGCAGGATATGGCCCCAGCG
The DNA here is from genome assembly GCA_963829325.1 of uncultured Alphaproteobacteria bacterium. Classification (GTDB taxonomy): domain Bacteria; phylum Pseudomonadota; class Alphaproteobacteria; order Sphingomonadales; family Sphingomonadaceae; genus Qipengyuania. Next base: position 704,131 of record CAWHHN010000001.1, read on the forward strand.
GGAGACCATTGGCCCATCCGTGCCAGCCAGAATCGCGCGGACCAGCGAAGCCGGCTGCCGCGCCAGCGAGCCGGTCGGCAATCCGCCTTCGTCGGGCCCGATGACCCCCGCGCGCGCCGTCGATCGGCGCGCTGCGGGCGGAATGTCGAATTTCGGCTTGAGCCCGAGCAGGTCGTCGAGTTCGTCGGTCGACATCGCCTCGAGTTGCTCGATCGTCGGCAAGTCGGAGATGTCCAACCTGTCGATCGAGGGGACATTCGGCGCCGGAAGTGGCTGAACCACTGCACCGCCGCGCGCAGGTGGTGTTTGCGGGGCTGCCGTGGGAGAAGCTGCGGGCGCAGGAACAGGCGTGGCGCGCGGCGAAGGGGCAGGTGGGGGTTCGTCGAACCCCGGCGGCAGCAGATCTTCGGGCGAGTCCTGCGCCATGACGATGGCGGACGTGAGCGCGAGTGCCGCGCCACCGACGAGCCAGGTGCGTCTCATCCGCCGTTCTCCGGCAGATCGACAGGCTGTTCGATCGGGTGAAGGGGCTCCTCCCCGCCATCCATCCATGCCGCCGCGCACAGCAGCACGAACGCCACGGCCAGCGCTCCTCCGATCCGTCTACCCTTCACGCTCAAGATTTTCGCGTCCCGCTCAAACTGCTGATACCTTGCCCGCGCTCTAGCGCACATCTAGGCAGTGCGGCAATGACCCAGGCACTTGCCTTCACGCAATCCGAAATCGCCGAAATTGCGCAGCGGCTCGATCGACCGATCGTGCTCGTTGGGCTGATGGGCGCCGGAAAATCGACTGTCGGAAGGCGGCTCGCCGCATTGCTCAAGACCGACTTCATCGATGTCGACCAGGAAATCGAACGAGCGGCGAACCGCACCGTCGCCGAAATCTTCGAATTGCATGGCGAGGCCTATTTTCGCGACGGCGAACGCCGGGTGATCGCGCGCCTGATGGATGAGGCGCATGGCGTGATCGCCACCGGAGGGGGCGCCTTCGTCGATCCGGGCACACGGGCGCTGATACTAGAGCGGGCGCTGGCGGTCTGGCTCGATTGCGACATCGAAACGCTGGTCGAGCGAACAGCCCGCCGCAACTCGCGCCCCTTGCTGCGGCAAGGTGACCCTCACGAGATCCTTGCGCGGCTCAAAGAGCAACGCCAGTCTGCCTATGCCGAGGCGCAAATCCGCGTGGTCACCGACGACGCGCCGCACGGCGAAACGGCGCAGCGAATTGTGGGAGCGATCGACGCATGGCTGTAATTCCCGTCGCGCTTGGGGGCCGCAGCTACGAAGTCAGTATCGGGCCCGGTCTGCTCTACGACCTCGTCCGCCATGCGGCGCCTTTCCTCAGGAAGCCCTGGGTCTGCATCGTCGCCGATGCCAATGCTCGCAGGAGCTGGGGCGAGACCGTCGCGAGGTCGCTGCAATCGGGCGGCATCGAAGCGCGCTGGTATGATGTGCCACCTGGCGAAGGATCGAAGAGCTGGGAAAATCTGGCCCGGCTGACCGAATGGCTGCTGGCGCAGGGGGTCGAGCGCGGAGATCACGTCTTTGCCCTGGGCGGCGGCGTGGTTGGCGACGTGACCGGCTTCGCCTGTGCGATCCTCAAACGCGGGTGCGGTTTCGTCCAGCTGCCCACGACCCTGCTTGCCCAGGTCGACAGTTCGGTCGGCGGAAAGACAGCAATCAACAGCGCTGCGGGCAAGAACCTCGTCGGCGCGTTTCACCAGCCTTCGCTCGTCGTGGCCGATCTCGATACCCTGTCCACCCTTCCCTCGCGCGAAGTGCGCGCCGGTTTCGCCGAAGTGCTGAAATACGGGATCCTCGGCGATCGGGCCTTCTTCGACTGGCTGGAGGATCATGCCTATGCGGTCCTGGCGCTGCAGCCGCAGGCGATCGAGCAAGCGGTCGCGACGAGCGTGGCGGCCAAGGCCCGAATCGTTGCTGCGGATGAACGCGAAACCGCTGGGACCCGAGCGCTGCTCAACTTGGGGCACACCTTTGGTCACGCCCTCGAAGCCGAAACAGGTTTCGGCAATCGATTGCTCCACGGCGAGGCGGTGGCGCTGGGCATGGTCCTCGCCGCCCGCTATTCGGCGCGCTGCGGGTCGCTGGACGATGAGGATGCTCTGCGGGTGACGCGCGCGGTCGACGCCGCAGGATTGCCGGCCGAGATTTCCGCGCTCGGTCTTGGTTGCGACGGCGCCCGGCTCACCGGACACATGCTGCACGACAAGAAGATGGACCGGGGCAAGCTGTCCTTCGTGCTCCTGCGCGGCATCGGTGCCGCCTATCTCGAGCGCGAAACGAATCTGGACGACGTCGCCGCATTCCTCGACGAGCAGCTCCGCGCGCATTGATCAACGCCGCACCGCGGCAATCCTTGCGCAGCATTTTGTCGCATAACGCTTCGACTGTTGCGCGACAGATCGCAAATCAACCGTTATCCCCCTTCCGTTGAATCACGAGAGGGTCCCACGATGCCGATAGCCGAAGCCACCCCGGAACCCGAGATCATCCAGGCGGGCGACCGCAGTTTCCTCGGTCATCCCAAGGGGCTGGGATATTTGGCCTTCACCGAGGCGTGGGAGCGATTTTCCTTCTACGGCATGCAGGCGCTGCTGGTCCTCTACCTGACCAAATCCTTGCTCCTCCCCGGGTCGGTGGAACAGGTGGCAGGCATAGAGCAATTGCGTGCGCTCTACGGCGGTATCGACGGGCAGAAGTTCGCCAGCGCCATCTTCGGCACCTATGCCGCGAGCGTCTATCTTACTCCGATCCTTGGCGGATGGATCGCGGACAGGGTGCTCGGCAAGCGGAAGACCGTGCTGCTGGGAGCCGTCATGATGGCGGCGGGCCATTTTCTGATGGCCTTCAATTTCACCTTTCTCCTGGCCTTGCTGTGCCTGATCCTCGGCTCCGGCATGTTCAAGGGCAACATCGCCAGCCAGGTAGGAGGGCTCTACAAGCCCGAGGATCTGCGTCGCGCAGATGCCTTCCAGATATTCTATCTCGCGATCAACGCAGGCGTCATCGCCAGCCCGCTGATCGTCGGCACGCTCGGCGAGAAGATGGGATGGCACTGGGGTTTCGGCGCAGCCGGCGTCGGGATGCTGATCGGCCTCACGATCTATGTCGCGGGCCAGAAGCATCTGCCCACGGAGCACTTCGACGTCCCGCAAAAAGCGGCCGCAGCCAAGATTCCGATGACGCCCAGGGATTGGACGGCAACCCTTGCCCTGCTCCTGCTGATCCCGGTGCTGGCGCTGGCGATCGTGCCCAACAACCAGATATTCAACGCCTATCTAGTTTGGGGTGATCGAGACTTCGCGCTCTATTGGGGAAGCGAAAAGCTCCCCACCACCTGGCTCGTGACGCTCGACGCGGTCGTCTCGGTCAGTTTCCTCGCCATCGTTGCGGGGTTCTACCGCTGGTGGAAGACCAAGTGGGCCGAACCCGACGAACTGACCAAGATCATCATCGGTTCGCTCTTTTCGATCGGTGGCATGGCGTGCCTCTACCTCGCCGCCGCGACCACCCCCCAAGGCGAGAAGATCGGTCTGTTCTGGCCGGTCATGTTCCATGTCGTGAACTCGATCGGCTTCGCTCACATGCTGCCGGTCAGCCTTGCGCTGTTCGCCAGGCTCGCTCCGCGGCAGATCAATGCCACGGTGATCGGCCTCTACTACCTCGCGTTCTTTGCCGGAAACTCGCTGGTCGGCTGGGTCGGCGGGTGGTTCGAGGATATGCCCGTGACCAGCTTCTGGTTGATGCATATGGGGTTTGCCGCGGCAGCCGGAATGGCGTTCGTGCTGTTCAAGCTGTTCCTCGCTCCGCGCTTGATGCATGGTGGCGAACCGGAGGACGTCGCGCTCGCATGACCCGTTTCATCGACCTTTCGATACCGATCACCAATGATGTGATCTCGGACCCGGAAGTGATGCGGCCCAAGGTCACTTACATAACTCACGAAAGCACCTGGCAGCAGATCGCCATGTTCTTTCCAGGGTTGGATAAGGCCGATCTGCCCGATGGTGAAGGATGGGCGGTCGAGATGCTCGAACTGTCGACGCACAACGGGACGCATATGGATGCGCCGTGGCACTATCACTCGACCACCGACTGCGGCGCCCGCCCCGCCCCGAGCATCGACGAAGCTCCGCTGGATCGCTTCTTTCGGCCCGGGGTGAGACTGGATTTCAGTCACTTGCCAGATGGTCACGTGGTGAGTGCGGCGGAAGTCGAGGAAGCATTGGCCAGAATCGGCTACGATCTCCAGCCGCTCGACATCGTGCTCGTCCAATCCGGCGCGGTCTACGGAACCGAAGACTTCACCGACCAGGGCGTCGGCCTCGGCGCCGAAGCCACACTGTGGCTGACCGAACGGGGCGTCGAAGTCGTCGGAACCGACGCCTGGAGCTGGGATGCGCCGTTCAGCCATACGGCGAAGCGGTGGAGGGAAACGCGCGATCCCTCGATCATCTGGGAGGGCCACAAGGCTGGGCGGATCCGCCCCTATTATCAGATCGAAAAGCTTGCCAACCTTTCCGCCCTGCCCGATTTCGGCTTCACTTTCAGCTGCTTCCCCGTGAAGATCGCACGCGCCAGCGCCGGCTGGATCCGCGCGGTCGCGATGGTGGAAGACTAGCCCTGCGCATCGCGCCCGCCAATCCGGACGACCCCGAGGTTCGCGCCCTGGTGGAATATCATCAGCGCGACATGTTCAGCCTGTCGCCGCCGGGAACCAGCTTCGCGCTCGACGCCGGTGGCCTGTCGGGGCCCGAGGTCACGCTGCTGGGCGCCTGGGAGGGGCGGGCGCTGGTCGGGATGGGAGCGCTAAAGCGACTGTCGCCGATTGTGGCCGAAATCAAGTCGATGCGCACGCATCCGGCGCATCTGGGCCGCGGAATCGGGCGCCTATTGCTCGATTGTCTCATCACAACCGCTTCACAAGCAGGGTACAAGAGATTCAATCTCGAGACCGGGACCAGTGCCGCCTTTGCTCCGGCGATCGCGCTCTACACGAGCCGCGGCTTCGTGCCGGTCGAGCCCTTCGCCGATTACGCGAACGGACCGCACAACCAGTGCTATGGCCTCGATCTGACCGCCGGCTAGCGCGGGGGCGGTGCCGCGGGGCGAAGTTTCGCACTCGCCGGCCGCGATCGAGCGCGGCGATCGCCTAGTCCAATTCGAGAATCACCGCATCGACGGCAAGACTGTCGCCCTCGGCGGCATTAATCTTGCGCGACGGTCGCCTGTTTCTCGGCGCGGAGAATGTTTTCCATCTTCATCGCCTCGACCGTCGCCAGCGGCTGGCCCGGCTGGACCTCCTCGCCCTCGCCGACATGGAGTTTCACCAACAGGCCGGGCATCGGGCAGATCAGCAGCTTCGAAAGATCGGGCGGCTCCTTCTCGATCATGTGATCGGCGAGATGCGCGATGCGGCTCTGGAGGATACGCAGACGATGCGTCGCGCCGCGGGTGGTCATGGCATAGCCGGTGCGCGTCGGCTGCAGCTGGAGGCCGTAGGTCTCGAGCGGCTCTGCATCCTCCCCCGCCTCGCTGTCGTAGAGCGCCACCGGAACGAAGCGGTCGCCCGGCGTGTATTCCAGTTCCAGCGTCACGGCCTCGCCATCGACGGTGATCGCATTTTCTTCCAGCCTGACCTGATGGGTCGAGCAATCCGCCGCGCGCTCGCCGATCCGGACGGTCCAGTCGCCGGGCGCGTAGAGGTCGCCGGACAGCTGGCCCTCGACCCGCCGCGCGCGATCGGCATCGGCGGTGGCGATCACCCCGCCCACCGCCGCGAGCACGCCCGTCAGCCGCTGCGACGCGGGCGCGCCGGAGAAACCCTCGGGATATTCCTCGGCGATGAAGCCGGTGGTGAGCTCGCCCGAGCGGAAGCGCGGATGCTGCATGATCGCGCTGAGGAAATCGACGTTGTGGCCGAGCCCGTCGATGGCGAAGGCATCGAGCGCCTGGACCTGCAGATCGGCCGCGTCGTCGCGCGTTTCGCCCCAGGTGACGAGCTTGGCGATCATCGGATCGTAGAACATCGACACCTCGCCGCCTTCGAACACGCCATCGTCGACCCGGATTCCCGCGATCCCGCGGCGTCCGTTCGCCGAGCCGTCGTCGGCCCAGGGAGCGACCGGAGGATGGTACCGCACCAGCCTTCCGGTGCTGGGGAGGAATCCGCGATAGGGATCCTCGGCATAGACCCGGTTCTCGATCGCCCAGCCGTCGATCTTCACATCGTCCTGCGTCATGGCGAGCTTTTCGCCCGCGGCGACGCGGATCATCTGTTCGACCAGATCGACGCCGGTGATCGCTTCGGTCACCGGGTGTTCGACCTGCAGCCGGGTGTTCATTTCGAGAAAGTAGAAGCTCTCGCCACTGGTGTCCGCGCCGGAGACGATCAGTTCGACGGTGCCCGCGCTGTAATAGCCGACAGCTTTCGCCAGCGCGACGCATTGCTCGCCCATCGCCCTGCGCATCTTCGGCGTCACGAAGGGCGACGGCGCTTCCTCGACCACCTTCTGGTGGCGGCGCTGGATGCTGCATTCGCGCTCGTTGAGATAGATCATATTGCCGTGCTTGTCGCCGAGGATCTGGATCTCGATGTGGCGCGGATCCTCGATGAATTTCTCGATGAAGACGCGGTCGTCGCCGAAGGAATTGAGACCTTCGCGCTGGGTCGCCTCGAAGCCTTCGCTGCACGTCCTGTTCGTTCCAGGCGAGCCGCATGCCCTTGCCGCCGCCGCCCGCGCTGGCCTTCATCATCACCGGATAGCCGATCTCGATTGGCCCATTCGAGCGCTTCGGCCGGTATCGGCGATCTCCCCGACGGAACCGGGCACCGACGTTCACCCCCGCTTCGTTGGCGATCTTCTTGCTCTCGATCTTGTCGCCCATCGCGGCGATCGCCGTGGCCGGCGGGCCGATGAAGGCGATGCCCTCGCTCGTCCAGCGCCTCGACGAAGCTCGCGCGTTCGGAGAGGAAGCCATAGCCCGGGTGGACCGCGTCGGCCCCGGTCTGCTTGCACGCCGCGATGATCTTGTCGGCGACCAGATAGCTTTCCGCCGCTTGCGCGGGGCCGATATGCACCGCCTCGTCCGCCATGCTGCACGAACGGCGCGCGGGCATCGGCATCGGAATAGACCGCGACCGTCGCGATTCCCATGCGCGCGCGGTCTTGATGACGCGGCAGGCGATTTCGCCGCGGTTGGCGATGAGGATTTTCTTGAACATCAGGCCTCTGTCTCCAGCTCTCGCCGAGCCGCATAGCCGATTAGCGCCGCTGCGTAAGCCCCTGCACCACGCCGGTCGCCCTCGCCCTCGAGAAGCGCGGTCACGGCGGTGGCAAGTCGGCCGATATTCTCGCGCGCCAATTGGCCCAGCGGCTCGATATAGACCCCGATGGTGAACAGGATCGCGCCCGTGTCGGGCAGGCGGCGCAGCGTCTGGCGCTCGGAACGCACGAACAGCGTCTCGCCGGCATTGTCCGGCGTGACATGGGCGAAGGCGCGCTCGGGCGGCTCGGCGCACCCAGCGCCATTCGCCGGTTGCGGCGATGAACCAGTTGCAGCGGCCGTAGATCGGCGCCTGGCTTGAGCTTGGCCATGAAATGATCGACCCCGCTCGCGAGCTGTTCCTCATAGCCCTGGATCGGCGCATGGAGCGCGCGCAGCGGCAGGCCGATCTTCTCGGCCGGCACCCAGTCCGACGGCCATGCCACCGCCGCCCCGACGAGGCGGTATTGTTCCTCGTGCCTGCGCAAGGTGAGCAGGCACATGTCTTCGTGATGCGCAGCGCGGCTTCGGGCAGGCCACCCGACACGCCCAGCATTGCAGCGAGCTCCGCACCGGCTGCATCGCCTTCGGCCGCAAGCTGGATGCCCTCGGGAAAGGCGGCAAAGCCGTGCGCGCGCGCGGCGAGATCGGGATCGGGCTGCAGCCATTCCGCCTCGGCCAGCTTCGCCAGCCCCATCTTGAGCACGCCCCCACCGCGCGCCTTGGGCAGCAGATCGTCGACGCAGAAGCCGAGAGTGGCCACCCTATCCGTCATGGCGGGCACGGCGAAGCCATCCACCTTGCGCGACCGTCGCATGGGACCACGACGCCGCCTGGATTGCCGCATCGACTGCGGCTCCTCGCAAGGACGGGGCGGGGGCTTTCACTGTGCTGTCTCCAACGCCTGGCACGGCCCTCCCTGGCCCCGCCGCATCGGCTCTTCACCCTCGAGCGCGGTCAGCCCGAGCTTGGCGAACAGCGCGGCGTCGCTGTCGTCGCCCGCATTGGGCGCGGTCAGCAGCTTGTCGCCGGTGAAGATCGAATTCGCGCCCGCCATGAAGCACAGCGCCTGCGTCGCCTCGCTCATGCTCTCGCGCCCGGCGGACAGCCGCACCATGCTCATCGGCATGGTGATCCGCGCCACCGCGACGGTGCGGACGAATTCGATATCGTCGATCTTGGCCAGCGGCGTGTCGGCCAGCATATCGCCCAGCACCGTGCCCTTGACCGGCACCAGCGCGTTGACCGGCACGCTTTCGGGATGCGCGTTCAGCGTGGCGAGCGTGTGGACGAAGCCGACCCGGTCCTCGCGCGTTTCGCCCATGCCGACGATCCCGCCGCTGCACACGTTGATCCCCGCATCGCGCACGTTCTGCAGCGTATCGAGCCGGTCCTGGTACTTGCGGGTCGAGATCACGCGCTCGTAATATTCCGGGCTGCTGTCGATATTGTGGTTGTAATAATCGAGCCCGGCTTCGGCCAGCATGTCCGCCTGTTTCGGCGTCAGCATCCCCAGCGTCATGCAGGTTTCCAGCCCCATGGCGCGCACGCCCTTCACGATCTCGACGATCGCGGGCATGTCGCGGTCCTTGGGGTTGCGCCAGGCGGCGCCCATGCAGAACCGCTGGCTGCCCGCATCCTTGGCCTGCGCCGCGCGCTGGAGCACCGCCTGCACGTCCATCAGCTTGGTCGCCTCGACCCCGCTATCCGCCTTCACCGACTGCGAGCAATAGCCGCAATCCTCCGGGCACCCGCCGGTCTTGATGCTGAGCAGCGTGCAGAGCTGGACCTGTTCGGGCGGATGGAATTCGCGGTGGACGCGTGGCGGCGCGGAACAGCAGCTCGGTGAAAGGAAGGTCGAACAGCGCCGCGATTTCGTCGCGGGTCCAGTCGGTGCGGATTTGGGTCAATCTTGTTGTCCTGCTCCAAGTTCAGCGATACAGTAGATACGAGGAAGCCAAACGCCAGCAGTCCCAATAAGCCGAAACAACGCGCACCGATGCCAGCCTGGCGATACTCCTCGAACACCTCAAACTCGGCACAGCATCAGGACATGAGGCGCCGGTCAGCCAAGCAAACCAGACGAGACAGCGCAATCCGAGCGATACTTTCGAATTTTCTCGCTCACTCCGCCGCCTCGTCCAGATCCTCGCCCGCAGGCGGCATGTTGTGGCCGAGCAGGCGCAGCACGTCCGCCGCGCATTCGACCACGTTGCTGCCCGGGCCGTAGATGCCCTGCACCCCGGCTTCGCGCAGGAAGTCGTAATCCTTCTGCGGGATCACGCCGCCGGCGATGACCTTGATATCGGCGCGGCCCGCTTCCTTCAGCAGGCCGATCAGTTCGGGGATCAGCGTCTTGTGGCCGGCGGCAAGGCTGCTCGCGCCGATCGCGTCGACGTCCTTCTCCAGCGCCATGTCGCGCGTTTCGCGCGGGCGTCTGGAACAGCGGGCCCGAGACGACCTCGAAGCCCATGTCGGCAAAGGCGCTGGCGATGACATTGGCGCCGCGATCGTGGCCGTCCTGGCCCATCTTGGCGACCATCAGCCTGGGCGCGCGGCCCAGGCGGCGCTCGACCGCCTTCACGCCCGTCGACCACCTGCGCATAGCGATCATCCTCGGCATAGGCCTTCGAGTAGATGCCGCGCACGGGCGTCGGCAGCGTGTCGTAGCGGCCAAAGACGTCTTCCATCGCCTGGCTGATCTCGCCCAGCGTCGCATCGTGGCGCGCCGCCTCGACCGCGAGCGCGAGCAGATTGCCCTCGCGCTGCGCCGCCCGCGGGCCAGCGCGTCCAGCGCCGCCTTGCAGGCGAACTCGTCGCGCCCTGCGCGGACCTTCTCGAGCCGCGCGATCTGGCTCTGCGCGCACCGCGTGGTTGTCGATATCGAGCGTGTCGATCGGGTCTTCCTTGTCGCGGCGGTATTTGTTGACGCCGACGATCACCGTCTCGCCGCGGTCGACGCGGCCTGCTTGGCGGCGGCGGCTTCCTCGATCTGCGGCCTTGGGCTTGCCGCTGGCGACATAGGCGGTCATGCCGCCAGCCGCCTCGACCTCGTCGAGCATGGCGCTTGGCCTGCTCCACCAGGGCTGCGGTCAGGCTCTCGATGTAATAGCTGCCGCCCAGCGGATCGGCGACATTGGTGATGCCGCTTTCTTCCTGGATCACCAGCTGCGTGTTGCGCGCGATGCGGGCGGAGAAATCGGTCGGCAGCGCGATCGCTTCGTCCAGCGCATTGGTGTGGAGCGACTGCGTGCCGCCCAGCACCGCCGCCATCGCCTCGACCGTGGTGCGGATGACGTTGTTGTAGGGGTCCTGCTCCTGCAGCGAGACGCCGCTGGTCTGGCAATGGGTGCGCAGCATCTTCGACTTGGGGTTCTGCGCCCCGAGACCGTCCATCACGTCGTGCCACAGGTGCCGCGCGGCGCGCATCTTGGCGATCTCCATGAAGAAGTTCATGCCGATGCCCCAGAAGAACGACAGGCGCGGCGCGAAGGCGTCGATATCGAGCCCCGCCGCCATCGCGCGCTTGGCGTATTCCTTGCCGTCGGCGATGGTGAAGGCGAGTTCCTGCACCGCCGTCGCCCCGGCCTCGTGCATGTGATAGCCCGAGATCGAAATGCTGTTGAATTTCGGCATGTTGGCCGAGGTATATGCGATGATGTCCGAAACGATCCGCATGCTCGGTTCGGGCGGGTAGATATAGGTGTTGCGGACCATGAACTCCTTGAGGATGTCGTTCTGGATGGTCCCCGACAGCTTGTCCTGGCTCACCCCCTGCCGCTCGGCCGCGACGATGTAGAACGCCAGCACGGGGATCACCGCGCCGTTCATCGTCATCGACACGCTCATGGTGTCGAGCGGGATCTGGTCGAACAGGATCTCCATGTCGCGCACGGTATCGATCGCGACGCCCGCCTTGCCGACATCGCCGACCACGCGCGGGTGATCGGAATCGTAGCCGCGGTGGGTGGCGAGATCGAAGGCGACCGACAGGCCCTTCTGCCCGGCGGCCAGATTGCGGCGATAGAAGGCGTTCGATTCCTCGGCGGTGGAGAAGCCCGCATATTGGCGGATCGTCCACGGACGGCCGGTGTACATCGAGGCATAGGGCCCGCGCGTGAACGGCGCGAAGCCGGGGACGCCGGGATCGAGGTCCTCGGCGTCATCGCTCGTATAGAGCGGCTTGACCGCGATACCCTCGGGCGTGTGCCAGGTGAGATCGCGCCCCTTGACCTCCTTGTCGGCGAGGGGCTTCCAGTCGTCGTAAGTGGGTTTGTCGGTCATGGCCTACCAATATCGTCGTGCTGAGATCGTTTCAGCATCCATCTCTCCGGTTGCATCGAGGCGCATGGAGCGAAATGGCCCCTGAAACAAGTTCAGGGTGACGAGGGAAGAACGAAACCGGGCGCTATTCGCCTTTGAATTCCGCCTTGCGCTTCTGGAGGAAGGCCATGCCGCCCTCCATCGCATCCTTCGACGCGCCGGCCATCCGCTGCCCTTCGGCCTCGGCGCGCAACACTTCGGTCAGATTGCCGTCGAGCGCGGTGGCGATGTTGCGCTTCATCGTGGCGTAGGCGAGCGTCGGGCCGCTGGCGAGCCTTTCGGCCAGCGCCCTGGCCTCGGCCATCAGGCTGTCGTCGTCGACCGCGCGGTAGATCAGGCCCCAGTCCTCGGCCTGCTGCGCACCGATCTTCTCGCCCAGCATCATCATCCGCGTGGCGCGCGCGCGGCCGATCGCGCGGCTCAGCAGCCAGGTCGAACCGCCATCGGGAACCAGGCCGATATTGACGAAGGCCTGGAGGAAATAGGCGCTGCTCCCCGCGAGCACGAAATCGCCCGCCAGCGCGAGCGAGCAGCCGACCCCGGCGGCGGGGCCGTTGACCGCGCAGACCACCGGCACCGGCGCGCGCAGCACCATGTTGATCGCCGGGTTGTAATGGTTCTGCAACGCGCGATGGCTGCCGCCCTTGTTCTGCAGCGCGCTCCCTTCTCCGCGCGCGGCAAGATCGGCGCCCGAGCAGAAGCCCTTGCCCGCGCCGGTGATGAGCACCGCACGCGCATCGCCGAGATCGTAGAACGCAGCCCCGATCTCGTCCGCCATCTGCGGCGGCATGGCGTTGAGCCGCTCAGGCCGGTTGAGGGTGATCGTGGTCAGCGGACCGTCGTTTTCGACGACAATGGTTTCGTAGCTCACGCATATCTCCCGGTAGGCTGCTGTTCTTTCGTTGCGTTTCGCAACCGAGATTGGCCGCGAAGTGCCGTGCGCGCAAGTCCGTTACGGCGCGCGGCGGAAGTCACGCTGCGGCGCCTCGCCGGGCCGAGACCCGCGCGTGCCAGAGATGAGCCGTCAATTCGACCAGTGCGAATCGCCCTTCGGCGTTTCCATGATCTCGGTCAGCTGGCCCATCATGTCCTTGGGGTGGAGGAAGAAGATCGGCGTGCCATGCGCGCCGATGCGCGTCGGGCCCAGAATGCGCTTGCCCAGCTCCTCGAACCAGCTGCGCGCCTCCTCGATATCCTCGACCTCGTAGCACAGATGATGCTGCGCTCCGGCGGGATTGTTTTCGAGGAACCTCGCGATCGGCGAATCGGTGCCGAGCGGTTCGATCAGCTCGATCTGCGTGCCGTGCGTCCCGTTCTCGCCCGGCGTATCGACGAAGCAGACCTTCACCCCCTGTTCGGCCAGATCGAAGGGCTCGTGGAACGAAGTCGCACCCATCACCTCGCGGTAATAGCGGATCGATTGCTCGATAGACGGCGTGGCGACGCCGACATGGTTGAGACGGCCGAGTTTCATTCTTCTCTCCCTGGTGGGTCGGTCCTGTAAATGGACCCGTCCTCGCGCCGAGCCAACCCGTCTTCGCGAAGAACCACCGTCTTTGCGAGGAACCCCGTCATTGCGAGGAGCCTTGGGGCGACGAAGCAATCCAGACCCGTCGCAAGACGGATTGCCGCGCCGCCTCCGGCGGCTCGCAAGGACGGTGGAAAGCCGCTGACCGATCCCCTCTCGCCAATCCAGCCGCCGCCGCGACGGTCGTATGCCGGATGGCGCCGACAAATCTTACAGCGGAATATTGTCGTGCTTCTTCCACGGGTTCTCGAGCTGCTTGCCGCGCAGCTTGCGCAGCCCCAGGGCGATCCGCCGCCGGGTCGAGTGCGGATAGATCACCTCGTCGATATAGCCGCGGCTCGCCGCCACGAAGGGATTGGCGAAGCGGTCTTCGTATTCCTTGGTCTTCTCGGCGATCTTTTCGGGATCGTCGCGGTCCTGGCGGAAGATGATCTCCACCGCGCCCTTCGCGCCCATCACCGCGATTTCGGCGGTCGGCCAGGCGTAGTTCAAATCGCCGCGCAGGTGCTTCGACGCCATGACGTCGTAAGCGCCGCCATAGGCCTTGCGGGTGATCACGGTGATCTTGGGCACGGTCGCCTCGGCATAGGCGAACAGCAGCTTGGCGCCGTGCTTGATGATGCCGTTGTGCTCCTGCGCGGTGCCGGGGAGGAAGCCGGGCACGTCGACGAAGGTCAGGATCGGAATTTCGAACGCGTCGCAGAAGCGCACGAAGCGCGCCGCCTTCTTCGAGCTGTTGATGTCGAGCACGCCCGCGAGCACCATCGGCTGGTTCGCGACCACGCCCACCGTGCGCCCTTCGACCCGGCCGAAGCCGCAGATGATAGTTGCCGGCATGGCTCGGCTGGATCTCGAAGAAGTCGCCCTCGTCCAGCACCTTGCGGATGACTTCGTGCATGTCGTAGGGCTGGTTGGCGTTGTCGGGGATGAGCGTGTCGAGGCTGTGCTCCGCGCGGTCCCAGGCGTCGCTGGTCGGACGCTCGGGCACGTCCTCGCGGTTCGACAGCGGCAGGTAATCGAAGAAATCGCGCGTCGCGAGCAGCGTTTCGATATCGTTTTCGAAGCGAATTGTCGGCGACCGAGGTCTTGGTGGTGTGGGTCATCGCTCCGCCCAGTTCCTCCTGCGTGACGACTTCGTTGGTCACCGTCTTCACCACCTCGGGTCCGGTGACGAACATGTAGGAGCTGTCCTCACCATGAAGATGAAATCGGTCATCGCGGGCGAATAGACCGCCCCGCCCGCGCACGGCCCCATGATCAGGCTGATCTGCGGGACCACGCCGCTGGCCAGCACGTTGCGCTGGAACACCTCGGCATAGCCGCCGAGCGAGGCGACGCCTTCCTGAATACGCGCGCCGCCCGAATCGTTGAGACCGATCACCGGCGCGCCGACCTTCATCGCGCTATCCATGACCTTGCAGATCTTTTCCGCATGGCGTTTCGAAAGCGAGCCGCCGAAGACGGTGAAATCCTGCGAGAAGACATAGACCAGCCGGCCGTTGATCGTGCCCGATCCGGTGACCACGCCATCGCCGGGGATCTTCTGCTCCTGCCATGCCGAAATCGATGCAGTCATGCTCGACATAGGTGTCGAGCTCCTCGAAGCTGTCCTCGTCGAGCAGCACTTCGAGCCGCTCGCGCGCGGTCAGCTTGCCCTTGGCGTGCTGCGCAGTCGATCCGCTTCTGTCCGCCGCCCATGCGGGCGGCATCGCGGCGGCGTTCCATTTCGGCGATATTGGCGGACATGCTCTCTCCGTGAATAGCTTTGCCCGAGCGGTTAGAGCGCGCGAGTGCGCAAAGGTCAATCGCGCTCAATTGCGCGCGGCGCTGAGATCAGGAACTCGACATTGCCTTCGGGGCCGGTGATCGGACTGTGGACGATGCCCTGCACCGCGAAGCCCGACCCTTCGACCCAATCGCGCACTTCGTCGCAGACGCGCGCGTGCAGCGCCGGATCGCGCACCACCCCGCCCTTGCCCACTTCCTCGCGCCCGACCTCGAATTGCGGCTTGATCAGCGCGACCAGCCGGCATGCGCGCGCCGCCAGTTCGAGCGGTCGTTCGAGCACCTTGGCGAGGCCGATGAAGCTCGCGTCGCACACGACCCAGCTGCATGGCCGGTCGATCATTTCCGGCGTCAGGATGCGCGCGCTGGTCTGCTCGAGCACGGTGACCCGCGGGTCCTGCCGCAACTTCCAGGCAAGCTGGTTGGTGCCGCTGTCGACCGCAAGACATGCGCTGCGCCGTTCTCGCAGCAGCACATCGGTGAAGCCGCCGGTCGAACTGCCGATATCCATCGCCGTCGCGCCCGCTCGGGTCGAGACCGAAATGCGCGATCGCATGGGCAAGCTTGATCCCGCCGCGGGAGACCCACGGATGGTCGCGCCCGCGCACCTCGAGCGGCGCATCCTCGGCCAGCTGCTGGCCCGGTTTGGCGAGCTTCTGTTCGCCGGAGAAAACCAGACCCGCCATCACCAGCGCCTGCGCCCGCGTGCGGCTCTCGACGAGCCCGCGGTCGACGAGCATCTGATCGAGGCGGCGTTTTCTACGCCATTGGAAACAAGCGCGTCTAGCGGGCATTGAGCAATCATGAAACCGATCCATGCGCCATCTCGGCGCCGCGCTGGCGCTCAGCTTCGCCATTGCCGCCTGCGTGCCCGCCCCGCGATTCGACGCCGACAGCCGTCGCCAGCACCCGTCGCGACCGCGCCGACGCCCGCCGCCACCGCCGCCGGCAGCCCGTGCTGCATGACAACTGGATGGACGCTCCGCGCACTCCGGGCGACTGGACACTATCGCAGCGAGCCGGGGCGGATCGCTCGCGCTCTATGGCGAAGCGGAGAGCGAAGCCCGCTTCACGCATACGCTGCGACGCTGCGCAGCGCAGGATCGTGCTGATGCGCGCGCCGGCCGGCGGCACCGGTCCGACCCCGATGCGGATCCGGACCGAGACTGCCGACGCGTTCTCAATGCGCACGCCAGCCGGGGGCGGAGCTTCCCTATCTTTCGGCGAGCATCCGGCGGGCGACCCGCTGCTCGACGCGATGGCGCTGAGCAAGGGTCGCTTCGCGGTCGAGACGCAGGGCATGCCGACGCTCTACCTGCCGTCATGGGCCGAAGTCACGCGGGTGATCGAGGATTGCCGCTGAACTGCACAGGCACCGACGAGTGCACCGGACAACGAGGCATCGGGCAACAAAAAGCCCGCGATGATCTCGCGGGCCACAAACGCCAATTCTGACGTGGGAAAACTTTTTTTCAAGCCTTGTTTTCGCGCCGCGAACGACTCAAATTATCCCCAAGATCAGCGGCGAACGCGGTCTTGGGCTCCGGTGAAACGGGATCTCTGGCTCACAAGCGCGAAAGGAGGTGATCCGATGTCTCATGGTTCAGCAGAGAGGTCGGCAAGTTTCCGCGCGGAGCACTATCGGTAAGATTCCTACCGATAGAGGCTTCGTGAGCGGCACTTCCCGCCGCTGACCATGCGAAGGGCAGCTTCACCCCCCGTTGACGGGCGTGAGGCTGCCCTTCTCATTTCGTGGCCTGCTGCATTTCGGCCGATGCCATGTCCGGCTGGCATTTCCGGCGGGCATTCGTGCGCGACGTTTGCGCGCGCCCTTCCAATGGCGTCCCGGTGGTGTCCGGAGCAGCGAACTTGCCCTCGACGCCGTCTGCGCATTACCCGCGCAGCTCATGGAATTCGAGCACATCGCCGCACCCCGCGCCCGATCTCCGACGCCGCGCGCGAGGCGAGCCATCGCCGATCCCGGCTTCGGCACCGCATGTTCACCGATCACATGGTGACGATCGATATGGACCGAGGGCGAGGCGGCTGGCACCACGCCACCGTCGGCCCGCGCCAGCCGATCGCGCTCGATCCGGCTGCGGCCGTGCTGCATTACGCGCAGGAAATCTTCGAAGGGCATGAAGGCCTATCGCCACGCCGACGGCACGCTCGCGCTGTTCCGGCCCGAAGCGAATGCCAGCGGCTTCAACCGATCGGCGGAGCGGCATGGCGATGCCCGACTTGCCCGAAGAGCTGTTCCTCGAAGTCGATGCGCCAATTGCTCGCCGTAGACAGCGACTGGATCCCGTCGGTCGAAGGCGCGCTCGCTCTATCTGCGGCCCTTCATGTTCGCGACCGAAGCCTTCCTCGGCGTGCGGCCGGCGAAGCAATACAAGTTCATCGTCATCGCCAGGCCGGCGGGCAATTACTTCAAGTCGGGCGCGCCCGCCGGTGAAGATCTGGGTTAGCCGCAATTACACCCGCGCCGCGCCCGGCGGCACCGGCGCGGCCAAGATGCGGCGGCAATTACGCCGCCAGCCTCGTCCCACAGCGCGAAGCGATCGCGCGACGGCTGCGACCAGGTGCGTGTTCCTCGACGCGGTCGAGACACAAATGGGTCGAGGAACTGGGCGGGATGAACCTGTTCTTCGTGTTCGACGACGGCACGGTCGTGACCCCGCCGCTGACCGGCACGATCCTGCCCGGCATCACCCGCGACAGCCTGATCGCGCTGCTGCGCGAAGAAGGGCTCGAGGTGCGCGAGGAACCCTACGGCATCGACCAGTGGCGCGACGATGCGGCAAGCGGCAAGCTGCGTCGAGACGATGGCCTGCGGCACCGCTGCGGTGGTCACGCCGGTCGGCAAGGTGGCCGGGCCCGGATGGCGAATTCACCATCGGCACGGGCGGCCCCGGCCAGCTGACCACGCAAGATGCGCGAGAAGCTGGTCGGCGATCCAGCGCGGCGCGATCGCCGACACGCACGGCTGGGTGGTGCGGCTCTAGATCCGGCTGAGCCGCATGGCCAGCCGGGCAAGCCCCGGCAGCCGGTCGGCCAGCGCTGTCATCGCACCGCGCGCGCCGAAGGCGCTTTCGGCAAGATGCCAGATCAGTTCGGCAACGCGGACGGGGCGTGCCGCGCGACGGGCGAAGGCAGCCTGGAATCTGCCGCGCCGCCGCCGCCGGAAAGGTAACTCTCGCGGCGATTCGGCCGCTGGCGACGGCGATCGCCATGCCCTCGCCCGCAAGCGAGGGGATCACCGCGGCCTGGTCGCCCAGGCGGAACAGCCCTTCTTCGGTTTCGCGCGCTATCCAGCCATAGGGCACCGACCCCGACCGTATCGACCGCAGGATCTTCTGCCGCCCCGGCGAGGCGCTCGGCGAAGTGCGGGCTGCTGCCGGCCATCTCCCGCAACAAGGCCCGGGGGTCGCCGCCCGGCATCGGCCAACAGCGATTTGCGCAGCGCAAGGCAGACATTGGCGCTGCCGTCTTCCTGCAGCACGATCCCGGCATAGCCGCCCGGAACCAGATGCAGTTCGATGGCATCGCCCACCAGCCGCGCGAGACGGTCGGCCGAGGGCAGCCGGACGCGTAGCCCGAGCGCGGGGTCCTTCGCCTCGCGCGGACGCGATTCGCCGCGAACGTCGTGCTTCCCGGTGGCGAGAAAGATCGCCGGCGACACCCAGTCCCTCCGCTCGCCGGCGACCTTTCCCGGGCCGACTTCGCGTGCCCGGTCGATCTCCAGCTGCGCGCCTTCGCTCACCGCCAGCTCGCGCAGCGTCCGGTCGAGGACGCGCCGCGAAAGTCCGAACGCCTGAGCAGGCAGCGCAGCTTCGGCATGCCGCCTCCCGGCGAAAAGACGCAGCCTGGCCACGCGATGCGCTCCCAGCTCTGCCGGGTCGCAGCCGAGCTTGC
Organism: uncultured Alphaproteobacteria bacterium; assembly: GCA_963829325.1. GTDB lineage: Bacteria > Pseudomonadota > Alphaproteobacteria > Sphingomonadales > Sphingomonadaceae > Qipengyuania. The sequence continues at coordinate 722,971 of CAWHHN010000001.1, forward strand.
GCAAGCTCTCGGCGGTGCGCCAGCTGAGGAAGCCGCCGCACAGCGCATCGCCGACGATTTCGCTCGCGGTCGATCAGGATCGGCGCGGCTCCGGCGCGCGCCAGCTGCATCGCCGCGACGCTTCCCGCCGGTCCCGCCCCGAGGACGAGCGGGGCGTCTCACCTGATCCGCTCGACGCAAAGACGGAAGGGAAAGACCCGCGCAACCGCGGCCCCCTCGACGCCGGCTTCGCCCAGGATCGGCTGCCATTCGGCGGGCCTGTAGGAGCGCGCGATCGAGAGCCTGCCGTCGAGGCGGACGATGCGATGCCAGCCGGCAAGCCGCGCCAGCAACGGGTAGCCGAGCCAGGCGACGCCGTGCCGATGGAGATCGTTGACGAACCAGCCGCGGCTCGCCTCGGCCTCCATGAACCGCAGGAAGGATACCAGCTGGGCGTGAGTCATGTGATGCGCGACGAGGCTGGAGACGATGCAGTCGAAGCCTTTGCCCGCAAGATCGGCATAATCGCCCGTGCGGTAGTCGATCGGATCGCTCGCAGCGGTCGCGGCGCGTGCGACGCGCTCGCTCCGGGGGTTGAGATCGATCCCGACCAGATCCGCAGTCTTGCCCCGGCGCCTGGCCCAGCCGGCGATGGCGCGCAGCATGTCGCCATCGCCGAACCCGACGTCGAGCAGCGAAAACGTATTCCGGTCCGCAAGCGTGCGATCGAGAAATGCGAGCGTCGGCCGGCGTGCCATCGTCACGGTATTGACCTTGGCGAGATCGCCCAGCACGCGAGCATAGGTGCCCGCATCGAGGGCGGGATCGTCCATGATTTCTTCGGCGATGCGGCGTTCAGCCAGCATCGCGCCAGCCGAAGCGGAATCCCTCCATCGCGAGCCCCGGCCCGAAGGCCAGCGCAACGCCGCTCGCCGGGCGTTCGCGCAGGATCCGTTCGAGCACGAACATCAGCGTCGACGAAGACATATTGCCGAAATCACGCAGCACGGCGCGCGAATGGTCGAGCATGTGCGGAGGCAGATCGAGCCCCTTCTCGACCGCGTCGAGGATCGAGCGCCCCCCCGCGTGGACCGCGAAGGCCCGGGGCGCCGGACCTTCGCCGCACACGCGCCGGCGCATGTCCTCGCGACCGAGCGCGCTGCGGATCCGGCCCGGCACTTCGCCCGAGAGATGCATATGGAATCCGGTGTCGCCGATCTGCCAGGTGATCAGTTCGTCGCTTTCCTCGAGCGCGGCCGAAAGACCTTCGCCGAGTTCGAGCCCCTCGCCCGCGCCGGTCACGATCGCCGCCGCCGCGCCGTCTCCGAACTGCGCTCCGGCGAGCAGCGGCTCGAGATCGTCGGTCTGCTGATGGTGCAGCGTCGACAGTTCGACGGTCACGACCAGCACCCGCGCCGCCGGCTCCGAACGCACGATATGGCGCGCGGTCCTGAGCGCGGTGACCGCGGCATAGCAGCCCATGAAGCCGACGAGCACGCGCTCGACATCGTCGGACAGGCCCAGGCGGCGCGCGATGATCTGATCGATCCCCGGGGCCACGAAGCCGGTGCAACTGGCGACCACGAGATGCGTGATCGCACCCAGCTCGGGCAGTTTGTCGATCGCTTCGAGCGCCAACCGCGGCGCCTCTTCGGCATAGATCGCCATGCGCTCGGCCGTGGAAGGCGCGGAACCCGCGTAAAAACCTCTACCTTGATCGAGCTTTGCATCCTCCTCGGAAAGCACCGACCAGCGATGATCGATCCCGGAGCGCTCGGCCATGCGCGCATAGAGCTTACCTTCGCGCCTGCCGTCCAGCTGACGCATGGCCCAGGCATTGTAGTCCTGTTCGAAATCGCACGCGGGCACGGCCGTGGTCAGTGCGGTCAATCTTGCTGTCATGAAGGCGGTCGATCCTCGTTCTTCCCAGCAACGCGCAGTCGCGGCAAAAGGTCCTAGATCGGAACGTTTCTGCGCAAATCCTCGAGCCACACCTCGGCGACCGCGTCGCTCGGCGCCCGCCAGTCGCCACGCGGGCTCAACGCGCCGCCGGCGCTGACCTTCGGGCCATTGGGCAGGGCGCTGCGCTTGAACTGGCTGAAGGCGAAGAATCGCTTGAGGAAATTCTCCAGCCAGTGGGCAATGGTCGCAAGATCATATTCGTTCTTCGAAGCTGCGGGAAAATCGATCGGCCAGAGCCCGGCCCCGGCATCCCGCCACGCATGCCAGGCAAGGAAGGCGACGTGGCTCGGCCGGTGCCCCCAGCGGATGATATGGTGGAGAAAGAAGTCGTTCAGTTCGTAAGGGCCGATGATCGATTGCGTGCTCTGGATCGTCCCGTCCTCGCCCGGCGGCACGAGTTCGGGGCTGATCTCCGTGGCGACGATCTGGTCGAGCACCGCATCGACCCCGGGATCGAACTGGTTGGTGCGCCCCGCCCAGCGGATGAGGTATTGGATCAGCGTCTTGGGCACGCCTGCATTGACGGCGTAATGGCTCATCTGGTCGCCCACGCCATAGGTGCACCAGCCGAGCGCGAGCTCCGACAGGTCGCCGGTTCCGATGACGAAGCCGCCATGATGCCCGGCGAGGCGGAACAGATAATCGGTCCGCAGCCCGGCCTGGACGTTCTCGAAAGTGGTGTCGTAGACCGGTTCGCCCCTGGCATAGGGATGGTCCATGTCGTCGAGCATCTGCCGCGCAGCCGGTTTGATGTCGATCTCCTCGGCGGTGATGCCGAAGGCCTTCATCAACTGCCAGGCATTCGTTCTGGTCCCTTCCGAGGTCGCAAAGCCGGGCATGGTATAGCCGCGAATGTCGCTGCGCGGCCGGCCAAGACGGTCCATCGCCTTGGCCGCCACGATCAGCGCATGGGTGCTGTCGAGGCCCCCCGAGATACCGATGACGAGCGAATTGCCGCGGGTCGCCTGGATCCTCCGCATGAGCCCGTCCACCTGGATGTTGAAGGCCTCGTAGCAATCCTCGTCGAGCTTCGTCACCCGGTTGGGGACGAAGGGGAAACGCCGGATCGGCCGCACGAGGCCCCGATCGGCAGGCGCCGCCCGATGTTCGAAACCGATGCGGCGATACCAGTCTTCGGGCCGTCCCGCCGCTTCGGCGGCGTCGTTGAAAGTGCCCATGCGCATGCGATCGCCGAGAATCCGCGCGGTATCGATATCGACGACGCACAATTCGGGCTCGAGGTCGAAGCGCGTGCTTTCGACCAGCAGATCGCCGAGTTCATAGACCATACCCTGCCCGTCCCAGGCCAGATCGGTGGTACTCTCGCCGTGGCCGCTGGCCGAATAGGCATAGGCGCAGACCGCCCTGCTCGAACTCGCCCGGCTGAGCAGATGGCGCTCGTCCGATTTGCCGATCGTGATGTTCGAGGCCGAAAGGTTGAGAAGAATGGTCGCGCCGGCCAGGGCCGCCATAGTGCCCGGCGGCGTGGGCGACCAGAAATCCTCGCAGATCTCGATCCCGAAGACGAAGCCGGCCAAATCCTCGGCGGCGAACAGCAGATCGGTTCCGAAGGGGATTTCCTCGCTGCCGCAGCGGATCGTCAGGCCGACGCACTCGCGACCATGCGCGAACCAGCGCTTCTCGTAGAATTCGCGATAATTGGGCAGGAAGCTCTTGGGCACCGCGCCGAGGACGCGGCCGCGGGCGATCGCCAGCGCGCAATTGTAGATCCTCCCATTGCGCCGCAGCGGCGCGCCGATCACCAGCACCGACGACAGATCGCGCGAGGCTTCCGCAATTCGCACGATATGCTCCTCGACCGCATCGAGCAGCGCCGTCTGCATGTGCAGATCGTCGATCGCATAGGAGGACAGGCACATTTCTGGGTAGAGCAGCAGATCGACGCCGCGCCGGTCCGCCGCCCGGGCCTGCTCGAGTATCGCATCGGAATTATAGGCGACGTCGGCGGTACGCACCCGCGGCGTGGCCGTGGCAAGCCGCACGAAACCGTGGGTGTGGAAGTCGAAGAAGCGATGGACGTCGGTTCCGCTCATGGATGCGGGGCCTTTCTCTCGGACGGGATCAGGGACCGGCTCGAGCCAATCGGCCGGCTGACAAATTCCCAATTGTGCCAAGTGCTTCTGCACCGACGCGCGCGCGATCCTGCCCTTGGCTTCCCAGCCGTAGACGGTCCTGCTCGGCCAGGGTTCCGGGGTTCCGTAGCGCGAGCCGAATTGCGCGGCGCTCAACGGCGGATCATGCGCTTCCCGCCACGCGCGTATCCTGGCCCCGGCACGGTGCATGCCCGGCCAGTATCCTTTTCGGATACTTTAGGCAACCGTGACCGGAATCGAGCTCATCTCGGTCCGGAATCCGCGCAGCAGGGGCCCCGATGAATGGTGCGCGCCAGCCTGGGCGGCGAAGGTGGTCATGAGGCTGTTGCCCAGGCCGCCCGAATCTCCGGGCTGCGCGTCGAGCCCGATGCCATCGTCTTCGATCGTCAGGCGCCAGCCCTCGGGCCGGGTCTGGAAGAATACCCCGATCTTGCCAGCCCTGCCGTCGGGAAAGGCGTATTTGAAGCAATTGGCCAGCGCCTCGTTGACGTAGAGGCCCAACGCCACCGCCACCTGCCGCGGCAGTTCGACTGCATCGATCTCGCGCACGAGGCTGACGTGTGCCGGCATGGCCGCGCGTTCGATCCGGTCGAGCAGGGTGCCCAGATAGGGCTTGATCGCAACATCGCCGTCCTCCGACTGGTCGTGCGCGAGCGAGGAATAGGCGTGGGCGAAGGTCCGCACGCGTACCGCCGCATCCTCGATCGGCTCGCGCTGCAGCGGGTCGGCGATGCGGCGTTTCTGGGTTTCGAGCAGGCTGGCGACGAGCGCGAAATTGTTCTTCGTGCGGTGTTCGAGTTCGGCAAGCTGCTTCAGCCGCCGGTCGGCATCACGGCGAATCTCGTCGACGGTGCTGCGGGCCGCACGCCGGAAAGCTTCGGCAAAAATCACCACCACGATCGCGCAGACGGCGTTGAGCGCGACCCGTGCCTGATCGGTAGAATTGGCGAAGGTCAACGAGGCCGTTTCGGGCAGGATGTAAAACCACGCCCAGAAGAAGGAGGCCACCAGTGCCACGAGGCCGGCGCGCCAGTGTCCGTAGAGGGTCGCCAGAAGGACGGTCGGATAGATCATGGCGAAGGGCCCCGATTCGGGCGCCCAGATGTCGAACAAGGTCCGCAATCCGACCATCGCCGATCCGCAGACCGCGCCGAAAAGGACCTGCGCCGCGAGCTTCCCTTTCGCAGTGATGAACTGCCGGCTGACGTCGAACTGAGCGAGACGCTGCATGGCGCGCGGCCCTCCGGCGGGAATACAAACCGGATGTCGCCCTCTGCAACCCCGATGCCGCTCGGACCCGCACAAACGGCAGCGTTCGCTTAACCCAGGGCGATGAGCGAGTCGATTGACATAAGTTAGCCGCGCCCGGCCTCCGCAGCTGAATCAAGCAGCCAGAAGCTCGCCGGCGGTGGGGCAATCCTTGAGCAATTCCACCAGCCCGCGCTCGTCGCGTGTGAGCCATTTCGTTGCGCGCGGCAGGACAAAATTTTCACGCCATTCCACCTGCCGCTCGAGCAGCGCCAGAACCGCCGGGTGGATATAGCTCTTGCGGGTCACCGCCGGCGTGTTGCCGAGCCGTTCTGCGACACATTCGAGCAGCGCCTTCATCGGCACCTCGCCCTTCGCCTCGCGAATGAATTCGAGCGCCAGCACGCTCGCATGCCAGGTGCGGAAATTCTTCGCCGTGAACCGCTGGGCCATGGCCTCTTCGAGATAGGCATTGACCTCGCACGAGCCCACCGAATGCGCCTCGCCATCCTCGTCGACGTACTTGAAGACGTGCTGCCCGGGCAGGTCCTGCATGGTCCGCACCAGCCGGGCGAGATTGCTGTCGGTCAACGACAGCTCGCGCGTCTTGCCCGATTTGCCCTTGTAGCGCAGCCGCAGCGTCTTGCCGGTGACCTCGGCATGGCGACGCCGCAGCGTGGTGGCTCCGTAGCTGTTGTTGCGCTGGACGTAACCTTCGTTGCCGATCCGCACCGCGCCCAGGTCGAGCAGCCGTACGACGCTCGCGATAGCGCGTTCGCGCGTCAACTTGCGGCCGCGCAGGTCGTCCTCCACACGCTTGCGCACCAGCGGCAGCAGACTGCCGAAGACCACGCATTTGTCGAATTTCTCGCCCTCGCGGCGCGCCCGGAATTCAGGGTGGTACCGATATTGCTTGCGGCCCCGCGCATCGATGCCCGTCGCGAGGATATGCCCGTTCGGTGCCGGGCAGAACCAGGCATCGCGATAAGCCGGGGGCAAGGCGATCGCATTGAGCCGCCGCTTCTCTTGCGCATCGGTGACGAGCTTGCCGTCGGCATCGTAATAGGCCCATCCCTTGCCGGCGCGCTTGCGCGTGATGCCGGGCAGATCGTCGTCGATGTAGATGAGCTTGGTCATGGCCAAAGCAATACTCCGGTCTGTACCGGCCGGTTCCCCTTGCTTGTGCAAGCGGGCTCGACCACTTACCCGTCGATCGACAGCAGGAGAAACGGATTGCCCGACGCAAGCTATACCCCGCCCGAGGTGTGGACCCACGACACCGAGAACGGCGGACGCTTCGCCGCCATCAATCGCCCCACGGCGGGGCCGCGCGAGGACAAGGCTCTCCCCGAGGGCGAGCACGATTTCCAGCTCTACTCGCTTGCCACTCCCAATGGCGTGAAGGCCACGATCCTGTTCGAGGAACTGCTCGAAGCCGGCTATTCCGAAGCCGAATACGACGCCTGGACGATCGCCATTTCCGACAGCGATCAATTCGGTTCGGGCTTCGTCGCGATCAATCCCAATTCCAAGATCCCGGCGCTGCTCGACCGCAGCGGACCCGAGCCTGTCCGCGTGTTCGAAAGCGGCGCCATACTGATGCATCTGGCCGAGAAATTCGGGGCCTTCCTGCCCACCGGTCACACCCGCGCCGAAGTCCTCAGCTGGCTGTTCTGGCAAGTCGGCAGCGCTCCCTTCATCGGCGGCGGATTCGGTCATTTCTACGCATATGCGCCCGAGAAGTACGAATATCCGATCAACCGCTATGCGATGGAGACCAAGCGCCTGTTCGACGTCGCCGACCGCCGGCTGGCACAGAGCGAATATCTCGGCGGCGAGGAATACACGATTGCCGACATCGCGACCTTTCCCTGGTTCGCCCCCTTCGTGTTCGGCGGGATCTACGGCGAAGCGAAGACCTTCCTCTCGATCGACGAATATGCCCATGTCGCGCGGTGGGTGAAGCAAATCGCCCAGCGCCCCGCCGTGCGGCGAGGGCGGATCGTGAACAAGGCCTGGGGCGAAGAGAACGAACAGCTTCTCGAACGCCATTCGGCAGCGGATTTCGAGGGCAAGACATTCTAGCAAGGCTGGCTGGGGTGGCAGGGATCGAACCTGCGAATGCCGGTACCAAAAACCGGTGCCTTACCACTTGGCTACACCCCAGCAGCGGGCGCGCATATAGCGCAGCGGGAGGCAATGTGAAGGGGCAAGCCCGATTATGACCCATGATCCGGAACGTACCCCCGTCATCGTCGGCGTGGGGCAGATCAACGATCGGCCCGAAGACCCCGCCGATGGCCTCGACCCGGTCGGCTTGATGGCCGAGGCGCTGCGGAGGGCTGAGGCCGACGCTGGGGGTGGCTGGCTGGCCGATTGCGATTCGCTGGCGGTCGTGGCGCAACTCGCCTGGCCGCAACTGAACCCGGTCGACGGCAAGGTCGCGGCGGCCCTCGGCATGACCCCCGGTCACAGGAAGCAGACCGCCCTGCCCAACGGCGATAGTCCGATCCTGCTGTTGCACGAAGCCGCGAACCGCATCGGTCGCGGCGAGGCGTCCATTTGCGCGGTGACCGGCGGCGAGGCGCTGCGCACCGCAGCAAGGCTGGCCGCGCTCGCGCCGCGCAGGGATGGCGCGAAACCCGATGCGCTTCGCGATGCGACGCATCGCCAGAGGCTCGGCTATGCGCAGAGCTTCGGGCTGGTGGTTCCGACCGACGTATACCCGCTCTACGAAAATGCCTGTCGCGCTGCCTGGAGGCAGACGCTGGAAGAAGCCCAGGCCGAGACCGGGGCCATCTGGGCGCTGATGAGCGAGGTCGCGGCGCACAGCGACGGCGCGTGGATTCGCACCCCGGTGAGGGCCGCCGATATTGTTACCCCCAGCGCCCAGAACCGCCCCATCGCCTTTCCCTATACCAAGCTGCAGGTCGCCAATTCCTCGGTCAACCAGGGGGCCGGCTTCATCGTCGCCAGTCTCGCCGAGGCACGGCGACGCGGGCTAGCGGAGGACCGCCTGGTCCACATCGGCCACGGCGCCGCGGCGCATGAAGACGGCAATTTCCTCAAGCGCGATCGTTACGACGGCTCGCCCAGCCTCGAGGTATCGATTACGCGGACGCTGGCGCTCAACGGCATATCCGCCGACCAGCTGGCGCATGTCGAACTCTACAGCTGCTTTCCCTGTGTCCCCAAGATGGCGCGCCGGGTGCTCGACTGGCCGCTCCACCGGCCGGTCACCGTATTCGGCGGGCTGACATTCGGCGGAGGCCCGATCGGCAATTACATGAGCCATGCGGTTGTCGCGATGGTGCACAAGTTGCGCGGAACGGCCGACCGCGGGCTGCTTTTCGCCAACGGCGGCTACGCCACGCACAATCATACGATCATGCTTTGCGGAGCGCCCACCGGCGCTGCGTTTCCGCAGGACTTCGACTATCAGGACGAAGCCGACGCGCGCCGCGGCCCGATCCCGGAGATCGACGAGAGCTACTCAGGCCCGCTCGAACTCGAAAGCTACACTCTCCACTACGCCCGCGACGGCACCGTGAAATCGGGGGTGGTCGTCGGACGCACTCCCGAGGGGAAGCGGGCGCTGTCGGCCGATTACCAGGCCTACGACATCACGACGCGATTCTAGGACGAGGCCCCTTCCCGACCGACCGGTCGAGGCCCGGAACCCACGCGTCGAAAGCCGCCGCTCTTGAACCGTTTCGGAGATAATTCTCCGCTGCCACCGATCCTCCATCTGTCGTCCGGCGACGGCTTCCGAGCCATTTTGCCCGAACCTGACAGATTTTGCCGTCTGCGCACTCTTTCTCGGGAGAGCGGCAGGCAAGCCTCCACCTGCCCCTCTTGAATACTCCTTGCGACGACCGCGTCGCGGGGCGCCCGGCGTCCACTCGGCGCGACCGGGTCTATCCATTACGGACATGTAAAAAATATACATCTCTTCGGCTGTGCATCAGGATCAGGACTATGAAACTTCTAACTTTTGTTGAAAATGCACGGGGGCACGTTCCGTTTCTACTTCCCGCCGTCATGCTGACGACTTCATGCAGCACCTATCGCCCCGATCCCTTCGTCAACCGGATCAAGGGGGATGTCGCGCTGACAACCACCGCCGACGTCAGCCATGCGCTGCTGATCGAGACGCCGTCGGGGCGCAAGGTCTGCGTCCAACCCCCCGCCGACGCCTCTTTCGATGCCAAGAACAGCAAGGGCACCGAGATCGCCATCGTCGCGCTGGGCGGGAATCAGGGCGCGAAGGAGGAAAGCGCGAGCGACACCGGCGAACGCCAGTTCCAGGGTCGGACCCCCTCGGTGCTGATCACCCGCGAAGTGTTCTATCGGCTGTGCGAGATGACGATCAATCAGAACTTGTCCAAGGATGAGGCGCTGCAATCCTTCGACAAGGCAGTGTCGGCGCTGTCGCCCAGTTGGCGCGAGGAGGCGACCCGCACCACCGTAGCGATCGTCGACGACGTCGTCGAAGGGACAGGGAGTGCCGCCGCAAGCAGCAATCCACCCGACTGAGGAAGACATTGTTACGCGCCCGGCGGCACGGCGCGAGAGTTCATTTTGTCACTGTTTTACGACGATCGTCTGGTTTTTGGGATCGCAAATTTCGGAGGCGGGCATGGAGGCTTATCCAAGGCCGGGTTCTACCACGGCGCTCGACGAGGAAGAGTGCCGCTCGCTTCGCAATTTCATCCTCGCGCGCGTGCGCGATGCCGATCTGTGTCACGACATCTTTCAGGAAACCTACGCCCGACTGCTCGAGGCGCAGCGGCAGCGAACGATCGCCAGCCCGCTGTTCTATGCTTTCGTCGTCTCGCGGCGGCTGATCGCGGCTCAGGCACGGAGCGCCTTTTCCTTCGGCGGCGAGGCGACCGAGGAAACCGCCGACCGCGCGCCGCTGGCCGAACAGGTGCTGCTCGAACGCGAGCGCCTGCGGCAGATCGAGGCGGCGATCGGCGGGCTCCCCCCGATGCGCCGGCAGGTGTTCCTGCGGCGCCGCGTGCTGGAGGAATCTTCGCGCGAGGTGGCAGCCTATTTCGGCATCAGCATCAACGCGGTCGACAAGCATGTCTCGCGCGCGCTGGTCTCACTCCACGATGCCATTTCGGGCGAAGACGATGGCGAGCGATAGATAGGTCCCAAGCCGATCAAATCGTCCCCAATCGGCTTGACTCGCTTGGGGCCCCTATCCAAACAAAACTGCGACTGGCGAGGTTTGCTTTGTGACAAGTGATAAAGAAACGGCCGCCCGCTGGGCGACCCGCATCGCGTCCGGCGAAACCGGGAATTTCGACGAGGCAGGCTTCGACGCCTGGCTGACGAAGGATCCCCAGAACCGGCAGCGGCTCGAATCCTATCTCGCGCTGTGGGACGATGCCACCACGCTCGAAGCCGCGCGCCGCCTCATGGCGCGCGAACGTCCCGATCGGTAAGCGCCGTCTGCCCCCGGGGGAAGGCACCACCGCGCGCAGCACCATACCATGCTCGGTCAGCTCCTCGAGGAAGATGGCCTGGACCGCGGGCGGAAAGACCGAGGCGGCGCGATCGGACGCGGTCGCGGACCGGCGCAGCGCGGCGCCGATGCAAGGCGGCGGGGTGGGCGATGCGGGGGAAGCGGCGAAGGCGGCGCCGAGCACGCGGTGGTGGGACAGGTCCATGGTCCGAACTCCTGACGGGGAACGAACCGAGTGATTTATGGCAGGCGGTGGGCTGTAGGAAAATTCTTATTCTTCTTGGGGGTGGAGACCCCCACCCTTTCAGCGTCACCCCGGACCCGATCCGGGGTCCCGCTTTCCTCGCGCCGCGCTCGAAGGCAGCGGGGCCCCGGCTCGAAGGCCGGGGCGACGATGGGTGTGGAGGTGCGCCGCCGCCCTCCCCTTCACCCGCACCCGCAGGCAGAGCGCGGTGGCGCTGGCGGAGCTGGTGGCGTGCCTGGCGTGGGTCGTGGGGGTGAGCACGGTGCGGCTGATGGGTTGGTGGCCGTGGGTGACGGGGTGGTGCCGTCGGCGGGGTGAGGTGGGCGCCTATAGAGCAGGCAACGGCCAATGCCCCGCCAATCGCCACTTGCACCACAAGGTATGCGAAAGGGTAGCCAATTTAATTGGTTGCGCTCGCTTCTAAAACGGTCTGAAATAACGCAGCTATCAGGGGGATGTGGTGCCATACGAACAGCTAGCGATAGACGATCTGGTGGTAAATCCGGCAAATGATCGACATGGGGAGCTTGCGAATGAAACCGCGGCAATAGCGGAGCTCTTTCGTCTCCGCGAAGCGCACATGAGAAGGCTAGCTGCAGACATTGTTGATCAGGGTGAAGTTTACGATCCGCCGCTGGTACTACGGGACGGGGACGACCTAACCGTCTTCGATGGCAATCGACGTGTCACCTGTTTAAAACTCATCCGAAATCCTCAACTCGCGCCCAGTCAAGACTTGCAAGTTTATTTTCGTCATCTGCAAGATCAGTGGGAAGATGAAATTCCTAACGAGATTGAGTGTCAGGTCGAGACAGACAGAGAAGTCGTAGACAGCATCATTTTTCGCCGTCACACAGGGTCTCAGGGAGGCGTCGGCCAATCGACGTGGGATGATCGAGCCAAACACAACTTCGTCGAACGAACCGGTCGCGGAGGTCGGATCGATGTGGCAGTGCAAATCGAGGGGTTTCTCAGGGAACGTGATCGCTTGCCCGAACAACAGCTACCAAGGTCAACGCTTAACCGCCTCCTTTCATCTGAAGTTTTTCGAAATCGCGTCGGCGTTTCTGTCCAAGGAAATCAGTTCTCATTCTCCCATGACCCAGATGTTGCTATCGAGGGATTAGCGCGGATCGCTGAGGACTTGTCCGAGCGGAGGGTAGTCCTCGGTGATTTATGGAACAATGCAGGAAAGACGGCATACTTAAATCAGCTTGATGTCGAGGGTCTTCTGCCGACTGACGACAGTTTGCTAGATTTGCCAGAACGTCCAAGAAATAGGCGACCGCAAAGGCGGCAAGGACGCCCTCCCATTAGAAGGCGTGCGCCAACGATTATCGGGGCGGAAGAGCAAGAAATTCCTTGGCGGGCCAATCAGGCACGCATTCGGGCAGTTTGGCACGAACTGCAGACGCTAGACGTCAATCAGTATCCTAATGCTATCTCAGCATTGTTGAGAATCTTGATTGAACTTTCAACTGAGAGTCTCCTTACAAATTCAAACATTGCGCTAGCTCAGGGACTTGCTGCAAACTTTCGAAGGGCCGCTGCACATCTCCGAGACGCAAACCATATCGACGGTGCATACTTCGATGAGCTGGAAAGGATGCGGCACCATACCGAGCTAGTGTCGATTCCAAGCATGCAACGGTACGTCCATTCGCCGAATTTCGCGCCGTTGCCCGACGAACTTTCGGCTATTTGGGTCAGGCTAAGGGTATATGTTATTGCCTGTTTGACGCATTAGCGGTTCCCGAGCCCAAGCCAGTTAAGGCAACGCGTTTGCAAACCAATTCTGATAGTGCTTGCTAGCGCTGGATAACTCTTCGTCGAGATGAATTTCGGTAACTCGAAAATCAGACGGAAATGAAAACTCCAGCTCATGGGCAATAAGGCACTGCACAACGTAGTCGTAACTCACCGAGTGGTCCTCATGGTATTCGATTGAGTAGATGCCGAAATGCTTTTGGATCAGGGGGTCAATATTCTTGTATAAGAATTCCAAAGACAAGCGCCGAAGATCAACACCTTCTGGCAGGCAAAAATGCTGAATCGAGTTCCGTACTTTCCTTATCTTATCAAAAGTTTGTGGGTCCGCAATCCGTTCACCAGTTGCTACCCAAAGCAATCGCGGCAAGTGCTCGAAATTGTAGGTTCGCCCATTTTCAATGATCTCTGCCAAACTGATATTGGCGTTTTGCGGTTGATCTAGTTGATACAAATCGCGGAATATTAAAAGCGGGTGCGCTTTGGCAATTATGGCTTTGAGAAATAGCTCTCCGGCAAGCGCGGAGTGAAGCACACCCATTTGCCCCCAATGCTCATTCCCTGGATCAAAATGCACGGCGTGCGTATTCGCTTGCGTAAGCGCGGCTTTCGCGTTCTCCAAGATCCTATCGGGAATTTGTTTCAAGGATCTATGCAACCTAAGTCTTTCTTATTCGATTGAGTCTCGAAGACTAGCGCAGAGCCCTACTCCGCCGCCTCACTCACCCTCTCCAGCATCGGCTTGAGATACCGTCCCGTATAGCTCCCCTCAACCGCCGCCACCTCTTCCGGCGTCCCCTCCGCCACGACCTCCCTGCCCCGCACGCCGCCGCCGGGGCCGAGGTCGAGGATGTGGTCGGCGGTCTTGATCACGTCGAGATTGTGCTCGATCACCACCACCCTGAAACAAGTTCAGGGCAGGCTTCCGCCATCGTCATTCGGCCGCTTCCGCCCGGCGGGTCAGTAGCGGGGCGAGGTACTGGCCGGTGAAACTTTCCGCCACCGCAACCACCTGTTCCGGTGTCCCGCTCGCGACGACTTCCCCGCCCCTGACTCCGCCTCCGGGGCCAAGGTCGAGCAGATAATCCGCCGTCTTGATGACGTCGAGGTTGTGCTCGATGACGATGACGGAATTGCCCTGGTCGACCAGCCGGTGGAGCACCTCGAGCAGTTTGCGGACATCCTCGAAATGCAGGCCGGTGGTGGGCTCGTCGAGGATGTAGAGCGTCTGGCCGGTGCTGCGCTTGCTGAGCTCCTTCGCCAGCTTGACGCGCTGCGCCTCGCCGCCGCTCAGCGTGGTCGCCTGCTGGCCGACCTTGACGTAGCCGAGGCCGACCTCGTTGAGCATGTGCATCTTGTCGCGGATCGGGGGGACGGCCTTGAAGAAGGTTTCGGCATCCTCGATCGTCATGTCGAGCACGTCGGCGATCGAGAGGCCCTTGAACTTCACCTCGAGCGTTTCGCGGTTGTAGCGCTTGCCGTGGCATTCCTCGCAGGTGACGTAGACGTCGGGGAGGAAGTGCATCTCGATCTTGATCAGCCCGTCGCCCTGGCACGCCTCGCAGCGGCCGCCCTTGACGTTGAAGCTGAAGCGGCCGGGCTTGTAGCCGCGCGCCTGGCTTTCGGGGAGACCGGCGAACCAGTCGCGGATCTGGGTGAAGGCGCCGGTGTAGGTGGCGGGGTTGCTTCGCGGGGTGCGGCCGATCGGCGACTGGTCGATCTCGATCACCTTGTCGCAATATTCGAGCCCGGTGACCTTATCGTGCGGCCCCGCGATCACCCGCGCACCGTTGAGGGTGCGCGCCGCCGCTGCATAGAGCGTGTCGATGGTGAAGGACGACTTGCCGCTGCCCGACACGCCAGTGACGCAGGTGAATGTGCCGAGCGGAACACTGGCGGTGACGTCGGCGAGGTTGTTCGCGCGCGCGCCGTGGACGGTGAGCTTGCGGCCGTTGCCCTTGCGCCGGGTAGCGGGAACCGCAATCTCGCGGCGCCCGGTGAGATAGGCGGCGGTGAGCGATTTCTTCGACTTGAGTACCTGCTTCAGCGTGCCTTGTGCGACGATTTCGCCGCCGTGGACGCCCGCGCCGGGGCCGAGATCGACGACGTGGTCGGCGGCGCGGATCGCGTCCTCGTCGTGCTCGACCACGATCACGGTATTGCCGAGATCGCGCAGCCGCTTAAGCGTTTCGAGCAGCCGGTCGTTGTCGCGCTGGTGAAGGCCGATGCTCGGCTCGTCGAGCACGTAGAGTACGCCCGAGAGCCCGCTGCCGATCTGGCTGGCGAGGCGGATCCGCTGGCTCTCGCCGCCCGAGAGCGTACCTGAAGTTCGGTCGAGGTTTAGATAATCGAGCCCGACATTATCGAGGAATCCCAGCCGTTCGTTGATTTCCTTGAGGATCGCGCGAGCGATCTGCTGCTGCGTCTCGCCCAGATACTCGGGCAGCGCGAGGAACCAGTGTTTCGCGTCGGCGACGCTCATCTTCGTCGGCGTAGCGATGTCGGTCGGGCCGTCGGCAGCCGGTACCTTGACCGCCAGCGCCTTGTCGTTGAGCCGCTTGCCACCGCAGGTCTCGCACGGCTGTGCGGCCTGGAACTTGCTCAGCTCATCGCGCATCCAGGCGCTTTCGGTCTGCAGCAGGCGGCGGTTGAGATTGCCGATCACCCCTTCGAACGGCTTGCGTACGGTATATTGCTTGCGCCCATCCTTGAAAGTCAGCGGAATCGCGCGGCCCTTGGTCCCGTAGAGGATGATGTCGCGGATTTCCTGGTCGAGTTCCTCCCACCGCGTGGTCAGGTCGAATTCGTATTCCTTCGCCAGGCTGGCGAGCACCTGCATGTAATAGGGGCTCGGCGGATTGGACTTGGCCCAGGGCACCACGGCCCCCTGCTTGAGGCTCAGCGCCTCGTTCGGCACTACCAGCTGCGGATCGAACAGCTGCTTCTCGCCGATCCCGTCGCAGGTCGGGCAGGCGCCCTGCGGGGCGTTGAAAGAGAACAGCCGCGGCTCGATCTCCTCGATGGTGAAGCCCGACACCGGGCAAGCGAATTTCTCCGAGAAGACGATGCGATTGGCGGGAATTCCAGCCCCTTTCATCGCGCCGCCGCCATCCGCCTCCCCCTCGCGGCCGGGAACCACACCATCGGCGATATCGACGTAGGTGAGCCCCTCGGCGAGCCTGAGCGCCTGTTCGAAACTGTCGGCGAGGCGCGTTTCGATGCCTTCCTTCACCGCGATCCGATCGACCACCACCTCGATGTCGTGCTTGTACTTCTTGTCGAGCGCCGGGGCTTCCTCGATCGGGTACATTTCGCCGTCGATGCGCACTCGGGTGAAGCCCGCCTTCTGCCATTCGGCGAGTTCCTTGCGGTATTCGCCCTTGCGCCCCCGCACCACCGGAGCGAGCAGATAGAGTCGAGTGCCGTCAGGCAGCGCCATAACCCGGTCGACCATGTTCGATACCGTCTGCGCCTCGATCGGCAACCCGGTGGCGGGACTGTAGGGCACCCCGATGCGGGCCCAAAGGAGCCGCATGTAATCGTAGATCTCGGTCACCGTGGCGACGGTCGAGCGCGGATTGCGGCTGGTCGTCTTCTGCTCGATGCTGATCGCCGGGCTGAGCCCGTCGATATGCTCGACATCGGGCTTCTGCATCATTTCGAGGAACTGCCGCGCATAGGCGCTGAGGCTCTCGACATAACGCCGCTGCCCCTCGGCATAGATCGTGTCGAAGGCGAGCGAGCTCTTGCCCGAGCCCGAGAGCCCGGTGATGACGATCAGTGCGTCGCGGGGCAGATCGATGTCGACGCCCTTGAGATTGTGCTCGCGCGCGCCGCGGACCTTGATCTGTGTCAGCATGGGCGCAACCCGTGCCGGGCGGAGATTTTCTTATGTGCCATGAGAGGGACCGTGTTCCCGAATTGTTCGCATAGGTCAAGAGGACGCGCGTTCCGCCTTGTCCCCGGTCCCCGCAGGGCCAGGGTCGCTTAGCGAGCGAAGACGCGCGATGTTCCGGGCGATGTGGTGCGCAGACGGAGAATTGCAATGTTATCCGCGCAGAGGAGCGTTGGACGGAGCCCCGTCGCAGCACTTTCCGCCCCCCGCCGACCCGGGTAGGTCGTTCGCCAATTCCGTTCCCCTATGTCGCGCGTAAGGTGTATCGACCGAGCACTAAATCAGGGGACACATCACATGACGACCAAAGGCATCTTCCGCGGCGCCGGCGCCTCCTCGGCACTCGCCCTCACCCTCGCGCTAGCCGCGCCCACATTCGCCCAGACCGCCGCCGCCGAGGCAACTCCCGCCCCCGACGCTGCCGGACAGAACACGATCGTCGTCACCGGCAAGGCCAAGATCGGCGAGTTCGGGCTCGACCTGACCACGCGCGATCTCGACACCGATCCGGGCGACGACTTCGAACGTTATGCCAGCGGTGCGTGGATCGACCGCACCGAGATTCCCGGCGACCGGCCCTCGGTCGGCTCGTTCTACAATCTGCGAGAAGCCGTGACCGAACAGGTAAACGGGCTCATCACCGACGCCCCGCCGGGTACGCAATATGGCGCGCTCTATGCTTCGTTCATGGATGAACAGGCGATCGAGAAAGCCGGGATTGCCCCGCTGAAGCGCGACCTCGCCCGCGTCGACGCGATATCAGACAAGACCGAATTCGCGCGCTTCATGGGATCGACCTACGACAAGTTCGGCGTCACCCTGTTTGGCGGCGGTCCCTATGCCGATCCCGACGATCCGACGATGAACACGCTGTGGTTCGGCCAGAGCGGACTTGGCCTTCCCGAGAAGGATTACTATTTCAATCCGCAATTCGCCGACCAGCGCGGTGCCTACATGGATTACCTCGAGCGCACTTTCCGCGCGATCGGCGAGAAGGATCCGCGCAGCGCCGCCAGCCGCGTGATGACCTTCGAAACCTATATCGCCGAGCTAAGCTGGGACAGCGACACGCGCCGCGACATCGACAAGATCAACAACCCGATGTCGACCGCCGAACTGGCGACCTACGCCCCGGGGATCGACTGGAACGTCTTCTTCGACGGGCACGATGTCCCGCCGCAGAAGCGCATCATCGTCAACGAGAACACTGCCGTGAAGGCGTTGGCAGCGCTGTTCGAAAGCACCGATCTGGAAACGCTCAAGCTGTGGGAAAAGGCGCATGTCGCCGACCAGGCTTCGCCTTATCTCAACAAGAAGATGGTCGACAGCCGGTTCGCCTTCACGAGCAAGCTGAACGGCACCAGCGAACAGCGCGCGCGGTGGAAGCGCGCCGTCGACATGGCCGACGGATCGCTCGGCGAGCTCGTCGGCGAAGCCTATGTCGAGGAATATTTTCCCAAGGTCGCGAAAACCCGCATGGACGAACTGGTCCAGAACCTGAAGCTGGCCATGGGCGACCGCATCCGCAAGAACGACTGGATGAGCAGCGAGACCAAGAAGGCCGCGCTCGACAAGCTTGCCAAGATGGACGTGATGGTCGGTTATCCCGACGAGTTCCGTGATTACTCGCAACTCCGCATCAGCCCCACGAGTCTTTACGAGAACGCGGTCAATGCGACGAAATTCAACGCCGATTATGCGATGAGCGATCTCGGCAAGCCGGTCGACCGCAGGAAGTGGGGCATGAACCCGCAGACGGTGAACGCCTACAATGGTGGGCTCGAGAACAAGATGGTCTTCCCCGCCGGCATCCTCCAGCCTCCCTTCTTCGATGCCTATGCCGATCCGGCGGTCAACTACGGCGCCATCGGCGTGGTCATCGGCCACGAGATCAGCCATGGCTTCGACGATCAGGGCCGCAAGATCGATGCCACGGGCGCGATACGCGACTGGTGGACCGCTGGCGACGCCAAGCGGTTCGAGGCCGAGGCGAAGAAATTCGGCGACCAATATGCCCAATTCGAAGTGGTCCCGGGAAGTTTCATCAACCCCGACTTGACCATGGGCGAGAATATCGCCGATCTCGCCGGGGTCCTGGTGGCCTACGATGCCTATCACAAATCGCTGAACGGCAAGGAAGCTCCGGTGATCGACGGGCTGACCGGCGACCAGCGCTTCTTCCTCGCCTACGCGCAGGTATGGCGGAGCAAGGCGCGCGAGGATTCGCTTCGCAACCAGGTCACCACCGACCCGCACAGTCCCGCGCGGTTCCGGACGATCGCGCCGCTGCGCAATGTGGATGCCTGGTACGAGGCCTTCGGCGTCAATCCCGGCGACGAGATGTATATCGCGCCCGAGGATCGCGTGCGTATCTGGTAGGATCGAGCCGGTGGCGCGGCTCGCTGCGCCGCCGGCTCCACTGTCCCCTGGCGAATTGGCCGCTCGGGACCAACAGCCGGTCCGCGCAGCCTTCGCAGGGGCAATTGGGCCTTGGGCCGTGGCCCTGCGGCGACGAAGTGGGGACCGATCCCCCCAAGACAATCGTTCCATAGACAAGACAGGCATCCCCCGCGCCGCGCTATTATCCGCGGAAATGGGGAGAATATATGCCCAAGCCTCTGATCTATTGAATGAAAGCCGTTGCACTATATGAACAAGGACACCGACAGGAGAGCGCCCACTGCGTCCAGCCCGCCGGCACGCGTACCAAATAACGACAACACCCCTGCGGTGCCGGACCGAAGCGAACGCCTGAAGGCTCTGCTCGATGATTGGAACCGGCCCCTGGAGCAGGTCGACTGGTCGCACACGTCGATCAAGGGCGATCCGGGCGACAAGCCCCGCGGTTTTCTCAAACGCCTCCGCCGCGAACGCCGGCACCGCCGTGATTTGCACCGTGCGCGCGAAGCCGCGGCCAAAGCATTCCATGTCAGGCCGCGCCATTCGGCGCGCAAGCGCGCGACGGTGATGCTCAGCGCAGGGGCGGTCGGACTTGCCGCCTTCACCGGCCCGCCGATGGCACGTCATTCCGCGCCTTCACCGGGTGCGCACATGGTACTCGACGATGTCGAGGGAGGTGCGCAAGCCGGCTGCGTTGATCAAGGCTAGCGACACTTTCAAGCAGGCGCTGATCGAGGAAGAAGGCGTGCGCTATACTGTCTATCGCGACGTTGCCGGCTATCCCACGGTCGGCGTGGGACACCTTGTGGAGCCGACCGACGACCTTCGTGTGGGCGATCGGGTAAGCGAGGATCAGGTCCTCGAATTCCTCGATCGCGACCTCGCCGAGGCCGAGCAGGGTGTCCGCGAACTCGTCCGCGACTTGCCGCTGCACCAGCACGAATTCGATGCGCTGCTCGATCTGGTCTACAATGTTGGAGCCGGCAATGTCTCACCCGAGGAAAGTCCCCGGCTCAATGCTGCGATCGACCGCGGCGATTATCGGGGCATCGCGGACGAACTCGACTATACCCACGCCGGCGGCCGGTTCGCCAAGGGGCTAGAATACCGTAGCGACCGCCGCGCGAAGATCTTCATGCACGCCGCATACGGCAATCCGCGAGATGGCGGCGCGACCGGTTCGGCCTGACCGCGCTGCGCCATTTCGCGCAAGTTGCATTTCCCCTTCCCTGACAAGCCCCGAAATCGCAAAGGCAGATCATGCGCCATCGCGTATTCATCGGTATTCGCCCGCCGGCGCTTCTTCGCGACGCGCTTCTCGATATGATGGAGGGAATCGAGAATGTGCGCTGGCAGACGGAGGATCAACTTCACCTCACGCTGCGGTTCATAGGCGAGGTCGAGCCCCACCGCGCCGACGACCTCGCCGAGGCTCTGGAAACGATCGAAAGTGCACCGTTCGAGCTGTACCTGAGCGCCACCGGGACATTCGAACGTAAGGGCATCGCGCACACATTGTGGGCGGGGATCACGCCCAACCCGGGGCTGAACGCACTGCAACGGCGGATCGAACGCATCTGCGTACGGACCGGCTTCGAACCCGAACACCGCAAGTTCCATCCGCACGTCACCCTGGCGCGTCTCAATCGCGCGAGCGGGCCAGCGACCGAATTTCTCGCGCGCAACGCGGGCGTGCGGCTTGGCCCATGGGCCGTCAATTCCTATATTCTTTATGAAAGCCATCTGCGGCCCGAGGGTCCGGTCTACGAACCAGTCATCCGCTATCCGCTCGAAGCGAGTCCATGAAGACACACGTCCTCTTCGCCCTTCTCCTGCCCCTGGCGCTGCCGGCTTGCGCGCCCGAGGCGGAGACCGCGACGGCCGAAGCCGACCGTTTCCTCGCTGCGCGGGCGGTCGACCCGCCCGAGGATTGCCTGCTGCTCGTATGGTCCAACCAGAACGAGCAAGATACGGCCTTCGACCGCGCCCACGACTTCGTCGACGGCGGTGCGATCTCCTGCGCCACCGGGACCAGCGCGGGCCAGTTCGAGGCGGCGATCTCCGCGCTCCGCGAGGCAGCTGCCAGTGGAAACAAAGCGCATCTCCTGGCGCAGATCGGGTTGCCGCTGCTCTATATCGACGCCGCGGGCGAACGCCGCGAGATCGAGCAACGCGCGCAGGTGGAGCAGGTGTTCGACGAGATTTTCGATGCCCCCATGCTCGACCTCCTTCAGCGCCTCGATCTTGCCAACATGAGCGTATCGAAGGACCAAGGGGGGTTTTTCGAGCTCGGGGCGGTGTGGCTGGTGGTCGACAAGGAAGGCGGGCGGCCGCGGCTCGTCACGGTAAACCGCCAGGCGCTCGACGAAGCGGCTAAGGCCGCTCGCCGCGAGGCGGAGCGGGAACAGGGCGAAGTCGTCCCCTTGACGCGCTGAAGGGCTGAATCAAGGTCCGGGCGGAACCAGCGCGGCGATCTTCCGTTCGACCAACGTTCAAGCTGCGCCGACCGGCGACTTGACCCCGCTTGCACGCGCCGGCCGTGGGGTCCAAGCGCCAGGCACTGTCACAATGCGCCGGGCCGCACGTCCGCCGCAGCAATTCGAGGGAGAAAACATGAAGGCCCAAATTCTGGCCACCGTCGCAGGCGCCGCGCTGCTCGCGGGCTGCACCACCACCCCGGGGGGAGAGATCGAAACGATGGCCGAGGCCAGCGATGCCCGCACCGCCATTCCTGAAGGCACCGGCTATTTCGCGTCCGAAAGTACGCTGCCCTTCCACGCCCCCGACTTCACCAAGATTTCCGAGGATGACTACGTCCCCGCCTTTGAACAGGGCATGGCGATCCAGAAGGCCGAAATTCAGGCCATCATCGACAATCCGGCACCCGCGACCTTCGCCAATACCATCGTCGCGCTCGAGAAATCGGGCCGCATGCTCAACCGGGTTTCGACTGTGTTCTTCGCGCTGACCGGGTCGAATACGACCGACAGGCTCGACGAGATCAACACCGAAATCAGCCCCAAGCTGACGGCGCATGGCGATTCGATCGCGCTGGACCCCGAGCTTTTCGCGCGGGTGAAGGCGGTCTACGACAATCGCGCCGCAATGAGCATGACCCGCGAAGATGCCAAGCTGCTCGAAGACACCTATAAGGGCATGGTCCACGCAGGCGCGCTGCTGACCGAGGGACAGCGTGCCCGGGTCAAGGAGATCAATTCCGAACTGTCCGAAATCACCACCGAATTCGGCCAGGAAGCGCGCGCAGCGATGGCCGACCAGCCGGTGATCTTCGACACCAGAGCGGAATTGGACGGCCTGTCCGACGCCGACGTCAAGGCGGCCGCCGATCTCGCTGCCGAAAAGGGCTTTCCGGGCAAGTTCGCCCTCGCTTTGCAGAACACTACGCAGCAGCCTTCGCTACCGAGCATGACCAACCGCGCCGCGCGCGAGAAACTGTTCATGGCGAGCTATCATCGCGCCGATGGCACCACCGACATCGACACCCGACCGCTGGTCGCCAAAATCGCCGCACTCCGCGCCGAGAAGGCCGCGCTGTTCGGCGAGCCCGACTGGGCGACCTACGCGATGTGGGACCGGATGGCCGAGAAGCCCGCGACCGCGCTGGGCTTCATGGAGCGCATGGTACCCGCCCTTGCCGCCACGCAGCGCCGCGAAGCCGCCATGCTCGACAAGGCGATCGCGGCCGATGGCGGCGACTTCAGCGTCGAACCGTGGGACTGGTATCGCTACGCCAACAAGGTCAAAGCCGAACGCTACGATCTTGATGAAGACGCGATGATGGAATATTTCCAGCTGGACAAGGTGCTTGAAGACGGTGTGTTCTATGCCGCCAACAAGCTCTATGGGCTGTCTTTCAAGCGCCGCACCGATTTGCCTACCTATCACCCCGACGTGTGGACCTACACGGTCTACGATCGCGATGGTTCGGAGCTCGGCCTGTTCTATTTCGACCCGTTCCAGCGCCCGTCGAAGCGCGGCGGCGCCTGGATGAGCAATTTCGTCGAGCAAAGCGAATTGTACGGCAACAAGCCGGTGATCTACAATGTACTCAACATTCCCAAGGCGCCTGCCGGCGAGCCGCAGCTGATCAGCTTCGACTGGGCGAATACCGCCTTCCACGAATTCGGCCACGCCCTGCACGGCTTTTTCGCCGACCAGCGCTATCCGAGCCTTTCCGGCACCGCCGTGGCGCGCGACTTTGTCGAATATCCGAGCCAGGTGAACGAGATCTGGGCGACCTATCCTGAAGTGCTCGCCCATTATGCCAAGCACTACAAGACCGGCGAACAGATCCCGCAGGCGATGATCGACAAGATCGAAGCCGCATCGAAGTTCAACCAGGGTTATGATTTTGGCGAAGTAGTGGAAGCCGCTCTGCTCGATATGAAATGGGCCGCCTTGTCGAAAGAAGAGGCCGCCGCGATCGACACGCCTGCGAAGGTCACCGCCTTCGAGCGAAGCGCACTCGAGGACCTCGGCCTTGAGGTAGGGCTGGTCCCGCCACGTTATCGCAGCACCTATTTCAACCATATATTCAGCGGACCGACCGGCTATTCGGCTGGATATTACAGCTATCTGTGGACCGAGATGCTCGATCGCGACAGCCGTAAATGGTTTCGCGACCATGGCGGTTTAACCCGCGCCAATGGCGACCACTTCCGCGATACCGTGCTCAGCAAGGGCGGGACGATGGACTACTTCGAGATGTTCAAGAACTTTGCCGGACGCGCACCCGACGTGACGCCGATGCTCGAAGCCCGTGGGCTGATCGCGGGCGACGAAGCAGCCGACAGCGAAGTGGCCGACGACGGCCCGGCCAAGGTCGGAGACACGGGCGAGAGCCCCGTCCCCCATAACCGCTGAGACCGACGTCCGCCGACGCCTGAGGAATGCTGAGGCGGTTTGAAACTGCAGAGGCCGGTCGCTTCGGCGGCCGGCCTCTTCCTATCTGCCCTCCCGCCAGGCGAGCGAATTGGCGTTGAGCGCAGCGAGATCTTCGACGCCTGCTATCGCCGCCTCGCCGAGCGATATGGCCTGGCGCAGAATCGCGTCGGGGGCATTGCGGTAGGCGGGGGCCGGAATTTCGTCGACCCAGCGTCCGCCGATCGCATTGTCGAGCAGAATGCGCTGGAAGCAGTGGTCTTCCGAGACCGGCCATTCACAGGCCTTCGCCAGCCCGGGCATGCGTTCGCGCGTAAGTGAAAACCACCGGTCGACGAGTTTCTGCGATGCCATTGAGCCGAAACGCCCACTTGCAAATTCGGTGCCCACGAAAACAGCTGCGGCCAAGGCAAGCGTCACATGCGCGCGCGCACCCCGAGAAAAGCGGCACGACCCGGTGAATTGTAACCGGCCACCGTCTGATAATCCGCAGCGAAGAGATTCTCAATTCGCCCCGTCAGTTCGACCACCCCGCCCAGCGGCAGCGCGGCGCGCAAGTCGACCAGTCGGTAACCGTCCAACGCGACCGAATTGGCGGCATCGTCGAAGCTGGCCCCGACGAGCCGCAGATCGGCACCGAGCGTTAGCCCGGAGGGGCCCTGCCAGTCGGCGAACAGCGTCGCCATTTGCCGGGGCCGTCGGGCGAGTTCGCGGCCGCTGGTCCGGTCTCGGGTGGCGACGAAAGAGTAGACGGCCGACAGACGCAGCCCCGCAGCGAGGTCGAAGCCG
Source organism: uncultured Alphaproteobacteria bacterium (assembly GCA_963829325.1). Lineage (GTDB taxonomy): Bacteria > Pseudomonadota > Alphaproteobacteria > Sphingomonadales > Sphingomonadaceae > Qipengyuania. The sequence continues at coordinate 747,744 of CAWHHN010000001.1, forward strand.
GCTTCGGCCTCAATTCCGCGCGCCCGCGCGCGCGAAACATTGTCGTAAGTTCCGAAAGGTCGTCCGCTGCAGATACCCTCGGCAGTGCCGAGGCAGGATACGAAGTCGATCAATTCTTCCGTCCCACGGTTGAAGACGGTCAGCGCCAGATGCACGCCGTGTCCGCGTTGACCCTTCTCGAAGCCGAGGTCGAAGCTCGTGCTCTGTTCGGGCGCGAGATCCCGATTGCCGTAGTCCGACAACAGCTGGAACAACGTAGGCGCCTTGAACCCTTCGCCGACACTGGCGCGCACTCGCCAGTCGGTCCCGAAGCCATAGGACAGATCGGCGCCGTAGCTCGCGTTGCTGCCGAACAGCGCATGGTCGTCGATCCGCGAACCCACATGAGCGGCCACCCGGCCGAACGCGAAGCCAAGTTGGACATAGGCTCCGAAGATGTCCGCGCGGGCCAAGGCGTCGAGGCTGGTGGCATAGTCGAGCCATTCCTGCTCCGCGCCGAAGGCGACCGTGACCGGGCCGATCGCACGGTATTCCCCGCGCAGGCTCAGGCGTTCGGAATGGCCGTCCGACGTAAAGGAAACAACCCGGTCGGCGGAGCGGTTGGCGCGCTCGGTATCGGCGAGACTGTAGGCTGCGCGCAGCGTCAGATCATTGCCGTAGAAGGCCAGCCCGGCGTCGCCCCAATGGCGCCGCGTCTCCTGGCTATCGCCGGTGTCGCCGAAGCCCAAGTCTGGCGGGGTGAAGCCGTCGAGATCGAGGTCGCCTGCACTCCAACCGGCATGGGCGAAAAATTCCATCTGGTCGGTGACGTCGACGAAAGCCGTGCCGCCAAGGACGCGCTGAACCGTGCCGTCGGCCTCGCTGCCCGAAGCAGCCGCGGAAAAGCCGTCGGTATGATACCAGGAACCGGTCAGGCCAAGGAAATAGCCGTCACCGCTGGCACCGGCGGCGGCGCTGGCATTTGCCGTGTCGTGCGTGCCGTATTCGAACGTCGCCGTCAGGCCGGTCTCGCCGCGGGTCGAGATGTCGACAACCCCGCCAATCGCGTCCGAGCCCCAGATCGTGCTGTTGGAGCCACGCAGGATATCGAACTTGCCAATTGCTCCAAGCAGGAGATTGCCGAAATCGAACCCACCCGCCGGCGAAGCGGGATCGGCAACGCGAACGCCATCCACCAACACCAGCACCTGTTCGGCATTCGCGCCACGTATGCTGACGCCGGTGAAGCTGCCGATGCCGCCATTGCGCGTCAGCGAAAGGCCCGGCGTACGCCGCAGGACGCGTGCGGGATCGGCCCCTTGGACGGCGGCGATCTCGGAACGGTCGATCAGCGTCACCGCCTGTCCGGTGTTGCGAAGATCTGTGCCGAGGCCGTTGGCGGTCACGGTGATGGTCGCGACCGGTTTGCGGGGCGCCGCTGCCGCGGGCGCCGGGGCAGCGGTGGTGTCCGGATTCTCGGCCTCCTGCGCCGCGATTATCTCGGCCAGCGCCGCATCGCCGGAATCCTGCGCGAACGCGGCCGATGGCAAGAAGGATGCCGTAAACAGGAACAGATATCTGGGCATGCGACCTCTGGGACAAGCATTCGCCGGGTGGATGCATGGCCATCCACGATGGCACGGGCGGTCGCCCTATCGTGCCAATACCCACCGAACAAGGCGCTGCTTCGTTAAGCATTGCGGTGTTATGCGCAGCCGCATTGCGTCCCATCGCGGGAATACGGACATGACCCACTGTCGCGGGCGCCGGAGCCGGGCTATGATGAACGCTTGGCGGAAAGGATTGCGGTGACCGGATCGGTGACGGAAGAGCAGCGCGGCGAAGGGGGATCGACGGAGTTCGTCCTTTCCTCGCCGCTGGCGCGCCGTCGCGAGAAACGGGGGCTTCGGCGCCGTCGGATCGGCCGGCGCGCAGCGGTCGTGCTTGCCGTGGTGGCCGTCCCCACGGTCGCCGCACAGGGCGAATGGTCGCAATTCGGCGAGGCAATCGGACTTGGCGAGGAACGGATCGCACTCGAGCCCATGCCGTTCGAGATCGCGGGCGCGAGCTTCCCCGGATCGGCTTTTTACTATCTCGACGATCTCCCCACTGCGGCATCGGACGTGCTGTCGGCGCCGGGCGCCGGCGCAGAAGGCCGAGAGACGCTGACTTTCGCCGAAAGCCACAGGCCCGGGGTGGGCGCCGCGGCGCAGGCGTTCCGGCAGGCGGGCGACGGGCTCGACAAGGCACGGGCGCTGCAGTGCCTAGCGCAAGCGGTTTACTACGAAGCTGCGAGCGAAAGCTACGCGGGCCAGCAGGCGGTTGCGCAGGTGGTCCTCAACCGGGTCGCGCATCCTGCCTATCCGGCTACCGTCTGCGGGGTAGTCTACCAGGGATCCGAGCGTCGCACAGGGTGTCAGTTCACCTTCACCTGCGACGGCTCGCTCGCCCGGCAGCCCTCGCGCCGGGGCTGGGCGCTGGCGCAATCGGTTGCGCTGGGGGCGCTGGCAGGTGAGGTCTACAAGCCGGTCGGTCTGGCGACGCACTACCATACCGATTACGTGAACCCCTATTGGGCGGCGAGCCTTGACTATGTCGGGGCCATCGGCGCGCACCGTTTCTATCGCTGGAAGGGCAGCGCGGGCCAGGCGGGCGCGTTCACCGATGCCTACAGCGGTGCCGAACCACTCGCCGCCCCCGGGGCACGCAGGATCGGAACCGCAGCGCCGCCATCGTTCGCAGACGCGGTTCCGCCTTCCAACGCCGCGATCGGCGCCGCTGCGGAGGTCGGGGGACCGGTCGGAAGCGCGACGCATTCCGCTTCGTTCCCAGCCGGTGCAGGAGGTGCTCCGGCCGCCGGTACTCCCGCCTCCCCCGACCGCCTTCCGGCCGCCGGGCGGGTCAGGAAGGAATACGCCAATTCGGGCCGCTGGCTGAAGGAACCCGGCAAGTAATCCGCCGCGCGCGAATCTTTACGCCTTCACAACCATTCTGCGGAACAGAAGCTTAGCGCCCCCGGCGCTAGGAAGGCCCCGTCGTAGCTCGCTTCACGAGGATCCCAGACATGTCGCTCCACTTCGCCGCCGCCCGTTCGACCGCGCATTCGCCGATCGCCCGGGCGTTGGCCAGGAAGGTGCTTTCCCGCGCCGTCAACGACAATGGCGATCCGGCGCAGGTGCAGACGCCGGCGTCGAGCATCGATTACATGATGCGCGCGGCGCTCAGGCATTTCGCCGAACACGGAATGGCTGCGGCGGAAGCGGCTCGGCGTCAGGCCGAGCAGGCACATTTCATCGGCGATGCAGAATCCTATGCCTGGTGGCTAGGGGTCTGCCGGACGCTCGATCGGCGTCTTGCAGAACGGTTCGCCGACGGGATCGAGTGCATGGAAGCGCCCGCCTGCTGAGCTCAGGTCGGCCTGCTCAGTGTCACAATCCACGTTCTGCACATAAATTCCCCACACTTTCGCCCGGCTTCGTTAACCCCGGCAAGACGCTTTCAAATTAGTCTCTTAGGCATGGAGAGGCAAGGCTCACTCGGGGGAATGGACCTAGCAATCGGCGGCTGCGGCCTTGCCGAGCCGCTGAGGAATAATGCCCATGGCAGGCTGGTCGGCTCGCTCCGCGATCGTCCCGTTACACTGACGATCGGAGCCATCAACGGCGTGGCTGCGAGCACGGTCGTCGGCTTTCTCGGCGAGGAGCGGCTGCTGTTCGCGCTCGCCCTCCTGCTCGGCTCGATCGCACTCCTCCGAATCGTCAACGCGCAACAGTTGTTGCGCCGGCCGCAGGCAATACCCCCAGCGCGGATCGAACTGCTGTACGATGTCGGGGGCTTCGCCTATAGCGCGGTGCTGGGGTTGTTGGCCGCGGCCACGGTTGCGCTCGATCTGCCGGCACTGGCGCAAGCGCTGATGATCTCGAATGCGGTAGGCTACGGCATCGGCATCTGCGCCCGCAATGCTGCTCGCCCACGGGTCTCACTGGGCCAGTTGGCGCTCGTCACGCTGCCGATAATGGCCGCGGCGCTGCTCGACGGATCGCTCGCCGGTGCGTTTCTTGCGATCAACATCGCATTGCTTTTCGCGGCCATGATCACAATGACCTATTCTGTCTTTCGGCTCCTCGGCAATCTCGTCGATTCCGCCGAGCAGAGTGCTGATGCAGCGACGCGGATGGAGCGACTGGCGCTTACCGATCCGGTGACCGGGCTCAGGAACCGACCGGGATTGAACGACAGCCTTCCCGGCTTTGTTTCCGAGGCCGCTACGCGCGGCGTAGCTGCGGCGCTGTTCTGGATCGATCTCGACCGGTTCAAGCACGTCAACGAGCTCAAGGGCCACCAGGCGGGAGATGCGGTGCTGCGCGAGATCGGCGCGCGCCTCATCGCCATTGCCGGCCCCGGGGCAATCGCGGCGCGGTTCGCGGGCGACGAATTCGTCCTCGCCTGCCATCTCGCCGATCGCAGCGCAGCGAAGCGCATGGCCGAAGCGATGCGTGCCGAACTGACACGTCCAGTGCGGATTGAAGCCGAGCGGATCGAACTGGGCGGGTCGATCGGTATCGCGCTCGTTCCCGAGCATACGACGAGCGCCGATGAACTGATGCGGCAGGCCGACCTGGCACTCTACGAGGCGAAGATCGGCGGTCGTGCGCAGATCCGCTTTTTCAATCCCGTCATGACGCGCTCGCTGGCGCGAAAGAACGCAATCGAGGAAGAATTGCGCCACGCCCTCGCACGCGACGAACTGGCGGTTCATTTTCAGCCGATGGTGGATCTCAAAACCGGTGCGATCCGATCGTTCGAGGCGCTGCTGCGCTGGTTCCATCCGGTGCACGGCGAGATCCGCCCGAATGAATTCATTCCCGTCGCCGAGGATTGCGGCGAGATCGTCGCGCTTGGCAACTGGCTGATCGGCGAAGCGGCGAAAACAGCGGCCTCGTGGCCCACCGACGTGACGATCGCGGTCAATCTTTCGCCCCTGCAGATCAAGGCGCCGGACGCCGCGCGCGGCATTCTGCGCACAATAGAGGCGGTGGGCCTGGCGCCCGAGCGACTCGAACTCGAAGTCACCGAGAACCTGTTCCTCGAGGACCTGCCCGAAATCGCTTTGGTCATCGCGGAGCTCTCATCGGCGGGTATCCGCTTTGCGCTCGACGATTTCGGGACCGGCTATTCCTCGCTAGCCTATATAAACCAATGGCCGTTTTCCAAGATCAAGGTCGACCGCAGTTTCGTATCGGGCGCGCAAGCCGGATTGAAGAGCGACGCCATCATTCGCGCGGTCTCGCAGATGGGCCGGTCGCTCGATATCGAGATCGTCGCGGAGGGGCTCGAGACCCGCGCGCAGGTCGCGGCTGTACGCGAAGCGGGATGCGGCCTGGGGCAGGGATTCCATTTCAGCAGGGCAGTTCCTGGCGAGGAAGCCGCTGCGATGCTGTCGCAAGGCCGCGCCGGAAAGCTTCGTGCGCAGCTCCGCTCGGCCGCCTGAATCGGCCCTGCGTAGGACGCGCTATGGCTGGGAGGAATACTGCGCCGTGACCGCGCCGCGGCCTTCGCGCCACCTCCGCATTTGATTGTATTGCAACTGCGAACCATTTGCAAATATAGATTTTGTTAGGGCGCGATTGCTGGTTGCATTCCTTTCGCGCGCAGCCTAGGCCGCACTCGCAATCGACCGGGTGCCGTGCCGCCTTCGCGGGACATGTTGGCGCGGCCCGATACGGTCTGGGTGTCATGGCTGGTCCCGCGCGGCAAAAAAGGACCCTTCCCAATGGCCAAGAATCCCGGACGCAAGAAGATCGCGCTTATCGGTTCCGGCATGATCGGCGGCACGCTCGCCCACCTCGCCGCAAAGAAGGAAATGGGCGACATCGTCCTTTTCGATATTGCCGAAGGCATGCCACAGGGCAAGGCGCTCGATCTCAGCCAGTGCGGCCCGATCGAGGGGTTCGATGCGAAGATCACCGGCACGAACGATTACGCTGACATTGCCGGTGCCGATGTGGTCATCGTCACCGCCGGCGTGCCGCGCAAACCGGGCATGAGCCGCGACGATCTGCTCGGCATCAACCTCAAGGTGATGAAGGCGGTCGGCGAAGGCATCAAGAACAACGCGCCCGACGCCTTCGTGATCTGCATCACCAACCCGCTCGACGCGATGGTATGGGCGCTGCGCGAATTCTCCGGCCTGCCGCACAACAAGGTGGTCGGCATGGCCGGCGTGCTCGACAGCGCGCGCTTCGCCACCTTCCTCGCCTGGGAATTCGGCGTCTCGACCCGCGACGTCAACGCCTTCGTGCTGGGCGGCCACGGCGACACCATGGTGCCCGTGACGAGCTACACCACGATCAACGGCATCCCGGTCAACGATTTCGCCAGGATCAAGGGCGTGGGCGAAGACCGCATCGATGCCATCGTCGACCGTACCCGCAAGGGCGGCGGCGAGATCGTCGGCCTGCTCGGCACCGGCTCGGCCTATTACGCCCCCGCCACCAGCGCCATCGCCATGGCCGAAGCCTATCTCGGCGACCAGAAGCGCGTCCTGCCGTGCGCCGCCTATGTCGAAGGCAAGTACGGCCTCGACGGCCTCTATGTCGGCGTTCCCGCCCTGATCGGCGCGAACGGGATCGAGGACGTGGTCGAGATCGAGCTGTCGGACGAGGAAAAGGGCAACCTCAAGGTCAGCACCGACGCGGTCGAGGAACTGCTCGAGGCGTGCAAGGGTCTGGATAGCTCGCTGGCGTGATGATATCGGGCCGGCTCTTGTTGGTGATCTACACCGGATTGATGCTCCCGAGCTACGCGCTGGCGGAGGCTCCGCCAGTCGCGTCGCAAGATGCGGAAGCGGTGACGCAGGAGATCGTCAAAACTTATGCCTCGCTTTGCGTCGACGGCTCGCTCAAGGTCGAAAAATCCCGCCTAGAGCAGATTGAGCGCAGCGACCTGCCTCGCCACCTGCGGGACTGGTATAACCGCACCCCCGATGGCAGCTATTATCGCATTTCAAATCCGAACTATACTGCCTACCTCGTGCGCTTCGTGCGACCAGTCGCAAAAGGGACGCAGTATAGAGAGGTTTGCTCCGTTTCGACAACAGATCGCCTGACCCAAAACTCGGTGGGATTGATGAAAAAGGCGATCAAACATCCTGAGACTTTGAGCGGAAATCAGGGCGAAAGCCGTTTCTGGACGCAGCGGTTGTATTCTAGCGAACGCGGACCGCATTTCGACTATGACAATCCCGAGCTCGGATACAATGTGTCTTTGAAACAGGCCGGCGGACGCAAGGCGTTCTTCACGGTCCTTCAAACCTCATTTTTCAACGAGGCCGACCGACTTCGCCGGATCGAAGAATCCAAGAAGTTTCTGGCACGAGTCTCGTCGCAAGCTGCAAACAAGGACAAGAAATGAGCATCCTCGTCGACAAGAACACCAAGGTCATCACCCAGGGGATGACCGGCGACACCGGCACCTTCCACACGCAGCAAGCGCTCGATTACGGGACGCAGATGGTTGCGGGGGTGACCCCGGGCAAAGGCGGAACCGAGCATATCGGCCTGCCGGTCTACAACACGGTTGGCGAAGCCAAGGCTGCTACCGGTGCGACCGCATCGTGCATCTACGTGCCCCCGCCCTTCGCCGCGGATTCGATCCTTGAGGCGATCGATGCCGGGATGGAACTGATCGTCACCATCACGGAAGGTATTCCGGTGCTCGACATGGTGCGCGTCAAGCGTGCGCTCGAAGGATCGAAGTCGCGCCTGATCGGGCCGAACTGCCCGGGCGTGCTCACCCCTGGCGAGTGCAAGATCGGCATCATGCCCGGATCGATCTTCAAGAAGGGATCGGTCGGCGTCGTTTCGCGATCGGGGACGCTGACCTATGAAGCCGTCCACCAGACCACCATGGTCGGCCTCGGCCAGACCACCGCGGTCGGAATCGGCGGCGACCCGGTCAACGGTACCAATTTCATCGACGTGCTCGACCTGTTTCTCAAGGACGACGCGACCAAATCGATCATCATGATCGGCGAAATCGGCGGATCGGCCGAAGAAGAAGCCGCCGAGTTCATCGCGCACCGCGCGAAGCAGGGCGTCGAAAAGCCGATGGTCGGCTTCATTGCCGGTCGAACCGCGCCTCCGGGACGGCGGATGGGCCATGCCGGCGCCATCGTATCGGGCGGCCAGGGCGGCGCCGAGGACAAGATCGAAGCAATGGAGAAGGCGGGAATCCGTGTCTCCCCCTCGCCCAGCGAACTCGGCACAACGCTCGATGCGCTGCTGAAGGAACTCGCCTGATCTCGCGGGCGGGCGGCCGGTTTTTCCGGACCGTCCGCGCCGCCGAGGCATTGGCATTAGGAGTCGACAGCATGGTCGGCGCGACAGGGTGATCCGATGGGCAACGAAAGCCATGATTTTCTCCCCGAAATGAGCGACCAGGAAGGCCCCCAGCCGGGTCCTAGCTGGGCCAATCCGGGCTGGCTGGCGGATGTGGTCGACAGCGGTGCGGATCTGACCGCGGCGCTCGATCCCACGCAGATGCGCGTGGTGGTCGCGCAGGCAGCGGCAACGGCGGGCAAGCCGACCAACTCCAAGGCGATCGAGCAAGCGGCGGATGATTCCATCCGGGCCATGATGCTGGTGCGGCTATATCGCGTCCGCGGACATCTCGCTGCCGACCTCGATCCGCTCGGCCTGTCGCATCGCGACGTGCCCGAAGACCTGACGCTCGAATGGCACGGCTTCGCCGGGCAGGAAAGCCGCGAAGTCTACGTCGGAGGCGTGTTCGGCTTTGAATGGGTCAGCGTCGGCGAATTGTTCGATGCGCTGCGCGCGACCTATTGCGGGCATGTCGGGCTCGAATACATGCATATCTCGGATACCGAAGAACGTCGCTTCCTGCAGGACCACTTCGAGACTCCCGAAGACACAATCCAGTTCACCGACGAAGGAAAGCGCGCGATCCTCGCTGCGGTCATCCGCGGTGAGCAATACGAAAAGTTCCTCGGCAAGAAGTACGTCGGCACCAAGCGCTTCGGGCTCGACGGCGGCGAATCGATGATCCCGGCGCTCGAGGCGGTGATCAAATACGGCGGCCAGCTGGGTGTTCGCGAGATCATCTATGGGATGTCGCACCGCGGCCAACTCAACGTCCTCGCGAACGTCATGGGCAAGCCGTACAAGGTCATCTTCCACGAATTTTCGGGCGGAAGCGCCAATCCCGACGATGTCGGCGGGTCGGGCGACGTGAAATACCACCTCGGTACAAGCACCGACCGTGAATTCGACGGGATCAACGTTCACATGTCGCTGGTCCCCAATCCCAGCCATCTCGAAGCGGTCAACCCGGTCGTGCTAGGAAAGAGCCGGGCGCAACAGGCTATCCGCGACGACCTCAAGAAACACGAACAGGTGCTGCCGGTACTTCTGCATGGCGACGCTGCCTTTGCGGGCCAGGGTATCGTCTGGGAATGCCTAGGGTTCTCGGGCGTGCGCGGTTACAACACCGGGGGTTGCCTGCACTTCGTCGTCAACAATCAGATTGGCTTTACCACGAGCCCGCAGTTCGGTCGCAGCTCGCCCTACCCCAGCGACGTTGCCAAGGGCGTCCAAGCGCCGATCCTCCACGTCAATGGCGACGATCCCGAAGCAGTGACCTTCGCCTGCAAGCTGGCGGTCGAGTACCGGCAGACCTTCGGCCGCGACATCGTGATCGACATGTGGTGCTATCGTCGCTTCGGACACAACGAGGGCGACGAGCCCAAGTTCACCCAGCCGTTGATGTACGACGAGATTCGCAAGCATCCCAAGGTCAGCGAGCTCTATGCTGCGCGGCTGCGCGACGAGGGCGTGATCGACGCGGATTATGCCGACGGTCTCTGCCGCGAATTCAACGATTTGTTAGAAGAGGAATTCGCCGCGGCGAAGGATTACAAGCCTGACCAGGCCGACTGGTTTGGCGGACGCTGGTCCGGCATGAACAAGCCTGCCGATCCCGAGACCGCGCGCCGCAACGTCGAAACCGCGATTGAAAAGAAGCGCTTCGAGAGCATCGGTCGAACGCTGACCACTGTTCCTGATGATCTGACGATCCACAAGACGCTCGGTCGCGTGTTACAGGCCAAGCAGGACATGTTCGACAGTGGCGAAGGCTTCGATTGGGCCACCGCCGAGGCGCTTGCCTTCGGAAGCCTCGTGACCGAGGGCTTCGGCGTACGCCTGTCGGGACAGGATTCAGGGCGCGGCACCTTCAGCCAGCGCCACGCAGTCTGGATCGACCAGAAGGACGAGCGCAAATATATTCCGCTCTCGAGCCTGCCGCATGGCAAGTTCGAGGTCTACGACAGCCCGCTGTCCGAATATGGTGTGCTCGGCTTCGAATACGGCTTCGCCATGGCCGATCCCAAGACGCTGGTGCTGTGGGAAGCGCAATTCGGCGACTTCGCCAACGGCGCGCAAATCATGATCGACCAATTCATCGCCGCGGGTGAGGTCAAATGGCTGAGGGCCAATGGATTGGTGCTGCTGCTGCCGCACGGTTTCGAGGGTCAGGGGCCCGAACACAGTTCGGCACGGCTCGAACGTTTCCTGCAGCTTTGCGCCAACGACAACTTGTGTGTCTGCAACATTACCACTCCGGCGAATTATTTCCATGTCCTGCGTCGCCAGATGCTGCGCAGCTTCCGCAAGCCCCTGGTCATCATGACCCCGAAGAGCCTGCTGCGGCATCCGTTGGCCAAGTCCGATGCGAGCGATTTTCTCGGCGACAGACACTTCATGCGGATCAAGTCCGATATGAAGGAGATCGCCGACGAGAAGGTCAAGCGGCTGGTCCTTTGCAGCGGCAAGGTCGCCTATGATCTGATGCAGCGTCGCGACGAGGCCGAACTCGAAGACGTCTCGATCGTCCGCATCGAACAGCTCTATCCCTTCCCCGGCGAACCGCTGTCGGTTCGTCTGAAGCGGATGACCAATCTCGAAACGATCGTCTGGTGTCAGGAAGAACCCAAGAACAATGGCGCATGGTTCTTCGTCGACCGGCTGATCGAGGAAGCGGCCGAAAATGCCGGACACGACGGGCTGCGTCCGTGCTACGCCGGCCGCGAAGTCGCCGCCTCGCCCGCCACCGGTTATGCCAACCGCCATCAGATCCAGCAGGAGGCGCTGGTTAACATCGCTCTCGGGTTGAACGGCGCCGAGATTCCGAGCGTCCGCAGCGACTGCAAGTGAATTAGGCCAGAGAAGGAACAGCAACGATATGGCCACCGAAGTCAAAGTCCCCACCCTGGGTGAAGTCGGTTACAGAAGCGAGCGTCGGTGAACTGCTCAAGCAGGTCGGCGATACGGTGAAGGCCGACGAACCGATCATCAGTCTCGAAACAGACAAGGTCGCGGTCGAAGCACCCTCGCCCGTCGCGGGAACGATCAAGGAATTCAAGGTCGGCGTGGGCGACACGGTCGAGGTGGGGGCGGTGATCGCGGTGATCGAAGAAGGCGCGGCTCCCGCAAAGAGCGCGCCCAAGACCGAAGAGCCCAAGCCAGCGGTGCCCGACGCCGGTGTCGAGAAGGCCGCGCCGGCGCAGGCCAAGGTCGCCTCTGGCGATGCGTCGCAGACGCTGAGCCCGGCGGTCCGCCGCGCGGTGCTCGAATACGGAGTCGATCCCACGACGATCGAGGGAACCGGCAGGGATGGCCGGCTGACCAAGGAAGACGTCATCGCCGCTGCCGAAGCGAAGAAATCGGGTGGCGAAATGGCATCGGCCCCCGCGCCCGCCCCTGCCCCCGCCCCCGCGGGCGAAAGGCGCGAGGAACGCGTCAAGATGACGCGGATGCGCCAGACCATCGCCCGGCGGCTCAAGGGCGCGCAGGACAATGCCGCGCTGCTGACCACCTTCAACGATTGCGACATGAGCGCGGTCATGGCGGCGCGCGAGAAGTACAAGGACCTGTTCGCCAAGAAGCACGACATCCGCCTCGGCTTCATGGGCTTCTTCGCCAAGGCTGCCTGCCTCGCGTTGAAGGACGTCCCCAGCGTCAATGCCTATATCGAAGGCGAAGAGATCGTCTATCACGATTATGTCGACATCTCGGTCGCGGTCAGCGCGCCCAACGGGCTGGTCGTCCCGGTCATTCGCGATGCGCAGGACAAGGGCTTTGCCCGCATCGAGAAGGATATCGCCGATTTCGGCAAACGTGCCAAGGACGGCACGCTGACGATGGAAGACATGAAGGGCGGCACCTTCACCATCTCCAACGGCGGCGTGTTCGGCAGTCTCATGTCGACCCCGATCATCAACCCGCCGCAGAGCGCGGTGCTCGGCCTCCACCGGATCGAGGACCGTCCGGTGGTGATCGACGGCGAAATCGTCATCCGTCCGATGATGTACATCGCCCTGTCCTACGACCATCGCCTGATCGACGGCCGCGAGGCGGTCACCGCGCTGAAGATCATCAAGGAAGCGATCGAAGATCCCACGCGGATGCTGATCGACCTCTGAGGAAAGAACAATGGCTCAATACGACTACGACGTTCTCGTCATCGGCAGCGGTCCCGGCGGCTATGTCGCCGCGATCCGTGCGGCGCAGCTGGGGCTCAAGACGGCCTGTGCCGAAAGCCGTGGAACGCTGGGAGGGACTTGTCTCAACGTCGGCTGCATCCCGTCCAAGGCGATGCTCCACGCGAGCGAATATTTCGACGCCGCGGCCAATGGGACGATGGCCAAAATGGGTATCGAGGTGACGCCCAAGCTCGATCTCGACGCGATGCACGCACAGCGACTCGATGCGGTCAAGCAGCTCACCGGCGGGATCGAATTCCTCTTCAAGAAGAACAAAGTCGACTGGAAGAAGGGCCACGCCACCTTTCAGGATGCCCATACGGTCAAAGTCGGCGACGAGACCGTCACCGCGAAGAATGTGATCATCGCCACCGGTTCCTCGGTCACGCCGCTGCCCGATGTCGAAGTCGACAATGCCAAGCAAATCGTGGTCAATTCGACGGGGGCGCTGGAACTCAAGGCGGTGCCCAAGAAGATGGTCGTCATCGGCGGCGGGGTCATCGGGCTCGAACTGGGCTCGGTCTGGCGGCGCCTGGGCGCCGAGGTCGTGGTGGTCGAATTCCTCGACCAACTACTCCCCGGCATGGACGGCGAAATCCGCAAGGAAGCGGCCAAGATCTTCAAGAAGCAGGGCATGGAACTGCGCCTCTCGACCAAGGTCACCGGTTGCGCTGTCAAGGGCAAGACGGCTACGCTGACCCTCGAGCCGAGCGCGGGTGGCGACGAAGAAACGCTGGAGGCCGATTGCGTCCTGGTTTCGATCGGCCGCCGCCCGAATACCGAAGGGCTCGGCCTCGAGAATATCGGGCTAAAGACCAACAAGCGCGGCCAGATCGAGATCGATCACGATTTCCGCACCGAGGTCGACGGCGTCTGGGCGATCGGCGATGTCGTTCCTGGCCCCATGCTCGCGCACAAGGCAGAAGACGAAGGCATAGCCTGCGCCGAGAATATCGCTGGTCAGACAGGCATCGTGAATCACGAAGTCATCCCGGGTGTCGTCTATACGTGGCCCGAGATTGCCGGCGTCGGCCTCACCACCGAAGAAGCGGTCGAGAAGGCCGGCGGCGACAAGGCCCAGGTCAAGGTCGGCAAGTTCCCGATGATGGCCAACAGCCGCGCCAAGACCAATCACGAGCCCGATGGCTTCGTGAAGGTCATCGCCGATGCCAAGACCGACCGCGTGCTCGGCGTTTGGTGCATTGCAAGCGTCGCCGGCACGATGATCGCCGAGGCCGCGCTGGCGATGGAATTCGGGGCCACTAGCGAAGACATCGCCTATACCTGCCATGCCCATCCGACGCATTCGGAAGCGATCAAGGAAGCGGCCATGGCGGTCCAGGGCAAACCGATCCATATCTGAGGGGGCCGACCGGTGAGCGCACGCGAACTGTCCAGGATCGGTTGAATGCTCGGCCGCGGGGCCTCCGTCCTCGCGCTCGCCCTCCCCGTACTTGCGGGCATAACCAGTCTGATCGCACTGGGCGCTCCCCGCGCCTATGCGACGGGCAATGCGCTGGCGCTGGGTCTAGCCGTCGCGATGATTCTCGGCCTGCCGAACGCGCCCCGCCGGGGCAACCGTCTGATTGCATTGGTTCTCCTAGCGGTGCTGTTCCTGCCGCTTGTGACCGGCCCCGCCCCCAACGGGATTGCGCGTTGGGTCCCGCTCGGGCCAATCGTTCTCCACTCGGGGTCGCTCGCCCTTCCCGCACTGGCCGTGCTCGCAGCCCGCGACGTGGACTATGCCCCGCCGATCCTCCTCGCGGCGTTGCTCGCTGCTTTGCTTCAGCCCGATGCGGCGACGGGCCTCGCGATCACCCTCGCGGCGGTCGGTCTCTACAAAGCAGGCGGCGACTGGCGGCTGGTGCCGGTCGCCGGGATCGCCTTCTTCGCCAGCCTCGTCGCCGGATTGCGCGGAGAATTGCCGGCCAGGCCCTATGTCGAAAGACTGCTCGTACAGCACGCGCTGACTATGCCGACGGCGGCGATCGGCCTCGCGCTCGCCCTGCTTGGCGGTTTCATTTTGATGGCGCATGCCTTGCCGGCGGAACGGCGCGTGCGCCACGCGCTGGCGGGCGCCTTGTTCGGCTTTTCGCTCGCGGCCGTGGTGTCGAACTATCCCAGCGTCCTGATCGGCTACGGTGCCGGGCCAATTCTCGGGTTCGGACTGGCCCTCGCGTTCGCGCGTCAAACCTCGTCGGGATAGATCGGCTGGATGTCGACGGGAATGTCGCTCATCGCAGCGAGCCGCCCGCGTGCCCAGTCGTCGAGATGCGCAAAGCGCGCGAAGAACGCCTTTGTGCCTTCGTAATCGCCGGTTGCCTGCAACATCAGCTGGTCGTGGAGCAGGTCGTGGATTCCGCTTTCCATCCGCGCGTAGTCGACGACGTAGCGATTGGCAGCAGCATCCCAGCGAAACGCTTCCTTTTCCTTGAGATAGCCATATTGCAGCGCCGCGCCCTTGCCGTGGGCCTCGTCGATGCCGAACCGCATCGCACGGAAAATCCCAGCAAAATAGCTGTTGAGCATCTGCGTTTTCTCGGCTGACGGCAGTTCACCCTTGTCCATCATGAACAGCATGTTCCAGACTCCCATGACGTCGGCCTTGCTCTCCTCGAGCGCAGAATACTGATCTTTGAGCTCTTCGTTGACCGTCGTCTGCCGACCGTCAACGGTGATCGTACCAGGACCGAGGCTGTGCGAAAGTTCGTGGAAGAGGGTTTCCAGTTCCATGTATTTCTTCGCCACTTGGCCCGCCTGGTCGGGCTTGAGCACGAGACCGGCCATGGGCGAGAGGATGCGATCGTATTTGGCCCCGAGCACGTTGGCGAGGATCACCTTCTTCGCCCCTTTGGCCTCGCGCACCCGCTCGTCGTTGGGCAGGTTGAAGGCGATGGTCTGCACCCCTGGGACGTTGTCGCCCCCACCGTGGACCTGATCGGCCACCGCGATCGGGCTTTCGAATCCCCGCTGAAAGTTCTTGTAGCGGTCTTCGATGGGAAGATTGCCTTCCATGTCGCGCAGATATTTCTTGTATTTAGCCAATGCCGCGCTTTCTTCGGGATTGCGCAGGGTCACGAAGCTCTCGAAGGCGGTCTTGGTACCGTAGAGACGGTCCGTGTAGACCTCGTAGGGGCCGATCGCGACTTCGATCGGCGTATCCTGCAAGTCCATCCACGCCATCTCGCTCTCATAGTAATCGTCGGTCAGGAATGCCGCCGCGCGAAGCGAGAGAAATTTCCTGAGGCTCGGGTTCGACGTTCGCTGCGCCGCTTGCTCGAGCAGGCGAGCAGCAGGCACCAACCACTCGCGATATTCCTCCGAATACGGGATTGCGACCAACCGTCCGCCTTGCCGTTTCACCACCGTATACGGGTCGAGCAGATCATCCTTCTGCTCGGGATGGGCAGCCAGATAGGAATCGAATTCCTCGCGCGTGAGATCGGTCGGGTAAAAGCCCGCCCCCTCGGGCAGCTCGTCATCGCCCCAAAAGGGGTGGAATTCGGCGAGATCGTCCCATGCGCCATAGTAACGGTCGAACATCTTCAGCAGCAAGTCGCGGTCGGCACGCTTGCTGCGCGAAATCGCTTCACGGATCGCGGGATTGTCGGCGAAGCGCTGGCGCAGGTAAATCTGATCGAGATATCCACTCGCCTCGATAAGCAGATTGACGACCGCACGCTCTTCGGTCGTGAGATAGCTGGTATCGGGCGCCATTTCGATCACGGCGAGCTTGCCGAATTGCGCGGCCGGATCATAACCTTCTGACGCAGCGCTCGATGTCTGCGGGCTGGCGGCGACTTCGGTCTGCGTGGCGACAGGGGTGCAGGCGGTGCCAACGAGCAGAAGCGGCAACAAGGCGCGGCGCATGAAAATCCTCCAGTTTACTCTGTTCTGTCTTGCGAAAACGCCTTGGCCGGTCGAAGTGTCCCGCGCAAGCGGGCGATTGACCCCATGCGCAGCTTGCTCGACACTGACCGCCATATACGGCGAAACGCGGTAGAGGGGGAATGCCATGTCTTATCCGAGGCTGACCGACAAGCCTGGCGCGATCGCGACTGCAGCGGCCATCGCGCGCGGAGAATTGTCGCCGAGCGAGGCGGTGGCAGCTGCGATCGCACGGATCGAGAACTCGATGCGCATGTCAACGCCGTGGTCGTGACCGATTTCGACCGTGCGATGGATACTGCACGGGCAATGGACGGTGGTCGGGCGGGGGCGGATCGTCCGCTATTCGGCGTCCCGATGACGGTCAAGGAGAGCTTCGACATCGAGGGTCTGCCCACGACCTTTGGACACGAACGATACAAGGGCAATATCGCCCGCCGCGATGCGATGGTCGTGCAGCGCCTCAAGGCCGCGGGAGCGGTGGTCCTCGGCAAGACCAACGTGCCGCCCGATCTGGCCGATCTGCAGAGCGACAACCCGCTCTATGGGCGAACCAACAATCCGCACGATCACGACCGCGTGGCTGGCGGTTCCTCCGGCGGGGGCGCGGCTGCGGTGGCGGCAGGAATGGTGCCTTGCGAATATGGCAGCGATATCGGCAGTTCGATCCGCAATCCGGCACATTTCAACGGTATCTGGGGACATAAGTCGAGCTTCGGCCTCGTCAGCCGACGCGGCCACACGCATCCCATGGCAGGCGGTCGCGATGTCCATGACGGCCCGTTGTCGGTGGTCGGCCCACTGGCGCGCTCCGCCCGCGATCTGGCGTTGCTGCTCCAAGTGACTGCCGACCGGTCGCTGTCGGTCCGGGCGAAACCGCTGCGCGAATGCCGCTTTCTTGCGGTTCTCGATCATCCTTCGAGCGAGGTCGATGCCGCGGTGGCCGAGCCGATCGGGGCAGCGGTGGGCGAGATCGTCAAGGCCGGGTCTAAGGTCGACCGCGCCAGCGCGCTGCTTCCCGACCTTGCCGCACAGCACCGCGACTACTTGCGGCTGCTCAACGTGGCGATGGCCCGTGGGCGGCCGGCACCGGACGGAACGGTAATGGCGCTGGCCGATTATTTCGCACTCCTCGACCAGCAAGCCCGGTGCGAATATGCCTGGTCAGCGCTGTTCGAGAGCTACGATTTCATCCTCGCGCCGCCATTGCCCTTTCTCGCCTTCCCTCACGATCCGACCCCAATCGGTCAGCGGCGGATCGCGATCAACGGCAAGGACAGCGCCTTCGGCGATGCCCTGGCATGGGCCGGCCTGGCCACCTTCCCCAATCTGCCGTCAACGGTCCTTCCGGTGGGCGAGAGCGGCGGCCTCCCTTGCGGGATGCAGGTAATTTCGCGCAGGTGGGCCGATCTCGACTGCATCGCCGCAGCCGAAGCGATCGGACAAATCCTGCACGGCTGAGGGAAATCTCGCGAATGGCATTTCAACTGACCACGCGGCGCTTGGCCAAATGGCACATCTGGCTCGGCTGGCTGGTCGGCGTTCCGCTGCTGATGTGGACAGTCACCGGACTGGTCATGGTGGCCAGGCCGATCGAGGAGGTGCGCGGCGAACATCTGCGCAAGGATGTTCCCGACCGTCCGCTGCCCGCTGAAACCAAGATCGCCGTCGCGCTGCCGGCATCGGGCACCAGGCCGGTCCGTTCGGTCGCTACCCAGGTCGAACGCGGCGAAACAATAACCCGGATCACCTACATGGATGGATCATCCGACCGGTTCCGGCCCGACGGCAGCAGCATGGGGCCGCTTTCGGAAATCGAAGCCCGACTGATCGCGGCCGAGGGCGTCTTCGGCGGCGACCGGATCCTCGGTACGCAGCGCTTCAGCGCCGAGCAGCCGCCGCTCGATTTTCGGCGGCCGCTGGCGGTGTGGCAAGTGTCGCTGAAGGATGGGACCCATGTCTACGTCGGAACCGAGACGGGCCGGATCGAGGCAATCCGCACACGCTGGTGGCGCGTTTTCGATTTCATGTGGGGACTTCACATCATGGATCTGCAGGACCGGGAGGATACGCACCATCCGATCCTGATCGCTTTCGCCCTGATGGCGGTGCTCGCGGCGCTGCTCGGCTGCGTGCTCCTGTTCCGCCCGCGCAAACACCGCAACAAGGCGTCGGCGTGAACGCGGTGCTTACCCCGGTGCTCGACTGGCTCGATCTCGCCGGTGTGGCGATCTTTGCGCTGACCGGTGTGCTGGTCGCAGCGAAGGAGCGGCAGACCTTCGTGACGCTGGCTTTTTTCGCGCTGATCACCGGGGTCGGCGGGGGGACGGTGCGAGACCTCCTGATCGGCGCGCCGGTGTTCTGGATCCACGATGCCTGGGTGGCGGCGATCTGCCTCGGGACGGCTCTGTTCGCATGGTTCACACCCACGCGCTGGTGGGGAGGCAAATTCCTCTCGCTCGCCGACGGGCTCGGGCTGGCGGCCTATGCCGTGCTCGGCTCGGCCAAAGCGCTCGAATACGGCTTGCCGCCGACTCCGGCGATCCTGATGGGAGTGATCACGGGGTGCGTCGGCGGGATCTTCCGCGACGTCATCGCGGGCCGTCCGTCGATCCTGATGCGGCCCGAACTCTATGTCACCGCGGCGGCGCTGTCGGCCAGCGTCACCGTGGCCGGCGACTTGCTCGGACTGGACCGCGAACTGGTTTGGCCGCTCGCCACGGCTGCGGGGTTCGGCCTGCGTCTCGCGGCGATCAGGTGGAAGCTGTCGCTCCCTCCCTACGGCCACGACTAATTGCGGGCGCCCTGGTATTCACTGCCGAATTCTATGTCGGCACCGGCTTCCGACTGCTCGCCCGGCAGCGGCCCGCCGGGGTAAGACGGCCGGGGATCAGAGGCATCCGAACGGGCGCGGGCGGCGGCATAATAGTCGTCGTCGTACTGGCGGCCTTGCGAAGCATCGGGGGTCTGCTTTTCGCCTTCGAAAGGCACAAGGTCACCGCGGTCGTCATAGCTGCCGTTCCACCCGTTTGCCGCGGAATCGTAGTCGATCGCGTCGATTCGGCCGTCCTCGCCAATCGAGCAGGTGAAGCCCTGCCCGTCATAGAGCGTACCGGCGACGTCCCAGCCGCGCGCGTCGCGATCTACGCGATCGACGGTCTCGACCCGCGCGTCGCGCTCGATGGCATCCACGCAGAGCGATACGGCGCGGTCGATTCCACGGGCTCCGTCATAGCCATAGCGCGAAGCGCTGCGGCGCGGATCGGGATAGCGCGGCTGAGAATTCTTGGCGGCACTCGCGATCGCGGCGATCCCGCCGAGGATGAGTACGCCGGCAATGACATCGCCGGCATCGACCCGGTCGCGGCGGTGGCGGTAGCGCCGGTGGTCCGCCGCGGCATCATCGCCCGGAGTCCAGGCCGGCGCTACGTAAGCCGACGTGGGCACAGCCTGGACGGGCAGCTGCGCCGCCTGAACAGGTCCGATGCCAAGCGAGAGCGCTGCAGCCAATGCGGGAAAACGAAGGTATGATCGAAAGGACGGCATGGTCCGGTTACCCCTGACGGCGCGAGCCCACCACGACGCGCGATTCGCGATGGTCCGACGATAAGCGGCTCAGACTAAACCAAGCCTGAACCGCTCATCGCTTGTAGGCCCCGCCCTGCGGAGCGCCATGATCGGACCGTGGGATCAGCGCAGACCGCGGATTCCCCGGAAGTCGAGGTCGGCAACGCGGCCCCGTTCGATGTCGCAGGTGAAGCTGCCGTTGTCGGCCGCGTTCCAGCGCTGGTAGCGATTGTGGCGGTCGCGATAGCCGTTCCGGTCGTAACCGCCGCCGCGATAGTTTGCGTCGACTCTGATCCGGCCCTTCACGCGCCAGCCGTAGCGGGTGTCGTCGACGTCGCGAATGTCGGTCACTTCGGCGTGACGATAGCCGTACCGTCTGGCGTCACTGCGCGCGGCGTTGACGCATCGCTCTACCGCCGCACGCGGGTTGCCGCGATAGCCGTAGCGGTCATTGCCGCGATAGCCGTCGCGGCCGTAGTACCGGCCGTCGCGATAATCGTAGCCGTGGTTCTTGGTCGCCGCGCTCGCAACCGCGGCAATACCGCCGAGGATTACAGCCCCAGCGATCACTTCGCCGACGGAAATACCGTCGTCGTGGCGATCGCGGGCCTCGGCGGGAGCGGCAGCGGCGAGCGCCATGGCACCCACGGCAGCCGTTGCGATCCCACCCTTCGCAGTGGTCCTGAAATTCTTGGTCATAGGAGGCTCTCCTTGTGAGCACCGTGGCGGGATTGCCTCGGTAGAGCCTCTTTTAGCACCCGGCACTGAGGTCAGGCTGAACTCGCCCTACAGCCTCCGTTCATTTTGTAGCCCCTTTTTATGAACAGTTAATTATTCATATTTTCGAGGACATCAGCCGTAAACTGCGCGATATCGAAGCGCGACCCAGCAGGATCCTCGCCCCGACGCACGACGACGATATCCCGCGCGGGGACCACTACGACATATTGGCCGCGATTGCCCATCGCGGCAAAGCTGTCGGGCGGAACCCCGGGCGTTTCGTTGAACAGCCAGAAGCCTGCGCCATAGCCGAACGGCCCTTGGGGTTGGGGGCCGGATGCCGAAGATACATAGTCCGCCCATCCCGCGGGGAGTATCTGCTCGCCGTCGCGGACCCCATCGTCGAGATAAAGCTGACCCAGCTTTGCAAGATCGCGGGCTGTCGACCAGACCTGACTCGAAAGGATGTAATTGCCTCGCCAATCGGTTTCGGCGATGGTCGAATACATTCCCAGACGCTGGAACAGCGAGCGGGGCGGGTGTTCGGCGATACTCTCGCGCAGCGCCGCCACTGCCATCAGCGAATCATTGTTGGCGTAGCGAAACACGCGGCCAGGCTGCGCGAGCAGAGGCCACGCTGCCGCAAGTTCCCCCACCGTCGCACCCCCGAAGTAGAGCGGATCGGTGCGGTTGCCAGGCGTATCCGAATAGCGGCCCGATGCCATTCGCAGGAGATGATCGATGGTGATCGCGCGGCGCGGATCGTCTTCCGACAGGCCGAGCCCCGCCGAATCCGCGACCGCCAAGTCTCCCCGCTGTACCGCCGCCCCGACCAGCGTTGCGGCAATCGACTTGGCGACCGACCAGGTCCGCTGCGGTACGAGCGGCCCGAAACCTTCCTTGTAGGCTTCCTCGACCAGACGGCCGCCGCGCAAGACCACCACTGCGGTGGTATTGGTGCCTTCGCCGTAACCCGTGGCGAACGCGTCGGCAATGGTCGCGCGCAGAGCGGTGGGTCCACCGACCGGCGTAACCGCATTGCCTGCGGGCCATGAACGGGTTTCGGGCGGGTGACCCTCGAAAGTCGTCACCGCGAAATTGGGAGCCTGACCGCTTGTGGCGCCGATCGGCAGCAGGCTGCAACCGGCTTCGGCTCCAGAGACCGCGATCCGCGGCGGCATCTCATCGTCCCAGGCGACGCTTACGCCCGCCTTGCCGATCTTGGCTTCGAGCGTCGGAATGAGTGGATCGAGCGAGGGATAGATGCCGACGAGTTCGTTCGCTTCCACGCTCTCAAGGCTCCGGCCGCTGCGCAGCGCTTCGGCATTCTTGACCGCTCCGCAGACCATCAGCGCCTTGTATCCGGCAGCAAGAGCGCGCTCGTAGCGGGTGTCGAGGTCCTCCTGACTTACCGATTGGCAATAGGCGATATTCGGGATGGAGGCGGCGGCGAGGAGCGCGGCAGTCGGAAGCAATCGTTTGAGCATGAATGCCTTCTGCCACGATAGATGGCAGAGGACTAGACGCGTGACAGGGAATTCCCGCCGCCCTAACATCGCGACGGCAAGTCGCGGGAGCTGTTCAGTCGATTTGCACGACCGCCTTTCCACGGCTCACGGCGAAGCTGTTGGTCTTGCCATCCTTCAGCACCATCCCCCGGCGCCGCGGATGATCCTTTAGGAAGCAACCGAAGTCGATCCGGGCCGATTGCGACGCATCCAATTTCCAGTCGCGCAGGACCCGCATCTGTTCGACGCGATCCGAGGGTCCCAGCTCGGCGAAATTCTGGACAGGATGGTCGGCGCGCCGCAAGGGCAGGCGGATTCCGGCGGCATCGCGCGCATCGAGACAGCTGTCGATCTCGGCTGCGATCGCTGACATGGTGTCGACCATCTCCTGCTTGCTCACCATCTCGTCGCCGCTGCGGTCGAACTGCGCGAGATCCGGTCCGTCGATCACGAACGACAATCGCAGCAGCTCCGTCTCACGCAGGATGCGGATATTCGCGTCGAGCGAACCGTGGGCCCAGGTAGGCGACAGCGCGAGGAGGACGAACGCCGCCAGAGCGGCCCAGCAGGCGAGCGCCTTCACGTGCTTTTCCGGAAGGACGTGTCGGGCGTGCCGAAAACGCACCGCGGGATATAGGGATAATCGTCGGTGATGTAGTAATGGTAGATGCCGGACGGATATTCGGGTGTGGGCCCGAAGCGACCGTTGCATTCGTCGAGATCGCCAGAACCTGCGCTGTATTCCCAGTCTTCGCGGAATTCGCCGTCATAGGCCCCGCCCGGGCCGCTCGTGCGGGTGCCGGCTTTTATCTTCCAGCTGCCAGCCATTCGCGCGAGACCGCTGCTTGAATCGGCGGAATCCGCATACCCGTAACGCAGATAGAAGGGGAAGCCGTCGGCGGCGTATCCGCCCAGCACCATATCGCTGACGCCTTCGTATCCGCCCAGCATGGCGAGCAAGCCTTCCATGAGGCCGTGATAGTGATAGCGCCCATCGGGCTGGACATGGGCATTGTTGCAATCGGTGCCGAGCCAGTCGCCCACGATGCTGCTCGATGTTCCGTCAGCGATCCCCGGGGTGACCGCTTCATAGTGCCATTGGCCGGCGTTGTTGTAGCTCTCGGCAGTGTCGCGGTCGAGCACGACACCGTCCAGCGTCACTCCAAATTCGCCCATTTCGGTCGCGGTCGAAGTCTTGACGGGCGATGTCGGGATGGTGCGATCGACCGCGACGGCAGCGATTGCATTGGGGTTGCCGCTGTTCGGGTACGTCCCCGTCGCGTGTCGCGCGATGCCATTCGAAGAAACCGCGATGGTCGTACCTTCGTTGGTAAACGAGACTTCCGTATCGGTGATCGGGGGCACGGTGCAGGCCCAACCGACGCGATCGGTAAAGTCACCGAGCAAGGTCTTGTCGCTGCTCGCATCGGGCGGGACGTAGATTTCGACATAGACCGTATCGCTCGTACCGGCGCTATCCGCCAGCTCGAACGCGAGCACGGTGCTTTCAGATACGTTGGGCGCAGTGAAGGTGGGCGCTGCAGCGGTGGCATCGCTCAAGGCCACGGACGGGCCCGACAGCTGACTCCACGTCACGCTGCCGCTTGCGCTGCCCTGCAAGACTACCGAATCGCCCACGGCGACGACCTGGTCGATTCCCCCATCGAGCGCGCTGCTGGTGGGGGTCGGAGTGGGTGTGGGCGTAGGGGTCGAGCTTGGCGTCGGCGTGGGCGTCGGCGTGCTGGTCGTCGTGTCGCTGGCGCCCCCGCCACAGGCTCCGAGCGGCAGCAGCGCCGCTGCCGCGATGAATGTCATCTTGCGCATCCTAGCGCTCTCCTCGACTTTTCCAGCCGAGCCGCCCTTGGGATTATTGGTGGCAGGTTGCCGCACCCTGTTCAAGTGCCGCGATGTAACGGCTTGTAAGCTCGTCTCATGGCGGGCCATCTGCCGCGGCCGATCTGCCGGCCCCGACGAAAAAGGCCCGGCGGTTTCCCGCCGGGCCTCGTTTCGCATTCCGCGCGGACTGAGCCCGCGGCGGAGGGATACGATCAGGCGTCCTCGAAATCGAGTTCCTCGCTGAGGTCCGGACCCGAATCCTGGCCCTTGGCATCGACGTCGCGCTCGACGAATTCGATCACCGCCATCTGCGCCGCATCGCTCGCGCGAAAGCCGGCCTTGATGATGCGCGTATATCCACCTTCACGGTCCGAATAGCGCTCGGCGAGCACGTCGAACAGCTTCTTGAGCTGAGTCTCGTCCTGCAGACGGCCCATGGCGAGGCGCCGATTCGACAGTCCGCCGCGCTTGGCCAGCGTGATCAGCTTCTCGATGTAGGGCCGCATTTCCTTCGCCTTGGGAAGCGTGGTCATGATCTGCTCGTGCTTGATCAGCGCGGCAGCCATGTTGCGGAACATTGCATTGCGGTGACCGGTCTTGCGCTGCAGCTTACGGCCGGAAATCTTGTGACGCATTTCAACTTATCCTTCGTTCGTAGGGGGCCCGTTCTAGGTAGCCCGATACGGGCCGGAATCGCGGGTCCGGCCCATGCCCGTGGCACGGTTCTAGCCGAGCAGTTCCTGCTCGAGCTTCTTGGCCATTTCCTCGATGTTCTCGGGCGGCCAGCCCGGGATGTCCATCCCGAGACGCAGACCCATGGAGCTCAAGACTTCCTTGATCTCGTTGAGGCTCTTGCGGCCGAAATTCGGCGTGCGCAGCATCTCAGCTTCGGTCTTCTGAACCAAATCGCCAATGTAGATGATGTTGTCGTTCTTGAGGCAATTGGCCGAGCGGACCGAGAGTTCGAGTTCGTCGACCTTCTTCAGCAGATAGCGGTTGAGCTGATTGGTATCGCTTTCCTGCGGCTCGGCGGCCTGGCCGATCATGGCCGAGCTGGGCTGCGGGATGCCGTCCTCGAAGTGGACGAACAGCGTCAGCTGGTCCTGGAGGATCCGGGCGGCATAGGCCACCGCGTCTTCCGGAGTCACGGTACCGTCGGTCTCGATCGTCAGGCTGAGCTTGTCGTAGTCGAGTTCCTGGCCCACGCGGGCGTTCTCGACCTTGTAACTTACCTGGCGGACAGGCGAGTAAAGCGAATTGATCGGGATCAGGCCGATCGGCGCGTCCACCGGACGGTTCATGACCGCGGGGCGATAGCCCTTCCCGGTATCGGCGGTGAGCTCCATGTTGAGCGTCGCGCCTTCGTCGAGATGACAGATCACGAGATCCTTGTTCATCACTTCGATGTCGCCCGAGACGGCAATGTCGCCTGCGGTGACTTCGCCGGGGCCGGTGGCGGAAAGCTGCAGGCGCTTCATGCCCTCGCCTTCCATCCTGAGCGCGATCTGCTTCACGTTGAGCACGATGTCGGTCACGTCCTCGCGCACGCCGGCGAGCGAGGAGAACTCGTGCAGCACGTTCTCGATCTTGATCGAGGTAATTGCGGCGCCCTGCAGCGAACTGAGGAGCACGCGGCGCAGCGCATTCCCGAGCGTCAGGCCGAAGCCGCGCTCGAGCGGTTCCGCGACGAAGGTGGCCTTGCGGGCCTTGTCGCCGGATTCCTTGATATCAAGGGTGTTGGGTTTCTTGAGTTCCTGCCAGTTCTTGATGTTGACGGACATGGATTTCCCCTGGTTCGGATGCGGGCGGGACCGGAGCCCTCAATCGAGAGCGTCCGGTCCGTGAGAGGGTGTCGGCGGCCCGCGTCAGCGAGCTGCCAGGCAGGTACGGATCAGACGCGGCGACGCTTGGAAGGACGGACCCCGTTGTGCGGGATCGGCGTCACGTCGCGGATCGAAGTGATGGTGAAGCCCACCGCCGCGAGTCCGCGCAACGCGCTCTCGCGACCCGAGCCTGGGCCCTTCACTTCGACTTCGAGGGTGCGCACACCGTGTTCGGCAGCCTTGCGGCCCGCGTCGTCGGCGGCGACCTGCGCGGCATAGGGAGTCGACTTGCGGCTGCCCTTGAAGCCCATCATGCCAGCGCTGGACCAGCTGATCGCATTGCCCTGCGCGTCGGTGATGGTGATCATGGTGTTGTTGAAGCTGGCGTTGATATGCGCAACGCCGCTCGAGATGTTCTTTTTGTCGCGGCGCCTTACGCGGCCGGGTTCGCGTGCCATGGTTCGTGTTCCTTACGTATTCTCAAGAAGGGAAAAACTTTCGGACTGGCCGAAGCTTACTTCTTCTTGCCGGCGATCGGCTTGGCCTTGCCCTTGCGGGTGCGGGCGTTGGTATGGGTGCGCTGACCGCGAACGGGCAGACCAGCACGGTGACGCAGGCCGCGGTAGGACTTGAGATCCATGAGGCGCTTGATGTTCATCGCGGTTTCGCGGCGAAGGTCGCCCTCCACGCTGTGATCGGCGTCGATCGTCTCGCGGATGCGCAGCACCTCCTCGTCGCTGAGGTCCTGGACCCGGCGCGAATGATCGATGCCGAGCTTGTCGGCGATGCGCAAGGCCGTGGTCCGGCCGATACCGTGAATATAGGTGAGCGCGATGATAACGCGCTTGTTGGTGGGGATGTTTACCCCGGCAATACGAGCCACTTACTTCTCCATGCTCCACAGGGGCCGCCCACCGGTAAGGGGCCGGCTCTCCCTATCTCATCGCTCAAATCATCAGCATCGTGGGCGTCGGTAACGCAAAAAGCCCGGATGGCGCGCATGTTAGGCTGCCGCCTGCCGGACTTACCGCAATGTCGAATGAAGGGCGCGCTTAGGAGGATTTGCTGGCAGCGTCAACCGTCAAGCGCGCGCGATACGATGAGCCGCCGACAGGGGCGGCCCGCCGGCCGGGTAGACGCTTCTAGCCTGCCCGGCGATCCGCGTCAAAACCCTACATCACGCCGAAGGCGAGCATCGCGTCGGCGACCTTCTTGAAGCCGGCGATATTGGCGCCGCGGACATAGTCCACGTGGCCGTCCTGCTCACCGTATTCGACGCATTTGTCGTGAATTCCGGCCATCAATTCGGTGAGCATCTGGCCGAGTTGCTGGTGGTTCCAGCTGACGCGCTCCGAGTTCTGGCTCATCTCGAGGCCCGAGACCGCCACCCCTCCGGCATTGGCCGCCTTGCCGGGACCATAGAGGATCCTGGCGTCGTGGAAAACCCGCACGCCGTCGAGAGTGGTCGGCATGTTCGCGCCTTCGCTCACCGCGATGACGCCATTGTCGACCAGCGCCTTGGCCTCGTCCTTCTCCAGCTCGTTCTGGGTCGCACAGGGTAGCGCAAGGTCGGCAGCGATCATCCAAGGCCGCGCGCCCTCGCCGTGATAGGTCGCACCCTTGAATTCGTCGCAATATTCGCTGATCCGGCCGCGGCGCTCGTTCTTGAGCCGCTTGATCCACTCGATCTTTTCCTGGTCGATCCCGGCAGGATCGTGAATGAACCCGCTGCTGTCGGACAGCGTCAGCACCTTGCCGCCGAGCTGGGTGACCTTCTCCGCCGCGTGCGTCGCCACATTGCCCGATCCCGAAATGACCGCAGTGTGCCCTTCGATATCCTTCCCGGCGTGCTTGAGCATGTTCTGGAGGAAATAGACTGCCCCGTAGCCGGTCGCCTCGGGTCGCATTTTCGAGCCGCCATACTCCGTACCCTTGCCGGTCAGCACACCTTCCCACCGGTTGGTGATCCGCTTGTACTGACCGAACATGTAGCCGATCTCGCGCGCGCCGACGCCGATATCGCCTGCAGGCACGTCGGTATCGGGACCGATGTGGCGATAGAGCTCGGTCATGAAACTCTGGCAGAAGCGCATGACCTCGCTGTCGCTCTTACCCTTGGGGTTGAAATTGGCACCGCCCTTGCCGCCACCCATCGGCAAACCGGTAAGCGAATTCTTGAAGGTCTGCTCGAAGGCGAGAAACTTGAGCACGCTCTCGTTCACGCTAGGATGAAAGCGGATCCCCCCCTTATAGGGGCCGATGGCATTGTTGTTCTGCACGCGCCAGCCACGCTGGACGCGGATGTTGTGGTTGTCGTCCTCCCAGCAGACGCGAAAGCTGACCACACGGTCGGGCTCGGCGATCCGGCGCAGGATCTGCGCCTCGTGATATTCTTCCTTGTCGTCGATGAACTCGAAGACATCCTGGGCCACCTCCTGCACCGCCTGGATGAATTCGGTCTGCCCCGGGTTGCGTTTCTTCACGCCCTCCATGAACTGCGAGAAATCGACGTGCCTGTCGTAGATGGCTGCCATGGTTGCACTTCCCCCCCTTCTTTGCCCGCCAATTTGCGGGTGTCGGTTGTATGTGCGACCGTGGCACCCTTGTCCGGGTGCTCTTGCGGTTCTCGTGGTCTACTTGCGCGTGCCCAGAGCGTCGATCTGCGCCTCGATGCTCGGCTGCTCGTCCTTCGTCGAACCTGCTGGTGCCTTGGCGGGAGCGTCGAGCGCCCCCAGATGGTCGCGCAGCCCGTGCAACTGCTGGGTCATCACGCCATCCACCGCTTGCGAGATCGTATCGATCTCATAGCGCATGGGACCGCCAACATTGTATTCCCAGCGGATGCGCGTGCCGCCGTCCACTTCCTCGAGCGTGATCGTGAGGATCCCCGTCGCCGGCTCGCCTTGCAGGGGGCCGAGCCCGCCGCGGAGCCGAAGTACCTTGAGCGGAAACGCCTGAAGCACCGTCATGTGCAGCGCACTGCCGTCGAGCGAAAAGCCATCGGGTGTGTCCTCGCCCGGAATACGCTCGCAGAAACATCCTCCCGCCTGCGGGGTCAGCGTCATATTGGCCGCGTCTCCCGACCAGCTGTGCGTATCGTTCCACCATTCGTCCGGGCTTATCAACGCCAACCAAGTCTCCCGCGGGCTGGCGGCTACGGTGACCATGTCCTGGGTGACGAAGCCGTCGGCCCGGGTTTCGGCCACCTTGGCAGCAAGTGGCGAAGCGCATGGCGCGGCTGCGAGCAGCGCGGCGGCGATAGTGGCGAAACGCAGCATCCCTCTCTCCCGGTTCGGCACCGTCCTATGCGATGCGAAGCCGCTTGAAAAGCGGGAGAAACCGATCCGGCGCGTCAGGAAGAAAGGATCGCATCGATCGCGTGGGCGACATCGTCGATCGAGGCCATTCCGTCGACCCGGGAGACGATCCCGCGTTCCTCGTAGCCGGGCAGGATCGGTGCGGTCTTGGCACGGTATTCCTGCATCCGCGTGCGGACCGTGTCCTCGTTGTCGTCCGGCCGCCGCTTGAACTCGGTCGATCCGCATTTGTCGCACACGCCGGAGACCCGGGGCAGCTTGAAGACGTCGTGATAACCCTCACCGCACTGGGCGCAGGTGAAGCGACCGGTAATTCGCTCGACCAGTGCATCCTCGTCGACCTCGAGCTCGATCACGCGCCCGAGACTGCGGCCGTGCTTGGCGAGGATGCTATCGAGCATCTGGGCCTGGACGGTGGTGCGTGGATAGCCGTCGAAGATCGCCCCGGCTTCGGGCCCCATGGCCGTCAGTTCGGCGTCGATCAGCTCGGATACGATCTCGTCGGAAACGAGCTCGCCGCGCTCCATCACTTCCTTGGCCTTGATGCCTACCGGAGTGCCGGCCCTGACCGCTGCGCGAAGCATGTCGCCGGTCGACAGCTGGCGCATGCCGTGGTGTTCGACGAGGCGTTGCGCCTGCGTGCCCTTGCCAGCGCCCGGAGGGCCAAGAAGGATGATATCCATCGCGTAAAGTCCCCTTCGCCCGCGCGCGTGCCCTACCGCAGGCGCCCCTTCAGTTTGGCCTTCTTGATCAGATCGCCATACTGGTGCGCCAGCAGATGCGACTGGATCTGGCTGATCGTATCGACCGTGACGTTGACCACGATCAGCAGGCTGGTGCCACCGAGGAACAGCGGCACTCCGGTCTGCGCGATCATGTATTCGGGCAAGACGCAGACGATCGTGAGATAGATCGCACCGATCACGGTGATGCGCGTGAGGATGTAGTCGAGATAATCCTCGGTGCGCTTACCCGGACGAATCCCGGGAATGAAACCGCCGTTCTTCTTGAGGTTCTCCGCCGTCTCCTCCGGGTTGAAGACGATCGCGGTATAGAAGAAGCAGAAGAAGATGATCCCCGCGGCATAGAGCGCCATGTAGATCGGCTGACCGTGCTGGAGATATTGCAGCACGGTCTGCAAAGTGGCGCCCAGTGTGCTGTCGGTGTCGACCGAATTGCCCGCGAACTGCGTGATCGTGAGCGGCAGCAGGAGCAGCGAACTCGCGAAGATCGGAGGAATGACGCCCGCGGTATTGAGCTTCAGCGGAAGATGCGACCGGTCAGCCTGCATCATCCCACGCTGGGTCGCACGCTTGGGATATTGGATCAGCAGGCGCCGCTGCGCCCGTTCGACGAAACAGATTCCGAGGATCAGCAGGACCACCATGAGGATGAAGCCGACCAGCGTGCCGGTCGTGATCGAGCCTTCGGAATAGCCCGAACCCATATTGGTCACGAACGTCGGGAACTGCGCGACGATACCCGCCATGATGATCAGCGACACGCCGTTCCCGATACCGCGGCTGGTGATCTGTTCACCCAGCCAGAGCAGGAACATGGTCCCGCCGACGAGGCTGACGACCGCGCCCACGCGGAACATCAGGCCCGGATCGACAACCGCCTGCAATCCGCTCTGAGCACCGTAGCTTTCGAGTCCGGAAGCAAGGAACCAGCCCTGGATCGCGCACAGGAACACAGTTCCGTAGCGCGTATACTGGTTGAGCTTCTGTCGCCCGACGGTGCCCTCTTTCTTGAGCGCGGCAAGCGAGGGATGAAGCGCTGCCGCTAGCTGCACGACGATCGAGGCGGTGATATAGGGCATGACGCCAAGCGCAATGAGGCTCATCCGCTCGAGGCTGCCGCCCGAGAACGTGTTGAACAGATCGAGGATCCCGCCACGGGTCTGATCGTAGAGATCGCTCAGGATCAGCGGGTTGACACCCGGCAGCGGCACGAAGCTCAGGAACCGGAACACGATCAGCGCCCCGATCGTGAACCAGATACGGTTCTTGAGCTCGGTAGCCTTCGAGAAGTTTGCGAGGCTCATGTTGCTCGCGAGATTGTCGGCGCGTGATGCCATTGGTCTAAGTCGATCCTAGCTTGCAGCCGGCCCGTCCCGGCGCTGCCCGAACAGATAGGGAGAGGGGGGCGGAATGTCGAACCCCGCCCCCCGATTTTACCGATTACTTGGCCTTGGCGGCCTTGTTGGCCGCGGCGCGGGCAGCCTTCTTTTCGTGCTCGGGCTGACCCTTGTCGATCACCTCGACCGAACCGCCGGCATTTTCGACCGCGGCGACCGCGCTCTTCGAAGCGCCGGCCACCCGGAAGCTCGCCTTGGCGGTCAGTTCGCCCTTGCCGAGCAGACGAACGCCATCCTTGCCGCCGCGCGCAAGACCCGCGGCCCGCAGCGCTTCGTGATCGATGACGTTCTTGGCATCGAGCTTCTTGGCATCGATGAACTTCTGCACCATGCCCAGGTTCACTTCGGCATAGTCCTTGCCGAAGGGATTGTTGAAGCCGCGCTTCGGCAGACGCATGTGCAGCGGCATCTGGCCGCCCTCGAAGCCCTTGATGGCGACGCCCGAACGCGCCTTCTGGCCCTTCTGGCCGCGTCCACCGGTCTTGCCCTTGCCCGAACCGATGCCGCGTCCGATGCGGATGCGGGAATGGCGGGCACCGGGATTGTCGCGGATATCATTCAATTTCATAATGCACTCGCTTTCGCTTTCTAGGCCCCCTACGGGGATCGCGCTGTTGGGAAGTGGGGGCCGATAGGGTTTTTGGGGAAGGTTGTCGACCCCTGATCTAGAGCCGTGGCAGCATAACGAGCCACAGGGCTGGGGCGCGCGGCGACGAGGGGAACCGATGCACAGGACGACGACCGAACGGCTGGTCTGCTCCCCCGGCAACATGGTGACGCGCAGGGAGCTCCTGATCGCGGCACTGGTGCTGCTCCTAGTGGCATTGCTGACCCGCGCGGCCACCTTTGGGCACCCGGATCTCTATGTCGACGAAGCCTTCTACTTCGCCGCCGGGGTGGAGACGCAGCACGGCGCGATTCCCTATGTCGACGTGTGGGACCGCAAGCCGCCCGGCCACTTCCTCCTCTTCGCGTTCATCGCGGGCATTTCCGAGTGGTACGTCACCTACCAGCTGGCGGCGATGCTGTTCGCCGCCGCGACCGCCTGGACGATCTACGCCGCGGCGCGCCGCTTTGCCACGGCGTCGGGCGCGATCATGGGGGCGACGACATACCTGCTCGCGATCTGCCTCTTCAACGGTCACGGCGGACAAAGCCCGGTATTCTACAATCTGTTCGTGGCCATCGCCGGCGCATTGACGATCTCAGCGGTCGATGCGAAACGCGCCGCCGCTAGCGCTCGACCCCTTGCGCTGGCCATGCTGATGGCCGGCATCGCCATCACGATCAAGACCACTGCGGTGTTCGAAGCGATTTATTTCGGGCTCTTTGCCGTCGTCGCTCAGGTCCGGCGCCACGGGATCGGGCAGCTCACTGCAGTCCGCATCGCGGCATGGATGGCCCTCGGTGCGCTTCCCACCATCCTCTTCGCCCTCTGGTACGCCGCGCACGGGTACTGGGACGAATACTGGACCGCGATGGTGCTCTCCAATCTGCGCAAACCGCTCGAAGACAATGGCGGCCTCGGAAGGCTTGCCGTGCTCGCCGCGATCCTGCTGCCATTCGCGGCGGCCGCGATCCTTTCGATGGCGAGGATGAGCGAGGTCTTGCGAACCTTCTTCGCGGGCTGGCTGATCGCCGCAACGATCGGATTTTTTTCGGTGCCCGCATTCTATCTGCACTATGCCCTGCCCCTGCTGGTTCCGCTCTGCCTCGCCGCAGCAGGATTCTTCGAACGCAAGCCCTGGGGACTCGGCCTGTTCGGACTGGTTGCGATAATGATCCTGAACTTCTTTCCATTCTTCGACTTCGCCGCCACTCGCCATGCACGCGCGGCGATGGACCGGCTGGTCGAAGCGGTCAGGGCCAGCAAGGACGACGGTAGCTTGCTGGTCTTCGACGGACCGCCGCTGCTCTATACGCTCACTGATTCCCGCTTCCCAACCCCCCTCGCCTTCCCCAACCATCTGCATCAGGAATCCGAACGAAACGTCAGCCATATCGATACGGCAACCGAAGTCAGGCGCATCCTCGCCGCCCGTCCCGGAGCGATCGTCGACCGCACCACGAAGCTGAGCAACCCGGTCACGACGCAGCTCGTCCGCGATTACGAAAAGCGCCACTGCACCGAAGTGGCCTCGGCTTTCATAAAACGCCGGGATATCGAGGTGAAGGTCTACGGCCACTGCCGCCAGAAGACCCCCTGAAACGCGAAGAGGCCGGACAGCGCGAAGCTGTCCGGCCCCCTCTGCGAGAGCTATCGCCCTCGAGCTTTTAGTCGACCACCGCCACGAGATGCGGGATCTTGGCAATCGCGCCACGCACCTCGGGGGTGTCCTGGCGGGTCACGACCTTGTGCATCTTGTCGAGGCCCAGGCCGACCAGGATCTTACGCTGGCTTTCCGGACGACGGATCGGCGAACCGATCTGCTTGATCGTGATGGTTTTCTTGTCAGCCATCGTTCTTACTCCGCGCCTGAGTTATTCAACGACCGCGGCGGCATCGGCCTCCGCCTCGGCCTCCGAAGCGCCACCACGACCCAGCAGGTCGGCGACCTTCTTGCCGCGACGCTGGGCAACCGACTTAGGCGAAGTCTGGTTGGTCAGCGCGTCGAAGGTTGCGCGGATCATGTTGTAAGGATTCGAGGTGCCGACCGATTTGGTCACCACGTCTGCGACCCCGAGGCTTTCGAATATCGCGCGCATCGGGCCGCCCGCGATGATCCCGGTGCCCGGAGGCGCGGTGCGGACGGTGACCTTGCCGGCCCCGAAGTGACCCTTGGCGTCGTGATGGAGAGTACGGCCCTCCTTCAGCGGGACGCGGATCATCTTCTTGCGCGCCGAAGCAGTCGCTTTCGAGATCGCTTCGGGAACCTCACGCGCCTTGCCGTGGCCGAAGCCGACTCGGCCCGAACCGTCACCCACGACGACCAGCGCGGCGAAACCGAAGCGCTTACCGCCCTTCACCGTCTTGCTGACGCGATTGATGTGGACGAGCTTTTCGATGATCCCGTCGTCTTCTTCCTCGCGGCGCCCGCCCCGGCGATCGTCGCGACCCCGGCCGCGACCGCGGCCGCCACCATCGCGATTGCCCCCGCGGCCTCGGCCCTGGCGCTCACGCGGCTGACCCTCGGCACCCTGGGCGGGGCTCTGGTTGTCGGCCGCTTCGGAAGGCGTGTCGGCGATCGCCGGTTCTTCCTTCGTCACGGCATGCTGCGTCTCGGCTTCGACCACACCCGCATCCGCCTTGGCCTTCGCGACCTCGGGGGTTTCGGTAACGGTGGTTTCGGCTTCGCTCGCCGCAGTTTCGGTTTTCTTGTCGTCAGCCATCATCAGAACTCCAGCCCGCCTTCGCGGGCGGCGTCGGCCAGCGCCTTGACGCGGCCATGGAACAGGAAGCCGCCGCGATCGAACACGACGGTGGTCACGCCCGCCTTCTTGGCAGCGGAAGCGATATCGGAACCGACCTTCTTGGCGGCATCGACATTGGCGCCCGACCCCTGCGCACCGAGCGTCGAGGCAGCGGCGAGGGTCTTGCCCGCCGCGTCGTCGATGATCTGCGCGTAGATGTGCTTGCCGGTGCGGTGGACCGAAAGCCGGGGCTTGCCGCCCGACACGTTGCGGAGCGCCGTGCGGACGCGGCGACGGCGGCGTTCAAAGAGAGAGAGCTTGGCCATCTTACTTCTTCTTCCCTTCCTTGCGGAAGATGTACTCGCCGCGGTACTTGATGCCCTTCCCCTTGTAGGGTTCGGGCTTGCGCCAGCGGCGGACTTCGGCGGCAAACTGGCCGACGGCCTGCTTGTCGATGCCCGAAATCTCCACGGTGGTCTGGTCCGGGGTCTTCACCTCGATACCTTCGGGAACGTCGAGGTCGACATCGTGCGAATAGCCGAGCTGAAGCTTGAGCTTCTTGCCCTGCGCCTGCGCGCGATAACCGACGCCCGTGATCTCGAGCACCTTGGTGAAACCTTCGGTGACACCTTCGACGAGGTTCGAAACCATCGTCCGCTGCATGCCCCAATGGTTGCGGGCGGCGCGCGTGTCGTTGGCAGGCTTGATTGAAATCTCGCCGTCTTCGAGCTTGTATTCGATCAAATCCGACAGCCCCATCGCGAGGGCGCCCTTGGGACCCTTCACATTGAGCGTGCCGTTGTCGATATTGGCGGTGACCCCGCTCGGGATCGCCACCGGCCTCTTGCCGATGCGGCTCATCAGAACACCTCCGCCAGCACTTCGCCGCCGACGTTCTGGTTGCGCGCTTCGGCATCCGAAAGCACGCCCCGAGGCGTCGAGACGATGGTGATGCCGAGGCCGTTGCGGATCGTCGGGAGTTCCTTCGAACCCGAGTAGACGCGGCGGCCCGGCTTGGAGACGCGAGCGACATGCTTGATTGCAGGTTCGCCCTCGAAATATTTCAGTTCGATCCGCAGCGCGGGGTGCTTGCCCGAAGCGTCTTCGCTGTAGCCACGGATGTAGCCTTCGCGCTGAAGCACTTCGAGGACGTTCGCACGCAGCTTGCTGGCGGGCGAAAGGACGCTGTCCTTCTTCGCACGCTGGCCGTTGCGGATACGGGTGAGCATGTCACCCAGGGGATCGGTCATAGCCATCTGTCTTTACCTCACCAGCTCGACTTGGTCAGGCCCGGAATCAGGCCCTTGTTGCCGAGGTCGCGCAGTTCGATGCGGTTGAGACCGAACTTGCGGTAATAGCCGCGCGGGCGGCCGGTGGTGGCGCAGCGGTTGCGAACCCGGGTCGGATTCGCATTGCGCGGCAGTTCCGCCATCTTGAGCCGCGCCATCAGGCGTTCGGTCTCGTCGAGCAATTCATCGTCAGCGATAGCCTTCAGCTTCGCGTACTTTTCCGCATACTGCTTGACGAGCTTCTTGCGACGCTCGTTCTTGTTGATCGAACTCAGTTTCGCCATTGGACTTAAGTTCCTCTTCTAGCGGCTCACGCCGCTTCCTTCTCTTCCGACGCGCTCTCGGCCTCGGGGGCCGGGAACGGGAAACCGAACAGGCGGAGCAATTCGCGCGCCTCCTCGTCGGTCTTCGCCGTGGTGGTTACGATGATGTCCATGCCCCGGACCTTTTCGATGCGATCGTAAGAGATCTCGGGGAAGACGATCTGTTCTTTGAGGCCCATCGCGTAATTGCCCCGGCCGTCGAACGAACGCGGATTGAGCCCGCGGAAGTCGCGGATGCGCGGCATGGCAACGGTGACCAGACGATCGACGAACTCATACATGCGCTCGCGACGCAGCGTGACCTTCGCACCGATCGGCATGCCTTCGCGCAGCTTGAACTGAGCGATCGACTTCTTGGCCTTGGTGATGACCGGCTTCTGGCCGGCAATCAGCGCCATTTCCTCGGCAGCGGTCTGGACCTTCTTCTTGTCCTGGCTCGCCTCGCCCACACCCATGTTGAGCGTGATTTTTTCGATCTTGGGCACTTCGAGACGGTTCTTGTAGCCGAACTTCTCGGTCATCGCCTTGACGATCTCGTCGTCGTAGCGCTTGCGCATACGGGGCGTGTAATCAGCCATCGATAGTCTCCCCGGACTTTACGGCAACGCGCACCTTCTTGCCGTCCTTCTCTTCGAAACGGACGCGGGTGGGCTTGCCATCCTTCGGATCGGCCAGCGCGACCTTGCTGATGTGCATCGGCGCTTCGAAGCGGTCGATGCCACCCTGCGGGTTCTGCTGGTTCGGTTTGCGGTGACGCGCCGCGATATTGACACCCTCGACGACGACCTTGCCATCCTTCGGCAGGACCTTCGCGACGGTGCCCGTCTTGCCCTTGTCCTTGCCGGACAGGACGACGACGCTGTCACCTTTCTTGATCTTTGCGGCGGCCATTACAGCACCTCCGGAGCGAGCGAGATGATCTTCATGAAGCCGCGGCCACGCAATTCGCGCACGACCGGGCCGAAGATACGGGTGCCGATCGGCTCCTCGTTCTTGTTGACGAGGACCGCGGCATTGCTGTCGAAGCGGATCACGCTGCCGTCGGGACGGCGCACGTCCTTCTTGGTACGCACGATGACGGCGCGATGGACATCGCCCTTCTTCACCTTCGTGCGCGGCTGGGCTTCCTTCACGGAAACCACGATCACGTCGCCGACGGACGCAGTCCGACGCTTCGAGCCACCCAGTACCTTGATGCACTGGACGCGCTTCGCGCCGCTGTTGTCCGCGACGTCGAGATTGGATTGCATCTGGATCATCGATCCGTTTCCTTCTCAATGGCTTGCCGGAACACGTCCGGCAGTTCCTAACGCCTGTCCCCGCCGAAGCGGGGGTTTGAACTCAGTTGCCCGCGGCTTCGACGTCGAGATCTGCCTCGACTGCCTGAACACCGCCTGCCGTCACCCGGTCCTTGACCTGCCAGGTCTTGGTCTTGGAAATCGGCTTGGTTTCTTCGATCCGCACGATGTCGCCGAGCGTGAACTCGTTGTTCTCGTCATGCGCGTGGTACTTCTTCGAGCGGCGGATGATCTTCCCGTAGAGCGGGTGCTTCACCTTGCGCTCGACGAGCACGGTCACGGTCTTGTCGGTCTTGTCGGAGGTGACGGTCCCGATCAGGATACGTTTGGGCATGGTCTACTCCTTAAGCCTTCACGGCAGCGGCGGTTTGCGCGGCTTTGGCGCGCTCGCCCTGCAGCGTCTTGATCTTGGCGATCGTGCGGCGAACCTCGCGGATGCGGGCCGGAGCCTCGAGCTGGTTCGTCGCCGCCTGAAAGCGCAGGTTGAACTGCTCGCGCTTCAGCGTGGTCAATTCTTCGGCCAGCTGGTCGTCCGACTTCTGGCGCAGGTCTTCGGTCTTGGTCGCATTCTGGGCCATCATTCGCCTCCGAGGTGCGAGGCGTCGCCCAGGCGGGCGACGACCTTGGTCTTGATCGGCAGCTTCATCGCGGCGCGCTGGAAGGCTTCGGCAGCCAGCGGCCCGGCAACGCCGTCGAGCTCGAACAATATGCGGCCCGGCTTCACGCGAGCCGCCCAATATTCGACCGACCCCTTGCCCTTGCCCTGCCGTACTTCGGCCGGCTTCTTCGATACCGGCACGTCGGGGAAGACACGGATCCACAGGCGTCCCTGACGCTTGATGTGGCGAGTGA
Source organism: uncultured Alphaproteobacteria bacterium (assembly GCA_963829325.1). Taxonomy (GTDB): domain Bacteria; phylum Pseudomonadota; class Alphaproteobacteria; order Sphingomonadales; family Sphingomonadaceae; genus Qipengyuania. The sequence goes on from CAWHHN010000001.1 coordinate 786,194, forward strand.
TCGCGCGGCGCGCAGCTTCGATCTGGCGCGCGGTGATCCGCTCGGGTTCAAGCGCCTTCAGGCCGTACGACCCGAAATTCAGCGTCGTGCCGCCCTTGGCCAAGCCATGGATCTTGCCTTTGAAGGCCTTGCGGTACTTGGTTTTCTTCGGTTGCAGCATGGTTCTTTCCTAATCCTGCAATCAGCGCGCCGGACGGACGCCCGAGGTCTGGGCTTCCATCATGAGGCGATCCTGTGCGGTCGGGTCATGGGCGAGGATTTCACCCTTGAAGATCCAGCACTTGATGCCGATGATTCCATAAGCGGTCAGCGCTTCGGCGGTGGCGTAATCGACATTGCCGCGCAGCGTGTGCAACGGAACGCGACCCTCGCGATACCATTCGACGCGAGCGATCTCGGCGCCGCCGAGACGGCCGCCGCAGGTGATCTTGATGCCTTCGGCACCAAGCCGCAGAGCCGACTGCACGGCGCGCTTCATAGCGCGGCGGAAGGCCACGCGACGGACCAGCTGATCGGCAATGCCCTGGGCGACGAGCTTGGCATCGATTTCCGGCTTGCGGATCTCGACGATGTTCAGCTTCACCTCGCTCGCGGTCATCTTAGCCAGCCTGGTGCGCAGCTTCTCGATGTCCGCGCCCTTCTTGCCGATGATGACACCGGGCCGCGCGGCGTAGATCGAGATGCGGCACAGCTTGGCCGGACGTTCGATCACCACCTTCGAGATCGCTGCCTGCGGCAGGCTCTCGACGATGTATTTGCGGATCTCGATGTCTTCCTTGAGCAGCTGCGCATAGTCGCGCCCTTCGGCGTACCAGCGGCTGTCCCAGGTGCGGTTGATCTGCAGGCGCAGACCGATCGGGTTGCTTTTATGGCCCATCTTACGCCTCTTCCTGCTCGCGAACCACGATGCGCAGCCGACTGAACGGCTTGAGGATGCGCGTGGACTTGCCACGGCCGCGCGTGTGGAAACGCTTCATGGTGATCGACTTGCCGACCGAAGCTTCCGCCACCACGAGCGCATCGACGTCGAGGTTGTGGTTGTTTTCCGCATTGGCGATCGCCGAAGCGAGCACCTTGCTGGCGTCCCTCGCCATCGCCTTTTTGGAAAAGGCGAGGATGTTAAGAGCCTCTTCGGCCTTCTTGCCGCGGATCAGCCCGGCGACGAGATTGAGCTTCTGCGCGGAACCACGGATCGTGGTCCCGACGGCGAGCGCCTCGTTGTCCGCAACGCGGCGGGGTGCCTTCTGCTTGCTCATCAGCGCTTACCCTTCTTGTCGGCGGCGTGGCCCGGGAACGTGCGAGTGGGCGCGAACTCGCCGAGCTTGTGGCCGACCATCTCCTCCGAGACGGAGACCGGGATGAACTTGTGTCCGTTGTAGACGTTGAACGTCAGACCAACGAACTGCGGCAGGATGGTGCTGCGGCGCGACCAGGTCTTGATCGGCTTATTTGCACCCGCGTCCTGAGCGGTCTCAGCCTTCTTGAGCAGGCTGAGCTCGACGAACGGACCTTTCCAGACGGAACGAGCCATGTCGGATTACCTCTTCTTCTTCGCGTGGCGCGAACGGATGATCATCTTGTCCGTCTGCTTGTTGTTGCGGGTGCGGGCGCCCTTGGTCGGCTTGCCCCACGGGGTCACCGGATGGCGACCGCCCGAGGTGCGGCCTTCGCCGCCGCCGTGCGGGTGATCGACCGGGTTCTTGGCGACGCCGCGCGTCAGCGGCTTGATGCCCATCCAGCGACGACGCCCGGCCTTGCCCAGGTTCTGGTTCTGGTTGTCCGGGTTCGACACGGCACCGACGGTGCCCATGCAGTCGGCGCGCAGGTAACGCTGCTCACCTGAATTGAGCCTGACGATGACCATCCCGCGGTCACGCCCGACCAACTGGACATAGGAACCCGCCGCGCGGGCGATCTGACCGCCCTTGCCCGGCTTCATCTCCACGTTGTGGCAAATCGTGCCGACGGGCATCTGGCCGAGCAGCATGGCATTGCCGGGCTTGGTATCGACCTTCTCGCCCGCGACGACCTTGTCGCCCACGGCAAGACGCTGCGGTGCGAGGATATAGGCCAGTTCGCCGTCGTCATACTTGACCAGCGCGATGAAGGCGGTGCGGTTCGGGTCGTATTCGAGCCGTTCGACGGTCCCGGCAACATCCCACTTGCGCCGCTTGAAGTCGACGTAGCGATATTTCTGCTTGTGGCCGCCAGCCATGCCGCGCGATGTGACGTGACCCTTGTTGTTGCGGCCACCGGTCTTGCGCTTGCCCTCGACGAGCGACTTGACGGGCTTGCCCTTGTAGAGCCCCGACTTGTCGACCAGGATCAGGCCGCGACGGCCCGGGCTGGTGGGTTTGTAATTCTTCAGTGCCATCAGCTCACACCTTCGGTGATGTCGATCATCGAGCCCTCTGCGAGGGTCACGATCGCCTTCTTCACGTCGTTGCGCTTGTAGGGCTTGCCCTTCCAGCGCTTGGTCTTGCCCTTCACCACGATCGTGTTGACCGCGACGACCTTGGCCTTCTGAGCCGAATAGATCGCCTCGATCGCTTCCTTGATCTGCGGCTTGGTGGCGTCACCGGCAACCTTGAACACGACCGCATTGTTCTCCGAAGCCAAGGTCGACTTTTCGGTGATGTGCGGCGCCAGGATCACGTCGTAGTGACGGGCATCGATTTCCTGCTTCTTAGCCATTGAAACGGGCCTCCAGCTTCTCGACCGCATCCTTGGTGAGGACCAGCGTGTCGTGCTTCAGGATGTCGTAGACGTTGGCGCCCATCGCCGGCAGCACATTGACGCCGGGAATGTTGCGGGCAGCCTTGGCGAAACCGTCGTTGACGTTCTCGCCGTCGATCACGAGCACCTTGCCGTTCCAGCCAGCCTTGTCGAAGTGACCCTTGAGCGCCTTGGTCTTGGCGTCCTTGAGCTCAAGGCTGTCGACGATCACCAGACCATCCTTCGCCTTGGTCGACAGGGCCATCTTGAGGCCGAGCGCGCGAACCTTCTTGTTGAGCGACTGCTCGAAATCGCGCTTGCGCGCACCGTGAGCCTTGCCGCCACCGATGAAGATCGGGGCTGCGCGGTCGCCGTGGCGCGCCGTTCCGCCGCCCTTTTGGCGACCCCACTTCTTGCCGGTGCGGGCAACGTCGGAACGCTCGCGCGTCGGGCGGGCGGTGGCGCGGCGGTTCTCGAGTTGCCACGTGACAACGCGATGCAGGATATCGGCGCGCGGCTCGACGCCGAAGACGTCGTCGTTGAGCTCGATGTCGCTTCCGGCACCGGAAACGGCCTTGCCGTCGATTTTCTGGACCTTCACCTTCACGGATCAGCCCTCCTTGTTCTCACCGGCGTCCTTGTCGACGCTCGGCGTGGTGCTGTTGTCTTCGGCCGCGCCGGTCTCGGCATCGGCACCGGCTTCCTGTTGCTGCATCAGCTTCTGCTGCTGCTCGGCGGAAACCTCGGTGCCGACCTCGTGCTCGGCAGAACTCTCGACCAGGCCGGGAGCCGCTTCCTCATGTTCGAACTCGTCGCGGTTGCGGTACATGACGCCGGGGAACGGCAGGTCGACATGGTCGATCTTGACCGCATCCTTGACCAGCAGCCAGCCGTTCTTCGCGCCCGGGACGGATCCCTTTACGAAAAGAAGACCGCGGTCGGCATCCGTGCGTACGATTTCGAGGTTCTGCTGGGTCCGCTGACGGTCGCCCATGTGGCCGGCCATCTTCTTGCCCTTGAACACCCGACCCGGATCCTGACGGTTGCCCGTCGAACCGTGCGAACGGTGCGAGAGCGAGACGCCGTGCGTCGCGCGCAAGCCACCGAAGCCCCAACGCTTCATGGCGCCGGCGAAACCCTTGCCCTGCGTGTGGCCGGTGATGTCGACCTTCTGGCCTGCAACGAAATGTTCGGCGGAAATGCGCGCACCGACAGGCAGCAGCCCCTCCGCATCATCGACGCGGAATTCGGCAACTTTCATCTTCAGCGGAACTTCAGCCTTGGCGAATGCTTCGCGCTGCGGCTTGTTGACATTCTTGTGCTTGGCTTCGCCCGACCCGACCTGAACGGCAAAATAGCCGTCGCGATCGGCGGTCCGGTGAGCGGTCACCTGGCAGTTTTCCAGCGCCAGAACGGTGACCGGCACGTGCCGACCGTCCTCCTGGAAGAGACGGGTCATCCCGACTTTCTTTGCGATAACGCCTGTGCGCATCGTCAAAACTCCTCAACAGAGGCACCCCGGCCCATCCGAGGTGCTTGCCAGCCCGTTTGAATGATGCGTCGCCCCGCCCGGGCTGATTGCCGCCGCGGCACGTAGCCTTGGCAGCGAGACGGAGGACGCAGACCCGGATGTGTTCCGGCGGTATCCCGATGTCTTGCCTGGTCTTGCGACCCGGCGGGGCAATCGAGAGCCCCGAAACCTTCCCGGCCGGATTAACGTCCCGCCAGGGGGACGTTAATTCCCGCTTGGGCGGGAATTCCGGCAAACCGGCTCAGGCCAGCTTGATCTCCACGTTGACGCCCGCGGCGAGGTCGAGCTTCATCAGCGCATCGACCGTCTGGGCATTCGGCTGCACGATGTCGAGCAACCGCTTGTAGGTACGCACCTCGAACTGCTCGCGCGACTTCTTGTCGATGTGCGGGCCGCGGTTCACGGTGAACTTCTCGATACGCGTCGGCATGGGAATGGGGCCGCGAATAAGAGCACCCGTGCGACGCGCGGTCTCTGCGATCTCGCCAGTCGCCTGGTCGAGAACGCGATGGTCGAACGCCTTGAGGCGAATGCGGATATTCTGAGCTTCCATTACCTACACCGATGCGAAAGAGCCAAGCAGATCGTTTCCGACCCGCAAAAAAGAAAGGCCCGCCCTCTGTGGCCCGGTTTCCCGGATCGGGCGACCTTCCATCAATTCCTTGTGGCGGGGACGCGAATCCCTGCCTGTGGGCGCGCATATACGGAGGAGGCCGGGAACTGGCAACCCCCGAATTCCGCCTAATGCAAACCAGGCGGCGCGGAGACGGCAAACCGTGCGAAGGGAGCGTCCGCTGGCGCCCCGCGAAAGCTTGGGCCCACCCCTTGCGTGAAGGAATGGGCCCAGACTTTCAGTCGCTTGTGAAAGCGATGATTACTTCGAGATCGAAGCCACGACGCCCGAACCGACGGTGCGGCCGCCTTCGCGGATCGCGAACCGCAGGCCTTCGTCCATGGCGATCGGCGCAATCAGCTTGACGCTGATCGTGACGTTGTCGCCCGGCATCACCATCTCGGTGCCCTCGGGGAGGATGACTTCGCCGGTGACGTCGGTGGTGCGGAAGTAGAACTGCGGGCGGTAGTTGGCGAAGAACGGCGTGTGACGGCCACCTTCGTCCTTCGACAGCACATAGACCTCGGCGCTGAACTCGGTGTGCGGCGTAACCGAACCGGGCTTGGCGAGGACCTGGCCGCGCTCGACGTCTTCACGGCCGATGCCGCGGATCAGCGCGCCGATGTTGTCGCCGGCTTCGCCGCGGTCGAGCAGCTTGCGGAACATTTCGACGCCCGTGACGGTGGTCTTCTGCGTGTCCTTGATGCCGATGATCTCGACTTCGTCGCCGACATTGACGATTCCGGTCTCGACACGGCCGGTGACGACGGTGCCACGGCCCGAGATCGAGAACACGTCTTCGATCGGCATGAGGAACGGCTTGTCGACCGGACGGTCGGGAGTGGGAATGTGCTCGTCGACGGCAGCCATGAGCTCCTTGATCGAGTTCTCGCCGATTTCCGGATCACGACCCTCGAGAGCGGCGAGCGCCGAACCCTTGATGATCGGAATGTTGTCGCCGTCGAAGTCGTAGGAGCTCAGCAGCTCGCGCACTTCCAGCTCGACCAGTTCGAGGATTTCCTCGTCGTCGACCTGATCGACCTTGTTCATGTAGACGACCAGTGCCGGCACGCCGACCTGGCGCGCGAGCAGGATGTGCTCGCGGGTCTGCGGCATCGGACCGTCGGCGGCGTTCACGACCAGGATCGCGCCGTCCATCTGAGCGGCACCGGTGATCATGTTCTTGACGTAGTCGGCGTGGCCCGGGCAATCGACATGCGCATAGTGGCGCGCATCGGTTTCGTATTCGACGTGAGCGGTCGAAATGGTGATCCCGCGCTCGCGCTCTTCCGGAGCCTTGTCGATGTTTGCGAAATCGACGGCCGAGCCCTGCACCTTGGTGATTGCCGCGGTCAGCGTGGTCTTGCCGTGGTCGACGTGACCGATGGTGCCAACGTTGACGTGCGGCTTGTTCCGCTCAAATTTTTCCTTCGCCATTTCTCGTAATACCTCTGAACTAGAAGAGTGGATTTCCGTGGTGTGGGCGGTGCCTGACGGAATCAGGCGCCGCCCCTAGACCCAGAAGCAAGCTTACGCAAGCTTCTCCTTGACTTCAGCCGCGACGTTTGCCGGGACCTCGTCGTAGTGGCTGAACTGCATCGAGTACTGCGCGCGTCCCTGCGTGAACGAGCGCAATTCGTTGACGTAACCGAACATGTTCGCGAGCGGCACGTGGGCTTCCACCACCTGCGCATTGCCGCGGCTGTCGGTGCCCTGGATCTGGCCACGACGGCTGTTGAGATCGCCGATCACGTCGCCGAGGTAATCCTCGGGAGTGACGACCTCGACCTTCATGACCGGCTCGAGCAGCTTGATCCCCGACTTGCTGGCCACTTCGCGCATCGCACCGCGACCCGCGATCTCGAAGGCGATCGCCGATGAGTCGACGTCGTGGTAGGCACCGTCATAGAGTTCGATGCTGAAGTCGATGATCGGGAAACCGACGAGATAGCCGCTCTCGGCCTGCTCGCGGAAACCCTTCTCGATGGCCGGGATGTATTCCTTGGGGATGTTGCCGCCCTTGATGTTGTCGTCGAAGACCACACCCTGACCGCGTTCGCCCGGCGTGACCTTGACCTTGACCCGGCCGAACTGGCCCGACCCGCCCGACTGCTTCTTGTGGGTGTAGTCGACGTCGACAGCCTTCGCGAGACTTTCACGGTAGGCCACCTGCGGCGCCCCAACGTTGGCCTCGACCTTGAATTCGCGCTTCATGCGGTCGACCAGAATGTCGAGGTGGAGTTCGCCCATGCCCTTGATGATCGTCTGGCCGCTCTCGTGATCGGTCGAGACGCGGAAGCTCGGATCCTCGGCAGCCAGGCGGTTGAGCGCGACGCCCATCTTTTCCTGGTCGGCCTTGGTCTTGGGTTCCACCGACAGTTCGATCACCGGCTCGGGAAATTCCATCCGCTCGAGGATGATCGGCTTGGCCGGATCGCACAGCGTATCACCGGTAGTGGTTTCCTTGAGACCCGCAATCGCGACGATATCGCCCGCGAAGCCTTCATCGATGTCCTCGCGGTTGTTCGAGTGCATCAGCAGCATGCGGCCGATCTTTTCCTTCTTGTCCTTCACCGAATTGAGGACCGAGCCCTTGGCGAGCCTGCCCGAATAGATGCGGGTGAAGGTGAGCGTTCCGACGAAGGGATCGTTCATGATCTTGAACGCCAGCGCGGAGAAAGGCGCATCGTCCGACGACGGACGCGTGTCTTCCTCGTCGCTGTCGGGCTTGACGCCCTTGATCGCCGGGACGTCGAGCGGGCTCGGCATATAGTCGACGACGGCATCGAGCAGCGGCTGGACGCCCTTGTTCTTGAAGGCCGAACCACACAGCACGGGCACGAAGGCACGAGCCATGGTGCCCTTGCGGATCAGCCGCTTGAGCGTCGCCGCATCGGGTTCTTCGCCCTCGAGATAGGCTTCCATGACATCGTCGTCCTGCTCGACGGCGGTCTCCACCAGCTTCTCGCGATATTCGGCGGCCTTGTCGGCCAGCTCGGCGGGAATGTCGGTGTAGTTGAACGTCGCTCCGAGGCCGTCGTCTTCCCACACGATTCCGCGCATGTTGACCAGGTCGACCACGCCCTTGAGGTCGCTTTCGGCACCGATCGGAAGATAGAGGACCAGCGGGGTCGCGCCGAGGCGATCGATGATCGACTGAACGCAATAATAGAAGTCCGCGCCGGTGCGATCGAGCTTGTTGATGAAGCACATCCGGGGAACGCCGTACTTGTCGGCCTGGCGCCACACGGTTTCGGACTGCGGCTCGACGCCGGCCACGCCGTCGAACACGGCGACCGCGCCGTCGAGCACGCGCAGCGAACGTTCCACCTCGATGGTGAAATCGACGTGCCCGGGGGTGTCGATGATGTTGATCCGGTGTTTGGGCCCCTCGCCATCTTCGGCCGACCAGAAAGTGGTCGTCGCGGCCGAAGTGATGGTGATCCCGCGCTCCTGCTCCTGCTCCATCCAGTCCATGGTCGCGGCGCCGTCGTGGACTTCGCCGATCTTGTAGGACTTGCCGGTGTAATAAAGGATACGCTCGGTCGTGGTGGTCTTGCCGGCATCAATGTGCGCCATGATGCCGATATTGCGATAGCGCTCCAGCGGATAATCGCGGGCCATGTGGAATTCCTCGTGGGTTCGGGGGTGAGCGGGCTCGGCCCCCATATGGGTATCAATGTGACCGCTTGAAGACCCTCCGGCAGGCTCGCGGAGAGCGGCGCCGGAGGGTGATTGCAAGCGGGCTGCCGTTTACCAGCGGTAGTGCGAGAAGGCGCGGTTCGCGTCCGCCATGCGGTGCGTATCCTCGCGCTTCTTCACGGCGTTGCCGCGATTGTTGGCGGCATCCATCAGTTCGCCCGAGAGGCGCGCCGACATCGTGGTTTCGGGCCGACCGCGCGCAGCGGTGATCAGCCAGCGGATGGCCAGCGCCTGGGCGCGCTCGGGGCGCACCTCGACCGGCACCTGATAGGTCGCACCGCCGACCCGGCGCGAACGCACCTCGACCTGCGGCTTGATATTTTCAAGCGCGGTATGGAACAGCTCGACCGGATTGGCCTTGGCCTTGGCCTCGACCACGTCGAGCGCGGTGTAGACAATGCCCTCTGCAACGGCCTTCTTGCCGTCATACATGAGGTTGTTCATGAATTTCGAAAGCACCTGATCGCCAAATTTGGGATCGGGCAGGATTTCCCGCTTCTCGGGACGACGACGACGACTCATTGGTCAAATTCCTTGTCTTGGAGCTACCGCTTCCCTTGAGCCGTCGCTTTGAACTCGTCTCAGGGTCCAACGATCGACTGGGGGCGGTGCTCTAAACTTCCTGGACCTGCGCTGGCGGAGCCCTGGATCCTGAAACAAGTTCAGGATGACGGGCAGCGCGCGACGGCCACGATTATTTGGGCCGCTTGGCGCCGTACTTCGAACGGCTCTGCTTGCGATCCTTGACCCCCTGCGTGTCGAGCACGCCGCGCAGGACGTGGTAGCGCACGCCGGGAAGGTCGCGCACACGCCCGCCGCGGATCAGCACGACGCTGTGTTCCTGCAGATTGTGGCCTTCGCCGGGGATATAGGTGATGACCTCGCGCTGGTTGGTAAGGCGGACCTTGGCCACCTTGCGCAGCGCCGAGTTCGGCTTCTTCGGGGTCGTCGTGTAGACGCGGGTGCAAACGCCGCGCTTCTGCGGGTTCGCTTCCATCGCAGGGACCTTGCTCTTGGCCTTCTGCGGGACGCGGCCCTTGCGGACCAGCTGGTTGATCGTCGGCATAGATGTCTTTCTCTTCACCGTATGGCGGTGACGACTAGCGGGGCGGATGGATGTTCTGGTTCGTGGCGAGCCCCGTACGAGCGCTTCGCAGCGTCGGAACGGCATGGTCGCACGAGCCTGAAACGCTCCACCCGTGACCGCATGATCACCGGGTTACTTTGACGGTTGCCCCGAACGCACTTCGAAATCGAGGGTGCGTTCAATAGAAAAGAGCCTCGCCGCGACAGCGACAGGCCCCCGGGACATGACCGGCAATGTTCAGCTCTATCTGACCGACGGCGGACGAGCCACAATCGGATGGTCGCGCCCCTAGTGGGATTCGCTCCCCAGGTCAAGCTGCTCAGCCGGCTGAAGCTGCATCGCTTCCGGATCGCTGGCCGGAACGCTTGCTGGGCCGGAGCTCTGGCGGCCCGAAGACGGACGGGTACCGGCTCCGCGCGCCTTGCCATCGAATTTCATGCTATCAAATTGCTTGACGCCAGTTGGTGTGTGGGGAAATCGAGCATGGCTGAACCGACCGCGAATGCATCCGACGCTTCCGCCGCGCGGAGCTCTTCGGCGATCCTGCCCCATCCGCAGGCGATCCACACTGCGCTGGCCGACGGGCGCGCGATCTGTATCCGGCGTATCGGTCCTGGCGATGAAGCACGAATGCGTGCCGGGCTGGCGCGGATGTCGAAGCGCTCGCTCTATCTGCGCTTCTTTTCGGGCATGGCAGTGCCGCCCGACTGGGTGATCGCGCGCCTGCTCGACGCCGACAGCCACAGCCATCTCGCCTGGGGCGCGCTGGACACCGAGCGCGCGGATAGCCCCGCGATCGGCGCCGTCCATGCCTTCCGCGATGCGGCCCGCCCCACCTGCGCGGAATTCTCGGTCGCGGTGCTCGACGAATATCATGGTCGTGGACTCGGCAAGCTCCTCACCGCCACGATCCTCCACGAGGCCCGCGCTCAAGGCATCGCGGGTTTTCGCGTCCACGTGCTGGCGGAAAATCGCAGCGCACTCGACTTCACCCGCATGCTCGGCGGGCGGCACGCCGGAACCGGCGACGGAGCACACCAATATCATCTTGAAGTCGACGAGGCGCTGGCCCGCTTGCGAGCGGCGTGCGAACCGGCGGGGATGGCCGCGGTTTTTGCGCGGTTCGGCTAGCGTCGGATCGCGCGCCTTCGTCCCCGAACCCTCGCCCCGACGGCGATCCGCTAGAAGGGGAACAGACCGCCCATGGTCCGCAATCGCCCGCCGCCCGTGGCGACTGGCGACGGAGCCGTAGTAGGCGTCGGGCTGGGCGTCGAGACTGGCGCAGGAGCCGTGGTGGGCGTGGCCGTCGGCGTGGGGCTCGGGGCGGGGGACGAAGTTCCCTGCACGGGACAGTCCAGCACCGTGAGCGCCTGCGTGTTGCTGATCGCATTGTTCTGGCGGCCGCGGACGTTGAACGCGCTTTCGTAGCGAATCGTCTGGGCAGGGAAAAATCCGCTGCCGATCAACGGCTGGTAGTCATATTCGGCCTCGACGAACATCACCGCCGTGCCCGGCGAGGCGGTAATCAACGCGCCGTTCGCACCTAGCCCGGTGGCGAGCGTCGCATCGCTGGCGCCGGCGCCCTCCAGGCCATAGGCCGGGTCGAAGGCCCCTGCCCCCCAGCAGCGTTGCCAGGTGATCGTCTGGCCCGCGGCGGCCCCGCTCTGCCCATTGTCCTCGAGCGAAGACAGCACCATGCGCCCGTTCGAGGCGAAGTCGAGCCCGTTGCCGATCACCTCGGCCCCGGCGAAGACCTCGTAAATATTCGCTTCGTCGATCCCGGCGGTGACGCGGCCCGCGTTGTCGGCGACGGTCATCGCCATCTGGCTCACGCGCAGATGGGCTAGCGCGAGGTTGGTAAGTTCGAGCCCGGTCAGCACGAGAGTCAGGAACAGCGGCGCGGCAAAGGCGAACTCGGTCAGCGCGAGTCCCCTCCTGTCGCGGTGCAGGCGGTTCAGAAAGCGGCGGGCATCGGGACGGGGCCCGGGAGCGCACCGCTGGCTGCTGGGCGGAGCGACGGACAGGATCGTCCGAGGGGTGATGGACAGGTTCATTGCCGATCTCCTAGGCGCAGACCACCGCGGGGGTGGCCTGCTGCGAATAGGGCTGGTTGCGCACGGCGGTCTCCACCGTCATGTCGATGGTCGAGGCCAGACCCGGCAGAAACGCGTCGATCGGGAGCAGCCGCGGCGCGGAGATCGTCGCGGTGTAGAGGACGACGTCGTCGCCCGATCGGTTTCCGCTGACTCCGGCATCGGCATCGTAGTCGCCGTCGCCATTGGCGTCCTCCCAGCAATCACCGTCTGCCGCGTCGAACTGGCCATTGCCATTGTGGTCGGTCATCAGTTTTTCGGGATTGCCGATCGCGGAAAAATCGAAATAGCTCTTCTGCGTCACCACGATCGTGGCATTGGGCGCAAGGGTGTCCACGGTCTGCTTGATCAGGTTCTCGACCTGTGTCTCGACGGTCGTGCCCGAGGCGTGGATGACCGGAGTTTCGACCGCCGCCGTTCGCGCCGCATCGTTGAGCGCGCCCTGCATGGTGGCGCGGATATAGCTGTCGTAGCCGAGTTCCAGCCCGCCCATCAGCAGCAGCACCATGGGCCCGAGCACAAGCGCGAATTCGACGATCGCCGCCCCGCGGTCGTCGCGGTCGAAGCGGGTGGCCGCGCCGCTCATCGGGTCAGCCTCAGATTGCCGATACCTCGACCGATCTTCTCGAACACGTCTTCGAGGTCGGAGCCGTCGGTGACGTAAAAATGCGCCGGACTGGTGGCGCAATCGTCGATATCGTCGGTATCGGTGACGTCGAAGGCGATCACCCAGACGGTGACGCCGTTCGCCTTGACCAGATCGCAGATCGAGTTGAACCGCGCGAGGTGCTTCTCCTGCAGCGTCCCGCTGCCCTTGACGCGATGTTGGTACTTGTCGATCCCGAATGTCGAGTAATAGGTCGCCGAAGTGGCAAGTTTGCCGTCGGTCATGAAGACGATGTGGCGATCGACCGGGACTCCCGCTCTTTCGGTGGGGTTGTCGCTGGCGAAAAAGCCGGTGGGCGAAAGAAAGCGAGCCCCCCACAGCATCCCGATATCGTGGTAGGTGTTGCCGGTCGCCTCGGCAGTTGCCGCGTTGATCGCAGCCGAGAACTCCGCTTCACTGGCATAGGCCTCGAGCCTGCTGGCTTCGGAGGGACAACCCTGCGTGGCGTAGCCTTCCTGGACGGAGGGATCGTAGCGGCCGAACTGGCGGGCCTCGTCGGCATCGTCGCGCGCCTCGGCATCGACATCGGCTTGCGTGACGTAGTCCTCGATCTCGATCGGATAGGCGCTGTTGCCGATGCTGGGGCGTTCCTCGATGCAGCCTTCTCCGCTCGTTCGAAATGCGTTGCGGATGGCCTCCGCCCCCGCCCCGCTGCCCAGACTCCACGTCGACTGGCTCAGACCAATTTCTCGCTCGCCCAGCGAATTGTAGCGGTTCAAAACACGGTATTTACGTACCGTTCCTTCGTAGAAGACACCGGTTGATTGCTTATCGTCATAGATAGTCTCGACGCAGTCCGTGAGCGAAGATCCGTCGAGGTCGCATTCATCGTAATTCCACTCGCCGTAAGAATAAAATTGCCGGTCGAGAATATCCTTGTTCGCCAGCGAGCGCCCGACATTCACGCTATGCGAATATGGCACGATCCCGAAGCGGGTGATCGAAGTGCCCGAAACGTCTTCGAGCGCCCGGTAGAGGCCGAGGGTGGCGGCACGCAGCCGGGTGATCTTGTCGTCGCCGCCAATGGCCGGCGGCGAGCCCATCGATGCCGTCACATCCAGAACCAGCATCACGTCGTTGTGGCCGAGATCGCGCTTGGCGTCGCAATCGACCGCGATCGGGATCTGATCGTAGCCGAAGATGAACATCAGCGAAGTCGGGATGCTGGCGTTCGCGGAACCGAGGATCTGGGCCGCATCGGCAGCGTCCTGCTGGACATGGAAGCTCAGCCCGATCGCCCCGAGCGTGCCGGCGGGAAAGTTGAAGCCGAAGAAGGTGCGCGCCTGGGTCTCGTTGGCGGCGGTCCAGCTGGTCCCTGCCATCGACTGGCGCCCGGCAAGCACCCCGGCATCGCAGGCATTCTGCAGTTTCGCACGCGCCATGTAGGCGAAGCTGAGGTCGACGGCGCAACCGATGACAATCACCATCGGCAACAGCGCTCCGGCGAAAATCGCCAGCGCGCCCCCCTCCGTATCGCGCAGGATGTCCTTCAAGAAACGCTTCATGGATCGTTCCCCTTGCGGGGACAAACTAACCAGCGGGCGCTAAATACAGCCTCTCTATCATGGTTAAAATCCTCTTATCTACAAGTATAAATAAGGGATTCTCTGGTATTATTTCTGATCAAATTATGTATTGTCTGGGCATAGCGGAAGGATTGTCGCGATAAAATCCGATGCCATATCCGGCAAAGCGCTCTATTCTTTCAGGAAACTCACCAGTGCCCGGACCTTCTTCGTCCTCCACTGGGGGGTCGGCGCCACCATCCAGTAGGCACGCGTACCCGAGACCGGCCCATCGAGCACCTCGAGCCGGCCCGCATCGATCGAATCCTTGGCCAGCAGTTCGGGCAGGATCGCCTTGCCCAGCCCCGCCAGCGCCGACGACAGCGCCTGGCCCGCGTTCGAGACGGTGACATGGGCCGGTTCGCCTTCCTGCAGCGCGAGCCCCCAGTCGATCCATTTGTCGGGCGCCCCGCCGAGTTCCTTCGGCCGCGCCACGGTGACGCGACGCGCCTCGTCGAGCTCGATCCCCTGCAGATCGCCGGGTCCATCGACCAAGCGGATCGCACAGTCGAGATTGGCTTCGGTGAAATCGGCGTTCTCGTCGGCGACGAAGGTAAAACGGAATTCGGGGTTCGCTTCGCCGAACCGGGCCAGCCGCGGGGCGAGCCATTGCGCATAGAATTCGCGCGGGCAGGCGATCGTATAGCTGTCGGAAGCCTGCCCCGCCTGCATGGCGGAGACGCTCTCCTCGAATTTCAGGAAGCCTTCGCGCAGCGCATCGAGCCCGGCGGCACCTTCCTGCGTCAGTTCGAGCCCCTTGCTGGTCCGGCGGAACAGCACCGTGCCGAGATGATCCTCGAGCGCGCGGATCTGCTGCCCGACGGCCGCGGGCGTCACCGCGAGCTCGTCGGCTGCGCGGGTAAACGACAGATGCCGCGCGGCGGCATCGTAGACGCGCAGGGCGTTCAGCGGGAGATGGGTTCGCTTCATGGTGCATTGCGACATAAATGTGGCGCGCAGCGGAGACAAGCCGCTTGCGGATTAACTTTTCCTTGGTCCCATAACGCGCCACACTGTAATCGAAGCGTCATAAACGAGGCCCATGTCCCGACGCCGCAATCTTATGTCGACCAAGTCACCTTCTCGCATTGCGGCGAACGACGCCGTCGTGGGCCCGTCGGCCGCGCCCGACAGCCGGTATACCAATCGCGAATTGTCGTGGCTGAGCTTCAACCGGCGCGTTCTCGCCGAAAGCGAGAACACTCGCTATCCCCTGCTCGAACGGCTCCGCTTCCTGTCGATCTCGGCGAGCAATCTCGACGAGTTCACGATGGTTAGGATCGCGGGACTCGAAGGCCAGGTTCTGCGCGGGATCGAGACCCGGGCGATCGATGGCACCTCGCCGAGCCAGCAACTCGCCGCGATCCGCGAGCAGTTGCTGACACTCGAGGTGCGGCAGCAGGCCAGCCTCGACACGCTCCGCGAGCTGCTGGCCGAGCAAGGCATACTGATCGCGGCGGTCGAGGACCTGCCGCATGGTCAGCAGAAATGGCTGGCCGACTATTTCGAAAGCGATATCCTGCCGCTGATCACGCCGCAGGCGATCGACCCCAGCCACCCCTTCCCGTTCATCGCCAACCAGGGAATGGGGGTGATCTTTCGGCTCAAGCGCGGCAAGCGACTGGCCGATCTGATCGAGATGGTGCTGATCCCCAGCGGCGCGCCGCGCTTCGTCCGGGTGCCACAGGATCAAACGGGCAAGCAGGCGATCTACGTTGCCATCGAACAGCTCGTGGTCCGCTTTGCCGAACTGTTGTTCCCCGGCTTCAAGATCCTCGGCGACGGGCTCTTCCGGGTGCTGCGCGACAGCGATATGGAAGTCGAGGAGGAAGCCGAGGATCTGGTGCGCTATTTCCGCACCGCGATCCAGCGCCGGCGCCGCGGGCGCACCGTGCTGCTCGAACTCGACGAGGAGTGCGACGCGGTGGCCGAAACGCTCATGCGCGAACAGCTCGACGTCGATGAGGCGATGACCGTCAAGAAGCGCGGAATGCTGGGCCTTGCCGACCTCGCGACGATCTGCGCCGAACCGCGCCCCGATCTCAAGTTCGAACCCTTCAGCCCGCGCTATCCCGAGCGCATCCTCGAGCACGAGGGCGATTGTTTCGCCGCCATCCGCGAAAAGGACATCGTCATCCACCACCCGTTCGAAAGCTTCGACGTGGTGGTCGATTTCCTCCACCAGGCCGCCAGCGACCCGGCGGTGGTATCGATCAAGCAGACGCTCTATCGCGCAGGCGACCAGTCGCCGGTCATCGCGGCGCTGATCGAAGCGGCGCAGGCCGGCAAGGCGGTCACCGCCGTGGTCGAGCTCAAGGCCCGGTTCGACGAGGAGCGCAATATTCACTGGGCAAGCGAGCTCGAGCGCGCCGGGGTCCAGGTGATCTACGGCTTCACCGAATGGAAGACGCATGCCAAGGTTAGTCTGGTGGTGCGGCGCGAGGAAGACGGCTACCGCACCTATTGTCATTTCGGGACGGGCAATTACCATCCGGTCAACGCCAAGATCTACACCGACCTCAGTTTCTTCACCGCCGATCCAGCGCTGGGCCGCGATGCCGCCAAGATGTTCAACTTCATCACCGGTTATATCCAGCCCGGCGACCTCGAGAAGCTCGCAATTTCGCCGATCGGCCTGCAGCAGAAGCTCTACACGCTGATCGACGCCGAAATCGCCAATGCCGCCGCCGGCCAGCCCGCGGGCATCTGGGTCAAGTTGAACGCGATCACCAACAAGGCGATCATCGACAAGCTTTACGAAGCTTCGCAGGCGGGTGTAGAAATCGTGATGGTCGTGCGCGGCATCTGCTCGCTTCGCGCCGGCCTCCCGGGGGTATCCGAGACCATCAGCGTCAAATCGATCATCGGGCGGTTTCTCGAACATTCGCGCGTCTGGGCCTTCGCCAACGGCAAGACCCTGCCCAGCCGGCAAGCGAAGCTCTTCCTCACCAGCGCCGATGCGATGAGCCGCAACCTCGAGCACCGCGTCGAAGTGCTGGTGCCCATCACCAACAAGACCGTGCACGATCAGGTGCTCGGGCAGGTCCTGCTCGCCAACATCCTCGACACGGAACAGAGCTGGCGCCTCGACGCAGACGGCCAGTACCGCCGGATGAGAGGAGAGGACGGCAAGCCCGCCGGCTTCAACTGCCACCAATACTTCATGGCCAACCCCTCGCTATCGGGGCGCGGGGCCGCGCTGGCCGAGCATGAGGTTCCCCGACTGAAGCTTAAGGCGACCGATCCGTGAGCCGGACCCGGTCGGCGAAATGGCAGCGCAGGCTCATCCAGCCGCCGCGCGCGGTCATCGACATCGGTTCGAACACGGTCCGACTGGTCGTCTACGAAGGCACCGGCCGGGCACCCGAGGTCGTCTGGAACGAGAACGTCGCCGCACGTCTGGGGCGCGACCTGTCCGACACCAGCCGAATTCCCGAAGATGCCGCCAGCGAAGCGCTCGCCGCACTGGCGCGCTATGCCCTCATCATCGAGGATCTGGGGATAAGCGATGTCCAGACCGTCGCCACGGCCGCAACGCGCGATGCGGACAACGGGGGCGAATTCCTTGCCCGGGTCGCCGCGCTGGGGCTCGAACCGCGCCAGCTCTCGGGCGAAGAGGAAGCCTGCACTTCGGCGCTCGGGGCGCTCGGCGCCTTTCCCGGGGCCTACGGCGTGGTCGCCGATCTCGGCGGGGGCAGCCTCGAACTGGTCGCCATCCGCGACGGGCAGTGCAACGAAGGGGCGAGCCTGCCCTTCGGGACGCTGCGGTTGCCCGCGCTCCGCGCCCGCGGAAAGGACGCATTTCTCGCCGAACTGGAACGGCAGCTGGGCGCGGTGGGCTGGGCCTCGGCGCACCCCGGGCCGCTCTACATGGTCGGCGGCACCTGGCGCGCGCTGGCGAATTTCGCGATGCGCGCGAGCGACTATCCGCTGACCGATCCCCACGGCTTCACCCTCGACACGGGCGATGCCTTGCGGATCGCGGACGAGCTGGCCGAAGCGCAGCCCGAAGCCTTGGCGGCAATCGCCGGTATCAGCCCGATGCGCGCCGGCTATCTGCCCGATGCCGCGGCACTTCTGCGGCCGCTGATCGAGGATCTCGAGCCCGACCAACTGATCTTCTCCTCCTGGGGAATTCGCGAAGGCCTGCTCTATGCACGTCTCGACCCGGTGCAGCGCGAAGCCGATCCGCTCCTCGCCGGGGTCACCGCCTTCGCCTGCCCGCGCGACGCGCCCATCACCGATGCCGCTCTCCTCGCCGCCTGGTCGGTCGAGCTCGCCGACGGTGACGGCAAGCGCAACGAACGCCTTCGGCTGGCGGCGGCGCAATTGTCGGGCGCGCTCACCCGGGTCGAGCCGAACCTGCGCGTCAACCACGCCACCGAATGGGCGCTCGACAAGCGTTGGATCGCGCTCGATGCGCGCGGACGGGCGATGATATGCGCGGCGTTGTTCGGCAGCATCGGGCGGCTCGAGGTGCCCGATCGTCTGCGCAGGCTCGCGAGCGACGACGAATTGCGCGAAGGGCTGACCTGGGGCCTCGGTTTCCGGCTCGCCCGCCGGCTCGGCGGCGGCAGCCGCAAGGTGCTGGCAGCCAGCAGGCTCGAGCGCAGGAAGAAGCGGCTCGTGCTGCGCCTCGATGAAAGCCGGGCTCCATTGGCCAATTATCCGGCAAGCCAGGACTTCGAGATCCTTGCCGAATGGCTCGAGCTGAAACCCCAGATCCGGATCGGCAAGCTCGACTTCGCGCGCAGCGAAGAAGAGTAGCACGCGCCTGCGATGCGGAAGAGCCAACCAAAGTTCTTGCGCGCTGCGCCGGGATCGAACATCATCGACGGCGGATTATTGGGATCATCTCGAGGGGGCCCGGATGAGGGACGATCAAGACCAACCGACGCGGCACGAGCTCGCCAATGCCGAACAGAAGATTTCGGCGCTGAAAAACATCGTCGGGCGTGCTGCCCGCGAACTCGAGGCGCTTGCCGATGCCGAGTGCGACGAGGATGCGGTCGAGCATGCCGAGCGCACCGCCGATCAATTGCGCAGGGTCGCCGACCAGTAGACGCGGGCCTGCCATGGCCAGCCGCGGCGGATCAGTCGGCCGTTGCAGGCGCCGCAAGCGGGAAGAACGGAATTCGCACCTCGATCGGGGAGCCATCCTCGGCATGGAAAGTGTAGAAGCCTTCCATCGAGCCGTGGGGCGTATCGAGCGGACAGCCGCTGACGTAATCGTCGACTCTGCCCCGGCATCAGCACAGGCTGCTTGCCGACCACGCCTTCGCCGTCGACATGGCTGACCGTTCCGCGACCATCGGTAATCCGCCAGTGGCGCGTGCGCAGCTGGACCCGCTCGTGCGAGTGGTTTTCGATCCGGATATGATAGACCCAGAACCACTTGCCCGCATCGGGCCGCGACTGTTCGGGGAGGAAGTTCACCGCGACCCTGACGGTAATCCCGTCGGTTATCGCGGCATGCTGGAATAGCTCCTTGATCACATGAGCAAGGTAATGCGCCCCACGTCTTGTGCAAGCGGTTGGTTTCGCGCTTTCCACCGTCGCGGCGCGCGCCCGTATGCGCAAGGAACGGTTAATTCCGGTTTACCGCGGTCTCTTACGAAGTCCTAAACCCCCGTCGTTATCCCGTTTGGCCGGGGGACAAGCTTCTCCCGGGACGACGAGGGACGGGATCATGATCTTTGCATTCGTTCGGCGGCTGTTGCGCGACGAGGGAGGGTTGAGCCCCGCGGGGCTGGCACTGGCCTCTCCCGTCCTGGTGCTGGCGCTCGCGCGCACCGACCTGCTGCTGCCCCTGCTCTGACCCGCGCGCCACACTCTTTCCGACGAACCTTGCCCTGAGCTAGAGACCGGCAGCGCCCAGCGCCCTGTCGAGATCCTCCTTGAGATCCTCGATTTCCTCGAGCCCGACGTTGATCCGCAGCAGGCCTTCGGTGACGCCCATCTCGTCGCGCGCTTCGGGCGTCATGCCGGCATGCGTCGTGCTGGCGGGGTGGCACATGAGGCTGCGCGTATCGCCGATGTTGTTCGAGATATCGATCAGCTCGAGCGCATCGAGAATGGCGAACGCCCGTTCCCGGCTGTCGACGTCGAGGGCGAAGATCGGCCCGGTGGCGACCATCTGCCGCTTGGCGAGCGCATGCCGCGGATGGCTGGGCAGGCCGGGATGCAGGATCCGGGGTAGCCGGGATTCAATGGAACGACCCAGCTCCACCGCACTCGCGCTTTGTCTGTGCGCGCGCAGTTCGAGCGTCTCGAGCCCCTTGAGCACCACCCAGGCATTGAACGGGGAGATATTGGGGCCGGTGTTGCGCTGAAACGGCAGCAGCACCTCGTCGATCCATTGCCGAGAGCCACACACCGCGCCGGCAAGCACCCTGCCCTGCCCGTCCATCAGCTTGGTCGCGCTGTAGGCGACCACGTCGGCACCGAAATCGAGCGGCTTCTGCAAGGCACTGGTGGCGAAGGCGTTGTCGACCACGGTGGTGATCCCATGCGCCCGCGCCAGACCGCAGACATGCGCCATATCGACCACGTCGAGCGTCGGGTTGGCGGGGGTTTCGAAGAAGAACACCCTGGTATTGGGCCGGATCGCTTCTTCCCAGGCGGCATCATCGGCGCTGTCGACCACGGTGGTCTCGATACCGAAGCGCGGCAGCAGGTGATCGAGCAGCCAGCGGCACGAACCGAAAGCGGCCCGCGCGCCGACCACATGGTCGCCGGCGGAAAGCTGGCACAGCAGCGCGGCGGTCATCGCCGCCATGCCGCTCGCCTGGGCGCGACAGGCCTCGGCCCCTTCCATCAGCGCGATACGTTCTTCGAGCATGGCGACAGTGGGATTCTGGAGGCGCGAATAGGTCATTCCCCCTGCCTCGCCGGCGAACCGGTCGGCGACGGTCTGCGCATCGTCGTAGGTATAGCCGCTGGTGAGGAACAGTGCCTCGCTCGTCTCGCCGTGTTCGCTGCGCCAGGTGCCGCCGCGCACCGCCTGAGTAGCGGGGCGCCATTTCGAGGTGATCGAGCGGTCGGTTCCAGTGGTCTTCTTCATGATCGGCGGGATAGCACGCCGCGCCGGGGCAGCAAGCGGGTCGCGCTTCCAGCAAGGCAAGCCCCGCTTCGCCGACCGCACCGCGGCGAAGCGGGGCCGGAGAAAGCCGCGCAAACCGCCCGATCGCCGCTTGAACGGTCGGCGCGGCTTACCTAGACCCGCAACCGATGAGCCGCGCGCCAGAGCAACCCCGCGATCCGATCCGCTGGTGCGCCGCGCTGGCGCTGGGCTTCTGGCTCGCCTGCCTCCCCTACCTCTCCGCCGTCGGTCAGCCCTATTTCGACGAGGTCCATTATCTTCCGGCGGCGCGCGAATTGCTGGCGCTCGGCGAGTTCACCAATCGCGAACATCCCTTGCTGGGCAAGGAGATGATCGCGCTCGGCATCGCGCTGTTCGGCGACAACCCCTGGGGTTGGCGGCTGCTGCCGACGGCGTTCGGGAGCCTCGCGCTGTTCGCCGCCATGCGCGCGCTGTGGTTCGGCACGACGAGCCGCTTCGCCACGCTCGCTTATGGCGTGTTGCTGGCGACGGGCATCCTGCTTTTCGTCCAGGCGCGGATTGCGATGCTCGACATCTTCTATCTCGCTTTCCTCGCGGTCGCCGCCTGGCAGTTCGCGGCGGCGATCCGCCAGCCCGAGCAGGGACGCTGGCGGCTGGCGCTGACCGGCGTGGCGCTGGGACTGGCGATGGCGGCGAAATGGAACGCGCTGGTGGTGGCGCCCCTGCCCGGCCTGACGTTCCTCTTCGCGCGCGCATCGGCCGGCCGGAGACGCCTGTTTCTCAGCCGCCGCGGCGCCCCCGTCCCGGGGATCACGCTGGCAGAGGCGACTTTGTGGCTCGGGATTGTCCCGCTCGCCACCTATGCAGCAAGCTTCGCGCCGGCATGGTTCTTCGCCACCAATCCGATCGCCGGCGGGCTCATCGAACACCACCGTTTCATGCTGGGACTGCAGGAACAGGTGCTGGAGGCGCATCCCTATCAGTCGACCTGGCGCGAATGGGTGCTGAACGCGCGCTCGATCTGGTATCTCTACGAACCGGTCGACGGGGTCCAGCGCGGAATAATGCTGATCGGCAATCCGCTGACCATGCTGCTTGCCCTGCCCGCCCTGGCGTGGTGTGCCTGGGCCGGTGTGGCGCGGCGCGAAGCGGCGGCTCTCGCGGCGTTCCTGCTCTACGCGATCACGCTCGGCTTCTGGATCGCCGCACCCAAGCCGGTGCAGTTCTATTACCATTACGCCCTGCCGAGCATGGCGCTGCTGGCCGCGCTGGCGCTCGCCTGCGATGCGCTGTGGCGGGCCGGCTGGCGCAAGACCGCGCTGGCCCCGGTGATCGGCAGCGTGCTGGTCTTCGCCTGGTTCTATCCGATCGTCAGCGGCGCCCCGCTCGAACGGCCCGACAGCTTTGCCACCTGGACCTGGATCGACAGCTGGCGTTAGCCCGCCGCTCCGCCCTAGTAGCGGCCCCATACGAAACGGTTCGACAGCGCGTAATTCCAAACCGAGCCGATACCGATCCCGACCAATGCGGCGAGCACGATGTGCAACCCGCGATCGTGCAGCGTGGTCGCCACCGCGACATTGGCGAAGGCGCCGATCGAACAGGCAGCGATGAAGCTGACCCAGCCCCAGAAGACCTTGCCGGCTTCCTTCAGCCGCCGGTCGCGATAGGTCAGGAAATTGTTGAGCCAGAAATTGAAGGTCATGGCACCGAAGGTCGCGACCGCCTGGCTCCAGCTGAAATTGGCGCCGCCAAGCAGAAGGAAGGCGTAGAGGATCGCCATATGCACGCCGACGCCGATCAGCCCGACGGTGCCGAACAGCGCGAACCGCGTCGGAATCACGCGGCCGAAGCTCTTGTCGTAGAGGCCGGCAAGAAAATCGAGCGCGATCGCGCGGTCGAGCTTGGATTCGCCGGAGCGACGGGCGGAGAAATTCATCGGGAAGTCCTTCACCTTGAGCGGTGTCTCGGAAGTGGCGAGCAGGTCGAGCAGGATCTTGAACCCGATCCCCGAGAGGTTCGGAACCAGACGGCGCGCGGTCTGGGTGGGCAGCAGGAAGAAGCCGCTCATGGGATCGCTGAGTTCGACCCCGGTCAGTTTACGCGCCAGCAGATTGGCGAGGCTCGAAAGCTTTTCACGATCGGGGCGGCCCCATTCGGCCATGCTTGCGCCCTCGGCGAAGCGGCTGGCGACGGCGACCTCCGCCTCGCCCGATTTCACTGCGGCTAGCATGGCCACCAGCAGCTGCGGATCGTGCTGATGGTCGGCATCCATCACGGCGACGTAAGGGGCAGCGGTGGCGCAGAAACCCTCGATCGCGGCGCTCGAAAGGCCGCGGCGCCCGATCCGCTGGAGCACGCGCACACGGGGATCTGCGAGCGCGATGCGGCGGGCTTCGTCCGAAGTGCCGTCGGACGAATTGTCGTCGACGATCAGAACTTCCCAGCCGCCCGTGCCGAGCGCGGCTTGGATCCGCCCGACCAGCGGGGCGATGTTGTCGCGTTCGTTGAGCGTTGGCAGGATGATCGCCAGCTCGAGCGGCTGGGCGGTGGATCGGTTCACGGTCGGCGCTGCCTGCGGGGTCATATCCATTGCATGACCGTGTTATGTGGCAATTCTCAAGATATGGTTACCAGCTTCCTAACAATCGCGTCGCCGATCGCTTCGGTCGACGCATCGCCGCCGAGGTCGGCGCCGAAGATTCCGTCTTGCAGGACCTGCGCCACCGCGCGTTCGATGCGGCCCGCCTCTTCCGCGCGGCCCAGCGAATGACGCAGCAGCATGGCGAGGCTGAGCACCGCGGCGATCGGATTGGCCTTGCCTTCGCCGGCGATGTCGGGCGCGCTGCCATGGATCGGCTCGTAAAGGCCGAAGGTCCCGTGGCCGGTCTGGCGTTCACCCAGCGAGGCGCTGGCGAGCAGTCCGATCGAGCCGACGCAGGCGCTCGCCTGGTCCGACAGGATGTCGCCGAAGAGATTGCCCGTGACGATCGTGTCGAACTGGCCCGGCGCGCGGCACAGCTGCATCGCGGCATTGTCGACATAGAGATGATCGAGCTCGACGTCGGGATAGTCGCGCCCGACCGCGGTCACCGTTTCGCGCCAGATGCGGCTTGTTTCGAGAACATTGGCCTTGTCGACGCTGGTCAGCTTCTTCCTCCGCTTGCGCGCGGCGGCGAATGCGGTGTGGGCGATGCGGCGGACTTCGGCCTCGTTGTAGGACATGACGTCCCAGCCCTCGCGTCCGCCCGTGCTGGCGCGTTCGCCCTTGTCGCCGAAATAGACGTCGCCGTTCAGTTCGCGCACCACCAGCAGATCGATCCCGCGGGCCAGTTCGGGGCGAAGTGGCGAGAAGTCCTCGAGTCCCGGAAACCCCGCGGCGGGGCGCAAATTGGCGAACAGTCCCAACGCGCTGCGCAGCCCCAGGATCGCCTGCTCGGGGCGCAGGTCGCGCGGCAGATCGTCGCAGCCGAAATCGCCCACTGCGCCGAACAGGATCGCATCGGCCGCCCGCGCCATCTCCAGCGTCTCGGCCGGCAGCGGATGCCCGTGCCGACGATAGGCCACCGCCCCGACATCACCCTCGAACAGCGTCAATTCGGGCAGCGACAGGGCATCGAGCACGCGCAAGGCCTGCGCAATCACTTCGCGACCGATACCGTCGCCCGGGAACACCGCGATCTTCATGCCACTACCTCGTCTCTCCGACCATCCGCGCCAGCCGCTGCCGCAGGAGCTGTCTCGCGGCTAGAACGTCGGCGCGGGTGTCGGCAAGCAGGTAGCGCGCGATCAACGGTTCCTGGCGGTCGAGAATTTCCAGCGCCTGCCCAAGACCGGCTATCTCGGGCCGATCGCCGCCATAGCCGAGTTCGCGCAGCAGCAGCGCTTCGTAGCTTGCCAGCGCCTGGACCCATTGCCGCGCCGCATCGGCCGAACAGATCGCATCGAGCAGCCCGCCGAGCGCAGCGTAGAGCCGCGGATAGGGATTGCGCTCGGGCAGTGCAGCGGCCGCGATCCCCGTCGCCCAGGCGATCGCGGCGGCGGGGAGCGGCTCGCCCAGCCAGGGCCCGCGGCTGGTGACCAGCTCGAGCCGCGCGAAGGGCAGCTGATTATCCGACCGGGCGCGAATCTCGGCCTCGACGACATTGCCGGGAATGACCACCGGGCGCAGCAGCCGGCCGCGCCCGCCGGCGACATAGGCGGCGACGGAGCCGCTTTCGGCGGTCAGCATGCGCACGATCACCGCCGTCTCGCCATGCGGGCGCGCGGCGAGCACAATCGCGGGGGCGGAAAGCTTCATCGCCCGGGCTTAGGCGATCATGCGGTCAAGGCGAAGCCCGTTCGGCGAGCGTCTCGCCCGAGGCGGCGACGGCCATGCTCTTGCCCCGGCCCATCGTCCAATTGGCCTGCATGCGGACCTCGGGGTTGGGCGCACACCAGATCTCGCCCGTGGCGTCGATAGCCGTGACCCACACGAGATCGTGTTCCTGGCCGTAGTCGATCACCGCCAGCGCGTAGCCATCGCCCTTGCCGAGCACGTGGAGCGGAACGGGAGGGTCGAGCTGGGTAAACATGGACCGCCTTTCGAGCGATCAAACTCGGCCGGTCGGCAAGCGGTTCCCGCCTCAGCCCCCGCCGATCCGCGCCTCGAGCGCGGCGACGCGATCCGCCAGCCGCTCGGCTTCCTCGCGCGCCTTGCTCGCCATGGTCTTCACCGCGTCGAATTCCTCGCGCGTGACGAAATCCATTCCGCCGAAGCTTTCCTTCGCCCGTTCGCGTGCAGCCTCGCGTGCCTCGCGGCCCATCCCCGCCAGCGTACCGGCGGCCGAATTGGCGAGTTTGACGAAATCGGCGATCAGCGGGTTCTGGCTCTGCATGGGGAGTATCTAGGCGCGCCGCGCCGTCACATCAATCGCCGATGCGCACCCGCTCGACCTGCCCCGCGCCGTCGGCCGCGTCGGCGCCGTCGGCATCGGGGTTGAGCCGCAGGAACTGGTAGTTGAGGACGGTCGCGAACAGCACCCAGGCGAGATAGGGCAGGAGCAGAAGCGCGGCACCGCGCCGCACCTTGCGGAACAGCGCGATCGCCGCGAGCAGCGACAGGTCCACCAGGACCAGCACGACCAGCGCCACGGCTATCCGGTGCGCTCCGAAGAAGATCGGTGACCAGGCGAGGTTGAGCGCGAAATGTCCGGCGAAGACCGCCAGCGCTGCGGTCCGTCCGCGCGCGCCCCAGGCGGCCGCGACCATCGCCACCGCCAGCCCGATCATGACGTAGAGCACGGTCCAGACGATCCCGAACCACTTGGGCTCGGGAAAGATCGCGGGTTTCTCGAGCCCGGCGAACCAGTTGCTGCCGGCGCTGCCGAACTGCCCCGAGAGAAACCCGAGCAGCACGCACAGCGGGACGATGAAGAGCGCCCAGCGAATGAAACTTGCGCGCAGCTGCCCGCGCGACGCCAACATGTTCATGCAAAGATCCCGTTAACGATTCGTTTCCTGCGTCTTGTGGCGGCGGGCGGGCGGGCTGGCAATGCGGGGCCCGGCTTCGTCCCGATCCGGCGCGCCATCAAAAGCGCAGCATGATCCGGCGAGCCAGCGCGGGCGACACCGAATGGATCGTCTTCAGCAGCTTGACCTGGCCGACAAGGGCTTCGTCGCGGTCGTGCTCGAGCGCTGCGAGAATCTGCCGGGCGCATTCGGAGGCGGCCATCTTCGCCCCTCCGCGACCGGCGGTCATCTGCGTGTCCACCAGCGGCGGCAGCGCCTCGATCACCGCGACATTCGTGCCCTTCATCTGCGCCCGGAGCGACTGGGTGTAGCTGCGCAGCGCCGCCTTGGTCGCGCAATAGACCGCCCCACCCGCATTGGGTGCGATAGCCAACCCGCTGGTGACGTTGACGATCGCCGCCTGCGGGCGCTGCGCGAGCCGCGGGGCCAGCGCGGCGATCAGGCGGATCGGGGTATTGAGATTGGCGTGGATGCAATCGTCCGCCGCCCCGGCATCGGGCCGGGCCTCGCGAAAATCATGATCCGCCCCCTGGCCGGCATTGTTGATCAGCACGTCGATCGCGCGATCGCCCAGCGCACGCAGGATCGCCTCCGCCCCCGCGGGCGAATGCAGATCGGCGGCGATCGCCTCGAAACCCCGGGCGCGCATCGCCTCGAGCCGTTCGGGCGATCGACCGGTGAGGATGACGCTCGCGCCCCCGGCCTGCAGCTGCAACGCCATCTGCTCGCCGATCCCGGCGGTGCCGCCGGTAAGCAGGACCGTTTTGCCCGCGACCTCCATCAGCCCTTCACCAGCCCCTTGGCGACGAGACTGCGCACCGTGTCCTCGATCGTCTGCTCGGCCGGGATGAAGGTGAAGCCGAGCACCTCTTCGGTATGTCTGCCCGAGACGTCGCGGACATTGCCGAGTTCGCCCCTGATCTGCTTCATTTCGGGCATGAACGGCGCCAGCAGCCCGACCAGCCAGTCGGGCATCGCGCGCCGCGGCACCTTGCCCGCGTGTTCGGGTACGCGCCGGCGAACGATTTCGGCCATTTCGCGAATCCACAGGAAGCTGTCCGAGGTCGGAAAGCGCTCGCCGCGCACCTTTTCGGCCGGGGCCTCGATCGCGCGGACATGCGCTTCGGCGACGTCGCGCACGTCGGTCACGCATATCCCCATGTCGGGAATGAGCGGGATAGATCCGTCGACGACCTTCTTGACCAGTTCGATGCTGGTGGAAACGTCATCGTCGTAGACCGGCCCGAACACCGCCACCGGGTTTATCGAACAGAAGACCATCTCGGGCGCATGGACCGCCACCCAATCGCGCGCGGCGCGTTCGGCGACCGTCTTGCTTTCGATATAGGGCGGCACGCCCGCGGTCAGATTGGTCCAGTCGGTGTAATCGAAATGGTCCTTCTCGGGATGGCCGTAGGCGATCGCCGCGGCGGAGCTGGTCTGGACGAAGCGCGTCACTCCCGCGCGATGCGCGAATTCGAGCGCCCGCAGCGTGCCCTCGCGCGCGGGGATCACCAGCTCGTCCTTGTTTCTCGGCACGCCGAGCGGAAAGGGCGAGGCGACATGCGCCACCGCACTGCAGCCGGCATTGGCCTCGGCCCAGCCGGCATCGCCGAGCAGATCGGCCTCGAACACCGCCAGCCGCTCGCCCGCCTCGGGCCAGCGCCGGCGCAGCCGCGATTCGCTCTTCGCCGCATTGCGCACCGTGGTGTTTACCGCATAGCCCTTGGCCAGCAGCTGATCGATCAGCTCGCCCGCGATGTAGCCCGTGCCGCCGGTTACCAGTATCCTGTCCGCCATCGCCCGCTTCCCTTAGCATTTGTTACTGGTCTAGGCCGACGGGTTTCGCGATGCAATCGGACCGAAAGGAGGCAAGGTGCGACAGGTCGACTTCCTGATCGTGGGTGCGGGCATCGCCGGCCTCGCGGCCGCGACGCGGCTGGCCCGGCACGGCTCGGTCGTGGTGTGCGAGGCGGAACGGGCTCCGGGAGTCCACGCCTCGGGCCGCAGCGCCGCCTTCGCGCATTTCGACATGGATGCGCCGCTGGTCAGAGCCCTGACCGCAGCGAGCCTGCCGCTGCTCGAAGAACCCGGCGCGCGCGCGCATCCGGCACTGTTCGTCGCGCTCGAGGGACAGCAGGCGGAGCTCGATCGGCTCGAGCGCCGGTATCGCGAATGGGCGCCGGATGCCCGCCGGATCACGGCCGAGGACGCGCGCGGTCTGGTCCCGGTGCTGCGCCTGGGGGCCGGCGGGATCGTCGGCGCGCTACTCGATCCCGCCGGGCGCAAGCTCGATGCGCATGCGCTGCTGGAAAGCCATCGCCACGCGCTGCTCGCGGCAGGCGGAACCCTTCGTGTCGGGGCCGGGGTCGCGGCGCTGCGGCGGGTGGGCGATCGCTGGACCGTCGACACCGCGGGCGAAAGCTTCGCCGCGCGGGTGGTGGTGAATGCGGCCGGGGCCTGGGTCGATGCCGTCGCCCGGCTGGCGGGGGTGGCCCCGATCGGCATCCGGCCGTTGCGGCGAACGGTGATAATTTTCGCCGTCGGCGACGGCCTCGATGTCTCCGGATGGCCCTTCACCAAGACCGTCGGACCCGGGTTCTACATCGAGCCCGAGGGCAGCGGCCGCCTGCTCGCCTGCCCGATGGACGAGGGCGAGAGCGAGCCGTGCGACGCGCAACCCGAGGAAGAGGATGTCGCATCGGCCGCCTGGCGCGTCGAGCAGGCGACCACGCTGGCGATCCCGCGGCTGGCGGGCAAATGGGCTGGCCTCAGGAGCTTCGCCCCCGATCGCCTGCCGGTGGCCGGCTTCGACCCGGCGGCGCCGGGCTTCTTCTGGCTCGCGGGACAGGGCGGCTTCGGCCTCCAGACTTCCCCCGCGATGGCGCTCGCGGTGGAGGCTCTGGCCGCGGGCGAGGCCTGGCCAGAGCGATTGCAGGCGGTGGGAGTGTCTGCGGCTCACCTGTCTCCCCGTCGGTTCCCCAAGCGGGGGGGTACCTTCGCCAAGCCGCGCCTGTCAGGTTGATGACCGTAAACAAGCCGGCAATGAAGACTGCAGGGCAAGTGACAAAGCCTGTCCGGTTCCGCGTCGGCAGATCAAAGCCTCGGGCTTCGCGACGCATGACACGGCAGGCCCGACATCGACTGGAGGTCGGGAAGCGTTTCGGCAATCGCAGGGGCTGCGGTCGTCGCGAAATCGTCAAACGTGCGGCAGGTTCCTTTTCAACCCCGCTCCGCCAATTCCATCGCGGTCGACGGCAATGCCGGTGAGCAGGCTTTCGGCGATCATCCGCGCTCTTTCGCTGATCGACCGGGTCGCTTGGGAAGTCGCGGCAAGCGACCGCAGATTGGCGTAGAAGAGTTCTAACCAGCGTTCGAAGTGGGCCTCGTCGAGACCGGGGATCGCTATGTGCTTGGCCATCGGATTGCCCGAGAATTCGCCGCTGTTGTGAAGGACCGATCGCCAAAACCGCTTCATCCGCGCGAGATGCTCGGGCCAGTCGGCAATCCGATTTTCGAAGATCGGGCCCAGCAGCGGATCGGTGCGGACGCTGGCGTAAAAACCTTCGACCATGGCCGAAATGAAGGGGCGATCGATGCCGATGGACTCTGCCTCGACCTGTTTGGCTTTCCGCATTGAAGCGGCGGAGCCTGAGGAAACAACGGTCTGCTGGGTCGAGGACATGCGAGTGACTCGGTGAATGGGGGCGGGAACGCCGGTTTATCGGCCTTGCGGCTAAATTCAATATTCAATATACCTCTTTTATGCAGATGAACCTGAAGACCGACTATGCCCTGCGGATGCTGATGGCATTGGCCGCCACAGACGAGGTCCTGTCGGTCGACTGGATGGCGGGGCATTACGGCATTTCACGCAATCATCTGGCCAAGGTCGCGCAGCAACTCGTTGCCGCGGGGTGGGTCAAGACCACGCGTGGGCGGAGCGGCGGCATGCAGCTTCGCCTTCCGGCCGAACAGGTCAATATCGGCGCCGTCGTTCGCGAACTGGAGCGATTCGAGGGCTTCGTGACCTGCATGGGCGGCGAGGCCCAGTGTGCGATCGACGGCGTTTGCGGTCTGAAACCGGCATTAGGCGGCGCGCTCGACGCCTTCCTTGCGCATCTCGATCGCTTCACCCTGGCCGACATCTCTGACCGGCCGCAAGCAATCCTGAGTCGCTTGCGCGCCCCTGCAGGCTGAGGCGCGAAGATCCGGTCCGCCGTGCAATCGCTCTTGGGGCACTGCCGGCCACCTTCAGCGCATCAGTACCAGCTCTTCGGCCATCGTCGGGTGGATCGCGCATGTGGCATCGAAATCGGCCTTGGTCAGGCCCGCCTTCACCGCGATCGCCGCCGCCTGCATCATTTCGGGCGCGTCGGGGGCGATCATGTGGATGCCGACGATCCGACCACTGCCGGCGTCGCAGACCATCTTGAACAGGCTGCGCTCGTTGCGTCCCGCAAGCACGTTCTTCATCGGACGGAAATCGGACTGATAGACCTTGACGTCGCCCAGCCGGTTGCGCGCCTCGCTCTCGGTCATGCCGACCGCGGCGATCGGCGGGTGGCTGAACACCGCGCTCGGGATGCAGCCATGGTCGACGGCGACCGGCTCGCCCTTGCCGAAGACCGTATCGGCGAAGGCCTGGCCCTCGCGGATCGCCACGGGGGTGAGCTGGACGCGGTCGGTGCAGTCGCCGACCGCGTAGACATGATCGAGACTGGTCTTGCTGAAGCGGTCGACCACGATCTCGCCACCCTCGCCCAGCTCGATGCCGACTTCTTCGAGCCCGAGATCGCGCGTGTGCGGGACGCGGCCGGTGGCGAACAGCACGCAATCGACCTCGAGATCGTCGTGATTGGTCATCGCGACGTTGAGGCAGCCGTCGGCGGTTTTCTCGATCCCGCGGAATTCGGCGTGGAAGCGGAAATCGATGCCCTTGATCATGCTGATCTGGAGCAGCCGGTCGCGCAAGCTCTCGTCATAGGAGCGCAGCAGCGTATCGGTTCGGTTGATGATCGTCACATGACTGCCGAATTCGTTGAAGATGCCGGCGAATTCATTGGCGATATAGCCCCCGCCGGCGATCAGGACGCGCCTGGGTATGGCGTCGAGGTGAAAGGCCTCGTTGCTGGTTATGCCATGTTCGTGGCCCGGGCAGTCGGGCACGCGCGGGGTCGCGCCGGTGGCGATCAATATGTGCTTGGCCGTGACCACTGCGCCGCTTGCCAGCGTGATCTCGTGCTCGCCCGTGAGACGGGCCTTTTCGTGGAAGATGGCGACGTCGTGGTTCTCGAGCGTCTCGGTATAGAGCCCGTTCAGCCGATCGACGTCGGCGAGCACGTTGTCGCGCAGGGTCGGCCAGTCGAAGCGGGCTTTCTCGATGGTCCAGCCGAACTTGCGGCAATCCTCGATATCCTCGGCGAAATGCGCGCCGTAGACGAGCATCTTCTTGGGCACGCAACCGCGGATGACGCAGGTTCCACCGATACGATGCTCCTCGGCGATAGCGACCTTGGCGCCATGCGCCGCAGCGACCCGGCTGGCGCGGACTCCGCCCGATCCGGCACCGATGGTGAAAAGGTCGTAGTCGTAGTCGGCCATTGCGCACGCGCTCCTCGGTCAGCTGAGCGCGGCATATGGCGGTCCGGGGAAGGCTTGCCAACCACCGCCGGGCGGGTCGCGCGTGTCAGTTGCGCGGCGGTTCCTCGATCGCCAGCCGCCGCGCGGTGCGCACCGTCTGCAGCACGAACAGGCCGATCAGCCCGAGCCCGACCGAGCCGACGAACAGGTCGAAGACGTTGAGATGGCCCAGGATCGGCCGCTCGCGCCCGGCGGCGTACATCGCCACGGTCAGCGCGATCAGCACCAGCCGCAGCTCGGTCGGCCCGGCATTGAGATAGGACAGGCGCAATTCGCCCAGCACGCGCACCGAAAGGAAGGCGTGGATCGACATGAGCAGATATCCGGCGAGCGCGATCAGCGCCACTTCGAGCAGGACATAGGGCGTCAGTCCGATCCCGACCACCAGCAGCGTCGTGGCGAAGCCATCGCAGCTGTGATCGAGGAAATAGCCGTAACGCGGGCGCTCGATCCGGCGGAAGCGGGCGAGACTGCCGTCGAGCGAATCCCCCAGCCAGTGGACGCAATAGCCCGCCACCGCGAGCCACAGCCACGCGCGATCGAGATTGCTGCCGAGATAGCCCGAAAACACCATGACCGCGCCGACCATGCCGAGCGCGGTGAGCATGTCGGGCGAGACCCGACGCGGCATTCGCGCGCATAGCCGATCGAGGATGCGCCGTTCGATCCGGGCGACGAGGTTTTCCAGGATCCGGTCGATCGGGGCGATCTTGGCTTCGGGGCCTGGTTTCATTGTCCCTCTTTCCCCAAAGGTTTTCCACTAGTGCGTCGCCCGCGCCACCCCGCCATTGCCCCGACCGGACGAGCCTGTCCAGCCGGGAGCGCGGCAGGCGCGCCAGCGACGGCGGCGGTCAGCGCGCGCTGCGCCGGCGCCGGTTGCGGCCGCTGCCGCCGGGACGGGCGCCCTGCGTCCGGGCTTCGCCGCTCTCTTGCGGACGGCCCTTGCGCGCGGGGTGCTTGGCCTTGGGCTTGCGCCGCGCCGCCGCCTCGCCGGTCGGGCGGACCTTGGGCCGGGCAAGCTTGGGCTTCTGCTCGCGCTTGGTCGGGCCGACGCCCTCGACCACCGCACGGAAATTGTCGGGCAGCGGCAGGCGTTCGAATTCGGCGTCGGTCTTCTTGCGGATATCCCTGAGATAATCGCGCTCGTCCTCGGCGCAAAAGGCGATCGCGATGCCATCCTTGCCTGCGCGCGCAGTCCGGCCGATGCGGTGGACGTATTGTTCGGGCACGTTGGGCAATTCGTAGTTGATCACATGGCTGACGCCGGGGATGTCGATCCCCCGCGCGGCGACGTCGGTGGCCACCAGGATCGGCGTCTTGGCGCGCTTGAACTCGTCGAGCGCGCGTTCGCGCTGCGGCTGGCTCTTGTTGCCGTGGATCGCATTGGCCGGGATGCCGACCTGGCCGAGCCGCTTCACCACCCGGTCGCAGCCGTGCTTGGTGCGCGCGAAGATCAGCACGCGCTCGAACTTGCCCGGCACCTGGTGGCGCTCGGACAGGATCAGCTCGAGCAAGGTCTGCTTTTCGTCCTGCTGGACCATGAAGAGGTATTGGTCGATGCGCTCGGCGGTGGTGCTGGCGGGCGTGACCGAGACCTTGACCGGATTGCGGCAATATTTGCCCACCAGTTCCTGGATCTGCTTGGGCATGGTCGCGCTGAAGAACAGCGTCTGGCGCTCTTCGGGCACGAGCTGGCTGATCCGGCGCAGCGCGTGGATGAAGCCGAGGTCGAGCATCTGGTCGGCCTCGTCGAGCACGAGGATTTCGACCTTGTCGAGCGTGAAGGCCTTCTGATCGATCAGATCGAGCAGG
This sequence comes from uncultured Alphaproteobacteria bacterium, assembly GCA_963829325.1. Lineage (GTDB taxonomy): Bacteria > Pseudomonadota > Alphaproteobacteria > Sphingomonadales > Sphingomonadaceae > Qipengyuania. Next base: position 820,196 of record CAWHHN010000001.1, read on the forward strand.
CGGCCGGGCGTGGCGACGAGGATGTCGGTCCCGCGGTGGAGCTTGTTGCGGTCCTTGTTGACCGAGGTGCCGCCGACGATGCTGTGCACCTTGAGCCCGGCGAGCGCCCCGTAATCCTTGGCGCTCTGGGCGATCTGCCCGGCGAGCTCGCGAGTCGGGGCGAGCACCAGCATGCGGCACGATTTGAACGGCGTCTGGTTATCGGCAGCGCGCAGCCGGTCGATGCTCGGGAGCATGAAGGCGGCGGTCTTGCCGGTGCCGGTCTGCGCGATACCCATCAGGTCGCGCCCTTCGAGCACCGGCGGAATGGCCTGCGCCTGGATCGGCGTGGGTTCGTTGTAGCCCTTCAGGTCGAGCGCCTGGAGGACGGGCTGCGAAAGCCCGAGATCTGTGAATTGGGTCATGAAAACTCGCATTATGTGCGGCGCGCAGACGGAATCGTCGCGCGGACGCGGGGTTGTTGCAACCGCCCGCGTGAAAAGGGAAGTCTGTGTCGGGAAAGCGAAACATGCGCCGGGGGCGGATAATCAGAGCCGCCGCTTCACGCTGGCTTGCGTGCTTCGTTGGCCGGCAGATGGACGCACCAGGCGCATTTGTCAATCGAATCCCGCACCCACCGCCGGGCGTGGGCCGCCGTCAGCGCTCGATCCGGTAGCGGATCGGCTTGAAACTGCCGCCGTTCGAGGCATAGGCCGAACAGGCGGTCAGGCCGATGATGCAGTCCATTTCGGCCTCCATCACGAGCCGGTCGCCGGGCGCGGTCTGCGGCGGATCGACGCGCAACCGCCCGCTGGCCTGATCGACCGGCACGTTCATGAAGACGTTGAAGGCGCAAGGGATCGCATCGGGCTCAATACCATGGGGGGCGAGCGCCTCGGCGAGATTGCCGAAGCAGCCGCGATGCACCGGCTTGTCGGCATAGAAGTGGCGGAAGGTCGCCTCGCTGCAGGGGGTGAGGAGGAAATCATGCGTGCCCGCGGTATCCTCGATGATCGTCAGCATCACCCGCGAACGGTTCGACCACAGGCGATTGCCCACGCCCAGCTTGATCGTTTCCTCGTAGTCGAAGGTCCGGCCGTTCGAGATCACTTCGCGCACGTCGTCGGCATTGTAGGCGAGCAGATCGGCGACCTGCCCGCCTTCGGGATCGATCACGGTCAGTCGTTCGCCGCGCCGCAGCGCGAACGCGGTGCCCGAACGCGGCGCGATCTCGACCTCTGCACCGGCTTCGGCGCCGCCCATGGCGGTCGCAGGGGCATTCGGGGAAGGAACATTCGAAGCGGAAGACGAAGGGGCGGTTGATAGGGATTGTGTCGGCATGGCCGATCAACGCCGCCGCGGGCGGATCGGTCCCGCCCCCTCCCCCGACCGCCCCCGGCGCACCGGCCAGCCGAGTTCCGCGAGCGGGCGCGATCGGCGCTGCCGACGGAACCGCCCCCGTCGTGCATCCATTGATCCGATCATGGACGGCAAGCAGACCCCGGGTCACCGCGTGATCGAGAGCGCCGGCGCGATCTACCGCGACGCCGCCCCCCAGGCGCCCGGCTGGGGCGAGATGCTGGTGGTCGGCGGGGCCGTGGTGGTGGGCGCCTTCATCCTCCACCGGCTGGTGTTCACGATCCTGTGCCGGATCGTGCGCCGCACCCCGAGCCAGGCCGACGACATCCTCGTCGGCAAGCTTTCCGCCCCGAGCTGCGTCGCGACGATGATGATCGCGCTGGCCTATGTCGCGCAGTTCTATCCGGTCCTCGCGCGGATCTGGAACCAGATCGGCGGCTTCGTCATGCCGCTGCTGGTCGGCTGGCTGGCGGTCGCGATCCTGCGTGCCTTCATCGCCGCGATGTACGTCCACGCCGACATCTCGGCGGTCGACAATTTCAAGGCCCGGCGCAGGCGCACGCGGCTGACGATGTTTTCGCGCATCGCCACCTTCGTGATCGTCTTCGTGACGGTCGGGCTGATGATGCTGTCGATCCCCGGGGTGCGCGACATCGGGCTGACGGTGATGGCTTCGGCCGGGCTCGCCGGGCTCGCGGTCGGGGCGGCCGCGCAACCCGCGCTGCGATCGCTGATCGCGGGATCGCAGATGGCGCTGACCGAGCCGATCAACATCGACGACGTGGTGATCGTCGAGGGCGAATGGGGCCGGATCGAGGATATCCGGACGACCTATGTGGTGGTCAAGATCTGGGACGATCGCCGGCTGGTGGTCCCGACGACCTATTTTCTCGAGAAGCCGTTCCAGAACTGGACCAAGAAGACTTCCGATCTGCTCGGCACGGTGATGCTCCATCTCGATCCCGCCGCCCGCGTCGGCCCGTTGCGGGCCGAATTCGAACGGCTGGTGACGCGGCACGAGCTGTGGGACGGCCGCGTCCACAAGGTTCAGGTGACCGAGACCACCGCCGAGGCCAAGGAGGTGCGCCTGCTGATGAGCGCGCATGATGCCGGGAAGCTGTTCGACCTGCGCTGCGACATCCGCGAAGCCATGCTCGACTGGCTGACCGACAATCAGCCGGAGGCATTCGTCCGGACGCGGCTGGAAAAGGCTCCCACTGGCGATGCCGCGCCGCGGACCGCGGAAGGGGGTTAGCCAAGCGCTGCCGCGGGGGCGGCCGCGCTGCGCCGGGCAATCTCCGCTCAGCCGAGCCCGGCGGCCTCCAGCAGCGCCTGCGTGCTTGCATCGAATTCCCCGCCGCCGGCCTCGATCGCGCGGGCCATCTCCTTGCCCAGCTCGACGCCGAACTGGTCGAACGGATTGATCCCCATCAGCACGGCATTGGCGAACACCCGGTGTTCGTGGAAGGCGATCAGCGCGCCCAGCGCGGCGGCATCGAGATCGTCGCACAGGATCGTCGCGCTGGGGCGGTCGCCGGGATAGTGGCGGGCCGGGTCCTCGCCCTGCTTGCCCGCCATCAGCGCGGCGCCCTGTGCGAAGCAGTTCATCAGCAGGATCCGGTGGTGCGCCGGATCGAGCTCGTCGCCGGGGGCGATGCTGGCGATGAAATCGACCGGGATCAGATGCGTGCCCTGGTGGAGCAGCTGGAAAACCGCGTGCTGGGCATCGGTCCCCACCCCGCCCCAGGTGATCGGAGCGGTCGGACCGTCGACCGGCCGCATATCGGCAGTGACGCGCTTGCCGTTGCTTTCCATCTCGAGCTGCTGGAGATAGTCGGGGAACAGCCCCAGCCGCTCGTCATAGGCAAACACGGCGCGGGTCTGGCAGCCCCGCACGCGGGTGTAATAGAGGTCGGCGAAGGCGGCGCGCAGCACCAGGTTCGCCGCACCGTCGGTGTCGCGGAAATGCGCGTCGACCAGCCTCGCCCCGTCCAGCATGGCGCGAAAATCTTCCATCCCCACTGCCATGGCGATCGGAAAGCCGATCGACGACCAGATCGAATAACGCCCGCCGACGCTTTCCTGGAACGGCAGCACGCGCGTCTCGTCGACTCCCCATTCGACCGCCCGTTCGGGATTGGCGGTCAGCGCGACGACGCGCCCCGAAGGATCGGCGACCCCATTGTCGCGGAGCCATTTCAGCGCGCTTTCGGCATTGGTGATCGTCTCGATCGTGGTGAAGGTCTTGCTCGCCACGGCGACCAGCGTCTTCGCCGGATCGCAGCGGGCGAAGGCCTGTTCCAGCGCGACGCCGTCGATGTTCGAGACCACGTGGACGTCGCAATAGGCGAGGTCGCGGCCCAGCGCATCGACGCCGAGCGCCGGGCCGAGCGCGCTGCCGCCGATGCCGATGTGGATCAGGTGATCGATCTCGCCCAGCGCGCCCTGGTGGATCGCCTCGACCAGCATGCCCATGCGGTCGATCAGCGCCATCGCCTCCTCGACCTTGGCCGGGTCGCCGGTGCCGCGCAAGGTCGCGTGGTCGGCGGCGCGGTGTTCGGTCGGATTGACGATCTCGCCGCCGAACAGCCGCGCGCGCATGCCGGCGAAATCCATCGTCTCGGCCAGCCGCTCGAAGGCCGCGATCACCGCGCGGTCGAGATGCGTCTTCGACCAGTCGAACAGGATGCCGCCCTCGTCGAGTTCGATCCGCCCCGAGAGCATGGCGACTCGCGCTTCGCCGCCCGGCTCGTCGGCGCCTTCGCCGCCGTCGCGGCGCGGGCTGAACAGCTCGCCCAGCGTCGGTCGCGGCAGGTCGTCGAGCGCGGTCCACAGGTCGGCGGCGGTCTGGGTCATGGCGGGCAAAAATCCTTTGATGGCTGCGCCTGTGCGACTAGGGAACTCCGCCATGATTGAGAACCCCGCATGACCGAACCGGCAGCAGCGACATCTTCCGCCCACCCTTCGGCCACCGCCCCTGCGGCGAGCGCGGAGCGCAAGCAGGAAAGCTGGGCCGGCTTCGCCTGGTTCGTGATCAAGCTGGTGCTGGTAGTGGTCGTTTTCCGCAGCTTCGTCTTCTCGCCCTTCACCATTCCGTCGGAAAGCATGCTGCCGCTCCTGCGGACGGGCGATTACCTGGTCGCCGCCAAATGGCCCTATGGCTATTCGAGCCTGTCGCTGCCGTTCGAGGTGCCGCTGATCCCCGGGCGGATCCTGGCCGATCTGCCCGAACGCGGCGACGTGATCATCTTCAAGCATCCGGCCGACGGGACCGATTACGTCAAGCGCGCGATCGGCCTGCCCGGCGATACGGTGGCGATGCGCAACGGCGTGGTGGTGCTCAACGGCGAGCCGCTGGCAAAGCGATCGGCTGGCTATGCGGATATCCCGATGAGCCCCAACACCGGCTGCCGCACGATCGGCGGGGAGATCGTCGGCCAAATGTGCCGCTATCGCCGGTTTCGCGAAACGCTGCCTTCGGGCAAGAGCTACATGACGCTCGACTTCGGGCCCACGCCGCAGGATGATTTCGGCCCCGTGGTGGTGCCCGAAGGCAAGGTCTTCGCGATGGGCGACAACCGCGACAATTCGCTCGACAGCCGCTTCGCCGAACGCGCCGGCGGCGGGGTCGGCCTGGTCGATGCCGACCTACTTGTCGGCCGCGCGAGCATGGTGCTGTGGTCGACCGACGGCAGCCTGGAATGGCTGCTCCCCTGGACCTGGTTCACCGCTGCGCGCTGGGACCGGATCGGAGAGCGGCTGTGAGCACGCTCGAACCCGAAACGCGCGCCTGGCTCGAGGCGACCGGCTTCTCGGTCGCCGACGAGGCGCTGTGGCACGCCGCGCTGACGCACGGCAGCATGGGTGAGAGGCGCGATTACGAACGGCTCGAATTCCTCGGCGACCGGGTGCTCGGGCTGGCCATCGCCGACTGGCTCTACGCGCAGAGCGCCGCGCCCGAGGGCAAGCTGGCGCAGCGGCTCAACGCGGTGGTCAGCCGCGAAATGTGCGCCACCATCGCGCGCGGCATCGACCTCGCCCCGCATCTGCGCATCTCGAAGCAGGCGCATGCCGACGGCGGGCGCGACAGCGACAACATTCTCGGCGACGTGATGGAATCGCTCCTCGGGGCGCAGTTCCTCGAACACGGTTTCGCCAGCGCGCGCGATCTCGTCCACTTTCTCTGGCGGCCCGCGCTCGAGAGCGGGGCGGGCAAGGCCAAGCATCCCAAGAGCGCGCTGCAGGAATGGGCCGCGGGCAATCGCCGCAAGCCGCCCGAATATGCGCTGATCGATCGCAGCGGACCCGATCACGCGGCGCAGTTCACCGTTCGCGTCTCGGTCCACAAGGTCGGCGAGGCCGAAGCCACCGCCAACAGCAAGGGCGAGGCCGAGCGCGAGGCCGCGCGCAAATTTATGGAGCACTACGGGTGACCGATAATCAGACGAAATGCGGTGTCGTGGCCGTCCTCGGCGCGCCCAATGCGGGCAAGTCCACGCTGGTCAACCAGCTGGTCGGGCAGAAAGTCGCGATCACCAGCGCCAAGGCGCAGACCACGCGCGCGCGGATGATGGGCATCGCGCTCGATGGCGACACGCAGATGATCCTGGTCGACACGCCGGGAATCTTCGCGCCGCGGCGCCGGCTCGACCGCGCGATGGTCAGCGCGGCATGGGAGGGCGCCGAGGCTGCCGATGCGGTGCTGCTGCTGGTCGACCCGGTCAAGCAGCGGCGCCACGAGCTCGAACCGCTGATTGAACAAATTGTACGCCGCGATGAGCGCAAGATCCTCGTGCTAAACAAGGTCGATGTGGCGAAGAAAGAGCCGCTTCTGGCGCTGGCGGAGGAGCTCGGAGAGAAGGTCGATTTCGCCGAAATCTATTTCGTTTCGGCACTTACCGGCGACGGCGTGCCCGAAATGAAGCACGCACTCGCCGAACTGATGCCCCCCGGCCCCTGGATGTATCCCGAGGATCAGGTCAGCGATACCAGCGAGCGCCTGCTCGCCACCGAGATCACGCGCGAGCAGCTGTACCGCCAATTGCACGAAGAATTGCCTTACGATTCAGCGGTTCGGCCCGAAAAATACATCCAGCGCAAGGATGGCAGCGTCGAGATCCATCAGCAGATCGTGGTGATGCGCGACAACCAGCGCGCGATCGTGCTGGGCAAGGGTGGCAGCCGGATCAAGGCGATCGGCGAAGCCGCGCGCAAGGAGCTGACCGAGCTTCTGGGACAGAAGGTCCACCTCTTCCTCCACGTCAAGACCGACGAAAGATGGAGCGAAGACAAGGAGATGTTCGAGGAGATGGGGCTCGACTGGGGGCGGTGACGCAATGGCGGTGATCGACAGCGACGCGGCCCTCCTTTCGCTGGGCGCCGCGCTGGCGGCCGGTCTCCTGATGGGTATCGAACGCGGCTGGACCCTGCGCAACGAAGAAGCGGGCATGCGGGTCGCGGGCATCAGGACTTTCATTCTGCTGGGGTTTTCCGGCGGGCTGGCGGGGCTCCTGGGCTCGCGCGGCTATCCTTTCCTCGCCGGTCTGCTGCTGCTTGGCCCGGCCGCGATCGTGGCCATCGGCTATTCGCGTTCGGTCGGCGCGAGCGGCAAGCCGGACGCGACCAGCGCGATCGCGGCGATGGTCGCGCTGGGGCTCGGCTTCCTCGCCGGCGTGGGCGAAGCGGCGCTGGCGGTGGCTGGCGCGGCTGTTGCGACCCTGATACTCGCACTGCGGGCCGAAACCCACCGCTGGCTCGGCGCGCTCGACGAAGCCGACATCAAGGCATTCGCCCGCTACGCCGTCATCGCGCTCGCGGTGTTCCCCTTCCTGCCCGAGGGTCGCTTCGGACCCTATGACGCATGGGAACCGCGCACGCTGTGGCTGGTGGTGATCATCGTCACCGGCTTTTCCTTCGTGGGCTACGTCGCCAACCGGCTGTTCGGAGCCCGCCGGGGAACCATCGCCACCGCCGTCATCGGGGGCGCCTACAGTTCGACTGCGGTGACCCAGTCATTCGCCCAGCGGCTCGGCGCGCAGGGCGGGACCGGAGCGGAGAATGCCGGTATCGCGCTCGCCAGCGCAGTGATGTACCTGCGGGTCCTCCTGTTGGTCGCGGTGCTGGCTTCGCGTCTGCTGGTGCCGTTCGCGCTGGTGATCGCGCCCGCGCTGCTGGTCGGTGCGATCGTGAGCTACCTGCTCTACCGCAAGGCTCGCGCAAGTACGGGTCCGGCTCCGCCGGGCAATCCCATCGCCCTGCTCCCGGCATTCGCATTCGTCGCCTTCGTCGCTGCTGCCGCGGTCGCCGCGCGCTGGGCGCAAGGGGAATTCGGCGAACAGGGGATCGCCATCCTGCTGCTGCTGATGGGCGCGCTGGACGTCGATGCCGCAATCGTCACCGCCGGCGGAATGGAGCCGGGCACCATCGCATCGGATCTCGCGGCGCTCGCGATCGCGGGTACGATCCTCGCCAATATGGTGGTCAAGCTCGGCGTCGCGCTCGTCTACGGCAAACGCGCCGCGCTGCCGGCGGCGGCGGCGCTGGGGACCAGCATGGCCGTTCTGGCGGGAAGCCTGGCGATCGGCTACACCCGGCTCGGCTGACCGCGCGCCTAGCGCTTCTTCGCCACCGCGATCTTGTTCTTCTTGGCGAAATCCTTGGTCGATTCCTCGCTGCGATTGAGCGCCTTGGCGATTTCCTTCAGCCCCTTGCCCTTGGCGGCGAGGGTGCGCAGCTGGCCTGCCTCCTCGCCGGTCCAGGGCTGCTTGTGGCGCTCGAAACGGTCCTTGGCCATCAGTCCGCACCCGCTTTCTTCGCCGGCGGCTTTTTCGCTCCTGCTTTCTTCGCTGGCGTCTTCTTCGCGGGCGCCTTCGCCTTGGCCGCAGCCTTCTTTTTCGGCGCCGCCTTCTTGCGGCCCTTCTTCTTCGCGGGGCCCTTGGCCGCACGCGCATCGATCAGTTCGATCGCCTGCGCCTCGGTCACCTCCTCCGGCTTCACATCCTTGGGAATGGTCGCATTGGTGGTGCCGTCGGTGACATAGGGGCCGTAACGGCCGGGCATGACCTTGATCTCGCCGCCGCTGGTGGGATGTTCGCCGAGCGTCTTGATCGGTTCGGCCTTGCCGCGGCCGCCGCCCTTGCGATTGGCCGCCTGCGCGAGAAGATCGACCGCCCGGTTCATCCCGATCTCGAAGACTTCGCGGGTCGACTGGAGCTTGCCGTATTTGCCATCATGCCGCAGATACGGTCCGTAACGCCCTATGGCAGCTTCGATTTCCTCGCCCGTCTCGGGATGCGTCCCGACGATCCGCGGGAGGCTGAGCAGTTTCAGCGCCCATTCGAGGTCGAAATCGTCGAGGTCCTTGGGAATGCTCGCGCGCTTGGCCTCCTTGCCTTCGCCGAGCTGGACATAGGGGCCGAAGCGCCCGGTCTTGCGCTCGACCGGAAGCCCCGTTTCGGGGTCCTCGCCCAGCACCGCATCCTCGCCCGCGCCGTCGCCCTCGCCGCCAGGCTTGGCGAACTGACGGGTGAACTTGCATTCGGGATAGTTGGCGCAGGCGACGAAGGCGCCGTAACGGCCGCCGCGCAATGCCAGCCGGCCGTTCTCGCGTCCTTCGGCCTCGCAGAGCGGACAGTGGCGTGGATCCTTGCCGTCGGCACGCTCGGGAAAGAGATAGTCCGACAGGAATTCGTCGAGCACCTCGGTCACTTCCGAGGGCTTCCTGTCCATCACCTCTTCGGTCTTGGGCTTGAAATCGCGCCAGAAGGCTTCGAGCAGCGTCTTCCACTGCTCCTTGCCGGCGGATACTTCGTCGAGCTCGTCCTCCATCTCCGCGGTGAAATCGAAGGCCACGTAGCGTTCGAAGAATCGTTCGAGAAACGCTGTCAGAAGTCGCCCGCTTTCTTCTGCGAAAAAACGGTTTTTCTCCATTCGGACATAGTCGCGGTCGCGCAGTGTCTGGATCGTGCTGGCATAGGTCGAGGGGCGGCCGATGCCGAGTTCCTCGAGCCGCTTGACCAGGCTCGCTTCGGAAAAGCGCGGGGGCGGCTGGGTGAAGTGCTGGTTCGCCGCGACGCTCTTCTTCAGCGGGCTGTCGCCCTTGTCCATCTGCGGCAGGAGCCCCTCGTCCTCGTCGTCGGCATCGTCGCGGCCTTCCTGATAGACCGCGAAGAAGCCCGGGAATTTCACCACCTGGCCGGTCGCGCGCAATTCGTGCCGCCCGGTCGCATCGCGCAGCGTCACAGTGGTCCGTTCGAGCTGCGCGGCGGCCATCTGGCTCGCCATGGCGCGCTTGAAGATCAGGTCGTAGAGCTTGCCCTCGTCGCCCGAGCCGGCCCGATCACGACCGAAATCGGTCGGGCGGATCGCCTCGTGGGCTTCCTGCGCGTTCTTCGCCTTGGTCTGATAGATGCGCGGCTTTTCTGGCAGGTAATGGCCCGAATAGCGCTCGCTCACAGCCTTGCGGCAGGCCGAGATCGCGCTGCCGTCCATCTGCACGCCGTCGGTCCGCATATAGGTGATCGCGCCCGCCTCGTAGAGCGATTGCGCCAGGCGCATCGTGTGGCTGGCCGAAAACCCGAGCTTGCGCGCGGCTTCCTGCTGGAGCGTCGAGGTGGTGAAGGGCGGCGCCGGATTGCGCTTGAGCGGCCTGGTCTCGATATCCTCGATCGTGAAACGGCTGTCCTCGACCGCTTTCCGCGCGGCGGCGGCGCTGCCCTCGTCGCCGAGCGTCAGCTTGTCGAGCTTGTTGCCGTCGAAACGCACCAGGCGGGCATCAAATTCGGTGCCGTCCTGTTCGAGCCTGGCGATCACCGACCAATATTCGTCGGCCCTGAAATGTTCGATCTCGATTTCGCGATCGACGATCAGCCGCAGCGCGACCGACTGGACGCGCCCCGCGCTCTTGGCCCCGGGGAGCCGCCGCCAAAGCACCGGGCTGAGCGTGAAGCCATAGAGGTAATCGAGCGCCCGCCGCGCGAGATAGGCGTCGATCAGATCCTGATCGAGTTCGCGCGGCGCCTTCATTGCATCGGTCACCGCCTGCTTGGTGATCGCGTTGAAGGTGACGCGCTCGACGGCTGCGGGCAGCGCCTTGCGCTTGCCCAGCAATTCGCGGACGTGCCAGCTGATCGCCTCGCCCTCGCGGTCGGGGTCGGTCGCCAGCACCAGCCGGTCGGCCTTCTTGGCCGCATCGGCGATTTCCTTGAAGCGGCTCTGCTTGTCGCGATAAAGCTCCCAATCCATCGCGAAGTCCTCGTCCGGGCGCACCGAACCGTCCTTCGGCGGCAGATCGCGGACGTGGCCGTAGCTGGCGAGAACCTTGAAGTCCTTGCCGAGGTATTTCTCGATGGTTTTCGCCTTCGCGGGCAATTCGACGATGACCAGTTGCATGGTGGTGTGGGACGTCCCTTACGTGTGCATGTGCGTATACGCGCGAAAATGGGGACCGGGAGAGACGGGCGTCAAGCGCCATGTTCACCGTCGCCATGGGCACCCGGCCCCGGCCTGCAGCGGCCTCGCCTGCCCGGTTTGGAACGATCGTCCGCGTTAAACCGTTCATTTGGCAGCAACAATCGGAGCGAGGACTTATTCATGGCAGACAATCACGAACATCGGCACGACCACGATGCGACGCTAGTCAGTGCCACCGAAACCCCCGCCCTGCTGAGCCGCGTTTCCTGGGGTGCGATCTTCGCAGGCTCGGTGATCGCCCTCGCATTGCTCGTTCTGCTGGGAATGCTCGGCACCGCCTTCGGCTTTCGCGCGATCGATCCGCAGCAGGGGTCGGCGTTCGACGGTGTCGGCATCGGCGCGGGCATCTGGTGGATCGTCACCAGCATCATTGCTCTTGGCGTGGGCGGCTACGTCGCTGGCCATCTGTCGGGCATCCCCGAAAAGCGTTCGGCCACCGCGCATGGCGCCAGCGTCTGGGGACTGCTGACGATCGCGATGCTGTGGATGGCGGCGAGCACGGTCGGAACCGCGGTCAACACCGCCACCGGCGCGATGACCGGGGCCGCCCAGGCAGCGGCGACCGCAGCGAATACCGGCGCGCAGGCAGTGCTGCGCCCGGGCGGCGTTTCGCAGCAGGAAGCGCAGGCGCGGATCGAAGGCGCGGTCGATGAGGTCGGCAATGAAATTGCGCAGGTGGATCAGCAGCAATTGCGCGCGGAGGCCGGCCAGACCGCCGAGAACGCCCTCGACGCGCTCTCTAGCGCCAGCTGGTATGCGTTTTTCGCCTCGCTGCTCTCGCTGTTCGCGGCAATTTTCGCTGCGGGCGCCGGGGCCCCCAACCGGACCTTCGTCACCGCGCGCGACAAGGTCGACCTGTAACACCGCAGGCCATGCACGAATGCGGCCGGGTCGGCGTCTCGCCGGCCCGGCTTCGCGCATGCCGCAGGCTGGTCAGCCGGCCGCCAGCGAGACCCTTCCGCCGGCATGCCGTTCGAGCCGCCCGGCGATTTCCAGCTCCAGCAGCGCGAGTTGCACGGCGCTGGCGCTCGCCCCCGACTGGCGGATCAACTCGTCCACCGCGACGGGCGCCGCGGTGAGCAGCGCCGCGATGTCGGCGGGATCGGCATCGGCCGGGGCCTCGGGCTCATCATCGAAAGCCGAAGCTTCGTCGCGCACTATCGAACGCGGCACGCCGTCGAAGCCGTGCAGCAGTTCGGCCACATCCTCGGGGCTCTGGACCAGCACTGCGCCGTCGCGGATCAGCTGGTTGCAACCGCGGCTGCGAGGCTCAAGCGGCGACCCGGGGACCGCCATCACCTCGCGCCCTGCTTCTCCAGCCAGCCGTGCGGTGATCAGGCTGCCCGATCGGGGCGCGGCCTCGACCACCAGCGTGCCTGCCGCGAGCCCGGCGATGATCCGGTTGCGGCTGGGGAAATGGCTCCCGCGCGGCTCGGTCCCGGGGGGCTGTTCGGCAAGTAGCAAGGCGCGCTGCGCGATCCGTTCCTGCAGCGCCGCGTGCTGCGGGGGATAGGCGATGTCGATGCCGCTCGCGATCACACCGATCGTCGCCCCGCCGGCGCTGCCGGCGAGCGCGCCCTCGTGCGCAGCGCCGTCGATCCCACGCGCCAGCCCCGAGACGATCGTGATCCCCGCTTCGGCCAGCGCATGGGCGAATTCGCGCGCCAGCTTGACCGCGGCCGCGCTGGCATTGCGCGCCCCGACGATGGCGAGGCAGGGTCGCGCGGCCAGCCCGAGGTCGCCGCGGCAGGTGAGGATCGGCGGCGCGCCTTCGATTCGGCGGAGCAAGTTTGGGTAGCCAGGGCTGTCGTGGAACAGGTAGCGTGCCCGCGCACCGCGGACCGCCTCGATTTCGCGTTCGATCGTCTCGACGCTCGCCGCGCGATAGCGCCGGCCGCCGCGCGCGGAGAGTTCGGGCAGCGCTGCGAGGGCCTGCGCCGCGGTCCCGCAACGGCGCAGGAGCATGGCATAGCTGACCGGTCCGATATGCGGCGAGCGGAGCAGGCGGATGCGGGCGAAGGCTTCGTCTTGCGCGAGCGCCGGAACGATCGTCTGCGTCACCCCTTCGCGCCGACCTTCGGCTCCTCGCCGCGCATCAGCCGCCCGATATTAGCGCGGTGAAGCCAGATCACCAGCACGGCGATGAGCGCGAGCACGGCGGCCCATTTCGTCTCGCCCAGGACGAGCGCCGTGACCGCGGCAGCGACCACCGCGCTCATCCCCGCGAGCGAGCTGATCCGCGACAGCGCCAGCACCGCCAGCCAGACCAGCGCATAGGCGAGACCGATCGGCCAGCCGAGACCGAACGAAACCCCGGCATTGGTCGCCACGCCCTTGCCGCCCCGGAACCCCAGCCAGACGGGAAAGCAATGGCCGAGCACCGCGAACAGCGCGGTCCATCCGGCAAAGTCCCAGAACAGCTGCTTGGCGATCAGCACCGGCACCAGCCCCTTGGCGAGATCGAGCAGCAGCGTGGCCGCGGCCAGCCCCTTGCTGCCCGTGCGCAAGACGTTGGTGGCGCCGATGTTGCCGCTGCCGATGGTCCGGATGTCGCCCTTGCCCGCCAGCCTGGCGAGGATCAGGCCGAAGGGTATCGACCCGAAGCCATAGCCGAGCAGCGCGGCCCAAAGGACGGTGATGGTGATCTCGGTCGGCACGTCTTTCCCCTCTGTCGGCTCTCCCCGAGCTTGTCGAAGTGCCGTACTTCTAATAGGCGCGGCGCGAAAGCAAAAGCGGCCCCCGACGAACGCCGGACAAATGGAACGAATTTGGACCTTTCTCCCGCATCCCCCATCCTGTTGTTCGATTCCGGGGTCGGCGGACTGACCGTACTCGCCGAATTGCGCCGCGCGCTGCCCGCCGCGCCGCTGATCTATGCCGCGGACATCGCCGGCCTGCCCTATGGCGCGAAGAACGAGGCGGAAATCGCCGCGCGCGTCGCGGGCCTGCTCGGCCGGATGGCCGAACGGTTCCACCCGCGGCTGATCTGCATCGCCTGCAATACCGCGAGCACGATCGCGCTGGGCATGGTGCGCGACGTGCTCGAGATACCGATCGTCGGCACCGTGCCCGCGATCAAGCCCGCCGCAGCGATGACCACGACCGGCGTGTTCGGCCTGCTCGGCACCGAAGCGACCATGCGGCAGGCCTATGTCGACCGGCTCGAGCACGAATTCGCGGTCGGCAAGCGCCTGCTGCGACATGGCGCCAACGGTCTTGTCGCGCTGGCCGAGGCCAAGCTGAGGGGCGAGCGGATCAGCATCGATTCGGTCGCCGAAGAGGCCAAGGGGCTGGTGCTCCAGGCCCATGGCAGCGAGATCGACACGGTGGTGCTCGCCTGCACCCATTTCCCACTGCTCGAGGAGGAATTGCGCGCCGCTTTCGGCGAGCACATCGCCTTCGTCCACGGCGCCGCGGGGATCGCGCGCCGGGTCGTCGATCTCACCCGCGGTCAGCGGTTCGAGCGCCGCGAGCCCGATCGCGCGGTCACCACCGGGGCGATGGCGGACTTCGCCAGGCTCGCCCCCGCCTTCGGCGCCTACGGGATCGAGCGGCTCGAGGAATTCTGAGCTCCGGGAGGCCCGGGTTTGCGAGCGATTCGCAAAGATCGCGATGGAAATACGTGGCTTGGCGGCCTATGTGCCGGAGAAATCGAGGCCGCGGACGGGCGGCGCAGCGACGGGCGGACCCCGGTGAACTACGACCAGATCTTCGACGAAGCGATTTCCCGCCTGCACGAGGAGGGACGCTATCGCGTCTTCATCGACATCCTGCGCAACAAGGGTGCCTTCCCCAATGCGCGCTGTTTTGCGGGCCACAACGGCCCCAAGCCGGTCACCGTGTGGTGTTCGAACGACTATCTCGCGATGGGCCAGCATCCCAAGGTGGTGGCGGCGATGGAAGAAGCGCTGCACGATGTCGGCGCGGGCAGCGGCGGCACGCGCAACATCGGCGGCAACACGCATTACCACATCCAGCTCGAGCGTGAGCTGGCCGACCTGCACGGCAAGGACGGCGCGCTGCTGTTCACCAGCGGCTACGTCTCGAACGACGCCACGCTGTCGACGCTGGCCAAGCTGCTGCCGGGCTGCGTGATCTTCTCCGACGAACTCAACCACGCCAGCATGATCGCCGGGATCCGCAATGCCGGCTGCGAGAAGCGGGTGTTCCGCCACAACGATCTCGACCATCTCGAAGAACTGCTCGCCTCGGAAGATGCGGCGGTTCCCAAGGTCATCGCCTTCGAGAGCGTCTATTCGATGGATGGCGACATCGCCCCGATCCATGCGATCTGCGACCTGGCCGACAAATACAACGCCTTGACCTACATCGACGAAGTCCATGCGGTGGGCATGTACGGCCCGCGCGGTGGCGGGATTTCCGAGCGCGACGAAGCGGCGCAGCGGATCGACATCATCGAAGGCACGCTGGGCAAGGCATTCGGCGTCATGGGCGGCTATATCGCTGCCGACACGCGGATCATCGACTGCATCCGCAGCTATGCCCCCGGCTTCATCTTCACCACCTCGCTCAGCCCGGTGCTGGTCGCGGGCGTGCTCGCTGCGGTGCGCCATCTCAAGGCCTCGTCCGAGGAACGCGACGGCCAGCAGGCCGCGGCCGCGCTGCTCAAGCGCAAGATGCGCGACGCCGGCCTGCCGGTGATGGACAGCGTCACCCACATCGTGCCGCTGATGGTCGGCGATCCGGTCCGCGCCAAGCGCATCAGCGATGTCCTGCTCGCCGAATACGGCGTCTACGTCCAGCCGATCAACTTCCCCACCGTACCCCGCGGCACCGAACGGCTGCGCTTCACCCCGGGCCCGGCGCATAGCGAAGCGATGATGGACGATCTCGTCGCCGCGCTGGTGGAGATCTGGGACCGGCTCGAACTGCAGCTGCGCGCCGCCGCCTGATCGTCGGAGAGCCGGGCCCGGCGCCCGGCCCCGCGCCGCCGCGGCCCTGGCCCCGGCCCCGCAGCGATCTGACAGCCGAGACCGATCCGCAACGGTGGCACCCGCCACCGCCCCCCGATTGACCTTCGCCGCGGATTGACGGCATCCATGGCGCGAGGCTCCTGGCGACGGCCTTCCTATGCGAAGGGTCGGAAAATGAAGACTGGTTTGGCCGCCGTTCTGGCGGCGGGTGCGATGCTCGCCGGGTGCGTAGGCGGCGATAGTCCCCAGCCCGCACCGACCCCTTCACCGACGCCCTCCCCGGCCCCGACCCCGACGCCCAGCCCGACGCCCACCGCAAGCACCTATGTCCGGTTTGCCGATCTTGCCGCCGATACCGTCCTCGCGACCGGTTGCCGCGGGTTCGAGACATTGGCCGACGGCAGCATCCAGCGCTACGACAGCCTCGTATTCGGCGACGGCCCGGAGCTCGCCTTCCGGGCTGCCGATTCGAGCTTCACGGTCTCGGGGATGCAATTCCGCTACACCTTCGCCGCCTTTTCGATCAAGGACGGCGCGAAGGTCTACCGGCTCGCCGTTCGCGGCGAGAAAGACCCGGTCGAGCTGATCTTCTACCCCACCGAGGCCGAATACAGCCGCATCTTCACGATCGAACAGGGCGACCGCCTGTCGCTCCGCTGCGTCACCGGCATCGAGACCCGGGCCGATGACCTGCCCGGCGTTCAGTCAGCCTATCTGTCGCTCGCCACCGGCGGAACGGTCCACCTCGATCCGACCGATTTCGACACCTCGGGCACATCGGCCGCGGCGACCTTCGAGCCCGCGACAGGCACGATCGCGTGGTCGGCGGTTCTGCGGGGGCACGATCTCGCCGCGACGCCGGGCGACGAGCAGGTCTTTTCGCTGCTGCCGATAGGCGGGCAGGACCCTGCCCCCCTGGCCGGCGCGCGGTTCGTCGGGAGGATCGAAGTGCCTGGCGGAGCGGGCGTCAGCGGCACTTTCGGCGGCGCGCTGTTCGGTCCCCAGGCCGCCGAGACCGCCTTTCTCGTCGCCTTCGACGGCACGCTTTCGGACCAGCGCGTCTTCAGCGGCGACTTGTGGCTCTCCGGCGCGCGCCTCCGCTGAAACGTTGCGCCCGTCGCGCCGCATCGCAGAGCACATGGCGCGCTGCCGTAAAGCATCGCACGGCGCATGGCACGCTACCGTAAAATAGCCCCGACGGGATGCAAAACCCGCCGGATCGCCTTATCTAGCGCCGATGGACGTGCCCTCGCCTTCGCGCTTTCGCGAGAACCTGCCGCTCTACGCCATCGCAGCGATCCTGGTGCTGGCCTTCGCAGCATTGGCCCTGCGCGGCGCCGAACGCGGCCCGGCCCGCCCCGTGGCGCAGCCCGCCGCGATCACGGCGCGTGCGGCGGCGGAGCAAGCGAGGCATCCCGACCAGCTGCCCGCCGCCGCGGAGGACACCGTCGTCCTGTCGGAGCTCGACCTCGAGGCGGCGCAGGCGCGCAACGCCGAAGTGGATTTCGCCGCGGTCGGCCCCGGGCGGCCGGTCCCCTTCGTCTTTCGCGGCAGCGCCGCCGACCGCGCGCGCGCGCGCGATTGTCTCGCGCTGGCGGCCATGGCCGAGGCGGGCGGCGGCGGCGACGAGCAGCGATCGGTCATGCAGGTCGTGCTCAACCGCGTGCGCCATCCGGGTTTCGCGCCGACGGTCTGCGGCGTGGTCTTCGAAGGGTCCGAGCGCGCGATCGGATGCCAGTTCAGCTTCACCTGCGACGGTTCGCTGGCGCGCCGCTACGCCGATTTCGGCCTGGGCCTCCGCGCGCGCGCGAGCCGAGGAGATGCTCGGCGGGGCGACCTATGCCGCGGTCGGCAATGCGACCCATTTCCACGCCGACTACGTCTATCCGTGGTGGAGCGGAAAGCTCGACAAGGTGGCGCGCGTGGGCCCGCATCTGTTCTTCCGCTGGCGCGGGTTCTGGGGCAGCCGCCAGGCGCTCTCGGCCCGCTACGGCGGGGGCGAGCCCGATCCGCTGGTGCTGCGGCAGACCGCCGAGGCCGTGGCCGCGGCCAATCCGCTGCCGACGCTGCTGCAGAGCGGCGAGGCGGTCCGCAGCATCACCGCGGCGGCGGCGGGTTCCGCGCCCGGCTCGGCTGCCGCCTCGTCCTCCTCTCGAGGGCGGGCTGATCGCGCATCGGCGACAACCGTTCCCGGCGTGCATTTCGTGCTCGTATCGGGCAGCGATTCGCCGGCGGAACTGGTCGCCAGGGCGCGCGCCCTGTGTCCCGGCGATCGTTTCTGCCAGGTCTATGGCTGGAGCGATGGCGATGCCGTTCCCACCGCGCTGCCGCTGTCGGGCGAGGCGCGACGGGCCTTGCGCTTCAGCTTCCTGCCCGCGCGCGCGGGGAATGCCGAAGCGATCTATTTCGACTGCCGGCTGTTTCACGAACCCGCGCCGGGCAGCTGTCTGCCCCAAGCCAGGCCGTAGCGTATTTTGCCTGGCGGCCGCGGCGCGCTAGTTCTCTTGCCATAGAGGGAGAGCAGGCATGAGCGGCAATGGCGAAATGACCTATGACGAGGTGGTGCGCGGACGACGGAGCATTCGCGGCTTCCTCGACAAGCCGGTTCCGCGCGCGGTGATGGAAGAGATCATCGAACTCGCCATGCGCGCGCCCTCGAGCTTCAACAACCAGTGCTGGAACTTCACCGTGGTCACGGGCGATCCGCTCGACGCGATCCGGGCGGGCAACACCGAGGGCATTCTCGCGGGCAAGCCCGATTCGCGCGAATTCCGGACCTTCACCAAGGTGCCCGACGAGCATCGCGGCCGGCAGATCGAAATCGCCAAGCAATTGTTCGGCGCGATGGGGATCGAACGCGACGACAAGGATGGGCGGCAGGATTGGGTGCTGCGCGGTTTCCGCCAGTTCGACGCCCCGGTCAGCGTGGTGGTGACCTACGACCGGGTGATCCTCGGCAGCGACATTGCCCCCTTCGACTGCGGTGCGGTGACCAATGCGCTGGTCAATGCCGCCTGGTCGCGCGGGCTCGGCTGCGTGATCAACAGCCAGGGCATCATGCAGAGCCCGGTGGTCCGCGAACACGCGCGCATCCCCGAGGATCAGGTGATCATGATCTGCGTCGCGATGGGCTATCCCGACGACAGCTTTCCCGCCAATGCGGTGGTCAGCAGGCGCAAGAGCCTCGAAGAAGCGGCCCGCTTCGTCGGCTTCGCCGACTAGGCAGGTGCGGTGACGGCGCGGCTCGCCGGATCGGCCGGGATAGATTCGACCGCTGGCCGGTTTCCTATTCGAACGGGGGAAGGCGAATGAGCGAACAACTGGTCCAGCTCGCCGAGGATTTCTGGTCGGTGCGGGGCGATTTCCGCGTCGCCGGCATTCTCAATCTCGGCACGCAATGCGCGCTCGTCAGGCTGCAGGATGGCGATTTCGTGTTTCTCGACAGCTATACGATGCCTGCGGACATCCGCGGTCGAATCGATGCGCTGACCGAGGGCGGCTCGCGGGTGAAGGCGATACTCAACCTCCACCCGTTTCACACGCTCCATTGCGAATGGATGCATCGCGCGTTTCCCGCAGCCGAACTCTACGGCACGGCACGCCATCGCGACCGGCTGCCGCATCTGCCGTGGCAGGAAACGCGCTGCGAGGATGCAGCGCTCGGCAAACGTTTCGCAGCCGATTTCGCCTTTTCCGTGCCCCGCGGCGTGCCGCTCGCCTGCGCCGACGAAAGCGTACACTTCTCGTCGATCCTCGCGCTGCACCGGGCCAGCGGGACGATCCATGTCGACGACACCTTCGTCTATCTGGAAAAGCGCCTGCCGCTGGCGCTGCTCCCGATCGCGGGACGGCTGGTCTTCCATCCCACGCTAGGCAAGGCGCTCGAGCCCCGCGCCGGAGCGGCCGACGAATTTCGCGAATGGGCGATCAGCCTCGGGGTGGACTGGGCAGGAGCACGCCGGATAGCAAGCGCGCACAATGCGGTGCTCGATCTCCAGCCGGGCGAATTCCCCGACCGCGTCGGCGCGGCTCTGGGGCGGGTCAAACCCGTGCTCGACCGCCACCGGGCCGCATACGGCTGACGCGCGCGCCGGCGGCAAGTGCAGCAGCGGCGCGGTATCCGAACGGCCGCGCCCGCGTCCGTAGGGTCAACAAAGGGAAGCCTAACGAATGTTCCATGCCAAAGCCCTCCACCACGCGGCGCTGGCGCTGGCGGCGATCGTGGTCGCCGCGGCGCTCTATCTGGCGGTCCAGGGGCGGACGATCGATGCCGCGGTGCTGGCAGGGTTCGTGGTGCTGTCGATCGGCTTCGCGCTATGGCAGGACCGGCTGCCCCGGCTGTTCACTCTGCTGTTCACCCTGGTCGCGACGCTGAACGCCGCCGGTTACGTCTTCGACCTGTGGTCCGTCCCGGTGTGGTTCGACGAGCTCGTCCATGTGGTCACGCCCTTCGTCCTGATCTCGGCCGTCGCCTGGATGCTGGTAAGCCGCGATGCCGCGCATCCGCAGCGCAACGGGATCACCTATTTCGGCAGGATACTGATCGTCGGCATGCTGATCGGCTTCGCCTGGGAAGGCTTCGAATATGTCGCGGGGCTGATCGGCGACAGGCGCGACACGATCATGGATCTGGTCATGGACGGGCTGGGATCGCTGATGGCGGCGGCGTTCTGCCTCCATGCCGCGCGCAGTCCGGCAACGCGCATCGACGGACACTGAACCCGCGGCCCGCGCCTCAGCGCAGGCTCACCACATTGTCCGCCGCCGGCCGGGCGCGGCTGCCGTCGTAGAGGCTCGCCATCGGCTGGTCGCCGACCACGATCCGCTCGGCCGCGCCGAAGCCGTTGAAATCGGTCTTCATCGCGGCCCCGTATGCGCCCAGCATGCCGATCTCGATGTAATCGCCCGCCTGGATGTCCTCGGGCAGCGCGAAGGGCCCCTGCATGTAGTCGGCATCGTCGCAGGTCGGGCCATAGAAGGCGAAATCCATCGCCGGCTTGATCAGATCGTCCTCGAGCGCGCGGACGGGAAACTTCCAGTCGACATGCGCCGCGTCGAACAGCGCGCCATAGGCGCCGTCGTTGATGTAGAGTTCTTCGCCGCGGCGCTTCTCGACCTTGACGATCAGCGAGCTGTATTCGGCGCACAGCGCCCGCCCCGGCTCGCACCACAGCTCGGCGTTGTAGGCGATCGGCAGCGCGTAGAAGTGCTGGTGGATGATCTTGAAATAATCTTCCAGCGGCGGGGGTTCCATCCCCGGATAGACCGAGGGGAAGCCGCCGCCGACATCGATCATGTCGATCACCACCGAGGCCTCGCCGATGGCGACGCGGACGCGCTCGAGCGCCTGGACGTAGGCGAAGGGCGTCATCGCCTGGCTGCCGACGTGGAAGCAGACGCCGAGCCAGTCGGCATATTGCCGCGCCTCGCGCAGCAGCGGCGGCGCCTCGGTGAGATCGCAACCGAATTTCGCGGCGAGGCTGAGCTCGGAATATTCGCTCGACACGCGCAGGCGGATGCACAGGCGCAGGTCCTTCGCGGGTGCGCCATCGGCGTCGCGACACGCCTCGACGATCTTCTCCAGTTCCTCGATCGAATCGAGGCTGAAGGTCTTCACGCCGTGCTCGCGATAGGCCTCGCGGATCGCGCCGGGCGATTTCACCGGGTGCATGAAGCACAGCACCGCCTCGGGCAGGACACGCCGCACCAGCCGGACCTCGGCGATCGAAGCGACGTCATAATGCGTCACGCCATTGTCCCACAGGATCGCCAGCAGGTCGGGCGAAGGATTGGCCTTGACCGCATAGAGCGACTTGCCCGGGAACTTCTCGACGAAGAAGCGGGCGGCGCGCGCTGCGGCGTGCGGACGGTTGAGGATGATCGGTTCGTCGGGCGCGAGGGCGCGGACTACCGCCGCCGCATCGCGGTACTGGCTATCCGGACACTGGCCAGTGGGATAGTGGCCGCCGGAAGCGGGGGCGTCGGAGGACGGGACGTCGGAAAAATGCGGCAACTCAAGGGACCCCCAAAACGGCTAGGTTTCAGACAAGGGCTGCCTTGCGGTTCGAGTCCCCTTGGGGCAGCGGAGGCGCGCATATAGGGGCAACGCCTCAATTCGCAAACCGATTCTTCGCAGCTCATCCGTGCTCTCGAAAAATGTCTGTGCTCGTGAAAACAAGCATTCGCGGCGGCAAGCGTTCCGCGATCGGCGGGGTGATCAGCTCAGCCTGTCGCGAAAGGTCTCGTAGCCGAATTCGCGGACCAGATCGAGCTGGTCGCTCTCGCTGTCCCACAGCCAGATGCTGGGCAGCTGGACCCCGTTGAAGGTGTTGGTCTTGACCATCGAGTAATGCGCCTGGTCGAGAAAGGCGAAGCGCCTGCCCACCTCGGCCCCGCCGGGAATGCGGTAATCGCCGATCACGTCCCCCGCGAGGCAGCTGGGACCACCGATTCGCACCTCGGGGGTCTCGCCGTCGCGCGCCTCGCCCAGCATCGCCGGGCGATAGGGAGCCTCGATCACGTCGGGCATGTGGCAGGTGGCCGAAATATCCGCCACCGCGACCGGCAGGCCGTTCCAGCCGGTATCGAGCACGGTGCCGACCAGAATGCCCGCGTCGAGCGCCACCGCCTCGCCCGGCTCGAGATAGATCTCGGCCCCGCTGTCGTCCCTGGCATCGCGCAGGAACTCGATCAGCTCCTCGCGCTGGTAATCGGCGCGGGTGATGTGATGGCCGCCGCCCATGTTGATCCATTTGAGCTGCCCGAACCACGGCTCGATCGCATCGAAGACCTTGTCCCAGGTAGCGTGGAGCGGCTCGAAATCCTGTTCGCAGAGATTGTGGAAGTGGATCCCGTCGACCCCTTCCATGATCTCGGGGCTGAGCTGGTCGATCGGGAAGCCGAGCCGGCTGCCCGGGCTCGACGGATCGTAGCGCGGCACTTCGCCGGTCGGATGCAGCGGGTTGATGCGCAGGCCGACGTCGAAATCCTGCCCCGCCGCGCGCGCCTGTTCGAGGATCAGCGCGGCGCGCTCCATCTGGCCGGGCGAATTGAAGATGACATGATCCGAAAGCCGGCAGACTTCTTCCAGTTCCTCGGGCTTGTAGGCCGCCGAATAGGTCGCGATCTCGCCGTCGTAGAATTCGCTCGCCAGCCGTGCCTCCCACAACCCGCTGGTGCAGACGCCATCGAGATATTCGCCGATTATCGGTGCGGCCGACCACATGCTGAACGCCTTGAGCGCGGCCAGCACCTTGATCTCCGCGGCATCGCGGATCTCGGCGAGGATCTGGCAATTGGCGCGCAGCCGGGCGGCATCGACCACGAAGGCCGGGCTGTCGACGCGCGCGAGATCGAAATGGGCGAAGGCGCCCGGGTCGCCGGCTCTGGTTTCCATCACTTGTGTTCCACTTGTTGGGCGAGTTCCAGCGTCAGCACCCGTCCGCTCTCGGCATCGACGACATAGGCCGTCCCATCCGCGCCGATGGCGAGATCGTGACCCTTGGTCGGTCCTTCGGGCGGACGCGCGTCGAAGATGCGCTCGAGCGTTCCGTCGGGCCGCCAGACGCGCAGGATCGCGCCCAGCCGGTCGCCCGCGTCGCGCCCCTCGAGCGAGACGAAATAGCCGGCGCCGAGCGGCTTCACCGCATAGGGATGCCCCGGCGTGTCGAAAACGTCGAGCAATTCGCCCGCCTCGGTGAAGGTCTTGATCCGGCCGTTCTCGCGGTCGGCAACATAGACGGTGCCATCCCGGACCGCGACCGAATGCGGGATCGCCAGCCCGCCCGTGCCCGATCCTTCATGACCCCATTGGGTCAAATAATGCCCCTGCCGGTCGAAGACGACGATCCGCGAATTGACGTAGCCGTCGGCGACGAACACCTTGTCGCCCGAAAACGCGACGTCGGCGGGACGTCCGAAATGCGTATGGTCATCCTGCGACACGCCGCGTTCGCCGAGCGTGAGTTCGAGCACGCCGTCATGGCTGAAGCGCAGCACCTGTTCGCGCTGGACGTCGGTGATCCAGACCTTGTCCTCGGCATCGATGGACAGGCCGTGCGGCATCACCAGTTCGCCTGCGCCCCAGCGCCCCAGCAGCACGCCGTTGCGCGCGAACATATAGACCGTCGGCTCGGCGATCGGCTCGCTGGGGAAGGGTTCCTCCCACGCGCGGCCGGCGCGCTGGAGCACGAAGACATGGCCGTGGCTGTCGGTGTCGACCGCGCTGACCTGCCCCCAGGCGGCACCTTCGGGTATCTGCGCCCAGTCCCCCTCGACCGCCACCCTCGGCGCATCCTCGGCCGGCGGCGTGCCCGAAGTGCAGGCGGTCAAGAGCAGTGCCACCGCCACCGCCGCGCCACGACCGAATTGGTGAGGCACCTTGCTCATGGTGTTTCGCGCAGAGCCGCCGAGGAGAGGGAGGGCGCAGTGGTGTTTTCAGGAACGTGGTTGTTGACCATGCGGCGGAGGCCTTCCTTCATCGTTTCGCCCGAGAAATTGAGCAGCAGCCCTGCGGGCTGGTTGAGCAGGCGAAGATAGATCAGCAACTGTTTCGCATGCGCTATGCTGATTTGCTCCACAGCCTTGATCTCCAGGACCAGTCGGTCCTCGACCAGTATGTCGACCCGGAATGCCGGGTAAAAACGGTGCCCTTCGAAAATGATCGGAACTGGAACCTGGCGCGCGACCTTTGAGCTCTCTCGCCTCCAGCCGTCCCGCAAGGACTGTCTCGTATACCGATTCGAACAACCCCGGCCCGAGTTGCCGATGGATGGCGATAGCCTCGGCTATCACCGCCTCCGAAAGGTCGTCCATGGTTCGCAATCGAAGCCCCACCCGTCGTCTGCTCCCTCTGCGCCTCTGCGCGAAACCAATCGATCAGAAATCCAGCGGCCCGTCGAGTTCCTTCACCTGCCACGGGAGGCCGTGCCGGTTGAGCATTTCCATGAACGGATCGGGGTCCATCTGTTCCATGTTGAAAACGCCCTCGCCATCCCATTGGCGGGTCATCATCAGCGCGGCGCCGATCATCGCCGGGACCCCGGTGGTATAGGAAACCGCCTGGTTGCCGGTCTCCTCATAGGCTGCCTCGTGCGAACAGATGTTGTTGATGTAGAACGTCTTCTCTCCCGACCCATCGAGCGCCTCGCCGGTCGCGATGACGCCGATATTGGTCTTGCCAGTGGTCGTCTCGCCGAGCGATTCGGGCTTGGGAAGAACCGCCGCGAGGAATTGCAGCGGGATGATTTCGCGGCCCTGATATTTGATCGGGTCGATCCGCGTCATTCCGACATTCTGCAACACGGTCAGATGCTTGATGTATTCGTCGCCGAAGGTCATCCAGAAACGCGCGCGTTCGATCTCGGGATTGAATTTGGCGAGGCTCTCGAGCTCTTCGTGATACATCATGTACATGTTCCGCGGGCCGACGCCCTCGAAGTCGAATTCGACCTTCCGGG
The DNA here is from genome assembly GCA_963829325.1 of uncultured Alphaproteobacteria bacterium. GTDB lineage: Bacteria > Pseudomonadota > Alphaproteobacteria > Sphingomonadales > Sphingomonadaceae > Qipengyuania. The sequence continues at coordinate 845,397 of CAWHHN010000001.1, forward strand.
CCATCGCCGGGGTCTCGACGAATTCGCCGTCCTCCCAGTGGCGCGCGGGGGCGGTGACTTCGCGGATGTTGATTTCCGGATTGAAATTGGTGGCGAAGGCCTGGCCGTGGTCGCCGCCGTTGCAATCGAGAATGTCGAGCTGGCGGATGGTCTCGAGCTTGTGCTTCTTGAGCCACATGGTGAAGACGCTGGTCACCCCCGGATCGAACCCCGAACCCAGCAGCGCGGTCAGCCCGGCTTCCTTGAATCGTTCGTGATAGGCCCACTGCCATTTATACTCGAACCGGGCCTCGTCCTTGGGCTCGTAGTTGGCGGTGTCGAGATAGTCGACGCCGGCCTCGAGGCAGGCGTCCATGATCGGCAGGTCCTGATAGGGCAGCGCGAGATTGACCACCAGTCGGGGGCCGATCCGGCGGATCAGATTGACCATCGCCGGGACTTCCTCGGCGTCGATCTCATAGGTCGCGACATCGACCCCGGTGCGCTGCTTCACCGATGCGGCGATGGCATCGCACTTGCTCTTGGTGCGACTGGCGAGATGGATTTCGCTGAAGATACCGGCATCATCCACATGCACTTGCGCCATCTTGTGCACGCAGACGCTGCTGACGCCGCCGGCGCCGATGACCAGAACTTTCGACATAGGTGAACTCTCCGAATGCGAATCTTGGCGGTCCCCTAGCGAAATGCGCGCCGCTGGCCAAACGATCCGCCAAACCCGCTTTCCTACAGCGACACATTCGGGCAAGGCATGGGCATGGCTACCTGCCGCCCCTTCTTCGAGTGCCGCGTAATTCCGCCCGCTGCATGCGATGGGGACGCGCCGTCCGGAGGCCGACATTGGTGTAAACCTGGTGTAACTTTCGCGGTCCGGACGAGGCCATGACGGCGATGCGCGCACCCACCCGCGATGGCGTGCTGGCCGCGGCCCGTTCGATCGCGGCAATCCTGCCCCCCACCCCGCTGCTGCCGGTGGAGATCGCCGGCGTGCCCTGCCAGGTCAAGGCCGAGAGCCTGCAGCCGGTCGGAGCCTTCAAGATCCGCGGCGGCTGGTGGCGGCTTTCCAATCTGAGCGCGGAGGAACGCGCGCGCGGGGTGGTCGCGGTGTCGTCGGGCAATCACGCGCAGGGCGTCGCCTGGGCGGCGCGCCGGCTGGGCATCGCCGCAGCGATCGTGATGCCGCGCAACGCCCCCGAGGTGAAACTCGCCGCGACGCGCGCGCTCGGCGCCGAAGTGGTGCTCTACGACCGTCCGGGCGAAGACCGCGACGAAGTGGCCGCGCGCGAAATCGAGGCGCGCGGCGGGGCGGTGCTGGTCCATGCCTTCGGCGATCCTTGGGTCATCGAAGGCCAGGGCAGCGCGGGCATCGAGATCGCCCGACAGATGGGCCGCGCGCCCTCGCGGCTCGTCGTCTGCTGCGGGGGCGGCGGACTGGCCGCCGGGCTCGCGCTCGCCTGCCCCGACAGCGCGATCCACATCGTCGAGCCGCACGGATGGGACATGGTGGCGCGCGCGCTCGCCGCGGGCGAGGTGGTGCGCGTCGGTGCCGATCCTCCGCCGACGATATGCGATGCGCTGCAGCCCGATGCGACCAGGCCGATCAACCTCGCGGTGCTCGAGGGGCGCGCCGAGCCGGGGGTGACGGTGACCGACGACGAAGTGCGCGCGGCGCAGCGTTTCGCCTTCGCGCAGCTCAATCTCGTGGTCGAACCCGGCGGTGCCGCGGCGCTGGCTGCGGCGCTGGCGGGCAAGGTCCCGATCGACCGGGATACGGTCATCATGGTCACCGGCGGCAACACCGATGCGGCCCGTTTTGCAGCGATGTTGTCCGCGGCGAATTGACAAGTCGACCGGCGCCGCACAGTTTCGCGCCCGGAGTTCGAGAGGGGGAGAATTCACCGATGCAGGCACAGATGCTCGCACCCGCCGCGGTGCTCGTCGCATGGTCGCTGGTCATGCTGTTCTGGATGGCGTTCACGCGGCTGCCGGCGATGAACAAGGTCGGCGGTCTGGGCGACGCCAAACCCGGTGGCCGCGGGCAGGATCTCGAAGGGGTGATCGACGACCGCGTCCAGTGGAAGGCGCATAATTATGCGCATCTGATGGAACAGCCGACGATTTTCTACGCCGCGGTGGTGATCATCGCGATCATGGGGGCCAATGCGCTCGATCCGGTGTTCGCCTGGATCTACGTCGCGCTCCGGATCGTCCATTCGATCTGGCAGGCGACGGTCAACAAGGTCTCGGTGCGCTTCCTGATCTTCCTGCTGTCGACGCTGGCGCTGCTCTATCTCGCCTGGCGCGCAATCGCGCTGACCCTGTTCCACGATCCCGGCCTGGTGCCGGCGTGATGGAGACCGCCATGATCGATTCGCAGATTCTCCAGCCCGTGGTCGTCCTGCTCGGCTGGACGATGGTCATGTGGCTGTGGATGTACGCCACCCGCATTCCGGCCATGTCGCGCGCCGGGCTCGACCCCAACGAAGCGCGCGAGACCGGGGTGCTCGACGAACGGCTTCCCCAGGAAGTCCAGTGGAAAGCGCACAATTACAACCATCTGCACGAACAGCCGACGGTGTTCTACGCCATCGCCCTGCTGCTGGCGCTGGTCGGCTGGGGCGACGGCATGAACGCGCTGCTGGCGTGGATCTACGTCGGCCTGCGGGTGATCCACTCGCTGGTCCAGGCGACCGGCAATGTCGTGCTGGTGCGGTTCGTGCTGTTCGCCCTCTCGAGCCTGGTGCTGATCGCGCTGATCGTCCACGCCGCCATGGCGGTGTTCGACATCCACTCTAGCGGGTTGCCGCCCGGCCCCGGCGGCTGGCCAGCCTCCGTGCCGGGCCGCCTGGCCTATTCGGCCGCCTGGCGCTCCGCGACCTCGAGCGTGGCGAGGAAGCGTTCGGCGTCGAGCGCCGCCATGCAGCCCATTCCCGCGGCGGTGACCGCCTGGCGGTAGGTATGGTCGGTGACGTCGCCGGCAGCGAAGACGCCGGGGATCGCGGTCTTGGGCGAGCCGGGTTCGGTCAGCAGATACCCGCCCTCATCCATCGGCAGCTTGCCCTTGAACAGCTCGGTCGCCGGGGCATGGCCGATCGCCACGAAGGCCCCGTCGCAGGCGAAGCTGCTGTCCTCGCCGGTCAGGGTATCGCGCAGCCGAAGATGGCCGAGCGCGCCGGTCGGTCCGGGCTCGAAGCTTTCGACCACCTTGTTCCACAGCACCGAGATCTTCGGATGGTTGAGCAGCCGTTCCTGGAGGATCTTCTCCGCCCGCAGCTCGTCGCGGCGGTGGATCAGAGTCACGTCGTCGGAATGGTTGGTGAGATAGAGCGCTTCCTCGACCGCGGTGTTGCCGCCGCCGATCACCGCGACCTTCTTGCCGCGGTAGAAGAAGCCATCGCAGGTCGCGCAGGCCGAAACGCCCTTGCCGCCCAGTTCCTGCTCGCCCGGCACGCCGAGCCATTTGGCCTGCGCCCCGGTGGCGATGACCAGCACGTCGGCGATGTATTCGTCGCCGCTGTCGCCGACCGCGCGAAATGGCGAACCGCCGGCGATGTCGACGTCGACGATCGTGTCCCACATCATCCGCGTACCGACGTGTTCGGCCTGCTTCTGCATCTGCTCCATCAGCCAGGGGCCCTGGATGACGTCGGCGAAACCGGGATAGTTCTCGACATCGGTGGTGATGGTCAGCTGGCCGCCCGGCTGGAGACCCTGCACGACGATCGGTTCCATCATCGCCCGCGCGGCGTAGATCGCGGCGGAATAGCCGGCAGGGCCGGAGCCGATGATGAGCATCTTGGTGCGATGGGTAGCCATGTCGTTGATCCGTCGGTGCTGAAATCCTGTCGGCGCTATATGGGAGGCTGCGCCGCGAGAGTCACGCCACCAGGCGTTCGATCAGCGCGTCGCGCAGCCGATCATCCACACCTATCGCCCGTTCGAGATAGCCGTCGAAGCTGCCGTGCCGCTCGTCCGCGACGGCGAGGAAGGCGTCGAGATAATCCTCGCGCACCTCGAGCAGGTCGCGCACCGCCCGCTCGTCGAGCTTGCGCCCGAGCCGCGCTTCGATGCCCGGGACCGACTGGCGCGCGAGAACGTCGAAGGTCGGGCTCTCGTTGGTGCGGAGAAATTCGCGTCGCTGGTCGGCCTCGGATACGCCGAGGATGTGCAGCAGCATCGTCGCCGCGATTCCGGTGCGATCCTTGCCGGCATAGCAGTGGACTAGGCTCGCCCCGTCGCGCTCGGCGAGAAGCGTAAGATAGCGGCCGAACATCTCGATCATGGCGGGATTGTCGGGCATGCGGGTATAGACCGCCATCATCCGCTGACGCGCGAAATCGGCCGCGCTGGTCCCGGGTTCGATATCCATGTGCGGCGGGCTGCTGGTGGTCTCGCCTTCGTAGAACACCACCTCGCCGGCGAAGCCCTCGACGCGGCGGCAGGGATTGGCGGCCCGCTCGCTGGCGCCGCGCAGATCGATCACCGTGCGGATGCCGAGCGGGGCGATCGCGGCGAGATCCTCGTCGGTCGCCTCGACGTGATGGCCCGAGCGATAGAGCAGGCCCGACCGCACCCCGCGTCCGTCGCGCGTCGGCCAGCCGCCGTAATCGCGGAAATTGTGGATGCCCTGGGTCTCGAGGAATGCGTCGCGAATCATGCCCGCGACGGTGGCAGCCGCGTGCGGCGAGTGCAATCAGGCGCCGCTCAGGTCGCGCACGAAGCTTGCAGTCCAGCGCTGGACATTGTCCTCGCGCACCGTCGTCACCATCGCCTCGTAACGCCGCTTGCGCTCGTCGAGCGGCATGTCGAGCGCCACGCGGATGGCGTGCGCGATATCGTCGGGACTGTGCGGATTGACCAGCACCGCATCGGGCAATTGCGCCGCCGCGCCCGCGAAGCGCGACAGGATCAGCACTCCCGGATCCTCCGGATCCTGCGCCGCGACATATTCCTTGGCGACCAGATTCATCCCGTCGCGCAAGGGAGTCACCAGCCCGATCTTGGCCTCGCGGAAGAAGCCGAACAGTTCCTCGTGGCTGTAGCCGCGGTTGACGTAGCGGATCGGCACCATGTCGACTTCGCTGCGCGCGCCATTGATCTGGCCGCACTTCTGTTCGAGCTGCTCGCGGATTTCCTGGTAGCTCTCGACATCCTCGCGGCTCGGCGGGGCGATCTGGATGAAGACGAGTTCGCGCGCGCGCTCGGGATAGCGGTCGAAGAACCGCCCGATACCGTCGATCCGTTCGGGTATGCCCTTCGAATAGTCGAGCCGGTCGACCCCGATCATCGCGGTCCGGCGCCGCGTCGAACTCATCAGGCGTTGCTGCGCCTGGCGCGCCTCTCCGCTTTCGCCGAGCCGGCTGAAATGCTCCCAGTCGATACCGATCGGATAGGCTCGCGCCATGTGTGGTCCGCCCCTCGAGCGTGACGGTCTGCGCCTCCTCGTCGACCTCGGCGTCGAGTTCGTGGCGGCAGTAGTCGAGGAAGCTCTCGAGCCATTCCTGCGGTCTGGAAGCCGACCAGATCGTAGTGCAGCATCGTCTGCACCAGCCGCTCGTGATAGGGCAGCGAGACGAACAGGCGCGTCGCCGGCCAGGGGATATGGAGGAAGAAGCCGATCCGGTTCTTGACCCCATGCGAGCGCAGTCGCTCGCCCAGGGGGATGAGGTGGTAGTCGTGCACCCAGACGATGTCCTCGGGTTCGATCAGCGGCGCGGCGAGGTTCGGCGAAGCGTTCGTTGACGCGCTCGTAGCCCTTGCCCGTCTCGCGTTCGAATTCGGCGAGGTCGAGGCGATAGTGGAACAGCGGCCACAAGGTCGAATTGGCATAGCCGTTGTAATATTCTTCGATGTCGCGCTGCGACAGGTCGATGGTGGCGGTGGTCACCCCGTCGTGGGTCTGCGTATCAATGTGCCCGGTGCGGCCGCTCTCGCTCTCCTGGCCCGACCAGCCGAACCACAGGCCCTTGCGGTCCTGGAGCGCGGCGAGCAGCGCCCCGGCAAGTCCGCCCTGGGCACCCGAAGCCCCGCGCGCCTTGGGCACGGCGACGCGGTTCGAGATGATGACAAGACGCGGATCTTCGGTCAGCGGACTTCGCTCCAGGGCTTGCTCAGCAGGCCGGCACAGTTGATGATACCTACCAGCGAGTAAGTCTGGGGGAAGTTCCCCCACAACTCGTTGGTTTCATAATCCAAATCTTCGCTGAGCAGGCCCGAGTGCGTGGTGTGGCTGAGCATCGCCGAAAAGATCGACCGCGCCTCTTCTCTTCGGCCGACCATGGCCAGCGCCTCGATCAGCCAGAAGGTACAGACATTGAAGGCGGTTTCGGGCGCACCGAAATCGTCCTCGGCGGCATAGCGCAACATGTGGTCGCCGCGCCGCAGGTCGCGTTCGACCGCCGCGAAGGTCTTGAGAAACCGCTCGTCGTCGGGCTTGAGATAGCGCAGTTCGACCATCTGCAGCAGGCTGGCGTCGAGATAGTCGCTCTCGAAGCTCGCGCCGTAGTGTTCGCCCTCTTCGCTCCAGGCCCGGGCCTCGATCTTCTCGCGGATCGCTTCGGCCCGGTGACGCCAGAGCGCCGCGCGATCACCCCTGCCCAACTGCATGGCGACGTTCTCGAGCCGGTCGCAGGCAGCCCAGCAGATCACCGCCGAATAGGTATGGACTTCTTCCCGCGTGCGGAATTCCCACAGGCCCGCATCGGGCTGGTCGTGCTTGGCCCAGGCCATTTCGCCGACCTCCTCGAGATGGACGAAGTCGCGCTCGTCGGCCATGCGCAGCAGCCGCGTGTCGAAGAATCCCTGCGCGGTGGGCAGCACGATCTGGCCATAGCAATCGTGCTGGACCTGGCTGTAGGCGGCATTGCCGATGCGCACCGGCCCCATCCCGCGATAGCCGGAGAGGTGCTCCGCCTCGCTCTCGAAGAGCTCGTTCGCACCCATCACCGAATAGAGCGGCTGGATCCGTCCGCCGCGCGCCTGGTCGACGATGTTGCGCAGATAGGCCAAATATTTCTCGAGCACGTCGAGCGCACCGAGCCGGTTTAGCGCCTGGACGGTGAAGTAGCTGTCGCGGATCCAGCAATAGCGATAGTCCCAATTGCGTTCGCTGCCAGGCGCCTCGGGGATCGAGGTGGTCAGCGCGGCGACGATCGCGCCGGTTTCCTCGTGCTGGCACAGCTTGAGAGCGATCGCGGCGCGGATGACCTGTTCCTGCCATTCGAGCGGGATGTGCAGCCCGCGCACCCAGTGCTGCCAGTATTTGGCGGTACTGGCCTCCATCCGCCGGGCTTCGCTGCGGATGTTGCCGACGAAGGGCTCGTCGGGACCGAGGAAGAAATGCTGATCGCTTTCGACCCGGTAGGATCGGCCCTCGAGAATATAGCCGACCGGCGCATCGGTCGACAGCCGCAGGGCCTGCGCGCCGACGAGGTAGCGAATGTGGTTGGTCCCGTGCGTGGTCTCGGCGAGCCGCTCGCCATAGTTCGTCATCGGTGCGAGCAGGATTCGCAGCCGCGGCGCGCCGGCCACCGCACGGACGATACGGGTGAACGCCACTGGCCGATACATCCGCCCCGAACGTTCGAAACGCGGCGCGAAATCGTGGATCTCGACCACGCTGCCGTCCTTGGCTTCGAGCCGAGTGATGAGGATCGCCGTATTGCGTTCGTAGCGCTGGCTCGAGGCAATCTGTCCCTCGATCTCGAACCGCCAGGTGCCGCGATCGCGGATGGCGCCATTCAGCAGCGAACAGAATACCGGGTCGCCGTCGACGCGCGGGATGCAGCCCCACACGAACCCGCCGGTGCGGTCGACCAGCGCGCTGACCTGGCAATTGCCGATGGGGGAGAGTTCAAGATCGGATTGCATCAGAGCTCCAGCCAGTTGTGGACCGCGGCGACCGAAGCGAGGTGGAAACGGGCGCCTTCGCTGATCCGTTCGCCGACCGCCAGGCCGAACCCGCCGCATGCAGCAGCCGCGGAAAAGCCGTCCTCGTCGGTGACGTCGTCGCCGACGAAGATCGGCAGCGCCCCGGCAAAGGGCGGCTCGGCCATGAACGCCCGCACCGCAACGGCCTTGCTCGCACCGGGATGGACCAGCTCGACGACCGCCTTGCCCGGCTTGATGTCGAGGCCGAATTTCTCCGCCAATGGCGCGGCGAACCGCCGCACGTCAGGCTCGATCGAGGGACTGGTGCGAAAATGCAGCGCGCCGCCATGGCTCTTGGCCTCGTAATGCAGGCCGTTGGCCGCGGCAAAGGCGCGCAGCATGGCGACGACCTCGTCCGGCAAGGCCTGCGGCGGGGTGCCCGCGGTCGATCCGTCGGGGCGCATGCAGTGGAGGCCGTGCGACCCTGCCCGGGCCAGCTCGCACGGGCCGACATGCGCCTCGAGATTGTCGAGTGCGCGACCGCTGACGAGCGCCACCCGGCCGCCCATCCGGTCGCGCAGCCGGTGCAGCCGCGCGGCCAGGTCCGCGGGCACGCGGATGGCATCGGGTTCGGGAGCAATCTCGACCAGCGTCCCGTCGAAATCGAGAAACAGCGCCACTGGTTGATGCGCCGCGAGCTCGGCCAGCGGCGGCGGCGGCGGGGGGAGCGGGTCCGGTCGAGCCATCGCGAGGCGCCTTAGCCTCTGTGACGGCAAGGTCAAAGGGTCAGTCGATCCGGTCGGCGGCCTTGGGCACGAGGATCAGCGTGTTGTCCTCGACCCGCCACGAACCGAGCCGCGCGAGGACGTTCATCCCGATCACGTTGAAGTCGCCGAAATTTTCGGCAATCGCCGCATCGGTGCCGCTGGCCGTGACATTGCCGAACGACAGGCTGTCGATCGTCGCGACATGCGCCTCGACCGTGCCATTGGCGGTGCCGAGCATGATCGGGATCCCGCCGCGGCGCGGTTCGAGCCCCGCCCGTTCGGCCAGCGAGGCCGAGATCGCGGTGAGCGTGGCGCCGGTGTCGATCATGAAATTGCCCGGCGCCCCATTGACCTCGGCGCGCACCCAGAAATGGCCGTCGGGCGAGAGCGGGATGCGCGTCTCGCCCCCCTCGACGACCTGTCGCGGGAGGCCGATCTGCGGCACTGCGACGTCGAAGCGGGGGTCGAAACGCGACAGCTGGAGCACCACGGCGACCAGAATCAGGCCGAGCACGAGCGAACTCATGGTGCGCAACAGCCCGCCGAGCGCGGAGCGCCGGGCGATCGCGGCACCGATCCAGCCGAGCACCATCGCCGCCAGCGCCGCGATCAGCAGTTCGGATCGCGGAATGGCGCGCAGGGTCTCCGCCGCGGCGCTGAAAACGGGTCCAAAGTCCATTGTTCGTATATAGATTCCGCTCGCTGGCGCGTCCATGAACCTCTCAGGTGCGTCTCATGGCACGTCTCAGGGCACGTCTCAGGGCGCGTCGCGCTGCTCGGTCGCCCGGGCGAGGATCAGCGAAAACCGTTCCTCGGCGTCGAGCCAGCGCCGCAGCGGTGTCCAGCCGCCGGCGAGCAGCAGCGTGCTGGCGCTGCGGCGGGTGAATTTATGGCTGTTCTCGGTATGGATCGTCTCGCCTTTCTGCATCGAGAAGGTTTCGCCGGAGACTTCGAAGGTGAAGTCGCGCGTCGCCTGCAGGTGCATCTCGATCCGCGCCAGATCGTCGTTCCAGCGGACGACATGCGCCAGCGCCCCATCGGGAATGGTGCCGTCGAGTTCGCGATTGATCCGCGTCGCCAGATTGCGATTGAACGCGGCGGTGACTCCGTCGGCATCGTCGTAGGCGGCCTCGAGCAGCCGGCGGTCCTTCACCAGATCCATGCCGATCAGCAGCATCGGCGATTCGCCTTCGTCCGCGCCCATGGTGGCGCGCATCGAACGCAGCAGATCGACCGCGGTGCGCGGAACCATGTTGCCGATCGTCGAACCGGGAAAGAAGCCCAGCTTCTTCAGCGGCAGGACCGCTTCGGGCAGAGCGACTCGGCGCATGAAGTCGGCTTCGACCGGATAGACCGGGAGCCCGGGGAACTTCGCCGCCAGCCCGGCCGCCGACTGGCGCAGGAACTCGCCCGAGATGTCGAGCGGGACATAGGCCGAAGGATCGATGCTGCCGAGCAGCAGCGGCGTCTTGACCGAACTGCCCGAGCCGAATTCGACCACCGCCCTGCCGGGTCCGACCGATTGGGCGAAGTCGGCGCCGCGCGCACGCAGGATCTCGGTTTCGGCGCGGGTCGGGTAATATTCCTCCAGTCCGGTGATCTGCTCGAACAGGCGCGATCCCTCCTCGTCGTAGAACCACCGCGCCGGTACGGCCTTCTGCGGCTGGCGCAGCCCGTTGAGCACGTCGGCGCGAAACGCCCGATCGATTCCCGCTTCGTCGCGATCGACGAGCGTTATTCCCTGTTCGGCTTTCATCAAAGATCCTTTGCCAGCCGCAGTCCGGTGAATTGCCAGCGCTGGTGGGGGTAGAAGAAATTGCGGTAGGACGCGCGCGAATGGCCCCGCGGCGTTGCGCAGCTGGCGCCCTTGAGGACGAACTGTCCGCTCATGAACTTGCCGTTGTATTCGCCCACCGCACCCGCGGCCGGGCGAAAGCGCGGATAGGGAAGATAGGCCGAACGGGTGAACTGCCAGCAGTCGCCGAACAACCCGCCGCTTCCGCTCGGCAGGGGCGGTGCAGCCTCGTCGAGCTGGTTGCCCGCGCGCGGATCATGCGCCTGCGCCTCGCCTTCCTGGCCGCGGGCGACGGCTTCCCACTCGAATTCGGTCGGCAATCGCAGCCCCGCCCAGCTGGCGAAGGCATCGGCTTCGTAATAGGACAGATGCGCCACCGGGGCGTCGGGGTCGCGGGCCTGCCACCCGCCATGGGTGAAATGCTCGTCGTCGCGCCAGTAGAGCGGCGCGCCAATGTTGTTTTCGCGCACCCAGTCCCAGCCGTCGGAGAGCCAGAGCGAAGCCGCCCGATAGCCGCCGTCGGCGACGAACTCGGCCCATTCGCCATTGGTGACCAGCCGCGTCGAAAGCGCAAAGGGTTCGAGCAGCGCGCGATGCGCGGGCCCCTCGTTGTCGAAGGCGAAACCATCGCTCTGGTGCCCGATCCGGGCAAGGCCGCCGGGGTGGGCGATCCAGTCCATTGGCTGCGGCTCCGCCCGGGCGGCAGGGCTTTCCCACATCGCCGGGCCGAGCGGGTTCTGGAACAACCCGTGCTTGATGTCGGTCAGCAGCAATTCCTGGTGCTGCTGTTCGTGGCTAAGCCCCAGTTCGACGAGTCCCGCCAGTTCGCTGCGCGCGAACAGCGGCGCCATCGCCGCGTCGACATGCGCGCGCCAGGCGAGGATGTCGCCGATGGCGGGCCGCGAGAGCATGCCGCGGGCGAAGCGCGCGATCCGTTCGCCTTCGGCTTCGTAATAGGAATTGAAGACGAACGGCCAGTCTTCGTCGTAGAGCCTGTAGCCCTGCAGATGATCGCGCAGCAGAAAGGTTTCCCAGAACCAGTTGGTATGCGCGAGGTGCCATTTCGCCGGGCTCGCATCCTCCATCGACTGGATCGTCGCATCGGCATCCGAAAGCGGCGCCACCAGCGCCTCGCTGAGGCCGCGGACCCGGGCATATCGGATTTCGAGGTCTTCGCCGCTCGGGAAAACCGCGTTTCGCTCTGCCTGGGGCATCACCTGTCCCCCCTTCACCTTGCGCTCGCCGATGGCTGGCGATCACGCCGCACCATGGCGGATGTCGCTCAGGGTTTAAAGACCGAACCGGGAATATCGTTCCGCACCAGCGGTCTGCCACGCGCGGCGCGCGGGGTTCAGGCGGCGTCGGCGCGCCGCACCGCCTGTTCCTCGTTGAGCATTTCGGCGATCAGGAACGCGAGTTCGATCGACTGCGCCGCATTGAGCCGCGGGTCGCAATGCGTATGGTAGCGGTCGCCCAGCGCCTCGTCGGTGATCGCCACCGCGCCGCCGACGCATTCGGTCACATCCTGCCCGGTCATTTCGACATGCACGCCGCCCGGATGCGTGCCCTCGTCGCGGTGGACCGCGAAGAAGCCCTTCACTTCGGACAGGATGCGGTCGAACGGCCGCGTCTTGAAGCCGCTTTCCGATTTGACGACGTTGCCGTGCATCGGATCGCAGCTCCAGACCACCGGATGGCCTTCGCGCTTCACCGCGCGCACGAGACGCGGCAGGCCCTCGCGCACATTGTCGTAGCCGAACCGGCTGATCAGCATGATCCGCCCCGGCTCGCGCGCGGGATTGAGCGTGTCGAGCAGACCGAGCAGGGCATCGGGCTCGAGGCTCGGCCCGCATTTCATGCCCAGCGGATTGCCGATGCCGCGCGCAAATTCGACATGCGCGCTTCCGGGGAAGCGGGTGCGGTCGCCGATCCAGACCATATGCGCGCTGGTATCGTACCATTCGCCGGTCAGGCTGTCGCGGCGGGTCATCGCCTGCTCGTAGGGCAGCAGCAGCGCTTCGTGGCTGGTATAGAAGCTGGTTCCGCGCAATTGCGGAAGGGTTTCGGGGCTGACCCCGCAGGCTTCCATGAAATCGAGCGCTTCGCCGATCCGGTCCGCGACGTCCTTGAACTTTTCGGCCCAGGGGCTGCGGCCCATGAAGTCGAGCGTCCACTGGTGTACCTGCCGCAGATTGGCATATCCGCCGCCGGCGAAGGCGCGCAGCAGATTGAGCGTCGCGGCGGCCTGCGAATAGGCGCGGACCATGCGCTGCGGGTCGTTGGCGCGGCTGACCGGATCGAATTCGATGCCGTTGATATTGTCGCCGAGATAGCTCGGGAGCGTCACGTCACCCTGCGTTTCGGTCGCCGAAGAGCGCGGCTTGGCGAATTGCCCGGCCATGCGGCCGACCTTCACCACCGGCTTCTTGCTGGCGAAGGTCATCACCACCGCCATCTGCAGCAGCACGCGGAAGGTATCGCGGATGTTGTTGGGATGGAATTCGGCGAAGCTTTCGGCGCAATCGCCGCCCTGCAGCAGGAACGCCTTGCCCTGTGCCACCTCGGCGAGGTCGGCCTTGAGCGCGCGCGCCTCGCCGGCGAACACCAGCGGCGGATGCGTTTCGAGCGTGGCGGTGGCGGCGTCGAGCGCGGCCGCATCGAGATAGTCGGGCAGATGCCTCGCCTCGAATCCCTGCCAGCTGTCGGGTCGCCAGTTCGTCGCCATCATCCGTTCCATTTGCAGCGTGTCGCGCCACGCCGTTGAGCACGCCCCTCGCAGACGCCTATCGCAGACGAGTGCGCATCATGCCGCAAGCAGCATTTGCTTGGCCAGCGCAAAAGCCCGATTGCAGTGACCGGCTCAGCGCGCCCGGTCGGCCGCCTCGCCCGGTGCGGCGAGAGCGCGCCCGGGATTGGCTTTCGGAAGCTCGGTCGCGAGCTTCTGGCCTTCGGGGATCACCGCCAGCCGCCAGCCGGGCTTGCCGTCGAAATATTTCTCCGCCAGTTCGCGCAGCCGTTCGGGCGGGGTTTCGGTGAGATCGGCCAGGAGATAGCGCAGCAGCGCGATCCGCCGCGGGTCCTGCGTCGCGCCTTCGAGCTGATAGAGCCAGAACAGATTGCCCGTCGATGCCCGGCTCACATATTGCCGCAGCGGTTCGACCACCCGTTCGTACTCGTCCTGCCCGGGGGCTTGCGCGGCGAGATCATGCGCGATCCGCTCGGCCTCGGCAAAGAACACCGGAACGTCCTCGGGCCGCAGCTGCGCCATCGCGAGGATCCGCCCGCCGCTATCGACATCGGTCGGCCACTGCGAATTGACCACGGGCGCATAGCTCGCCCCGGCATGTTCGCGCATGGCGTCGAGCAGGCGATTGTTGAACAGCTGCACGAGGATTTCGAGCTGGCGCGATTCGCGCAGGTTCTCGACCCCCGCGCCGCTCGGCCAGGCGATCGCCGCCGCCGCCTGGTCGGCATCGCCGCGGTGATAGCGGATCACGGTCTCGCCGTCGTCGGGAAAGCCGACCGGCCGCGACAGAATCTCGGGCGTGGGCGCGGTTCGCGGCGGCAGCGCGCCGAAGGTACGGCGCAGCGCCTCGACCGTCGCGTCGCGATCGAATTCGCCGAAGACCAGCACCTCGACCGGGCCCTGCGCCAGCAGCGGCTCCCACACCTCGCGGAAGCCCTCGGGAGTGGCGGCGTCGAGCATCGCCGGCGTCGGGGGTCCGGAAGCGCGGATCGCTGTCGCGCAGGAGATAGTCGAGATCGCGCCCGAGCACCCCGCCCGGGTTGGTGGCATAGCTTTCATAGGCCAGCCGGGCGGCCGCCTTGGCGCGGTTGACCGGGTTGGGATCCCAGCGCGGCATCGCCAGCTTGGCGGCGAAGAGATAGAGCTGGTCGGCGAGGTCCTGCTGGCGGGTCTGCGCGGAGAAGGTGAACGCACCATCGTCGATGGCGAAGTCGAAGCCCATCTTGCGGCCGGTGCTGATCCGATCGAGCTCTTCCTGCCCGAGCTCTCCGATGCCCGAGCCGATCAGCGCCGTTTCGCCCAGCGCGGCATAGACCGCATCCTCGGCATCGAAGGCGCGATAGCCGGCGCCGAACCGGACCTTGACCGCAACGCGGCCCGGCTCGGCATCGTTCGACCACAGGAGCGCCTTGACGCCATTGGCGAAGTCGACCCGTTCGATGTCGAGCACGCCGATCGGTCCCTGCCGGGCGATCGTGCCCGGTTCGCCGATCGCAGGCAGGTCGTCGAACGAGATCGCCTGCGCCGCGATGCGCGCATCCTCCGCGGCTTCGACCGGCGCGGCAAGCGCGGCGCGGATCGCCTCGGGCGTGGCTTCGCCCGCTGCGGGGGTGACATAGGCGGCGCGGATCACTGCCCCGTCGAACAGTGCGCGCGTGTGCTCGAGCACCTTTTCGGGCGTGATGCTGTCGCGCATGGAATTGAACACCGTCAGCACGGTTTCGGGTGCGGCGACCGCTTCGCGGATATCGACCGCATTGACGATGTCGTCGGCCAGCCGCGCCCCGGCCATGACCCGGCGCTGTTCGACCGAGCTTTCGAAGACGATCTCGAATTCGGCGAGTTCGCGGTCGATTTCCTCGCGGCTCGGCGGGCTGGCGAGCGCATCGGCGATCACCCCGCGGACTTCGGCCAGCGCGCTTTCCCAGTCGCCGCTGAGCGGGGCGAAGCTGACGAAGGTCATGTCGGCCGAGCGGCTGACGTCGTCCTGCGAAACCTGCGCGTAGAGATAGCTTCCGCCGGCGCGGGCGCGTGCTTCGAGCCGGCGGTTGATCAGCGCCTGCGCCAGCGAATCGCGCAGCAGGCCTTCATTATAGGCGATCGTGTCGTCGACCGGCCGCCACGGACGCATCACCGCATAGGTGAACGACCGCGGCAGATCGGGTTCGACCATGACGCTCACCTCGCCCACCGGATTGGCCGGATCGGCCCCGGCGGGTGCGACCGGATCGCCGAAGTCGGGTGCGGGGGTCGCCGCGCCAGTGCCCTTCCAGTCGCCGAACCACTTTTCCACCTGCGCCGCCAGCAGCATCGGGTCCATGTCGCCGGCGACCACGATGACCGCGTTCTCGGGCCGATACCAGCGGTGATAGAACCCGCTCACGCTCGCCCCGGTGGCGGCGGCGAGCGACTGCTCGGTGCCGATCGGCGCGCGTTCGGCCAGCCGCTGCCCGGCGAACAGCGTCGGCGCGGCTGGCATCGGCCACGCGCTGCGCCGGCGCCGCCGCGTTCGCGCTTCTCGGCAAGCACGATCGGGACCTCGGCCTTGACGTTGGCATCGCTCAGCACCGGCTGCGCGGACCATGCCCGAAAGCAGCTTCATGCTTTCGTCCAGCTTGGCGGCATCGACATTGGGCAGGTCGAGCTTGAAGACCGTCTGCGTCGGGCTGGTTTCGGCATTGGTATCGCTGCCGAACGTCGCCCCGAGCCGCTGCCAGGTCGGAATCGCCTCGGCCGGGCCGAGATATTTGCTTTCGCGGAACAGCAGATGTTCGAGCAGGTGGGCATAGCCGCGTTCGCTGTCCTGTTCGTGGAGCGAGCCGGCATCGATCCGCACGCGGATCGAGACCTGGCCGGGCGGCACGCCGTTCTTGCGCACCGCATAGCGCACGCCGTTGTCCATCTCGCCGAACAGCCATTCCTTGTCCTGCGGAACGTCGCTGCGCTCGTAGATCCACGGGGTCTCGCCGCGCGGGCGTGCAGATATTCGGGCGAACGGCTGCAGCAGGATCCTGCGCCTGGCGCGATCTGCGGCGCGAGGCAGTGCGAAGGGGAAGGAAGAGCGCAAGACGCCGGGCGGCGCGCGGAAATATGATCATGGCGCGGTCATATAGAGGCGGAGCGGGCTGAAGGGACAGTGAATGATTCGCAAAACCATCCGCTGCCAGATCGCCCGCCTTGTTCCGCGGCGGCCGTCACGCCTACATCGCCGGTCATGTTCATCGAAACCGAAACCACGCCCAATCCGGCGAGCCTGAAGTTCCTGCCCGGCAGCGCAGGTGATGGGCCAGGGCACGCGCGAATTCGCCACTCCCGAAGCTGCCGAGGCAAGCCCGCTGGCGCAGGCGCTGTTCGACACCGGCGAGGTCGTCAACGTCTTCTTCGGCAGCGATTTCATTTCGGTCACGGCCGCGCCGGGCGTCGACTGGACCGCGCTCAAGCCGCAGGTGCTGGCGATCCTGCTCGATCATTTCGTTTCCGAGGCGCCGCTGTTCGCACCCGGCACGGCGGGCGCCATCGCGGTCCCCGCCGAAGATGCCGCGATGCTGGTCGAGGAACGCGACGAGGATGCCGACATCGTCGCGCAGATCAACGAACTGCTCGAAACCCGCGTCCGGCCGGCGGTGGCCGGCGACGGCGGCGACATCCAGTATCGCGGGTTCCGCGACGGGGTGGTCTATCTGCAGATGCAGGGCGCCTGTTCGGGCTGCCCCTCGTCCACCGCCACGCTCAAGCACGGCATCGAAGGGCTGCTGAAGCATTACGTCCCCGAAGTCATCGAAGTTCGCGCCGCCTGACTCTCCGCGATCCTGCCCGCGAAGGATATCCATGACCAAGCAATTCCACGACACCGCGCTGTCGGACGACGCGCTCGACCAGATTTTCCGCGAGGCGCGCAGCTACAATGGCTGGCTCGACAAGCCGGTCGACGAAGCGCAGATCCACGCGATCTACGAATTGATGAAGATGGGGCCGACCTCGGCCAATATGCAGCCTGCGCGGATCGTCTGGGTCAGATCCGCGGCGGCCAGGGAAAAGCTCGCCAGCCTCGCGATCGAGGGCAATCACGACGAAGATCACCTCGGCCCCGGTCACCGCGATCATCGGCTACGACATCGACTTCCACGAGGAACTGCCGTGGCTGTTCCCGCATACCGACGCGAAGAGCTGGTTCGAAGGCGACGAGGAAGGCCGCAAGCAGGGCGCATTCCGCAATTCCTCGCTTCAGGGCGCCTATCTGATGATCGCCGCGCGCGCGCTGGGGCTCGATTGCGGTCCGATGTCGGGCTTCGACACCGATGCGGTCGACCGGGCCTTCTTCGCCGACGAGCCGCGCCATCGCAGCCAATTTCATCTGCTCGATCGGCTATGGCGACCGGACGTCGATCTTCGATCGCAGCCCGCGTCCCGAATTCGACAACTTCAACCGCATCGCCTGACTTGAAGCCCGCCCCGGGCTCGGGCATCGCATCGCAATGCGAATACTGGCGATCGAGACTGCGACCGAGGCCTGTTCGGTCGCCCTGTTCGACGGGACCGACCTGATCGACCATCGCCACGAAGTGCTCGGCCGCGGCCATGCCGAACGGCTGGTGCCGATGATCGCCGCCTTGCCCGAACAGGGCCGCGCACGGCAGATCCGCGTGTCGCTCGGCCCGGGCAGCTTCACCGGCGTGCGGATCGGACTCGCGGCGGCGCGCGCGCTCGGCGATCGCCTGGGGCAGCGAGGTGCTCGGCTATCCGACGCTGTCGCTGGTGGCGGCGTGCGATCTGGCCGGGGCCGGCGAGGCGCGCCCACTGCTGGTGTGCATGAACGGCGGCCATGGCGAATGGTTCGTCCAACCTTTCGCCGCCGACCGGCGCGCTGCTCAGCCCCACCGCTCGATGTCGCCGGAAATGGCCGTTCGTGAATACGACCAGCCGCTCGTGATCGGCAATCGGGCGGAGCAGTTCGTCGCGCTGCGCGGATCGGGCGAGGCGATCGAGCTGTTGCCCGACGCGCGCCGGGCGGCGGCGCTGGCGGATGAGCTGCTGACGCGGAGGATCGCGCCGATCTATGGCCGCGGTCCCGATGCCAAGCTGCCGGGGCAATGAACGCGGTCGATCAGTTGATGGCGGTGATGGAGGTCGCCTTCGAACCGCAATGGCGCGAGGCGTGGACGCGTCGTCAGGTCGAAAACTCGCTCGCAATGCCGCATACCTACGCGATCCTGGTCGATGCCGAGGGGCGCGAGGCCGAATCCAGCGTTCCCGCCGCGGGTTTCGTCCTCGTCCGCCGCGCGCCGGGCGAAGAGGAACTGCTGCTCGTCGCCGTGCGCCCCGAAAGTCGGCGCCGGGGTCTCGGGCGGCTGCTGCTCGAAAGGTTCGCGGAATCCGCCCGCGCGGCGGGGGCAGAACGCATCTTCCTCGAAATGCGCGCCAATAACCCGGCCGAACGGCTCTATCGTTCTTTCGGATTCGAGCCGATCGGTCGACGGCGCGACTATTATCGGACTGTTTCGGGCGAACCTATCGACGCAATTACATTTGGCAAAAAGTTGTAAGTTTGCGTCATAATACAGTAATGACCGATCATATGTTGCAAACTCTTGTCGAATTTATACAATGAGGCCCAAGGCGCAGACCACCACAAGGATTCCGGAGAAGGGCCCGATGGAACAATTCGATACCGACATGACCGAAACGCTGATTACGCTGACCTCGGACATCGTCGCCGCACATGTCAGTAACAACAGCGTCGCCGTAGACGAAGTCCCGACGCTGATTCAAAACGTCTACACTGCGCTTGCGGGCCTGGGCACGTCGGGCCAAGGACAGGAAGAAATACCGGACCCGGCGGTTTCGATCCGGTCTTCGGTCAAGAAGGATCATCTGGTTTGCCTCGACTGCGGCAAGAAGATGAAGATGCTCAAACGGCACCTCTCGACCGAGCACAGCATGACCCCCGAAGAATATCGCAGCCGCTGGAACCTGTCGTCCGACTATCCGATGGTCGCTCCCGACTATGCCGCCACCCGCCGCGACTTGGCGGTGAAGATCGGCCTCGGCCGCAAGCCCGGACAGAAACGCGGCCGCAAGAAGAAAACGGCCTGAAGCACTTAGCGTGCTTGAGAACGACGCCCCGGCCCGGTAAGGGTGCGGGGCGTTTTTCAATCGGGAAACTGACTTGCACCAAAAGATCGACCTCGAACAATTGTGCGCCGACAAGGGGCTGCGCATTACCGAGCAGCGCCGCGTCATCGCCCGGGTCCTGTCGGAGAGCGAGGATCATCCCGATGTCGAACAATTGCACCATCGGGCCAATGCCATCGACCCGGGGATTTCGATCGCCACGGTCTATCGCACCGTGCGGCTGTTCGAAGAGGCGGGCATTCTCGACCGCCACGATTTCGGCGACGGAAGGGCTCGCTACGAAGCCGCGCCCGAGGCCCATCACGACCATCTGATCGACGTCGAAAGCGGCAAGGTCGTCGAATTCGTCGATCCCGAAGTGGAGGCCCTGCAGAAGCAGATCGCCGAGAAGCTGGGCTATCGCCTGGTCGATCATCGGCTGGAACTCTATGGCGTCCGTCTCGACCGCGAAGGCTGAGCGCCGGCTCGCCCGCTATTCAGCCAAGCGGCTGGCCGCCGCGCGCGGCGAAAAGGTCCCGCTCACGGCGATCGGCTGGCTCCGCTTCGTCCTGCGCACCGCGGCCATATTGGTGTTGCTGGTGGTCTTCGTGCCGCTGCACTACCTCTATCGCATCTTCGCCTATGGTTCGCCCTTCCCGATGCTGTTTCTGCGCTGCACCGCCTGGGTCGTCGGCGCGCGGGTCTCGGTCGAGGGCACGCCGTTGCGGCGCGACGTCTTCTTCATCGCCAACCACATCTCGTGGATCGACATCCTCGCCATGGCCGGCGCCAGCGGCACGGCCTTCGTCGCCAAGTGGGAACTGAGCCAGGTGCCGGTGATCGGGTGGCTGTGCCGGCTCAACCGAACGGTCTTCGTCAAGCGCGAAAACCGCATGGGGGTCGCCGAACAGATCAACGCGCTGCGCGAGGCGCTCGAGGACAATTGGTCGGTGACCGTGTTCCCCGAAGGCACGGTTACCGACGGCCATTCGCTGCTGCCGTTCAAGTCGAGCATGATCTCGGTGCTCGAACCGCCACCGCCGGGGGTGCTGGTCCAGCCGGTGGTGCTCGATTACGGAAAACATTCCGAAGAGATCGCCTGGATCGGCGAAGAAAGCGGGCTGCACAATGCCATGCGGGTGATGGCGCGTGCGGGCAGCTTCGGGCTCACCCTGCATTACCTCGAGCCGTTCAGCCCCGAGGAATACCACGGCCGCAAGGCCATCGCCGCGCGTGCGCGGGAGGCGATCGAAAGCCGGTTGACCGCCAATCTGCACGGGCCGCTGCGCGATTTCGCGCATGTGGTGGATGCGGTGCGCTATCGCCCCCCGGCGCGCGACTTGGACGGGGGCTAGAAGCAGCGCGGCCGCGCGGCACGAATGGTTTTCCTACTCGCGGAAGATCTGCCATCTGCCTGCCATGTCTGTCGTCCGTCCTCGAACCGCATCCGCGCATCGGTCGCAGCCGACCGGTCGCTTCGAAATGCACACGCCAGTTCGTATATTGACCGATAACGTATTGTTCTTACTGGTCATCTAGAGAAATGGCCCCAAGGGTACGCAGAGCGTTCTGCGTCAACTTGCGCCGCTAGAGCCCGGCCTTGACCAGCCAATCGTGGAACAGCCGCACCGGCCGTTCCTCGAGCGCGGTCGGCTTGCACACGAACCAGTAACTATAGGGGCTGTCGACGGTCGTCTCGAAGAGCGTCGCCAGCCTTCCGTCCGCCGCGCGCCGCATGTGATCGTCATGCATGATCGCGATCCCCAGCCCCTGCGCCGCCGCTTCGAGCATGATCTGCCCCGAATCGAAATGGTCGATCGCCGAAGGCTCGAGATCGGCCATGCCCAGCTCGGCCCGCCAGGCGGTGAAGCTTTCGGGCAGCTCGTTGTGGATCAGGAAGGTCTGCTTTGACAGCAGCTCGCGATCGGGCGTCGCGCCGAGCTTGGCGGCCAGGCTGCGGCTGCAGATGGCGTGAACCTTGTTGTAGTCGAGCCGCACCGCGTGGAGCCCACGCGAGGGGCCGCGCGAAAGGATGATCGCGGCATCCAGCACGTCGCCGACGCGGTCCTCGAGATGCGGCCCGGTGTCGATGTCGATATGCAGCAGCGGGTGGCGCGAGCGCAGTTCGGCCAGCCGCGGAAACAGGCGCTGCGTCCCGAACAGCGGCAGCACGCCGAGATGGAGGCGCAGCAGCGAGAGATTTTCCGACTGGCTCTCGACCGCGCGGGCCAGCGCCTCGAGTTGCGGGTTGACCGCTTCGTAGAAGGCATGGCCGTCGTCGGTCAGTTGCATCGCCTGCCGCGCACGCGTGAACAGCTTCTTGCCGACGAATTCCTCGAGATTGCCGATTCGCCGCGAGAGCGCCGAAGGGCTCAGCCCAAGCTCCTCGGCCGCGGCGCGCGCCGAACCCAGCCGGACGGTCCGGACGAACGCCTCGAGCGCGCGCAGGGGAGGAAGTCGCCGGGTCGCCATCTCGCTTGCGGATTATGGACCGCGAACGCCGCTGTCGAGAGCGAAGGTGCGAGTTTGCGCAACATCGCCGTCAACCCGCCGAGGCCATGTCCTCCGGCGCGTGCAGCCGCAGCCGGGTGACATGCGTTTCATTGCCGTCGATGACTTCGATCCGCCAGCCGCTCGGGTGATCGAGCACCCGACCGACCGCGGGCACCTGCTCGGCGAGGACGAAGGCGAGGCCGCCCAGCGTGTCGACCGATTCGGCAACCTCGGCGAGCTCGGGAGCCACCTTGTCCGCGACGTCGTCGAGTTCGGCCCGCGCATCGCAATCCCACATGCCCTCGCCAATCGAGACGATCCATTCCTCGGGCGCATCATCGTGCTCGTCCTCGATCTCGCCGACGATCTCCTCGACCAGATCCTCGATCGTGATCAGCCCGTCGGTGCCCGAGAATTCATCGACCACGATGGCCAGATGCATGCGCTGCTGGCGCATGTCGGCAAGCACGTCGAGCGCATTGCGCGTCTGCGGGACATAGAGCGGCTGGCGCATCAGCACGGTCCAGTCGGTCGGCGGTGCATCGCTGCGCGCCAGAAAGGGGAAAACGTCCTTGAGATGGACCATGCCGATCACATCGTCGAGCTGGTCGCGGTACACCGGCATGCGCGAATGGCCGTGTTCGGCGAAGGTCTCGACCAGCTCGTCCCAGCTGGCATCGGCATTGATCGCGATGATCTGGCCGCGCGGGACCGCCACATCGTCGGCGTCGTGCTCGCTGAAATGGAGCAGATTGCGCAGCATCTGCCGCTCGACCAGCGACAGGTCGCCGGTCCCGCTGTGCTCGGGCGCGTCGTCGCCGTTCTCGCCCTCGTGTTCGTCGATCGCCTCCTCCAGCTGAGCGCGCAACGAGCGCTCGCCGTGGTCGGGGTCGAAGAATTTCCGGATCGCGAGCCACAGCCCGCTTCTACTGTCCGCGTCTCCCGCGGGTGATGGCGAATCGGGCATGGCCCTCGAACGCTCTCCTATTGTTCGCGATCCCCATATGGGTCGGCGATGCCCAGTTTTGCAAGCGCTGCGATTTCCAGCGCCTCCATTGCCTCCGCCTGCGCGTCGCTCTCGACATGATCGTGGCCCGCCAGATGAAGCAGGCCGTGGATGAGCAGATGGGCGGCGTGATCCTCGATGCCGAGCCCCTTCGCGCGCGCCTCGCGCTCGCAGGTCTCGTAGGCGAGCGCCAGATCGCCGAGCATCTCGGGTCCGCCATCGGGCGACAGTTTCACGAGATCGGCCCGCGCCAGCATCGGAAAGGAAAGCACGTTGGTGGGCTTGTCCTTGGTCCGCCATTCGCGATTGAGCGCATGGACTTCCTCATCGACGGTGAACAGCACGCTGGCGGTCAGCCGCTGGTTGGCCAGCGCCGGCTCGACCTGCTCGGCCGCCTCATGCGCGCGTTCGGCGAGATCGGCCCAATCGGTTTCCTTGGGCCAGCCGTCGATATCGATATCGAGATTCATCTACGATCCGGGTCCTTCATAGGCTTCGACGATGCGCCCGACGATCGGGTGGCGGACGACGTCGGCGGCGGTGAAGCGGATGGTGCCGAAGCCGTCGACGCCTTCGAGCTTGGCGACCGCATCGGCAAGCCCGCTCATCCCGTCGCCGCCGGGAATATCGACCTGCCGCGGATCGCCGCAGACCACCATCCGGCTGTTCTGGCCGAAGCGGGTGAGAAACATCTTCATCTGCTCGCGCGTGGTGTTCTGCGCCTCGTCGAGAATGACGAAGGCATCGGCCAGCGTGCGGCCGCGCATGAAGGCGATCGGCGCGATCTCGATCTCGCCCGAGGCCAGCCGCCGCTCGACCTGCTCGGGCGGCATGCAGTCGTACAGCGCATCGTAGAGCGGGCGCAGATAGGGATCGACCTTTTCCTTCATGTCGCCGGGGAGGAAGCCGAGCTTCTCGCCCGCCTCGACCGCCGGGCGGCGAGAGGATCAGCCGCTGGACGCTGCCCGATAATCAGCTGCGCGACCGCCTGCGCCACGGCGAGATAGGTCTTGCCCGTACCCGCCGGGCCAAGCGCGAAGATGATGTCGTCGCGCGCCAGGCTGCGCATATAGTCGACCTGGGTGGCGCTGCGCGGCACGATCGTCTTGCGGCGCGTCCGGATCATGATCGGCGGGCCCTTGGGCTCGGCATCCATGATCCCGTCGAGCGTGGGTTCGTCGGACATGGCGATCAGCGCCTCGATCGCGCCGGCATCGAGATCCTGGCCGATCGCCAGCCGGTCGTACATCGCCTTGAGCACGTCGCGCGCGCGGGCGACGCTGTCTTCCGGCCCCTCGATGTGGATCGCGTTGCCGCGCGCCGAGATGAACACGCCGAGCCGGTTTTCGACCTGCACCAGATTGGCATCGAACTGGCCGAACAATGCGCCCAGCAGGCTCTGGTTGTCGAAGCTGAGATCGACCTGCGCGCGGCGCATCTCGCGCTGCGGTGTGGGGGGCGGAGTGAAGGTCTGTCCGGCCTTCGGTGCGGGTTTGCGAGCCATGCGCTCCTTTCGCGTTGCGACTCGGAATGTAGGCTTCAACGCGCGAGAGGCAAGAAAGGCACCGCCAGATCGCGGTGGAAAGTCATTGCCGCGTCATCGTCAACCCGGCAACCAGGCCGCCGTCGGCCGGCGCAATTCCCCGGCCATCGAATTGGGCCCGGCATCGATCAGCTCGACCTCGACCAGGTCGCCGATCGCCGCATCGCCTTCGAACCACACGATCTGGAGCCAGGGCGACTTGCCGAGCCATTGGCCCGCATGCTTGCCCTTGCGCTCGACCAGCACTCGCACAATTGCGTCCCACGCTCGCCCGGTTGAAGGCCAGCTGATCGCGGTTGAGCGCGGCCTGGAGGCGCTGGAGGCGCTCGTCCATCACCTCCTTGGCGCACCTGCCCATCCATCGTCGCGGCGGGCGTGCCGGGGCGCGGGCGAATATTTGAAGCTGAAGGCCTGCGCGTAACCGACCTCGTCGACCAGCTTCAGCGTCTCCTCGAACTCGGCTTCGGTCTCGCCTGGAAATCCGACGATGAAATCGCCGGACAGCGCGAGGTCGGGCCGCGCGGCGCGGAAGCGCTCGAGCAGTTCGAGATAGCTTTCGACGGTATGGCTGCGGTTCATCGCGCGCAGCACCCGGTCGCTGCCTGCCTGCACCGGCAGGTGGAGGAAGGGCATCAGCTTGTCGATCTCGCCATGCGCGGCGATCAGATCGTCGTCCATGTCGGCCGGGTGGCTGGTGGTGTAGCGGATGCGTGCGAGGCCATCGATTCTGGCCAGATCGCGGATGAGACCGGCGAGGCCCACCGCGTGACCCCTGTCGTCCTCGCCCGTCCACGCGCTGACGTTCTGGCCGAGCAGCGTGATCTCCTTCGCTCCGGCCTCGACCAGCTTGCGCGCCTCGACGACCAGATCGCCATAGGGCCGCGAGATTTCCGCGCCGCGCGTATAGGGCACCACGCAATAGGTGCAGAATTTGTCGCAGCCTTCCTGCACGGTGAGGAAGGCTGGCGGGGCTGGTGCGCTTGCGTTCGGGCAGCGCGGCGAACTTGGCGATCGCGGGCATGTCGGTATCGGTCGAGCGCTCGCCCTTCACCGCCCGGTCGAGCATCTCTGGCAGGCGATGATAGGCCTGCGGGCCGACGACCATGCTGACCGCGGGCGCGCGCGCCATGATCTCCTCGCCCTCGGCCTGCGCGACGCAGCCGGCGACCGCGATCAGGGGCCTTGGTCCCGTCGGCCTTGTGCAGCCGGCCGATATCCGAATAGACCTTCTCCGCCGCCTTCTCGCGGATGTGGCAGGTGTTGAGCACGACGAGGTCCGCCTCCTCGCCCTCGGGCGCGAGGCTCGATGCCGCGCGCGCCGAGCATCTCGGCCATGCGCTCGCCGTCATAGACGTTCATCTGGCAGCCGAAGCTCTTGACCCGGTAGGTCTTGGGGGGCGTGGTCGGTTTCATGGGAGGGGGCCCCTTAAATCACCGGGCCCGGGGTTTCAACAAGCAGCACCGCCGCGAACGGCGATTACAACGCTTTGACTACACCCCCGACATCCGGCGAGGCATGGTCGCAGCGGGTCGATGGCCCCGCTGGTCCGATCGCGGGGTCAGGGCAGGAAGCGCGACGGAGCCGATGCCCCTTCCACCGGGATCGCTTCGCGCTTCCTTCCCGACTGCCTGATTTACGAGACGGTCGCCTTGACGATCTTGCCCGGTTCGCGCGGGGGTTCGCCCTTGGGCAGCGCGTCGACGTGATCCATGCCGCTCTCGACCTGGCCCCAGACGGTATACTGGCCGTCGAGGAACTCGGCATCGTCGAAGCAGATGAAGAACTGGCTGTTGGCGCTGTCGGGCACCTGGGTACGCGCCATCGAGCAGGTCCCGCGGGTGTGCGGTTCGCTGTTGAATTCGGCCTTGAGGTCGGGCTTGTCGCTGCCGCCCATGCCGGTGCCGGTCGGGTCGCCGCCCTGCGCCATGAAGCCGGGGATGACGCGGTGGAACACCACCCCGTCGTAGAAGCCGTCATTGGCCAGCGTGGTGATCCGCTCGACATGGCCGGGCGCGAGATCGGGGCGCAGCTTGATGACGACGTCGCCGCCTTCTCCGTTGCCGGTGTCGAGAGTGAAGGTCAGTTTGTCGGCCATCGGGAATGTCTCCTGTGAATTGGGTGCCGCCTACATAGGGGCTCGCTCGCGCGTGTCACCCTCTGCCTGCTTGCTTTATGGACCGTTGTGCCTAGAGCGGGCGCATGGCGGTAAGCGAGCGCCCCCTCGACGAAGATGGCATCCTGCTGGCCGAGGCGCCGGCCGCGGAGGACGTGGGCGAAGCGCGTCCCGACGACCGCATCGACGACGAACGGATGGACGAGGAAAACACGTTCAAGCCCGAGTTCGTCCGCGCGGTCGAGGAAGCGCTCGAGGACGGCAATACGCAGGCCGTCTACGAGCTGGTCGAACCGCTCCACCCCGCCGACATCGCCGATCTGCTCGAACTGCTCGAGCGCGACGTGCGCTATGCCCTGGTCGGGGCGATCACCGATCTGATGAGTTCGGAGGTCGTCGCCGAACTCAACGATTACGTCCGCGAAGAGATGATGGAGGCGCTGCCGGCCGAGGCGGTCGCGCAGATCGCCGAGCAGCTCGAAACCGACGACGCGGTCCAGCTGATCGAGGATCTCGACGAAGCCGACCAGCAGGCCATCCTCGCCGAGCTCGATGCGGAGGACCGGATCGCGATCCAGTCCGCGCTGGCCTATCCGGAGGAAACCGCCGGACGCCTGATGAGCCGCGATTTCGTCGCGGTGCCCGAAGCGATGGACGTCGGCGATCTGATCGACTTCCTGCGCGAGGGCCGCGATCTGCCGGCCGAATTCTTCGAAGTCTTCGTGGTCGACGAGAAACACCATCCGGTCGGCACCTGCCAGCTGTCCTGGATCCTCCGCACGCCGCGCGGCATCCCGCTGGGCGACGTGATGAAGCGCGACCAGACGCTGATCCCGGCGATGCTCGACCAGGAAGAGGTCGCGCTGATGTTCCAGAAATACGCGCTGATCAGCGCCGCGGTGGTCGACGAGAGCGGACGGCTGGTCGGCCAGATGACCGTCGACGACGTGGTCCACATCATCTCCGAGGAAGCGGGCGAGGATGCGCTGCTGATGTCGGGCGCGGGCGAAGGCGACATCAACGAACCGATCCGCGAAGCCTATTCGAGCCGCGTCCGATGGCTGATCGCCAATCTCGGCACCGCGCTGGTCGCGAGCCTGATCATCGCCGCCTTCGGCGCAGCGATCGAACAATTGGTCGCGCTGGCGGTGCTCATGCCGATCGTCGCCAGCATCGGCGGCAATGCCGGGACGCAGACCATGGCGGTGACCGTGCGCGCGATCGCCACCAACCAGCTGACCCGCTCGAACACCCGCCGCATCCTGTGGCGCGAAATGCGCGTGGCGATGCTCAACGGTGCGACCGTGGCGCTGCTGGTGGGGATTGCGACGGGGATCATCTTCACAGCGCAATTGGGCGCGGTGATCGCGCTGGCCATGGTGATCAACGTGGTGATCGCGGGATCGGCGGGCGTGCTGGTCCCGGTCGCCTTCGAACGGCTCGACCAGGATCCGGCGGTGGCGAGCAGCGTGTTCGTGACGATGATCACCGATTCGATGGGCTTCTTCGCCTTTCTCGGCCTGGCGGTGGCCAGCGGGATCGTCGGCTAGGCATTCGAGATCGGCCCCGCGTCACGCTGGCCAAGCGCCCGGCCCGTGCCGGTCGAACGGGACGCGAGCGGGTTGAGCTTGCCCGCAAAAACCCTACATCGATGCCATGCCGCTGCATATGACCAAGATCGCCTTCGGCGCGAAGAGCTTTGCCGATATCGAAGGATGGTACGCCGCGCGCCGCAGCCCCAACCTGACCACGCGCTATCGCCCGACGCGGTGGCAGGAATGCATCGGCGGATCGCTCTACTGGATTCACCAGCACAGCATCGTCGCGCGGAGCGAGATCCTGGGTTTCAGCGAGACCCCGGACGGGCGCTGGTCGATCGATCTCGAGCCCGAACTGATCCGAGTCCACCCGCGCCCCAAGCGCGCCCACCAGGGCTGGCGCTATCTCAAGGGCGAACCGCCGCGCGACCTCGCGCCCGGCGAGGACATCGGCGATGCACTCCCCGGCAGGCTTGCGGGCAAGCTCGAACGGCTGGGACTGATTTGACCGCAGTTCGGAACGGTCTCGCGTCCCGGTCCATTGATCGAGTGAAGGAGACCACGTCATGCCCGAACGCCAATCGCGCCACCCCGACAATGCGTTGATCGACGAGATCACCAAGGGCGCCGCACCATCGCAGCAGGGATCATCCGGCGGCGAGGTCAATCGCCGCGTGGGCAAGCGCGGCGAGGAAAACCGCGCCAAGGATCCCGCCAGTCGCGAACCGGAGATCGGCTCGGACAATCCCGAGCAGGATGCCCAGAAGGGACCCAAGACGCGGCAGGCGATCCAGGAAGGCCGCAACCGCTCCTGACCGTCACGATCGGGCGACAGGGGTCAGGCGGGCACGCGCTCCGCCACCCGTCGCAGCGCATCGGCGTAGGCCACGGGGGGCTGCGCGCCTGGGATCATGAACTTGTTCTCGACGATCATCGCCGGCACGCCGGTGATGTTGAGATCCCAGGCGGCGCGTTCCTCGGCGCGCACCTTGTGCGCCAGTTCGGGACTCGCCAGCGCCTGTTCGGCGCGACCCCGCTCGAGCCCGACACCTTCGGCGATATCGAGCAGCACCGCGTTCTCGCCGATCGCCCGGCGCTCGTTGAAATGCGCGCGGAACAGCGCGAGCTTCAATTCAGTCTGTTTTTCGGGTCCGCAATCCTCGCCCGCCCAGGTCAGCAGCTTGTGCGCCGCAAGCGTGTTCCACATCCTCGCCTCGGGTGCAGGTTCCGCCCCTTCGTAGTCGAGCGAGACCCCTGCGGCTTCGGCAGCCTCGCGCATCCGCCCCTGGACGGCGCGCGACTGTTCGGCGGTCGATCCGTATTTGCGCGCGATATGCGCGGTGCGTTCCTCGCCTTCGGCGGGCATGTCGGGATTGAGCTCGAAGGCGTGCCAGCGGATATCCGCGGCGATCTCGCCCTCGAGCTGGTCGAGCGCCTTTTGCAGATTGCCCCAGCCCACGAGGCACCACGGGCACATGACGTCGGACCAGATATCGATCCGCAAGGTGCGCGCTTCGCTCATCTTTCTATCCACCAACGCAAGAGGTGATGCGCTATAGCATGCGGCGGCGGCGCGACGAAGGGCCCCTCGCCCGACAGCGCCGCCTCGACCTCGGCGCGCGAATAGAAGGCGATCTCGGCCATCTCGGTCTCGTCGATCGTCAAGGCATCGCTGTCCGTGTATGAATGGCAGCCGATCATCAACTGGCTGGGGAACGGCCACGGCTGGCTGGCGACATAGGTCACGTCGCGTACGGCCACGCCTGCCTCCTCGAATACCTCGCGCGCAACCGCTTCCTCGATGCTTTCGCCCGGTTCGACGAAGCCCGCGAGCGCCGAGAACCGGCCCTCGGGCCAGCCGAGCCCGCGACCCAGCATCAGCCGTCCGCCCGATCCGTCGGCGTGTTCGACCAGCATGATGGTGACCGGATCGGTACGCGGGAAATGGCTCGCTCCGCATTTGCTGCAGTCGCGCTGCCAGCCGCCCTTGGCGAGCCTTGTATCCCCCCCGCATTGCGCGCAGAAGCGGTGCCGCGCGTGCCAGTCGGCCAGACTGCGCGCCCCGCCGTAGAGCGCGAGATCGTCGGGCTGCAAGCTGGCCATCAGCGACCACAGCTGCGGGTTTGCCATGCGCGGCGCGGCATCGCCGCTCGGCGGCACGGCGGCGAAGCAGGCGCGGCCTTCGCCCCCATCCGAAACGTCGAGTCCGAGAAAGCACAGTTCGGCATCCTCCGCCGCGTCGGCGAGCGTGCCCCAGGCGAGCCGGCCGGAATCGTCGAGCGCGGGCATCAGTCCGTCGAGCGCAAGCAGCCGGGCCTTCCAGTTCCTGTAGCCGGCCAGGCGCTCGGGATCGGCGCGGACGTGGTCGGCGCGATCCAGCCGCGAACCGGTGAAGGCCAGCACTCTGCCTTCGCCCCGCCCGCTCATGCCCCCTGCATCGCGGTCAGATCGGCGACCACGGCCTCGGGAAAGGCGGTATGGATCGGATAGGCTTCGGACGGCATGTATTGCGTGAACAGGCTGGCGCGCAGATCGGCCTTGTAATTGACGAAGGCGACCGTGCCCGCGGCGCCGCCCCAGCCATAGCTGCCATCGGACACGCGCCCGCCCGCGCCGAAGCCCTGCCCGGCGATCCAGGTGCCTTCGGTGGTAGCGGTCTCGGGCAGCAGGTTCGAAGTGCCGACGCGCACCGCCAGCTCACCCATGACGCGCTTGCCGTCGATCATGCCGTAGCCGAGCAGCATCCGCAGGAAGCGGTCGTAGTCGCGCGGGCTCGACACCAGCCCCGCACCGCCCATCGGGAACGGCGGTGTGTCGAGATAGATCGACGCCGCTGCCGGATCGAGCGGCAGCGGCGTGCCGTTCAGGATTCCGTAGTTCGTGGTCAATCGCCCGACCTCGCTCTTGGGCACAGTGAACCAGGTGCTGGTCATGCCCGTCGGTTCGAAGATCCGCTGGCGCAGGAATGCGTCGAAGCTCATCCCGCTGGCGACTTCGATCACCCGGCCCATAAGGTCCAGCCCGACCGAATAGCTCCACTTGCTGCCCGGCTGGAGCACCAGCGGGACCTGCGCAAGACGGTCGGCGAAGACGTCGAGCCCATCGACCGCAACCGCGCGGCCGATCCCGGGGATCGGCAGCCGGCTGACCTGTCCGGGCACCAGACCGCGTTCTTCATAGAGCTTGGTGATCGGCCCCTTCTGGACGATTCCGTAACCCAGCCCGGCGGTATGGGTGAGCAGATTGCGCACGGTGATCGGCTTGTCGGCGGGCACCACATCGGTGACCGATCCGTCGTAGGTCCGCTGGACCGTCATCCTGGCATAGGCGGGCAGCAGTTCGGCGATCGGCTGGTCGAGGCCGAGCTTGCCCTCGTCGATCAGGATCATCGCCGCCATGCCGGTGATCGGCTTGGTCATCGAATAGATGCGATAGAGGCTGTCGGCATCGGCGCGGACCGCCCCGCCCAGCGCCAGCGTCCCCTTGGCGATATAGCCGGGGTCCTTCTGCCCCCAGCCGAGCGCGGCGACCATATTGGCGACCTTGCGCTGGTCGACGTAGCTGTCGACCATGGCGGCGACCCGGCGCCAATTGCCGCGATAGCCCTGCGCGAAAGCGACGCTGCCGAGCGGCGATCCCGCCAGCGCAGCCCCGGCAGTGATCCACGCGCCACCGCGAAGCAGCGCCCGACGGGATAGCTGCGGAGTGTCGAATTCGCGATAGGCCATGCTGGGTCTTTCCTCCTGGATTCCGTTGGAAGCTTTTGTGCGGGAGGCTCGGCGAACGGTCAATTGCCAATCGAAACCATTGCCACGGGCCAGTGTCCCATGCATATAAGACACATGCTCAACCTTCTCTCGATCCTGTTCGGAATCGTCTCGCTGGTGATCGTCATCCCCGCGACCATACCGCTGCTCGGCTGGGCCAACTGGCTCGCGCTGCCGCTGATCGTGATCGGCGCGGTGCTCGGACAGCTGTCGTCGAGCAATGCGGGGCGCAATTTCTGCCTCCTCGTGTTGCTCATCGCGATCGTCCGCCTGAGCCTCGGCGGCGGTATCATCTAGTCGCCAGCGCCAGCCGGGCGGCCTTGGCGAACAGCGTCGGCAGGCCGGCCTCGGCGAGCCGGTCGAGCGGCCACCATTCGCCCTCGCCGCCCACCCGGGGTTCTGCTCCCGGCTCCGCCGCCGTCGCGTCGTCACAAAGGTCGTGGAGCGCCATCACCGACAGTTCGATGGTAAAGTGGGTGAAACCGTGCCGCACGACGCCCGCCGCGCGCCACTCCCCCGGCAACGGCGGCGCGGCCGCTCCGTCGGCGCCCGCGCTCCAGCCGTCGTCGGGCAGCGCGCGCATCCCGCCGAGCATGCCCGAAGGCTCGCGCCGGACCAGCCACACCGAACCGCCGCGCACGATCCACCAGGCCCGCCCGAGCCGCATCGGCCGAGCCTTTTTCGGCGGTTTGACCGGTAGCCGCGCGGGATCGCCCGAACGACGGCCCCGACAGGTACCGGCGAGCGGGCAGAGCAGGCATTTCGGCTCGCGCGCGGTACAGATCGTGGCGCCGAGATCCATCATCGCCTGCGCGAAATCGCCGGACCTCCCGCGCGGCGTGATCCGGTCGGCCGCGGCGCGGATCGGCTTGCGCGCTTCGGGCAGCGGCGCGCTGATGGCGAACAGCCGCGCAACCACGCGTTCGACATTGGCATCGACCACCACCGCGCGGCGTCCGAAGGCGATCGCCGCCACCGCCGCCGCGGTATAGGCACCCAGGCCGGGCAATTCGCGCAGCCCCGCCTCGGTGTCGGGAAAGCCGCCGCGGACCGCCACCGCGCGGGCGCAGGCGACCAGATTGCGCGCCCGCGAATAATAGCCCAGCCCGGCCCAGGCGGCCATGATCTCGGCCTCGGGCGCCGCAGCGAGCGATTCGACCGAGGGCCAGCGCGCGGTGAAGCTTTCGAAATAGGGCCTCACCGCGGCCACCGTGGTCTGCTGCAGCATCACTTCGGACAGCCAAACGCGATAGGGATCGGGCGGCGGCGTCCCGGGGCGTGCGCGCCACGGCAGGTCGCGCGCGTGCCGGTCGTACCAGGCGAGCAGGAGTTCGGAGATGCTGGCGGCCACGCCCCGCCTATGGCATGGCGGACCTCACCATGGGAAGCGACACCACCAGAACCGGCCCCGACGGGACCGCAGGCAAGCCAGCAACCGGGCGCAAACCGGCCAAGACGTGGCAGCGCCAGCGCGGCGGCGCGGCCAAGCCGATCAGCGATCTGATGCCGCAGATCGGACGCAGCGCCTTTCGCCGGTTCGGATTCGTCCAGAGTTCGGTCGTCAGCCGCTGGCCCGAGATCGTCGGGGCGACGCATTCGCGCGTCTGCGCCCCCGAGATGATCCGCTTTCCTCCGGGAGAGAAATCCGAGGGCATCCTGCATCTGGTGGTGAAACCGGCCCACGCCCCGCTGATCCAGCAGGTCCTGCCCGAGATCGTCGAGCGGGTGAATCGCTTCTTCGGCTATCGCGCGGTGGCCCGGATCAGGCTGCGGCAAGGCGCGGTTAAGCTCCCGCCCGGCAAGGAGCCGCCCAAGGCGCCGCCGTCGCTCAAGCCGATTCCGATGGAATTGGGCGACAGTCTGCGCGATATCGGCGACCCCGAGCTGCGTACCGTGCTGGAATCGCTCGCGCGCGGGCTCGGATCGCAAGACGACGGGAAAGACGAACAGTGAAATCGACCACAGCACCGATCAAGACATTCGTGCTCGCGATGGCGGCGACCCTGGCGCTCGGCGCGAGCGCGCAGGACCGCCCGATGCTATCCGGCGCCAATTGGGCGGGAATGTCGACCGCCACCGAGGGCGGCCATCTGTTCGGCAATCCCAAGGCCAAGACCCGGCTGGTCGAATTCATGAGCTACACCTGCTCGCATTGCGCCGAATTCGCCAAGACCGGTGATGGCGCGATCAGGATCGCCTATGTTCCGACCGGCAAGGTCAGCTACGAAATCCGCCACCTGGTCCGCGATCCGGTCGATCTTTCGGCCACCTTGCTGACCCATTGCGGCGATGCCAGCAAGTTCGGCGGCAACCACGATGCCATCATCCACCGCTACGACGAATGGATCGACAAGGCCCGCAAGACCTCGCAGGCGCAACGCTCGCGGTGGCAGTTCGGTTCGCTGTCGGCGCGTCTCCAGGCAATCGCCAGCGACCTCGATTTCTACGACATCATGGAGGGTCGCGGCTACACCCGCGCCCAGCTCGACCAGTGCCTTTCGGACGAAGGCAAGGCGCGCCGGATCGCCGAGACTTCGGCGCAGGACGTGAAGAAATACGGCCTGATCGGAACCCCCAGCTTCATCCTCGACGGCACGCTGCTCGATGGAACGCACGACTGGCCGACGCTCGAAGCGAAACTCAAGAAGACCCTTTGACCGGCTGTTTTCGGGGGAAAGCCCTGTGGAAACGGCCCCGCGCGCCTTTCGCTCGCGGCCCCCGCTGCTAGCCTGATCGCTCAAGAACAGAGGATTCCGATGAACAACAGACTGCGTTTCGCGCTCGCCGCCCCGCTCGCCCTCGTCCTCGCCGCCTGCGGGTCGGGCACAGAGGAAACCGGCGATCTCGAAGGCGAGGCGATCGCCGCGATTCCCGCGCCCGAAGGAACCGAGTGGCGCTCCACCGCAGTCACGACCGAACTGGGCGGGACGCTGGTCGGCAACCCCGATGCGCCGCTCAAGCTGGTCGAATACGGTTCGCTCACCTGCCCGACCTGCGCCCGCTTCTCGGTCGAGGGCAGCGAACCGCTGATGGAATATGTCGACGACGGCGTGGTCAGCTACGAACTGCGCCAGTACGCGATTCACGGCCCGATCGATCTCATGCTCGGGCGCCTCACCCAGTGCGGCCCGGTCGAAGCGGTGGTCCCGCTCGCGGATCAGGTCTGGCAGAATTACGACACGATCATGGAACCGGTCCGGACCAATCAGGCGGCGTTCGAAGCGGCCATGCAGCGCCCGCTCGAACAGCGTTTCGTCGTCGCTGCCGAGCAATTGGGCTATCTCGACTTCTTCGCCGCGCGCGGGATCAGCGAAGATCAGGGACGCGCGTGCCTGGCCGACACCGAAAAGCTGCAACAGCAGGCCGATTTCACGCAACGCTACAGTTCGGAATTCGACATCACGGGCACGCCGACCTTCCAGCTCAACGGCACCACCGTCGATGCCAACACCTGGGCCGCGCTCGAGCCCATTCTCCAGCGCGCCGGAGCGCGGTGACGCGCCCGGCCCGAGGGGGGTAGGAACAGGCGATGCTCATCTCGAAGCTCAAGCTTAGCGGCTTCAAGAGCTTCGTCGAACCCGCCACGCTGCATGTCGAACCCGGGCTGACGGGCGTCGTCGGCCCCAACGGCTGCGGCAAATCCAACCTGCTCGAGGCGATCCGCTGGGTGATGGGCGAGAATTCGCCCAAATCGATGCGTTCGGGCGGGATGGAAGACGTCATCTTCGCCGGCACGCAGAGCCGTGCGCAGTGCGACTTCGCCGAGGTCGTCCTCCACGGCGAAGACGATGCCGGCGACGAAATGGAGGTCGTCCGGCGGATCGAACGCGGCGCGGGTTCCGCCTACCGCCTCAACGGGCGCGACGTGCGCGCCAAGGACATCGCCCTGATCTTCGCCGACGCCGCGACCGGCGCGCACAGCCCGGCGCTGGTAAGCCAGGGCAAGATCGCGCAGGTGATCGCTGCCAGGCCGCAGGAACGGCGGATGATGCTCGAGGAAGCGGCGGGCATCGCCGGGCTTCATGTCCGCCGCCGCGATGCCGAAAGCAAGCTGCGGCAGACCGAGACCAATCTCGAACGGCTCGAGGACATCATGGCGGGGCTCGACAGCCAGATTGCCGCGCTGCGGCGGCAAGCGAAGCAGGCCGAACGTTACCGCAAGCTGTCAGAAGAGATAAGATCGGCCGAGGCGCGGCTGGTCTTTGCCCGTTGGCGCGATGCCGCCGCCGCCGCCGATGATGCGAAACGGGCCGCCGTGCAGGCCGAAGGCAGCGTCGCCGAAGCCCAGAAATCTGCCGACGCCGCGCAGAAGGCGCAGCGCGATGCGGCCGAGGCGCTGACCGCGGCACGCGACGAGCTGGCCGACCGCCGCGACGATGCGAACGCCCATGGGCACCGGATGGCGACGCTGTCCAGCCAGCTTGAGGCGGCCGAGGAACGGCTCGCCGATCTCGACCGCCAGGCGGCCCGGCTCGAAGCCGACCGCGGCGAGGCAGACCGGCTGACCCGCGATGCCGCCGAGGCGCTCTCGCGGCTCGAACGCGAGCTTGCCGGCAACGAGAAGTCGCTGGCCGAGGAGGAAGCCCGTCGACCCACGCTCGAGCGCGCCGCCGAAGAAGCCGAGCGCGCCGCGCGGGCCGCCGAGTTGGCACTGGCCAAGGCGACGGCCGACAATGCCGGGGTCGAGGCAGAGTGGCGCGTCGCCGAAGCCGCCATCGCCCAGGCGCAGGCGCGGCTCGACCGGGTGGCCGCAGAGGGCCGGCGGATCGCCGAGCGGCGGAGCGCGCTGGCAGCCGAGGATCCTGCAGCCGCGATCGAGTCGGCTGCGGCGCAGGTTGCAACAAGCGACGAGCAGCTCGCCCGGCGCCGCAGTGCGCTCGAAGCGATGCAGGCGCGCAAGGCCGAATTGCAGGCGGCGCGTGACGAGGCGTCGACTGCGCTCGCCGAGGCACGGGCCGAACTGTCGGGCGTGCAGCGCGAGCACGAAGCGCTGCAACGCGATCGTCAAGCCCGCAGCCGCGCCGCGGCCAAGCGCGACGGCCGCCTTCAGGCGATCGACGGTGTGCGGGCGGAACCCGGCTACGAGCGCGCCGTGGCGGCGGCGCTGGGCCGCGACGGAAAGGCGCTGCTCGGCGCACCCGGTGACGACGGCGAGGGCCGCTACTGGACCGGCGCGGAGCCTCCCGAACCCGTCGCCGACAGCCTCTCCGCGCATGTCGCAAGCGCGCCTGCGGAACTCCATGCGCTGCTGGCGCTGGTTCATGTCGCGCGGGCCGACGATGATCGCAGGCTCGCGCCGGGCCAGGCGCTGGTGACGTTCGACGGGCGGCTGCGCCGCTGGGACGGCCTCGAAGTGCGCGGCGAAGGCGCGGCCGAGGCGGCGCGGCTCGAGGCCGAGAACCGCTTCGCCGAGCTCGACCTGCTTCTCCCCGCCCTCCGCCGGACTACGGACCAGGCGCAGGCCCGGCTCGACGCGACCGCCGAAGAGCTGGCGCAGCTCCAGCGCGATCTCGTCGGCGCCGAACGCGAGATGGCGGCAGCGGCCGAGGCGCAGCGACAGGCGCTGCGGGCGCTCGACCAGGCCGAAGCGACACGCGAGCGGATCGCCGCGCGGCTGGCCGAACTCGACCGGGCCGAGAGCGAGCATGACGAACTGATCGCCGCGGCGAAGGCGGACCAGGCCGAAGCCGGCGCCCGGCGCGACGCCCTGCCCGATCCCGCAGCCGGCCGCGCCGCGCTCGATGCCGCGCGGGCGCACAACGATGCGGCACGAACGACGCACCAGGCCCGCGCGGCCGAGCTGGCGGCGCACGACCAGGGGCTCGCGGTGGCGCGCGAACGGGCCGCAGCGCAACGCTCGGACATGACCAACTGGCAGGCGCGTTCGGGCGATGCGGCGCGGCGGCTGTCGGAGATGGACATCCGCGCCGGGGAAATTGCCGAGGAACGCGCGGTGACCGCGGCGCGGCCCGAGGGATTGATGCGCGAGATCGAACAAGGCGAGCAGCTGCGCGACAGGTTCGGCCGCGAGCTGGCCGAGGCCGAATTTGCGCTGACCGGGGCGACCGAGACGGCGCGGCAGGCGGACAGCGATTTCGCCGCCGCCAACGAGGCCCTCGCGGCCGCCCGCGAAAGCCGCGCCGGCCTGGCCGCGCGCGCCGAGAGCCAGGATGCGCGGCGGACCGAGATGGCGCGGGTCTCGGGCGAGAGGTTCCAGTGTCCGCCGCCGCTGCTGCCCGAGCGTTTCGGCTTCGAGCGCGACACGATTGCCGCAGCCGAGGCCGTGGCCGAGGAGATGGAGCGCCTCGCCGCGAGCCGCGAGCGGATCGGCCCGGTCAATCTCGTCGCCGCCGAGGAACTCGAGCGGATCGAGAGCGAGCATGGCGGCAATGCCGCCGAACAGGCGGAACTGCGCGAGGCGGTGAGCCGGTTGCGCGGATCGATCGGCAATCTCAATCGCGAGGGGCGCGAGCGGCTGCGCGCGGCCTTCGAACAGGTCGACGGGCATTTCCGCAACCTGTTCACGCGCTTGTTCGAAGGCGGCGAGGCACATCTTGCGCTGGTCGACAGCGACGATCCGCTCGAGGCGGGGCTCGAAATCTTCGCGCAACCCCCAGGCAAGAAGCTGCAGTCGCTGACGCTGCTCTCGGGCGGCGAACAGGCACTGACCGCGACCGCGCTGATTTTCGCGCTGTTCCTTACCAATCCGGCCCCGATCTGCGTGCTCGACGAGGTCGACGCACCGCTCGACGATGCCAACATCGACCGCTTCTGCGATCTGCTCGATGCGATGGTTCGCGAAACGCGGACCCGCTACCTCATCGTCACTCACAATGCCGTGACAATGAGCCGGATGCACCGCCTGTTCGGAGTGACGATGATCGAAAAGGGCGTCAGCCGTCTGGTCAGCGTCGACCTGGGCGGGGCCGAGGAACTGCTCGCGGCCGAATAAAGGCCGCGGGTGGCGGGAGTGCTGGCGGCCCCGCGAACAATGGCCGAACCGGATCCGGGGGCAAAGCGATCCTTGCAGGCCCGCATCACGATCGGCCCGCAGGAACGCGCGCTCAGGCGGTCGGCTTACCGAGGCCGCGCGCAGGTGTTCGACGCGGGCGGAGCTGGCCGGGTCCGGGACGAGGAACTTCTGGCGGGTGGAGCGAGCCGCCTTCGCTTTCCCACGCTTGGAGCGCGGCGGGGCGAGGGTCCGGAGCGGATTCGCCGGCGTAGGTCCCGTAAATGATCGTCTGGGCCGAAGCGGGCAAAGGCGCCGGATCAGCGCTGCGGCGCGATTCGCGCAACCGGCGGATCTGTTCGGCGTACAGCGCCACTTTGTCGAAATGGCTTCGCCGTCCTTCGGCATCGCCCGATACGCTCGCGCGGATCACCGCGATCTGGTGGGCGTGCAGCAATTCGTTGAGGTCCATGGCGGGCTCCTGCGGCCAGCGGCAAACGGCGGCTGAACCGGAAGCATCGGCGCGACGCCCCCGGTCCGTCGGGCATCAGCCCTGCTGCGGTTCGGCCCGATTGCGCTGACCCTGCTCCATCTGCAGGTTTACCGCGCGGGCCTTGCCGCCGTCGACCTGGCTGGTTTCATAACCATAGCGCTGAGCGACCTTGGGGATCTGGCCTTCCTGCTGGAGGTCGGCCCTGCCGAACGCGAGCGGCTCACCGCCCTTTTCAGGAGCGATCGTTCCGGTGCCCTTGCCGGTGTCGTAGGTCTTGATCTTGCCGAAATGGGTCATGCTCGAGGTCCTTCAATTCCGCGCGGCTGCCATTATCGGCGCTGGTGCGCGGGCTAAGAGGCGGAAAAGAAAGAAGGGAGGGCTTTCGAACACCCTCGGGACCGTCGATCGCGACTGGTAGCTTTCCCCAAGATGGTGGACGATGGACTGCGCCACAAGGCGAAGACGAAAGAAACACGCGTGCTCGCCATCCAAAACCCGTCATTGCGAGCCGCAGGCGAAGCAACCCAGTTTCAGCTCTCGCGCCCACTCACCCCGCTCAGGACCGGATTGCCGCGTCCCCTGCGGCTCCTCGCAATGACGGGAGGGGGGGTAGATTCCCCATCCCGTCGCAACCCATCCTCGAGCGGAACGCGGTCGATCGCGATGAGGATTTCCCGGTCCGGCGGGCACGGCGCGGCCGGAAGCGAAGCGCCGAGTTGGCGGTCGCCTCCCGCCTTAACCTTTGTCATTGCGCGATCCGCAAAGATCGCGGCATTGCGACGCAGGCGCAAACTTACCTGGACTGGTCGCAATGGAACCTCGCTTGGCGATAGCCTACGCACTTATCGCGCTGCTGGCGCTGGGCCTGATGGTGGCGACATTCGCCGCCCTACGGAATCGACGCAGGAAACGCGCGCTCCGCCGGGGCCAGTATCGCCGCTAGCCAGCCGATGCGCCGCGGACGGCACTCGGCCCGGCCTAGTCTGCCAGCGCCGCGTCGAGTTGCGCCCGGAGCGCCTTGAGCCGGCCGAGAATCTCGGTCGCCCCGCCTTCCCCCTGCTCCGCGCCGGGGGAAGGCGGCGCGTCCAACGCAGCCCGCGCGCCCTTCAGCGTATAGCCTTCGCGGTTGACCAGCCGGTCGATCGCCTCGATCAGCGCGACATCCTCGGATCGGTAATAGCGCCTTCCGCCGCTGCGGGTGAGCGGCCTGAGCATCGGAAACTGCTGTTCCCAATAGCGCAGGACGTGCGGTTTGATCCCGGTCGCCCTGGCGACTTCGCCGATCGTGCGCAGCGCGCCCGCTTCCTTGCCGTCGTTGAAGTCAGCCATGAGGTCCCCTTTCACGCCTAGCCCTTGGCGATCCGCTCTTTGAGCAGCTGGCTGGCGCGGAAGGTCATCACCCGGCGCGGGGTGATCGGTACTTCGACGCCGGTTTTGGGATTGCGGCCGACGCGCTCCTTCTTGTCGCGCAGCACGAAGCTGCCGAAACCGGAAATCTTGACGTTCTCGCCGGCGGACAGCGCATCGCACATCTTGCCGAGTATGGATTCGACCATGTCGAGCGATTCGGCACGGCTGAGACCCATCTTGCGATTGATCGTTTCGGCCAAATCGGCCCGGGTCAGCGTACCCACGGAGCGCATCATATCCATCCAATCTTTCCCCTCAGTAGCGACCCTGAGTGAAAGCCAGCCCCCCTACAAGTTTGCCAAGCAATATAGACTCTTGGGTTCATTTCGCAATGTCGTACCGCGATTTCCCGAACAAAAATTACATCCGCGCCAGCGCGGCGCCCCAGGTGAAGCCCC
Source organism: uncultured Alphaproteobacteria bacterium (assembly GCA_963829325.1). Taxonomy (GTDB): domain Bacteria; phylum Pseudomonadota; class Alphaproteobacteria; order Sphingomonadales; family Sphingomonadaceae; genus Qipengyuania. The sequence goes on from CAWHHN010000001.1 coordinate 886,396, forward strand.
CGCCCATGGCCTCGAACATGACGAGGTCGCCCGCCACGATGCGCCCGTCACGCACCGCCGCGTCGAGCGCCAGCGGCACCGAAGCGGCCGAGGTATTGGCGTGCCGGTCGACAGTGACGACGATCTTTTCCGGCGGCAGGCCGAGCTTGCGCGCGGTGGCATCGAGGATCCGGGCATTGGCCTGGTGCGGCACCACCCAGTCGATGGCCGCGGCATCCATGCCGGTATCGTCGAGCACTTCCTGCAGCACTTCGGCCAGATTGACCACCGCATGGCGGAAGACCTCGCGTCCCTTCATCCGCAGCTTGCCGACCTCGCCGGTGGTCGACGGCCCGCCATCGACATAGAGCAGATCCTTGTGCGCGCCCTCGGCGTGGAGCCGGCTGGCGAGGATGCCCGGGCCGTCTTCGGCCACCTCGCGCGCTTCGAGCACGACCGCCCCGGCCCCGTCGCCGAACAGGACGCAGGTCGTCCGGTCCTCCCAGTCGAGCATCCGACTGAAGGTTTCCGAGCCGATCACCAGCGCCTTCTTCGCCATGCCGGTGCGCAGCATCGCATCCGCGGTGGCGAGCGCATAGAGAAAGCCCGAACAGACCGCGGCGACATCGAAGGCGATCCCGCCGCCGCAGCCGAGCGCTGCCTGCACCTGGGTGGCGCTGGCGGGGAAGGTATGATCGGGCGTCGCGGTGGCGAGGATGATCAGGCCGATCTCCTGCGCCTCCATGCCCGCTGCCTCGAGCGCGATCCGCGATGCATCGGTGGCGAGGGTGGCGGTGGTTTCGCCCTCGCCGGCAATATAGCGCTGGCGGATCCCGGTGCGTTCGACGATCCATTCGTCGGTGGTATCGACGCGCTCCGCCAATTCGGCGTTGGTGACGCATTGGCCGGCAGCGCCGAACCCGTGCCCGTGATCACCGAGCGGATCATTTCGCCGCCAGCCCTTCGGTCTGCAATTCGCCGAGGTCGCTGGCGATGCGGTTGGTGATGTCGTCCTCGAGCAGCCGCGCGGCCACTTCGACCGCATTGGCCACGCCCTTGGCATTGGCGCTGCCGTGGCTCTTCACCACCACACCGTTGAGGCCAAGGAAGACCGCGCCATTGTGGTTGTTGGGATCGAGATGATGGCGCAGCAATTCGGTCGCCGGACGCGAGACGAGAAATCCGACCTTCGAACGGAAGCTCGAGGTGAACGCCTCGCGCAGCAGATCGGTGACGAAGCGCGCGGCACCTTCGATCGCCTTGAGCGCGATATTGCCCGAAAAGCCGTCGCATACCACCACATCGCATTCGCCGCGGTTGATCTTGTCGGCTTCGACGAAACCCTCGAACTCCATGTGCAGGGCGGTGGCGGCGCGCAGATGGTTGGCGGCGTCCTGGATATCCTCGGTGCCCTTGGTTTCTTCGGTGCCGATGTTGAGCAGCCGCACCCGCGGGCGTTCCCGACCGGTGACGATCCGCGCATAGGCCGCGCCCATGATCGCGAACTGGACGAGGTTGCGCGCGTCGCATTCGCGGTTGGCGCCGAGATCGAGCATGATGACGTCGTGTTCGGTGAGCGTCGGCAGCAGCGCGGCCAGCGCCGGGCGGTCGAGCCCGGGCATGGTGCGCAGCGCGAGCTTGCTCATCGCCATCAGCGCGCCGGTGTTGCCCGCCGAGACGGCCGCGCCGGCATCGCCGCGCTTCACCGCAGCGACCGCCAGGCCCATGCTGGTGGTCTTGGCGCGGCGCACCGCGCGCGAGGGCTTCTCGTCGCCGCCGACCACGTCTTCGCAATGCAGGATTTCGGACGCACCTGCCATTCCCGGGTGCGTTTCGAGCGCGGATTTGATCCGCGTTTCATCTCCGACCAGCAGGAATTTGAACCTGTCGTGACGGCGCCGCGCGAGCGCAGCGCCTTCGACCATCACGCGCACGCCTTCGTCGCCGCCCATCGCATCAACGGCGATACGCGGCAGGCTCATGCGCTGTCTCCGGCTGTGTCGACGGTCTTAGAGACCGACGGCGATGATTTCGCGTCCGTTGTAGTGGCCGCAATGCGTGCACAGATTGTGCGGCCGCTTGAGTTCGCCGCAGTTCGAGCACTCGTGAAAGGCTTCGGCCTTGAGCGAATCATGTGCGCGACGGTTGCCGCGACGGTGGGGCGATACTTTCCTCTTGGGGACGGCCATGGCGGCACCTGTTCCTCAAACAATTACAATCAATTTCGGTGGCCGCCCTAGGGGATGGTCCGGCAACGCACAAGAGCGCGTGAACCCGAAAATCCCGTCCGTGGCGGTGAAGCCGCGCGCTATAGCGCGTTTTGCGGGGGATGCAAGCCGTCTCCACCGCTGCCCTGCGTTGCGCTTCGCGCCGGCCCGCCCTAGCACGATGCCGGGGCGCGCAAGGATCATATCGAGGGAGCAAACGCTTGGCCATCTTTCTGCCGGTTACGCTGACCGCCGCCGCAGCCGCGGCGCTCATCAATCTGTGGCTCGCCGTGCGCGTCGGGCAGATGCGCGGCGCCACCAAGACCATCCACGGCGACGATGCCGGCGGACCGCTGACGCGGCGGATGCGCGCACAGCTCAATTTCGTCGAGAACACCGGTTTCGTGCTGGTGCTGATCGCCGCCATCGAACTGTCGGGCAAGGGCGCGCCATGGCTCGCCTGGGTCGCCGGGATCTACATGCTCGGCCGGGTCGCGCATGGACTGGGGATGGACGCCGAAACCGGCACCAGGCCGCGGATGATCGGCACTCTGATCACCATGCTGACGCTGCTCGGCCTGGCGCTGGCCGCGGTGCTGATCGCGCTCGGGGTGCTCTAGCAGGGCCGCGCCCGTGGGGCGCGCCGCGCAAGCCGCGTTCAGGACAGCGCGTAGTCGCTGACGAAGGCGTTGGTCTTGCGTTCGTGGCCGAAGGTGCTGGTCGGACCGTGGCCCGGAATGAAGGTGACATCGTCGCCGAGCGGCCACAGCTTCTGCGTGATCGCATCGATCAGGTCCTGGTGGTTGCCCATCGGGAAATCGGTGCGTCCGATGCTGCCCTGAAACAGCACGTCGCCGACGATCGCGAATTTGCTCGGTCGGTGGAAGAAGACGACATGGCCGGGGGTGTGGCCGGGGCAGTGGATGACCTCGAGCGTCAGTTCGCCGACGGTCACCGTGTCGCCATCGTCGAGCCAGCGGTCGGGCTCGAACACCTGGCCGTTGACGCCGTATTTCCTGCCGTCTTCGTCCAGCCGGCTGATCCAGAAGCGGTCGGCCTCGTGCGGGCCCTCGATCGGCAGACCGAGTTCCTTCGCCAGCACCCCCGCCTCGCCGCAATGGTCGATATGGCCATGGGTGATGAGGATCTTTTCCAGGTTCACCCCGGTCTTCGCTACCGCCGCCTTGAGCTTGTCGAGATCGCCGCCGGGATCGATCAGCGCAGCCTTGTTGGTCGCAGTACACCAGATCAGCGAACAGTTCTGCTGGAGCGGGGTGACCGGGATGATGCCGGCTTTCATCGGAGGGGTTGCGGGCGTTTGCGCGGGATTTTCCATGGCACGGGAAATGGTCGGCTTCCCCCTCGAAAACAAGGCGCATTTGCTTCACGATGCCGGTAAGAGAAGGACGACGGAGGAAACGAATGAAACACATCGCATGGCTCCTTGCCGCAGCGGCGACGCTGTCGGCCTGCCAGACCCACCGCGCCGCGCCGGCCACGGCCACCGCCACTACCGCTGCCAGCCCGGGCGCAGACGGCGCTCCGACCTATGTCACCGCCGTGTGCGGCGAATGCCATGCGGTTACCGTCAACGCCGTCTCGCCCAATCCGCAGGCTCCCGGTTTCGCCGACATCGCCAACAGCCAGGGCCTGACGCGCGACACGCTGGTCTCCTACCTCGCCGACGCGCATAATTACCCGATGCAGATGGACGTCGATCTGGTCGAGGAGGATATCGAACTGATCGCCGATTACATGATCAGCCTGCAATCGGACGAATACGTCAAACGGCCGGGTTGAGCGCGGACCTTCGGTGGCGGGCGTTCACACCCGCCCCCCCTTCCATACGACGCGCCCGATCACCTCGACCTCCCCGAGCGCCAGCTCGATCGGCGCATAGGCGTCATTGGCGCTGATCAGGGCGATTCGCCCCGGTGCGCTGGCCTGGACCTGCTTGACGTGAAGCGCATCGCCGATGCGGACCACGAACATGCCTTCGCCCGAACGCTTGCCCCGATCGACGAAGATCTCGTCGCCCGAACGCAGCACCGGCTCCATGCTGTCGCCCTCGACCCGGATCGCGCTGAGTTCGGCGCCCTCGAGCCCCAGCTCGCGCAGCCAGCGGCGTGAGAAGCGGAAGGTGTCGAAGGAACTTTCCTCTGCCGAGAAGGCCCCCGGCCCCGCCGATGCGTCGAGCGGCAATCGCGGTACATCGACCCAATCTCCGGCCGGGGCGCCGCGGCGCCGTGCCGGGGCGTCGTAAAGCGGATCTTCGACCGCGCGCGTCTCGATCGCCCGCGGAGCGACGCCGAGGAACTCCGCGATCCGCCGCAAGTCCGGCTCGTCGAGATGACGCGGGCTGCCGCGCGTCACATATTGCTGGAGATAGGCGGGGTTGCGCCCAAGCATGCGCGACAGGCCGGCCAGGCTGGCGCCGCTGTCGCGGACCAGATCGTGCAATCGCCGGCGCGCCTGCAATTCTCCCCTGTCCATGCCTTCCATGAAAATGCCTATAGCATAGGATTTTTCCTAGACAAGTAGGATTTCGGCTGGAACGAATAGAGAACATCAAGGCGACTCGCCAGCCCAGGGAGAGTATGATGCTGATCCGATCCGTCGAACAATTCCTCCGCCGCCACGCCATGCCGCCGACGCGTTTCGGTCGGCTGGCAGCGCATGATCCGCGCTTCGTCTTCGACCTCCGGCTGGGACGCGAACCGCGCCACCGCACCGAACAGTCGATCCGCAATTTCATGGTTGGCTTCGAGGCCGGCCGCGCCCTTTCGGCGCAGGAGAGCGCCCATGTCGGCTGATGCGCCTATGCTTGCGCCCGCACCGCGCCGCGCCCGCCCGTCCCCCGCAGACCGCCTGCGCAAGGCGCTGGTGGCGCTCGGCGAAGGTCATCCGCTTGTGGTGACGCACGGCGAAAAGGCCTGGGCAAGCATCACCTTCTCGGGGGCCCGCCACAGGTTCGCACTATGCTTCTCGGGCGAAGCTGCGGTCGCGGCGGGCGAGCGGTTCCTCGCCGCGCTTCCCGAGCACGAATTCGTCGTTCCCGGACAGCTGGTCGCCGATGCCGCGGTGCTCGAGGTCGAACATCGGCTGCTGCCCGATCCCCAGCTCCTCGTCAGCTGCGAACTGCTCCTGCTCGAAGAAGCATGATCGAGGTTGCCGGACCCAGCGGCAGGCGCCCGCCAAAGCCACATGGCCCCCCGATGTTTGGCTACAAGCTCCTGATATAAAGGAGAAATACAGGAATCGCCGAAGCGCGTACAACCACCGTTCCGCGTCAACCTCGGCTTTCGCAGCCAGTCGCTTCGGGCCGGCTCATCGCCGGATCACGAGATTGCGGATCTCGGTCATGTCCTCCATCGCGAAGCGGATGCCCTCGCGGCCGAGACCCGAATCCTTGACCCCGCCATAGGGCATGTTGTCGACCCGGTAACTGGGCACGTCGTTGATCACCACACCGCCGACTTCGAGCCGGTCCCAGGCATCGAACATCTTGAACAGATCGCGGGTGAAGATGCCCGCCTGGAGGCCGAAGGTCGACCGGTTCACTTCGGCCAGCGCATCGTCGAAGCGATCGAATTTCTGCAGAATGGCGAGCGGGCCGAAGGCTTCTTCGTTGAGCGCCTTGGCATCGCGGTCGACATCCTCGAGCAGCGTCGCCTCGAGCATGTTGCCCCGCCGCTCGCCGCCGCACAGCAAGGTCGCGCCGCCCGCCACCGCTTCGTCGATCCAGCCCTCGAGCCGCGTCGCCTCGCCCTCCGAGATCATCGGGCCGATGAAGGTCGCGCGGTCCTTGGGATCGCCGGCCACCAGCGTCCTGGTCTTCTCGACCAGCATCGCCTTGAAACGGTCGTAGACGCTCTCGTGCACGATGATCCGCTGCACCCCGATGCAGCTCTGCCCGCTCTGGTAGAAGGCGCCGAAGATGATCCGCTCGAGCGCGTCGTCGAGATCGGCGTCGTGGTCGACCACCACCGCCGCATTGCCGCCGAGTTCGAGCACCACCTTCTTCTTGCCGCTCTTGGCCTTGAGATCCCAGCCGACCGCGGGCGACCCGGTGAAGCTGAGCAGCTTGAGCCGTTCGTCCTCGGTGAACAGATCGGCCCCGTCGCGGCTGGCGGGGAGGATGCTGAAGGCGCCCTCGGGCAGGTCGGTCTCGGCGAGGATCTCGCCCATGATGATCGCCCCGAGCGGGGTCTTGCTGGCCGGCTTCATCACGAAGGGGCAGCCCACCGCGATCGCCGGGGCGATCTTGTGCGCGGCGAGGTTGAGCGGGAAGTTGAACGGGCTGATGAAGCTGCACGGCCCGATCGGATAGCGCTTCCAGATCGCCTGATAGCCCTTGGCGCGTGCCGATATATCGAGCGGCATGACCTCGCCGTACATTCGCGTCGCTTCCTCGGCGGCGATACGGAAGGTGTCGATCAGCCTGGTGACCTCGCCTTCGCTGTCCCCGATCGGCTTGCCCGCCTCGACGCACAGCGCATAGGCGAGCTCGTCGAAGCGCTCCTCGAACCGGTCGACGCAATGCTGCAGCACCGCCTGGCGTTCGTAGCTCGCCAGCCGCGCCATCGGCTCGGTCGCGCGCACCGCGCCGGCGATCGCCTCGTCGATGATCGCCGGGCTGGCGAGCGCGGTGCGGAAGGCGATCTCGCCGGTGAACTTGTCGGTCACCGCCAGGTCGGTATTCGGCTGCGCGGCCCGGTTGTTGAGATAGAGCGGATAGGTGTCCTTGAGTTTCGGGGTCGCCATATCAAATCCTGTTCGTCCCGGAGGGGAACCGGGATCCCGCTTTTTCTTCGGGCCCGCCGCGAGAAGGAAGCGGGACCCCGACGCGGCGGCCGGGGTGACGTAACGATAAGCCTACAAGCGCTTCGACAGTTCCTTGATATCCTTGTTGAGGATCCGGTCGTTCTCCGAATAATCCACCGGGCAATCGATCAGATGCACGCCCGGCGTGTCGCGGCAATGGGCCAGCACCTCGCGCAGGTGGTCGCTGCTCTCCACCCTGTGCCCGCTGGCGCCGTAGCTTTCGGCATATTTGACGAAATCGGGGTTGCCATAGGTCAGGCCGAAATCGTCGAAACCCATGTTGGCCTGCTTCCACCGGATCATTCCATAGGCGTCGTCTCGCAGGATCAGCACGGTCAGGTCGAGCCCGAGCCGGACCGCGGTCTCCATCTCCTGGCTGTTCATCATGAAGCCGCCGTCGCCGCAGATCGCCATGACCTGGCGTTCGGGATAGAGCATCGCGCTCATCATCGCGCTGGGCAGCCCCGCGCCCATCGTGGCGAGCGCGTTGTCGAGCAGCACGGTGTTGGGCAGATAGGCGCAGAAGCCGCGCGCGAACCAGATCTTGTAGACGCCGTTGTCGAGGCAGATGATCCCGTCCTCGGGCAGGCAATCGCGCACCTGCCTGACCAGATGCGGCGGGAAGATCGGGAAGCGGGCATCGTCGGCAAGCTTCCCGGTGTGCTCGAGCTCGGCCCGGTGATAGCGTTTCAGCTCGCCGCTCGACCAGTGGCCCTGCCTGACGATGTCTTCCTTGATCTGCCAGATCGCATTGGCGATGTCGCCGATCACCTCGATCTGCGGGAAATAGACCGGATCGACCTCGGCGCTGCGATTGCTGACGTGAACCACGCAGACGCCTTCCGGCTTCATGAAGAATGGCGGCTTTTCGATCACGTCGTGACCGATGTTGACGATGCAATCGGCCTCCTCGATCGCCCGATGGCAGAAATCGCCCGCGCTCAGCGCCGCACAGCCGAGAAACAGCGGGTGCCGCTCGTCGAGCACGCCCTTGCCCATCTGCGTGGTGACGAAGGGGATGCCGGTCTTTTCGACGAACTGGTTGAGCATCCGCCCGGTCATCTTGCGGTTGGCGCCCGCGCCGATGACGAGGATCGGCTTCTTCGCCTTCTCGATCGCCTCGACCGCCTGGCGGACCGCCTTGGGCTCGGCACTCGGGCGACGCGCGACGCTGCGCGCGATCGGCCGGGCGGAAGTGGACTCCTCGGCGATGTCCTCGGGAAGTTCGAGGTGGACCGCACCCGGCTTCTCCTCTTCGGCCAGACGATAGGCCTCGCGCACGCGGCTCGGGATGTTGTCGCCCGCATGCAGCTGGCGGGTGTATTTGGTGATCGGATCCATCATCGCCACCACGTCGAGAATCTGGAACTGACCCTGCTTCGATTTCTTGATCGGCTTCTGCCCGGTGATCATCATCATCGGCATGCCGCCCAGCTGGGCATAGGCGGCGGCGGTGACGAAATTGGTCGCCCCCGGCCCCAGCGTGGCGATGCACACGCCGGTCTTGCCCGTGTGCCGGCCATAGGTCGCGGCCATGAAGCCGGCGCCTTGTTCGTGGCGGGTGAGGACGAGCTTGATCTGCGCGGAGCGACTGAGGCTATCGAGAAAGTCGAGGTTTTCCTCGCCCGGCACGCCGAAGATGTATTCGCAACCTTCGGCTTCGAGACATTCGACGAACAGGTCGGATGCCTTGCTTGTATCGTTCATTCGCGATTTCCCCCTCGCGGCGGCGCGCCCCTGCGTGCCTCCCTGGAATTCGCGACCCGAGTGTTCTCGGTGTTGTGCCCGCCTATCAGCAGTTTGCGCGGCTGTCAGTAGCCGAGTTCGAGGTCGAGCAGCGGCTCCGACCGGCTCGCCCCTTTGCCAACGCTCGAGATTGGCGATGAACCGATCGGCGCTGCGCTGGAACATCCGCGTCTGCGCGCGGCCCGACAGATGCATGGTCACCTGCGCATTGTCGAGATCCCACAGCGGATGGTCCTCGGGCAGCGGCTCGGGGTCGGTGACGTCGAGCAGAGCGGCTTCGATCTTCTTTGCTTGCAGGGCTTCGACCAGCGCATCCTGGTCGATCACGTCGCCCCGGGCGATGTTCACCAGCACCGCATCGGGGCGCATCTGCGCCAGCTCGATCGCGCCGATCATATGGCGGGTTTCGGCAGTCGAGGGCACCGCCAGCACCAGCCATTCGAATTCGCCCAGTTTCTCGCGCCACTCGCCCGGCTTGAGCGCGCCCTCGCCGCCCGATCGGCGGACGGGCACGACCGTCATGTCGAACGCCTCGAGGCGGGTCTTCACCAGTTTGCCGATCGCGCCGAGCCCGAACAACAGCACCCGCTCGCCCGCCAGTTCGCGTTTTCCCGGACTGTCGAACAGCCATTCGTGTCGTTCCTGCGCGCGCACCACGTCGCGATAGCCCTTGGCATGCGCGAGCATCAGCATGACGGTATATTCGGCGATCGTGATGGCATTGATGCCCGCCCCGTTGGTGACCACCGTGCCGCGCTGCCTGAGCAGATCGAGCGGCATGAAATCGAGCCCGGCATAGATCGAATTGAGCCATCTCAGCCGGGTCGCGGCCGTGGCGATCTCGATCATCGGCTGCTTCTCGTTGAGATCGAACCAGCCGATCTCCGCCTCGGGAGCCATTTCGAGCGCCTCGTCCTTCGTGGCGAACCACAGCGGATCGACCCAGCCGGGCAGTCGCGGTTCGACCAGCGGACGGATCATGGCGGACAGGACGGCTTTGGTCATCGGACGGTTCTCCTCCTGCCCCATCCATTGCCCTTCGCGGCCTATTTCGCAAACCGTTCCTTGCGCCGGCCTGCGATGTCGAGGATCGCTTCGGCCACCTCGGATGCATTGCGCCGGACGTGATCGCGGCGGACCTGCATCACATCGACGCGATTGGCTTCCTGCCAGGCGAGGCGGTTCGGATCGGCGGCGGTCGCGGAACGAGAGTCGCCGATCTCGATGCCCAGGTGCGCTGCCGCGCAATAGAACGGCAGGACGAAGCTCTCGGCGACGAAGTCGCGAACGAATTGCACGCCCTCCGGCGAATCCTCGAGATACTGCCACAGGAGCGCCTGCGGATCGGGCCCGGTCACAGCTTCCATTCCCACCCGAGCGGGTCGCCGTCCATCACCTCGACGCCCTGCGCGGCAAGTTCGTCGCGGTTGCGGTCGAGGGCGGCAAAATTTTGCTGCGCTCTGAGCTCTTTGCGGAAGACGATCGAAGCCTCGACCTGCTCCTCGGACACTTTCGCGTCGCTGGGCCGGATGCGCAGGTCCCGGCGCTTCAGCTCGAGAAGATCGAGACCAAGCACGTCGTCCATCTCCGCGACCACGGCGCGCTTCGCACCAGGATCGACCTTCTTCGCTGCAAGCGCCTCTTCGAGCGCCGTCAGCGCGATCGGCGTGTTGAGATCGTCGGCCATCGCGGCGGCGAATTTGTCGCGCATGGGAGCGAGCTTGGGATGCGTCGGATCGCCTGCCGGTTCTTCGCGCAAGCGTTCGGTCGCGATCAGGATCCGCTTCAACCGCACCAGCGCCGCGCCCAGCCCCTCCCAAGAGAATTCCAGCTCGCTGCGATAGTGCGCCTGAAGGCACATCATCCGGTAGGCAAACGGATGATAGCCCTTGTCGACGAGCAATTGCAGTCGCAGGAATTCGCCAGCGCTCTTGCTCATCTTCCCCGACCGCTCGACCAGGAAGTTGTTGTGCATCCAGATATTCGCGCCCGAATTGCGCGGATCATCGAGCCCGTCGGTGCAGCAGTACGCCTGGTTCTGCGCGATCTCGTTGGGGTGATGGATTTCGCGGTGATCGATCCCGCCGGTATGGATGTCGAACGGGAAGCCGAGCAGTTTTTCGCCCATCACCGAACATTCGAGGTGCCACCCCGGCGCCCCCTTGCCCCACGGCGAATCCCATTCCATCTGCCGCGTCTCGCCCGGCGGGGTCTTGCGCCAGATGGCGAAGTCGGCGGCATTGCGCTTGCCTTCGACGGCGTTGATCCGGCCCTCTCCCTCCTCGGTCACCGCGCGCGCGAGGCGCCCGTAATCGGCGATGGTGGAGACATCGAAATAGAGTCCGCTGTCGAGGAGGTAGCAATGCTCGTCCGCGATGGCTTTCGCGAAGACGAGCATCTCGTCGATGTAATCGGTGGCGACAGACCACTTGGCGGGCTGGCGGATGTTCAGCGCCTTCACGTCGTCCCAATAGGCTTGGGTATAGTGCTTCGCGATGTCCCAGATCGACCTGTCGGTTTTCGCCGCAGCCCTGTTCCAGCTTGTCCTCGCCCGCATCGGCATCGTCTGTCAGATGGCCGACATCGGTGATGTTGATGATGTGGGTAAGATCGTAGCCCTTCCAGCTCAGCGTGCGGCCCAGCACGTCGGCAAAGACATAGGCACGCATATTGCCGATGTGGGGATAATTGTAGACCGTCGGCCCGCAGCTGTAGACGCGCGCCTCGCCCGGATGGACGGGGGTAAAGGTTTCAAGCTCGCGGGTCAGCGAGTTGAACAATCTGAGCGGCCGATCGTCCCGAGTGTGTCGAAGGGTCATGCGCGGCCAATGGCGTTCCCGTGCCTTGCGGTCAATTCCCGTTCCTCGTCCCGCCGCTGCCTCGTCTCATTGTCATTGCAAGCCGAAGGCCAAGCAATCCAGCTACCGCCCTCCCCGCCACTCGCCCAACCCGACGTCGCCTGCGACTCCTCGCAATGACGGGAGGTGGGGTCAGTCCCACCCCTCCCAGCGCAGGCTTTCCTCGAGCGGCGCGCGGGCGACGTCGAACGCATTGACCGCCGCATGCTCGTCGCGATAGCCGATCGCCATGCCGCAGAAGAAGATGTGGTCTTCGGGAATGTCGACCATTTCGCGCACCTGCGGGCTATAGGCGGCCCAGGCTTCCTGCGCGCAGCTATCGAGCCCTTCCTCGCGCAGCAGCAGCATCACCGTCTGCAGCCACATGCCGATGTCCGACCATTGCGGCGGGCCCATGTATCTCGGCGTGTGGACCAGCATCAGCACCGGCGCCCCGAAGGCGCGGAAGTTGTTGGCGAACCACATCAGCCGCTGGGCCTTGTCCTCGCGTGCGATATCCAGCGCGGCATACATGTCCTCGCCCACACCGAAGCGGCGTTCCTCGTAGGCTCCGTCGAGTTCGGGCGGATAGATATGATATTCGGGCTTCAACGCCGCGCGGCCCTTGGGAAATTCCTGCGCCACGCGCTCGAACAGCGCCTCCATCGGCGCGCCGGTCAGCAGGATCGCGTTCCATGGCTGGACGTTGCCGCCGCTGGGTGCCCGCTGCGCCTTTTCGAGCACGCGTGCGAGAAGGCCGCGGTCGACTGGCCGGTCGGTAAAGGCGCGCACGGAACGGCGCGACCGGGCGGCCTGGGTGACGGTCATCGCCATCATTCCACCTCGAACAGATCGGCCAATTGTTCGACGATCGTCCCGCCAAGTTGCTCGACGTCCATGATCGTCACCGAACGCTTGTAATAGCGCGTGACGTCGTGGCCGATGCCGATCGCGGCGAGTTGGACCGGCGACTGCTTTTCGATCCAGTCGATCACCTTGCGCAAATGGCTTTCGAGAAAGCCTGCCTGGTTGACCGAAAGCGTGCTGTCGTCGACCGGCGCACCGTCGCTGATCACCATCAGGATACGGCGATCCTCGGCCCGAGCGAGCAAGCGCGCATGCGCCCACAGCAGCGCCTCGCCATCGATGTTCTCCTTGAGCAGCCCCTCGCGCATCATCAGGCCGAGATTGCGGCGCGCGCGGCGCCAGGGCTCGTCGGCGCGCTTGTAGATTATGTGGCGCAGATCGTTGAGCCGGCCGGGGTTGGCCGGCCTGCCGTCGGACAGCCACATCTCGCGGCTCTGTCCGCCCTTCCAGGCGCGAGTGGTGAAGCCGAGGATCTCGGTCTTGACCCCGCATCGTTCGAGCGTGCGGGCGAGGATATCGGCGCTGATCGCGGCGATCGAGATCGGCCGCCCGCGCATGCTGCCCGAATTGTCGATCAGCAGCGTGACCACCGTGTCCTTGAACTCGGTGTCGCGCTCGCTCTTGTAGGACAGCGAATGGCCCGGGCTGATCACCACCCGTGCCAGCCGCGCGGCGTCGAGCAGACCTTCTTCCTGGTCGAAATCCCAGCTGCGGTTCTGCTGCGCCATGAGCCGCCGCTGCAGCCGGTTGGCGAGCCGGGTGACCACGCCCTGGAGCCCCGCGAGCTGGCTGTCGAGATAGGTGCGCAGGCGCTCCAGTTCCTCGGTGTCGCACAGCTCGGGCGCCTCGATCACCTCGTCGAACTTCTCGGTATAGGCGCGATAGTCGAACCCTTCGGGGAGCTCTGTCCATGGGCGGTTCGGGCGGACCGGCTGCATGCCTTCCTCGCCGTCGTCCGACGGATCGCCGTCGGACATTTCCTGTTCGCCCTCGATCTCCTGGTCGGCATCGCCTTCGGCTTCGCCGTCGGTGACATCCGACCGCGCGTCGGCGGCATCGGGCTCGGCCCCGCCCTGATCCTCGTCGTCGGTCTCGTCCTGCTCTTCGGGGGCTTCGCCCTCGTCCTCGTCGCCCTCCTCCGAATCGGTCGCATCGGGGGTGTCGGGGAGCGTCAGTTCGAGATGCCGCAGCATGTCGAGCGTGAGATGCTGGAAGGCCCGCTGGTCGTCAAGCGTCGCCGCCAGCGCCTCCATGTCGGTGCCGATCTTCGCGAGGATGTCGTCGCGCACGAGATCGACTGCGGCGCGCGCCCGCTGCGGCACCGCGGCGCCGGTCAGCGCTTCGCGCAGCATCAGCGAAAGCGCCGTGGGCAGCGGCACCTCCTCCGCTGCATCGGCGCGCACGATCGGGTCCGCGGCGGTGCGCATCTCGATCGCCGAGGCGAGATTGTCGCGGATGCCGGCATAATTCGTCGAACCGATCGCCTCGTACCGGACCTGCTCGATCGCGTCATAGCATGCCCGGGCGATAGGTTCGGGAGGAGCGCCCCGGACGTGGAGCTGCTCGTTGTGGTGGCGCAGCCGCAGCGCGAAGCTGTCGGCGAAACCGCGCGCCTCGACCGCCTGTGCGCGCGGCAGATTGCGACCCGGCAGCGGAACGCGGAGGTTCTTGCCGTTCTGCGTCGGGCTGTCGGCGCTCCAGGCGATTTCCACCTCAGGCTCATGCGCCAGCGCGCGGCTGGCTCCGGTAAGCGCCTGCTTGAAACGGTCGAGAGGGGTCTGGTCGGTCATCCGCGCAAGGCGCTCAGCTCGGGGGAATGCTCTGGCCGGTCTTGGCCCAATCGGCGAGGAAGCCTTCGATTCCCTTGTCGGTCAGGATATGCCGGAACAGTCCCTTGATCACCGCGGCCGGCATGGTCGCCACGTCGGCACCGATCCGGGCGCTTTCGAGCACATGCACGGGATTGCGGATACTGGCGACGAGGATCTCGGTCGTGAACCCGGGGTAATTGTCGTAGATCAGACGGATATCGCGAATAAGCGCCATGCCGTCGAATCCGTTGTCGTCGTGCCGTCCGACGAAGGGCGAGACGAACGTTGCCCCTGCCTTGGCCGCGAGCAGCGCCTGATTCGCCGAAAAGCACAGCGTGACATTGACCATCGTCCCGTCGCCCGTGAGCTTGCGGCAGGTCTTCAGTCCGTCGATCGTCAGCGGCACCTTGATGCAGACATTGTCTGCGATCCGGCGCAGCGTCTCGGCCTCCTTCATCATGGTCTCGTGATCGAGCGCGACCACTTCGGCGCTCACCGGCCCATCGACGAGACCGCAGATCTCCTTGGTCACCTCCATGAAATCCCGGCCCGATTTGGCGATCAGCGAGGGATTGGTGGTGACCCCGTCGAGCAGGCCAGTATCGGCCATTTCCCTGATTTCGGCGATGTCGGCGGTGTCGACGAAGAATTTCATGGCCCTGGGCTCCGGATGGAAATGCGATTCGCGACCGCTCTAACCGAGGCCACCCCGCGCTGCCACCCTTCGCAGGTCCGGGATCGGCTCAGTAGCGCGCGTCCGCGCCAAACACCCCGATGATCAGCGGATCGCGCGTGGCCTCGGGATTGGCCCGGATGGCAGCCTCCTCCGAGCCGATCTCGCGCCAGATCGTGTCGTCGATGCTCGTCGCCAGACGATCGGCCACGCCGGCGACGTCGACGCCGGTCAGCGCCGACAGCAACTGGCCGACCAGGGGTTCTTCGGCAATCCGCATGGCCCTGCCGAGTTCGGGCACCATCGCCTCGACCAGCGTCCGCCCCATCGCCCCGCGAAGATATCCGGTTGCCGCGGTCGGGCCGCCGCGGACCAGGTCGACGGCATTCTGGATGCCGATCGTGCGGACCGCATCGGTGACCAGCGGAGCAGCCCTCTGGGCGCCTTCATAGGCGATATCGGCGAAAGCGGAATCGAGTCGGCTCTTGAACAGCGGCGAAGTCAGGATGCGGCTCAGCACGTCGCCGCGCGTTCCCAGGACATCGCCCAGGCCCAATCGTGCGACCTGCGCATCCCAATAGCCGCCGCCCTCGATCATGCGGCCAAAGGCGCGTTCGCTCGAGAGATACAGCATGCGCTGGACCGCGTCGACGAGGCCGAAGCCGCCCATGCCGGTGCACCCCGGCAAGGTCAGCAGTCCGCCGCCCGCGAGAACACCGCCGAGAAACGACCGGCGAGCGGCGATTCTGGCCAGAATGTCGGTCATATCGTCGGGTCCTTCCACTTGCCGCCCTTGTCGGGCACTTGTCTCGCTGCCCATATGGCCGTGCCATGAACCGCGTGCGCTGCCTCGTCCTCAATGCCGCCCTCGGCCCGCTCGACTACAAGGTGCCCGACGGCATGGTGGTCGAACCCGGGTCGGTGGTCGAATGCCCGCTGGGGCCCCGCACCGTGATCGGGATCGTCTGGGAGGACGAACGGCTGCCGGGAACCGAGGTTCCGGCAGACAAGTTGCGGCCGCTCAGGAGCTTGCTCCCCGTTCCGCCGCTGTCCGCCGCCCTGCGGCGTCTGATCGAATGGACCGCCGATTATTATGTCGCCTCGCTGGCCGCGGTCGCGCGGATGGCGCTGAGTTCGGGCGGGGCGCTCAAGGGGCCGGCGACGCTGACCGAGTACCGGCTCTCCGGGGGCATGCCCGAACGGATGACCCCGCAACGTCACGCGGCGATCGAGGCACTCGACGGCGAACAGGCCAACATCCGCGAGCTCGCCGGGATCGCCGGGGTCTCCGAGGGCGTGCTGCGGGGCCTCGTCAACCACGGCGTGCTCGAACCGGTCGCGGTCGATTGTGACCGCCCATACGACGAGGCACAGCCCGATTTCACTTCTCCCGCGCTCAGCGCTGAACAGGCCGAGGCGGCAGCGATCTTTCGCACGGCGGTGCGCGACCAGGCGTTCGCCCCCTTCCTGCTCGACGGCGTGACCGGCTCGGGCAAGACCGAAGCTTATTTCGAACCCGTCGCCGAAGCGCTGCGGAAGGGGCTGCAGGTGCTCATCCTCCTGCCCGAGATCGCGCTGACCGAGAACTTCCTCCACCGCTTCGATGATCGCTTCGGCGCCGCGCCGGTGCAATGGCATCAGTTCGCTCAAATCGACCGAGCGCCGCCGCGCCTGGCGCGCCGTCGCCCAGGGCAATGCGCAAGTGGTCGTCGGTGCGCGCTCGGCGCTGTTCCTGCCCTTCGCCCGGCTCGGCCTGATCGTCGTCGACGAGGCGCATGAGACCAGCTTCAAGCAGGAAGAGGGGGTGCGCTACAACGCGCGCGACGTCGCGGTGATGCGCGCCCGGTTCGAAGGGGTGCCGGTGCTGCTCGCCAGTGCCACGCCGGCGCTCGAAAGCCTGCAGATGGCCGAAAGCGGGGTCTATGCGAAGATCGAACTGCCCAGCCGTTTCGGCGGGGCCGAACTTCCAGCGATAGATACCATCGACCTGACCGAGGAGAAGCCCCCGCATGGCATGTGGCTGGCGCCGCGGCTGGTCGATGCGATCGAGGAGCGGCTGGCCAAGGGCGAACAGTCGCTGCTGTTCCTCAACCGCCGCGGCTACGCCCCGCTGACGCTGTGCCGCAATTGCGGGTTCCGCTTTCAATGCCCCAATTGCAGCGCCTGGCTGGTCGAACACCGCTTCAGCCGCCGGCTCGCCTGCCATCATTGCGGGCACGAGACACCCAGCCCTGCCGCCTGCCCCGAATGCGGCGAGCCCGACTGCCTCGTCGCCTGCGGCCCGGGAGTCGAGCGGATCGCCGACGAGGTCGCCGAGCGGTTGCCCGAAGCGCGCGTCTTCGTGGCCACCTCAGACACGCTCAATTCACCGGGACGCGCCGCGGAGTTCATCGCAGCGGTCGAGACCCGTGCGGTGGACGTGATCGTCGGCACCCAATTGGTCACCAAGGGGTTTCACTTTCCAGAGCTGACGCTGGTCGGGCGTGGTCGATGCCGATCTCGGGCTCGAAGGCGGCGACCTGCGTGCGGGCGAGCGCACCTATCAGCAGGTTGCCCAGGTCGCCGGCCGTGCCGGGCGCGGCTCGAAACCGGGAGAGGTGCTGATCCAGACCCGCCACCCCGAGGCGACGGTCATCGCCGCGCTGGCAGACGGCAATCGCGACGCTTTCTATTCGGCCGAGGCCGAAGCCCGCCGCCATGCCGGCGCGCCGCCCTACGGTCGCTGGGCGGCGATCATCGTGTCCTCCGAAGACGACGCCGAAGCGCGCGAGGCCGCCAACCGCCTGGGCGCTTTTCGACCGCAAGTGGACGATTGCATGATACTCGGCCCCGCTCCGGCCCCGATGGCGCTGCTGCGCGGCCGCCATCGCTATCGTTTCCTCATCAACGCGCGGCGCAGCGTCCATCTGCAGGACATCATCCGCCGCTGGCTGCAAGCGGTCGATCACCCGCCCGGCATCCGCGTGGCGGTCGACGTCGATCCCTACAGTTTCGTCTAGCCCTGCTCGGTCTCGAAGGCCGCGCGCGCGGCCGCGACCTCGTCCATGTGGGCGATCGCCCAGTTGCCCAGCAGCGCAACGGGATGACAGAGCGATTTTCCGAGCGCGGTGAGCGCATAGTCCACACGCGGAGGCGCCGAAGCGGTGACAGTCCGACTCACCAGCCCGTCGCGTTCGAGCCCGCGCAGGGTCCGCGTCAGCATGCGTTGCGATATCCCGGGAATGGCGCGACGCAATTGGTTGAAACGGAGCGCCCCACCGGCAAGGCTCATGACCACGCGCACCGACCATTTGTCGCCAACCCGCGCGAGAATGTCGTTGACGGCGGAGCATTGCGGCGCGCCGCGGACCGCGAGAGTTACATCGGTGTGCCCTGCGGCCGTCGAGGTGCCTTCTTGCGCAATGGGTGCGGCGGTTTCCATATGGCCTCCAGGTTATCGAAAGTAACTATGGAGTTCCCGACATGCAAATCCTTCGTATCGACAGCGCTACCACCGGCGAGCAATCGATCTCGCGCCGACTGACCGGGGCGTTGACGCAGCATTTCCGTGACCGTCATCCCGAGGCTGCGCTGGTAACCCGCGATCTCGTCGCCGACCCGCTGCCGCATATCGATCCGATCACCACCAAGGCCATCCGCACCCCACCCGAAACCCACGAAGACACTGTCGCCGCCGCCTACCCCGAACAGCGCGCGGTGCTCGACGAATTCCTCGCTTCGGATATCGTGATCATCGGCGCGCCGATGTATAATTTCTCCATTCCCTCGCAACTCAAGGCCTGGCTCGACCGGCTCGGCGTGCCCGGTGTCACCTTCCGCTATTCGAAGGGAGGACCCGAGGGGCTGGCGGGCGGCCGCAAGGTCGTCGTCGCTTCTGCCCGCGGCGGCGCCTATACTAACGACGAGATGTCCGAAAACCAGGAAAGCCTGCTCGCGACCTTCTTCGGATTCATCGGCATAGACGATCTCCATTTCGTCCGCGTCGAGAAGGCCGGCTTCGGACCCGAGGCCATCGAGCAGGGCTTCGTCGCAGCGCGCGAATCCATCGCAAAGCTCTGACGGCACCAATCCGCTGCCCGTGCATTTGGCGCAGGCATGCCCGGGCTGCGCGTGCGGTGGGGCGAAGATCAGGAGGAACCGATGACCGGCGGCGTCGAGGAACTGAGACCAGCCTTACCGCACGACATCGTCGAGCGGGCCGAACGTGTTCTCGGGCTGGCCGACGCAAGTGATGCCAAGATCGCCACGGCCGAAAGCTGTACCGGGGGCCTGCTCGCCGCGCTGCTCACCGACGTGCGCGGTCTTGGCCATGTCTTCGATCGCGGCATCGTCTCTTATTCCAAAGAAGCCAAATGCGATCTGCTCGGCATCGACCGGCAACTCGTCGATCGTTGCGGCGCCGTCAGTCGCGAGGTGGCGCTGGCGATGGCCACCGGCGCGCTCGACCGTTCGCTTGCCGACTTCGCCGTTTCGATCACCGGCTTCGCGGGGCCAGCGGGGGCGGATGAAGAAGAGGGGCTGGTCCATTTCGGCCTCGCCTGTGCGGGCGGCGAGCCGGCGCACCGCGAAGAGCATTTCGGTGCAATCGGCCGCGACGGGGTGCGGCTTGCGGCCTTGCGGGTCGCGCTCGATCTCCTCGCCGAAGGACTTGAGGGAAGCTGAGCGCGGCGATCGCCTGGCGGTGCGTCGGCCCTGCCCCATCCAGCCCCGATCAGTTCGAGCTTGCGGACATGCTCCGAGGACGATTCCGGACCCGCGATGTCTCCGGATTGCGCGGTTCAGCCGCCGCTTTTCGCGCCGCAGGAGCTCCTCCTTGATGGCAGTCCCATAAGCATAGCCGCCGATCCCGCCGTCGGCGGCGATCACGCGATGGCAGGGGATCAGCACGGCGACGGCGTTGCGCGCCATTGGCACCGCCCGACCGCACGGCTGGCGCCGGGCTTGCCGAGACTGGCGGCAAGTTCGCCATAGCTGCGCGTCTCGCCCGGCGGAATCGCCCGCAGCGCCTGCCAGACGCGCTGCTGGAAAGCGGTGCCCTTGACGTCGAGCGGGATCTCGAGCCCCGTCCCGGGCCTTTCGACCGCCGCCGTCACCTGCTCGAACAGCGCGCGAAAGGTTTCGCCCCCTTCGACCAGTTCGGCATTGGGAAAGCGCGATCGCAAGTCCTCCTCGCCTTCGCCGAACGCCAGGCAGCAGACGCCCTTCTCGGTCGCGGCGATGAGCATCTTGCCGAGCGTCGTGCCGACTATCGTCCAATGGAGCGTCCGCCCCTTACCACCGTCGCGCCATTCGCTCGCCATCATGCCCAGCCGTCCCTTCATGTCGTCGTAGAAGCGCGAGGCCGCGCCATAGCCAGCCTCGTAGATCGCGCCGGTCACGCTCTCGCCCGCGACCAGCGCATCGCGCGCACGCTCTTCGCGCAGCGCGCGGGCATAGGCTGCGGGCGACAGGCCGGTTGCGCGCTTGAACACGCGCTGGAAATGGCTCGGCGAATAGCCGGTAATCTCGGCCAGCGCAGCGAGCGAGAGACCGGCTTGCGCCTGCCTGATCTCGTCGATCGCCGCGAGCACCGCTGCCTCGTCACGCGCGACTTCGTCGGGCAGACAGCGCTTGCAGGCGCGCAGTCCTGCCGCCCTCGCCGCCGCGCCATCGGCGAAGAAACGGACATTCGCACGCGCCGGGTGCCGCGCCGCGCAGGATGGGCGGCAATAGATGCCGGTGGTCAGGACACCGGTCACGAAGCGGCCGTCGAAGGCGCGATCGCGCCGCTCAACCGCGGCCCAGGCTGCC
The DNA here is from genome assembly GCA_963829325.1 of uncultured Alphaproteobacteria bacterium. Taxonomy (GTDB): domain Bacteria; phylum Pseudomonadota; class Alphaproteobacteria; order Sphingomonadales; family Sphingomonadaceae; genus Qipengyuania. The sequence continues at coordinate 907,130 of CAWHHN010000001.1, forward strand.
TCTTCGCCGAGGTCGCGCATCGTCACGTCCTCCGCGCCCGCGCGGCAAAGCATCCGCGCACCGCATTGTGAATGTCGATCTCGACGATCGTGGGGTCGCGGAACAGAGTAAGCAAACGCTGGTCTCGGCGGCTCCGGGCTCGGTCAGCATGGCATCGACCATCATGCCGTGCCGATCGAACCCGCGCAAGGACAGCCGTCGTGCACCGATGGCCGGCGGAATGGAGTCATCGAAGAGCGCCGCCCGTTCCGCGCGCTCGCGCAGGAAGATTGCATGGCAGGCGCGATAGGGCGTCGCGCCGTCGCGGCTGCAATGGTTGAGGAGCAGGAGTTGCTCGCCAGGCAGCGCGTCCTCCAGCGTCGCACGGCAGGGATAGCCGGGTGCGGCATCCGCGGTGACGCGGCGGATGCTTCGGCGCGCGAGTTCGGTATCCTCGAGCAGAAGCAGCGATCGGTAAGGGGCGGGATCGATCCCCTCGATACGGTAGTGCATGGCGGTCTCCAATGTTCGAACACCGCTGTGGACCTTTGCGGGCAAGACCGCATCCCGCTGCTTGCGGTCAAAGCGATTGGCGGTCACAAGGCAGCCGCGATGAGATATCTCCCCGTGCTCCTGGCTGTTCTGCTGGCGCTGTTCGTGCCCGCACTGGCGCAGGCCGAACCGGCCGATATCGATGCTGCCGCGCGCGGCGTGGTGCGCGTCGTCATCATCGGCCGGCAGGGGGAAGAACTGCAGCCGATCACCCACGGCACCGGTTTCGCGGTGGCGCCCGACAAGGTGGTGACCAATGCCCATGTCGTGCGCGACGCGCTGCGAGACGAGGATCTGCGTATCGGGATCGTTCCGAGCGGCGGCGGCGAGGCGGTCTACGGCCAGCCGATCGCGGTATCGTCGCGCAGCGATCTCGCGCTGATCCGCATCACCGGCGATCTGCGGCTGCCGCCGCTGGCGATCGCCGGCGGTGTGCCGCCCGACAGCGGCGAGGTCATCAGCGTCGGCTATCCGATGAACGTCGACCGCGCGCAGGGACTCGACCTGCGCGACATCTTCCGCAGCCAGCCTCCGGTCAAGAGCCCCGGCTTCATCTCGGGAGCACGCCCGAGCCGCCAGTTCGACACCATTCTCCACACCGCACCGATCGCGCGCGGCAATTCGGGGGGCCCGCTGCTCGACCAGTGCGGCCGGGTGCTCGGGGTCAACAGCTTCGGGGCCGACAATGCCGGCGGCGATGCGGAATTCTTCTTCGCCGTATCGAACCGCGAGCTGGTGCCTTTCCTGCGCGCCAACGATGTGGAACCGGTGATCAGCAACGTCGCCTGCCGGTCGATGGCCGATCTCGATGCTGCCGAACGCGAACGGCTGCAACGCGAACAGCTTGCCGCGCGAGCCGATCTTGCGCAGCGCTCGGAAGCGTTGCGGACGAAACGCGACCGCGCGCAACTCGAAGCCGAACAGGCGGTGATCGCCGAACGCGAGGATCGCCTGTTCCTTGCCTTCGTCCTGTTGCTGACGGCCCTCGCCCTGGGGCAATGGGCGATGAGGCTATATCACGGCGAACCGCGCGACGAGACTCGCCTGCGCCTGGTCGCGGGGGCGACGGCGGTGATCGTGCTCGTCGCGCTCGCCGCCTATCTCACGCGGCCGGGTCTCGACGCCATCGATCGCCGGGTGGCCGCCGCGATGCACCAGGACGCACCCGTCGAGGGCGGCGGGAGCGAGCCAGGCGGCGACCTCACGCTCAGCTGCCGGCTGGTCCCCGAGCGCAGCCGGGTGACCAGTGCGCAGGCGCAGGATATCGAATTCGACTGGACGCCCAGGGGCTGCGTCAACGACCGCACCCAATATGGCTTTGCCGGCGGAACCTGGTCGCGGGTCTTTGTGCCCAATTCGGAAGATGCCGTCTCGGTCAACAGCTTCGATCCCGACCGGCGCGTGTTCCGCACCGAACGCTACCTGTTGCCGCGCAGTGAAATGGCGGCGGCGCGCGCTGCGCGCGGCAAATATGTGGCGCCCAGCTGCGATACCGAGGATGCCGCGGCGAAGCTCGGCGAACTGCAGAGCGAAGTGCTCGGCAAGCTGCCGCGCAAAGCCAACGAACGGCTGGTCTACGAATGCGACGCGCGACCTTGAACTAGGCCGCCAGCGGTTCGCCGCTCAGCGTGATGCGATGCATCTCGCGGGCGTGCCCGTGATAGTCGTTGAGCGCATTGTGCCAGGTGGTGCGGTTGTCCCAGATCGCGACCGAGCCGGGCTCCCACGCGATCCGGCAGGTGTTGTCCGCGGCAATTGCCGCTTCGAACAGCCGCATCAGCAGGGGCAGGCTCTCCGCGCGGCTCTGCCCGACGAAATGGATGGTGAAGGCGCTGTTGACATAGAGCAGCCGGCGCCCGGTGACCGGGTGGCGGATGACCACCGGATGGACCGCGCCGGTCTTGAGCCCCTGTCCCCGCAAATCGCCGCCGATGTCGGTCTGGGCGTAGATTCCGCCCTCCTGGTAGACATGGTCGGCGGTGTGGAAAGCCTCGAGCCCTTCGATCTCCTGCTTGAGATCGTCGGACAGTGCGTCATAGGCAGCGCCCATATGCGCGAACAGCGTGTCGCCCCCGCTCGGGGGAAGATGGCGCGCGACCAGGATCGAGCCCATCGCCGGGACCTGGTCGTAGGAGTGATCGGTGTGCCAGGCGCCGCCGATGTTGGTCTGCTGGTCCGCTTTCTTGCGGACCACCGCGATCTCGGGATGCTGCTCGGTCAGCGGGAAGTAATTGTTGAGATCGATCCCGCCCCAGCGCCGGGCAAAAGCGATATGCGCTTCGGGCGTGAACTGCTCCTGCCCACGGAACAGCGCCACGCCATGCGTATAGATCGCCTGCTTGATCGCCTCGAGCTCTTCTTCGGCCACCGTGGCGAGCTGCACCCGCTTGAACTCGACCCCGCACCGGGGGCCCAGCGGCACCAACTCCATCGCTTTTCTCCCTCGCGACCGGTTGCATTCGGGGACTGTTTTATGCCGCCACGGCGAAGAGTCCAATCTTTCTCGTTCGGAGTCGGGTTGCCTTCGCAAAATGCGTTTGCTAGGCGCGCGCCAACCTCGCCGGGGCAACCAAGCGTTCGCCGGATTCGGCAGGCCCCGACAAATTTTTCTCCGGACCCGAGAGGACCTCAAGCGCGTGGATATTTCCGCCGGTATTCAGGCTAGCCTGTCAGGGCGTTACGCATCGGCCCTGTTCGATCTGGCCAGCGAGAACGGGACCGTGACCGCGGTCGAATCGGACCTCGACAGCCTCGAGGCCGGGCTCGCCCAATCGCGCGAACTCGCCTTGCTGACGACCAACCCCAAGGTATCGCGTCGGGCGGCCGAAAAGGCGCTATGGGGTATTTCCGCGATCCTCGGCCTGACCGAACTGACGCAGAACTTCCTGGGCGTGCTGGCGCAAAACCGCCGCCTGTCGCAACTGCCGCAGATTATCCGTGCCTTCCGCGCGATCGCCGCCGCGCAGCGCGGCGAAGTCTCCGCCGAAGTCACCAGTGCCCACGCGCTGAGCGATGCCCAACTCGCCGATCTCAAGGCCAAGCTGACGCAACGCGAAGGGCGCACCGTCAAGATCCGGACCAAGGTCGATCCCGAACTGCTCGGCGGCCTCGTCGTAACCATCGGCTCGAAACGCATCGACGGTTCGATCCGCACCCGTCTCAATTCCCTCGCCCAGGCGATGAAAGCCTGACCTGAAGGCCTAAAGGAAGCATACCAATGGATATCCGCGCCGCAGAAATCTCCAAGGTCATCAAGGACCAGATCGCCAATTTCGGTACCGAGGCCGAAGTGAGCGAAGTCGGTTCCGTGCTGTCGGTCGGTGACGGCATCGCCCGCATCCACGGGCTCGACAATGTTCAGGCCGGCGAGATGATCGAATTCGCCAATGGCGTGCAGGGCATGGCGCTCAACCTCGAAGCCGACAACGTCGGCGCGGTGATCTTCGGCTCCGACCAGGAAATCGGCGAAGGCGACAGCGTCAAGCGTACCGGCACCATTGTCGACGTTCCCGTCGGCAAGGGCCTGCTGGGCCGCGTGGTCGACGCGCTCGGCAATCCGATCGACGGCAAGGGCCCGATCGAGAGCACCGAACGCCGCCGCGTCGAAGTGAAGGCGCCGGGCATCATCCCGCGCGAATCGGTCAGCGAACCGGTCCAGTCGGGTCTCAAGGCGATCGACGCGCTGGTACCCGTCGGCCGTGGCCAGCGCGAGCTGATCATCGGCGACCGTCAGACCGGCAAATCCGCCGTCGCGATCGACACCTTCATCAACCAGAAGGAAATCAACGCGGGCGACGACGAGAGCAAGAAGCTCTATTGCGTCTACGTCGCCGTCGGCCAGAAGCGCTCGACCGTGGCGCAGATCGTCAAGCAGCTCGAAGAAAACGGCGCGATGGAATATTCGATCGTCGTCGCCGCGACCGCTTCGGAGCCCGCTCCGCTGCAGTATCTCGCACCCTACACCGGCTGCGCGATGGGCGAGTATTTCCGCGACAACGGCATGCACGCGGTGATCTGCTACGACGACCTTTCCAAGCAGGCCGTGGCCTATCGTCAGATGTCGCTGCTGCTGCGCCGTCCTCCGGGCCGCGAAGCCTATCCGGGCGACGTGTTCTATCTCCACAGCCGGCTGCTCGAACGCGCGGCAAAGATGAGCAAGGCCAATGGCGGCGGCTCGCTGACCGCGCTGCCGATCATCGAGACGCAGGCGGGCGACGTGTCGGCCTATATTCCGACCAACGTGATCTCGATCACCGACGGGCAGATCTTCCTCGAAACCGACCTGTTCTATCAGGGCATCCGTCCGGCCATCAACGTCGGCCTGTCGGTCAGCCGCGTCGGCGGTGCCGCGCAGACCAAGGCAATGAAGAAGGTTTCGGGCTCGATGAAGCTCGACCTCGCCCAATACCGCGAGATGGCCGCCTTTGCGCAGTTCGGCTCGGACCTCGACGCGGCGACGCAGAAGCTGCTCAACCGCGGCGCCCGCCTGACCGAGCTACTCAAGCAGCCGCAGTTCTCGCCGATGCCCTTCGAAGAGCAGACCGTGTCGATCTTCGCCGGCACGAACGGCTATATCGACAGCGTTCCGGTCGATCGGGTGACCGATTACGAAGAGCAGATGCTGAGCTTCATGCGCTCGGAGCATGCCGATGTGCTCGAGGAAATCCGCACCACCGGCAAGTTCGAGGATGCGACACGCGACAAGGTCGTCGACGCGCTCAAGACCTTCGCCAAGCAATTCGCCTGAGCCGTCCCGAAAGCACCAATTAGGGAGCCGAAATGGCTAGCCTCAAGGAACTCAAGGGCCGGATCAACTCGGTCAAGTCGACCCAGAAGATCACCAAGGCCAAGCAGATGGTCGCGGCGGCCAAGCTGCGCCGTGCGCAGGCGGCGGCCGAAGCCGCGCGCCCCTATGCCGAACGGCTGTCGGGCGTGATGACCAGTCTCGCCGCCAAGGTGAGCGGCGACAGCGCCCCGATATTGCTGCGCGGGACCGGTGCGACCCAGCGCCACCTGCTGGTCGTGGTCAATACCGACAAGGGCCTGTGCGGCGGTTTGAACTCGAACATCGTCAAGGCGGCCAAGCAGAAGGCCGCCAGGTTGATCGCCGAGGGCAAGGAAGTGCGCTTCTATCTCGTCGGCAAGAAAGGCCGTGCGCCGATCAAGCGCGACTATGCCGATCGGATCGAGAAGCATTTCGACACTTCCGAGGTCCGCACGCCGGGCTTCGACGAAGCCGAGGCGATCGCTGCGGATCTGATCGGGCGCTTCGACAAGGGCGAATTCGACATCGCGCAACTGGTTTATCCGATCTTCAAATCGGCCCTCGCGCAGGATCCGACCGTCGACCAGTTGATCCCGGTTCCGGCCCAGGACGAAGGCGCGGCGGGGGGCGGCGACGCGGTGGTCGAATACGAACCCGACGAGGAAGCGATCCTCGAGGAGCTGCTGCCGCGCTATGTCCGCACCCAGCTGTTCGGCGCGCTACTCGAACGCGAAGCCTCCGAACAGGGCGCCTCGATGACCGCAATGGACAACGCCACGCGCAACGCCGGCGATCTGATCAACAAGCTCACCATCCAGTACAATCGCAGCCGCCAGGCCGCGATCACCACCGAACTCATCGAAATCATTGCCGGCGCAGAAGCGCTCTAAGGAAAGATACGTGAACAAACTCGTCCTCATTCTCCCGATTGCACTGCTTGCCGGTTGCGGTCAGGAGCCTGCGCCCGAACCGACCCGGACGGCGACGGCGGCGCCCGAACCGGTCAGCACGCTTCCCGCCCCCGATCAGACTCTGTTGACGAAGCTGTATGCCGCCAAGTGCCCCGATGCCGAACCGGTCAATACCGCCGTGTGCAAGCGCGCAGGGATCGGATCGCAGGACGTGATCTGCGAATTCGGTCTCGGCGAGGACGAATACCTGCGCAACAAGGCGACCCTCACAGCGGGCGAAGACAATTGGGTCTTTGCCGATCCGGAAAATGTCTGCGTCGGCTAAGGCGCGATAACTCGAAAACCAGGACCTAAGACATGGCCACCGCACCCGTAATGAACCAGAGCCCGAATGGCACCATCAGCCAGGTCATCGGCGCCGTCGTCGACGTCCAGTTCGAAAGCGAACTGCCGGCGATCCTGACCGCGCTCGAAACCAAGAATGGCGATAATACGCTGGTGCTCGAAGTCGCCCAGCACCTCGGCGAGAACACCGTCCGCACCATCGCTATGGACGGCACCGACGGCCTTGTCCGCGGACAGGAAGTCGTCAACACTGGGAAGCAGATCTCCGTACCGGTCGGACCCAAGACGCTCGGTCGGATCATGAACGTCATCGGCGCGCCGATCGACGAGCGCGGTCCCGTCGGCGCAGAGCAGACCATGCCGATCCACGCCGAAGCTCCGTTGTTCGTCGACCAGTCGACCGAGGCGGCGATCCTCGTCACCGGCATCAAGGTCATCGATCTGCTCGCCCCCTATGCGCGCGGCGGCAAGATCGGGCTTTTCGGCGGCGCCGGGGTGGGCAAGACCGTGCTCATCCAGGAACTCATCAACAACATCGCCAAGGGCCATGGCGGCGTGTCGGTGTTCGCCGGCGTGGGCGAACGCACCCGCGAAGGCAACGACCTCTACCACGAATTCCTCGATGCCGGGGTGATCGCCAAGAACGAAGCGGGCGAAGCCATCTCGGAAGGTTCCAAGGTCGCGCTGGTCTTCGGTCAGATGAACGAGCCTCCGGGTGCGCGTGCTCGCGTCGCACTGTCCGGTCTGACCATGGCCGAGTATTTCCGCGACGTCGAAGGCCAGGACGTGCTGTTCTTCGTCGACAACATCTTCCGCTTCACCCAGGCGGGTTCGGAAGTGTCGGCACTGCTCGGGCGCATTCCGTCGGCGGTCGGCTATCAGCCAACGCTGTCGACCGACATGGGCAATTTGCAGGAACGCATCACCTCGACCACCAAGGGCTCGATCACCTCGGTCCAGGCGATCTACGTTCCCGCCGACGACCTTACCGATCCGGCCCCGGCCACCTCGTTCGCCCACCTCGACGCTACCACCACCCTGTCGCGTGCGATCTCGGAACTCGGCATCTATCCTGCGGTCGATCCGCTCGATTCGACCAGTCGCGTGCTCGAACCGCGCGTCGTCGGCCAGGAGCATTACGAGACCGCCCGCCGGGTTCAGGAAACGCTGCAGAAATACAAGAGCCTGCAGGACATCATCGCCATTCTCGGCATGGACGAGCTGAGCGAAGAGGATAAGCTGACGGTCGCCCGGGCGCGCAAAATCCAGCGCTTCCTCTCGCAGCCCTTCCATGTTGCCGAGGTGTTTACCAACATCCCCGGCGTGTTCGTCCAGCTGGAAGACACGGTGAAATCGTTCAAGGCCGTCGTCGATGGTGAATACGATCACCTGCCGGAATCGGCCTTCTATATGGTCGGCGGCATCGATCAGGCGGTCGAAAAGGCCAAGAAGCTGGCCGAGGACGCGTAAGGACATGGCCCTCCACTTCGAACTCGTCACGCCGGCCAAGCTGGTCCGGTCGGAAGACGTCCACATGGTGGTCGTCCCCGGCGCGGAAGGCGAATTCGGCGTGCTCGAAGGGCATGCTCCCTTCATGTCGACGATCCGTGACGGTGAAGTGCAGGTCTACAAGACCGAAGGCGCAGCGCCCGAGACCATCGCGGTCCGCGGGGGCTTCGCCGAAGTCGCCGAGAGCGGTCTGACGGTCCTGGCCGAGCACGTCGAGGATTGAACCCTCGCGACAAACCGAGCTTTCAAGGGCGGCCTGCGGGCCGCCCTTTTCGATTTAGCCCGCGGTCGCCCCTGAGTCAGGTGCCAGCCCCGCTCCCAACAGCCAGATCGGCATCATCATCGGCATCATCAGGAGGATGCGCCAGCCACCTGCGAGACTTGGCAAAACCAACCAGAGAATCCTCTTTCGGCCCTCGAGAAAGTGGCCCGCCGCGAAGATCGTGTAGAACCAGACTTCATAGACCGGCGACCAGTAGGACGGATTCCAAACCGCCCTACCGTCCGGAACGCTCTCACTCAGGAAGACCGCCGTCACGCGCGCGTCCGATATCGGGCTGACTACGCTCGACAGCCGCTGGAGATGGCGGATTCGTGACCCGGCTGTCGCCGATAACGAGCGTGGAGGCGAACGGTGCGCGTATTAGCGATTCGGCGGTTTGCATCACGTCAGGGTAGCCGAGCCTGAAGGGCGCCATGATCCATGCCGAAAGCGCGAGCAGCACGGCTGCAATCGCCACGATTGCCCAGCCGAGAAAATTCAAGACCTTCCGCATTGCGGGTCGAATCCTCAAATCTGCCACGCATCAGTCAGTGCATTGCGCAGGACGCTAAGCTAGGCGGCCAGGGCGCCAGCCGCTAGACCCCGATCGATGACGGGGGCTCCGATGGCAAAAGGATGGCAATTTCGGCGCGATATCGGCGTCGCCGCGGTGCTGTTAATTGCCGTTGTTGCGGTTCGTGCAGGCTGGTGGGGCGATCCCAATGCCGACATCGACGAACAGCTCTATTCGCTGCTCGGCAATGCGATGCTCGACGGGCGCCTGCCCTTCGTCGATCTGTGGGACCGCAAGCCCTTCGGCCTTTTCGCGCTGTTTGCCGGCGCCCATGCGATAGGCGGTTCTGGCCCTGCCGCCTATCAGGTGCTGGCCGCCCTGTTCACGCTGGCCGGCGCATTAATGATCTATGCCCTCGCCCGCAATTTCGTCGACCGGGTGTCCGCGACCGGAGCGGGCCTGCTCTATGTCGCGCTGATGTCGACCTATGGCAGCTATTCGGGCCAGACAGAGGCGTTTCACGTGCCGCTGATGCTGGCGATGGCGCTGCTGGTACGTGATCCCGACCATCCGTATGCCGTGCGCCGCGCGCTCGTCGCCATGACGGTAGGCGGACTGGCGCTCCAGCTCAAATATACCGTCGCCCCGCAATGCCTGTTCTTCGGCCTGTGGGCCCTGTGGGGGCAGCACAGGCAGGGCCGGGACGTTTCCCGCCTGGCGCGTCTCGCCCTCGCCTTTGCTGTGCTCGGCCTGCTGCCGACACTGGCGGTGGGGCTGTTCTACGCCGCGATCGGCGAATGGAAAGCCTTCTTCTTCGCCAATTTCATCTCATTCTTCGAACGGCAACCTGCACCTGTCGGGCGCTTCAGCCCCGACCAACGCATATTTCTGCTCCCGCTCGCCGTGCTATTCGTCCTCGGCATCTATGCCGCTGCCCGGATGAGCCCGCCGCGCGATGGCCGCAGCTACAGCTTCGTCGTGTTGTGGCTGCTAGCCTCGCTGGCGACGGTCTATGTGCCGGCGACTGTCTATCGCTATTACTTCGCGGCTCTGGTTCCTGCACTCGTCCTGTTCGCCTTGCCGCTCATCGACCGCAAGGGGCCGGCGCGCTGGGTGCCTCTGGCACTCGTGCTCGCCGGGGCAGCGACAATCCTCTACCTGCCGCGCCAATATGCGCAGTCGCACCAACAACGCGCGGACATGACCCGCCTGGCAGCGGCGATCGCGCCGTATGTCGACGGTGAGGATCGCTGCTTATGGATCTACGATGGCCCCACCTCGCTCTATCGCATGACGGGGAGTTGCCTGCCGACGCGCTTTATCTATCCGGACCATCTGAACAACGCGCTTGAACGAAACTCGCTCGGCATTGCGCAGGAAGCGGAGGTCGCGAGGATTCTCTCCACGCGTCCTCCGGTGATCGTCACCGCCGACACCGGCTTCACGGCGCGGAACGCAGCTGTCGGCGCCTTGGTCAAGCAGGCGATTGCAGGCCACTACCGCGAATTGGCCGAGACCACGCTGCACGAGCGCAAAATACGGGCATGGCTGCGCGCAGATTAGGTGACGACCGCTTGAAATCATCGCCTCTCCCCGTCACTTGGTGGATCACGACCTATCGACCGGAGAGATGCCCTTGAAACTCGTATCCGCGCTGGCCATTGCAGCTGCCATGACGCTCAGTTCCAGCAATTCCGCCGCCGCGCAGGACAACGTGCCCGGCCCCGAAGAAGATCCCTACATCTGGCTCGAGGAAGCCCGCAGCGACAGGGCGCTGGCCTGGGTCGGCAGCGAGAACGAGCGCACGACAGGAATGCTCGCAGGTGATCCGCGTTTTGACACGCTCAAGGCGGAAGCGCTGGCCATCTACGACAGCGAGGATCGCATTCCCTATGTTTCGATCAGGCCCGACGGGCTCTACAATTTCTGGCAGGACAAGCAGAATCCGCGCGGCCTCCTCCGCCGCACCACGCTCGCAAGCTACCGCTCCGATTCACCCGAGTGGGAGACGGTACTCGACGTGGATGCGCTTGCCGAAGCCGAAGGCCGCGAGTGGGTCTACAAGGGTTCGACATGCCTCCCGCCGACACTCACCATGTGCATGATCGCTCTGTCCGACGGCGGCAAGGACGCCACGGTGCTGCGCGAATTCGATATGGATTCGAAGAGCTTCGTCGCTGGCGGCTTCGCCATCGACAGCGAAAGCCAGGGCGGGATCGAATGGCTCGACGAGGACACGCTGCTGGTCGGCCGCGATTTCGGCGAGGACACTCTGACCGAGAGCGAATACCCGTTCACCACGCGCCTGTGGAAGCGCGGGACGGCGCTGGAGGATGCCCCCGAAATCTTCCGCGGCGATCCGCACGACGTCTGGGCCGGAGCCAGCCTGCTGCGCGATGGCGAGGGCACGGTCCACGGCTATACCGCCTATCGCGGACTGTCGTTTCACGAGCGCGAGTTCTATTTCCGGAAGAACGGCGAGTGGGTGAAGCTCGACCTGCCCAAGATGGCTTCGCCCTATGGCATCGTCGACGGACAATTGCTGTTCTCCACCGATGTCGATTGGGAAAACCAGGGACAGACCTTCCCCGCTGACGCATTGGTCTCGGTGGATCTCGAGGCCTTCAAGAACGATCCCAATGGCGCGCCGAAGACGCTCGTCTGGGCGCCTGCGGAACGGCAGACCAAGCAAGGCGGCGCAATCACCAAGAACAGTCTCTTCGTGAGCCTGCTCGACAATGTGAAGGGCCGCGTGCTGCGCTTCGATCATGCTGACGGCGCTTGGTCGAGCACGCCCGTAGACCTGCCCGACAACGCCACCGTCGACATTGCCGCTTCGGCGGACGATAGCGACGAGGTGATGTATTCGGTCACCGATTTCCTCACTCCGTCGACGCTTTACTACAGCGACGGAAGCGCCGCGCCGGACGTCATCAAGACCTCCCCCAGCTTCTTCGATGCCGAGGGCATGGAGGTCGTCCAGTACGAAGCGACGAGCAAGGACGGGACCGCGATCCCCTATTTCCTCGTCAAACCCAAGGGCATGGTCCTCGACGGCACGACGCCGACGCTGCTGACCGGTTATGGAGGTTTCCAGGTCCCGCGTCTGCCCGGCTATCTCGGCTCGACCGGCAAGATGTGGCTGGAGCGCGGCGGCGCCTACATCCTCGGCAACATGCGGGGCGGTGGCGAATTCGGGCCCGGATGGCATCAGACCGCCATTCGCGAGAACAAGCAGCGCACTTGGGACGACTTCATCGCGATCGCCGAAGATGCGATCGCGCGGAACATCACCAGCCCCGAACATCTCGGCATCCAGGGCGGATCGCAGGGGGGGCTGCTGGTCGGAACCGCCTTTACCCAACGCCCGGACCTGTTCAACGCCGCGATCGTTCAGATCCCGCTGTTCGACATGCTGCGCTATCATCTGATCGGCCGCGGAGCATCGTGGATCGGTGAATACGGCGACCCGCGCATTCCCGAGCAGCGGGCGTGGATCGAGCCCTATTCGCCCTATCAGAAGCTGCTCGAGAACAAGGACTATCCTGCACCATTCTTCTGGGCTTCGACCGCCGACGATCGCACCCACCCCGCACATGCCCGCAAGGGCGCTGCGCGGGTCAAGGAACTCGGCCAGCAATACTATTATTTCGAAGATACGACCGGCGGCCATTCGGGCGGGGTGGACAACGAACAGCGCGCCAAGATTCAGGCTCTGCAGTTCGTCTACCTGCTGCAGCGGCTGGCGGACTGACGGTAAGAAGGGGAAGCAAAGTCATGCTTCCCCTTTAATCCTTCGGCAAGAACCGCTCTTTACAAGGGTCAGAATAATAGGGTTCGCGTCTTTTACATGATGCATAGGGATGCGAAATAATGCCGAATACAGTCCACAGTCCAAGAATAGCCGTGCGAGAGGCCGCGGTCCTGCGCGCCGCCGAGACGGGCGATCTGGCCTGTACGATCATCGACGTATCGTCGGACGGCTTCCGGATTTCGGTGCCCAAGGGGGTGCGCTGCGGCGACGGATACCGTCTGCGCTACGGTGACGAAGAACATCGGGTGGCGATTCGCTGGGCTTCGCTCGGCGAGGCCGGCGGCCAGTTCCTCGGGCCGGCCTAGCGGCTTCCGGTCTTCGGCCGACACGGGTCGGTTCATGGAAGTCGGGCGGGTTTTCCGCCACCCAGTCCAAGAACTTGTTCAACGCCGGCCCAATCGAGGAGCGCCCGGCGGTCGCGGCCGATTCGGACGAGTTCGGCATTGGTGAAATTCGCATGGATCGCACGATGGCAAAGCGGATGGAGCGCCACCGTCTCGCGTCCCCCTTTCGCCTTCGGAACGAGATGGTGCTGCTGGACATGGCGACCCAGCGGGCGCGCGCAGAGCCAGCATCTGCCGTTATCCTTTAGCCGATCACTCAGCCGTTCCTCTCCGCCGCCTTCTTCTCCGCGGCCTTCTTTTTCTTCATGGCATCATGGAAGCGGTCGGCCCAGCCAGGCTTCACCGCCTGCTCGGCGCGGACCAGACGCAAGTCCCCCGCTGCGACGTCGCGACTGACTGCGCTGCCCGCGGCCACGATGGCGTCGGCTCCGATGCTGACCGGCGCGATCAGCGCACTGTTCGAGCCGATGAAGGCACGATCGCCGATCACGGTGCGATATTTGAAGTAGCCATCGTAATTGCAGGTGATCGTGCCGGCGCCGATATTTGCGCCCGCGCCGACCTCGGCATCGCCGAGGTATGTCAGATGGTTGGCCTTGGCTCCCTCGCCCAATACCGCCTGCTTGACCTCGACGAAATTGCCGACCTTCGATCCTTCTTCCATGACCGTCCCGGGCCGCAGGCGGGCATAGGGGCCAACCGAACAGCCTGCGCCTACGCGCGCACCCTCGAGATGGCTGAAGGCGCGGATCGTGGCGCCGTTGGCAATCGTCACCCCCGGGCCGAAGACGACGTGCGGTTCCACCGTCACATCGGTTCCCAATTCGGTATCCCAGCTGAAGAACACGGTCTCCGGCGCGCGCAAGCTGGCGCCTCCGGCCATCGCCTCCTCGCGCTTGTACTCCTGCCATTGGCGTTCCGCCCGCGACAGCTCGGAACGGCTGTTGATGCCGGCGACCTCGTTCGGATCGCTGCAAGCGACCACCGCGCAGCGGTTTCCGTCGGAATTGGCGACGTTGACGATGTCGACGAGGTAATATTCGCCCTGGGCGTTGTCGTTGCCGACGCGCCGCAGCAGTTCGAACAGATCTGCGGAGCGCGCCGCCATGACTCCGGAATTGCACAATCGGCAAGCGCGCTCTTGCTCGCTCGCGTCCCGGTATTCGACCATCTTCGCGATCCTTCCGTCTGCATCAGCGATTATGCGGCCATAGTGTCCGGGATCCTCGGGTGTGAAGCCGAGCACCACGACCTTCGGTTCGTCCTCGGCATGCAGCCGATCGAGCAAGGCGCGCATGGTCGCCCCCGTGACGAAGGGTACGTCGCCGTAGAGCACGAGCACGTCGCCGCCGAAGCCGGAAAGTTCGCCTTCGGCCTGTTGGACTGCATGCCCCGTGCCCAATTGCGGATCCTGCAGAGCGGTCCGGGCGCTTTCGCCCAGCGCCGCCTCGAGTTGCTCGCGCCCGGCCCCGACCACGACGATCTTTCGCGTCCGGCGAAAGCGCATCCACCGTCGCAAGGAGATGGTCAATCATCGGGCGTCCGGCGATCGGATGAAGAACCTTGTGCAGTTCGCTCTTCATGCGGGTGCCCTTGCCCGCAGCGAGAATGACGGCGGCGAATTCGTGGTCGGTATTCATGGCGAGCGCCATGCCACCAATCTCTTGCAGTTTGAAGAACGCATCCGCCACCGATCGCCGGATGCCCGATTTTCCCTTCGACATCGTCGCTTTCGACCTCGATGGAACCCTGCTCGAGACGCATCGCGATCTCGGGGCCGCGGTCAATCACGCCCTCTGCATGGGCGGCTTCGATACAGTGCCTGCCGAGCACGCCAGCGACCTGATCGGCGGGGGTGCCAAAGTCATGTTAAAGAAGGCGGTGGACGAGCAGGGAGGGTTGCCGGACGACGAGTTCCGCAGGCTCTACAAGGCCATGCTGGCCTTTTACGGCGAGAATTTCGCCGTCCACACCCGACCCTACCCGCATGCGGTCAAGACCTTGGAGGCGCTCGCCTCCCGCGGGGTGCGGCTTGGCGTGGTGACCAACAAGTTCGAACAGTTCGCCCGCGGCGTGCTCGGTGCGCTCGAACTCGTTTCGCGTTTCGACTGCGTGATCGGCGGCGACACCCTGGGCAAGGGCCGCGCCAAGCCCGCTCCCGATCCGATCTGGCATGCCCGCGAATGCTGCGGCGGCGGATCGATCGCCTTCGTCGGCGATAGTAGCTATGACGTCATGGCGGCGCGGGCCGCCGATGTGCCGGTGATCGCGGCATGCTACGGCTACTGCGACAAGCCGCCCGCAGCGCTGGGGGCCGACGCGACGATCGATTCGTTGGCCGAGCTGATCCCCGCGCTCGAGACGCTCGGCGCGGGCTAGTTCGCGTCTCGGACCTTGCGGCACGCTTTGCGTCGCGTGCGGTGTTGCAAGTGCGAAGCGAACATGTCACGCCACGCGCCGATTGACCTTTACGTAAACGACAAAGCAGGAGCAGCCGCATGAGCATCGACTTCAAGGACAAGGTAGCCATTGTGACTGGCGCAGGCGGCGGACTCGGCCGCGAATATGCGCTCGAACTCGCCCGCCGCGGTGCCAAGGTGGTGGTCAACGATCTCGGTGGCTCGCGCGATGGCACCGGGCATTCCGACATGGCGCTGCAGGTGGTCGAGGAAATCGAGAAGATGGGCGGCGAGGCCGTATCCAATGGCGGTTCGGTCACCGAATACGAGCAGATGGAAAAAATGGTCGCCGACGCCAAGCAGAAGTGGGGCGGCGTCCACGTCCTCATCAACAATGCCGGCGTGCTGCGCGACAAGACCTTCGCCAAGATGAGCCCCGAAGATTTCGAATTCGTCGTGAAGGTGCACCTCACCGGCTCGGCCTTCGTCACCAAGGCATGCTGGGAAACCATGCGCGAACAGGCCTATGGCCGGATCCTGATGACGGCCAGCTCGACCGGCCTGTTCGGAAATTTCGGCCAGGCGAATTACGGCGCGGCCAAGCTCGGCCTCGCCGGCCTTACCAAGACGCTTCAGCTCGAAGGCGCGAAGTACAATATCAAGGTCAACACGCTGAGCCCCGTCGCCGGCACCCGCATGACCGAAGATCTGTTCCCCGAAGAGGCATTCAAGCTGTTCGACCCGGTGAACGTTGTTCCTGCGGCGCTGTTCCTCGTTTCCGAGGATGCTCCCACCAACGCCATCGTCGGTGCGGGCGCCGGCGGTTTCCACAGCGCCTGGACGGTCATGAACGATGCGGTCTGGCTTCCCGAGGGCGAGCGCACGGTCGAAGGATTCGCAGCCAATTGGGACAAGATCTCCGAATTTTCCAACCTCAAGGCGCCCCAATCGGGCAGCGAACAATCGGGCGCGATCCTGACCGCGATGCAGAAGGTCACCGGCGGCGGGCCCGCTTCGACGCGCGGCTAAGTGGCACCGTATTGACTATATAATACACTTCGGCCTATCCTCCCCACGATCAACAGTGGGAGGGTAGGCGGATGTACAGCCAGGACGATCTCAATTCCGCGGTCGCTGTGGGGGCGATCAGCGCGGAAGCGGCTCAGGCGCTGCGCGCGCATGTCGCTTCTCAGCGCGACGTTTTGCCGGCGGATGCCGAACATTTCCGCCTGATCACCGGCTTCAACGACATCTTCGTGTCGATCGGCATCATCATCATGCTGGTGGCGATGGGCGCTATCGGCGATGCCGTCTGGAGCAACCAGAACGGTCCGTCGCCGGTCAGCGGATTGCTGGTGGCCGGGACCGCCTGGACGCTGGCAGAGTTCTTCACCGCCAAACGCCGCATGGCCCTGCCGAGCATCGTCCTGCTGCTGGGCTTCGTCGGCGGAATATTCGCGGGCCTGCTGGGTTTTATCGTGGCCGGCTTCGCCGAAGGAACAAAAGGGAGCGAAACCCTCGCCGCGCTGCTTATTGCGGCATCGGCCTTGGTGACCGCGGGGGGCGCATGGCTCCACTGGCGGCGGTTCATGGTCCCGATCACCATCGCTGCCGGAACTGCGGCGCTGGCGGGAACGGTCGTCGCATTGCTGCTGGCGATCATCGGCCCCAACAGCAGCAATGCCGAGACGGTCGTGCTCGCTCTGGTCTTCCTCGTCGGCCTCGTGATCTTCGGTTTCGCGATGCGCTGGGACATGAGCGATCCGGCGCGCACCACCCGGCGCAGCGATGTCGCCTTCTGGCTTCACCTGCTGGCGGCACCGATGATCGCTCATCCCGTTTTCGCGCTGATCGGAGTTACCGAAGGCGACAACATCGGCATCGGCGCAGCGCTTTCCGTGGTCGCGGTCTATATCGTATTCGCGCTCGTCGCTCTGGCGGTCGATCGCCGGGCTTTGCTGGTATCGGCTCTGGCCTATGTGCTGGTTGCGCTCACTTATCTGTTCCGCGAGTTCGGTGCCGTAGAGCTCAATTTCGCGCTCACCGCGCTGGTCATAGGTTCGGCCCTGTTGACGCTGAGCGCGCTATGGACGCCGATCCGCGCAGCGGTCGTCAGCACCTTGCCCAGTGACATGCGCGTGCGCTTGCCGGCGACGGCCTGACCGGCGGGCCACGATGGGAGGGGGTCAGCACAAGCGTGCCGCCCGCCTTTTCCCGCTCAGCTCTCTACAGCCTTGAGCAGGCGCCGCTCGACAGGAGCGATCACCCCCGGCAGTTCGTGCCCGCGCTTGAGCGCTTGGCCATGCTCGCCGAACAGCGTCCACATGCCCTGCTTGTTGCGCAGCGAGGGACGCTTCTCGATCCGGACCTGGGGCCGCTCGGCAGCGCGCCGGAATGCCGCGAAACTCGCGATATCGCGCGTAAAATCCATCGCGTAGTCGCGCCATTGTCCTGCGGCGACCATCCGCCCGTAGAGATCGAGGATACGCATCAATTCTTCGCGCGAAAAGCCGACCTGCAGTGGCCGGTGCCCTGGAAAAGCAACGACCGTTCCACCCGCCGAACTCATCGATCGGCGGTCCCGCTGCGCTGTGCGGGCGCGCGCTCGCCCCTCATTTCCGCAATTTCAGCGCGCAATGCCTTGATCTCGCTCTCGAGCTTCTCGATACAGTCGCGGTTCGGCTCGCAAGGATCGGCGCAAGGCGTGCCGTAAGGAATGAATTCCTTCAGCCATTGTTCGGCCGGGACGAGCGTGCTGCGCGCCTTGAGGCCGACCATCGTCGCCCCTTCGGGGACGTCGTCGGTGACCACCGCATTGGCGCCCACGCGAGCCCGCCGGCCGATGGTGATCGGCCCGATGATCTGCGCGCCCGAACCAATGATCGCCTCGTCTTCGATCGTCGGATGGCGTTTGCCGCCCCGGCCATTGGTCGGATTGGTGCCACCCAGCGTGACACACTGATAGATGGTGACGTTATCGCCGATTTCGGCGGTCTCCCCGATCACCGAGAACCCGTGGTCGATGAACAAATTCCTGCCGATCCGCGCGCCCGGATGGATGTCGATCGCGGTCAGCCAGCGGCTCCAGTGGTTGACCACACGCGCGAGAAGGAAAAGCTCGGCTTCGAACAGCCAGTGTGCGATCCGGTGATAGGCGAGCGCCCAGACCCCCGGATAGGTCAGGATTTCCCAGCGACTGCGAGGCGCGGGATCGCGTGCCTTGACGCTGTCGAGATAGGCGACGAGCCGTTCCAACATCGCGGATATTCTCCCACTGGCGGGCAACTAAAGCAAGCGCCGCCTGTTCCGGGCCCTGCACCGCCTCCAATGCGTCCCGCCATACAGATAGGGTGGCGGGAACCTGCCGTTCAAGTGACAGTCGGTCGATTTCGGCCACGATTCTTTCGATCGCCGCGTAACTTCGTTCCATTCGCGGAACGAGATAGCCCGGCGCGGCTTCGCCCAGGGCAAGCCTGCGCCGCGCAGCATGGGCCATTATCAGTTCAGCCGCCATGGCATCGTCCGGCAACCCGATTTCGAGCTGCAGAGCCGCCCCCATCCGGCTTCGCAAATCCGGCAAACCGATGTCCCAGCGATCGCCATCGACCACCAGCAGCAGGGCGCCGCCTTTCTCCTGCACCCGATTCCAACGATGGAATATCGCCGCTTCATCGAGCGCCTGGACCCCGTCGATCGTCTCGCCACCCTGCGCTGCGAACCACTGCGCCAGCAGCGATTTTCCCGACCGAGGCGGGCCGTGGAGGATCGCCGTGCGGAAAGGCCAGTCGTCGCTTGCCGCCAGCGCTTCGGCAACCTCGCGGTTGCCCGAACCAAGGACGATGGCAACCGGCTCTCCGCCCTCGCCAGGATTCAACGGAAGGGCGATCTGCGAACTCAACAGCGCTCTCAGCGGCTGATGGAAAGTGCGCTGCTGCCCTGGCGGACGGTGAACCCGCGCGATCGCAGAGCATCGGCGAGTTCGGAGATCGAGCCGGCGTAGCTGACGGTCATTACCGACGTGCCACCGATTGCTGTGCTGCGGATTCCTGCATTGCGCACTCCGGGCGCCCCGCGAACAGCCGAGAGCGCGCCGTCGAAAGCGGCCGCGTCGGGCGTGGCGACCTGCACGGTATAGAGCGCCACCGAGCCTTCCGGGGGGGGCGTCCGCACCGGAGCGGCAGTGATCGCTTGCCCGCTTTCGGCAGTCGGCTGGGCAGCCGCTTCGGTTGCGCGATCCTGCACCTCCATCGCCCGGCCGAGTTCGAGCAGCCGCTGTAATGCCGGCGTCAGCTCGGGTGTGCCGATATCGAGCGTTGGATCCGGACGAAGGCGGCCTTCCGCCAGCGCCTTCTCGAAGACGGCATCGAATCGGAGAACCGCCTTGTCGAGCATCGCCGGCAGCTGTTCGGGTGATTTGGCGGTCAGGTTGAAACCGGCGAGAAACTTGTTGTCGGGCCCGAAACGCGCGGTGAAGTTGCCTTCGATCGGACCGCCCGGATAGGTATAGCGCAGGCGGGCGATCGCGACGAGCACGTCGGCTGCGCCAAACTGGTCGAGTGCGTTGCGCCACCAGGTGCGGCTGCGGCGACCTGTCTGGCCATAGGTCAGGAGCAACGAGTCGCCGCCTCCCCCGGTCGGGCGAACATAGTTTATCCGGCTGGTCCCCGCCTGGAATTCGGCCCATGCGCGCTGCCACGGATTGCGCTGTTCGTAGACCATCTGCGTGCCCGCAGAAATGGTAACCGGCAGCAGCAGCATGGGCGCCGAGCGCGTCGCTTCGCCCTCGGTGCCGAGATAGGCATCGGCGCGCTGTCGGTCGAAGATCACGCCGAGCGTCGCGATATACCGGTTCGGGCCAAGCCGTTCGCGCTCGATTACGATAGCGGAGACCATGACCTCGATCTGCGAATCGGACAATTTGGGACCCTTGAGTCGTTCCCACGCCTTGCGCTGCGCATCCACCCAGGCCTCGGCACGTGCTTTTTCGCCGGTGTCGGCGGTGACGTCGACTTCGATGCCGGAGACCTGAATGTCGCGCGAAGCTGCGATCGGCGCGATGCCGCGTTCTCCACCGACCTGCGCCCAGACCACCGCCCCAAGCGCACAGAATACGGCGAGGCCGAGTGCGAAGAAGGCCGGGCGACGAGCGGCAGGCGGAAGGGAAAGGGCGTTTTGCATCGGGGAAACAGCGGGCCTTTTGCCGAAAGGATTCTGGAAATCCAAGCGCGAATGCGTAAGGCGGGTGCCATGAGCGATGAACCCCGCAGCAAACGGCCGTCCTATACCTACGAACAGGCAGGCGTTTCGATCGCCGCCGGCAATGCCCTGGTCAAGGCCATCGGCCCGCTGGTCAAGGCGACCGTTCGGCCCGGTGCCGATGGCGCCATCGGCGGTTTCGGTGGATTTTTCGATCCGCGAGCCGCCGGTTACAAGGACCCCTTGCTGGTCGCGGGGAACGATGGCGTGGGGACCAAGCTCAAGCTCGCAATCGACAGCGGACGGCACGATACGGTCGGTGTGGATCTGGTCGCCATGTGCGTCAATGATCTGATCGTGCAAGGCGCCGAACCGTTGTTCTTTCTAGATTATTTCGCCACCGGCAAGTTGGAGTCCGGCGTTGCCCAGGAGGTCATCGCGGGCATCGCCGAGGGATGCAGGCAGGCCGGATGCGCGCTGATCGGCGGGGAGACCGCCGAAATGCCGGGATTGTACGCCCAGGGCGACTACGATCTTGCAGGGTTCTGCGTCGGCGCGGTCGAGCGCGGCGAACAGCTGACGGGCGAACGCGTCGCGCCCGGGCATGTCCTGCTCGGCCTCGCCAGCTCCGGTGTTCATTCGAATGGCTATTCGCTCGTCCGGCGGCTGGCGGCCGACCTGGCGTGGAAGCTCGATCGCCCGGCGCTATTCGACCGCGACCGGCTGCTGATAGATGCCTTGCTCGAACCAACAAGGATCTACGTGAAAAACCTGCTCCCGCTGGTGCGCGAGGGGTTGATCGACGCATTGGCGCATATCACCGGTGGCGGCTTGCTCGAGAACATTCCCCGCGTCCTTCCGGACGGCGCCCACGCCCAAGTCGATGCCGACGCGTGGGAGCAACCCGGGCTGATGGCCTTCCTGCAGGCGCAAGGAAACATCGAGCCTGCCGAACTCGCGCGTACTTTCAACTGCGGCATCGGAATGGTCATAGCGGTCGAGCCGGCCAGAGCCGAACTCGTCCGGACGCGACTGGAGGAAGCGGGCGAGACCGTGCTGGCGGTCGGATCGATCGCCGAGGGAATCAAGGGATGTACCGTCCGTGGGTCGGCCGGCACCTGGGCGGCGCGCGAGGCCTGGTCGGCGACGCATCATGGCTGAGCGCGCCCGGGTCGCCGTCTTCGTATCGGGCAGAGGCACGAATATGGCTGCGCTGCTCTATGCCAGTCGGCTGCCCGAATGCCCCTACGAGATCGTGCTCGTCGCAACCAATGACCCCGCCGCCGAAGCTCTCGCGCTTGCTGAAGCAGAAGAGGTCGCGACCTTTGCGCTCGACCATCGCGGAATGCGCCGCGAGGAGCATGACGGGGCTATGGAGGAGGCGGCAATAAGGGCAGGGGCGGACCATATCGTTCTGGCCGGCTACATGCGCATTCTCACGTCCGGCTTCGTCCGGCGATGGGAGGGACGGATGCTCAACATCCATCCATCTTTGCTCCCCAGATTTCCGGGTCTCGACACGCATGCCAAGGCGATTGCGGCGGGCGATTCCCACGCCGGCGCCACGGTTCATCTCGTCAGCGAAGAACTCGATTCGGGCGAGCCCCTGGGCAAGGTCGAAGTGGCGGTGCGCCGCGACGACACGCCTGCCACGCTGGCCGAGCGAGTGCGACTGGCGGAACACCAGCTCTATCCGCGGGTGCTGGCCGAATATGTTTCGCGTCGAAGCGACCCCCAGTATCTGCTAGGCCGGGTGCGCGAATTCGCGCTGGCGCTACCTCATACGCATGAGCGCGAAAGCCACGGCGCGCCTGGCTTTCGCGCCGGGACCGAGAAATCGGGCAAGTTCTTCGCCTATTTTTCCGACCAGCATCACGGCACGCCGCACATCTCCCTGCTGGTAAAATGCGGAAGCATGGACGAACTCGAAGATCTGGTGGAATCGCAACCCCAAGCTTACCACAAACCCGCCTACTATGGCGCCAGCGGATGGATCGGCGTGATCCTGAACCGACCCGGCCTCGATTGGGACCATGTCGGCGAGTGGATCGAACGCAGCTGGCGGCATGTCGCGCCGAGAAGCGCGATCCGGCTGGCCACTGCCGCGGACGAGTTCTAGATCCGCTGTGGCCCCGCCGGCGCGCGCCCATCCGCTCGTCCGGTCGCGAGCCGCCGCATGGGCCGACCGGACGATCGGCGCCGTCTGGGAGCACGGCATTGCGGCCAAGCCGCCGCTCGACCCCGGGTTCCTGTGGAAGACGGGCAGCCGGGGTTTCGACGCCAGCGCCGAACGATCGATCCGTTCGGAGGAAGAGGTCGCCGATTTCCGCGAGCGTCTGGAGGTCCTGTGCCGATCGCTGAGCGCAGAGGCAAGGCTCGGCGCGCTCGGACACACGTTGGCTTACGGTCAGATCACTGCGGCAATTCGCAGGCGTCATGCGCTCGGAAGGATCTGGCTCGACGATCCGCCGTCGGCGCAAACGCCGATCGCTCCGCCGATCATCGTGGTGGGCCACATGCGCGCGGGAACCACGCGGATGCACCGTCTGCTTGCCGCCGATCCGCAGCATACCGGAACGCGCTTCTGCAACAGCCACGATCCGGTCCCCTCGACGCCCGACTTTCGCCCGCTCAAAGCCATGGCAGCGCTGGCCCTGGCGCGGAAAATCAATCCATGGCTCGATACGCTTCATCCCTTCGGCGCGAAGCGTTTCGACGAAGAGATCGGCTGGCTGGCATCGGCGCTGTCTCACTGCACATTCGAAGCCCAGTGGCGCATACCATCCTACGTCGCCTTCAGCGAGGCGCGCGACGGCAAGGCCATCTATTCGGAGTTTGCGCGAATTCTGCGATGCGACGCTGCAGCCATGGGCGATGCGGGGCGCCCGCGCGTGCTCAAATGCCCGCAATTTGCGGAGGATCTCCCCGCGCTCCTGCAGCAGTTTCCCGAAGCGCGCCTGGTCGTGGCACACCGTGATCTGGAGGCGGTGCTCGAGAGTTCGATCTCGCTGGTGGCAAGCCAGATGGCAATCCAGTCGAACCGCGCGAAAATCTCAGAAATCGAAGGCGAGTGGCGACGAAAGCTGGCGCTGCGGTCCGCGCGCATGTCGCGCTTCCTGGCGAACCATGCCGGGCCGGTGGCGCATGTCGATTTCGACGGGCTGGGGACCGACTGGCGCGCGGAGATTTCCCGGACCTACCGGTCGCTCGGCATCGAGCTTACCGAAACCGCGCTCAGCGCTATGGCGGCCGAACAGGATCGCGATGCCGGCGGCTCCCATCATGCCCATCGCTCGCATATCGCCGGCTTCGCGCCGCGCTGAACCGGTCGGATCAGTTCCCGTCGAGGCGCGGGCGGTCGAGCGATCGATGCGACATGTCGACGGCATCATGCGGAGTCAGCGATCGCGTCATCGGCGGCGGACCGCCGTCGGCCCAGGATTGCCACAGCGACAGATGCTCGCCATCGGTCTCGACACGCCAGACGGCGCGACGCCGGTCGCCGAACTGCTTGCTCGTGATCCGCCCCGCCATGAGGACATGCGGTGCCTGATAGCTGATGCCTTCGAC
The DNA here is from genome assembly GCA_963829325.1 of uncultured Alphaproteobacteria bacterium. Lineage (GTDB taxonomy): Bacteria > Pseudomonadota > Alphaproteobacteria > Sphingomonadales > Sphingomonadaceae > Qipengyuania. Next base: position 931,290 of record CAWHHN010000001.1, read on the forward strand.
ACTCACGCCAAAGGCCGGATCGCGCTCGAAAACAAGTCTGAGCCCGGCGAGGACCTTGTCGCGCCCCTCGACCCCCTCGCGCCAGCTGTCGATATAGCAAAAGTCTTCGCTCATCAGCGCCGCCATGGCGTCGATGTCATGCGCGTTGAGCGCGGCGACGAAGCGCTGCGCACAATCCTTGCTCTTCTTCGCCTTGCCCCACATCGATTCGCGGTTACCAGAACAACGCGAGTGCGAGTATTGCAAATGTTAGCCGCCCTGTTGGAAAACAGGGCGGCCGAGACTACTCAGCCCACGATTTCGTCTTCGTCGAAGAAGAAGGCGATTTCGGTCTTCGCGTTCTCGTCGCTGTCCGAGCCATGCACCGAGTTCGCTTCGATGCTCTCGGCGTAGGTCTTGCGGATGGTGCCTTCATCTGCATCGGCAGGGTTGGTGGCCCCCATAACGTCGCGATTGCGCTTTACCGCGTCTTCGCCTTCGAGAACCTGCACGACGACCGGGCCTGAGATCATGAAATCGACCAGTTCGCCGTAGAAAGGGCGTTCCTTGTGCACCGCGTAGAAGCCTTCCGCCTGTTCGCGGGTCATCCGGATACGCTTCGAAGCGATGACGCGCAGGCCGGCATCTTCCAGCATCTTGGTAACCGCACCGGTCAAATTGCGGCGGGTGGCATCGGGCTTGATGATCGAAAAGGTGCGGGTGACCGCCATGGAATGTTCCTTGCGATTGAAATTTGCGGGAGTGGATTTCTTGCGCGCGCCCCTAGCGCCGCGCGGGCGCGCGGGCAAGACTTCGCAGCAGGCGCCTCAATCGAGACCTCGGCCGACCGACAGCTGGGCCCGGGTCGTGTCGCCGGTGCGCGTCGCCGTGAAGGAAAAGCTCGATCCGTCGTTCGCCTTCCCCCCGATCATCGCCATGGGTCCGGTCTGGATCGTAAGATCGACGGCGATTCCTGACGATTCAGCCTGCTTCCGATAGAATCCGATCAGTTCGGCCACCGGTTCTGCGCTTTCGAATTCGAGCAAGACAACGGTGCCGTCGCGCTGCTCCACGCGGGTGTTGTTGACCACCGTCGCACCGGGAAAGACGGTGAATTTTGCGGGCAGGACGACCGGCACTCTCTCGCCCGATCGCAGAACCGTGGTGCGGCCCTCGGTGTCGGTGAAATGCGCCCGCGTTTCGCCGGTTTCGGCATCGATGTCATAGCTGCCACGCTGAGGCGCCCGATCACTCGCCTCGGAAGGCGCGGTGACCGTATTCCGCTCCTCGCAGCCCAACAGACTCAGGCACGCGCCCGACAGTGCGACAAGGAAAGGGATGGGATTGCGGTGCGGCATTGCCCAATCGACCCCCGACCGGGCGAGAGGTTCCGTCACCGGCCCTCGCGCCATTGCCCGTGCTCGTCCTGCTTGTGGATCCGGTTGTCGACCGCTGCGTCAGCCATGAAGCGGCGCCAGAGCTCGGCTGCCGCATCCCGCCGGGCGGCATCGAACAGCAGCAGGACGCGGTCGAAATCGAGCGCTTCGTCGCGCCAGACGCCATCGGCGATCAACACCATGCGCGCTCCGTTCGGGGCCGAGCAGCCGTCTGCCAGCAGGATCGGCTGACGCGCCTGGTGCGGATCGCCGGTCATGCCATGGGCGAGAAAGGCTGCCCCCCCTGTTCCCACAATCTGCGCGAGAGCAATTCGCGCTGCGCTGACTCGTCGCTCACGATCACCAGCCGCTCGCCCGCCTCCAGGACTTTGCGGGCGAGCTTGGCCACGGTCAGATCGACCGGATCGCGGCTGAGCTGATAGAAGTCGACCCGGGTCATCGTGCCGCGCCTATCCCATTGCCGTTCGCGGTCCGTGGGCCCTCACTTCTCGAGCGTATCGCGGACGAAGCGGTCGATCAGCCGCACGCCGTAACCCGTTGCGCCCTTGCCCCAGGTCCGTCCGGGCTTTTCCGACCAGGCCATGCCGGCGATGTCGATATGCGCCCACGGCGTGCCGTCGGCGATGAACCGCTGGAGGAACTGGGCCGCGGTGATCGAACCCGCGCCCTTGCCGCCGATATTCTTCATGTCCGCGATCGGCGAATCGATGAGCTTGTCGTAAGCGGGGGCCAGGGGCATGCGCCAGTTCTTGTCGCCCGTGGCCACACCGGCCTCGTAGAGTTCGCCAGCGAGCGTGTCGTCGTTGGAGAACAGACCGGCATATTCGTTTCCGAGCGCGACGATCATCGCTCCCGTAAGCGTGGCGAAGTCGACGATCCGCGCGGGCTGGAATTCCTCCTGCGTCCAATGCAGCGCATCGGCCAGCACCAGCCGGCCCTCGGCATCGGTATTGAGCACTTCGATCGTCTGACCGCTCATCGATTTGACCACGTCGCCGGGACGTTGCGCCTTGCCGTCGGGCATGTTCTCGACCAGGCCGAGGACCCCCACGAGATTGGCCCGCGCCTTGCGTCCGACGAGCGCCAGCATCGCGCCCGCCACCGCTCCCGCGCCGCCCATGTCCCACTTCATGTCTTCCATGCCCGGTCCCGGCTTGAGGCTGATGCCGCCAGTGTCGAACGTCACGCCCTTGCCGACGAAGGCGGTCGGCGCCTCGCCGTCCTTGCCGCCGTCCCAACGGATCGCAAGTATGCGCGATTCGCGGTCCGAGCCGAGACCGACACCGAGCAGCGAGGCCATGCCGAGCTTCTCCATCTGCGCCTCGTCGAGCACCACCAGTTTCGCGCCCGTCCCGGCGAACCGATCCTGGCAGCGTTCGACGAAGCTCTCCGGGTAGAGGACATTGGCTGGTTCGGTGATCAGTTCGCGAGTGAATTCGACACCCGCAGCAAGGTGGGCGGCTTGTTCCCATGCCTTTTCTGCCTCGCTCGACGCTCCGACGACGATGACGCGAGCTAGCGTGATCTTCTGCTCGTCCTTCATCCTGGTGCGATAGATGTCGTGGCGCCAGTTGCGCAGTCGCAGCCCGAGAAGGACCGCGGCGATTTCTTCTGCCGACAACCCGCCCGCGCCGACGTCGAGTACCAGTTCCTCGTTGCCGGTCGACTGGAAGCGGGCGGCGAGCGCAGCGCCGGCTTTTTCGAGATGGGCAAACCGCGCGGCGTCGTTCTTGTCGCCTGCCCCCGCAAGCGCCAGCCGCAGGACATCGCCATCGCTTTCGACGAAGCTTTCGAAGACCTGACCCGCGCGGCCGATGAAGCGGGCGGCCTCGGCGCCCTTCACCACTGCAGTCGGCAGGCCATCGGGAAGCTTGCCCTTGTCGGTCACTTGCGCAACAAGGCGCGCCGATTGCGGACGGGACTGGCTGAACTGAATTTCCATGGGATCTCCCGAAGATTTCGATTGGCGCGCCAGCGCAAGCAGCGCTCGCCACGCCCGGATGGCGATTGCGATTAGGCGTGGCCGGTGCGATAGGCAAGCCATGCGCCCGCCCGCCGAGACCGCTTTACGAGCCAGCCGGCGGGCCTTGCGCCTGGCCACGGGGCTGGCGGCGATCCTGGCCTTTGGCGTGGGCTTTCCGCTCGCCGCGCAGGATAGTTCCGACGACACCGGCACGGTCGTCGACCCGCAGGGCCGGCCTGGATCTCCGCTGCCCGGCAAACCGAGCGCGTCCACCGCGCGTTCGCCCGACACCTTGGCTGCCGATCCCGATCCCGGCGCCCGTCTCGACCCGCCTCCCGCTCCAACCGGAGACGACGGAACCACCGCGACGGGCGAACGCGAAATCGCCTTCGAATCCGACATTCTCGAATATGATTCCGAAAGCGACGACGTCACCGCGCGCGGAAATGTGGTGCTGCGTAGCGGTGACCGGTCGCTGCGCGCGGATTCTGGTCAGCTGGAATCGCCAAACCGGCTTGATTCTCGCCGAAGGGCGGGTCCGGTTCGTCGACGAGAACGGCAATCAGCTGTTTTCCGAGCGGATCGAACTGACGGACGAGTTCGAAGCGGGCGAGATGGAAAATCTCCTCCTCGCGCTGCGCCAGGGGGGGCGGCTGGCAGCGACGCGCGGCACGCGCGAAAGCGACGGCACGGTCGCTCTCGAACGGGCGGTCTACAGCGGTTGCGAAATCGTGACGCCCGAAGGCTGCCCGAAGGAACCAAGCTGGCGGATAACGGCACGCCGGGTGATCTACGACCCCGCAAGCAAGCGGATCCGCTTTGCCGGCGCTTTCCTCGAACTGTTCGGCGCGCGCATCCTGCCGCTTCCCGGCCTTGCGGTCCGCACCGATGGCGGCGCCACATCGGGTTTCCTGGTCCCCGACCTGCGGATTTCTCAGAGCAACGGCGTCGAGGTCAGCGGCACCTACTATGTCCGCCTTGCCGACAACCGCGATCTCACTGCGACGACGCACCTCTACACCGAAGCCGCACCGATGGTGGCGGGACAATGGCGCCATCTCACCGAAAGCGGCGCTTATCAGATCACCGGCTACGCCACGCATGGCAGACGCGCCTCGGCCATTTCCGGGTTCTCTGCCAGCGAACGCGACTTCCGCGGCTATGTCTTTGCCAACGGCAAATTCCAGCTCTCGCCCAATTGGAGCGTCACCGCCTCGTTCCGCCGAGCCTCCGACCGGACCTTCCTGCGGCGCTACGATATCAGCCGCGACGATCGGCTGCGCTCGATGGTCGAGGTCGAGCGGATCGACGACACCTCCTATCTGTCGGTCGCAGGCTGGGCGACGCAAACGCTCCGCCTCGCCCAGCCGCAGGGCGAAGTGCCCGTGGCTCTGCCCGCGATCGATTTCCGTTACCGCCCGCAAACGCAGACCCTGGGCGGACAGCTGGAATTGCAGGCCAATTCGCTGGCGATCATGCGCACCGACGGGCAGGATACGCAGCGCGCCTTTGCCCGGGCGCAATGGGACCTGCGCCGGGTTACCGCACTCGGACAGGTGGTGACGCTGACCGGAATGCTGCGCGGCGACGTCTATCATTCGCAAGACAACTATTTGACTTCGACCGCGCTCTATCGCGGCAATCCGGGATGGGAGACGCGCGGTGTCGCGCTGGCGTCGATCGACCTGCAATGGCCTTTGGTCGGCAGCCTGCTCGGGGGCACGCAGGTGCTCACGCCGCGGGTCCAGCTGGTAGCGACGCCGGCGATCCGAAATCTCGCGATCCCGAACGAGGATGCGCGGGCGATCGACCTGGAAGATTCCAACCTGTTCGCGCTCAACCGTTTCCCCGGCTACGACCGGGTCGAGGATGGCGCCCGGGTCACTTATGGCGTCGACTGGCAGCTGCGCATCCCCGACTGGGAAATCAAATCGACGATCGGCCAGTCCTACCGCCTCGATGCCGATCGCGACATCTTTCCCGATGGCACCGGCCTGTCCGAACGCGTGTCCGACTTCGTCGGTCGCACCGAGGTCCGCTATCGCGACTTGGTCAAGCTCACCCATCGCTTTCGCCTCGACAAAGACGGCCTCGCGATCCGCCGCAACGAACTCGACGCGACGGTCGGGTCGAGCCGCACCTATGCGGAAATCGGCTACCTCCGCCTCGATCGCGATATTACCGAAGTCGAAGACCTGCAGGATCGCGAGGAGTTGCGCGGTGCGGTGCGCGTGGCTTTCGCCAATTACTGGTCGGTCTTCGGCTCGGGGGTCTTCAATCTCACCAACCGCGAGGAGGACCCGACATTCATCAGCGACGGGTTCGAGCCGATCCGGACACGGCTGGGGGTAGCCTATCAAGACGATTGCCTCGAACTGGGGGTAACCTGGCGGCGCGACTACATCACTTCGGGGGACGCCGAACGCGGCGACACCTTCCAATTATATTTCAGCCTGAGAAATCTGGGTTTCCGCTGATCCGCTGGCATTGGCAGCGCGCGGCAAACGCGCTATCCGCCGCGGCGCAATCAGCTTCGGTTCAGCAACGCCGCGGCATCCGGGCGGCATATTCGGGTATCCTTGCGATGCCGCAAGACAGGTTCGACACGTGACTGCAAAGACTATTTCCTCGTTGATATCCGTGGTGGCGGCGGCCGGGCTCGCAGCGGCGCCGATCGCCGCGCAAACGCAGCAGGGGGTCGATCAGAGTCAATTGCTCGGCCTGCCGTCCGATCTCAACATGCTCGCAAAATCGGACCCCAACGTCCGCACCGCAACCGCCGTGGTCAACGGTTCGGTCATCACGGAGACCGACGTCAACCAGCGCGTGGCGCTGCTGCTGGCGGCCAACAAGGGCGATATTTCCGAAGCGGAGATGGCGCGCGTCCGCATGCAGGTGCTGCGCAATCTGATCGACGAGACGCTGCAGATCCAGGCCGCTACCGCGCAGGAGATAGAAGTCTCGCAGGCTGAAGTCGACCAGACATACGCCCGCGTGGCGGCCCAGAACTTCGAGCAGCGCGCCGAGGCGATGGACGAATATCTGCGTTCGATCGGTTCGTCTCCGGCATCGCTCAAGCGGCAGATTCTCGGCGAGCTGGCCTGGAACCGCTTGCTGCGGCGCAATGTCGCGCCCTTCGTCAATGTATCGAAGGAAGAGGTCAACGAACTGATCGAGAGGCTCGAGGCCTCGCGCGGGACGGAGGAATACCGGCTCGGCGAGATCTTCCTCGCCGCCACGCCCGAAACCGGCGATGCCGTGAAGGCCAATGCCGAAAAGATCGTCGAGCAGCTGCGCCAGGGCGGCAGTTTCGTTGCCTACGCACGGCAGTTTTCCGAGGCCTCGACCGCGGCAGTGGGTGGCGATCTTGGCTGGATCCAGCTGCCTCAGCTCAAGAATCCGACGCTCGAAGCGGTGGCGCGCGAAATGAGCCCCGGCCAGTTGGTCGGCCCGCTCCAGATCCCGGGTGGATACTGGATCGGTCTGTTGATCGACAAGCGCCAGGCGCTGATGGCCGATCCGCGTGATGCGCTGCTCAGTCTCAAGCAGATCCAGATCTCCTTCGAACCGGGCACGAGCCAGGTAGAAGCGCAGGCGAAGGTCCAGGCCTTCACCCAGGGAGTGCAGGAAATCCGCGGCTGCGGCGATGCCGAGAGCGCCGCCGCGGCGCTCGGTGCCAGCGTGGTAACGAACGATCAGGTTCGCGTCCGCGCCCTGCCCGAACAGCTGCAGAACATCATCCTTCAGCTGCAACTCGGCCAGACCACCCCGCCCTTCGGCAGTTTCGAGGAAGGCGTGCGGGTGCTGATGCTGTGCGGTCGCGACGATCCCAAGGCCGCCGCGGGGCCGGACTTCGACCAGCTCATGGGGCAACTCGAGGAAGAACGGATCGACAAACGCGCCCAGCGGTACCTGCGCGACCTGCGTAACGACGCCTATATCGAGTACAATTGACGCAATCGATGCCTCCGCTCGCCGTATCCATCGGTGACCCGGCGGGCATCGGACCCGAGATCGTGCTGGAGAGTTGGGTCCGCCGGACGCAGGCGGATCTCGTGCCCTTCTTTCTCTGCGGCGGCGTGCGACTGTTGCAAGAGGCGGCGGAGGCGCGCGGCCTCGCCGTCGCCATCGAACGGATCGCCGCGCCGCGTGAGGCGAAGGAGGTTTTCGGCCGCGCGCTGCCGGTATTGGGCGATGAGGATTGCCGCTACGACCCCGGATCGCCGAGCGAGGAGGGCGCGCGGCTCGCGCTCGGCTCGCTCGAACGGGCGACCCGACTGGCGCTCGACGGCAGCGCCGCCGCGCTGGTCACCGCACCGGTGGCGAAGTCGCAGCTGGCGCTCGTCGGATTCGATTTCGCCGGACAGACCGAATATCTTGCCCGGGCCTGCGGGCTCGCCGAACGGGAGGCGGTGATGATGCTCGCCGGGCCGAGCCTGCGCACCGTTCCGCTCACCGTCCATTGCCCGCTGGCCGAGGTCCCCGGCCGTCTCACGCAGACGCTCGTCGAGCATGGCGCGCGGGTCGTCGCCGCCGCGCTGAAACGCGATTTCGGCATTGTTGCGCCGCGCCTCGCGGTGTGCGGCCTCAATCCCCACGCGGGCGAAGGCGGGCGCTTCGGCGACGAAGAAGCGCGCATCATCGCGCCGGCCGTCGCGGCGCTGCAGGCCGAGGGGCTGGCGGTCACCGGCCCGCATCCGGCCGACGCGCTGTTCACCCCGCGCGCGCGCCGGACCTACGATGCCGCGCTCGCCATGTATCACGACCAGGCGCTGGTTCCGCTCAAGGCGCTCGATTTCGACGAGGGAGTCAATCTCACGCTCGGCCTGCCGATCGTGCGGACCAGCCCCGATCACGGGACGGCATTCGACATCGCCGGCCGACGCATCGCCGAACCCGGCGCCATGATCGCCGCGCTGCGGATGGCGGGCGAGATTGCGGCGCGCAGGGCGAAGGCATGAGCCCGCCCCTGCCATGACTGCGCCGAACCCGCTGCCCCCGCTGCCGCCATTGCGCGAGGTTATCGCCCGTCACGGCCTCAGCGCCTCGAAAGCGCTCGGCCAGAACTTCCTTTTCGACGAACAATTGCTCGACCGCATCGCCGCCGTCCCCGGCACGCTCGAGGGCCGGCAGGTGCTCGAAGTCGGTCCCGGCCCAGGCGGTCTGACCCGCGCGCTGCTGCGCGCCGGGGCGCGGGTCACGGCGATCGAGATGGATCGCCGTTGCCTTCCCGCGCTGGCCGAATTGGGCGATGCCTTTCCGGGGCGGCTGCGCGTGGTCGAAGGCGACGCGCTGCGGCTCGACCATGCCGCGCTGATGGGGGGCGAACCCTTCGCCGTCCTGTCGAACCTGCCCTACAACGTCGGCACCGCGCTGTTCGTGCGCTGGCTTGGTGGCGAGGCCTGGCCGCCGCTCTGGACCAGTCTGACGCTGATGTTCCAGCAAGAGGTCGCGCAGCGCCTCGTCGCCCCACCCGATACTGCGGCCTACGGGCGGCTGTCGGTGCTGGCGCAATGGCGCGCCCGGGCGCGGCTGGCGATGAAGGTTCACCGCAGCGCCTTCACCCCTCCGCCCAAGGTGATGAGCGCGATCGTCCACCTCGAGCCCGAAGCGATGCCCGATGGCGTTTCCGCCCGGCAACTCGAACGTCTCACCGAGGCCGCTTTCGGGCAGCGGCGCAAGATGCTGCGACAGAGCCTCAAATCGGTGCCCGGCGCGGTCGCCGCGCTCGAGCGGCTGGGGATCGATCCGCAGCGCCGCGCCGAGACCGTCACCGTCGCCGAGTTCGTCGCGCTCGCCCGCGCCCTCGCCGACTGACGGCCTCCCCGGCCCGGTCAGGCGCGCCCTTCACGGAACTTTTGCCGCGCTGCCGGGTCGGTGAAGCGGAAGGAGATGCGCATGACCGAGACCGTCGACTGGCTCAAAGGCTGGAATCACATCGCCGACGCCATCGTCTCCGCAGCGCTGTTCTACGCTCTGATCGTGGCGGCGGTGCGGGTCTTCGGAAAACGGTCGACCGCGCAGCTCAACAATTTCGACTGGATCATCAACATCACGGTCGGCAGCCTCGCGGCCTCGGGAATCCTGCTCGATTCAGTCCCCGCCCTCCGCGCCGCGGCGGCCATCGTCACGCTGATGGTGCTGCAGTTCGCGCTCACCTGGATGACGCTGCGGTTCGCCTGGGTGAGCCGCCTGATCAAGGCCAAGCCGACCCTGCTGGCGCATAAGGGCGAATATCTCGAATCCTCGATGAAGCGGACGCGGATCTCGCACGAGGAAATCTGCAGCGTCCTGCGCAAGGAAGGCATTTCCGCGGTCGACGGGGCGAATTGGGTGATCCTCGAGACCGATGGCCAACTGGCCGTCATCCCGCGCGGAAGCATCGATCTGGACGGGGCATCGGCGATGCGGGATGTGGAACGGCCGAGCGGGGCTGGAAACCGAATAGGCCGCTAGCTGTCCTCGGCCAGCCGCCTCAGCAATTGCGCCGCGATGTCGAGCGATTGAAGCTTGCCCCCATAGCGCGCCAGCGCACCCGCATCATCGGCCAGAGCGTCCGAAAGTTCGTCGATCGCGACGGCCGCGCGCAGCAGATCGGCACCCGAGATGGACGAACTGTGACGGCGTGCCGATGGCGGATCGTTGCGCACTTCGACCGGCGCCTGCGCCTTGAGCCGCTGGAACGTGTCGTCGACCTGCTGTTGACCGCTCGATCCCGAGGGCAGCCACAGCGCGGTGTCGGTCGGTTCGCTGAACCGCAGCCCGGCCTTTCCGCCATCGCGCCAGACCACTTCGCCGACGATTCGCAGTCCGCCGCGCACCAGTTCGAAACCGACGCCCGGCGGCGGCAGATTGGTGCCCTCGATCAGGGCCCCTTGCGCCGATATATTGCGCAGCTTTACCGGACCGGCCATGCCGCGGGCATGGAGCGTCGCAAGCACGAACAGTGCCTTGCGCGTTTCCAGCCGTCGACACGGGATACATTCGGTCATCGATACGCCCTCCGGCTTCACGGGGTAAGCAAGCGTGGTTAAGAGCCCGTTACTCTCGCCGCAGTTTCTGCCGCCTTTTCCTTTCGCCGCCAGGCATGCAGCAGCGGTTCGGTATAGCCGCTCGGCTGTTCGACGCCCTTGAAGATCAGGTCCTTCGCGGCCCCGAATGCAGCGCCATCCTCGTGATCGAGCAGCGGCCGGTAGAAGGGATCGCCTGCATTCTGTTCGTCGACCTTCGCGGCCATGCGGCGGAGCGATCCCATGACCTGATCCGCCGAAACCACACCGTGGAGCAGCCAGTTGGCGATGTGCTGCGAACTGATCCGCAGCGTGGCGCGATCCTCCATCAGCCCGACATCGTCGATATCGGGTACTTTCGAGCAGCCGATGCCCTGGTCGATCCAGCGCACGACATAGCCGAGCAGGCCCTGGCAATTGTTGTCGAGCTCCTCGCGGATTTCCTCGTCCGACCAATTGGTGCCTTCGGCCAGCGGGATGGTCAGCAGTTCGTCCAGCCCCGGCACATCGCCGAGCCCGCGCTGGATCGCGAACACGTCCTCGCGGTGATAGTGGATCGCGTGGAGCGTCGCCGCGGTCGGGCTCGGAACCCAGGCGGTGTTGGCACCGGCGCGCAGATGACCGATCTTCTCGATCATCATCCGCCCCATCAAATCGGGTGCCGCCCACATGCCCTTGCCGATCTGGGCCCGGCCGGACAATCCGTGTCGCAGCCCGATCGCGACATTGCGGGCCTCGTAGGCCTTGAGCCAGGTCGAATTCTTCATCTCGCCCTTGCGCATCATCGGACCGGCCCGCATCGAGGTGTGGATCTCGTCCCCCGTACGGTCGAGGAAGCCGGTGTTGATGAACACGATCCGGTCCTTCACCGCGTGGATGCAGGCCGCCAGATTGGCCGAAGTGCGGCGCTCCTCGTCCATCACTCCGACCTTGATCGTATGGCGCGGCAGATCGAGCAGGTCCTCGACCGCATCGAACAGTTCGTTGGTGAAGGCGCATTCCTCGGGGCCGTGCATCTTGGGCTTGACGATATAGATCGAACCGCAGCGCGAGTTGCCGTAGCGGCCCAGTCCGGCGACGTCCTGCGCCCCGATCGCCGCGGTGACGACCGCGTCGAGTATGCCTTCGGGAATGTCTGCGCCTTGCCAGCGCATCGCCGGATTGGTCATCAGATGGCCGACATTGCGCACGAACATCAGGCTGCGGCCGGGAAGCGCGAACTCGGATCCATCGGGCGCGGTGTAGCTGTGATCGGGCGCGAGTTCGCGAGTCACCGTTCTACCGCCCTTGTCGAAGCTTTCGGCGAGATCGCCGCGGATGATGCCGAGCCAGTTGCGATAGGCGGTCAGCTTGTCCTCGGCGTCGACCGCCGCCACCGAATCCTCGCAATCGGCGATCGTGGTCAGCGCCGCCTCCAGCCGGATGTCGGCTATCCCCGCCTTGATCGGTCCGCCCAACCGGATGATCGGGGTCGAACACCACTTCGATATGCAGGCCGTTGTTGCGGAACAGGCGGACGCCCTCGCTCCGGCCGACGTATTGCCCGGGATCGGCGAGCGGGATCACCTCGTCCTGCACATCGGCAAGGTCGGCCCAGCTTCGCCCGTTCGCCAGGGGGACCGCCTCGTCCATGAAGCGCTTGGCCGCAGCGATCACCGCCGCGCCGCGATCCTCGTCATAGCCGCCCGGGCGGGCTGGCGGCGCATCGAGCGCATCGGTCCCGTAGAAGGCGTCGTAAAGACTGCCCCAGCGCGCATTGGCGGCATTGAGCAGGAACCGCGCGTTGAGGATCGGCACCACCAGCTGCGGCCCGGCCATGGCGGCGATCTCGGGATCGACGTTCTCGGTCCCGATGGTGAAATCGTCCGGCTCGGGAACGAGATAGCCGATCTCCTCGAGAAAATCGCGATAGGCCGTCGGGTCGACCGGCGTTGCTGCGCGCTCGACATGCCAGGCGTCGATGCTGCGCCTGCAGCTCGTCGCGCTTTTCCAGCAGCGCGCGATTGCGCGGTGCGAACCGGCCCAGCAGCGTGGCGAAGCCACGCCAGAACGCCTCCGCATCGCGGCCCAGCGGGGCGAGCACTTCGTCCTCGATGAAAGCTGCAAGCTGCGGGTCGGTATCGATCCCGGCGCGGGTCACGTATTCGGTCATTGAGCTCCTCGTAGGTTGGCGATCTGCGATGTCGGACCCGGGGAGGAGCGGCACGGTCTATGACGGCAGGCGTTGATCAATGCAAGGCGCGGGGTGGACTTGGCCCGCGTGAGGATTAAGGAAGTTGCCAATGAAACCGGATCATGCTCCCCAGGCGCTGCTCGATGCGATCGATGCCGATGCGATGCTCCGCGCGGTCGAGGAATGGGCGGCCATCAACACCGGAACCGGCAATATCGACGGGCTCGCGCGCATGGCCGCCGTGCTGGCCGATGCCTTTTCGGTTCTCCCGGGCACGGTCGAACTGGTCGAACCGGCTCCGGTCACCGCGATTTCCGCGGAGGGCCGCGAATACGAAAAGCCGCACGGCCAGCATCTCGTGCTGCGCGTCCGGCCCGAGGCCGAACGGCGGCTCGTCCTGACCGGCCATATGGATACGGTGTTCCCGACCGATCACCCCTTCCAGCAGGTCTCCCGGATCGACGACGAGACGATCAACGGGCCCGGCACCGCGGACATGAAGGGCGGTTTGTGCGTCATCCTCCACGCCCTGCAGGCATTCGAACGGACGCCCGACGCCGGCGCGGATCGGTTACGACGTGATGATCAATTCGGACGAGGAAACCGGCAGTCTCGCCAGTCGCGGACTGATCGAGGAGCTGGCGCGCGGGAAATACGCCGCGCTGACCTACGAACCCTCGGCGCTGCCCGACGGCACGCTCGCCCATGCGCGCGGCGGAACGGGCAATTATTCGATCACCTTCACCGGCCGGTCGGCCCATGCCGGCCGCAATCCGCACGAAGGCCGCAACGCCATGGTCGCGGCCGCCGATCTGGTCTTGCGGATCAAGGCGCTCGAAGCCGAGGACATCACCGTCAATCCGGCAAGGATCGAGGGCGGCAGCGCGAACAATGTGGTGCCCGATCTCGCGGTGCTGCGCTTCAACATCCGCCCGAAGTCGACCGATGCCATGAACCGCTTCGAAGGAGCGCTGGAGGCGATCCTGTCCGAGGTCGGCTCGGCGCACGAAGTCGGCGTTCACCGCCACGGCGGCGTCACCCGCCCGCCCAAGCCCGTCGATGCGCGCGCCCAGCGGCTGTTCGACCTGGTCCGCGATTGCGGCGCCCAACTCGGCCAGACGATCGGCTGGCAGCCGACCGGCGGCGTGTGCGACGGCAACAATATCGCTGCCACCGGCGTCCCCGTCGTCGACACGATGGGCGTCCGCGGCGGGGCGATCCATTCGCCCGACGAATTCATGATCGTGCCCAGCCTGCGCGAGCGCGCGGCGCTTTCGCGCGCTGGTTCTGGGGCGGCTATCGACCGGAGATTTCCTGTGAGTTTTCGCCTGCGCGCCGCGCATATCAGCGATCTCGAGCACCTGTACGAGATGGCCAAGCTGACCGGTGGCGGTTTCACCAACCTCCCCGCCGATCGCGCCGCGCTGACCCGCAAGCTCGAACGCGCCGATGCCGGGTTCGCGCGGAACGACGGCGAGCTGGGCGACGATCTGTTCGTGCTGGTGCTGGAGAACACCGAGACCGGACAGGTCCGCGGCACCTGTCAGCTGTTCAGCCAGGTCGGTCAGCAATGGCCGTTCTACTCGTACCGGCTCAACACGCTGACGCAGCACAGCCAGGAACTCGACCGCACCGTGCGGGCCGAATTGCTGAGCCTGTGCACCGACCTCGAGGGTTGCTCGGAAGTCGGCGGACTGTTTCTCCATCCGGGCGAACGAGCCGGGGGGCTCGGCCTGTTGCTGGCGCGCAGCCGCTATCTCTTCGTCGCGATGCACCGGCGCCGCTTCGCCGACCGGATCCTCGCGGAACTGCGCGGAGTGATCGACGACCGCGGCGGTTCGCCTTTCTGGGACGGCGTGGCCGGGCGCTTCTTCGGCATGACGTTCCAGGAAGCCGATTATTTCAACGCCATCAACGGCAATCAATTCATCGCCGACCTGATGCCGAAGCACCCGGTCTATGTCGCCATGCTCGACGAGGAAGTCGAGGAAGGTGATCGGGGTTCCGCATCCTTCGGGTCGCGCCGCGATGCGCATGCTGGAGAACGAGGGGTTCGCTTTCGAAGGCTATGTCGACATCTTCGACGGCGGTCCGACGATGACCGCCCGCACCGACCAGGTGAAAAGCATCCGCGAGGCGCGGCCCTCGCACGTCTCGGCCACCGATCTCGACATCGGCGAACGCGCGCTGATAGCGACGGGCGAGCTGGGGACCTTCCGCTGCGCCTATGGCATGCGCGAATTCGACGATGACGGCGCTATCGCCATCGACGAGATCTGCGCCAAGGCGCTGGGCGTCGGCAAGGGCGACGAGGTGTGGAGCGTGGCGCGATGAACGAGAGCGGTCTGGTCGAGATCAATTTCGACGGCATCGTCGGCCCAAGCCACAATTATGCCGGCCTCAGTCTCGGCAATATCGCCAGCGCAAGTCACAAGGGCGATGCCTCGTTCCCGCGCGCGGCAGCGTTGCAGGGCATCGCCAAGATGCGCGGCAACATGCAACGCGGACTGGCGCAAGGCTTTCTCCTGCCGCTCCCCCGGCCCAACGTCGCGCTCCTGCACGATCTCGGGGTGGACCGTCAGACGGGGCAGCGGGCCCTGCTCGCCGCCGCCTGGTCGGCGAGTTCGATGTGGACCGCCAATGCGGCAACCGTCAGCCCGGCGCCCGATACCGCTGACGGCCGCTGCCACCTGACCCCCGCCAATCTCGTGACCATGCTCCACCGCGCGCAGGAATGGCCCGACACCAAGCGCCAGCTCGAGCTGGCCTTCGGCGACCGGCGCCATTTCGCCGTCCACGACGCGATCCCGCCGAGCTTCGGCGACGAGGGCGCGGCCAATCACATGCGGCTGTGCCAGGCCCACGGCACGCCCGGGGTCGAAGTGTTCGTCTACGGGCGGCCCGGAGGGCGCTTCCCCGCGCGCCAGCACGAACAGGCGAGCCGAGCCGTCGCCCGGCTGCACGGGCTCGATCCCGCGCGCTGCGTTTTCATCGAGCAGAATTCGGCGGCGATCGAGGCCGGCGCCTTTCACAACGACGTGGTCGCGGTGGCGAACGAGACGGTGCTTTTCGCGCATGAGCGCGCCTTCGCCGAGCGCGATGCAGCCTATGAGGCGATCCGTGCCGCCTTCCCGGCACTCGAGGTGGTCGAGGTGCCGGAGAATGAGGTCAGTCTCGAGGAAGCGATCCGGACCTATCTCTTCAACGCCCAATTGCTGACCCTGCCCTCGGGCGAAATGGCGCTGGTGGTCCCCGAGGAATGCCGCGAGAGCGCCCCGGTCCGGGCCTGGTGCGAACGGATGCTCGCGAGCAACGGCCCGATCCGCCAGGTAATTCCCGTCGACGTGCGCCAGTCGATGGCCAATGGCGGCGGTCCCGCCTGCCTGCGCCTGCGGGTGGTCGCCGATCCGGCAACGGTCGATCCGCGCTTTCTCCTCGACGAAGCCAAGGCGGACGAAATCGAAACCGTGGTCGCGCAGATGTGGCCCGAACAGATCGATCCCTCCGATGTCGGAACCGAGCGGCTCGCGCAAGACGTCGTCGCCGCGCGCGCGGCGCTGCTGCACGCGCTCTCGCTCGACCAGCTAGCCTAGTCGCGCGCCCGTATGGTTAATGCGCTGGACACCATCCGTCGACGCGCTTTACACCCGGCGGCGAATTAACCATCGCAACGGGCAAGCTGCCGCCATTGGCACAGGCCTTGCTGATCCCGCGATGAGGAAGGAACCAGGGCGACGTGCTTCGTAGGGCAAAAAGGCTGTTCGTGATCAAGACGCGCTGGGAAGCGTATCTGATCATCTATGCGCTCGCCCTCGGCGCGATGACCCGCGGCGCGAATTACACGGTCCAGTATCCGGGCGTCGGCGGTTACCTGCTGTTCGCCGCGACCACGGGGGCCGTCTTCCTCGGCGGTGCGAAAATTCTCGACGCGATCCGCTACGAAAAAGAAGCGAAGAAGGCCGAGACATCCGAGCCCGAAGGCTGAAGCCTCCGCGCCCGACGCGAGCCGGTCGGAAAAGAAGGTGGGGGTTTCTGTTGCTAGCTACCCCCGGAGCCCCGGAATCCGCTTCTGTTGCCCGGTGGGTCCAACCGCGCTTTAGCTTTGTAAGATCAGGCCGTTAGGCCGTCAGATTACGCAGCGATTGCGAGTGCTTCATTGTCATTGGCACTTGTGTGTTTTGAGCCTTGAACGGGTTACTCAGCCCGGGTGAAAACACTGTCTTTCAACACACGTCGATCCTGGTTCGGCCCCGTCAGAAACCGCGAGATTTCGCGGGTTGTGGTGGAGCCGCCGGGTACTGCCCCCGGGTCCGTTGTGTCTATTGCACAGCGCAATTTATCACCATAGCCAGCCGAAGCCGGCACCACGCTATATAGCGATCTCCGCCTTAATGTGAAGTGAGCGAAGCCGAATCAGCCGGTCGGCCCGGTTCGGGGAGCTTCACGGCCGCGCGCGCGCAATTCGTCGCGGATTTCCTTGAGCAGATCCACCTCGGTCGGCCCGGCCGGCTTCGCCACCTCTTCGGGCTTGTCCTCGAATTCGGCCATGACCTTCTTGGTATAGCGTACCAGAAGGAAGATGATGAAGGCGAGAATCCCGAAATTGATCACCGCGGTGAAGAAGCTGCCGTAGCCGATCATCGCCGCCCCGGCTTCCTTGAGCGCAGCGTAGTCGGTCAGCGAGCCATCATAGCCCTCGGGCACATCGATCAGCCAGAAATAGCGCGAGAAATCCGCACCGCCAAAGATCGCCCCGACGAGCGGCATGATGACTTCATCGGTCAGCGAAGTCACGATCTTGCCGAAGGCGGCGCCGATGATAACGGCGACGGCCAGGTCCATTACATTGCCCTTGGCGATGAATGCCTTGAAATCCTTGAGCACAATTTTCCCCTTTAACCGTTTAGCGCACCGGGCCGACTGCCATGGCAATGCCCCCGTCACAAGCGCGGGTTAATCTTGAACCGCTGTGCAGGTGTGCTATCTGGACAAGACACATTTCCTTTGAGAGGGCCATTTCCCATGAATCGTCTCGCTGCCTTCCGTGTCGCCATCGTCGCCGCTGCCGCGCTTGCGCTGTCGGCCTGCGGAATCAATTCGGTCCCCGCCGCGCAAGAGAATGCCAAGGCCAAGTGGGCCGATGTCGAGGCTGCCTTTCAGGAACGTGCGAACCTCATCCCCAATCTCGAGCAGATCGTGATGAGTTCGGCCGAGCAGGAACGCGCGACGTTGAACCAGGTGATCGAGGCCCGCGCTTCGGCCACCCGTCCGGAAATCGATGTCTCCGACCTCAGCGACCCGCAACAGATGCAGCAGTACCAGCAGGCGCAGAATGCGCTGGGCGGGGCGCTGAGTCGGTTGCTCGTCTCGGTCGAGCGTTATCCCGAGCTCAAGAGCCAGGACAATTTCGGACGTTTCATGACGCAGATCGAAGGCCAGGAAAACCGCATTCGCGTCGCCATCCGCGACTACAACGAGGCGGTTCGCCAGTATAACACGACGATCCGCACCTTCCCCGACACGATCGGCGCGAACATCATTCATGGCGCCAAGCCGATGGTCCCCTATGAGGCCGTGACAGAAGGTGCGGAGGTCGCGCCCGAACTGAACATGCGCGCGGGCAGCACCGCCGGTCCGGCTGCGGAGGCCAACGACAACACCGCAACGGACGCACCCGAAGCCGCGACCAACTGAGCAGCGAAGGGATGCGCAGCGTCACTCGTCTGATCATCATGCTGGCGGCGGTGCTGGGGCTCGCCCTGCCCGCCGCCGCACAGACCTTTCCCGAGCGCGGAACCGCGCCGGTGGTCGATGCGGCGAATATCATCGACGATGCCACCGAAGCGGCGCTGACCGAAAAGCTCGATGCCTTCGAGGAGCGCAGCCAGCGGCAGTTCGTTATCGCGACGATTCCCGATCTCGAAGGCTATGATATCGCCGACTACGGCTATCGTCTCGGGCGCGAATGGGCCTTGGGCGATGCCGAGAACGATGACGGTATCATCCTTCTCGTCGCTCCCAATGAACGCAAGATGCGTATCGAGACAGGATATGGTCTCGAAGGCATCATTCCCGACGGGCTCGCCTTCGAATATATCGAGGGCATGAAGCCCTATTTCCGCGACGGGGACTATTCGGGCGGAATTTCCTGGGGCGCGGATCAGATCATCCGGCAGCTCGAACTGCCGCCGGAAGAGGCCGCGCAGATCGCCCAGCAGGTCACCAAAAAGCGCGAAAGCAAACGCGGATTCCCTATCGGCGGGTTGATCTGGTTCGCTTTCGTGTTCTTCTTCTTCATCCTGCCGATGATCGGACGGGGCCGCAGACGGCGGTATCGTCGTGGAGGGATCGGCGGCGCCGTGGGCGACATCATGCTGTGGGAAGCCGGCAAGGCGGTGGCACGCGGCCTGTCCGACCATGGCGGCGGCGGCTGGGGCGGTGGCGGTTTCGGCGGTGGCGGAGGATTTTCCGGCGGCGGCGGCAGTTTCGGAGGCGGCGGCGCCTCGGGAGGATGGTGATGGGCCATCTCGACGAAGCACAGCACAAGATCGTCTCCGATGCCGTGGCGGCAGCCGAACGCACCACCTCGGGCGAAATCGTTACCGTGCTTGCCGACCGGTCGGACGGATACACCGATGTCGCCTTGTGGTGGGCGATCGCAGCCGCCTTCACCGCAATGAGTGTGTTCGCGTTCGTCCCGCAATTCTTCATCGCCAAGCTCGAATGGCTGCAAGGCGGCTGGACCAGCGAATGGAGCGCTGGCGCGCTGATGACGATGTTGGTGGGCTTCGGCCTGCTGAAGTTCCTCGGCGTGCTGGTGATCCAGCTGTGGCAGCCGCTCAAGTTCTGGCTGGTCCCCTCGCCGGTCAAGCAGGCGCGCGTGCGCGAGGCGGCAATCCGCCACTTCAAGGTCGGCGCAGAGCGCCGCACGCACGGCCGCACCGGCGTGCTGCTGTACCTCTCGATGCGCGAACATCGCGCCGAGATCGTCGCCGACGAACCGATCGCGGCACAGGTGCCGGCCGAAGTCTGGGGCGATGCCATGGTCGACATGCTTGTCGAGATCAAAGCCGGCAATCTCGCCGGGGGGCTGGCGGCGGGCGTGCGCGACGTCGGCGCCATTCTATCCGAGCACTTCCCGCGAGCAGCGGACGACGAGAACGAATTGCCCGACCGCCTGATCGAGGTCTGAACATGCCGGTCCCCGACCATGATGCGGACGAGGAGATCGTCTGGGAAGGCGACTACGTCGTCGCCAAGAGGCGCGGACGGTGGGAATATGTCGGTCGCAGCCGGAATATCCGGGCCGCGGTGATCGTGGCGGTCGACACCGAGGAGCGCGTCCTGCTGGTCGAGCAATATCGCGTCCCGCTGGGGCGCAATTGCCTCGAGCTGCCCGCCGGCCTGATCGGCGACGGGGACGGCTCGGAGGATGAGGAAGATCTCGGCGCTGCCGGTCGCGAACTCGAGGAGGAGACCGGCTACCGCGCCGCCCGGCTCGAAGATATGGGGTGCTTCTATTCCTCGCCCGGCATGGTCAGCGAAAGCTTCACGCTGGTCCGCGCTCGCGACCTGACCAAGGTCGGCAACGGCGGCGGGGTAGGCGGGGAAGATATCACCGTCCACCGCATCGCGCTTGCCGATCTGCCAGCCTTTATCGCGGGAAAGCGCAAGGACGGTTGCGGCATCGACGTGCGCATGCTCATGCTGCTCGGACAGGAAATCCTGACGGGAGAGTGACGATGGCAGGACGGTGTGCGGGCAAGCTGGCTCTGGTTACAGGTGCGGCGCAGGGGCTCGGCCGCGCGCATGCGAAGCGGTTGGCCGAAGAAGGCGCGCGGGTGCTGTGCACCGATATCAATGGCTCCGGGGCCGAGGCGACCGCAGCCGAGATCGTCGAGGAAATGGGCGCGGGCCATGCCTTCGGCATCGCTCACGACGTGACGAACGCCGAGGATTGGGAACGGGCGGTGGAAACCGCCGCGGCCGAGCTCGGCGGACTGAACGTGCTGGTCAACAATGCCGGGATCGGGGTCGGCGGCAACATCGAGACCTGCGATTTCGACGATTGGAAGCGCTGCTTTTCCGTCAATGTCGATTCGATATTTCACGGCTGTCAGAAGGCCTTGCCGCTGATGCGCGAACATGCGCCCGGGTCGATCGTCAACATCTCGAGCATCGCCGGACTGATCGCCAGCGACACCATGCCGGCCTACAATTCGTCGAAGGCGGCGGTGTGGATGCTGACCAAGTCGATCGCTCTCCATTGTGCGAAGAAGAACATGCAGATCCGCTGCAATTCGGTCCATCCGACCTTCGTCGACACGCCGATCCTCGACGGGACCGCGCGCAATCACAATATCGACAAGGATGTGCTGTTGGAAAAGCTGGCCCGGCAGATCCCGCTCAAATTCGTCGGTGAACCCATCGATATAGCCAATGCGGTGGTCTATCTCGCCAGCGACGAGAGCCGTTTCATGACCGGTGCGGAGCTCAAGCTCGACGGCGGTATCTCGGCCATGTGATGCGGATGTGACGAGGGGACCCTCGCGGGGTCCCCTAGTCGGCGATCAGCGCGATCGCCAGATAGATCAGGATGAAGCTGCCGAAACCGAGCAGCGTCCCGAGCACGAAACCCACGCGCACCCAGGTGGCGTCGATCCCGAAATAGCGGGCGATGCCGGAACATACGCCCATCAGCTTGCCGCCGCTGCGGTCGAGCGCGAAGCTCTTGGCGGGTCGGACGGCGCGGTCGTCGTCGCGGAACTTGAGCTGGCTCATGCGATAAGCCCGTTCGGCGAGGCAGGCACGATGGCCGTGGCGAAAAACAGGGCCGAAAGGGCCAGCGAGAATGCAGCTGCGTAGAGCCGGCTGCTGTAATCCGAATTGAACATGGTATCCTTTTCCTTCGAAAGTAGGTTTGGCGGGTCGCTCAGGCGACGAAGCCGGCGGGGCTGGCGGGGACGATCGCGGCGGCCATGCAGAGCGCCGAAACGCCCAGGGCGAAGACGGCGGCGAGAGCGCGATTGCTGGCGAAATCGAAAAGGGACATCTGGGTTACTCCTTGGACCTTGGTTGATTTTTCCGGACCATCCGGATGCCCAGTTGTTTGCACGGGGCGTGCCAAACTCCGACAAATGGCGGAATTGCGCCGTTTTCCAGTGAATGGCTGTCCGAAAATTCATTCATCGATCCGAAAGGTTGGGAAATTTCCCCAAATCTTGGATTTGCCCGTTTCGAGTGGCGGACCGCGCCTGCGCGCCGCTATCGCCTCGGCACCCCATGGCGCTCGACCGCATCACCCTCACCGACTTTCGCAACCACGCCGCAACCGAGCTCGCCGAGACTGCGCGGTTCAATCTGCTGGTCGGCGAGAACGGAGCGGGCAAGACCAATGTGCTCGAAGCGCTCTCGCTGCTGGCGCCAGGACGCGGCCTGCGCCGCGCGGCGCTGCACGAAATGGGCCGGAGCACCTGCGGGACCGGATTCGCCGTTGGCGCTACCCTGCTTGCTTCCGGCGAGCCGGTCCGACTTGGAACCTATACCGACGTCTCCCGGCCAGGCCGCCGCCAAGTGCGCGTCAATGGCTCGGAAACCACCGCAGGAGCACTCGGTGAATGGCTGGCGATCACCTGGCTGACGCCGGCGATGGACGGCCTGTTCACCGGCTCGGCGGGCGATCGGCGGCGCTACATGGACCGGCTCGCGCTCGCGCTCGACCCGCAGCACGCGAGCCACGCAGCTCGCTACGAGGCAGCGCTGCGCGAACGCAACCGCTTGCTTTCGGACCGCCGCGAACCCGAAGGAGCTTGGCTCGATGCGATCGAGGCCCAGATGGTCCGCCACGGGGCGCCGCTCATGGCCGGGCGGGCGCGGCTGGTCGAAGCGCTGGCAGTGCGTCTCGCCGCCATGCCCGCCGAACCGTTCGCACGACCGGCGCTGAGCTATGCCCCGGCCGCGCCCGATCATCCCGACGGTCTGTCGCAAGCCTTGTACGAGGGGCGCAAGCGCGACCGCGCTGCGCAGCGGACGCTCACGGGGCCGCATCGCGACGAGCTGGAAGTAATCCACGCGGCCAAGCGCGTGCCCGCCGCGCAGAGCTCGACCGGCGAGCAAAAGGCGATGCTCGTCGCGATGACGCTTGCGCACGCAAGTCTTGCGGCGCAGGGGCGCCCCGGACTGCTGCTGCTCGACGAAATCGCGGCCCATCTCGATCCGCTCCGTCGAGCGGCGCTGTTCGACCAATTGCGCAGCAGCGGGGCGCAGGTCTGGATGACCGGAACCGAACGCGCGCCGTTCGAGACCATCGCGCACGAAAGCACCGTCTGGCGAATTGCCGCCGGGTCCGCCGAGAAGCTCTAGGATGCCGGCGGCAGGGCCGCCGCGACCGCATCGGCGGTGTCGCGCACCAGCAGTTCGACGCCCTCGACCGTGGGATGGATGTGGTCGTCCTGGAATTTCGAACGGTCCTGATAGATCGCCTCGAGCCAGAAGGGGATCACCCCGACATCGTAGCGATCCGCCATTTCGCGATAGATCGAATCGAAATCGCGCTGGTATTCGAGCCCGTAATTGGGCGGCGCGCGCATGCCCATCAGCAATACCGCCACGTCGCGCTTCTTCAGTTCCGCGAGCATGGCTTCGAAATTGGCGCGGGTCGCTTCGGGCGGGACCGCACGGAGCATGTCGTTTCCTCCCAGTTCGAGCAGCACGAGGTCGGGCTTGCGCTCCTGCGCATCGAGCGTGAACGACAGCCGCTGCGCCCCGGCCCCGCTGGTCTCGCCCGAAATCGCGGCATTGGTGACCACCGCATTGATGCCTCGCGCGCGCAAGGCCGCCTCGAGCTTGACCGGATAGCTGTGCGTCGCTCCGATGCCGTAACCCGCGAACAGGCTGTCGCCAAAGGCGAGGATATGGCGTTCGGGCCCCTCGACCGCCGCCACCGGCTGGCGCAGAAGCCGCGTCACGCGTCTCGGTGCGGCTTTCGGCGTCGGCGACATCGGCGGGGTTGCCGCATGCCGCGAGCGCCAAAGCGATGACCATCATCGAAGAAATGCCGCAGAGCCATTGGCAAGTTTCCTTGTGCAACCTTCCAACGCATGCCATCGCAGCCGCGTGACCGATCGACAAGCCGCGATTTGCGCCCGCAACCTCAGCCTCACTCTCGGCAGCGCTGCCGCACCGGTCGAGATCCTTCGCGGGATCGATCTCGACGTCGCACCGGGCGAGACGGTGGCGCTGCTCGGCCCGTCCGGCTCGGGCAAGAGCTCGCTCATGGCAGTTCTGACCGGCCTCGAACGCGCCAGCGGTGGAACCGTCCTGGTCGCGGGCGAGGATTTCGCCCGGCTCGGCGAAGATGCGCTGGCGCATGCCCGGCGAGGCCGCATCGGCATCGTGCTCCAGGCGTTCCACCTGCTCCCGACGATGACCGCGCTGGAAAACGTCGCGACGCCGATGGAGCTGGCGGGCGAGGCCGATGCGCAGGCCCGCGCCCGCGCCGAACTCGCCGCCGTCGGCCTGGCTCACCGGCTCGATCATTATCCGCAGCAATTGTCGGGCGGCGAACAGCAGCGCGTCGCCATCGCCCGGGCGATCGCCCCGCGCCCTGCGCTGATTTTCGCCGATGAGCCGACCGGAAATCTCGATGCCGCCACCGGCCACGAGATCGTTCAACTGCTGTTCGCCCGCCGTCAGCGAGACCGGAGCGACCTTGCTCGTGATCACGCATGATCCCGAACTCGCCGGACATTGCGATCGCGTTCTGACGCTCGCCGACGGCCGCATCGCGAACGACAGCGCGGCATGAGCTGGGCGGCCGCCTGGCGAATCGCCCGGCGCGACCTCCACGCCCGCTTCAGGGGGCTGCGGCTGCTGTTGGTCTGCCTGTTCCTGGGCACCGGCGCGCTGGCGGCGATCGGTACTCTGACCACGGCCATCGAAAGCGAGATCGCAACCAACGGCCGCACCTATCTCGGCGGCGATCTGCAGATCGAGCTGTGGCAACGCTCGCTGTCGACGGCGGAACGTGCCGCACTGGAGGAACTCGGCGATGTCTCGGCCGGCACCCGCCTGCAGGCGATGGCCCGCCATGGGAAGCTGACCGCCCCGATCGAACTCAAAGCGGTCGATGCGGCCTATCCGCTATACGGGACGCTCACGCTGGCGGACGACCGCGCGGTCGGCGCTCCGCCGCCCGATGAGGCATGGTTGTCGCAGGGCGCCGCCGACCGTCTCGGAGCAAGGCCGGGAGACCGCATCGCCATCGGCACCGAAGTGCTGGAAGTCGGGGGAATCATCGCCGAAGAGCCCGATCGGCTCGGCGAGGGATTTCAGCTCGGGCCGGCGGTGATCGTTGCCGAAAGCCTGCCCGTGCGCGCCGGGCTGATCGCGCCCGGCTCGATGTATCAGTCGAAGACGCGCGTCCGCTTTTCCACGAACCGCGATGCCGAAGCGGCGGGTGATCGGCTTACCGAACGCTTCCCCGATGCCGGCTTCGACATCGACACCGCCGAACGCGCGGCTCCGGGGACCGAGCGCTTCATCGACCGGATGAGCCAATTTCTTACGCTGGTCGGCCTCGCCGCCCTGGTGATTGCAGGGATCGGCATCGGCGGTGGCGTTACTTCCTACCTCGATGCGCGGCGGCAAAGTATCGCGACGCTCAAGATCCTCGGGGCCTCGAGCGGCGACATCGTCCGGATCTATGCGCTGCAGATTCTCGTCGCTTCGCTCGCGGCAAGCCTGGCGGGGATGGCGGCGGGCGTTGCGATCGTTCCGCTTCTGGCGCGGGCGCTCGAAGGGCTGCTGCCGGTCTCGGCGGGTTTGGTGCTCGCACCCGGCGCGCTCGCGCTCGCGCTAGCCTACGGCCTGCTGGTCGCGCTCGTGTTTGCCGCACCACCGCTGCTGCGCGCGCGCAATTTCCCCGCCATGGCGCTGATGCGCGCGCGTGTCGCGCCGTTGTCGCGCGATCGGGTGGCGCTGGTATTGGTGGGAAGCGGACTGGCGGCGATCGTCGCGCTGGCGCTCGTCACCGCCGAGCGGCCCGAACTGTCGGGCGGCTTCCTTGCCGGGGCTGCGGCCGTCCTGGCATTGCTCGCCGGACTCGGCTGGGCGATCCGCCGGCTCGCCGCCGCACTCCCGCGGCCCAGGAGCCCGATCGCGCGCAATGCGCTGGCAAATCTCCACCGCCCCGGATCCTCCACCGGCGCGCTGGTCACCGCACTCGGCTTCGGCCTCGCCGCCTTCGTCCTGCTGGCCGGGGTCCAGAGCGCGATCGACGGCAACATCGCCAAGCGCGTTCCCGAACGCGCACCCGACTATTTCGTGCTCGACATTCCGCGCGACCGGGTTGCCGAATTCGAAGACCTGGTCCGCCGATCCGATCCGCTGGCGCGCTGGCGAGCGGTGCCGGCGCTCCGCGGTGCGGTTCTCGCCTACGGCCCGCAAGGCTCGATGACGCGCACCGCCGATCTCGCCGAGATACCCGAGGGGGCCTGGGCCCTGCGCGGAGAACGCGGCCTGACCTATGCCGACGATCTTCCCGAAGGCAATGCGCTCACCGCGGGCAAGTGGTGGGGCCCGTTCTACGAGGGCGAGCCACTGGTTTCGGTCGACGAGGATTTCGCCAAGGCGGCGGGGCTGCGGATCGGCGACATGCTGACCTTCGGCGTGCTGGGGGTCGAGCGCAGCGCGCGCATCGCCAGCTTCCGGCGGATCGACTGGGAGAGCATGGGCTTCAACTATGTCTTCGTGCTCAGCCCCAATGCGCTGCGCGATGCCCCGCACAATCTCGCCGCGACCATCGAACTCGCTCCGGGTACGCCCACCGGGCCGCTGCTCCGGGCCCTGGTCGCTGCGTTTCCCTCTACCTCGGTGATCGAGGTCGGCGGGGTGCTGCAGCAGGCGCGGACGATTCTCGAACAGGTCGGTCTGGCGACTCTGGCCGCCGCGAGCGTCGCGGTGCTGGCGGGGATCGCCGTTCTCCTGGGCGCGATTGCCGCCGCGCGGTCGGCGCGCACATACGACACGGTCGTTTTGCGGGTGCTCGGCGCCGACCGCAGGCAGATTCTCGCGATGCAATTGATTGAATATGCCGCGCTGGGACTGGTCCTCGCGCTGGTCGCGCTGGGCATCGGAACGCTCGCGGCCTGGCTGGTCGTGACGCGTCTGTTCGAGTTCGACTGGCTGCCCGACTGGGGGGAAATCCTCGGTGTGCTCGGCCTCGGACTGGTGGTGGTGCTGGGCTTCGCACTCGCTGCTTCGCTGCCGCTGTTGCGGGCGCGCCCGGCGCAGGCGCTGCGCGCGCTCTGAACGCGGCGATCGGAAGCGGGCCGCCCTGCCCCCTACAGGTTTGCACCGGGGCAAGAAAAAGGGGGCCCGAAAGCCCCCTTCCCCTTGTTACGTGATCCCCTGACGGATCAGAACTTGTACTTCACCGATGCGCCATAGGTGCGCGGCTGGTTGGAATAGCCCGAGATCGAGCCCGACTGGGCAACCGAATCGAAGATCGTCGTGATGTAACGGTCGTCGAGCAGGTTGCGGCCCCAGACGCTCAGTTCCAGCCCCATGTCGAAGGCGTAGGTGAAGCTGGCCGAAAGTTCGTCGACCTGCCGGCGGAACGGGCGCGCGGCAGCAAAGGCGTCTTCCTGCGTGCTCGGATCGCTCGGATCGTAGAACGCGGGCAGACCGTCGGCCACCTGCACCGGAGCTTCGTGATAGAAGTTGGTGTTGATGATGATCCGATCGCCGGCGGCGTTGATTTCCTTGTTGTACTGGGCACCCAGCGCCATCGTGAATTCGGAAATGCCGGCCACTTCGCGACCCGAAAGATTGCCGACCGAGCTGTTGGGAAAATCGACGTATTCCGGTTCGAGATAGGTGAAGGCGGCCATCACGTTGAACGAATCCGACAGACGCACGACGCTGTCGAACTCGATCCCGAACGTCTCCTGCAACCCGGCATTTGCCAGCGCGAAGCCGGTCCCGGTGAAGAGGTTGGTCTGGAAGCCTTTGATCTTCTGGTTGAAGAAGGTCAGGTTGGCAGAGAGGATATCCCAATTGCCCTTGAAGCCGAGTTCGAAGACCTCGGTCTCCTCGGGACCCGCGAAGCGCGAACCGGTGGTCAGATTGACCGGGTCGATCCCCGCACCCACGATCGCCGGATAGTCGGACGCCAGCGGACGGCTGTCGCGCGACAGGTTGAACGAACTCGCCTTGAAGCCGGTCGCATAGGATCCGTAGACATTGAGATAGGGCGAGATGTCGTAGGCCAGACGTGCGGTGTAGCTCCAGTCGCTGTCGTGCGTCCTGCCGTCCTCGATGCTGTTGGGCACGTTGAGGAAGGGCGGCAGGAACTGCAGCGGCCGCAGAGCCAGCAGCGGGTTGACCGCGGGGTTGGTGTCATTGGCGTCGGCAAAGGCCTGCACACCGGCGGAGACAGCCGCGAACCCGGCCGGATTTCCTCCGGCGAAAGCCCCGATCTCCGCCTGCGTCGCAGGACGGCCGAGCCCGAGGAGCGAACCGACTTGGGTGGCGAGCCCCTGCGCATAGATCGCCGTGTTGCCCGACTGCACGAGGTCGATGCCCGAGAACACGTCCGACGAGGTCACGTCGGTGGTGATGTTCTTCTTGTCGTCGGTGTAGTTCGCGCCGAGCGTCAACACGAGTCCGTCGAAAATCTCGAAATCGACCTGGCCGAAGAACGACAGCGCCTCGTTCGAAAGCGTGTAGTTCTCGGTCAGCCCCTGGCCCGCGGCGAAGAACTGGCCGGCGTAGTTCTGGCCGTTCAGCGCGCCCAGCTGCGCCTCGATCTGATCGACGGCAAGATCGTTCGGCGGGCTGGTGACCGGCCCGCCGATCAGCAGGTTGGCATATTCGCGGAAATCCTCGCCGAAATAGATCTCGTTGTGCTGGTCGATGTCCTCGTTGAAGTAGAACCCGCCGAGCAGGAAGCTGATCCGATCGCCGATCTCGCCCGACACGCGCAGTTCCTGCGTGAAGGTTTGCAAGCCGACGTCGGCGAAATTGCGGCCGATCAAATCTGCGCTGGTGAAGTCCGAATCCTGATCGGTGATGGCGTGCGATTCGCGGTAGGCGGTAATCGAGGTGACGTCGAAACCGCCCAGTTCCCAATCGACCTGGCCCGAAACGCCCCAGTTCTCGATGTCGTTCGAGCTGTCGAAGTTGTTGTAGATGACGTCGGCGAAGGGATCGCTCGGATCGGAGATCTGACCGCCCAGCGCGAGGATCGCGTTGCTCGCATCGCTGCGCCGCAGATTGACCACGCCGCAGCAGATCTCGTCGATCTTGTCGTAGTCGCCGATCAGGCGAACGCTGAGCGGACCGCCGTTGTCGAACAGCAGCTGACCGCGGGTGAACCAGCGATCGCGTTCGTTCGATTCATTGCCCGTGCCGCGATCATCGAGATAGCCGTCGCGCTTGTTGATCCCGCCCGCCAGGCTGAAGGCGAGGCTGTCGGAGATCGGGCCGGTGACGAGGCCCTTGCCGACGATCGCATCATAATTGCCGTAGCTGAGCTCGGCCGAACCGCCGAACTGGAACTGCGGCTCCTTGGTGACGATCGAGATGACACCCGCGCTGGCGTTCTTGCCGAACAGCGTCGACTGCGGACCGCGCAGGACCTCGACGCGCTGGACGTCGGGCAGGTCGGTGATCTGGCTGGCCGTGCGGCTGCGGTAGACGCCGTCGACGAACACGCCGACCGAAGGCTCGATCCCGGCGTTGTTGGCGCCGTTGCCGAAGCCGCGGATGAGGAAATTGGTGTTGGCCGAGCTCTGCAGCTGGTTGACCCGCAGCGAGGGCACCTGCGTCTGCAAATCCTTCAGGTCGCGGATCTGCGCGCGCTCGATGGTTTCGGCGGTGGTCACGCTGACCGCGACCGGCACTTCCTGAAGCGTCTGTTCGCGTTTGGTCGCGGTGACCACGATGACGTTGCTTTGCGGCGTTTCGGCCTGCTCTTCGGCGGTGTCGGCGACCGAGGCCTGGTCGTCTTCGCTCTGCGCCATGGCGGCGCTCGGAAGGGCCAGCGCGGCGACGCCGGCAAGCATTACGGTACGAACGGTCGCAGCGCGGCCGAAAGCAGTCAAATTCATGGAAGGTCCTCTTCTCTCAAGACGGTTTTTCGTCTGCTGCCCGGTGCCCAGTGTTCACGCAAGCGGTGGCCAACTATCAGACTCACCCGCCCTCTCAAGCATTTAGCCGACGAGTGACCCAGCCACATCGACCAGTGTGCCTTTCGCGTTACACCGCAATGTCTTGCCGCAATGCAGCACATCAGCTAGGGGCGCGCCCGAAACGCGGACCGCTGCTTGTGCGTTGCCGCTACGACATCCTTTACGAAAGCACGCAACCATGGCTCGCAATCTGCGCAACGTGGCGATCATCGCCCACGTCGACCACGGCAAGACCACCCTGGTCGACCAATTGTTCCGCCAGTCGGGCACTTTCCGCGAAAACCAGCGTGTCGAGGAACGCGCGATGGATTCGAACGATCTGGAGAAGGAGCGCGGGATCACGATTCTCGCCAAATGCACCAGCGTCGAATGGAACGGCACGCGCATCAACATCGTCGACACGCCCGGCCACGCCGACTTCGGCGCCGAGGTCGAGCGTATCCTGTCGATGGTCGACGGCGTCATACTGCTTGTCGATTCCGCCGAAGGCCCGATGCCGCAGACCAAGTTCGTCACCGGCAAGGCGCTGGCGCTGGGCCTGCGTCCGATCGTCGTGGTCAACAAGATCGATCGCGGCGATGCCCGCCCGCAGGCAGTGCTCGATGAAGTGTTCGATCTCTTTGCCAGTCTCGATGCCGACGACGACCAGCTCGATTTCCCCTCGCTCTGGGCGTCGGGCCGCGACGGCTACGCGAGCGACGACGAGCACGCGCGCGAAGGGAATCTCGATCCGCTCTTCGAATTGATCGTGAACCACGTTCCCCCGCCGGGACTGGATGAGAGCGGCCCCTTCACCTTCCTGGCGACGCTGCTCGACCGCGACAACTTCATGGGCCGCGTGCTCACCGGACGGGTCCAGTCGGGCACGATCAACGTCAACGATCCGATCCACGCGCTCGATGCCGAGGGCAATGTCATCGAGACCGGTCGCGCCACCAAGCTGATGAGCTTCGACGGGCTCGACCGCGTACCGGTCGAAAGCGCCCGCGCAGGCGACATAATCGCGCTGGCGGGCCTCGAAAAGGCGACCGTCGCCAACACCCTCGCAGACCCGAGCGTGAAGGAACCGATCCAGGCGCAGCCGATCGACCCGCCCACCCTGGCCATGCAGTTTACGGTCAATGACAGCCCGCTCGCCGGGCGCGAAGGCAGCAAGGTCACCAGCCGGATGATCCGCGACCGCCTCTATCGCGAGGCAGAAACCAATGTCGCGATCCGCATCACCGAAAGCTCCGACAAGGACAGCTTCGAAGTCGCCGGACGTGGCGAACTGCAGCTGGGCGTGCTGATCGAGACAATGCGCCGCGAGGGTTTCGAGCTCGGCATCAGCCGACCGCGCGTGCTGTTCCGCGAGGAGAACGGCAAACGCATGGAGCCGTTCGAGGCCGTCGTGATCGACGTCGACGACGAGCATTCGGGCACGGTTGTGGAGAAGATGCAGCGTCGCAAGGCGGAGCTCACCGAAATGCGCCCCTCCGGTGCGGGCAAGACGCGGATCACCTTCTCCGCCCCGAGCCGCGGACTCATCGGCTATCACGGCGAATTCCTCTCGGACACGCGCGGCACCGGCATCATGAACCGCCTGTTCGAAAAGTACGATACCTACCGCGGACCGATCGAGGGGCGCCAGAACGGCGTGCTCATCTCGATGGTGCCGGGCGAAGCGGTATCGTATGCGCTCAATGCGCTCGAAGACCGCGGTGAATTGTTCATCCGCCCGCAGGCCAAGATCTACGAAGGCATGATCATCGGCGAGAATGCGAAGCCCGACGATCTCGAAGTGAACCCGATGAAGTCGAAGCAACTGACCAACTTCCGCTCGACCGGCAAGGATGACGCCATCCGCTTGACCCCGCCGCGGGTGATGACGCTGGAACAGGCGATCGCCTATATCGACGACGACGAGATGGTCGAGGTCACGCCGGAGAGCATCCGCCTGCGCAAAACGCTGCTCGATCCGCACGAACGCAAGAAAGCCAAGCGCGCCAACGCCGGGTAAAGGTTGCCGGTCCGGTTGTGACCGGACCGGTCCCGGGTGGCGCGGCGTTGCGCCCCCGCCGCCCACGCGGCGCGCATGCCGGCAGGCTCGTCGCTACGGCCGTCCCTCGCCCGCTGGCCGCTGGAGAACTGGAACGCGAAGAGGGGCGACCACCGCGTGATCGCCCCTCCGAAGCAGCACGTTTACGTCTCAGAAATGGAAGCTGAGGCCCGCGCGGATCGACTGCACCATGAGATCGGTGTCCGAGGGGCGAAGATTGGTGCCGCCCGAAGCGAGCAGAAACGGGTTGGTCGCCCCGGCACTGCCCTGCCCGACCGCGACGTAATAGTCGTCGTCGTTGTAGCGGGTGATGAGATATTCCAGGTTGAGGCTCAGATTGTCGGTGACCATCAGCTCGCCGCCTGCACCGATCTGCCCGCCGAACACCCAGTCGTCATCATTCATCTCGGTGAAGCTGTTGGCAGTATTCGTCGTGCCGAAACCGTGATTGATCTTGCCGTAGACGACCCCGCCGGTGGCATAGATCAAGCCGCGGCCGTCCCCCGGGGAAACCCCCAGCCTGCCGCGCAATGCCACCGAATAATCGACCTCGCGCGAGACGGTGTAGCTCGCCGGCGTGGTGCTGAAGCCGGTCGAGTAGTCGGTCATGTTCGATGTCGCGCCTTCGAGCACCAAGCCGGCGACTGCCCAGTCGCCGACCCGCTGGTCGTAGCCGATCTTCGCCGAATAGCCGAGTTCGGTGTCATCGTCGCCGCAAGTGGTCGACGGCGGAGAGGAAAGCGGACGGCCATTGCACTGGCCCGGCGAGAAAGCGTTCGCGCCGGTCGTCGTGCGCACGGTATTGTTGAAGACGCCATCCTGATCGGTATCGAAGGCGAGACCGTCACGGGTGCCATCATCCACGGTTTCGGCGCTAACCGAGCCGCCGACATAGATTCCGTCGAAGTATGGCGATTCGGTATCTTGCGCGACGGCAGGTTGAGCGGCGGCGCCCGCGAGAATCGCGGTTGTCAGTACTGTCGAAATTTTCATTTGTGACCTCGAATTCAGTGTGCCCTGTTCCCCCACCGACTATCGGGACAGCTTCCCGTTCCCCCACTACTGCTCGAAATTCAGTGGCATGGCAGGAATACCACACTGGACTGGCTGCGCAGGGCGAGGATCCCTGCGGCCCGCAGCCTGCCGGCAGGTTCGGCCGGTGCGCCCGAATGCCGCGGTGGTCAGGCCGGGCCGGGTCTGTTAAGGGTCGCCGCCATGCAGACGGGAACATATATTTCGCTCGCCTTATACTTTGTTCTAATGCTCGCGATCGGCCTGTGGGCCTGGAAGCGGTCGACCGATACGAGCGAGGGCTATCTCCTCGCGGGCCGCAACCTTCACCCGGCGGTAGCGGCGCTCAGCGCAGGAGCTTCGGACATGTCCGGCTGGCTCCTGCTTGGCTTGCCGGGCGCGCTCTATGCCAGCGGACTGGTCGAGGCCTGGATCGGGATCGGCCTGTTCTTCGGAGCGCTGGTCAATTGGATCGTGGTCGCGCCGCGCTTGCGCGCGCAGACCGAAAGCTACGGCAACGCGCTCACCATTCCCGAATTCCTCGCCAATCGTTTCCCCGACAAGGCAGTCGCCTTGCGGGTGATCTCGGCGCTGATCGTGGTGGTGTTCTTCTCGGTCTATACCGCTGCCGGCCTGGTGGGCGGAGGCAAGCTGTTCGAGACGAGCTTCGCCGGCCTGTTCGGCGGATTTCGGGATGAACGACTACATGCTCGGCATCTGGATCACCGCACTGGTGGTGCTCGCCTATACCATGGTCGGCGGCTTCCTCGCGGTAAGCCTGACCGATTTCGTCCAGGGCGTGATCATGGTGACGGCGCTCGTCATCATGCCACTCGTCGTGATGTTCGGACCAGGTGGGGCCGCCGGGGAATCGCTCTCCGACGTGCCGGTGCAGGGCTTTCTCAGCCTCACCGAGGGATTGACCTTGCTCGGCTTCATCAGCGCCGTGACATGGGGACTGGGCTATTTCGGCCAGCCGCACATCATCGTGCGCTTCATGGCGGTGCGCAGCGTCGCCGAGATCAAGACGGCGCGCAACATCGGCATGGGCTGGATGGGCGTGGCGTTGATCGGCTCGCTCGGGATCGGTCTCGCGGGGCGCGCCTACGTCGAGCGCAACGGGCTGGTGGTCGACGATCCCGAGACGATCTTCATTGTCCTCGCCAACCTGCTGTTTCATCCGCTGGTGACCGGTTTCCTGCTCGCTGCGCTGCTCGCGGCGATCATGTCGACCATCAGCTCGCAATTGCTGGTGGCCTCTTCCTCGCTGACCGAGGATTTCTACAAACTGTTCCTGCGCAAGAACGCCGGGGAGCGCGAGAGCGTCAACGTCGGCCGCATCTGCGTGGCTTTGGTGGCATTCGCGGCGATCCTCATCGCAAGCGATCCGGAGAGCCAGGTGCTCGGGCTCGTATCCAATGCCTGGGCGGGCTTCGGCGCGGCCTTCGGACCGCTGATCGTCCTCTCGCTGACCTGGGACCGGATGACCGGCGCGGGCGCAGTCGCCGGGCTCGTGACGGGTGCCGGCGTAGTCATGGCGTGGATCGCGCTGGGCTGGAACTCGGCCTTGCCCGGGCTCGACGGTGGTCTGTACGAGATCGTGCCCGGTTTCATCGCCTCGTGGCTCGCGATCTGGCTGGTCAGCAATGCCACGCGAAAATCCGTTTCCTACGCCGCCGCCGAGGCCTAGAAATCCTTCTTTGACCCAAATCCCGGCGCGGGCGACCGTTGCGCCCCGGGGGAAAATGAAGAAGGGGGAGAATGATGGCCAAGATCACAGGACTGGGCGGCGTCTTCTACGTCGTCGAAGACCCCGCGGCAACGCGCGCCTGGTATCGCGATATGCTCGGCATCGACGGCGAATACGGCCCCCAGCTCGACTGGGCACGCGAGACGGGCGTAAAGCCCTATTCGCTGATCAGCCATTTCACCGACGATAGCTACATCAAGCCTGGCAAGGGCGGCTTCATGATCAATCTTCGGGTCGACGATCTGGATGGATTCGTAGCCGAACTGCGCGCCCGTGGCGTCGAGATTCTCGACACCGCGGACGAAGGCTACGGCAAATTCGCCTGGCTGCTCGATCCCGACGGGGTGAAGATCGAATTGTGGGAGCAGATCGCTTCCCCGGACTGAGGCCGCCTGTCCGGCTCATTTGTAAAATATTAACCAAGATGGTTGGATAGTGCGCTCATGCGACCGCGTCCCGCCATTCTATTCCTCCTCTTCGTTGTGGCGGGATGCGGCGCTGTTCCCGATTCGCATCCTCCTGCGCAGGTGACCCGATCGTCCAGCCGTG
This sequence comes from uncultured Alphaproteobacteria bacterium, assembly GCA_963829325.1. GTDB lineage: Bacteria > Pseudomonadota > Alphaproteobacteria > Sphingomonadales > Sphingomonadaceae > Qipengyuania. The sequence continues at coordinate 966,352 of CAWHHN010000001.1, forward strand.
CGGCAACCGGTCTCGACCGACCCGAAGTGCGCCAGTGCCAGGCCGAACTCGGCCGCACCGGTTCGCACTTCGCGCCGCTGCCCGATGAATTTTTCGGCGCGGGCTGCGCCACCAGCAACAGCGTCAAGCTGGACCGTATCGGGGGCGATGCCGGAGAATTCGCGGTGACCAATCTCGGGCCGCTGGCCTGCCCCCTGGCGAACAGCTTCGCCGGCTGGGCACGCTTCGGCGTCGATCGTGCGGCGCGGCAGATCTTCGGTGCCCCGCTCGCCCGGATCGAGACGATGGGCAGCTACTCCTGCCGCAATGTCGCCGGCACCGCCCGTCTCTCGGCTCATTCGCGCGCCGAGGCGGTCGACGTTGCGGCCTTCGTGCTCGAGGACGGGCGGCGCATTTCGGTTCTCGGCGGGTGGGACGCCTCGCCGCAGGAACGGCAATTTCTCCGCACCATCCACGACAGCGCCTGCAAGCGGTTCGGGACGGTGCTCGGGCCCGACTACAATGCCGACCACCGCAACCATTTTCACCTGGAATACGGCAGCGGCAGCTATTGCCGCTGAGCCGCTATTCGTCTTCGCGGTAGAAGCTGTAGTCGGGCAGAGAATGGAAGGCCGATTTCAAGGCATCGCCCCAGCTGGACGAAATCGCCTGGAAATAGGGATCTTCATGGGTGATCCGATGCTGGTGCTTGGCCGCGAAACCGTCGCGCTCGATCACTTGCAGGTCGAGCGGGAGGCCGACCGATAGATTGGCCTTGAGCGTGGAATCGAAGCTCACCATCAGCAGTTTGGCCGCATCCTCGAGGCTCATGGCCCGATCGAAGCCGCGAATGATGATCGGACGGCCATATTTGGTTTCGCCAACCTGAAAGAAGGGCGTATCCTGGCTCGCCTCGATGAAATTGCCTTCGGGGTAGATCATGAACAAGCGCGGCTCCATTCCGGCGATCTGCCCGGCGACGATGATCGAGGCGGTGAACCGGCCTCGTCCGCGATCGCCGTTGGCGTCCTGGCGTTCGGCGATGATCCTGCGCAGCAGCCGTCCGATCTCGGTCGCCACCTGGAACATGGTCGGCGATTTGAGCAGGATGTTGTCGCGCTCGTCCGGTTCCTTGGTTCGTTCCTCGAGCTGGCTGATGACCGCCTGGGTGCTGGCGAGATTGCCCGCGGTCATCAGGGTGATAATCCGTTCGCCGGGAACGCTCCAGGTGAACATCTTGCGAAATACGGAGATGTTGTCGACGCCCGAATTGGTCCGCGTATCGCTCATCAGAACGAGGCCCTTGTCGACCATCAACGCTGCGCAATAGGTCATTCGATCCTTCCCCCGTGGCCTGCTATTGTTGCACTTGCTGCTGCTCGACTGCGACATCGACCTCGAGCACCGTCGAAGTGTTGCCGAAACTGATCCCCGTGACCGGGGCGGCGTCACGGTAGTCGCGCCCGGTGGCGACGCGGACGTAACGCGTGTCCGGGCTGATGCCGTTGGAAATGTCGAATCCGACCCAGCCGAGCCCCTCGACGAAGGATTCCGCCCAGGCGTGCCCCGCTTCCTGCTCGATCCGGTCGTTCATCATAAGATAGCCGCTGACGTAGCGCGCCGGCATACCAAGCGAGCGAGCGATACCAATGAAGATGTGCGCATGGTCCTGGCAGACCCCGTTGCCCGCGGCGAAAGCTTCTTCCGCCGCGGTGCGCGAATGGGTGGTTCCGGTCTGATAAGCAACCCGATCGAGAATTTCCGCCGACAGCCGATGGAGCGTGTCGAGACGATCATCGCCGACCGGGCTCAGTCCTTCCGCCAGATTGCGCATGCCCGGTCCCGGCCGGGTCAAAGCGGTCTGGCCGAGGAAGCTCCACAAGGGCAAATGACCCGAATGGTGACCGATGACACCCGCGTGGTCGTGCGTATCGACCCGGCCACGGCATGTGACGGTGACATCCTGAGTCCCGCTTTCCACCGCCACCAGCGTCACCGTATTGTGATGCTGGTCCTCATAGGTGAGCTCGGGATGGGCATGTTCGTACTCCATTTCCCAGTCGAGAATTTCCTGACCCTGCGTTTCTTTCGGCGTCAGCCGCAGACGTTGCAATGCGTGGACGACCGGAGTGTCGAAGCGGTAGCGGGTGGTATGGCGGATCGAGAGGCGCATCAGGCAAGGAACCTGTAGTCTTTGGCGATCGCTTCGGCGATGGCGGAATTGGAGAGGGTGAAATCGACGAGAAACTCGTGGAGGCCCTGCTCGAACACCTGCTCTATGGTCAGGTCGGTCAGCCGCGTGTCGGCCTCTCGCATCAGGCGGTTGCTTTCGCCCTCCTCGCCATGAACCCGCGCCAGCGCCGCCAGATTGTCGCGCAGCGCGGAATGACAGAAGGCCAGGCTCCGCGGGAAGCGATCGTCGAGAACCAGGAATTGGCAGATGCCCTGGGCATCTATCTGACCGGCATTGAGCCAGCGATAGGCACGATCGCCCGAGACCGAGCGCAGGACCTGATCCCACTGTCCCGTGTCGAGGCTTGACCCGACGTAGGACAGCGAAGGCAGAAGCAGGTAATATTTGATATCGAGAATCCGCGCGACACTGTCGGCCCGCTCGATGAAGGTCCCGGCGCGGGCGAAATGGAAACCCTCGTCGCGCAGCATGGTCCCGGCCATTGCGCCATGCGCGAGCGATCCCGCGCGCCGGATCGTGGCAACGGTGTCGAGCACCCGGTTCTCGCCCACCGGCCTGGCGAGCTGTTCCTGCATCACCAGCCAGTTCTCGTTGATCGCTTCCCACAGCTCGCCGCTGATGGCGTTGCGCGCGAGCCGGGCGTTCTGGCGCACCTGCCCGAACATCGACAGGATCGATGCGGGATTTTCCCTGTCGCGCAAGACGTAGTTCCACGTCTGCATGCCCGTATAGCTGCCGTGCTTCGCCTCGTAGCCCGTCCGCTGCCCCGCGGTGGCGATAACCGAACGCCATTCTTCCTCGGCAGTGACGAGATCGCGGGTCAGCGCCATGCGCAGGCCCGCATCGAGCAGACGAGCGGTATTCTCTGCCCGCTCGAGATAGCGGAACATCCAGAACAGGCCGTTGGCGGTGCGTCCGAGCATATCAATCCTTGAGCACCCAGGTATCCTTGGTCCCGCCGCCCTGGCTCGAATTGACCACCAGCGATCCCTGTTTCAGGGCCACGCGGGTCAACCCGCCGGGCGTGATGTCGATCTTGTCGGGCGAAACCAACACATAGGGGCGCAGGTCGACGTGCCGCGGGGCGAGCCCCTTCTTCGTGAAGATGGGGCAGGTCGACAGCGACAATGTTGGCTGGGCGATATAGTTCTCCGGCTTCTCGACCAGCTTGCGGCGAAAGTTCTCGAGTTCCTTCTTCGAAGCCGCCGGACCGATCAGCATGCCGTATCCGCCCGATCCGTGGACCTCCTTGACCACCAGTTCCGCAAGGTTGTCGAGCGTGTATTTCAGGCTCTCCTCGTCGGCGCAGCGATGCGTTTCGACATTGGGCAGGAGCGGTTTTTCCCCCGTGTAGAATTCGACGATTTCGGGCATGAACGAATAGATCGCCTTGTCGTCGGCGACGCCCGTACCCGGCGCATTGGCGATCGTGATCCGGCCCGCGCGATAGACATCCATGATTCCGGGCACGCCGAGCACGCTGTCTTCGTTGAAACTCAGGGGATCGAGGAATTCGTCGTCCACCCGGCGATAGATGACGTCGACCGGCTGGTAGCCGCGGGTTGTGCGCATCGCGACCCTACCGTCGACGACGCGCAGGTCGCTGCCTTCGACCAGTTCGGCGCCCATCTGGTCGGCCAGGAAGGCGTGCTCGAAATAGGCCGAATTGTAGATCCCGGGAGTCAGCACCGCGACCACCGGCTTGCCTCTGACGCAGTCGGGCGCGCAGGCCGCGAGGCTCTTGGCGAGCCGGCGGGGATAGTCCGACACCGATTCCACCGCCACCCGCATGAACAGTTCGGGGAACATCGCCATCATCGTTTCGCGATTCTCGAGCATGTAGCTGACGCCCGAAGGCGTGCGGGCGTTGTCCTCGAGAACGTAGAATTGGTCCGGACCGGTCCGCACCAGATCGATCCCCACGATATGGGTATAGACGCCCCCCGGAGGCGTAAATCCCACCATATGCGGCAGCCACGCGGCATTGTTGCGGAACAGCCGCTCGGGAATACGCCCCGCGCGGATGATCTCCTGCCGGTGATAGAGATCGTGCATGAAAGCGTTGAGCGCAGACACCCGCTGTTCGATTCCCCGGGTGAGCTTGCGCCATTCGCTCGCGGTGATGATCCGGGGCACCATGTCGAACGGGATCAGCCGTTCCTCGGCCTCGTTCTCACCGTAGACATTGAAGGTAATGCCGGTCTTGCGGAAATTGGTCTCTGCCTCGGCATGCTTGCGGCGCAACAGGGCGGTGGGCTGATCGTCGAACCACTGACAATAGCCTGCATAGGCTTCGCGGAACGCGCCGTCGGGAGCGCGCATCTCATCGAACTGGTCGGCTTTGCCGTTCATGATCCCCCGATATGATGCCGGCGTCTGTCCGGCATGCGAGGGCACGACGCCCCTTCTGTACTAACAAAGGTTCAACCCCTGTCGAGTTCCCCCAGCACCGCCTCGACCGCCTCATTCGTCAGAACGAAGCCCATGTGCGAACAGCGCAGCGCGACGGCGCGGTCGCGCTCTTCGGGCTTGCCGCAGGCCGAGCGCGGATGCACGACCCCATCGCAGGGGCTCCAGAAGGCGACAGTTTCGACCGGCGGCTTCTCGGCGATCACCGTATCGATTTCGGGCTCGTCGACGCGGTGGCCGGCGATCGCCTGATAGGCCCGCCAACCGTTGTTGGCGCGCATGCTGCCCGAAAACGGCGAGCCGAGCGTGACGACCTTTGCGACCATTTCGGGATGGCGCTTGGCAAGTTCGCGCGCCATCACTCCGCCCAGACTCCAGCCGACGAGGTGGACGGGTCTGCCAGCGCGGCGATGAAGATCGATCAGACGCTTCTCGACCTTGGCAAACCGATCGGCGGTTGCCCCCAGATTATAGCCGAGACCCCATCGCTTCGCTGTATGCCCGGCCTTTTCCAGCTGACGTGCCATCCAGCGCATGCGGATCGGATGCGCTCCGAAACCCGGCAGCAGCATGACCGTTCTTGGGTTGCGCAGCGCGCTCGATGGCGAGCGGTGCACCGAAGCGTCGGCGCAGCGGCACGAGCGGCCACAGCAATTCGCGCGCCAGCAATGGCCAGCGCGGACCGCGGATGTCCTCCGGACCGGGTTCGGCCGCCAATTGCCAGCGGCGCGCCAGTTCGGCGCGATCGGGGATACCAAGGTTCCTGAAAGGTAGAGCCGTCATCTTCCCGACATAATGCGCGACGCACGGCTTTTGCTCCTGCAAAGCTGTTCCGTCACCTATCCGTCACATTCGCCGACCCGTTCTTGCGAGCTCTTCATCGTCATCTTCATGGTCTTGCCGTCGGGCGCCTTGGCATCCATGGTCATGGTCATTTCCGACGAGGTGCGCCCACCGGTCCCCTGCATCGTCATGCGGGCGCTGCCGCGGCCTTCGCGGGCGCAGTTCATCACCGCATCGATCTTGCCGCCGGCCGCATCGAATTTTTCGAACGAGCAGCTTCCGTCGTCCTGCGCCTGGCGGGCCATTTCCTCGAAACCCTTCGCAGCCTCCTCCTCGGTCAGACAATATTCGTGCGTCTGCGGTCCCGAGGACATCATCCTTTTCATCGCATCCTGCATTTCCTTGGGCGCGCCGGGGACCTCGACGTCGATCATCTCGACGGTGGCGCGATATTTGCCAGGTTCGGGCCTGGTCATTTCCTTCGCTTGCGTGGCCGCTTCCTCGACCGAAATCTTGCCGTCGCCATCTTGATCGGCATCGGTCCCGCCGCAACCCGCGAGGGCGAGCGAGGCGCAGGCAAAGAGCAAAATACGGTGCATGGCTGGTCTCCCTTGATCTGGCGGCGAGGCTAGCAGGACTGCCATAGGTCGCAACCCGCCGTTGCGCGCCCGTCCGGCGTTCCCCATATGTGCGCGCATGACCGAACTCGTGATCCGCAGGGGACTGGAAGAACCCGACACGACCGGGGACTTCGTCCCCCACAAACCCGCACGGCCCGAGAAATCGATGGGCGGGCGCAAGTTCGAGCTGGTCAGCGAATACACGCCGAGCGGCGACCAGCCGCGCGCGATCGCCGATCTGGTCGCGGCGGCGCGCGAGGGCGAGCAGACGCAGACGCTGCTCGGCGTCACCGGTTCGGGCAAGACCTTCACCATGGCCAAGGTGATCGAGGCGCTGCAGCGCCCGGCGCTCATCCTCGCCCCCAACAAGATCCTCGCCGCGCAGCTCTACGGCGAATTCAAGAGCTTCTTCCCGAACAATGCCGTCGAGTATTTCGTCAGCTATTACGACTATTATCAGCCCGAAGCCTACGTCCCGCGCAGCGATACCTATATCGAGAAGGAAAGCTCGGTGAACGAGGCGATCGACCGGATGCGCCATTCGGCCACCCGCGCGCTGCTCGAACGCGACGACGTGATCATCGTCGCATCGGTTTCCTGCCTCTACGGCATCGGCTCGGTCGAAACCTATTCGGCGATGATCTTCGACCTCAAGAAGGGCCAGACGGTCGACCAGCGCGAGATCATCCGCAAGCTCGTGGCGCTGCAGTACAAGCGCAACGACGCCGCCTTCGCGCGGGGCAATTTCCGCGTCCGCGGCGACAGTCTCGAGATTTTTCCCTCGCATTACGAAGACATGGCGTGGCGAGTCGGTTTCTTCGGCGACGAGATCGAGGAAATCAGCGAATTCGATCCGCTCACCGGCAAGAAGGGCGCGAGCCTCGACAAGGTGCGGATCTACGCCAATTCGCACTACGTCACCCCCGGTCCGACGATGAAGCAGGCTTCGGAAGCGATCAAATTCGAGCTCGAGGAGCGGCTCAAGGAATTGCATGGCGAAGGCCGTCTGCTCGAAGCGCAGCGGCTCGAGCAGCGGACCAATTTCGATCTCGAGATGATCGCCGCTACCGGATCATGCGCGGGGATCGAGAACTACAGCCGCTTTCTTACCGGCCGTCTGCCCGGCGAACCGCCGCCCACGCTGTTCGAATATCTGCCCGACAATGCATTGCTGTTCGTCGATGAAAGCCATCAGACGGTTCCGCAGGTCGGTGCGATGGCCAAGGGCGACCATCGTCGCAAGATCACGCTGGCAGAATACGGTTTCCGCCTGCCTTCCTGCATCGACAACAGGCCGCTGCGGTTCAACGAATGGGACGCGATGCGACCGCAGACGATTGCGGTTTCGGCCACCCCGGGCCCGTGGGAAATGGAACAGACCGGCGGCGTGTTCGCCGAACAGGTCATCCGGCCGACCGGGCTTATCGATCCACCGGTCGAGATCAAGCCGGTCGAGGACCAGGTCCAGGATTGCATCGAGGAGTGCCGCAAGACCGCCCAGATGGGCTATCGCACACTCGTCACCACGCTGACCAAGCGCATGGCCGAGGATCTGACCGAATTCATGCACGAGGCCGGGGTACGCGTGCGCTACATGCACTCCGACGTCGAGACGCTCGAACGCATCGAGCTCATCCGCGACCTCCGGCTCGGCGTCTACGACGTGCTGGTGGGGATCAACCTGCTGCGCGAAGGGCTCGACATTCCCGAATGCGGGCTCGTCTGCATCCTCGATGCCGACAAGGAAGGTTTCCTGCGTTCGGAGACCAGCCTCATCCAGACCATCGGCCGCGCCGCGCGCAATGTCGAGGGGCGCGTGATCCTCTATGCCGACCGGGTCACCGGGAGCATGGAACGGGCGATGGCCGAAACCGATCGTCGTCGCGAAAAGCAGCGCGAATACAATGAAGCACACGGCATCACGCCGCAGACGATCAAGCGCCAGATCGCCGATATCGTCGCGCATACCGCGGCCGGCGACGGAGTTACGGTCGCCACCGGTGACGACGAGCGCAACAATCTCGTCGGCCACAATCTGCGCGCCTATATCGAGGACCTCGAGAAACGCATGCGCAATGCCGCCGCGGATCTCGAATTCGAAGAGGCCGGGCGCCTGCGCGACGAAATCCGTCGTCTGGAAAGCGATGAACTCGGATTGGGAGACGCAGACAAGCGCGCCCCGCTGGTCGGTCGGTCCAACGAAGGAAAACCCGGCACGCGCAAGACCCGCTATGGCAAGACGCGCTACAAGAAGATGGGCGGCAAGCCCTGACGGCGCTGGTCGATAGATCACGCCGTTCGTCCGACCGGGCTTGCAGTCGCGATCCTTTCATGGCTTGCTCGCGTCCTTCAGGGGAGACTGCCATGCACCGATCGTTCATTATTGCGCTTGCACCGATCGTGCTCGCGGCAGCTTCTTGCACCGGGCAGTCCGTCGGTCGGGGCCCCGCGCCCGATACCACGGCCATCGCTGCCGCAGTGGCCGCCCCGGACCGGACCGAAGCGGCGCGCAAGCTCGACGACAGCCGCAAGCCCGCCGAGACGCTCGCCCTGCTCGGATTGCGCCCGGGAATGGATGTCGCCGATGTCATGAGCGGCACCGGCTACTGGGCCGACATCATGGCCGACATCGTCGGGCCGCAGGGCTCGGTCACCGCGCTCGAGCCCGAACAGTTCTACAACGACGAGGACGGCAAGGCCTTGTGGCGCGACCTGCAGGCGCGCAACGCCAATCTGCGGCTGGTGCGCTATCCATTCGAGCGGCTGGCTCTGCCCGCGGACAGCTTCGATGCCGCGATCCTCAATCTGTCCTATCACGATCTCTACTGGGAATCGGAGCAGTACAAGATCCCGCGCAGCGACCCGAAGGTATTCGTCGCCGGCCTCTATCGCGCGATGCGCCCCGGCGGGACATTGCTGGTCATCGATCACGTGGGCCTTCCGGGCGACACGCGCGAGATCGTCGAGAAGCTCCACCGCATCGATCCGGCGGTGGTCCGCGCCGACTTCGAACGCGCCGGCTTCGAGCTGGTCGAACGATCGGACTATCTCGCCAATCCGGACGACGATCACACCAGGCTGGTGTTCGATCCCTCGATCCGCGGCGCGACCGACCGCTTCGCAATGATTTTCCGTAAACCCGGTTGACCAATCGCCGCTGCGGCGGAAAGTTGACGCGAGGCGCGCTGACCGCCTGGCTTTTGGCGCACACGACGAAAGGCTCCTATGAAATCGACCTGTCTGGCGGGCGTGCTGCCCGCCCTGTTCCTTGCCGCTGCACATCCGGCAGCGGCAGCCCCGGAGAAGCCCGCGGAAGCGGCCGAGACACCCGCCAGCGCGATCGTTCCGCAGGTGCACCAGCGTGATCTCGCCGGGACATTCGGCGGCCAGCGTATCTCCTACCGCGCCACGATTCGCGAAAATGTGCTCGAATCCGACGGCGGCGCGCCCGAGGCGGTGATCGTCACCACCAGCTACGTCAAACAGCCGCGCGATCCCTCGCGCCCGGTGTTCTTCCTGTTCAACGGCGGGCCCGGTTCGGGCTCGGTCTGGCTGCAGATGGGGGCCTTCGGCCCGAAACGTGTCGCCATACCTTCGGATGCGCGAGACGACGGTGGGCCGCCCTATCCGCTGCTCGACAATCCCGACAGCCTGCTCGACGTCGCCGACCTCGTCTTCATCGACCCGCCCGGGACCGGTTTCAGCTATCTGACCAAGGGCACCGACCCGAAGAAGTACTACGGCCTCGAGCAGGATGCGGCGGCGGTGGCCAAGGTCATCCGCCGCTGGCTCAACGACAACGGCCGCTGGAACAGCCCCAAGTTTCTCGGCGGCGAGAGCTACGGCACCACCCGCACCGCAATGGTCGCCCGCGAGCTCGAGGGCGGGACCTACAACGACGTCGGCCTGAACGGGCTGGTGATGATTTCCACCATCCTCGACTTCGCGGGGCGCGAACCGACCCCCGGGAACGAGATGGCCTATATCGTCACCCTGCCGAGCATGGCTGCGGCAGCCTGGTTCCACGGCAAGGCCGACGCGCCCTCGGTCGAGGCGATCGTCGAGGAAGCGCGCCGCTTTGCGCTCGGTCCCTATGCTGCGGCCTTGCTCAAGGGGCAGGACCTGCCCACAGCCGAGCGCGCCGCGGTGCGCAGCGAACTGGAGCGGCTGACAGGCCTGTCCGAAACCTATCTCGAGAATGCCGATCTACGCGTGACCGACCAGCGCTTCTACAAGGAACTGCTGCGCGATCGGGGGCTGACGATCGGCAGGCTCGATTCGCGCTACACCGGCCACGATTTCGACCGTGCCGGGGAAACGCCCGACAACGATCCCAGCTTCTACGGCATCGATGCCGGCTACACCGCTGCGATAAACAGCTGGGCGCGCGACACGCTCGGTTTCGAGACCGACCGCGAATACCAGTCGATCGGCATCGAACCGGGCAGCAATTGGGACTGGACCCTGAGCGGCGGGAACCGTGGCGCCTATCTCAACGTCGCGCCTTTCGTCGGCCAGGCGATGCGGCAAAACTCGGACCTCAGGACCTTCGTCGCCCAGGGGTATTTCGACTTCGCCACGCCCTTTTTCGGCGCGGAATATTCGCTCAATCGCACCGGCATTCCGCAGGATCGGGTGGCGTTCCACTATTACGACGCCGGCCATATGATGTATGTGCGCGACGAGGATCGGGCCAAGCTTTCGCGCGATATCCGCGAATTCATTCGCTCGCGCTGAGGACAAGGACGGCGAAGCGCTTGAATGCCCTCGGCTCTGTGCCATAGCCCGGCCATGCCCCGCTTGCTCGTTCTGGCCGCCCTCGCGGCTCTGGCATCGTGTCAGCCTCCGGCGGCTGACGACTATGTCGAGCGGACGCGAATCGACAGCGGCACTTCGGGCCCCTCGGAACCGATCGATTCCCCCGACACCGAAGGGGCGATATGGGCCCCGTCGGGTGCCGGCGACCGGCTTCTCTTCGGCAAGGCGGGCGAGCGCCCGTTGATGGCCTTCGAATGCGTCATCGAGGATGGCGTCCGGGTGCTCCAGTACACGCGCTTCGCCCCTGCCGACATGCATGCCAAGGCGATCCTCGCGCTGATCGGCAACGGCCACGTTTCGCGCCTGAAAATCGACGCCGTCCGCCACGGCGGAGCCTGGCTGTGGCAAGGCTCGATCGCGGCCGACAGCCCGATGCTCGATGTCCTCACTGGACGACGCGAGGTCGAGGCGACCGTGCCCGGCGCGGGCAGTATCGTGCTCAGTCCGAGCCCGCTCCCTGGCGCGCTGGTCGAACGCTGCCGCGATGCGAACGCGACGCCAGCGCCAGTTCCTGAAGCAGGTCGGGGGTGAGCACCTGCGGTAGCTGCTGCGCTTCCTCGCCCGGGGAATACCACAGATAGAGCGGCACGCCGGCTGCCCCCTGCTGCGTAAGCATGCGCGAGATTTCCGGATCGGGGCGGGTCCAGTCGCCGCGCAGCGCCACCACGCCTGCCTTTTCGAAGGCCCTGGCGGTCGCCCTCCGCTCGATCGCGAGCCTTTCGTTGACCTTGCAGGTGACGCACCAGTCGGCGGTGAACCAGACGAAGACCGGCCTGCCCGAAGCACGCGCCTGCGCGAGCGCCGCTTCGCTGTAGGCCGTCGGCGAAAGCAGGCTGTCGCCCTGTTCCGGACCGGCGGCTGGTCGCGGCAAGAACGCCAATCCAATGCCGATCAGAGCCGCAAGCGCTGCGACCGCGAGGCCCACTCCCTGGCGGGCGCGTTTCTGCATCTGGCCGGCAAGCGCCAGGCCGACCAGCGTCACGCCGCCCAATGCGAGGACATAGCCCAGCCAGGAGCCCCCGCCGATGTGCCAGAGCAGCCAGACGAGCGCGACCGAGGTCAGGCCCATCGGCACCGCCATCCAGCGCCTGAACCGCGCCATCCAGGCGCCGGGGCGCGGCAGGCGCCGGCGTAGCGCCGGGACGAACCCGACCAGCAGGAACGGCAGCGCCAGACCCAGCCCCAGCGCCACGAACACCAGCACCCCGTGGAACGGCTCGATGACCAGCGCCGCACCCAGCGCGAAAGCCATGAACGGCCCGGTACAGGGAGTGGCGACGAAGGCGGCGAGCAATCCGGTGCCGAAGGAACCACCCCGGGTGGCAGCGCTCCCCGAGATCGCCAGTCCCGGAACCTCGTACAGCCCGAGGAAATTCGCCGTGATCGCCAGCGCCAGCAGGAACAGCACCACCACCACCGCCGGGTTCTGCAGCTGGAAGGCCCATCCCACTTCCTCGCCCGCTGTGCGAAGCACCAGTATCGCTCCGCCCAGCGCGGCGCAGGCCACCACCACTCCGGCGGTATAAGCCAGCGCATCGCGGCGCGCGCCCCGCTCGTCGGCACCCGCCTTCGCCAGAGTCAGCGCCTTGAGGCTGAGGATCGGAAAGACGCAGGGCATGATATTGAGCAGCAATCCGCCGGCGAGTGCCGCGAGGAGCAATTGCCAAAGCGCTGCGTCGCCACCGCTGCGAAGCGGGGCCGCCCCCTCGAGCGGAACCTCTCCCGGCTCGGCGGCGAAGCGCAAGCCGCGCCCCTGGCCGAGATCGAGAATACCTTCGATCCGCCCGACATGGCCGCCGGTCCCGGTTCCAGCTGCCAGCGCCGCGGATCGCTTCAGGGGAATCTCCGCCACCAGCAGATCACCGTCGCGGGCGAAATTCTGCGCGGCGGCGTGCAGCGGGATGTCGCCATCGCCGAGATCGTTGGTCGCGACGAAGACATGGGGATCGGCGAGCGCGACCGCGGCGGGCAAGGGGATGCCGATGCGCAGGCGGTCGGGCTTGAATTCGAAGGCCGCGGCACTGCCGAGCGGCGGAACGATCTGCGCACGCCAATCGGCGAAGCGCGGGTCGCCGGCCGTATGCTGCGGATCGAGCGTCAGCCGGGCCTGTTGCGGTACGCAGATCGTGTCGGTGCAGGCGAGATAGCGGGCAGTTGCGCCGATCGGCTCGAGGCGGCCCGGTAGCGCGTCCTGCGGCACCGCGATCGGCACCAGCACGGTATAGGGACCTTGGTAGACGTGATTCATCAGACCGCCGACGAGGAGGCGCTGCGGCAGCGGGTAGAGCGGTTCGCCCGGCTTCCAGCCGTTGGGCAATTGCCAGTCGATCTCCATTCCCAGGCCGGCATCCCCGGGGTTCGACCAATAGCCGTGCCATTCCTCGGATGCCGGGGTGAAATGCAGCGCCAGCATCCACGTCTGCCCCGGTTGGGGAGCACCCTCGGCGGCGAGTTCGACCGCCATGCGATCGCTGCCGGGTCCCGGTAGCGATTGCGCGCCTGCCGGCATGGCGATGGCCAGCGCCAGCAGCACCAGCCATGCGGCGATGCGGTCCATTATCCTTGCCTCGGTCACGCCGCAGGCTCTAGGGATGCGCATCATGGACGACAAGCGAGACCTGCTGATCCTGGGCGGCGGCCTGGTGGGCATGACCCTGGCACTGGCCGCCGCTGCCAAGGGTCTGTCGAGCCATCTGGTCGACCGCGCCGATCCCGCCTCCTTGACGGCCGAGGGATTCGACGGGCGCGCCTCGGCGATCTCGACCGCAAGCTGGCGGCTGTTCCGCAAGATCGGCCTCGAAAGCGCGCTCGAACCCCATGGGTGCGACATCGCCGCCATCGCCGTGCTCGACCAGATGAAGCGCGGGCGGCTCGATTTCCGGCCCGGACCGCACGAGGGCACGCTCGGCCGCATGTTCGCCAACCGCCAGCTCCGGCTGGCTTTGCACGAGGCGGCAGCGAAGGAGCCGCTGATCGCCTGGCACGCGCCGGTCGAGGTGGTGGCGCGCGAGCGCGGCGAATTCGGCGTTTCGGCGACTCTCGGCGACGGGCGTATCCTCAACGCGACACTGATGGTCGGAGCAGAAGGACGCGGCTCGCCTTCGCGCGAGGATGCGGGTCTGAAGATGGCCAGCTGGGATTACCGCCACCGGGCGATCATCACCGCGCTCGACCATACGAAATCGCACGAGAACGTGGCCTGGGAGATCTTTTACCCCGAAGGGCCGTTCGCGCTCCTGCCGATGCTCGACGGTCCCGGCGGACAGCACCGCAGCGCATTGGTCTGGACGGTCGACGAACGAAATGCCGCGGGCGTGCTCAAGCTTTCCGACCGCGCTTTCCTGGCCGAACTGACCAAGCGCATGGGCGATCTGCTCGGCGACCTCACGCTCAACAGCCCGCGGTCTTCCTATCCGCTCAGTTTCCAGCACACCGCGCGGATCGTCGATCGGCGGCTCGCCCTGGTCGGCGACAGTGCCCATGGCATGCACCCGATCGCCGGCCAGGGGCTCAATCTCGGCCTGCGCGACGTGGGTGCCCTGGTCGAGGTGCTCGACGAGGCACTGCGGCTCGGCCTCGATCTCGGCGACGCGCAAGTGCTCGCGAAATACGAGCGGTGGCGTGCACTCGATGGCCTCATGGTGATGGGCGCTACCGACAGTCTGACGCGAATCTTCGGCATGCCCGGCAAGACTGCCAGCGCGATCCGCCGCATCGGCATGGCAGGCATCCAGCGTTCGGGCTGGCTCAAGCGGTTCTTCATGGACGAGGCACGCGGCATTTCGGGCAATTTGCCCGAGCTGCTCCGCGCCTGACGGCCCGAACCGCAGCTGGAGCCCTAGCTTTCCTGTCCGAGACTCGGCTGCTCGACCCGGTTCCCGGCGCCATCGCGCAACATGCGCGGTTCGAGCACCGCGGCGGTCTCGATCAGGTCGAGCGCCTTCTGCGCGGCGGCAAACCGCTCGGCATCGCGAATCCAGCCCGTGGCTGCGCCGGCGCCCGGCAGATTGCGCACTTCGGCGATCGCCGCCTCGATGCGACCGCTCTCGAGGAACAGCCGGGCGCGTTCGAGCCGGCGTTCTGGCTGCGGCGACGGAGCACTCTCGCGGCGGATCACGAACAGCTGCGCCAGTTCCTCGCCGAACCGTTCGAATCCGCTGCGCTGATCCGGTTCGGCAAGTTGCGGAGACAGGCCTTCGAGCCGCGCGATGAGCTGGTCGAGCGTGATCGGATCGCGGCTGGTGCGGATGATCGTATCGACCGCATTGGGCATTGCGTCGCCGAAACGAAGCCGCAGCTGGTCGGCCAGATAGCCGAGCTCGGCGCCTTTCTCGAGCGCGCGGCGGGTGGCGAAGGCGATCAGCAGTCCCTCGGCGCGCGCGGCGTTTCCGGCGGCCGCCTGGGCCTGCAGGTCGAGACGTGCCAGCCGCTGCTCGGCGGCGGCGAGACGCTGGTCGATCCCGCCTTGCTGCTCGGCCACCCGCTCGACCGCCTTTTGCGCCGCGGCCTGGCTGGCGGTGGCGCTCGGCGTAGGCACGGGTGCGACCGCCGCCGGGGCGGCGGGCTGCGTCCCCTCTTCGGTCGAGGTGACCGTCTGCCTTCCCTCGCTCAATCTGTAGACGGCATAGCCCGCGAGCGACCCGCCGAGCAGGAAGGAAGCGACCAGCGCGACGAAGACCGGGCGGATCGTGCGCCCCTTGCGCTTGGTGCTGGTGTACTCGTCCATCGCAATCCGTTCCGCGCCCGCTGCGCCCGATGACCGGGCCCGTCCCATCCGTTAGCCGGCGGTCTGGCACAAAGCTTTCGCCAAGGCCAGCATCTCGCTGTCTGCCGGCGCCGCTGCCGACTGGACCGATCGCCAGCCCGCGCCGGCGCGTTCGGCCACACGCGGTCCGATGGCGAGAATATCGAATCTCCCCCTGTCGATTCCAAGCCGGTCGAGTTCCTCGATCAGCCGGTCGACCGCGGCGCCCGAATGAAGCGCCGCCACCCCGCCCCCGCGCAATGCCATGGCATCATCCTCCGAGAGCGGGCAAGGGACCGCGCGATAGACGGTTCGCGTGTCGACCAGGATACCGTCGGGCGTGGCCAGTTCGGCGCGTTGCTCGCCCGCCAGGCGAAGCAGGCGCAGTTCGCGCCCGGCCAAGGCGTCGAGCACCGCCTGGAGGCCGCCCTCGCCCGTCCGACCGACGAGGAAGCCCGCCGAACGCGCGGCATCGGCGGTCGCCTCCCCCACCGCGTGGACCGGTAGCCGGGTGAGCCTGGAGAGCTGCCTGCCCGCCTGGCGGAAGGCGTTGGCGCTGCCCACCAGCAGGCCGTCGAATTGGTCGGGCGGCGGCGCCTGCCATGCCACCGGCTCGATCGCCTGGAGCGGTGCCCCGCCGACCTCGAGGCCCATCGCCCGCGCGGTTTCCGCGCTCACCGACCACCCCGGCTCGGGGCGGAAGAGGAACAGCGGCTTCACGGTCGCGCGGCGAAATGCACGGCGATTTCGGGCGGTGCGGCAGCGAGCAATCGCCGGGCCAGGGCCAGCGGAGCCGACGCGTCCCAGGCACGGAAGCGTTCCTCCCCGTCGAGGCGCGACCGGCCATCGGGACTGAAGATCGCCGCGGTCAGCACCAGATCGTCGCCCTCGGTCCGGGTGAGCGCCGCGATCGGGCTGCTGCACGAACCGCCCAGCCCCTCCAGCAGCCGGCGCTCCGCGGCAATCTCGGCATGGCTGGGCGCATCGTCGACCGCGCCGAGAAGATCGCGCGCGCGGGCATCGTTACTGCGGCATTCGATCCCGATGGCCGCCTGCGCGGGCGCGGGCAGCCAGTCGCACGGATCGAGCCGGATGCCGACATTCCCTTCCCCCAACCGGTCGAGGCCCGCCGCGGCGAGGAAAGTCGCCTCGGCCTCCCCCGCCTCGAGCTTGGCCCGGCGCGTGGCGACATTGCCGCGAATGCCGACCACCGCGAGGTCGGGCCGCCGGTGCAGCAATTGTGCCGCGCGACGCGGCGCGCTGGTCCCGACCCGCGCGCCCGCCGGTATGGCTGCGATCGACTCCGCGCCGAGCAGCCGGTCGGCCTTGTCGGCGCGCGGCAGGATCGCGGCAATCGCGATCTTGGCGGGGCGTAGCGTTTCGACGTCCTTCATCGAATGGACGGCGGCATCGATCCGGCCCTCGATCAGCCACAGATCGAGTTCGCGGGTCCACAGCGCCTTGCCCCCGATTTCGGCCAGCGGCCGGTCCTGGACGCGGTCGCCGCTGGCGATCACCGGGACCAGTTCGATCGCCGATTCGTCCCACCCATGCGCGGCGCACAGCCTCGCCCGCGCCTCGTGCGCCTGCGCCAGCGCAAGCGGGGATCGGCGGGTCCCGAGGCGAAGGAGCGGTCTCTGCGGCATTGCGTCGCCTTGCCCTAGCGAGCGAGCACGCTAAGGGAAAGCAGGATGGCTCTGGTTCTCGGCATAGAAAGTTCCTGCGACGAAACCGCAGCCGCGTTGGTCGATTCCAACCGCCGGATCGTGGCGCAGCGGATCGCATCGCAGGATGCCGAGCATGCGCCCTATGGCGGGGTCGTGCCCGAAATCGCCGCGCGCGCGCATGCCGAACGGCTCGCCCCCATGATCGAGGGCGTGCTCGATGATGCCGGCGCCACGCTCGCCGACTGCGATGCCGTCGCTGCAACGGCCGGTCCGGGGCTGATCGGCGGGGTGATGGTCGGCTTGGTCACTGCCAAGGCGCTGGCGATGGCCAGCGCGACTCCGCTGATCGCCGTCAACCACCTCGAAGGCCATGCGCTGAGCCCCCGGCTGTCCGATCCCGGGCTCGGCTTCCCCTATGCGCTGCTGCTGGTTTCGGGCGGGCATTGCCAGATCCTGCGGGTCGACGGGGTCGGCCGCTATCGCCGGCTGGCGACGACGATCGACGATGCGCTGGGTGAAGCCTTCGACAAGACCGCCAAGATCCTCGGCCTCGGCTTTCCCGGCGGCCCGGCGGTCGAGCGGACCGCGCAGCAAGGCGATCCGCGGGCGGTCCCGCTACCCCGCCCGATGGTCGGCAGCGGCGAGCCGCATTTTTCCTTCGCCGGTCTCAAGAGCGCGGTCCTGCGCGCCCATGAGAGCGGCCGCCATGACGCGGCCGACATTGCCGCGAGCTTCCAGCAGGCAGCGGTCGATTGCATAACCGATCGGTTGCAGATCGCGCTCGCCGGGATGCGCGACGTCGAGACGCTGGTCGTGGCCGGGGGCGTGGCCGCCAATGCCAAGGATCCGCGCCGCGCTGGAGAGCCTCGTCGAGCAACGCGGCATGCGCTTCGTCGCGCCGCCGCCGTCGCTCTGCACCGACAATGCGGCGATGATCGCCTGGGCCGGCATCGAGCGGCTGGCTCTGGGAGGCTTCACGCCCGACCCGCTGGACATATCGGCGCGTCCGCGCTGGCCGCTCGATCCGGCGGCCGCGCCGGCCCGCGGAGCGGGGGTCAAGGCATGAGCGAAATGCGCGGTTCGAAAGGGTGCGTGGGCGTGCTCGGTGCGGGCGCCTGGGGCACCGCGCTCGCCCAGATGCTGGCCGCCGGGGGGCGCGAAGTGCTGATCTGGGCGCGCGAGCGGGAACTGGTCGAAGAGATCAATTCCACCCATACCAATTCGCTCTTCCTTCCTTCGGCCAGGCTGTCGCCGAGCATCCGCGCTACGGGCGAACTCGACGAGGTCGGCGCGCTCGACGTGCTGCTGGTGGTGACTCCCGCGCAGCACACCGGTCGGGTTCTCGGTGCGATGCCCCGGCATCCGCACGATCTGGTCCTGTGCTCGAAGGGCATCGAGGCGGGTTCGGGACGGTTGATGAACGAGGTCGCCAGCGCAGCCGCGCCGGGTAGCGCCGTGGCGGTATTGTCGGGCCCCACCTTCGCGCATGAAGTCGCCGCCGGCCTGCCGACTGCGGTCACGCTCGCCTGCAGCGCCGGCGAAGAGCAGTGGGAGCGGATCGCTCCGGTCATCGCGCGTCCGACCTTTCGCCCCTATTTTTCCGACGATGTGACCGGGGCCGAGATCGGCGGCTCGGTCAAGAACGTGCTGGCGATTGCCTGCGGCGTGGTCGATGGCCTTGGCCTGGGCCAGAACGCGCGCGCTGCGCTGATCGCGCGGGGCTATGCCGAAATGCTCCGCTTCGGCGAGGCGCTGGGCGCGCGCGCCGAGACGCTGGCGGGACTGTGCGGCCTCGGCGATCTCGTGCTCACCTGCTCCTCGACGTCGAGCCGCAATTTCTCGCTCGGCAAGGCGCTTGGCGAAGGCGCCAGCGCGGGAGAACTGCTCGCCGATCGCCACACCGTGGCCGAGGGGGCGCATACCGCGCCGGTGCTGGTCGAACTCGCCGCGCGCCATGGCGTGGCCATGCCGATCGTCACCGCGGTCTACGATCTGCTCAAGGGCGATGCACCGCGCGAGGTCGTCTCGGGGCTGCTGGCGCGGCCCTTGCGGGCCGAGCTGGAAGGCCCCGGATGACCCACGAAAAGCCCGACGAGGACCTGTCCGCTCTCGCCCGGGGCGGGCGACAGAACTTCGTCGGTTTCCTCCTGCGGCTGCTGGCGCGGCTGCCTTTCCTGTTCATTGCCGGGCGGCTCTACGGCCCCGAGGCGCTGGGCCGGTTCGCTTCCGCCCTGGTCGTGGTCGAACTGGTGGCGCTGGTCTGCGCCATGGGCGAGAAGCGCGGCCTCGCGCAGCGTCTCAGCGAAGACGAGACCGCCCATCCTGCCAATCTCGTCTACGACGGCATGCTGCTGGCCGGGCTCTTCGCCGGGCTTGCCGCCGCGTTCTTCTATCTCGTCCCGGACCCGCTGTTTCCGAGCGGCGAATATACGCAGTTCGACCGACTGATCGTGCTCGCGATTCCGGGATATGCGTTGACCGAAATCGTCCTGGCTGCGCAGGCCTATCGCTACGACATCGCGACCACCGTGCGCGCCCGCGCGGTTGTCGAGCCATGGACCATCTCGATCATGGCCGGGGTGCTCTATCTCGTCCCGGCGACCGCCTCCTCGGGGCTGGCGCTGGCCTATCTGATCTCGATCTACGCCGGGCTCGCGACCGGCTTGTGGTCGTTCTTCCGCAGCTACGGCCGCCCGCGGATGTGGCGTCCGCAGCCCTCCTACATGGCGCGGATGACGATGCGCGCGCTTCCGCTCGCCACTGCCGATGCAATCGAATGGGGAACACG
Organism: uncultured Alphaproteobacteria bacterium; assembly: GCA_963829325.1. Lineage (GTDB taxonomy): Bacteria > Pseudomonadota > Alphaproteobacteria > Sphingomonadales > Sphingomonadaceae > Qipengyuania. Next base: position 986,354 of record CAWHHN010000001.1, read on the forward strand.
CCGGCTCGACATCTTCATCCTCGGCCTGTTCGCCGCTCCGAGCGCGGTCGGGGTCTATTACATCGCCCAGCAGGTCGCGAGCCTGCCGCAGAAGCTCAAGACCAGCTTCGAGCCGATCCTGGGTCCGGTGATCACCAAGAACCTCAAGACCAGGAACTACGAGGCGATTGCCAGGCAGGTCTGCCAGGTCGGCTTCTGGATCGTCGCGATGCAGGCCGGTATCGCGCTGGCGCTGGGATTGCCCGGCGAAGCGGTGATGGGGCTCGTGGGGCCAGAATTCGTAGGCGGGACCGGCGCGCTGGCCTTCCTCCTTGCCGCCGAAGTGGTGGCGGCGACGGCAGTCGTGTCGGAAGCGGTGCTGATCTATGTCGCGCGGGTCAAGAATCTGTGGATCTCGATCGGCACGATTGCTCTCCAGGCGGTGCTCACCGTGGTCCTGATCGAAGCCATGGTGGCGGGCGGCTACGGCGAACCCTACAAGGCGGCGGCGGCAGCGATCGCGCTGTTGCTGGCGCTGGGCACGGCGAGCCTGGTCAAGGCGCTGTTGCTGACCCGGATCCTGCGCCAGCCAATCAACAACTTCCGCTGGGCGCTGGTCTGGGCCGCCGCTCCGGCGGTGGTGGTGGGCTTCGTCGCGACGAAAGTCCCCGAATGGGCCGAACTGATCGTCGGCGTCCCGGCAATCCTGCTGGTCTATGGCGGAATCATCTGGACCCGCGGGTTCGGACCCGAGGATCGCGTGCTGTTCCGCCGCAACCTCGACAAGGAAACGCCGTCGGCGCCCTGATTGGGCCGCGGGCGACTTCGACCAGCTTGGCAGGCGGGGCGCGAGGCGGCTAAGAGCCTGCCATGCCCGCTCGCCCCGCCCTCGCCCTGCTCGCCGGAGCCGTCCTGATCTGCGCCACCGCCTATGCCGCGGCGGAGGCGAGCGCGCCCGCCTTCGTGGCGGGGCTCGAACGCAATGCCGCAGCCGCGATCGCCGAGGCCGGTGGAGCTGGCGTCACCGCGCGCTTCGCCAACGCTCGCGGTTCACCGACCCGCCATCCCCTGCTGAGCGGCGGCGAAGGGCTCGACGAACGGACGCGCGCCCGCGTGGCGCGCGCGGTCGCTGCCGTGCCGGGCGTCGGCGGAGTGGTGTGGAACGACGGGACCGCACGCGCCGAGAGCGACGAACCGACCTATCAGCCGCTCCACTGCCAGGAAGATGTCGAGGGGCTGCTGCGCACCCGCTCGATCCGGTTCGAGGAAGGCAGCAGCGCAATCCTTCCGGCCAGCCGCATATTGCTCGACGAAGTGGCCGATGCGCTGCGCCCCTGCCTTGGCTCGATCATCGCGATCACCGGCCACACCGATACTTCGGGAAGCGAGCCCGGCAATCTCGAGCTCAGCATGGAACGGGCGCGCGAAGTCCGCGAAGCACTGATCCGCCGGGGCATCCCGCGCGACGGCTTGCGCGCCAGCGGGGTCGGCTCGGGCGATCCCGTCGACGGGCTGGCACCCGACGATCCAGCCAACCGGCGGATCGAATTCTCGGTCGTCCGGACAGAGCCGCTGCACCCGACGCCGGTCGACACGCCGGGGGCGCGCTGACATGCCCGTCTGGTTCGAACTGGCCGCCTTGATGCTGGCCGGATATGGTGCCGGAATCGGTATCGGCTGGGCCCTGTGGGGCCGCAGCGAGGAGCACGAGAGGAACAGCGAATGAGCGAATTGCTTGAAACCTATTGGCCCCTGGTCGTCGGCGCCCTGCTGGTCGGCCTGGCGATCGCCTGGTTCGTGTTCATCGTCTCGCGGCGCACCCGGGTGGCCGGGACCAGCCGCGACGTCCTCGACGAAGGCGCCGCCCCGGCCGAGCGCAACCGCGCTCTGATCGACAGCGCGCCCGCCGCGAGCGAGCGCGCGGCTTTCGTGCCGCCGGCGACCCCCGAAGGCCTGGCCGGGGCTGGCGAAGCGGTGTCGGCCGCCGCCGAGAGCGCGCAGACGCGGGGCGACGATCTCACCCGGATCAAGGGGCTGGGCCCCAAGCTGGCGGCGCAATTGCGCGACCTCGGGGTAATTCGCTTCGCCCAGATCGCCGCCTGGGACGATGACGAAATCGACCGGGTCGACGCGCAGCTCGGCCGCTTCCAGGGACGGATCCGCCGCGACGACTGGGTCGCCCAGGCGAAATTGCTGGCAGCGGGCGAGGAAACCGCCTTCGCCGAACGCTACGGCAAGCTTTCGTGAAGCGCGGAACCTAATCGCCGCCACCTCATTTCCTCCTGTGGGTCGGCTTTCCAGGAGAGTTACATGGGACAGCAATTGCGCGTGCTCGTCGCCGAAGACGAACTGATCGTGGGGCACGACCTGTGTCACACCGTTGCCGAGGCCGGCTACACCGTCGAGGGTCCGTTCGAGAACCTGTCCTCGGCGATGCTCGCCTATCAGCGGAACAAGCCCGACCTCGCGATCCTCGATGTCCAGCTGGGCGACGGCGTCGTCTACCCGCTGGCGGAACAGATGATGGCCGAAAATGTCCCGGTGATCTTCCACTCGGGTCAGCTGTCGCCCGACGAAGTCAGCGCGCGTTTCCCCTCGGCCCAGACGCTGGCGAAGCCCTGCCCCCCCGCCGAGGTCATCGAATTGGTCCAGCGCGCCACCGCGCACGACTGAACGCAAGCCGGGCGCGGCGCAGGAACATCGGCCGGTCGAAAACCATTCCTCGGGCATAGCTCAAGGAAAGGAAACCCATGTCTCTTCAGAAGATGATAGACGCCCACCCGCAGGTCGAGGACCGGACCGAGGATCTGGTGCTCGCCGCGCGGCATGCGATGCTGTGTTCGCTGTTCTGCACGTCCTGCGCCGATGCCTGCGCGGCCGAGAGCGGCGACATGGCGCAATGTATCCGCAACTGCCTCGACTGCGCCGATGTCTGCGCTGCGACCGCGCGGCTGGCTGTCAGGCGCACCGCACGCAACGTCGAGGTCCTGCGCAGCCAGATCGAGACCTGCATTGCCGCCTGCGAAGCCTGCGCCGCCCAATGCGAGAAGCACGACAACGACCATTGCCGCCTGTGCGCGACGATGTGCCGCGAATGTGCGGAGGATTGCCGCAAGGCGCTGCCCCAGGTGAAGTGAGCGGGACGCAGCGGCTCCCCTTGCAGCGGGGCTGGAAGCCTGCCATCGCCCGCACGGCAACACAGGAGACCACATGGCCGGCATGGCGCCTTTCGCCTGGGACGATCCCTTCACCCTCGACGACCAGCTGACCGAGGAGGAGCGGATGATCCGCGACGCCGCGCACGCCTTTTCGCAAGGCGAGCTGCAGCCGCGGGTGATCGAGAACTTCTCCAAGGAAGTCGACGATCCCGAGCTGTTCCCGATGATGGGCGAAGCCGGCCTGCTGGGCGCCACCGTGCCCGAGGAATACGGTGGAGCCGGAGCGAGCTACGTCGCCTACGGACTGATCGCGCGCGAGATCGAGCGGGTCGATTTCGGGCTATCGTTCGATGGCGTCGGTCCAGTCGAGCCTGGTGATGTATCCGATCCTCGCTTACGGGTCCGAGGAGCAGCGCGAAGAAGTACCTTCCCGGCCTTGCCAGCGGCCAGCTGATCGGCTGCTTCGGCCTGACCGAACCCGATGCCGGAAGCGATCCCGGCGGGATGAAGACCTACGCGAAGAAGGACGGCGACGGATTCGTCCTCAACGGGTCGAAGACCTGGATCTCGAATTCGCCCTTCGCCGACGTTTTCGTCGTCTGGGCCAAGAGCGAGGCGCATGGCGGCGCCATTCGCGGCTTCGTGCTCGAAAAGGGCATGAAGGGGCTTTCCGCGCCCAAGATCGAAGGCAAGCTGAGCCTGCGCGCCAGCACCACCGGCATGATCGTGATGGACGAGGTCAAGCTGCCCGCCGAGGCGCTGCTGCCCGAGGTCCAGGGTCTCAAGGGGCCTTTCGGATGCCTCAACCGCGCGCGTTACGGGATCAGCTGGGGCGCCATGGGCGCAGCCGAATTCTGCATGCATGCGGCGCGGCAATATGGGCTCGACCGGCATCAGTTCGGCGTCCCGCTGGCTTCCAAGCAGCTGTATCAGCTCAAGCTCGCCGACATGCTGACCGAGATTTCGATCGGCTTGCAGGCATCGCTGCGCGTCGGGCGATTGATGGACGAGGGCCGCTTCGCGCCCGAGATGATCTCGATCGTCAAGCGCAACAATGTCGGCAAGGCGCTCGATATCGCCCGCAAGGCGCGCGACATGCATGGCGGCAACGGCATATCGGAGGAATATCAGGTCATCCGTCACATGGTGAACCTCGAGACGGTCAACACCTACGAGGGCACGCACGACGTTCACGCGCTGATCCTGGGTCGCGCCATAACCGGGATCGCCGCGTTTTGATCCGCCTGCACGGATATTACCGCAGCTCGACTTCGCTACCGCCTGCGGATCGCGCTCGAGCTGAAGCGGCTCGACTATGAATACGTGCCGGTGAACCTGCTCGCCAGCGAACAGAAGAGCGCCGCCTTCACCAGCCGCAATCCTTTCGGTTCGGTCCCGCTGCTCGAGGCCGGGGGGCGCGACCGGGTGCAATCGATGGCGCAACTCGAATGGCTCGACGAGGCCTATCCCGACCGCCCGCTGCTGCCCGCCGATATCGAGGATCGCTATACCGCGCGCGAGCTGGCCTATGCCATCGCCACCGAACTCCACGCTCCGCTCAACCTGCCGGTGCTGAAGTATCTGGCGAACGAATACGGCAAGTCGCAGGACGAGATCGGCGACTGGTACCGCCATTGGCTGGGGCGGACGCTCGACCCGCTCGAACGACGCCTGGCGCAGCTCGGTAGCGGCGACTTCCTGTTCGCCGCACCCGGCTTCTTCGAGGTCTGCCTGCTGCCGCAGGTCTACAACGCGCGGCGGTTCGCCTTCGATTTTTCCGACAAGCCGCAGATCGCCCGGATCGAGGCCGCCTGTCTCGCGCTCCCCGAATTCCCGCGCGCGCATCCCGACAACCAACCCGACAACCCCGAAACCGCTTAGCCGCGAGAGGACCGAACCGATATGAAACTCGCCACGCTCAAGGACGGAACCCGCGACGGCAGGCTGGTGGTGGTCTCGAAGGACCTCACCCGCTATTGCGCCGCCGACAATATCGCCCGCACGCTGCAGGCTGCGCTCGACGACTGGGAAAACGTCGCTCCCCAGCTCGAGGCGCTCTATACCGATGTCGAGCACCAGGCCGTGCCGTGCGAACGCTTCCACGAACGCGAGGCGCATTCGCCCCTGCCGCGCGCCTATCAATGGGCCGACGGCAGCGCCTACATCAACCACGTCGAACTGGTCCGCAAGGCGCGCGGGGCCGAGGTTCCCGAGAGCTTCTATCACGACCCGCTGATGTATCAGGGCGGCAGCGACAATTTCCTCGCCCCGCGCGAGGACATCCCGCTCGGCGACGTCAGCTGGGGCTGCGACATGGAAGGCGAGATCGCGGTGATCACCGACGACGTCCCGATGGGCGTCTCGAAGGAAGAAGCCGCGGGCCACATCAAGCTGGTCATGCTGGTCAACGACGTCTCGCTGCGCGGGCTGATCCCGGGCGAGCTGGCCAAGGGGTTCGGCTTCTTCCAATCCAAGCCCGCGAGCGCCTTTTCACCGGTTGCGGTCACCCCCGACGAACTGGGCCAAGCCTGGCAGGGCAGCGTCATCCACCTGCCGCTGATGGTCGACTACAATGGCGAACCCTTCGGCCGCGCCAATGCCGGGGTCGATGCGACCTTCAGCCTCGCCGACCTCGTCGCCCATGCGGCGAAGACGCGCACGCTTTCGGCGGGATCGATCATCGGCTCGGGTACGGTCTCGAACCAGGGCCCAGAGGGCGATCCGGGCAAGCCGGTTGCCGAAGGCGGGCTGGGCTATAGCTGCATCGCCGAGATCCGCATGATCGAGACCATCGCGCAAGGCGAGGCCAGGACGCGCTTCATGGTGCCCGGCGATACCGTCCGGGTCGAGATGAAGGATGCCGACGGCCATTCGATCTTCGGGGCGATCGAGCAGAAGGTGGTGTCGGCTTAGCGCCCCGGCAGCGCCCGGGTTGACGCGGATCGCTGTGCGTACACCGCCGGGCCGCGCCCTTTTTCCCGAGGAATTCCGGTAGGTTACACGGCGATCCGGGACCTGCATGTGTGCACTTCGCCGGTGCCGCGCGGATCGCCCGGGGAATTCTGCCGCAAGCCGTGCGGCCGCGGCGGCGAGGCAGGTCGGTCGAGGAGCACGGGCAAGCCATGCGGCGGGTCTGCCAAATGGCCCGCCTGTAGGAAAACGATTTCTGCGCGGCAGCGGGCCGGCGCGACCCGGCATCACCGGCAGGCGCCCCACGCGATCGCAGGTGCGTGAGCCGGCGAGAGTGCCGCTGAGAGAATCGCTCCATTTGCCGGGAGCGGGGTGCGCCGCGGCGGGGCATTCGTGCAGGCGCCCACCAACGGCTCGCCGCAAGGACCGCCCGCATCGCCCGCTAGATCCGCCCCGCCAGCCGGCGTTCACCTGCCAGCAAGGCCGGCATCAACACGGGCCTTGGCGTGCGGCGCGAGCCGCGCAGCCTACCCGTTCAGACCAAGGGGGCTCCGACAGCCGGGCACGCCATTCCCAGGGGGGCGGCCGAACCGAGGCGGCGATTGCGCAGGACCGGACTGTTGCCGAGTGAAGGAGTAAATCGATGAGTGTCATTTCCGCGAGCCCGAAGGCTCTCGTCCTGCTCGCCATGCTGGCCCTGCCGGCCACGGGCAGCCTGTCCGCGCAGCCACAGGATACGCAGGACGGCGAAGTCCTGACGACGGTCTACGGGACTCCCCCCGCCGACCTTTCGGGCATGACCGAAGGGCCCGAGATCGAAGGCTTGATCACCGCGCGCAGCGGCGACCGCTTGCAGGTCACCGCCGCCGACGGGACGAGCACGACGATCGTGCTCAGCGCAGCCACCGAAATCAAGGCGAGCGGCGGCTTTCTCGGCCTCGGCCGCAGCGAACTCGCGTCGAATTCGCTGCTCAACGGCCTGCCGGTCAGCGTCGAGACGGTCCAGTGGGGCAGCGGCCTTCTGGCCAGCCGGATCGATCTCAAGCAGAAGGATCTCAAGACCGCGGCGATGATCCGCAGCGGTACGGCGCAGGGCTTTGCCGAGCAGACCGCAGCCACCGAGGCGCTGCGCGGCCGCGTGGGCGATATCGACAAATACAATATCAAGGGCACGACCAACGTCTATTTCGATACCGGCAAGGCGACGCTGTCGGGCGAGGCACGGGCCGAACTCTGCGCCGCCGCCGCCGAAGCCGGTGCGACCGAAAACGCGCTGATGCTGGTGGTGGGCTACACCGATTCGACCGGCGATTACGAGTTCAACCAGGAATTGAGCGAGAAGCGGGCGAGCCGCGTGGTCAACCATCTCCAGCAGGCGTGCGGCTGGAAGCCCTACCGCATGCTCACCCCCACCGGCATGGCCGAGGCCGATCCGCTGGCTGACAACAGCACTGCCGAAGGCAAGGCACAGAACCGCCGCGTCGCGGTCAATATCCTCGTGAGCAAGAGCGTCGAAGGCCTGTAGGCCCGCAGCGAGGATCGGAGGACGGGGCGGGCCCCAGGCCCGCCCCGTCGTGCCGCACCGGAAGGGGAACCCCGGAGCGGGCAATTGCTACATCGAGCGGGCGATGACCATCTTCATCACTTCGTTCGATCCGCCGAAAATGCGGGTGATCCGGCTGTCGCGATACATGCGGGCGATCGGGTAATCGTTGATGAAGCCGGCGCCGCCGTGGAATTGCAGGCATTTGTCGACCACCTCTCCCTGCAGTTCGGTGACCCAGTATTTGGCCATGCAGGCGGTCGCCACGTCGAGTTCGCCCCTGAGGTGCCGGGCGATGCAATCGTTGACGAACACGCGCGCCGCGGTGCCGCGCGCCTTGAGGTCGGCCATGACGAACTGGGTGTTCTGGAAATCCCAGATGGTCTGTCCGAAGGCCTTGCGGTTCTTGACGAAATCGATCGTGGTCTCGAGCGCCTTCTCGATCCCCGTCATCGCCCCCATGGCGATGATCAGGCGTTCCTGCGGCAGTTCGCCCATCAGCTGGTAGAAGCCCTTCCCTTCCACTCCGCCGAGCACGTTTTCCGCCGGGACGAAGACGTCGTCGAAGAACAGTTCGGAGGTATCCGAGGCGTCGAGCCCGATCTTGTCGAGCTTCTTGCCGCGCTGGAAGCCTTCGGCGCCCTCGGTTTCGAGCAGCATGAGCGAAATGCCCTTGGCCCGTTCCTTGGGGTCGGTCTTGGCGACGACGATGATGAAATCGGCGGTCTGGCCGTTGGAGATATAGGTCTTGGCGCCGTTGATGCGATAGCCGTTGCCGTCCTTCAGCGCCGTGGTGGCGATGCTCTGCAGGTCCGATCCGACACCGGGTTCGGTCATCGCGATGGCGCTGACAAGCTCGCCGGTGACCAGCCTGGGCAGATATTTCTGCTTCTGCTCCTCGGTCCCGTGGCGGACGAGATAGGGCAGGATGATCGTGTTGTGCAGCGAGGCGGCGAAGCCTTCGACACCGTGCTTCGCCTGCTGGTCGATCACCACCATGTCATGGCGAAAATCGCCGCCATGGCCGCCGTATTCCTCGGGAACGGAGACACCGAGCAGACCCGCCTCGCCCGCCTCGTTCCAGAATTCGCGTTCGACCTGGCCATCCTCGCGCCATTTCAGCACGCGCTTTTCGGGGGCGTGCTGCTGGTAGAACTTGCCCACGGCATCGGCGAAGATCGCGATCTCCTCGTCTTCCATGAATTCGGGCTGGGGTACGTCGATTGCGGGCATATGCGTGATCCTCTCGGCTTATGGTCTGTCTCGGCGGCGCGGGCCTATTTGCCCTTCCAGTTCGGCTTGCGCTTCTCGGCGAATGCGGCGGCGCCTTCGCGGGCGTCCTCGGAGACGAAGACCGGCGCGATCAGCTGCGTCTGCCGCTCGTAGCGTTCACCCATCGGCCAGCCGCGCGACTGCTTCACGATCTGCTTCGAGACCTGCACCGCGAGCGGTCCGTTCTCGACGATAGTGGCCGCGAGTTCCTTCGCCGCGTCGAGCGCCGAGCCCCCGGTAACGTGGTTGATCAGGCCCAGTTCGTAAGCGCGCGCGGCAGTGATGAATTCGCCGGTCAGCGCCAGTTCCATCGCCACGCGCTCGGGGATCTGGTCGGGCAGCATCATCACCCCGCCCGCCGCAGCGACGAGCCCGCGCTTGACCTCGGGGATGCCGAATTTCGCGTCCTCATGCGCGACCACCAGATCGCAGGCGATCATCAGTTCGAGCCCGCCGGCCAGCGCATAGCCCTCGACCGCGGCGATCAGCGGCTTCTGCGGCGGCTGCTGGACGATACCGCCGAAGCCGCGCCCTTCGATGCTGGGCGATTCTCCGCGCAGGAAACCCTTGAGATCCATGCCCGAACAGAAGGTGCCGCCCGCGCCGGTGAGGATGCCGACGCGCAGATCGTCTTCGGCATCGAGCCGGTCCATCGCCGCCGCTATGCCTTCGGCCGCTGCCTTGGTCATCGCATTTCTGGCATCGGGCCGGTTGATCGTGACGATCAGGACGCCGCCTTCTTCGCTCGTCAGGACTTCTTCGCTCACCGCTCTCTCCCATTGCAATTCGAAACTTGTCTTGCGCCCTTGCTGCGCGACGTTTACGCAAACGTCAACCGGCAAGTGCCGCAGCAAACGACAAGTCGAGAGGAGTTCCAGCCAATGCCCGAAGCCTATATCGTCGACGCCGTCCGCACCCCGCGCGGGATCGGCAAACAGGGCAAGGGCGCGCTCGCGCACATGCACCCGCAGCATCTCGCGGCGACGGTTCTCAAGGCGATCAAGGAGCGCAATCATCTCGACACCGCGACGGTCGACGACGTGATCTGGTCGGTCAGCACGCAGGACGGGATGCAGGCGGGCGATCTCGGCCGGATGGCGGCGCTCGATGCGGGCTACGACGTCACTTCGTCGGGCACCACGCTCGACCGCTTCTGCGGGGGCGGCATCACCAGCGTCGCGCTGGCGGCGGCGCAGGTGATGAGCGGCATGGAAGACTGCGTCGTCGCCGGCGGCACCGAGATGATGAGCCTGACCGCGCAGATGAGCCGCGACAAGATGGCGGCCGGGCTCAAGCCGCCGATGATGGGCGCCTACAACGAACGGTTGCAGAAGGTTCATCCGCAGAGCCATCAGGGCATTTGCGGCGATGCCATCGCCAGCATGGAGGGCTTCACCCGCGAGGAACTCGACGAGGTCGGCTACCGCAGCCAGCAGCGCGCCGCCCGGGCCATTGAGGAAGGGCGGTTCGCGAAATCGGTGGTCCCGGTGACCGACGACGAGGGCAATGTGGTGCTCGACCACGACGAATATCCCCGCCCGCAGACCACGCGCGAAGGGCTCGCCGAACTCGAACCGGCCTTCACCAAGATCGCCGACGTGCCGCTCGACCAGAACGGCACCACCTTCCGCAAGCTGATCAACCAGAAATACCCCGATCTCGAGATCGAGAACTTCCACCATGCCGGCAACAGCTCGGGCGTGGTCGACGGCGCCGCCGCGGTACTGGTGACGAGCAAGGCCTACGCGCAGAAGCACGGCCTCAGGCCGCGGGCACGCATCGTCGCCACCGCCAATATGGGCGACGATCCGACGCTGATGCTCAACGCCCCCGTTCCGGCGGCGAAGAAGGTGCTCGACAAGGCCGGCCTGTCGAAGGACGACATCGATCTGTTCGAGATCAACGAAGCCTTCGCGGTGGTCGCGGCCAAATTCGTCCGCGATCTCGATCTCGAATGGGACAAGGTCAACGTCAACGGCGGCTCGATCGCGCTCGGCCATCCGATCGGCGCCACCGGCTCGATCCTGATCGGAACGGTGGTCGACGAGCTCGAGCGGCAGGGCAAGCGCTATGGCCTCGTCACCATGTGCGCCGCCGGCGGCATGGCGCCGGCGATCGTGGTCGAACGGGTCGAGGATTTCGTCGACTGACGCGGCGCTGCATGCGCGCCCTCGCTTCCCTGCGCGAAAGCGGCTAGGGGCGCGCCATGCATTTCCTCGACCAGGCCAAGATCTATCTCAAGTCCGGCGCGGGCGGCCCCGGCGCCGTCAGCTTCCGGCGTGAGAAATACGTCGAATACGGCGGCCCCGACGGCGGCAATGGCGGCAAGGGCGGCGATATCGTGTTCGAGGCGGTGCAAGGCCTCAACACGCTGATCGACTTCCGCTACGCGCAGCACTTCAAGGCCAGCCGGGGTTCGCATGGCATGGGCAAGGACCGCACCGGCGCAGGCGCACCCGACCTCGTCGTTCCGGTGCCGGTGGGCACGCAGATCCTGTCCGAGGACAAGGAGGAGGTGCTCGCCGATTTCACCGAGGTCGGCCAGCGCGTCGTGTTCCTCGAAGGCGGCATGGGCGGGCGCGGCAATGCCAGCTACAAGACCAGCACCAATCGCGCGCCGCGCCAGCATCAGCCGGGCATGCCGGGCGAGGAGATGTGGGTCTGGCTGCGGTTGAAGCTGCTCGCCGACGTCGGCCTGCTCGGCCTCCCCAATGCGGGCAAATCGACCTTCATCAACCAGGTTTCGAACGCCAAGGCGAAGGTCGGCCATTACGCCTTTACCACGCTGGTGCCCAAGCTCGGCGTGGTGACGCACAAGGGTCGCGAGTTCGTGCTCGCGGATATTCCGGGCCTGATCGAGGGCGCCGCCGAAGGCGCCGGGATCGGCGACCGCTTCCTCGGCCACATCGAGCGTTGCCGCGTCCTGATCCACCTGGTCGACATCGCCGGCGAAGACCCGGCGGATGCCTTCCGCACCGTCAACGCCGAACTCGAAGCCTATGGCGGCGGCCTCGCCGACAAGCCGCAACTGGTCGCGCTCAACAAGCTCGATCTGGCCGACGAGGAACTGGGCGAAGGTTTCGGCGACGAGCTCCTCGCCGCCGGTGCAGCCAAGGTCTTTCCGGTTTCGGGGGCGACGGGTGCGGGCGTCCCCGCCTTGCTCGACGCCGTGCTGAGCTACCTTCCCGATCGCACCGCGACCGAAACCCATGCCGAGGAAGTCGAGGATGAGGACGAGGCCCCCGACTGGTCGCCGCTGTGAGCGCAACGCTGTGCGCAAGGCCCGCGCCCAACCGCGGCTTCGCCGGGCAGTAGCGATCCCGGCTTCCGCCGCCCCGCCCGCTTGGTTACAGCTGGCGCGGTGACCGCCGTTCTCTCGCTCGCCGACCTGCGCAACGCCCGCCGCCTGGTAATCAAGGTCGGCTCGGCGCTTCTCGTCGAGCGGGGACGGCCGCGCGGGGCGTGGTTGCAGACGCTGGCCGGAGAGATCGCCGGTCTCCGGCAGACATCGCAGGTGATCGTGGTGTCCTCGGGCGCGATCGCGCTCGGCGCGGCGCGGCTGGGCCTCGCCCGCGGCGGGCGTGGCACGCTCGCCGATGCGCAGGCCGCCGCCTCGGTCGGCCAGGTCGAACTGGCGCGGCTGTGGGCCGAGGCGCTCGACCACCATGGCATCACCGCCGCGCAGATTCTCGTCACGCTCGGCGACCTCGAGGACCGCCGTCGCTATCTCAATGCCTCGGCCACGCTCGCGCGGCTGCTCGAGGCGGGCGCCCTGCCGGTCATCAACGAGAACGACAGCGTCGCCACCGAGGAAATCCGCTTCGGCGACAACGACCGACTGGCCGCGCGCGTGGCGCAGGCCGCCGGGGCCGATGCGGTGCTGCTGCTGTCCGACGTCGACGGGCTCTACGATCGCGACCCGCGCCACGCCGATGCCGTTCTGATTGACCGGGTCGACGGTGTCGGCCCGGACATCCTCGCCATGGCATCGGGTGCGTCATCGTCGGGCATGGGCAGCGGCGGGATGCTCGCCAAGCTCCAGGCCGCGCGTATCGCCGAACGCGCCGGGATCGCGCTCGCCATCGTCAATGGCACCCATGCTTCGCCCATCGCCCGCGCGCTCGACGCCGGGCGCGGAACGCTGTTCATGCCGCAGGGCGGGGAGAACGCGCGCAAGGCGTGGCTGGCGGGCCGGCTGGCACCGGCCGGCGCGCTGTCGGTCGACGCTGGTTGCGCTGCTGCCCTGGCACAGGGGGCGAGCCTGCTGGCCGCCGGGATCGCTGCTGTGGAAGGCGAGTTCGGGCGCGGCGACCTGGTCGTGATCCACGGGCCGGGGGGCGAAAGGCTGGGCCAGGGCCTGGTCGAATATACCGCCGGCGAATGCCGCGCGATCCTCGGGCTCAAGCACGAGCAACAGGCCGAAAAACTCGGCTATGCCCCGCGCGCGGCGGTGGTCCACCGCGATCATCTGGTGCACGCATGACCATTGCCTTGACCGGGGCGACGGGTTTCGTCGGCGCCGCCGTGCTCGACGCGGCAGCGCGCGCTGGCCGGCCGGTGCGCGCGCTCACCCGCCGCAAGCAGGCCGCTCGCGACGGCGTCGAATGGATCGAAGGGACTTTGGGCGATCGCGACGCGCTCGCGGCGCTGTGCGACGGCGCGGATGCGGTGATCCATGTCGCCGGCCTCACCAACGCGCCCGACCCCGCGGCGTTCGGGCCGGCCAACGTCGACGGGACAGGCGCGCTGATCGACGCCGCAAAGGCGCCCCCCACGAAACGCTTCGTCTTCGTCTCCTCGCTCTCGGCACGCGAGCCCGGCCTCTCAGCCTATGGCGCATCGAAGGCGGGCGCCGAGCGCCTGGTCGAGACCAGCGGGCTCGACTGGACGATCGTCCGCCCGCCCGGCGTCTACGGCCCGCGCGATGTCGACTATTTCGAAATGTTCCGCAGCGCGAAATGGGGGTTCATCCCGCTCCCCCCGGGCGGAGCGAGTTCGATCATCCATGTCGAGGATCTCGCGCGCCTGCTGCTCGATCTCGTCGATGCGCCGCCGGCGCTGGTTCGCCGTCAGCTGTTCGAGCCCGACGACGGACGCGAGGGCGGATGGTCGCACAAGGAGCTCGCACGCGAGATCGGCCGGGCGGTCGGGCGGCCAGTGTTGGCGCCGCACCTGCCCGCGCGCGTGCTGCAAGCGGCAGCGCGGCTCGACCGCCTGGTGCGTGGCGACAGAGCCCGGCTCACCGTCGACCGGGTCGGCTACATGGTCCATCCCAACTGGGTCGCGCGATCGGCGATGAAGGTTCCGCCCGCGGTGTGGTCGCCGCGGATCGAGGGCGCCGAGGGCCTGGCGCAGACCGCGCGCTGGTATCGCGCCCGGGGCTGGCTCTGAGGACTGGACTTTCGATCCGCTTTGACCGAAGGGCGCGTAATTGACGGGCCGGCTTAGCTCAGTTGGTAGAGCACCTGATTTGTAATCAGGGGGCCGCGGGTTCGAATCCTGCAGCCGGCACCATTTTCTCCCGTGCCCTCTCTCATCTTGCTCGACATCGGCGCATCGGCGCGGAATGCATTCGCCTTCGCAGCGCCAGCCGTATAGCTTCGCGCCAGGGTTGCGAGTCGTGAGCGGAAAGATCCGCCTGGTCTTCACGGGTCGTAACGGGAGGAAGCTCATGAAAAGATGGATGTTTATCGCCGGCATGGCGGTGCTTGCAGGCTGTTCGCAGGCCGAAGATAGTCAACCGGCGCCGGAAGCTACGGAAACCACAGCCCCGGAACCGGTCGCGGCCATGGCCGCCGACGGGATGGCCGCGCCGGGAACATACAGGGTCACCACGCAGGACGGGTCGGTATTCACCGAAGAGGTCAAGCCGGACGGCACCTATGTCCAGTCCGATGCCGACGGAAAGGTCGTCGAGACCGGCACCTGGGAGCAGAAATCTCCCGAGGAATATTGCTACACCGTCGATGCCGCATACCGCGAAGAGGGCGCGCCGACCGGGCAGCAATGCAATTCCGAAACCATCGGGGAAGACGGAGTCTGGACCTCGACCAATCCGCAGGGCGAAACCGCCACGGTGGAGCGGGTCGAAGCCTGAGGACATTCCTCGCCGGGCGCCGGGGCACGGACCCCGGCGTCCGGCGATGCCTAGAGAAACGGTTCCTCGCCGGGGCGGTGGATGCCGCATTCGACCTTGTCCCAGCCGGCCCAGCGCCCGGCGCGCGGGTCTTCGCCTTCGCGCCACGGCGCGCGTGCAGGGCGAGCAGCCGATCGAGGGATAGCCGCGTTCGATCATCGGGTGGCGGGGCAGATCATGCTCGTCGAAATAGGCCGCGATGCGAACCGCGTCCCAATCGATCAGCGGATTGATCTTGAGCCGCCCCTGCGCATCGGACGTGTCGATCTCGAAGCGCGGCAGATTGGCCCGCGTGCTCGACTGGAAGGCCTTGCGCCCGGTGAAGCTGGCGTCGAACCGGCCCATGCGCCGCGGCCAGCGGGCGCACCTTGCGCAATTCGCAGCAGCCATCGGGATCGTAGGACCAGCGAAGGCCGGTTTCGTCGCGCGTCTGGAGATCGGCCAGTGCGGGATAGAGGTCGACGCGGGTGATCCCCAGCCGATCGGTCAGTTCGTCGCGATAGGCGAGCGTCTCGGGGAAATGCTTGCCGGTCTCGAGAAACAACACCGGTATCGTGGCGTCGACCTGCGCGATCAGATGCAGCAGCACGGCGCTTTCGGCGCCGAAGCTCGACACCACCGCGAGCTCGCCGGCCAGCCTTCCTTCGATCACCGCGGCCAGCCATTCGTCGGTCTCGCTGCCGCGAAACATGCGGTTGAGGCGGATCGCGTCCTGCTCGGTAAAGCGCGGCCCGGTGTCGAGCCGGTCGATGGCGCGCAGTTCGTTCATCCTGCGCGGGTGGCGGCGCGCTTGGCCCAGATCGGCGTGCGCGCATCGGCGGCGGGCTGATAGACGTCGGGCCAGCGCGCGAAGGCGGCCTCGACGTCGTCGCGATCGAGCTGCCGGTCGGGTTCGAAGGCGTCGAAGCCGCAGCGGCGCATATAGGCGAGCTGGTCGACCAGCACATCGCCGACCGCGCGCAATTCGCCTTCGTAGCCCGCTTCGCGCAAGGATGCGGGCAGAGGAATAGCCCCGGCCATCGCCGAAGGCGGGGAAATTGACCTCGACCAGCGCCACCCGCTCGAGATGCGGGATCAGATCGCGGGCATCGTCGCCCGGCTCGATCCGCACCGCGCTGGCGTTCGACTGATCGAGAAAGGAATCGACGGTGACCGCCGGGTGATCGACCGGATCGTCGTCGCGATAGCGCAGCGTTTCAGCCATAGAGCGCCTCCTTGAAGGGATCCATTCCGATCCGGCGATAGGTGTCGAGGAAACGTTCGCCGTCGCTGGCGTTCGCGTTCGTAGACGGTCGGTCACGGTTTCGACCGCATCGACGATGCCGTGCTCGTCGAAGCCGGGGCCGGTGATCTTGGCGAGGCTGACGTCCTCCGCCTCGCTGCCGCCGAGGAGGAGCTGGTAGTTCTCAACCCCTTTCCGATCGACGCCGAGGATGCCGATGTGGCCGGCATGATGATGCCCGCAGGCGTTGATGCATCCCGATATCTTGAGCTTGATCTGACCCAGAGTGGCGGTCTTGCCCTGCGCGGCGAAGCGCTCGGATATCCGCTGCGCGATGGGGATCGAGCGGGCGTTGGCGAGGCTGCAATAATCGAGCCCCGGGCAGGCGATGATGTCCTCGACCGTATCGAGATTGGGGCTGCCCAGCCCGGCCTCGTCGAGCGCGGTCCACAGGGCGTGAAGATCGGCCTTGCGGACATGCGGCAGGACGATGTTCTGCGTGTGCATGACGCGCAGTTCGTCGAAGCTGTAATCGCGCGCGAGATCGGCCATCAGCCGCATCTGTTCGGCGCTGGCGTCGCCCGGGATGCCGCCCACCGGCTTGAGACTGATCACCGCCGAGACGTATCCGGCGGCCTTGTGGGCGATCGTGTTGCGATCGAGCCAGAGCGCGAAGTCGGGATCCGAACGGTCGATCTCGGTGGTTGCGCCGTCCTCGAACAGCGGATCCTCGAAATAGCGGCCGATCCGCTCGAGTTCGGCGAGCGGCGGTTCGACGCCCTGGTCGAGCAGATGCGCGAATTCCTCTTCGACCTGGCGGGTGTATTCTTCCGCCCCCAGCTCGTGGACGAGGATCTTGATCCGGGCCTTGTACTTGTTGTCGCGCCGGCCGTAGCGATTGTAGACCCGCAGGCATGCCTCGGCATAGGTGACCAGCCGGTCGAGCGGGACGAAATCGCGGATGCAGGGCGCGATCATCGGGGTCCGGCCCATGCCGCCGCCGACATAGAAGGCGGCGCCCAGCGCGCCATCGCGTTCGACGATCCGGATGCCGATATCGTGCAGCCGCATGGCCGCGCGATCGTGCTCGCTGGCGATCACCGCGATCTTGAACTTGCGCGGGAGGTAGCTGAACTCGGGGTGGAAGCTCGACCACTGCCGCAGCAGTTCGGCGATAGGGTCGCGGATCGACCAGCTCGTCCGCCGCGGCGCCGGCGAAATGGTCAGAGCTGATGTTGCGGATGCAATTGCCGCTGGTCTGGATGGCGTGCATCTCGACCCGGGCGAGATCGGCGAGAATGTCGGCCGCATCTTCCAGCTTGATCCAGTTGTACTGGATGTTCTGCCGGGTGGTGAAATGGCCATAGCCGCGGTCGTATTTCTCCGCGATGTCGGCCAGCGCGTGCATCTGCCGGCTGTCGAGCGTGCCATAGGGAACGGCGACGCGCAGCATGTAGGCGTGGAGCTGCAGATAGAGGCCGTTCATCAGCCGCAGCGGCTTGAACTGGTCTTCGGTCAGCCTGCCGTCGAGGCGGCGCTGTGCCTGGTCGCGGAATTCTTCCACCCGGGCATCGACCATCGCCTGGTCGTATTGGTCGTAGCGATACATGTCAGATCACCCAATTGCCGATTTCGGGATCGGCCGGCTTGAGGGTCAGGTCGGGCCGCACCGTGGGGCCGAGCGCGCGAACGCGTTCCTTGATATGCGAGGGGCGCGGCTTGCCATCGTGCAATTCGGCATCGATCGCATAGGGGACGTTGACCCGCCGCGCAGCTTCCTCGCGGCGCGCCAGTTCGTCCTCGTTGGCGGCGATGTCGGCGGCATCCTCGACATGGATCGACCAGTCGTTGCCGGTCCACCAGACGACCGCGCCGGTCTCGAGGTCGTTGCCGGTGAGCAGCCTCATCGCGCCACCTCCTGCCCGACCGCCGCCAGCGCGATCGCGTCGCGCGCGGTCACTTCGCCGATCACGATCAGCGCCGGGCTGACCACGCCTTCGTCCTCGATCAGCTCGGGCAGCCCGGCCAGCAGGCCGCGCAGCACGCGCATGTCGGGGCGGGCGGCGTTCTCGATCACCGCCACGGGCATGGCCGGCGACAGGCCATCGGCCATCAGCTTGTCGGCGATCTGCGGCGCGGTCTTGACGCCCATGTAGATCACCAGCGTCCGCCCCTTGCCGGCAAGCCCGGCCCAGTCCTGGTCGCTGAGACCCTTGCACTGTCCCGCGACGAAGCTGACGATGCTCGAGGCGTCGCGATGGGTCAGCGCGATCTGCGCCGCCGCCGCCGCGCCATTCGCCGCGCTGATGCCGGGGACGATTTCGACGGCGACGCCCGCCGCGCGCGCAGCCTCGGCCTCTTCCCCGCCGCGCCCGAAAATGAAGGGATCGCCGCCCTTGAGGCGCACGACATCCTTGCCCGAACGGGCCAGGCTGACCATCAGCGCGCTGATGTCTTCCTGCGGCATGGTGTGATGCGATCGGCGCTTGGCCACCGAGATACATTCCGCCTCGGCGCTCGCGAGCGCCAGGACCGCGCGATCGACCAGCCCGTCATGGACGATCACGCGCGCGCGCTCGATCAGCCGGGCAGCGCGCAGCGTCAGCAGTTCGGGATCGCCGGGGCCCGCGCCGACGAGATAAATTGTTCCGGTCTTCGCCATGATGGCAAGATGCGGGCGGCGCCCTGCCCGCGCCAATCAGAATGCGTGTCCGCGCGGGAAGCGGAAATTTCAAAATCAACGCTGTAGGGGCGGCAATCTATTCTTTTGCCTTCGGCTCCTCGGCATCGCGCGACATGATCTCGAGCAGCCGGTCGAGCTGGTCGCTGCTGCGGATGTGCAGATCTCTCTGCGGGAAGGGGATTTCGACCCCATGCTCCTTGAACAGCCACCACAGCTTCTTGAGCACCGCGCTGCGGACGTTGCCGACGCCGTCCTCGGGGTCCTTGATCCAGCAATGGATGATGAAATTGACCGAACTGTCGCCGTAATCTGCCATCCATACGGTCGGCGGCGGCGCACCCAGAATCCGGTCGCAATCATTTGCCGCCTGCAGCATCAGCTCTTCGGCGAGGTTGAGATCGGCTTCGTAACTGACCCCGACGGGCACCTGGATGCGGACGTTGCGCGATGAATAGGACCAGTTCTCGACCTGGTTGATCATCAAATTCTCGTTGGGAATGAGGTATTCCCGCTGGTCGCGCGTGGTGATCGAAACCGCGCGGATACCGATCTTGCGGATCTGCCCGAAGGTTTCCTTGCCCGCCTGGTCGGCGATGGCGATGACGTCGCCCGGCTTGATCGAGCGATCCATCAGCAGGATGATTCCGGCGATCAGATTGCCGAAGGTCTTCTGCAGACCAAAGCCGATCGCGAGGCCGAAGGCGCCGGAAAAGACCGCCAGCGCAGTCAGGTCGATGCCGAGCAGATCGATCGCCATGAAGAAGGCGGCTGCCCAGATCACGATCGTGACGATCTTCTCGCCGAGCAATTGCTGGGTCTCGTCGAAGCGGGTGACCCGCCGGACGATCCGCCGCGCGAGCTTGCTGACGAACCAGGCGAAGGCCAGGACCCCGGCCACGACCGCGCTGAAGATCAGTATGTCGAACAGCGAAATGCGGAAGTCGCCGAGGCTGAGGGCGAAGCCGTCGAGCGTCTCGAGGATCGAGCCCGCGGTTTCGCTTTTCGAGGAAACCGCATCCTTGAACCCTTCCGCCGCGGCGACCGGGCCCTGCTCTTGCGCGGTCTCGGCCAGGCTCCACGCCTGTTCGACCTGCGGCGCCGCTGGCGACGGGCTTGCGGTGGGTGGAGTCTGCGCCTGCACGTCTATCCCCGATTGAATGCCGCGAACCCGGTGTCGAGGTCGGCGACGAGATCATCGCTGTTTTCGAGACCGATCGATAGCCGGATGGCGTGACGATCCTCAACCCCCCAGCCCGGGCGCGGCCAGACCATGCATTCGCGCACGGGCGCGACGTCGAAGGGCAGCGCGAGGCTTTCGAAGCCCCCCCAGCTGTAGCCGATGCCGAACAGTTCGAGCGCGTCGACCAAGCGGCAGCGTGCGGCATCGTCGCCGCCGCGCAGAACGAAGCTGAACAACCCGCAGCCGCCGACGAAATCGCGTTGCCACAAGTCGTGCCCCGGCGCGCCGGGCAGCAGCGGGCACAGCACATGCGCCACCTCGTCGCGCGCAGCGAGCCATCGGGCGATCGCCAGCGCGCTGGCCGTCTCTCGCTCGAGCCGCAATCCCATGGTCCGCAGACCGCGCAGCGCCAGCGCGGCATCGTCGGGCGAGACCACATGGCCCAATTGCTGCGCCCCTAGGCGCAGGCGGCGATACCAGCGCTCGCCCGCGCTGGCCGCGCCCATCATCAGGTCCGAATGACCGCCGATATGCTTGGTCAGCGCGGTAATGGCGATGTCGCAGCCATGCGCGAGCGCGGGAAAGCCGAGCG
This sequence comes from uncultured Alphaproteobacteria bacterium, assembly GCA_963829325.1. Classification (GTDB taxonomy): domain Bacteria; phylum Pseudomonadota; class Alphaproteobacteria; order Sphingomonadales; family Sphingomonadaceae; genus Qipengyuania. Next base: position 1,007,029 of record CAWHHN010000001.1, read on the forward strand.
CGGTCGCCCAGGTATTGTCGACCAGGCTGACCGCCCCCTTGTCGCGCGCGATCCGGGCCAGCGCGGGGATGTCGCAGACTTCCATCGTCAGGCTGCCGGGAACCTCGAGCATGACCGCCCGCGTCCGCTCGCAGAAGGCCGCGGCATAGGCATCGAGATCGAGCGGATCGAAGAAGCGGTGTTCGATCCCGAACCGCGCGAGCAGACCCATCGCCGTGTTGCGCGTCGGGTCATAGGCATTGTCGGCAACCAGCAGCACGTCGCCGCTGCGCAGCACGGCCATCAGCGCTCCGGCGATCGCCGCCAGCCCGCTGGGATAGAGCACCGTCCCCGCCGCCCCCGGCTCGAGCTGGGTCAGCGCTTCGGCCAGCGCCCATTGAGTTGGGGCGCCGCGTCGGCCGTAGAAGAATTCCCCGTCGGCGTTGGTCGCCTTGCGCGCGCGCAGATCGGCGCAATCGTCGTAGAGATGCGTGCTCGCGCGCCAGACCGGCGGGTTGACCACCCGGCGGGCGAATTCCCCCGACCGCCCGCCCGTCACGAGCCCGGTGTCGCGCCCGAGCGCTCCATCCTTGTTCCTGCGTCCCATCCCACCCCCGATCATGCCGAGCCATTCGCAGCCATGCCCGGTGCCGCAAAACCAGCGCTAGAAGAAAACCCCACGCTTCGACAAGCTCGGGCCGACAGGAAAAGCCCGATCGGCGCTAGCATCTTTCCTTCGGCGTGTCCGGATCGGATCCCCATTCGAGCCAGCTGCCGTCGTAGAGCGCGGCATCGTCACTTGCCCGCAAGATGCAGACCGAACAACAGCACGGCGGCGGTCATGCCGCTGTTGCAACTGGTGACGACCGGACGGGCGAGATCGATACCTGCGCTGGCGAATTGCTGCGCCAGTCCGGCCGGGCTGCGATAGGTTCCGTCTTCGGCGAAGAGACGCGAAAACGGCAGGTTCGCAGCGCCGGGGATGTGGCCTTCCGATCCGCTCCCCGTCGCGCCCGCGAAACGCGCCGCATCGCGCGCATCGACCATCTGTTCGGCCTTGCTCGGCGCAATTGGCGAGCACCTCGGCCTTCGATCGCACCGCGCGGATCGCCGCCGGCACCGGGAAGTCGGACGGCTGACATGCGATCGCCCCGGTCTCCAGCGGCCGGTCTTCGGCGCCGCCATTTCGCCAGCCCGCCGTCGAGAATCGCCACCTGGCGGAAGCCGTAGAGCGTGAAGATGAACCAGGCGCGCGCCGCGCTCTTGATGGCGCTGTCGTCGTAAAGCACGACCCGCGCGCCGGGGACGACCCCCAGACCACTCATCCGTGCGGCGAACTGTGCTGCCGTGGGAAGCGCCTTGGGCACCTGCGAATCGCCATCGACGAAGCTGGCGAGATCGAGGAAGCGCGCGCCGGGAATATGGCCGCGCACATATTCGCTGATGGCGTCGCGGTCGCTGTCGGGCAGGTGCATGCTCGCGTCGAGTACGACGAGATCGGCGGCGCCGAGTTCGCCCGCCAGCCAGCTTGTGGAGACGAGGCTGTCCATGGATTCGAACTAGCCGCGGCCGGGCTGCGAGTCCAATCAGGCAAGCTCGCGCTGGGCGATCGGGGCGTAGCTGCGCGGCGGTTCGTCGAGGCGGAACGGCTGGACTCGTCCGCCGTCGGGCAATCCCTGACCGACGACGAAGGTCTTGATCAGCGCGCTCTCGCCCGGTCCGTCGACACGGACCCGCAGCAAGGGCACCAGCAGTGGATGGCGACCCTGCATGACCACCTGCGCCTGCGCCAGCGGCAACTGGACCTGCCCTTCGAGCGCCGTGCTCTGCCCCGGGCCCGAGCCGCGCAAGGCTGTGCCGGGTCTCGAGCGCGGTCGCCTGGGTGGCGATCTGCTGTTCCATCGGCAGCCCCGCGTGAGCGGAAACCAGATCGACCCCGACAGTGAGATCGACCAGCGCCGCCTGGGTGCGGTTGATCAGGGTAAGGCGGTACTTGAGCGTGGCGTAGACGGCGCTGCGGACGAGCTTCTCGTTTTCGACGCGCAGCAGCACGGCCTGCGCCATCGCGATTTCCTCGCCCGGCTGGGGCAGCGGCGCCACGCCGGGCCGTTCGATCTGCGGGACGTAGCCGTCCCGGCGCCGCCGCCAGGCGACGAAACCGGCCGCGGCGAGCGCCAGCAGCGCTGCGAGCGCGCCAATCCAGCCCCATGGCAAGGCGCGCTCGTCCCCGGCCGTTTCGCGCCGCGCGGCGGCGGGGGGCGGAGCGGCAGCATCGCTGGGCGGAGGCGGGACGGGCTCCGCGCGAATTGGTGCCGCCTCGTCCGCCCCGGCATCGATTGGCGGTTCGAGCGGCGCACGCTCGATCGGAGAAGGTCTCGTCTGCTGCGGAGGCGTGGCGGCAGCCCTGGGCGTCGGCCGCGCCGCGGGCCGCGTGGCGCGGGGTTGGTTCTGCGCCCGTGGCATTGTCGCACCAGCGCGCGCCGGTGCGGCGGTTGTCGAGCCCGGCGCCGGTGCCGGGTTCCCGGCCTGGTCCTGGGCCGGATTCGGCGTCGGATTCGGCGTCGGCGTCGGAGAAGGCGTGGGCGTGTTGACCGCGCGCGGCCGGATCTCGACGCCACCGCGCGTGTCGGCCGGGCCTTGCGCTTGCGGCGAGGCGCTCGGCGTCGGTGCCGGCGGGAGCGAGAAATCGCTGGCCGACTGGGCCTGCGCCAGCGCGGGAATCGTGGCGGCGAGCGCAATCAGGGGAAGACGGATACGCAGGATCATGGCGCTTCTGTTCAACGGGAAAGTCCGCCTATGCGGGAAGCGGCGCTGAATAGGCACTGAAGCATCGGCTTCCAAGCCCCGACTTGCGCCGCTGCAGCATTCGCGGCAGAGGCGCGGCATGAGCGACACACAAGGTCCCAGGTTCCTCGGCGCGACCACGCCCCTCCCCGCTTCCCCCGAAGAGGCGGAACTCGACTACGTGCCCAATCCGCGCAAGGGCCAGCTTTTCTGTGTGCGCTTCGCCGCGCCCGAGTTCACCTCCTTGTGCCCGGTGACCGGCCAGCCCGACTTCGCCCATCTGGTGATCGACTATGCCCCCGCAGAAACGATCGTCGAATCGAAAAGCCTCAAGCTGTTCCTCGGCTCGTTCCGCAACCATTGCGGTTTCCACGAAGATGTCACGGTGGGCATCGGGCAGCGCTTGTTCGACGAGATGCATCCGCAATGGCTGCGGATCGGCGGCTATTGGTATCCGCGCGGCGGGATTCCGATCGATGTCTTCTGGCAAAGCGGCGCGCCGCCCGAAGCCCTGTGGCTGCCCGACCAGGGCGTGCCGCCCTATCGCGGGCGCGGTTGAGCACGATTCAGACGAGGCGGCTGCCGTCGGGCACCGCATGATCGGGCGCGACGAGGACGATCCGTCCCTCTGCATCGGCGAACCCCAGCACCAGCACCTCGGACATCATCGGCCCGATCTGGCGCGGCGGAAAATTGGCCACCGCTATCACCCTGCGCCCGGCGAGGTCCTCGGGCGCGTAGTGGTCGGCGATCTGCGCCGAGCTTTTCCTGACGCCGATCTCGGGCCCGAAATCGATCAGCAGCCTGATCGCCGGTTTGCGCGCCTCGGGAAAGGGCTCCGCGCCGACCACGGTCCCGCTTCGGATTTCCACCGCGAGGAAATCGTCGAAAGTGATTTGCGTCATGGCGTAAGCCTAGGCAGGCTCTTTCGCGCTGTCGACAGGGGCGTTTGGAGGCGCGAAAGACTCGCATGGACGAAAAGCTGACCCATCTCGACGGCGAGGCGCGCGCGCGGATGGTCGATGTGACTGCCAAGCCGGCCACCCGCCGCACCGCGCGGGCGAGCGGGCAGCTGCGCTGCCGTGCGCAGACGCTGGCCGCGGTCGAACGCGACGAGGCACCCAAGGGGGCGGTCGTCAGCACCGCCGAGCTGGCCGGGGTCATGGCTGCCAAGCGAACCGCCGAACTGGTCCCATTGTGCCACCCGCTCGCACTCTCGAAGATCGCGGTGACGATCCGCGCGGACCGGGATCTGCCCGGGTTCGCGATCGTGGCCGAAGTTCGCACCACCGGCCCGACCGGGGTCGAGATGGAAGCCCTGACGGCGGTTTCGGTCGCCTGCCTGACGCTGTTCGACATGCTCAAGGCGATCGACCGGACGATGGAGATCGGGGCGATCCGGGTCGAGAAGAAAAGCGGCGGGCGCTCGGGCGACTGGGTACGCCCATGATCTCCTTCGACGAGGCCGGCGCGTTGATCGACCGCGTGGCGGCGCCGCTCGGGCCCGAGCCGGTGCCGCTCGACCGGGCGCAGGGGCGGATCCTCGCAGCCCCGGTCCATGCTGCGGTTGCTTCGCCGCCATGCGACGTCTCGGCCATGGACGGCTATGCCGTGAACACCGCCGACCTCGCCCGCCTGCCCGCGCATCTGCCGATCGGCGGACCGAGCTACGCCGGCACCGCCGATCCCGGGCCGTTGCCGCGGGGCGCATGCATGCGGGTGTTCACCGGGGCGCCCATACCCGGCGGCGCCGACCGGGTGGTGATCCAGGAAGCCGTCCGTGCCGAAGGCGCGGTCGCGGTGTTCGAAAGCCGACCAGCCCCGGAAACGCATATCCGCCGGTCGGGCAGCGATTTCGCGCTGGGTGCGCGTTTGCTGGTGGAGGGTGCCGTGCTGGGACCCCGCCAGCTGGTTGCCGCCGCCGCTGCCGATCGCAGCGTGCTCAGCTGCTATCGCCGCCCGCGCATCGCCCTGTTCGCCACCGGCGACGAGCTGGCCGAGCCGGGGACGGCGCACGACCGAGCCGGCGCGATCCCCGATAGCATTTCGCCCGGCCTCGCCGCCCTGGTGGCGCAATGGGGGGGCGAAACGGTTGCGCGCCACAGGGTCGGCGACGATGCCGAAGCGGCGCGGGACGAGGCGAGCGCCGCGCTCGCGGCAAGCGATCTCGTGGTCGTGATCGGCGGGGCGTCGGTCGGCGAGAAGGATCTCGCGCGCGCGATGTTCGCACCCTTCGGCCTTGATCTGCTGTTTTCGAAGCTGGCGATGAAGCCCGGCAAGCCGGTGTGGTTGGGTCGTGCGGGAGAGGTGCTGGTGATCGGGCTGCCGGGCAATCCCACCTCTGCGATGGTGACCGCACGCTTGCTGCTCGCCCCGCTGGTGGCGGGGCTCGCGGGGCGGGCACCGACGCTCACGCGGCGCTGGCGCAGGCGGCAGCTGGCATCCCGTGTCCCGCCCGTCGGCGAGCGCGAGACCTTCCTGCGCGCACGGCTCGACACCGCAGGCCGGGCGCATGTGCTCGGCAACCAGCAGTCGCACGCGCAGCATGCGCTGGCCGAGGCCGACGTGCTCCTTCGCCGTTCTCCGCACGCGCCCGCTCTTGCCGCGGGCGAGCCGGTCGACACGTTGGCGTTCTAGCGCCCGCCACGGCGACGGTAATTCTATCCTAACGAATTTTCGCCATACCCCGACCAGATCAAGTCGAGGTAGAACCGCATGACCGTTCTGAGATCAACTGGCCTTGTCGGCGGAGCGCTGACCGCATCGATGGCGCTCGCGGTGCCGGCGGCTGCTGATGCCGGGGGATCTGCGGGCGTCAGAATTTCGCTCACCATCCCCGAAATCTGCCAGATCGAAACCTCGGACATCATGGTCGACGCCAATGGCAGTTCGGCCAGCGGAACCGTTTTCGAAATGTGCAACAGCGGTCGCGGCTTCCGCGTCATGGCCTCGCATCGTTCGCTGGCGGAAGGCGAGCAGGTCCAGATCGCCTACGCCGGACAGCTTCATCAGCTCGACCGGTCGGGCATCAGCGAAGTGGCGTTTCGTACCGGTCCAACCGTCGGCGCGGTTCCGGTCAGCATCCAGACTGCCGGCCTGACGCAGAACCTCGCGATCAGCCTTGGACTGGCGGTTATCTAGTCTGAAGAGCCTGGCCTAAAGCGCCATGACAGTGATCGTGATACGATCGGAATAGCGACCGGCCAGAGCGACCACCGGGGGGACGACGATGCTCATCCGTCGCGTATCCCCTGCCTGCGGCGTCCGATCGAGATAGGGGAACTCGTTGGCGCCCGCGAGTTCGACCGCCGCACCTTCGAAATACAGACGGTACGGGACCTGCTCGCGACCCTGCTCATGGAGCAGATTGCCCAGATTGGCCGAACTGAAGCGGACGACGTAGGGCGCGGTGCTGAAAATCCGCGCGGCGAAGGGCTGCGAGCGGGTTTCCCGCGTGCTGGAGAGATTGCCCAGATCGACTTGCGCGGGACCGGCCTCGCCATCGCCCACGATTGCACCGACGAGCCGCAGCGCGACCGCGGATGGGATGACGATAGTGACGGTCAGCGTCGTCCGGTCGACGATCCCGCCATCGGGACCGATGAGCGACAGTTGGAGCTGATCGACATAGGTCCCGGCGCGCAGTCCCCATTGCGTCGGAACGCCGATCTGGAAGGGAACGGCGCGCCCCTGCGGCCCCGAGGGCGCATTTGCGACGACGACATCGCTGTCGGGCGTGCCGCCCGCCGCAGGATCGGGAAGAATCTCGATCTGCTGATTGCCGGGCGCGCGGAGCGCGTAACCGGGAAAGTCGGGGGCCGTCGATCCCCCGGCCAGACGCGAGACCTGGATCGTGGCGTTGCAAGGGGTCGCGTCGACCGTGCTCGAGGAGCCAGGCGATCCCCCGCCCGTCCCCGCTCCGTTCTGAACACGCACCTGGAAATTCTCGATCGCTCTGCCACCCGGCTCGATTTCCACGCCGTCGATCACGACCGCCTGATCTCCGCCGACGAAGGCGGGTTGGCAGTCGGCCGCGAGCGTCATCTCGGGAAGTGCCAGAAAACAGATCGGGGCGATGAGTGTCCAATAGCGCATCATGCTTCCTATTCGGCTTCATTCCGGAGATCGATCGTCTCCAGGCGATAGAGGCCCTTGTTGTCCTCGGGGACCTCGACTGTGAACGCCAGCCCGCTGCCGTTCAAACGAATTGTGTAGGCGCGTCCCGGGGCGAGACCGATCATCCCGAAGCGTCCGGCCGAATTGGTGAAGAACGGCTGGGGTTCGAAACCTTCGTCGTCCACGGAGGTGACGAGGCCGACGACGAGTTCGGCGGGGACGCCGTCGATCTGCAGGAACCCGACCGCACTGACGAAACGATCGGTGCCGACGAGCAGGTCGTACCCGCTACGATAAGGGGGCTCGACGCGAACGACGCCCGCGCCGATGTCGTAGCCGGCTTCGAGAGAGTCGATGTCATAGACCACGTCCTGAGCGTTGTACGAAGTCAACCTGTTGACGACGGCGGCCCCGAGCGGCCCGCTTGCCGCCTCGTACTCGCCTTCGCGCAGGCTGCGACCGGCGATGACATTCGTGCCCTTCAGCGTGTTGTGCGGACGGGCCAGGACGAAGGAATCCTGGATCGGGCGACCAATTCCGAAGGCTCCATCGGCGAAGGCGATGGAGGTTCCGATCTGCAACCGTGCCGTCTGTTGGTCGGTAATCCCGCCGAAGTTCGTTCCCGAGGTCGCGAGCGATGCCCGGGCCTCGAAGCGATTGGCGATATAGTCGACCACCCCGTCCACCGAGGTACTGCCCGAGGCGTCCTGGACGTTGAGCGAATAGCCCAGCGAGCCGACCTGATTGTCGGCGCCACGCGACAGCGAGGCCCGCGCGAGCTTGCGGCGGCTCTGATAGGTCGCGTCGGCTCTGCTCCGTCCGCCGAACAGGACCGATATGCCCGCTCTGACGCCAAAGTTCCGGCCATAGGCCGATCCCGTCCCATATTCGACGCCGAAGGTGGCGCGTATGTTGTCGCGCAGGCGGTGGTTGACGTCGACGAAGAAGGTACTCTGATCGTCTCCGCCCGAGCGGGAAAAGTAATTCGCACCCGCCACGAGCGAGGTCCTCAGCGACATCGCCTGGCTATAGGTGGCATTGAACGAGAGCCGCTCGAGCTTGAAGCGAGACAGTTCGCCGACCGTGCGGAAATTCGCGCTCTCATAGTCGAAAGAGGCGCTGACTCGCTTCGCGCTCGGTCCCGCGCCTGCGGTGAACCGATAGCCGCCCCGGACCGCGAAGCCGGTACCATCCCCGGTGCTTGCGGCTGCCTGGAGGTCGAAACTGCCCGGGATCGCCTGCGGCACGAACTGGGTTTCGCCCGCAATGACCTGGAGATCTTCCGAGATCTGCACGCCTCCCCCCAGGATCACCGTGTCGCTCAGCGCCTTTCTGTAGCTCCCGATGAATACCGGATCGCCGGAATAATCGGGCTGAAGGTCCAGCTGGGTGGCGGCCAGGCCAAGCGCGAGCGTATACTCCTCTTCCCCCGCGCTCAGTTCGATAGGATCGAAGAAATAGTCGAAGCGCGTGACCTGTTCCCGGCCGGCGGCATCGCGGACGATCAATTGCACGTCGTTGGAGCCGATCTGGATAGGCAGGTCGTCCAGGCTATAGGTGCCGGGCTGAAGATCCAGCGTCTGGTAGGGGGCGCCGTTGACGACGACTTCGACCGTCGACGGCGAAGCGACGAAGATCTGTCGCCCGCCCAGATTGAAAGTCGGTGCGAAGGGATCGAAGATCCTGCGGCTTTTCTCGACGGCGACGCCGCCTATGAAGGGCGTCCGCAACAGTCCGGTGTTGGAAAGCTGCAGATCGCCAGCACTCCAGCGGCGAAAGCTGTCGGGCTCGTCGTAGATCGCACGCACGGCCCGGCGATAGAAGCGGTAGTTGTCGTCGACGCTTTCGGTCATTCCGCCGTCGAATTCCAGCACCACGTCCCGGAATCTCGCGGCACCGAAGAGAAAGACGTCCGGAGCGACGACGCCGCCCTCGTCGCGGTAGATGAGATTGACGCTGCTGTTGAGATAGGCACTGAAATCGGCCGGATTCATCGCAGGAAGCAGCGGTTCCTCGTACTCGTTTCCGCCGAACAGCGGCTCGATCGGCCGTAATTCAGGGTCGATGCCATTAACCATCAGTTCGAGCCTTCCCATGTCGAAGCCGATGTCGAAGCCGCCGGCCTTCAATTCTGCCTGGGTGACGAAGGGGTCTCCGGCGATCGTCTCGTCGAGCCTCCGGATGCCGGTCTCGGTCAACAGCCGGCCCAGCTCGGTCCTGAGCGATTGGCTCTCCACCGCAACCGATCCGTCAGGGTCGACCTGCACCACCACGTCGCCCCGCGCCTGCCCGTTCCAGACGAGCGGGACCGACATGATGATCGCTTTGCGGTACTGCTCGGGCGATTGGGCTGATTGTGCCGGCGCTGCCGGCTGCGCCTGCTCCTGCGCCAAGGCGGCGACTTCCGGCGCGCACAGCATCGCAGTCACGAATGCCAGTTTGCTGATCCCCATTCTCAGCGCGGTATTGCCCCCCTTGGTCACGGTCAGCGCGCCAGGCTGGCTTGGATCGTTCCCTCGGTCAGGCGCTTGTCGGTGGGGATGAAGAAAATCCTCGCCCGGCCCGGTGCGACTACGCCCACGCCGATCAATTCGGCCATCTTCTCGGGCGACAGGCTCATGTCGACCCTGGTTCCGTCCTCCGCTGTCCCGCTTACGCTCCAGGGAAGCGTTCCGGCGGTAAAATAGCGAGTGCCGCGATTGACCACGCGCACTTCGATGCCGTTGACACCGTCTCTCTCGACCGGACGAATCCAGTCGACGGTCGGCTCGGGAGCCGCGCCGTCGGGGATCACATTGACCAGGACGTTGAAATTCACCACCACCTGCACCTGCGACTGGTCGGGTGCGATGGCGATGGGAAGCTGCCGGATCTGCATGTAGTATATCTCGGACGCGGCCAGTTCGGGTTCGCCGATATACTGTACGCGGAAAACCTGCTGCGAGCGCGCAGGAACCACTCTCTGCGGCGGGAATACCAGGAAATCCTCGTCGGCAGGCGTGAGTTCGAGTTCCCCCGTCTCGCTTATCGTCCCGCGAAACATTTGAACTTCGACCGGAAATTCGCCGACACCATCGTTCGTCAACTCGACGCGGGCGATGGATTCGCGGCCCATCGGCTTCACTTCGACGATCATTGGTGAAATGCGGGCCGCCTCGGCAGCAACCGGTACGAGGGCGAGCATGAATGCCCCCCAGATGAACAGCAGTTTTCTCAGCATTTCTCGCCCCTCGGGGGATTGCCGTTTGGGCATCCCTGATCCTGTCTTAGGTACCGGGTCTCAATTTTCAGTTAGCCAGAAGGGGGAAAACCGAAGTTTCCCCCCTCCCGTTAGATCAGATTGTGACCGGATTTAGACCGGGCCGAGCGTTACGGTCGCCGTGTCGGTGTAGGTGCCGGCTACCGGACGCTTCGCGGTATCGTCGCGGTCGATGACGATCTTCAGCGTGGCGTTGTTATGGAACGCGCCGCCTGCATTGACCGAATCCGAAGCCTCGAGCCGGGTGCGGAAATCGAGGTTGGGGAAGCTGCTGTCGGTCGAGTTGAGCAGGACCCGGTAGTTGATCAGATTGGTGAAGTCGTCCGGGTCGTTCGCTGCGAGCGAAGCGCCGGCCGAGTTGAGCAGACCGTCGTTTGCCGAAGTCGCCGACAGCTTGGCGGCGTAGTTGCAGCTCACGTAGACGCTCTGCGTGTCGCTCTGCGAACCGTTCTTGAGAAGCAGGGCGTTGGCGCCCGGGCCCTCGTTGATGTTGACCGAAGCGAAGGTCACCGCGGTGGGATTGGCGATGCTGCATTCGTTGGCCACGGTCGCGTTGATCAGAACGTCTGCCGAGTCGGTGTCGCCAGCATAAGCGGCCGAAGACATGAGCGCGGTCGAAGCCGCAGCGGCAATGATAAGTTTCTTCATGATGTTTCCTCTTCGTTTAACCCTGAAAGACTTCGCCCGACCGGCGATAGTCTGCGGAATGCGACCGCTTTCTGCCCCGACTCGTCGATCCCGTCGGTTGATGCCCCATGGGTAAAGTTTACACATCGAATGTTCAAACTTAATTTACCAGATCGTCCCATAACGGGAAATTTCCCGAAATGCCCTTCTGCCAGAAGTGGTTCGCCCTGCCAGCCTCATGCGAGGCAGTGCTGCGCGGTTCGCGACACGCTGTTGGCTATTTCTTAGCAGGCTGTTGTGATCGGCCGTGCGCATCGGCACCAAGGGGGCCGCATTGAGGCCGACCTTTATCCTAAGTGATGCCCGAGCACTGCGAGAGGGGTTGGAGCGCGCGGCTACGCGGAGTCGGGGCGACGGCTCGTTCGCCCTCAATGGCGAGAGCCACGCCGCGGAGCAGTCAGGTGCGATGCGCGAAGGTCTTGCGCCGCGCTTCGCTTCAGCGGATCGGAGGCGCGGGTGCCGGCGAGCGTCCCGAACTCCGAACTGCAGCGCGGTACCGGGCAAGGCCCAGGCGCGCGCATCGGTATCCCCCCTGTGCTGTCGAGACCCGCAGCCGCGGGCCCTCAGCCGGAAGCCGAGTCTTCCCGGGCCCTCGGCCCGGTGGGCGAGCGGACCGCCCAACCCGTTTCGCGAGCGTTCGTAGGGTGCGAACCGCGCGAGCAGCGCGCTCGCCTCGGCGAGCAGAAACGCGCACCTGTGCGATCGAAGCCTGCACCTCCTCCCGCGCTGCCTCTGCGCGCCGGTGCGTCTCGTCGAGAGTACGCCCGATGACCCCGGGGACCTGGATCGCCTGTTTGTGCGCGGGGTCGAGCCTGGTCGAGCAATTCGGAGAAATCGAGGCGCAGCAGCACCTGCCCGCCTTCGCCGGCAATCTCGAACGCACAGGCGAGAGGATCGCGCCGGGAGGTAAGCAATTCGGACCACATTTCACGTGCCGCCGCTACTGCCTCGAGATAGGCATGCTCGGTACTGGCGAATTCGAGCCCCGTGTCGTCGGCACTGTGGCTTTCGCCATCAAGAAAGTGAAAGTAGAAAAGTGGCATTGCAGTTTCGATTACCGATCGGACGGGCTTATCGCTGGATAAACGCGCGGGCGCAATCTATCGCGATGCCAGCGGTCCGGCCAGCCCTGCGGCAGTACCTGCGGAAAAGCGGCGCGGCGCCCCATAACCCTCCATGAATCGGGGTCTGGCATGAACGAATCGGTCAATCGCGAAATCGCAGGAAACGATTCACCGCTCACTCCGATCTGCGGGATCGGTGCATCGGCCGGTGGGATCAAGGCGCTGCAGTCCTTCTTCCAGAACGTCGACCGCGATCTGGGCCTCGCCTATGTCGTGATCGTCCATCTGGCACCCGACCATCCCAGCCATTTGGCCGAAATCCTGGGCAATTGTACCGATATGCCGGTTCATCAGGTGGAAGATTCGCCCGAACTCCGTCCGGACTGCGTCTATGTCATCCCTCCCGATCGCGAATTGGTGATCGACGCGAACCGCATCCATGCCCGCGAATTCAGGGAGCCGCGCGGGCTGCGCGCTCCGATCGACATGTTCTTCCGCTCGATCGCGGAAGCGCGTCGGGACGGCTATGCCGTCGTGCTCACGGGAGCGGGCGCGGATGGAGCGGTGGGGGTAAGAAAGGTCGCGGAATCGGGCGGGTTGATCCTTGTGCAGGATCCGCGCGAAGCCGAATTTCCCATGATGCCGCGCAGCGCCATCGCCACAGGGGTGGCGAATTTCGTCGAGCCGATCGCGCAACTGACCGAGCGTATCGCCGAGACGGTGAAGTCGAGGATCGTGCTGACGCACACCGACAGCGACGAGGCCGAACAGCAGATCCTGCGAATCCTGGCGTTTCTGCGCGCCCGCACCGGCCACAATTTCGCGAGCTACAAATCGGCCACCGTCCGGCGCAGGATCGGCAGGCGCATGCAGGTGACGCGCCAGCCCAGCCTCGCCGAATACACCGAATATCTCGCGCGCAATCCGGAAGAGGCGCAGGAGCTGTTCGGCGATCTGCTCATTTCGGTGACTTCGTTCTTCCGCGATCGCGAGGCATTCTCGAGCCTGAGCAGTTCGGTGATCCCCGAATTGTTCGAAAGGCAGGAAACTCGGCACCGATCCGCATCTGGGTCGTCGGCTGCGCGACGGGCGAGGAAGCCTACAGCCTGGCGATGCTGATAGCCGAAGAGGCCCAGCGAAGGCAGGTCGCGCACAACGTCCAGATTTTCGCCAGCGATCTCGACGACGGCGCGCTCGCCACTGCCCGCGAAGGCCGCTACCCGCGGGCAATCGAAGCCGACGTCAGCGAGGAGCGACTGCGGCGGTTCTTCGTCGAAGAGGTGGAGCATTACCGCGTGCGCAAGGATCTGCGCGATATGGTGCTGTTCGCCCATCACAGCGCGATGAAGGATCCGCCCTTCATGCGCCTCGACCTGATCACTTGCCGAAATTTGCTGATCTATCTCGAACGCGATCTCCAGTCGCAATTGCTCGCGCTGTTCCACTACGCGCTGCGCCCGGGCGGCTTCCTGTTCCTCGGATCGGCGGAGACCGCCGATATGCGGCCCGAACTTTTCGCCCCTGTTGATCGCGAGGCGCGGGTCTACGGCGCCAAGCCGCGCAACAACGACCCGATCGAACTGCTGAGCGAACTTCCGCGCGAACACCGCCCCGATCTGCCGCACTTGTCCAGAGGCCGCGAGCCGCGTGGGCGATCGCCGGCGCTCATGCATGCCGCGGCTCTGGAATTTGCCGCGCCGCCGAGCGTGCTGGTCGACGAGGACCATCGCATCGTGCACCTTTCGGCCAACGTCGGGCGTTTCATCAACCCGCCCGAAGGTCCGCTGAGCCGCGAACTGCCCGACATCGTCCGTCCCGAACTTCGCGCCGAACTGCGCGGCGCGCTGCATCGCGTCTTCAGCACCGGAGAAGCCTGCATAACCTTGCCGCTGAGCGTCGACTTCGACGGCCAGCGGCATCGCATGGTGATGTATGTCGCGCAGGCACCCACCGAGCCGCATGAGGCAGCGCAGACGCTCGTGGTTTTTCTCGACGGCGGCCCCATTCCCCTGGACGAGGAGCCCGACGCGGATGCCGATGGGACCTTCGGCGCCAGCGAGGCTCGCCGTCTGCGCGAGGAGTTGCGAAGCACGCAGGAACGGCTGAGCTCGAGCCGGCGCGAGCACGAAAGTGCGATCCAGGAACTGCGCATCGCGAACGAGGAACTGCAGTCGGTCAACGAAGAATACCGCTCGACCGCCGAGGAACTCGAAACGAGCAAGGAAGAACTGCAGTCGATCAACGAGGAATTGCAGACCGTTAACGCGGAACTGAAGAGCAAGCTCGACAGCATCGCCAGCGCGCACAGCGACCTGCAGAACCTGATCAACGCAACCGATATCGGCACCTTGTTTCTCGATCCCGATTTGCGGATCAAGATGCTGACGCCGGTGGTCGAAAAATTGTTCAACGTGACCGATTTCGGACATCGGTCGGCCGATCACCGACTTCAGCCACAAGCTGGACTATGGTTCGGTGGAAGAGGACGCGCGCGCGGTGCTGCGCGATCTTACCCCGTTCGAAGACGAGGTGCAGACCAAGGACGGTCGCTGGCTGTTGATGCGGTTGCGGCCCTATCGCACGATGGAGGATCGGATCGACGGGGTGGTGGTGAGCTTCATCGAGATCACCGCGCGCATCGAAGCAGAAGCAAAGCTGCGCCAGAGCGAGGAACGCTTTCGTGCTCTGATCGATAAGGCCGCGATGGAATCGGCGGAACTTCGCGACGAGCGCGACCGGTTGCTTCGCCAGCGCGAGGATTGATCCGGAAGAGTTTCGATCTTCGCTCTGCGCGCCTTAACACCAACGCGTAGCGCAATCGAAATTCACGCTCCCAGCGCCTGCAGGATCCTCAGACGCTGGCCCGGCGCACCGGCTTCCTGAAGATAGGCCCGATCGAAGTCACCGATCTCGGCCAGCGCATCCCAATTCTCGATCCGAACCCTTCCACCGCGCAGCGTGGTGTCGATGTCAGCCAGCTTCTTGAGCGTCCGATTGACGTGGACGGGCGTGAGACCCGTGGCATCGGCCAGATGCGTCTGGGTCATCGGGAAGTCGAACCACACCCGGCCATTGGCCGGCTCGACCCCGTAGCGGCAAACCATTTCGCACAACAGGTGCGCGAGCCGCGCCCTGGCATCTCTCCTCCCGACGTTGACGACCCATTGCGCGAGGATCATCGCATCGACCATGCCATCGCGCCAGAACGCTTCGGCGATTGCCGGATGGGCGGATGCCAGCGCGCGAATGGCGGTGTGAGGAACCTTGAGGATCGTGCATGCCGACAAAGCCTGCAGCGCGGAGGTCGCGGTCGGCTGAACCACCGAATGCAGGTCGGACATGTCGCCGGGGATGTGCAGCGCGGTGATCTGGCGGTCGCCGCGCGCGTTTTCGTCGAACCGAGCGACAAGTCCTTCGAGGACGAAACTTGCCTGATCGACGGTATCGCCGAGGCAGACGAAGTCTTCGTTGGAGCGAACCTGCTGCACGCGAAACGGAAGCGCAAGAATGCGAGCCTGTTCGCCTTCCGAAAGTATCGAGCGTCTGTTCAGGCGCTCGAGAAAGCCCTCCAGACAGAACTCGCTAGACATTAGACGGCTCCCAGGAATGCGCGCAGACACGGGCCGACCATTCGCCAAGCGCCCCCTGCGATCGAGACGCTTACCGCTTTGCGCAGACTAGCACCATTTTGGCCCAGTGTCGAAACATTCGTTTCAAGGTCTTATCTGATCGCCGGCGGTTCAGCGCAGCACTTGGCCCGTCCGGATCTTCCCATCCGCCGCGGGCCTCCCGGATCGGCGCCCGTCACCGCCCGTGCGGGAAGCTTTCCGTCAACCGCGCAAGATCCGCGGATGTATCGATGTCCTGTAGTTCGGCAAAAGAGCCTGGCTCCACGCAAATTGCCCCCGGCCAGGCCAGGGCGGCGGCTCCTTGCTCGCCCGTCAGCGTGAGCAGGCGATCGAAACAGCGCGCGGGAAAGCCGGCAGGAATTCCGCGCCTTCCGTCGGGATAGCGGGTAAAGGCCGGCTCAGCGCATTCGGCGATGGCGCGCAGGAGCCGCGGAGACACGAAGGGCATGTCCGCGAGCATCAAGACGATTCTCGTACAACTCCGTAGATTATCCACGGCCAGGCGAATTGACGACGCGATGCCTTCTTCGGGCTGGTGGTTGATGGCGATCCGCCAGCCGCCCGGTGCGGCCGAATGCGGTCCCGCTGCGCTGCCGATCAGCAATCTCGTGGTGAAGCCAGCCGCCCGTGCTGCCTCCGCCGCCCAGTGCCAGAGCGGGCGACCCCCGAATTCGGCGTCGAGCTTTCGGCCCCCAAATCGGGTCGCGCGCCCTGCCGCTAGCAGGGCCACCGCCACTCCGGGATCAAACGGCGAAAAAGCGCTTCTCGTACTCACCCAATATCTCTGTCAGCGCCGATAGCGCGAGAGACTGCGGGGTGCGACAGGCCGGCAGCAGCCCCACCGGGGCGCGAATCCGGGCGACATCCTCTTCGGACAAACCTTGCGCCAGGAGCGCCATGCTGCGAGCCTCACGCGCATTCTCACCGCCTTGTGCGCCGATATAGAAACCCTCCCCCATCAGCGCTTCGCGCAGCAACGGAAATTCCCATTCGTGATCGTGAAACAGGAGAAGCGTGGCTGTCCAGCGATCGGCCGGAGGAAGGCCGCTCGCCCGCCCCAGCGACAGTGCGCTGCGGTCGAGCGCATCGACCGCCATTCCGGCGGCGCGGGCGACCGCCTCGAGCGCGGCGAGTTCGGGCCCCTCGCCGAACGCGCGCAGCGCGAGCTGCGGGACATAGGATCGCAGCTTCAGCCCGTCGTTGCGCGGGAGCGACAAGCTCGCTGGACGCCGCGCCTCGAGGGAGCGCAAGGCTTTGCGGCAGGCCTCCCGATCGGGATCGGGGTCGAGCAAAATGTCTAGCCCTCCCCCGCAGGGCAGGCGGAAATCGACCCTGGATGATCCTCGCCCGTAGCGCACCGTCCGGGGTCGACAAGCCGCGCGCAGATCGCTGGCGAGCTGATGCTCGAGGCAAGTGTCGGCCAAGCTCCCCGCCAACGACCCGTCGGCGCGAACCGCGAGCTGCGCCCCGCGACGCCGCGAAAAGCTGCCCTCGATCGCGACCACGGTGCACAATCCGGTGCCTGGTTCGCAGGCGGCCGCCAGCGCAGCGTGATCGCCGTCGAGGTTTGTCGAGCCCCGATCGACGATCGCGTTCATTGCGGCATGGCCGCGATCACGCGATCGGGGGTCATCGGAAAGCTGCGAAGCCGCGCGCCACAGGCGTTGTAGATCGCGTTGGCGATGGCGCCGGCGCCGCCGCAGAAGCCGAGTTCGCCGATCCCCTTGGCTTGCAGCGGGCTACCGGCCGGATCCCGCTCTTCGACCATGATCACCTCCAGATCGGGAACGTCGCGATGGACCGGCACGTGGTATTCCGCGAGATCGCAATTCGCCAGGTGGCCATCGACGGGATCGAACAGCAGCGCTTCGGTCAGCGCCATGCCGATGCTCCACACCAGACCGCCAAGACACTGCGAACGCGCCGTCTTGGCGTTGAGAACGCGGCCGAAACCGTAGGCGCCGGTCATCCGTTCGACGCGCGTTTCACCGGTGTGGCGATTGACCCGGACCTGAGCGAAGAACGCACCATAGCCCGAGGCGACGTAATCGTCGCTCACCCTGCCCGGTTCGTAGTGCCCCTCTTCGCTGAGGGTCTCACCATCGAGCAGTTCGACAAGCGGCTTGGCCTCGTCGGCGAATTCCGCGACACCGTCCTTCAAGCGCAGGTCTCCCGCTGCCACGCCCGCGCGGTCGGCGATTTGCTCGCGCAACGCTTCGCAGGCAACGAACACGGCGGATCCCGACGAGGATGCGCCCCAGCTGCCGCCCGACCCTGGCCCGCGCGGAAAGCGCGTATCGCCCAGTTCCACCAATATGTCGTCGGGTTGCAGCCCGAGCATTTCGCCGGCGATCTGGCCGAGTATCGAATACGTCCCCGTGCCGATGTCGGTCATGTCGGTCGCGACCGTCGCGGTGCCATCGGGGTGCAGTGTCACCCGTGCGCGGGCTTCGCCGACATTGTGGACACGCGCGGCACTGGCCATCCCCGTGCCGATCCACCATTCGCCTTCGCGTCGCATCCGCGGCTTGCGGGGGCCGGACTCCCACCCGAAAGCCTCGGCACCTCGGCGCAGGCATTCGGCCAGCTTGCGCGAGGAATAGGGCAGGCCTTCGACCGGATGTCGGTCTGGAATGTTGCGCAGCCGCAATTCGACCGGATCGATCCCGACCCGCTCGGCCAGTTCGTCCATCGCCGCCTCGAGCACGGGCATGCCGACGGCCTCGCCCGGGGCGCGAACCGAGCCGGCGGTCATGCGGTGTATCCGCGCCACCTCGAGCTGGAGGAGGCGGCTTTCTCCCCGTAGAGGAACTGGCTCGACTGAAGCACCGGCTCGGCGAAGCTTTCTCCCGGGAGATTGGACACGCGAGCTTCGTGGCCGAACCCCACCAGCCGCCCCTCTTCGTCGGCGGCGAGCCGCAGCCGCTGGCGTGTCTCGGAACGGCGCATGATGCATTGGAAGACCTGCTGGCGGCTCATCGCGACGCGCACCGGACGGCCCAACTCCATCGCAGCCAGTGCGGCGGCGACGCATTCCTCGCTGATCCCGAGTTTCGAGCCGAAACCGCCACCGACATACCGCGAAACCAGCCGGACCTGCGTCTTCCTCGAGCCCCAGTGCATCGGCCAGTTCGGCGATATTGTAGTTGAGCATCTGCAACGAGGCGTGGAGCGTAAGCTGTCCGTCCTTCCACTGGGCGATGGCCGCATGCGGTTCCATCGCGGCGCTGGCGTGGCCCTCGGTGGTATAGGTCAGATCGACGCTGTGCGCGGCGGTCTTCATGGCATGGGCGAGATCGCCTTGGCGCGTTCCGCCCTCCTGGGTTTCGGCATCGACGGCTTCGGGATCGAAGGCGGTCTGCGAAAGCTCGTCGGCCGTGAACTCGATGGCCAGATGCTTGGCGGCATCCCGGGCCTGCTCGAAGGTTTCCGCAACCACGAGCGCGACCGGTTGGCCGAAATAGCCGACCTCGCGGGCAGGCTGCGCCGGCGCCTCTCCCGCCGTGCCCTGAGCGGCACGGGCGGTGAGCCGGGCATCGTCGATCACCGTGATCACGCCGGGCATGTCCGCCACCGATGCCGTCGCGATGCGCGTGACTTCGCCCTTGGCGAAAGGAGCCGTCACCAGCACGCCCTCGAGGCATTCGCCGATCGGATATTCCGCTGCATAGGGCGCCGTTCCGGTAACCTTGGCGATGCCGTCGGGCCGTGACAGTGGTTTGCCGACGACCCCCTGCACCATCGCATCGAGGACATTGCGGGTGTCCGGCTCGTCTTGCTTGCAATGGGCGCTCATAATTCGATCCCGGTGGCTTCGGCCAAAACCGCCGCCAAGGTCCGCCGCGCGAGCGGAATCTTTGAAATCGTTGTCCCCATAGCCCTTGCGCGTTTTCCAGCAGCAGGTCCGCGGCCCGATCGAACAGCGCCGCAGAGGGCTCTTCGCCCACCAGCGCTTCGCTGATCCGCGGATCGTGCCAGGGTTTGTGCGCAAGGCCCCCGAAGGCGAGGTCCGCTCGGGCGATCCGTCCTCCCTCCGTCGCTACCACCGCGGCGACCGACACCAGCGCGAAAGCATAGGACGACCGTTCGCGGACCTTGCGGTAGAGGTGCCTGCCCGCGCCGGGCGGGGGGAGGACGACCGCCGTGATCAGATCGCCCTCCTCCAGAATGTTGTCGCGCCACGGCGTATCGCCAGGGAGGCGGTGGAATTCGCGGACCGGCACGCTGCGCGAACCCCCATCCGCTTGCGCGATCTCGACGCAGGCATCGAGTGCCGAAAGCGCCACCGCCATATCGCCGGGATAGGTGGCGATGCACTGGTCGCTCGTACCGAGAACTGCGTGGATGCGCGAGATTCCGCGGATCGCTCCGCAGCCCGAACCGGGTTCCCGCTTGTTGCAGGGCTGATCGACATTGGTGAAATAATAGCAGCGCGTGCGCTGACACAGATTGCCGCCCGTGGTTGCCTTGTTGCGCAATTGCTGCGTCGCTCCGGCCAGGATCGCCCGTCCAAGGACGGGGTAATCGCCGCGTACGCGCGGATGTACTGCGGTAGCGGTATTCGTGGCGAGCGCGCCGATACGAAGGCCGCCGTTCTCGGTATCGTCGATTTGCGCCAAAGGAAGACGGGTGATGTCCACCAGCGTCTGGGGCTGCTCGACCTGCAGCTTCATGAGATCGACCAAATTGGTCCCACCCGCGATGGCGGAGCAATCCTTCGCCGCACACAGGCCGGTCGCCTGATCGAGGCGCTCGGCGCGACGATAGGCGAAAGGCCTCATGCGCCCTCCCCCTCGGCCACGTTGGCGATTGCTGCGACGATGTTCGCGTAAGCGCCGCAGCGGCACAGGTTCCCGCTCATCCGCTCGCGTATCTCTTCGCCACTCAGCGCCACCGGACCATCGAGCGTGGCGCTGGCGTCGCTCGGCCAGGCATTGGCCACTTCCTGCAGCATGGCGGTGGCCGAACAGATCTGGCCCGGCGTGCAATATCCGCACTGATAGCCATCGTGCTCGACGAAGGCGCGCTGCAGCGGAGATGGTTGAGCGGGCGTCCCCAACCCTTCGATCGTGGTCACGCGACAATCATCGTGCATTACCGCAAGCGCTAGACAGCTGTTTACGCGCATACCGTCGATCAGCACCGTGCAGGCTCCGCACTGTCCGTGGTCGCATCCCTTCTTGGTGCCGGTCAGTCCCAGGTCGTGCCTGAGGAAATCGAGCAGACTGACCCTGGGATCGCCGGGCAGGTCATGGACGGAATCGTTGATCGTGATCGGCAAGGGAGCTCCTTCGAGAGCCCAACGCGTGTCGTACAAAAAAGTGTCCGGCAACTGCCCGCGGGGTTCGGACGGGTTCGGTTCACCGCGCGGCACTGGGCAATCGCCGTCCGTTCTGGCCCTGTGCGAGCTATCTGCAGCGGGCATGGCCCGCGCGGGTCCGCGGGCGGTGATGGCCGGGGCGGGAACCCGCCCCCTTGCGTTGTGCATGGCGGGAGTCGGCCCAAGAATTGACTTGAATAAACGCCGAGCACGGTACAATGAATCTCATCGCACTGAAACAATGGTGCAATTTTGATGTTTGCAGGCATCGAGGTTGTTGGCGTCGGCGCCTTGCGCTGCGTGCATTCTCGGTCCGAATGAACGGGGCGAGAACTGAGATGCCCAGAGGATCGACTGAGAGGGCCAGCGGCCCTTCGGACTACGCGGAAATGGTCGCCGCGGTGGCCGGAGATTTCGACCCCCGCCCCAAACTGGTCGTAAAGCCCTCTTTCGAGGTCTTGTGGCATTCTCCCGATGCGGAGGAATTGCTCCGGTCGCCGCTTCCGATCCAGCTCGACGGACTGCGCCTGGAATTTGCCGGACACATCCGTATCGACGGGGTGCAGCAATTTTTCGAAGACGCCACCCCGTCCTCGCAGACTTGTCTTCTTCGTGGCGAAAGCAAGGGCCATTGGGTTTTGATGCGGGCCTGGGCGATCGAAAAGCACAACCGCTGGTAGGCCTCATTTGCACCTTATCCTTACCCTGTCGCGGTGTTGCGGAGAGTGGTCTAGTTGATGAGTTGAACTTAACACCCACCGAGGCACGGGTCCTCGATCTCTTCGCCCAGCTGCAGCCTCCCAAGGAAATCGCGCAAGAGCTTCGGATTTCGCTGGCGACAGTTCGTAGCCACTTGAAGCAAATCTATTCGAAGTCTGCAGTCGAATCGGCAGTGCAGCTGCTCCAACTAACCCGGGCTTATTGCGCTAGTTAAGTGCCCGTGTCGTGTCCCAATTCGGGACCGGCTGCCGAAATTCCCGATAACATTCTGAGTGCCCCCACTTTTGGGGATGCGAATCGCACCTTGCCGAGCTTAAGAGTGTGTTAACTTTCGAGAGCTGCCCATATAAAAGCACCAGGGGCGTGCAGCTGGCGAAGTGCACCAATTGCACCGGGGGGAATATGACTCGACGGAAGAGTTGCGTCGGAATGGCATACGTGTTCGCGACCGCGATTACGCTGGGCATGGGCGCGCCCGCGCTGGCCCAAGATATCACGTATCAGCCGATCGATCCCAGCTTCGGCGGCAATCCGTTCAATTCGGCCCATCTGCTCGGCATCGCAAATGCCCAGAACGACTATAAGGATCCGAACGCCAAGTCGACCAACAGCCAGGCGGATATCTTTGCCCGGCAGTTGCAGTCGCGGCTGCTGTCGGCCCTTTCCTCGCAAATTGTCGACGCGATCTTCGGGGACAATCCGCAAGAGCGTGGGACCATCAGTTTCGGTGGCCAGACAATCGATTTCGTTCGCGGGCTGACCGAAGTCACGCTCACGATAACCGACGACGATACGGGCGAGGTGACGACTATCGTCATACCCACCTTCGTCGACATCGACGGTTGAGGCGAACCACTCCATGTTCTTCCGTGTCGCATTCTCCTCCCTCTCTCTGCTTGCGCTCGGTGCATGCGGAACCATAACCGCAGATGGGCGAACCAACTGGCCCGAGACGCGGTCAAAGGCGTTCATTCCCGACAAGACGCAGACGCAAACCTTGCTCGAAGCCCTGCCCGCGCCCGATCGGCCGGTGGCGGTGGCAGTCTATGGGTTCTCCGATCAGACGGGCCAGTTCAAGCCGACCGAGGCTGGTCAGACCTTGTCGCGCGCGGTCAGCCAGGGCGGCGCCTCTATCCTCGTCAAGGCTTTGCAGGATGCCGGCCACCGTCAGTGGTTTACCATCGTCGAGCGCGAATCGCTCAAGAACCTGCTCAGCGAGCGACAGATCATCCGGGAAATGCGCGAGCGCTACCTCGGCGAACAGGACGTCAATCCGCAAGCGCTGCCAGCCCTGCTGTTTGCGGGCGTGCTGCTCGAAGGCGGCGTCGTCGGCTACGACACCAACACCGTGACCGGCGGTGCGGGCGCAGCCTTCCTCGGCATCGGTGCCCGGACCGAATACCGGCAGGATACGGTCACCGTGTATCTGCGTGCGGTCTCGGTCCGTACCGGAGAGGTTCTGACTTCGGTCACCGCATCGAAGACGATCGCCAGCCAGTCGATGGGCGCGAATGCGTTTCGCTATGTCGCGTTCAAGGAGCTGCTTCAGGCCGAGGCCGGCTACACCACGAATGAGCCCGATCAAATTGCCCTGCAGCAAGCCATCGAGAAGGCCGTCTACGGCCTCGTGCTCGAGGGGGTTGAACTGAACATCTGGCGGTTTGCCGATCAGGACGCCGGGTGGCCGCTGCTGTGGCGGTATCGCCAGGAGCGCGACGGCAAGCTCGATGATGAGGAGATGGCAGAGGCGCTGCGCAACGCCCCGCCGATGGCCCCACAAAGGATAAAGCGCAACGCCGACGCGGAAAAGGATGCCGACAAATCGGCGCTGGGCCGTAGTCGCGCAGGGCGGACGATGAACTAATCGCCGCGCTGGGCGGTGATCGTATGGCAGGGGGCGGCAGCCGGGACCGCCCTGTAATTGGCCAAGTGCCCGGTGGGTATGTGGAAAGTTGCAGCTTTCCGCAGGCTCGGTGAAGAAAGGCGCGCCGGAGTTGCAGCTCCGACGCGCCCCGATTGACAAAGTTGCGTGTGAAACAACCAGGTCTGCCCTGCGCCGAGGCGCAAGACAGGCATGGTTATGAATCTCCGGGAGGAGTTTGACAACCATGTTGCAGGAACAAACGCCGGCACAGCGACCGGTTCCCGCCGCGGCGGGAAAACCTTCGCATGAAATTGAGCTCCGATCCGGAAAGCGGAGGGCAGCGGGCGCATCGCCCCTTGCCCCGCAACCGACAATTTCGAGGCCCGGCAAAGGGTCCACGCTTCAGTGTTCGGCGAGACCCCTCGCCCGGCGCCGGGCCGCAATTCTGGACCATCAAACCGTTCTCAGGAGCTTGTAACATGAAGAATATTTTCCTTACTTCGGCCTCGGCAGCTGCGCTGTTGATTGCCGTTCCGGCGCTCGCACAGGGCAACGACAGCGACATCGGCCAGACCGGTCACGACAATGCTGCCACAGTGACACAAACCGGATCGGACAATGAATCCGACGTCACGCAGTCGAGCCAATATAACGAAACAACCGTCGACCAGCAGGGCACCAACGGAAAATCGACCGTAACTCAGAGCGGCAATGGTTCGGCACCGAACGGCAACGGCAACGGTCCCAACCGAGTGGAAGTCACCCAGCAGGGAGACAGCGCTGAATCGGTCGTCACCCAGACCGGTGCCGATTTCAACGAAGCCGAAGTGATCCAGGACGGCGACAGCTACTCCTCGATCACCCAGAACGGCACGCGGCAGGGCGCCGAGGTGAGCCAGAGCGGCGGAGCGGGCAACTCCTCGATCATCAATCAGAACGGAAATTCCAACCAGGTCGGCAATGCCCTCGCGGGCGGTCAGAGCGGCGTGGTGCAGTTCGGCGACGACAACCAGTCGACCATCGACCAGGATCCGGCAACCTTCGTTCGGGCATTCGTCAATCAGAATGGCACGGGCAACGTCTCGAACATCTCGCAGGAATCGACTGGCGGTTCAGGCGCAAATTCCAGCAGTGCAGATGTCGACCAGAGCGGCACCGGCAACAACTCGCAGATCAATCAGGACAGCAGCACGAGCCCTGCCCGTCAGGAAGCGACCGTCATCCAGAACGGCACGACCAACATCTCCGATCTGACCCAGAGCGGCCAGGACAACGAAGCGACGGTGAACCAGTCGGGCACTTCGAATGATTCGACCCTGACGCAGCAGGGCAATCTGGCGATCGCCAACATCGATCAGAACGGTAGCGGCAATACTTCGACCGCTACCCAGGGTTCGCCCAACCGCACCACCGAACTGCAGGAACTCGACCTGTTCCAGGACGGTACGGACAACAGCTCGACCATCACCCAGTTCGGTTCGCAGAACGATGCGGCGGTCTCACAGTCGGGCAACCGCAACACCAGCACCGTCAGTCAGCCCGGTTTCGACAACGCCGCGGGTGACTTCGATGGGGCCGGCGACGTGGTCTCGGTCGGTGTTATCCAGGATGGTAACGACAACAACTCCGTCGTGAGCCAGTCGGCCAACTTCGGTGTCGCCTTCGTCAGTCAGATCGGCGACGAACTGACCAGCACCGTGACCCAGACGGGTCGTGCGAACTTCGCCGAAGCCAATGTCACCCAGACCGGCACCGGCAGCACCAGCACGATTACCCAAGACGCTCCGGCCCCCGCCGACGGCGGCCCGGGCGCGAACATGCTGGCCAACGTCACGCAAGGCGGCACTTCGAACCAGAGCACCGTCTCGCAGACCAACACCCTCGGCGCGCCGGCGTCGTCGGGCAATTACGCTCGAAGTCGACCAGAGCGGCAGCGATGGGCTTTCGAGCATCCTTCAGGATGGCCACGAGAACGACGCCTACCTGACCGACGGCGGGATCTCGAACGAAAGCTACATCACCCAGAGCGGCAACGGCAACCTCGCCGATGTCACGCAAGGCGGGATGGATAACCTTTCGACCGTCACTCAGACTGGCGACAACAACTCCGCAACCGTCAGCCAGAACGGCGTCGGCGGCGTCAACTAAGAGCCGATGCGGGCCGTCCCGGACTGAGACGGCCCGCAGTTTCTCGTTTGGAAGGAACTGAAACAATGAAAAATCTTCTCATCGGCGGCGCTTCGGCACTCGCCATCGCAATGGCCGCGCCACTCGCGGCGCAAGACAATGACTCGACCGTCACCCAGAATGGTTCGAACCAGGCCGGGACCGTCGTCCAGACCGGTTCGGGCAACGACGCAACGCTCAACCAGGGCGTGGACGCGGCCGGCGCTTCCGTCTCGGGCAGCAGCGGCAACAATGCGCTGATCGACCAGGACGGCACCGACAGCGATGCCACCATCACCCAGACCGGCACCAACAACGGAGGCCTCCGCAACGGGGTCGCGTCGACGCAGATCAACCAGAGCTCGACCGCCGACAATTCGTCGGGCGAAATCCTCCAGACCGGCAATGGCGGTCGAGGCGACGATCAATCAGGCGGGCGACAACAGTTCGGCATCGGTCGAGCAGAGCAACGGCAGCTATGCGCGCATCGATCAGTTCGAAACCGCCGACGGTGCCCGTTCGGACATCAGCCAGGCAGGTGGCGCCAGCCGTTCCTACGCTTCGAGCAGCCAGAGCGCCGGCGCGAGCGAATCCGATATCATTCAGTCGGGTGCCAGTCTCGTCGCCGATGTGATCCAGACGGGCGACAACATCTCCGAGGTGACCCAGATCGGCTTCAGCAACCGCGCATCGGTCAACCAGACGGGCAGCGGCAACGAATCCACCGTCGAGCAATACGGTCGCGACAATGAAGTCGATCAGCCCGACGGCGGAGGTGCGGATGGCAATGTCAACACTCCGACGCCCGTCGCGGAAACTGGCGTGGTGCAGAATGGCAGCGGCAACAGCTCGAGCATTCGCCAAAGCGATCCCAACGAAAACCAGTACACCGGCTGGACCACGGAGCATGATGCCACCGTCGATCAGCTCGGTGACGACAATGAATCCACCATCATCCAGGACGGCAGCTTCGCCAACGCCTTCGTCAGCCAGACCGGCGATCGCAACGCCTCGACCATCGATGCGCAGATGTATGACGGGGGCAGCGCCTCGTCCTTCGCCAACGCAGAGGTCAGCCAGAACGGTGACGACAACACCTCCGACATCAGCCAGACTGCGGCACCGTCGGACGCCAATGTCTTCCAGGACGGTGATGACAACACCTCGAACGTCGATCAGTCTGGCGGCGGAGCCTTCGCCAACATCGATCAGTTGGGGAACGACAACGCCTCCGAGGTGACGCAGAGCGCTGCTGCTTCGGCCACCGTCCTGCAGAGCAGCGACGGCAACACCAGCCGCATCTCCCAGACCGGCGCTGCCAACGCGAATGTGACGCAGACCGGCGGAACCAACACTCTGGGTCCGCGCAACTGGGACGGCAGCGAACTGCCCCCGCCCGCCGGCGGCGGCGAGAGCTTTGCCAACAACGTCTCGCTGATCGACCAGTCGGCCGACGGTGCCTCGGCGACGCTCAATCAGGACGGAACGATCAACCGCTCGAACATCATGCAGTCGGCCCAGGCCACTGCCGGTGTCTCGCAGTCGGGCGTCTACAACACCTCGATCGTCGATCAGAGCGGCACCGGCACTGCCACCGTTTCGCAGGGCGGGTCGCACGGTCGCAACACTTCGGTGGTGGAACAGGCGGGTTCGAACAGCTCGGCGACCGTTACCCAGAGCTCGTCCAACCTCGCCCCGCCCGCCGCAGCGCCGACCAATGAATCGTTCGTGACCCAGACGGGCGATACCAACATCGCCAATGTCTCGCAGACCGGCGATGAAAACCTGTCGGACATCGACCAGAGCGGCGACGCCACCCTGGCCGAAGTGGAGCAGAACGGCACCAATCTGACCTCGCGCGTGACCCAGACGGGCCTCGCCAACGGGGCTCGGGTGACGCAGGCCGGCAGCGACAACGAATCGACGATCACGCAAAGCGCAACCGTGCTGAGCGGGGCGATCGTCGACCAGTCGGGTTCGGGCCAGCGTTCGACGATCACGCAGAACCCGATCGGCGGCCATCAGGCCAATGTCGAGCAGTCGGGCCTCGACAATGAATCGACCATCACCCAGGGCGGCCTCGCCAATTCGGCGGGCAGCTATCTCGACGAGACCGACGTGGGTGTGCGCCAGGCCGGCACCGACGGCACCTCGACGATCGTCCAGTCGGGCGGCTTCCAGACGGCCTATGTCGAGCAGCTGAGCACCAGCATCAATGCGCGCTCGTCGATCGACCAGGGCACCAATGGTTTCCTAACCTTCGGCGCCGGGATCGCAGCAGGTGGCCGACGTCTCGCAGGACGGCACCGACAACGGCTCCGACATCACTCAGCGGGGCATCATGCAGACCGCCAATGTCACGCAGAGGGGGATCGGCAACGAATCCGACATCAGCCAGGGGACGACCGGCTTCGCTGGGATAAACAGTGGTTCGGGCAACACCGCCAACGCCACGCAGACGGGTGAAGGCGGCTATTCGTCGATCATCCAGACCGGAGCCGACAGCGAAGCCACGCTGGTCCAGTCGGGGATCGGCAACGACTCGTACATCACGCAGTCGGGCTCCGATAACACCGCCACCGTGACGCAGACCGGAACCGATGCGCTGTCGACCGTGACCCAGGCGGGCGCCGGCAACACCGCCACCGTTACCCAGGGCAATTGAAGAACGCTTTCGGCGGCGCCCGGGAAGGCGCCGCCGAACACTTCCCAAATCAAAGGAAAATATCATGAAAAATCTTTTTATCTCAGCTTCGGCTTTCGCCCTTTTCGCTGCGGCACCGGCGTTCGCTCAGGACGGCAATGTTTCCGATGTCGATCAGGACGGCAGCGCCAATGTCGCCACCGTCGACCAGAGCGGTTCGAACGGCGATTCCGACATCGACCAGGACGGCACATCGAACACTGCCGAAGTCGATCAGACGGGCACCGGCGATGAGTCCACCGTCGAGCAGACCGGCGAAGGCAATACCGCCGACGTCGACCAGACCGGCGGCGCTACCTCGAGCGTGGCGCAGTACAATGCCGACAATGATGCGCCCATCGAGGGCAATTCGGCGACCGTCGATCAGGCCGGCGCCAGCACTTCGGATCTTCGCCAGCTGGGCGAAAACCTGACCGCAACGGTCACCCAGACCGGCAGTGGCAATGATTCCTACTTCGACCAGGGTGGCCCGCCGCCGCCCGAAGCCAACAAGGAAGGCGACCGCGATACCACGGGTTCGGTCACCCAGCTCGGCGACTTCAACAGCTCGGACCTGAAGCAGCGGGCCGACAATGCCATGGCGACCGTCACCCAGGACGGCACCGGCAATGATTCGACCATCTTCCAGGGTGCCGGGACCGCAAGCCAGTTCGACGAGAACGGCGACAATGCGATTGCCACGGTCTCGCAGACCGGCGAGGACAACAAGTCGGTTCTCAACCAGGGGAACGACGACGTCACCGCAACGGTCACGCAGAACACTGCGGGGGTCACATCGACCGGTTTTCCGTCGAACGATTCGCTGGTCACGCAGAACGCACGCTTCGGCCGAGTGACCGTCGACCAGACCGGCGTCGGCAACAAGTCCACGGTCAACCAGGGTACCGCAGGCCGCTCCTCGGTCGCCAACGTCAACCAGACCAACATGGCTGGCGGCGCGACGAACGTCTCGACCGTCACCCAGGCTGGCGTCCGCACCAATGCCGATGTCGACCAGACGGGCGAAGGCAATAGCTCGACCGTGACGATGAGCGGCGACCGTGCGTCCGCCAGCATGGCGCAGGCCGACGTCAACCAGGACAGGCACGGGCAATACGTCGCTGTTGACCCAGCGGAG
The DNA here is from genome assembly GCA_963829325.1 of uncultured Alphaproteobacteria bacterium. GTDB lineage: Bacteria > Pseudomonadota > Alphaproteobacteria > Sphingomonadales > Sphingomonadaceae > Qipengyuania. The sequence goes on from CAWHHN010000001.1 coordinate 1,036,438, forward strand.
CGACAGCTTCGCCTATGTCGACCAGATCGGCGAGGGCAATTTCTCCGACGTCAACCAGGCGGCCGGCTCGGCCGGTTCCACGGTCGATATCAACCAGTTGGGAACCAACGGAATCTCGGACGTCGATCAGACCGGGGCGGGCAATTCGGCCGAGCTCAACCAGGGCCTGGCCAGCAACGGAGACAATTCCAACATCCAGCAGACCGGAACCAATGCCACTGCAATCGTCACTCAGAACGGCGTGTCGAACGAATCGGACGTGCTCCAGAGCGGCGACCTCAACGCAGCCTACGTCACCCAGAACGGAACCGACAACACGTCGTTGCTGACGCAGGGCGGATCGTCGAACACCGCCACGGTGAGCCAGTACAGCGACGGCAACAATTCGACTGTGACGCAGACCGGCACGGGTAACAGCGCTACGGTTACCCAAGGTTCGCCGATCATCAACTAGGGCCAGGCGACGGGGGGCCGCAGCCCCCCGTCGTTGGCCATTCCCGCTCCGTCGCCGTTTTCTCCGACGGAGCGGGAATGGCCCTTCTTCGAAGTTTCATGTAGGACAGTGATCATGGCGCAGCGTTACATTCCCAGATTTTCGGCCTTGCTTGCAGCGGCGCTTGCCATGCCGGCCGGAGCGGGGGAGCGCACCGCTTCCTGTCCGGGAGAAAATGGCATGAGTGAAGACTCGGGAACCACGATCGTCACCAGCGGGTCGGGCCACAGCCGAGTCATCGTTCAGGACGATCCCGAAGGCGCGATCCGGGTGGAACAGCATGGTCAGGATCACGCCGCCCTGGCCATCCAGTCGGGCCACGACGGCCAGCTTTCGATCGAGCAGTCGGGCGCTTCGGCCAAAGCCGAAGTCAGCCAGAACGGCGTCTGCAATTCGACCGAACTCGCACAGGCAGGATCGGCCAATCGGGCCACCATCAGCCAGACGGGCAACGGCAATCGCGCAGTCGTCCGCCAGGGACCGGCGGAGGAATAGTCGCCATGCGCCCCACAGCCCTTCTTCCTGCGCTTGTCCTCGCACTATCCGCCGCTGCGACCACGAACGCATGGGCAGGCAATGGGCACGGAAATGGCGCAAGCGGTCACGTACCCCCCGGCAACCCCTGCGGGGGAGGGCCCGGCCGGGGAACCGGCAATCCATGCAACGGCAACAATGGAAACGCTGGCGCGCAGGGCAATGCGGGCAAGGAAAAAGTCCGCTACGACGAACCCGAAGCCTTTTCTGTGGACCGGCCCGGCAACGCCAGCGGCGCCTATATCACCCAGATCGGCAATGCGAACGCAGCCGGCATTTCCCAATCCGCCAACAGTCAATACGCCCGGGTAGACCAGACGGGCGACGAAAACCGTGCCACGGTCGCGCAGACCGGCAATGGGGCGCACTATGCGACCGCCGAGCAGACTGGCGACCGCAACACGATCGGCCTCACGCAGGGAGGCGACGGAGCACAAGTCGCCCTGCTCGCCCAACGCGGCGAAGGCAACGTCATGGTTCTCGGTCAGCAGGGAGCCACGCTCAGCAGCGGCGTCGCCGCGCTCCAGCAGGGCGACCGCAACCTCATGAACCTCTTGCAGTCGGGCGACAACAACCAGGCGGTGCTTACGCAGAACGGCGCCGACAATACGATGACCGCTAACCAAAGCGGGGGAAACAACAGCCTCGTCTGGACCCAGAACGGCGACAATCTTTCGGATCTGACAATCGCCCAGGAAGGCGGCGCAGCGCTGCAGGTGACCCAGTCCCGATGAGCGCGCGCCGCTCCGTGCTGTGGCTGCTAGGCTTGTTATTTGCCGCAGGTGCGCAAGCGGCACCCGACCGCGACGCGAGTGCCCGAATCGACGATTTCGCCGTTCCTCCCGCCGCCGGATCGAGCGGAGTGCGGATGGAACAGCTTTCCGATACGGGCCCGCAAATGCCCGCCGAAATTGCGGAGCCCGATCGCGCGATTGCCGTGCCACCGCGGTCCGAACAGGCGGGCAGCCCCACCGAACAATTGTCGCGCGACGTCGGCAACGGGCCGCCAACGCAGCTCAGCAGTTCCGCGCAGTCGCGCGATTACGAAACCGCGGCTGTCTCTTCCAAGGCCGACAGTGCCCCCGGGACAGTGGTGCGGATCAAGGGAAGCGACCGCTGCGATCCGCAACTGGCACAGCACCTCCTCGCCCGATGTCTCCGCATCCTCGAACTGCGCGCCAGCGAATTCAACGCGCCCGCCCCTCCGCAGCTGAGTGCCGAGCAGAAGATTCTCGCCGAACAGCGCGAACGCGAGGATAATCTTGCGGATCGCTCGACAAATCTGCGCATTCGCTATGCCACGATGACCGAACCGGACGCCGATCTCCAGAGCAACCAGGAACTGGCCTCGATCTATCTGGCGGACCAGCCGGGCGGGCCGATCCGGGAGCCCGACGAGCCCGCAGCGCAGGAGCCGAGCGGGCTGCAGGCAATCCTTGGCGCCATGGGGCTCGAAGCCCCACCCTCCGAAGGACAGTAAGCAGAAGTCGGGAAGACGATGAAAAACCGAGCCTCGGACAGGGCCCGCAATCCGACACCGCCCCGGATCTGCCTCGCGCCCGCCAACCGTCCCCGCGCCGGCGGTCGGGCCGATTCCGGAGCGGGTCGATCAGCCGAGGCACGCAACGACGAGCGAGCTTCGCCCGGAGCGGGCGTGGCATGACGGGGCGCGGGAGAGCAAGACACCGCAAAGCGATCCTCTGCTTGGCCCAAGCCTCTTCGGCGCTGGCGATACTGCCGCTGATGACGCTCGGAGCGTGCGAGGAGGCGGATCGTCCGGATGGCGTTCCGCTGCGGGGGTTCGCTGGCGATCAAGGATGGTCGAACACGGCGGCAGGGCCGGGCGCTCGATCGCATCGGGAGCCGCGGTCAGATCCGCCCCCTGCGGCTTCGATAGCCGCGCCCGGACGCCGGGAGACCGCCCACGAGGACGCATCGCACGAAGCGAAGTCGCGCGGTTCCGAGCCCGTCCTGATGTCACCCCCAGCGCAGCCCGGACGGCGCACCGAACCGCAAGCGGGCAAGGCGTCGCCAATCCAGATGAACGAGCCCCGACGTTCGGCGGCGGAGCCCGGCGCACGCCTGCTCCCTCTTTCCTTCGGGTCAGAGTCCACCACGCTCGTGTCCACGATGGGGCTCGATCAGGCCAGGAAGATCATTCAGGACGACATTTCTTTGCCCGTCTTTGCGGGCGGTCCCGCCATTCGGCCAGCCGGCGGGGAGGGTGTGGTTGCTGGCCTTTCTTCCCTTCCGGAGCGGCCGGCAGGGGAAAGCACAACCTCCGCCATAGTGCCGCCGATCGGCGAACCGCCGGCCCTCGCGGAGGTCCAGCGAGAAGGACCGCCGGAGGTTCTCGCCCGATCGTCTCCAGCGCCGGACCAAACGGCCGCGAATACTCGGTTCTCGGCTCTTTCGACGGGCCCTGCCCCCTCACGGCCACCGCCGGTGCAATCCGTGGCAAGGAAGCGGGCTGCCGCCGAGAGCCCAGCCGATCCCCCGCCATCCATCGACGGTGCCCTCGCCACTCAGGCTCCGGCCCGCGCGCACGCCGTGGCTGGTCTCTCCGCTGCTCGGAAAGTGCCGCCACGTCGCGACGAGATCACCGATACGACGCATCCGGACCGCAATCCCGCGGACCCTGACGAAAGCGACCGGCCCGCGCGGCGTGGCGGTACTGCCAGCAGTCTCGCGGCCACCCTCGCCCCGCGCCGGTCGACACCCGAAACCGGGGTGAACATAGCCCAGATCACCGACGGGGCGCGGAGCGCCTACATCGCGCAACTGGACCTCGACCACGCTTCGACCCGCCTCGCCGTGAGACAAGGCAAGGCGATCATCGGCGCGGTTCAGATACAGATGTCGGATTCCCGTATTTCGGTACACATGGGCCAGGTTCTCGACATGTTCGAGACCCGGATGGATAAGGCACAGTTCGCGGCCTTACGCGCTTCCCGGGCGGCCGAGCAGTTCGTATCGCTCGAGCGGTTGAGAGCCGCCGGGGTTCCTCTGACCTACAGCGCTGCGTACGACGAACTGGTGCTTGCGGCCGGGCCGGGATGACCGATGTTCGGCAGACGCATTCACCCCGTCGTGCCGAGCGATCTGAGCTGTCAGGCCGGACGACGCGCATAATAGCCGAAGCTGGCGATCGTCGCGTAGCATAGGGCGGGCAGCAGCAAGGCAAGAGCGAGGCTTCCCGTCAGGTCGGCCAGGGCCCCGGTCGCGAGCGGAATGACGGCACCACCGAAGATCGAGATGTTGATGATCCCCGATCCGTCGGCTGCGCGCGGTCCAAGCTTTTCGGAAGCCAGGCTGAAGATCGTCGGGAACATGATCGCATTCGTCAGTCCGATCGCGAGCAGCGAATAGGCCGCCACGGTCCCGCTGCTGCTCGCCGAAACAAGGAGCAGCATGATCGCGCCAGCGCACCTGTAGCTGCCAGCGAAAGAGTAAGCCCTAGGATCAAACCCTTCATCATTTCCCCCCAGCCCGTTGCACCTCGATCGTAATTGCAGGACCTTTGGCGGCCCTTGTCGCGCCAAACCACACCGCGCGACATCCTGAAAGACGGCCGGTCAGATGAGATGGCCATTGGTGTCACAGGCGAAGCTGCCCGGCCGGCGGCGGTGGACTGGGGAGCCCGGAAATCCGCCGAAGGTTGCACCAGGTTTACGCCACGTCGTCCCGCCGGCCGCTGCGGCGTTCCGGGCGTGTTTGCTGGCCCGCCCCGCAAAGCTCGCGACGCATGCGCCGCCGCATTTCCGGTCGCTGCATGGGGCGTGGCGGCGATGGCGCGCGTCCAGCGAGCCTGCGGTGGAACGGGCGGCGGACATGCGGTGGAAGCGGCGACGGCGGTGAGGCGGAGCGGGCGTGTCATCGCCCCCATCAGGCACAGGCGGGAGCGTGTAGGAAAGTGTTTTCTTTCCCCCCGGTACGGGAGAAGCGCCGAAGGTGGCGTGCTTCGCCAGTGATACTTCAACAGGATGCATCCCGAAGCCGCGGGCTACGGTGTGCCCTCAAGTGCCCATTTCCGGGTCGCGATCCGGTGAATCAACCTGAACCAGATTGGAGGTCTCGCAATACTGGCAAGGGCAACGCTGCCTATACGCGCTGCGGACCCTATGCGGACAGTAGATCAGGATGAGCCTGCCGCTATGAACGCGTCATTTTGCCACTCTGAGTAACCGAGCAGCGTCCCCTCCATACGGGTCAGAGGTTCTGACCAACCTATCTTTCTGGCGATTGATCGGACCAGCATATAAGCTTCTATTCGCCACTCTTCCCGTACAGAAGCGTACAGCATGATTTCGAGCCCGCTGAACCTTGAGTTTCCTTCAATAATCTCGCAGTAAGTCCGCGAGACTAAATCGCCAGAATTCACCAGAGGGTCGAACAGGCGGGTAGGAAATAGAAAGGAATCTGGATTATCTGGGACAAGTTTTGTGAAAACCGATAATGGCTTTCTCCCCGACTTCATCAGTATTAATTCTCTTCCGGCATGCGTCCTATACGGCAGGTCTCGAGAATGATCCCAATAAAATATTATAGAATCACATTCATTTACCCGATTATCCCCTTGAGACATGTACGACGCTGGGGTGCTGATTTTCGCTAAAACGCTCTCTAGCCTTCTGTGAACCCATCCTAGCGCCATGTTGTCGCCACGCGATGTGGTGACGGAATGGTTTGTGGAGGGAAAGCGTCACCGAGGCTTCCCACGCTCTGCGTTTTTCGCTATATGCGTCATGGTCACAACATGTGGGGTGAGTTATGAACGCGGATATCGTCAAGCAAATGCGGCAGGAGGAAGCCGATCTGGTGCGCAAGCTTCACGCCGTTCGCGATTTCCTTGCGGCGTATGGCGAAGCTCCCATCGAGAAGGGTACTCCACAGCACGCGGCCACCCAGAAGCCGGATCGGAGCACCCGCGAGAAGGTCGAAATCACCAGCTTCACTGAGCAGACCCGCACGTCAGTCGTTCTTGCGATGCAGGCTATGGCAATGAGTCCGGGCCTGACAAGACTCTGCGAGCTGGTGGAGTTCATTGAAGCTATGGGGCATGAGATCTCGGGTAAAAACCCGGTGAATGCTCTCGGTGCGCTCCTAGCGCGGAGCGCTGATATTGTCGGGCACGGAAAGTCGGGATGGTCTCTCGCGGATCGCGAGAATGCTCTCGCCATCGTCCAGAAATACGCCCCTAAAGAGAAAGAGCCGACCAGCACTAATGCTGTCGGCTCTGACGCTGGGACGGAAGGCGCTGCTACGCCGACCCGCCCCGTTTGGAGTCCGCCCTCGGTTCAAAGCGTGCACAGCTAGAAAGAGAGTATCCCTATGTGGCAAACCGCCTTGTTATTGTAACCTAGCGGATTGCACCGGGGCTTCGGCTCCGGTGCTTTCCTGCTAGCAAAATCCATCGGATTCGTCTAGTCGGAAAGTGCACTTATTCGCTTTTCGAGAGGAACCCGTATGTCTGTAATTCCGATGCGGACGCGAGGGAGAACGCGTCCTTCGGCCCGAAGAAAGGCCCAACGAGTGTACGCGATTGCATTTGACCTCGATACCGCTGTGGCAGAGCAACTCTGCGGCACCGGTTGGCGTGGTTGTTACGAGAAGATCGCCCAAGTTTTGGGCGAGTTCGGCTTCGCGCGTCAGCAGGGAAGCGTCTACTTTGGCGACGAGAACACCGATGCGGTGACTTGCGTCATGGCCGTCCAGGAAGCCGATAAGCGCTACGCCTGGTTTGGCCGAGTAGTTCGCGACCTCCGCATGTTGCGTGTGGACGAAGACAACGATTTGCTGCCCGCAATCAACAACCAGCTACGGCTCGGTAGTGAAACAGCAGCTTGATCGCTTAACCCTCGCGCAGGCGCTCTCTCAGGGGCGCCTGCGCGAATTCGCTGAACAAGCGGAGGCAGATGGCATCGGCCCCGCCGATCGCGCTCAATTCGAAGCGTTGGTTGGGACGCTCACAGCGCCCCGACCAGAAGGTCGAACATCCCGTTCACGCGCTGGCGGTTCGTCGCGCGGAAAGTGAACTCGTCCAGATAGCGCTGCATGTGCTTGCCGCTGATCTGGACATGGGTTGACCGCACCGACGCCTTAAACAGCTTCCAGAAGCCCTCCACGGTGTTCACGTGGAACGTTTCGCCCCGCTGGTAGTCATAGAACGCATACTCCTTGCGACCGTGCTTCACGGCGCCATGCGAGTAGCCATCACCAGTCAGTAAGTTGTAGCTGTAGAGTTCGTCCGTCGAGACGGTCGCACCGGGCTCCACGTTGGTCCAGAACCACACCGCGCAGCGTGTCCTTCTTAACGTTCGGGGATAACAACCGCCTTCATGCGACCACCGCGCTCCGCAAGGCCCATAACGATAGTCTTACCCGGAGCGCCACGGCCACGCTTCCCGCCCGAACGGCGACCGCCGACATAGCCTCGTCCAGTTCGATGTGGCCGGACAGCAGCGCGTCGAAGCCCTGCGCCTTGCTCATAAGGTCGCGGATTTGCTGCCCGATGCGCTAGGCGGTCTTGTAGGTCACGCCAAGCTGGCGTTGGAGTTCCTTGCCGCTCACACCGTGGCGCGTCGTGCAGAACAGATACATCGCGTAGAACCAGCGAAACGAGCGGCGTCCGCGTGTCGTGCAAGGATGGTGTTCGCGGTCGGGTGCGATCTGGTGACAGGCAAGCGGCGCAGCATAGGACGCGGCGCTCACGCAGCTTGTGAAACGTAGCGCCAACCGCGCCGCACGACGGGCAATCGAAGCGGGTGCCGCCGAAGCGAACTGGCATGATGTGCTCGAGGCAGGCGTCTTCGTCGGGGAAGCGCTGGAAGAACTCGCGGACCGAGAACTCGGGGCAGGCAGAGGGGCTTTTCTTGTCATGCCCATTATATGCCACAACTAGCATACATGGGTCAAGGGGATAATCGGGTTCATTTATAGGAAGGCATAATCCAAATTCTCTATTCAGTATTTTCTTCTGATCTTCATCTAAAAATAGAAATCTGTCTGGACTTAGCTCATCTTCCTGGCACCCAATTTTCTGGGCGATCGCATCTGGGCGCCAAAATCCCAGTGAAAACTCTTCCACGGCGATAAAGCTATCTTCATCAATGATCTGAACAAGGAATTCACAGGGGCCCAAAGCAAGGTTCTCCAACTCTGCGTATTCACGTATAGATTCACTGGGCGCCAACAGTAACGCCGCCGCCAAGTATTAATCCAGGAATGGTGATATCCGGAGCGAAAATCAAGCCGCCAACGATGATAATTACCCCGCCTACGACCGCAAGAGTTTGTAGTCCGTCGGGAGTAGGCTGTCCGCCAAGGGCCGCCTCTTGTTTCTATCAAGGCATTCATGACAAACTCCCGGCTCATCCGGATTAACCCCACCCCCTCTAACTGGAGCACCGCAAGTCTGCCCCTTCATTCCCGGGCAAGGCTTAACCGGCGCACTCCGTCTCTGCTTGTTAGGGTCATTTCCTCCGCCACCGCCAGAGCTAATCGCCGCAAATAGCCCACCGAATGATGGCGCACCGCCGCGTCAGAACCACGCCCTCAGGCCGAGCAGGAAAGAGAAGCCGTCGGGGTCCTCGCCCGCGGCGCGCGCGAAATCGGCAGTGTCGCCGAATTTCGCCTCATAGCCGATGCCGACATAGGGCGCGAACTCGCGGGCGAACTCAAAGCGCAGCCGCAGGCCCGTCTCGACCGAGCTCACGCCGGCCCCAATTCCGCGTTCGGGGATGTCCTGCGCCGCGAGCGCGATCTCGACCCGTGGCTGAACGATCAGCCGCTGCGTTATCCGCTGGTCGTATTCGGCCTCGATCCGGGCGGTAAGGTCGCCCTCGTCGGACAGAAAGGCGGCGGCATCGACTTCGAACTTGTAGGGAGCGAGGCCATGGACACCGACGGCCGCATGGGCGCGGCCGTCAGGCTCGATGTCATAGCGTCCCCCTGCCTGGAGATCGAAGAAGGGCCCGATCGCATGGCTCCACAGTGCTTGCACTTCGGCTGTATCGACCGCGTCGCCGAACACCCCCTCGCCTTCGCTCTTGAGCCAGAGCTTGTCGGAATCGCTGCCGTACCAGGCCTGTGCGTCCCACAGATAATGATCACGGCCTTGCGCGACGCGCGCCTCGAGCCGTTCGAGCATGACGGTGCCGTAGGTAATCCGGTCCATCGCCTCGTTTTCAGCCCGCGAGCGCGACATCGCAGCGGAGCCGAAGATCGTGTCGGCGGCATGACGTGGCCCTTCGAACGCGCGCGGCGGCGGAGCGGCCGTGGGCGCAGCAGGATCAATGGCTTCGTGGCCGCCGTGCTCCATCGCACCGTGCTCCATCGCATGCTCCACCGCACCGGGCTCAATCTCGCCGGGCTCCATCGTGCCGTGGTCTGCCGGCTTCCCGGCTTCCCCGGGCTGGCGCGTGTGCTCATGGCCTGCCTGCCCGGGGCCGGAATCCGCCGAGGCCGCGTTGGCGGAGTGATCCTCCGGCGCGGCGGCAGCGGTCGGCGCGGCATGCCCGGAATGGTCCTGCGCCGGGGGAGAGGCGGCATGGCGCGAATGGTCCTGCGCTGCTGCAGGAACGGCGATCAACGCCACGGTGGCCAGAAGCAGGGCGCGCATCACGCGTCTCCTGCGGGAAAGGGCCGCACGGTGACGACCTGCATCATACCCGCGTGCATGTGAAAGAGCAGGTGGCAGTGAAAGGCCCAGTCCCCAGGTTCGTTGGCGGTGAGATCGAAGGTCGCCTTGCTGCCCGGCTGCACGATCAGCGTGTGCTTGAGCGGCTGGTGCGCGTCGTCCGCGCCATTCACCAGTTCGAAAAAATGGCCGTGCAGATGGATCGGGTGGGCCATCATGGTATCGTTGACCAGCGTCACGCGCACGCGCTCGTCGAAGCCGAAGCGGATCGGATCGTCGGTAACGGCGGAGAACTTCTGTCCGTCGAACGACCACATGTAGCGTTCCATGTTTCCGGACAGGTGAATCTCGAGGTGGCGTTCGGGCGGCCGCAGCCGGATTGGGCTGCCGGGCGACGAGATCGGTGTAGCGCAGGACGCGGTGCGCGACCTTGTCGAGGCCGAGTCCCGGAAAGCCGGTGCGGTCGACGGGCATCGGGGCGACCATGTCGACGCCGATCCCGTTCGCCTTGGCGGGAAGCCTCGACATGTCGCGCATCGAGTGATCCATCGCCCCGTGATCCATCGCCCCGTGATCCATCGCCCCGTGATCCATCGCTTGAGCGCTGTTGCGCCCTGCTCGGTCGCGGCATGCCCGTCGCCGTGGGCATCGTGGCTCATCGCTCCACCCTCGTCGCCGTCCATACCGCCCATGCCCATGTCGGCCATGGTCAGCGTGACCGGTTCGCGCAGCGGCGGGACGACCGCGCGGCGTCCCGCCTCGGAGGTGAGCGTGGCGATGCCCATGCCCGAACGGTCCATCGCCTCGGCGACGACGGTATGCGCCCCGGCCGACGGCTCGACCACGAGGTCGTAGGTTTCGGCGACGCCGATCTGCAACTCGTCGACCGTGACGTCGCGCACGTCCTGCCCGTCGGCCTGGATTACCGTGAGCGGCACGCCGGGGATGCGGAAATTGAAGAAGGTCATTGCGCTGCCGTTGATCACGCGCAGCCGCACGCGCTCGCCCGGGCGGAAGAGAAATTCGAGATCGTCGCCCGGGCCGTGGCCGTTGACGAGGAAGGTGTAGGTCGAACCGGTGACGTCGGAGATGTCGCGCGGATCCATGCGCATGCGGCCCCACTCGATCCGCTCGGCCAGCGGCATGTCGCCCGAGGTCGCGGTCTGCTTCCGGTAATTGAAGTAGCCTTCGGAAATCTTGAGCTTGCGCATGATCTCGTGCGGATGGAGCGGTGTGAACTCGCTCAGCAGCAGGACGAATTCGCGGTCGTAGCCGCGCTCATCGGGAGCGGAAGGGTCGATGATCAGCGGCCCGTAATGGCCGATCTGCTCCTGCAGGCCCGAGTGGCTGTGCCACCAATATGTCCCCGCCTGGCGGATCGGCAGCTCGTAAGTGAAGGTTTCGCCCGGACGGATGCCGGGGAAGCTGACGCCAGGCACCCCGTCGAACTGAAATGGCACGAGCAGGCCGTGCCAGTGGATCGAACTGTCCTCGTCGAGGCGGTTGCTGACGTGAAGGCGGACGGTCTGACCTTCCCGAAGGCGAAGCATCGGGCCTGGAATGGTACCGTTGATCGCCACCGCATGACCGGCACGCCCGTCCGCCATGAAGTGGCTGCGCGCGATCTCGAGGCGGATGTCTTCGCCGGTGAGCGTGCCGAAGCCCTTCTTTGCCGCACCCACATCGCCCCCGCGCGCCCAGGCAGGCATCGGCAGCGAAGCCGCGGCCGCGAGAGCGGCAGAACCCGTGATCAGCCGGCGGCGAGATAGGGACAAGGAATTGATCATCTCTTGCGGTCTCCAGCTCGCTGCAATATATACCCCCCCGGGGTATTTCAAGAGGCTTGGGAAGATGATCTGCGACGACGCCAGCAAGGCCAAGGTCAACCGCCTTAACCGGATCGCCGGGCAAGTGCGCGGCATTGGCCAGATGATCGAGGACGGTCGCTACTGCATCGACGTGCTGACCCAGCTCCAGGCGGTGAAGTCCGCGCTGGTCAGGGTCGAAACCGATGTGCTCAAGGATCATGCCGCGACTTGCGTGGCGCAAGCCATCGCCTCCGGCGACGAAGCCGAACAGCGCTCGAAGTTCAACGAGCTGATCGAACTGATGGAGCGGCAGCGGAAGTGATGCATCGCGCGGGTGGGAGAGGCTTTTGCCGGCAGCCTTTGACGACCTCGATCCAGCCGGGCGGTGAAATCTCGTGCGGCGAATGCACCGGGACGGAGACTGACACGATCGTTTCCACCGGCCCTGAAGCCGACCCTCGGAAGAGCCGGCCGCAAACGACCGGGGACGGACAAGGGCGATGGCAAATTCGCTCAAGAGCCCGACGAAACCTCTGAATTCGAACCGCGCCGAATATCAGGGAACATTGAATTGGCGGAGAGGGTGGGATTCGAACCCACGATAGGGTCGCCCCTATACCGCATTTCGAGTGCGGCGCATTCGACCTCTCTGCCACCTCTCCGCGTGTCGGGTGTGCTTGTGAGCCCGGGGGCTGGTCGAAGCGAGGCGCGCCGATTAGCCGAGCGCCCGCAGCTTGCCAACCCCCTTTCGGCGACATTTCGGGGGATCGCAGCGGCCAAGCCATTGTATGTCCGCCGGCACTCACCATATCCTCGCATTCCATGGATCGTGCTCATTTCTTTTCCGCCCAGGCCGGTCGCACCATCGATGCTCCGCGCCGCAGGTCCACGCGTTTCGCAATCGGCGATATCGTCCGCCACCGCGCCTTCGATTTTCGCGGCGTGATCTTCGACATCGATCCGGTCTTTGCCAACAGCGATGAATGGTTCGAGGCGATTCCGGAAGATATCCGTCCCGACCGCAACCAGCCATTCTACCATCTGCTCGCCGAAAGCGACGAGAGCGACTACGTCGCTTACGTTAGCCAGCAGAATCTGGTCGGCGATTCGGTCGCCGGCCCGGTTTCCCATCCCGATGTCCATCAGTATTTCGAACAGTTCGAGAACGGGCGCTATCGGCTAAGGCGCAGCCTGACGCACTGAGCGCCATGCCCGGCGCGGTTTCAACTCTTGATCTTCCACCCGGATTTGAGCAGCCGATACGCAAGCAGCGCGAGCAGCCCATTGAAGGCGAGCAATCCCGCCGCGGCCAGAGCCACATGCGTGGCGTCGCCAATGTCGCTGCGGCCGAGAAAGCCGTAGCGGAAGCCCGAAATCACGTAGAAGAACGGATTCGCGCGGCTGACCGCCTGGAAGGCGGGAGCAAGCCGGTCGATCACGTAGAAGGTGCCCGACAACATCGACAGCGGGGCGATCACGAAATTCGTCACCGCCGCGTTGTGATCGAATTTCTCCGCCCAGATCGAGGCCACCAGCCCCAGAAGGGCAAGCATGCCCGCACCCATGAGGCCGAACCACGCGACCGCCCAGGGGTGGGCGATCGCCAGGCTGATGCCGGGGTACAGCAGCATGGCGCCGGAAACGACGAATCCCACAGCGACCGCGCGCGTGATCGCGGCACCGACGATGCCCGCCATCAGTTCGCCTTCCGACAGCGGGGGCATCAGGAGGTCGATGATCGTTCCCTGGATCTTGCCCGACAGCAGCGAGAAAGAGGAATTGGCGAAGGCGTTCTGCATCATCGCCATGGCGATGAGGCCCGGCGCGACGAAGGTCGGGAAGCCGACACCCAGCACCTCGCGGCCGCCCCTCCCCAGCGCGACCGAAAAGATCACGAGAAAAAGCAGCGTGGTTATCGCCGGAGCCCAGATTGTCTGCGTCTGGACCTTGAGAAACCGGCGCACCTCCTTCATATAGAGGCTCCACAGGCCGATCCCGTTGATCCCATTGATCACCGGCTGCCCTCGCGGCGGAAACCGACCCTCCCTTCCGGCATTCTCCTCGATGAACGAGGCGTCCGGGTGATCGCCTTGCGGCGATGCGCTCGTTTCGGGGCGGGGGCGGGCTTGATTGGCCATGTGGGCGCGCCTACGGCCAACCGCTTCGGCTGACAAGCCGTGGCGTCACGACACGAATGACAGGACTGCAGATGAGCTGGACCGACGAACGGATCGCAACGCTGAAGAAGATGTGGGAAAGCGGCTCGACCGCCAGCCAGATCGCCGACGAACTGGGCGGGGTCAGCCGCAATGCCGTGATCGGCAAGGCCCATCGCCTCGGGCTCAAGTCGCGCCCCTCGCCGGTCAAGGCGAACGACAAGAAAGTGGCCAAGCCCAAGCCCGCTCCCAAGCCGGTTGCGGCCAAGCCTGCAGCGAAAGCGCCGCCCCGGCCCATCCCGGCAGCCCCGGCCAAGCCGCAGGCGTCACCCGCGGCCCAGCCCGACGATGCCGGCCCGTCGCAGCCCCTGCCCACCAAATCCGCCGATCTGCCGAAAATCGTATCGGTCGGGCCGGGCGGCTTTCTGCGGCAGGGTCCCGGCGATCAGCAGGCCCCGATCCCGCCTGCGCCGCCGCGCCGGCTGGTGCCGGCCAAACCCGATCCGGCGATCGCCGACAAGACCAGCCTGCTCGACCTGTCCGACAAGGTCTGCCGCTGGCCGATGGGCCATCCGGGCGAACCCGATTTCCATTTCTGCGGCGAGGCGGTCAATCCCGGCTTCCCTTATTGCGTCGAACATTGCGGCCGGGCCTATCAGGCGCAGCTTCCGCGCGGCGCGCGCCGTCCCCCTCCGCCACTTCCGTTCGGCGGCCCCAGAGTGCGCTGAACGCCCCGCTCCGGGGTCGTCGCTCGGGATCGTTTGCCAAAGATAAACGATCCGCGGTTACCCTGGTCGATCGACGTCGCGTGAAGGTGCCGCGGCGAGCCGCACCGCGCGGGCGGAGCGGCCGACTGGCGCGCGACAGAGGACGAGCATGGACTGGGGGAGTGTAGTCTTCGGCGCCTTTCTGGGCGTAGCCGGAACCTTCGGCCTCGTCGCGCTCGCGCTCTATCCGGTGATGCGGCGTGCGTTTCTCCTGTGGATCTTCGCACGCACCCTGGCCTTCTGCGTTCTGGCGCTGGCCATGATTCCCGCAAAGCTGCAGGCGATCGTCGCTACCGGAATCCCGCGCGAAGATGTCGGCGATGTCGCGGTGGCGATCAGCGTCGCGTTCTCGGGACCCTTGCTCGCCAGCTATATCGAACCGCATCTGCGCCTGGCCGGGGTGCGCCGCTGGCTGCACGGCCAGCTGGGGCTCGGTCTGCTTGCCGCGCTGGCGACCTTCTGTTCCGCCCGATGGCCGTGGCTCGGCGCGGCACATGATCTGCTCCTGCTGGGCGCGATCGGTATCAGCGTGGCCGCGCTGGCCATCGCCATCCGCGCCGGCAGCCGTGCAGCCCGGTTCCAGGCCTTCGCCTGGGCGCCGCTGATCCTGGTCGGCGTGGTGGCGCTGGGTCACGAACTGGTGGTGGGCCGGGCGATCCCCTTCTGGGCCACGGCGGCACTTCTCGCCGTGACCGTCGACTTCATCGTCACTTCGGTGGGGGTGATCGATGGATTCATGATCATCAAGCATCAGCGCGACGAGGCCGTGGCCGACGTTCGCGCGGCGCGCATAGCCGTCGCCACCGACCCGCTGACCGGTATCGCCAACCGCCGCGGTCTGGCGCGGCGCTTCCGCGACCCGGCTCATGACCGCCCGCGGGGGCTGACCGTGATCGACTGCGATCATTTCAAGCGCATCAACGACATGTTCGGTCACGACGTGGGCGACGAGGTGCTGATCGCGGTGGCCCGGGGCCTGCAGCAAGAGGGCGTCTTCGCAGCGCGCCAGGGGGGCGAGGAATTCGTCGCCCTGCTCTATGGCGAAGACTGGCAGAGACGCGCCGAAGCGGTGCGTCGGCAGATCCCGATCTCGGTGCTCGAACTGGTGCCGGAAGTTCCTTTCCCCGTCACTGCCAGCGCGGGCCTGACCGAGATTTGTCCGGAGGATTCGCTCGACACCGCGGTGAAGCGCGCCGACCGGGCGCTCTATGCCGCGAAGGATGCGGGGCGCGACCGGCTGCTGGTGCAATTGCCCCACGGCGCCTTCGGCCCGCATCTCCTGCGCAGCGCCTAGGCGCCGAATCGCTGGCCACTGCCCGCAACGCCGTTATGGTCCGGATGCAACAGGGAGAACCGGACATGCCGCTTTCACTTCACGCCGCCTTCGTGCCCAGCGCCATCCAGATGATCGACAGTACCGCGCGGCTCGTCGACACCGGCGAGAAATATTGTCTCGATCAGGGCCACGCGCCCGAGCACGTCCTCGGCGCCAGGATTTACGAGGACATGTTTCCCTTTACCTATCAGGTGAAAAGCGTGGCGGTGCATACCGCAGGTGCGCTGGCCGGAATCGCCAAGGGTCTGTTCGAGCCCGATCTCGCCCCGCCGCCCGACAGCTTCGACGGCTTGCGGGCCAAGCTGGCGGAAGCCCGCGGCGCGCTCGCCTCGGTCGGCGTGGAAGAGTTGGAAGAAGCGATCGGCCGCGAGATGCGGTTCGAATTCCGCGATTTCAAGCTCGAGTTCGCCGCGGAGGAATTCCTCCTCAGCTTCAGCCAGCCGAATTTCTATTTCCATGCCGCCACTGCCTACGACATCCTGCGCATGCGCGGCGTGCCGGTGGGCAAGCGCGACTTCACCGGGCGGGTGCGCGTCAGGGGCTAGCGCTTGCGCGCGAACCAGATGGTGTGACGCGGCCCCTTGTTGTTGGGCCGCGCACGCACCTCGCGCGCCTCCACTTCGAAGCCGGCATCCATCAACCGTCGGGTGAACTTGTGGTCGGGCGCAGCCGACCACACTGCCAGGACCCCGCCCGGCCGCAGGGCATCCTTCGCCTTGGCGAGGCCGGTGCGCGTGTAGATGCGGCTGTTCTGGTCGCGCACGATCCCATCGGGACCATTGTCGACGTCGAGCAATATCGCATCGAATTTGGCGCAGGTGCCGTCATTGGCATCGTCAATCAGCGCCGCGACGTCGCACAGCACGACTTCGCCCCGCGGATCGGCGAGGCTGTCGCCGGTCAGGCCGGCCAGCGGTCCCTCCGCCCATTCGAGGACCTCGGGCACGATCTCGGCCACCACGACCCTCGCGCTCGCGGGCAAATTCGCCAGCGCCGCGCGATAGGTAAAGCCCATCCCGTAGCCCCCGATCAGCACGCGCGGCGCGGCCGCGGTGAGTTCGGCGATCGTGAGGACGGCGAGCTGTTCCTCGGAAAACTGCATGCGGCTTCCCATCAGCTCGCCGCGGCCGAGCATGATGATGAAATCGCGCCCGTGGCGGACCAGGGTCAGCGTATCGCCACCGGGAATTTCGGCCGTGGCGAGCGTTTCGCGAGGCAGCATCTCGTATCTCCAAGCAAAAGGGGCCGCAGGCGAACCCGCGGCCCCTTGTGTTGATCCCAGGACTGGCTCAGTCCTTGAGGAAGTCGGGAACGTGGGCTTCGCCGCCGCCGCTGCCGCCGTCACGGCGCGGACCGCGATCGCGGTCGCCGCCTCGGCTGCTGCCTCCGCGGCCTCCGCGACGATCGCCGCCCCCGCCGCGCGGGCCCCGATCACCGCGCGGTTCGCGCGGCGGACGGGTGTCCTCGAGCTCTTCGCCGGTTTCCTGGTCGACCACACGCATCGACAGGCGGACCTTGCCGCGCGGATCGATCTCGAGCACCTTGACCTTCACTTCCTGCCCTTCGGACACGACGTCGGTCGGCTTTTCGACACGCTCGTTCTTCATTTCGGAGACATGGACGAGCCCGTCCTTGCCGCCCATGAAGTTCACGAAAGCGCCGAAGTCGACGATGTTGACCACCTTGCCGTTGTAGATCTTGCCGACTTCCGCCTCTTCGACGATGCCCTGGATCCACTTGCGCGCGGCCTCGATCTCGTCGGCGTTGGACGAGCTGATCTTGATCACGCCCTCATCGTCGATGTCGACCTTGGCACCGGTTTCGGCGACGATCTCGCGGATCACCTTGCCGCCGGTGCCGATGACGTCGCGGATCTTCGACTTGTCGATCTGCATCGTCTCGATGCGCGGAGCGTGCTTGCTCACTTCGCCGCGAGCCGAACCGAGCGCCTTCTGCATCTCGCCCAGGATGTGCGCACGCCCGGCCTTGGCCTGCTCGAGCGCGGCCCTCATGATCTCCTGCGTGATGCCCGCGACCTTGATGTCCATCTGGAGCGAGGTGATGCCCTTCTCCGACCCGGCAACCTTGAAATCCATGTCGCCGAGGTGGTCCTCGTCGCCGAGGATGTCGCTGAGAACGGCGAATTCGTCGCCGTCCAGGATGAGGCCCATCGCGATGCCCGAAACCGGACGTTCGATCGGAACGCCGGCGTCCATCATCGAGAGGCACCCGCCGCACACCGTCGCCATCGAGCTCGAGCCGTTGGACTCGGTGATGTCGGACAATATCCGGATGGTATAGGGGAAGTCCTCGTGATCGGGCAGCACGGGGTGCAGCGCCCGCCAGGCGAGCTTGCCGTGGCCGGTCTCGCGGCGGCTGGTGAAGCCGAAGCGACCCACTTCGCCGACCGAATAGGGCGGGAAGTTATAATGCAGCATGAAAGGCGAATAGGAGAGACCCTCCAGCCCGTCGATCATCTGTTCGGCATCCTTGGTGCCCAGCGTGGTGGTGCAGATCGCCTGCGTTTCGCCACGCGTGAACAGCGCCGAACCATGCGTGCGCGGCAGCAGGCCGACCATCGCCTCGATCGGACGGACCTGGTCGAGCGTGCGACCGTCGATCCGCTGGCCGTCCTTGATGATGGCTCCGCGGACGATCTCGGCCTCGAGCTTCTTGGTCAGCTTGTTGGCAGTCATCTGCTGCTGGCCGTCGAATTCCTCGGAGCCGTAATGCGCCTTGACCTTGTCGCGAGCGGCATTGAGCGCTTCGGAACGGGCCGATTTGTCGGTCAGCTTGTAGGCCGCCGCGATGTCGTCGCCGATCATCGCGCGGATGGCTTCCTTCATCGAAGCATTGTCGTCCTGCGACGCGAGTTCCCACGGCTCCTTGGCCGCCTGCTGCGCAAGTTCGATGATCGCGTCGATGACCTTGGCCGATTCCTTGTGCGCGAACATCACCGCGCCGAGCATCTCTTCCTCGGTCAGCTCCTGCGCTTCGGATTCGACCATCATCACCGCTTCCTTGGTCGCGGCGACGACGAGGTCGAGCCGACCGTCGTCGTCGAAGACGCTCGAAAGGCTCGGGTTGAGGATGTATTCGCCGTCGCGGAAACCGACGCGCGCGGCGCCGATCGGTCCCATGAAGGGGACACCCGAAAGGCTCAGCGCAGCCGAGGCCGCGATCATCGCGACGATATCGGGCTCGGTCTCGCCGTCATAAGAGAGGACCTGCGCGATCACGTTGATTTCGTTGTAGAAACCTTCCGGAAAGAGCGGTCGCACCGGGCGATCGATCAGACGCGAGGTGAGCGTTTCCTTCTCCGTCGCGCGGCCTTCGCGCTTGAAGAAGCCACCCGGGATACGGCCCGCGGCGGAGAATTTTTCCTGATAGTGAACGGTGAGCGGAAAGAAATCCTGCCCCTCGCGCACGCTCTTGGCGGCGGTCACGGCGCACAGCACCACGGTTTCGCCATAGGTGGCCAGCACCGCGCCATCGGCTTGACGGGCAATACGGCCGGTTTCCAGAGTGAGGGTTTTTCCGCCCCACTCCAGCGATACGGTTTTCGTGTCGAACATTGATTTTCCTTCTGAACCCGCGCGCCATATTGCGTCGCGGGGCCTACTTGTTCCGGGTAAGCCGTCCCGGTCCGGTGTGGGGACTGTCTGCCCCGATTACCGCTCCTCGCCGAATTGCAAAGGAGCTGGATGGACGAAGGGGCGGCTCTTGCGAGCCGCCCCTCCGAGAAACTCTTACTTGCGGAGACCCAGCTTCTGGATCAGCGCATTGTACCGCTCGACGTCTTTCTTCTTGAGATAGGCGAGCAGGTTGCGGCGCTTGTTGACCATCATCAGCAGGCCACGACGCGAATGATTGTCCTTGTGGTGGCCCTTGAAGTGATCGGTCAGATTGCGGATGCGTTCGGTGAGGATCGCGACCTGGACCTCTGGCGAACCGGTATCGCCGTTGGCGACCGCGTTGTCCTTGATGATCTCTTGCTTCTTTTCGGCAGTTACCGACATTCATGTTACTCCGCGACATCCGGTAGGTTGAAGCCCCGGACGACCTTGGCCGTCCCGCCCCGGAGTTCCATCAGCGCCACCGGCACTTCGTGCAGCGTAGCCAGGTGGAGCCCGTCGGTCTGGGGCAATTCCGACAGCACCCGGCCCTGTCGGACCGCCTGCGCGCTAGTCGAATCGAGGATGAGGACCGGGATGTCGTCCAGTCCCGCCTCGAGCGGCAGGAGAAGGTTTTCGATGGCCGCGCCCTTAGCGATTTCTTCCCATCTGTCCAGCGAAATCGCCTGTTCCTCGCAGAACGGACCGGCCTTGAGGCGCCTCAGATAGGTCACATGCCCCACGGTTCCAAGCGCGCGTGCGATATCTCGTGCAAGACTGCGGATGTAGGTGCCCTTGGAGACGTGCGCGACGAGCGTGACGCTATCGGCGAGTTCGAGCGGTGCCCGGGGATCGAAGGGGTCGGGACGACCGGCGGTGTCGGCGAAGGCGGAGCGCAGCGCGACGTCCTTGCGCCCGGTTTCGAAGCGCAGCGAATGGACGGTCACGCGGCGGATCTTCGGCGCGACGTCTTCGCCCGCGCGCGCGCGATCATAGGCGCGCCGACCGTCGATCTTCACCGCCGAATAGGCGGGCGGAACCTGCTCGATCTCGCCGGTGAAATGCGCGAGAACCGCGGCGACCGCGGCCAGCGGCGGGCGCCGCTCGCTGCGTTCGGTCACTTTCGCCCTCGCTATCGAGCGTGTCGGTCTGTTCGCCGAACAGGATCGTGAATTCATAGACCTTGCTGGCATCGAGCATGCGCCCGGCCAGCTTGGTCGCTTCGCCCAGCGCGATCGGCAGCACGCCCTCGGCAAGCGGGTCGAGCGTGCCCCCATGGCCGACCTTGGTCCTGGCATAGCCGCCCTGCCGCAGCACGCGTTTGACTGCGGCGACAGCCTGGGTCGAGCCCAGTCCGCGCGGCTTGTCGAGGATCAGCCAGCCGTGGGGCGCGGGTTTGGCACCGGTCATCCCGCGATTCCGCGGGCGACCCATTCGGCAAGCGCGATGTAGCGATCCTGCAGCCAGAGGACGGGGGGCAGGACCGTGTGTTCCACCAAGCCGCTGTCCGGAAACGCCCAGGTCGCCGCGATCAGCACGATGAAGAACAGCATCCCCATCGCCTGCAGCTTCTGCCACTGCGCCGCCCATTTGCGCGGCATCAGCCCGCCGACGATGTGCGAGCCGTCGAACGGCGGGATGGGCAAGAGATTGAACAGCGCCAGAAAGACGTTGATCAGGATGAACATGCCCCCCGCGCTCAACAGCCAATCGGGCGGCCTGATGCCGGAGAGGACCAGCGCGCCGGACACCGCGCCGAACAGGATCGCCCCGACCAGCGCGAGCAGCAGATTGGTTCCGGGGCCCGCCGCGGCCACGGCGACCATGCCGAAGCGCGGGTTGTCGAGCCGCGCGGCGCGCACCGGCACGGGCTTGGCCCAGCCGAAAATCGGCCCGCCGAACAATGCCAGCGCGCCCGGGACCAGCAGGGTGCCGATCGGGTCGACGTGGCGGATCGGGTTCAGCGTCAGCCGACGCTGCTCCCTGGCCGTTGGGTCACCCAGGGCCAGCGCCATCCACCCATGTGCGACCTCGTGGAAGACGATGGCGATCACCAGACACGGCACCAGTATGGCCGCGAGAATAAGAGTGTCGGTCATGCCGGCTAGATAGGGTGCGGGCGCCTAGCCCGCCAGCGCCGCGGTGAAATGCTTGCGGCACATGGCGACATAGCGGTCGTTGCCGCCGATTTCCGTCTGTGCGCCTTCGCGGACCGCCTTGCCCTCGGCATCGACGCGCAGGTTCATCGTCGCCTTGCGCCCGCAATCGCAGACGGCCTTCATCTCGACCAGCGCATCGGCGATGCCCAGCAGCGCGGCCGATCCGGGAAACAGTTCGCCCTGGAAATCGGTTCGCAAACCGTAGCACAGCACCGGTATGCCCGCTTCGTCGGCCAGCCGCGCGAGTTGCCAGACCTGATCGCGGGTGAGGAACTGCGCTTCGTCGACGAGGACGCAGGCAAGTGGGTCGCGGGCGTGATCTGCGATCACGCGAGCTTCGATATCGGTGTGCGCTTCATAGCGATGGGCGTCGCTGGCGAGCCCGATGCGGCTCGAGATCGCGCCGAACCCCGGGCGATGGTCGAGCGCCGCGGTCCACAGCGACACGCGCATCCCGCGCTCGCCGTAATTGAAAGCGGTCTGGAGCAGCGTCGAGCTCTTGCCGGCATTCATGCTCGCATAATAGAAATAGAGCTTGGCCACTCAATCCTCGACGTCGAGATCGCGCGCGACCTTCGGATCGCTCAGCAGGCGTTCGATCCGATCGGCCTCGTCGAAGCTCTCGTCGGGCTGGAAGTTCAGCTTCGGCGCGAATTTGAGCCCGAGCCGCTGGGCGACCTCCTTCTGGAAGAAGGCGGTGTTCGTCCGTAGCGCCTTGAGCACCTTGGCCTCGTCCTCGCCCAGCAAGGGTTTTACATAGGCCTTGGCATTGCGCAGGTCGGGGGTCATGCGCACCTCGGTCACCGAAATATTGGTCGCCGACAGGACTTCGTCATGCGCTTCGCCGCGGGCGAGCAATTCGGACAGAATATGCCGCACCCGCTCGCCGACCTTGAGGACGCGGACCGATTGCTGTTCGGGGGTGGCGGGATTGCGGGCCATGATCAGGCTTTCATTTTCTCGAGAATGCGGCGGAGCGAAGATAAATTGCGCATGGTGTTTTCGAGCCTCAAGTGCCGCATGCGTTGCGGCAGCCGGGATTCGCCGACCCCTGAACCAAAGTCGACGAAGAATTCTCGTTCGCCCGCGGCGAGCCGTTCAGGTCCGTCGTAGCCTGCCGCGAAGGCTTCGAAGGCCGCACGGTCGAGCGGCTCGGCCAGAAAAGCAGTGAGGATGAACTTGTCCTCGTTCTCGCCAGCGAAGGGATTCCCTGCGATCGCCGCGGCGAGTTCTTCCCGCGAACGGACGACTACGAAGCTGTCGATGCCGAACCGGTCCTCGACCACCCAGGCGATCTTCTCGGCCAGCCCGGACGAAGGACGCGCCTCGTGGTCGAACAAAACGTTGCCGCTGGCGACGACGGTCTCGACACCGGCGAAATCCTCGCGCTCGAGCGCCTCGCGAAGATCGGCCATCTTCAGCCGGTTCCCGCCAACGTTGATCGAGCCGAGCAAGGCAAGGTAGCGCTGCACGGGTCAGCCGCCCCCCGGACGCGGCGTGGGAACGGCGGTGCTGGTCGCGCGGGCGAGCAGACTTCCCGCCTCGTCGAACAACTCGCCCTCGAGAAAGATCACCTTGCGCCCGCGCCGGACCACCCTGCCCTTGCCCACCAGCGGGCCGGCGGGGACGGGCTTGAGCAGACTCATGCTGATCTCGAGGTTGAGCGGCGCCTCGGCGTGGTCGGTCGCCCAGACATGCGCCCAGCCCATCGCCTCGTCGAGGAAACCCGCGACCAGGCCGCCCTGCACGCTGCCGCGCGGGGTGATGAAGCTGTCGGGCGCGCGGAAACGCAGCGTGATCTCCTCGCGCGCGCGGTCGAAACCGTCGAAGGCCACTCCCATCAGTTCGGCGTGCGGGTGGCCCAGGGCATGGTCGCCTGCGTCCATCACTCCTTGCTACGTTCCGGCAGATCGCGGTCGATCGAGCGCAGGGTTCCGGCGATCTGGACCAGCGTCGGGAAGACGCCGGCCAGGATCGCCGTTCCGAAGATGAAGCCGAGCGTCTGCATCCCTACAGCGTCCGCTCACGCTCCTCGACCTCGAACACCTCGAGCTGATCGCCCGGCTTGATGTCGTTGGTATCGGCGAGGACCACGCCGCATTCGAGCCCGGTGCGGACTTCGTCGACATCGTCCTTGAAGCGCCGCAACGAGGCGATGGTGGTGGCCGAGACGATGACGTCCTCGCGCGTGAGCCGCGCGTGCAGCCCCTTGCGGATGACGCCTTCCTCGACCAGCAGGCCGGCGGCCTTGTCCTTCTTGCCCGAGCGGAACACTTC
Source organism: uncultured Alphaproteobacteria bacterium (assembly GCA_963829325.1). GTDB lineage: Bacteria > Pseudomonadota > Alphaproteobacteria > Sphingomonadales > Sphingomonadaceae > Qipengyuania. Next base: position 1,060,220 of record CAWHHN010000001.1, read on the forward strand.
CTTGACCGCAGCGCGGCCGACGACGTGTTCGATCCGCTCCGGACCCAGTTCGCCCGCCATCTCCTTGGCGATCTCCTCGGTCAGGTGATAGATGACGTCGTAATATTTCAGCTCGACGTTCTCGCGCTTCACCAGCTCGCGCGCCTTGGCATTGGGACGGACGTTGAAACCCATGATCGGGGCTTTCGAAGCCGCCGCCAGGCTCACGTCGCTTTCGGTGATCGCCCCCACGCCCGCGTGCAGCACGCGAACCTTGATGAGGTCGTTCGAGAGATTGTGCAGCGCGTTGGTGATCGCCTCGACCGACCCTTGCACGTCGGCCTTCACCAGGACGGGGAATTCGACCACATTCGACTGCAGCCCGGCGAACATGGTGTCGAAGCTGGTCGGCGCGAGCGCGGTGCGTTTCTCGGTCGCCTTTTCCTGACGGTATTGCGCGACTTCGCGGGCCCGCTGCTCGTTCTCGACCACGGTCAGAATATCGCCCGCGCGCGGAACGCCGCCGAGGCCGAGGACTTCGACCGGCATCGACGGGCCGGCTTCCTTGACCTGCTTGCCCTGGTCGTCGACCAGCGCGCGCACACGGCCGCTCTCGGTTCCGACCACGAAGGTATCGCCGCGCTTGAGCGTGCCGCGGGTGACGAGCACCGTCGCGACCGGACCGCGGCCCTTGTCGAGCTGCGCCTCGATCACCGTGGCTTCGGCATCGCGGTCGGGCCGCGCCTTCAGTTCGAGCAGTTCGGCCTGCAGCGCGATCGCTTCGAGCAGCTTGTCGAGGCCTTGGTCTTTTCCTTGGCGGAGATCTCGACGTCCTGCACGTCGCCCGACATCTTCTCGACCATGACCTCGTGTTCGAGCAGGCGGTTGCGGATGTTGTCGGGCTTGGCCTCGGGCTTGTCGATCTTGTTGATCGCCACGATCATCGGCACGCCGGCCGCCTTGGTGTGATTGATCGCCTCGATCGTCTGCGGCATGATCCCGTCGTCGGCCGCGACGACCAGCACCACGATATCGGTGACATTCGCGCCGCGCGCGCGCATTTCGGTAAAGGCCGCGTGGCCCGGCGTGTCGAGGAAGGTGATCGGATCGCCACCCTTGGTCTTCACCTGATAGCTGCCGATGTGCTGGGTGATCCCGCCGGCCTCGCCCTTCGCCACATTGGTCCCGCGCAGCGCGTCGAGCAGGCTGGTCTTGCCGTGATCGACATGGCCCATGATCGTGACCACCGGCGGACGCGGCTTGCAGCGTCTCTTCCGGATCGCGGTCCTCGGCGGTGTCGATGTCGACATCGGCTTCGGAGACGCGCTGGATGTTGTGGCCGAACTGGTCGACCAGCAGTTCCGCAGTGTCCTGGTCGATGGTCTGATTGACCGTGACCATCATGTCCAGATTGAACAGCTCCTTGACCAGATCGGCGCCCTTTTCGCCCATCCGCTTGGCCAGTTCGCCGACGGTGATCGCTTCGGGAACGACGACTTCGCGGACCTGCTTCTCGCGCGGCTTCGACGGACCGCCCTGCATCCGGCGTTCCTTCTCGCGCGCCCGCTTGAGCGCGGCGAGCGAGCGGGCGCGACGGCCCTCGTCCTCGTTGAGCGCCTTGTTGACGGTGAGCTTGCCCGAGCGGCGCTTGTCCGGCCGTTCGACGGGCGCTGCGCGCTTGTCGTCCTTCTTCTTCTTTTCGGGCTTCTTGGGTTCGGGACGCGCGACGGGCGTGAAGCGGCGCGGTGCCGGTGCGGGAGCTCGCGGCATCGGCCTGCGGCTCTTCGGCCGGTTCCCCGGCGGGCGCTTCGGCAGCCGCCTCGGCGGGCGCTTCCTTCGCGGCACGCTTGGACTCTTCCTCGGCCTTGCGGTTTTCCTCGGCGCGCTTCTTCTCGTCGACCGCGGCCTGCTTGGCCTCGCGATCCTCGCGCTTGCGCGCTTCCTCGGCGAGACGCAGGCGTTCCTCCTCGGCCTCGCGCTGCAGCCGCGCGACGCGCTCCTGCGGCGTTTCGGCATCGGGGGCGGGCTTCTTCGGCGCAGGCTTGCGGGCCGCCGGAGCAGGCGCCGGCGCCGGGGCGGGCGCCGGCTCGGGTGCCGGAGGCGGCGGCGCCTCGCCCGGTTTGACCAGCTTGCGGCGACGCTTCACCTCGACCGCCACCTTGTTGGTGCGGCCGTGGCTGAAGGTCTGCTTGACCTCTCCCGGCTGGCTGCCCTTGAGGGTCAGCGGTTTGCGGGCAGGTTTCTTTTCGTCGTCGCTCATTCTTGCTCGTTTCTCTTGGTCTCAATCGTTCAAATCGTCGGCGGCGCGCGGCGCGGCGCACCCATCTTCGGCCGGGTTGTCTTGCCCCAGATAATGCCTCAGGCGCGTCAGCGGCCCGAGCACTCGCGCGGCCGCAGCATCACCGGGTCCATGGCCACGCACGCCCAGATGGACGACATTGTCGCGGCCCAATGCCACAGACAAAGCGTCGCGGTCCAGTGGCAGTTCGAGTCCCCTCTCGCCCGACCCTTCGGCGCCGCGCCCGACGCGCCACGCCTGGTCGAGCTTCTTGCGCCCGTCCTCGCTCGCGTCGCGGGCATGCAGCAACAGCGCCACCGTGCCGCTGCGCGCGGCCTCGGCGAGCCGTTGCGTCCCCAAGATAAGGCTTCCCACGCGCATTTCGAGTCCCAGCCGGTCGAGCACCACGCGGGTCAGCGCGTCCTCGACCATCTGCGGCAGTTCGGCGGGGATCTCGAGATCGCCGGTCTTGAAGGCGCGCGCGAGCCCGCCCTTGAGCTTGCCCGATGCGAGCGCCTCGGCAAGCCCGGCCCTGTCGACTCCGATCCATCCGCCGCGTCCGGGCGCCTTGGCCTGGGCATCGGGCAGCACCAGCCCGGCGGGCGAGACCGCCAGCCGCACGAGACGGTCACGCGGCGCGGTCGCTCCGGTGACGATGCAACGGCGTTCGCGCTCGTCCCCGCCCCGCTTGCGCGCGGAACGCGGCGAAGACGCGTCTTTCGCGAGGTCGGACCCGCAAGAGCCCACCCCTGACCCCTCCCGCGAGCGGGTGGGGGCGTTCGCGATGTCGGACGTCAGGCGCTCATTGGGTGGAGTCCGCATCGGCGGCCTCCTGCGTTTCGGCTTCGGCGGCGGCCGCCGGAGCGGGAGCCGGCGCCTCGTCTTCGAACCAGTGCGCGCGGGCAGCCATGATGATCTCGTTGCCCTGCTCTTCGCTCAGCCCGTATTCGCCGAGCACGCCGCCCTTGTCCTGTTCGCGCACCGAAGGACGCCGCATCGGCGGCCCCCCGGCAGCATCGGCAGGGTTGTTGCGGCGGCGCGGTGCCTCGCGCTTCTTCTGGATCAGCTCGTCGGTGGCGAGATCGGCAAGATCGTCGAGCGTCTTGATCCCCGCCTTGCCGAGCGTCACCAGCATGGCTTCGTTCAGGTGCGGCAGTTCGGCCAGCTCATCGTCGACGCCAAGCTCACGGCGCGCCTCGCGATGCGTGGCTTCCTGCCGGTCGAGCGCTTCCTGCGCGCGGCTCTGCAGTTCCTCGGCGAGTTCCTCGTCGAAACCCTCGATCGCGGCGAGCTCCTCGAGCTCGACATAGGCGACTTCCTCGAGCTCGGCGAAGCCTTCGGCGACGAGCAGCTGCGACAGCGTTTCGTCGACGTCGAGTTCTTCCTCGAACATCTTCGAGCGTTCGGCGAATTCCTTCTGCCGCTTTTCCGAGGCTTCTTCCTCGGTCATGATATCGATCTGGTTGCCGGTCAGCTGGCTGGCGAGGCGCACGTTCTGGCCGCGGCGGCCGATCGCCAGGCTGAGCTGGTCGTCGGGCACGACGACTTCGATCCGCTCTGCTTCCTCGTCGAGCACCACGCGGCTCACCGTGGCCGGCTGCAGCGCGTTGACGATGAAGGTCGCGCCGTCCTCGCTCCACGGAATGATGTCGATCTTCTCGCCCTGCAGTTCCTGCACCACCGCCTGGACGCGGCTGCCCTTCATGCCGACGCAGGCGCCGACCGGGTCGATCGAGGAATCATGGCTGATGACGCCGATCTTGGCGCGGCTGCCGGGATCGCGGGCGGCGGCCTTGATCTCGATGATGCCGTCGTAGATTTCGGGCACTTCCTGCGCGAACAGCTTCTTCATGAAATCGGGATGCGCCCGGCTGAGGAAGATCTGCGGGCCGCGGTTGTTGCGCTCGACCTTGGTGATCAGCGCGCGGACGCGCTCGCCGACGCGGGCGGCTTCGCGCGGGATCTGCTGATCGCGGCGGATGACGCCCTCGGCGCGGCCGAGATTGACGATCACATGGCCGAATTCGACCGATTTGATCACCCCGGTGATGACTTCGTTGGCGCGATCCTTGAACTCTTCGTACTGGCGCTCGCGCTCGGCATCGCGGACCTTCTGGAAGATCACCTGCTTGGCGCTCTGCGCGTCGATCCGGCCGAGATCGACCGGCGGCAGCGGATCGACGATGAAATCGCCGAGCTCGGCGTCGCTCTGCAGCTTCTGCGCGGCCTTGAGATCGACCTGCTTGAAGTAGTCGTCGACTTCCTCGACCACTTCGACCACGCGCCACAGGCGCAGATCGCCGGTCTGCGGGTCGAGCTTGGCGCGAATGTCGTTTTCGGCGCCGTAGCGGGCGCGCGCGGCCTTCTGGATCGCCTCTTCCATCGCCTCGATGACGATCGCCTTGTCGATCATCTTTTCCGAGGCGACCGAATTGGCGATCGCGAGGAGTTCGGCCTTGTTGGCGGAAATGGCACTGGCCATCAGTCGTCTGCCTTTTCTTCAGTTTCGACGATTTCGTCGGCGCCGCTCGTGTCGAGCGGCTGGGTGGCGGCGATGAGCGCGTCGGTCAAGACGAGCTTCGCCGAGTGGATCTGATCGCGCGGGACCGAGATTTCGCCCGCCTTGCGGTCGTCGACGGTGATCATGTCACTCTCGATGCCCCTGAGTTCGCCGCGCAGATTGCGCTGGCCGTCCCAGCCCTTGTCCATGCTGACCTTGACCTCGTGCCCCGCCCATGCGGCGAAATCGCCTGGGCGGGTCAGCGGCCGGTCGATGCCGGGGCTGGAAACTTCGAGATGATAGGCGCCGGAGACCAGGACCTCGCCGCCTTCCTCGATCTGGTCGAGCTTTTCCGAAACCCGCCGGCTCAGCGCGGCGCATTGGTCGATGACCAGCTGGCCGGTTGCCGGGTCCTCGGCCATGATCTGCAGCGCTTCGCCGCCGTCGCCGGCTTCGGATGGCACCATCTTCACGCGCACGAGCTCGAAACCCAGCGCTTTCGCTTCGGGTTCGATCACTTCGGTCAGACGCGCGATATCAGCCATTCGGTCTCCGTTTGCGGAACGACATCGGGCAACGCTGCGGGTGCCGGCCCCTCGCGGCGCCAGCCCCTCCAGTGTCGCGACAATGTCGGGATTGATGGCCAGATAGTCGCGATTCCGGCGAAAAGCAAGCACCGATCCGGGCCGCCCGCTAGCCGTCGTCGGCGAGGCCGTGCTTCTTGATGCAATGCCGCAGCTGGTCGTAGCTCAGCCCCAGCGCCCTGGCGGTCTGACGCTGGTTCCAGCGGTGCTTGCCGAGTGCGTGTTCGACGATCGCGCGCTCGTGCGCATCGACCGCTGCGCGCAGGTCCTCGATCGCTTCGTAATCCTGCGTGGGGGCGGGCGCGGGATCGGCAGTGGCGGCGGATCGAGGCGTCGCGGAAGCCGGCGAGACCGGTTTCCAGGGGCTGTCGAACGGATCGAACACGACATGGCCGACCGGCTCGCTCCAATCGTCCCAGCGATAGGTGGCGCGTTCGACCACATTGCGCAATTCGCGAACATTGCCCGGCCAGTCGTGATTGACCAGCTGTTCGGCAACATGGGGGGCGAAACCGGGCCATCCTTCCCAGCCGAGCTCGGCCGCCATCCGCCGGCCGAAATAATCGGCGAGCACCTCGACGTCGCCCTCGCGCACGCGCAGCGGCGGCAGCGTGATGACCTCGAAGCTCAGCCGGTCGAGCAGATCGGGCCGGAAATCGCCGCGCGCCGCCTTGGCCGGCAGATCCTCGTTGGTCGCGCCGACGATGCGCACGTCGACCCGCACCGGACGCGAGGATCCGATGCGCGTCACCTCGCCATATTCGACCGCGCGAAGCAGGCGTTCCTGCGCGGCCATCGACAGCGTCCCCAGCTCGTCGAGAAACAGCGTACCCTTGTCGGCTTCCTCGAATCGGCCTTCGCGGGCCTTCGTGGCGCCGGTGAAGGCACCCTGTTCGTGCCCGAACAGCTCCGCCTCGATCAGCGTCTCGGGCAGCGCGGCGCAATTCATGATCACCAGCGGTTCGTCCCAGCGCGTGGACAGGCGGTGGAGCCGCTCGGCGATCAGTTCCTTGCCCGTCCCGCGCTCGCCGATGACCAGCACCGGCCGGCGCATCGGCGCGGCGCGGCTGGCCCGTTCGACCGCGTCGAGAAAGGCGCCCGACTGGCCGATGAACTGATTTTCCCGCTCCATCCCCAAGATATAGCGAAATACGCCAAGCTTTGGCAATCAAAACCAATGGCCGATTCCGGGCGGGGGCGAAAACGCGCGAATTTCCGCTGATTTCAGGGTTTGGCACGCAGCTTGCTGAACAGGGGGCAACAGCAATTCGGCCGTCGTTTCCAGGCCCATCGGGAGGACCCCACCATGTACAGCCGCAGCTTTTTCCGGACCCAGCTCGGACAGGCCGCGATCGCCAGCATCGCCGCGATGATCACCTTCGTCGTGCTCAGCTCGCAAATCGCGGTGACCGCGCCGACCCCGGTTCTGGCTACCGTCGAACAGGTCGAGATCGCATGACCATGCCTCCCGACCATGATCCGCGTTCTTTCGATCCCCTAGGGCCGGAGCGTCGCTCCCCCGACAGTCCCCGCGGCAGCGATGCCGAAGACGCTCCGGCCCACCCGCGCAGGCGCCCCCGCTTGTCGCGGATCGAGGAAGAGGTAGAACGGCTGCGCCGCTCTCCCACCCCCACCCGCGACGGTGGGCGGACGAAAGGATCGGACTTTTTTGCCAACGGAGCACCCCTGATGGGAATTTTCAGCCGCACCCGCGATATCATCGCCGCCAATTTCAACGACCTGCTCGACAAGGCGGACGACCCGCAGAAGATGATCCGCATGATCATCCTCGAGATGGAGGAAACGCTGGTCGAAGTCCGCGCGAGCGCCGCCCGCACCATCGCCGACCAGAAGGAAATGCACCGCCACACGGTCAAGCTCGACAAGCTTCAGTCCGACTGGGGCGAAAAGGCCCAGCTGGCGCTCAGCAAGGACCGCGAGGATCTCGCCCGCGCGGCGCTGGTCGAGAAGAAGAAGGCCGCCGACATGTCCGATCAGCTCAAGCAGGAGATCGCCGTGCTCGACGATGCGCTGCGGGCCTATGAACAGGACATTCAGAAGCTCCAGAACCGCCTGCGCGAAGCCCGCAGCCGGCAGACCGCCATCGCTGCCCGGCTCGAAAGCGCCGAGAACCGCGTCAAGCTCCGCAGCCTGATGACCAACGAACGCGTCGACGATGCGCTGAGCCGGTTCGACCAGCTCGAACGCCGGGTCGACTACGCCGAAGGCCGCGCCGATGCGCTGTCGATCGCCGACAGCTCGGACAAACCCAATCTCTCGGACGAGATCGCCGCGCTCGAAGGCGCCGATGCGATCGACGACGAGCTCGAACAGATGAAGCGCGCGCTCGGCCGCAAGAATGGCGGGAACGACGCGGACAAGGAGGGCTGATCGGTGGAAGAAGTTTTTGCAATCGTCGCCATTTTCATCGCGCTGCCGTGGATCGTCTTCCACTATATCACCAAGTGGAAGACCGCTGCCAGCATCACCACCGACGACGAGGCGCTGCTCGAGGAGCTCTACAATCTCGCCAAGCGGCTCGACGAGCGGATGGACACGGTCGAACGGCTGGTCGCCAGCGACAACCCCGATTTCCGCCCCGCCCGCCTGGTCCACGACAGCGAAACCGACAACCAGCAGCTGCGCGAGCTCGAACAGCTGATGGCCGAGAAGAAAGGAACCGCAAAGTGAACAGCCCCCGCACCACGCTCTACCGCGACAAGCAGAACGCGAAGCTCATGGGCGTCTGTTCCGGTATCGCCGACTACACCGGCGTCAACGTCTTCTGGATCAGGCTCGGCCTGGTCGGGCTGACCTTCATGTCCGGCGGTTCGACCATCCCGTTCTACTTCCTCGCCGGCATCCTGCTCAACAAGAAGCCGCCGCACCTCTACGTCGACCGCGAGGAAAGCACCTATTGGCAGCGCGTCCGCCAGAACCCGAAGCGGACCGCCCGCGAGATCCGCGCCCGGATGAAGGACGTCGATCGCCGGCTCGCCGATGTCGAGACCTTCTACGTCAGCAGCAATCCGCGGCTGAACGCCGAAATCGAACGGCTCCGCTGAGCCGGTCCGGGGGAGGAGAAATTCGATGTCCGACATTATCTGGATCCTGGTTCCGCTCGCGCCCTTTCTCATGGTCAGCTTCATCGTGTGGACGAAGCACCAGGAAAAGATCGCCCGGATGAACGTCCAGACCACCGCCGAGCACACCGCCGAACGCGCGGCGCAATATGCCAGCCACGTGCAGGAGCTCGAGGAACGCGTCCGGGTGCTCGAGCGCATCGTCACCGACAAGGGCTACGATGTCGCCACCCAGATCGAGGCGCTGCGCGATCAGCGCCGGGTCGACGAAAGCGGCGCGGGCGTCCCGCTCGCGACACGGCAGGGGGAGACGGCGTGATGGAATTCGGAATTCTGACGCCCGAAATCGTCGGCATCGGCGTGGTCGCCTTGTCGCTGGCCTGGGTGGTCAACACCTGGCTCCGCGTGCGGCACGGCTACCCGCTCGAAAACAGCTGGGGCAAGCCGGTCTATCCGCGGAACGACCAGGCGCTCGAGCGGGTCCGCCTGCTGTCGCAGGAAAACGCCGAACTGCGCGCCGAACTGGGCTCGCTCAAGGACCGGCTCGGAAATGTCGAGCGGATCGTCACCGACAGCGGCTATCGCCTGACCAGCGAGATCGATCGCCTGCGCGACCCCAAGGAGGCCAATTGATGATCGATCCCGACCTGGCCATGATCTTCGCCTTCGTGCTGACGATCCTCGTGCTGATCTTCGGCATGGCGCATGTCTTTCACAAGCGCACGGTCGAGCACGACGAACGCAAGCTCGAACTCGAAGCGCGCAAGGCGGAGGCCGAGGCCGCCCAGGCCACCACCGGTGCCGCCGACTACCGCAAGCTCGAGGAGCGCGTCCGCGTTCTCGAACGCATCGCTACCGACGGCAACCACGCGCTCGTCGCGCAGATCGAGCAATTGCGCGATCTGCACGAGATCGACGCAATCACTTCGCGCCGGGAGATGAGCCAATGAGTTTCTGGACCGCCATCGTCATCATCGTCGGCATCATGGCGATCGCCGAAATCGTCAAGTCGAAGCATCGCGGCCAAGGCGGAGCGACACGCGACTTCCCCGGCAGCGAGAACGCCCCGCGCGGCCCAGATCCCGAGGCGCAGCGCGAGATCGAGGATCTGCGCGAACGCATCAAGGTGCTCGAACGCATCGCCACCGAAGGCAATTCGCTCGATGCGCGCGAAACCAAGAGGATTTCCGCCGAGATCGAGGCCTTGCGCGACAAGCAGGCCGATTGAGAAAAGGCCGGTTTCAAGGAGGACATGAGCCGATGTTCGAACCGTCTATCATCATCGCCGCCGCCGCATTGGTCGGCCTGACGATCGTCGCTGGGGCGCTGCTGCGCGCCTGGCACAGCTGGCTGGCACTCAAGCGCCAGGAACTCGAGCAATCCGGTCACGGCCCCAGTCGCGACGGCGGCTCCTCGCTCGGCGCCGCCCGCATCGAGCTGGCCGATCTCAAGGAACGGATCCGCAAGCTCGAGGCGATCGCCAGCGGGGTCGATCTGTGACGGCGGTCCGGACCGACGCCGCCCGCGCCGGAATTGGACTCGGCAGCGCGATCGCGGTGGCGATCAGCTGGAGCCTGCACAAGTCGATCGTCTGGGCCACGATCCAGGGGTTCCTCGGGTGGTTTTACGTGATCTATTACGCCTTCACCCGGCCCGGCGGATTGTCGCACTGAGGCCATCGATGCGGCCACGGGGCCGGCGGGCGGCAGAGGCGGGCCGGCCTGCGTCAACCGGCTTTCGCGCCGGCGGCGATATTGTTAGAGGGCGCGGCCATGCGGACCCTTCCAGACATTGCAGAAGAATACGGCTTCCTCGAGAGCGACGAACGCTATCGCCTGCTGATCGAACTCGGCCGCGAACTCGAACCGATGCCCGATGCACTCAAGACCGACGCGACGCTGGTGCGCGGCTGTTCGGCGGCGGTGTGGGTCTATCCCACCGGCGATGCGGAGCGCTTGCATTTCCTCGCCGACAGCAATGCCGCGATCACCAAGGGGATCGTCGCGCTGGTGATAGCCGGCGTGCAGGACCGCCCCGCCGGCGAGGTCGCCGCGATGGATATCGAAGCGGCTCTGGCGCCGTTCGACCTGCGCAACCAGCTGTCGAGCAACCGCACGCAGGGCGTGCCCAACATGATCGCACTGGTGCGCGAGCACGCGGCGCGGATCGCTGCCGCGTGAAGGCGCTCCGGCGATGAAGCGGCCGCTCTACCGCGCGGCGGGCTATATGGCGATCGGCCTGGGCGCGGTGGGGGCCTTCCTGCCGATCATGCCAACCGTCCCCTTTCTGCTGCTGGCGGTCTTCTTCTTCGCCCGCTCCAGCCCCGAACTCGAACGCCGCATTCTCGATCATCCGCACTGGGGACCACAGGTGAGCGACTGGCGCGAGCGCCGCGCGATCGGCCGCCGGGCCAAGGTCATGGCGATCGGCGCGATGACCACCGGCGCGGTCGTCACCTGGCTCACGCTAGGCCACCCCTGGTACTGGATCTCGATCGCGATCCTGGTCATCTGCGGCAGCTGGATCGCCACCCGCAACGAATGATCCCGCCAGGCTGCCGAAGCTGACCACCCATAATCCGCCGCCTGCGGGATCGGAGCGTTCGAGCGAACACAGATAGCGCCCGTCCTCGTACAGATCGGCGATCCTGCCACGGGCTTCCTTGGCGGCGATCTCGAGCGCGGTGCCGGCATGCGCCGCCTCGAAATCGAGGTATTTCTGCGCCCCGAAGCGGTCCTCCACGAACGCCAGCCTATAGGTCCGGAAGGGCGAGGATGCCTTCGCGTCCGCGCGCGCGAGCCGGTCGGGCTTTGCTGCGGTCGCCATGGCTAGCGGAACACCACCGCGACGCCCTGGCCGACCGATGCTGCCAGTTCTTGCGCGTCCCAATTGGTCAGCCGGACGCAGCCGTGGCTGGCGGTCTTGCCGATCAGCTGCGGATCGGGCGATCCGTGGATGCCGTAGCCCTCCCTGGTCAGATCGATCCATATCCCGCCGACGGGATTGTTGGGGCCCGGCGGGATGACCAGCGTGTGGTCGGGGCCCCATTGCCGCCCCGTCGGCACGAAGGTATAATTGGCTTCGGGCGCCACCGCGGCCACCTCCATCGATCCGCTCGGGCTGGGAAACTGGCTGCTGCCGATGGTCGCGGGATAGCTGGCGACGATGCGGTTCCGCGAATCGAATGCGACGACCGAATTGTCGGCCTTGCGGATCTCGATCCGGGCCGCCTTGCCCCTCAGCTCTTCCGCGCCCTGCGAGACGACCACGATCTGCGACCCGGCGCGGCCGAAATCGACCCCGGGATTTAGCGTTGCAAGGAAACCTTGGTCCATGTGGAAGCGGTCTGCGAGCATCTCCTGCGCCGAATGCCAGCCGACGCGATCCATCCGGGCCATGTCCGCCATGCTCGAAGCGGTGCGGTAGAACGGACCATCCGCATCGTCCCGCGTGATCGTATAGGTCGAGAAGACATCGCCAGTCTTCGCCGCGATCAGCGCGCGCATCAGTTGCGGGTCGAGCCCATCCCCGGCCGGAAGGTCGTTGGTCCGGCGATAATAGCGGATCGCCCTGCGGGTGTTGGCGCCCATGTAGCCGTCGATTACGCCGGGCGAATGACGGCTGCGGTCGAGCATGACCTGCGCCGCGAGCACGTCGCGCCGACGGTCCTCGGTAAAGACATCCTCGGGAACACCATCGGGCAGCGACAGGTTGAAGCCCTCGATCCCGGGCGCCTCATCGGTTGCGGATGGGGGAGCAGGCTGTGCTCTGCTTGGCATGGGCGAGACGAGCACCCCCACGCCGAGCAGCATGACAAGCAAAATCTTTCGCATACGGTAAAGAATTCGTGCAATAGCAATAGGTTCCCTCCCAGAAAGACGGGTGCGGACGAGACCGGGGGGGTGTCTTCGAAGGCAGCTTGGCCGGGTACCGATCGCCCCTGGTCTGCCGCATTCGCGATGCGAAGCGACCGAGCGATCGGCAGCCCTGGCGGAGGCCGAGATCATCGAGGGCGCAATCCGATCCGGAAAGGATTCGCGCGCTTCCACCCTAGCCTTTTCGCAGTCAGGTTGCGGATTCATTCCGATTCTGTATGGCGTTGTGCAACAAGCATTTTCGGGGGTCGCATGCCGAAACGAGCGAAGCGGGAGCCGCGCCGGATAGTCTCACTCAAGGCGCAATTGCGCGACGGCGAGACCTGGCAGGAGGTCTCCATCGCCAATATTTCATCGAGCGGCTACATGGCCAAGGCCGATGCGCCTCCGCAATCCGGCGCGAGTGTCGAAATCCGCCACCGGGGGATCGCGATCTCGGGCCATGTGGTCCGCAGCGAAGGACGTCGATTCGCGGTAAAGGCGAACGAGCCGATCGATCTCGGAGAACTGCTGGCGAAGGCGGGCATCGAAGCGCGCTCGGCCCATCGCGCGCCCAACCGTCCGGCGCGGCTGTGGCATTGGCGATCGAAACCCTAGCGGCGCAACAGCCCCCGACACGCGATGCGCACATGGGTGCGCGGGGGCATCGCGGCCCTCAACCAGGCGGTTTCCTATTCGCGACGGGTGCGCTAGCTTCGTCCCCCGGCGCGAGCGGATGGCATGGGGTTGGCGCTGCCGACTGTCGCGCGGCATTTTCCGCCGCCCGCGCGGAAGGTCACCAAAAAGCCTGGCGGAAAGTCACGCCCGCCAGTCGGAAATCCGCTTCAAGGCCTTGTTCCGCAATGGTTTATCCGCGGAATAATAGTTTCGCAAAAATGCGCGAACATCACGACGGTTCGTCGCAATCAGGCTCCGGCCAAATCGCGCAGCACCGCGATGCCCGCCTCGCGCTGTCGTTTGAGCTCGGCCTTCAGCCGCGCCGGGTCGCGGGCGAAGACGAAGCCGAAACTGACCCCGCCCTCCTTGCCGATCGTAGCATGGTGGAGCTTGTGCGCCTGCACCAGCCGCCTGGCATAGCCGCGCTTGGGCACCCAGCGGAAGTAGCGCTGATGGACCAGCCCGTCGTGCACCAGCGTATAGATGACGCCGTAGAGCAGGATGCCGAGGCCGATCCAGGTCGCCGGTGGCCATGCCGCTTCGCCGAGCACCCATTCGCTGCCGAGCGCGAACATCGCAATGCTCATCGCCGCGCCGACCAGCGCGTAGAGATCATTCCTCTCGAGCAGGTCGTCGTGCGGTTCGTGATGATCGCGGTGCCAGCCCCAGCCGAAGCCGTGCATGATGTAGCGGTGGCTGGCCCAGGCGACCGCTTCCATCGCGACCACGGTCGCGACCACGATGGCCGCTGCGGACAGGAATTCGGGCATGACCCGCGATATAGCCTATTTCGCAGGTGGGAAAAAGAACCGTGCGACTTCCTCGCCGATGCGCGCCGGACGCAGCGTCTCGGCATCGATGCAGCACCAGCGCGACTTGACCTCGGCGAGCACTTCGCCGCTCCGCTCGATGACGGTCGAATAAAAGGCGCTGGCGCCCTGGATCTTTTCGAGCACCGTCCGCGCGATCACGTCGTCCTCGAGGAAGGCGGGCCGGCGATAGGTGATCTCGTGCTTGATCGCGACCCAGGCGCGCGCGGCCACCTCTTCCGCGGGGGCGAGCTTGCGCCAATGCGCGAGCACCGCATCCTGCACCCAGTTGAGATAGCGGGCATTGTTCACATGCCCCATGAAATCGATGTCCTCGGGGAGGACCTTGATCGGAAAGGCGAATGGCTTTGCTGACATCGCTGTTAGTAGAGCAGAGATAGGTTAAGTTTCCAAGACTCTGGTTTTGCCTTTTTGCGCCGCGCGGCTTCCTGCAGCAAGCATGGCCGCGATGGCCAGCAAACCGCGCACGCTCTACGAGAAGATCTGGGACGCCCATGTCGTCGAACGGCGCCCGGACGGAACCTGCCTGATCTATATCGACCGGCATCTCGTCCACGAAGTCACCAGCCCGCAGGCCTTCGAGGCGTTGCGGCTGGCGGGCCGGACGGTCCGCCGCCCCGATCTCACCCTGGCCGTGCCCGACCACAATCTGCCGACCACCGCGCGGCTCGCCGCCGACGGATCGCGGCTGCCGATCGCCGATCCGCAAAGCGCCGCGCAACTCGCCGCGCTCGAGCGCAATGCGCCGCAGTTCGGGATCGACTATATCGATGCGGTCGCGGCCGAGCAGGGGATCGTCCATGTGGTCGGCCCCGAACAAGGCTTTTCGCTTCCGGGCGCCACGGTGGTCTGCGGCGACAGCCACACGGCCGCGCATGGCGGGATCGGAGCGCTGGCCTTCGGCATCGGTACCAGCGAGGTCGAACACGTGCTGGCGACCCAGACGCTGCAATTGCGCCGCGCGAAGGCGATGGAGGTGCGCGTCGAGGGCGAACTGGGTCCGGGCGTGACCGCCAAGGATCTCATTCTCCACATCATCGGCGTCATCGGAACGGCGGGGGGAACCGGCCATGTGATCGAATATCGCGGAGCGGTCTTCGAACGGATGAGCGTCGAAGGTCGCCTGACGGTGTGCAACATGAGCATCGAAGCCGGCGCCCGCGCGGGGTTGATCGCGCCCGATGAAACCGTGTTCGAATATCTCGCCGGCCGGCCCTATGCCCCGCGCGGCGAAAAATGGGACCGGGCAGTGGCGTGGTGGCGCACGCTGCGGACCGACCCGGATGCGCGCTTCGACCGCAGCGTCACGATCGATGCGGCGGGGGTCGAGCCGACCGTAAGCTGGGGCACCAGCCCCGAAGACGTGGTGGCGGTCGGCGGCGTGGTGCCCGCGCCCGAAAGCTTCGCCGACCCCTCGAAGCAGGAAGCGGTGCGCAAGAGCCTCGTCTATATGGGCCTCGCCCCGGGCACGCCGATCGAGGAGATCGTGATCGAGAACGTCTTCATCGGGAGCTGCACCAACAGCCGGATCGAGGATCTGCGCGCGGCCGCCGCGGTGCTCGAGGGCCGCGGCAAGGCGCCCGGCGTCCGCTGGGCGATCGTCGTGCCCGGTTCGGGTCTGGTCAAGCGGCAGGCGGAGGAAGAGGGGCTCGACCGCATCTTTACCGCCGCCGGTTTCGAATGGCGCGAACCCGGCTGTTCGGCATGCCTCGCGATGAATCCCGACAAGGTCCCGTCCGGCGAACGCTGCGCCTCGACCAGCAACCGCAATTTCGTCGGCCGGCAGGGTCCGGGTGCGCGGACCCATCTGGTCAGCCCGGCCATGGCGGCCGCCGCCGCGGTAACGGGTCGGCTTGCCGACGTCCGCAAGCTCTCCCCTTGCCAAGGCGGTCCTGCGTCAGCATGAGAGAACGATGACCAAGAAGCTATCCGGAAAGGCCGCCATCGCCGGAGCGATCGGCTCTGCGGCCATCGCCGCCGCCCTGCTCTATGCCAACAAGCGCAAGGAAAAGAAGCGCGGGCCCTCGCAGCCGGGCCCGATTCCGTCGGGGGAACAGCCGCAAACCGATTGAGGTCGCATGCAACGGGGGAGAGAGGCATGAGATTTCCAGCACTGATGACTGCAGCAGCGGCGCTGGCGGCGCCGGGTGCCGCTCAGGCGGCCGCCGACGTGGAGATGTGGCGGCTCGATTGCGGCACGCTCGAACTGAGCGATACCGGGCCGTTTTCCGACACCCACCTCTACGACGGCGAGCAGCGGACGCTTGCCGACAGCTGCTATCTGATCCGCAACGGCGACCGCTACCTGCTGTGGGACGCCGGCCTGCCCGCCGCGCTCGAAGGCACCAGCGCGACCGAGGGGATCTTCACCGCCAGCGTCTCGCGGACCATCGCCGGGCAGCTGGGCGACATCGGGATCGCTCCGGCCGACATCGATTACCTCGCGATCAGCCACTATCACGACGATCATATCGGTCAGGCGGCCGGGTTCGCCGATGCCGAACTGCTGATCGGTGACGGCGATGCAGAAGCGATCACCTCGGGCGGGATGGAGCGGACGCGCGCGCAGCTGGCCCCATGGCTGGCCGAAGGAGCCACCGGCAAGGTCGCCCGGATCGCTGGCGATCGCGACGTTTTCGGCGATGGTTCGGTGACCATGATCGCCACCCCCGGGCATACGCCCGGCCACCATTCGCTGGTCGTCAAGCTTCCGCGAATGGGCACGATGCTGCTGACCGGCGATCTCTATCACTTCGAAGAGCAGATCGCGAACCGCGGCGTGCCGCAATTCAACACCGATCGCGCCGATACGCTCGCCGCGATGCAGCGATTCGACCAGATGGCCGACAATCTCGATGCCACGGTGATCATCCAGCACGATCCGCGGCACGTGATCCGCCTGCCCGCATTTCCGGAGTCCGCGAAATAGTGAAACCCGTCACCACCATCGAAGGCCGCGCGATCCCGCTCGGTCTCAAGAACGTCGATACCGACGTGATCATTCCCGCGCACTGGCTCAAGACCGTCAGCCGCGAGGGTCTCGGCGCGGGCGCTTTCGAAACCATTCGCGCAGCGCCGGACAACCCGTTCGACGATCCCGAATTCACAGATGCGCCGATCCTGATCGCGGGCGACAATTTCGGCTGCGGATCGAGCCGCGAACACGCCGCCTGGGCGATGCTCGACCTCGGTCTCACGGCGGTGATCGCGCCGAGCTTTTCGGACATCTTCGCGGGCAATGCGTTCAAGAACGGCATACTGGCGGTCGAGCTGCCGCAGGAACAGGTCGATCGGCTGCTCGAGGTCGCACGGACCGAGCCGATCACCATCGACCTCGAGAACCAGGTCGTGACGACTCCGTATCAGGACCGTTTCGCCTTCGACATCGACCCGTTTCGCAAGCATTGCCTGAGCCAGGGGCTCGACGAAATCGGCCTCACCCTGGCCAGCGAGGATGCAGTGGCGCGGCACGAAACCATGCGAGAGGGCAGTCTGCCCTGGCTCGACCAACCCCAGAGGAGAGATGCAGCGTGAAGGCAGTCCTGTCGAAGGAAACCGGTGGCCCCGAAACCCTCGTGGTCGAGCAGGTCGACGAACCCGTGGCCGGCCGCGGCGAAGTGCTGGTCAAGGTCGCCGCCTGCGCCATCAACTTCCCCGACACGCTGATCATTCGCGACATGTACCAGTTCAAGCCTCCGCGTCCCTTCGCTCCGGGCGGCGAGATCTCGGGCACCATCGAAGCGCTCGGCGAGGGGGTCGAGGGCTGGCAGGTCGGCGACCGGGTGATGTGCGGCGTCGGCAATGGCGGGCTGCAGGAAAAGGTCGCCGTGGCCGCGGCGCGCCTGTTCAAGGTCCCCGACGGCATCGATCTGGTCAAGGCCAGCGCGCTGCTGATGACCTATGGCACGACCATCCACGGGCTCAAGGATCGGGGCGACATCAGGAAGGGCGAAACCGTGCTCGTGCTCGGCGCAGCCGGCGGCGTCGGTCTTTCGGCGGTCGAACTGGCCAAGGCCTATGGCTGCCGCGTGATCGCCGCGGTCTCGACCGAGGAAAAGGGCGAGGTCGCGCGCCGGCATGGCGCCGACGAGGTGGTGATCTACCCCCGCGCGCCCTTCGACAAGGACACGTCGAAGAAGCTTGCGGGTGATTTCAAGGACGCCGTGGGGCCCAATGGGGCCGACATCGTCTACGACATCGTCGGAGGCGACTATTCCGAGCCGGCGCTGCGCGCGATCGCCTGGGAGGGCCGTTTTCTGGTGATCGGCTTTCCCGCCGGGATCGCCAAGATGCCGCTCAACCTCACCCTGCTCAAGAGCTGCGACATCCGCGGAGTCTTCTGGGGGGCGTTCACCGCCCGCGAACCCGAACGCAATCAGAAGAACATCGCGGAATTGTTCGACCTGTGGCAGGCGGGCAAGATCGACCCGCTGGTCAGCGAGACCTATCCGATCGAGCGCGCGCACGAGGCGATCGCCAAGCTCGAGAACCGCGGCGCGATCGGCAAACTCGTGGTGGTGATGGAGTAGGACTTGCCCGCCGTCTCGCCGGTCCCTATTCGAACGGTCAATCATTCGTGAGGACCCGATGACCGATTTCAAGGACCGCGAGCGCGGCGAAGAAGCCAAGTTCGCCTTCGACGAGGAAAACGCCTTCCGGATCGCGGCGCGCCGCAACCGGCTGGTCGGCGAATGGGCCGCCGGGCTGATGGGCCTGACGCGGGAAGAAACCGAAGCCTACAAGAAGGAGGTCGTCCAGGCCGACTTCGAGGAGGCCGGCGACGAGGATGTGATCCGCAAGCTGCTCGGCGATCTCACCGGCGCCGATTGCGATGTCAGCGAAAGCGCCATCCGCGCCAAGCTGGAAGAATGCGCGGTCGTTGCGCGGCGCGAATTCATGCACGACGGGCGCTGATCCGATGGCGATGGCTGCTGCCGAAATCGAAGCCCTGATCACCCAGGGCCTTCCCGGTGCCGCCGTGGAAATCCGCGATCTCGCCGGGGACGGCGACCATTATGCGGCCAAGGTGATCGCTCCCCAGTTCGCGGGTCTCAGCCGGGTGCGGCAGCACCAGCTGGTCTATGAGGCGCTGGGGGGGCGCATGGGCGGCGAACTGCACGCCTTGCAACTCACCACCCAAACCCCCACCTGATTGCGCACGACACGAATTCTGAAACAGAGGGACTAACCATGTCCGATATCACGCAGCGCCTCTCCGACATCGTCGGCGCCAACGACGTCGTCCTGTTCATGAAGGGCACTCCCTTGTTCCCGCAATGCGGCTTTTCTAGCCGCGCGGTGGCCATCCTCGACCATTGCGGCGTCGCCTACGACAGCGTCGATGTGCTCCAGGACATGGAAATCCGCCAGGGCATCAAGAGCTTTTCCGATTGGCCGACCATTCCGCAGCTCTATGTGAAAGGCGAATTCGTCGGCGGCAGCGACATCATGATGGAAATGTACGAAGCCGGCGAACTGCAGCAGATGCTGAATGAAAAGCAGGTGGCCAGGGCCGAGGGCTGAGGCTGCTCCGCGCGCTTTGCGCGTCATTAAACGGGAAAGGCCCGCCCGGTGGGACAACCGGACGGGCCTTTTTCGTATCGGGACGCAGGCGGAGACGGGTAAGCCTGTTGCGCCCCACGAAGACTTCATTTGGAACACTGCACTCCATGCACGGACCGTGCCAGAATTGCTCTGGCAGCTAAGGTCTTGGTTCACCAAGGTTAACACCCGATTCTCCACGCCGATTAATGTAAGTTTTTCCGACAGCCCGACCAGCACGCGACTCCTCTTGGCAAGCGCGCCGCACCGGGCCACAACCGGACCATGAACGAGCCAGCCAATCCCGCCGACGGTATTCCTGCCGCCACCGTCGTCATCTTTCGCAATGCCGCGGCCGGGGGCCCACCCGAAATACTGATGACGGTCCGCTCGCGCGAGATGGTCTTCGCCGGCGGAATGGCGGTCTTTCCAGGGGGCCGCGTCGACCCGGCGGATTTCGCGCTCGGGCGCGAAATGGCAGGCGATCGCGACCCGGTCGAGGTCGCCCATCAGATCGCCGCGGTTCGCGAGACGCTCGAGGAGACCGGCCTGGCGATCGGCATTTCGGGCAGGGTCGATGCGGATATCGCGCGCGAAGCCCGGGCCCTTCTGCTCGACTGCGGCGAAATCGCGCCGGTCCTCGACCGCTTCGGATGGCAGCTCGACCTGGCGCAGATCACACCTTTCGCCCGCTGGTTTCCCAGGAACGAGCGCATCCCGCGGGTCTATGATACGCGCTTCTACCTCGCCGATCTGGGCACCGGTGCGGTCGAGATCGAGGCCGACCTGTCCGAGAATACTCATCTGTTTTGGACGACGGCGCAAGGCGCGCTCGACGCGGCGGAGCGGGACGAGATAAGGGTGATTTTTCCCACCCGACGCAATCTCGAGCGGCTTGCCCAATTCGGCAGTTTCGCCGAGGCCAGGGCGCAGGCGGAAGCCATCCCGGTGCGCACGATCACCCCTTTCCTGGGCGAGATCGACGGCAAGAGCTGGCTCCATATCGGCGAAGACTTCGGTTATCCGGTCACCGGAGAGCCGCTCGAGAACGTATCGCGAGGCTAGGTTCGCAAAGCCGGCGAAAGGCGATCGATCGTCCGGTCCGGTCGCGATCGATCGTAGTCCCGTGGCCTCCACGCTGCTCGCTCGGCTCGACGATCGATCGGCAAGGCACTCGCGCCACGTCAGCTTGCCGGGCACACAATGGCCCGATCGGCGTTTAAACTTAACGTATCGATGTTAAATTGCTCGCTATAACCGATCTTCGATAATTCTTTCCCGCTCCATACCCCCTTCCCCCAAGGACGCATCCGATGAACCCGGCCATTGAATCCCCCGCTCTGCAGGACGGCAGCCGCCAGCATGGCCGCTACGCCCTCATGCTTCGCGCACAAGCCAGGCCCGAAGGCCAGCCCTGGACCGAGGTGGTCGTTCTCAACATCTCGCCCACGGGGTGTCTGATCGCAGTCGATAGCGCGTGGGACACGCAGCTCCCGTTTGCGCTGCGGCTCTCGCCCGACCAGCCGCCATTCGCCCAATCGATCGTGGTGTGGAAGAACGACGGTTTGCTCGGCTGCCAGTTCGAACGCAGACTGCCCGAGGCACAGCTCAGTTCGCTGAAACTGCGTGGCCTTCCCGCCCAAGCGGCCGCGGACACAGGCCCCGGCCAGGAGCCGCCCGCCGGGCTGGACCAGCAATCGCCCGCCGGGCTCGGCCAGCGAATCCGCAAGTTCCGGCTCGACCGCAAGCTGTCGGCAGCGGCGCTGGCCGATCGCCTCGACGTGAGCCGGCCCACCTTGTGGGCGTGGGAAACGGGGCAATCGCAACCCCGCAAATCCAACGTCGCGCGGATCGAACAGGTGATCGGCGCGGCGTCGGACGGATCGAGCGTCTCGCTGCCCGACCCCGAGGGGCTGGAGGGAATGGAAGACACCGTCCGCGCCTACAAGGATGCGCTGGCCCGGGCGATCGGCCTCGATGCGCAGAATATCCGCATCCAGATCGCGTTCTGAGCGCCCCCGCCACCACGGCCTGCGACCACGACAGCAGTCCCCCGTTCCGAACATATCGCTGCGGGATGGCGCGCCCGGCAGGACTCGAACCTGCTGCCTCAAGATTAGAAGTCTCGCGCTCTATCCAGATGAGCTACGGGCGCGCGCCGGCCCCGCCATAACGCCGCTTTCGCGTGGGGCCAATCGGTTGTAGTCGCATGGCGATGGAAAACACCCCCGCGCCTTCGGCTTCCGCCGTTCACTTTCGCTACTTCGACCTCGTGATGGCGGCTTTCGTCACCATCCTGCTGCTGTCGAACCTGATCGGCGCATCGAAGCCCAGCTACGTCGTCCTGCCGGGGATCGGCGCCTGGTCGTTCGGCGCAGGGGTGCTGTTCTTCCCGGTGAGCTACATCATCGGCGACGTCCTGACCGAGGTCTACGGCTATACCCGCGCGCGCAGGGTGATCTGGACCGGATTCGCCGCGCTCGCCTTCATGGCGTTCATGGCCTGGGTGGTGGTCAAGCTGCCTCCCGCAGCCGGCTGGCCGGGGCAGCAATCCTACGAATTCGTGTTCGGCAACAGCTGGCGGATCGTGCTCGCTTCGATGGTCGCCTTCTGGGTGGGCGAATTCGCCAACAGCTACGTGCTCGCCAAGATGAAGGTGTGGAGCGGCGGCAAGCATCTGTGGATGCGAACGATCGGCTCGACCGTGGTCGGCCAGGGGTTCGACAGCGTAATCTTCTATCCGCTCGCCTTCTGGGGCCTCGCCGGCTGGCCGGTCGAGCTGCTGGGGCAGGTGGTCCTGTCGCAATGGGCGATCAAGACCGCGTGGGAAGCGCTGCTGACCCCGGCGACCTATGCGGTGGTCGGCATGCTGAAGCGCGCCGAAGGGGTCGAACTGTTCGATACCGAAACCGATTTCTCGCCCTTCGCCTCCTCGCGCGACCGGACGGGCCTATGAAAAGGGGCGCATGAAAAGAAGCGCATGAAAAAGGGGCGACCCGCAGGCCGCCCCTCCCCTCCCCCGGTTGTCGGGTAGAACTAGAACTTCGCCCCCACCGCGATGCCGTAGCGCCGCGGATCGAGCGTGAAGATATTGGTGAACAGGCCCGACGAGGCATCGGTGACATAGAGGCCGGTGACCGAGGAACTGTCGAAGATGTTCTGCACGAAGCCACGGACGAACCAGCGATCATCGGCACCGTTCAGCTGGATCTGCGCATTCGCCTGGACGAAGGGCTTGAGCCGGTTGACGCGGCCGTTGAAGACATTGCCGTATTGTTCGCCCGTGAAGGCCAGATCGAAACGCGGGACGAGGCTCATGCCGTTGGAAAATTCGGCGGTGTACTGGGCGCCGACCGATGCCTTCATCTCGGGCGCCTGCGGCAGCTTGTTGCCCTTCAGATTGACCTCGACACCGGGGCTGAGCACCTCGATGCCGCCGAAGGCGGTGCCGAAGGTGACGCCGCCGCCGCCGGGCACCGGCGCCGCTATGAAGGCATCGAGAGCCGCGCAGATGCTGAACGCTCCCGACGAGGCGATATTGGCGTCGGCGGGGAATTCGGTCACCGGCTGCAACGGGGCAGTCACTGCGGGACTGCCCGTGACCGCGCCCGCATTGATCGCGGTGTTGACCGCATTGACGAAGCCATCCGCATTGCCGCCCGTCACTGCGCACAGCGCCCCGTTGGTGATGTCCTTGACGATCACCGCATCGGGATCGCCGCCGCCCGGATCGCGCGGGTTGCTGAAGAACTGATCGCCCGCCACCTCGGCGTTGAGATAGCTGAAGTTCATGTTGATCAGCCAGTTGTACGACGGGCGGATGATCGATTCGAGTTCGATCCCCCAGACCTTGGCATCGATCGTGTCATTGACCGAGGTCCGCGCGATGATCCGGCTGAGCTGGAGGCTCGAATAGTCATAGTAGAAGCCGGTCAGATTGAGCTGCAGCGCGCCGTCAAGGAGGGTGTTCTTCGAACCGATTTCGAACGCGTTCAACGCTTCGGGCCCGAAACTGTCGGACACCTCGAAGATCGGCGACAGCGGCGGGTTGATGCCGCCGGACTTGTAGCCCCGCGAATAGGAGGCATAGACGAGGTTGTCCGGGCTGAGTTCGAAATCCAGCACGGCGCGGCCGGTGAATTTGTCGAAGCCGACCGAGCGGGTCTGGAACAGCTGGTTGCCCGCCGTCCCCGGATCGGCATCGAAGCTGCCGACGAAGGGCGAATCGAACGGATCGCCGTCATTGCTGTAGGGATTGAGGAAGTTCGCCAGCGTCGTGCGCGCGGTCAGGGCCTTCTGGTCGTTGTTGTAGCGAAGGCCGGCGGTGAATTTCACCCGGTCGGAAATGTCCCAGTAGACTTCGCCGAAGATGCCGTAGCTCTCCAGTTTGAAATCGCTGGTATTGTTGCGGTAGAACGACGTCGCCAGATAGCTCGGCGGTGCGCCCGCGCCGAGCGCGCTGAACGACCCCAGCACGCCGGTGATGTAGTCGATCGCGAAGGCGTTGACGAAATAGTCGGTGTCGGTGGCTTTGGCTTCGGCATAGATTCCGCCGACGAGGAAGTTCAGAGGTCCGTCGAAGTCGCTCGAAAGGATCGCTTCGGCCGACCAGGATTCGCCTTCGGTCCGCGAACGGTCGAAAGCGCCGGGAACGTCCCCGCAGATGCTGTAGCCTTCGAACGAGCCGAGATTGTCGGTGCGCGTTTCCGAGGTACACACTTCGCCGGTCGGACCGTTGGGGATCAGTGCGTCGACGACCGGCTGGAAGTAGGCCGCGGTGGCCGGCCCCACGACCAGAGGATTGGCGAAGGCGGCAAGCTGGGTGAGAGCAGCCTGGAACTTGGCCGAGCGACCCGCGATGCCGAGGTTGTAGTCCTGGCGCGAGTCGACCGAGGTTTCCTGATACATGCCGGTCAGCGACAGGTTCATGGCCCCGAAGCGCTGGTCGAGATGCCCCTGGACCTGCAGTTCGTCGGCGAAATATTCGGGTGTGAAGGCGGTGCCCACGATCCGCACGTCGTCGGGTTCGTCGTAGGAGGCGTAGGTGTCGGGACCGTAGAGGCTGTTGAGGCCGAACCCGGGCGGCAGACCGTTCAGCTGGAGGAATTCCTCCGAACCGAGCGTGCCGGTGAAGGTCGCATTGGTGTTGGTGTTGTCGAAATCACGGCGATTGTTGAGACAACCCAGGATTCCGGTGGGATCGCGCTGGCACTGCTGCTTCTGGATGCGCAGGCGCTTGTCGTTTTCGCGGAAGTAATAGCCCATCAGATCGAAGGTGGTGTTCGCGCTCGGTTCCCACCGCAGCGAGCCGCGCACCGCATACATGTCGCGGTCGTCGAGATCGTTGCCGTCGAAGGTGTTGTTCGTGTAGCCGTCGCGGTTGAGGTAGAAGCCCGCCGCGCGGAACGCCAATGTATCGCCGATCGGCACATTGACCATGCCGCGGCCCTTGATGCTGTTGTAATTGCCGTATTCGAATTCGGCGGCAGCGCGCAAGGCGCCCAGTTCGGGCTTGGCGGTGACGACGTTGACCACGCCCGAGGTCGCGTTGCGGCCGAACAGCGTGCCCTGCGGCCCGCGCAGCACCTCGACCCGCTCGAGATCGAAATATTCGGTTTCGAACAGGCGGGTTCCGAACAGCGGCGAACCGTTGGTGTGGATGCCCGTCGCCGCATCGCAGGACGTGCCGACGCAGAGGTCGCCGATACCGCGGATGGTGAAGCTCGAGCCGGTGAAGTTCGACTTGGTGAAGGAGACGTTGGGCAGCGTCAGTTGCAGGTCGCTGGCGTTTTCGATCTGCTGCGCCTCGAGCGCTTCGGCGTCGAAGGCACTGACCGCGATGGGAACTTCCTGGAGCGACTGGTTCTGGCGCTGGGCGGTGACGATGATGACATTGCGGTTGATCCCGGGATTGACCAGATCGTCTTCGGTCGCCTCCTGTGCAAAAGCCGGAAACGAAATCGCGCTCGCGCAGATGCCCGCGAGCAAGGAAGCCCTCACCCTCATAATCCCTCTCCTCTCCATGTGGCCGTCTATTGCGGCCTATCCTCCATTGCTAACATACATTCGTCTGCACGCAAGGGTGGGCGCATGAATGTTGCGCAGAATCGTGTTGATTTTTTGCGAGTGTTATCGAGAAGCCTCAGCCCCGCGGCAGCCTTACGCTACGGCATCGCCGGTTTGCGACAGACCCGGGACAGGGCCGCCATCGCCGCGCCACGTCAGACGAGCGTGGCGGTCTGCGCGATCTGGGTGATCCCGCGCCTGCCCGAAGCATCGCGACCGAGCTGGACGATCACGTCGATCACGCTTGCGGCATAGGCGATCGTGTCGCTGCGGGTGAGCCCGATACCGGTCTGCATGACCATCAGCGAAAGCTGCTCGAGCGCCCCGCTCAGCGAATTGGCGTGAATGGTCGAGAAGCTGCCCGGATGGCCGGTGTTGATCGCCCGCAGGAAGCTGACGCTCTCCGCCCCGCGCAATTCGCCCAGCACGATGCGGTCGGGCCGCAGCCGGAGCGCCGCCTGGAGCAGTTCGTTGGCCGTGACCTTGGCCTCGCCCAGTTCGCCCTTGACCGCCACCAGGCCCACGCCGTTGGCTCCCGGGAGCCGCAGTTCGGGCGTATCCTCGACCAGTACGACGCGTTCGTGCCGCGGGATTTCGCCGAGCATGGCGTTGAGAAAGGTCGTCTTGCCGGTGCTGGTGCCCCCCGAGACGAGGATCGTGCGCCGCTGGCGGATCGCCGCGCGCAGAAAGGCGATCGGCTGCGCCTGCGGGTCGGGCATGGGCTCGGGCGAAGCTGCGCTCAGCGGACCGCAATCATAGGCATCGAGCGGCAGGTCGAGCCGCCGGTGGCGGCGGATCGCCATGGCCCAATGCCGGCGCGCGGCCGGCGGGCCGCAGAACTGCACACGCGCCCCGCCCCAGGCTTCGGCCGGAAGCGTCGCGCCCAGCAGCGGGTGTTCGCGGTTGATCCCCTGGTGGCTGACGCGGGCGACCTGCTCGGCCAGCCGCTGGATCAGCCGATCGTCGATTTCGGGGCGCAGGATCCTCTGCATGCCCGGTTGCGCCGCATCTTCGACCCAGATCTCGCCCGGCCGGTTGACGAGGATCTCGGTCACCGTGTCGCGCTCGAGCCATTCGCGGAACGGCGCAAGATAGGCCTCGAGATAGACGCTGCGCTGGCCGTGCAGGGCGATCTGCGGCGAATCCTCCGGCGGCTGGTCCTCGGGCGGCTGGTCCTCGGGAAGAAACGGATGGATGTCGGCGGTCATGCCTCGGCTCCGGCGATCAGCTGACCGAAGAGAAGTCGAGGTCACGCGCGGTGAAGATCCGGATCGGTTCGCCCTGGCGTACGCGGACCGTCGGGCTGCGCTGACCGTCCTGCTGCGCCGCGGTCGCCGCCGCCGACGAACTCGCCCCGCCGATCAGCACGCCCGCTGCGCCGCCGGTGGCGAGCGAACCCACGCCGCCGACCACCGAGAGCAGCATCGCCGAGCCGAAGCGCTTGAAGAAGCTGTTGCCCGACACCTTGCCGGCGAGCCCCGTGGTCCCGTCGAAGCCGATCGCGGGCGAGGCCAGATTGACCGAGACGCCATCGGGGCGGATCAGCCGGGTCCATATCACATAGGCGCGCTTCTGGCCGTTCTGCAGTCCCGACTGGTACTGACCGATCAGACGCGAGGAACGCGGGACGAGGATGCGCTTGCCGTCGAAGCTGCGCACGTCCTGGCTGACCACGGCGCGGACGTAGCCGGGGACATTGGTGTCGATCGCGGTCTCGAGCACGGCGGGAATCAACGTGCCCTGCGTGACCGTGGTCGAGGGATTGACCATCGCTTTCGCCTGCGCGGGAGCACCCCCGACCCCGCCGATGCGGCTGGCGAAATCATTCGCTGAACCGCCGCTCGTCGATGCGGCCCCCGCCTCTCCCGCCGCCGCGGGATCGGCCAGCGCGAGCGTCGCGGGCGATGCGCCGGCATCGAACACGACCGTCGGGCTGGCATAGGGATTGGCCACCGGGGCCGCCTGCGGCGGAGCCGAATAGACCGGTTGCGGGGCCGGATCGGGGCGGACCGCCGCGGCTGCCTGCTGGGGGGGCGCCATGGGCGGCGCAACGGGCTGCGGCCGCGCTTCGCCAGGCGTTACGACCGGGGCCTGCTGCCCGCCGACGCCGTGCGGCGGGGCGACCCGCGCGGAATTCATGCTCCACAAGGTCACCGCGCCGAGCGCGGCGACGATGCCGATCCCGGCGATCAGGCCGAGCGCGTCGGACTTCCCCGCCGGACGTGCCACCCCGGGAAAGGCATTACGCTGCGCGAGATCGATGATTTCGGCCCCGGCCTCGTCGCGCGGGTCGACGTCGTTGGCGATTGGCCCATCGCCCGGCTGTTTTTCGGGCAGTCGCATGGCAAGGCGCATCACTTGTCTCCCATCGAGGCGAGCGCAGCGACCGGCTGCGCGGCAGCGGACCGCACCGGTCCGGCATGGCGAAGTTCGGCCCGATCCTCGCCCGACCGCAGCACGATGGTCTGCGGCACGCCGTCGACCACGATGGTCTCGCCGCGGACGGTGAAATTGACCGGACCTTCGACGCCCCTGGAATTGACCACCAGGATCGCCGGGACCTGGCGCCCCGAAGGCCAGGTGAGGAAGGTCGCCCTCCCGTCGTCATAGGTGTTTTCGGGCAGAAGTTCGGAATCGCCCGAAGCATCCCACGCGAAATTGAGGGCGGCCGGGTCGATCACCGCATAGGGATCGCGCACCGCCTGCTGCTCGATCGCATCGGGCGCGGCGGCGAGCTGCGCGGGCGGCTCCTGCTCGGCCTCGGGCACCTCGGGATAGACGAAGCGCATCAGATATAGCGGCTTGGCCGCCGGGCTGGCGACAAGATCGAAGAGATAGGTCCGCTTGCTCGTCACCACCGTGAGGTTGGTCGCCGCGCGCGGTTCGAGCGGCTTCACGAAGAGAATGTCGGCGCGCTTGTTGGGGGTGACCTGCCACGCCTGGGAATCGCCGATCGCGACGTTCTCGATCGTTTCGTCGGCGCCGAACATGATGCTCGCCTGGACCGCCACGCGGCCGTCGATGCGGACCACCTTGGCCTCGTCGTAGAGCACCTCGACCAGCCGCGAATCCTGCGCGGCAGCGGGGGCGGCGAAGGGCGCGGCGACGAGCGCCAGGGCGAGCGCGGGAAGAAGCGCGCGGTTCATCAGTGTTTCTCCATCGAACGGGCGAGGGGTTTGGGGGGCGCCGGTTTGAAGCGGCTGCCGATGCCCTGGGCGCGGCCGGCACCGCGGGCGAGCGGCGCGGCCGCGGCCGGGCCCGAAGCGGCGGCGGTCGCGTGCACCGATCGCCCGGCGCCGCGCGCCGGAGCTGAGGCATCATTGGCGGCGGCGGCGGTCGGCGCGGCCGAGATGTCGATCCGGCGGGCCTGCGCGCTCTGGTGGTTGGCAGCCTGCGCCTGGGCGAGCGCTACCGATGGGGCGCTGCGGAGCGGCGCCGGCGCGGAAGCCGCGGCCTGGTCGCGGCTTTCGGCGAGGCCGAACACCGTCCAGCCGGCGACCATGGCCCCGGCGACCTTCAGCACCAGCACCATCAGCGCGACATGCACCGCCCCGATCATGAAGAACGCCATCCCGGCCTGCGGGTCGACCTGGCCCGGCGTGGCGGTCAGCGCGCCGAGGATGGGCACCGCCAGTTCGAGCATCACGCTGCCGCCGAGCACCGCGAACAGCGGCGCGAGCGCGCACAGCGTCAGCCCCTTGACCCAGCCGGTGAACAGCCCGCGGGTGCCGTTGAACAGCGCCATGACGACGAACACCGGCCCCAGCGCGACCAGCACGCCCAGCGCGATCTTGGTGGTGACCAGCAGGCCGACGGTGCCGAGCATGAACAGCATGGCGCCGAGCCACATCATCCCTTCGGGCGAGAAGGCCGAGAAATCCTCCCGCCCGCCGCTCGCTTCCTGGATCGCGACGAAGACCACGTCGATCTTCTGCGCGAAGACCTGCGTCGCCGACCCTTGCGAGCCGGTGAGAATGGTCGCGAGGTAGTCGGGCGTGCCGACGGCGAGATTCCACACCACGCTCTGATAGGCGACCCAGCTGGTGGCGAAGGTCAGCACCAGCCCGAGCGTCATCATCCGCGGTGTCAGCGAACGCACTCCGATGCTGGCGCGTCCCGTCAGCAGGGCGATCGCGAAGATCGCGACGTAGAGCGTGAGGACGATGGTGAGCACCGTCCCGAGCGAGCCCCCCGGAGCGAACAGCCGGCCGAACGCGGCGGCACTGGCCTCGCCCGCGACGCAATCGACGCCGCGGAGCGCGGCGGCCACCCCATTGCCGACATCCTGCGCGGCCTGCTGGCAGTTCACGCTCATTCCGCGGCCAGGCCGAACGCGTCGACGCCGGCCTCCTCGCTGTCGTTGGCGCCGCCGGGCCAGGCGGTGCCGGTGAGCGGGGGGAACCAGTCGGCCGGGGCATCGCCGAGCGCTTCGCGCAGCAGGTCGAGACGACGAACCGAACTCTCGCGACCCGACAGCAGGGTCAGCACTTCGGGCGCCCCCGACAGGTCGAGCCGCACCACGACGCTGGCATCGGGCTGGCGCACGAGGAAGCAGCGGCTGTGCGCCGGCAGCGTGCGGATCAGCGCCAGCTCGTGCTCGGTCAGGCCGAAGCCATCGCAATAATCCTCAGGCCGCGCGCGGCTGTTGGGCATGAACACCATGGTCGCGGTCTGTTCGACCAGCGCGGTCGAAATGCGGCTTTCGAGCGCGTCGCGCGCGCTCTGTGTCGCGAAGCCGACCAGCGCATTGCGTTTGCGCAGCGTCTTCAGCCAATCGCGGATCCGCGCGGCGAACACTTCGTCGTCGAGCGCTTTCCAGCCTTCGTCGATCAGGATCATCGCCGGCTTGCCGTCGAGCCGTTCCTCGATCCGGTGGAACAGATACATCATGGTCGGCGTGCGCAGCCGCGGGTTCTCGAGCAGCGCGGTCATGTCGAAGCCGAGCACGCGCGCGGTCAGGTCGAGCCGGTCGGTCGGATTGTCGAACAGCCAGGCGTGCTCGCCCCCCTCGCCATTATCGGCGCCGATCCATGCGGCGAGGCGGTCGGCGAGGTCGCCCGGCTGCGGCCGGCGCGTGCCCGACAGCAATTCGCGGAAATGCCGCAGCCGGCGCAGGCCGGCGTCATTGGCATAGGCGGCATCGACCGCTCCCGCGATCGCCTGTTCCTCCTCGGCCCCCTGGGCCTTGAGCAGCACGCCGAGCCAGTCGCGCAGGAAGGCGCGGTTGCCCGGCGTATCGGGCAGGGCCAGCGGATTGAAGCCGGTCGGTTCGCCCGCCCTGATGCTGTCGTAGCGCCCGCCGATGCCGCGCACGAACAGTTCGGCACCGCGGTCCTTGTCGAACAAGATGGTCCGCGGGGCGAATTTCTGCGCCTGCGCGGCGAGGAAGTTCATCACCACCGTCTTGCCCGAACCCGACGGCCCGATGACCGAGAAATTGCCGAGGTCGCCGTGATGGAAATTGAAGAAGAACGGCGTCGCGCTGGTGGTTTCGAGAAGCGTCACCGCCTCGCCCCAGTGGTTGCCCTGCGCCTGGCCGAGCGCGAAGCCGTGAAGCGAACCGAAGCTCGCCATGTTGGCGCTCGAGATCAGCGCGCGGCGGACCAGATAGGCCTCGTTGCCGGGGAACTGCCCCCAGAATGCCGGTTCGAGATTGGTATCCTCGCGCACCGCGATCGCGCCGGTATCGGCCAGCGCGGCGGCGCAGGCGGCCATGGCATCGTCGAGCCGGCCGAGATCGCGTTCCTTGACCATGACGGTCAGATGATGGTCGCCGAATCCGACCGCGCCATTGCCCAGCGCATCGCGCGCGGCGAGCATGTCGGCGCGTTCGGCGGCGGCTTCTTCGTCGGCCGATCTGAGGCGGCGCAGGGCGAGGTCCATCCGCTCGCGCGCGGTCTGCCGCTCGGCCGGCGCGTAGCTTTCGGAAACCACCATCTCATACGGCAGCCGCAGCAGCGGATCGAGCAGGCCCGGGCTGGTCGCCTCGGGATAATCCTTGAGCGCCGAGCATGGCGGCGAAATCGGGCGAACCCGATCCGCGCATTTCCATCGCATCGAGACCGAAGCTCGCCCGCCGATATGGCAGCATATGGCCGATATCGACCGCTCCGTCGGGTTTGCGCACCGGCCGCATCTCGCCATTGTAGAGCGCCGAAAGCAGTTCGAGCATTTCCGAATTCACGTTGCCCTGCGGCCCGACGTAATCGCCCAGCAGCGCGGCGCCATAGGCCTGCAGCGCGGCGATCAGCCCGGTCGCCGCGGCATGCAGGCTGCGCAGGTCCTTGGGATCGGCCTCGACTTTATCGCGCCCCTTGCGGCGCAGCACCTTGCCGACCCGCTCGGCCAGCCCCGCCTTGCCGCGCGCGGGGCGGCGGATCAGCGTGACGAACTGGTCATTGATGAACAGCGACCCGATCCCAGCCGCTCGCTCCAGCGCGCATCGATATGGCGGCTGAGCGGATCGGGGAATTCGGCTTCGAGTTCTACCTCCACCCGGCGGCGGATGACGTGGTGATACATCACGAAGCGCGCATCGAGCGTGGAGCGCAGCATCACTTCGCGCGTGGCGGCATGGGCGTTGAGCGCGTCGCTGTCCTCGGTCTCGAACAGCAGGCCGGGCACCTGGATCGCGGTCATCACCGAACCGTCGCGCAGCAGCAGGGTGTTCTCGTCGATCAGCCGTGCATAGGGCAGCCGGTCGCCGGCGCGCGCTTCCTTGGCGCTCCAGGCGGCGGCTCCCTTCCACTTGTTCATGCTTCGGACCCTTCCCGCTCAGGCAGCATAGCTGTTGCAGCCCCAGCGCTTGTAGTTCTTTACGCGCGGGCATTTCGACACCTTGGTGATCCACAGGTCGAAAATGCGCGGCTCGCGCAGGCAGGCGAAATAGCCGATCCCGTGCATCGCTGCGAAGACCAGCAGCGCCAGCAGCTTCCGGTGATCAGGAATGCCTCGGTCGTCACCATCCCGTTGATGATGAAATAATTATACGTCACGCCCGCGAACATCTGCGGGCGGGTCAGCGCGCGGTGGACCGGATGGCGGATCAGCTCGGTCATCGGCGCGCTGCTCTCACACCCCCGCCGCGCCCTGGATGCCGGCGACGATCGTGGCCGCGCCGAACAGGATGAACACGCCGATGATCACGGTCGCGCCGAAGCGCCAGTTCATGCGCCCGGTCAGCATCATGAAGCCGACCGCCGCCACCGCCATCACCGCCACGGCGGTCGCGACATTGCCCAGCAGCGTGCCCTGCAGCCAACCCAGCGCGGCGACGATCGGGCCCGAGCCCGCCGGATCGACGGTCTGCGCCAGCGCGGCGGTGGGCGAAGCCAGGGCCGCGAGCGCGGCGCCAAGGGTGAAATTGCGACTCAAGTGTCTACTCCCGTGAATGATCGGACAGGCGGCCCATGATCGCCGCCACGTAATGCTGTGTTTCGCGGATATGCGGAATTCCGCCGGCGCGTTCGACCCGGCCCGGCCCGGCATTATAGGCCGCCAGCGCCTTTTCGAGATCGCCGTCGAACCGGTCGAGCTGTTCGCGCAGATAGCGCGCCCCGCCTTCGAGATTGGCGTGCGGATCGTCGGGATCGACCCCGAGCCAGCGCGCCGTGCCGGGCATCAGCTGTGCGAGACCGCGCGCGCCCGCCGGCGAGACGGCATCTTCGCCGCCAGCGGCTTTCCTGCCACACCAGCGCCTCGATCAGCGTCGGGCTGAGATCGAAGCGCGCCGCCAGTTCGGCGACCTTGACGCGGTAGCCGTCGGGGATCTGCTGCGCCTGCGCGGCCGGATCGGCCAGCGCCAGCGCGGGCACGACGACATCCGCCGGCACCTCGGCCAGCGGCGCCCCCGCCGGATTCGGGCTCAGGCCGGCAGGGCTCGGACCAGCCGCGGCCAGGGCAGCCGGATCCGCGGTGCTCCCGCCGGCAATCCAGCGCGCTCCGTCCGCGTCGATCTCCATGACATCCGCCTTCGCTGGAAAGGCGGCCAGCGCTCCACAGGACAACCCCGTGACCAGCGCCAAGCGTGCGAGAATCATTGCACCCTCCGTCCGGTCCCCTTGGGCATACTACATGACAGGAGGGTGACAAAAAGTGGAATCGGCAAGAATGCGGCGCCGCGGCACAGAAAAAGGCCCGCCTTCGGCGAAGAGGACGGGCCCGGTGACGGAGGTTATCGCGGCTCGGAGCGGCCGGCCCCGGCGCGATTCAGCGCAGCGACATCGCGTAATAGCGGGCGAACTCACCCCGATCGAGCAAGGCGATCGCCTTGCGCGCGAGATGCCGCGAATCGACCCAGGCGCCGCTCGCCGTCTCCAGCTCGATGCTGTCGCGCGCGGTCGCGGCCGCTTCGAGGTCGGCGCGCGCGGCGTCGTATCGGCCGGTCCGGGCGAGCGCGATGGCGTGATTGATCAACCGGGCGGGATCGTCCGCAGCGAGTTCCTCGCACGCCTCGATCGCATCGCGCGCGGCGCCATTGCGGTCGGCGACCAGTTCCTCGTAACCAACGTCGCAATCGGCCTGCGGTCCGGGCACCGCGGCCACTGCGGCGCCCTGCGACGCGAGGATCAGTACCATGCTGGTGACGATGGCCATGATGGTCTCCCTGCTGTTATGCGACCGGGAGAATATGGCTGCGGCCCGCCTGCTGCAACAAATCCGTAACATTGTCATATTTCTGAAACAGAGCGCCGCGGCGGCCCGGCTTGGGGAAAAGCCTGCGCCCGGTCGCAATCACCCGGGCAACTGCAACACAACGGTCACAAGCCCACCAAAACTGTCACGAAGTCACCCTAGCGGACGAGTCGCGATCACCGAATTCGCGCTTCTGTTTCATCCGGTTTTTGAGGGGACCGTTACTCGTGACCAATTTCCATCGTTCGCTCGTCCTCGGCTGCAGCGCGCTGGCTCTTGCCAGCTGCGGCGCCGACGAAATTGTCTCGCCCGGCACGGGCGGCGACGTGATCATCAACACTCCGACGCCGTCGCCGACCCCCACGCCCACGCCCACGCCGACGACCTCGCTGGTCACTCCGGCGGCGGGTTGCCCGACCATCTCCGACCCCGTCGGCCTGACCGACAGCGGGACCATTTCCGGTCCGACCGGCGAATACCGCGTCTGCACCATGCCGGCCCGCTTCACCGCCAGTTCGACGCTGCCCTACATCCGCGGGCTGGTGTACCGGATGAACGGCCGGGTCGACGTGGGCACCGACGGCGGCCCCACCGCCAGCGCCGCCGACAGCGACGTCGAACTGACGCTCGAACCCGGCGTGATCGTCTATGCATCGGGCGCGAGCTTCCTCAACGTCAACCGCGGCAACACCATTCAGGCGAACGGCACCCCCGCCCGCCCGATCGTCTTCACCAGCCGCGACAATGTCCAGGGCCTCAACAACGACGGCTCGT
Organism: uncultured Alphaproteobacteria bacterium; assembly: GCA_963829325.1. Classification (GTDB taxonomy): domain Bacteria; phylum Pseudomonadota; class Alphaproteobacteria; order Sphingomonadales; family Sphingomonadaceae; genus Qipengyuania. The sequence goes on from CAWHHN010000001.1 coordinate 1,095,021, forward strand.
CGGGCCAGTGGGGCGGCGTCGTGCTGTCGGGCCGTGCGCCGGTGACCGATTGCATCGCCCCCGGAGCCACCCCCGGCACCACCGCCTGCGAACGTCAGGTCGAAGGCGCGGCGCAGCCCGCCCTGTTCGGCGGCGCGACCCCGGGCGACAGCTCGGGCAGCCTGCGCTACGTCCAGATCCGCTACTCGGGCTTCGTGCTTTCGGGTGACAACGAGCTCCAGTCGCTGACCACCGGCGGGGTCGGATCGGGCACCACGATCGATCACATCCTCAGCTTCAACAGCTCGGACGACGGGGTCGAATTCTTCGGCGGCCAGTTCGGGGTCAAGAATCTGATCGTGGTCGGTGCCGAGGACGATGGCCTCGATACCGACACCGGCGTCAACGTCGACATGCAGTACATCATCGTCGCGCAGCGCCCGAACACCGGCGACACCATCATCGAGGCCGATTCCGCGAACGCGCTCGAAGAAGACACCCCGCGCCAGAACACGCGGATCTCGAACGCCACCTTCCTCGCCAACAGCGGGGTCCGCGACCAGGCGATCCGCATCCGCGGCAAGGCCGACTACACGATCGTCAATTCGATCCTGGTCGATCGTAGCGGCGCCACCCCGTGCCTGCGGATCGACGGCACCGACACGCTGAACCGCGCCGCCAGCGCGGCGCTCGACGAAGCCGGGCCGGTGGCCTTCAATTCCCTCGTCCTCGATTGCGCCACCGATTTCCGCGACAGTTCGGGCGGAGTGACCGCAGCGGGGATCGAAACGCGTTTCAATGCGGGCAGCAACAACAATGCCGGCTTCACCAACACGCTGACCATGACCTTCGTCAACGGGGCGAACGAAAACGGCGTGCCGGTGTTCGATCCGACCGCGCTTTCGTCGTTCTTCGAGGCCCCCGCCAACATCGGCGCGGTGTTCCCGGGCAACGACAGCTGGATCGATGGCTGGACCTGCAATTCCAGCACGGTGACCTTCGATGCGGCGGTGAGCGCCTGCACCAGCCTGCCGGTCTACAGCTGATCCGGCCCGGAGCCGCCGGATGCGCGATGGACGCGCGCCCGGCGGCTCCACCAGCTTTTCGAACGGGGCCTCGAGCGGCCCCGCGCACCTGCCCAGACCTGATCATGAGGGGGTCTCTTACCATGTCGACCGGCAAGCAGCTGACGGCGCTGCTCCTGCTCTCCACCGCGCTCAGCGTTCCCGGACTCGCCTTCGCCCAGGATGCCGCCCCAGGCACCGGCGCCGAAGGCACGCCCGCCGAAGCCGATCCCGCAACCGATGCGCGCATGGCGCAACAGGCCGCGGGGATCGACGACACCCCGCAGGAGGAAGAATTCGAACGGCCCGAGATATCGGTCCCCGGCGGAGCGATCGTGGTGACCGGGCGGCGGCGGCAGGACGTCACCCGCGCCTCGTCGCAGGTGGTCTCGGTGCTCGACAGCGCGAGCATCGCGCGGACCGGCGAAGGCGACATCGCCGGCGCGCTGACGCGCGTCACCGGCCTGTCGACGGTCGGCAACGGGCTGGTCTATGTCCGCGGACTGGGCGACCGCTATTCGCTGGCGCTGCTCAACGGCCTGCCGCTGCCTTCGCCGCAGCCGCTGAGCCGCGTCGTGCCGCTCGACATCTTTCCCACCAGCATCGTCGCCTCGAGCCTGGTGCAGAAGACCTATTCGGCCAACTACCCCGGCGAATTCGGCGGCGGCGTGATCAATCTCACCACCCGCGCCGTGCCCGAGGAAAGCTTCGTCAAGGTCAGCGCCGGGATCGGCAGCGACAGCGAAACGACCTTCGGTCCGGGCTACACCTATTACGGTTCGAGCTACGACTGGTTCGGTTTCGACGACGGCCGGCGGACGATCCGCCCGGTGCTGCAGGACTATCTCGACAGCGGCCTCCCGATCGAGGATCCCGCGGTCGAGCAGCAAGCGATCCTGCTCGAACTGGGCGATCCCAATCTGATCCTGCTGCAGAAGATCGACAGCCTGCCGGTGAACTGGTCGGGCGGCATCACCGCCGGGACCAGCGTCGATGTGTTTTCCGACGGCCGGCTGGGCGTCATCGCCAGCGCGTCGCTGAGCAACAAGCTGCGTACGCGGTTCATCACCAAGCAGACCCCGATCAATGCCACCCTCGATCTCGACAGCGATTTCCGCGAATTCGCCACCGACCAGCGGATCCTGGCCAACGCCATGCTCGGCCTCGGCCTCGAACTGGGCGAACACCGGTTCCGCTTCGTCAACCTGTTCATCCGCGATTCGCTCAAACGCGCCTCACTCGCGCAGGGCGACGATTTCCAGAACGGCGACACCGATCTGGTGCAGGACACCGCCTGGTTCGAACGCCAGCTGTTCGACACCCAATTCACCGGCGAACTCTCGTTCGGCGATCTCTCGGTCGATCTGCGCGCCGGTTATGCCCAGACCCGGCGTGAGGCCCCCTATGAATGGAGCTTCACCTATTCGCGCTCGAACAACGCCAATGATCCCTTCGGCGACATCTTCCTCAATACGCTCAACCCGCAGCGCGGCGGCGTGGTGGTCGCCTTCTCCGACCTCACCGAGGATCTCTATTTCGGCGGCCTCGACCTCAGCTACCAGCTGAACGACTGGCTCGGCGTCACCTTCGGCGGGGCCTACAACGACACCAGCCGTCTTTCCTCGCGCCGCGAATTCGATATCCGCGCCACCGGCGACTATCCCGACGGCTTCGGTGCCTTGCGCCCCGACAATCTGCTCGGCGACGCGCTGATCGAATTCGGCTACGATCCCGCCGCGCAGGAAGCCGCGGGCGTCGGCCCGTTCGGCTACACGATCTTCGACACCACCGGCTCCGACCCCTCGTTCGAGGCGGGGCTCGAGACCGTCGCCGGATACGGCCAGTTGCGCGTCCAGCCGGCCGAGGCGCTCTCGCTCGATCTCGGCCTGCGCTACGAGGATGCCGAACAATCGGTGGTCCCGCTGGGGCTCGACGGCCTGCCCAGCGGTTCGGCCAACACCACGCTGCTCGCGAACGACTACTGGCTCCCCGCGGCGACGGCGACCTTGCAGATCACCGAGCGGCTGCAGGCCCGCGTCAACGCTTCGAAGACCATCGCCCGACCGCAATTTCGCGAGCTGATCTTCCAGACCTATTACGACCCCGAGACCAACCGCCAGTTCAACGGCAACCCGCTGCTGGTCGACAGCGAGCTGACCAATTACGAGGCGCGGCTCGAATATTACTGGGGCTCGGGCAGCCGCGTCAGCCTGGCCGGCTTCTACAAGGACATCGAGCGGCCGATCGAGGTGTTCTCGAGCTTCTCGGACAACGACCAGATCAGCGGTTTCGCCAATGCCCCGGCAGCACAGCTCTACGGCGGCGAATTCGAGCTCCAGTGGAACAAGGACCTCTATTCTCTCGGCAGCTGGTGGGAAAGCAAGCGGCTGGTCGCGATCGCCAATTACACCTACACCCAGTCCGAGCTGCAGGTGGCGGCCGACGATGTCGCGCTGGTGTTCCCCTCGGCTCCGCAACCGGCGACCAACTACTTCCGCGACGGCGTGCCGCTGACCGGCCAGTCGGACCATCTGGTCAATCTGCAGCTGGGGCTCGAGGATCTCGACCGGCTGAGCCAGGCGACCCTGCTGCTGAGCTATGCGAGCGAGCGGGTCACCAGCCGCGGCACCGCCTCGCTGCCCGATATCGTCGAGGATCCGGGGCTACGGCTCGACTTCGTGGTCCGGCAGGGCATCGCGCTCGCTGGCATCGATCTCGAGCTCAAGCTCGAGGCGCGCAATCTGACCGGACGGGACCATTTCGAATATCAGGCAAACGGGACCAATCGGATCGACATCAACAGCTACGATGTCGGCCGCAGCCTCTCGGTCTCGCTCGCCGCCGAATTCTGACCTGCGCCGCCTCGGCTTCGGCAAGGGAGCGTTTGCGGGCGCCCCCTGCCGACGGGTCGGCGACGCCAGCGAAAGCGCTGCGCAGACGGCTTCCGGGCCAACTCACGAGGGCGGCGAATGGATACTATGGGTAGTTAGCCGACTTTGTGGCACCTAAACCGTAGAGCGTGAGGATCGTGCAAGGCGACGAGCGCGCTCTGAGCGTCGCTCCCGAGCAGCTGTGAGCTTCTCGATTTGTCTACCAAGTTGCTTGTCACGCCATCGCCGATCCAGCCTGTCATCTTCCATGAACAATGAGAGAATGCTGGCCGGGTCGGTCTGAGCGTAGCTATCTATCAGACGACCGTTTTTGTCGGCTCGAAGGAACTGGGCCAACTCCATGAGAATGGATGTTACTCCCCGTTGATACCCACGGGGATCTTCGGCCTGCTCGGATTCCTCCAGCGTTTCGAGTAGAAACTCTCGAAGAATGATAATCGAGGCTTCTAGCTGGGCGAGAGAGTGTTCTCCCTTACGACCAACTTCAATCACGTTTCCTGCTCGGCTGCGAAACACATGCCAAGGGTTCATAACCAACGCCGTGACGCTTCTCGACTGGCCTGGGTCCTTGACCTCGACCAAAGCCTCGGTGTGATTCTTCTTGACCTGCTGAACGTCCACACCGGCGAGATAGGACATGTAATCTATCGTAACCTCATGACCCTGAATGGTGGCTTCAATGACCGCCATCTCAGGCGTGTGCTCGCCAGGTCCGGGATATCGTATTTCGCCACCGACCATCGCGTTTAACCGCTCCGCAGAAGTGGGCGGACCGTAGAAGTCGATATCCTTGGAGGTGAATGGGTCGAAGCGGCGGAGCTCTTCCGTTCTGTGAAGATAATAGGTGCCCCAGAAATTGAGCGCTTGTCCACCGATGAGAATGGTCTTGCCATCCTCTGCGACGGCGGTGACCAATTCACTCACGATTTCAGGCGGTAGGTGTCGAGCGCTCAACTACGACCAAATCGTTTGACGATCTGAATTTTCCCGATGATGGGAGAGGAGAACAGCCCGTTGGATAGGGCGAGTTCTCTACGCGAGACGGCGCCACTCGCTAGCGCAGCGGCATCAGCATCGCGCTGGCGCTGTTTCTTGGCCTGGTGTTCGGCCGGATCGAAATAGAGCTTCTGTTCCATGGTGTTCTTTCTTCTCATGGATATAGAGCTCGATAGCTTTAGCGTCAATTAACCTGACGCAGGCCACTGTTTTGTATGCCGATTTATAGCGGGAAGCCACTCGCGTTCCTGCTGCAGCGCAAAGCTACTCGGAATGTCCGCAATGGGGTCGCTACGCGACAGGCAGCTTCTGGCGAAAATCAGGCGGCAGCAGCCTGGCCGGTTGCAGGGTCGTAAGCTGCCGGTCCGCTCACGTTGCGGTCGGCGCCGGGGCGAAGCGTCGCGAACTGGGTTGAGATCGGTCCTTGCGCACATTGCGACGGGGGCTATCTTCGCAGCGATGCTCGAGGTCATTCTAATCGCTGTCGGCTCGCTATTCGTGATCGCTCCGCAGTGGAAGGCCAGGGGTTCGCGGCAGCGGCTCGAAAACTTGCGAGCAGGGGCGCCCGAGAGGTTCTTCGAGGAACGGCGATCGCTCGAAGCCTATCCGCCGCAGGGTTCCTGGCGGTCCCGTCTGCTGGGCAGTGCCATCATCATCCTTGCGGTGACGGCTCTCGTGCTGAACCACGCCCGTTGACGGCCAGGGCCGGGCCGGGAACGGGCTTCACCCGCCGGTCTCACCCGTGATCTCGACTGGCGCGCCGGCCTGCGACAGCGCTCCGTAGAAGACGACACTGAGGCAAATCACGTAAACGGCGGACAATCCGCTCAACAAGGCGCTCATCATGATCGAGCCGGCGCCGGCGGTCGTTCCAAGAAAGCGCAGCAGCAATTCCGGCACGGCCAAAAGAAAGACTGGGAGGAAGCACAGCAGCAGGGGAATGGTGTTGCCGCTTGTGCGATCCCAGCTTTGCCCGATCGCAGAACTCACGGAAGTACCTTCTACCAGGAGAATCTGACGGGCGAGGCTCCAGCGCGCCATCATGATGAGGGCCGGGACCAATAGCGCCATCAGCCCGAAGACGATGCCGAGAAGGAGCAGGATCTCCAGGCCCAGAAACGCAGGGAAGTTCGAATTGTCCGGGTCATATCCCGCGTCGCGCAACAAAGTCCGGAGCACGGCGTATTGAGCGAAGCAGCCGAGCAGCGAACCGCCGGCGAGCCCCGCGGCATAGATATGGGCGCCCTGCAGATCGAGCCAGGCCGTCCAGTATACGGAAGCCACCGTGAAGCCGAACCAGGCGACGAGCAGGCCGGGGCTTCGAGCCGCGGCGTCGAGAGCCGCGTCCATCGTTCGCGCGATGTCCAGTTTTCGCAATCCGACCCCCCTTGCCGATCTCGGGGCCTAGCGGTCCGGTCGCCGCCCGGCAACCAGTGACCGTCGGGGTTCCTGCAGGCAGCGACAGGGCAAGGATGGATGCCTGCAAGCGACCGCCAGCGGAACCCCGATGCCTTCGTCGCGGGCAATTGTCAGTCGCAGCTGTCGTAGACGTAGCCGAGCGAGCGCACCGTGCGGACGCGCTCGCCCGCCCCGGCCGAGCGCAGCGCGCGGCGCAGGCGGCCGATCCAGACGTCGACGGTACGCTCGTCGATCGGCGGTTCCTGCTTGCCCAGCGCGGCGATCAGATCGCCGCGCGCGAGCACGCGATCGGGATTCTGCGCGAAGTAATGCAGCAGGCGGAACTCGTTCGGCCGCAGGTCGAGCGGCCGGCCCGACCAGCGCGCCTGCAGCGCGGCGAGATCGACCACCAGCGGGCCGCGTTCGAGCCGTTCGGCCACGCGCGGCGGGGCACCGCTCGCCTGCAGCGCCATGACCCGGTCGAGCACCACGTTGCGATCGGCCGGGCCGACCAGATAATCATCGGCGCCGGCGCGCAGGGCGCGGCGCTTGTCCTCGGCATCGTCCTGCTCGAGCAGCATGGTGATATGCGCCTCGGCGGTGCGCGGGTCGGCGCGCAGCCGGCGGCACATCTCGAGCCCCGAGAGATCGTCCATCACCCAGTCGACGAAAACGCAGACCGGCCCTTCGACCAGCCGGTGGGGCCCGTCGGCGAACAGCCTGGCGAAGCAATAGCGGATTTCGCCGTTGGCGAAATCGGCGAGTTCGTCCGCGACGGCATTCGTGAGGAAGATATTGATCGTCTGCACGCGGCTGTACCCCACCTTGTGGGATCGGCGATGCCGCAGCGATGTGACCGGTTCGTGACCCGTCCGGTGCGATTGTCACAGTTCGCGCCCGCGGCCCGGATTTATCTCGCCGTGACCGATAGCGTCCATTCGCGCGGCGCGGTGGAGGCGATCCCGACCGGGCTCCGCGGCCGGTAGGGAGCCTCGAGCGCGGCGACTTCTTCGGCGGTCAGATCGAGCGTCACCGCCTCGAGCGCTGCCGCGATGTGCCCTTCCCGGGTCGCGCCGACGATCGGCGCGGTGATCCGCTTGGCGAAATGCCAGGCCAGCGCCACGGTGGCCCGCGCGACGCCCCGCTGCTGCGCGATCTTTCCGACCGCCTCGATCACCGCGCGGTCGGCCTCCTCGTTCTGGCGGTAGAGCGTCTTGCCGAAGCCGTCGGTCTCGCTGCGCAAGGTGCTCTCGTCCCAGGCCCGCGCCAGCCTGCCGCGCGCCAGCGGGCTCCACGGAATGAGGCCGACGCCCTGGTCGGCGCACAGCGGGATCATCTCGCGCTCCTCCTCGCGGTAGAGCAGATTGACGTGGTTCTGCATCGAGATGAATTGGGTCCAGCCGCGCGCGCGGGCGACCTCCTGCGCCTTGGCGAATTGCCATGCGGCCATGCTCGAGGCGCCGATATAGCGCGCCTTGCCCGCCTTGACGATGTCGTGCAGCGCCTCCATCGTCTCCTCGATCGGGGTGGTCTCGTCCCACCGGTGGATCTGGTAGAGATCGACGTAATCCATCTGCAGCCGCACCAGGCTGTCGTCGATCGCCTGCAGCAGGCTCTTGCGCGAAAGCCCGCCGGCATTGGGCGCCTGCCGCCAGGGGAGAAAGGCCTTGGTCGCGACGACGATCTCGTCGCGTCTGGCGAATTCGGGCAGCAGCCGCCCCACCACCTCTTCCGAGGCGCCCATCGAATACATGTTGGCGGTGTCGAAGAAGTTGATCCCGGCCTCGACCGCCTCGCGGATGAAGGGCCGGCTGCGATCCTCGTCGAGCACCCACTCGCCGTGCCAGCCCCTGCTGGTATCGCCGTAGCTCATGCAGCCCAGGCACAGCCGCGAGACCTTGAGGCCCGAACGGCCGAGATTGACGTATTGCATCAATTGTACCTCTACGAGAGCATCATTCCAGCATCGACGCGGAGCGTCTGTCCGACGTTATTTCCGGCCAGGGGCGCCGAGGGCGAGGCGAGAAACCGCCTCCCCCGACGACGAGAACGGTCTTGCCTGCAAAGTCGAGCGGGTCTGGCAATGCGGCCTCCTCAGATCGCGCGGCTGACGACTTCCTTCATGATTTCGTTGGTGCCGCCGTAGATCCGCTGGACCCGCGCATCGCGCCACAAGCGGGCGATCGGATATTCGTTCATATATCCGGCGCCGCCGTGCAACTGGAGAGCCTTGTCGCAGCACTCCCACTGGAGCTCGGTGTGCCACAGCTTGGCCGCGCTCGCTTCGTCGGTCGTCAGCTTGCCGGCGAGGTGGCGGGTGATCGCCCAGTCGAGATGCGCCCAGCCGACCTGCAGCTTGGCGGCAAGGTCGGCGAGCACGAATTTGGTATTCTGGAATTCGAAAACCGTCCGTCCGAAAGCCTTGCGTTCCTTGGTGAATTTGACCGCCTCGTCGAAGGCCCGCTGCGCCCCGGCCTGTGCTCCCACCGCGATCGACAGGCGTTCCTGCGGCAATTCCTCCATCAGATGGATGAACCCGCGCCCCTCGCCGCCGAGCAGATTGGTCTTCGGCACCCGGCAATCGTTGAAGAAGAGCTCAGAGGTGTCGGCGGCATGCTGGCCGATCTTGTCGAGATTGCGCCCACGCTCGAACCCGGGCGTCCCGGCATCGACGAGGATCAGCGAGGTGCCCTTGGCCCCTTGCGCCGGATCGGTCTTGCACACCACGATCACGCAGTCGGCGTTCTGGCCGTTGGTAATGTAGGTCTTCGAGCCGTTGACGACCCATTCGTCGCCGTCGAGCACCGCGGTGGTGCGGATACCCTGCAGATCGCTGCCCGCGCCGGGTTCGGTCATGGCGATGGCGGTGATGATGTCGCCGCTGACCATGCCGGGAAGGTAGCGCGCCTTCTGTTCCTCGGTCCCGAGCCGCTCGAAATAATTCGCGGTGATGTCGTTCTGGAGCGTGAAGCCGGCCGAGGAGCCGATATAGCCGAGTTCTTCGGTGACGATGCAATTGAACCCGAAATCGAGCCCCAGCCCGCCGTTTTCCTCGGCCACGGTGGGACACAGCATTCCCGCCTCGCCGAGCGCCTTCCATGCTTCGCGCCCGACGATCCCTTCTTCCTCGTGCTGGTCGAGGAACGGGATCATGTGGTCGGCGAAAACCTTGCGAACGGTGTCGCGGAAGGCCTCGTGATCGTCGTTGTAGGCGGTGCGTTTGGCGGTATCGAGCATGGTCGGCCCCTAGTTAAGGAAACCGGTCAGGCGCTGGCGGATGAGCGCTTCGGCTTCGGTCATGATGCGGTCGATCAGTTCCTTGCAGGTCGGAATGTCGTCGATCAGCCCGGCGACCATGCCGCAGGACCAGGCGCCCGCATCCATATCGCCTTCGGTCATGATCCGCGGATAGACGCCCGCGACTTCCTCGATGATGTCTTCGAACTTGAGATCGGCGCCGAGCTTGCGTTCCTTCTCGAGCAATCGTTCGACCGCGTCGTTGCTCAGCACCCGCTCGGTATTGCGCAAGGGGCGCATGACCAGTCTCGTGTCGAGTTCGGAAGCCGCCACGATCGCCTTCTTCACATTCTCGTGGACCGGGGCTTCCTGGGTGGCGATGAAGCGCGTGCCCATGTTCATCCCCTCGGCCCCCATCGCGAGGCTGGCGACGAGGCTGCGGGCATCGGCCATGCCCCCGCTGGCGACGAAGGGGATCTCGAGTTCGTCGGCCGCGCGCGGCAGCAGGATCATGTTGGGAACGTCGTCCTCGCCCGGATGGCCGCCGCATTCGAAGCCGTCGACCGATACCGCGTCGCAGCCGATCGACTGCGCCTTGAGGCTGTGCCGCACGCTGGTGCACTTGTGGATCACCTTGACCCCGGCATCCTTGAAATAGGGCAGGACCTGCTGCGGATTGTTGCCCGCCGTCTCGACCACCTTCACCCCGCCTTCGATGATCACGCGGACCAGCCCCGGATAGTCGGGCGCGTTGACCGTCGGCAGAAAGGTCAGGTTCACCCCGAAGGGCTTGTCGGTCATGTCCCTGCAGCGCGCAATTTCGTTAGCCAGCTTTTCGGGCGTGCCCTGCGTCAGCCCGGTGATGATGCCAAGCCCGCCGGCGTTCGATACGGCTGCGGCCATTTCCGCGAAGCCGACATAGTGCATGCCGCCCTGGATAATCGGATGTTCGATACCGAACATTTCGGTGATGCGGGTTTTCATCGACGGCCTCTTCCCTCGTTTCGTTTCGCAACGGGTATCGGGGCCGCTTGGGAGAGTCTAGCGCTTCGCGAGCGCATCGAGCGCGGCCAGCAGTTCGGCCCCGCTCGCCGTAAGGGAAAGCCGCTCGCCGCTGCGCTGGGCCAGGCCCTCGCGTTCGAGGTCCTCGCTCGAGGGCGCGCGCATCAGCCGGCCGTAACGGCCCCCGTGGTAGATCAGGGGCTCGGCCTCGCGGCGTTCGAAATCGACCACCTCGCCGAGGAAGATCGCATGATCCCCCCCTTCGTATTCGAAGCGCGCGCGGCACCCGAAGCGGGCGGCATAGCCTTCGATCAGAGGGGCGCCTTCGGGTCCGTCGACCAGATCGAACCCGGCGAACTTGTCCTCTCCCGGGCGGGCGAAGCGATCGGACATCTCCTGTTGGTCGGCGGCGAGGACATGCACCGCCCAGGCGTCGGCATCGCGGAACACCGGCAGCGACCGCGAACGCAGCGACAGGCTCCACAACACCATCGGCGGGTCGAGGCTTACCGAATTGAAGCTGTTGGCGGTGAGGCCGAAAGGCTGCCCCTCGTCGTCGCGCGTGGTCACGATGGTCACTCCGGTCACGAAGGAACCGAGCGCGTCGCGGAAGGATCGGGGATCGGACATCGCCGTCGAGCTAGTCCGGCGCGCGGCGAAGGGCAACCGATTGCCGCAGGGTTCCGCGGACGGGATTTGGCCATTGCCTCCGATCGGGGCTTCGCAAGCCCGTTTCGCTCTGCCATGCGGGCCCCGCCCTGTTCGCGATGGATGGAGACTGCGAGAACCATGACCGATGCCGAGCTGGCCGCCCATTTGGCCGATTACGCGGGAAGGATTCTCGTCCAGCTGCGCGAGAGCGCGATGTTCGCCGGGCCGGCGCTCGGGCGGGCGGGCGATCAAACCGCCAACCAGTTCCTCGTCCATGCGCTGCGCGAACAGCGCCCCGACGACGGGCTGCTCAGCGAAGAGAGCAACGACACCGACGCGCGGCTGGCGAAGCGCCGCGTGTGGATCGTCGATCCGGTCGACGGGTCGCGCGAATACGGCGAATGCCGGACCGACTGGGCGGTCCATGTCGCGCTCTGCCTCGACGGCACGCCGGTGGCCGGAGCGGTCGCCCTGCCCGGCCTCGGTCTGGTCCTGCGCAGCGATACGCCCGCCCCGCTGCCTCCCGCCGGCAAGGTCCCGCGGATGGTGGTCAGCCGGACCCGCCCCGCCGCCGAGGCGATGGCGGTCGCCAAAGCGCTCGGTGCCGAAGTCGTCGCCATGGGCTCGGCCGGCGCAAAGGCGATGGCGATCGTTCGCGGCGAGGCCGAAATCTACCTCCACACCGGCGGTCAGCACGAATGGGACAGCGCCGCCCCCGTCGCGGTGGCGCTCGCCCATGGCCTTCACGCCAGCCGGATCGACGGCAGCGCGCTGGGCTACAACAATTCCGATACCTACTTGCCCGACCTGTTGATCTGCCGACCCGAACATGCCGAACGGGTGCTGGCCGAAGTGGCCAGGCTGAACGCCTAATCCTCGACCTGCGCCAACAGCTGGCGCGCCCGCGAAAGATGCGGCCGGTCGAGCATTCCGCCCTTCCAGCCGATCGTCCCCGCGCCCGGGTTCGCCGCGAACAGCGCCACGATCTCGCGCGCCTCGGCGATTTCCTCCGCTGCCGGAGAAAACGCCTCGTTGATCACCGCGACCTGCGCCGGGTGGATCGCCAGCATGCCGCGGTAGCCCTGGCGGCGGACCTCGATCGCGCGCTTGCGCAAGGCCTCGAGGTCGCGGAAATTGGTGTCGATCGTCTCCACCGGGGTCACTTCGGCGGCTGCGGCGCCGAGCAGGCACAGGCTGCGCGCGAGCCGGTAGGTGAAGCCGAATTCGCCATCGGCATCGCGATTGCTTTGCGCGCCGATCGAATCGGCCAGATCCTCGGCGCCCCAGGTCATGGCGACGAGCCGCGGTGCCCCGGCATAATCGCCCGTGGTGAACATCGCCGCCGCCGTCTCGGTAACCAGCGCGATCACCGGCGTGGTGCCGGGCGCGATGCCGTGTTCGTGCTCGAGCGCGGTCAGCTGGCGGTCGAGCTCTTCGACATCGTGCCGCCCCCGCGACTTGGGCAGCATGATTCCGCCCGGACGCGCGGGCATCACCGCGGCGAGGTCCGCCGCGGTCCACGCGCCGTCGAGCGGATTGACCCGGACCCACAACCGCGCGCGCGCGCCGTCCTGTCTCGTGCCGAGGAAATCGGCGATCGCCTCGCGCGCCGCCTGCTTGCCGCTCTCGACCACCGAATCCTCGAGATCGAAGATGACGATGTCCGCATCGCCCTCGGTTGCCTTGGTCATCTTCCTTTCGCTGTCGCCCGGGGCGAACAGCCAGCTGCGCATCCTCAGCGCGGATCTTGCGGTTTGGGTCATGGCGGTGCTTCACACGCAAAGAACACGCCGCGTCAAGCATGCCCTAGCGTATTTCCGTGCACGTAAACTTTGGGGTATGTGAGTCGGCGAGAGAAGGAGAGTCCCATGGCTACCCAGCTAGAACCCGACATCCACGCCGACGAAGACGCCTTCCGCAGCGAAGTGCGCGACTTCCTCGCCGCGAATTTTCCCGCGGAACTCAAGGGCGCGGCGAATGCGCTCGCGGGAGTCGACGGCCCGACCAAGGAAACCCCCGCGCAGAGGAAGTGGCGCGAGGCGATGGGCGAGCGCGGCTGGGGCACGCCGACCTGGCCGAAGGAATATGGCGGCGGCGGGCTGACCAAGCAGCAGGCCGCGATCCTGAACGAGGAAATGGCCCGCGCAGGCGCCTATAATCCGATCGGCGGAATGGGCGTGATGATGTTCGGTCCGACGCTGCTCGAATACGGCAGCGAGGAACAGAAGCGCGAACATATCCCGCCGATCACCCGCGGCGAGATCCGCTGGTGCCAGGGCTATTCGGAACCCAATGCCGGATCCGATCTCGCCAATCTCCAGACCTTCGCCGAGGACAAGGGCGACCATTACCTCGTCAACGGCCAGAAGACCTGGACCAGCGGCGGACAATGGGCCGACAAATGCTTCGCCATCGTCCGCACCGACAAGAGCGACAAGCATCGCGGCATCAGCTTCATGCTGATCGACATGGATGCCCCGGGCGTCGAGGTCCGACCGATCACGATGATCTCGGGCACCAGCCCGTTCTGCGAGACCTTCTTCACCGATGTGAAGGTGCCCAAGGAAAATCTCGTCGGCGAGGAAGGCCAGGGCTGGACCATCGGCAAGCGGCTGCTGCAGCACGAACGGACCAATATCTCCGGCGGCGGCAGCCTCGCGCGGATGATGGGCCAGAGCCTCGGCGACATCGCCAGGAAATATCGCGGGGCCGACGACGCGGGCCAGCTCGCCGACAAGGTGCTGCGCGACCGCATCGCCGATTTCGAGATCCGCTGGAACAGCTTCCTGCTCACCGCGCGCCGCGCGGTCGAGGAAAGCAAGGCGCAGGGCGGCGTCTCCGAGATCAGCTCGGTGCTGAAGAAGCTCGGCACCAAGCTGAGCCAGGAACGCTCCGAACTGCTGATCGAGATCCGCGGCCTGCAGGGCCTCGGCTGGGAAGGCGAGGGTTTCACCGACGGCGAACTCGAAGCCGTCCGCGCCTGGCTGTTCGGCAAGGCCACCACGATCTACGGCGGATCGACCGAAATCCAGAACAACATCATCGCCAAGCGCGTGCTCGGCATGCTCGACCACCAGTAGAGAGGGGCGCAGACAATGGCAGTTCTCAACGAAGAACAGGAAATGCTGCGCGACATGGCGCGCGAATGGGCGGTCAACGAAAGCCCGGTGACCGAATTCCGCAAGCTCCGCGCCAGCGGCGAACCCGAGGCGTTCGACCGCAAGGCCTATGCCACCATGGCCGAAATGGGCTGGGCCGGGGTGATCGTTCCGGAAGAATACGGCGGCTCGGACTTCGGCTTCCTGTCGGCCGGGCTGGTGATCGAGGAACTCGGCAAGACGCTGACCGCCAGCCCGCTGGTGATGAACACCGTGGCGGCCTGCGCGATCATGCTCGGCGGGAGCGAGGCGCAGAAATCGAGCTGGCTGCCGCGGCTCGCCAGCGGCGAAGCGATCGCCACGCTGGCGGTCGACGAGGGCCCGACGCACGATCCGGCCAGGATCGCGACCTCGGTCTCGGGGGGCAAATTGTCGGGGACCAAGGGTTTCGTCCCCGAAGCCCATGGCGCCGACCTGTTCGTGGTCGCGGCCGACGACGGCCTCTATCTCGTCGAGAAGGGCGCCGGCGTGACGCTCGCGACCCGCCGCCTGACCGACCAGCGCAGCCATGCCGAGGTGACCTTCGACGGTGCCCCGGCGGACAGGCTGGCAGAGGGCGGCGACGGGCTGCTCGACGAGGTTCTCGACCGCGCGCGGGTGCTGGTCGCGGCCGAGATGCTGGGCATGGCGCAGCAGGTCTTCGACAGCACGCTCGACTATCTGAAACAGCGGGTCCAGTTCAACCAGGTCCTGGCCAGCTTCCAGGCGCTGCAGCACCGCATGGCTGATCTGTTCGCCGATCTGGCGCAGATGCGATCGGCGGTCGAGGCAGGCCTGCAGGCGGTCGACGGCGGTTTCGGCGTGGCGCGGGCAGCGACCATCGCCAAGGCCGAAGCCAATCGGGTGCTCCACAGGATCGCCAACGAGGGCATCCAGCTGCACGGCGGGATCGGCATGACCGACGAATACGACGTCGGCTTCTATCTCAAGCGCGCCCGCGTGCTCGAAGCGAGCTTCGGCTCGTCGGACTGGCTCAAGGCCCGCTACGCCGCCCTGAGCGGCTATTGAGCGAAGCGCTCGCCCCGTCGGGCGATCGGCTGGAGGCGTTCCCGGACGAGGCGGTCTGGGAACGCCACCACGCCTTCATGCAGGCGAACTTTCGCCGCAATTATGCCGCCAATCTGACGCATGGCGTGTTCGGGATGACCGGTTTCCGGCTCATCTATGCGCCCACGATCATCCCCGCCTATCTCTACCTGCTCACCGGCAGCGCAGCAGCGGTGGGGCTCGGCACGGCGCTGCTGCAGCTCGGCGGCACGGTGTCGCCGATCCTGTCGGGCGCGCGGGTCGAAAGCCGCAACCGCATCCTTCCCTATGCGATCACCGTCGGCTCGCTGATGCGGGTGATGATCCTGGTGCTCGCGATCGCCGCCTGGACGCTCGAGGGGACCGCGTTGCTCGTGGTCACGCTCGCCTCCTTCCTGCTGCTCGGCTTCTTCTCCGGAGCCCAGCGGGTGGCCTTCCAGATGCTGATGGCCAAACTCATTCCGATCGCCCGGCGCGGACGGCTGCAGGGTATCCGCAACATGCTGGGGGGCTTGATCGCCGCCGGTCTGGCGTGGGTCGCGGGGCATTATTTCATCGCCCAGCAATGGCTCGGCAACGGCTATGCCACGACCTTCCTGCTGGCATTCCTGCTGACCTCGCTGGGGCTGCTCGCGCTGCAGCTGCTCGTGCGCGAGCCCGATGCCCCGCGGCTGCGACCGACGATGAAGCTGCGCGAGCGGCTGGGCCAGTTCGGCGAACTCGTGCAGCACGGCGATTTCCGCGCCTTCCTGGCAGCGCACGGCCTGGCCGCCGTCGCCCGCGTCGGACTGCCCTTCTGGACGCTCTACGTCGGCGACCGCCTCGGGCTCGACGGCGCGCTGATCGGATCGCTGAGCCTGGCCTTTCTCGCCGCCGACACGCTGTCGAACCTGCTCTGGGGCTGGCTCGGCGACCGCTTCGGTTTCCGCCTCGTCTATCTCGGCGCGCTGGGCAGCAGCATCGCCGGCATGGCGTTGCTGGTATTCGGCGACGGCTGGGTGCTCCACGCCGCCTTCGTCGCGCTGGGGGTCGGCTTTTCCGGCTGGATGATGGCGGCGGTGACGCTGGTGCTCGAATTCGGCGAGCACGAGGACATTCCCATGCGCCTCGCGCTGACCACGACGGTCGAAGGGGGCGTCTCCTCGATCGGCCCGGTGCTGGCGGGACTGGCGATCGCGGTGATGGGGTATGCGCCGCTAATCGTCGCCGCCTCGGGCGCGCTGATCGCCTCGCTGGCGCTGATGGTATGGCGGGTGCGCGAGCCGCGCGGTTCAGGCTGACGGCGCCAGCATCCCGTCGGAAAGCACCGAGAGATAGGTTGCGATCGCCTCGCGCTCGTCCTCGAATCGCGCCGCCCAGTGCCGCGCCTCATAGGCGGAATTGACCGTCGACATGATCACCTGCCCGGCGATGAGCGGATCGATGGCGCGGACCGAACCATCGGCGATGCCGTCGATCAACATGCCCGCGAAGCGCCGTGCCAGCCGATTGGAGCGGGTCACCACATCGACCTTGTGGGCCGCATCGAGCGCCTGCAGCGCCGTGGTCCGCAGCAAGCGGGGTCGGGTCGAAGAATTGCAGATCGACCAGCTCGGCCAGCACGCTTTCCAGCCGCGTCCAGTAATCGGTCCCGATCCCCAACCCGGCGATCTGGACCGAGGACATGCGCCCGTAGCTGTGCTGGAAACAGGCGAGGACGAGATCGTCCTTGGCGCTGTGATGGTGATAGAAACTGCCCTTGGTCACGTTGAGGCTTTCGGCGATGCGATTGACCGACGCCCCGCGATAACCGCGCAGGTTGATCATCACCGTCGCTGCGCGCAGGAAGGCTTCGTTCTGTCCCGCCTCCTCGCCCGCGTCGGTCCGCCAGTTGCCGACCAGCTGCTGCGGGGCGAACCTGCCCCGGCGGGCGGGCAGGCCTCTCGCCAGAATGTCGTACAGCCGTTCCTCGACGCGCGGAAAATCGAGCACCGAATAGCGCAGCGACCAGACCGGCCACCACATCATCGCCTCGAGCAGGATGTGCGCGCGTGCCGAGAACAGCCGGCGTTCGCCGGCGCTGCGATAATCCCCGAAGAACCGGCGGACGAGATCCACCACCCGCAGATAGTGTTCGAGCAGCGGCCGCTCGACCTCGGGATCGAGCGTGCGGATTTCCGACAGCGCCGTGGTCAGGCCGCGCTCGCCCGCGCGGATGCGCTTGCGCAGCGAGACATGGGCGGAAATGAAATGCCGCAGCCGGCTGGCGGGATCCGGCTGGGCGAGCGCCTCGCTGGCCATGCGCTCCATCAGCGCCAGCGTCTCCTCGTAGACGGCGACGACCAGCTGTTCCTTGCGGGCGAAATAATAGGTCGCGCTGGTGGCATTGAGCCCGATCGCACGGGCGACTTCGGCGAGCGTGGTGGCCTGCACCCCGACTTCGTTGATCAGGATGCTGGCGGCGTGGATGATGGCCGCGCGCTTTTCGCCGAACTTGCGCGTTTCAGCGCCTCGAGATGCCTGGGGGGTCAACCGAAAAAGGCCCCCAGATCCTTCTTCAAGATCTTGCCGTTGGCATTGCGCGGCAGCGTGTCGGCGGAAAAGGCGATCCGCACCGGCACCTTGAACTTCGCCAGCCGCCCGGCCACCCATTCGCGCAATTCCGCCTCGCTGGCCGCGGTCCCCGGGGCCAGATGGACGACCGCCGCCGGTTCCTCCCCCAGCGTCGGGTGCGGCAGCCCGACCAGCGCCGCATCGGTTACCGCGGGGTGGTCGTAGAGGACGTTCTCGACTTCCGACGAATAGATGTTCTCGCCGCCGCGGATGATCATGTCCTTGGCCCGGTCGACGATGTAGCACCAGCCCTCGGCATCGAGCCGGGCGAGATCGCCGGTCCGCACCCAGCCGTCGACGAAGGTCTCGGCGGTGGCTTCGGGGCGGTTCCAATAGCCCTTCACCACCATCGGCCCGCGCGCCCACAATTCGCCCACCTCGCCGACGGGCAGTTCGGTGCTGCCGTCTTCGGCCATGATCCTGAGATCGGCCACCGCGACCGGCGGGCCGCAGCTGTCGGGACGGTTGAGGTAATCCTCGGCCGAATGGCCGGTGACCGTCGCCATGGTCTCGGTCATGCCCCAGCCGTTGCCGGGCAGCGCGCCGAACACTTCGCGGATCTTGCGCACCAGTTCGGGCGCGGAGGGCGCGCCGCCGTAAGCCACCGCCTCGAGGCTGGAGAGATCGTAGTTCCGCCGCTCGGGATGTTCGAGCATCTGCCATGCGATCGTCGGCACGCCGCCGGTCATGTTGACCCGCTCGCGCTCGATCAGCGCGAAAGCCTCCAGCGGATCCCATTTGTGCATCATCACCATCGTGTGCCCGGCGGCGACGTAACCCATCAACCCCGCTGAACAGGCGGTGACGTGGAACAGCGGGATGACCGTGAGACCGACCTTCTGCGCCGGCGCGGGCGGGTCCTCGCCGCGGCGCAATGCGGCGCAGGCGGCATTGTATCCGCTCGAGAGCACGTTGGTGCACAGATTGCGGTGCGTGCCGAGCGCGCCCTTGGGCCGGCCGGTGGTGCCGCTGGTATAGAAGATCGTGGCATCGTCGTCGGGGCGCAGCGCCGCATCGGGCAGCTCGGCCCGCGGCAGGCTGGCATAGCCGCTGCATGGCCCGATCACCGATTCGAGCGTTTCGGCGCCCTCGGGGGCGCTTTCGCAGCGCGTTACGAAAACCGTCTCGAGCTGCGGGAATTCGGCCCGATGCGGGGCGATGCTGTCCCATCTTTCGGCATCGCACACCAGCAGCCTGGTCCCCGAATCGGCGAGACCGAAGGCGAGTTCGGGCCCGGTCCACCAGGCGTTGAGCGGGACGCAGATCGCGCCGATGCAGGTAGCGGCGAAGAATGCCACCGGCCATTCGGGAAGGTTGCGCATGGCCAGCGCGACGCGGTCGCCCGGGCCGATCCCGCGGGCCCGGAATTCCGCCGCCAGCCGGGCGACTGCGCGGAACCACGCCGAATAGGTGATGCGATCTTCGCCGTAGACCGTGAACAGCCGGTCGCCGTGCATCCGGCCGAGCGCCGCGATCTCGCGCAGCGTCGCCGGGGCGTTTTTCCACACCCGCGTGGGGACTCCGCGGATCACGAGGGTTTCCATTTCGAAACGCGCGCCGGGCGCGGTCAGCCGGTCGCAGCATTCCTGGCGGCTCAGGGCCGGCCAGCCATGCGGTGGCACCCAGCCGATGGCGGTTGCGAGATCGTTCATTCTTCTCCCCGACCTGCCGCCGTCTCATGCGGGCGACTCGTCCCAGTCGCGCCGGTCTAGCCCCGCGCTGCCATCCTGCGCAAGCCGGTTCGAAGTTCAGGTATGAGGGTGGAAAGACCGATTGAATTCGCTATTCGGGAAAAACCGAACCATAGGTATGCACTACGAAAGCGAGGGAGAGCGAGCGGATGATCGAGCTGACAGCGGCGCAGGACCAGGGATTCGATCCCGATCGCCTGGACAGGATACCCGAATTCCTGGCGGCGAACTACATCGATGGCGGCCGCCTGCCCAATGCCCAGCTGATCGTCGCGCGCAACGGCGCGCCGGTCCATCACACGCGGCTCGGCAAGATGGGCGAGGACGGCCGTCCGCTGGCTGAAAATGCGCTGTTCCGCATCGCCAGCATGACCAAGCCGGTCACTTCGGTCGCCTTCATGCAATTGGTCGAGCGATGCCAGGTCGCGCTCGAGGATCCGGTCACCAAGGTGTTCCCCGAATTCGCGGATCTCGCCGTCTATGCCGGCGGTGGCGGTTCGATCCCCTTCGCCCCGGGGCGCGCGGCGCCGCCGATGCGGTTCGTCGATCTGCTGACGCATATGTCGGGTTTCACCTACGGGCTGCAGAACCGCAACAACATCGACGCGGTCTATCGCGAGAACAATTTCGACTTCGCCCGCGACCATCTCGACAGCGGGGAATTCATCGCCCGGCTGGCGAAGCTTCCGCTCGAATTCGCGCCCGGACAGGGATGGAACTATTCGGTTTCCACCGACGTCCTCGGGGTCGCGGTCGAACGGCTCAGCGGCATGCGGCTGGGCGATTATTTCGAAAAGCACATCTTCGCCCCGCTGGGGATGACCGACACGCGTTTCGGCGTCGGCGAAGGGCAGGCATCGCGGCTGGTCGATGCCTATGCCTATCGCCCCGGCCAGTCGCCCCGGCTGATCGACACCGGCGCCGATTCCAAGCTCAACCTCCCGGGCACCTTCGACAGCGGCGGGGGCGGACTGATCGGGACGATCGCCGACTATCACCGCTTCGCCACGATGCTGCTGCGCGGCGGCGAGCTCGACGGTGCCCGCATCCTCAGCCCCAAGACGGTCCGGCTGATGCGCACCAACCACCTGCCCGGCAACGCCGACCTGACCGAAATGTCGAGCAGCCTGTTTTCCGAAGCCAACAATGCCGGGACCGGCTTCGGTCTCGGCTTCGCCATGGTGATCGATCCGGCCAAGACGCTGATGCCGTCGAGCCCGGGCGAATTCTACTGGGGCGGCGCCTATTCGACCGCCTTCTTCGTCGATCCGGTCGAACGCATCACCATGGTCTTCATGACCCAGGTCTACCCCTCCTCGACCTACCCGATCCGGCGTCAGCTCAAGACGCTGATCTATTCCGCCCTCACCGAAACCTACGCCTGAGGAACTGCCATGAGCTCGCCCATCCGCACCACCCGCCACGACGATGTTCTCGTGGTCATTTCCGACAATCCGCCGGTCAACGCGCTGGGGCAGAAGGTCCGCGCGGGCCTGAAGGACGCGATCGCGCAGGCGCTGTCCGACGAGACGGTGAAGGCGGTGGTGATCCGCTGCGACGGGCGGACCTTCTTCGCCGGCGCCGACATCACCGAATTCGGCAAGCCGCCGGTCGGGCCCAATCTGCCCGAGACGCTCGACGCGATGGAAGCGAGCGACAAGCCGGTGGTCGCCGCGATCCACGGCACCGCGCTGGGCGGCGGCTGCGAGGTCGCGCTGGCCTGCCACTATCGCGTCGCGGTGCCGAGCGCGAAGCTGGGCCTGCCCGAGGTCAAGCTCGGGCTGATCCCCGGCGCGGGGGGAACGCAGCGCCTCCCGCGGCTGGTGGGCGCCGAAGCCGCGCTGCCGCTGGTCGTCGGCGGCAATCCGATCGCGGCCGAGAAGGCCGAACAGATCGGCCTGGTCGATGCGCTCGTCGGCGAGGACAGCCTCGAAGCCGATGCGATCGCCTTCGCCCGCTCGAAGATCGGCCAGCCGGTCCCGCGTTCGTCGGAAGGCAGCGCCAACGAAGACGGCGTGCGCGACCCCGACCTGTTCGACCGCTTCCGCGCCTCGCAGGCGCGCAGGATCCGCGGCTTCGATGCCCCCAACGCCGCGATCGAGGCGGTCAAGGCGGCGGGCGAACTGCCCTATGCCGACGGGGTGAAGAAGGAACGCGAGCTGTTCATGAAGCTCATGTCGGGCACGCAGAGCGCGGCGATGCGGCATTATTTCTTCGCCGAACGCGCCGCCAACAAGATCGACGACGTGCCGCGCGATACCCCGCTGCTCCCGATCCGCAAGGTCGGCGTGATCGGCGCCGGGACGATGGGCGGCGGCATCGCGATGAACTTCCTGTCCGCGGGCATCCCGGTGACGATCCTGGAGATGGGCCAGGAAGCGCTCGACCGCGGCACCGGGGTGATGCGCAGGAACTACGAGAACACCGCCAGGAAGGGGCGCATGGCCGACGAGGCGGTCGAGCGGGCGATGGGGCTGCTGTCGGCCACGCTCGACTATTCCGAGCTCGCCGATTGCGACCTCGTCATCGAGGCGGTCTACGAGAGCATGGACGTCAAGAAGGAGGTCTTCGGCAAGCTCGACGCGCAGGTCAAGCAAGGCGCGATCCTCGCCTCGAACACCAGCTATCTCGACATCGACGAGATCGCCGCCGCCACCGGCCGCCCGGGCCACGTGCTGGGAATGCACTTCTTCTCGCCCGCCAATGTGATGAAGCTGCTCGAGGTGGTGCGCGGCGAGAAGACCCGCGACGACGTGCTCGCGACGGTGATGAAGCTCGCCAAGACGATCGGCAAGGTCGCCGCGGTTTCGGGCGTATGCCCCGGCTTTATCGGCAACCGCATGCTGTCCAAGCGCCAGGAACAGGCCAATGCGCTGATCATGGAAGGCGCCAATTACTGGGAGGTCGACGACGTGCTGCTCGATTTCGGCTTTCCCATGGGGCCGTTCCAGATGGGCGATCTGGCCGGGATCGACATCGGCTGGCACCGCGATCCGTCGAAGGTGACGACCATCCGCGAAGCGCTCTGCGCGGCGGGCCGGTTCGGCCAGAAGGCCGGCAAGGGCTTCTACGACTACGATGCCGCGCGCAACCGCACCCCGTCCGACGAGGTCAAGACGATCATCGCCGATTTCGCGGCCCGGGAAGGCCGCCCGCAGCGCGCCATCTCGAAGGACGAAATCCGCGAACGCCTGCTCTATCCGATGGTCGACGAGGGCGCTCGGATCCTCGACGAAGGAATGGCGCAGCGCGCCAGCGACATCGATGTGGTGTGGATCAACGGCTACGGCTGGCCGCTCTACACCGGCGGGCCGATGTTCTGGGCCGACACGATCGGGCTGGATACCGTGGTCGCCGGGCTCGAGAAGCACGAATTGCCGGTAAGCGCGCGGCTGCGGCGGACTGCCGAAGATGGTGGCCGGTTTAACAGATGAGCGCAAAAGTGCGGCATTTTCGAAACAGCGGTACGCCTTCTGTCAGGATAACTGTTGCTTCGATCCTTTGACTCTTGACATAAATGATCAAGAGTCATTCAATTTAGATAAGAGGGTATGGGCTGTTTGCGCCGCCCCGAGGAGAGGAGAATCCCATGAGAAGATTCGGACTACGCCACCATTGCGCGCTGGGCGCGCTGGCTTCGGCATTGGCTTTCGTTCCTGCCGCGGCGCAGGCACAGGACGATACGGGCGCCGATGAATCGCCCGATCTGGTCGAGAACGCCGATGTGGCGGACAATGTCATCATCGTCCGCGCGCAGGGCCGCGATCAGGAGCTGGCCGACGTGCCGGTGGCGGTCTCCGCCGTCAGCGGCGAACTTCTCGAGAAATCGGGCGTCAGCGACATCCGCGACATGAATCAGGTCGCGCCTTCGCTGCTCGTCTCATCGACCGGCAACGAGGCCAATGGTTCGGCGCGTATCCGCGGCATCGGCACCGTCGGCGACAACCCCGGACTCGAAAGCTCGGTCGCGGTCTTCGTCGATGGCGTCTATCGCTCGCGCTCGGGCAATGCGCTGTCCGAACTGGGTCCGCTCGACCGGGTGGAAATCCTTCGCGGCCCGCAGGGCACGCTGGGCGGCCGCAACTCCTCTGCCGGCCTCATCAGCATCTACACCGCCCCGCCCGAATTCGAATTTTCGGGCTATGGTGCCTTCACCTACGGCAATTACGACGCGATCAAGATCGAAGGCGGGATCAACGCCCCGCTCGGCGACACGGTCGCGGCGCGGGTCGATGGCGTCTATTTCAAGCGCGACGGCTTCTACACCGACGTCGTCAACAGCACCGACATCAACAATCGCGACCGCTATCTGGTGCGCGGGCAGCTGCTGTTCGAACCGACCGAGGACATCTCCTTCCGCCTGGTCGGCGATTATTCGAACAAGAACGAGGCGTGCTGCGCCGCGACCTTCGTGCAGCCCGAATTCGCGCCGCTCGCACGGGTCAGCCCGGGTCTCGATTCCTTCACCCGTCCCACCGGCGGCCCCGCCCTCACCAGCACGAGCAATCCGATCGTCCCGATCCTGCTCGGCCTCGGACAGGATCCGCGGGCGCTGACGCAGTCGACCTTCGATCGCGACATCTACGTCACCCCGGGCCGCAGCTACGAAGGCGAGACCGAGGATTACGGTCTGTCGGGCGAGCTCAACTGGGATTTCGGCAATGTCTCGCTGACCTCGATCACCGCCTATCGCGAATATTCGAACAACCAGGCTTCGGACACCGACTATACGCAGGTCGACATTCTCTATCGCGAGCCCGGCGAAGACGCCGGCGCGCGCGAGTTCAAGACCTTCACCCAGGAATTCCGGCTGAACGGTTCGGCGTTCAACGACCGGCTCGACTGGCTGCTGGGTGCCTTCTACGCCAACGAGAAGCTGCAGACGCGCGACAATCTGCGGTTCGGTACGCAATATGGCACCTTCGCCAATTGCCGCATCGCGCTGGCGATCAACCCGGCACTGGCCAACCCCTCGGCGACCAATTGCTTCGGGGCCAATATCGCCGCCATCGACGGCACGCTCGGCGCGCCCGCATTCGGCGCGGCCACCCCGCTGATCATCGCCGGGATCAACAATCTGGCGCAGGTCCGCGACCGCGGCGGCACCGGCGACGTGTACAATCAGAAGAGCGAGAATTACGCGCTCTTCACGCATAACATCGTCCATGTCACCGACACCGTCGATCTCACGCTCGGCCTTCGTTACACCAACGAAACCAAGGACTTCGATGCGTCTTTCGGCAACGACAACATCTATTGCCCGCAGAACCGCGCGCTGCTGTCGCCGTTGCTCGTTCCTTCGGTCGACACCAATGGCGACGGCGTTCCCGATCTGGCTCCGCTCGCGGGCCTGGCGGGCGGCCTGATCGCGCTTTCATGCCAGGGCAATTCGACTTCGGAACTCGACGGCGTCTCGGTCTCCGACACACGCGACGAGAACGAATTCACCGGCACGGCGATCCTGAGCTGGAAGCCGGATCCCGACTGGATGACCTATGCTTCCTATTCGAAGGGCTACAAGGCCGGCGGCTTCAACCTCGACCGCTCGGCGCTGTCGAACCCGCTGTTCCTCGATGTGAACAATCTCAATACCGCCAACCTCCAGTTCGATGCCGAGAAGGTCGATGCCTACGAAATCGGCGTGAAATATTCGGGTCGCCGGTTCGGTTTCAGCGTCGCCGCCTTCCGCCAGGAGTTCTCCAACTTCCAGCTGAACACCTTCAACGGCTCGGTCTTCCTGGTCCAGAACGTCAATGGTTGCGATAGCGATCTCGGCGGGGCGGACCGCGATGGCAGCGCTGCGACGGGCGCCTGCGCCACCGCCGACGTCGCACCGGGCGTGGTCGCGCAGGGTGTCGAGTTCGAGACCTCGCTCAGCCCGATCCGCGATCTCACCATGACGATGGGCATCACCTATGCCGACACGAGCTACGAGGACAATCTGGTCGGACGTGACGACGGGTCGCCGCTCGACCCCGCGTTGCGGCTGCTGCCGGGCGACAATCTCTCGAACGCTCCCGAAGTGGTGGGAACCGCATCGTTCAGCTATACCCCGCCGATCGGCAATTCGGGGCTCTCGGGCCTGTTCTTCATCAACGCCCGCATGACCGACGATTTCAACACCGGGTCGGACCTGCTCTACGGCAAGGAGCAGGATAGCTATGTCGTCGTCAACGGCCGCATCGGCATAACCGGCCCCGACCGCAAGTGGGGAGTCGAACTGTGGGCGAACAATCTGTTCGACGAAGATTACACCCAGGTTGCCTTCAACACGCCCTTCGTGGCACCGCAGCAGACCTATTCGGCCTTCCTCGCCGAGCCGCGGACCTACGGCGTCACGGTGCGCGCGGGCTTCTGACCGCGGGCATGCCAGCCTGAACGGGGGGTCCGGCGTCACGCGATGCCGGACCCCTCATCGTTTTCGAAGGGAGAATTCCAGATGTCGTCATTCGACCTGACCGGAAAGGTCGCGATCATCACCGGATCGAGCCGCGGGATCGGCCGCGCCATCGCCGAGGGGCTGGCCGCGCAGGGCGCGCGCGTGGTGATCTCGAGCCGCAAGCAGGACGCCTGCGAGGAAGTCGCGCGGGCGATCAACGCAGAGCATGGCGAGACCCGCGCGATCGCGATCGCAGCGAGCATTTCTGAAAAGGCCCAGCTCGAGGATCTGTTCGCGCGCACCCGGTCCGAACTCGGCCCGGTCGACATCCTCGTCTGCAATGCCGCGAGCAACCCCTATTACGGATCGATGGACGGCATCGCCGACGAACAGTTCCGCAAGATCCTCGACAACAACGTCGTCGCGAACCACTGGCTGATCCAGCTGGCGCTGCCCGACATGCGCGAGCGCCAGGACGGTGCGATCGTGGTCATCAGCTCGATCGGCGGCTTGCGCGCCTCGACCACGATCGGCGCCTATTGCATTTCCAAGGCGGCCGACTTCCAGCTGGTGCGCAATTACGCCGCCGAAAACGGCAAGCACGGGATCCGCATCAACGGCATCGCACCGGGGCTGGTGAAGACCGATTTCGCCAAGGCGCTGTGGGAAAATCCCGAAGCCCGGGCGGCGACCGAAAAGGCGCTGCCGATGCGCCGGATCGGCGAACCCGAGGACATCGCCGGAGCGGCGGTCTACCTCGCCTCGCCGGCCGCGCGCTGGACCACCGGGCAGACCATCGTGGTCGATGGCGGCGCGACGATCTGATCCGCGGCACCGCCTTGGCGGGCGGTCCTGCTAGGGCGGGGAAAATTCCGAACCGCCCAGCGCCTGCCACAGCAGCACCCTTGCGCGCCGTGCCCGGCCGTATGCGGCGGCGACCCGCTCGCCGCTGGCATCGGCCGCGCGGCGCGCTTCGAGCACGGTGAGAAAATCGGCCAGCCCGGCGCGGTAGCGCGTTTCGGCGAGCCGTGCGGCGCGCTGGAGCCCGGCGGCTTCCCGCGCCACGGCAGCCGCTTCGCGATCGGCTGCGGCGATCTGGCCATAGGCCGCCTCGGCTTCGCCCAGCGCGCCGTAAACGGCCCCGCGATAGGCGGCGAAGGCAGCTCGCTTGACCGCCGCCGCGCCCGCGATCTCGGCCTCGATCCGGCCGAAGTCGAGCAGCGGCGCGGCCACCGATGCGGTGAGCGATCCGACGAGGGAATCGGCGTCGAACAGGTCGCCGATGCCGAAGGCGAGCAGCCCGACCGCCGCCGACAGATCGAACACCGGGAAGCGTGCCTGCGCGGTAGCGGCAAGCGTGGCATCCTCGGCCCGCAAATTCGCCGCGGCGGCGAGAATGTCGGGCCGGTTGGCGAGCAGCGCCGAAGGCAGCGCGATCGCGGCCGGGGCCAGGCCGGGCGCGGCCGGCCCGGCCGTCAGCGCCGCCCGCACCCGCGCGGCGTCTTGCGCGGTCAGCACCACCAGCCTTCCCACCAGCCGCGCCCGCTCGCTCTCGAGCGCGGCGAGCCGGCTGCGAGATGCATCGGCCGAACTCTCGGCGCGGATACGATCGAAGCCGGGCGCGATCCCCGCCCGCTCGCGCACTCCGGCGAGACGCGCCAGTTCGGCCGCCGCGGAAAGATCGCCGGCCAGCGCCTCGGTGCGCGCCTCGAGCGTCCGCCAGTCGATGACGGTCGCGGCGATTTCGGCGATCAGCGCCAGCCGCACGCCCCGCGCCGAGGCGTCGGCCGCATCGACCCGCGCGCGCGCCGCCCGTTCCTGCGCGCGCAGCCGGCCGAAGATGTCGGGATCCCAGCTGGCGGTCAGATTGGCGGCGTAGGAGACGCGCTCGGTATCGAAGGCCACGCCCGCTGGAAGGTTGGCGCCGAACGCCCCCGGGTTGGTGCGCTGACCGGTGATTGAATCAATTGTGGCGACCGTTGGCAGCCGTTCGGCACCCGCCCGGTCGGCATTTGCGCGCGCCTGATCGATCCGCGCCAGCGCTTCGCCGAGCGTCGGAGAGGAAGCGAGGGCCTGCGCAGCCAGCATGTCGAAGGCGCGATCACCCGCCGGCAGGAGCGCCGCGAGCGCCGCGCCGCTGGCGCCCTCGGGCGCGAAGAAGAAGCTCTCGGGAAGCGCGGGCGCGGGCGTCGCAAGCTCGGGTGCAGGCCCGGCGACGCAGCCCGAAAGCGCCAGCGCAGCTGCCGCAACAAGTTGAATTCGCACGATCACTTGCGCGCATCCTGGGCCGGGATATAGGCGTCGACCTGCTGGCCGACGCGGAATAGCCCGTCGCTTTCGGGCAGTTCGTAGAGGATTTGCAACACCCGCACGTCGACCCTTTCGGCGGCGGTATTGGTCAGCGAGCGCTTGGGCACCACCAGCGGTTCGGCGCGCACGAAACGCGCGGTCACCTGGCGCTCCGCCGCGCCGCGCGGGCTCACCACCGCCGGCTCGCCGAGCGCGACGCGCGGCGCCTGTTCCTCGTCGACATCGATCCGGACATGGAGCGGCTGCGTCTGCCCCATCTCTATGAAAGGCTGGCTGTTTCCCCCGCCAGTGGTGCTGACGAATTCGCCCGGACGGATGTTCACCGCCAGAATTTCGCCCGCGATCGGCGCGCGAACCGTCAGCCGACCGACTTCGGTCCGCGCCGATGCCGACCGCGCCTGCGCCGCCTGCAGCCGTGCCTGCGCCAGGTCGAGACGCTCCGCCGCCGCGTTCGCCTCACCTTCGGCGCGAATGACTTCGGCCCGGCTGACCGCCGCGGGATCCTCGATACCGCGGTAGAGCGCCAGCTGGCGAGCGGCAGTCGCGCGCGCCGAGCGCGCCTCGGCGATGGCGGCGCGCGCCTCGGCGATCGCCGCTTCGGCCTCGCGCAGCTGCGCGCGCGCCGCCCGGTCGTCGATCCTGAACAGCACGTCACCCCTGCCCACCCGGTCTCCCGGATGCACCTCGAGGCGGGTGACGAGCCCCGAAAGTGCCGAACCGATCTGGACCAGCTCGCTCGACGGTTCGACCACCCCCGACCCCGCCACGCGCGGAGAATTGGCCAGCGCCTCGGGTGCGCGCGCGGGTTCGCGCTGGGGGTCTGACAGCTCGCGGTCGGGCAGACCGCTGAATATGAAGAAGGCCGCGACGAGCAAGCCGACGAGCGCGATCGCCGGCAGGATCTGGCGCGAGAAACTGAGCGTGCGAATGTCCAGGGCCATCAGTGCTCCTCCGGCAATTCGGTGCCGTCATGGGTGATCCGACCGTCCTCGAGGACGAGAATACGGTCGGCGAGATCGAAGACGCGATTGTCGTGGGTGACGATGATGCAGGCGCGGTCTTCGGCGACCGCGACGTCGCGCAGCAGATCCATCACGCGGCGCCCGGACGCGGCATCGAGCGCAGCGGTCGGTTCGTCGCAGACGACGAGGCGCGGTTCGTGAACCAGTGCCCGCGCGATGGCGACGCGCTGCTGCTGTCCGCCCGAGAGCTGGTTGGGCAGCTTTGCCGCCTGATCGGCGATGTTGAGTTTGTCGAGCATCGCCACTGCGCGTTCGCGTGCCACGTAGCGCGACAGCCCCTGCGCGATCAGCGGAACGGCGGCGTTGCTGGCGGCATCGATGGAGGGGATGAGATTGTACTGCTGGAAGATGAACCCGATATTCCGGAGGCGGAATTCCACCAGCGCGGAATCTCCGAGCCGGTAGATATCGGTTCCGAACACCTTCACCTCGCCCAGCGTCGGCCACAGAATGCCGCACATGATCGAGATCAGCGTCGTCTTGCCCGACCCGCTCTCGCCCACGAGATAGGTGAGTTCGCCGGCGCGGATGTCGAGGTCGATGCCGTGCAGCACGGTCAGCGTCTGCTGACCTGCGCTGAAATCGCGCGTGACCCCGCGCGTGCAGATCGCCGCGTCGGGTGCGCAGCCGCCGATGCCGCTGGTGTCGAGCCGCACGCCCATCAGCGGAACACTGCCGCTGGTTCGGTCTTGAGCACGCTGCGCAGCGCCAGCCAGCCGGTCAGCGCCAGGATCGCCGCCACGGCAACCAGGCTGATCAGCGGGATCTGCCACGGGATATAGAACCCCTTGAAGGTGGGATTGGCCGCGAACGCCCAGATGAACAGCATCGTCCCGAGAACCCCCAGCCCGTAGCCGATCAGACCCACCAGACCGGCCTGCGCAGCGACCATCCGGCGGATCTTGCCATTGGTCACGCCAATGGCCTTGAGTGCGCCGAATTGCTTGATGTTGTCGCGGATGAACAGGCTGAAGGTCAAACCGACGATGGCTACGCCGACGATGAAGCCGAGCGCAACGGTGATCCCGAAATTGAGTGGGATGCCGGTGTTCTCGGATGATGAAGTCTATGCCGTCGCGGGCGAAGTCGTCGCGCGTACGGGCCCGCAGACCGGTCTGTTGTTCGATCCGTGCGGCAAGCCGACCAGCAGTGACATTCTCTGCTGCACCGACCAGCACGAAGGACATCCGATTGCGGGTCCCCGGGACGTAGCGCAAGCGCCTGGCTGTATTTGGTATAGAGCGTCACCTGGCTGGTGAAGCTGGGGATGGCATCGGCAATGCCGCGGATCACCGCACGCTGGTCGTTGAGTTCGAGGCGCTGCGCCGATCGGACTGCGCCCGTCCTCGAACATGCGGGTCACGCCGACGTCGTCGATGATGACGCTATCGGGCTGCGAGAGAACGTCGGGATTGCCGGCGATCATGTGCTTGGGCAGACCGATCAGAGTCGCATCATCGACCCCGATGATCGCCACGCCCTCGAGATCGCCATCGCCCGAGCGCACCGAGGCCCCGGCGCGCAGGTGCGGCACCGCCCATTCGACGCCCGGAACGCTGCGCACCCTGTCGAGTGCGGTGGACGGCATCGGAAAATTGACGTCGGTAGTTCGGCTCACCTCGTCCATCACCCAGATGTCGGCGGCGGAGACATTGTAGACGCCGCTGGCGCCCCGTTCCACGAGGTTGACGAAGATCGTCAGCTGCTGGGTGATGAGCAAGGTCGAGAAGGCGATGCCGAAGACCAGCCCGTAGAATTTCTGGGCGTCGCCAGTCAGCATGCGGATGGCGATCCAGATCATGCGCTCGCTTGCCTTCCCCTCACGACTCGTCCATTACTGAACGATAGCGTTCAACTGAACGGGGCCGTTCATTTTGTCAAGCGAGAGCGAAAAACGCGCCGGTCGGCGGGCGGATGCGACCAAGCGCGAAGCGATCGTCGTGGCTGCTACCCAGGCCTTTTTCGACAAGGGCTTCGCCGCGTCGTCGATCGAACAGATCGCGGCCAGCGCGGGGGTTTCGAAAGTGACGGTCTACAATCATTTCGGCGACAAGCGTGGGCTGTTCACGGCTGCGGTGGAAAGCCAGTGCGAACAGATGCGCGCGCATTTTTCGGTCGGTGAGATACCCCGCGGTTCGCTGCGCGAACGACTTACCGCCATCGGCGAGGCCATGGTCGCGTTTCTGTCGCGCCCGGAAATGGTCCAGTTCGAACGCCGGATCGCCGCCGAGACCGAGCGCGAGCCCGAAATCGGCGCAGCCTTTCTGGCGGCAGGGCCGCACCGGATGAAATGCGCCTTTGCCGGGCTGATGGCGGCGATGGCCGACGCCGGCGAGCTGGAGATCGATGATCCCGAACTCGCTGCAGAACAGTTCGCCAGCCTGTGCAAGGGCATGGGCGATCTCGAACGCCGTTTCGGCCTCCCCCCCGACCCCGCGCGCGACGAGCGCCGCATCGCCGGCGCGGTCGAAGTGTTCTGCCGCGCCTATGCAAAGTCCTGAGCGCGCCGAACGGGAAAGACCGCCACAACGCAAAAACCGCCGCAGGAGCGGTCAAATGGTGGATCGCGGGAGAGGATTCGGGAAGCTGGCTTCGGACGGATGGCTCGCGCAGCGCGCTGCCGGCCGGGGATGCGATGCCCGCGATGATCCCTTAAAGCTGTCGTTCAACTCGGGTTGAAAGAGAGAAATTGTGGATGTGCTCCGAACCCGGGGCAGATAGACCTCAGCCAGATGGTTCGTCTACTCGGTTCATTCAGGTCCTCACCGGAGCCAGGGAAGCATCGAGGCCCCAGGGCACAGCATCGGCAATCGTAAGCTGCAGACCGTAAAGCCGACTGCTACGCACACTCCGCAAGGTCCGAGCTAATTCCCGCCTGCGAGGAAGATGGCCGCGACCCTCTGACCCCCGATCCGGATTTTCCAACTCGCATCGGCCGTCGGCTCGATAACTGAAAACTTCATTCACACACGCGTTAGTGAATGTTGACAGCGCGAAGCAGGTCGTTAAACATCCCCGCCAAGACGCCGGTCAAAAGTGGCATCGTGATGGGAGAGAGAGAAGATGAAGGGATGGCTGTTTGCCTCCGCTTCGGCGGTGGTCGTCGCATGTGTTCCGGGCTTGGCCGCGGCACAGGATCAAAGGGAATCGCAAGGATCCGAAGCAGGGGCCGGGACGGATCGAGCTGAGAAACCAGCGAGGCGGCCGAGCGACGTGATCATCGTTACCGCGACGCGCCGCGAACAGGATCTTCAAGATGTCCCGTTGAGCGTCACAGCCTTCGGGCAGGAAGAGCTCGATGAGCTCGGCATCGTTGGCTATGAAGGGATCGCCCAGAACACACCGGGCATCGTCGTCAACAAGCCGACCCAGAACTTCAATAATTTCACCAGCCGCGGGATCAACACCAACGGCTACAGTGCAGGCCTGCAAAGTGCCGTTGCGATCTACGTGGATGAGCTGCCGATCTCGGCGAATGGCAATTCGACCATCCTCGATCCCAACCTCTACGATGTCGAGCGGGTGGAATTCCTGCGGGGGCCGCAGGGTACACTCTTCGGATCGAATTCGCTTGCCGGTGCGATGCGCATCATCACCCGGAGTCCCGATCTCGACGAATTCGAGGCCTCGGCCAGCGCCGATCTCGGCCTGACGGACTCCAGCTCGCTCCGTCAGCGATACAATGCGATGATCAATGTCCCGCTGATGACGAATGAAATGGGCCTGCGGGTAACTGGCTATTACCGCAATGAGGACGGCTGGGTCGACAATATCGGGACCGGCGTCGATGATGCGAATGGCCTCGAGGCCTTTGGCGGCCGTGCGACGCTTCTGATGCAACCGAGCGACCGGATGACGGTGAAATTGCTCGCCTCTTATGAGAACAGCAAACCAGAGGATTCGGCGTTGACCAATCCCGCTCTCGGCAAGTTCGTCCGCAATTCCGACCGACCGGATCTCTTCCAGGGGAAGCTCACCAACTACAATGTCACGATTAATTATGATTTTGATTTCGCTGAACTGATCAGTTCGACGACCCTGTCGGACTACGACGCATCCTTCTACGTCGATCTCGCCGGGACTTTCGGACAGGCCTTTCCCTTCGCCCTCGATGCTTATGGCTATGACGACCTGCTGGTTCAGGAAACCCGGTTGGTGTCGCGAACGTCCGGGCCCTTCGAATGGGTCGCTGGGTTCTTTTACTATGACAAGCGCCGCACAGTCGACTTCGCCTATCGTTCGAGCCAGGAGTTTCTCGACGCCAAAGGCCTGACCGGATTGCCGAACGAATACTACCAACGCTTCCAAGCCTACACTGACCAGACTGAGATCGCCGGATTCGGCGAAGCAACATACCACCTCGCCGAGAACTTCTGGGTGACCGGCGGTCTTCGTTACGGGCAGACAGAGGTACAGTCCTTCACACGCGGGGGCGGCTACAACAGCAATTATCTGACCTTGGCCTTGTTCGGCTTCCAAAACGTGCCCGTAACGGTGACGCCAATTCCCTCTGCCGAGGGGCTTAAGGTCACCGATGATCGATTGTCCTACAAGGCGAGTGTCTCCTGGCGCCCAACCCCAGATCTGACGACTTACGCAACGATTTCCACGGGCTTTCGAACGCCGGTTGTCAACGCGCGGGCTGGTCTGGTCAGCACTATCGATCCGACCGATATCGTCATCCCCGACGGCGCAAAATCGGACAGCGTCACGAACTACGAACTGGGCCTGAAGGGACGCTGGCTGGGCGGCGATCTAACCGCCAATCTGGCAGCCTACTACATCGACTGGCAAGACATTCAGGTCCAGGCGAATCGGGTATCCGACTCGATCCAGTTCGCGACCAACATCGGCGCGGCCGAGAGCTATGGCCTGGAATTCGAGGTTGTTGCGCGGCCGGTGATGGGCCTGAGCTTGGCTGTGAACGGGTCGTTCAACCGCGCCAAGGTGTCAGATCTCACTCCGGCGGAAGCGGCAATATCCGGTGCCGAACCCGGCGTGAGGCTCGCATCTCCGCATTTCCAAGGTTCGAGTACCCTGCGCTATGATTTTGCGATCGCCGAAGAAACCGATGCCTTCGCTTCGGTCAATGTGTCGCACGTCGGGTCCTTCCCCAATCAATTCCCCAATGTTCCCGGCAATCCGAATGCGGTGAGTCCGACCTATGATTTCACCGAGGCCTGGACCAACGTGAATCTTTACGCGGGCACGAAGCTCGGCGCCCTCGGCATTACGGCCTATGTCGAAAATCTCCTCGACGACGATTCCATAACCTACGTTCACCCCGAAGCCTTCCTCGACAGCCGCTATGCAAGGTTGCGGCCGCGGACTTTGGGTGTGCG
Organism: uncultured Alphaproteobacteria bacterium; assembly: GCA_963829325.1. Lineage (GTDB taxonomy): Bacteria > Pseudomonadota > Alphaproteobacteria > Sphingomonadales > Sphingomonadaceae > Qipengyuania. The sequence continues at coordinate 1,129,759 of CAWHHN010000001.1, forward strand.
GCTGGACTATGCTTTCTGATGAAGGCCGGAAACGTGAAGGAGGCCGAAGCCACGGGTTCGGGTCGCAAACTCCTCGCCGCCGCGCCGCGGTGTCTCGTCAGGCGGCTGCTCTGCAGTCTGTCTGGGCTGACACTCGCGGCCGGCGTGCAGGCGCCGGCCGTCGCAAACGAGCCAATCGTGGTGGAAACGGCGTCTGGGAGCCTGCGAGGCACGCAGGAAGAGGGCGGCGTCTCGGTTTTTCGCGGCATTCCATACGCGGAGGCTCCCATGGGCGATCTGCGCTGGAAGCCGCCCGTTGAAAAGGCCGAGTGGAACGGTGTGCGGGACGCAAGTGAGTTCGGCGCCCCCTGTTTCCAGCCGCAAACGCGCCCAACTGCGAACAACATCTATGCTGAAGAGCTTGGAGAGATGAGCGAGGACTGCCTTTCGCTCAATGTCTGGGTTCCCGAAAACGCGAGGAATGCCCCGGTCTTCGTCTGGATCCACGGCGGCGCGCTGGTTGGTGGGGCGAGCAGCTTCGATATGTACGACGGCACCCATCTCGCGAAAGAAGGCGTCATCGTTGTCTCGCTCAACTACCGTCTCGGGGTGTTGGGTTTTCTTGCTCACCCCCAACTGAGCGCGGAATCGGATCGAAACGTTTCGGGCAACTATGGCTTGCTCGATCAGATCGAAGCCTTGCGCTGGATCCAGCGGAACATCGCCGGGTTTGGTGGCGATCCCGATAACGTTACCATCGCAGGCGAATCCGCTGGCGCTCTCAGTGTTATGTACCTGCTTACCTCCCCGCCCGCCCAGGGCCTGTTCGACAAGGCGGTGATGCAGAGCGCCTACATGGTTTCCACCCCGGCGTTGAAGGAAGAGCGGCACGGGCATCCCTCGGCGGAGGCGCTCGGATCATGGCTCCAGGGAAAGCTTGGCACTGACGGCATCGAACAGCTTCGGGCAATGGACGCGCGAGACCTGATCGACGGTTCGACAGCCGCTGGTTACCCGGTCTGGGCCACTGTCGACGGGGTGGTGATCCCCCGTCAGGTGGTCGACACTTTCGACCGTGGCGGGCAAGCGAAGGTGCCGTTGCTGGCGGGCTTCAACAGTGGTGAGATCCGGTCGTTGCGCCGACTGCTGCCTCCTGCTCCGAAGGATGCGGCTGAGTATGAAGCAAACATCCGGAAGGCGTATGGAGCAAGCGCGGATCGCTATCTCGCGGCCTATCCCGCGGCCGATATCGAGGAAAGCATGCTCGCCGCGACGCGTGACGCCCTATACGGCTGGACCGCCCAGCGGATGGGCGAAAAACATGCGGCGGCAGGCGTTCCGGCCTATCTCTACCTCTTCGATCATGGCTATCCTGCAGTCGAAGCGGCCGGACTACACGCCTTTCACGCTTCCGAGATCCCTTTCATGTTCGGAACGATTTGGGAAACGAACGAGAATTGGCCCCCCATTCCCCGGACAGAAGAACAGCGTGCGCTTTCGGACGCCATGGTGTCGTACTGGGCCTCCTTTTCCCGCACGGGAGTACCGGTCGCGCAAGGCCATCCCGCCTGGCCCAGTTTCGGTCGCGAGGAGACATTCATGGTTTTCGACGAGACACCATCGATTGCACACGATGTGCTTGGCGATCGCTATGATCTCTATGAGGAGACGGTCTGTCGTCGCCGCCTTGCCGGCGACCAACAATGGAACTGGAATGTAGGCGTTGCTTCCCCGCCGCTTCCCGCGGAGATCCCGCAATGCCGATGAAGGACGGCGCGATGCAGCATTTCGCGCTTACGCTCGACAAGTTTCTCGACCATGCCGCCAAGTGGCATCCTCATAAGGAAGTGGTTACCGCACGGGAAAATGGCTCGACCCGGCGGATTGGCTATGAGGCGCTTCGCCGACGCGCGAAGCGGATTTCCACAGTGCTTGCGGACCTCGGCGTCCTGGAGGGTGGGCGCGTCGCGACTTTGGCCTGGAACACCCAGGCGCACCTCGAGAGCTGGTTTGCGATTATGGGTATGGGTTCGGTGTGTCACACACTCAACCCGAGGCTGACGTCTGAACAGCTCGCATGGATGGTGCGCCAATCCGAAGCGAGTGTCTTGATTGCGAGCGCCGACCTTTGTTCAGCAGCCCGTGCAATCGCTGCCGAGGCGCCGGGACTGCAGCACATACTGACGATAGATGGTGAGTCCGATCTCGGCACCTCGCTGGAGCATGCACTGAATGATGCCCAAGGCGACATCGCCTGGGGAGACTTTGACGAAAACACGCCCTGCGGCCTGTGCTTTACCTCTGGCACCACCGGCGCTCCCAAAGGGGTGACCTATACGCACCGCGGCAACTATCTCCACACGCTGCGACAACTGCAGGCTGACGTTGCCGGAATAACTTCGCGCGACGTTGTGCTCCCGGTCGTGCCGATGTTTCATGCCAATGCTTGGGGCCTGCCTTACGCTGCGCCCGCGACGGGCGCAAAACTGGTCCTGCCTGGGCGACATGCCGATGGCAAGAACCTCGCCAATCTGATCGCCGAGGAGAGCGTGACGATCGCTGTCGGCGTCCCCACGGTCTGGCTGGGACTCCTCGACTATCTCGACGAATGCGGAAAGCACCTGCCTTCGCTCAAGCGAATCATGGTTGGTGGAGCCCCAATGCCACCGGCACTCATGGAGCGGATCGAGAATCGCGGGATCGAAGTGCAGACCACTTGGGGAATGACCGAACTCTCGCCACTGGGCACCGCTACCCCTCCGGCCGCAATGCCGCGGAATCCCGCGCTCTCGGGCCGCCCGGCCCAAGGCATGGATCTGCGACTGGCCGATAGCGCAGGCGATCCGCTGGCTCGGCAGCGTGGCGTGGAAGGCCACCTATGGGTGCGTGGTCCATCGGTCGTCGAGCGATATTTCGGGCAAGAGGAATCGGCCACGCGCGGCGGCTGGTTCGACACCGGGGACCTCGCCGCCATCGATGAGGATGGCAATCTCCAGATCACAGGTCGTTCCAAGGACCTCATCAAATCGGGGGGAGAATGGATCAATCCTGCCGAAATAGAAGCGCTGGTCGCCTCTCTACCCGAAGTCGCGCTCGCAGCAGTGATCGGGCGTAGTGATCCAAAGTGGGGCGAGCGTCCACTGCTACTAGTCGAACTGCGCGAGAATACCGCGCCGAGCGACGAGGCACTGCTTGCCCCCTTGCGGGGCCAAGTGGCCAATTGGTGGGTTCCAGACGAAGTCGTCAGGCTCGCGCAGATGCCGCTTGCAGCAACCGGCAAGATCGACAAGTTGCACTTGCGGACCGAGTATAGCAGGGCATGATCGACACAATCGATCTTGCAGTCGCCACCGCGACCCATCCGAAAAAGGGGCCAGATTTGCCGGTAGCCAGGAAATCGCGAACCAAACCGCAATCCAAGGCGGAACGACGCGCGGAGACGACTGAGCAGATCCTCGACGCAGCCGAATATCTGTTTGCCCGCCACGGCCTGTATGGGGTTACATTGAAAGACGTCGCTCAGCGCGTCGGGGTGCATCATACTCTGGTGAACTACTATTTCGATGACAAGCAGACGTTGTTCGACGCGGTTTTCTCCCGCCGTGCGGTGGTGACGATCGAAAAGCGTATGAAGGCGCTCGACGACTACGATCGGGAAGCTGGCGATGCGCCGACAGTCGAGGGCGCGCTCCACGCTTTTCTCGACACCGACCTCGACCTCTACATACAGGGCGGCGAGGGGTGGAAGAACTACGGTGCCTTTGGTGCGCAAGCCTCGAACAGTCCCGAAGGCGCAGCGTTCATGGACAAATACTTCGATCCGGTGGTTCTGCGTCTGATCGGAATTCTCAAGCGAGCCCTGCCCGACGCGGATGAGGCGGACATTTTCTGGGGCTATCACTTCGTTACCGGTGCGCTGATGCTGACCTTGGCGCGCACCGGGCGCATCGACAAGCTCTCGCACGGGCTGTGTCGATCGGACGACTACGAAGCCGTCAAGTTGCGTATGGCACGGTTCATGGCGGCAGGCTTCCGGGACATTTGCGAGCAGAAGAAAGCCGAGCGCGAAGGCTGAGGCGCGCTCAATCGGGCCCGAGTGCGGCTGCGTGCCATTTATTTGATTAACTCACTGGAGAGTTACTAATGTCGAGCAGGGGAAATTGGACATGAGCTTGGCCGGCAAAGTCGCAATCGTCACGGGAGCGGGAGGCGGTCTCGGCCGCTGCCATGCGCTCGAACTCGCGCAATGCGGAGCGAAGGTCGTGGTCAACGATCTCGGCAGCAAATCTGCTGAAGACGTCGCCGATGAAATCCGTGCTGCAGGTGGTGATGCCGTGGCGATCGCCGGCTCGGTGACCGACGAGGATGCAGTCGCTGCTATGGTGGGGCAGACCCTCGACCGGTGGGATCGGGTCGATATCCTTGTAAACAATGCAGGCATTCTGCGCGACAAAAGCTTCACCAAGATGGCCATCGCCGACTTCCGACTGGTCGTAGACGTCCACCTCATGGGTGCCGCAATCTGCACCAAGGCCGTGTGGGAGACGATGCGAGCGCAGCGATATGGCCGCATAATCATGACCACCTCTTCTTCCGGCCTCTACGGCAATTTCGGACAAGCCAACTACGGAGCCGCCAAGATGGCGTTGGTCGGGTTGATGCAAACTCTCGCGATCGAGGGTGAGAAATACGATATCCGGGTCAATTGCCTGGCACCGACCGCGGCGACCCAGATGACCGGCGGCGTGCTCTCCGAGGAAGCCCTGTCCCATCTGGATCCCGCCTTGGTTAGTCCAGGGGTGCTACACCTCGCGAGCGAGGACGCCCCGACAAGGGCGATCCTATGTGCAGGTGCAGGCCATTTTGCCGCCGCGCACGTCACGCTTACCAAGGGGATACAGCTCGACGCCTCGAGCGATGCCGCCGTCCGGCTCGCTGCCGGCTGGTCTCAAATCACGGACAGAGAAGATGAGATCGTGCCCGACTACGGTTTCACACAGGCTGAACGGGAAATTGCCGCGGCCGGTTGCGACAGCGGGAGCAAAGCCGTGGCTCGCTGAACGGAGAACCATGCCCAGAGAGCGGATTCATCCGCCGCGGCTAGTGGAGGAGAGCACTGTGGTTGGATCGAACTATTCCCCTGGGGAGAAGCGCACTTCTCGCGTTCCGACGGCTGTTATCGCCTTTTCGGCGCCCCAATGGCCATGCTCATGACGGCTCACCTCAATGCTCGGTCGAAAGCCGGCTTTCGAGCAGCGTTCCTCGCAGTGCTGGGAGCCTTGTTGGCAGGCTGCGCTGCGGGACCCCGTTTCTCCAGCGGAAGCAGCGATCCAGTGGTCGCTACGACCGAGGGTGAACTCGAGGGAACGCGACAAGCGGGTTTCGCAGTATACAAGGGAATACCTTACGCTGCACCACCGGTCGGGATCAGACGCTGGGCACCGCCGTCAGCCGCTGCTCCGTGGCCGGGAGTGAGATCGGCAAGGGAATTCGGTCCGGCATGCGTGCAGCCTGAAGTTCCCACGGAAAGCATCTACAACGATCCGCCCGTGGCACAATCCGAGGACTGTCTGACGCTGAATGTCTGGGCGCCCGAGCGAGCGCGGAAGGCTCCGGTAATCGTCTGGATCCACGGGGGATCTCTCCGGATCGGAGCGGGAAGCCTGCCAATGTACGATGGTAGCGCTTTCGCTCGCCGCGGAATCGTTTTCATATCGCTGAACTACCGTCTCGGCGCGTTGGGTTGGATGGCGCATCGCGAGCTGACAGCGGAATCCCCAGCGGGAATCTCCGGCAACTACGGGCTCATGGATCAGATAGCTGCGCTCGGGTGGGTGCGCGCAAATGCGGAAGCGTTTGGGGGCGATTCGGAAAACGTCACGATTATGGGCGAATCCGCGGGTGCATTGAGCGCTACCTACCTCCTCGTGTCGCCCCGCGCCCGCGGTCTCTTTGACAAAGCGATTGTCCAGAGCCCCAACAGCCGAGCCTTTCCCGAGCTTTCGAACCCGGTGGGCGGACTTCCCCCGGCCGAGCGCATTGGTGCGATGGCGCTGCAGAGCCTGCGTGTGTCCAGCATCGAGGATGCCCGTGCGATGAGCGCTCGCGATGTAATCGATCGCACCAGCGCAGCGGGGTTCCCTGCGCAAGGAACGATCGATGGTGATTTTCTTCCTCGCCAGATTATCGACACATTCGACCGAGGGGAACAGGCTCCGGTGCCCCTCCTCATCGGGTTCAACGGGGGCGAGGTCCGTTCGCAGCGAGCCTTTCTTCCGCAGATACCTGCCGAAGAGGAAGAATATGCGCGCATAGTTGAGCAGGGTTACGGCGATCTCGCACCGGCGTTCCTCGAGATATATCCTCCATCGACTGGCAAAGAATCCGCCCTCGCCGCCCTGCGCGACGGAATCTATGGCTGGGCTGCGGAACGTCTTGCGGTGAAACAGGCTGGGCTGGGCGCGCCCTCCTATCTCTATGTCTTCGACCACTGCTATCCCGCGGCAAGGACGCGAGATCTCTGTGGCTTCCACGCATCCGAACTTCCGTTCGTCTTCGGAACGTTCGATGCGACCAAATTGCCCGCGAAGTGGCCACTACCCGGCAGCCCTAGGGACACGCGACTGTCCACGACGGTACTGGACTATTGGACCAGCTTTGCCCGCGAGGGACGACCGCGATCACCGGATGGTCCCGACTGGCCGACGTATGCGCCGGATCAAGCCTACATGCTGTTCGAGGACGCTTCGCGCCTGCGCCGCGATCCTTATCCCGGAATGTTCGAGCTGCACGAGGCTTTCGTGGCGAGACGACGCGCGGCGAACGAAGCCTGGGGTCTGGCAGTCGGCTTAAGCGCGGCGCCGAGGGACGGCGAGTGATGCACGAATTTGAGGGAGTGGAAAAAACATGAGCGATGCAACGGGAAGCCTGCCCGGAACCGAGCCGGTGCAAACGCCGTATGTCAGGAAATCCTATCGCTATTTCGTACTCGGCGTTCTTACGCTCGTCTACGCACTTAATTTCGTCGACCGGCAACTGCTCGTCATTCTGCAGGAGCAGATCAAGCTCGATTTGCAGCTGTCGGATACGCAGCTTGGGCTGCTCTCCGGCTTTGCCTTCGCGCTCTTCTATGTATCCTGTGGCATTCCGATCGCGCGATGGGCGGACCGCGGGGTCCGGCGCAGCATCATAGCCCTGGCGCTGACGGTATGGAGCGGGATGACCGCGGTCAGCGGCCTCGCCCAGAATTACATCCACCTGCTGCTGGCGCGGGTCGGCGTGGGGGTAGGCGAAGCCGGCGGAAGCCCGCCTGCCCACTCGATGATCTCCGATATCTTCGAAGAGAAGGAACGCGCAACGGCGCTGTCGATCTATTCCATCGGCATCTATGTCGGCATTCTCACCGGCTTCGCCCTGGGGGGATTTATCGCCGACACCTTCGGGTGGCGCACCGCTTTCCTGGTGGTCGGTTTGCCCGGGATCGCGGTTGCGGCACTGCTGCGTTTCACGGTGCGAGAGCCGATCCGGGGCTGGTCCGAAAAGCGCGAATCAGAGGCTGGCGAGGCGCCACCATTCCTGGAAGTATTGCGTTTCCTCTGGTCGCGCCGCACCTTCCGCAATCTGGCGCTCGCCGGCAGTCTCCAGGCAACGGTAATTTACGGTGTCGGAAACTGGCTGCCATCCTTCTTCCTGCGCAATCATGACATTGGACTCGCCGAACTGGGTGTATGGATGGCGCTCACCTCTGGCTTTGGCGGTGGCGCAGGCTCGTTCTTTGGCGGCTGGTTTGCCGACCGGATGGGTCAGCACGATCGGCGTTGGTATGTGTGGGGTTCGGCCGTGCTCATCTTTTCGATCACCCCGATCCTGTGGGTCATGCTGAACACCGCTGATTTGACTCTGGCGCTGCTTCTGACCGGCATTTTTCACTTTCTCTCCGCGTCCTATCTCGGGCCCGCCCTTGCGGTTTCGCACGGATTGGTGGGTTTGCGGATGCGCGCCCTCACCTCAGCGATTTTCTTCTTCTTCATCAATCTGATCGGCCTTGGCCTCGGGCCGCTTATCGTGGGCTTCCTGAGCGACACCTTCACTGCAAGCGGCATGGAAGGAGGCCTCGCGACTGCCATGCTCATCGTAGGTTGCAGCGCATCCGTTTGGGGCGGGATCCACTATTTGCTGGCGTCGCGGAACATCCGCGGGGATCTGGAGGCCAGTCCGACCTACGCGCCTGCCGGAAAGGCGGCGCTGTGAACGTCATGTCCGCCAGGCGAACCCTGCTGTGTCTGGCTACAATCTTTCTGGTGGCGGGATGCGTTTCGACAGGCGATCGACCTCTTCCGGTGGCGAGTGTGGCGGATACACTCACTAGCGCGACCACTCCCGCCGGGGAGTTCATTTCGTGGCGCGAGCACAGGATCGATGACGAAGGGCTCAGCGGCGGGGTCCCCCTCCGCGGCGGGGACGGCCTTCAGATGGCGGACCTCGACCGCGACGGCTTCATCGACATCGTCTTGGTGCATGAGGACTCAAACCACTTGCGGATCGCTTTCGGAACTGCCGACCCGGATCGATGGGTTCTGACTACCGTCGCTTCCGGAGCTGTCGTCGGTGCGATCGAGGATGTTGCCGTCGGTGATCTGAACGGCGATGGGTGGCCCGATCTGATCGCAGCCAATGAAGAAGCGCATTTGGCCTATTTCCAGAATCCCTCATCGGCGTCGGCCGCGCGGGCTGGCAATTGGCCGAGTGCCGTTCCGAAAATCACACAGGGGCGTGGCTCTTGGCTTCGCGTCTTCATCGCGGACATAGATGGTAACGGCCGATTGGACGTCACCGCGGCAAACAAGGGCGCGAGCGACATCATCGATCCTTTGGCTGATCGCGTTGATCGCACCACTTCGCTCTTCACCTTCGGCGACGATCCCCTGGATGGTGATAGCTGGCAGGAGCAAGTCCTGTTCGAGAAGGACGTACCGAACACCGCTATGCCGGTCGACATCGATGCCGACGGCGATCTCGACGTCTTGGCGGCTACCCGCCTCGAGGGGCGAATCTATATTCTGGAGAACCGGGGGCTCGGGACGACCGGCGCGACAAGAATGGTGCCCCACCGCGTGGTGATCGAGAATCCGCTATACGAAACGCCGGGCTGCGCCGTTTCCTCGTCGGCCTTCCAGTCGCAAATTCGCGATCTGGATCAAGATGGAAGGCTGGATCTCGTCGTTGGTGTAGCAGAACACTGTGGAGACTCTCGTGCGCAGCATGGCCTGCCCGCTCTGGGATGGCTGCGACAGCCGCCCACTCTTGGCGACCCATGGGGATACCATCGCATCGGCGACGTCTTGCCCGATACGGTCATCGGGATTGAGCTGGCCGATATCGATGGGGATGGCGATCTCGATGCAGTGACCGGCGGATATTCGGGTCTCAATATCCTTAGGGGCGGCTATACTGGTGCCACGCGCGAACGGGACCACCCCGCCGTCACGGAAGCATCTACAGTGGGACGCATCGCCTGGTTCGCAAATCCAGGGGATCCTGCCGGAGAATGGCATCGACACGACATCTCACGTCGCGTGCGTGGCATGTTCGACCAGTTCATAGCGCGCGACATGGACGGCGATGGCGACATCGATCTCGTCGGTACCCGCGGCAACAGCGGTGCGTTCGATGGGGTTTTCTGGCTGGAGCAGATCCGAACGGCGAATGCCGTCCGTTCCTTGCGCCCCGCACGACGGCGGGAAAGCCGGGCGCTAGCTCTTCCTCCTTCTGACTGGATCGATGTCTACGAGAAAGACGCGACTCTCGTCCCGCCCAACAAGAGACGAGAATAGGCAGCAGCAAACCGCTCTGGACCGGAATCGATGACCGCATCAGCTCAGCTTTGCGCCCTCGCTTCGGTCGTCCGTGCGGCCATCCCATTTTCTCGAAAGCTGCCGTTCGATCGAGCTGGAAGCGAAATAGCTGCCGCCGCAAATCCGATCTTCCTGCAAAGGGTTTACTTATGATCAGTCAATCAGCTTTTCAGGCGGAAGAGAGCTCACTTTTCTCCGCTCGGCCGCGGCCAAGAAACCTGTAACCATAAGGGCGAAACCGTAGAGGATCAGGTCCACCGCGACGACCAAACCCAGAACCCAGATTGCATCGACCGGCCATCCCCATGCGATCGCCAGTCCCGCCAACATTCCCACGAGTCCGGACAGTACCAGCCAAAGCCGTCCAATGCGGTGACCGAACGATCCAATTGCCAGGCGTGCTCCGCCGGACAGGAACATCAACACCGCCAAACCGAGGGTCAGCACGCGGACTGCAATTTCCGGATTCAGGAAGAGCCAGACGCTTACTCCTACGTACAGGACTCCGAGGAGCAGCCAAGCGCGGACCAACGAACGCCGGCTCGCTACAAATGCATAGACGAGAATCATTATTCCGGCGGCGAACATCGACACTTCGATCACAACTGTCGCGGCCATCGTTACGAGGAAAAGATTCGCGCTCGCAACGGCCCCAATGATGGAGATGACAGCGCCGAGGAATAAAAACATTCGTCCCGAAGGGATTTCACCTGCGGAAAGATAGTCTTTCGTGATCGATTTCGCGCTCATGGTCGCAGCTTTCCGCCTTGGTCTGAAGGTGATTCTGTAGACTGATATCGGCCCTCGCATTCCGTTCCTTTTTCCAACCGTCCGCCTGGAACTCACGCCTATGCTATGCATATCGCCGGGGGGCGCGATGGATGGCTTTGCCATCGTTGAAGAAGCGGTCCGCTAAGACCGTTATCGGAATGCAGCTCCGTGCGTGCTTTCGGCTATTTCGGCTAATCTCGCGTCAATGGATCTCAAAAGGCGCAGAACTTCTTCCAGTGGCTCCGGATGCGTGAGACCCTGATCACCTTGCTTTGCCGCGTTGTCTAGCTGTGGGTCGTTATGAGTGGGCATGGATCGGAATCCTCGTGTCGACGGTGACCAGAGCACTCTACAACGGTCAGAGGGGCGGATGAAACGATTCCGTCGTGAGACCGGATCGATATCGCCGCTATCCTACCTGTCCTATGCAACCCAACCCGAAGAATGTATCATTTTACCAAGACCGGGAGGTTCTGGAATGGAAAGATTATTTGCTCTTCTGGCGTCTCGAACCGCCCTGGCAACTGGCCAACCTTCCGCTTTCGTAATTGCCGTTTCCGTCATCGCAGTGTGGCTATTGAGCGGCCCCTATTTCGGGTGGTCGGATACCTGGCAACTGATCGTCAACACCGGGACCACCATAGCGACGTTCTTGATGGTCTTCCTCATCCAGAACTCTCAGAACCGGGATGCCGCCGCCATCCAGGCCAAACTCGATGAGTTGATCCGATCGGTCAAAGAAGCGCGCAACGAATTCGTTGGCATCGAGCACCTCACGGATCGCGAGATCGAGGAAATCCGTGCCCAACTTGAAAACGACGTTGCCACACAGCAGCCCGGCCGGCGGCGTCACGAGTCAATCAACCGGCTCCTCAAGCGGCGATAGCGTTGGAGGCCGATATCATACGCACGACCCATCCCGACTTGCATCTCCTCAAGCGGAACGGTTGGCTTCGCACCGCGCTTCTGGGCGCAAATGATGGTATCGTCTCCACAGCAAACCCAATCCTTGGTGTTGCCGCTGCTGCTCCGCTGCCATTGCCGCCGTGGAGCAGCACAGGAAACCATTCGTCTTTGTCCGCCCCGCGGGAATTTGCTGCCAATTTGCTTGCAATTGCCCACGCGAAAAACCCCGCTGGAAGCAGCGGGGGGGATTTAAATCAATCTTTTCAGCCAGATGGTGGTTGCGGGGGTTGGATTTGAACCAACGACCTTCAGGTTATGAGCCTGACGAGCTACCGGACTGCTCCACCCCGCGGCACCGTTTTGCGACGTCGCGAAAGACGCCGAAAGGGCTGCCCTGGTGGGGTCAGCCCTTCGACTTGTGAATGGGTTTTTCCGCATCCGCCTGCTGTAATGCCTGGCGACGACCTACTCTTCCAGTGCTTAGGCACTAGTACCATCGGCGCTGTCCGGTTTCACGGCCGAGTTCGAGATGGGATCGGGTGGGTCACAGACGCTATAGCCACCAAGCAATAAAGCAGGCGGATGGGTTTAAATCGATGCTGTTGAGCTTTGTGAGCTTATCCGGCTGGAAGTTCCTCCGTTCGCGGACAACCCACAGGGCTGTCGTTGATGGTGGGATCCTACAAGCGCGAAAAGAACTATTAGGACCGGTTAGCTACACGCATTACTGCGCTTCCACACCCGGCCTATCAACGTCGTGGTCTACGACGGTTCGAAGATTGCTTATCTTAAGGGAGGCTTCCCGCTTAGATGCTTTCAGCGGTTATCCCGTCCGTACATAGCTACCCTGCGGCACCCTTGGCAGGATGACAGGTACACCAGAGGTACGTTCACCCCGGTCCTCTCGTACTAGGGGCAACTCCTTTCAACAATCGACGCCCACGGCAGATAGGGACCAAACTGTCTCGCGACGTTCTGAACCCAGCTCACGTACCACTTTAATTGGCGAACAGCCAAACCCTTGGGACCTGCTCCAGCCCCAGGATGTGATGAGCCGACATCGAGGTGCCAAACGATTCCGTCGATATGAGCTCTTGGGAATCATCAGCCTGTTATCCCCGGCGTACCTTTTATCCGTTGAGCGATGGCCCTTCCACGAGGGACCACCGGATCACTATGACCGACTTTCGTCTCTGCTCGACCTGTCGGTCTCGCAGTCAGGCATGCTTATGCCATTGCACTCTTGCAGACGGTTTCCAACCGTCCTGAGCATACCATCGCGCGCCTCCGTTACTCTTTAGGAGGCGACCGCCCCAGTCAAACTACCCGCCACAGAGGGTCCCAACACCGGATAACGGTGCGTGGTTAGACATCAGAAAATCACAGGGTGGTATTTCACAGGTTGGCTCCACGACAGCTGGCGCCGTCGTTTCAAAGCCTCCCACCTATTCTACACAGTAATTTCCTAATGCCACTCTGAAGCTGCAGTAAAGGTGCACGGGGTCTTTCCGTCTAACCGCGGGTACTCCGCATCTTCACGGAGAATTCAATTTCGCTGAGCATATCCTGGAGACAGTGGGGAAGTCGTTACGCCATTCGTGCAGGTCGGAACTTACCCGACAAGGAATTTCGCTACCTTAGGACCGTTATAGTTACGGCCGCCGTTTACTCGGGCTTCAATTCGGAGCTTGCACTCCTCCTCTTAACCTTCGAGCACCGGGCAGGCGTCACACCCTATACGTCGTCTTGAAGCCGACTTAGCAGAGTGCTGTGTTTTTGCTAAACAGTCGCTACCCCCTGGCCTGTGCCCCCCGCTAAAAGTTGCCTTCTAACGGGGCCTCCTTCTTCCGAAGGTACGGAGGCAATTTGCCGAGTTCCTTCAGGATACTTCTCTCAAGCGCCTTGGTATACTCTACCTGACCACCTGTGTCGGTTTCGGGTACGGTCTATACGGAGAGGCTATTTCCTGGAACCGCTTGGCAGCCCATCCAATCCAATAAGGATGAACTACTTCCACGATCCGTCACACATCTCCAGGCCCACGAATATTAACGTGGTTCCCATCGACTACCCCCTTCGGGCTCGTCTTAGGGGCCGGCTCACCCTACGCTGATTAGCATTGCGTAGGAACCCTTGGTCTTTCGGCGACAGGGCATCTCACCCTGTTTGTCGCTACTCATGTCAGCATTCGCACTTCCGATACGTCCAGCGTCGGTTACCCTTCGCCTTCACTCGCTTACGGAACGCTCCGCTACCGCTGCAGTAAACTGCAACCCTAAGCTTCGGTGCATATCTTTAGCCCCGTTACATCTTCGCCGCAGGAACCCTTGTTTAGACCAGTGAGCTGTTACGCTTTCTTTAAAGGATGGCTGCTTCTAAGCCAACCTCCTGGTTGTTTTGGGATTCCCACATGCTTTCCCACTTAGATATGACTTGGGGACCTTAGCTGTAGGTTAGGGCTGTTTCCCTTTTGACGACGGACCTTAGCACCCGCCGTCTGTCTGCCGGATAAGACTCGATGGTATTCGGAGTTTGGTTAGGTTTGGTACCGCTCGCGCAGCCCTAGCCCATCCAGTGCTCTACCCCCATCGGCATACATCCGACGCTCTACCTCAATAGATTTCGCGGAGAACCAGCTATTTCCCGGCTTGATTGGCCTTTCACCCCTAAACACAGCTCATCCGAGAATTTTTCAACATTCACCGGTTCGGTCCTCCAGTGCGTGTTACCGCACCTTCAACCTGGCCATGCCTAGATCGCCGGGGTTCGGGTCTAATTCATCGAACTCAGTCGCCCTATTCAGACTCGCTTTCGCTGCGCCTACACCTAACGGCTTAAGCTTGCTCGATAAATTAAGTCACTGACCCATTATGCAAGAGGTACGCTGTCACCCCCTATGGGGCTCCAACTGCTTGTAAGCATCCGGTTTCAGGTACTGTTTCACTCCCCTAATCGGGGTGCTTTTCACCTTTCCCTCACGGTACTGTGTTCGCTATCGGTCATGTGCGAGTATTTAGGCTTGGAGGGTGGTCCCCCCATGTTCAGACAGGATTTCACGTGTCCCGCCCTACTCGAGTCTTCTTCGGTCGCTTTTACCTACGGGGCTGTCACCCGCTATGGCCACTCTTTCCAAAGTGTTCGGCTAACTAACGAAGAAGCACTGGCCTGGTCCCGGTTCGCTCGCCACTACTACGGGAATCTCTGTTGATGTCTTTTCCTCCGGGTACTGAGATGTTTCAGTTCCCCGGGTTCGCTTCACCAAAGCTATATATTCACTTCGGTGATACCCTATCCACCTCTTTCCGGCCGTCCCGAGGGACGATCGAAAGGAAATGGTGAGGGTGGGTTTCCCCATTCGGAAATCGCCGGATCAAAGTTTGCTCACAACTCCCCGACGCTTATCGCAGCGTGCCACGTCCTTCATCGCCTGCACATGCCAAGGCATCCACCAAATGCTCTTACCTCACGCTTGAGAATCCACACCATCAACGACAGGCCTGCATAAAAGCCCGGCGTCTTGCGATAGTGCGGAGGAATATCTCAGCCAGATAAATCAATTTGATTGATCTTGATTGTGATGCATCGATCGCATGACCGGCCGAAGCCAATCCTACAATCCATGCGCCACGGCATCGATTTAAAAACCCATTCACAATGTCAAAGACGGCGGTCGAAACCGCCTACCGGCCAGATGCCGGATCAGTTTTCGTTTCATCCTGGAGAAAGAGGGCTGGTGGAGCCTATCGGGATCGAACCGATGACCCCCTGCTTGCAAAGCAGGTGCTCTCCCAGCTGAGCTAAGGCCCCGTTAGCCTGGTATGGATGGTGGGCCTGAGAGGATTTGAACCTCTGACCTCACCCTTATCAGGGGTGCGCTCTAACCAACTGAGCTACAGGCCCATCCCTGCCACGCCGGCCAATCGGCCGCGGGCGGCCAAATCCGCCAAAGGCGCAGGAAAGTGCCAGCTCAGGCGTCATGCCACGGGCAGGCCCGCGGCAATCTCCAGTGATGAAAGGACATGAGGACGACGGCAATGTTCTTTGAAAAGGTGCGAAGCACTTCCAGCGTCGAGCGCTGGCGCTTTCGTACCAATCCTTAGAAAGGAGGTGATCCAGCCGCAGGTTCCCCTACGGCTACCTTGTTACGACTTCACCCCAGTCGCTGAACCCACCGTGGTCGGCTGCCTCCTAAAAGGTTAGCGCACCGCCTTCGGGTGAATCCAACTCCCATGGTGTGACGGGCGGTGTGTACAAGGCCTGGGAACGTATTCACCGCGGCATGCTGATCCGCGATTACTAGCGATTCCGCCTTCATGCTCTCGAGTTGCAGAGAACAATCCGAACTGAGACATCTTTTGGAGATTAGCTCACACTCGCGTGATAGCTGCCCACTGTAGATGCCATTGTAGCACGTGTGTAGCCCAGCCTGTAAGGGCCATGAGGACTTGACGTCATCCCCACCTTCCTCCGGCTTATCACCGGCAGTTTCCTTAAAGTGCCCAACTGAATGATGGCAACTAAGGACGAGGGTTGCGCTCGTTGCGGGACTTAACCCAACATCTCACGACACGAGCTGACGACAGCCATGCAGCACCTGTCACTAGGTCCCCGAAGGGAAGGAATCTGTCTCCAGAAACCGTCCTAGGATGTCAAAGGCTGGTAAGGTTCTGCGCGTTGCTTCGAATTAAACCACATGCTCCACCGCTTGTGCAGGCCCCCGTCAATTCCTTTGAGTTTTAATCTTGCGACCGTACTCCCCAGGCGGATAACTTAATGCGTTAGCTGCGCCACCCAAGCTCCATGAGCCCGGACAGCTAGTTATCATCGTTTACGGCGTGGACTACCAGGGTATCTAATCCTGTTTGCTCCCCACGCTTTCGCACCTCAGCGTCAATACTTGTCCAGCGAGTCGCCTTCGCCACTGGTGTTCTTCCGAATATCTACGAATTTCACCTCTACACTCGGAATTCCACTCGCCTCTCCAAGATTCTAGCCTTTCAGTTTCAAGGGCAGTTCCGGGGTTGAGCCCCGGGATTTCACCCCTGACTTAAAAAGCCGCCTACGTGCGCTTTACGCCCAGTAATTCCGAACAACGCTAGCTCCCTCCGTATTACCGCGGCTGCTGGCACGGAGTTAGCCGGAGCTTATTCTCCAGGTACTGTCATTATCATCCCTGGTAAAAGAGCTTTACAACCCTAAGGCCTTCATCACTCACGCGGCATTGCTGGATCAGGCTTTCGCCCATTGTCCAATATTCCCCACTGCTGCCTCCCGTAGGAGTCTGGGCCGTGTCTCAGTCCCAGTGTGGCTGATCATCCTCTCAGACCAGCTAAGGATCGTCGGCTTGGTAGGCCATTACCCCACCAACTACCTAATCCTACGCGGGCCCATCTAAAGGCGATAAATCTTTGGTCCGAAGACATTATCCGGTATTAGCAGTCATTTCTAACTGTTATTCCGAACCTAAAGGCAGGTTCCCACGCGTTACGCACCCGTGCGCCACTAACCCCGAAGGGTTCGTTCGACTTGCATGTGTTAGGCATGCCGCCAGCGTTCGTTCTGAGCCAGGATCAAACTCTCAAGTTTGTGTCACATACCAACCAGGCACGGTCCGAAGACCGCCAACCCGAGAGGCATGAGCTTCAAGGAGCCGATACCTGCACTGTCAAACGTAATGGATACGAATGAACATGCATCACCCAACGGCGAACGTGGAGTTCACCGGAGGATGTGGCGATCGGCTTAAATTAACCGGTATCCGGAGCCTTGAGGTCCCCGGACCGGGCGCCGTCGCCCACATGTCCCTTCATCAAAAACCAACAATGTCAAAGAGCCGCCAGACAGTCGTAGCGGACAGCGATTGGTTCCCCGATTTGCACCGGGGGAGCCGGCTGTCCGTTCGTGTTGGCGACCGATGCGGTGGGCGGTGGAAGCCGCCAGCGCCGCGTCGGTGAGGGCCATCTAGGCTCGGGTCGGGATTCGGTCAACGCCTTTTTGCAATTTTGTTTCGGCTTTTTTTCAAAACGGCGGAATCATGCGGCTTAGAGGCTTTCGGCCCGCCCGATGAAGATAGGAGGGTTGGGGTAGCTTTCAACCGCTTGGCCTCGCCAACAGGCTTCGGGGGGCCGATTCCCCGCTTCCCGCAGCCCGATTCAGCCGGTTCGGCGGGCCGATTCACCGGCAAAGCGCGAATCCCCCCGATCGCCGGCGACGAATCGCTTGCCGCGGCGGGGCCGGGCACGAATCCCTTGGCCGGGTGCTCGCGGGCCGGTCGCTCCGGGGAGCGGAGATGATCCCGCACGCGCGCGCGCGCAGTGCGCGAGGAGACGGGAGGTCCGATGGCGCGGGCGCGCGAGCGAAGAATGTCCTTTACCCCAAGCTAAAGGGCGGCGACGCATAGGCGCTCTGTGATGAAGGACGCTGCCAAGCTGATGGACATTCCGACCCGACCCGCGAGCCACGCCGACACGCCCGCCACGAATCACGCCGCGACCCCGCCCGCGGATTCGCTGCGCAATCAGGTTCGCAGCGCCGTGCTGTGGCGTTCGGGTTCGCAGATCGTCGGCCAGCTCATCACCTGGATTTCTACCTTCCTGGTGATCCGGATTCTCTCGCCGAGCGACTACGGCCTCTATGCGATGACCTCGGTGGTGCTGGTCCTGCTCAGCCTGCTGAACGGCTATGGCCTGGCCAATGCGCTGATCCAGAAGCGCGAGGCCACGCCGAGGATGTTGCGCCAGCTGTTCGGCATGCTGATCGTTCTCAATGCCGCCCTCGCGGCAGTCCAGATCGCTGCCGCGCCGCTGGTCGCCCGCTATTACGGCGAGCCCGCGGTGACCGGGCTGCTCCAGGCGCAGGCGCTCATCTACCTTACCAATCCCTTCCTCGCGCTCGCCTATGCCGTGCTGTCGCGCCGAATGGACTTCCGGCGCCAGGCGCAGGCGAATCTCCTCTCGGGGCTGGCCGCCGCCGCCGCGGCGCTCGGCGGCGCCCTCGCCGGCCTCGGGGTGTGGACGCTCGTGCTCGCACCGCTGGTGGGATTCGCCATGCGTGCGCTGGCCATGACCATCGCGGCGGGTACCTTCATCCGGCCGAGCTTCGACTTCCGCGGCGCGTGGGATCTGGCCCGCTACGGCGGGATCATCGCGGTGGGGCAGCTGTTCTGGATCATCCAGACCCAGGCCGACATCGTGATCGCCGGGCGCAGCTTCGATCCCCACCGGCTGGGCATCTACACCACCGCGTTGTTCCTCACCCAGCTGTTCGTCAACAAATTCGTCCCGCCGATCAACGAAGTGGCCTTTTCCGCCTATGCGCGGGTGAAGGACGATCCGCAGGCCATGGGCCAGGGCTTTCTCAAGGCAGTGCGGATATTGATGCTCGCCGGGATGCCCTTCTGCCTCGGCCTCGCCGCCACCGCCGATGCTGCGGTGGCAGTGGTGCTCGGCGAGAAATGGGCCGAGACCGCGCCCGCGATAGCGGTGCTCGGCTTCGCCATGCCGTTCATGACGCTGCAGGTGCTGTTCGGGCCCGCGACCAGCGCCGCCGGCCGTCCGGGCCTCTATACGCGGACCTCGCTGGCGGGTGCGATCCTGCTGCCGCTCGCCTTTCTCGTCGGGATCCGCTGGGGGGTGGTCGGCATGTCGGCCGCCTGGCTTGCGGGATACCCGCTGCTGGTGGCGATTTCGAGCGTCTGGGTGCTGCCCGTGCTCCATGTGAGCCCGCGCGCCTTGCTGCGCGCGCTGGCCCCCCCGGCGCTGGCGGGGATCGCCATGGTCGTCTGCGTCAGGCTGGTCGAAGGAGCGCTGCCCGCTCTCCCCGACGTGCTGCGGCTCGGCGCGCTCGTCTCCACCGGGGGCGCGGTCTATGGGCTGTGGCTGATGGTCTTCGCCCGCGATCGGCTGTTCGAACTGTTCGACCTCCTCGGGCGCAAGGCCTGACGGGCCCGGCTCGGGCGCCGGCCCCGGCTCGAGCCCAGCCCCGGCTCGGTCTCGGGCTCCGGCTCAGGCGTGGGCTCGGGCTCCCAGCGCTGCGATCGCCGCACGCGTCGCCCGGCCATATTCGCCGCGATGGTACCGGAAAGTGCCGATGAAATGGGCAAAGGCCGCGTCCGGGGGAAGCGGTTCGTTCCAGAAATTGAGGTAGCGCGAATAGGGCAAGGCCAGGGGGTCGGGTTCGTTGGCGATGACGAAATTGGACGTCACCTGCTCGCTGCCCCATCGCGCCCAGCGCCGCGCGCCGAGCAGGCGCGACGCCTCGACCGAGAAGCTTTCGGCCAGCACCCGCCCGCTCGACGACGGAGCGAAACCGGCAAAGCCCGAACACCCGCGGATATAGCTGGGTTCTTTGCCCATGGGGATGGCGATCTGATCGATCACCGATTCGATCGCGCCCTGGACATGCGCCTCGGGGCGGTCGCGACGATGCTCCGGCGGGGTCTGCCGCGCTATCTCGCCGAGCGGCCGGAATTGCGCATCGGCATCGCCGCGCAGGGTGAAGCTGCGCCCCTTCTCGATCGCCTCGGCGACTTCCGGCAGCGGACCCAGCGTCACCGTATCCGAATCGAGCTGGATGACGAAGGCCTCGCGGCGCAGATCGAGCAGCGTCAGCAACCGCTCCCACGTCCCGCCCCGCGGGCAGGGCCCGATATCGACATCGGCCATCGAGCGGATGTCCGGCGTACCGAGATGGTGCAGCAGCACGCGCCGGTCGGCCGCGGTGAGCGTCCCGTCGTCGAGGATCACCACCCGCCCTCGCCCGAGCCGCGAATGGAGCGATTTGATCGCCACGAGATAGGGCAGCAGCACGCGCGTGCCGATCATGGAAAAGATGATCACGCCATCGCGGCGCGGAACGATCGGCGGCGTGCGGAGCACCGCGCGCGACTGGGCGAGATGGAATTGCTCGCGCATCTTGCGGAGCAGTCTGTCGCGCAATTCTATCATCGGTCGGCCAGCTAGCATAGGACCGCGGGCTCAGGAAGCCGCATGCCGACCCGGCATGCGCGAGAGTCGACTTTGCCCGCCAATGCCTTAGCGGGCTCGTGACGCGAAGCGCCGCGGCTTGCCTAAACGACGCCCCGCTCCCAGATGAGCGGCGCGATGCCGCCCGAAAACCCCTCTTCCGATCCGCGCGAGGATGCCGAGAGCTGGACCACCATCCGGCGGTTCCTGCCCTATCTGTGGCCGTCCGACGATCCGCGGCTGAAGCGCCGCATCGTCGGCGCCATGCTCTTCGTGCTGGCAGCCAAGTCGACCACGCTCGCGCTGCCCTTTGCCTATAAGAGCGCGATCGATGCGATGACCACGCCCGCCAATCAGGCGGTGATGGTCGCGCTGGCCTTCATCGTCGCCTATGCGGGCGGACGGCTCGCGGCGGTGACGTTCGACAATCTGCGCAACATCGTCTTCGAACGCGTCGGCCAGGATGCGACGCGCAAGCTGGCCGAGGACGTTTTTGCCCGATTGCATCAATTGTCGCTGCGTTTTCACCTCTCCCGCCGCACCGGAGAGGTCACCAAGACGATCGATCGCGGGACCAAGAGCATCGATGTCATGCTCTATTTCCTGTTGTTCAACATCGCCCCGACCGCGCTCGAACTGATCGCCGTCGGCGTGATCTTCTATTTCGCCTTCGGCTGGGAACTGGTCGCCGCCACCGCGCTGACGGTGGCCGCCTACATCACGGTGACGCGCAAGATCACCGAATGGCGCAACGAATTGAGGCGTCAGATGAACGAGTTGGACGGCACCGCACTGTCGCGTTCGGTAGACAGCCTGCTCAATTACGAGACGGTCAAATTTTTCGGCGCCGAGGATCGCGAGCGCGCACGCTATGCCGAATCGACCCGCGCCTTCGCCGAAGCTGCAATCCGCTCGGAAAACTCGCTCGGACTGCTCAACATCAGCCAGGCCGCGATCATGAACCTGCTGATGGGCGGCGCCATGGCCTATACCGTCTGGGGCTGGAGCAAGGGCGATCTGACGACCGGCGATCTGGTGCTGGTGAACACCTATCTGACGCAGCTGTTCCGGCCGCTCGACATGCTCGGCATGGTCTATCGCACCGTACGCCAGGGGCTGATCGACATGGGCGCGATGTTCCGGCTGATCGATACGGAGACCGAAGTGAAGGACGCGCCCGGCGCCCCGGCGCTGGTGGTGCGTCGCCCGACGGTGGTCTTCGACGACGTCCATTTCGGTTACGAACCCGATCGGGAAATCCTCCACGGCCTCAGCTTCGAGGTCCCGGCGGGCGACCATGTCGCCATCGTCGGGCCTTCGGGTGCGGGCAAGAGCACGATCGGACGGCTCCTGTTCCGGTTCTACGACCCGCGTTCGGGCCGCATCCTGATCGACGGGCAGGACATCGCGCGGGTCACCCAGGCAAGCCTGCGCGACGTGATCGGGATCGTCCCGCAGGACAGCGTGCTGTTCAACGACACGATCGGCTACAACATTGCCTATGGCCGCGACCGCGCGACCCGCGACGAGGTCGTCGAAGCGGCCCGGGCGGCTGCCATCCTGCCGTTCATCGAGCGCCTGCCCGACGGGTTCGAGACCGAGGTAGGCGAGCGCGGACTGAAGCTGTCGGGGGGCGAGAAGCAGCGCGTCGCCATCGCACGCACGCTGGTCAAGGATCCTCCGATCCTGCTGCTCGACGAAGCGACCAGCGCCCTGGACAGCCGCACTGAACAGGAAATCCTGCGCACCTTGCGCCGGGTATCGGCGGACCGGACCACTCTGGCGATCGCTCACCGGCTCTCGACCATCGCCGATGCCGATCGAATACTGGTCCTCGAGCAGGGCCGGCTCGCCGAAAGCGGCACGCATGCCGAATTGCTTCGCCAGCGGGGGCTCTACGCCGATATGTGGTCGCGCCAGCAGAGCGAATCCGAGGAGACCGGCGAAGCCGCGGAATAGCAGAGCCCAGCGGCAGGGTTGTGCTGCAATGCAGCATGGGCCATAGTCGCAGGCGACATGGCGCGCAGCGCCGCGCTTCCCTTGCTACCGACAGGATCTCCACATGCCCGACCGCAGCGCGTTTCGCCGCGACTGGTTCTCCAATATCCGCGCCGACATGCTCGCCGGGCTGGTCGTCGCGCTCGCGCTGATCCCCGAGGCGATCGGTTTTTCGATCATCGCGGGGGTCGATCCGCGCGTCGGGCTCTATGCCTCGGTCGCGATCGCCATGGTCATCGCCTTCACCGGCGGGCGCCCGGGCATGATCAGCGCTGCAACCGCCGCCGTGGCGGTGGTGGTGGTGCCGCTGGTGCGCGACCACGGGGTCGAATATCTGTTCGCCGCGACGATCGTGATGGGCGTGTTCCAGG
This sequence comes from uncultured Alphaproteobacteria bacterium, assembly GCA_963829325.1. Taxonomy (GTDB): domain Bacteria; phylum Pseudomonadota; class Alphaproteobacteria; order Sphingomonadales; family Sphingomonadaceae; genus Qipengyuania. The sequence continues at coordinate 1,152,601 of CAWHHN010000001.1, forward strand.
GCATCGCCGCGCTGCTGCGGCTCGATCTGCTGATGCAGTTCGTGAGCCGCTCTGTGATCACCGGTTTCGTCAACGCGCTGGCGATACTGATCTTCATGGCGCAACTGCCGCAGCTCGATCCCACCGCAGGAGGAATCGGCTGGACGACCTATGCCATGGTCGGCGCCGCACTGGCGATGATCTATCTCCTTCCCAAGCTGACCACTGCAGTGCCCAGTCCGCTGATCGCGATCATCGTCCTGACCGCGCTGACGATCTGGCTCGACGCGCCAGTCAACACCGTAGCCGACATGGGCGAACTGCCCCAGGGCCTGCCCTATTTCGCGCTGCCCGACGTGCCCCTGAGCTGGGAGACGCTGCGCATCGTTGCACCCTATTCGGCGACCATGGCGGCAGTCGGGCTGCTCGAATCGCTGCTCACCGCCCAGATCGTCGACGACATGACGCATACCGGCAGCGACAAGCGCCGCGAAAGCGCCGGCCAGGGCATCGCCAACGTCGTCGCAGCGCTGTTCGGCGGGATGGGCGGCTGCGCGATGATCGGCCAGTCGGTGATCAACGTCACCAGCGGCGGCCGCGGGCGTCTGTCGACATTCACGGCGGGGGCGGCGCTACTGGTGCTGCTGGCGGCGCTCGGCGATCTGGTCGGGCGGGTACCGATGCCCGCGCTGGTGGCGATCATGATCATGGTTTCGATCGGCACCTTCAGCTGGAACTCGATCCCCAATCTGGGCAAGCACCCGTGGCAATCGTCGGTCGTGATGCTGACGACGGTGGTGGTGGTCGTCGCCACGCACAATCTCGCGCTCGGCGTGCTCGCCGGCGTCATCCTGTCGGGGGTGTTCTTCACCCACAAGGTGATGACCATGTTCGAAGTGACGCGCACGCGCGAAGGCGAGACCGCGATCTATACCGCAAGGGGCCAGATCTTCTACGCCAGCGTCGAGCGGTTCGAAGCTGCGCTGGGGCCCGAAAGCACCCAGCCCGATCCCGCAGATCATGTGATCATCGACGTCCGCGGCGCACATTTCTGGGACATTTCGGCGGTCGGCGCGCTCGACAAGGTGGTCGAGCGGATGCGCCGCAACGGCCGCAGCGTGCAGGTTCGCGGCCTCAACCGGGCGAGCGCGGATCTGGTCGACCGCTTCGCGCTGACCGACAAGACCGGGGTCGAGATCGGCCTGGCTCCGCATCCCTAGGCCGGCCGCCCGCCCGCCGGCTCCGCGTGGCGAAGGGGATCGCGCCGGCTAGAGGATATACTTGCTCAGGTCGGTGTCGCCCGCGAGGTCGTCTAGCCGTTCGCGGACATAGGCCGCATCGATAACGATCGTTTCGCCTTCGTGCTCTTCGGCTTCGAAGCTGATCTCCTCGAGCAGCCGCTCCATCACCGTCTGCAAGCGGCGAGCACCGATGTTCTCGACGCTCTCGTTGACGCGCGCGGCGATCCGGGCGACTTCCGCGATGGCATCGTCGCTGATCTCGAGCGCGACCTTCTCGGTCCCCAGCAGCGCCGTATATTGTTCGACCAGATTGGCGCGCGTCTCCTTGAGGATACGCACGAAGTCCTCTTCGGTCAGCGCACGCAGCTCGACGCGGATCGGCAAGCGCCCCTGCAGTTCGGGCAGCATGTCCGAAGGCTTGGCGAGGTGGAAGGCGCCACTGGCGATGAACAGCACGTGGTCGGTCTTCATCGGCCCGTATTTGGTCGCCACCGTGGTCCCTTCGATCAGCGGAAGCAGATCGCGCTGCACGCCCTCGCGGCTGACCGAGCCGCCGCGCACATCGCTGACCGCGATCTTGTCGATCTCGTCGAGGAAGACGATGCCATTGGTCTCGGCATTCTCGATCGCGACGCGGTTGACGTCATCCTGGTCCATGCGCTTCTCGGCCTCTTCCTCGACCAACCGATCCCAGGCCTCGGGCACCTTGAGCTTGCGCCGCTTCATGTTCGATTTGCCCAGCGCCTTGCCGAACATGTCGCTGAGATCGATCATGCCGACGTTGCCGCCCATGCCGGGGATATCCATCGGCATGTTGGGCGTGTCCTTGACCTCGATCTCGACCTCGGTCTCGTTCATCGCGTCCTGGACGATCCGTTCGCGGAAGGCTTCGCGCGTCGCCTCGCTGGCGCCCTCGCCCACCAGCGCGTTGAGCAGCCGGTCCATCGCCGCCTTGCTGGCCGCCTCGCGCACCGCCTCGCGGCGGCGTTCCTTCTCGAGCCGGATTGCCTCCTCGGCGAGGTCGCGCGCGATCTGCTCGACGTCGCGCCCGACATAGCCGACTTCGGTGAACTTGGTCGCCTCGACCTTGACGAAGGGGGCTTCGGCCAGCTTCGCCAGGCGTCGGCTGATCTCGGTCTTGCCGCAGCCGGTGGGCCCGATCATGAGGATGTTCTTGGGCGTCACCTCGTCGCGCAATTCGGCAGCCAGCCGCTGCCGCCGCCAGCGATTGCGCAGCGCCACGGCGACCGCGCGCTTGGCGTCCTTTTGGCCGATGATGTGCTCGTCGAGCGCGGCGACGATCGCCTTGGGGGTCAGTGCTTCGGTCATGAAATCAAGCAATCCGTTCGTACTGGACCTGTCGGGGGCCGTGCGCGGTCGGTCCGTGGCGCGACAGGCTCGCCACGAACGGCCGGGGGCTCACACCACCTCCAGCGTCACATTGTCGTTGGTGAAGACGCAGACCTCGGCCGCCACCGCCATCGCCTTGCGCGCGATCTTCTCGGGGTCGTCCTCGTATTCGACCAAGGCCTTGGCGGCCGAAAGCGCGTAATTGCCGCCCGAGCCGATCGCCGCGATCCCGCCCTCGGGTTCGAGCACATCGCCGTTGCCGGTGAGCACGAGGAGATTGTCCTTGTCGGCCACGATCATCAAGGCCTCGAGATTGCGCAGATATTTGTCCATCCGCCAATCCTTGGTCAGTTCGACCGCGGCGCGCAGGAGCTGGCCGTTGTATTGCTCGAGCTTCTTCTCGAGGCGTTCGAACAGAGTGAAGGCATCGGCGGTTGCGCCCGCAAAGCCGGCAACGACCTTGCCCTCGCCGTTCTCATCCTTGGCGCCGATCCGGCGAACCTTTTTCGCATTGGGCTTCATCACCGTATTGCCCATCGAGACCTGTCCGTCGCCGGCAATCACGATCCGGTCGCCGCGCTTGACGCCGATGATGGTGGTGGAATGCCAGGTGGTCAGGCCGTGGCGATTGTCGTGTGCATCCATGCCGCGCGATATGGGGCGCACGGCCAAAGGGTCAAGTTGCCGCGCCGATCGGTCGACCCCGCGGCCTACTGGCCGGGGCCCATCCCGCCCTGCGTGACGGTGCCGATATTGCCGAACAGATCCTCGAGGAAGCCGCGTTCGCGGCCCAGCGTCGGGGTCTTGTCGCTGTCGGGGCTGAGATAGGCGACCGCATCGATCCCCGAACGCTCCGAAGAGACCACATTGCCCGCGCCATCGAAGGTGATCGCCAGGACCTGGTGCTGCACGATCTGGGGGCGCACGAAAGGCTTCCGACCGGTCGTGCTCGAGACGTAGTACCAGGTCGGCTCGCCGAACTGGCTGGTGAAGGTCGGGCGCCCGAGCGTTCCGGCGACGCTCTGTTCGTTGTCGATCCCCGGCTGGATCGCCGCAGTCAGCACCGGATCGACGATGTATCCGCGCGGTTCGCGGATCGCGCTGCATCCGCCAAGCGCCACCGTGGCGGCGGCGATCGCCGCGAGGCCCAATGTCTTTGACCCGTTCATGGGAACAGCAATTCTCCGTCTTTCAGGCAGCGCTTGGCCGCGGGCGGCCGCCTGCCTATATGCTCGGCGCACGCCTTAGTCCCAAAGCGCGTGGCCATGCAACTCGGCAGTGGCCATCGCTTGGGGATCGCGGCTTGAATTGCCGCTGAACGGAGAAACCATGTCCTTTCTTGCCCGCCTGTTCGGCACTGCTCCCGATCCGCGCGAGGAGTGGCGCGCGCTGTGGCACCGCGTGGTCGAGGAGGCGCGCGATCCCGACTGGTACCGGATGTGCGGCGTGGCCGACACCGTCGAGGGGCGCTTCGACATGATCACGCTGGTTCTCGCGCTAGTCATGCTGCGGCTCGAGGACGAAGGCGGCATGGCTCCGGCCACCGCGCGTCTGACCGAACTGTTCGTCGAGGACATGGAAGGCCAGATGCGCGAAGCGGGCATCGGCGATCCCACGGTGGGCAAGAAGATCGGCCGGCTGATGGCGAGCATGAACGGCCGCATCGGCGCCTATCGCGAGGGGCTGCGGAGCGATCCGCGAGTGTTGGTCGACGCGGTGCGCCGCAATGTGACGATGGCGCAGGAGGATGCCGCCGAGGCGCTGGTCCAGCGCATGGCCGCGCTCCACGAGCGGCTCGCGCGGACAGCGATCGCGCAATTGCGCGCGGGCGAGGTGGTGGCATGAGCGAGGGCGAGCTGATCCGTCTGGTCAAGCCGCGGGCGCTGCCCGCCGAGCCCCTGGCGATAGAGGCAACCGCGGCCGAACGCGCGGCGCTGGCGAAGCGCTTCGGCGTCACCGCACTCCATGCGCTGTCCGCGCGGGTGCAAGTCGCGCCCGAGGGCGATGCGGTGCTGGCGCGGGGCACGCTGACCGCGACCGTCGAACAGCCCTGCGCGGTCACCCGCGAAGAACTGCGCTATACGATCGAAGAACCGCTCGCGCTGCGCTTCGTACCCGCTGCGGCAGTGCCCGACCATGCGCCCGACGAGGAAATCGAGCTCGACAGCGAGGATCTCGACGAGATCGCCTTCGAAGGCGAGAGCTTCGATCTTGGCGAGGCCATCGCCCAGACGCTCGCGCTCGCCATCGATCCCTACCGCGAGGGCCCGAACGCCGACGAGACGCGGCGCCGCGCCGGCATCCTCAGCGACGAGGACCAGGCCGCGACCGGCCCGCTCGCCGAAGCCCTGGCCAGGCTCAGGAAAGACTGACCGCCTGCCCGCGAGCCGCCAAGCGCGCGGCGAATGGCGCGCATCTCACGCCGGGCGGAGGTAATCGGAGTCGAAATTGGCGATGTCCGCCAGCCGCTGACGGTGCAGAATGTCGATCCTGCCACGTGGAAGGCCGATCAGCCCCTCGTGCTTCATCCGCTTGAGCGTGCGATTGGCATGGACCGAAGTCATCCCGGTGATTTCGCCGAGTTCCTGCTGGGTGAGCGGAAGATCATAGCCGTGCTGCGTGCCTATGCCGACCTGTTCGAGCCGATGGGTCAACTCGCAGAACAGATGGGCCAGCCGGGCCCTCGCCTTGTACTGGCCGTTGACCGCAATCCATGTCCGCAGGATCGCGATATCGCGCTGCGACATCCACCACAGCGTCCTGGCGAGCTTGGCATAGTTCTGCGCGGCCTCGCTGAGCGCGGCCGGGCTGCATTTGCTCACATGGCAATCGCTGAGCGCCACGATGCGGTCGCCGTTGCGCGTGTCGGCCATCGAGGTCTCGACCGGGAAGAGATCGCCGGGGAGCAGCAGTTCGGTGATCTGGCGACCGCCGTCGACCATCTGGTTGAAGCGCGCACCCCAGCCCGAACAGATCAGATAGACCGTCGAGACATCGTCGTTCTCGCGCAGGAAGACCTTGCCTTTTGGGAAGTGTTGGACATCGGAAAACAGCTTTCCGACGATCGCACGGCACTGCTCGTCGAAATGGTCGCAGAGCCGAGCCTTGGCCACCAGGCACTCGTGCGGCTCGGAAACGACCTGTGCATGTGTAGCCAAAGCGCGTTCCCCAAAGTCCGCCAACCCCGGGAGCTTAGTCCCTTGGCAACCGATCCAAGAGCAATAACATTTGTTAGCTTGCCGTTCTTTTCTGCGCGCGGGTTCGAATGCGTCGCGCACGAAAGCGCCGCGGAACCCGAATGCGCCCCGCTACGCCCGCAGCGGGAATCGGGAACGAGCGGGATCAGAACGGGATGTCGTCGTCGAGATCGTCGTAGTTGGAACCGCCGCCGCCAGCGGCGCCGCCGCCCGCAGAGCCACCGCCCGACGAACCGCCGCCGCTGCGCCAATTGTCGCCCCCGCCGCTTTGCTGGCTGCCGCCGTAGTCACCGCCACGACCGCCGCCGCCGCTGCCACCCTGGGCTCCGTCGAGCATCGTCAGCGTTCCGTTCAGGCCGCGCAGCACGACCTCGGTCGAATAGCGGTCATTGCCCGACTGGTCCTGCCACTTGCGGGTCTGCAGCTGTCCTTCGATGTAGACCTTGCTGCCCTTGCGCAGGAAACGCTCGACCACGCCGACGAGACCTTCGGAGAAGATCGCCACCGTGTGCCATTCGGTGCGTTCCTGGCGCTCGCCGGTGTTGCGGTCCTTCCACGTCTCGCTCGTCGCGATGCGCAGATTGGCGACCTTGCCGCCGTTCTGGAAGCTGCGGATCTCGGGATCGGCGCCCAGATTTCCGATCAGCATGACTTTGTTGAGGCTACCAGCCATCGATTCGTTCCTTCTCGTCTGTTGCAGACGGCCTATCGAATGCTCGCGAGAGGTGCCAGTGCATTGGCGCCCGTGTTCACAACATGGCGGGAGCTGCGGCGAGGAAGCGGCCCCGCCGCAGGATCACAGGCCAAGCACCGTCGCCGCCCAATAGGTCAGACCGGCAAAGACATAGGCCAGCGCAAACAGATATCCGACCATGAAGGCGGGCCATTTCCAGCCGTTGGTCTCGCGCCGCGTGACCGCGATGGTCGACAGGCACTGCGGCGCGAACACGAACCAGGCGAGGAAGGCGAGTGCGGTCGGCAGGCTCCACAGCGCGCCGATCTTGTCGGTCACCCCCTCGGCGGCGACTTCCTCGTCCGCCGCATCGACCGCATAGGTCGTGGCGAGCGCCGAAACGGCGACTTCGCGCGCCGCCATGGCGGGAATCAGCGCCAGGCTGATCTCGCGATTGAAGCCGATCGGTTCGAGCACCGGATGCAGCACATCGGCCACCGCCCCGGCGAAACTCGCGTCGAGCTGGCTTTCGCCCGGCTCGGCCTGGGGGAAGCTCAGCAGCACCCACAGCGCGATCGTGGCGGTAAAGATGATCGTCCCGGCACGGCGCAGGAACACCCAGGCCCGCTGCCACAGGCCGATCGCGAGATCCTTGGCGCGGGGCATTTGATAGCGCGGCAGTTCCATGATGAACCCCGATGCCGCGCCCTGCGTGACCGTCCTTCGCAGCACCAGCGCGACCACCATCGCCCCGACGATGCCGGCGATGTAGAGCGCGAACAACACCAGCCCCTGCAGGCCGATCCCCGGGCCGACGGTGGTCTGCGGAATGACCGCCGAGATGATCACCGCATAGACCGGCAACCGCGCCGAACAGGTCATCATCGGGGCGATCAGGATCGTCGTCAGCCGATCGCGCGGATCGGAAATGCTGCGGGTCGCCATGATCCCCGGAATGGCGCAGGCGAAACTCGACAGGAGCGGGATGAAACTTCTTCCCGACAGGCCGACGATCGCCATCAGGCGGTCCATCAGGAACGCCGCGCGGGCCATGTAGCCGCTCGCTTCCATCACCAGGATGAAGAAGAACAGAATCACGATCTGCGGCAGGAAGACGACCACCGAACCGACCCCGGCGAGCACCCCCTCGGTCACGAAATCGCGCAGCACTCCCGCCGGCATCGCATGGGTCACCACGGCCGCGACGGCGCCGATCGCGCCTTCGAAGGCATCGGCGAAGGGCGTCGCCCCGGCAAACACCGCCTGAAACACCACGAACAGCAACGCGAACAGCACCAGCGGGCCGATCCACGGGTTGAGCAGCACGCGGTCGATACCGTTCTCGATCGTGTGGCGCGTGGTCTTCGACAGGATCGCCGCGCGCGCCATGTGCTTGGCTGCGAGCCGGCGTTCGGGCAGCGTCAGATGCCATTGGCGGTGGGCTTCCTCGTCGACATGCGTTTCCGCCTCGGCGATCGCTTCGGCCAGTTCGACGAGCCCCCTGCTGCGCACCGCCACCGTCGAGATCACCGGAACGCCGAGCGCCGCCGCCAGCGCTTCGGGGTCGAGCGTCAGCCCGTCGCGTTCGGCTAGGTCGACCATGTTGAGCGCGACCACGGTCGGTCGGCCGAGCTCGAGCACTTCCTGGGCGAACACCAGATGTTGCTCGAGGTTCGCCGCGTCGAGCACGAGGATGAGCACCTCGGGCGTGGCTTCGCCGGCGAACTCGCCGTGGACGACCTTGCGCGTCACCTCCTCATCGGGGCTGGCGGCATCGAAGCTGTAGGAACCGGGCAGATCGATCAGTTCGACCGGCTCGCCGCTCGGCAGGACCAGCCGCCCCGCCTTGCGCTCGACCGTCACGCCGGCGTAATTGGCGATCTTCTGCCGCGCCCCGGTGAGCGCGTTGAACAGCGCCGACTTGCCCGAATTGGGATTGCCCACGAGCGCGGCGGTGCGTTTGCGGCTCATAGCGGTTCGATCTCGATCGCGCAGGCATGCGTTCGGCGCAGCGCGATGGTCATGTTGCCGAGTCGCAGCGCGAGCGGATCGCGCGTACCGAAGACGCCGCGATGGACCACCGCCACTTCGGCCCCCTGGTCCACTCCGAGGGCTTTCAAGCGCTTGCCTTCGTCCTCGGCCAGCACGGCCCAGTCCACCGAGACGATCCGCGCCGTCCTGCCACTATCGAACCCATCCAGAGTCATTCTCGCCCCCTGTCAGAGCGGCGCATCAATTGCAACTGGTTATCAATAGCGGGTCAGCGCGCCGGATAGCGCAGCCGGCCGAGGAACCGGGTCACGCTGAAGCGCTCGCGATCGGGCGCGAGCCATTTCGCCTTGGCCTTCTCGAACCGCATCACCCCTTCGATCCGGCGGTCGAGAAAGGCACGGGTGTCAGCCTTGCCCTCGCTCTGGTCGTCGACCAACACCGCCAGCGTGGCGCCGTAGATCGATGCCAGGATGGCGCGTTTGGTATAGTGATTGTAATCGGTCGCAGTGTCGCCCGCGAGCCGCCACATGACGTCGGCACTGCGCCAGCCGGTCCTGAGCGCGCGCGCAGCGTTCTGCGGCATGGCCATGATCGCCAGCGCGCGGCGCAGGGCCTCTTCCTGCCCCGCCACGGCATCGAGGCGGAACTGCACGAGGCTGCGGATCCGCTCGCGGATCTTCATCGCAGCGATCGTCTCGGGCGGAAATTCGAGTATCATCGAGCGGTCGATGGTTTCGATCCAGGCGCAGATCATGCCGATCGCGCCATCGTCGCCGAACGCCAGCCGGGCAACGTCGCGGTCGGCGCCGAGCTGGTCCGCCGCCATCGCCAGCGCCTCGTCGCTCCAGCCGTCGAACACCGCCGCAGCGGCAATTCCCGGCGCCAGCGCGAGGCGCAATTCGTCGAGCGTGAGGTCGGCTACGGCGAGTTCGGTCACTTGGGGCCGTAACTCTGCTGCGTCTCGCCGCGCTCGCTCTCGGCGCGCTCGATTTCCTGCAGCATCCCCGAGTGCGCGCCCATCAACCGCGCATAGTCGCGTGCGGTACGGCCCGAATTGTCGGCCCGGTCGGCGCTCGCGCCCTTGCTCATCAGCAGCCGCACCAGCGGCCCGTCGCGGCGATGGACCGCGGCGATCAGCGGAGTCTCGCCGGCGCTGTCGGTGACGTCCACCTCGGCCCCGCGGTCGAGCAGGGCTTCGACGCCCTCGATGAAGCCGAGTTGAACCGCGATCTCGATCGGCGCGACGCCGTGCTTGTCCTCGGTGTCGGGATTGGCGCCCTTGCTGAGGAGGAACCGCACCCACACCGGGTCGCGGCGCTGGGTGACGATGTGCAGTGCCGTCTCGCCGCTGGCGATGTCGCGGGTGTTGACCAGCGTGCTGCCCGGCTGTTCGAGGAAGGCGGTGACCTCGTCGCCCTTGCGCTTCTTGACCGCTTCGAGAAACGCGAAACCGTCGCTCTTGATCTGCGCCGCGACCGGCGTCGTCGCCACCGTCCCGGCCAGCACGGCCCACGCGATCGTTCTCTTGAAACGCTTCAACTTGCCAAACCCTCTGTCGTTTTTCCGCAATTGGCTGGATGTCTTGCCCTTGCCGACAGGCAGTTAGCAGACCATGAACCGCGATGCCATGCCGATCGCCATACCTCTTCGCACTCCCTTCCTTGCCGCATTCGCGCTGGGCCTCTCGGCTTGCGGGCCGACCGCCGAGCCCGATTCCGGGCCGCCGCCGCTCGAGGGCGCGAGCATCGGCGGCGCCTTCACGCTCACCGGCGAGAATGGCCAGCCGGTCAGCTGGAGCGATTTCGACGGCGAGTACCGGACGATCTATTTCGGCTATACCTTCTGCCCCGATGTCTGCCCGACCGACGTGCAGCGCGCCATGGCGGGCCTGCGCGCCTTCGAGCAAGAGCACCCCGAACGCGGCGCGCGCATCCAGCCACTGTTCGTCAGCGTCGATCCAGCACGCGATACCCCGGCCGTGCTGCGCGAATTCACCGATGCCTTCCATCCGCGACTGATCGGCCTGACCGGCAGCGAGGAGACGCTGCACGAGGTCGCCGACGAATTTGCGGTGAGCTTTTCCAAGGGTGCCACGCAGCCCGGCGGCGGCTATCTAATGGACCATATGGCGATCACCTATCTGTTCGGCCCCGACGGCCAGCCGATCACCATGCTCCCGACCGACCAGGGCCCCGCCGCGGTGGCCGCGGAACTCGAAAAATGGGTGCGCTGAGAGATCGCTTCTGGGAGCTGCCGCTCGCGGCGCTGAACCAGGAGGAGTGGGAAGCGCTGTGCGACGGCTGCGGGCGCTGCTGCCTGCACAAGGTCGAATACGAGGACACGGGCGAGGTCGAGCACACCAATGTCGCCTGCCGCCTGCTCGATACCGAAACCGCACGCTGCACCGATTACAAGCGCCGCAAGGCCTTCGTGCCCGACTGCCTGCGACTGACGCTGAAGATCGTCGATCGGGTGAGCTGGCTGCCCCCGACCTGCGCCTATCGCCGCCGTGCCGAAGGCCAAGCGCTGCCGCGCTGGCATTACCTTCTGACCGGCGACCGCGAGGATGTGATCCGCGTCGGGGTTTCGGTCGCCGGCCGGGTGATCGGCGAGGACCGGGCCGGACCGCTCGAACACCATGTCGTCGATTGGGGCGACGGCGACGAGGAGGGGGAGGACGCGGCGTGATCGACTGGTTGCGCCGCGAGGCGCTCGAGCCGACCGTCGAGATCGGCGGACGCACCCTGCCGATCGAGCTGACCCGCAACCGCCGGGCCAGGAGGCTCACGCTGCGGCTGGCCCACGACGGCGCGGCGGTCCGCATCACCCTGCCGCCCTGGTGCCGCTCGGCCGATGCGGTCGCCTTCGCCCATGCGAGACGCGACTGGCTCGCCGCGCAGCTCGCCAAGCTGCCCGAACCGCGCGACCCGGTGCGCGAGGGGCGGCTGCTCTACCGCGGCAGCGAGATCACGCTCGAGTGGTCCGAGCATGCCCCGCGCCGCCCGCAAATGGTCGATGCCCGGCTCGTCGTCGGCGGCGCGCAGGCGGGCCTCGCCCGGCGGCTGCAGCGCTGGCTCGAGGAACAGGCGCTGCGCCTGCTCGCCGACGATGCTCGCGACTATTGCGGCCAAGCCGGCCTCGCGCCGCCCGAGGTCCGACTGACCCGCGCCCGGCGGCGCTGGGGCAGCTGCTCTTCGGAAGGCGTGCTGCGGCTCAACTGGCGGCTGGTCCAGGCCCCCGACCGGGTCCGCCGGTCGGTGGTCGCGCACGAGGTCGCGCATCTGGTCCATTTCGACCACTCGCCGGCATTCCACGCGCTGCTCGACAGCCTCTATGAAGGCGACATCGCCGCCGCCAACGGCTGGCTCAGCCACCACGGCCGTTCGCTTTATGCGAGCTTCGGTTGACGCGCGGTACTGGCACCGTGCGATGAAACCCCCTATCTAGGCCGACATGCGCATCATGAGCCGATACAATCCGATCGGCGGAGTCTCCGATTTCTGGGACTATATCCGCCGTCCCGTGCCCTATCGCTGGCCGATCCTGGCGGTCTCCTGCGCCTCGACCTTCGGGCTGCTCTATGCCTTCGTGCAGGAATCGGTGTTCGTCCCCCCCGAGCCGCCCAAGGTGGTGTTCATCAGCACCTTCGCCGAAGGCCGCAGCGACGCGGAGATCCGCCAGTCGAACATCGCCAACCAACGCCGCAAGGAAGCGCTCGAGGCCGAGCGCGCCGCGCTGCGCGAGAAGAAGGTCGATGCCTACAAGGCGCTCGGCCGCGCGACCGGCCTCGACGTCGACACCATGGCGCGGCAGGCGGCGGTCGAGAACGCGCGCGAGGCCGCCGCGGCCGAAGCCCGCCGGCGTGAACTCTATACGGCGGGCCAGGCGGTTGCCGACCGGGGCGAGTGATGCGCGCTGGCTCGATGCGGCCGCGCGGCTGGCATCGCGCGCCCGGCCGCTGAGTCATCCCAACCCCGGCGTCGCCGCGATCATCGTCGCCGACGGCTGCGTCGTCGGTCACGGCTGGACCCAGGCCGGCGGGCGCCCCCATGCCGAAGCGATGGCACTCGAAGCAGCGGGTGCCCGGGCGAGCGGGGCTTGCTGTTACGTCACGCTCGAACCCTGCGCGCACCGGTCCGAACGCGGCCCGGCTTGCGCCGATTTGCTGGTCGCCGCGGGGATCGCGCGCGTGGTCGCCGGCGTGGGCGATCCCGATCCGCGAACCGCCGGCGCGGGGCTTGCCCGGCTCCGCAGTGCGGGCATCGCGGCGCAGCTACTGCCCTCGCCCGCCGCCGAAGCGAGCCTGGCAGGCTACCTCACCCGCGCCCGGCTCGGCCGCCCGCACGTCACGCTCAAGCTCGCCTTGTCGCTCGACGGCTGCATCGCCCTGGCCGATGGCGCGAGCCGCTGGATCACCGGCGAAACTGCGCGCGCGCACGTCCATTCGCGGCGCGCCATGGCCGACGCAATCCTGGTCGGCGGGGCGACCTGGCGCGCCGATCGCCCCCATCTCGGCGTCCGTCTGCCCGGGCTCGAGAGCCGCAGCCCGCGGCGTTTCCTGCTCACCCGGGGCAGCGCGCCCGAAGGCGTCGAGGCGATCGCGGCGCCCAAGCGGATCGACCGGCTCGACGCCTTCCATCTCTATGTCGAGGGCGGCGGCGAAACTGCCGCCGCATTCCTCGCCGCGGACCTCGTCGACCGGCTCGAGATCTATCGTGCGCCGATCGTGGTCGGCGGCGGGCGCCGCGCGGTCGGCGACATCGGCCTGGCCGCGCTGGCCGATGCGCATGACCGCTGGGCGCTGGCCGAGCGCCGCCGGCTTGGCAGCGACACCTACGAAGCCTACAGCCGCACGCGCTAAACGGGAGCCCGCATGTTCACAGGTATAGTCACCGCCGTCGGCACCATCGAAAACGTCGAGCGACGCGGCGATCTGCGGGTCACCGTGGCCTGTCCGTTCGATCCGGCGGCGATGGACATCGGCGCCTCGATTGCCTGTTCGGGCGTCTGCCTGACGGTGGTGACGCGCGAAGGCACGGCGGGCGCGGCCCGGATCGGCTTCGACGTCTCGGGCGAAACCATGGCCCGGACCGCGGCGGGGATGTGGCAGAAGGATCGCCGGCTCAATCTCGAGCCCGCGCTTCGGCTCGGCGACGAACTCGGCGGGCATCTCGTCACCGGCCACGTGGATGCGGTCGGCCGCATCGCGCTGGCCGAGGACATCGGCGGTTCGACCCGGCTCGAAATCGTCGCCGATGCCGCGCTCGCACCCTATGTCGCGGAAAAGGGTTCGATCACCGTCGACGGGGTCTCGCTGACCGTGAACGAGGTCGAGGACCTGCCCAGCGGCGAGGTCCGCTTCGCGCTCAACATCATTCCGCACACGGCCGAGGTGACGACGCTCGGCGACCTTTCCGAAGGCGATGCGGCCAACCTCGAGATCGATGTGCTGGCGCGCTACCTGCGGCGGATGGAAAGTCTGCGCGCCTGATCCGCCGAAGGGCAATGGCTGCGGGCGCCTCCGGCGGCATCACCGGCGGCACTGCGAAAGCATTTTCCTACAAGCGCGATTTTTGCTCTATCCTGCGCGATGCCGACCCGTTCATTCTTCGCCACGCGCGAATTCCTCCGTCCGCCGCCGCGCGTTCCTGCCTTCCATGCGGTGCCCACCCGGCAGCGCAAGGATGGCTGGACCCCGCTGAAACAGGCCGAGTTCATCGGCTTTCTCGCACAGACCCGCTCGATCGCCGCAGCCGCGCGCGAGGTCGGGATGACGCGCGAGACGGCCTATCGGCTGCGGCGGCGCAAATGGGCCGACAGCTTCATCGCCGCATGGGACGCAGCGCTCGGGGTCGAAGCCGCGGAAGGTCAAGAAAAATGCCCGCGGAAGGTCACGTTCGAAGAGCTCGAATGGCGCGCCGAGACCGGCACATGGCGGATCATCCTGCGCGAGGGCCGCTATCGGGGCGTGCGCCATAAGGTCGATGTTTCAGCGATTTGCGCTATTACGCGAAGGCTCGGATCGGCTTCCAGGCGGGGCATGGAGGGAACCGCCAAGGGGCACCGACCCGATTGACGCAAACACGCGGGTGCATCAACCCGGTTGGTCGCCGGGCGCGCCGGCCGGTCCCGAAAGCGGCCCGTGGGCGAAGCTCTCGCGGGTGATTTCGTAATAGAGGTGGACCACGCGTTTGCCCTGGTATTTGCCGAGTTCGTAACGCGGGCTGCGGACCGCGCCGATCGCTTCGAGCGCGTTGCGCGAACGGTAATTGGTGTCGCCGACGCGGAATTCGACCAGCGCGACAGCGGCGAAGGCGTGGGCCAGCATGGCGCGCTTCATTTCGCGATTGTGGCCCTTTCCCCAGCAGGACTGCGCAAGAAAGGTCCAGCCGATCTCGATCGACCCGCGCTGGTCGGGTCCGCCCTCTTCCGATCCGTCCCCGTCGGGCTGGATCGCGCCATAGCGGGTCGTGCCCATCATCCGGCCGTCGCGACGGTCGCGCACCGCCAGCGCCCCGCCCGAAGCCAGCGCCTCGTCGAAGAAGGCGTCGAACACCTCGCGCCGCCAGCGGTCGTGGACCGGGTGCTGTTCCCAGATCGCCGGATCGCGGGCGATGGCATAGAGCGCCTCGCGATCGTCCTCCGCGAGCGGCCGCAGGATCAGCCGCTCGGTCTCGAGAATCGGCTGGCGGTCCAACTAGTTCGCCGTGACGGCAGCGAGCGCGGCAATGAATTTGGGCGTATTGCCCTCGTGCAGCCCGGCCACGTTGATCCGGCCCGATCCGGCCATGTAGATCGCATGG
Organism: uncultured Alphaproteobacteria bacterium; assembly: GCA_963829325.1. Classification (GTDB taxonomy): domain Bacteria; phylum Pseudomonadota; class Alphaproteobacteria; order Sphingomonadales; family Sphingomonadaceae; genus Qipengyuania. The sequence continues at coordinate 1,167,836 of CAWHHN010000001.1, forward strand.
TCCTCCCGCAATTGCCGGATCTGGTCGCCCGACAGCGGCAGCACGGCAAACAGCCCGTTCTGCTCGCCCAGCGCAGCCAGGTTGAGCCCGGGCACTTCGCCGTCCGCCGCCGCCAGCCGGCTACGGACGCGGCGCATGCGCGCGCGCATCTCGTCGAGTTCGGCGAGCCACTCGCGGGTCAACCCGTCGTCGCGCAGCACGGTGCGCACCGCCGCGCCGCCATGATCGGGTGGCATCGACCAGTTGGCCCGCGCCAGCGCATTGGCGTTCGATGCGATCGCGGGCAGGTCGCCGGGCTGCTTCGCCATCATGTAGAAGGCGCCGACCCGGTCGCGATAGAGGCCGAAATTCTTGTCGCAGCTATAGGCGACCAGCGCCTCGGCCACGCAGCCGAGAACGCGGCGCACGCCGAGCACATCCTCCTCCAGCCCCCGGCCGAGCCCCTGATAGGCGATGTCGAGGATCGGGAGCGCGCCGCTGCGGGCGAAAGCCTCGGCGATCCGCTGCCATTCCTCGGCGGTATAATCCACGCCGGTGGGATTGTGACAGCAGCCGTGGAGCAGCACCGCCCCCGTCGGGCCGGCCCCGTCGATCGCGGCAAGTACCGCCTCGATGTCGGCCGAGCCGTCGGGCCGGGCGTGGTCGAACGTGACGGTCTCGACCCCGACATCCTTGAGAATCTGCGCGTGATTGGGCCAACTCGGCACCCCGAGATGGATCCGTTCGACCCCCGCCGCCTTGGCCAGCGCCACCGCCAGCCGCACCGCGCCGGTGCCGCCAGGGGTCTGCATGCCCTCGATCCGCCCGCCCATGGTCGCATCCTGGCCGAATACGTAGGGCATAAGCGCCGCGACGAAGCCGGTATCGCCCTCGGGCCCCAGGTAGCTCTTCGATTCCTGCGTATCGACCAGCCGCTGTTCGGCCGCCTTGATCGCGCGGAAGACAGGCGTCGCGCCGTCATTCGTGCGGTAGACGCCCACGCCGAGGTCGATCTTGTCCGCGCGCGGATCGTCGGCATGCATCTTGATCAACGCGAGCAGCGCGTCGGCGGGTTGGGCATCGAGACGGTCAAGCATGCGCGCCTCATCGCCCGATATGGCAGGGGCCGCAACAGGAAATCCCGCTGCGGCCCCGGAGCTCTCCGGAATTATCGTTGTGCGACCCGAAGGGCTCCTATCGCGTGTTCGTCAGAAAGGCAGCCAGCGCTGCTCCTTGGAAAATTTCATGTAGCCCGCGTTGATGCCGAGCCGCAGACCGGCGCCGACGCGGATCGGAATCAGCACCACGTCGCCCTTGCGCAGATAGCTCGCGGTCATCCCGCCGACGACATAGGCCTGGCCCTCGCCCGCGGGATAGCGTTCGTAGAGCTCCTCGGTATCGTAGAGATTGTAGACCAGGACGAAGGTGCTGCCGGCATTGGCCCCCGCATCGAAGCCGATCGAAGGGCCCGTCCAGTAGACCGGGCGCTGCCCCTCTATCTTGTGATAGAGCGTGCCCGAACCATAGCGCGCGCCGACGATGAAGGCGCCGCCCGCCTCGCGCCCGACGATATAGGCGTTGGGTTCGCCCTGGTCCTTGAGCAGTTTCTTGATCAGGTCGGCGACGCCCTTGGCGCCCTTGCCGAAGACGCCTTCGGCCGCGCCGATCAGATCATCTTCGCGATAGGTGGTCGATGGGTCGGCCGCGGCCGCCTCGGCAGCGGACGTGCCAGCCGAGGCTTCGGCCGATTGTTCGGACCAATTGGACTGCGCGGCCTCACCGTTTTCGGAAGCCCCGGCTTCGGGAGCGCCGTCGAGCGCCCAATCGTCGGGTCCGCCCTCGACGGCCTCGCTGCCATAGGTGCCCGCATCATAGGATGTGGCATCGCCCGGTTCGGCGTAGACCGGCTGGTCGCCCGGCTGTTCGGCGAGATCGCCGTCAATCGCCTTGTCGGGATCGATCGTCTCCATCTGCGCCGCGAGCGGGGCGGTGGCGAACGGAGCGGCAGCGAGGCCGCAGGCGGCCAGGGCGAGGCCGAGACGGAGCCGCTTGGCGAAAACTTGGATCATTCTACCCTCCCTGCCGGCCGGGATCGGCCAGGCAGCTGCGCATCGAAAAGATTCCTCTTAGACCGCCCGGGCAATGAAGAGGCGATGAACCGAATCCAAAATGGGGCAAAGCGAGTCGCTGCGCCCGCCGGACGCTTCGAAAACCGCCCTTTCGGCCCGGGCCGACGCGCCATGGCACGCCGTGCGAAACTCCCCCTTGATGGCGGTCCGAGCCGTGGCTATAGCGCGCCCCTCGCAACCGGCCCGCCGGACTGCGACGTGCGGAGACGTGGGTGAGTGGCTGAAACCAGCTCCCTGCTAAGGAGCCATACCTGGTAACGGGTATCGAGGGTTCGAATCCCTCCGTCTCCGCCAATAAGAACTTCTGTCTATTTTCATTCGTTTATTGAGACTCGGCCCCGGACGACCATCCTTCAGGTTCTTGAAAACAATTAATGACCAGCGTCCTCGACGCTGTCATCCGGGGGCACGGTCGGTGGCACCTTGATGCAGGACTTGGGCCCCTCGTGATTCTCGCTGCGACACCGATCACTTTTCTGGCAATCAGATGGAGGGGTGAACCGGTAGTGTCCTGTCGGGTTGTAAACGGGGCCATGCGCCAGACCGCCACCCGCGCCTTCAGCCTGCCTGTCGAACGGAGTCTTGGAGCCGACGCCAATAGCGGTGATTTGCGAGAACTAACAGAGTCCGCTTTGCGCCCTGAACGCGGTCATTGGGCTTCACTTGCCCGTTGCCTGAAAGCGGCCGTCCCACCGCGTCGGGTCCGCCGAACCCGAGGTACTCGACTATGTAGTCGATGTCGTCGTCCACATTGAAGTGCCCGGCCGCCTCCGGCCCCATCTTCGTGTCGGTCCAATCGGTGATTGACGTCGCAGCTTTGCGCCAGTCGCGCGACGGTGCCGCGCAGCAGAGTGGCATAATGGCCGCTCATCTGCGCGACGAGCAGCGCCCTGACCCTGTGGATGATGCTGGTGCTCCCCGCGATCGTCATCCCGATCACCGTGTTCGACCGCCGCCTGTGCAACGTCTCGCGCCACAGCGCGGACTGGGCGGCGGAAATCGGCGCGATGGTGACCGAGGTGCTTTTGGCGATGAAGGTCGTCCGGGCGTTCTACCAAGGGCTGCGGCTCCGCCCGCCAGTCCAGCGCCGGGCGACGACCAAAGATTTGGGTCGACAAGTCACTCGAAAGGCGGGCATAATCGTCTGCGGACCGGTCGTGCGTGGGGTCGCGCGGGCGTTCACTTGAACAGGGTCAAATCGATGCTGCTACGCCTAACCGCCGGCCTGCTGGCCGCTATTGGCGCGTTCGCTACTCCGCTCGCGGCGCAGGAGAGCGGCGGCGAGGGGTACCTCGATCGGCTGGTGGGGCGCGATTTCGTTGCCTGTCTCCCGGCGGCAGGAGAGATCTGTCCCGACGGCGGACTGATCCCGGTGGGAGTCCGGGTGACTGAAAAGGGTCGAGTCCTTTTCAAGATGTACGGCACCGAATATGTCCGTGCGAAGGGAATCCGCGCACCACTCTATGATTTCGAGCTCTACCGTGACCCCGAAGGCCTTCACATGATGGCCGCTATGCTGGTGCGTGAGAAAGACGCAATCGAAACGGCGAACAGCATCGAGTTTGCCTATCGCAACCGCCGCGTCGAGATTTTCGAGCGTGACGGTCATCCGGTACTGCGCGAGACCAAGAACGACGGCTCCAAGGTGTTCTACGAGGTGAACCTGATGGCGCCGGACTTGGCGGCTCCGTCGCTGGCTTCCAAATTCTTGGCGATGCGAGAGAAATACGGCACCCCAACCGCCACCTACGTTGCTGTGAGTGCTCCAGATCCCGCGCTCGTCTCGGATTCCGAGCAACCGGGAGCTGCCGCAGGGGCGGCCGCGCAGGTGGGCGATCAGGCAGCGTGGAGCTATCTCGCCAAGCTTGCCGGACGCGACTATATTTCCTGCATGACGGTGGCCGGCGTGGAATGTTCCAGCGGCTGGAGCTACCCGCTCGCAATCCGCGCGATCCCGGGGGGCTACGCCTTTTATAGCGAGAGCGGCTCGACAAATTATCTGACCGGTCCCGAGGGCAATCCGATCGTCACGAGCGGCGGCAAGGAAACCATGCAGATCGTCTCTTCCACCCCCGACGAGCTCGTGCTTCAGAACGACAAGACGACGATCGTCTATTCCGAATGGGAGGGGCAGCCGACCTCGACCGTGATCGAGAAAGGCAAGCTTCAGTATCGAAGCTACCTGGTCGACAGGTCCCGCTATGCCAATCGCTATGCGAAGAAATTCGCGAAGATCCAAGTAGCGGCCGGGAAGCCCCCGATCACCTCGCCCTACAGCCCGACGGGCAAAGCCGGTCGCACGCTGGTCGCGGCGCTCGGTCCGCAGTCGCCTCGTCCTTCGGGCGGTGGCAATGGCGGCGGCAGCGACGATGGAAGCCACGCGCGCAGCGTGCGTAAGGGGCTCGGAGGCGTTTTGGGCGGTGTGCTCGGCACGCTTGCCGGGGCGGAGTTGACGCAAGGCATGGGCCTAACCGAAGGAATTGCCGCGACGCTGGCCACCGCGGCCGCGGGAGCCCTCGTCGGCAGCGGGGAGATCAGCCCCGAAGATGCGCTGGCCGCTACCAATGCGGTCACCACGGGCATGGCGCAGGGCTATGCCGATACGGCGGCGCAGAACGCGCGGATGGCCTCGGTGATGGCCGAGGCGCGAGCGGCGGATGCGGAGTATGCCGCGCGGCAGGCTCAGAACGAGACCCAGACTGCCGGGGCCGGCAGGACCTCGGTCGGCGCGGCGCTGCTCCAGCGCGAGCGCGAGCTCGCCGCGCAACTTGCGGCCGTGCGCGAACAGCGTGCCGCGCAGGAACAGGCGGACGAGGCCCAGCGTGTCGCAAACGGGGGAGCCGTAACCGCCGCTGCCGCCGGGCGAGAGAGCAAGCCAACTAGCGCCTCGCTCGATGTCTATCTCTACGCCAATATGCCGTTACAGGCGCAGGGAGCGAACCCCAAGTGCGTCAGCAACATATTCCGGGTCGACTTCTCGTACGACGCTAGCGACCCAAACGCGCGGGACCCGGCGGCAAGCAATGCTGCCGAGCGCTACCTTCCCCGCTTCGTCGGCAAGTGCAATGCGGTCGGAAAGGGAAGCGTTCAAGGCGAACCCAAATGGGTGATCGACTGGCGCGACGAGGGATTAAGTGCGCCCCACATCAATCCGGTTGACACCATCGTGAGCATGCCCTGACTGGATCATGAAGCGCGGCTGCAGGCCGTAAATGGCAGCCGAGGAGCGAGTGCCTGTCCACAACCTGATCGGCCAGCATTTTCGGATGCTGGAAGTCGAACCGTTTTGCCTGAGCCTCACGTTCAGCGTTGGCGATCTCGTTCGCATCTTCAGCGACGATGGTCTTTACGAATGTGGGCTACGACCGCAGCGGTGAGATAACGGTCTTTTAACGTCCGCAATGGGTTCGTTTGCGGAAAGTCTGCTTAGCGTATCTGTGAGCTCAGAAGCTGACAGTCCGCTTGCGGCCCACATGCTGCCACTGAGTGCCCGCCCCCTATGCAATTGGGGGTGACGTCGAGAATCCCATAATTCCGGGAACTCCCTTTAATGGGCACCCGACGGGGGGAGCCTGCGGCCTCTGCATGTGAATTGCCACGCAATAACCAGGATGCCAAGCCCCTCACTTCTGGAGGCGGGAGACCTTAGCCTTCGTCGCAATTCATGGACAGGCTAGCGTCGCCGTGCGATTGCCCTGCGATGGAAATTGCCGGCACATACGATCCCATACTTGTAAGCCTGTCCCTGTTCATCGCGGTGTTCGCATCCTTCACGGGGCTCAGCCTGGCCCGGCGCATGAGCGCCTCTGCAGGTCGCGCACGCTCCCTATGGTTGCTTACCGCCGCCTTCGCCCTCGGGGGCGGCATCTGGTCGATGCACTTCGTCGCGATGCTGGCCTTCAGCCTGCCGGGCATGCACACCGAATACGATCCTTGGCTTACGATCGCATCCTTGCTGATCCCCATCGCGCTCACCGGATCCGGTCTCGCACTTGCGGCCCCGGCCGCCCGATCGAAGGGTAGACTTGTCCTCGCCGGCCTTCTCATGGGCGCCGGCGTGCTGGCAATGCACTATCTGGGTATGGCCGCAATGCGAATGCCAGCGACGATCGCCTATGACGGGACGTGGGTGAGCTATTCGGCTATCATCGCCATCGGCGCCTCGACGGTTGCTGTCTGGCTTGCTTTTGGTGAACACGATGTAGGTCGTCGTATCGCGGCTTCTCTTGCGATGGGCATAGCCATTGCTGGAATGCATTATACGGCAATGCGTGCAGCGACCTTTGCCATCGAGCCAATGGCAGATGCGCCAATCGGAGTGGCTGGCATCGAGCAGGCGAGCATGGCTATAATCGTGGCGATCTTCGCGATCGTCCTGCTCCTCTTGGCCTTGGGCGCAGCCCGGCTCGATCATCTCTTCAAGACCTACGAACGACGTGAGGCACGGATAGTCCTGCGCCTGCAAGTCGCAGACATTCTTCGGGAAAAAGGCAGCGTTGCGGCATTGGACGAGATCGCCGCCCTCATGGGCAGCCACTTCGGGGTCACGCGCACAGGCTATGGGCAGCTCGACCCCGACGAGGACTTTTTCGATTACGATGTCTGCTGGACGGACGGAACGGTGCCACCATTACTCGGCAGGTATCCCGCGGCAGCCTTCGGCGAAAAAATCGTTGCAGCATTGGCTGCTGGAGAGACCATTGTCGTCGAGGATATTCTGAACGAGCAGATAAGCGATGAAGCCCGCACGAGAGATACGGCGCGCGAGGTGGATACGCGTGCTATCCTCGTGGTGCCGTTCGTGCGAGACGGCCGCTTGCGCACGATCGTCTATCTCAACGATCGCCATCCGCGGCAGTGGGATAGCGAAGACATTGCCTTCATGGAGGAACTGGCCGAGCGGACGCGGCTGGTGATTGAGCGGGATGCTGTCGAACAGCAGCTGCGCGAACTCAACGCCACGCTGGAGCAACGGGTAGAAGAACGCACGCGCGACCTCCAACAGGCGCAGGAAGCACTGCTGCAAAGCCAGAAGATGGAAGCGGTCGGCCAGCTCGTCGCGGGGATGGCGCACGATTTCAACAACGTCCTGGCCTCGGTCATCGGGGCTTTCAACCTGATCCTTCGCAGAACGGACGACCCGGAAAGGGTGCAGAAGTTTGCAGTGGCCGGCGCGCAGGCGGCCGAGCGCGGGGCGAAGCTGACGGGCCAGCTCATGGCGTTCTCCCGCTCGCACAAGATTCAGCTGCGACCCATGCTCGTATGCGACGTTATCGCGGACATGGAGGATCTTCTCGCTCGCACGCTGGGCCCGCTAATCAAGCTGGAGAGGAAGCTGAACCCCAATCCCGCCCCGGTTCTGGCCGATGCAATCCAGGTTGAAATGATGGTTCTAAATCTCGCGATCAATGCCCGCGATGCGATGCCTGACGGCGGCACGCTGACCATCTCGACCAGCAAGCACACCTTTGCGGGAGACGCCGAACTCGCAGATGGCGATTATATCGAGCTTGCCGTGCGCGACACCGGCGTCGGCATGGACGAAGACACGCTGCGGCGCGCAATGGAACCTTTCTTCACCACGAAACCTTTGGGCAAGGGAACCGGCCTGGGCCTTGCGCAGATTTATGGCAGCGCGCGCCAGGCAGGCGGAACGGTCCGGATCGAAAGCGAAGCAGGCGTGGGGACCGCTGTCCGGGTCTATCTGCCTTGCACAAACCGGAAGCCGGAGCGGCTCGGTGCCGGTACTTCGTCCGATGAAACCGAGGTGGCTCTGGCGCCGCTTCATGTTCTGCTGGTGGACGACGACGACCATCTACTCTCCGTCCTGGCCGAAGGTTTGAACGATCAGGGTCACAGCGTCAGCGCGGCTTCGGAAGGCAAGGGAGCCTTGTCCATACTCGAAACCGAAACACCGCAGGTCGCGGTGCTCGATTTCGCCATGCCGGACATGAACGGGGCGGTGCTTGCCCAGCAAATAACCGCACGCCTTCCCAACTTGCCGATAATTTTCGTGAGCGGTTATGCCGACACATCCGCGATCAAGAATGCTGCCGGCGAAAACGTGGTGATACTGCAAAAGCCATTCGGTCTCGACCAGCTAATTGCGGCACTGAAACAGGTCTGCTCACGAGTCGAGAACCGTGAACCTCAATCGTAGTTTTCTTCAAGCGTGCGCCGCATCCAGCAACGGGTCATAAGCCGAGCATCCGCTTTGACACTACGGCGGATTACAACCGGACAGTCTGCTTGCGCCCCATTAGCTGCGTGGCGGCAACGCCCCCGATTGCGGTAAGTCGGCCCCGCCCCAATCTGCCCCGGAGCGAACGCAGAGCACCTCTTCATTTCGACCGCGGTTGCGGTAAATCAGGTTTGCTGCGTCCGACTTGGCTTCGTTGCGAACCCGATCAGATGTACCTAGAACTTAACTGAAATGGAGGGGTGCTCGCCTGGCCGACGTTTTCATCTCCTACGCGCGAAGCAACTCTCGGCATGAAGCGGCCACTCACACAAAAGCAGATCTGGGCGATCCGCTTTCATCTCGATCGTGAAGGGCGGCTGAGGGATAAAGCACTCTTCGACCTGGCTATCGACAGCAAGCTACGCGGATGCGACCTCGTCAAGATCCAGATCGGCGACGTCGTGGCGAGGGCAGATATCCGTACGCGGGCAACCATCGTCCAACAAAGGACCAGTCGCCCGGTCCAGTTTGAATTGCCCGCCGATGTTCGTGCAACTTTGCTTTCATGGATGGAGCGGCGCCGTGGATCGGTCACCGATTACTTCTTTCCCGGCAGGATCGATCAAGCGGCGATGATCTACCGAGCCACGGGTAACATCCGGGCAATTCAGATATTGCTGGACCCCACCAAGATAGAGAACACCGTCCGGTAGCTCGGGGTCGATGTCGAAGACTGCTTGCGGAGCGCACCGAGATCTGACCTAAGCCGCGGACGGCCGGCGACGCTGGTCGACCGCTTTTAGGCGAGCGCGAAATTGGACGATTGACCGCCTTTGGGGTGGAAAGCGGAGGTTCGCGGACCGGGCGGTTATTCGCCCAAAGCCGGGAAGGTGCCTGGCTTAGCTATTATCTTCCGCTGCCACTGACCCTATGAATTCCACGGTGTAAGAAGTCACATACGGCACGGGAACGCCGTTAGCTTGGCGAACCCTCAGCGGCAGGTTCCTGAGTTGCTGGCAGGCGACTTCAGAGAAAGCAGGGGCCTCCTGTTTGTTGGACGCACAAGACCGCACTCTCCCATCGACGCCGACATAGACGTTGGCATTCACCCGGACGGGTAAAACTGTGCCTTCCGGTGCCGCTGCAATTTCCACAATGACGTCCGCGGCTGACTTGGGCTCCGGCAGATTTGATGGTGGGCCGGGCGTAACAAGGATGGTCACCATCGCTTCACCATAAGCCGGCCTATTGTCCGGTCCGCGAGCGGGTTTGACTTTCTTCCTGATCGAGGCCCGGCAAATCTCCTGGCCGTCGTCATAGCTTCCGAAAATTATGTGCTCGGGGCGGCATTCAAGTATCCTGCCATTTGTATCCACCCACACTCGCACCGTCGCGCCCACCGGATCAACCCGACTTCGAAGGGAGAGAGGCAAGTCAGAATGTATGCTTCTCACAGTATCAGCCGTGGCCATCGGTAGCCACACGGCAAGGATCAAAGCCAACATTGTGCTCATCGCCGCCCCACTGTCAATTCACTGGCTGCACTGCCGCCCGTTCGCAAGAAGGACGCCTGGATCGCAACCGCAGTACGATGCACTACCTCGGGGACAACAGTTTCGCCATGGCCGACTATCCCAACCGATTGCGGTTCGACTGCGATGGCGCGGGCACGCCCTGGGAGGTTGCGCTGTGTCGGCCGGGCAGCGCCGCTACGCCCTTCGTCCGCTGTTCGCCCTCCTGGTCGCGACAAAAGCGATCCAAAATTCTATCGTTTCATCTTGCCGAACAGGTCGACAAGCTCGGCGAACTTCTCCCGCTGCGCCGCGGGATCGCCCGACGCGATGGCGGAATCGACGCACGAGGCCGTGTGGTCGGCCAAGACCTGGTCCTCCACTTTCGCCAGCGCGGCCTTCACCGCCTGAATCTGGTGCAACACGTCGATGCAGTAGCGATCGCGCTCGATCATCTGGCCGATCCCGCGAACCTGCCCTTCGATCCGCCGCAGCCGGTTGAGCACCGCCGTCCTGTCGTTCGTCATCGGCATATCCTTGAAATACCCTAGGGTGGTATATGTTTCGGTTCCGAATGGAGTTCAAGACATGGCGACATCGCTGCCTTCCCTGTCCCGCCGCGGATTGCTTGCCGGGCTCGGTGCCGGAGCCGCTGCCGCGGCCGTTCCCGCATGGGCGCGGGGGGCGAACCTCCAAGGCGAGAGTGTCCGCGCCGGCTTCGACGAGGTCTCCGGCCCCCAGATCGCCCTGTCTATAGGCGAAGGTCCGCGCACGGTGCAGAAACGCACCGGCCATGCCATCGCCGTCAACGGGAGCGTCCCGGGGCCGCTGGTTCGACTGAAGGAGGGCCAGCCGGTGCGCCTGGCCGTGACCAATAATCTGGCAACAGACAGCTCGATCCACTGGCACGGCCTGCTGCTGCCGTTTCAGTATGACGGCGTGCCGGGCGTAAGCTTCCCCGGCATCGGGCCGGGTCGGACCTTCGTCTACGATCTTCCCGCGATCCGCCAGCACGGCACCTATTGGTGGCATAGCCACTCCGGCCTGCAGGAGCAGGCGGGCCACTACGGCCCCATCGTGATCGAGCGTGCGGGCGCCGATCCGGTCGAGGCGGATCGCGACTACGTGCTGCTGCTCAGCGAATTCACCCCACTCCCCCCGCACACGATCATGGCAAAGCTCAAGAAGGGCGAAAGCTATTTCAATTACCAGCTGACCAGTTGGACAGACGATTATCCGCTGTCGAGGGCGGACCGGCAGATGTGGGCCAGGATGCGCATGATGGCGACCGACGTCCTCGACGTGACCGGCTCCATCTACACCTACCTCGCCAACGGTCGGGGGCCGCAAGAGGGGATGGAGTTCGCCTTCAGGCCGGGCGAGCGGGTCCGGGTGCGCGTCATCAATGGTAGCGCCATGACGTTCTTCAACTTCCGCATACCCGGCCTGAAGTTCCACGTCGTCGCCGCGGACGGACAGGATGTGCGTCCCGTATCGGTCGAGGAATTCCAGATCGGCGTGGCGGAGACCTACGACATCGTGGTCGAGCCCACTGCCGAGGCTCATACGATCGTCGCAGAAAGCATGGATCGTTCGGGCATGGCGCTCGCGACGCTTGCCTCGCGCCCCGGCGCCCGCGCGGCCGTCCCCGCACTGCGCGACCCGCCGTTGCTGAACATGGCCGACATGGGGATGAGCGGCATGGATCACGGCGCGATGGGCCAAGGTGCGATGGGCGCCTCCATGGCGCACGACGCGAAACCGATGGCGATGGACATGGGCGAAATGGACATGCGCGACAAGTCGAAGCTGCCGCCGGACGTGAAGGTTGGCCCCGGCATCGACATGGTGTCCATGAACCCGGTCGATCGCGTGGGCGATCCCGGCGTGGGCCTTGACGATGTCGGCCACAAGGTCCTGACCTACAAGGATCTCGTCGCGCGGGAGCCGAACGACGATCTGCGCACGCCCTCGCGGCGGATGGAGATCCACCTGACCGGTAACATGGAACGCTACATGTGGTCGTTCGACGGCAAGAAATACACCAACGTCACAGACGATCCGATCCGCTTCGCCTATGACGAACGGGTTCGGGTGAAGCTGGTCAACGACACCATGATGGCGCATCCGATCCACCTGCACGGCCATTTCTTCGAACTGGTCAACGGTGCCCCCGCCGATCGGCAGCCGCAAAAACACACCGTGATCGTTCAGCCGGGCGGGAGCGCGCAGTTCGACCTGACTGCCGACGAACCGGGGGACTGGGCCTTCCACTGCCACCTGCTCTACCACATGCATGCGGGCATGTTTCAGGTCGTCTCGGTTGCGAAGCCGATCGGCGCACCCGACGTGAAACGCGTGGGGGAGAACTGATGCGGTTTGTCGCGGTCGTCATGCTCGCCGGCCTTGCCAACCCCGCCCTCGCGCAGGACCATGCGGGCCACGACGTGTCCGACATGGCGATGGATAAGCCGGCGCAAAACGCCTGCGAGACGGAGGCTGCGCGCCATCGCGCGATGGGCCATGAGGTCGGCGCCGATGCTTGCGCTCCGCCCAAGGATTCCAAGGTTCCCGGTGGGCCCGAGGCGGACGGCCCGGCGATGGACCAGGGCGGTAGGGAAATGGGCCAGATGGACCATTCCCGAATGTCCGGCATGGACCACGGGGACAGCATGAGCACCGAGACCATCCCGAACGGACCGCTCCCCGCCGCAGCGGGTTCGGGTCGACCCCGCGCCGCCGACGCGATCTGGGGCGCCGAGGCAATGGCCCCCGCGCGCGCTGCGTTGGTGCATGAAAACGGCGGCCAGAGGTTCGGGAAGATTCTGCTCGACCGCCTCGAGTATCGCGCTCGCGACGGGAAGGATGGCTACGCCTGGGAAGGGCAGGCATGGTATGGCGGGGACCTCGACCGGTTCGCACTGAAGAGTGAGGGCGAAGCAACGTTCGGCTGCGAGGCGGAGCAGTCCGAACTTCAGGCGCTATGGAGCCATGCGATCGGGCCATGGTTCGACTTTAACGCCGGCGTGCGACACGATTTCGCCGGTCCCGACCGTACGCATCTGGTGCTCGGAGTTCAGGGCCTCGCTCCGTACCGGTTCGAACTCGACGGCAACCTTTTTCTGTCCGACAAGGGCGACCTGACCGCGCGCGTCGAAGCGGAGCTCGACCAGCGGATCACGCAGAGGCTGATCCTGCAGCCGCGCGCGGAGCTGAACCTGTCGGGGCAGGACATTCCCGAACTGGAAGTCGGCGCGGGCCTCGACCGCGCGGAAGTCGGCGTGCGCCTGCGGTATGAGATCGCCCGCGAATTCTCACCCTACATCGGTATCTCGCAGCAATGGCGTGTCGGTGGAAGTGCTGATTATGCGCGACTGCGGGAAGACGATATCAGCTCCACGAACTTCGTCGCTGGCGTCCGCTTCTGGTTTTGACTGGCTAATTCCAGACAGTCGGCAACCGGCCCAAAAGCGGTGGCTCAAGCCGGCCTGGATTGAACGTCCGCAACCGCGATTGTTTGCCCATAGGCAGTTTTGACCCTTCGGATGGAACAGCGAGGATGCCGGCCTGAACACCGCACTCTACCTAGGACATGCCCAGCACTCCGCTGCGAGCGCGAAATCACTATCGATGTCCGGCCTTCGCTCTCTAGTTTGATCCTCTGGCGGTACCGATAGCTCCACCCTGCCCAAGCGCGACAAACTGTTCACCCACGACCTGTTGATGCGCCGGTCCCAGTTGTAAATGTCGGGTAGTTCCGTGACACCGCCTTTGCCGGCACTCACAGCAGTGAAGTATGTGACGAACAACGGGATGGGGCGACCAAGGGGGAGCTGGTTCGTCTGTCCGGATGCCAGGATTGCATCGACTTCCTCGCGCGTCTTCACTCCTTCGAGCAAGGTCGCGGCGTAGCTGATCGCGTCTCCCGTTCGGATACAACCATGGCCGAAAGCAGGAACATCCTCCTCGAACAACGTCTTGTTGCGCGTGTCATGCATGAAAACCGAATAGGGATTTGGCATTACCAGCTGCATCTGCCCGAGAGCATTGTTGGGCCCGGGTCGCTGACGCTAGCGTCCACCCGACCACACATAGCCGCGGGCTTTGGCAAGTGCCCGATTTCGCCTGATAAGCGCGCCGACGCTCGCCCTGACGATGCTTTCGGGGATTTCCCACCAGCGATTGAGCAGGATCCGGTGATGAGCGCGCTGAATACGGGCTTCGGAAGAAGTTTGCGGCTAGTCACCCGGTGCGATCGCCCGATCCAGAGCAGTCGTAGATGACGTTGGAAGGGCGTCACGACGAGCGGCGGCAACCCATTGCTTCAGCTTGGCTATGTCCGTTGGCGGCCATGCATTCTCTGGCGACGCGGTTGCTGGTACCGAGCAAACTGGCACGCTTGCCGCGAGGACCATCGCTGTGTCTCGATGACTGCCCAAAGTAACCATCGACCTTGCCCCCCTCTGTTTCGCCCCCACATCCTAACCTTCTTGCCTTGGGATCGCACCATGCCAATCAGCAGACGACATTTCATTGGCGCGGGAATATGCGTCGGCGCTGGGCTCGGCTCTCCCGGTAGCGCCATCGTTACCGCTCCCGCCAAATTCGCTCCCATCGCCCCGCAACCCCAGCCTTCCGGTCTTGCCGCGGCCGTTCAGCGCGGACTGGAAGCACTCTCCCGACATCAGGGAATGGTTGTCCATCGCGACAGGATCGGCGTTGCAGACTATAGCCAAGGTTCAGGGGATGCTCGCTTTCACCTCGTCAATGTCGATGAAAGGCGGATCGAGGCTTCATTCCTCGTTTCCCACGGGCGGGGCTCCGATCCGAAAAATTCGGGCTTCGTGGAACGATTTTCGAACTTGCCCGGGTCGAATGCATCCTCGTCGGGAAGCTTCCTCACCGACGCAACCTACTACGGCAAGCATGGCCGCTCGCGGCGCCTGCTAGGCCTTGAGCCGGAGAACAACCTCGCATGGGAGCGCGCCATCGTGATCCATGGTGCCGCCTATGTCGATAGGTCAGTGGCCGAGCTGGAGGGCCGCGTAGGGCGCAGCCTGGGCTGCTTCGCCTTCGAAGAAGCGAAAATCGACGAGATCCTCAAGCGACTCGGAAGAGGACGGCTGTTGTTTTCGACGAAATAGAAGCGCGGCAATCGCCACTCGGACATCCGCCCGAGAGACGTCATGCGACCCTATGGCGCTGTGGAACCGCTAGCTAGGCGTCCCCCAGAATTGGAACCATGGGGCGAAGCACGGTTTCAATGCATAAGAGGTCCTGGGCGAGATGAGTTTCCCGCCCGAGATAAGTGCGACGGCGAACTAGGGAGATGGCCGCATGAGCTATTACCACTCGATCACGATCGAAGCTCCTTTTGAAGAAGCGCTCAATCGAGTTCGGTCCGCTCTTGGTGACGAGGGCTTCGGCATCATCAACGAAATCGACATGGCGAAGACTCTGAAGGAAAAGATAGGCGTGGCTTTCCAGCCTTATCATATCCTCGGCGCCTGCAACCCGCAACTGGCCTATGAGGCCCTGCAACTCGAAGACAAGGTAGGCACGATGTTGCCTTGCAATGTTATTGTTCAACAGCTGCCATCCGGTTCTACCGAGGTGGCCGCCATCGACCCCGTGGCGTCGATGAGCGCGATCGAAAACGAAAAGTTGAAAGAGTCGGCACAGCGGGTGCGCGACAAGCTACAGGCTGCCATGAATGCGTTAAAGCACGCCTGAGAGCTCTCCATATTCCAAGGATCGAAATATCCGCTCTTCGATCCTGCGCTCCCTACAGCCGACTGTCCGCACCGGCCCAAAAGTTATCGAGAGTGCGTTCTTTAGTCGGCCAATCTCAGCCGAGGAGACGAGCGATGGGTATTCTCGATTTGGCCCGGCGATGACTGCCCCCGCTGCTTGGGCTGTCATCGGAGCGAGGAACGACAGCTTGGGACGGGCATTTGTCAACCGTGTCCGAACTGGGTTTTTGGCGGTGGCTCTCCGATAACAGCGAGGTGATTAGCCTTTGGCTGAGCCTGCTAATGCTGCTCGTGTGGGCGACCTACCTGCAACTCATCCTCATTCAATTTCGCGCCACAAGGCGATCTGCCATCCTGATCACTCGTGCGGCAGGAAGAGGCATGCGGAGCCGATGCCTAATCACCAACATGAGTAGACTGCCGATCTACGTGACAAGCCTGATCGGAAAGCTGCACATTGGGGAGCGGGAAATCGAATTAGGGCTTACCGACCTTCAGGAACAGCCGGAAGATCTTGGGAGCGATCCTCGTTCGAGAATGGCGCAAGGGAGTCTTAGCACCGGCGAATATCTGAACATCGGCCACTTCGACGACATCATTCTTCGCATGCTGAAAGCCAACAATGAGACAGACATCCTAGCTACCGACGTCGACCAAATCGAGCTTACAGTTGTCGCCTTTCATGGATGGGAGAGCTTGCCAGTGGGAGCGGTTCGCCGCTTTAAGATCGAGCTAGGCACCGACGAAGTGCCCAAGATCCAGCCCTTGAGCTTGGCAACCGAGCAGATCAGCAACCGTCACCGTCGGCGTCGGTTGTGGAAGAAACTTGAGAGTCACATCTAACGGCCAGACGTGCCGTCGACCGCGCGAAGGCGGGATTGCCTCTCGAATTAATGCGCCCGTCCGCAAGGGGCTGCTCCTATGAAGGCAGATGATAGATCCACTCGCCGCGCCTGCTGCGATTGCCGTCGATCGAGCACCCCTGTTGGCGCGGCTGTGCTCTCGCTAATGGTGTCGCTCGCGGAGCAGCAGGCGTCGCCGCCTCTGCTGCGGCGATGCGATAGTATTCCGGCAGCACACGCCCCGAGCGCAATAGTCGCAAAAAGCACTGTTTTTGCCACGCCTGCACAGCCTGACACCTTAACCCCCGGGGCGGGCTTAGTGGTGATGATGCACGTCCGATTTCCGCTGTCCTTGCGGTGCGTCGAAGACGCTGTTCGAGCGCGGCATCGACGGCCTCCGCGCATGCGAAGTAGCGATGGATGAGCTCGGTAATTCCGAGAAGCAGAAGATCGGCCAAAGGGCCAACAACAGGGTGGAGAACTCGCATCTCTTGTTCGAAGGCGAGAGAAGGCAACGCTGCGGCTCAGCCGAATGAGCTGTCTATCGGTGCATACGCGGATGGTCCGCCAACCGGGGCGATCCGTATAATTGCGGGGCGCTGCTCCCGACACGCCGGGCTACCCGCTGCCATCGACGGAACCAATACGGGGCAGTGGCATGATGGGGTTGAAAGTATTTCGTGGTCTGCTTCTCGCGGGCGCCACGGCGACGTCCGCTGCAGCAGCAGCGCAGAACCAGGGCGATATCGCACAACCGGCGGAATCGGTGGAGGCCAAGCACGAGGTTAACGCCGGGATCGAGATCGGCGTTGGATACAACGACAACGTCTATGCGACCCGCAACCGCGAAGTGGACGACTTCTACTACTTGATAAGTCCCTTTGTGCGGGTCGATCTTGGCTCCGGTCCCGACAGTGGTTCGCTACGCGCCGAGGGCGAGATCAGACGCTATGCCGACCTTTCCAGCGAAGACTACAACGACTGGACACTGGCGGCCGACGGTCGCACAAGGCTGAGCGAGAGCGTTTCGCTGATCGGCGGCGGAGAATGGCGCTGGGATCACGAGAATCGCGGTTCGCCCGACGCCGTGAGTGGTCTTGAGCCGACCGAGTACCGGCGCGGCTTCGGCTACCTCGGTCTGCTCGGCACCAGTGGCCGTTTCAGCGGGCGGCTTGCCGGCACGATCACCCGTAACGATTTTTCCGATGTCCCCACTTCGACCGGCACCATCAACAACGACGACCGCGATCGGCTGCAAGCAGAGATCGGCGCCCGCGCGGGAATCGATCTGCCATCGGGCACTCAGCTGTTCGCCCAAGGGGGCTACGACTGGCGCGATTATGACGATGCGGCAGACGATTATGGGCTCGATCGCAATTCCCACGGCCTCTCGCTCGCTGCAGGCGTGCGCGGAAGCCTTGGCCGGCAATTTACTGCCGAAGTCTTCGCCGGCTGGCTGCAGCGGGACTATCGCGACCCCGCCTTGCCCGACATCTCGACTTTCGACGTGGGTGCAGTGCTTGACTGGACCGGTGATGGCGGCCTTGGTGGCTCGTTCCGGCTCGACCGCAGTGCAGAAGAAACGACCTTGCCGGGCGCTTCGGCCTACATTCTCACTAGCGGCCGGCTCGGCCTGCGCGCCAATGTGAACCCGCGCGTCAGCGCGGGGATCGGCCTGAGCGGCACGCACTATGATTACGTCGGCCATCCGCGGACCGAGTTCGTCATCGGCGGCGATGCGTGGGCGAAATACTGGTTCGACCGCAACTTCTTTCTCGGCCTCGCCTATTATCACGACGAGCGCAGTTCGGACGCGGCCGGATACGATTATGAGCGCAATCGCTTCGAGGTGAGCGTGGGCGCTCAGCTGCGCCCCACGTTTGCCGCCGATGCCATGGCCCTGCGCTTCGACAGCACCGCGCCAGGTGGCCCCTACGCGGGCATTTTGCTTGCGCATGGCACCCAGATCACGGGACTCGACGGGCCGCGCGGAGCTAATGGCGCGAACACGGCCGACTTCGGCGGTCTCGGCACCTCCGCGGTCGCGGTCGGGGGTTACGGGGTACTCGTCGATGCACTCTACCTGGGGATCGAGGCAGAGGTCTCGGTGCACGGGCCGGAGTGGACACACAGCTCCGATCGGGTGTTCTCGATGGCGAAAAACCACGCTTATGGTCTCTCCGGCCGCATCGGCCTGGCCACGGCGCACGACGACCTGCTCTACGCCCGCTTTGGCTGGAACAACGCCGAATACCGCACCGCCTACGACCACGCGACGAGCTCCTATTCAGATGCTGCAAGCCGCACCGGCTTCGGCGGGGGCGTCGGTATCGAGGCCCCGGTCGGCCTGCTGAGCTTCCTGCGCGCCGAATTCGTCGTGGTTTCCTACGACGATCTGGACATCCCCACGGGCAATGGACAGTTCGACAACTTCTCCTCGCTCGAAAGCCAGTTTCGTTTCGGTGGCGGCATTCGCTTCGGGCGGCCGCGCTCGGCACCGCGTGACTTGGCGCCGATCGACTTCGCCGGTCCCTATGTCGGTGTGCAGATCGGCCACGGCTCTCTGGTTACCTCCAACCAGGGCACCCGCAGCGGCGGCACCGCGCTGGACGTGACCAGAGCCAGTCGCGGCGGTCTTGCAGGAATCCTTACCGGATACGGCGGGGTGTTCGGCCGGACCTACCTCGGGCTCGAGGGCGACGCCGACATCAGCGCAATCAACTGGAACATCGAGCGCGATCCAAACGGCCGCATCTATTCCGCGCAGCATGACTATTCGCTGGGAGCCTCGGTCCGCGCCGGTTTGCTGCTCGGCGAGGCGGCACTTTTCTATACCCGGTTCGGCCCTGTTACGACCCGCTTCGATGTGCCCTATTCGACGAGCGGCGCTTCGGCCCGCTCGCGCGAATGGCGCAATGGGCTGCGTTACGGCATCGGCCTCGAAATCGGCATTGCCCCGCGGGTGCGAATGCGGGCCGATTACACGGTCACCGAATACGCCGCCTACGACGTGGACTACGGCAACAACTCGGACCGCTTCGACCACTCCGAGGGCCTGTTCCGTCTCGGCATGGCCTGGCGCCTCTAAGTAAATTCCACAGTCGGAACTCACCCAATTCAGCCGCTTTCGGGCCTGCTGCAAAGGGGTGGCACAAGGTCAACGTGAAGCAAGGATGAAGACCATGAAGTCACGAAAGAAACTGATGACCGAATTCCGTGTTGCGACAGCCGCCGCCGCGCTTATGACCGTAACGGCGGGGATTGCCATCGCGATTGCTCCCGTTGGCGTTGCCGCCGCGCAGGACCACGGCGACGGACACGACAGCGGCAGCGATCACGAAAGCGGCAGCAAGCAGTCGGGCAAGGGCCGCGCACCGGGTGAGACCGGCGGCAGCGAAGGTCACCGGAGCATGGAAGACATCTTCCGCGACGTCGCCGACGCCGAGGAAGACTCCGACCGTCCGAGCTGGGCCGGGATCGGCCGCAAGGCATCCGGCGATGAGAGCGGCGGAGAAGATTCAGAAGAGGAGTCCGACCGCCCCGATTATGCTGGCGGCGGCGGTGGGCGCAACGACCACGGCGCCCCGCCAAGCGATTCGGGCAGCACGCGCGGCGACCTCTACGGCGACATGTACGTCATCCTGCGCGACGCCAACGGCGTGCCGATCCTCAGCGATGCGGGCTTCGTCCAGCCGATCGACGCTGACGGCGACCTGATCCCGCTCGACGAAGAAGGCGCCCCGATCGACCCGACGCTGGCGATCGAAGTCGAGATCGGTCGTCTCAACGTCGGCCGTTCGCCGAACTCGGTGCTCGACAACCGCGCCGAAGAAGTCGTTACCCTGCTGGCGGGCGCAACCGCGCTCAGCACCGATGCCGCCGGCCGCCTGGTCGTCACCAGCCCCGACGGCAGCGTCAAGACGATCGACGCTCCGCTCGAGAACCTCGCGCTCTACGTTGCGCTGATGACCGAGGGTACCATCCCGGGACTCACCGATCTGCCCGGGACCGAGTTCGACTTCCTGGTCGACGGCCAACTGACGGTCGAGGATCTCGTCGCTGCGACGAGCCTGATGGCCGGGGCAGCCGACAAGTTCACTGCGTTGGCGCCGGATGCGGTCGCTTACATGAATGCCATCCTGGGCATCGAGCTGGCGACGACCGGCGACGTGACCTATTCGAACGTCGACTACAGTGCCTACAACTATGACCGTTCGGACACCTACGGCGACGTGACGACGACGGTTCTGGTCAAGCAGGACGACGGCAGCTGGGTCCCGACCGAGGTGAACGTCTACGATGCCGTGTTCGGCAGCGCTGATTACTCCGGCACCGGCACGTTCGATGCTTTTGCCACCGCGGTCGACGATTCCCGCGCCGTGATCAGCTACATCCACGAATATGCCATTCCGGCCGACGAAGTGCCGACCGGCGAGTGAGGCATACAATGGTTCACCAACTCTCCCGCAACCGAGGCCGGCTTCTCGCCGGCCTCGGCCTCGCTGCGGCGCTGGCCCTTTCGGCCTGTGCAACGCCGACCCCTTACCAGCCGATCGCTCCGGCGGCGAAGACCAGCGGAGGTTACTACGAGGAACGTCTGGCCGCGGACCGCTGGCTGGTCAGCTTTGCCGGCAACCGGCTTACCTCGCGCGAGACGGTCGAAGGCTACTTGCTGTTCCGCGCGGCCGAACTGACACAGCAGCAGGGATACGGCTGGTTCGATATCGTTGACCGCGAGATCGAACACGAAGTTCAACGTGAGGTTTATTCCGATGCGCGTTATGATCCCTCGTGGGGTTATCCCGCCTGGCGGCCCTACTGGCATTACTACGAGCCGCGCATCGGTTGGCGTTACTGGTATCCGGGCTACGGCGATCCGCTGTGGAATCGGCCTGCCGAAGTTCAAACGGTCGAACGGTTCGAGGCCCATGCCGAGATCGTCATGCACCGCGGCCGCAAGCCGGCGAGCGACACGCGCGCCTTCGACGCCATGGAGGTGATCGACCGGCTCGGTCCGACCATCAAGCGGCCAAGCTAGTCCGCTCCGCCCAATTGCGAGGAAATCGATGGTGAAGAAAAGGCACATTGGCATTGCTGTCGCCGCCGGCGCGCTCGCCCTCTCGGGCTGCGCGACAACCGGTGGGCCCAACCGTTTCCAGGTGCGCGAGGAAGCACACCTCGTCGAGCTGTTGAAGAGCCGCGTCGCGGGCACCCCGAAAAGCTGCATCTCCGCCTTCCAGATGAACCGGCTGGAAATCTACGACCACACGGCCATCGTCTATCGCGCAGGCGACACGATCTGGGTCTCGCGCCCGACCGAATCGCATTCGCTCGACGTCAGTGACATCCTCGTGATCAAGCGCACCGGCAGCCGGCTTTGCAAGCAGGACGTGATCCGTACCGTGGATCGCACCAATGGCTTCACGACCGGTATCGTGTTCCTCGGCGACTTCGTGCCGTACCGCCGGCCTTGAGCGTCCATCTTGTCGCCGATTCGAATGTTGCCCGATATGTCCTTTCCGAAGCTCGACGCCAGCCTGTCCAGGCTGGCCGCTGTCCTGACAGCGCTGGTTCTGTTCATTTCGGTTGGCGCGTGGGCGCAGGAGCCCACTCCAAGACATTGGGACCGGCCATCGGTGGAAGCCTTGCTGAGGTATATCGACAGCCTCGGCTCACATGGTCTCGACCCTGGAGACTACCGTCCCGACGCCCTGCAGGCGGCCGCGCGGTCCGGTGATCCAGCGGCGATCGAACGACAGGCCACACTCAGCTTCAGCCTGGTGGCGGATGACCTGACCGAGGGGCACATCAAGCCCGGCAAGAGGGGCAGGGCCTACATAGTTTCGGACAGCCTTGATCCAGAGCGCGTCGCGCGCATGATCGACCGGGCAATCGAAACTCGCAACGTTGCGGGCGTGCTCGACAGTCTGGCCCCAATCAATCCGCAATATGGCAAACTTCGGCTTGCGTTAGCAAAACTGCCAGCGGATCAAACCGAAGAGCGCGGGCGGATCGAGCTCAACCTCGAACGCTGGCGCTGGCTTCCTCGCGAGCTGGGCGACAGGTACATCATTGTCAACATTCCCGAATTCCGGCTTCGTCTGGTCGAGGGCGGCAAGCTCGTCTCTTCGCACCAGGTAATCGTGGGCAAGACCTCTTCGCCCACTCCGCAATTCCAGACGCAAGTGAAGGGCGTGATCCTCAACCCGTCGTGGCACGTGCCGCAATCGATCGTCGCCGAGAGTGTCGGCAGTCTGGTGCGCAACCGGCCCCAGGTCGCTCGCGCGCGCGGCTACATATGGAAATCGAACGGCGGCAGACTCAACGTCACGCAGTCACCGGGACCGCAGAACGCCCTCGGCCAATTGAAGCTCGACATGCCCAATCCGCTGTCGATATTCGTCCACGACACGCCCTCGAAGGATCTATTCGAGCGCGATGGGCGGGCGTTCAGCCACGGTTGCATTC
Organism: uncultured Alphaproteobacteria bacterium; assembly: GCA_963829325.1. Taxonomy (GTDB): domain Bacteria; phylum Pseudomonadota; class Alphaproteobacteria; order Sphingomonadales; family Sphingomonadaceae; genus Qipengyuania. The sequence goes on from CAWHHN010000001.1 coordinate 1,190,699, forward strand.
GGACGCAGAACCCTTTCGAACTCGGCGCGAAGCTGCTGGCCGGAACCGAATGGACCCCGGCGAGGATCGACGCTGCGGTGGCGGAACGGCAAACGGTGCAGGTACCGCTCCAGGCACAAGTCGCGTTTTACGCCGTGTACCTTACCGCTATAGCCGAGGCGGACGGCACGGTCCGTTATGTCGATGATGTTTATAAGCTCGACGTTGCCCTCGAAAGGCAGCTTGCCGCAAACGGCGTCGGAATCCCTTCTCGACCCGCGCTCGACTTCGGATGGAAGGCTGGCTGAATGTCCGGCGAAGGTCGGGATCGGGCTCCGCGGTAATCGTCTAGCTTTCGCTCGCCTTGGGCATCGCGCCGACCTGATGGGTAGCGAGCCAGTCCTTCTCCGAACCCATGCCGGCCCTGAAGGCTATCCGCAATGCATCGGCGAAGTTGGTCACCTCGAGCTTTTCCATCACGTTGGCACGATGGACTTCGACCGTCCGCTAGCTGATGCCGAGAGCGTAGGCGATGGTCTTGTTGGGATAGCCGCAGGCCAGCCCTTCGAGCACTTCCCGCTCGCGTTCTGTCAGCTTGGCGGTCTGCGAAAGAGACGTTCGTCGTCGCTGTCGCCCAGCTTGTGTGAGAAAGCCCAGACATCGCCGGACCGAATGATATAGCCCTGCTGGTCGGGCTCGTTGGACCAGAATCGGCGCACCGTCGCCATCGAGGGGTGGAGTTTGACAGCGTCCTCGTCGACCATGCCGTCCTCGTAGATCGGCAAACGGACGATATAGGATCTGCTCGCCGAGCCGAAAGGGAATTCGGGCGTTCGCGCCAGCTCGAGGCGGATGATCTTCCACTGGGAAGTTCGATGAAATCCTGCATACATGAAATGCGAGTGCGCGAATGCGGGGCGAGCCGGCATCGAGAAATATACGGGTGTTCGAGGCGGACTTCACAGAGACTGAATCTACTCAGCCTCGGACTGGGCCCTCAGGGCTTCACTATCGAGAATGATGATCCGCCGGGGTTCCGGCGTTGCGATGATCCGGCGGTTCCGCAGCGCCGTGATCTGTCGGCTGACGGTTTCCATCGTGGTTCCGAGCATGTCGGCAATCTCCTGACGGCCGCAAGGCAGTTCGAAGGCGGCAATCTCGGCTTCCGCCGGCGCACCCTCGCTAGCGCGCTGCGCAATCTCGAGCAGGAAGGTGGCGATCTTCTGACTGGCGGTCTTTCGGCCGAGCAGCTTCATCCAGGCTCGCGTACGGTCGAGGTCGGCAAGCGCCCGCTCAAGCAGAACGTGTTCGAGCGCGGGTTCGGTACGAGCGAACCTGTCGAATTCGGAACGTTTGAACGTACAGACCAGGGCATTGGTGTGGGCGACCACCGAGTGGGCCGATTTGCGTCCGAACGGTCGACCCACGAAGTCGCCGTGGTAGGCGAGCCCTAGAGTCTGCTCATGGCCGTCGCTGGTCGAGGTCGACATCTTGAGCACGCCTTCGATGACATTACCCACAAGAAGCGATTCCTCGTCCTCTCATTGCAGCACGGTACCGCGACCAAGCCGCTGCAATCGGCCAAGCCGTCCGAGTCGCGCAACCACCTCGTCGGGAAGCGAACTGCAGATCGCCTGTTCACGAACGGGACACTGGGCACAAGCGGTCATCTTTACCTCCGTTGAAGTGCGGCGAATTGCGCGCCGGCGGCGTTTGATTTCGGTCAAATTGTGCAGGCTCGTAATACGCAGATGTCCGGAGACGGTCGGTGCACGCCTTGGTAAGCGGAACGAGGTCCGCGGGGCGTGCCGGTGAGGCGATTTGCAAGGGGAAGTCTGCAGGCACTCGAGGCGGACCGGGGGAGGAGTCGCTGCCTTGAGTACCTGCAATCATCGTATGGCCCCGAGACGAAGGTCCCCTGGATTGGTAATGTCACGGAGAGAGAGCGCGCGCTAACCCAGCGCGCTCCGGGTCCACTGCAGGATGCCGCGCTCGTTCATTGCTCCGGCCTGCCGGGCCACCTCGTGGCCGCCGCGAAACAGGATGAGCGTCGGGATCGAGCGGATGGCAAAGCGCGCCGCCACCGCCTGGGCTTGCTCGGTGTCGACTTTCGCCAGCACGACGTCCGGCTCGAGTTTGGCCGCCGCAGCTTCGAACGCGGGAGCCATCACCTGGCACGGTCCGCACCATGTAGCCCAGAAATCAACCAGCACTGGCAAGCTGCCCTTGCCAACCAACTTGTCGAACATCGCCGCGCCGACTGCGATTGGCTTGCCATTAAACAGCAACTTGCCGCATTTGCCGCATTTGGGACCGCAGGCCATCCGCTCGTCCGGCACCCGGTTGAGCGCGGCGCAATGGCGGCAGACGACGGTCTGTGAGGTCATTCCTGGTCTCCCACTGCACGGCGCGGCGTTATCGGCCGATCGTCATCGCGCGTCACCACGTAGATAGCGGGAATTACAAGGACGGTCAGTAACGTTGAGGAGGCAAGCCCGAACAGGAGTGAGATCGCGAGCCCCTGAAAAATCGGATCCGTCAAGATCACTGCCGCCCCGATCATCGCCGCCGCCGCGGTTAGAGCTATCGGCTTGAAGCGGATCATTCCAGCCTCGAGCAAGGTGTCCCGCAAGCTTTTCTCTGGACTGCGGGCGTTGCGGATGAAATCGACCAGAAGGATCGAGTTTCGCACGATAATGCCGGCAAGCGCGATGAAACCGATCATGCTCGTGGCGGTAAAGGGCGCGGCGAATAGCATATGACCAAGCACGATGCCGACCAGCGTCAGGGGTATCGGAGTGAGGATGACGAGCGGCAAAGTGAAGCTGCGGAACTGCCCGACGACGAGGACATAGATACCGAGCAGGGCGACCATGAACGCTGCGCCCATGTCGCGGAAGGTCACCCAGGTGATTTCCCATTCGCCGTCCCACAGCAGGGTTGGCTGGCTTTCGTCCTCCGGCTGGCCATGGAGACTGATCTCGGGCTTGGGCAGGCCCGCGGCGGCCCAGTCGAACGCGTCGATCCGGTCCTGCACTTCGAGCATGCCGTAAATCGGCGCTTCGTAGCGTCCGGCCAATTCCCCCGTCACCATCGCCGCGCCGCGCCCGTCCCGGCGAAAGATCGCCTGGTCGCCCTGTTCCGTGCGAACGTCGACCAGTTCGCCTAGTTGGATCAGTTGGCCCCCCCCCGGCCCTGCCGCTGCTGCGACGGGCGTCGTGCTCAGCGATTGGCTCCAGCTGCGCTGTGACTGATCGAGGCCAACGACGATCGGCAACGGATCGCGTCCGTCGCCTTGCGGTGCGTAACCGACGGTACGATCACCCAGCAACGCGCCGATGGAATCGAACACGTCGCGCTGCGAAAGTCCGTAGAAATCGAGCCGGTCGCGCTGGGGAACGATGCGCAGTTGCGGGGTCGGCTGGCCGAACGAATTGTCGACATCGACGATGTAAGGCACTTCCTTGAAGATGTCCTCGATCCGCATGGCGACTGCGCGGCGCGTGGCTTCGTCGGGGCCGTAGATCTCGGCCAGCAAAGTGGCGAGGACCGGTGGCCCGGGCGGGGTCTCGACGACCTTGAGCGAGGTTCCCTCGGGTAGATCGAGCGCCGCGAGCTTTTCGCGCAGGTCGACGGCTATCTCGTGGCTCGATCGGTCCCGATCACCCTTGTCCCTCAGTGTCACCATGAGGTCGCCCATCCAGGGCCGGTCTCGGAGAAAGTAGTGGCGTACCAAGCCGTTAAAATTGAACGGCGCCGAGGTGCCCGCATAGGCTTCCATCGCCTCGACCTCCGGCAGGCTTTGCGCGACCGCCGCGCCTTGGTCGAGCACGCGGGAGGTCGCCTCGAGGCTGCCCCCTTCGGGCAGGTCGGCGACGAGCTGGACTTCGGACTTGTTGTCGAACGGCAGCAGCTTCACCGTCACCGCCTTGAAATAAAACATCGAGCAGGCGAGCAAGGTGGCGATTGCGACCACGACGAGGAAGCGCATAGCACCGCGCCGCGTGGCGATCACCCTTGAGGCGACCCTGGCATAGAGCGCGCCCAGCTTACCGCCGTTGGCGTGATCGTGGCCGTGCGCGAGTACCTTCCTGGCAAAGCGGATCATTAGCCAAGGAGCGATGATTACTGCGACAAAGAACGAGAAGACCATCGCCGCCGAAGCGTTGATCGGGATCGGCGCCATGTAGGGCCCCATCAGCCCCGACACGAACAGCATCGGCAGCAGTGCCGCGACCACGGTGAGCGTGGCGACGATCGTCGGGTTCCCGACTTCAGCGACCGCATCGATTGCCGCGTCGGTCCGGGTGCGTCCGTCCTGCATGGCCCAGTGGCGGGCGATGTTCTCGATCATCACGATCGCATCGTCGACCAGGATGCCGATCGAGAAGATCAGCGCAAACAGGCTGACCCGGTTGATGGTGAACCTCATCACGTTGCTGGCGAACATCGTCAGCAGGATCGTCGTGGGAATGACGATCGCGGTTACACCGGCTTCGCGCCAGCCGATCGACAGTCCGATGAGGATAACGATCGAGACAGTCGCCAGCGCGAGGTGAAAAAGCAATTCGTTGGCCTTCTCATCCGCCGTCTTTCCGTAGTTGCGGGTGACCGAGACCTCGATATCCTCCGGGGATCAGGTCGCCTTGGAGCGCCCCGACCCGTCCGACCACTGCCTCCGAGACGAAGACCGCGTTCGCACCGGTCCGCTTGGCGATGGCGAGACTGACAGCAGGCGCCCTCGCCCATCTCTCGTCCTCGCCGTGACGTGCCCAGCGCCATGCGCGCGCCTGGTTTTGCGTCGGTTCCTCGGCGACCCGTGCGACATCGCGCAAGTAGACCGGCGCACCGGCAACCGAACGTAACTGAAGGGCACCGACCTCGTCTGCCGAGCGCACTGGAGTGCCGGCCATAACCGTCGACGCACGGCCCTCTTCGCGCACGGTGCCCGCCGGAAAAGATCGGTTCGCCTGCGAAACCGCTTCGACCAGATTGCCGAGCGGAACCTGATGGAGCGAGAGCTTGCCCGAATCAGGAACGATGCGAATCGCCTGCTCCTGGCCCCCGACGATGAAGCTGAGCCCGACATCATCGACCTTGGCGATCTCGGTCCGCAGGCGGGAGGCAAGCTGATGGAGCGATTGCTCGGTCCAATCGCCCGGCGCACCCGGCTTCGGGCTAAGCGTCAGCACGACGATGGGGACATCGTCGATTCCGCGGACCGTGACATGCGGCGGGGGAATACCGACGGGAATGCGGTCGATGTTGGCGTTGATCTTCTCGTCGACCCGCGTCGCGGCGTCCTCGGCGTCGGAGCCAACGAGGAACCTCGCGGTAACCAGGACCCCGTTGTCCTCGGCCTGAGTATAGACGTGCTCGACTCCGTTAATGCTCTTGATGATCGTCTCGAGCGGTTTGGCCACGACCTCCGTCGCGTCGCCTGCCGAAAGTCCCGGCGCGGCGACGCGAATGTCGACCATCGGAACGCTGATTTGCGGTTCCTCCTCGCGCGGGATGGTCATCGTCGCGATAATTCCGACGAAGATTGCCGCAAGGAGCAGTAGCGGCGTGAGCGGCGAATTGATCGTCGCCCGGGTCAGCCGCCCGGAAACGCCCAACGTCATCGGTTAGCCCCGACCACCAGGACATCGCCGGCCGAGACGCCGGAAAGCACTTCGACCATGCCCTTCTCGCCGACCGGCGCAGTCTGCACCGGGACGCTGGACGCCGCGCCGTCCTGCGTGCGCAGGGTGACGTAGTCGATGCCATAGCGCGTGGTGATATAGCGCTGAGGAATCAGAAGGGCCTTGCGCCGCCCGCTCTCAATCCGCGCCTGCATTCGCCGGCCGATAAGGGATGCATCGAGGCCGGTCAGTTCGGTGTCGGCCTGAACCTGTCCCGAGCGAACCGAGGGATAGATCCTGGCGATCGTCCCGTGCAGCTCGCGCCCGTCGTCGTCGACCACCACCTCGGAACCGGCATGAACCGAGCCGGCAAGAGATTCGGGCAACTCGAGCCGCAGCACGACCGCCCCCGAAGTGATCGCCGCAATCGTCATTCCTGGTGCAACCGGCGCGCCGACCGGAATGTCCGCCGTGAGCACGCGGCCGTTGGCTGGCGCCAGCACCACACCTTGTCCGGCGACCGCGCGCACCGCCTTCTGTTGCTCCAGTGCCGCACTGACTTGCGCTCGCGCGGCTCCGGCGGCGGCCTGGGCCTGTTCGAGCCGCGCCTTAGCATAGACCCCGTTGTCGTAGAGGTAGCGGGTACGGGCGAGTTCCGCGTCTGCCTCCACCGCCTGCGCCTGGGCCGCTGCAGCCTGCGCCCCATAGGCGCCGATTTGATAGCCAAGCGAACTATCGACTATACGTCCGATTACCTGCCCTTTGCGCACATAGTCGCCTTCGCGAACCGTGAGCGCGGTCAGAATACCCGGAATCCGCGCCAGGATCTGTGCTTCATCGAGCGTCGCAACCTGAGCACTGACGGGCGTCCATTGGACGGTTTCCGCGAGTTGCAGGGTGAGTCCGGTGGAATGCGGCGCGGACGCTTCGGGCGCTGAAGCGTCTGGGCTTCCGCACGCGAAGAGCGGAACGCAAAGCGTCAGCAATCCCGCCATTTTCCAGCTGTCCAGCACGCAAAGTCTCCCTGGTTTGGGGCCGAAAGCTAAACTTTCGCGACCGCGCCGCCTCTCCGGAAATGAACGGATAGATCGGCACAGACCGCTCCTGCAGATTTGCGGCCTCAATCGAGGAGTTAGTCAATGGCCGCAGCTCATGTCGTGATACTCGGTGCTGGTCTTGGTGGGACGATCGCCGCCTATGAAATCCGCCACGCCCTGAGGGAGAATGTGCGGATCACCGTGGTCAACAAAGGTGACGATTACTGGTTCGTCCCTTCGAATCCCTGGGTTGCGGTCGGTTGGCGCGAGCCGGAGGCCATCCGCGTCGAGCTGCCGCCGATCATGTCCAGGCACGGTATCGAGTTCTTCGGTACGGGCGCGCGTAAGATTGATCTGGAGAACAACCGGCTCGAACTCAATGACGGCACCGTGGTGGAATACGATTACCTCGTCATCGCGACCGGGCCGGAACTGGCGTTCGACGAAATCGAAGGCTTCGGGCCGGAACGCAACACGCTCTCGATCTGCGAGACCTCGCACGCCGTGCAGGCCCACGCAAAGTTTGACGAGCTGTGCGCCAATCCCCGGCCGATAGTGGTCGGAGCGGCGCAGGGAGCTTCGTGCTACGGCCCGGCCTACGAGATGGCGATGCTGCTCGATACCGAGCTCAGACGGCGGGAGGTGCGGGACCGGATCGCGATGACCTTCGTCACACCGGAGCCCTACATCGGCCACCTCGGGCTCGATGGCGTGGGCGACACCAGGGGCCTGCTCGAAAGCGAGATGCGCAACCGGCACATCAAATGGATCACCAACGCCAAGGTGACCAGCGTCGATCCCGGCACGATCCACATCGAGGAGGTCGACGAAGACGCCAAGCCGAAGAAGACGCACGATCTCGATTTCGGCTGGTGCATGCTGATGCCGCCGTTTCGCGGCGTGCAGCCGCTGATGGGCATTGATGGATTGGTGAATCCGCGTGGCTTCGTCGTGGTCGACGAGCACCAGCGAAACCCGAAGTACCGCAACGTCTTCGCCATCGGAGTTTGCATCGCAATACCGCCGACCGGCCCCACCCCGCTGCCGGTTGGCGTACCCAAGACCGGTTTCATGATCGAGAGCATGGTCACGGCGGTGACTCAGAACCTGCGCCAGCTCCTCGCGGACGAGGAACCGACGCACGAGGCGACCTGGAACGCGATATGTCTTGCCGATTTCGGCAACGGGGGCGTCGCCTTCATCGCCAAGCCGCAAATTCCGCCGCGCAACACCAACTGGTCGAGCGAAGGGCGCTGGGTGCACCTCGCGAAGATCGGGTTCGAAAAATACTTCCTGCGCAAGATCCGCAAGGGAGAAAGCGAGCCGTTCTACGAGAAACTCGCGTTGCATGCTTTGGGCGTGAAGAAGCTTCGCTTCGAAAAGGAGAATGTGTGATGAACCTCGATCGTGCAGTGCTGGCCTTTGCCGGCTTCGTTGTGCTGCTCAGTGCCGTGCTTGCCGCCACGATCAGTCTCTGGTGGCTCGTCCTCGCCGCGTTCGCCGGTTTGAACATGCTGCAGGCGAGCATGACCGGGTTCTGCCCGGCGGCGGCGATCTTTCGCAAGATGGGCGTGCCTGCGGGCAACGCTTTCCGCTGATTGAGCCGATGCGTCTCGGTCCTTTCGCCTTGGCACTGATGAGCGTTATTCTTGCCGGCGCTCCTACGAGGGCAGAATCGTTCGACGAGGTACTTGCAGCGAGCATAACGCATTCGCTCACGGTGACCGCGGCGCGCGGCAGGGAGGATGTCGCCAGTGCATCGCTCGACGAGGCGTACGCGCAGCAGATGCCGACGGGAGTCGTGCAAGGCCGGTTCGGAACAGAATGGATCGGTCCAAAGGGCTTTTCTGGACGGTCCGCGGGCGAAGTCACCCCGCGCGTAGTTCAAGTGACATTTGACCCATCCCTCTTCACTGGCGATCATATCGCGGCCCGGTCGGATGCAGGCAAGGGTCGGTGTGCGCATGAGGGATGCCGCGGCATAGGAAGAGGAACTCGCCGCCCCGAACAGCGCGGCCACGCCAACCTCGCGCACGCCAGGACTCCCCGTTCGATCCCTTCCAGAATAGCTTGGAAGGCTTTGCAATACCGCCTTCCTCCTCTCCTCTGCCGTCCGGTCTGATCGGCCTCTAGCCAGATGGAGCGAACGAGGTCTACCGAAGAGCAGATCATTGGCGCAATTAAAGAGGGCTGCCGCGGATCCCTTCCCGCCGCGCCCTTCCCGCGAAAAAGAGCTCCCGGATGTGCTGGAGATGAAACGACGCTACCTGCCGCAACTGGTTCCTCCTTTCCCTTTCAAGCGATGCGCCGAGCATGGCGAAAGCGCGCGTAGCGGTTCAACAGATCGTTGATCAGCTGATCCTGCGTGAAGCCGGTCACATCGTGCGGCTGGTCTCCCTCGGACGTCTGCGCCATTGCCCGGTAATGCCGCGGCTCCTCGTCATGAGCTCTGCGAGTTTCTGCCCAGACGAAATTCGGCAACAGGAAGGGTCGATTGCGAATGGTGTAACGGAAGGCGCCGCGCTCCCCGTGCGGTACCGTCAGAGCCAGCTGGTCGAGGTTCTCGGCCACCTCGGGCAAGAACCCGCTTTCCTGCATTTGCTGCGCGACGGCCGTAAACGCGGGGCGAGCGGTCTCGCTCAAGAAGCGCTTGATGTCCTCCGGGGGATAGTGGTGCATGATGGATGTCAGGCGCTGTTGCCAACCAAGGTCAGGGAGTGACGCGGTGGGTTCGGCCAGACTTAGATCGATGGAAGTGCCCATGCGCTCCATCTGAAGCGCTCGAAACAGCCCGTAACAGATGAATATTATTACTACCCCGAACGGCAGCGCACTGGCGATCGCGGCGGTCTGGAGGGCCTGCAGTCCGCCGGCGACCAGTAAAACGGCTGCGACACCTCCCGCACAAACCGCCCAAAAAATGCGCTGCCACACCGGGGGGTTTTCCGCTGCGCCCGAGGTAATCATGTCGATTACCAGCGCCCCCGAATCCGCCGAAGTCACGAAGAAGGTGATTACCAGCAGCGTGGCGAGGAAGGAGGTTATCGCGGAAAGCGGCATCTGAGAGAGCGTCTCGAACAGCGCCACAGGCAGGTTGTCATTTACCGTTCGGGCGATCGGCGCCAGCCCATTCATATCAAGCGAAATGGCAGTGTTTCCGAAGACGGTCATCCAGAGAAAGGTGAACAGCACGGGAACCAGCAATACCCCGGTGGTAAACTCTCGAATGGTCCGCCCGCGCGAAATTCTCGCGATGAACATTCCCACGAATGGCGACCACGCGATCCACCAGCCCCAGTAGAATAGAGTCCAATCGCCCAGCCAGCGGTTCGGCTCATAGGCGTACATTCGGAATGTTCGTTGCACTACCGCACCAAGATAAGCGCCGATGTTCTGGACGAAGGCCTGGAGGAGGAACACCGTCGATCCGGCGACGAGCACGAACCCGAGTAGCAGCACTGCAAGCACAATGTTCAGCTCGGACAAGCGCTTCACGCCCTTGTCCAGTCCGAGCACGACCGACATCGTCGCGAGACCGGTGACCGCGGCGATCAGCAGAAGTTGCGCCGTTGTTGAAACCTGAATTCCGAAAAGATAGCTGAAACCCGCATTCACCTGCAGGACCCCGAGGCCCAGCGATGTCGCGACACCGAACATCGTCCCCAACACGGCGAAGATGTCGATCGCGTGCCCGATCGGTCCATAAATGCGCTGACCGATTAGCGGGTAGAGTGCCGAACGGATCGTCAGCGGCAAGCCCCGGCGGAAGGAGAAATAAGCCAACGCCAGGCCCACGACGATATAGATCGCCCAAGCGTGCAGCCCCCAGTGAAAGAATGTGAGCACCAATGCCTGCTTCGCCGCTTCGACGGTGCCCCCTTCGCCGATCGGAGGGTTGGCATAGTGCTGGATCGGTTCGGCCACCCCGAAAAATATCAAACCGATCCCCATGCCCGCGCTGAACAACATCGCGAACCAGGACAGGTAGCTATACTCCGGCTCGCTCTCATCGGGGCCGAGCTTCACATCGCCGTGGCGGCTGACCATGAGGAAGATGACAAATATCAGGAAACCAGCGACAGACGCGATGTAGAACCACCCGAAGTCTTCGACGATGAGCGCCTGCACCGAGCCGAATACCTCGCCAGCGGTTTGGGGAAACAACGCTCCGACGAGCGCAAACGCCAGGATAAGCACGGCGGAAATGTAGAAAACCGGCGCATTGACCTGTAACCGCGGGTTCTTCGCTGGAGCTACCTTCTCAAGGACCGGGTCAGACAAGTTTTTCCCCATTTCGAGTTTTTGCCGCCCCCCCGCGAAAAGCAACGCAGAGGGCCGGCGGTCGTTGCAAAATAGCCGGAAATCCGTTGCTGCACACGGAGACAGCGCGCGTTCGCGTCCTGTTGAGCTCGGCCAGTCTGCTTGTCGGTCCTCGAGTGCAATCGGATCGAGGGCAGCCGCAGAGTAGCATAAAGCTCTGTTTTTCTACGGCATTGCAGAGCGACGCCAAGTGCGACATGGTGTCTTTTCGGATAAGGAGGCTTCGCCACTGCCGGTACTTTTGCGATCGCGGTCGCTCTGCTCACTCCGGCCAGTCCCGCAAGGCGGAAACCTGCCTGCTTGATCGGAACGAAAACGGCGTCGCGGATGCCGGAACCGATAATGACGGGGGTGCGACCGACGATAGCGGAAACGATGGTGCGCTGGCATGCGGAGTGGGCGCCGCTGCCACATCGCAATCTGTAGCGGTAGGGACCAATTCCTCCGCCCAATTTCGTGGCGTCGCGGTGGGGGCAAACGCGGTTGCGACGGGCGTCGACATGATCGCGATCGGCTCCAATGCAGTGGCAGGTGGTGCCGCAAGCGACAACTACTCGATCGCCATTGGTGCGCGCGCCAAGGCAAATGACGGGGGCTCGATCGTCATTGGAGCGGATTCCACTGGGACGGGCGACGGCGCCAATGTCCTGGGCGATGCAGCGAAAGCGAACGGCGCCGACAGTTTGGCCATCGGGCAGGAGTCAAACGCGCAGGCGGAAAACAGCCAAGCGATCGGAGCGAATTCAAAAATTGGGACCGGCGCGGTCAATTCCGTTGCTCTGGGCAAAAGTGCCAGCGTGCTGGACAATGTGACGGGGGCCATCGCGCTTGGTGCGAATTCGGTTGCCGCTGAATCCAATACGGTCTCAATCGGAGCAAGCGGTGCAGAACGGAAGATCGTCAATTTGGCTGCGGGCACGCAAGACACCGACGCTGTCAACGTTGCGCAACTCGACCAAGTAGCATCAGCCACCGCCGACGCGCAGAGAGCGGCCGATACGGCGCAGGGCACGGCGGATCTCGCTCTCGCCAGTGCCTCGTCAGCGCAAGGGGCCGCCGACGCCGCACAAGATATAGCTGACCAGGCCTTACTTGGCGCGGCCTCGGCGCAGAGCGCCGCAAATGCGGCTCAAGGGACTGCCGACACGGCGCTTTTGAATGCGGCCGCAGCTCAGAACAGCGCTGACCGGGCACTGTCGGAGAACGCGGCGCAGGACGGCCTGATAGCAGTCAATGCGAATGCTGCGGCAGTGGCGCAGGGCACCGCCGACAAGGCGTTAATCAATGCGGCTGCAGCGCAAAGTACCGCCGAGACAGCGCTTGCTGAAAACATCGTGCAGGACGGACTGATTGCGGCCAATAGTACGGCGGTGGCTGCGGCTCAGAAGACGGCGAATTACGCCCGCGACGAAGCGGCCGCGGCGCAAGCCCGTGCTGACACTGCCTTCGACAGCGCGGCGATTGCGCAAGCGGCAGCGGATACGGCGCGCGACGAGGCGCGTGCAGCACAATTGGCGGCGGATCAGGCTGGAGCAGGTTCGGCAGCAGCACAAGCGCGCGCCGACGAGGCATTCGACGAAGCGGTCGATGCACAGGCAGCCGCCAACCTGGCGCGCGACGATGCGCGTCAGGCGCAATCCGTTGCCAATTCGGCGTTGGTGCGCGCCGATGCCGCTCAGACGACGGCAAATGGGAATGCCGCCGAGCTGGCCTATTTCGAGGTGAATTCGACCGGCGCAGCATCAAGCGCCACTGGACAGGACGCAATCGCCCTTGGGCCGGACAGTGTTGCCAGCGGCAATCGGTCGGTCTCCATAGGTGCGGGCGCGCAGGCGCTGGATGGGCAGGCCGTTTCGATTGGCTCCGGCAATATCGCGTCGGGCAACGGCGCGGTCGCGATAGGAGATCCGAACGTCGCCACTGGAACTGGTGCGGTGGCTTTGGGTGCGAACAATACCGCCGCCGGAACTGGGGCGGTCGCCATCGGCAACACAAATCAGGCGGTCGGCGATGGCGCGATTGCCTTGGGCAATGGGGCAGTCGCATCTGCTAACGGCGCTGTGGCCATCGGCCCCGGAGCCATCGCCGACGAGGAGAACCTGATCTCGCTCGGCAGCGCCGTCAGCCGTTATCGCACACCGGGGATTTCCAGCGCGGCCAGCCGGGCGGCGCAAGACGGGGCAGTCAGCTTGGTCACCAGTGACCTGGCTGGTAATCTAAGTACACTCGATCTTGATGTCAGCGGCCTGCAGGGTCTTGGCAGCCGAACCACGCTGCTGGAAAATCGGGCCCAGGCTCTGGAGAGCTCTCTTGTCGCCAATCGCCGACACGCGAGTGGCGGTACGGCAGCGGCAATGGCGCTCGGCGGGACGACAATAGCGCCGGGCAGCGACTGGTCGCTCTCCTTCAACTTGTCCACCTTTGACGGCGAGCAAGGATTCTCTAGCGCCTTGGTAGGTAAGGTAACTGAGGGCATATACGTATCCGGAGGCATTGCCGGCTCGACCGTTGAAGGCACAACGGGCGGTCGTGTAGGTGTTGCGTTCGGTTTCTAGGCGGTCTTGGACCCGAGAACCGGCGGCCTGGCCGAGACTTCCCTGCGGGCGGTCATGCGACTCGCGAGAAAAGGCCGCCTTTGGTCGGCGGCCTTTTCATGTGTGGTTCGAAAACTCAGATTTTGTTGCCGAGTTCGCCCTCTACCTCACCTTTGAGATTTTGCGCCTCGCCCTTGCGCTCCTGAGCGCGGCCCTCAGCACGGGTTTCTGGGTCGCCAGAGTGCTGTTTTGCTGCGCCGGTAGCTTCGTTGGCCATCCCCTTGGCCTTGTCCTTCATTTCGCCCATTAAGCTTCTCCTTTTCACAGACGACCGAAACGGCCGCTCTGATAAGAGAACTGGCCATCCTGGGAAGAGGTTCCGACTGGCGAGGAAGCCGGGAGATGCCGATCCTCGGTTGCCAGCTCGGTCTGCAGCGCTCGCAAGTGCTCTTGGACCTCAGGATGGCCACATGAAAACGAATTCGGCCCCTGAGAATAAATAGCAGAGGCGGTCACCGCGAGCCGGGGCTTCAGGCGGATTGTAGGAACGACAGGCCCCACTTCGCCCAAGGCACAGGAGCGAAAGGCGTTCGGGCCTCCGGAGAACAGGGAGGCCTAGTGACCTGCCGTTCCAGGTAGAGTTCTACACGGCCATGAGCCCGGATACGTGTCGATTTTTTACCTGTCCTATAACGGGAGGTTGTGGAGCAGGGTTGGCCCCCCACGGTTACGAACCGCTCCTTGCGCAAAAAATGCGTTCCATGGGCCCCACGGGCGGGGCGAGAGGGCTCGCACTTTGCCCAGACTCTCGCGGTCCGGCCTGCCGACGCGCCGTGAGAAGGAGCGGTCAGTTGCTTCCCCGGCGAGGAGGGTTAAGGAAAGCGCATGCGCCTCCGTCATATCGAAGTCTTCTATTCCGTCTATCGTGCGGGCTCCGTGACAGGTGCCGCACGGGAACTCAACGTGTCGCAGCCGTCGGTCAGCAAGGTACTCCGCCACGCGGAGGACCAGTTGGGCTTTCCGCTCTTTCGTCGACGCAAAGGACGGCTGGAGCCAACCGAGGCGGCACATGAACTCTTCGCCGAGGTTGACGAGGTCTACCGGCAAGTTCGGGCTCTGCGCCGCACCGCCAAAAATATCGGGTCTCGACGAGGGGGCCACATTCGGCTCGGCTTGCTGCCTTCGCTCGGCTTTGGTGTGGTTCCGGAAGCGATCGCCAGCCTCCGAGCGGAGAATGCGGAGGTCAGCTTCGAACTCGATACGCTTCATTCGCGCGATATTGCGTCGGCGCTCTACGAACGCGAGTGCGATCTCGCGATCGGATATGGAACGGCTGTCATTTCCCGGCTGGCTGTGCAGCAGATCGGCGAGATTGAACTGTTGGTGGCCGCGCGGCACGATCAGTTCGCACCCGCCGACGGGATGGTCGATATCGAAGATCTGGCCGGCCGGGATTTCATCGGCCTGCGCGACAGCGGCCCGTCGGGCGAAATGCTGATCGACGAGATCGACCGTCTCGGCGTGGTGCCCAACGAGATCGTTACCGCGCGAACCTACTATGTCGCGCTGGCACTCGCCAAGCGCGGCGTTGGCCTGACGGTAGTCGATGAATTCACTGCTCGCGACATGCCTAGCGACGATCTTGGATTCTATCCTTTCCGTACCCCGATCATCAGCCCGGTATCCGCCTACCTGTTGCATGAGAATGCGGATTCCCCGCTGTTCACGAGCTTCCTTGCTGCGGTCGAGGACACGTTGAAGAGGCAGAGGCACCTCCAGACATAGCCTTAAGTTATGGCAATGCGAAGTGTTTGTCGCCCGGGGTTTCTTGCCTTCCGGGCCAGCGCGATGCCACAAAAGTGCCACAACAATGGCCACCGGAAAAACTGGGTCTCGAGGGGATTTATCATGACACGTACCAGCTGGATCGTATCGCGCGCAGCTTTGATGGCAGGAACCGCCTGCCTTGCCACGACGGCGCTAGCGCAGCCCGAGCCCGTTGCGGTCCCCGAACCCCAGGAGGCTGCAGGGGAGCCGGTAAACGAAATCGTTGTCGTCGGAAGCCAGATCAAAGGATCGAAGATCACCGACACGCTTCCCGTGACCGTAATCGACATGGATGCAATCGATGCGATCGGGGCGTCCTCGGGCGATGAACTTTTCCGCGCTATACCGCAGGCTGGCGATGTCGGCTTCAACGAGCAGCGCACGACTGGCGGCATCAACGATGCCCGCGGCGACGTCGCGTCGATCAACCTGCGCTCGCTCGGGACCGGCAATACTCTTGTTCTTTTGAACGGCCGGCGGATGGTCCTCCACCCCGGCTATCAGACGGAGAACCTGGTTCCGGTGACCTCGGTCAACGCCAATGCCATTCCGGTCAGCGGGATCCGCCGTCTCGAAGTCCTGCGCGACGGGGCGGCTGCGATCTACGGAACCGATGCTGTCGGCGGCGTGGTCAACACGGTGCTTCGCGACAATTTCGACGGCATCACAGGCGAAGTCCAGTACGGCGGGTCGGAAGGGACCTCCCTGCGCGAGTTCGAAGGCAATCTCGCGATCGGTCGCACATTCAACCAGGGGCGCACCAATGTGTCGCTGTTCCTCGATTATCTCGACCGCGAGGGAATGCCGGCTTCCGACCGTCGCTACGCTGCCGATTACGATACGCGCCCGCTCGTGGCGGGAACGCCGTTCGAGGGCGATACGGACTTCGACAATCGCTCGACCAATTCACCTTTCGGCGAATTCCAGCTGTACAATTACACGGCTACGGTGCGCCAGAACGGCAACGCCATAACCTCGCCGAGCGACTATTGGCACATTCAGCCAGACTCCATCGCGGGATGCGTCGCCGATCTCGGCAACGGACTTTGCGCCGACAACAGCACGCAGAATTCGGCAGACGACGAAGACCGTCTCTACCGCTACAATTCGGCGTTCGACCGCTGGATCGTCGGCGATACCGAGCGCTTCAATTCGTTCCTGTTCGCAAATCACGAGTTCGACAGCGGTCTGGAGATCTTTGCCGAAGCCGGACTCTACCTCTCGGACTACACGACCTATCGCGAGGCAGATGCGCCGCTCAATGCCGTCGATATAATCGTTCCCGCGAACAATTACTGGAACCCCTTCGGGCCGGTCACCTTCTCCGACGGGAGCGCCAATCCCAACCGCCTGTCGGGTCTCAACATCCCCGACGAAGGCGTGGCGATGATCCTCAACGATTATCGATTCGTCGATGCGGGGCCCGAAGTCATCGAGGTAAAGAACACCAATTATCGCCTGCTCACGGGCCTGCGCGGGCAAGTCGAGGGCTGGGATTGGGAAACCGCCGTCCTGTGGTCGGAAGCGACGACGAAGGACAAGTCAAACCGCATCAGCAATACGCTGCTCCAGCAGTCGCTCGCGCTTGAAACGCCGATGGCTTACAATGTCTTCAACGGCGGCAATCTCGCTGACTTCCCCAACGGCGATACGACTCCCAACGATCAGGCAATCATCGATGCCATTACGGTCGATGCATTCCGGACGAACAACAGCCAGCTGGGCATGTGGGATCTGAGGGTGTCGCGCCCCGATCTGCTCGAACTTCCCGCAGGCAGCGTCGGAGTGGCCTTCGGTGGCGAGTTCCGATACGAATCGTTCGAAGACAATCGCGACGAAAGGCTCGACGGGTCGATCACCTTCACCAATCCGGTTTCGGGGGATGTTTCGACGAGCGACCTGCTCGGATCGAGCGCAACCCCGGATTCGTCGGGCGACCGCGACGTCGCTTCCGCCTACCTCGAGTTTGCGATTCCGCTCGTCAGCCCGGACATGGGCATTCCTCTCATCCGGGCCTTCGATCTCCAGGCAGCGGCGCGGTTCGAAAGCTATTCCGACGTCGGAGACATTCTGAAGCCGAAGGTTGCGGCAGCATGGACGGTATTTCCCTGGCTCAAGTTCAGGGGCTCGTACTCGCAAGGATTTCGTGCGCCGAATCTGGTCCAGATCAACGAGAACGGCTTGGAGCGAAGCAACGGACGGCTCGACTACATTCAGTGCGAAGCCGACCTGAGAGCCGATCGCATCCAGAGTCTCGACGACTGCGGCCGCTCGCAGTCGGTGGTCAGCGACCGTCAGGGTAGCGAGGATCTGGTCCCTGAAACGAACAAATCCTACTCGCTCGGCGCAGTATTCCAGCCAATCATCGCGAACGGTCGTTTCGGCAATATCATCGCCACGGTGGACTACTGGCGCATCGATCAGGATGACGTGGTTGGTATCTTTGGCGACGACAACCAGATTGCCTACGACTATCTGCTCCGGGTGCGGGGATCGTCAAATCCGGCGGTGGTCCGCGACGCTCCCACGCAGGAAGACATCGATAATTTCGCGGGAACCGGGCTCGAACCGGTGGGTGAGATTGTGCGGGTCCAGGACAGCTATCTGAACCTGCTGCCGCGCCGCATCGAAGGCATCGATTTCACACTCCTCTACGAATTGGACGACACGCGCGTCGGCGATTTCTCCCTGAATATCAATGCAGCGCACCTTCTACGCTTCGACCAGGAGCCCTCGCCCGAGGCGCAAGAAATTATCGACGCGCAGCAATCCGGCGAAATTTCCTCCGGATTCGTCGTCGATGGCGCCGAAGGGCTGCTTCGACAGAATGGAAACCCGCGGTGGAGACTTTCGACCTCGCTGACCTGGCGACTTGGCAATTTCGGAGCAGGTGTGTTCGGGCGCTACGTGAGTTCGGTCAAGGACACAGGCGCGACGCTCGACGATGGGACGCAGTTCACCGTCGACGATTGGGCTTACGCCAATGTCTATGTTCAATATTCGTTTGACACCGGCGCGCTGGACAACACCCGCCTGCGGCTGGGGGTACGCAACGTCACTGACGAAGATCCGCCGCTCGCCGACAGCAGCTTCGGCTATCTCGGCGCGCTTCACTCGAGCCGTGGGCGCTATTGGTACGCTTCCATCCGCAAGCGGTTCTGAGCGCATCGTGTCCGCACGACGCACCATGCTGGCCGGGGCGGCGCTTCTCTGGCCGACCGTTGTTTCAGGGACCGTCGCCTCGGAGCCCCTTCCTGCCGATGTCCTGATCACGGGAGGCGAGGTCCACGACGGGACCGGAAACCCCGGACGCAAGGCCGACGTTGCCATCCACGGCGATCGGATCGTTTATATCGGCCCCGAGGGCAAGACTCACATCGCGGCCGAGCGGACTATCGACGCGCGAGGAATGCTCGTCCTGCCCGGCTTCATCGATCCCCACACCCACGCGGACAGCGCACTGCTGTCGGACGATCCTCGGCAACGGACGAATGCGGCCTATCTGCACCAGGGCGTTACGACCGTTGTGATCGGCAACGACGGTGGGGGCGATCCGGACATCGCGAAATCGGCGGCGGACATCGCTTCCGCGGGTGTCGGCACCAACGTCGGCATGATGGTCGGCTTCGGCCCGGTCCGAAGCGAGATCGTCGGCGATCGGGACCGTGCGCCGACAGCCGTCGAACTAGCCGCGATGAAATCCCGTGTCGCCGACGCGATCTGCCAAGGGGCGCTCGGCTTCTCGACCGGGCTGCACTATGCTCCGCAGACCTTTGCCGAGACATCGGAGATCGTGGCATTGGCCTCCGAAGCAGGGATGCGCGGGGCGGTCTACGACAGCCATCTGCGTGACGAGAGCAGCTATTCGATCGGTCTCGAAACTTCTGTGGCGGAAGCGATAGACATCGGCCGTCGCTCGGGATCCGCGGTCCACATCGCTCATATCAAGGCGCTCGGGCCCGACGTCTGGGGTAAGAGTGCCGACGTCATCGGTTTGATCGAAAAGGCGCAGGCGTCAGGGATCCGGGTGACTGCCGATCAATACCCCTGGCGCGCTTCGGGCACCCGCATCAGCAACGCTCTGGTGCCGCGTTGGGCGCTGGATGGAGGAATGGAAGGTTTGCGCGACCGGCTCGCCAGCGCGGAGACCCGCGCGCAGCTGCGTCGCGAGATGGTCGAGAACCTGCGTCGCCGCGGAGGACCCGCGAGTCTGCTTGTCACACGCGGATTCGGCGAGGCAGCCAAATGGGACGGCATGACCCTGGCCGAGGTCGCCGAGGCCATGGGCGTAGATCCCGTCGATGCCGCAATCGATGTCCTGCAGTCTTCGGATGCGCGCGTTGCCTCCTTCAACATGAGCCAAGAGGACCTGGACGCCTTCGCAGTCCGATCATGGGTCATGACCGGGTCTGACGGGAGCACCGGCCATCCCCGTAAATATGCTTCCTATCCAAAAGCTTATCGCGAACTTGTGGTGTCCGGAAAAATGCAGCTGGCAGATTTCGTCCGCCGCAGCTCGGGCTTGGTTGCCGATACGCTGGATCTTGCGGGACGCGGCTACCTGGTCGAGGGGGCCTATGGGGACATTGCCGTGATCGATGCGTCGGAGTTCGCTCCCAGAGCCACCTATGTCGACCCGGAAGTACTTGCGACCGGAGTTCGATACCTCTTTGTCAATGGAACGCTCGCCTTGGATGGCGGAACCGAAACCGGCGCACTTGCCGGAAGTCCGCTCCTGCGCGATGCTCCCGCGGAAAGCTGCCCATGATGCGTATTCTGGTCCGGCGATGGTTCGGCATCGTGTTGTGGAAACGCATCCTGCTCGCGCTCGTCCTCGGCGCAATCGCCGGACTGGCGTTGGGTGAGACTGCCGAACAGATCAAATGGATCGGTGACCTCTTCATCCGCATGATCCGCATGCTGATCGTCCCGCTGGTGTTCGTCACGTTGGTCTCCGGCGTGATAGCGATGAAGGATCCCAAGCGGCTCGGCTCGATCGGGAGCAAGGCCATCGCGCTTTATCTCGGCACGACCTTCTTCGCGATCGCAATCGGCATCGTCCTTGCGCTGATCTTCAGGCCCGGTGTGGGGATCGACCTGAGCGGCGCGGAAGCGACCAGCCTCGATCCCGCGGGATCACTCTCGGATCGTCTGCTCGGAATAGTCCCCGAAAACCCCTTTGCCGCCTTCGCCGAGGGCAACGTGCTGGCGGTGATCTTTTTTGCCATCCTCGTCGGGACCGGGCTTATTCTCGCTGCCGAGAAGGCGAAGCCGCTCTCCGACCTGTTCGACGCCGGATCGGAGACGATGCTGAAGGTGACGGCGATTGTGATGGAGTTCGCCCCCTTCGGCGTCTTCGCCCTGGTTGCCTGGGTGATGGGAACGGTCGGTCCCGGAACGTTCTTCAACGTCTTCCTGCTCGCGATCGCAGTCTATCTCGGATGCTTCCTCCATATGCTGATTGTGCATGGCGGGATCGTGAAGTTCCTCGCGCGATTGCCGGTCATGCCGTTCTTCCGCGGGGCTCGAGAACCGCAGCTTGTCGCCTACTCGACATCGTCCAGCTCGGCGACGCTTCCGGCGACGCTTTCGGCGGCGGAGCATAACCTCGGCATCCAGCCGCCGGTCGCCTCCTCGGTCCTGCCGCTGGGCGCGACGATCAACATGGACGGAACCGCGCTCTATGTGGCCCTGATCTCGATCTTTGCCGCACAGGCATTTGGCGTACCGCTTGACCTGTTCGACTATCTCCTGATCGGCTTCACCACCACTCTGGTGTCGATAGGCACCGCATCGGTCCCCTCGGCTTCGCTGTTCCTCATGGCGGCGGTGCTCGAAGTCATCGGTATGAGCGCCGCGCAGACCGCGATTGTAGTCGGCTTCATCCTGCCGTTCGACCGCATCCTGGACATGATGCGCACCGTTGCGAACGTCACCGGCGATCTCGCGGTCGCAACGGTCGTTGCCGTGTGGGAAGGCGAAATCGACCGAGACACCTACGCCGCCCTCCCGACCGAATAGGAGCTGAAGCCATGCAGCCGTTCCATCTCGCTTTCCCGACCACCGACCTTGCAGCCACGCGTGCGTTCCTGGTCGACATCGTCGGTGCGGGCGTGGGCCGCGAGGCGACGCGCTGGGTCGACTTCGATCTATTCGGTCATCAGGTGACCGCGCATCTGGTCGAGGCACGCGAGGGTGCGCCGACCAACCCCGTCGATGGTCATGCCGTCCCCGCCTTTCATTTCGGAGTCGTTCTCGAATGGAGCGCCTGGGAGAAACTGGCTGAACGAATGCGCCAGCACGAGGTGGATTTCCTGATCGAGCCCTACATCCGCTTCGCTGGAGAGGCCGGCGAGCAGGGAACCTTCTTCGTTCGCGCGCCCGCGGGCACTGCGCTTGAATTCAAGACATTCCGCGACATCGACCAGCTCTTCGCGGCCTGAGAGGAAACACCCGCATGAGACGCCTTACCGCTGCAATCTCGGCAATCGCGCTCTGCCTGTCGCCGGCTGTTCTGGCCCCGCTGTCGGCACAGCAGCAGCTGCTCGACTACGACACCATCCACCACCCAGTGATGGACGACGAAGCAATGGTGGTGAGTCAGAACGAACTCGCCAGCCGCGTCGGCGCGGAAATTCTCGCCAAAGGCGGAAATGCGATCGACGCGGCAGTGGCAACGGCATTCGCACTGGCGGTGACCCTGCCGCGCGCAGGCAATCTCGGTGGCGGCGGCTTCATGCTCGTCTATCTCGCCGATCAGAAGCGCACAGTTGCCATCGACTACCGCTCGGCTGCTCCCGCGGCCGCAGCGGATGCGGACCAGTTCCTCGACCGCAAAGGCCGCCGCGCCGACAATGCCGACGCCGGTCATATGGCGGCGGCCGTTCCCGGGACCGTCGCGGGCCTGAAGCTCGCGCATGCACGGTGGGGCTCGTTGCCCTGGGAAAAGGTCGTCCGTCCGGCTGCCGAGCTTGCCCGCGATGGTATCCCGGTCACGCGTGACCTTTCGGAGGCACTGCGCTGGGGACGGAAGCGTCTCGAAAGCTCCGATGCTGCGATTGCGGCTTACTTCAAGCCGGACGGATCGCCTTATCGCTATGGCGAAACCCTCGTCCAGCCCGACCTGGCCTGGACTCTTGACCGTATTGCCGAGGTCGGAGCCGACGATTTCTACCACGGCGAAATCGCCCGGCGCATCGTTGCCGACATGCAGGCCAATGGCGGGCTTATCGCAGCGAGCGACCTGTCGGCCTATGAAGCCAAGCTACGCGAGCCGATCGCGACCGACTATCGTGGACTGCACGTTGTGACCATGCCGCCCGCGAGTTCGGGGGGCTTCGCCCTGCTCGAGATGCTCAACATGCTCGAGCACTTCAACCTGAAGGAGATGGGCCACAACACAGCCTCGACCGTGCATATCCTTTCTGAGACGATGAAGCTGGCCTATGCGGACCGGCGAAAATCGGCGGGCGACCCCGACTTCGTGTCCAACCCGGTCGACCTTCTGATTTCGAAGACCTATGCGCATGAGCGTGCAAAGCAGATCTCGCGCGAGCGCAGCACGCCGCCGGAGACGATCTCTCCCTTCGACCCGCTGGCCCAGGAAAGCCCGGACACTACCCATTTCTCGATCGTGGACAAGCAGGGCAACGTCGTCTCCAACACCTACACGCTCGGTTCGTCCTTCGGGTCAGGCGCCTTGGTGGAAGGAGCAGGTTTCCTGCTCGACAATCAGATCAAGAACTTCTCGCTTCGCGTGGACGTACCTGGTGCGACCTTCTCCAACAGCGAGATGAACAAGATCGAACCGGGCAAGCGGATGCTTTCAAGCATGACTCCGACGATCGTATTTCGACAGGGCGCACCGTTTCTGGTGGTCGGATCGCCCGGCGGCAGCACGATCATCAACACGGTTCTCCAGATTATTCTCAACGTCGTCGATCATGAGATGAACATCGCGGAAGCGACCTTCGCACCACGGCTTCACCAGAACTGGAAGCCGACCGAGCTCGAACTGGAGCGGGGTTTCAATCTTGATTCAATAAGAGTGCTGCAATCGCTGGGGCACGACATCGAGCTTCGCGATACTATCGGGAGTGCGCAGACGATCATGCTTGAGAATGGCAAGGTTCTCGGAGCGGCCGACCCCCGGCGGCCCGGCTCGGCCGCGATCGGAGTCGGCAATCTACGCGCGCAAGCGGACTGAAGGCCTGGCGTCAGTCTGCACCTGGACCGAAAGCGACCGCTTCGATCTCGATGTCGGCCTTGGCGACGAGACCCGAAACCACCGTGGAACGCGTCGGATAGGGCTGCGGGAACATGTCCGCATAGACGGCGTTCATGCCCCTGGCGTGCTCGCTTGAGGTTAGCCACACCGTGGTCTTCACGACATCCGCGAGAGTCAGCCCCTCCGAATGCAAAGCGGCCTTTAGATTGGCAATCGCCTGCGCCGTTTGCTCGCCGATGTCGCCCTCGCACATTCCGCCTTCGGGCTTGCGCGGCAACTGCCCGGACACGAATACGAGCGCACCGGCCCGCCGGGTCTTGCTCAACGGTACGTTTGGAGCGGAATTTTCTGCGCTCATCGTCATCTCCTGTTGGCTGCAGATTGGTTTTATCGCTCGACGAGATGCGCGAGCCGCTCGGCCGAGCCCATCGCCAGCGTCCAGCCCAACATCCCATGGCCGAGGTTGTAAGCCAATCGCGGATGCGGCCGCGCTATCCGCGGCTGCGCGTCGGGGGTCATCGGCCTCAATCCCGCCCAATGGGCGGCGGACCGGTCGAAGTCTGCCGCGCCAGGCATGGAACCTCTCGCGGAGGCGATGAGGGTCTTCATGCGGTCAGGATCGACCGCGGGGTCTGTCTGCCCTAGATCCGCCAGGCCGGCCACACGGATGCGCCCCCCCAGATTGGTGAAGACCACCCTCGCGCCGACGTCTGTTATGCTGATCGATGGAGATGCGGAAGTCGATGGAGCGGTGAAGGAGTGGCCCTTCATCGCGATGATCGGGACCGAAACGCCATGCTCGCTCATCAGGCGACCGCCCTGCGCACCCGAACAGTCGACGATGATGTCCGCCGTCAATTCGGCGCCCGCAGCATCGAAGGCGAATGCCCGGTCTCGTTGCAGATCGATGCGCTTGACCCTGAAGTCGAAGCTGGTCGTGACCTGATAGCTATTTACGAGCAGATCGCGCATTTCACGAGCGAAATGGTGCGGATCCCCCACCGCCTCTTCCGGCGAATAGATCGCACCCTCGATGCCCGGCGATGCCTCTTTCAACGCCGGTTCCAGCAGCGCTGCCTCCGCGATGGACAACGCGTTCTGAACGACCCCGGGGCCGGCCTTCATTTCAGCGACGCGGCGGGCCGCATCCCAGCCTTTCCGGTCGCGATAGACGTGCAATTTGCCGGCGGTGCGATAATCAAAATCGATCGGATGTTTCGCCAGGAAGTCATCCATCGCCCGACGCGATTCGAGCGCCAGTTCGAGCGTGGCCAGCGTGTTGTTCCGGAAACGCGTACTGGTGCAGTTATGCACGAATGCGAGTAGCCAGCGAATGTAGTCTGGATCGACCCGCATTCGTAACCGAAAGGCCGGCACGAGGCCGAGCGCGAGCCGGGGCAATTGGGCGAGCAAGGCCGGATTGGCCAGAGCGTCTGTGTAGAGATAGCTCAATTGCGCGCCATTGGCGTGCGACGCCTCCATCGCAGGTCCGTCGCGCCGATCGACGAGCCTTACCTTGATTCCCCGGCGGGCGAGCGCATAGGCAGTGGAAACCCCGACGACCCCAGCGCCGATGACGAGTGCAGATTTCGGAGGGGTCATTGCGTGAAAGCGATATCGCTTGTGGCCACTATGCCGTCGCGCCGCGGATCGGCGCCCCCGACATAGCGGCCATTGGTCATCTTAATGGCATGCAGCCCCGATTCCTCGCCGCTACCGGGCCTGACGGTAATTCCACGCTCCTCAAGCCCGGCGCGAATTCCCTCCGACAGTTTCGCTGCTTCGCCCCGAAACGTATCCCCGCGCGCGACGATGTTGGGCAAAGCAATCGCTTCCGCGGGCGAGAGACCCCAGTCGAGCATGCCGACGAGCGCCTTCGCGACATAGGCGATGATCGCATTGCCCCCGGGCGATCCCAGAGCAGCCACGACCCTGCCCTCGCGATCGAGAACCACCGTGGGCGTCATCGAAGAGCGCGGTCTCTTGCCTCCCGCCACTGCGTTGGCCGCCGGTCGGCCGTCCGCGACCGGCGAAAAGGAGAAGTCGGTCAGCTGATTGTTGAGGAAGAAGCCGCCTACGGTGCGGCCCGATCCGAAATAGGATTCGATCGTGGTCGTCATCGAGACGACATCGCCATCTCTATCGGCAATCACGAAGTGGGAAGTTCCCGCCGGCTCTGCGGTGGCGTCCGCTCCGGGCAAATCGTCAAGCAAAAGTCCCGCGTCCGGCGCGGGCATGGCGACGCCGTCGATCATCGCCCCACGAAGATGGAGATATGCCGGATCCAGCATGGCCTCGACCGGAACTTCGACGAAATCCGGGTCCCCAACATATCGATCGCGGTCGGCATAGGCGAGCCGGCTTGCCTCGATGAAGAGAAACCACGCCCGCGGATCGTCGGGACCGAGACCGGCAATCTCGGTATCCTCGAGAATGCCGAGCACCTGCAACAGCGCTACCCCGCTAGAGGGCGGCGGAGGCACGCAGACCAGATAGACGCGGTACGGCCGACACAGCGGTTCGCTGACTTGCGCTTCGTAATCGCGCAAATCGTCGCGCGTCATCGAGCCCGGTAGCGGTTCTGCATGTGTCCTCGCCACGATTTCCCCTGCAAGCCCGTCGCTTTCGTAGAAGGCTGCGGCGCCCTCCTTCGCGATCCGCTCCAGGGTCTGGGCATAGGAAGGATTGCGGTAATGAGCGCCCACTGCCAGAGGCTCACCCTGTGGGGAGAGAAACGCCGCCCGCACATCCAGGGTGCTCGACTGCGGATAGTCGCCACGCACATATTTGTCCGTCCTGGCAGTTAGCGGAAAACCAGTCTTCGCGAGGTCGATAGCGCTTGTGAACGAGGCTTCCCACGGAAGATTGCCGTGGTCGCCGTGCGCCCGCTCGAGCATCGCCAGAACGCCAGGGATACCCGTAGCTCGCCCACCCAGCATTGCTTGGCTGCGCGGCAATGGGGCGCCGTCCCGGTCGAGCAGCATGTCCGGCGTCGCTCCCGATGGAGCTTTCTCCCGGCCGTTGTAGGCGGTTATCGTATCGGTCTCCGCATCGTAGTAGAGCATGAACGCTCCACCGCCGATGCCCGAACTCTGTGGCTCGACCAGCCCCAGCATCGTCTGGACCGCGATCGCTGCATCGATGGCATCCCCGCCACTTGCGAGGATCTTCAGACCTGCTCGGGCGGCCTCTGGGTGAGCGGCGACCACAATCGCCCGCTGCTCCGGCACGGATGCCATCTCCAGAGGTTCCTGCGCCGTGCATCCAGAAACGGTAACGGCGAGGGAGGTCAGCGCGACGCTGCCCAATGCTCTCCTAAAGAGGTTCCGACTGTGGATTGGCAACAAGCGACTTCCCGATCACTGTGATGGACACGGTGACGTTTAAAGTCTCGAGGTCCTGCCAAACCAAGACTGTCCTTTCGCTCGACCATAACCGGGGGTTATCGTGAGGGCGCTAAGCTGCCGTTGTTGCCACATTAATGAGGGGCGGGTCTCGAGATCGCGCCCGCGACTGGTCGAACGACCGGAATGAGGGCTCAAAGCTGCCGTCGACGACAATCCGTATTGGCTGTGGAGCGAGAAAGTCGATTTGGACGAGAGTGACGATGAGATAGCAACGCAACGGAGATGAGCCCGCGATAGACCGACGGGCGGGATGAAAGCTGAAACAAGCATCGTGAAAGGGGATGTTTTGGGGTAAGCTTTCGAAGCCCCCAGTTGAAACTTGCTTAATTCAAGAAATTAGAAGAACAGGTCTTTAAGGCGACCCCGGCCTTCCGAAGCCCCTGACAACCCCACGTACTGTTTCGTGCCCTCGACAAGGGCACTTCAGAAATGGCGAGATACGGAGAACCGCACCTTGGGCGAAGTGTCGTCGGTGTCGTACCTTTCGCCGGAGAGCGGAACCGCAACTTCGATGCTTGCATCGGTATTGCGATCTACATCAGCGCGGAATCCGCCTCCGGATGAAAACAGCTTGCCGCTTCCATAGCCGTGGTCGAAATTCGTAGTCTTTCCGCCGTCGACGAACCCGTACACTTCCAATCCGTTCAGCGGCTTGGGGCCGTTGCGCCATATGTGATTAAGTTCGCCATAGGCAGCAACGGCCTGATCGCCCGATCTTTCGCTGTAGTCATATCCCCGAACGAAGGTCTCTCCGCCCAGCCCCATTTCCTCGGATATGAGCAGGGGCTGTGTCGACACTTGCGTGCGCACGGCCAGCTTCATGCCGAAATCGCCGACGATCGCCTTCGACCAGTCGGCGAAGAAGGCGAGTGAGGTATAGGACCCATCCGCGTCTTCGCGTGAGGCCAGTGGATCGCCCTCGCGGGTCGCGCCAAAAACGTCGAGACCCTGCGTCAGGGTCGCGTTCGCGCGCAGCCTTCCTCCAGCCGCATCCGCGTATCCGTAGAGCCCCGCGCTGACGGTGCGTAGACGATCCTTGCGCACGAGGATGTCTTCGCGATCCTGCCGCAGTTCGCGATAGGCAATCGCAGCGTCGAGCCACAGGCTGGCACGCCGGGAGCGCGAGAGCGGATGGAGCAAGCCAAGCGAAGCGCCCCAGCTCGCGCCCTCGATCGCCAGCGATTCGAGATACGCTCCGGGCGCACTGCGCGAATAGGATCCGCTTACCGACAATTCCGTCCCCGAAGCGCTTACGCGCTTTCCATATCTCAGGCGCCCGAAAGCAAGTTCGCCAACCTGAGGTACCGTATCGAGCGCGAACAGCTGCAAGGTGTCGTCGTCGCTCAGGATGCCGTTGATGCGGACGTTGCCGAACAGTTCGACCGGACCGAGAGGGTCGGAGCTGTCGTTGTCGAGCGTGATCTGCCCCTGCACCGCTTGGTACTGCGTCTCGACGACCAGGATGTTCATGCCATCCTCGCGCATGATCCGCGCTTCGCCCAGCGTGGCCCCGTCGATGTCGCCAGCCACCAGCAGCCTTCGCTCCAGCTCGGCGCGCGTCACGGGCCGGTCGGAGATCAAGGGGGACAATGCTTGCAGGATCGAACTGTTTCGACTGCCGTCCAGTCTTATTCGATCGATCCGCCCCTCGTCGATTTCGACCCGAAGCACGCCGGCGCGCAGGGCCTGCGGCTCGATGTGGGCACTCGCCAGAGGGTAGGTCGCACGTGCCCGAGTAGCGAGCCGCTCGACCAGTTGGGCAAGATCCGAACCCGTTAGGGTCCGTCCGATGTAGTCTTCCAGAATGCCTGTAAAATCAGCGCGGGGCAGTGCCTCGAGACCGGTCAGGTCGATCGCGCCGACCGCGATCTCGATTTGATCGGGTTCCTGGGTCGATGTCGGCTCGACGTTGCTTAGCTGATCATCCCTCCGCTCCGTTGCTTTTTCGCGCGCTCGTTCTTCCGCTCGCCCCGGGTCGACACGGTCGAGAACGCTTTGGCCATACGCCGGATTTGCGAGCAGCAGAAAAGTTAACATGCCGGAGGTTAATTGAAGGCGACGCACACGAACCTCTAATTGCCTGTGTTGATTTGCGAGATATGTGCCTCTTAAGTCTTTAGAAATCATAAATTTCAACAAGTGGCAAACCACCTTCGAAAAGCTTTGGCCAATCCTCCGGGAGTAGACTCGCCATGCTAATATCGGGGAATTGCACATGCTTAGACTTCTGACCCGCACGGTCCTTGCATCGCTTCTGGCGTGCTCCAGCGGCCAGGCGATCGCCCAATCGCAAGGATGGCGGATCAGCGAGTCGAGTGGCGCCGTCTTTCTCGAGCGCGACGGCACACGGATCCCCGCAGCGCGGGGTATAGCCGTCGAGGCAGGGGATGCCGTCACGACCGGCGCCAAAGGCCGGGCGGTGCTGGTCCACAACAAGGACTTCGTCACGGTCGCCGCAAACAGCCGCATCCGCATCCCGGCCGATAGCCAGGAATCGTCTATAACCCGCTTCTTTCAGGATATCGGCAACGCGATATTCCGCATCGAAAAGCGTGGGAAACCGCACTTTTCCGTCGACACGGCCTATTTGGCCGCTGTGGTCAAGGGCACGACTTTTTCGATTACCGTCGGCGCGGACAGCACGTCCCTGCAGGTTACCGAGGGTGTCGTCGAAGTGTCGACTGTCGACGGCGGTGCGCGCGAACTCGTTCGCCCGGGTTCGGTGGCGATGATCGCTGCCGGCGATCGCTATCGCCTGTCGATATCCGGCGATCGTCCTGTGGTGGTCAATTCGCCTTCGCGTCCTGCCGAAGCAGTATCCTCCGGCGGTTCGGGCGATCAGAGCACCGTCGATCAACCGGCTGCCGACGAGAATCCGGACAACCAAAACTATAGCGCCGCCGACGAGGGTTCGACGAGTGTCGCTGTCGCCGGCAAGACCGAAGTACCAACCATTCACATAGCGATTGCGAGCAAGCCCGTGGACATGGGCAAGACGACCTCGGGGCTTCTTTCGGGCCAATCCCCGGTGATGGTGGCGGCTGCCGCCACCGCGGGCGCGAAGCAGAATGCCGGGACGAACACCTCCAAGGCAGGCGGGGCCGAAGACAGCGCCCAGTCGGGGAATAGTAGTAACGGCAAGGGTAGCGGCGACAAGGGCGGCAAGGACGACAAGGGCGACAAGGGCGACAAGGGCGACAAGGGCGACAAGGGCGACAAGGGCGACAAGGGCGACAAGGGCGGCGACACCGGCAAGGACGACAAGGGCGACAAGGGCGACGGCAAGGGCGGCGACACCGGCAAGGACGACAAGGGCGACAAGGGCGACAAGGGCGACGGCAAGGGCGGCGACACCGGCAAGGACGACAAGGGCGACAAGGGCGACGGCAAGGGCGGCGACACCGGCAAGGACGACAAGGGCGAGCAAGGGCGACAAGGGCGACAAGGGCGACAAGGGCGACGGCAAGGGCGGCGACACCGGCAAGGACGACAAGGGCGACAAGGGCGACAAGGGCGACGGCAAGGGCGGCGACACCGGCAAGGACGACAAGGGCGACAAGGGCGACAAGGGCGACGGCAAGGGCGGCGACACCGGCAAGGACGACAAGGGCGACAAGGGCGACGGCAAGGGCGGCGACACCGGCAAGGACGACCCCTCGGGCAAGGACAACGGAAACGGAAACGGCAAGGGTGGCAAGTCAGGTAAGATCTGATGCGCGCTCTTCGCTCGACCATCTCCGGGGATAGCCTGCATTCCAGCGAGGGACTGCCTCGAAGCAGAAACCTGCTCCGCTGCCTTCTGCTTGCCTCGCTGTCGACAGGTGGGGCAATCCTGCTCTGGCTTTGTGGTGCGTTGAACGGCGGTGAGGAGAGCGTGCGCAATCTGCTGTTTGCGGCGAGTGCCCGCCAGGCGAGCGGACAGCTCCATGTCGTCGAGATGGACGCGGCCAGTCTCGACAAGATCGATCAATGGCCCTGGCCGCGGCGTCACTATGCCGAGGTGGTCGACCAATTGTCCGCAGCGGGCGCGCGCTCGATCACCTTCGACGTCGATTTCTCCACACCGTCGGAAGCCCAAGACGACAGCCGGTTCGAAGAAGCGCTGGCTGCCTCGAAATCGACCATCGTCCTGCCTACCTTTGCCCAGAGAGCCTCGCAATCCGAGAGGCGGATGCTCGACGCGTTGCCGATCCCCCAGTTCCGTAGAAGCGCAATTCTGGGCTCGGTCGCGGTGGCGCCGGACGGCGATGGGTTCGTCCGCCGGATGCCCCTCGGAACCATGACGGCCGGCGTACCGCGGCCCTCTCTGTCGGCGCAGATTGCAGGACGCGCCGGCAAGGTCGGCCAAGCCTTTCCCCTCGACCTGTCGATCGATCCGCAGAGCGTACCACGGCACAGCTTCGCGGCGGTTGAGCGCGGCGACTTTCGGCCAGACGACGTCAAGGGCAAGGACGTACTGATTGGCGCGACCGCCATCGAGATGGGCGACCGGTATGCGGTGCCCCGCTTCGGCGTTCTCCCCGGTGTTGTCGTCCAGGCGATCGCAGCAGAAACTCTGTATTCCGCGGTTCCAGCCAATAGCGGCCCGATCGCGGCGCTTCTCCTGGCCTTGGGCCTGAGCGTTTTCATAGCCGGAAGCGCAAGCAAGCGGCGCGTTCTGATTCTCGCCTGCTCTGCGACGCTCTCCGTGATCGTGCTTTATTGGAGCGCCTGGGTCATGGTCTCGGTCCTCCTCGAAATCGTTCCGGCCTTCTTCGCCACGGCACTTGTTTCGGGCGCGAGACTGGCCGAACTGTTCCGGTACGAACTTCAGGAGCGGCGGGCGCATGATGCCCAGACCGGGCTGCCCAACCGGATCGCCATGGACAAGCTGCGGGATGCCAATGTCAGGGCGAGCGTGGTGGCGATCATCGATGGGTTCGAGACGCTCCATACTGTGCTTGGCGACGATCTGGTCTCGAAACTCGTGAAGCGGGTGTCGGAGCGGCTTGCCGCGGGCAGCGGCGGGCAGACGATCTACCGGCTCGAAGATCGCATCCTTGCGTGGCCCTCGCTCGTCGAGGGCGCGACGCTCGAGACCATTCTGGCCCAGATCTCCACCGACATGCGCCGACCGATCGAGGTCGCCGGCCGCCAGATCGACGTGCAACTGGCATTCGGAATCGCCCGACCTGGAGCGCTTGCCGAAGCGGCGCATGCGGCTTTCCAGGCGCAGAAGCACGGCGAGCACTGGCGGCACCATTTGGCGACGGAGAATTCGGCGCTCGAGAGGCAGGTTTCCCTGATGGGCGAACTCGACGAGGCGATCACGCAACGACAGATCGAGGTCGTCTACCAGCCGAAACTACAACTTGCGTCGGATCGTGTCGCAAGCGTCGAGGCGCTGGTACGCTGGAACCATCCCAAGCGCGGATATCTGCGGCCTGACATGTTCATCCCGCTGGCCGAGGAGGCCGACCGGATATGCGACCTCACGCTCTATGTCCTCGAAAGAACCATCAAGGATTTGAGCGATTGGTGCGCCAAGGGCGTGGTCGTCACCGCGGCGGTCAATATATCGGCCCGGCTCGTCACTTCCCAAGCATTTCTCGTGAAAGCTGAAGATCTCTTGCAGCGATCCGGGGTGCCGCGCCAAAGGCTGATCTTCGAAGTGACCGAATTGGCGACGATTACCGACCGCGAGTCCGCCACGAAGGCCTTGGGCCATTTCCGGGAGTTGGGCGTCGCCATTTCCATGGATGACTACGGCACCGGCCAGTCGACGCTCACCTATCTCAAGCAACTGCCGCTTTCCGAGCTCAAGATCGACCGCAGCTTCGTCCAGAACGCGCATTGCGACAGGAACGATGCGCTGCTGGTCCGTTCGACGATAGAGCTTGCGCACGAACTCGGCCTCTCGGTCGTTGCCGAAGGGGTGGAGGACGCCGAATGCCTCGAATTCCTTCGCGAGGTCGGATGCGATTATGCTCAGGGCTATCTGATCGGCAAACCGATGAGCGCCGACCAGCTGCGCAAATTGGTAAGCGTCACCCCATCGCTGGCCGCGTGACGGGCGCGGCAACCGGACATCCGACAGCCGCCGCCGCGCATTCCACCGAGACATTGGCGTTGAATGCGCCACATCCCGCCCCCTCCATCGTTCAGCGCTTCGGGGTCGAAAGTCTGGGTTCGCAGAGCCGCGAAATCCCCTCCTACGGCGTAGCCCGCTCAGCGGTCGTCTGGTCCCGCGTCGCCTTGAACTCGGATCCCTCTAACCAGCCGGGCCAGCGATCCGAATTCGCCAGCTCGGCTCCCATATCGCGGAACAATGCAATGTCCTCGACTGCGCCGGAAAGATTCCATTGCTCTGTCCACGCGTCGCAAGCCGCGTGGTAGCAATTTCCGGTATAGGCATCGACCCATGCCTGACCAGCCGAGATGCCACCTTCGATCAGATCGGACGCACCGGCTATGCCCATCAGCAGGAGCACCGGAACGCCGCGCTTGGCGAGGCTGAAATGGTCCGCCCGATAGAACAACCCGCGCTCGGGCAAGCTCTCCTCGCTGACTGCGCGACCCTGCGCGCGGGCAAAGCGGGCCAGGTCGTTCTCCAACGTGCTCTGCCCCTTGCCCACGAGGATAACATCCTTTGCGCGGCCCGCTGTCTGCAGAATGTCGATGTCGAAATTGGCGACGGTCTTCTCAAGCGGGTAGACCGGATTGGCAGCGTAATACTCGGAGCCGAGCAAGCCGCGCTCTTCGGCTGTCCAGAACGAAAAGACGACGCTGCGCTGGGGGGCGGGCGCCGTCTGAAACGCCCGCGCGATTTCCAGCAGCCCGGCAACCCCTAATGCGTCGTCGTTCGCTCCTGCGCGATAAATGCGGCCCTGCGCGTCGGGTTCGCCCTTGCCATAGGCATCCCAATGCGCGCCATACATCACGGTTTCGCCGGGGCGCTCGGCCCCCGGTATCCTCGCCAGCACGTTTTGACTTTTCACAACTTCCTGGTCGACTGGGAAGGAGGCGGAGAATGTCGTCTGCAAATCGACCGGCTCGAAATCCTTGCGCCGAGCGGCGGCGGCGAGATTCGCAAGATCGTATCCGGCATCGGCGAACAACCCCTTGGCGGTTTCGCCTCTGATCCAGCCCTGCAGGGCGAGGCTGGTCACGTCCTCCGGCTTGCGAACGACGTCGTAGTTCTCGCCGCCCGGGCTCTCGATCACGTTCCAGCCGTATCCGGCGGCCTCGGTCTCGTGGACGATAAGCGCGCCGACCGCGCCGCGTCTCGCGGCTTCCTCGAATTTGTAGGTCCAGCGACCGTAGTAGGTCATCGTCCGGTCGCCGAATATGCCGGCGACCGGTTCCCGCTTGGTGGCGTGGAAATCGGGATCGTTGACCAGGAACACGGCGACCTTGCCCTTCAGATCCACGTCCTTGAAATCGTCCCAGCCGCGCTCGGGCGCGTCCACCCCGTAGCCGACGAACACCAGCGGAGCCGCGCTGATTTCCACCGCGTCCGCTGGCTGCAGAGTCGATAGATAGATATCTTCGGGAAAGCCGAGCGGTTCGGCCTTGCCGGCATGCTCGAAAGCCAGCTGCCGCGGATCGCCCAGCCGTGTGTGAAGTAGCGGGACGATTTGGGTCCAGGAGCCGTCCTTGCCGCCAGGCTCCAGGCCCAGCGCCTGCAAACGTCCGATGAGATAGCCGATCGTTCGCTCCTCGCCGATGGTTCCCGGTGCGCGCCCTTGGAACTGGTCGGAGGCAAGCGTGCGAACGGTTTCCGTCAGCCGATCGGGATCGATCTCGGTGCTGGAAACAGAGGGCTGCTGCGCGAATGCGGTCGCAGAGAGAAGAAAGGCGGTGGCGGCCAGGCAGCGGACGATCATCGAAGTCTCCAGATCCGGGGGAATTCCAGAAACCTAACCGGTAAGCGGAGGCTTGCAAACCTGTCGCTTCGCCGTGCTCGAAGTCAGCCCGACCGGATCGCAGGAAGGCATCGCGGTTATCGACCCGTGCTGGATGCGTCGAATCTGATCGCGAACCGCCGCTCTCGTGTGTTCCCGCCAACCCGTGACAAGCGCCTCGGGGCGCAATTGGTGCAGAAGAAAGCGGGTGCCGGCCATTGGGGCTGGGGATTTATGCCGGCACCCGCGCGCCTCACCAGCTAAAGCGGAGAGAGGCGCGAAAATTGTAGCCGATATTGCCGAACTGCTCCTCGGCTCCGACCTCGCCGCCGATCGTATAGAATCCATCGCCCCCGAACCCGCGCAGTCGGGCGAACCAGCCACTGTCGCGCTGTTCGGGCAGCAGGACGAAGTCCTCGCCATCGGCGTAATGCGCTGTGGTCCTGCCCAGATCGCTCGAAAGCAATTCGCGCCAGCCGCCCTCGGCCTCGATCCGGGTCCAGAAGTCGTCGTGACCTTTCATGCCGAAGAGGTCGACACCCCCTGCCATGCCGAAGTTCGCTCCGAGTTCCTCGCTCTCGCGCGCAGCCACGGTCAGATTGAGTGCCTCTCCGCCGCCGCTTTCGGCATAGCCGGACTCCTTCAGGCTGAGGTAGTCGAGCACGATCGACGGGCGGAAGAAGAAGAACTGCGAGCCGCCTTCAACCGAGATGCCGCCCGTCGCCGAAACGAAGTCGCCGGTCCAGCCGCGTGCGATGTCGAGCGCAACCGCGTTTTCGCCGGTACCGCCCGCAAAGCGGCGCGAGCCATTGAAGTCCGACTTGCCAATTCCCGCACGGGCATAACCGGAAACGGGGCCGAATTTGCCGCGCCAGTGGACCCCGCCTTCGTAGCTGTTTCCGACCACCGAATTGTCGAAGGGCGCCTCGTGCTCGTTCCAGATCCAGCTTCCGGTAATGCCGAAGGCTCCTAGCCGGGTCAGATATTCGAGACCCCCCCGAAAACCGAGCCCGTCGAGGTCATAGGCCGCGGAATCGCCCCGATCCTTGCTCGTCTTCCAACTTCCGAAGTCGGCGACCAGACGCAGTTTTCCTTCCTCGGCAAACGGCCCGACCGGATCCATCAGGTGGCGATCGAAAGCGCGCAGTCCCTGGCTGAGTCCCTCGAAGCCGCCGCCGGCGTGGTCGGGCAAGGTCATGCCGACATAGGCTTGGAGAACTTCGGCGGTGCCGATGCCGAGGAAGATGTTCGCGACCTCCTCATCCTCTGCAAGTGCGGTATAGAGTTCGTCGAACGCCGCCGCCTCGGACCGGTTCAGCCCGAGTTCGCCGGTCGCCTTGCGTCCGATGCTGACACTGATCGTATTGCCGGCCACGGCAAGCGCCGCCTTGTACATGAACGGGACCAGCGCGCTGTCGGCGGCGAGCTTGTCAGCGCCCACGAGTGCCCCAGCGGTGATCACGTCGTAATCCCCCACGGCATCGGCGATGTCGGTCAGCCGGATCCGGATCTTCGAACCTTGCGCGAAGCTGGCAGTGCCGTTCACCGTGATAGCAGTGCTCTCACCCGTGCTGCTTCCCAGCGTAGCTCCGACAACGCCCGCTGCGCCAACCTCGAGCCAGCCGATCGTCGTCGCTCCGTCGACCACGAGGACACCGCCCGAAACGCTGACGGCGAGGTCTTGCGCGCCGAGCAGTCGACCGTCGAACACCGAATGATCGGCGATCGCCAAGCTCGCCGCACCCCCGCCAAAATTCGCGGTCCCGCTGAACTTGGCACTCTTGGAGAGCGACAGCTCGTCGGCCTGGCCTCCGAAGACGGCCGTGCCGGAAAACACCGCATCGCCCGACAGGACCATGCGATCGGCGCCGGCGCCGAAGCTGACCTGTCCCTTCACCGTGCCGTCGGCGAGGTCGAGGAAATCCGCCCCGCCGCCGAAGCGGATGTCGCCCTCGATCAGCGGCGCGGCCACGCCTGCCGCGACTGCGGTTTGCTTGACCGTCGCACCGCTGTCGCGTGCGGATAGATCGATCGCCACATTGCGGCCCGATCCCGCTGCGGCACCTGACGCGACTATCTTGCCACTATTCTCGACGCTCGCCAGCGTGCCGCTACGGTCGAGAATCGCATTGGCCGTTCCTGCGGAAACCGTGGTGGCCTTGATCGTGCCCGAATTCTTTATCAACGGCAGCGAAGCCCCGACATCGACGAGCACTGCGGTGGCTTGGCCGGTGGAGCCAGTCACCGTAGCGGCGATGCTGTCGGCATTGCGAAGCTCGGGCAGAACCGTGCCGGCGCCGATCAAGAGGCCGGTGGCGTTCGCGTTCTTGGCCTCGCCGGCGATCGAGCCGTCGACCAGCATGCCTGCGGCCACGGTGACCGCTCCGCCGCGCCCGCCGATAGCCATGCCGGTGCCCGAGACGCCCGAATAGACCCCGGCGCCGATGATCGTGCCGTCGAGGATTATCCCGAAGCCAGTCGCGGTTCCCTGCGTCCCACCCACGGCGATGTCGTGATCGGTGGCGCCGAGAAGGACTGCGGGCGCTGCGCCGTACGAAACTATCCTGGCGTTGCCTTCCTTGTCATCCTGGATGCCGTCCTTGTCTTCGTCCTTGTCGTCCGGCTTCGAGTCCTTGGGAGCTACCTCGAAGACGATCCCCTTGGCCACGTTGCCCTCGATGACGAGCGCACTTCCGCCCTGCAGGAGATCGTCGCCGTCGAGCTTCGACGGATCGGCAGGGGCGGTCGTCTTGCGATACCCGGTGGTGACGATTTCGCTTTGGACGACAAGCGCTTCGCCGAGGTCGCCGGAAAGCCGCGCGCCGACGGTTCCTTCGCCAGTCGCCACGATCTGGCCGGCAAGGCGCACCTTTCCGCTGATGTCTCCGACCGCCACGCCGACCGATTGATTCCCCGTGACGACGGTCTTGCCTTCGTGGGTGAAAGTCCCGGTCAGGGGGCCGTTTACCGCAATGCCGGCCGATTGATTTCCTTCGACCATGATTGACCCGCCATGGACGATCTTGCCTGTCAGGGGACCCTCGACGCGGATCCCGGCGCGGCCCGACCCGAGAGCGAGCGGGCCGTCGAGATCGCCGTCATTGTCGCTATCTGCAGGCGTATAGGTCTCGTCGACGATGATCGTTCCATTGCTGACCATATCGGCGATGCGCGGACCCGCCACATGGATGCCGGTGCCAGCCGCGGCATTGGTGACGGTGATCTTGCCGTCATTGGTCACGTCATGATCGCTGTCGAGAGTTATCGCGGTGCCGGCAGTCAGGGTGATCGATCCGTTCGTGCCTATCTTGAGATCGTCGCCCTGCCCGTTCGCGAGATCGGAAGTTCTCACCGGTGATGTGCGCGCGTCGTCGATGCCGGTCTGCGCAGCCAGCGGGGTAGCGAGCGCCGCGAGTGCGGTGCCGGCGAAAAGCATGCGGTACATGGATCCTCCTTGTCGTTCACCCAGAAGACGGAGGCGTGGCGTGTTGACCTTGGCTGCATCGCAAAAAATTTTTGCGAGAGTATGCTTAGAAGCGGGTGTCCAGGCCCAGCCGCAGTGTACGCGGGGGTAGCGGGGTGACCTGCTCGCGCCCGATCGCGAACGGCGTGCCCAGCGCGAAGCGATTGCCTTCGACGTCGGCGAGGTTGGTGACCGACAGCGTCACTCCGATGCCCTCGCGGCCCAGGCGAAACAGGAGGCCGCTGTCGAAGTAGTCGCCCTGGAGTTCGCCCAGTTCGGGACCGACTCCGAGACGGGACTTGCCGATATAGCTCGCCCAGCCACTCGCCTTGAGCGTCAGCCCGGAATCGAGACGGCGGCTCCATTCGACGCCCAACCGCCCCGAGAACCGCGCGATGTTGGGAATTTGCGTCAAGCGGTCGAAGGTCATGAAGGCAGGCTCGTCGACCTCGCTCTCGTTGTAGCTCGCACCGAAATCGAGCCTGAGATCGCGAGCGATCTCCGCGCTGCCGGCCACGCTCGCCGTCCATATCCGGCCGTTCCCGATATTGGCGGTGGTCGGGAGGCCGGTAAGGTCGATGAAATCCGCCTGAATGTCGTCCCAGCGGGTGCGCGAGACGTTGGCCGTGAGATAGAAATCTCCACGCCCGGGCTCGCCGATCGCCGCGCCGACTTCCACGGTCCGCGCGTGATCGGAGCGAAACTGGCGCACGAAACTGTCCGACACGGCCAGCCCACCCGGACGAAAACCCTCCTGATACCGAATATATGCCCTGGCGTCGGAAGAGACCTGCGCAAGCAGCGATGCCGACGGCAGATAGGCGGTCTCGCTCCGCTCCGCAGTGATCGCGGCCCCCGCGAGCGCGAGAGCTGGCGCGACATCTTCCCCCGCCCCACCGAGCTTCGCCCGCGTGGCCCTGACGCCTGCGGACGCGATCAACGGACCGAACAGCCGCACGCTCGCTTCGCCGTAGCCGGTGATCTCCTGGACCTTGTTGAGCACGCCGGTGGTCACCGAGCGGTTGCCCTCGGCACCTAGCGAGCGGGTCAATCTGGTTCGATTGTCGACGAAGCTCGCTCCGATCAGCCAGCCGAAACGGTCGTCAAGTGGCTGCCAGACACGCGTCTCGTTCGCGATCATGCGGTTCTCGTTGCGTTGGACGAACAGCCGCGGGGCGCCGCCGGGCGAGGTGGCATCGTACCGTTCGCTCAGATTCTGACCCGACAGGCCGCTCGACGAGCGGAAATGGACATCGCCCGATATGCCCGAGACCACGATCTGGATCTGACCGTATTCGGAATTGGCGCCTTCGCGAACCTGCGCGGAACTCGTCAGGCGGCCTCCCTCGCGGTCGGCGTATTGGCTGTCTCGAGCGCGAGTGTCCTGCCCCAGCGCCAGCAGATCGAGCGTGAAGTCGGGAGCCAATGCGATGCGCAGTGCTGCGCGGGCCGCCGCGATGCGAGTCCGGTTCACGTCGCGGCGGCCGAGACGCGGTTTGTCGATATAGCCGCCCTGCGATGCGAAATCGAAATTGAGCCGCACGGCTGCTGCATTCCGTATGAGCGGCAGATTGAGCGTAGCATGGGCATCGCCCCCCGGTTCGCCGTGTCGGGTGACCGTTCCTCCCGACATCAGCGAAAGGTCGGTCTCGCCGAACTCCGGGGGCCGCGGGACGAGCCGGATGATGCCTCCCAGCGAACCCGCGCCATAAAGGGTTCCCTGAGGGCCCTCGAGCACTTCGACGCGCTCCATGTCGGACAGGCGCAGATCGGGGTCGGGCGCATTGTAGCTCAGGCGGAGGTCGCCGAGGTATTGCCCCACCGTCGCCTGGGTCGGCCCGGTGAAGCTCGAAATCGGCGATCCCGCGGATGAAGAGCTTGTTGCGCCCGCTCCCGAGATAGGTCGAGCTGACGGTCGCGATCCGCTGGGCGATTTTCTCGGTCCCCCCGATCCCACCGCGTTCCAGGCTGTCCCCCTCGAGCAGAGACACTTGAGCTGCCAGTTCGTCGAGCCGCAGGTCGCGCTTGCTGGCAAGAACCACGATCGGCTCGCCCTGCTGCGGCGGCAGGTGCGGTGCGGAATTCGGTTCCCGCCGAGGCTGAGCCGCCAACGAAGAAGAAGATCGGGGACGGGGGTTTCGAGGACCCGCGGCGAGCCGCCACGAACCGGGCCCCACCCGGATCGCCTTCAGCCCGTTCGCTTGTGCTATCTCGCGGATGGCCGCGGTCGCGTCCATCCGTCCGCGCACTCCGGCGACCCGTCGCCGAGCCACGCTCCGGTCCGCGATGACGATGCTGCTGCCAGTTGCGCGCGCGACTGCGATCGCGACCTCGGACAGGCTGCCAGCAGGGACGTCGAGATCGGCCACGCGCGCAGCCAGCGGGGTGGCCGATGCGGCCGCGACAGCGGCAAGGAGGATAACCGGCGAACGCATCGGTTCAATCGGCCGAGAGGACCCAGATCTCGTTCGATCTACGGACCTTGACGTCGAGCAGTGATTCCAGCGCCCGCGGATCCTCTGCGACCGGCCCAAATGCGATGCTGCCCGACAGGCGAACTCCGCCGCTGCCCGGATCGGCAGCGAAGGAAGCGCCCGTCGCGCGGGTCAGATCACTCGCGATCTCGGCCAGCGGGGCATCGCGAAAGGTGATGCGGCCTTCGGCCCATTCCCCCACTTCGGCAGGGGCGATCGGTTGGACGACGTAGCGCTCGCCGGCGCGCGTCAGGCGTTCGCCCGCGCCGAGCCGCAGCTTGCGGGTTTGCGGATTCACGATCACGGCTCCCTCGGCCACTCCGACTTCCAGACCCGCCCTGCCCAGTCGGACATCGAAAATCGTGCCCGCATCGACGAGCGTATCTCCCCCGGCGACGAGCATGAACGGATCGCCTTCGTCGTGACGGATGCGGAACAACGCCTGACCGCGTTCGAGGCGTGCGCGTCGTTCGCCGCCATCTTCGACGACGAGGCGGCTACCGCCCGCCAGCGCAATCGTGCTTCCCTCGTCGAGCGCGATCTCGATCGTCTCGCCGACCGCGGTGGCATAGGTCTCGTCGTTGTCGCGAAACTGCCACAGGCCGACCGCTGCCAGGCCGGCAAGCGATGCGGCCAGGGCCGGGCCGAACCATTGCGACCTGCGCCGGCCGATCGGTCCGGGCAGATCGTCATTGGCGGGTTGCGATGCCGAAGGCGGTTCGGTCGCGCGCAACGCATCCGTCGCATCGGCGACGGCGGCCATGACCTCGTCATAGGCCCGGGCGTGCGCGGGATCGCACTCGAGCCAGAGGGTGAAGCCCTCCCAGTCCTCGAAAGCGGCATCGCCGGTGAGCGCCGCCCAGCGCACGGCTTCCTCGCGGACCTTGGCGTCAGGATTCATCGGCGAAACCTCCTGACAGATAGACGGAGTCGTTCGGGTCAAGCCTCATCGATGAACTTCCTGACTTCGTCCACGGCACGATAAGCCCGCCTCAGGTCGCTTTCCACCGTACTGAGACTGATCGAGAATTCCGCGGCAATCTGGCGTTGGGCGGTGCCATCGATCCGGTGGCGACGGAAAATCGCGGCCGGCCGCTCGCCGACCTCGTTCAATGCCTCTTCGACGAGACGCGCATGTTCGCGGCTCTCGATGACCCTGCCGGCGTCGGGAGCGGGACTGACCCCCTCGGCCACTCCCGGCAGCGCTTCGACCCACCTCCGCTCCCGCAACTGCGACTGGCGGGCCGAACGGAAGCGATCGATCAACAGCCTGTCCGCGGTGCGCATCATGTAGGCCAATCGGGCTGCTGCCGCATGATCTGCCGCTTGCGACAGGCGCAGCCACAACTCCTGCAGGATGTCTTCCGCATCGTCGCCGGCCCCACGAGCAACGAGAAAGCGAAGCAACCGCGAACGATTGGCGACAAACGCAGTCTCGAGCGCGTTCGCTTGCGAGGAGGGATGCATGCAATCGCCCGATGTGGGAGGGTTCGCCGACAAACGCTCGAATAGCCCGCCACGGTCCGCTCAGCAACCGGGATCGATCGATTGCGAGTCTGCATGATCGACCCGCGCCTGCTTCCATGTGGCAGAGAGCACGCCGATCGATCGTCTTGTGTCTGATCTCGCTCGCGGCTGCGAAAGCCGGGGACCCCGCCCGGACCACGCTGCCGGGGTCGGCAGCGGCGCCTCGGCAGAGTGCGACCCGGTCTGCCCCCGTTCGTATCGGCTGCATTTCGGCACGGCAGGGCGCAAGCGAATTTCACTTCGCGGAGAAGCGGCGCATTCTTCTGTTGCCGCGTGGCCCGCAGTCGCGTTGCATCATCGGCCTGTCGGCCATGTCGCACAAAACGCGGGCGCATAACTGTAGAAATTGGGCGACATTGACTGGCGGGTCATAACCTCAAGGTATGACGCCATGAAAAATGCACATGTAGCAATCGTTGCAGCCTTCGCCCTGACCGGCATCAGCGCCGCCGGTCAGGACAAGCCCGGCTACCCCATCACCGTCAAGGCGGATTCCTCCTCCAGGGCGGTCTGGGCAGCGCAACTCGGATCGTCGCTCGACGACATCCTTCGCAAGGCGGCCCCGCCCGTCGTCTTCGGTCGTGGCGAGCGGTCGGGTATCGTTCGGGTCCGTTTCGAATGCGGCGCCAACGGCAGGCCGGAACACGTCAGGCTGTTGCAGGCCAACGGCGACATTGCACTCGACCACCATGCCTTGCGGGCGGTGAGCAAGCTCGACCTGCATCCTCTGCCGGGCCTCGTCGGTCGCAATGAAGTCGTGCAGGCCAATATCATCTATGCGTCAGGCGAACGGCAGTTCGCGCAATTGTCGAGGAAATTGCGCCGCATCGAGCAAGCGCGGCTTGCGAAGTCGCCGCAGGAACGCGCCGTGCTTGCGATAAGCAACGCGGGACTCGCTCGCACTTCATAGAGTCCCGGGGACGTGTCACCTTTGCCCTAAGCTGCGGATAGCGGCAAGGGTGACACTCTCCGATCGAAGGCGATCCCGCCCCCAAGGTCAAGGCAGGCCGAAGCTTCCACGCCAGGGTTCGCGAACGGTTTGCTATTCGACCGGACCCGTGGAAGGCTGCCGGGATGAGCATTGCTTCCACTCCCGGCGCATGGCGCTTCGCAGTCGATCGCGGCGGAACCTTCACCGACGTGGTGGCGGCGACACCCGATGGTCGGCTGGTTACCGACAAGCTCTTGTCCGAAAACCCCGGCCATTACACCGATGCCGCGAGCGAGGCGGTGCGCCGGCTGATGGCGCGGCATGGGACTGGCCCGATCGCCGAGGTGCGCATCGGCACCACCGTCGCCACCAACGCTCTGCTCGAGCGCAAGGGCGAACGGCTGGCGCTGGTGACCACGCGCGGCTTCGGCGACGCCTTGCGGATCGGCACTCAGGCGCGACCCGAAATCTTCGCTCGCCATATCGTCCTGCCCGAGCAACTTCCCGCCCATGTGCTCGAGATCGACGAGCGGGTGGGGGCCGATGGCACGGTCCTGCGCCCGCTCGACGAAGACGCCGCACGGGCGGCCTTCGCAAGCCTCCGCGGAGAGGGTTTCGATGCCGTGGCGATCGTTCTGATGCATGGCTGGAAACACCGCGAGCACGAAGCCCGGCTTGCAGCGATCGCGCGCGATCTCGGCTTCGCGCAGGTCAGCGTCAGCCACGAGCTCGCGCCGCTGATCCGGCTGGTGCCGCGCGGCGACACGACCGTGGTCGATGCCTATCTTTCGCCGGTGCTCCGCCGCTATGTCGAGAGGCTGCGGGCGAGCTTGCCCGAAACGGGCAGCCTGCGTTTCATGCAATCGAACGGCGGCCTGGCCGAAGTCGGCTCCTTTCGCGGCAAGGATGCGATCCTGTCGGGCCCGGCGGGCGGCGTGGTCGGCATGGTCGCCGCCGCCGAGCGGCTCGGCCATCGCAAGCTGATCGGTTTCGACATGGGCGGCACCAGCACCGATGTCGCGCATTACGCAGGCGAATACGAACTGACCGGCGACAGCGTGGTGGCGGGGGTGCGGGTCGCGGCGCCGATGATGCAGGTCCACACCGTCGCCGCGGGGGGAGGATCGATCTGCAGCTTCGACGGATCGCGCTTCCGGGTCGGGCCCGAAAGCGCCGGGGCCGACCCCGGCCCGGCCTGCTATCGCAAGGGTGGCCCGCTGACGGTGACCGACTGCAACCTGTTCCTGGGCCGGATCGACCCGGCGTTCTTTCCCAGCGTCTTCGGCAGCGGAGGCGATC
Organism: uncultured Alphaproteobacteria bacterium; assembly: GCA_963829325.1. Classification (GTDB taxonomy): domain Bacteria; phylum Pseudomonadota; class Alphaproteobacteria; order Sphingomonadales; family Sphingomonadaceae; genus Qipengyuania. Next base: position 1,235,231 of record CAWHHN010000001.1, read on the forward strand.
AACCGCTCGATCCGGAAGCCAGCCGGACCCGCCTGGAGGAAGTGGCCCGCGCGCTGCCCGACCCCAAGCCGCTCGAGGAAATTGCCCAGGGATTCCTGGCCATCGCGGTCGACAGCATGGCCAATGCAATCCGCAAGATTTCAGTCGCGCGCGGGCACGACGTCACCACCTATGCACTGGCTTGTTTCGGCGGGGCGGGCGGCCAGCACGCCTGCAAGGTCGCCGACGAGCTGGGGATCGAAACCATATTGGTGCACCCGCTGGCGGGCATTCTCTCGGCCTATGGCATCGGGCTTGCGCCGGTGAAGGCCATTCGCGAGACGAGCCTCGTCAGGCCGCTGGAAGAGGGGTTCGCGGAGGAACTCGCCGCGCTCGAGCGAGCGGCGCACGGAGATCTGATCGAACAGGGGATCGCCTCCGAAGCGGTCCGTTCCGAAGCCCGTGCGCGGCTGCGCTTCGCGGGCAGCGACAGCCTGATCACCCTCGGCTGCAGCGACGCAGCGACGATGGACACGCAGTTTCGGGCGCTTCACCGCGATCGCTACGGCTACAGCGATGCCGATGCTGCGATCGTGGTCGAAGCGCTCAGCGTCGAGGCCAATGGCGATGCCGGGGGGCTGGGCCAGCTGGCGGCCGAGCCGGTGGCGGTGCGCGGCACCGCCTCGGGCGACTGGCCGACGATCGAACGCGCCGCGATGGCTACCGACGAGGTGCTCGCCGGACCCGCGCTGGTGATCGATCCGGGGTCGACCACAGTGGTCGAAGCGGGGTGGCAGGCGCAGCTCGCCCGCGACGGCAGCCTCGAACTGACGAGGGCCATTCGCACGCGCCGCGCGAGCTCCGCCGGAACCTCGGTCGATCCGGTTCGGCTGGAGATCTTCAACAATCTTTTCATGGCGATAGCCGAAGAGATGGGCGTGGTGCTGCAATCGACGGCGACTTCGGTGAACATCAAGGAACGGCTGGATTTTTCCTGCGCATTGTTCGACCCGACGGGAGCGCTGATCGCCAATGCGCCGCACATGCCGGTGCATCTCGGCTCGATGGGCGACAGCGTGGCGCGGATCATCGAGGCGCGGGGCGACAGCCGCGACGGCCGCGGCGTGCGGCGAGGCGACGCGTATATCCTCAACGATCCCTTCCGCGGGGGCACCCATTTGCCCGACATCACCGCGATCGTGCCGGTGTTCTACGGCGCTGCGAGCGAAGGCCCCGATGCGTTCGTCGCCGCGCGCGGCCATCACGCCGATATCGGCGGGATCGCACCCGGATCGATGCCGCCCGAAAGCCGGACGATCGAGGAGGAAGGGGTCATCCTCGACGACGTGCTAATGGTCGACGAAGGCATATTCCAGGAGGCGACGCTGCGCGAAGCCCTTGCTTCGGCTCGCTATCCTGCCCGCAATCCCGACCGCAACCTGTCCGATCTGCGCGCCCAGCTGGCTGCCTGCATGCGCGGGGCCGAGCTGCTGTCGGCTGCTGCGGCCGAACAGGGCCGCGACGTGGTCGCCGCCTATATGGGACATGTCCTCGCCAATGCGGAAGAAAGCGTCCGCCGGTTGATCGACCGGCTCGACGACGGCCATTTCGCCTATCCGATGGACAATGGCGCTGTGGTCCGGGTCGCCATCCGGATCGATCGTGCAAACCGCTCGGCGGTTTTCGACTTTACCGGCACGAGCGCGCAGTTAGCGAACAATTTCAACGCTCCGCGTTCGATCACCCGCGCGGCATCGCTCTATGTCCTGCGGACGCTGATCGACGATGCGATCCCGATGAACGACGGCTGCCTGCGGCCCGTGGAGCTGGTCGTGCCCGAAGGATCGATGCTCAATCCGCGGCCGGGGGCAGCAGTGGTGGCGGGAAATGTCGAGACCAGCCAGGTCGTGACCGACACGCTGTTCGCCGCCACGGGGCGCCTCGCTCCGAGCCAGGGGACCATGAACAATTTCACTTTCGGCAATGATCGGCACCAATATTATGAAACGATTTGCGGGGGTTCGGGAGCAGGCCCCGACCATGACGGGACCGACGCGGTGCAGACGCACATGACCAACAGCCGGCTGACCGATCCGGAAATACTCGAAACGCGCCTGCCTGTCAGGCTCGAGAGCTTCGCGATCCGGCGCGGGTCGGGAGGGGCAGGAAGGCACCATGGCGGCGATGGCGTCGAGCGGCGGATGACCTTCCTCGAGCCGATGCGCGCCAATATCCTCGCCAATAGGCGCGAAGTGGCCCCGCGCGGAATCTGCGGTGGAATTGATGCACAACCCGGGTACAATTGGGTGAACCGCCGCGATGGGACGCGCGAAGACCTCGGCGCCACCGGATCGGCCGAAATGAAGCCCGGCGACATTTTCGTCATCCTCACTCCGGGCGGCGGCGGCTACGGCGCCCCCGACCCGGACTGAGGCGAGGCACCTTCAGACGACGGCGTCGCGCTTGACCGTGATCACCTGCGGATAAGTGAACTCCTTCAGCCCATCGATGCCGTATTCGGCGCCGAAGCCCGACTGCTTGTGGCCGCCGAAGGGTGCGAAGGGCGACAGGTGCATGAACTCGTTGATCCACACAGTGCCCGTCTCGAGCTGTTCGGCGATCGCCACGCCCTTGTCGGTATCCTTGGTCCACACCGCACCCGCGAGACCGTATTCGGAATTGTTCGCCCGTTCGATCACCTCGTCGACGGTCTCGAATTTCATCAGCGGCATGACCGGCCCGAACTGTTCCTCGGCGACGATCCTTGCATCCTCGGGCGGGTTGTCGAGAATGGTGATCGGCACGTAATAGCCGGTGCCCGAAGGATCCTTGTCGCCCCCGGTCAGGAACTTGTAGCCATTGTCTCTGGCGTCCTGGATCAGTTCGAGCACGCGTTCGTATTGCTTGCGGTTCTGGATCGGGCCGACACCGGTGCCCTGCTGCGCCCCGTCGCCGACCACTACGTTCTTCGCATATTCGGCGATGGCCTTCGACAGATCGTCGTAGATGTCCTCGTGGATATAGATCCGCTTGGCCGCGATGCAGACCTGGCCGGCGTTCGAGAAGCTCGACCAGAACAGCTGCTCGGCGACCTTTTCGACATCGGCATCGGGAAGCACGATCGAGGCGTCGTTGCCGCCCAGTTCGAGCGTGATGCGCTTCAGATCGCCGCTCGCGCCGGCCATGATCTTCTTGCCGGTCGCGGTCGACCCGGTGAAGGTGATCTTGTCGATGTCGGGATGTTCGGTGATCAGCGGGCCGAGCGTATCCTCGCCGGTGATGATGTTGACCGTCCCCGCGGGAACGATGTCCTTGATCAGTTCGGCGATCCGCAGCGTGGTGAGCGGGGTGAACGGCGAGGGCTTGAGCACGATGGTGCAGCCCGCGACCAGCGCCGGGACGATCTTCTGAATCGCCATCATCACCGGGAAGTTCCACGGCACGATCCCGCCGACCACGCCGACCGGCACCCGGCGCGTGCGCGACAGGCGGGTATCGTCGTCCTGGCTGATCACATCGTCGAGCGTCAGCGTCGCTTGCGCCGCGGCGAGCCCGGCCGCGCCGTAGATTTCCTGCTGTGCCTGGGCGTGCGGCTTGCCCTGTTCGCGGGTCAGCAGGCGGAACAGTTCGTCGGCATTGTCCTTGATCGCCGCAGCGATGCCCTGGACGACTTGCTGGCGTTCTTCCTGCGAGGTCCGACGCCAGCTCTTGAAGGCGCGCCGCGCCGCGGCCACGGCGCGGTCGAGTTCGTCCTTGCCGCAGGCCGGCACGCGCGCGAAAACCTCTTCATTGGCCGGGTTGACCACATCGAGCCATTCGCCATTGTCGACCATCTCGCCGTCGATCAGGTTCCTGTAGTCGGTCATCGCATCTCTCCTCGCCAATCTGTCGGATTCGTGTCGCGATCGATACACTGTCGGGATTCGTTTCTCGATGCAACGGGTCTTGCGGCGAGCCGGCAAATTGGCGAGAGGGGAAGCGATGCAGACCTTCGCCACCGAAGCGGTCGACTGGCCCGCCACCGCTCCGGCGCTGCGCCGCCAGGTGCGCGAACTGGTGGCGAGCCACGAGTTCGCCGATCCGGTGCGGCGCGCCAACAGCTGGACCAAGCCCGACCCCGGCTTCAGCCGCAAGCTCGGCGAGGCCGGCCTGCTCGGCATGACCTGGCCGCGCCAATACGGCGGCCAGGAACGCAGCCAGCTCGAACGCTATGTGGTGATCGAGGAACTCCTGGCCGCGGGTGCGCCGGTAGGGGCGCACTGGATCGCCGACCGGCAGAGCGGGCCGCTCCTGCTGCGGCTCGGCAACGAAGCGCTCAAGCGGCGCTGGGTGCCCGCGATCGCCCGCGGCGAAGCCTTCGCCTGCATCGGCCTGTCCGAACCGGATGCGGGATCCGATCTCGCGTCGGTCCGTACCGCGGCCCGGCGCGATGGCGACGGCTGGATCGTTAACGGTCAGAAGGTGTGGACCACCGGCGCGCATGCGGCGCATTTCATGATCGCGCTGGTGCGCTCCGAAGCGGGCTCCGAAAGGCAGCAGGGATTGTCGCAATTCGTCATCCCGCTGGATACGCCGGGGGTGACCGTGAACCCGATCGTCGATCTCACCGGAGCGCACGAATTCAACGAGGTCTTCTTCGACGAGGTTCGTCTGCCCGCCGCTGCGCTGCTCGGCGAAGAAGGAGCAGGCTGGCGCCAGGCGACCGCCGAACTGTCGCTCGAACGATCGGGCCCCGAACGCTATTTGTCGTCGATGGTGCTGTTCCTCGAACTGGTGCGGCATGCCGGCCGCCACCCCGACCCGGCGGTCCGCGAACTGGTCGGGCGGCTCGCCGCCGAAGCATGGACGCTGCGGCTGATGAGCGCTTCGGTAGCAGCCAAGCTGGCGCGGGGCGAGGATCCGGCGCTCGAGGCGACCATCGTCAAGGACCTGGGAAATGCCTACGAACAGGCGATCCCCGAACTGGTGCAGAGCGCGGTGGAAACCGGCCGCGAGGGATCGGAGGCGCTCGACCGGATCACCGAATACCTGCTCCAGGTCGCTCCGAGCTTCTCGCTGCGCGGGGGCACGCGCGAAATTCTGAGGGGGATCATCGCGCGCGGGCTGGGCCTGCGATGAACGACACCCGCCGCATGCTCGCCGAAATGGTCGATCCGCTGTTCGCCGAACTCGGCGCAGACGCCACGATGGAACGCGACTGGGCGCGGCTTGAAGAACTCGGCCTGCCCCATCTCATGCTGCCCGAAGCCGACGGCGGGTTCGGCGGCGATTGGGAAGATGCGCTCGTCGTGTTCCGACTGGCCGGATATCACGCGCTGGCGCTGCCCCTGCCCGAGGCCATCGTCGACGGCGGTGCCGAGCCGGGCAGCGCGGCCCATTTCCTGCTCGGGGCCTTCGCGCGCAGCGCCCAGATCGCCGGAGCGCTCGATGCCGCGCTCGCCCGCTCGGTCACCTATGTCGGCGAACGCCGCCAGTTCGGCCGCGCGCTGGGCAAGTTCCAGGCGGTCCAGCAAGGCCTGGCGAGCTTTGCCTGCGAAGCCGCTGCCGCCAATTGCGCGGCGATGGGCGCGGCCCAGGCCCTGGACCGCTGCCGGGGCGAGACCGAAGAGGCATCCTTCGAGATCGCCGCGGCCAAGCTGCGCGCCAACCGCGCCGTGGGGGTGGGCACCACCGTGGCGCATCAGGTCCACGGTGCGATCGGCTTCACGCAAGCCTATCCGCTCCACCCCCTGACCCGCCGGCTGTGGCGGTGGCGCAGCGAGTTCGGAAATGATGCGCATTGGTCGCGCGTGCTCGGCGAGGCGGTGGCCGCGCGCGGTCCCGAGGCGTTCTGGCCCGATCTCGTCGCGCGGACCGACTAGGCCAGCGCCAGCACCCCGGTGAGGATGTTGCGGACCAGGTCGACCTGCCCCCGCGCCCCGGTCTTGGCGTAGATCCTCTTCGAATAATAGCGCGCGGTTTCAACCGTCAGCCCATGCGCCCCGGCAGCTTCCGCGATCGAGATGCCCTGCGCCAGCGACCATGCCAGCCGCGCCTCGGCGGGAGTCAGGTCGAACAGGTCGACCAGTTGCTCGTGTCGGTCGGCGCTCGACGTCCGGTCACCGCGCAGATAGACCGCGGCGACCGCCTTGCTCTCGCCCGAAAGCGCCGCGATCCGGACGGGCGCGACGAGGATGTCGATCCACGGATCCTGGCTCAGATTGATCGCGCGCGGGCGGTGGCGGCGATCGGCGGCCATCGCGCGGGCCAGCGCGGTCAGCTGACGGTCGACCGCCGGCACCGAAGGCACCAGCCGGTCGTAGGGCCCGCGACGCAAGGCCCCCGACCGCGCGAGGAAGCGTTCCGCCTGCGGATCGAGATCGACGATCCGGCATCGTTCGTCGACCGCGATCCAGCCGAAGTTCATGCGGCTGAAGGCGTCGGCGCTGACCGATGCGCGGCTCCGTTCGCGTTCGAGCGAGGCGAGGACGGTCAGCGCCACCCGCAGATGCGGCACCAGCGCCGTCAGCAGGCGCGCGGTTTCCGCCCCCGGCAACCGGGCCCCGGCGACGAGCAGCGTCAGGTCGATCGCTCCGGCCTCAGCCACGCGGACCGCTCGCAGCGGCGCCGTTCGGCCGGGGCCGGTGCGGGAGCCGGCATTCGGGCCGGGGCTCGAGTACGGGCCGGAATCGGCGGCGAGGTCGAGATCGTCGTTCGAATAGACCCGCGCCTCGCGCATCGCGGCCGCCGGAAAGGAGACCGGAGCCCCTTCGACGAGGAGGATTTCTTCCGCCTCCGCCGCGCTGCGCAGCCGTATCGCGACCGAAGCCGCCCCGGTGACGCTGCGCAGCAGGCGGCGGAAACTGTGCCACATCGGCTGTTCGAAGACACCCGAATGCAACGGCACCAGCAATTCGGTCTCGCCCAGGTTGGGAATCCGCATGGCCGCTTCGTAGCACCTCCCAAATGGGAGGTCTATCTTCTGCCGCACGCTGTATCTGGGAGAGCCGAACCGCGGACAGGAAACCATGACCCAGGCTATCACGCTGACCCATCTGCAACGGCTCGAGGCGGAGAGCATCCACATCATGCGTGAGGTCGTCGCGGAAGCTGAAAAGCCGGTGATGCTCTATTCGATCGGTAAGGACAGCGCGGTGATGCTGCATCTGGCGAAGAAGGCCTTCTACCCTTCGCCGCCGCCGTTCCCGCTGCTGCATGTCGACACCACATGGAAGTTCAAGGACATGTATGCGCTGCGCGAAAGGGCCGCCGCCGATGCGGGGATGGAATTGATCGTCCACCGCAATCCCGAAGCGGACGAGCGCGGGATCAATCCGTTCGATCACGGTCCGCTGCATACCGACATGTGGAAGACCGAGGGGCTCAAGCAGGCGCTCGACCGGCACGGTTTCGACGCAGCCTTCGGCGGCGCCCGACGCGACGAGGAGAAGAGCCGGGCGAAGGAGCGCATCTTCTCGTTCCGCACCGCCACGCATGGCTGGGATCCGAAGAACCAGCGACCCGAGCTGTGGAACCTCTTCAATGCGCGCAAGAAGAAGGGCGAGAGCATCCGCGTCTTTCCCCTCTCGAACTGGACCGAGCTCGACATCTGGCAATACATCATGGCTGAGGACGTCGAGATCGTGCCGCTCTATTTCAGCGCACCGCGCCCGACCTACGAATACGAAGGCGGGCTGTTCATGGCCGACGACATCGACCGGCTCGAGAAAGTCATGGGGCATCGCCCCGAGATCACCGAAAGGTCGATCCGCTTCCGCACGCTGGGCTGCTTCCCGCTCACCGGAGCGGTCGAGAGCGAAGCCACCTCGATCGAGCAAGTGGTCCAGGAAATGCTCCTCACCACCACCAGCGAACGGCAGGGCCGGGTGATCGACAAGGACGCCGGCGATGCCTCGATGGAGAAGAAGAAGCAGGAGGGCTATTTCTGATGCCCGATGCCACGCACAGCGACAAGGCGTACCGGACCGATGCACTCGTCGCCGAGGACATCGGGGCCTATCTCGAGCAGCACCAGAACAAGTCGATGCTCCGCTTCATCACCTGCGGCAGCGTCGACGACGGCAAGTCGACGCTGATCGGGCGGCTGCTCTACAATTCGAAGATGATCTTCGAAGACCAGCTCGCGGCGCTCGAGAGCGACAGCAAGAGGGTCGGCACGCAGGGCCAGGAGATCGATTTCGCGCTGCTCGTCGACGGGCTCGCCGCCGAGCGCGAGCAGGGCATCACGATCGATGTCGCCTACCGCTTTTTCGCCACCGAGAAGCGCAAGTTCATCGTCGCCGACTGTCCCGGCCACGAACAATACACCCGCAACATGGTGACCGGCGCATCGACCGCCGATGCCGCGGTGATCCTGGTCGATGCGCGCAAGGGCGTGCTCGTCCAGACGCGGCGGCACAGTTTCCTGTGCCACCAGCTCGGGATCGAGAATCTGGTGCTGGCGGTGAACAAGATGGACCTCGTCGATTTCGATCGGGGCCGGTTCGACGCGATCGCCGCCGAATACGGGGAATTCGCGCGGAGCATCGGGATCGAGAGCTTCACCGCCATTCCGATCTCGGGGCTCTCCGGCGACAACATCGCCGCGCGCTCCGACCGGACCGGATGGTACGGCGGGCCGGTCCTGATCGATCATCTCGAAACGATCCCGGTGCCCGGCGCCGCCAGCCAGGAACAGCCCTTCCGCATGCCGGTGCAATGGGTCAACCGTCCCAACCTCGACTTTCGCGGTTTCGCCGGCCTGATCGCCTCGGGGACGCTGGCCCCGGGCGACGACCTGCGCGTGTTGCCTTCGGGCAAGACCAGCAAGGTCAAGGCGATCGTCGCCATGCCGGGGGACGGCGCGGCCGAGAGCACGCTCGAACGGGCGGTCGCCGGACAGGCGGTGACCGTGACGCTGGAAGACGAGATCGACTGTTCGCGCGGCGATGTGCTCGCCGCCGCCGACAGCCCGCCCCAAGTCGCCGACCAGTTCGAGAGCACGATCGTGTGGATGGAGGACGAACCGCTGGTGGTCGGTCGCGGCTACTGGATGAAGCTGGCGACGCAGACGGTCAGCGTCACCGTCGCGCACCCCAAATACGAGATCGACGTCAACACCATGGAACGGCTGGCTTCGCAGACGCTCCACCTCAACCAGATCGGCGTGTGCGAGATCACCACCGACCGGCGCGTGGTGTTCGATCCCTATGCGGAAAACCGCACGCTCGGCGGTTTCATCCTGATCGACAAGCTCACCAACCGCACGGTCGGGGCGGGCATGCTCCATTTCAGCCTCCGCCGCAGCCAGAACGTCCATTGGCAGGCCACCGACATCACCCGCCGGCATCACGCGGCGATGAAGAACCAGACGCCGCGCGTGCTGTGGTTCACCGGCCTGTCGGGCTCGGGCAAGTCGACCATCGCCAACGAGGTCGAGAAGAAGCTGGCGATCATGAACCGCCACACCTTCCTGCTCGACGGCGACAACGTGCGGCACGGGCTCAACAAGGATCTCGGCTTTACCGAAAGCGACCGGATCGAGAACATCCGCCGGATCGGCGAGGTCGCCAAGCTGATGACCGATGCCGGGCTGATCGTGCTGACAGCGTTCATTTCGCCGTTCCGCGCCGATCGCCGGCTCGTCCGCGACATGGTCGACGCGGGCGAGTTCATCGAAATCTTCGTCGACACTCCGCTCGAGGTCGCCGAAGCGCGCGATGTGAAGGGGCTCTACAGGAAGGCGCGCGCCGGCCAGCTCAAGAACTTCACCGGCATCGACAGCCCCTACGAAGCGCCTGAAGCGCCCGAAATCCGCGTCAACACCGTCGAGATGACGCCCGAGGAGGCCGCCGACCACATCATCGCAAAAATACTCCCGCTCAAATGAGCGCGGTCACTGCTTGCGCAGCGGCGTAGCCCCGTCGCCGACGATCGCGAAGGCCGACCAGTAGAACGGATGCGAAGTTTCGTGCTGGTCCATCAACTGGCGCTGCGACCGCCGCATCGCCTCGGCCAGCGGAGTGCCCGGCGGGGCCGCGAAGAAGCCGTCGATCAGCCGGTTGGTCGCATCGTAATCGTCGGGAACCGGCCAGTGGCTGGCGATCACAGAGCGCCCGCCGGCCCCCACGAAGGCCCGCACCAGCCCATCGAGCGCGAAGCCGCCGCCCGAAGCCACCCCCGCCTCGCGCGTCGCGCCGACCGTGGCCTCGCCCGCGGTGTCGCAGGCGGAAAGGATGACCAGATCGGCATCGAGCCTGAGGTCGAAGATTTCTGCGAAGGAGAGCAGCCCGTCCGACTGCTCGTCGCCGAACGAGGTCAGCAGCGCGGGGCGCGGCGGACACTCGGGCTGCGGCGCGGTGACCAGCCCATGCGTCGCGAAGTGCAGGATGCGGTATTCGTCGAGGTCCTCCATCCCGAGCAAGGCGGTATCGGTGAAGGTGCCACCGGTCACGATCCGCTCGTCCGCGGCGCTCGCGCCGAGGCTGCGCGCGGCGGTGTAGAGCTCGTCGGCCTGGATCGGATAGTTCCACACCGCCGGCGCCCACAGGCAGTCTTCGCCGCCGGCCAGCGCCGAGCGCGTGCCCAGCGTGCCGAGATTCTCGCCGATCGGCTCGTTCTCGCCGAACCCGATATATTCGCGGATCGCCGTCGAACGCGGCGCCTTGCGAACGTCGCGGAAGGCTGAGGGCGAGACGGTCGTCGTGATCCGCACGTCGCGGCCCAGCCAGCTGGTCCCGGTGAAGTCGTACTCGTCGCCGCCTTGCGCGACCCGCTCGGTGTAGCGTTCGACGCTCGCGTCATCCATCACCAGCAGATTGGCCGGCAAGCGCAGCATTGCCCCATCGGGCTCGAAGATGAGATGCTCGATCGGCTGCAACTGGTCTGCGACGGGCCCCATCAGAGCGACATAGAGCTCGCGCGCCTTGGCGATGTCGAACGGAAAGGTGAGCGTCTGGCCGTTCTCGACATAGGCGATCGTGGCGCGCAATTGGTCGACCGCGACCCCGAGCGCCTCAGGATCGATCCCGGCGCGATAGGCGCGCGCGCTATCTGCCGTCGCGAAGACCGCATAGGTCGCCCCGTCGAGCATCGCCAGCTTGAGGTAGGCTTCGCCGGGCAGCAGGCTCTGTTGCAGTTCCGCCAGGCGGACCCGGCCGCCGGAGACTGCGCGAAAGCGAGGATATTCTCCGAGCTTGTCCTGCAATGCCAATTGCTGCGCCTCGAGACCCGCGAGCACCCCGCGCTGCTGGGCCAGCCGCTCGGACAGCAGCGCATTGCCGCCGGCCTCGGCCTCGAGCCGCGCGATCTCGTTGCGCACCTGCTCCACTGCGCGGCCGATGTTGACCGCCTTGCGGAACAATTGCGCCGCCTCGTCGCTCCCGCCCGACAGTTCGCGCGCCAGCACCGCCTGGGTCTGGGCGAGGCCGGGACGCTGCAACAATTGGCTGGCGAGGAAGAGGTCCGCCGCCGCATCGGCTGCGCCGCCCTCACCCCCCCCGTCGCCTGCAAGGATGTCGAAATAGGGCACCAGCAGCTTGCGCAGCGACTGCGCCGACTGGCCCTCGGCCTTTTCGACGAGATCGCGATAGGTGGTCAGCGCCTCGTCGGTGCGGCCCGCGCGGGCGAGGAAGCCGGCCAGCTGCGCCTTGCTGCTGACCAGCGCGGGCGAGTTGGGATAATTGGCGACGAGCAGGCCGATGGCCTGCCGATGATAGGCCTCCGCCGCGGCCGCTTCGCCCCGGCCCTCGGCCAGATCGGCCAGTTCGCCCAGCACCTGCGCGCGCAGCCAGAGGATCGAGCGCACCCCGCCGTTGCGCACCCCGGCGAGCTTCTCGCCCGCGATCGCCAGTTGCGCCGCGGCCTCGTCGGGGCGCCCGAGCAGGCGCAAGGCGGTCGAACGAATATATTCGGACTGGCCGTCGAGCAGATCGGCGCGTTCGAGGTCGGTGAGCCCGCTGACCGAATCGAGCGCGCTGGGCTGCTCCGCCGCCAGCCGGTTGGCCAGCGCATCGCTGATCTCGAGCGATGCTGCGGCTTGCTCGGCCTCGCGCGCGTTCGGCAGCGGCCGATCGAGAATTTCGATGGCCGCTGCTGCGGTGCCGGCATTGAGCGCATCGATGGCCTCGTAGTTGCGCAGCAAGCGGCTCAGCACCTGATCGCCCGCCACACCGCCGCGCACTTCGGAGAAATGCCGCCGCGCCTCGGCGAAATTGCCCAGGTTCGACTGGAGCAGAGCCTGGTTGAGCCGGGCTTCATAGCCCTCCCGCCCTTCCGAACTGGCAGCGGTCTCGGCGAAGAATTCGACCGCTTCGGCATAGGACCCCGCATTGCTGCGGCGATAGGCCTCGGCGATGACCGCATCCGACGCCAGCGCGCGCGCCTGCGCCCGGGCGAAGGCGGCGGCGTCGCCGCTCTCGGTCAGGGGGATCGCCACTTCACCGGCGACCGGCTGGTTGCCGACGAGCGTGGCGAGCCCAAGCCGGACCGCGTCGCTATAGGCAGCTATCGCTTCGCCGGCATAGGTCTTGCCGCGTTCTTCGCCCACCACCAGCACGCGGCGCGTTCCGGTATCGTTTTCCGTACAGGCGAGCGTCGCAGCGGAAGCGAGCGCGGCGGGAGCGGCGCCCTGGCTAGCGGAGCGGCATTCGGCCGAAGGAAGAAAGCTTTCGGCTGCCGGGGCCCCCGACGTGCTGCGCTTGACCCACAGCTGGCCGACCGGTGCGGCCGCATCGCGGCAGACGATCGCATAGGTCCGATCGAACAAACCGGCGCCAGGCTGCGGCTGCAGGATCTGCGCCTCGCACAGGCCATTGCCGCCGATCGGGAAGGTGTCGGAATAGCTCACCGGGCGTTCCTGTGCCGACGTGCCGGTGCCGCACAGCGCCGCGAGCAAAAGCGCCGTCCCGACCAATCCCTGCGCCCATGCGGCGATCGTCCTATTGCGCATCGTCGCCATCCTCTTCGTTTTCTTCGTTGACTTTGTCTTCGTCGTTGTCATCGTCATCGTCATCGGCATCGTCGCTCTTTTCGCCATTCGCCGATCCGTACAGCGCGATGTCGCCGCCGCTCGCGACCGGATCGTCGATCGCGTCGCTCTGGCCCGTCAGCGCAGCGTTAAGCAGACCGGGGAAATCGGCACCGAACTCGACATCGGTGTCCTGTTCGCTCTGCTCGATCGGCGATTTCGTCACGGGAGCGGTCGTAATCACCGCCGCGGCGACCGGGGCCTCGTCGTCCACCGCCTCGAGCACCTCGTCACGTTCGGACTGTTCGGGCGGAGGTTCTTCGCCGCAGTTCGCCACACCGATTTCGCAATCGTTGAAGGTCGACCCCTCGACATAGGTCAGCGCCTCGTCATCACCGCTCGGCTGGAGGCCGAAGTCCACCAGGGCGAAGAAGTCGCTCCCGGTCACGAAAGTGCCGTCCGCATTCTGTTTGCGGCCGTAGGCCACGACATCGACGGGGTATTCGGGACCGTCACCGGTGAAGGACAGGCTCCCGGTCACGGTGATTCCGCCGGGCGCCTCGGTCGTGCCGGTGTTGCGGACGAGGCCCGATCGTTCGATATCGATCACGACATCGCCCGCCCTGAGGTAGCCGAGCGGATCGGCACTGCCCTCGGCAGCGGTCGCGAGGAGCGCATCGCGTCCCTCGAAATCGACATTGTCCTGCAGGCGAGCGATGGTCTCGGCATCGGCCATCCAGAAATCGCCACCCTCGAATTCGAAATTGCCGGTCGGATTGCCCGAGGCATCGACGATGCCGATCCCGCCCGGGGTGACGATTTCGAGCCGCTCGGCGAAGATCGACAGACTGTCGGTCGATGCCGCATCGACATAGAGCAGCTGGCCTTCGACGCGGGCGACCCCGCCGACGTCGATCGATACTTCGGCCGTGCCATCGTCGAGCGAGCCCGAAATGGTGGTGTCGCGGATGAGGATATCGTCCGATGCGGTGCCGCTGAACGAACTCGAGAAGGATGCCCCGCCTGCCTCGATCCGCGACAGCTCGTCCTGCGTCAGCGTGTAACCCTCGGTCGCTTCGGCACCACCCAGTACCGTCACGAAATCATTCGCCTCGACCGACAGGCTGACGAAACTTGCCCCGATCCGCGCGCCCGGGAGGATATCGAGTTCGCGCGATCGGATGCTCAGCGATTGCCCGCCGAACGAGATCCGGTTGTCGTCGTCCCCGGCTATCGTCACCGTTCCGCCCGCAGTGATCGCGATGTTCGCGGTCGGTGCAGCCACGGTGGGCCCGCCGATCAATCCGCCATTGGCCGTGGTCACGAACAGATCTCCCGCGAGGTCGATCGTCGCGGCCCCCGAGATCGGAAGCGATCCGCCGTCGGCGGAGATCGCCGAGGCTTCGCCTGCCGTGTTCCCCAGCGCCTGGGCGATAAGGTCGGTAAGCGCGAGATTTCCACCCTCGGCCGCGATAGAGAAACCGCCCGAAATCGATTGGCCATCGGCCGTGATCTGGAGCGAATCGATCGAGGCTTCGGCCGCGCTGCGCACGGCGACATCGACATATCCCCCCGCCGCACTGCCCGCCTCGGAGGTCGCGGAACTGTTGAGATCCGCCAGGCCGATCGCCACCGCTGCCGAAGTTTCGGCGGAAAGGCTCGTGCCGCCACCGGTCGCGCTTCCCGTTCCCGAACTTGCCACGGCCGACAGCGCTACCGCGGGCGCGTCGAGCTGTGCACCGCTGACGAAGAGGCCGGCGGTCCCTGCCTGCGCATCGCCGTCGCCATCGGCACCGGTCCCGCCCGTTGCATCGGCGGACAGGTAGACGGTCGATATTCCGTTCGCCCCGCCCGATACATCGAGCAGCGACCCGTTGGTGATGCTGGCCGCGACGCTTCCGCCGAAGCTGGCCCCGCCCACCGCGCCGTCGCCGCCGAATGCCCCGGCCGAGAAGCTGCTGCCGCCAAGCAGCGCAATCTGCGAATTGTCGGCCAGAAGCACGATCGCTCCGCCCCGGCCCTCGCCGCCCGTGCCGGCGGGCGAAGCCCCGCCGACGGCAGTGGCGCTAGCCTTCAACATGCCGTCGAAACTGGAATCGACGATGGACATGTAGATGTTCTCGCCCACCGCATTGCCGCCCGTCTCGGTGCCATCGCCGCCCGCCGCAAGCGCGCCGAGGCCGAGATAGCGATTGCCTGCGGCATCGGGGGAGATCTGGACCACGGCGCCGTTCTCGAGGCCGAAGAAGACCGTTCCCCCGGTCGCGTTGCCGCCGATCCGGCCCGTGCCGCCCTGCGCGCCGCCAAAGGCGCTGCCGACTCCGGCGAAAGTCACGGTGGCGTTGTCGACGAGCAGCCCTGCCAGTCCGCCGGTGGCATCGCCGCCGACCCCCGCGCCCGATCCATTGCCGCCGATCGCGCCCGCGCCGCCGCCGATGACACTGGCAACGAAGGTCCCGCCGTTGGCGACGTCGATTACCCTTACGCCACCCGATCCGGCTCCGCCGGAGATATCGAGCGCCGTGTCGAGGCTGTTGCCGCCATTGCCCAAGCTACTTGCAAGAAGGTCGCCGGAGGTGAAGCTGCCATTGTCGACGAGGATGCTGACCTCGCCCCCCTGGCCCGCGCCGCCCGCGCCATCGGCCACCGCGCTGCCGCCGCCATATCCGCGCGCCTTTAAGCCGTTGAAGCCGTTCGAATCGGGCGAAGATGCCGGATCAGCCGCCAGGGCGATCGCCCCGCCGTCGCTGGCTTCGAGGATCACCTGGCCGCCGAAGCCGCCGCCACCGATGCCGCTGCCGCCATTGGTCGCACCGCCACGTCCCGAAGCGGTGGCGATGCCGAACTCGTTCGTCGTATCGCCGAAGCGCGCGGAATTGTCCTCGTCGAGGGTGAGTGAGCTGCCGGCGCCGGTGGCGGTCAGATAGACCTCCCCGCCCGAGCCGATGCCGCCTTCCGCGCTGGGACCGGTCCCGCCGATGCCGGTGGCCGCGGCCTGCAGCGAATTGAGCGCGATGGTCCCGCCATTGGCCGCCTCGAGGTCGATCGTCCCGCCGGATCCGGCGCCCGCGAGCGCCGTTCCGACCAGCACATCGCCCCCGCGGCCGTTGGCGTTGATCCTGAGCAGATCGCCGAATTCGGCCGTGCCGCCGTCGACCGTGAGATCGACGATGCCGCCATCGGCAGCGGCCGCATCCGCATCGTCGGAGGCCCCGCCATCGGCGTCGACCGACCACAAGCCGCCACCCGTCACGGTGAGGCGGCTGGCCATGTCGACGAAAACCGACAGCAGGCCGCCGGTCGCCGTCCCGGGCAGATTGCCATTGCCGCCCTTGGCATTGGCCGAGGCATCGAACCCGCCTGCGGCAAAAACCGTACCGCTGGTGAGCGACAAGCTCGCGCTGCCGCCCGATGCGTCGCCTCCGGCAAGCGCACCATTGCCGCCCGTCGCATCGACCGCGAATTCCACCGGATCGACTCCGTTGAAAGCGCTGTTGGCGAAGCCCGCCTCGATCGCACCGCCGGTCGCGGTCCCGCCACCGCCCGCGCTGCTCGAACCGCCTGTGGCCGAAGCCGTGACGCGAAGATCGGAAGTGATCCCGTCGGTCGCGAAATCGAAAGTGGAATTGGTGACCGTCAGGGCAATCGATGCTCCGGTCGCGGCGCCGCCGTCGCCGCCGCCCGTCGACGCCCCGCCCAGCGCATTGCCGGCCACCGCGATTCCGGTCCCGGCCCGGATCGCGCTGTCGGTAGCGATGAACTCGACCCCGAAGACGGATGCGTCGCCGCCCTTCCCGCCGGCGCCCGTGCCGCCCCTGCCGAGACTGTTGAGCTGGAGGAAGCCGACATCGACCGATGCCCCGGATTCGATCTGTGCGATGGCGTAACCGCCGATCCCATCGCCGCCGGCAGAACCGCCGCCGCCGAATCCGACTGTGGAAGCGATCGCGCTGCCCGAAACGAACAGCGAAGACGAGCGGGCGGTCAGGAAGGCTGCCCCTCCTTCGCCCACGCCGCCGTCGCCGGTACCGGCGGGCCCCGTCCCGCCGCTTCCGCCAAATCCGTTCGACTCGACAAACAGGTTCGACGCGCCGGCGCTCGGCCCGGCCTCTCCGATCGACAGCTGGCCATCGCCGTCCGAGCCGTCGCCGGTTCCGAAAAAGGTCCCCGCTTGTGCGGTGCCGCCGACCCCGCGTCCGCCGGCGGCCCCCGCCTGGCCGGTTCCCCCGCTCCCGCCGAGGCCGCCATAGCCATGCGCACTGAGATAGGCCGAGCCGGCAATCGCAACCGTTCCGCCGTCGGCGGCCGCGAGGAGGAAGGCGCCGCCGCTTCCTTCTTCGCCCGAAAAGCTCCCGCCGGTGCCGACCCCGCCGCTGCCCGCGGCAACCGAGCTTCCGTCGCCCGCACCGCCGGCACCGCCGAAACCGCTGACATTGAGCGAGACCTCCGCGGCGGCAATGCTGGCAGCACCGCTCGAGGCATTCGCCTGCATCGCGGCCACCCCGCCGGTGCCGTCGCCGCCCTTGCCGCCGAACCCGCTGCTGGCCGCGCCGCCGGTCCCGGTTGCCCTCTGGCTCGCCGAACCGGCGATGGCGATCGAACCGAATTCGGCCAGCACGTTGGCAAAGCCCCCGAAGGCGCTGCCCCCGACATTGCCGTCGCCGCCGCGACCGGCGGCGACGAGGCTGAGGTCGGATTGCAGATCGGCATATCCGCCGCCATCGACGAACACGCCCGCATAGCCGCCCTGACCGGTGCCGCCGAGACCGAGGCCCGTGCCGCCATTGCCCGAGGCAGCCGCGACGACCGAGCCGCCGACCACGACCCCGCCGCCACTGGCGACGATTTCCGCGTTGCCGGCGAAGCCGGAGCCCCCGTCGAGAATTCCGTTCGAGCCGTCGGCGTCGCCGCCGATCGCGGTCGCATCGAGAAACACATCGCCCGCGACCGTAACCTGTCCGCTGCTGAGGCCGAGAATCTGCGCCGTACCGCCCGCTGCGGTATATCCCCCATTGCCGCCGGCGATGCCGTAGGCGAGGATCGACAGATTGCCGCCGAGATCGACGGTCCCCCCACTCGATGCGATGACCTGCCCGATACCACCCGCCTGATCGCCGTAACTCGATTCCGCGTCATAGGTATTGCCGGTCACGAACAGCAGCACGTCGTCCGCGACCGTTATGCTCCCGCCATTGGCCTCGACGAGGATCGAGCCTGCCTGGGCGGGGCCGAAGACCTGCACCGGTACGGCCTGCGCGATCAGCCCACCGTCGAGCTGGACGGTGGAGCCGGCCAGCGCCCGGATCGCGATATCGCCCCCGAAGACCTGGCCATCGATATCGCGGACGCCCTCCGCGTTGAGAACCGTATCGCCGGTCACGGTGAGGTCGAAGCCGTTCTGCGCCTGCAGGACGATGCCCTTGTAGGCCGATACGTCGAGACCGTCGCCGAACGCGATCGCGCCATCGGTGGTGATGGCTTCGAAGCGGTCGCTCGCGCCGGCTGCGACACTCGAAGTGAAGCTCGCCGCATCGACCGCAATCGACTCGCTGACCGCCGTCGGCAGCGGCGGCTGGCCGCCATCGGCAATGGTCGTACCGAACACCGAATAGCCGGCCGAGAGGATCACGTCGCCGTTGTCGACCGTCGCCACGGTCGCCGGGTCGAAGCCGAGATTTCCGCTCAGCAGCATGCTCACCGGATTGCCGTTCTCGCGGGCGACCGCATAGATCGCATGGCTGTCGCCCATGCCGGTGCTCGACGGGCCGCCGGTGGCGCCGTCATGGACGATCGCATTGCCGACCGTGGTGCCGACCGGAATGCTGATGTCGAACAGACCGTTCGAATAGCTCAGCGTCACCTGCTCGCCCGCCGCATAGGCGGTCGAGCCGTTGATGTAGGCCGTGCCGCTCATCGTGATCTGTGGCGCGGCGACGGCGAGGAAGCTGCCTTCGCCGGCGGCAGTGATCGAGGCGCCGCTGGAAATCGTCACGCCGGCAGTGGCGCCCGATGTGCCGGTGAGGAACAGTGTCCCTCCCCCAGCAAAACTGTCGAAACTCGCCAGATCGGGGTCGAGCGTGGTGAGCAGCAACTGGCCGACGTCGAAAGCGGCGGTACTGCCCACCAGGATCCCGGTCGGCGAATAGAAGGCGACCAGTCCGCCGCTGGAGAAGCCGCCGCTTGCATCCTGAAGCCGCGAGATAACGGTCCCGTCGAACACCACGATATTGCCGTTGGTGGCGGGCATGATGCGGTTGAGGATGGCGAAACCGCCCTGTCCCGGCGCGTCCTGGAAAATGGCCGTGGCGCCCGTGGGCAGGAAGGTCAGGGCATTGCCCCCGGAGTCCTCGTCGGGAAACCAGTCGATCACGCCGGTCGGAGAACTGACGGTGATCGTATCGACATTGGGAGTCGATCGATCGACCGTAACGTTGCCGCTGATGACTTCGGGTGCGGCCTGGAAGGCTTGCGCTTGCGCGGGCGAAGGCGATGCCAGCGCGGTGGCTATCGCCAGGCCGGCTGCCCCGAGAAGCAGCGGCGTGCGGGTGGTGTGGGTGCGAACCATTAGAACCTCCAGGGGAGCAGGCGTGTGGTGAGCGAGACGAGCAGGCGCGCATCTCCGCGTTCGGCGGCCAGGTCCGGCTTCTCGAGCGGAACGGCGAGCGTCACGTCGCCGCGCATGGCGCTGCCGAGCGCGAAGCGCAGCCCGGCGCCGGCCGACCACAGCCGGTCCGGGTTGAGCGGCGCGCGGCTGGGATCCTCGTTCCAGGCCCAGGCCACGTCGGTGAAGACATAACCCTGCCAGGCAAGCTGTTGGGGACCGGTCGGTACGAGCGAGCCGTAAGCGGCTTCGAAAGAAAGCGCATAGCCCTTGTCGCCCAACACGCTGCCGGGATCGTAACCGCGCCCGATCGAATAATTGCCCGCCGAAAACTCCTCGAAGGCCGGCAGCGGATCGTCCGAATATTGCGCCTTGGCCGACAGCGAGAAGCGCAGCGGGGGGATCGGGCGAAAATCGGCGGTCCCCTCGACCCGTACCAGCAGCGGGGTCGGGTCGGCCTCGATCCGGCTCGGCGCGACCCCGGTGGCGATGCAGCCGAGCGGATCGGGCCGGCAATCGGGCGTGGCGTCGAACACGTCGAGCCCCTGACGCAGCTCGATCGATCCCTGCGCGCCCAGCCGCGGCTCGAACTGCGAATAGCCGGCAATCCCGGCGATGCTGTCGGGATCGACGTAAAGCGTGTCGTAGCGTACGAACATCGTCCGCACGCGGTCGCGCGTCAGGCGCAGGTCGTTGACGTCGAGATCCTGGTCCACGTAATCGAATCCGCCCGCCAGCACCTGCGTCGAGCTGCGCGTCCGTTGGAGCGGATAGGACAGGCCCAGCGAGGCGAACAGCGTTTCGGATTCGACGTCGAGCCCCGGCAGGTCGAGATCGGGGTCGGTCCAGCTGTAGGTGAATTGGCCGAACGCCCGCAGGCCCTGCCCGCCGATCGCGAAATCATGCCCCAGCTGCACCGTCTGCTGTTCCTTCAGGTCCACGGTCGAGAACAGTGCGGCCGTGGTCCTGTCGCCCAGCCCGGTCAGATCGTAGACCTCGCCCCGCAGCAGCGCGCCCCAGCGCCCGAGCGCTCGGGCGCCATAGTTCTGGATGTTGAAATCGATCGCACCGCGGCGCCGCACGACCGCGATCTCGCCCACCAGATCGCCCGGTGCGCCGTCGACCGCCGGGCGCAGCGACAGGCGCACGTCGACCCCGGGCAGGTCGTCCGCGAGCAGCAGA
Source organism: uncultured Alphaproteobacteria bacterium (assembly GCA_963829325.1). Taxonomy (GTDB): domain Bacteria; phylum Pseudomonadota; class Alphaproteobacteria; order Sphingomonadales; family Sphingomonadaceae; genus Qipengyuania. The sequence continues at coordinate 1,255,939 of CAWHHN010000001.1, forward strand.
AAGCGCTCGGCTCGCCGGCTATTGAAGACCTCATCCTGCGTCAGCGGCTCGAGATAGCTCGCGACCAGCCGTTCCGACGGCCCCGCCTCGCCGCGCACGCGCAGCGCGGTTACCCTGCCGAACACGATACGCATCTCGGCATCGCCGTTGGCCAGCCGCTGGGCGGGGATCTCCACCGTCGCCAGGTAGCCGGCACGCTGGAGCCGCTCGTTCGCCGCGGCGCGCACGTCGCACAGCACCGAAATCGGCAGTTCGCGGCCGAGATAGCCCTGATAGCTCGAAGCGAGCGCGACTTCGGGGGCCTTTTCGGCGCCGATGAAATTCACCGACCGCAGCGTGACCTTGACCTCCTGGAAATCGGGCGCATCGAGCGCGCATGGCGACCGCTCCATCCCGCCATCGATGGTCAGCGTGGTCGGACGATCGACGGGCTCGCGCGCTTGCGGCGGGGTCAGTTCATCGCGGGTCGGCAGGGTCTGGCTCGGGGTCTGGCCCTGGGCCTGGCTCTGGGCCAGTGCCGGCTGGGCGAAGCCTGCGGCTCCCGCCAGCAGCCACATCTTCCAGGCCCTGCGGTGCCCGGCCCGCGCCTGACTGGAATCCAATGTATCGAAAGCCCGCCCCAAGCTCATGCAATTGCCCCCCGTGCGCGCCGCGTTTTGGGCGCGAGACCGTGATCGAAATGCGAACCGGGGGACTCGCTTGGCCGAGCCTCTTTTTCGTTAGAGGGCGGGACCTTAGCATTGGCCTTCAAAACTTGTCATGTAAAAAATCGAGACCGGCCGCACCTGCGCCGGCAACGAGCCGATCAGCGGGATCGAGGTCCTAGTGCGCGGTTGGGAATGAACGCGATTTTGTCGCGAAGCGCTTTACATCGCGTTGCGTATCAACCCTTCGGCAAGCGTCCGCCCACCGGGCGCGAGAGGTAATCCAACTGACCCCGCCGAATGACTAGAGCGATATCTCGATCCTGATGGCCTGAACGTCGAGACCGATCGCCTTCGCCAGAGCCGACTTGTGCGCCTGAATCGTTTCGTCGAGCGCGGGCCCGTCGGGGAGGCCGGCCAGCGGATCGGGCGCGATCAGATCGATGCCGAGCACATCCTGGAGCCGTTCGAGATTGCGCGACCGAGGGACCGAACGATCGGTTTCCCACGCCCACAAGGTCGGCCGGCTGATGGCCAGGCGGTGCGCAAGAGACGTCGCCGACAACTGGCGATCGCGCCTGAATTGGCGTATTCGTTCCCCCAGACTGCAGGACAGGACCGAATCTTCGCGTGATTCTTCAAATATCTCCGGAGCTAAAGCTCCTTGCTTCGGGCAACCGCCGTTCAAACCAATATCCCATCAATCTTCGTCGGCCTGGTCGCGTAGTATCGGGTAGAATATCCTCGTTACTCTTGGCGGGCAATTGGATTTTCCTCCCCGTTCTATACAGATTTGCTCCAGGATCGTCGAAGAAGTTCCGTCTCTCCCGCAGAAGTCCGGCCAAATTTGCCGCGGGCAGGCGCACCCGGGGCACCGGCGCAGAACGCCTGGCCTTTCGTCGCGTCCAGGCAACGCCCCGCCCGATCGAAGCGGCGGCAAAATTGTCTTCCGCCGGGGGCTGCGCCTAGGCGTCGGGACGACAAAGGACGTGGAGGCAACTGTCGTGGAGAGTGCGAGACGGCGATGAATTTGTTGCGAAACCGGTCATCGCTCGGCCTTGGCGCAGAATGCCTCATGGCTTCGGTGGCGCGCGCGCGGTCGCGAACCGCTGGTCCGGCGTGGCATCGAAAGCCGCGCGGATGGGCGAGGAGAACGCACGAAGGCTTCGGGCCCGCACCGCAAAGGCCGCTCGGCCAAGGGGGATCGCCCGGCATGGCGGAACCGCCGGTCGCCGCCGCCCTGCCGCGAGACCGCGCGCGGTGAACCGGACGGGGCAACAGGACGGCGGCACGTCGCGTTCGGTGACGGGGTACATACGCGAGAACCTCGTGCTGTTCGGCGCGCTGACGGCGAACCTCGGCATCGCGGTGGCCAAATTCGTCGCCGCGAGCATGACCGGTTCGTCTTCGATGCTCTCCGAAGCCATTCACTCGGTGGTCGACAGTCTCAATCAGGTGCTGCTGCTCTACGGAACCCATCAGTCGAAACGGGACCCCGATCGCGAGCATCCGTTCGGCTATGGCCGCGAGCTCTATTTCTGGGCCTTCGTGGTCGCGCTCATGGTATTCGCGGCGGGCGCGGGCCTGTCTTTCTACGAAGGCTACATCCATTACACCGACCCCGAGCCGTTGAGCGACCCGACGATCAGCTATATCGTGCTCGGCGTCGCATTCCTGTTCGAAGGCGCCTCGTGGTCGATCGCGGTGCGCGAATTCGCCGCGGTCAAGGGCGGCGGGAGCTGGTGGAGCGAGATTCGCGCCTCGAAGGACCCATCGGTCTTCGTTGTCCTATTCGAGGATTCGGCAGCGCTTTGCGGCCTGATCGTGGCCGCGGCGGGGATCTGGTCGAGCCAGTATTTCGCCATGCCCCGTCTCGACGGTGTGGCCTCGATGGTGATCGGTCTGATCCTCGCATCGGTCGCGGCGATCCTCGCGCGCGAGGCGAAGGGGCTGCTGATCGGCGAAAGCGCCGATCTGAAGGTGGTCGCGAGCGTGCGCCGGATCGTCGAGGCCGAGGCGTGGGTCACGGCGGTGAACCACGTGCGGACCATTCATACCGCGCCCAACCAGATCTTCATCGCCATCAGTGCGGATCTCGACGACGAACTGACGGTGGGCGAGGCGGAAATCCTGATCGAGCGGCTCGAACGGCAGGTGAAGGCGGGTATTCCCGAGACCTCGTCGATCTATATCCGGCCCGAACGATCCGCCGATGCCGTCCGGCTCCCCTCGATCGGTGCCGACCCGAAGCCATGATCCGCCAGGCGCGTGTGTGGTGCCGCTTACAGGACTCGAACCTGTGGCCCCATCATTACGAATGATGTGCTCTACCAACTGAGCTAAAGCGGCGCCCGGCGGCCCATAACGGCACCCGGGCGGGGCCGCAATGCACCTCGAAGCTTAAAATGGAGGCCCGAGCCGGAATCGAACCGGCGTGCAAGGATTTGCAGTCCTCTGCGTAACCACTCCGCCATCGGGCCTCGCCCGCCCTCGGGGACGGGAAGCGGCGCACTAGCGAATGCGCGCGCCGATGGCAATCGGCTTTGCTGCCTTCCGCAACGTCAGTCTGGACGCCGGCGGGTCGAGCCGCGATGAAGCGACGCATGAGCATCGCACAACTTCTCGACCCGATCACCGCCGCCGGGGGCGCAACGATCTTTCCCGCGCTCGATGGCTGGATGCAGGGGCGCACGCTCTATGGCGGCGCCTCGGCGCTGATCGCCTATACCGCGGCTGTGCGCGGCTTTCCCGACCTGCCACCGCTGCGCGCGGGCCAGATAGCCTTCGTCGCGCCGACCGGGCCCGAGGCCGAATTGCGCCGCGAGATCGTTCGCCGGGGGCGCAACGTCGTCCAGCTCCGCAGCGAGATCTGGTGCGCGGGCGCCTGCACGCTCACCGCCTTCTGGCTGTTCGGCACCGGGCGCGAGGCGAATGCCGAACACGCCGCCGCGCCGCCCGCGGCCTGGCCCGGCCCGCCCGAGGATGCCGAACCGACCATGACCGACAAGGGCCCCGCCTTCATCCGCAACAATTTCGAGCTCCGCCGGGCGCAGGACACCCGTGGCGCGGGCGAGCCGGTGGTCCGGCGCTGGGCCCGGCTGAGCGACCGCACGGGGCTCGATCCGGTGAGCGAACTGGTGCTGCTCGGCGACGTGCTGCCGCCCGGTGCGATGCGGGCGATGAAACGGCAGGGCCCGATCAGTTCGATCAACTGGTCGTTCAACCTGCTCGACCCCGCACCGAGGACGCGCGACGGCTGGTGGCTGTCGGAAAACGCCAGCGGCCACGCGGCCGACGGCTATTCTTCCGAACGGCTGCGGCTGTGGAATGCCGAGGGCCAGCAGGTCCTCGATGGGATGCAATGCGTGGCGGTGTTCGGCTGAGCCGCGCGCCGCGACGAAGCGCGTTGATGCTGCGGCCTCTTTGCGCAATTCGGAAAAAGCCGATATCTTTCTGCAAATTCAGGGGCCTGAGAGAAAATTCCCGTCCAGGCCGTGACCTTCGGGCGGGTATTTTCGTGACCTTCCGCGCCCCCCGGGTCATCGCTTCGCCCGATCCTCGCCGCATCCGGGCTGGCCCGCGCAGCGCCCCGGATCGGCGCGTTCCCTGCCCTAGCGCCTCGCACCGCTGTAGGAAAATCATTCCGCGCGCAGTGCCGCCAGGCGGAACGGACGGGCGCGGCCGTCACGGCAGGGGCGGCGCCCGCCAGCGCGGACATGGCGCGGGACCGGGTGCGCAACCGGCCGATGTAAAAATCGCATAGATGGCGCCCGGGCGCGAGTGCGCTAAGGCAGCGCCAGCCTCCGACAGTGCGGAAGAACTCCCGTGAAGCAAAACGCCGCCGCCGACATCGCTACCGACATCGCGATCGACATCGCCATCCTGCTCGTCGCCACCGCGGCGACCTATTTCGCACAATCGCTCGAACGGCCGATCACCGCGGTGCTCATCTATCTCACCGGGGTCATCCTGATTGCGGTGCGCTCGGGGCTCCAGCGCGGGCTGCTGGGTGCCATCGCCGCCTCGATCGCGTATAATTTCTTCCTTAGCGCCCCGGTCTTCGAATTCGGCGTCACCACCGCCGACGAAGCCGTCCCGCTGCTCGCCTTCAACGTCACCGCGCTCGTCGCCGGCACGGTCGTCGGGAGGCTGCGCGATTCGGCGACCCGCGCCCGCTCGGCACAGGCCGAAACCGCCTTCCTGCTGACCGTCAGCGACCGGCTCCAGCGGGCCCTCAAGGTCGAGGAGGTCGAGCATGCGATCCGCAGCATCCTGCCAACGCAGGGCGTCACCTCGGTCAAGCTGTTCATGGCCCGCGGCGACATCTACGTGCGGCCTTCGACCGGCGAGATCGAGACCGACCGGCTGAAGCCTCTGGTCGAGGAGACCGGAGGCGATTCGGGGACCCGCCGCTCGGTCGTGGTCGAACTCGAGGGCGCGCGCGGCTCGCTCGGGATCGTCAGGTTCGAATTGGCGCCGCGCGCGGGATCGAAATTCGCGCTGCCCGATCTGCAGTCGATCGCGGCACTGCCGGCGCTCGCGCTCGAGCGGTGCCTGCTGCTCGAAGAGGTCGCCGAAGCGCAGATCAATGCCCGCAGCGAAGCGCTCAAGGACGCGCTGCTGTCGTCGGTCTCGCACGATCTGCGCACGCCCATCACCGTGATCGAGGCTGCCGCGGGCGCGCTCGCCTCGACGCAGATCTCGCTGCCGGAAGCCGAGCGGACGACGCTGCTCGAGACGATCGTCGATCAGTGCCACCGGCTCGACCGGTATACCAGCGAACTGCTCGATGTCGGACGTATCCAGGCGGGCATCCCGCAAGCCTCGCTGCGGACGGTCGACTTCGCCGAGATCGTCCAGCTGGCCGCGAGGCACGCCACCAATCTCTATCCCGCGCTTGCGCTCGACCGCCGGGTCCCGGGTGATCCGGTGCTGGTGATGGCCAATGGGGCGATGCTCGAGCAGGCGATCTTCAACGTGCTCGACAATGCCCAGAAATTCGCCGGCACGGACGGCCCCGTGACCCTTCACCTCGAGCGGGACGGGCGCGCCGCGATCCTTTCGATCGCCGATCGGGGGCCCGGAATTCCGCCCGATTACCGCCGGCGGGTATTCGACCGCTTCTTCAAGCACGAGGGCCACAGCAGCCGTCGCGGGACCGGCCTCGGCCTGTTCATCGCCAAGGGGTTCGTCGATGCCTTCGGCGGCACCATAGAGATCGTCTCGCCGCTCGAGGAGGGGGGCGGCACGCGCGTGACGATCACTCTCCCGCTGGCCGACGACCCGACGCTGCAGCCGGAGGACACAGGCGCATGAACATATTGATCGTCGACGACGAGCCTTCGCTGATCGTCGCGCTGCGGCCCATCCTCAAGGCGGCGGGACACGAGGTCTTCGCCGCCCCCGACGCGCAATCGGCGCTGGCAGCGATCGGGCAGCTACGGCTCGATCTGGTGCTGCTCGATCTCGGCCTGCCCGACGCCGATGGCTGCGATCTCATCGCCGCCATCAAGACCCGGGCGCAAGCACGGGTGATCGTGCTCTCCGCGCGTCATCTGGAAAGCGACAAGGTCTGCGCGCTCGACGAGGGAGCGGACGATTACGTCGACAAGCCCTTCGGCACCGATGAATTGCTCGCGCGGATCAGGGGAGTCGAACGGCGCCTGTCCGAGGCCGGGGGCAATGCCGTCGCAATCCTCGCCTCGCGCAGCCTGCGGGTCGATTTCGCCCGCCGCCGGATCCTCTTGCTGGGCGAACCGATCCATCTGTCGCCCAAGGAATTCGCGTTGTTCGAAGTGCTCGCGCGCCATTCGGGCCAGGTGGTGACCCAGCGGCGGCTGATGATCGCGGGATGGAACGATCCCAATATCGATGGGCAGTATCTGCGCAGCTATGTGGCGATGCTGCGCGAGAAGCTCGAAGCCGATCCATCCGACCCCGAGCTGATCCTCACCGAGACGGGCGTGGGCTACCGGCTTTCCGAGCAGCTTGTCCCGCTCGGCGAGTGATCGGCAGCCAGTGACGGGCAGCCGGCAGGTACGGAGAACTGGGGACGCTGCCTGCCGGCTGCTTTACTGGACCTGGCGCTCCTTCTGCCGGGGGAGCGTCCCGGACGGGTCGAGCAATAGGATGCTTTCCAGCACACCGTTACCATGCGATTTATATGCCCCCCTGCGGCGCGATGTAAAAATCGCATACTAACGCGGCGCCGCGGCTGGAGGTAATCCGGCAGAGCATGGGGCCAGGTCGGCCCCGAACCCGTGGGAGTACCGCAAGCATGTCTCGTGTCCTTACAGCTGCGCTGGTAGCGTCGCTCGCCCTCGCCGTTTCCGGCTGCGGCAAGAAGAAAGTCGAAACGCTGCCGCCGGCGCCCGGCAACGAACAGACCGCCAGCCAGACGGGCAGCGGTGCGATCGTTCCCGGGAGCCAGGCCGATTTCATGCGCCAGATGGCGGGCGGCGACACGATCTTCTTTGATACCGATCGCTTCAACATCGACGCGGTCGATGCCGCGGCGCTGCAGGCGCAGGCGCAGTGGCTGGTCCGCTATCCGAACAAGCGCGCGCGCCTCGAAGGCCATGCCGACGAACGCGGCACGCGCGAATACAACCTCGCGCTGGGCGAACGGCGGGCGAATGCGGCCAAGAACTATCTTGCCTCGCTCGGTGTCGACCCGTCGCGGATCGCCGTGATCAGTTTCGGCAAGGAACGTCCCGCGGCGCTGGGCAGCGACGAGGCCGCCTGGGCCAGGAACCGCCGCGCGGTGACAATCACGATCGACTAGGGCGCAAGGGGGGTCGCGCCGTTGCGGCCCCCGCCGTCCCGGGCCCCCTCCCGGCCAGGCTAGACGTCGGTGAATTCGGGCGGGCGCTTCTGCATCTCCGCCATCACCGCTTCGATCTGGTTGGGCTGGCGGATGATCGCGTCCTGTTCGCGGCTCTCCGCCAGCAGGATCGCATCCTCGCCTTCCTCGTGCATCACGCGGAAGAGACGCTTGGCGCCGCGGATCGCCTCGGGATTGCGGGCTGCGATGGTTTCCGCCAGTGCGGTCGCGCGGGCGAGCGGATCGTCCTCGAGAAGCGTGGCGAAACCGAGCTCGCGCGCCTCCTCACCGGTGAATTCGCGGTTGCTATAGGTCAGCTCGCGCAACCGATCGTCGCGCACCAGCCCGCGCCACAAGGCATAGCCGCCCATGTCGGGGACCAGCCCCCATTTCATTTCCATCACCGCCATTCGCGTGGCGGGGTGAACCACGCGGATGTCGGCCCCGCTGGCGATCTGCAAACCGCCGCCGAAACACACGCCGTGGACCGCGGCGATCACCGGCACCGGGCATTTGCGCCAGGTCATCGCGGCTTCCTGGGCGCGGTTGGCATTGCCATGGGTACGCTCGGCCAGGGCGCGAGCCTCGCCTTGCGCGGCAGCGGCGAAGCTGGCGGTATCGAGCCCGGCGCAGAAGGCCCGGCCCTCGCCCGACAATACCACCGCGCGCAGACGCTTCAAGCTGCGCAATTCCTCGCCCGCCGCGAGGATCGCGTCGAACTGCGCCGGATCGAGCGCGTTCATCTTGTCGCCGCGGGTGAAGCGGACCTGCGCCACGCCATTGTCGGCCAGATCGATGGAAATGCGCTCGCTCTGCATGGAATCCCCTTCTCGTCTCGATAAACCGTCGTCGATCGCCGGTCGCCCGGCCAGCCGATCAGCTTCCCGCTTGTTCGGCGAGGAAGCGTTTCACGTTGCGCGCCGCCTGGCGGATGCGTTGTTCGTTCTCGACCATGGCGATGCGGACGTGGCCCTCGCCCTCCTCGCCATAGCCGACGCCGGCGGCGACGGCGACTCCGGCGTGTTCGAGCAATTGCTTGGAAAATTCGAGGCTGCCCATGTGCTCGAAACCGGGCGGGAGCGGCGCCCAGGCGAACATGCTCGCCGGCGGCGAGGGGATATTCCACCCCGCGCGGGCGAAGCTTTCGACCATCACGTCGCGGCGTCGCTGATAGCGCCGGCGGTTCTCCTCGACCACCTCCTGCGGTCCGTTGAGCGCCGCGCAGGCGGCCGCCTGGATCGGGGTGAAGGCGCCGTAGTCGAGATAGCTCTTCACCCGCGTCAGCGCGGCGATCAGCGTCGGATTGCCGACCGCGAAGCCCATCCGCCAGCCGGCCATCGAATAGGTCTTCGACATCGAGGTGAATTCGACCGCAACCTCCTTCGCGCCCTCGGCCTGGAGGATCGACGGGGTCGGATTGCCGTCGAAATAGAGTTCGGAATAGGCGAGGTCGGACATCACCCATACCCGGTTCTCGCGCGCCCAGTCGACCAGCCGCTGGTAGAAGGCCGCATCGACCACCTCGGCGGTCGGGTTGCTGGGATAATTGACCACCAGCACGGTCGGGCGCGGCACCGTATAGGCCATCGCGTTGTCGAGCGCACGCCAATAGCGTTCGTCGGGCGTGCTGGGGACGCTGCGGATCGTCGCGCCGGCGATGATGAAGCCGAAGGTGTGGATCGGATAGGACGGGCTCGGCGCGAGGACCACGTCGCCCGGTGCGGTGATCGCGGTGGCCATCGAGGACAGGCCTTCCTTCGAACCCATCGTCACCACCACCTCGCGCTCGGGATCGAGTTCGACGCCGAAACGGCGGGCGTAGTAGTTCGCCTGCGCGCGGCGCAGCCCGGGAATGCCCTTCGATTGCGAATAGCCGTGCGCGCTCGGCTTGGCGGCGACTTCGCATAATTTGTCGATCACATGCTGCGGCGGCGGCTGGTCGGGATTGCCCATGCCGAGGTCGATGATGTCGCGCCCCGCCCGCCGCGCTGCGTGCCGCATCGCGTTGACTTCGGCGATGACATAGGGCGGCAGGCGCTTGATGCGGTAAAATTCGTCGGACATTCCGGCTCCGTCGGGCATTGGTTTCGTCACACTGCTTAGCTATTCATCGCCAAGGCGCAAACGGGAGAGATGCGGGGCGGCGCGGAATATTCTAGGCTGTCCGCAACCAGCGCTTGCCCGCGAAGGAACGACGATGACCGAAACGCCCGATCCCTTCACCAACCTCTACGAGGCTCCGGCGCAGTTGATGCGCGCGCTATTCGCACCGGCGACCGAGGCGGCGGCGCAGTCCGGCCTGACCCCCGAGGACGCGCGCCACTGGGCCGAAGTCGGCGCCCGGCTGCAGGGATTGTGGGTCGAATATCAGACCGAGCGGCTGGCCGACCCGCAGGCGCTGGCGCCCTATTTCGATCCCTCGCGCTGGATGCGCATGGCCGAGGAATGGTTTCGCCAGATGCCGCTCGCCGACCCCGAGCAGCAGCAGAAGCTGATGCAGGAGGGGATCGCGCTGTGGCAGCAGGTGCTCGGGCAATATGCGCCCGGCGGCGACACCGCGGCCGCAACGGCGCAGGACGTCGAACTGCCGCGCAAGGATCGGCGCTTCGCCGATCCGCGGTGGCGCGCCCATCCGGCCTTCGCGCTGATCCACCAGACCTATCTGTTCCTCGCCGAACGGGTGGGCGAAATGGTCGATCGCATCGAGGGCCTGCCCGCGGAACGACGCGAGCAGTTGCGCTTCACCACCCGCGCGATCACCGAGGCGGCGAGCCCGGCGAATTTCCCGCTGCTCAACCCGGTGGTGCTCGAACGCACGTTCGAGACCCGCGGCGACAATCTGGTCAAGGGGATGGAGCATCTGCTCGCCGATCTGCGGCGCGGCCAGTTGAGCCACACCGACGCGAGCGCCTTCAAGCTGGGCGAGAACATCGCGGTCACCCCGGGCAAGGTGGTCCACGAGACGCCGCTCTACCAGCTGATCCAGTATGCGCCCTCGACCGAGCGGGTGATGCGCACGCCGCTGGTGATCTTTCCGCCGTGGATCAATCGTTTCTACATCCTCGACCTCAACGCCAAGAAGAGCTTCGTACGCTGGGCCGTGGCGCAGGGCGTGACGGTGTTCATGGTCAGCTGGAAATCCGCCGACGCGGGCATGAAGGACGTCGTGTGGGACGATTACGTCCGCGCCCAGATCGATGCCATCGATCATGTCCGCGACCGTCTCGGCGTGCCCCAGGTGAACGCGATCGGCTATTGCGTGGCAGGAACCACGCTGGCGGCGACGCTCGCACTGCTCCACCGGCGCGGCGAGCAGGACAAGGTGAGGAGCGCGACCTTCTTCACCGCGCAGGTCGATTTCGAGAAGGCCGGCGAACTGCTCAACTTCGTCGACGAGACGCATCTCGGCATGGTCGAGGCGATGAGCGCCGAGGGCTATCTCGACGGGCGTTACATGGCCGCGACCTTCAACCTGTTGCGCGGGACCGACCTGATCTGGAACTACGTGGTCCACAATTATCTGCTGGGCGAGGACTATCCCGCCTTCGACCTGCTCCATTGGAACGGCGACGTGACCAATCTGCCGGCCAAATGGCACCAGCAATATCTGCGCGATCTCTATCGCGACAACCGGCTGGTCGAAGCCGATGCGCTGAGCATCGACGGCACGCCGATCGACCTCGGCCGCGTCGCGACGCCGAGCTATGTCCAGGCGGGCAAGGAAGACCACATCGCCCCGGCCGAAAGCGTCTGGAAGATCACCGAGCACTTCAAGGGACCGCTCAAATTCGTGCTCGCGGGCTCGGGCCATATCGCCGGGGTGGTCAATCCGCCCGAAGCGGGCAAGTACCAGTACTGGACCCACGACGGGACCCCCGGAAGCCTGGCCGAATTCCGCGAAGGGGCGGTTGAACATCCGGGCAGCTGGTGGCCCGACTGGATCGAATGGCTTCGTGCGCAGGACGGCGAAACCGTCGCCGCGACCGGCAAGCGCAAGCCCGGGGGAAAGGGCGACACGATCATCGAAGATGCCCCGGGGCGCTATGTAGCCATGCGTTAGCTAGCTGAAATCCTGTGGCTTTCTCGCTTATGCTGCACTGCACAAAAACCCCTTGACTTCGCTCGCGCGATGCCTATTTTGTGCAGTGCAACATAGCGAGGTTTCCATGGCCGAGAGACACGACAGGATCGATGCCGCAGCCGAGAAGGCTTTCGCCGAGGCCGCCGAAAGGAAGACCGCCGAGGCGGTAAGCCCCAAGGCCGTCGCCGAGGCGGTCGAGGCGGATACGCCGGCGCCCATCCGGAGCGAGGCAATTGCCCAAGCCGTGGCTGCTCCCGCCGCCAAGGCTGCGCCCCGCCCGACCGCTGCGAAGAAGACGACCGGCAAGACCGCGGCGAAGCGCGCTTCCGCAAAGAAGCTTTCGCCCAACAAGCCTGCCGCCCGGCGGGCCGCAAAACCCGTCGCGCCCGCCGCCAAGCCGGCTGTCGCCGAAATTCCCACTCCGCTTTCCCAGTTGAAGGACATTATCATGGCCACTGCCGAGAACAACGCCACCACCGATTACACCGCCCAGGCTCGCGAACTTGCTGCCGATGTGCAGACGCGTGCCAAGGCCGCCTATGAAAAGGGCACCGCAATGACCAAGGACGCCGTCGAGTTCCAGAAGGGCAATTTCGAAGCTCTCGTCGAAGCGGGCAAGATCCTCGCCGGCGGCATGCAGAACATGGGCCGCGCCTATGTCGAAGACGCCAAGGGTGCGGTCGAGACCGTCCAGGCCGATGTCAAGAAATTCGCTGCGATCAAGTCGCCGACCGAGCTGTTCCAGCTCCAGGGCGAGATCGCGCGCCGCAATTTCGATGCAGCCGTCGCCAACGCCTCGAAGAATACCGAAGCGATGATCAAGCTCGCCAATGAAGCGTTCGCGCCGGTTTCGAACCGCATGAGCCTCGCCGCCGAGAAGGTCTCGACGGCCGCCTAAGCCTCTTTCAGCTTCAATCCGCCGGGCACTCTCTCCTCTCTCCCTCGCCCGGCGAATTGGACACCCGGGCCGGATGGCGCTTCGCCGTCCGGCCCATTTTTGTATTGCGCGCCCGCAGCCGCCGTTTTTTCGAGCCGGCCACGACCGGTCGGGGTCTGGCGGGTCGTTCACGCCTTGCGATTTGGCTCGGCGACACGATAATGGGCTAGCAATGACCGAAATCCAGCCTCCCCTACCGATCCGCGCCGCCGAGCAGCCGGGCGACCCGCGCGACGGCGAAGGCCAGGTCGGACTCGCTACCAAGACCCGTGCCAAGCCGAAGAAGCCCAGCCAGTACAAGGTGCTGCTGCTCAACGACGATTATACGCCGATGGAATTCGTGGTAATCGTCCTGAAACGCTTCTTCCGCATGGAAATGGAAGAGGCGACCCGTGTCATGCTCCATGTCCACCAGAAGGGCGTCGGGGTGTGCGGCATCTTCCCCTACGAAGTCGCCGAGACCAAGGTGAACCAGGTGATGGATTTCGCCCGCCAGAACCAGCACCCCCTGCAATGCACGCTGGAAAAAGCCTGAGCGATCGCACCCCCCTTGTTCCGCCCCACCCCCGCGCATCCGCCCGGCCGTCCTCACAAGGCGCATGACCCGGCCGCCAAAGCACGCTAGGGGCGGGGCAACGGAGACAAACGGCCAGCGGTATCTTGTTCAAGTTCATCCCCAGCATCGATCGGTATATCTTCCGGCTCGTCGTCGTGCCGATGCTCGGCGTATTCGCGATCGCCGCCTCGCTGCTGATCCTCGACAAGATGCTCCGGCTGTTCGATTTCGTCGCGGTCGAAGGCGGACCGGTCGGGGTCGTCTTCAAGATGCTCGCGGCGCTCATTCCGGAATATGCCAGCCTCGCCATCCCGCTCGGCCTGCTGCTCGGCATCCTGCTCGCCTTCCGCAAGCTGGCCACCTCCAGCGAACTCGACGTGCTGCGCGCGGTCGGGCTCGGCTACGGCCGGCTGCTGCGGGTGCCGTTCATCATCACCGCCCTGCTGATGGGGCTCAATGTGGCGCTGGTGTTCTACATCCAGCCCGTCAGCCGCTATTACTACGAGCAGCTCGAATATGAATTGCGCTCGGGCGCGCTCGGGGCGTCGATCAAGGTCGGCGAATTCACCACGCTCGCCGATCGCATGGCGCTGCGCATCGAGCAGAGCGAGGACGAGGGACGGCGGCTGAAGGGAATCTTCGCGCGGGTCGCCAACGACAAGGGGCAGGTGCTGTCGATCTCGGCCAGGGAAGGCGCGTTTCTCGCCACCACCGACGATCCCAACACGATTATCCTGCGTCTGACCGAAGGCACGATCGTGCAGGAGAGCAGGAACCAGACCCCGCGCGTGCTCACCTTCACCCGCCACGATCTCCCGATCGACCTGCCGACGATCGAGCGGTTCCGCGCCCGCGGCGATGCCGAACGCGAATATATCCTGCCCGAACTGCTCAGGATCGGCTGGAGCAACCGCGAAAGCGATTCCAAACGCGATGCCAGCCAGGCCAGCTTCAATTTCCGGCTCGTCGAAGTGGTGATGATGGCGCTGATGCCGCTGCTGGCGGTGGCGCTGGGGATCCCGCCCAAACGGTCGACGAGCGCGCTCGGCGTGTTCCTGTCGATCGTGATGGTGGTCGCCTATCACAAGGTGAACCAGTACGGCGAGGACATCGCCGCTCTGGGCGGGATTCGATCCGATCTTGGCGTTGTGGGGCCCGTTCCTGCTGTTCGCGGTGCTGATCGTGTGGATGTACTGGCGCGTGGCGCATATCCCCGGGGGCCAGGCGATCGGCGCGCTCGAAACATGGTTCGACAAGCAGACCAAGCGGCTGGGCAAGCTGCTCCGGCCGCGACGGCGGCTGACGATCGACCTTGCGAAGAGCGACTGACGGGAGCAGGCATGCAACTCGACTTCTTTCCTTCGAGAACGCTGACGCTGTATCTGGCCAAGCTGTTCATCGTCCGCATCGTGGCGATGCTGGCGATGCTGGTGCTGGTCCTGATGATGCTCGACCTGCTGTCGAACAGCGGCAAGATCCTGGCGGTCGAGGGCAATGGGCAGGGCGAGCTGCTGACCTACGTCAGCCTGCGAATACCCCAGCTCGTCTCGCGCTTCCTGCCCTATTCGGTGCTGCTGGCGACGCTGATCACGCTGGTCACGCTCAACCAGAACAGCGAAGTGATCGCGATGAAGGCCGCCGGGCTCTCGGCACATCAGGTGCTCGCCCCGCTGCTCCTGACCGCGGCGCTGGTGGCGCTCGCCAGCTTCGCGTTCAACGAACGCGTGGTCACCCGCGCGACCGAAACGCTGGAGGCCTGGCAGGCGGTCGAGTTCGGCCCGATCCCGACCGAAAGCGGGGTAAGGACCAACGTCTACCTCAGCGACGGCGGCAATGTGCTCACCGCCGCCTATCTCGGCGGATCGGGCGGCGCGATCACCATGCGGGACGTGACATGGTATCGCCGCAATGCCGACGGGATGATCGTCGAGCAGGTCGATGCCGAACGCGCGCGCTACGCCAACCCCGGCTGGCGGCTCGAGAACGTCACCCGGTTCGGAGTCCAGAACGCGGTCGTCGATCGCGCCGACAGCATGATCGTGGGCGAGGGGCTGACGCCCGGCCAGATCGATCTGGTCAAGGTCGATGCCGACGCCGTGCCGTTCCTCGAACTGCATCGCTCGATCGAGGCCTTCGATGCAGCGGGGCGGCGGACCTCCGAACTGCGGGCGAAATGGTGGCACAAGATCTCGGGCCCGCTGTCGGCGTTTCTGATGCCGCTGCTCGGCGCGGTCGCGGCCTTCGGGCTGGCGCGTTCGGGCCAGCTGTTCGTGCGCGCGATCATCGGAATGGCGCTGGGGTTCACCTATTTCGTGGTCGACAATGCTGCGCTGGCGATGGGCAGTTTCGGCGGCTATCCGCCGTTGCTCGCGGCATGGGCGCCCTTCCTGCTGTTCCTCCTGATCGGCGAAACGGTGCTCGTCCGGACCGAGGAATAGACAGACCGGCGACGATCGGCTTTGTCGCCCGAATTCCGTCGCTTGGGCCGCGTCAGCGGGGGCGCATCGTGTTCCGCGCGATGCGGGCGACGAGCACCGCCATGCCCTTGTGATTGGCCCCGTGATAGCTCGAATCGGTCCCCAGTTCGCGGACCAGCCGGCGGTGCGCCTCGGGCAGCGAATGATAGGGCATCGATGGCATCAGATGGTGAAGTGCATGATATCGCAGGCCGACCGGCGCCCAGAGCTCGGCAATCCGCCCGGGCGGCGGGACGTTGACCGAATCGAGAAACTGCGCGGTTACCGTCATTGCCTCGCCCTCGTTCTCCCACAAATGGGCCACAAGCGTCCGCAATTGATTCAATAGGGCCACGATCGAGGCGACCGCGAAAGCGATGAGCAGCGGCTTCCAGCCGAACAGGAAGACGCTGCCGATCAGCGCCCAGCTCCAGACGCAGCCGCCGAGTTCCTGCCACAGCACGCGCGGGCGCAGATCGCCTTCGGGCGGACGTCGGCGGAAGTCGGGATTGATCGCCAGCGCGCTCAGCCTTTGCCAGACCAGCCGGCGAACCGGCGGCAGCACCGCGCCGAGCGGGACGAGCAGGGCGAAGCGGATCAGCAGCGCCGCGGGCGCCAGCAGCGCGATCAGCACGAACAGCGGCAGGCTCCACGGTTTCATCAGCGCCAGCGGAAGATATTCGGGATCCGCGATCGTGCCATACTGCGTGCGCTTGTGGTGCAGCGTGTGGACCCCTTCATACATGAACGAGGGGGTCAGCAGCGGAATCCCCACCAGGGCGTTCCAGGCGAAGCGGAAACCGGGCAGCGCGCCGCGGCGGATATGCGAGATCTCGTGGATGAACAGCAGCGCCCGGTAGAGCGCGAGCACCGCCAGCACGCCCAATGCCGCGGCGAGCCAGCCGCTGGCGGCGAGGATCGCGGCGGCCAGCGCGGCATAGCCGATCGCCGCCGAAGCCAGCATGTCGGCCCAATAGAGCCGCGCCTGCGGTTCGGCGATGTCCTTGGTCAGGTCGCGCGCGCCGCGCAGCATCGCCTTGTCGTCGGCGATCCGGGCGTGCCAGCCCGAACCCGCATCGCGGCGCGAGGGCATATCTGCCGGGGTGAGAGTGGTCGGTTGCATCGTCATCGTCGTTCTGATCCTCGCGCTCCCTAGCCCAAAACCCGGGAACGATACAGCGCCGGCTGTCGATCACACTGATCGGCCGCGCGATTGCTTGACAAAGCTCGGCTAGCGCACACAGGGCTAACCGCGGTTGAACGGACAGACGGGTGCTGCATAGATGAATCTGGTGATCGAGCCGGTCGGGGGCAAGAAGGGCCGCGCCGAATTCGTCGACATCGGCCGTGGCTTCGCCGCGCGCGAGCCGCATTGGGTGCCGCAATTGCGTTCCGAGCAGCTCGAACTGGTCGATCCCGACCGCAATCCCTTCTTCGAACATGCCGCGCACCAGTTCTTCGTCGCGCGCCGCGGCGGACGCGCGGTGGGGCGCATCTCGGCGCATATCGACCGGCTGGCGCTCGATCTGCCGCGCGCGCAGGGGTTCGGGCCCGGCGCGGGCATGTTCGGCTATTTCGATGCCGAAGACGAGCAGGCGGCACATGCGCTGTTGCGCCGGGCCGAGGAATGGCTCCGCGACGAGGGCATGACGCGCGTTCTCGGGCCGATCTCGATGTCGGTGTGGGAAGAACCCGGCCTGCTGGTCAAGGGCCAGGACCACGATCCGATGATCATGATGGGACACCACCCCGCCCATTACCGCGAATGGATCGAGAGCGCCGGCTACCGCCTGTCGAAGACGCTCCTGACCTATGACCTCGATGTCGGCCCGCCCTTCCCGCCGTTGATCCGCCGGATCGTCCAGTCGGGCGAACGCAACCCGCGGATCAGCCTGCGCGAGGTCGAAATCGCGCGCTGGGACGAAGAGGTCGAGACGATACTCGGGATCCTCAACGACGCCTGGTCGAGCAATTGGGGGTTCGTTCCCTTCACCGCGCGCGAAATCGCCTATGCGGGCAAGAAGCTGCGGCCGATCATCCGGCCCGAGCTCAACCTCGTCGCCGAACTCGACGGACGGCCGGTCGCCTTCATGCTGACCTTCCCCGACGTCAACGGCGTGCTGCGCAGGATCGACGGCAAGCTGCTGCCGTTCGGCTGGTTCCACCTGCTGCGGTGGCTGCGCAAGCCGGCGAATACCGGGATGCGGGTCCCGCTGATGGGGGTGCTGCGCGAGCTCCACAATTCGCGGCTGGCCAGCCAGCTGGCCTTCATGATGATCAGCCGCATACGCGACGTGGCGGTGGAAAAATACGGCACCAGGCGGGCGGAAATCGGCTGGATCCTCGACGACAACCAGGGGATGATGGCGATCGCCGATGCCATCGAGAGCAAGGTCAACCGCGAATACGCGGTCTACGAGAAGCCGCTCGGGCGCGGCTGACGCGCCCGTCGCAATTCGGCCACGCCCGGCGGACGAACGACGCGCTGCGGGAACTGCCCCGTCGGCGGGATCGTTGGATCGCACGAGTGGCGCATGGCCACAGGCGCGATGGGACAAGATGACGGCACCCCGCAAGGCAATCGACAACCCGCTTCCGAAGTACGTGCTTCTGGTCGAGGACGATGCCGTGTTGGGCCTGACCACCGAACAGGCGCTGCTCGACGCGGGCGTGGAGCGGGTCGAAATCTCCGCATCGACCGATCAGGCGCTGGCCCATCTGCGCAAGAAGCGACCCGACGTCATCGTCCTCGATGTCCATCTGGCCGATCGCGACGACGGCTGGGCGATCGCCGAACTGGTCCAGACGCTGGGCCCCGACAGCCCGCGGATCATCTTTTCGACCGGCGCGCCGCGCGATATTCCCGACGACATCGCCGCGATGGGCTGCGTGCTCGAAAAGCCCTATGAAGCCGATGCGCTGATCGCTCTCCTGCGCGAACCGAAGCGGCGCGGGATCATGTCGCGCCTGCGCGGCGCCCTGAGCTGAGCCGGGCCGAACCGAGCCCACCCACCAGAGCCGACCCCACCAGAGCCGACCCCACCAGAGCCGACCCCACCAGAGCCTACCCGAGCCGAACCCACAAGTGCCGAGCCGATCGGGGTTGCGCGGGGGCCGGTCCGACAGCGTCGCGAAGGTGCCGTCCTCCCCCATGCGACGCCGCCTTTTCGCCTGCCCGCTTCCAAGCGATCGCTGAACGGCCAGAAAATCGCTGAACGGCAAGAAAAAAGGCCTCCGTTGATGAACAACGGAGGCCTTTCGGGATCGTATCACCAGCCGCTTGGACGGGAGGGGGGGTCTCGGCGGTGACAATAAAGGAATGCCCTGCCAAAAAGTCGGTTCCCAGGGCGTGCAAATATTTTTCGCAGGTCGCGCGGCGGCTTCAGATGAACGGTCGCAGCCGGTCCTGCCCCAGATCGAATTGCGCGTAGCGAGCGGCCCGATCGAGGTCGGGCACTTCGATTTCGCGCGACCTCCAGCTGACCAGCCCTTCGCGGTCGAGCTGCCTTATCGTGCGGTTGGTGTGAACCAGCGACAGGCCGAGCATATCGGCGACCTGGGCCTGGGTGATCGGAATGCGCAATGGTTCTCCCGCCGCCGCCATGCAGGTCGCCAGCGCGCGATCGAGCAGCCACACGGCGAGATAGGCGACGCGCTCGCGCGCGCTGCGCTGGCCGAGCGAGACGATGTGCCCCTCGAGCGCGGTTTCTTCCTTCGCGGCGAGCCAGGTGAGATCGTAGCCGAGCCCGGGATATTCGGTGATCAAGGCCGAGAAATCCTCGCGCGGGAAACGGCACAGCCGCGAATCGAGCAGCGCGTCGATGGTATGCCCCGAAGGTTCGTCGAACGCCCCCTGCAGCCCGACGAGGTCGCCGGGGAACATGAAATTGACGATCTGCCGCCGGCCGTCGTCGAGCGAGCGCGAGCGGATCAGCACGCCGTCGAGGACCGTATAGAGGCGGCGGTGGCGCTCGCCCTCGTTGATCAGCGTATCGCCGCGCTGGAGGTGCACCTCGCCCTGCTTGAACTGCTGGATGTAACGCAACTGGTGTTGCTCGAGCGGCCGCAGGCCCTCGCAATCGGGCAGCGGACAGGCGGCACAGGGAATCGGATCGTCGATCTCGTGCATGGTCGTCGGCCTCCCCTTCACTGCTTCGTGGACAGCCGCGCAAGTCAGCGTAATTGCCGCTTTTGTCAAACCCTCGCTTGTGTCGCCCGCCGCAGGAACCTAACCACATGCAGGACGTTAGAAGCGCGCACCTGAAGGAAGGGGTCCTATGTCGCTTGGTGACCAGATTGCTCGTAACCTACCATATCTCCGCCGCTACGCACGTGCGCTGACCGGCTCGCAAGCCACCGGCGATGCGTTCGTCCGCGCCACGCTCGAGGCGGCGCTGGCCGATGCCGCGCTCAAGGAATCGCTCGAAGGCGGCCGCGTGCCGCTTTATCGCGCCTTCAACAAGGTCTGGTCGAGCGCCTATCTCGACGTGCCCGAAGCGGCCGGCGCCGGCCACGAGGCCGCCGCCCAGGACCGGCTCAAATCGGTCACGCCGCTCAACCGGCAGGCCCTGCTGCTGACCACGCTCGAGGATTTCTCGGTCGACCAGGCGGCCGAGATCATGGAAGTCTCGCCCGAGGACATCGAGCGGCTGGCGCAGGAGGCGATTTCGGAAATCGACCGCGAATCCGCCACCAGCGTGCTGATCATCGAGGACGAACCGCTGATTTCGATGCAGCTCGAGGATCTCGTCACGAGCCTCGGGCACGAGATCTGCGGCACCGCCGCCACGCGCACGCAGGCGCAGGAAGTGGTCGCCGAAAAGACCCCCGGGCTGGTGCTCGCGGATATCCAGCTGGCCGACGGGTCCTCGGGTCTCGACGCGGTCGACGACATCCTCGCGATCAGCAGCGTTCCGGTGATCTTCATCACCGCCTATCCCGAACGGCTGCTGACCGGCGACCGGCCCGAACCGACCTATCTGGTGACCAAGCCGTTCCAGGAACAGACGGTGCGGGCCGCGATCAGCCAGGCGCTGTTCTTCGGCTCGAGCCGCCCGCTCGGCTGAACCGCCCCGACCGGGATCTGCCCGGTTCGTTTTCCGGTAAGGAGGCCCGGGCCGCGCGCCCGGGCCTCTTTTCGTGGGCGATCGCCGATCTCGGGGGTGCTAGCCGATCCAGCGAGTTGCCGGCCGGGGAAAATGGACGGAAGTCTGTTGCGGGTGCCCGCCGCGCGCCGGTTTCCGGGAACGGCGGCGGCTCCCGCTTCGACCCGTGCGCGCGATCAATGGCCGCGCGCGGGGCCCCTGCGCTTGCTCCGCAATTCGAATTCGCTCGGCTCGCGGATCGGGACCAGCAGGGTGCAGCGCACGCCGTTGCGGTGAAAATCGAGGTCGACCGGATGGCGCAGTTCGTGCGCCACGATCTTCTCGATCAGATCGGTCCCGAAACCGCGCCGCTGCGGCTTGTCGACCCGCGGCCCTCCGCTTTCGGTCCATTCGATCTTCGCCAGCCTTTCGTTCACGCGTTCCCAATGCACCGTCACGCATCCGCCCGGCACGCTCAGCGATCCGTATTTGGCGGCGTTGGTGGCGAGTTCGTGCATCGCCAGCCCCAGCGACAGGGCATCGTTGGGCGCCAGTTCGACCTGCGGTCCGTCGAGCTCGAGACGATGATCCTCTTCATGCGCGTAGGGGGCCAGTTCGACCTCGGCCACCGCCCTGATGGGCGTGGTGCCCCACTCGGACTGCGTCAGCAAATCGTGCGTGGCCGAGAGCGCGCGGATCCGTCCGTCGAGCCCCTGAGCGAATTCATCGACGTCCTGCGCCCGGCGCCGCGTGAGCGAGACGATCGAGAGAACGTTGGCGAGCGTGTTCTTGACCCGATGATTGAGTTCGCGGGTGAGCGAATTGCGGATCGAGTTCTGTTCCTCGAACCAGTCGATCGCGCGCCGGTCCTCCATCGTCTGCTGGGTCAGCAACCGCGCGATCAGCATCAACAGGCTGGCCACCGCAAGGCCGAACAGCAGCGTGATCATCGACATCGGGGAAAGCCCGGCGACCCGGGTCGATTGCACTTCGAGCAGCATCGGCCGGCTGGCCAGCGTGACAGCGCGGCGGACGGTCGGACGCCCGTCGAGCCAGCTGCGCGTCTGCGCCAGCTCGAGCGGGCGTTCGGTGCCCATATCGAGCAGCCGCGCGCCGATGCCGTCGTAGCTGACGAGTTCGACCGCCGAATCGAGGAACTGGCGCGCGGTGAACGGGCTGTAGACGAACCCCTTGAGATCCCTCGCCGTCGCCAGCCCGCCGTAGACGGGCATGTAGATCAGGAAACCGGCGCCCGAGCCGCCGCCTTCCTGCATCAGCACGACGGGCCCGCTCGCGGTCGGGCGGTCCTTGGCCGCGGCTTCGTCCATCGCCGCCCGGCGGACCGGATCGGCATACATGTCGTAGCCCAGCGCCCGCCGGTTGCGGACCGTGTCGGGCTGGAGGAAGAGGATCGGGGTGAGGACGGCGCGCGGGTTTTCGCTGGGCGGGGGGGTGATCGGCGTCGGCTCGACGTGGCCGCGATTGAGCCGCTCCTCGAACCCCGGCAGATCGGCGGCCGCGACCACCGGAGCCCAGCCGATCCCTTCGGCGCCGCGGTAATTGGCATCGAGCCTCAGCTCGGCGACGAACCGGCGGAACAGGTCGGCGGTCACGTCGCCCTGCGTGGCGAAGAGCGCGGCGCCTGCGCGCAGATAGGCCGAGCTGGTGAAAGCGCGGCGTTCGATCGCCGAGGTCAGCGCCTGCGCACGCCGCGCGACTTCGGCGGTGTCGCGTTCCTTCTCGCCCCGCTCGATGGCGAAGACGCTCAGCACGGTAATCGCGGTGACCAGCAGGAATATGAGCACCGGGATCGCGCGCGGAAAATCCGTCAGCCAGCGGCGACGGCGACCTTTGCGGTGAAGATCTTCGGTTACCAGCTACTTGCCCCTGTCCATATTCCTAGGCAATATACTATGCCGGGCGCGGCAAATCGTTCCGCATGATATGGTTCCGGCACGATGTCGGGGAACTCCGCGCAAGGCCGCGCGTTGTGCGTAGCGCATCGGGATCGACATCCACGCCGGCAGCGCTTCGCGGTCCTGCCGGCTGACGAAATGAGAGGGTACGGTTTTTCCGGCATGACATCCGACAAGCCACAGGACGCGCGCGCAGCCAGGCGGCCCGCGCCCGCCCACCATGACAAGTCCAAACCGCCCGAATGGGCGAACGGCCTGCGCCAGCTTTATGATGCGGTGGTCGAGGAGCCGCTGCCCGATAGCTTCCGCGATCTCTTGTCAAAGCTGGATTCGGACGACTGATGGCCGGAGAAAAACGGACGGCTGCCGAAAAGGCCGATTTCAAGCGCGAACTGACCGAGGTGGTGCCGCATCTGCGCGCCTTCGCCCGCGGCCTGTGCGGCCGCGCCGACATGGCCGACGATCTGGTGCAGGAAACGCTGCTCAAGGCCTGGGCCGCGCAGGAGCGCTTCCAGCCGGGCACCAGCATGCGTGCCTGGACCTTCGTGATCCTGCGCAACGCCTATCTCACCGACATGCGTCGCAACCGTTTCCGCGGCGAATACGACGAGACCGTGGCCGAACGCATCCTCACCGCCCCGGCGGGG
This sequence comes from uncultured Alphaproteobacteria bacterium, assembly GCA_963829325.1. Taxonomy (GTDB): domain Bacteria; phylum Pseudomonadota; class Alphaproteobacteria; order Sphingomonadales; family Sphingomonadaceae; genus Qipengyuania. Next base: position 1,279,083 of record CAWHHN010000001.1, read on the forward strand.
CAGGAGGAACCGATCCATCTGTCCGACATGCACCGCGCGCTGCTGACGCTGCCGCCCGAACGGCGCGAGGCGCTGCTGCTGGTCGGTGCCGGGGGCTTTTCCTACGAAGAAGCGGCGACGATCTGCGGCTGCGCGGTCGGGACGATCAAGAGCCGGGTCGGCCGCGCCCGCGCCGCGCTCAATGCGATGCTGTCCGACGGCGACATCCCGCAGCGTTCGATCGGCGACGATGCCGCCCACCGCGCAATTCTCGAGGAACTCGACAATGTCGCCGCGGGCCAGGGGCACGCCCGCAGCTAGAATTTCTTTGGCCGCGTCCCGCTTGTCACGATTTCCGGCGAAGGGCAGATAGGTGCGATGAGCGAAGCCGATCCACCGCCACCCGAAGGCCGGCAGGCGCAGCCGCGGTCGCGCAGGCTCGCCTTCGCCGAGCAGGAGCTGCGCCTCATTTCCTCGCTGGTGCTGCTGATCGGCCTGGGCCTGTTCTTCGCCCTGCCCTTCGTCCTGTCGATCGGCGCGGTGGTCTTCCTGCCGGTGGTCACCGCGCTGGTGCTGACCGTGATCCTCTCGCCGCTGGCCGACAAGCTGAACGGCTGGGGGCTTCCCAATGCGCTTGCCTCGCTCGCCGCGCTGCTGGTCTTCTTCGCCATCCTGCTGCTCGCGCTGGCGCTGATCCTGCAACCGGCGATCGCGCTGTTCGACGACGTGCCGACGATGATGCAGCGCGTGATGGAGCGCTTCGGCGAAGTGCGCGCGCAGTTCGCCTGGATCGCGGGTATCAACGAGCAGCTCGCCGCGCTGATGAACCGCGGCGGCGCGCGCGAGGTCGTACTCGCCGCGCCGAGCCTGCTCGAGGAGCTGGCCTTCGCCACGCCGAGCCTGCTGCTCGAAACCGTGCTGACCCTGCTAATGGCCTATTTCATGATCGAGGCGCGCGTCAGGCTGCGCCAGCGCCTGCTGTTCGGGCGGGCGAGCTTCGGCACCAGCATCAAGGCGGCGCGGGTCATCCGCGAAGTCCAGGACCGCGTCGCCGCCTACATCTTGACGGTCGGCTGGATCAACGCGCTGGTCGGGGTGGTGGTGGCGCTGGGCGCCTGGGCGCTGGGGGTCGAAGCACCGATCATGTGGGGCGGCTTGGCGGCTCTGCTCAACTTCCTGCCCTATGTCGGCCCGATCGTGATGATCGCGCTGCTCGGCCTGTTCGGCATCGGCACGGCGGATACGATCTTCCTGGGGCTGGTCCCGGCGCTCGCCTATCTCGGCCTGCATACGATCGAGGCCAATGTCGTCACCCCGTCGATTCTCGGGGCGCGCTTTACCATGAACCCGGTGCTGATCCTGATCGCGCTGTCGTATTTCACCTGGGTGTGGGGCGTCTTCGGGGCCCTGCTGTCGGTGCCGATCCTGCTGATGCTGACCGCCATGTTCGACCACATCGGCAGGCCCAATCTGGTCGGCTTCGTGTTCGGAGAACCCCTGTTCGCGTCGAATCTGTTCGATGGCGAAGCGACCGACGAGCCCCCCGGCGCGCCCCCGCCCTGAGAGGCCCGGGCCGCGAGGATCGACAGGGGCACGCCAGGGGGAAGCCAGAGAGAAGGACAGGGGGGCCTGCCGCCGACCGGGCGCCGACAGGCCGTTGTAAGTCTGCCGCTCGGGCAGGCTCAGGCAGGATAGGCCCAGGTCGTGCCGCGCGCGAGATTCTCGCTCGCGAAACTCCAGTTGAGCTTGCCGTTGACCGCCTCCAGATAGGCCGGGCGGGCATTCTGGTGATCGAGGTAATAGGCGTGCTCCCACAGGTCGATCACCAGCAGCGGGTTGATGCCGTCGCGGTCGGCCAGCGTATCGCCGTCATGCGTTTCCTCGATGCTCAGCCCGCCGTCCTTGACCACCAGCCATACCCAGCCGCTGGCGAAATGGCCCGCGCCGCGCTCGGCGAGCTTCTTCTTCAGATCGTCGACCGAACCGAAGGCATCGGAGATCATGCTGCGCAATTCGTCGGACGCGCTGGTTTCCTCACCTGCCATCGAATGCCAGTAGAAGCCGTGGTTCCAGCTCTGGCCCGAATTGTTGAACAGTCCCTGGTCGCTGCCGCGCGCCGAAGCGATCACTTGCTCGAGCGGCTTGCCCTCGAGCTCGGTGCCTTCGATCGCCGCATTGGTCTTGTCGATATACGCCTTGTGGTGCTTGCCATGGTGGTACGACAGCGTCCTGGCCGAGATTGCGGGTTCGAGCGCAGTTTCGTCATACGGCAGGTCGATGAGCTCAAAAGCCATGGAAATGTCCCCCTTGGGTCTGGTGTGTAAAAACCGGTCTTCGCGTCCCTAACGCGTCGCGACGCGCGTGGTTGCACTTAACAGGGATATTGCGCGCGAAAAGGGGGACGAGCGGCCTTTTCTTCACGCCCCATTCGCGCCATGGCAGGCTCGGCAACAGGAGGTCGCGCAGAAATGGCACGCAAGTTCTTCGGCACCGACGGCATTCGTGGGCGCACCAACCACGGCGTGATGACCGCCGCCACCGCGATGCGCGTGGGGCAGGCCGCGGGGACGCATTTCCTGCGCGGCGACCATCGCCACCGCGTGGTGATCGGCAAGGACACGCGGTTGTCGGGCTATATGATGGAAAGCGCGCTGGTGGCGGGCTTCACCAGCGTCGGCATGGATGTGATCATGACCGGGCCGCTGCCCACGCCGGCGATCGCGCTCCTCACCCGCGAGATGCGCGCCGATCTCGGGGTGATGATCTCGGCCAGCCACAATCCCTTCGAAGACAATGGCATCAAGCTGTTCGGTCCCGACGGGTTCAAGCTGTCGGACGATACCGAGCTGGCGATCGAGCGGCTGCTGGGGGAGGAACCGCAGCTGGTCGAAGCCGCGCGGATCGGTCGCGCGCGGCGGATCGAGGATGCCCGCGGCCGCTACATCCATGCGGTCAAGCAGTCGGTCGCATCGGACATCCGCTTCGACGGCCTCAAGGTCGTGGTCGACTGCGCCAACGGCGCCGCCTATCAGGTCGCCCCCAGCGCGATCTGGGAACTGGGGGCCGAAGTCGTCGCCATGGGGATCGAACCCGATGGCACCAACATCAACCGCGGCGTGGGTTCGACCTCGCTCGATGCGATCAAGGCGCGCGTGGTCGAGGAAGGCGCCGATATCGGCATCGCGCTCGACGGCGATGCCGACCGGCTGATCGTGATCGACGAATGCGGCCGGGCCGTCGACGGCGATCAGATCATGGCGCTGGTCGCCACCCGCCTGCATGCCCGCGGCGCCCTGGCCGGGGGCGGGGTGGTGGCGACGGTGATGTCCAATCTCGGTCTCGAACGCCATCTCGCCAACCTGGGGCTCACGCTGGAGCGCACCAAGGTCGGCGATCGCTACGTCCTCGAACGGATGAAGGAAGGCGGCTTCAATGTCGGCGGCGAACAATCGGGCCACATGATCCTGCTCGACCATGGCACCACCGGAGACGGCACCATCGCCGCCCTGCGGGTGCTCGCCAGCCTCGTCCGTTCGCGCAAGCCCGCGAGCGAATTGCTCCACGTCTTCGATCCGGTGCCGCAATTGCTCAAGAACGTGCGCTATTCGGGCGGCGCCCCGCTCGAGAACGACGGTGTCAGACGGGTGGTGGCCGAGGCCGAACGCGAGTTGCACGGTTCGGGGCGACTGGTGATCCGCGCATCGGGCACCGAACCGCTCATCCGCGTGATGGCCGAGGGCGACGATGCGGTGCAGGTCGAACGGGTGGTGGAACGTATCTGCGACGCCGTGAAGCGAGCCGCCTGATGCTCGAGATGCGGCCCGACTGCGAACGCTGCGGGTGCGACCTCCCGGCCGAGGCCCCGGGCGGCTTCATCTGCAGCTTCGAATGCACCTTCTGCGCCGAATGCGCCGACCAGCTCGACGACATCTGCCCCAATTGCGGCGGCGAACTGATGGACCGTCCGACCCGCGCGAAGAAGCTCCAGCAGGACAATCCGCCGGGCACCCGGCGGAGGTTCAGGCGATGACCCGGCCGCCCCCGCGCATCCTCTCGATCGCCGGGTCCGATAGTTCGGGCGGCGCGGGCATCCAGGCCGATATCAAGACGGTCACCCTGCTCGGCGGCTATGCTATGTCCGCGATCACCGCGGTCACCGCGCAGAACACCCGCGGGGTCAATGCGGTCGAGCTGCTATCGGCCGACATGGTGATGCAGCAGGTGGACGCCTGCCTCGACGACATTGGTGCCGATGCGATCAAGATCGGCATGCTCGGCTCGGCCGAGATCGCGCAAGCGCTGGCCGTACGGCTGGACGCCTTCGGGGGTCCGATCGTCTTCGACCCGGTCATGGTCGCCACCAGCGGCGCGCCGCTGGCCGATGCGGAAACCGTGGCCGGTTTCGCCCGGCTGATGGAGATCGCCACGATCGTCACCCCCAATCTGCCCGAACTCCAGGTCCTCTGCGGACGCGCGCCGATCGCCGAAGACGAGATCTTCGATGCCGCCATCGCCCTGGCGCAGCGCCACGGGGTCCAGGTGCTCGCGAAAGGCGGGCACGACGCGGGCGATCAGGTGATCGACCGGATCGTTTCACCCGACGGCGCGCTGGCGAGCTTCGCGCATGCCCGGATCGATACCGTCCACACCCATGGGACGGGCTGCACGCTGTCGGCCGCGCTGGCGACGCTGCTGGGGCATCGCCAACCGCTGACCCACGCCATCCGGCTGGCCCGCGCCTTCACTTTTGCGGCGATCGAGAACGCGCCCGGCTTCGGCGGCGGCAACGGTCCGCTCGGCCACCAGGCGGTGGGCCGCCGCCCGCCCCCGTCGGCCTAGCTTTGCCCGATCAGCGGTCGAGATCGTAGAAGGCGGCGATGTGCTCCCACGCCTCCTCGGCAGTTTCGCACCAGCGGAACAGGTCGAGATCGCGGCGCGAGATGGTCCCTTCCTCGGCGAGCGCCTCGAAATCGATCACCCGGGTCCAGAACTCCTTGCCGAACAGAAGGATCGGCATCGCCCGCATCTTGCCCGTCTGGATCAGCGTCAGCAGTTCGAAGAATTCGTCGAAGGTACCGAAGCCGCCGGGGAACACCGCCACCGCCCGCGCGCGCAGCAGGAAGTGCATCTTGCGCAGCGCGAAATAGTGGAAGTTGAGCGAGAGATAGGGAGTGACGTAACGGTTGGGCGCCTGTTCGTGCGGCAGGATGATATTAAGCCCGATGCTTTCGGCGCCCGCGTCGCTCGCCCCCTTGTTGGCCGCCTCCATGATCGAGGGGCCGCCGCCCGAGCAGACCACGAACTGACGCTTGCCGTCCTCGACGATCGATTTCTCGCTGGCGATCCGCGCGAGCTTGTAGGCTTCGGCGCAGTATTTGCTTTTCTTGACCAGATTCTCGACCACCCGGCGTTCGTCGTCGGGCAGGTCGCGGGCGCCCTCGAGCGCGGTCTCGGCCGCTTCGGGTGGAGGAATGCGGGCCGAACCATAGACCACCAGCGTCGAACCGACACCGGCCTCGTCGAGCAGCATCTCGGGCTTCAGCAGTTCGAGCTGGAAGCGCACCGGACGCAATTCCTCGCGGAGCAGGAAATCGGTGTCCTGGAAGGCGAGCCGGTAGGCGGGATGCCCCGTCTGCGGCGTCTCGTGCAACTGGGTTTTCTCGAATTCGGCTTCTTGGTCGGCCGGGTAGAATTTGCGATCGGCCAGATCGCGTTCGCTTTTCTTGTCTGTCATGGCGCGCCCGATACGGCGCGCTGCGGCGCGGCACAAGCGCAGAGAAACAAAGTGGCAGGGGTGACAGGATTCGAACCCGTGGCCCTCGGTTTTGGAGACCGATGCTCTACCAGCTGAGCTACACCCCTGCAGCGAGGGCGCGCCTTAGTATGGCCGTTCCCGATTGGCAAGCTGGATATCTCGGCCGCCGATCCCGTGCTAGTATGCCCGCCATGCATGCCCCCGTCGCTTCGCCCATCCCGATCGAACTGCTGCTGCGGGCCTATCGCGCCGGGGTTTTCCCGATGGCCGATCACCGCGGCGACGACGAAGTCTACTGGGTCGAGCCGCGCGAACGGGCCATCATCCCGCTGGACGGCTTCCGGCTCACCCGCAGCCTGCGCAAGACGCTCCGCCAGGACCGCTTCCGGGTCACCTGCGACGCCGATTTCGCCGCGGTGATCGCGCGATGCGCCGACCCCCGCGAGGAGCACGCCGAAAGCTGGATCAGCCATCGGATCGAAGCGAGCTACAAGGCGCTGCACCAGGCGGGCCACGCGCATTCGATCGAATGCTGGCAGGGCAGCGAGCTGGTCGGCGGCCTCTACGGCGTGGCCTTCGACCGCACCTTCTGTGGCGAGAGCATGTTCAGCCGGGCGAGCGATGCGAGCAAAATTGCGCTCGCCTGGCTGGTCGCGGGGATGCGCGAAGCGGGCTTCGCCCTGCTCGATTGCCAGTTCATGACCGAACACCTCGCCAGCCTCGGCGCGGTCGCCGTGCCGCAGGCGCGCTATCTCGAGCGCCTGGCGCAAGCGAGCGGGCGGACGCGGACGACGCTGCCCGCCGCGATCGCTCGCTATTCGGCCTCTTCCTCACCCGGGAAACGCATCGCGCAATCCTTGACCCAGACATCGTAGATCGGGTGTTCGACGACGTTGAGGCTGGGCGAGTTCTTGAACAGCCAGCCCGAGAAGACTTTGCGAAAGCGGTCTTCGCCGCCGCGCTCCTTGACCAGCACCTGGACGAAAGCCCCCGTTTCCTTGGGCAATTCCCACGGCGCCGTGCGCTCGCAAGCCTGGAGCCGCACGATCACGTCGCCGATCCGCTGCTGCTCGCCCGGCTTCATCTCGAGATCCTGGGTCAGATTGTTTCGCTTGTTGAGCAGGCCGAGCGTCGCGACGCGCTCGGCCATCGGCGTGCCGATCGCGGCTTCCGCCGCCGGCCGCGGCGGCGGCGAGGCCTGTTGCAGCTCTTCGGGAATCTCGGTCTCGAGCGCCTCGGGCTGCTCGTCGGCCCGCTGGCCGCACGCTGCGACCGCCGCGCAGGCGCCGAGCAGGGCGATCGCCCGGCGCATGCTCACGCGTCCGGCGACCAGGCTTCGTAGTCGCCCGTGGCGCGGGCGCGCCGGCCGCCGCGCTCGAGCGCACCGGCAGGGCGATAAGCGCCGGAGGTCCCGGTCGCATTGGGCGTGAATTCGGATTCCCAGATGCGCGACGGAGGCAGGTGGCTTTCGGGAATGTCGTCGAATGCGCCATGGAGCCAGCCGTGCCATTCGGCGGGCACCCGGCTGGCATCATTGGCGCCTTGGTAGATCACCCAGCGGCGCTCGCGGCCGTGGGCGGCGCGCTTCTTCGCGCGGAAATAACGGTTGCCCTGCGCATCGGTCCCGACCTGTTCGCCGTGGCGGGCCGACCACAATTGCGTGCCGATGGTGGCGCCGTCCCACCAGGTGAATATCTTGCCGAGGAAGTTCATGGCAGGCCGGTTAGCCGATTCGCGCGCGCTGGCCAAGCGCGGCGATGGGCGAAAGCGCCGCTACCATTCGACCACGTCGCCCGGTTCGATGCCAAGCTCCGCCGTGCGTCCGCCGCGCAGTTCGAGCACGCCCAGCACGGGGCCGACCGAATAGATCGGCTCCAGCGAATAGGGAGTGGCCATGGCGGCGATATTGCTGATCCGGTGGTCGAGCCCGATGAACGCGATGTCGAGCGGCAGCGGGGTGTTCTTCATCCAGAAGCTCTGCGCCGTGGTCCCTTCATAGGGGAAGATCATGCCTTCGTCGGGGCCGAGCTCGGTGCGGAACATCAGCCCGCGGGCCTGGCTTTCGCCGGTGTCGGCGACCTCGACGCGAAAGACATGTCTTTGCCCGTCGCCGGACACCGTCAGCGGGATCACCGCGAGGCCCGAGACCGGGTGCCGCTCCGGTGCCGTTTCGGCATCGCGTGCCGGTTCGCGGGCGACCTGTGTCGTGCAAGCAGCCAGCGACAGCGCGCAGGCGGCAGCGGCGGACCATGCCAGCCTCATTCCGAACGGCTTTCCTCGACCCATTCCTCGAGCTCCTCGATGCTTCGCGCTTCGACGACCCGACGCGCAACGGCGAAGTCATGGCCCGCGCGGACCATGGCTGCAAGCTGCTTTTCGCCCCTGCGCCGGTGCTGTTCGGGATCAACTCCGAGCGGTTTCGCAAAGGGGCCGAAGCCGCGCTTGCGCGCCAGCAGCAACCCCGCCCGGCGGCTTTCGTGTTCCCCCGGCGCCAGCCGCGAGCGCAGATCTTCGGCAATCCCCGCGGCGCGCAGCGCCTGTTCGACCCGGCGCGCTCCATAGCCTCGACCGGCGAGATCGCCGGCCCGCGCGCGTCCGTAGGATTCATCATCGATATAGCCGCGGGCCGCGAAGCGCGCGATCAGCCCGTCGAGATCGGGCGCATCGGCGCCATCCCCACCCTCGTAGCCGCGCTCACGCAGCTTGCGCTGCAGATAGCTCCGCAGCTTGCCGCCGCTGGTCGCGAAGCGCGCGACATAGGCCAGCGCCAGATCCTCGAGCCGCCGTCGATCAAGCGGTTTCGAATTGCGATGACGGCGGCCAGATGTTGCGTCGAGGTCATTCATCGGCCATATTCTTGCCATAGTCCTTATCGATTGGGAAACTCGGGAGAGTGTGCGACGTCGTGTTGTGCATGGATCGAGCAATGAGGCCGGCCGCAAGGCGCTGACAATTCACGGGTATCTCTGCTTATATGACCGACGCCGTATTGACGCCGACGCCGAATGACTGCGACCATCCGCGTCGCCGTTCGGATTTTGCGACCTTCAACGAGGCCATCGACTACGCCGCCGAGAGCGCCAAGGGTCTCAATTTCCACGACATGCGCGGAACGCTCGAGCGGGTCTATCCCTTTGCCGAGATGCGTGCCGATGCGCACAGGGCGGCGCGCCAGCTCGTCGCCATGGGAATCGGCAAGGAAGATCGCGTGGCGCTCGTCGCCGAGACCAGCGCCGAATTCGCCGCGCTCTTCTGCGCCTGCACCTACGTCGGCGCCTGGCCCGTGCCCTTGCCGCTGCCGACCACCTTCGGCGGCAAGGAAAGCTATATCGAACAGCTCTCGGTCCAGCTCGAGAGCAGCGATCCGAAAATCCTGATCTATCCCGGAGAGATCGCCGAGATGGCCAAGGCGGGCGCCGACCGTCAGGGCTGCATGGGCGAGAGCTGGGAGGAATTCGCCAGCCGCCCCGATCCCGAGTGCATCCTGCCCGAAGCCCGGCCGGACGACATCTGCTACCTTCAGTATTCGTCGGGCTCGACGCGTTTCCCGACCGGAGTTGCGGTCACCCACAGGGCGCTGCTGCACAATCTGCGCGGGCACGCCCAATCGATGGATATCGGCAGCAACGACCGCGTGGTCAGCTGGCTGCCCTGGTATCACGACATGGGTCTGGTCGGCTGCTTCCTCTCGCTGATCGCCAATCAGGTCAGCTGCGACTATCTCAGGACCGAACATTTCGCCCGCAGGCCGCTCGCCTGGCTCGATCTCATCAGCCGCAACCAGGGCAATACGCTGAGCTATTCGCCGACCTTCGGCTACGACATCTGCGCGCGGCGCATCTCGAGCCAGAGCCAGGTCGCCGACCGTTTCGACCTGTCTCGCTGGCGCACCGCGGGCAATGGCGCGGACATGATCCGGCCCGACGTCATGCAGAGCTTCGTCAACGCCTTCGCCGAGGCCGGTTTCCGGGCGACCGCATTCACTCCCAGCTATGGCCTCGCCGAAGCGACGCTGGCGGTCACGGTGATGCCCCCGGGGGAGGGGATCCGCGTCGAACTGGTGGAGGAAGAACGCCTGTCGGGACGCCCGCGCGACCTGTCGCGGCCCGCCCGTTACCGGGCGATCGTCAATTGCGGAAAGCCGATCCCCGGGATGGATGTCGAGATCCGCGGCGAAAACGGCCAGCCCCGGGGCGATCGCCAGATCGGCAAGGTATGGTGCCATGGTCCCAGCGTGATGCATTCCTATTTCCGCAACGAGGATGCGACGCGCGACTGCCTGGTCGATGGCTGGCTCGATACCGGCGACATGGGCTATATGGCCGAAGGCTATCTGTTCATCGTCGGGCGGGCGAAGGACATGATCATCATCAACGGCAAGAACCACTGGCCGCAGGACATCGAATGGGCGGTGGAACAATTGCCCGGCTTCAATCACGGCGACATCGCGGCCTTTTCGGTCGAGACCGAAAACGGCGAGGAAGCACCCGCGGTGCTGGTCCACTGCCGCGTGTCCGACCCCGAGGAACGGGTCAAGCTGCGCGACCAGATCGCCGACAAGGTCCGCGGCGTGACCGGGATGAGCTGTGTCGTCGAACTCGTCCCGCCGCGCACCCTGCCGCGCACGAGTTCGGGCAAGCTCAGCCGCGCCAAGGCCAAGCGGCTCTACCTGTCGGGAGAGATCCAGCCGCTCGATCTCGCTGCCTGACGGCCGCGCATCGCGGGCCGCCCGCAGTACGATTAGGGCTTGAACTATCTCGCGCAGAAGCGAAACAATCGTCGCTGCTCGGCAAACTGCGCTTGAAGATCGTGTATTGCAAGACTAATACAGGACTTCGGCCAGACGAGCCAGACGGAGACCAGCGCACCGATGAGCGACACCCAGACGCAAACCGCCACCGCCACCGAATTCGATCTGGCTCCGCCCGATCCGGTGCCCTCGGTCGCGCCCGACAAGGCCGCTGGACTGGTCCCGGTGAGCCAGGAAGTGAAGAGCAAGCTGGCGACAAAGGTCGACGGATTCGTCGCCGATCTGGTGGCCTCCGATGCCAATTCGCCCGAATTCGGCAAGAAGGTCGACCAGCTCACCAACATGGGACGCAAGGAAATCATGGCCGCCGCGGGCATGTCGAACCGGTTTCTCGACCGGCCGGTCCGCGCGATGGACAAGGACGAGGGCGTCGGCGCCAATCTCTCCGAATTGCGCCGCGTGGTCGAGGATCTCGATCCGGGCAAGCGCGGCAAGCTGTCGGGTTCGCGCAAGATCCTCGGCATCATTCCCTTCGGCAACAAGCTGACCAATTACTTCCGCAGCTATCAGAGCGCGCAGTCGCACATCCAGTCGATCCTCGGCAGTCTTGCCAGCGGCAAGGACGAGCTTATCATGGACAATGCGGCGATCGACGTCGAACGGCAGAAGCTGTGGGAGGCGATGGGCAACCTCGAGCAGATGATCCACATCTCCAGGACGCTCGACGAAAAGCTTGAGGAAAAGGCCGCCGAACTCGACGCAACCGACCCGGCGAAGGCCAAGGCGGTACGCGAGACCGCGCTGTTCTACGTCCGCCAGCGCACGCAGGACCTGCTGACCCAGATGGCGGTGAGCGTGCAGGGCTATCTCGCGCTCGATCTGGTGAAGAAGAACAACATCGAACTGGTCAAGGGCGTCGACCGCGCCAGCAGCACCACGGTCGGCGCGCTGCGCACCGCAGTGACGGTGGCCGAAGCGATGACCAACCAGCGGTTGGTGCTCGGCCAGATCACCGCGCTCAACGAGACCACCGCGGGGATCATCGACAGCACCAGCACATTGCTGCGCGACCAGACCGGCAAGATCCACGAACAGGCGGCGGCGAGCACGATCCCGCTCGAAACGCTGCAGCGCGCCTTCCAGAACATCTACGACACAATGGACGAGGTCGACGCCTTCAAGCTGCGCGCGCTCGACAGCATGAAGCAGACGGTGACGCTGCTTTCCGGCGAGGTCGAAAAATCGAAGGGCTATATCGCTCGCGCCGAAGGCCAGTCGCAGGCGCAAAAGCAGGTCAGCGAAAGCGCGCTGCTGTCCGTGGAGCGATGATTTGGGCGATCTGACTCGAGACAGCGATCGCCTGATCAGAGAAGCGCGCGGTGTCCGCGACGACAATCGCTCGGGCGGGCGCCATCGCCGTGTGGTTCCGATCGGCCGCGGCTCGGCGGAACTGCGCAGGAAGCATCTCACGCAGAAGCTCAAGCGCGTAGCACTGGCATTCGCCGCCATCTGGATCGGCGCGATCACGATCGGGCTGGTGATCGACGGGCTGGGCTTCACCGGACTGATGCTGACTGCGCTCGCGGCGATCGTGACGATCGGCGTCTTGACCCAGTACCCGCGGCTCAAGGTTCCCCAGCGGGCCGACCTCAATCGCGGCGACGTGGGGCAGATGGTCGGACGTACCGAATTGTGGCTCGAAGCGCAGCGCCCCGCCCTGCCCGCGCCGGCGGTCGGCCTCGTCGACCAGATCGGCGTCCAGCTCGACGGCCTCGGCCACCAGCTCGAAGGGCTCGACCAGAACCATCCCAAGGCCCGGGAAATCCGCAGCCTGGTCGGTGAACAATTGCCCGAAATGGTCGAGAGCTACCGCAAGATTCCGGCGCATCTGCGCCGGGAGAAACGCGCCGGGGCTTCCCCCGACGAGCAGCTGACCGACAGCCTGGCGAAGATCAGTGGCGAAATCGATTCGATCACCCGGCAATTGGCCGAGGGCTCGCTCGACGATCTCGCGATCAAGCACCGCTATCTCGATTACAAATTCGGCGAAGCCGCCCAGACCAGTCCCGAACTGGAGCACAAGAGCTGATGCGCGTCCCGATCCCGCACAACCTCGACAAGGCGGAGGTGCGGCGGCGCCTGCATGGCCGCAGTCACGAAATCGCCAGTTTCGTTCCCGGCGGAATGGCCGATGTCGCCACCAGCTGGCCGAACGAGGATCGTATGGATCTGTCCGTCAGGGCGATGGGGCAAGGCGTCGACGGCCGCGTACTGATCGAGGATAGCCAGGTGGTGTTCGAAATCGATCTTCCGCCAGCGCTGTCCTTCGTCGAACCGATGATCGCCGGCTCGATCCGTCAGCAGGGGCAGAAACTGCTCGAGAGCAAATAGGCCGGTTCGCGGAACTCCCGGCAAACGATAATCGGCCAGGCCCGGAACCATTGTAGTCGGAAGCCGCTGTAGTCGCAGCGGACTGCCCCGGTCGTCGACCGGAGTGCCGTCCGCGCTGGTCGTGGGGAGCGCCCTCGACACGGTCGGGGCGATACGAGGATCGAGGGCGTGAGTCGCAACATAAGACATTATCTCAAAGCTGGAACCGCTCAGCTGCATGCGGCGCTGGACCGCAGGATGGGCCCGCTGGTGAGCGGAAACGCCGCCGATTACGGGTGCTTTTTGCGGATCCAGTATCGCGCGCGTCGCCCCATCGAGGATTGGATCGGCTGTACGCAATCCCGGCTTGCCGCGCCGCCGCGGCAGCTGGCGCTGATTGCCGATGACCTGCGCAGCCTCGGATCCGAGATTCCGCCGACACCGGCCGAATGGGTACTGCCCCGCGGTGGCAATGCGCTGGGTCTGTTCTGGGTGCTGGCGGGGTCTGCGCTCGGCAATCGCATGCTCTGCACGCGGTTGGAGCAATCTGCCCCCGAACTCCCGAGGGCGTTTCTGGCCGATCGCAGCGCCGCGGCATACTGGACCACTCTGAGGCCGCGGCTCGAGGCCGTGCCGGTGGCGGACGAAAGCGAAACCGCGCTGGCCGCCGCCCGCGCCGTCTTTGCGCATTTTCTCGATGTCGCCGAGAGCGAATGCCTTCGCGAAGCCGCCTGATGAGCCCATCCACCGTCGATTTGTCGAATTGCGATCGCGAACCGATCCACCGGCTCGGCCAGATCCAGGACTTCGGGGCCTTGCTGGCGTTCGACCGGCAATGGTCGATCGCGCATCGATCGGCCAATGCCCGCGACATCCTCGGGAGCGAGGCCGCGGTCGCAATCGGGACCCCGCTCGACCGATTGCTGCGCCCCAAGGCCTGCGGCCGCCTGCGTAGCGCCGCAGCGACGCTGGTCGCGCCCGATCACGTCGAACGGCTGTTCGGGTTGGCGCTGTTCGACGACGAGCGCCTGTTCGATTGTGCCCTGCACCGCTCGGACCGCTACACGATCGTCGAGATCGAACCGCATGCGGCGGGAGATCTGAACCGGCAGCTGGCCATTCTGCGGCCGATCATGACCCGCCTCGAACGGCATGAGGATGTCGCCACGCTCGCCCAGGAGGCGGCGCGGCAGCTGCGTCTGGCGCTGCAGATCGATCGCGTCATGGTCTATCGCTTCCACGACGACCTGTCCGGCGAGGTGATCGCAGAGGCCCGGCGCGACGACCTCGAGTCCTTCCAGGGTCTGCGCTACCCCGAATCAGACATTCCGAAACAGGCACGCATCCTGTATTACCGCAACCGGTTCCGGATCATCGCCGACGTCAATGCCGCGCCGGTGCCCCTCGAGCCCGCCCAGACCGCCGAGGGCGAGCCGATCGACCTGAGTATGAGCACGCTCCGGGCGGTCTCGCCGATGCACATCGAATATCTGCGAAACATGGGCGTCGGCGCATCGCTTTCGATCTCGATCATCGTCGGCGGCAAGCTGTGGGGGCTGTTCGCCTGCCATCACTATTCGCCCAAGGTGCTGCCCTATTCGCAGCGCACCGCGGCCGAGCTGTTTTCGGAGCTGTTCTCGCTGGTGCTCGATCGAGCCCTCTCGCGACAGGGAGCGCGGCTGCGCGAACAGGGCCGCGACATCCACGATCGGCTGATGCGCGACATCGTCGCCGGCACCCCGCTGTCGACGAGCTTGCCGATGCTCGGCCCCGTGATCCAGCGCGCGATTGCCCATGACGGCGCCAGCATCTGCATCGACGGCCTCTACGACAGCCGCGGAGCCGCGCCGAACGAAGAGGAATTCCGCGCCATCCAGCCGTCGCTCAACCAGTCGACCACCGGGCGCCTGCTCGCCACCGAAGCGCTTGGCGATTTGCTGCCCGAAGCCGACCGGTTCGCGGATCGGGCCTGCGGCGCGCTCGTCATCCCGGTGTCGCGCACCCCGCGCGACTATCTGATATTGTGGCGCCGCCCGCTCACGCAAATCGTCAAATGGGGCGGCAATCCGGAAAAGCAGACCGAAGTCGGCCCGCACGGCGCACGGCTGACCCCCCGCAAGAGCTTCGAGGCATGGCAGGAGACGGTCGAAGGCCGCAGCGAGACGTGGTCGGCCGACGAGCTGCAGATTGCGGAGGGGCTGCGGGTCACGCTGATCGAGATCATCCTCCGCCTGACCGACGAGGCCGTCCAGGAACGTGCGAGGGCGCAGGGACAGCAGGAATTGCTGATCGCCGAACTGAACCACCGCGTGCGCAACATCCTCAATCTGATCCGCGGGCTGATCAACCAGTCGAAGAGCGACGCCGTCGATATCGACAGTTTCGCCGAGATCATCGGCGGGCGCATCGGATCGCTGGCGATGGCGCATGACAACATCACCCGCGGCAATTGGTCGCATGCCCCCTTCGCGGAACTGCTCGAGACCGAGGCGCATGCCTTTCTCGGCGGCAAGCACGACCGCCTCGAGATGATCGGGCCGCAGGTGATGATCGCGCCCGAAGCCTACACCGTGCTCGCGCTGGTGATGCATGAGATGATCACCAATTCGGCCAAGTACGGATCGCTCAGCGACCAGAGCGGGCGCTTGCGGATCACCGCCAGCCGCGACGACGAAGGCGGGTTCTGCATCGGCTGGAAGGAAGCCGGTGGCCCACCAGTCAAGCCGCCCACCCGGCGCGGCTTCGGCAGTACCATCATCGACCGTTCGATCCCGCACGAACTCGGCGGCAGCGCCGACATCCGTTACAAGCTGGACGGGGTCGAAGCGTCTTTCTGCATCCCGGCCCGTTACGTCGAATGGCGCGCGGACGAGCGGCCCGAACGCGCGAATGCGCACGACGGAAAGAGGAAAAGCGAATTGGAAAATCTCCCGCAAAGCGTGCTGCTGGTCGAAGACAGCATGATCATCGCGCTCGATGCCGAGGACTGCCTCAAGGACATCGGCGTTCCCAAGGTCCGCGTGGAAAGCTCGGTAGCGACAGCGCTCAATGCGATCGACAAGGCGCTCCCCAGCCTCGCCATCCTCGACTACAATCTCGGCAAGGAGAACAGCGAGCCGATCGCCGCGGCGCTGCGCGAACGCGGCGTGCCGTTCTGGCTGGCGACGGGCTACGGCGAGATGGAAGCGCGGCTCGAAGAACTCGACGCTGCCGGGGTTCTGACCAAGCCCTATGGCCGCGAAGAATTGCTCAAGCTGCTGGAAGACTTCGGATCATTGTGACCCGCTGCCGCTGCCGCTGATGCCCTGCCGGCGCCGTCAGTTGAAGAAGCGCTGCTGGTAATAGAACGCAGCCGCGACCGGCTCCCCCCGAGGATTGCGCGCGGGCTCGAACCGCAATTGCTCGAGCGCGAGCCGGCAGACCGCTGCATCGGTTTCGGGAAACGGGCTTGCGCGGTAGACGCTGCATTGCGTGGCGTGGCCTTCGGCGGACACCGTCAGCTTGACGATCACCGATTTCCCGATCCGCGCCTGCCGGCCGCCAGGCGGCACCGGAAAGGCGCTGGCGTCAGTAATCGCACGGGTCAGCACGGGCTTGGTGGCAGCGCCCGCCCCTTGCCCGGCGCCCCCTTCGCCGGACCCGGTGCCGTTGCCTTCGCCTGCGGCGCCGGTGCCCTGCCCGTTCTCGGTCGCGCCCGAACTCTCGGCGGTTCCGGTCGAAGCCGCGCGCGGCGCGGGGCGATCCTCGCGGACTCGCAGTTCGGGCGAGGGCGCGGTGACCGGCCGGGGCACTGCCTCGCGGCCCGGATCGCCCTGCGCACCTTCGGGCTCCGCAGCTGCTGGCGGCGGTTCTTCCTCGGGGGCGGAGACGGTGACGGTGAAAGCAGCGACCACGCTATGTTCGACCCGGGTCACGGCCCCCGGGGCGAAAGCGCGAACGAGGAGATAGAAGATAGCCAGATGGACTGCGACAATCAACAGGATCGTCCAGACATTGGGACGCTCGCGCGTCGACGAATAGCCGAGGGAAGGATCCTCCATGCGCCATCAACGACGAAGCCGAGTGCCGCGTTCCGGCGCCGGCGGACGAGAGCCCTGACGAAAAGGGGGCGGCCCTTGGCAGGACCGCCCCCCTCTCTGCCAACGGACCGGAGTCCGTCGCGGACCGGGCCTTAGTAGCCGAAGATCAGCGACAGGCTCGCCGCCCGCGGGGCACCGATCTGCACGAAGGGAGTGCTCGTCTGGCTCAGCGAGCCGCCAAAGCCGCCGACATAGAGTTCGTCGAACAGATTGGTCACGTTGAGCTGCAAGGCGACATCCTTGCCGAACGGATTTTCCGCGATCGTCCAGCGAACGTCGAGATCGACCAGCGTGTAGCCATCGGTCTTTGCCGGGTAGACCACGTCGCTTCCGTCGAGCAGCGGAAGGTTCTCGTCGTTCACGTAGCGGCCGCCCGTGTGCTTGATCTGCGCGCCGAATTCGACGTCGCCGAACGACAGCTGGCCCCGCGCGCCGACCGACCAGAGCGGCGCGCCGCTCTCGTTCTTGCCGGCGAGCTGAAGGATATTGCCGCCGCCGTTGTCGAGGTCGTTCTTGATCTCCGATTCGTTGATCGAACCGAAGACATAGAGCAGTGCCGCGTTGCGTCGGACGCCAAGCGACCGAGCCATCGACACCATATTTGTCGACCTGGCCGAGGTTACGGAAACAGCACGGCTATCTTGTTGGCATCGGATCGTAGGCCGAAGCGAGACGGTTGTCATAATCGTGTAATAGCCGGCCAGCTGAGCCTGGATCCGGCCACTGCTGGTAACGCAGACCGAGGTCGAAGCTGTCGGTGGTTTCCGGAGCCGGCGGACGCCCGGCGCATCTTCAGGGAAGTACAGCGAAGCGTAGAGCGGATCGGTGCCGGGGACCGAGAGGCCCTTCGCGTAGATTGCCGAAAGCCGAAAGCCGTTACCGAAATCATAGGTGAAGCCGACGTTCGGAAGCAGCTTCGTCGTACTTGTAGTTACGCGACTGCGGCGGCGCATAGTCGGGGTTGGCTGCTTCATAGGCCGTCGTATCCTGGTCGCCGAGAGTCGAGGCAGCGACGAACCCGCGTACGGAAGTGGTGGTGAAGCAATACTGGTTCAGTTCGCGCGTGAAGAACGGCGCACGCAGACCCAGGACCGCGGTCAGATCGCCGAATTCGCCGCGATATTCGCCCGAAACCTGATGCAGGATCGCGAAGGACAGCCGATCACGCTTGTTGAGCACGAAGCCGTCCGAAGTCAGCAGCGGATCGTCGATGGCGAAAACGTCGATCGGCTCGCCGTTGGCCAGCAGAGGCTGATCTCGGCCGGTCTGGCGGTGGCGCGCGCGGTCCCAGGTGTAGGCGAGCGAACCGCGTGATGGGGGGTTGATGTCGTAGATCAGGTTGGCGATCACGCCGTAGCGGTTTGTCTGCGGTCTGGCTCGGATCGATCCCGCCGACGCTGTCGCGCAGATCGCCGTCGCCGTTGAGGTCGCGGCCGAAGTAATAGCCGCCATCGATGCAGCCGGTGTAATCTGACCCGCCGACGGTCCGAAGAACCTTCACGCAGATCTTCCGGGCCGCCGCCATTGGCCTTCACGTACTGGTAGCTCGGATCGACCGAGAGGACGAGGCTATCGATCAGGGTGAAACGCGAAGCACCGCGGATGTTGCCCGTGTTCGAAGGGTTGTATCGGCGATCGAATTCGGCGCCGCAACCGGTGCGACCTGCTCAATCGATAGGTCTCGGCTAGTACCGTTGACGCCGCCGCCGCCGAACACGCGTGCCCGGATCGGGACGTGCAGGGATAAAGCTGTCGCTTGATAGATCGTAGAAGCGGTCTGCCTCTGAAAGTGCCGTCGTAGGAGCCAAGTCGATCGCCAAGGCACGAGCCGAAGAAATTGTTGCGGTTCTCGTTGTAGTGGCCCGAGACAGAGATGAAGTCGCCGTTGATGCCGATATCCTGCCAGATGCGGCCATTGAACTGCTGTCTTCTCGACGGTCCCGTAATGATTGAACGGATTATTGTACCGCGTGAGGCTGGCCGAAACGAAGGCCTTGGTGCCCATTCCGGTGATGTCGCCGGTGTCGATCATCAGAAAGCCGCGCATGTACAGCGACTGCCGGAATCGTCCCCTCGGGGAAAATATCGCCGACCGTCAGGGTGCGAGGTGATCCCGAAGTGGTCGCTCGGCTCCCGGGTCCGGATGTTGATCGTGCCGCCTACCGCCGAAGCGGTGGGGCTGTCGACGTCGGTTACGCCGAGATTGACGTTGACTTCCTCGAGTACCTCGGGGTCGACCTGCTGGTTGGTGTAGAGGGCGTAGTTGCCCGAATCGTTCAGCGGCAGGCCGTCGAGCGTCTGCGAGATACGGTCGGAAGCTGAAGCCGCGGATGGTGAAAGCTGCCGCCCGAAGAACCCCAGGGATCGTTGTTCTGGAAGCTCACGCCCGGGACCAGGTTGACGATGTCGTTGACCGTCTGGCCGGGACGCTGGCGACGGATGATCTCTTCGTCGAGGACCTGCTTGGCCTTGGGGGTGTCGGGAATTTCGACGCCGCCAACGTCGTCGTTGCGCGCGCCGCGTGACGATGATGACGTCTTCTTCGAAGTCGACCGAACCGGTCGACTGGGCGAAGGCCGGAGCGGCAAGCATCGCGCTGGCGGAGCTGACGACCGAAGCCGCCAGGAGATACTTGAACTTCATCGAGAAGACCCCTTAGTCTCGTGATGTTGGATTTCGGTTGGCGCGCACCTGCGAAGTGCGATTTCGCCAAGCGGTTGTTTTGTTACACTGTCAAGACGAGCGTGGCGGGTCTGCCCAGCCCCGTCCGGTCCTCGCGTATTTCCTTTTAGTTTTCAACGTCTTACATGCGTTGCAAATTGGCAACTGATTCAGAATTTTCCTGCCCCGGAAAATCTGCCGCCCTTTCGATGCTGCAACGCAGCAAATCAGGCGAGATTGATCTCGCGCAGCCGCTGGAGAAGAAAATCGTGACTCGAAATCGGCGCGGGATGATCCTTCGGACGCGCTGGGTCGATACACCCGGGCAAGGTCTCGATCACATAATCGGGACGGAAATGAAGGAAGAAAGGCATCGAATAGCGTGCCCGATAGGCCGCGGCGCCGCGCGGGTTGACCACACGGTGCGTGGTTGAGCGCAGCTTGCCGTTGGTCAGGCGATCGAGCATGTCGCCGACGTTGATCACCAGCGCGCCCCGGGGCACTTCGACCGCCTTCCATTGGCCCTGCCGGGTCAGCAGTTCGAGACCCGCCTCCTCGGCGCCGAGGAGCAGCGTGATGGTGTTGATGTCGCCATGGGCAGCAGCGCGAATCGCGCCCTCGGCTTCCTCGCCTTCGAGCGGAGGGTAGCGCAGCAGGCGCATCACCGAATTGCCGTCTTCGACCGTCGAGGCGAAAAAGCTGCGGTCGAGGCCGAGGTACAGGGCGATCCCTTCGAGGACCCGCGCTCCGGCCTGCTCGAACGCCGCGTAGAGCGCGCTGAAGGTCTCGCGGAAACCATCGACTTCCGCCGGCCAGACGTTGTCGGCCATATATTCGGACAAGGGATGGCCCGCGGGCAGTTCGCGTCCGATGTGCCAGAATTCCTTGAGATCGTGGACTTCGGCGTCCTTGGCCTTTTCGGTACCGAACGGCGTATAGCCGCGCGCGCCGCCGCCGCCGGGAATGTGATAGGCCCGCTTCGCCGCGTCGGGCAGCGCGAAGAACTTCTTCGACAGCGCCTCCGCCCGGTCGATCAGGTCCTGCGGGATACCGTGATCGCGAATCACGGCAAAGCCGAACTCCTCGAAGCTGCAGCCGAGCTCCTCGGCAATCTGTTCGAGCGGACGGGCGAGCGAAACGACAGCGATTTCAGACATATGAAGCGACTCAATAAGGCAGGAACAATCCGGCAAGCGCCGCGCTCATTAAATTGGCCAAGGAACCGGCCGCGAGCGCGCGCAGGCCGAGCTGCGCAATAACGGGCCGCTGGTTGGGCGCAAGCCCTCCCGTCACCGCCATCTGGATCGCGATCGAACTGAAATTGGCGAAACCGCACAGCGCGAAGGTCACGATCGCGCGGCTGCGATCGTCGAGCACGGTGCCGTCCATTGCGCCGAGGTCGAGAAAGGCGACGAATTCGTTGAGCACGATCTTGGTGCCGAACAACCCGCCTGCCGCGCCTGCCTGATCCCAGGGGATGCCGATAAGATACATGACCGGGGCGAAGACCGTTCCGAGGACCATCTGAAACGAAAGGTCGGGAAAGCCGAACCAGCCGCCGACCGCGCCGAGCAGCCCGTTGGCAAGCGCCACCAGCGCCACGAATGCGAGCACCATGGCGCCGACCGCCACCGCCAGCCGCACGCCGGTCTGCGCACCCTGCGCCGCAGCCTCGATGATATTGGCGGGCTTCTCGCCTTCTTCGAAGGTTTCCGCCACTTCCACCTCATGCGGGCGTTCGCCTTCGGTGATCGAGGCGGGCCCTTCGCCGCTGATGCGACCTCGTGGCAGCGTCAGATTTCCTTCCGCCTCGGGCGAAGGCTCAGTCTCGTCGGGCATGATGATCTTCGCCATGAGGATTCCGCCGGGAGCCGACATGAAGGCGGCCGCGAGCAGGTAAGGCAGGTAGTCGTTTCCGAGCAGGCCAGCGTAGGCGGCGAGAATGGTCCCCGCAACGCCCGCCATGCCGACCGACATCAGAGTGAACAGCCGGCTCGGCGTCAACGCCGCCAGATAGGGCCGCACCACCAGCGGACTTTCCGACTGGCCAACGAATATGTTCGCCGCGGCACCCAGCGATTCGACCTTGGAAATGCCGGTCACCCAGCCGATCGCACCGCCGACCCAGCGGACCACGCGTTGCATGATCCCGAGGTGATAGAGGATCGAGACCAGCGCGGCGAAGAAAATGATCACCGGCAGCGCTCCGAGCGCGAAGGTATTGGCCAGCGGATTGCCCTCATTCGGTCCGAACAGGAACTGGGTCCCCTGGTCGGCATAGGACAGGAGCGCCGCCACGCCGTTCGACATCGCCTGGATCCCCGCCCGGCCCCAGCTGGTGCCGAGGACGAGGAAGGCGGTGAGCGCCTGCAGCGCGAAGGCCGAACCGATCACGCGCAAACGGATCTGCCGCTTGCCGGTCGAGAGGAGAAAAGCGATCAGCAGTATCGCGGCAATGCCGGCGAGATTGATCATGATGAGGGGCATTGCGGTCCCTTTGCAGGAGGACAAGTTGCGGATGAAATCATCGGCTGTCTTGCGCGTGGCGGGTCGATAGTCAATTTTCATCGCCTGAAGACGGCGCCGCCGTCCCCCGACCATTACGAGGCCCCCGAATGACCGAACCCGCCAACGAGACCCGGCTCGCCGCCGCAGCCATGCCGTTGGGATTGTTCGTCTATATGCTGCTGTACGGCGGAATGACCGTGCTCGCGGGCGTGCTCGCATACAAGCAGGTGCGGCTCTATCCCTCGGACCTTTCGGTCGAGGCGGGGATCTTCGCCTTCCTGCTGCTGGTGGTCGTCTCGAGCACGATCGCGCAGCTTTATGGGGAAAGGCTGGCACGCCGGCTCGTGTGGTGCGGCTTCCTGCCGCTCGCCGTCGCCGCGGGGCTGATCTTCCTCGTCCTCGCGCTGCCGCCCTCGCCCGAAATGGTCGATTTCCGCGGCGAGGATCTCGCCGCCTTCAGTCGCGTGCTCGCCCAGACGCCCCGCATCATGGCTGCGGGCCCGGCCGCTTATCTCGTCTCGCTGCTCCTCAACGTCTGGCTCTTCTCGCGCTTGCGCGGGCGCTCGGACGATGCGGGAACGGCTTCGCTGATGCTCCGCGGAGCGATCGCCAGCGCCCTGAGCCAGGCCATCGACAGCGTAATCTTCATCACGCTCGCCTTCTACGGCCAGTTCGACATCACGAATCTGCTGATCGGCCAGGTGATCGCAAAGGTAACGCTGAGCATCGTTCTGGTCCCGTTTCTCATCACCGGCGGCGTTGCGCTGGCGCGCTGGCTCGACCGCCGGAGCTAGGGGACACGGACACCCTCGAGCAGCACCTCCTCGAGACCGCTGCCATGGAGCACCGAGACGTCGCCGGTTGTTTCGAGCACCACTGCCCGCACCTTCGAGATATCGAGCACGTTGGCCTCGCGCAGCTTTGCGACGATTTCGCTGCGCGACACCCGCGTCCGCTCGAGCGCGGCATCGAGAAACCCGCCGTCGCGCATGAGCAGGGTGGGCGTGTTCTGCGACGCTTCCTCGAAGGCTGGAAAACGCCTGCGCAGCCGTGCCGCCAGCCATTGGACGAAGAACAGCGCCGCCATGGCGACGAGCGCCTGGACGAAGCCGTTCCAGTCGCTCGATTGCGATGCGGAGGCGACCAGGCTGCCAAGCGCGATCGTCATGACGAAATCGAAATTGGTCATCTTGGACAGCGAGCGCAGTCCGTTAATCCGGATCAACACCACGATCCAGCAGAGCGACGCCACCGCGAGCAAAAAGCCACGGACCAAAGTATCGAGCCAGGTCTGTTCGAAGATCATGCGCCATCAACGAACGACCTCGGTGAATCTATCCCATTGCCGGGCCGGGCGCGGCAGCGATGCGTCAACCGCATGGTAACCACGGCGCGCTAAGGCTTTCTGGTGAGCCGCTATCGCACACTCGATGCCATGAGAGGCCTGGCCGCGCTGCTGGTCATGCTCTGGCATACGCCGGGCAGTTGGTGGGCCGGCCGCTCGGGCTATCTCGGCGTGGATCTGTTTTTCATGATCAGCGGTTTCGTCATCGCTGGAAGCTATCAGCCACGGCTTGCCGGCGGCATGACCGTAAACGCGTTCATGATGCTGCGCATTATCCGCCTGTGGCCTTGCCTCGCGCTCGGCGCGGCGCTTGGAATCGGGATTGCCGGGGGACATCTCGGCATGCTGGTGCTGGTTCCGGGGCTCGACTTCGATCGGCTGCTGTACCCAGCCAATCCCCCCTTGTGGTCGCTGGCGATGGAGATGATCGCCTATCTCGCTTTCGGCCTGGCCCTGGTGCGGATGCGATCATCGGCGCTGGTTTGCCTCGCGCTGGCAGCGGGCGCGTTCCTGCTCGCCGAGGTCCTGACTTCGGCGTATGGACCCGACGATTTCGGCGCAGCCTGGGCGACCTTGCCGGGCGGGCTCGCCCGGCTTTTCTGGGCGTTCATCGTCGGCATTCTGATGTGCCGCGCCCGGCAGACGACGCCGCTGCCGAGATCGCCCTCGCGAAGCGGATGGTATGTGTGTGCGGCGCTGGGAATGCTGCTGATCGCGATTCCCCGCGGCAACGAAGCCGGGGCGGCGCTCGCCATGCTGGTGGCGATCCCGGCCCTGGTATGGCTGGCATCCGGCCTGGAACTCGCCAACAGTCGCCTGGTGGATGCGCTGCGCGACCTGTCCTATCCGCTCTATTGCATTCATGTGCCCCTGCTGTTCTGGGGACAGCAGCACGGTATTGCGGGACCGGCACTGTGGCTTCCGCTCGTCCTCGCTAGCCTCGCCGTCGATCGCTGGTGGGATCGCCCTGTCAGATCCCATCTGCTTGCCAGATGGACTGAGAGGGAGCGTCGGCGCCAGGTAGGCCAGCCGCGCGCTGCCCCGTCCGTTTGAACCCAGACCGCGGAAGCCCTTCGCCGGTGACCCGGGGGAAGTCACTCCATGGCGTGCCGTCTCAGATCGGACCGTGCGGCTTCAAGCGTCCCGCCTGCAGGAGACCACGGAGCAAGAGCGGCGCCTCTTGCGGCTATCGGGCCGCAGGCGGCGAGTGGCATGCATCGTGCGACCTGTCTGTTCCATCGCCATGCCACGCACGCTGCAACGCAAGGATCAATCGCTGGATCGCGATAGCCGCTGCGAAGGGCAGTGAACCCATCAGGGCCGCGAGATCTTGGACTTGAAGCCACCCCGCTCGCCGCGGTCGGCCATGCCGCTGGAAAAGTGGTGAGCCCTGCTGGGTTCGAACCAGCGACCTACTGATTAAAAGTCAGTTGCTCTACCGACTGAGCTAAGGGCCCGACCACGCCGGTGCCCTAGGAGCGCGGTTGCAGGCGGTCAAGCCGCCTGTGGGGAGGCTGGTCGCAGGCGCTGCATCCGCCCCCCGCCTTCGTTCCGCCAACGCGGAGCGCATGGCCATTTGGCGCAAACTCAGCCCGGTAACTGGGTCGCGCCAATGCGGGGCGATGCTGGCCGCCGGCCCCAGGACGAACGGCCGCCGGCCGAAGAGCGGGTGCGGGATGGTGAGCATACTGTCGCTCCAGCGACCGCCGCTCCACAGCACGATGTCGAGGTCCAGCGTTCTCGCGCGCCAGCGCAGGCCCCTGCGTTCGCGTCCGAACTGCGCCTCGATCCCTTGCAGCGAAGCGAGCGCGCGCGGCGGGTCGAATTCCCCTCGCACAACCGCCGCAGCGTTGGCGTAGCGCCGCCGCGACGGCCCGACGGGCGTGCTGGCGATGACCCGCGACACCGCATCGATCTGCCATCCCGCGCGGTGCATATGCTCGATCGCCGCTGCAACGACGGCCCGCGGAGAACCGACCCCCGGGAACCGCCGGTTCGAGCCGAGCGCCACGAGATAGCGATGCCGCGCTTCCACCGTCATGGCGTCGGGACAGGCTCATTCGCGCAAGAGGCCTCGCGAATTTGCTCGTCGCGCACCAACCGGGGGAACCCAGCCTCGAACGCGCGGCCGAGGAGACGATCGATCAGCGACCGGTCGGTCTTGACCCGCACCTCAGATATCCTCGCAGATCCGCCCGTAGAGCTGCGGACGCCGATCGCGGAAAAATCCCATTCCGGCACGGTGCCGCGCCGCGCGGTCGAGATCGAGCGTGGCCACGAGCACGCCCTCGGAGGACCCGCCGAATTCCTCCACCAAATCGCCCCACTCATCGGAGACGAAGCTGTGTCCATAAAAGCTCTGCCGCCGTTCGGCAGGGCCTTCGTGGCCGATCCGGTTGGCGGCGCAGACCGGCATGCAGTTCGACACCGCATGGCCGATCATCGCCCGGCGCCACATCCGACTGGTATCGAGGTCCGCATCATAGGGTTCAGAGCCGATCGCCGTCGGGTAGAACAGCACTTCGGCCCCGTTCAACGCCATCACCCGGGCGCATTCGGGATACCATTGGTCCCAGCAGATGCCCACCCCAATACGCGCGGTTCCGCCGGTACAGGGGACGTCCCAGACCTTGAAACCGTCATTCCCCGGGCGGAAATAATACTTCTCCTCGTAACCGGGGCCGTCGGGGATGTGGCTCTTGCGATAGGTCCCCATCACATCGCCATCAGGCCCGATCATCGCCAGCGTGTTGTAGTAGTGATGTCCGTCGCGCTCGAAGAAACTGGTCGGGATTGCCACGCCAAGCTTCGCCGCGAGTTCGCGCATCGCCAGCACCGATGGGTCCGCCGCCAGCGGGCGGGCGCGTGCGAAGAGAGCCTCGTCCTCGTCGCGGCAGAAGTAATCGCCGGCAAACAGTTCGGGCGGCAGGATCACCTGCGCGCCCCGTCTGGCCGCTTGTTCGGCCAGGGCGGAGACTGCGGCGATATTGTCGGCTTCCTCGGCCCGGGCGAGCGCGAGTTGCAGGACGGCGACGGTCAGCTTTCTCATGGGGTGCCAGATAGGGTCCCGACGCCGAAAGGCAAAATTCTATGGCCGCTTGCGAAACAGCAGGGTCATTCGATCACTTTCGCCCTTGTCTTTCAGATCCGCGCGTTCGGTACGCAGAGTCGGAGGCATTTCCCACACGCCGCCGGGATGATCGGCGGGATCGGCGGGGTTGGCATTGACTTCGCTCGCATCGACCAGCTCGAAGCCGAGCGCTTCGACGAAGCCGATGACATCTTCCTGCCTGAGATACCCCTTGGTGCCGTTCGCGTATTCGGCGCTGGCTGCCGCGGGCGCACGGTGCTGAACCACGCCGAGCATGCCGCCGGGCTTGAGCAGCGCACGCATCTTCTTGATTTCGCTGTCGGCAATGTTCCAGCGCATCATGTTGTGGAGCATGCGAACAACGAGGATGCGATCGAAACTGCCGATTTCGCCTTCGGGGAGCGTGTCGAGCGTCATGCCCGCAAAGCGATCGGCGGAAAGCCCGGTGAAGCCGGCGACTTCCTGCGCGAATCCCGCCGCATCCGCCCGAATCTTATCTTGCGCCTGGCTGTCGAAGGGGCCGCTGGCGGGATCGAAATAGAGACCGACCAGCTGCCCTTCGTCAGCGAGATAATGCCCCAGCAGGCGCGAATACCATCCGCCGCCGGGGGCATATTCACCGACTTTCATGTCGGGCTCGACGTGGAAGAAGGCCAGGGTCTCCGTGGGGTGGCGGTATCGGTCGCGAGCGCGGTCCTCTTCCCGGGTCGGGTGGTCGATCGCGCGCGCCAGTGCCTCGCCGTGATGAGCAATGAACATGGAGGCGTCATGCTGTGGATGATCCATACGACCGTGGCTCGGTAGATCGCGCAATGCCCCTTCGTCGGCTGCAGCAGCGACGCTGGCGAAGGCAAGCGACGCAGTCGCGGCGAAGGTGGCGACAGACTGGAAACGCATCGGGAGTTCTCCGCTTGGCTGATCGGTACAGGCACAGCCCGAACCGGGGCGGTGACAAGCGCGTGCCGGCTTCCTACATCCATCCGACGTATAAGGAATGCAAAAAATATGAGCGATAAACAGCAAGTCATCGTGGCTGGCGGATGCTTCTGGTGCACCGAGGCGGTGATGAAGGACGTGATCGGCGTCACCGAGGTCGAGAGCGGTTACATCGGCGGCGAACGCCGCGATCCGACCTACAAGGAGGTGTGCAGCGGAACCACCGGCCATGCCGAGGCGGTGCGCGTGAGTTTCGATCCCGGCACAATCTCGCTTTCGCAGATCCTCGATGTTTTCATGGGCACCCACGATCCGACCCAACTCAACCGGCAGGGCAACGACGTGGGCTCGCAATACCGCAGCGCGATCTTCCCGCTCGATGGGCAGGAAGAAGAGGCGCGGGCTGCCATCGCGCGCTGGAACGCCGACCATCCCGGGCAGGAAGCAGTGACCACGATCGAAAGCGGCACCTGGTACCCGGCCGAGGATTATCATCAGGAGTATTGGGAAGGGGAAGGCCAGCGCAACCCCTATTGTCTCGCGGTCATTCCACCCAAGCTGATGAAACTGCGCAAGAGCTTCCAGAAATACCTCAAGCCCGAAGTCTGACCGCTCAATTGGCAAAACGCGCCGCGGTCGCCCGAAAGCTTCGGTCTCCCGCCTGAAGACGTTCGATGCGCTTTAGCCCGGCTTGCGCCAGCGAGCGATGAAGAAACCGTCGAGGCCGCCGTGTTCAGCCAGCATGCCGGGGTCGCTGCGAAGCCACCCGCGGTCGGTGAATACGAGGCCGGGGGGCAATCGGGCGGGTTCGGCGGGCAGCGTCTCGAAGGCGACCCGCTCCGCCTGCGCCTCGCCTTCCTCACGCTCAAGCGAACAGGTGGCATAGACCAGCGTCCCGCCCGGCTTGAGCCAGGCGCAGGCCCGTTCGAGCAGTGCCGCCTGCAGTTCGGCCATCTCCTCGATCTGACGCGAACCGATGCGATGGAGCACGTCGGGATGGCGACGGGCGGTGCCAGTGGCGGTGCACGGAGCGTCTAGCAGAATAGCGTCGAAACGGTGCTTCGGCTCCCAGGCAAGCGCGTCTGCACGGACGGTGTGCGCCTCCAGACCCGTGCGAGCGAGGTTCTGCTTGAGGAGGTCGAGCCGGCGCTTGGAAATGTCGAGCGCGGTTACCTGCCATCCTTGCGCCGCCAGTTGCAAAGTCTTGCCCCCGGGGGCAGCGCAGAGATCGAGGACATGGTTCCCCCCTCCCGCGCCCAACAGGCGCGCCGGGAGCGAGGCGGCGAGGTCCTGCACCCACCATGCGCCGCCACCGTCCTTGCCGCCGAATCCCCGCAGCTTCTCGACATTTTCGCCGCGCGGCAGACGCAGATGGCCGGGCATCAGGCTGTCGGCCGAAAGCTGGACTTGCCACTGCGCGGTTGCAGCGGGATCGCACAGGGTGAGGTCGAGCGGCGGCGGTTCCGCAAGGCCGCGCGCGATCGCTTCGGCGCGATCCCCCCAGCGGGTCGAAGCCGCGTCGGGCAAGGTCGGGAACTCGGGCAGTCGGACTGCGCGTTTCGTCAGGGTCGAGAACACTCCATGCGCCAACCGGCGCGGTCCGCCGGCGAGAAGGTCGAGCCCGGTCGCCACCACGGCGTGCGGCGGCGTATCGAGCCGCAGCCATTGCGCCAACATCAGCCGCAGCACCATCCGGGCCTTGGCATCGTCTGGCAGGGTCTTTTGCGTAGCGCTGTCGATTGCCGCGTCGAGGTCGACCAGCCAGCGCAGCACTTCGCTGGCAATGGCACGCGCAAGCGCGCGGTCCTCGAACTTGTGAACGCTTTTGGTCGCGCTCCCGAAAGCGACATCGAGCGTCTCGCCCCGGCGCAGGACCGCATCGAGCAGGCGAAGCGCCGCGCGGCGCGCATGGATACCGGTCGGCTGGGCCATTCGAGGCGTGCCCTACCTACACTTGAAACCCTGCGCCAGTGGCCGCATTTCAGATGCATGGAAAAACGCGCCACCAAACGCCCCCACGGCTTCGAGAAGCCCTCTCATTGGACCAACGAGCCGCCGCCCGAACCGAGCGAGGGCGAAGTCGACGAAGAGCTCAGCCCGACCCGCTACGGCGATTGGGTCAAGGACGGCATCGCCGTCGACTTCTAGCAAGCAGCCGCTAGTCGGAGGATCGTGGGCTGAGCCGGATTCGCAGCCCGTCCCTGGGCTTGGGAATCGGCCAGGGCTGCCAGTCGGGATCGCCATCGGTCAGGTCGATCCGATAACGCGGCAGCAACTGCGCCATGAGAATCTTCACCTGCATATAGGCGAAGTGGAGGCCGAGGCACATATGCGCCCCGCCGCCGAACGGAACCCAGGCGTATTTGTGCCGCGCCTTCACCTTGTCAGGGGTGAAGCGCATCGGGTCGAAGCTCCACGGATCGTCCCAATATTCGGGGTCGTGATGGGTATGGTAGATGTTGATGCCGACATGGGTGCCCGCCGGAATGCGATAACCGCCGAATTCGAAACTGCGCAACGCCCGGCGCGGCATCGACGGGACCGGGGGGACGAAGCGCAACGCCTCCTTGAAGGCCATTTCGGTGAGCTCGAGCTTGCCGAGATCGTCGTAGCTCAGTTCGCGCGGTCGGCCATCGGGCCCGGCGCCGCCGGTGACAGCCGCGATTTCCTGGCGCAGCTTCTCCTGCCATTCGGGATGTTTGGCGAGCAGCCAGACCAGCGAGGTCGCCGAGGACGTGATCGTATCGTGCGCCGCCATCATCAGGAAGTTCATGTGGTCGACCACTTCGTCGACCGGCATCTGCGATCCGTCCTCGTATTCGGCGGTAGCAAACTGGCTGAACATGTCCTGCCCACCACCTTCCTCGCGCCGGCGATGCGTTTCACGGGTGAAGTAATCGACCAGGAATTCCCGCCCCTTCACCCCCTTGCGCATCGACGTAAAAGGAAGCGGCTTGCGGATGGGGGCAACCGAGGCCTGGACCATGTCCACAAAGGCGCGATTGATCCGATCCGCCTCGGGGCCGAACGGCAGGCCGATGAAGCTGTCCGCCGCCAGCGCCAGGGTAAGATCCTTGATCGCCGGATAAAAGCGCATCTCGCCTGCGCCCCATTCCTCGACCCGAGCGGCGATGCCTCGATTGAGGCTGTCGGCATAGTGCCGCATCGGTCCGGGCTTGAAAGCGATCGACAGCGCCCGACGATCGGCGCGGTGGTGGTCGAAGTCGAGCAGCATGAGCCCGCGTGGAAACAGCAGGTCGAGTACCGGTCCCCAGCCCTGTTCCGAGGAGAACAGCCTTTCGCGGTCGAACAGCACCAGTTCGTTCGCTTCGGGCCCGACCATGGCGATGTGCCAGCCGCCCATCGAATGCGTACGGAAAACGCGGCCGTAGGTATCCACCATCCGGCGAGCGAAGGCATGCGGATCGGCGAGCTGGGTGAAGGTGTGGCCGACCACCGGCCAGCCTTTCTCGCCCGGGATGTGGGCCAGATCGCCCAGGTCGGGATTGCCCTGGCTCCAATGCGTCGGCGCGAGTTCGGCGGGTTGGTGGGCGGCAAGCGTGGCCATCGGTCGCTCCTGACTACTTACCGCAGTGTAAGTAATCCTCAGCCGTTTATCCACCCCGACAATTCACGCCGCAGCAACGTCTCCAGCATGCCCAGCCCGGGTTCCGAATCGTTGAGGCACGTCAGAGCGGCGAAATGCTCGCCACCGGCCGCGTGGAACTGATCCCGGCCCTGCAACGCGAGCTCTTCCAGCGTTTCGAGGCAATCGGCGGCAAAACCCGGCGCGGCGACGGCAAGCCGGCGCGTTCCCTTGCGCGCTTCCTCTTCGAGCACCGCGTCGGTCGCCGGTTCGAGCCACTTTGCGCGCCCGAATCGCGACTGGAAGCTGGTGCGGAAACGCAGTCCCGGTCGCGCCATGGCGGTCTCGAGCAGCCGCGCCGTCTTGCGGCAATGGCAATGATAGGGATCGCCCAGATGCAGCGTGCGTTCGGGCATGCCGTGGAAACTCAGCAGCACCACCTCGGGGTCGAAGGCGAGAGCCGCGATCTGCCGCTCCAGATCCTTGGCCAGCGCCGAGATATAGGCAGGGTCGTCGTGATAGGGCGGCAGCGTGCGCAGCGCCGGTTGCCAACGCATGGTCCGCAGCTTGTCCGCCGCCTTGTCCACAACGGTCGCGGTCGTCGCGGCGCTATATTGCGGATAGAGCGGGGCGAGCAGGATGCGCTCGCAACCGCGATCCTTCAGCACCTGCAACCGGTCCGGGATCGACGGGTTGCCATAGCGCATCGCCCAGTCGACCGTGGCCGCATCACCTAGCGCCGCCTGCATCGCCTCGGCCTGACTGCGCGTGATCGCGGCCAGCGGGGATCCTTTTTCGGTCCACACCTGGCTGTAGGCGTGCGCGCTCTTCTTCGGGCGGGTGTTAAGGATGATCCCGCGCAGGATCGGCTGCCACGCGATCGGGGGGATCTCGACCACCCGCCGGTCGGAGAGGAATTCGGCGAGATAGCGCTTTACCGCGCCCGGCTCGGGCCGGTCGGGGGTCCCGAGATTGACCAGCAACACCCCGATCCTGCCGGTATCCAATTGCGGGTGTTCGGGCGGCGGCGCCGCAGGCGTCTGTCTCGTCATATCCCCTCCGAAAGCAGTGGCAGGCGCCGAAAGCGCTTGCCGGTAGCCGAATACAGCGCATTGGCGATCGCCGGCGGAGCCACCGCGACCCCGAGTTCACCCGGATCGAATGGTGGTCCGTCGCCGGCGATGAATTCGATCACGGTCTCGGGGCTGTCCGCCAGCGTCGGAAGGGCAAGCCCGGCAAGGCGATTGGGGACCGGTTTGCCGTTCTCGTAAGCGATGCTCGAGCCGGTCGCCAGCGAAAGACCGAACAGCAGTCCGCCCTCGATCTGTTGTCGGGCGATATCGTGGTTAACGACGCGCCCGATATCGACCGCCACATGCAACCGGGCGACGCGTACCCCGCCCTCGCCCAAGGCCGCCTGGGCGACGCAGGCGATCTTTCCGCCATGGTCGGGCGATCCCATGCGAACCATCGCCAGCCCCTGCCCGGTGCCGCGCCGGCCGCCGTCCCAATTGGCCAGCCGCGTCGCGCGGCGCAGGACATCGGCCATCCGCGGCGAACCACCGAGCATTTCCATCCGGTACGAGAAGGGGTCGCGACCCGCCCTCTGGGCGAGTTCGTCGACGAAGCATTCAGTGAAGAAGCCGGTATAGGCGGCGGCATTGCCGCGCAGCAGGCCAGTCGGAAAACCGATCGGGACCGGCAGATGGTCGATCGCGACATTGGCAATCGCATAGGGCGGCAGGGCGCCCTCGCAGGCGAGCGTATCGGCCTCGCTCCGCGCTTCCTCCATAGCGGCTTCGGGGGTAAGATTATCGAACAGGCGGTGGCCGAACTCGCGCACCGTGGCCGGCATGGCGAGACGCGTCCGCCAAGCGGCTACGCGTCCGCCCGCCGCAGGGGCGAATGCCGCCTCGATCCGGGCGACCACCGGGGTGCGGGGTGGGATCGACTGGAATTCCTGCACCCGCGGCCAGGACAATTGCACCGGCCGACCGATCTCCTTGGCGATCTGGGCCACTTCGATCGCGTGGCGGTGTTCAAGCCGCGCATCGAAGCTCCCACCCGCAGCGACCGGATAGAGCACCACATCGTCGAGCGGGACGCCGATCGCCCTGGCCGCGGCGCGCCGTGCGGCTTCGGGGGCTTGCGCGGCAATCCACAATTCGAGCTTGCCGTTGTCGTAGCGCGCGGTGGCGGTGGCCGTCTCGATTGCGGCATGCACCGCCGGCGCAACGGTGTAGCTCTGCGCATAGTCGACCCGATCGAGGAGCGCGTCGGCGTCGCCAAGCGCCAGCAAGCGTTCGGGCTCGACCGTGCCGTGCGCAGCCTCCAGAGCAGCCATGGCTTCGGCGCTCTCGATTGCGGGTGGTCCGGCGAAGACCGGGCGCAATTTCTTGAGCGCCTGTTCGGCGATCCACCAGCTTTGTGCGATCACGGCGAGATAGCGCTTCGAGCGCACCACCCCTACCAGCCCACGCGCCCCCGCCAGCGCGTCGATATCGAAATGCACTAGGTTCGGCTCGCCTATCGGCCCGTGACGGATCGAGGCATAGACCAGCCCGGGAAGCCGGATGTCGCCGGAAAAGAGATAGCTGCCATCGACCTTGGCAGGCAGGTCGAGACGCGGGAAGTCGGGAGCGAGCTCGGCCTCGGCCGCACTTGGGTTCTCCGCTGCGGGCTCGACCCGCAGTGGCGGCGGGTCCGGAGGCGGGAACTCTGCCGCACGTTCGACCAGTCCGCCGAAGCCGAACTGGCGTTCGCCATGACGAACGAGGCCGTTCGACACCTCGCATTGCTCCCAATCGACCCCCCAGCGTTCGGCCGCCGCCATTGCGAGCATGGCACGCGCGCTGGCCGCCGCTTCGCGCAGCGGCTGTTCATAGGCTGCCAGCGACGTCCCCTCGGCGGTGGCGGCGAAGGCGTTGCGGCGGGCAAAATTCTCGGCCAGCCGGCTCTCCGGGTCGTCCGCAAGAGCTGGAAGATTGGACCATAGCGGCGCCCATTTCGCTGCCAAGGGCACATTGGCGTAGAGCCCGCCCGGCGGCGCCGGCTCGACCGCGATCTGGCGCCAGTCCGCTCCCAGTTCGACCGCGACCACTTGCGGCAGCAAGGTAGTTACGCCCTGCCCCATCTCGAGCTGCGGGACGGCGACGGTGACAACGCCGTCGCGCCCGATGGTGATCCACCCCCCGAATTCGCGCTCGCTCGGCAAGGGTGCGAGCGGGCTCGAATAGTGACGTGGCCACAGCCACCAGGCAACGGCCAGACCGCCGCCAACTGCCGCTCCGGCGACGAGTTGGCGGCGCGTGACCGAAAGTTCGCCTAGCCCTGCGCGCCGACCCATGCGTCGATCTTCGCGGCGATCTGGTGAAACGACGCCCCAACGTCGCCATCCGCCGCCGCCGGGGGCTCGCCGCGATCGCTGCCTTCACGTATGCCAAGGTCGAGCGGTATGCGGCCGAGGAAGGGTAGCTCGAGCCGTTCGGCAGCCTGCTCCACCCCACCCTGACCGAAGGGATCGGAGAGCTCGCCGCAATGGGGGCAGACGTAGCCCGCCATATTCTCCACCAGACCCACCACTGGGACCCCAGCCTGATCGAACAGCTGGCCCGCCCGCGCGGCATCGATCAGCGCCAGATCCTGCGGGGTGGAAACGATCACCGCACCCGCCGGCTTGAATTTCTGCAACATGGTCAGCTGGACGTCCCCCGTACCCGGCGGCAGATCGACCAGCAGGAGTTCGGCATCGCCCCAATGCGCATCGATCAGCTGCGTGAGTGCGCTGCCGGCCATCGGGCCGCGCCAGGCGATCGCCCGCCCGGGTTCGACCAGATGGCCCATCGACAGCACCGGCACGCCGAACCGGCTGGGTACCGGAACCAGCTTTTCCTCCCGCGCTTCGGGTCGTTCGCCCTGATTGCCGAGTATCATCGGCTGCGAAGGGCCGTAGATATCGGCGTCGACGATTCCTACCCGGCGGCCCCGACGGGCGAGCGCTATCGCCAGATTCGCGGTCAGCGTGGATTTGCCCACCCCTCCCTTGCCGCTGCCTACGGCGATCAGCCGGCGGGCTACCCGATCGGCGGTCATCGCCACGCGAACTTCCCCGACCTCGTCGCGGGCGGTCAGTATATCGGTGATCGCACGCTCCAGATCGTCCCGCTCTTGCGGGCCGAGGCCACCGGCATCGACCACCGCGATAGCGCGGCCGTTGGCGACGGAAAGCGCCGAAACACGCTCTGCAATGGCGGCAGGCAATAGCGATTTGGGATCGATCGAACTCATGGCCCGCGCTGCTGTAGCATCAAAAAGCCGCGTTCAACCCTGTTTTTCCGAAGAACCACACCTATAAGGATAGGCATGAAAATTCTGGACGGGTTTGGACGACGGATCGGGCTGGCCATGGCGGGCAAGAAAAGCCCCTGGGGCGATGGGCCCGATAAAGGCGCAGGCGGCGAGGGCGCGCCTTCGGGCGATGGCGGAAAATCCGACGGGCCGCGCAATCCCTGGTTGCCGCCGGGCGGAAGCGACGAACCCCGACGCGCGCCGAACATCGAGGATATTTTCAGAAGCCGCGGTCCCGAAGGTCCGCGGCGCATAGGCGGCCCCGGGGGCCCGGGATTCCGCCTGCCGCCGCGGCCAGATGGCAAGAGCTGGTTCCCGCTGGCCCTCGCCGGGATCGCAGCGGTATGGCTGTTCGTCTCGAGCATCCACCAGGTCGCTCCGCGCGAGCAGGGTGTGGTTACCTGGGTCGGAGGGAAATATTCGCATACGCTTTCGCCCGGATTGAACTTTACCTGGCCCTGGCCGATCCAGGTGGTCGATATCGAGAACGTCAGCCAGATTCGTTCCTACCGGATTCCCGGCAACGAGGATCAGAAGCTGATTCTCACCGGCGACCAGAATCTCGTCGACCTCAGCTATCTGATCCGCTGGAACATCAAGGATCTCACCCGCTTCCGCTTCCAGCTGGTCGATCCCGAAGAGACCATCCGCGAAGCCGCCGAGGCAGCTATGCGCGCTTCGGTCGCCGAACAGGAACTCGACAGCGTGCTCTCGGGTGCCGGGCGTGCCGAGATCGAAAGCCGCGTCCGCACACGGATGCAGAACATCCTCGACGCTTATCGCGCCGGGGTGGCGGTCCAAGGCGTCGAGATCGAAAAAACCGACCCGCCGGGCGAAGTGGTCGAGGCGTTCAAGGACGTATCAGCCGCCCAGCAGGATGCCGAAACGGCGGTGAATTCGGCACGCGCCTATGCCCAGCGCGTGCTTGCCCGCGCGCAGGGCGATGCCGCCGCCTTCGATCGGATCTACGAGGAATACCGCCAGGCGCCCGAGGTGACCCGGCGCAGATTGTACTACGAAACCATGGAAAGCGTGCTCGGCAAGACCGACAAGACGATCGTCGAAACCGGGGGCGTCGTGCCCTATCTGCCGCTGCCCGAAGTCCGCGGCCGCGCGCAGGCGCAGTCGCAGACCAATTCGCTCGAGAGCAGCGCACCGAACGTGACCCAGCCGGAGGTCGAATGACATGAACCGTATCTGGCAAGACCACAAAGCCACCGTCATCGCGATCGGGCTGGCGCTGATAGCCCTGATGGCGTCGGTGATCATCGTGCCCGAGACGCATTCGGCAGTGATCATCCGAGCGGGCAAGCCCGATCGCACCGTCAACATGTTCCGCCCGAGCCGTGACTTCGGCAACACCGGGGCCGGTATTCAATGGCGCATCCCCCTGTTCGAACGCGTGCAGATGGTCGACAAGCGCATCCTCGACCTCGACATGGAACGCCAGCAGGTCCTTTCGCGGGACCAGCAGCGGTTGCAGGTCGATGCCTATGCGCGCTTCCGGATCATAGATCCGATCCTGATGGTCGAGAACGCGGGCAGCGAGGAAAACCTGCGGTCGCAGTTGTCGCCGATCCTGACCTCGGTGCTGCGTCAGGAACTCGGCCGGCGCCCGTTCGCGGCCATGCTGACCGCCGAACGCGGGACGGCGATGGAGAACATCACCCGCACGCTCGATGCGCAGGCGCGCAACTACGGCGCCCAGGTGCTCGACGTGCGGATCAAGCGCGCCGACCTGCCCGACGGTCGCCCGCTTGAGGCGGCCTTCGTGCGCATGCGTACCGATCGCGAGGAAGAGGCCGCGACTATTCGCGCGCAAGGGCAGAAGAACGCCCAGATTATCCGCGCCGAGGCCGAGGCCAATGCCGCCAACACCTATGCAAAGGCCTATGGCAAGGATCCCGATTTCTATGATTTCTACCGCGCGATGGAGAGTTATCGCCGGACCTTCGAGCAGGGCGCCGGTGACAGTTCGATCATCCTGTCGCCTGACAATGAGTATTTGCGGCAGTTCCGCGGACGGCGTTGACCGTTCGTCGAAGCGAGCCGCTGCCGTTCAAACCACATTCAGCGGCACGGTAGAGATTTCGCCCGACCCGCCGTTCTCCGGAACAATTCTACCGGATCGGCACGCTGAAGAACGACGAGGATGAGAAGGACTTGAAGCCAGTGCGATATGCCTATTCCGTCACGAGTGCGCTGCTGGTCGGCGGCGCCGCGATTTCCCTCGCTACCGGCTTTCCCGCCGGAGCCCAGGTTGCCCAGAACGACGATAGCCACATGGCGCAGGTGGTACCGCGGGCCGGCGCACCAGCAAGCTTCGCCGATCTTACCGCTCAGTTGCAGCCGGCCGTGGTCAACATTTCGACCCGGCAGAAGATCGAGGTGCAGGCCAACGGCAATCCCTTTGCGGGCACGCCGTTTGAAGGCCTGTTCGGCAACCGCGGCCAGCAACAACAAGAACCGCAGTTCCGCGAAGGCCAGTCGCTCGGGTCGGGATTCATCATTTCTTCCGATGGCTATGTCGTGACCAACAATCACGTCGTCAGCCCGACGGGCCGCGGGACGGTGGAAGAAATCACCGTTACCACGCCCGATGGCACCGACTATCCGGCCAAGCTGGTCGGGACCGATGCGCAATCGGATCTCGCAGTGCTCAAGATCACGCGGCCCGAAGCCTTCCCTTACGTCGAGTTCGGCGACAGCTCGCAAGCACGCCCGGGCGATTGGGTGGTCGCGATCGGCAATCCCTTCGGCCTCGGCGGAACGGTCACCTCGGGGATCGTTTCGGCAATCCAGCGGACGACCGGCAGCGGGAGCGCCTATGACCGCTACATCCAGACCGACGCCAGCATCAATCGCGGTAATTCGGGGGGGCCTCTGTTCGACATGCAGGGCAATGTCATCGGCATCAACAATGCGATCTTCTCGCCTTCGGGCGGCAGTGTGGGCATCGGCTTCGCCATTCCCGCCGAGATCGCTGCGCCCATCGTCGAAAAGCTGCGCACGGGTGTCGAGATCGAGCGCGGCTACCTCGGCGTGCGGATCCAGCAGGTGACCGACGACCTCGCCGATTCGCTGGGGATCGAGGAGAACCGGGGCGAGTTCGTCCAGAGCGTCCAGGCCGGCGAAGCGGCCGAGCGTGCGGGAATCCGCGCCGGCGATATCGTGCTCACGGTGGACGGCAAGCAGGTCACCCCCGAACAGACGCTGTCCTATCTCATCGCCAACATTCGCCCCGGGACCACCGTGCCGGTCGAGCTGATCCGCGATGGCGAGAGCAAACGTCTCAACGTGACCGTCGGCAAGCGGCCGAGCGAAGAAGAACTCAGGCAGCAGCAGATGTTCGATCCCGATGCAGAGGATCAGGAAGACATGCAGCCGGGCGAAAACGAGGTGATCGAGGAACGGCTCGGCCTGCAGGTTCTCCCGCTGAATGATCAGATCGCGCGCCAGTTGGGCGCCGGGATGGATACGCAGGGGCTGGTCGTGGCGGCGGTCGATCCCAATTCGGATGCCGCGCGCAAGGGGCTGCAGCGGGGCGACATCATCCTCACCGCGAACTACCGTGCGGTAGCCACCCTCGAGGCTCTCGAGAAGACCGTCCGGACCGCGCAGAGCGAAGACCGCGAGGCGGTGCTGCTGCGGGTCCAGCGGCGTGGCAGGCCACCGCAATACGTGGCGGTGCGTCTGCGCTGATACCCCGGCCGCAAGGCCCACAGTCGAAGGACAGACAGCGGCGGCCCCCTTCCTCGAGCGAAGGGGGCCGCCGCTTCGTTTCGCGCTCAGCCCGGCGGGCGCTGCTGCGGCGAAGGACGCGGCTGCGGCGAGGGACGCTGCTGACCCGAAGGACGCTGGTCGCGTTCACCTCCGGTCGCCTCGTCGAGAAAATCGTCGCCCACCGCCTGCGGCACCCCGTCGACTCCGCGCTGGGGTGGTCCCGCGCCGGGTCGTGGCGCGCCGGGACCCGGCGCTGGGTTGCGCATGCGAGGCTGGTCCAGCGTGCGATCGAAATCGTCCTGAAACGGATCTTCGCGCGACCCGTCCGAACGGCCCGGCTCGATCAGATTGCCCTGCTCGTCGATGAAGTAATAGTCCTCGGGATCTCCGAGCATATATTCGTCGTCGGGTTCGAGCTGCCATTCGGGAAGCTTGAGATCGGTATCGAATTCCTCGACCGGACGCTCTTTCACTGCATAGCGCATATAGGCTGCGAAGGCACGCGCCGGGGCGGTACCGCCGGCCAGCCCTGCAACCGGGGCATTGTCGTCGCGGCCCATCCACACTCCGGTGGTGATCCCGCTCGAAAAGCCCACGAAATAGCCGTCCTTGTTCGAACTGGTGGTGCCCGTCTTGCCCGCGACCGGCCGACCGATCTGGGCCGCGCGGCCGGTCCCCGTCGCCACCGCGGTCTGCAGCAGGTCGGTGATCCCGGCAGCAACGTAGTCGGGTACGAGCTGAGTCTGACGCGCCTTCTCGTGCCGGTAGAGCAACTCGCCCTCGGCGGTTTCGACCTTCAGGATGCCGTAGGGCTCGACCGAATTGCCGCCCGCCGCAACCGCAGCAAAGGCGCGGGTCATGTCGATCAGCCGTACCTCGTTCGATCCCAGTACCATTGCCGGATAGGTATTGATGTCGGTCGAGATGCCGAAACGGCGCGCCATCGAAGCGACGGTGCCGAAGCCCACCTCATTACCCAGCTGCGCCGCGACCGTGTTGATCGAATAGGCGAATGCCGTGCGTAGATCGATCTCGCCGACATTGCGTCCGCTTGAATTGCGCGGGCTCCAGCCGTCGATCGTCACCGGCGTGTCGACCACCCGGTCGTCGGGCGTATAGCCCGCTTCGAGCGCGGCGAGATAGACGAACAGCTTCCACGCCGAGCCCGGCTGGCGCAGCGCATCGGTGGCACGGTTGTAATTGGTGGTGACGTAATCGGTCCCGCCGACCAGCGCGAGGATCGCGCCGTCGCGGTCCAGGCTGACCAGGGCACCCTGCGCGCCTCCGGGCGTGTTCGACTTGATCGCGGCGGTCGCCGCCCGCTGCATCCCGACATCGAGCGTCGTCCAGACTTCGATCGGTTCGAACGTCTCGGGCAGCAGCAGATCGAGTTGCGGCAGCGCCCAGTCGGTGAAATAGCGCACCGAGTTCTGGCTGGTGTCTTCCTTGAGCTTGACTGCGCTCGGATCCACCGTGGCATCCTGCGGGATGCGCCCCTGATCCTTCATCAGCTGCAGCACCACGCTGGCCCGTCCGACCGCTGCATCGACGTCCGCGGTCGGCGAATACCGGCTCGGCGCCTTGACCAGCCCGGCGATGATCGCCGCTTCGGCGGTCGAAAGCTCGGTCGCGGGATGGCTGAAGAACTTGCGGCTGGCCGAATCGACGCCATAGGCGCCGCCGCCGAAGTAGACCTTGTTGAGATAAAGCTCGAGAATCTGCTCCTTCGAGAATTTCGCCTCGAGCGCCATCGCCAGAATCGCCTCGCGCATCTTGCGATCGAGCGAACGGTTGTTGTTGAGGAAGACGTTGCGTGCGAGTTGCTGCGTGATCGTCGACGTCGCCCCGAGCCGCTCGCTGTCGCCCGCGATCCAGGTGAAGACCGCGCGCGCCAGCCCCCAGGGGTCGACCCCGACATGCGAGTAGAAGCGGCGGTCCTCGACCGAGATCATCGCATCCTTCATCACCCGCGGGATCTGTTCGGACGGCAACCACTTGCCGAAACTGGGCCCCAGTTCGACGATCTCAGTCCCGTCGCGTGCACGCACGACGATGGTCTGCGCCGTCTGGGTTGCCTTCAACTGATAATAGCTTGGCATCGAACGCGCGGCGAAGGCCACTGCGAGGCCGACGAAGAGCGCGACCAGCAATGCCAGCGCGCCGCCCCAGACCACCATTCTGCGGGCCCAGAGCTTCCAGCGCCCTCCGGATCTCTCCGCCTCCGCGCGCGTGGCGCGGCCCTTCCGTGCCGACCGGTTGCGGCGGCTCCCTCTCTTATCCATCGCTTACGCAGGCACCCTCGTTGCTCGCCGCCCTATAGGCGCGGCCTTGATACAAGGCGAGGTGTAACGCGCCCTGAACGGTGGATGCTTCACTCTTCCGGTTCGAATTCGAGCGCGACCGAATTGATGCAATAGCGCAGCCCGCTTTCTCCCGGTCCATCGGGGAACACGTGGCCCAGATGGCCTTCGCAGCGTGCGCACAGCACTTCCGTCCGCACCATACCGTGGCTCACGTCGCGGCGCATTTCGACCGCTTCGCCCGCGGCCGGATCGGTGAAGCTCGGCCAACCCGATCCGCTTTCGTATTTGGTCACGGAATCGAACAGTTTCTGCCCGCAGGCGGCACAGTGATATTCGCCCGCGTCCTTGGTCTTTTCCAATGCGCCGGCAAAAGCCCGCTCGGTCCCCCCCTCGCGCAGGACGTGATATTGCTCGGGGGTCAGCCGCTCGCGCCATTCGGCATCGGTGAGCTCGATCTTCTCGGTCATGCGTTGTCCTTTCGCCTGGCGCCCCTCATATAGGTCCAACAGAGGCAGTTGCACGCGGTTCCGCGCCGTCCCGGCGATTCGCACGGCGACCGTCGGAAGCAGGCCGTTCGCCCGGCAGATGATCCGCTTGACGATTCGGCGAGCCCCCGCTAAGTGCGCCGCTTTCCGGCGGCCCGTGCCGCCTATTCGCACGCACGCACGAGATTTCCGCCGCGCATTTCCGCGCGGCCTGACGAGGACAGATATGGCCAATACGCCGCAAGCCAAGAAGCGCATCCGCCGCAATGACCGCCGGGCCGAGATCAACACCGCCCGCCTGAGCCGCATCCGCAGCTACCTCAAGAAGGTCGAGACTGCGATCGAAGGCGGCGACAAGGATACCGCCCGGTCCGCGCTCCAGACCGCCCAGCCCGAACTGGCGCGCGGCGTCGCGCGGGGCGTGCTGCACAAGAACACCGCGGCGCGGAAGATGAGCCGGCTGAGCAAGCGGGTCGCCGCTCTCTGATTCGCTCCCGGCGGCAACGTCGGCAAGCAAGTTGCGAAGGGGCCGCTGCCAGGTGCAGCGGCCCCTTCGTCACATTTGGGTTGCAGAGCGAAATGCAATCGTAACCCAGCTGTAATCCAAGTGCCGCTTTTCCCGCGATTCGCAGGTATTTTTCGGTCTAACTTTTGTGAATCCAGACACTTGCACGGGGGACTGCGGACTAGGGTCGAGTCAACAACATTATTTCACCTTTTTTGCAGTTATCCCCCTTGCGACTCATCCGACCCGCGACTTAGACAGAGGTCCTCAAGCCCGGAGCGGGACAGTCCGGGCTCCTAAATCGAAGTACGAGGGCCAACCCGGATCGCCACGATTCCAGGGACTGGCGATGCTATGCCGGCACCTCGTGGGACAGCTGAATTGCGGCGTCGGGCGGCGCCGTTCGGGGGATCATCTATGCGCAAGCCAGCGGACACGACCGGCATCAAGCGGAAGCCACAGGACGACTTCATGGAAGACCTCGAAGCAGTGAACCTGGCCGCCGATTGGGCGGACATCAGCCAGGGTCTGCGCAAGGATCTCGGGCACCAGCTCCACAGCCAGTGGATCAAGCCGATCCAGGTCGGCGGCATCGACAAGGACACCGGGACGCTCGATCTCTTCCTGCCGACCGAATTCAGCGCCAATTGGGTCAAGGACCGGTTCGCCGATCGGCTCTCGCTGGCATGGAAGATAGCCCGCAGCGAGGTGCGCGATGTGCGCATCGCGGTCCACCCGGGGCGTCGCCAGGTATCCGAACTGCGGCTCCACAGCGACGGCCGTCGGCCGGCGAACGACGGCGCCGATACCTCGATGATGGCGATCGGTGCCGATACGCTCGGCGATACCGGTTTCACTTCGTCGGTCGGACTCGATCCCTCGCTGTCCTTCGCGGCCTTCGTCACCGGCGAGGCCAATATTCTCGCCTTCAACGCCGCCCAGCGCATGGCCGCGACCGAAAAGCCGCAGTTCAGCCCGCTCTACCTCAAGGCCGCCACCGGGCAGGGCAAGACCCATCTGCTCCACGCGATCGGCCACACCTTTCTCCAGGCGCACCCGCGCAGCCGCATCTTTTATTGCAGCGCCGAGCGCTTCATGGTCGAATTCGTCCAGGCGCTGAAAGCCAACCAAATGCTGGAATTCAAGGCCCGGCTGCGCAGCTTCGACCTGCTGCTGGTCGACGATATCCAGTTCATCATCGGCAAGGCCTCGGCGCAGGAGGAATTGCTTTACACGATCGATGCGCTGCTTGCCGAAGGCAAGCGACTGGTGTTCGCTGCCGATCGCGCGCCGCAGGCACTCGATGGTGTCGAACCGCGGCTGCTTTCGCGTCTCTCGATGGGCCTGGTCGCCGATATCCAGGCGGCCGACATCGAGTTGCGCAAAAAAATCCTTCATTCCAAGCTGACCCGCTTTGCGCCGCTCCAGGTGCCAGAGGACGTGCTGGATTTCCTCGCCCGCACGATCACCCGCAATGTTCGCGAACTGGTCGGCGGGCTCAACAAGCTCATCGCCTATGCGCAGCTGACCGGCCAGGAAGTCTCGCTCCAGCTGGCCGAAGAACAGCTCACCGACATTCTTTCGGCCAACCGCCGCCGGATCACCATCGACGAGATCCAGCGGACCGTGTGCCAGTTCTACCGTATCGACCGCTCGGAAATGAGTTCGAAGCGCCGGGCTCGCGCCGTGGTTCGCCCGCGCCAGGTGGCGATGTATCTGTCGAAGGTACTGACCCCTCGCAGCTATCCCGAAATCGGGCGCAAATTCGGCGGCCGCGACCATTCGACGGTGATCCATGCGGTCCGTCTGATCGAGGACTTGCGCCAGCGTGACGCCGATATGGACGGCGACGTTCGGAGCCTGTTGCGCCAACTCGAAAGCTGATCGGCCTCAGCCGCGCAAAGCTGATCTCCAGGCCAGTCCACAGTATTG
The DNA here is from genome assembly GCA_963829325.1 of uncultured Alphaproteobacteria bacterium. Taxonomy (GTDB): domain Bacteria; phylum Pseudomonadota; class Alphaproteobacteria; order Sphingomonadales; family Sphingomonadaceae; genus Qipengyuania. Next base: position 1,323,438 of record CAWHHN010000001.1, read on the forward strand.
TCGACAGCGCGCGCGCGACAGGCCAAAGCGCTGGCGATGACCAAATCCCGTCTCTTGCGCGACTGTCCGACGCTCCCCGCTTCCTTCTGGAGCGCATCGCTGCGCGGGGCGCGGTCCCGCTGCCCGCGCTGCGGCGAGGCGAAGATCTTCGGCCAGTGGCTCAAACCGCTCGCCGCCTGCCCCGCATGCGGACTCGATCTATCCGGCCAGCGGGCGGATGATTTTCCTGCCTATATCTCCATTTTCGCGACCGGCCATCTGCTGGCCCCGATCATCATTGCCCTGGTGCTCGATTTCGACCTTTCGGCAGGCGCGCTGGTGGCGATCATCCTGCCTCTCGCCGTGGCGATCATGCTCGCCCTGCTTCAGCCAGCCAAGGGTGCGGTGATCGCCTTGCAATGGTGGAACGGCATGCACGGCTTCCGGAGCGAGCGCCTGCCCGAGAGCGGGGAGGCCGGGGAATGACCCTCGCCCAGGAACGCGTCGATCGTTTCGCCCGGCACATCGTGCTGCCCGAAATCGGCGGTGCTGGCCAGGTGGCGCTCGCGGGCAAGCATCTGGTGCTGGTCGGGCTTGGCGGGATCGGTTCGCCCGCGCTGCAATATCTCGCCGCGGCGGGCATCGGACGGCTGACGCTGATCGACGACGACAAGGTCGATACGAGCAATCTGCAGCGCCAGACGCTCTACAACTCCCGCGATGTCGGGCACGGCAAGGCGGTCATCGCCAAGCGCTGGGTGACCGGTTTCGACCCCGCGCTCGATGTTGCCATCAGCGACCGCCGGATCGATGCGGGCAGCGCTCCGCTGCTGCTCGAAGGTGCCGATCTGGTGCTCGACGGGACCGACAACTTCGCCACCCGGCTTGCCGTTTCGGACGCCTGCGTCGCGGCAGGGGTTCCGCTGCTTTCCGCCGCCGTGGGACGCTTCCAGGGCCAGGTCGGCGCCTTTGCCGGGCACCTGCAGCAGGAAGCCTGCTATCGTTGCTTCGTCGGCGACGCCTTCGATGCCGAGGATTGCGACACTTGCGCCGAAGACGGCATGTTGGGGGCCATGGCCGGATGGGTGGCCAGCTTCGCCGCGCTCCAGGCGGTGCGGGTCCTGCTCGATGGAATCAGCGCGCTGGGCCGGAGCGACTGGGGCACGGTCTATCAGTTCGACGGGCTCGATCCGGCCATGCGCCGTTTTACCATAGCCCACGATCCGGCCTGCCGCGGGTGCGGATCAGCCGGCTAGCATGCGCTCGACCCAGTCGGGAACGATCCGTGTCGCGGGTCCGTGGCGGGCTTCGTGAAACCAATGGGTGCCCTGACTCGGTTCGAGATTGAGTTCGAGCGTTCGCAAGCCGAGCGCACGCGCATCGCGAACGAAGCCAGCGGCCGGATAGACCGCCCCCGAAGTGCCGATCGAGACAAACAGGTCGGCCTGGCGGAGGGCGGCGTAGATCCGCTCCATCTCATAGGGCATTTCGCCGAACCAGACCACGTCGGGTCGTAGGGCAGCCTCGCCGCATGCCGGACAGGGGGGGCGCCCGATCAGCGGCCCCGTCCAGCGCAATCGGACATCGCAGGCGGTGCACCAGGCATTCAGATGCGTCCCGTGCATGTGCAGCACCCGGGCCTCCTCGTGCCCCAGCCGGGCGGCGGCGCGCTCGTGCAGGTCGTCGACGTTCTGGGTTACGAGCAACAGTTCGCCCTGCCACTCGGCATCGAGCCGCGCCAGCGCCTCATGCGCGGCATTGGGCTGCTTGGTCTGGATCGCCTCGCGCCGCATGTCGTAGAACCGCAGCACCAGGTCGGGATCGCGCACGAATGCCTCGGGGGTCGCGACATCCTCCACACGGTGCTGTTCCCATAGCCCCCCGGCATCGCGAAAGGTATCGATGCCGCTCTCCGCAGAAACCCCGGCGCCGGTGAGGATGACGATGTTGCGAATGTCTGCCATGGAAAGACCGTTCGCTCGGGCGACGCGCCGGGTCAACACGCCGCCCGTATCGGACGGCCGGGATTTGACGCTTGCGGGGAGGCGAATCATGCGTGAAACACAGCCGGCGACGCGGGAGGGAAGCGATTGGCGCGGATAGGCATTATCGGGAGCGAGGGCGCCATGGGCCGGGTGCTCGCGCAAGTGATCGAGGCGAGCGGGCACGAATTTGCTGGCGGTATCGACAAGGGCGATGACCCGGCGCGGCTGGCCGACGCGAGCGAGGTGCTGGTCGATTTCTCTGCGCCCGCGGCGCTGAGGGCGAACCTCCATGCGGCGGTGGGCGCCGGTATCCCCATCGTCATCGGCACGACCGGGCTGGGAGACGACAGCCACCGCGCGATCGACGAGGCCGCCCGCGCGGTGCCGATCCTGCAGACCGGCAACACCTCGCTCGGCATCACCCTGCTCGCCCATCTGGTGCGCGAAGCTGCCGGCCGGCTGGGCCCCGAGTGGGATATCGAGATCGTCGAGATGCATCACCGCCGCAAGATCGATGCCCCTAGCGGAACCGCGCTGCTGCTGGGCGAGGCAGCGGCGCGGGGGCGCGGTATCGACCTCGACGCGCACAGCGAACGCGGTCGCGACGGACAGACCGGCGCCCGCGAAGAAGGCGCGATCGGTTTCGCCTCGCTGCGCGGCGGCACGGTCGCCGGCGAACACAGCGTGATCCTGGCCGGCGAGCAGGAACGCATCGTTCTGTCGCACAGCGCCGAGGATCGCAGCATCTTCGCGCGCGGCGCGGTGCGTGCGGCCGCCTGGCTGATCGGTCGCCGGGCCGGCCGCTACCGGATGGAGGATGTGCTGGAACTTAGATGAAGACCGCGCGCCGATTCTTCTACGAACAGCTGCACGTCGGCGCATGGCCGAACGGCAAGCTGACCGCGCTCAACGTCTTCCTGGTGTGGATCATCGTGGCGGCGGTGACGGTGGCCATATTGGCGACCGAGCCGGTGATCCAACAGCGCTGGGAGGCGGAGATCCTGACGCTCGAAACGGCGTTCGGAGCGATCTTCCTGATCGAATATGTCGCGCGCATCTTCGCCGCGGCCGAGCGCCCCGGGCCCGAGTCCGACTGGGCGAAGCGCTGGCGCTTCATCTGCTCGCCGCTCGGCCTGATCGACCTGCTGGTGGTGCTGATCACCTTCGCGCCGATCATGACCACCGATGGCCAAGTGCTTCGCATCGTGCGCCTTTTGCGCGTTTTCTCGGTGATGAAATTCGGCCGTTTCTCCGCCGCGACGCGGATGCTGGTGGGCTGCATTCGCGAGCGCAGCTACGATCTGCTGGTCTGCGTCGCCTTCGCCTTCATCCTCCTGCTGGCCGGATCGGCGGGGATGTTCTGGGCCGAGGGCGCGATTCAGCCCGATGCCTTCGGAAGCATTCCACGGGCGCTGTGGTGGGCCGTGATCACCCTGACAACTGTCGGATATGGCGATGTTTCTCCGGTCACCGCGCTCGGCAAGATCATCGCCTCGATGGTCGCGATCGGCGGGATCCTGCTGGTCGCCATGCCCACCGGCATCATCGCGGCCGCCTTCAGCGATGCGATGCAGCGCCGCCGCGAGGAAATCGCCGAGGCCCTCGCCGAAGCGGAAGGCATTGAAAAACCGTGACGAAAGATCAGATCTTCGAGTTCTTCCGGCGGCTGGCGGAGGACAATCCCGCACCCGAGACCGAGCTCGAATACGGCAATGCCTTCCAGCTGGTGGTAGCGGTCGCCCTGAGCGCGCAGGCCACCGATGTCGGGGTCAACAAGGCCACCAGAACGCTGTTTCGCACGGTCGAAACGCCCGCACAATTGATTCAATTGGGCGAAGAGGGGCTCAAGCAGCACATCAAGACCATCGGCCTGTTCAATTCCAAGGCGAAGAATTTGATCGCGCTCAGCCAGCTGCTGGTCGACGAATACGGCGGCGAGGTGCCCGGCCGCCGCGAGGATCTCGTCCGGCTGCCCGGGGTCGGGCGCAAGACCGCCAACGTCGTGCTCAATTGCTGGTTCGGGCAGGAGACCTTCGCGGTCGACACGCATATCTTCCGCGTCGGCAACCGCACCGGGTTGGCCAGGGGCAAGACCCCCGAGGCGGTCGAGGCCAAGCTCGACCGGCGCGTCCCCCAGCCCTTCCGCCTCGGCGCGCATCACTGGCTGATCCTGCACGGGCGCTACACCTGCAAGGCGCGGACCCCCGAATGCTGGCGCTGCCCGGTGGTGGATCTGTGCAGCTACCGCAAGAAGGTGCTGGAGAAGCCCAAGCGCCGGTGAAGCGAGGGCTGCTATCCGGTCGGGAGCTGGCCGGCCGGTGCTTGCGACCGATCGTCGAGCGAATAGTCCCGCAGCACCTGCGCCACGCGCAAACGGTAATGTGCGAACACGCCCCCTCGCCCGGCCGCTTGCGCCGCGCGATGTTCCGCCATCTCGCGCCAGCGCCGTACCGCGGTCTCGTCGGCAAAGAACGAGAGCGAGACGAGCTTGCCCGGGTCGGCCAGGCTCTGGAACCGCTCGACCGAAACGAAGCCCTCTATCTCGTCCAGCAGCGGGCGCAGCTGCGCTGCGATGTCGAGATAGGTGTCGTGCTCGCCCGGCGCCGGCCGGACCTCGAAAATGACCGCTATCATGCTCGCTCTCCATGCGGCGACGAGACCAGCTTGAGGAAGGTCCGGTCCTCGCGCAGCAGCAAGCTCTCACGCTGCGCGAAGCGATAGTTTTCGCGACCCAGCGGGTCGGCAGCGAGCCGCTGCCTGTAAGCTTCGTAGGCGGCCAGGCTCGCGACGTTGTAGATCCCGTAGGCGAGCGTGCTCGAGCCTTCATGGGGCGCGAAATAGCCGATCAGCTCCGCGCCGCAGCGCGGGATCGCCGTACCCCAGTTTCGGGCATATTCGCAGAACTGCTCCTTCTTGCCCGGATCGATGTGGTAGCGGATTACGCATGTGAGCACGGTGCCCTCCCTCTTCATGGAGGCGCCTTGTAGCGCTTGGCACTGTCGCCATGTTTCGATAGAGATCGAAGTATGAAGGAAGGCCCCGACATTGCCCGCCTCGCTGCGCTGGTCGCCGATCCCGGGCGCGCGAACATGCTGACCGCGCTCATGTCGGGCAAGGCGCTGACTGCCACCGAACTGGCGTGCGAGGCCGGCGTCACACCGCAGACGGCCAGTTCGCACCTTCGCAAACTGGAGGCTGGTCGGCTGATCAGGACGCGGCAGCAAGGCCGGCACCGCTACTTTGCCCTGGCCGACGAGCGGGTTGGCCGGTCGCTCGAAGTCCTGATGGAGCTGGCCGAAAGCACCGGCCAGCTTCGCACGCGGACAGGCCCCGGCGACCCGTCGCTGCGCGAAGCGCGCGTGTGCTACAACCACTTGGCAGGACATCTGGCGACGCGGCTGTTCGATCACCTGATCCGGCGGTCCTGCCTGGAACTGGGGCCGGACGGCCTCGTGCTTACCGCTGACGGCCTGGCGTTCGCGAAGGCCCTTGGCATCGACGTTCCCGCCCTTCAGGCGAAGCGCGCTCCGGTCTGCCGCGAGTGTCTCGACTGGAGCGAGCGGCGTTCCCACCTGTCGGGAAGTCTGGGCCGCGCGATTCTCGACGAGATCCTAAACCGCGGCTGGGCCCATCGCGCCGCGCAATCGCGCGCGGTCGTCTTCACTCCCGCGGGTAAGAAGGCGTTCGAGGAACTGATATCGCGCTAGCCGTCCAGTATCCGCCCCCGCTGCTGCAATGGCCGGAGCGCCGCGACGGGAAGGCTTACCGCCACCAGTTCCTGGCTGCAGGTTGGCAAAGCAGACGTTCCACTAACGATCCATAGCGGACCATTTTCGAAACACCTAGTACCGGCTCAATTTGAAGCTTCGTGATCGTAGCTAATCACCCGAGCAAGACGCCAATCACCATCAGCAAACCGCCACAGGTGTATGAACAACGCAGTCCCTCGAAGTTCCAGACCACCATCGGCCATGACTTCGAAAAAGCTATGCTTTCCCATCTGCATCGCGCCAAATTGCCCGATCGGACTGACTTTCAAGCTACCGGCTTCGAGTGCGCGGCGCAAACGCATGTTATTGCCGCGTCTCCGCTCATTGCAGCCGCTCTCAATACTGGCGGCGAATGCATCACCACTGTCTGCCTCCATGCCGCCACGGTCATCGTAAAACTCGAAATCATCCGCAAGGAATCGCCGGACCTTGCCGGCGTCACATTGTTCGAATGCTGCGTCGAATAGGGCCGCATCCATCGCGCTCAGTTGAGCCTTCAATGCCGCCTTCGTGAGCGGAAACTGCGCTTCGCTGTCTTCTGCTTGAGCCAGACTGGGAGCAGGGAGCAGGGCCAATAGGATTGCGGTAATTGCGGCTGTGCGTTTCAAAGCTCACTCCGTATTGTGTATATAGCACACCATACAGTTGAGCGAGCCCTTGTCAACGCGAGCTCTCGTCCTCTCATTTTAGGAGGTTCTGCAGCAGGAACGTGGCGGGGCTTGAGATCCGCTTAAGACGTCAAGCATGCACACAGCTTTGTTCGTGCGCACCCCATTATTTCGAGCGGCTAGGAGTTATGCCCGCTTTCCACGCTATAACCAGACATTCCTGCATCAATCGGCATTCACCGAGAGCGGACTGACGGCTTGCTTCAATTCTGTGCCAAAAGCTGCCTGTCGGCTAACGACCCCAAAGCGGAAGTTGACCAACGAGTGGGATGCGGACACCTTCTGCGAATGAAGCCAGCACAGCTCTTCGTTGCTTTGGTAAGCATCCTCTTGGTGGGTTGCTTTGAAGCGCCAGCAGAAGACGGTCAGAACCGTTCAGCGGAAACGGGCGCTCTTGCGCCTGCGCTTGAGCCGAAAGGTCGAGTGACGGATGCAGCAGACATCTTTGATGAGGCCCAGGAGGAGGAGCTTTCGGCCAAGCTAGAACGGTTCGAAGTCTCTACCCAACATCAAATGGTAATCGCAACCGTGACGTCCCTAGAAGGGCAGGACATTCAGGCTTTTACAACTGACTTAGCGAATGCTTGGGGGATAGGACGCAAAGACTTTGACGACGGCGTTGTTGTCTTGATCGCCCCCAACGAGCGGAAGGCGAGAATTGCCGTAGGCTACGGATTGGAAGACACGCTTACCGATGAGTTTTGCGCCGAAGTTATGGAGAACTCGATGCTGCCGAGCTTTAGGCAGGGTGAATACTATACAGGCGTCGATTCGGGCGTAAACGAACTGATTGCTGCGCTCCAGTAAGTTGTCCGCTCTCCACCCAATTTCAGACATTCTTGCATCGACCGGCTTACACCGACAGCGGTCTGGCGGCTTGTTTCAATTCCGTGCCAAAAGCTGTCTGGCAGGTAACGACCCGATTTCAGTCATTCATCGAGACAAGCCCTAAATGGCTGCTTTGGGGCCGCAAGCCGCCAGTCCGTCTCTGGATCCATGAAAGCGCAAGGGCGACATTCTGCATGCAACCCGACTGCGGAAATCCGGCAGGATCGGACGCCGTCTGCTACGCGCTCCGATCCGCGCCATAGATTTGCACGCCGTTCACGGTCGCGGCGATAGAAAACGGTGGCTGGTGGCTTCGCTCGAAACTTGAGTCAAATCATATTGCGAATCTCAACAACTTACGGCATTTCAGGCAACTGATCCCAATGGTGGGACAGCTCTGGGATTTACCAGCATGAGGAAAATTTTCTCGACATTGGTTGCTCTGTCGTTGTCGTCTGCCGCGATCGCCGGCGACGCATTCGACGATGCTCGCTATTTCATCGGTGTGAAGCAAAACGAACAGGCTATTGAGCTAATCGATAGCGGCCAGTTCGACATTAACATGCAGACAGAAGAAGGTTTTTCGTTGCTGCACTATGCCGCGGATTCCGACAATCTCGTCATGGTGAAAGCGCTGCTCGCGCGAGGAGCGGATCCCGACCTCAAAGCCAATGACGGATTTACCCCTTACTCCATGTCATACTCGACGTTGGTAAAGAGCGAAATTAGAAGGGCATCAGCTGCCAAGCTGGCCGGCTCTGTTGCAGTCGCGCCGCAAGCTAGCGTGGCGGTAGCACCTGCTGCTCCCATTCCGGTCGGGACGACGGCGCGTCAGCCCAACGGCATGTGTGAGATGGCGCGCAATGATCCTGCAAGCCGGTCTAGGTCGCTTGCCATGCGGCCCTTCCTCGCAGCGAAAGATGCGGTCTGGTATAACCATCCTGACGAACTGGCAGGTCTCCTAGAAGACTGCGTCGGGGTAAACGATACAGATGAATACGGTTGGACCCTCCTCCATCACGCAGCAGATCGAGACCGGGTGGAACTCGCCCGGATCCTACTTGATCGCGGGGCTAGAAGCGGTCCATTGAACAAGGATCGTCAAACAGCCGCTCATCTTGCGACCTCTGCTGAAATGAGAGAACTACTAGGCGCTCCTCAAACGGTTGCTGCTGTAAGCGGTGAAGATAAGCGAAAGCTCGAATGTCGTCAGAAATACGAGGCGGATGTTGCTCTGGCCAGCGACACAACCGGTAAAATGTCCGCCAATCGCCGATGGCAAAAATGTCTGGATACTGGTCGTTATTGGTAGGGCGATTGAGCGCGAAGTTAATTCAGCCATTGCGACCGTTTGTGGAGCGTCCGACTTAGACGGCCCGACACCAAGAGGCAGGCTGTCTGCTAAGGGGGGCGGTGGCCGACGGTCCGCTATTGGGTTTAAATCGGGAAAAGCGGAGTGTCGGCAAGCCCCCCCAGGATCATATATTCCCGCATCAATGCGCGTTCACCGATAGCGGACTTGCGGCTTGTCCAAGGTCGTTATCCCGAACCTCGCCCTCACACGTCGTCCGCCGAGATCATCTCGGCGCGGTCGATCTCGCCGGTCATCACCGCCACCGTGGTCGCCACCGCGGCGTCGCCGCTGACGTTGGTGGTGGTGCGCATCATGTCCATGATCCGGTCGACCCCGGCGACGAAGGCGATCGTCTCGAGCGGCACGCCGACCGCGCCGAACACCAGCGCCATCATGATCAGCCCCGCGCCGGGAATGCCCGCCGCGCCGACCGCGCCGAGCGTGGCGAGGATCGAGATCAGGAAATAATCGCCCATGCTCAGGTCGATGCCGAAGATCTGCGCGCCGAACAGCGTGGCGAGGCCGAGATACATCGCCGTACCGTTCATGTTGATCGTCGCGCCGAGGCTGATGACGAAGCTCGCCACCGAATTGGAAACCCCCAGATTGCGCTCGGCGCAGCGCAGCGTCACCGGCAGCGTGGCGTTCGAGCTGGCGGTCGAATAGCTCACCGCCATGGCATCGACGATCCCGCGGAAGAAATCGCGCACCGGCAGTTTCGCGAGGAATTTGATCATCGCCGAATACATCACGAAGATGATCAGCAGGCAGCCGGCATAGTTGAGCGCGACCAGCTTCGACAGCGCGACCAGCGCGTCGAGCCCGAGCGTGCCCGCCACCCAGGCCATCAGCGCGAAAACGCCGAAGGGGGTGAGTTCCATCACCACCATGGTGACCTGCTGCATGATCACCGCACCGCTGTCGAACACCTTCTGGACCGGCAGGCCGTCTTCCCGGGCCATCAATATGCCGACCCCGACGAGCATCGAGAACACGATCAGCGGCAGCACCGAGACGTCGGCCATCACCTGCACCGGGCTTTCGGGCACGATCGAGAGGATCATGTCGACCGCGGTGGTCGGGTTGGGTTCGGGGGTGGCGCCCATCTCGATCGCCGAGGTGTCGACCCCCGCGCCGGGCTGGACGAAGGTGCCGAGCGCGAGGCCGAGCCACACCGCGATCTGGCCGGTCACCACGAACAGCAGCAGCGCCCGCCCGCCGACCGCGCCGAGCTTGCGCAGATCGCCGATCGCGGCGACCCCCGAGACGAGGCTGAAGAAGATCAGCGGGACGACCAGCATCTTGATCGACTTGATGAAGAAGTCGCCGATCCACTTGATGCTTTCCGCCTCGGGGCCCCAGGCCCAGCCGGTCAGCACGCCGAGGATCAGGGCAGTGACCACGCGCTGCCACAGCGGAATTTCGAACCAGGTCCTCAGCATCCTTCACTCCCTGCGACAATCGCCCCGGCATCGCGAGGAGCGAAGCGGCGCTCCACGGCGTCGCACCCTGGATCGCCGCGCCACGCTCGCAACGGCGCGGGGGGAGGTCAAGCCGGGAGACGCGCTTTTGCCACGCTCTCGCCGATTTCCTGTGGGTTCGGCCGCGGCGACACCGCCGCGCCGCGCTGGATTGCCGCGCTAGGCTCGCAATGACGGGGAGGGGGCGGAGGTCAGGTCGCCAGGCAGGCCTTTGCCGTTCTTTCGTAGATCCTCGCCAGCGCCGCGAGGTCCGCGATGGCGACCGCTTCGTCGCGCTTGTGCATGGTCGCATTGACCAGGCCGAACTCGATCACCGGGCACAGGCTGCGCAGAAACCGCGCATCGGAGGTGCCGCCCGTGGTCGAGGGTTCGGGTTCCATCCCGGTCTCGGCCTTCACCGCTGCGGCGATGATGGCGGAAAATTCGCCCGGCGGGGTGAGGAACGGCTCGCCCGAGACGATCGGCAGCGCGCTGCCGCCGTGCCTTTCGGCGATGGCGGCGACCATCTGCGAAAGCGACGCGCCCGAATGCCGGTCGTTGAAGCGGATCGAGATGCGCGCCCGGGCACTTTCGGGAATGACGTTGTGCGCCGGATTGCCGACCTCGAGATCGGTGATCTCGAGATTGGAGGGCTGGAACCAGTCGGTCCCCTCGTCGAGCGCCAGCGCGTCGAGTTCGGCGAGCATCGCGACCAGCCGCGGGATCGGATTGTCGGCCAGATGCGGATAGGCGACATGGCCCTGCGTGCCCGCGACCTCGAGCCAGATATTGACCGAACCGCGGCGACCGATCTTCATCATGTCGCCCAGCCGGTCGACGCTGGTCGGTTCGCCCACCAGGCACAGGTCGGGCCGGATGCCCTGCCCGGTCATGTGGTCGATCAGCGCGCGCGTGCCGTGGAGCGCGGGGCCTTCCTCGTCGCCGGTGACGATGAAGCTCAGCGTCCCCGCTTGCGGCGGGACCGATTTCACCGCCTCGACCATGCAGGCGATCGCGCCCTTCATGTCGACCGCGCCGCGACCGTAGAGCAGCTCGCCGCGGACCTCGGGCTCGAAGGCGTCGCTCGCCCAGCCGCCGCCCGGCGGGACCACGTCAAGATGGCCGGCGAAGGCGAAATGCCGCGAACCTGGCGGACCCTGCCTGATCGCGAAGAGGTTTTCGACCGGCGCTTCGGGCGTGCCGGGGGCACCCTCGCCGCGGGTGAAGCGCGTCACCGCGAAACCGAGCGGGGCAAGCATGGCCTCGAGCACGTCGAAAACGGCGCCGGTCGCGGGGGTCACGCTGGGCGCGGCCATCAGCCGCTTGGCGCAATCGAGAACTTCGGTCATGAAAGCTCCGCTAGCAGGAGTTTCCGCCGATGCCCAAGCTCGATCTCGAAGCCATCCCCCGGACCAACCGGACCGGCTATCCGCCGCCTTTCGATGCCGAGGTCGAGGGCCGCTGGTATCGCCGGCTCGCGCCTGCCGCCGGGCTGACCCGCCTGGGGGCGAGCCATGTGACGCTGAAGCCGGGCGCCTATTCCTCGCAACGCCACTGGCATCGCGAGGAGGACGAACTGGTGGTGATGCTCGAAGGCGAGGCGGTGCTGATCGAGGACCAGGGCGAGAGCGTGGTCCGGCCCGGCGACGTGCTCGCCTGGCCGGCGGGGGCCGAGAACGGCCATCGGCTGCACAACCGATCCGGCCGCGACTGCGTCTTCATTGCCGTCAGCGGTGGCGATGCGGAGCGCGATTCGGGCGAATATCCCGATATCGACATGGTCTTCGACCCCGACGGATACGCGCGCAAGGACGGCACGCGATATCCGGCGCGCCGAAACCCCTAGCCGCCTTCGGGCGCGGGCAAGGGCCCCGGCTCGAAGGCTTGGTCGAGATAGTCGGCGATCCGCAGCCCGGCCTGCAGGACCCGGCGCCGCGCGATCGGCGCGGCCTGCACGATATCCTCCTGCGTCAGCGCGGTCTGCCGGGGCAGTTCGCGCATCGCAGCCGAAGGCTTCGGGATAGACGAAGCTGCGCGCCAGCTCCCAGCTTTCGCGGCCCCAATCGGCGGCCCTGCCGCCCGCCAGCGCGCTGCGTTCGGCGGCGCTGTAGCGCCTGATCACCGGCGGATCGCCCGAGATCGCCCGCTCGGCCAGCGGGCCATCCCAGATCCAGTGCAGGTTGAGCCCCGGAACGATGCCATAGGCGGCCTCGCGGTCGTTGCCGCCGCGGTCGTCGTGATCACCCGAATGCAGCGGCATGTGGATGTCGCCGATGAAATGGACGAGGAAAGCCAGCGCTTCCAGCCGCACCGGGTCGGGCAGGCTTTCGTCGGCGAGAATGCGCTGGTTGCGCTCGATCTGCGCGCTCACGCAGGCACCACCCGAACAGTTCTTGCGCGCATCATAGGGCTCGGCGATCGGCTCGGTCTGATAGTGCCAGGCGAAGGTATAGCCCCAGCGCCAGTATTGCCCGCGCAGGCAGTCGGGCCAGACCGCGGCATCCGCGAGGCTGGCGAGCGGGCAATCGGGCGTCCCCAGCTGCGGCGCAGCCGCGAGCAGGCGCGCAATCCTGGCCCGCGTGGCGGGCCGGACATTGGCCAGCGCGATATCGGCGGTGACGGTGTGGGCATAAAAACCCCACGCCTGCGCCTGCGCCGGCAGCACCAGCGCGGCGAGCGCGGCGAGCGCGGCGAGCAGGCTCAGCCCACGGTTTCGTATTGTTCGATAACCCATTCTTCGTGTTCCGATGCGCTGATCCAGGCCTGCATCCATTCGTGCTCCCACAGCGCCTCCATATAGGCGCCCGCGAAGCCCGGCACGGGGATGTCATAGCTGATGAAACGGCTGACCACGGGAGCGAAGAAGATGTCCGCCGCGCCGAAGGTGCCGAACAGGAACGGTCCACCGCTGCCGAAGCGCGCGCGTGCTTCCGCCCACAGACCGAGAATGCGGACGATGTCGTCCTTGCACGCCGCGCTCGGGCTGAAGCCCTCGAAGCGGCGGCGCACGTTCATCGGGCATTCGGCGCGCAGCGACTGGAACGAGGAATGCATTTCCCCCACCGCCGAGCGCGCCATGCCGCGGGCGACCTCGTCCTTGGGCCAGAAGCGGTCGCGTCCGACCTTGTCCGCAAGATATTCCAGGATCGCGAGGCTGTCCCACACCACGGCCTCGCCGTCCCACAAGATCGGCACCTTGCCGCTCGAGGGCTGCGTGCCGCCGTCGCTCGCCTTGAGTTCGTTCCACGCCTCGCCGAACATCGGCACGGTGATTTCCTCGAAGGCCAGCCCCGATTGCTTGGCCGCGAGCCAGCCGCGCAGCGACCAGCTCGAATAATTCTTGTTGCCGACGATCAGTTTCATGCCCGCTCCCTGTGGGTGGCCCCTGTTGGTGGCCCCTGCTGATGGCGTCCGGCCGCCCGAATCGCGCCCTAGTCGTTCATCCCGCCCGTGTCGACGCTGAACGGAACGGCCGGGGCAAGGCAATCACGGTAGGAAAAGGCCAAATCGGCGGCTATTGCGTCGGGCATGAGCCTGCGTCCCTTCCATCTCGCCTTTCCCGTCGCCGATCTCGCAGCCGCGCGGGCGTTCTACCGTGACGTCATGGGCTGCCGCGAAGGCCGCTCGGGCGATGCGTGGATCGACTTCGATTTCTACGGCCATCAGATCGTCGCGCATCTCGCGCCGGGCGAGGCGGGCGACCGGGCCAGCAACCCTGTCGACGGCCATGGGGTGCCGGTGCCGCATTTCGGCATCGTACTGGCGATGGAGCAGTGGCAGGCCCTCGCCGAGCGGCTGCGCGCCGCGGGCGTCGAATTCGCCATCGAACCGACCATCCGCTTCGCAGGCCAGCCCGGCGAACAGGCGACGATGTTCTTCCGCGATCCGAGCGGCAATGCGCTCGAGATGAAGGCCTTCGCCGACGATGCGATGATCTTCGCGCGCTAGGGTCAGACGCCCGCATCGCCGAGGACGGCGGCGCGCAATTCGGCGATCCCCATGCCCTTTTCCGCGCTGGTGACGTGAATCTCGGGGAAGGCGGCGACGTGCTTGCGCGCCTCGGCTTCGGTCAGGGCGACGGTCTCGACGAGCTCGCTGGCCTTGATCTTGTCGGCCTTGGTCAGCACCACGCGATAGCCGACCGCCGCCTCGTCGAGCATGCTCATCATTTCGCGGTCGACCTCCTTGGGGCCGTGCCGCGCATCGACCAGCACCAGCGTCCGCGCCAGCACGGCGCGACCGCGGAGATAGGTCTTCACCAGGCTCTTCCAGCGCTCGACGACCTTCACCGGGGCCTTGGCGAAGCCATAGCCGGGCATGTCGACGAGGCGGAACAGCGTCGGGTCGCCGACCTCGAAGAAGTTCAGTTCCTGCGTCCGCCCCGGAGTGACCGAGGCGCGCGCGATCGCCTTGCGGCCGGTGATCGCGTTGAGCAGCGTGCTCTTGCCGACGTTCGAACGTCCGCAGAAGGCGATCTCGGGATAATCGGGCTCGGGCAGGAACCTGAGCTGGGGGGCCGACAGGAGAAACTCCACCCGGCCCGAGAACAGCTTGGCGGCACGCCGTTCGAGCGCGGCGCCTTCGGCGGTTTCGTGCTCGTTCACGATCGCGCCTTGGCCGCCTCGGCCGCCTTGCGCGCGCGTTCCTCTTCGGCCGCGGCCCGCAATTGCGGGTGCCTCGAATAGAGATAGCGCTGCTGCGCCAGCGTGAGCAGGTTGGAGGTCACCCAGTAGAGCAGCAGGCCCGCAGCGAAGGGCGCCATGACGAACATCAGGATCCACGGCATGATGTTGAAGATCTGCTGCTGCACCGGATCCATCGCGCTTGGGTTGAGCTTGAAGGTCAGCCACATGGTGAAGCCGAGCAGCACCGCGAGCACGCTGAGGCTGAAGATGATCATCAGGAACTGCGGCACGTCGATGCCCGCCAGCGAAAGCAGATGCGCCAGGTTGGCCGGATCGGGCGCGGCCAGATCGTCGATCCACAGGAAGCTGCGATGGCGCATCTCGATGCCGAGCACGAGCACCTTGTAGAGTGCGAAGAAGATCGGGATCTGCAGCACCAGCGGCAGGCAGCCGGCGAGCGGATTGACCTTCTCGCGCTTGTACAGCTCCATGATTTCCTGCTGCTGCTTGGGCTTGTCGTCCTTGTGCTTCTCCTGGATCGCCTTCATCTTCGGCTGGATCGCCTTCATCGCGGCCATGCTGGCGAATTGCTTCTGCGCGACCGGGAACATCGCTCCGCGAACGATCAGCGTCAGGATCATGATCGCGATGCCGAAGTTTCCGACCAGTTCGTAGATGTTGCGCAGCAGCCACAGGAACGGCTTCTCGAACCAGCGGAACCAGCCCCAGTCGATCGCGAGGCCGAATTTCTGCAAGCCGGCATCCTCGTAGCGGTCGAGCACCACGCTTTCCTTGGCGCCGGCATAGAGGCGCGAGGAGGTGGTCAGAGTCTCGCCCGCCTGGACGGTCGCGGGCTGGTAGATCATGTCGGCGCGATAATCTTCGTCGCCCATCGCGCGGAAGGTCGTCTCGGGGGTCGTTCCGGCCTGCGGCACCAGGGCCGAAAGCCAGTAGATATCGGTGAAACCCGCCCACGACATGCGCCCTTCGGGGGTGATGCGACCGGCCTCGTCGAGATCGTCGTAGTCGACGCCATAGTCGGCGGCATCGCCGAACACGCCCATCGGCCCCGAATGGGCGATCCAGATGTCCTGGCTGGCAGTGCGGCTGGTGCGATTGATCAACCCGAAGGGTTGCACCACCACCGGGGCATCGCCGCCGTTGGCGACCGACTGGGTCGCGGTGATCATGTAATCGTCGTCGATCTCGTAACGGATCGCGAACACCAGCCCCTCGCCATTGTCGTGGCGCAGCGTGACCGGGCTCGACGGGGTGAGGACGCCGCCCTCGGCTTGCCACAGCGTTTCGGGTCCCGGAACCTTGATGTTCGAGCCGACCCAGCCGAATTGCGCGAATTGCTGCGCGGGCGTGCCATTGGGCGAGAAGAGCCGCACCGGAGTGCTGTCCTTGCCCGTGCCTTCGCGGTGATCCTTGAGCACGATGTCGTCGACCACCCCGCCGCGCAGATTGATCGAACCGCCGACCCGCGGCGCATCGATGCGGATCCGCCGGGGGCTGGCCAGCGCGGTCTCGAGATCGGCCTCTTCCTTCGCCTGGAGCGTGGGATCGACCAGCCCGCCGGTGCGCGAATGGCGGGTC
The DNA here is from genome assembly GCA_963829325.1 of uncultured Alphaproteobacteria bacterium. Lineage (GTDB taxonomy): Bacteria > Pseudomonadota > Alphaproteobacteria > Sphingomonadales > Sphingomonadaceae > Qipengyuania. The sequence continues at coordinate 1,339,706 of CAWHHN010000001.1, forward strand.
GCCGTCTCTTCGGCGGGGGCGGCCTGCTCGCCCGGCGTGTCGGCGCGGTCCTCGACCAGCGCTTTCTCCGGCTGCGGGTAGAGATAGTCCATCGCCGAATTCCAGCCCATCAACAGCAGGAAAGACAGCGCGATGGCGAGGATCAGATTGCGGTGGTTGGTCAAGGTGGGTCCCGTCTATGTCGGATCGGTCAGAAATGTGGGTCGGTGTGTTGGATAGTCAAGACAGCGGCGCCGTGGAAGGGTCAGGGCACCGGGTCATGGCCGTGGCCGCCCCAGGGATGGCAGCGCATTATACGCTTCGCCGCCAGCCATCCACCCTTGATCGCGCCATATCTTCCCAGCGCCTCGATCGCATATTGGCTGCATGAGGGCGTGTAGCGGCAGGTCGGCGGCAGGATCCGGCTCGGGCCCCATTGCCATGCGCGCGCGATCCAGATGAACAGCTGCTTCATGCCCGGCGGCTGCGGCTGCGGTACGGCGGACGCGGGCGGTCGCCCTTGCCTTGCGCGAGGCGCGCCAGCGCGACGGAAAGTTCGTCGGCGAGCAGCGCGAAGTCGCGCTCGATCCCGCCGGCACGGCCGATCAGTATGTGGTCGTGGTCGGCCAGCCCCGCCTCGGGCAACGCAGCCCAGAGCAATTCGCGGAAGCGCCGCTTCATCCGGTTGCGGACCACGGCATTGCCGATCTTCCTGGTCACGGTGATGCCGTAGCGCTTGCCCTGCCCGCCATTGGGCCGCGCCAGCAGGACGAAACCCGCACGCGCGACACGCAGCCCGCCGTTCGCGGCCAGGAAGTCGCTCCGTTTGCGGATCACGGACAGGCTCGGGTGCATCGGTTCCCAATACGCAAAACGGGCCCCCGATGGGAGCCCGCTTGCACTTCCATGCCGACCGCCGCGCCTAGGCGCGACGAATCAGGTCACGCACAGAGCTTCTTGCGACCGCGCGCGCGGCGCGACCGCAGGACCTTGCGGCCGCCGGGGGTCGCCTTGCGGGCGAAGAAACCGTGGCGACGCGCACGCACGAGGTTCGAGGGCTGGAATGTCCGCTTCATCGGATCGTCCTTCAATAAATTGCATCGGCTGCCGAAGGCGCGGATGATTCGCGCCATCAACAAAAAGGGCCGCTCCTGCGAGCGACCGCCTACAGGGCCGCGCGCCTATCCGATACGGCCCCGCCCGTCAAGAGAAAGTGACGTCGGCATAGGCCAGCGTCGGAGCGAAGCCAGCAGGCGGCGCGGCGGGCGCCCGCCGTTGCGGATTGCGCGCCTGCTGCGGGCGGCCCGTCCAGCGCCGCATGTCGCGCGCGCCGAGCCACAGCGCACGCGAATGCGGCACCGAATTGGTAAAATCGTAAAACGCCCGCGCCTCGTTGGCGGTCATCCCCATTTCGCGATAATAATCAACGTATTGGCGGTTTTCGGGCGCATCGGGATCGAAATCCTCCGCCTCGCGACCGTAGCCGTCGACCCAGCTGTGGACCGCGAATTCGGCACCCTCGGCGATGTCGCGCTCGATCCCGGCGAGGAACAGTTCGACCGCCCCCGAACGGACCGAGCCGATCGGCGGGACATGGGTGACGATCCCGGCCGCGCGGATCATCCGCCCGACCTTGAGGTTGGCCCGATCGTCGCGCGTGCCCGGGCATTCGACCATGTCGAGCTGCGCCAGCCGCGGAAAATCGCGCAGCATCGCGCGGAACTGGCCGGGTGTCGCTGCGTCGGTTTCGCCGATCAGCGCGGCGGTGCGCGAATCGAGCACGATGAAGGGCCCGTATTGCGCCAGGCCGCTGCGATAGTCGCGGAAGCGACGGTCGACGAAGGGCGGCGCCTTCCACGCCGGCAGCGCGCCGGGGCGGTAGGCGGGCTGCGGGCGGACCGCGGCGAGCGCCTCGCGTTCGGGCGCCACCGCCGGCCGGGCGGCCGACGGCAAGGCCGGGGCGATGGCGTGCCCCCGGTGGGTCTGCTGGACCACCGGCTTGGCCACATAGACGATCGGCAGGCTGACCATGGCCAGCGATTGGGCGGAAACCGGGGCGGCGATCAGCGCGCCGAGGGCGGAAAGCAGAATTGCTACGAGTCGAACCATGCCCCCGCTGTGCGGCGCAGGCGGTTTCCACTGCGCCAAGGGCTATGGTTAACGGGCCGGTTACCCTTTGTGCCGGCCGCGCTGCCGGTCGTGCCGCGAAAGCGGGCTTTGCGCTCGACAAAAGGCTGCGGTGGGGCGATCATGGCGGCGGGCGACCGGCGGAGGATGAACACTGGTCGCATTGGTCAAGACGGTCGCTTATCTCGGCCTCGAAGCGCGCAGCGTGGAAGTGCAGTGCTCGGTCGCGCCGGGACTGCCGAAGTTCAACATCGTCGGCCTCGCCGACAAGGCGGTGGGCGAGAGCAAGGAACGCGTCCGGGCCGCGCTGTCGTCGATGGGGCTGGCGCTGCCGCCCAAGCGGATCACGATCAACCTCTCGCCGGCGGATCTGCCCAAGGAGGGTTCGCATTACGATCTGCCGATCGCGCTGGCGCTGCTGGCGGCGATGGGGGTGACCGATGCCGAGCAATTGGCCGACTGGATCGCGGTCGGCGAATTGGCGCTCGATTCGCGCATCGTGCCCTCACCCGGCGTGCTGCTGGCGGCGCTCCACGCGAGCGAGGCCGGAATCGGGCTGATCTGCCCGCGGGCGCAGGGCCCCGAGGCGCGCTGGGCGAGCGATGTACCGATCTGTGCCGCACCCGATCTTGCCGGACTGCTCAACCATCTGCGAGGCACGCAGCGCTTGCCCGATCCCGAGCCCGGGATCGTCGAGGAAGCGCCCCCGGGGCCCGACCTGAGACAGGTCAAGGGGCAGGAAAGCGCACGGCGCGCGCTCGAGATCGCCGCGGCGGGGGGGCATAACCTGCTGATGATCGGCCCGCCGGGCGCGGGCAAATCGCTGCTCGCAAGCTGCCTGCCGGGTATCCTCCCGCCGCTCTCGCCCGCAGAAGCACTCGAGGTGAGCATGGTGCAATCGGTCGCCGGCACGCTCGACGAAGGGCGGATCAGCCGCGCGCGCCCGTTTCGCGCACCGCATCATTCGGCCAGCATGGCGGCGCTCACCGGGGGTGGGTTGCGGGTCAAGCCGGGCGAGGTCAGCCTCGCGCATCTCGGCGTGCTGTTCCTCGACGAATTGCCCGAATTCCAGCGCGCGGTGCTCGATTCGCTCCGCCAGCCGATCGAGACCGGACGCGTCGACGTCGCGCGCGCCAATGCGCATGTCAGCTTTCCCGCGCGGGTCCAGTTGATCGCGGCGATGAATCCGTGCCGTTGCGGCCATCTGGGGGATCCGGCGCTGGCCTGCAGCCGGGCGCCGCGCTGCGCGGCCGATTACCAGTCGCGCGTCTCGGGCCCGCTGCTCGACCGGATCGATCTGCACGTCGACGTCGATCCGGTGAGCGCGGCCGATCTCGCCCTGCCGCCCCCGGCCGAGGGCAGCGCCGAGATCGCCCTACGGATCGCTGCGGCGCGCCGCCGGCAGACCGCACGCGAGCCGGAGAGCGGCGCGCGCACCAATGCCGAGCTGGCGGGCGACGCGCTCGAGACCCATGCCACCCCCGACGAGGAAGGCCGCCGATTGCTGGTCGCGGCAACCGCCGCCATGCGGCTGTCGGCGCGCGGCTATACGCGCATGCTCCGCGTCGCCCGCACGATCGCCGACCTCGCAGGCAGCGACAGGGTCGGGCGGATACATGTGGCCGAGGCGCTCAGCTACCGCCGCCAGCCGCCGCGCGGCTGAGCCGGGGTGCGAGGGCCAGTCAGAGAGGAGCCAGTCAGAGGCTGGCGTGGCCGCCGGTCGAACCGAAGCCGCCCGCGCCGCGCGCGGTTCCATCGAGTTCGGCGACCTCGTCCCAGGCGGCGCGCGTGACCGGGGCGAGTACCAGTTGGGCGATCCGGTCGCCGCGCGCGACGGCAAAATCCTCGCCCCCGTGGTTGATCAGGATGACCTTGAGTTCGCCGCGGTAATCGCTGTCGATCGTGCCCGGCGTGTTGGGCACGGTGATGCCGTGCCTGAGCGCCAGCCCCGAGCGGGGGCGCACCTGGATCTCGAACCCCGGCGGGATCGCCAGCGCGAACCCGCTGGCCACCGCGTGGCGCTGGCCGGGGGCGAGCGTGACGTCCTCGGCGGCGAGCACATCCATGCCCGCCGCCCCGTCGGTGGCATAGGCCGGCAGATCGAGCCCGTGGCCGTGCGGCAACCGCCGGATCCGCACCGCGACCCGATCAGTCATGATCATCCTCGACCGGTTCGAGCGCTTCGGCGGCCCGGCGGACCAGTTCGCGCGCGACGTCTTCCTTGGGCATTTCGGGCAGGCTCTGCACTCCGCTGGAGGTGACCACATGAACCTGGTTGAGGTCGCCGCCCATGACGCTCTCTCCCTCCGCGCCGGCGACATTGTTGGCGATGATCCAGTCGGCGCCCTTGCGCTTGCGCTTGGACTTGGCGTTTTCGATCACGTTCTCGGTCTCCGCAGCGAAGCCGATCAACAGCGTCGGGCGTTTGCGCCCGGCGGCGGTGCTGGCGAGAATGTCGGGATTTTCCGCCAGGATCAGCGCCGGGGGCGCACTGCCGCGCTTCTTCATCTTCTCGTCGGCGACATGCCGGCTCTTCCAGTCGGCCACCGCGGCGACCATGAAGGCGATGTCGACCGGCAGCGCCCGGCGGACTTCCTCGGCCATGTCGTCGGCGGTCTCGACGTCGATCCGGTCCACCCCCGGCGGGGTCGGCAGATGGACCGGCCCGGCGACCAGCGTCACCCGCGCGCCCGCCGCGGCGGCCATCGCGGCAATGGCGAAGCCCTGTTTCCCGCTCGAGCGGTTGGCGATGTAGCGCACCGGATCGATCGGCTCGCGCGTCGGCCCCGCGGTGACCAGGACATGGCGTCCGTAGAGCGGGCGGTGATCGGGATCGGGATCGAATTCCGGCTGACCCGCGAGCGGCGAATCTTCGAAGCGATCGTCCGCCAGCATGGCCTGGCCCTGCGCGGTTTGCGGCCGCGCGCGCGCGTCGCCCCTGGCCACTTCGCGATTGATCGCATCGGGATCGGTCGGCGGGGCGGCCGCGGCCTTGCCCTTGCGCGCCAGGATCGGCCCGGCATCGGCGAGCGGCGCGGGTTCGCCGGGCGGGGTTTCGGGCGCCAGCATGTCGGGCTCGGGCAAATCGTCGAGATCGGCCTCGATTTCCTCGTGGCTGCGCCGCGGGGTCGAGCGCGGAATGATCATCGACAGCAGGCCGCCCAGCCCGCCGCCGCTCTTTTCGATCTCGCCCGCGTCCTCGGGATCGAGCGGCGCGTGGAGATCGCCGTCATCCGCGGCCGGGGCGGCGAGCTGCGCCGCAGCCGCAGCCGGCGTGGGCAGTCCCGGCAGATCCAGGTCGAGGTCTAGCAGCTCGGCGATCCGCGCGAGGATCGCCGCAGGTTCGGGCAGCCGGCCGGGGCCGAATTCGCCGCAGGCCATCGCGCCCTCGTCGGGATCCATCACCGCCACGCCCGCCTGGCGCAGCCATTCGGCATTGCGCCGCGTCGCTTCGTGCTGCCACATCCGCACGTTCATCGCGGGCACCGTCAGCACCGGCTTGTCGGTGGCGAGGATCAGCGTGGTAGCGAGATCGTCGGCGATCCCCGCTGCCATCTTCGCGAGCAGATCCGCGGTCGCCGGGCAGACGACCACGAGATCGGCCTCCCGGCTGAGCTGGATATGGCCCATCTCGACCTCGTCCTTGAGATCGAACAGCGAAGTGTAGACCTTGTTCTCGCTCAGCGCCGCGAGCGCCATCGGGGTGACGAATTGCTGCCCGCCCTGCGTCAGCACGCAGGTCACCTCGCCGCCGGCCCGGCGGATCAGCCTGACCAGCTCGCACGACTTGTACGCAGCGATGCCGCCGCCGACGACCAGCAGGATGCGCGGCCCGCTCATTGCGTGCCCGGTCCCTTCCTCGTTTCCAGCGCGCTCGCCCGCGCGGATCGGCGCATAGGTTCCCATTGATCCATCGCTGCGCTTGCTAGCGCCCCCCGTTGCTCAATGCCAGCACCTAGGGCCGGCGATTTGCCCCAAGGGACCTAGCGTCCTATGGTGAAGAAAGGGGAAACGGGAGGAAGCGGATGCATGTGATCCTGAGCGCCGTGCTGCTGGCACTGGCGATAATCGATGTGGTGCTGGGCACCGGATTTCTGGTCGATCCGGTGACCGCAGCGGGGGATTTCGGCCTCGCGACCACCGGCTCGCACGGTGCCGCGACGCTGCGCGGCGACATGACCGCCTTCTTCTACGTATCGGCGATCGCCATGGCCTGGGGCGGCTGGCGGCGGCGTGGCGACGGGCTGCTGGCGGCGCTCGGCCTGTTCGGCATCGCCTTCACCGGTCGGTTCGTCAATCTCCTCGCCGACGGGCCATACGAAGGCTGGATGGTGCCGATGGGCGTCGAAGCGCTGCATGTGGTGCTGCTGATCGTCGCGATCAGGGCCTGGGGCTTGCCGCGGCCCGCCGCCTGAGCGCAATCCGCAGATCGCCCAGCGCGCGCGGAACGAAGGCGAGGCCGACGCCGTAGGCGGGAACGAACAACCCCATCCAGTACAGGTTCTCCTGCCGGGCGAAAATCGCTGCTGCAGCGATGAAACCTGCAAACCACAGGCTGGCGAAGGCCCCCAGCCTGCCGCCCACGGCGAACCAACCAAGCAGCGGCAGCACGCCGAGCGGCCCCGCCAGCCACAGCGGCAGGGTCTGCAGCAGGGTGGTCACGTGAATCCCGTAGAACGGCAAAGAGGGTCCGAACAGGCCGAGCCAGCCGGGCGAGAGCGCAGCGCCGGGCGGGCGCGCCGCCGCCACCGCGGCCGCGTGCAGCGCCAGCCCGAGGGCGAGCAGCGCGATGGCCGCCGCGATGGCCAGCAGCTTCTTGCGCTCGCCCGCGGCGACTGCCACCGCCAGCCACGCCAGCAGAAACGGCAGCGCCAGTTCGCGCAAGGCGACGGCGAAGACCGCCAGCGCCAGGCCCGCGGGCCAGCCCCGTCCCCGCGACAGCGCGAGCGCCAGCGAGATCATCGATCCGGCCAGCACCTCGTGGCTGAACGGGACGTCGGCGATGAAGGCGACCATCCCGAAGGCGCCCGCCAGCAGGGAAGCGCCGATCCTTTCGCCTCGGGGATTGCCGGCGAGCACCGTCCACCACGCCAATATGTTCGCGCCCCACAGCACCACGGAGATCGCACGCCAGCCGTCCTCGCCCCACAACGCGGTGGTCCAGGCGAGCACGGGGGTGCGCACCGCGACGAAGGGCCTGGTGGGAAAGCCCGATCGGCGATGTTCCTCGACCACGACGGGGTAATAATCCTCGCCCCGTGCAACGCGTCGGTCGACCACGCGGTAAAGGTCCATGTCGGGGCGTTCGCCGCGGTCGAGCCGCTGCGCCAGGTCGGCCTCATGCGCGGTCTCGCGTATTTCGAGCGCCGCGGCATTCCACAGGCAGGCGGCCAGCACGGCGAGCAGCAGCGCCAGCGCGGCGGGGCGCGCGAGTTGCGCGAGCGGGCGCGCGGGCAGCCTCATCCGTTCCTCCCAGCCGCGGCCGCCCAGAGCGAGCGCAAGGCCATCGGCAGGAAAGCGAGGCCGACGAACATCGCCGGAGCGACGACCGCGCCCCAGTAGAAATTGTTCGCCCGCCCGGCGAGCATGAAGGCGAGCCCGTAGCCGAGAAAGAGCAGCGTGCCCGTGGCCCCGGCCGGCGATCTCCACCCCGCCCAGCCGAACACCATCAGCAGCACCAGCGGCCCGGCCAGTGCAGAAGGCAGGAACCGCAAATTCGAACTCTGCACAACATTCCCGAGCCAGCCCCACAAGCCGCGCAGCACGAGCCAGTCGGGTCCTTCGGGATCGCCGGGCATCACATGCGGGGCAACCAGTGCGAGGTGCCACGCCATGATCGCGCAGAAGGCGAGCACCAGCGCCGCCCAGTTCGCCGCCTCTTTCCAGTCGCGCCGCCAGGCGGCCATCGCGCCCATCAGCAGGACGAAGGGCAGCGCGTGCTCGCGCACCGCCAGCGCCGCCGCCGCGACCGCGAGCGACCATCCCCAACCACCGCGACGGTGCAGCCCGAAGGCGAGCGCGAGGAGCATCCCGGCCCATAGTTCATGCAGCACGAAATAATCGCGGTTGAGCCCGAGCGAGCCACCCATCAGCATCAGCGCCGCGCCGATCCGGCGGCGGCTCTGTCCGCCGGGTTCCTCGCCAAGGCGGCGCCACCACGCCCAGACGGTTGCGCCGAGCAGCAGGACGGCGAGCACGACCATGCCCGGTTCGCCCAGCCAGGCGTGGACATAGGCGAGCGTCGGCAGGCGGACCGCGAACCCGGGGCGCACCGGATAATCGCGCGCGCGCTGTTCGGCGACGATGAAGTCGTAATAGTCTTCACCGCCCGCGACCCGTTCGATCACGCGGTCGTAGAAGGCAAGATCGTCGTCGCGCTCACGCGGCGGAGCGGTCCCGGAGGCTCCGATCGGGGCCGAAGCGAGCTGCGGCAGTCGCACCGGCGAAGCGCCTTCCGGTGGCCCCAACGCGGCGAGGAGGAGCAGCACCGCCAGCACCGCGAGCAGGAGCCGCGCGGGACCGGCCCGCCAATGCGCGAAGCGGTCCCACGCCGGAGCCGCTTTCTCGGCCGTCAGCCGATCCAACCCTGCGCTGCCGCCAGCCATGCCAGGAAACCTCCCCCGAGTGCCGCCACTGCATAGCCGAGCCAGCTGCGCTCGCCCCCCTTGCGCGTGCGCCTTTCCCACATCAATTCGATTTCGGGCAGCGGCGGCGGCTCGGGCGCGCCGCCGCGGGCGGGATAGCGGTCCTCGATCCGGCGGATCAGCTCCGGCAGGCGCAGCAGCGTCTCGGTGTCCTGGCGGATGCGATCGGCGATCGCCGCTTCGGGGCCCAGTTCGTCGCGGATCCAGTTGCGCACATAGGGCGCGCTGACGTCCCACATGTTGATCTCGCGGATTGAGCTGGGTGGCGATGCCTTCGACCATCACCATGGTTTTCTGCAGCAGCAGCAGATGCGGCTGGGTCTGCATGTCGAAATCGCGGGTGATGGCGAACAGCCCGTCGAGCATCTGGCCGACCGACAGCTCGCTCACCGGCTTGCCGCGCATCGGCTCGCCCACCGCGCGGAGCGCCGTCGCGAATTCGTCGACGTTGTGATAGCTCGGGACGTATTGCGCCTCGAAATGGATTTCGGCGACGCGGCGGTAATTGCCCGTGGTCAGGCCGTAGAGGATTTCCGCCAGCCACATGCGCGCGCGCCGGTCGATCCGGCCCATGATGCCGAAATCGATCGCCGCGATGGTCCCGTCGGGTTTCACGAACAGATTGCCCTGGTGCATGTCGGCATGGAAGAAGCCAGCCGCGATCGCCTGCTTGAGGAAGGCGAGCACCAGGCGGGTCGCGATATCGTCCGTGTCGTGGCCGGCGGCCTTCAGCGCGTCGGTGTCGCTGATCTTGATCCCGTCGACCCATTCGATCGTCATCACCCGGCCGTTGGTCCGGTCCCAGTCGACGTCGGGAATGCGATAGCCGGCGGTGCCGACCATGTGCTCGGCGAGTTCGGAGGCGCTCGCGGCCTCGCGCCGCAGATCGAGTTCGCGGTTGGTCCAGCGCTTGAAATTGGCGATGGTCAGCGCCGGGCGCAGCCGCGCCGCCTCGCCGCCGAAGCTTTCGAGATGCGCCGCGGCCCATTCGTAGGTCTCGATGTCGCGGGCGAACCGTTCGCGGATGCCGGGACGCAGGACCTTGACCGCGACTCGCGGCCCCCTCGGTCGTCACTGCGCGGTGAACCTGCGCGATCGAGGCCGCGCCGATCGGGACCGGGTCGAATGCGCTGTAGAGACTTCGCGAGCGGCTGCTCGAAACTCGCCTCGATGCTCTCGCGGATCCGCGCGAAATCGACCGGCGGCAGATCGTCCTGCAGCGTCAGCAGGTTGCGCGCCGCTTCCTCGCCGACGAGGTCGGGACGCGTGGCGAGCGTCTGGCCCAGCTTGATCGCCGCGGGGCCGATGTCGCGAAACGCCCCGGCATAATCGGGCTGGCGTGGCTGAACGGTGCCGAAGCGCGCGATCCGCGCCAGCCGCTTGACCGGCGACCGGCGTGTTCGGATCGCGCTTCGATTCCGCGCAACGCGCCGTGCCGCGCGAGCGTGCGGCCCCATTTGAGCAGGCGCCAGATATGCGTTGCGGGTCTGGCCACCGCTAGACTTTCCACCCCGAGTGGATCGCGACGAGCCCGCCCATGATCGGTTCGACCCGCGTATTCTCGAAGCCCGCCGCGCGGATCATCGCTTCGAATTCGGGCATGTCGGGAAACCGGCGGATCGATTCGACGAGATAGCGATAGCTGTCCTCGTCGTCGGCGATAGCCTTGCCGATGCTGCGGCACGAGCCGGTGCGAATAGAGATCGTAGGCCTCCTTGAAGCCGGGCCATTCGACGGTCGAGAATTCGAGGCAGTAGAAGCGCCCGCCGAACTTCAGCACCCGATGCGCCTCGTTCAGCGCCCTGGCGACATGCGTCACGTTGCGGATGCCGAAGGCGATCGTGTAGGCATCGAAGATCCGGCTCGAGAAACGCCAGTTCCTCGGCGTTCTGGCGGGACCATACCAGGCCGTCGATGCCGCGTTCCATCGCGCGTTCGATGCCGACGTCGAGCATGTCCTGATTGATGTCGGACACGGTCACGCTGGCGCCCCTGGCCGCCATGCGGAAAGCGATATCGCCGGTGCCGCCGGCCATGTCGAGGATCGCTTCGCCCGGCTGCGGTTTCACGCGCCGGACGAAGCGATCTTTCCACAGCCGGTGCATGCCGCCCGACATGGCATCGTTCATGATGTCGTATTTGGCTGCGACGTTGGAGAAGACCTCGCCCACGCGGGCGGTCTTGTCCGCAGCGTCGATCTCTTCATAGCCGAAGGAAACGGTTTCGCTCATGGTGCGGAGCCTTAGGGGGAATTGAGCCGGGCGCAAAGGGTGTTAGGGAGACCTCGATGCCCGAGCTTCCCGAAGTCGAAACAACCGTCCGCGGGCTCGCCCGTTTCCTCGAAGGGGAACGCGATCCTGCGCGTGCGTGTCAACCGCCCCGACATGCGCCGCCCCTTCCCGCCCGACCTGGTCCAGGCACTCACCGGGGCGAGCGTCACGGCCCTCTCCAGGCGTGCCAAATACGGCCTCCTCCATACCGATCGCGGCCATGCGATGGTCTTCCATCTGGGCATGAGCGGGCGCTGGCGGATCGACCCGCAGGCGCCCGACAAGCACGATCACCTCGTCCTCGAAACCGCCGATCATCGTCTTCGCGCTCAACGATCCGCGCCGCTTCGGCTCGGTCGATCTGCTGCTCGCGGCCGAGCTCGACCTGTGGCCCGCCTTCGCGACGCTGGGCCCGGAGCCGCTCGGCCCGGGGCTGACGCCCGAGCACCTGCGCGCCGCCACCCGGGGCCGCAAGCAGGCCATCAAGCTGCTGCTGCTCGATCAGCGGATCGTTGCCGGGCTGGGCAATATCTACGTGTGCGAGGCGCTGTGGCGCGCCGGCATCCATCCGCGCAAGGCGGGCGGCAAGGTCACCATGCCCCAACTCGCGCGACTGGTGCCGGCGATCCGGGAAGTGCTCGAACAGTCGATCAGCGACGGCGGTTCGACGCTGCGGGATTTTGCGCGGCCCGATGGCGAACTCGGCTATTTCGCCACCCGGTTCGACGGTTTACGGGCGCGAGGGCGAGCGATGCCCGCGCGACGACGGCGGAACGATCCGGCGCATCGTGCAAGGCGGGCGGAGCACCTGGTTCTGCCCCGCTTGCCAAAGGTGAAGATCTAGGCGTCGACCAGCGCGTAATGCGGCGGCGGCGGGAGGCCTTCCATCTTCTCGCTCAGCAGCGGACGGAAGCTCGGCCGGCTCTTCATCACCGAATACCAATGGCGCGCCTGGTCGTGGCCCTTCCAGTCGATTCCGCCGAGGTAATCGGCAACCGAGATCTGCGCCGCGCAGGCGAGATCGGCGAGGCTCAGCGTGGGCCCGCCGACCCATTGGCGGGTGTCGACCAACCAGTCGACATAATCGAGATGGGCATGCGCCAGCTTCATCGCCTCGCGCAGGACACGCGAATCGGGCGGTTGGCGCAGTACCAACCGCTTCTTCATCCGTTCGTGCAGCAGCGGGGCGGTGACATCACCGTGGAAATTCTCGTCGAACAGGGCGACCAGCCGCCGGATTTCGGCGCGCTGCACCGCCGACCCATTGATCATCGGGTTGCGTTCGACCGTTTCCTCGAGGAATTCGCAGATCGCCTGGCTGTCGGACAGCGCCACGCGGCGCCCCGGATCGTGGAGCACCGGAGTGCGACCGGCCGGATTGAGCTGCCAGAATTCGTCGCTGCCTTCCCACGGGTTCTGGCGGACGAGTTCGTAGGCGACGTTCTTCTCGCCCATCAGCAGGCGCAGCTTGCGGCTGAAGGGACACAGAGGGAACTGGTGGAGCTGCCACATGGAGCCTCTGCCATTGCACGAGCCGGCGCCGCGCGTCCACCGGCGCATCACGAAGAACGAAGAAATTAGCGGTGGATCAATCGCTTTGGGGCGAGGACTCGTTCATCTGGCCGGCCATTCCGGCGACCGAAGGGGCCAGTGCTGCGAGTGCTTCCGCCAGCGATCCGAGCGTTGCCATCGCGCGCGGAAGGTGACGCTCGATCTGCTCGCCGATCCGCGATGAGCCAGGCGCCATTTTGCGCAGCGTCAGGTCCGGATCGATCGCCGGCGCTGGTTCGCCTGCTGCTTCGGCGACGATTTCGGCCAGCGGTGCGATCGGCAGGTCGAGCACCACTTCGGTCATCGCCCGCAACATGAGCGCGGTTTCCCGCTGGCTCTGGGAATCGCGCAATCCGGCGGCCAAATCGGCGAGCGGGGCCACGGCGGGCGCTTCCTTTGCCTGCGCGGCGGCGGGCAGGACCAGCGCGGCAAGCGCTGCGAAAAAGGCGAATCGGCGCATATGTGGAACCCCGCGGTATTTCGAAGCGACACGCAGGGGTGGCCGCTCGCGCCTGAAAGCCCGCTTAACGCCGCCTAGAGCCCCGAGGCTTCGAGCATCAGCAGACAAGCGGGCATGACCTCGTCGAGCCGGCCGGGGCGTTGCAACTCTTCCGCTTCGTCGCGGCCGAGCGCCATCAACGCCTCGCGGGTGAGCCCGGCATCCTCCATCACCTGCGCCAGCGAGCGGACGAAGAATTCGCGGCCGCGCTCGGTCAGGTCGGGCCAGTCGCGCCCCTCCGTCTCGCCATTGCGCTGGCGCTCGGCGGCGAGCGCAATGGCGATCGAGCAGCGCAGCGCCGCCTGCTGTGCGATCGGCAGCGCGGCGGGTTCGGCCACGCCCTCCCCGGAAGGAGGGCCAAGAGGGGAAGGAGGGGAAGCCTGCGCAGCGAGGGCGGGGGCTCCGCCCGGACCGAGGAGAACGAGCGCCAATGGGGCAAGAAGAGCGATCATGGCGGCGTCCCTAGCGGGGCAAGCATGAACCGCAAGCAACTTGCAGCGTATCGCGCGCACCCCTACCTCCGCCGCGAACTACAGGAGTACCGTCCCGATGAAGACCCGCGCCGCCGTCGCTTTCGCTCCCAAGCAACCGCTCGAGATCGTCGAGCTCGACCTCGAGGGTCCCCGGGCGGGCGAGGTGTTGATCGAAATCAAGGCGACCGGCATCTGCCACACCGATGCCTATACGCTCGACGGGCTCGACAGCGAGGGCATTTTCCCCAGCGTGCTCGGCCACGAAGGCTGCGGCGTGGTGCGCGAAGTGGGCGCGGGAGTGACGTCGGTTAAGCCCGGCGACCATGTCATTCCGCTCTACACACCCGAGTGCCGGCAGTGCAAAATGTGCCTCAGCGGCAAAACCAATCTGTGCAGCGCCATCCGCGAAACGCAGGGCAAGGGTCTGATGCCCGACGGAACGACGCGGTTCAGCCACAAGGGACAGCCGATCCATCACTACATGGGCTGTTCGACCTTTTCCAACTTCACCGTCCTGCCCGAGATCGCGGTCGCCAAGATCCGCGAGGATGCGCCGTTCCATACCGCCTGCTACATCGGCTGCGGAGTCACCACGGGGGTCGGCGCCGTGGTCAACACCGCCGACGTCCGGCCGGGCGACAATGTCGTGGTCTTCGGGCTGGGCGGGATCGGGCTGAACGTGATCCAGGGGGCGAAGATGGCCGGCGCCGACCGCATCGTCGGCGTCGACATCAATTCCGACAAGAAGGTCTGGGGCGAACATTTCGGCATGACCGACTTCGTCAACCCGCAGGAAGTCGACGACGTCGTCGCCCATCTCGTCGCGCTGCTCGACGGCGGAGCCGACTACAGCTTCGACTGCACCGGCAACACCGAGGTGATGCGCCAGGCGCTGGAATGCTGCCACAAGGGCTGGGGCACCTCGATCATCATCGGTGTCGCCGAAGCGGGCAAGATGATCGAAACGCGCCCCTTCCAACTCGTCACCGGGCGCAACTGGCGGGGCACCGCGTTCGGCGGGGCCAAGGGACGGACCGACGTGCCCAAGATCGTCGACTGGTATATGGACGGCAAGATCCAGATCGATCCGATGATCACCCACGTTCTCGAACTGGAAGAGATCAACAAGGGGTTCGAGCTCATGCATGCCGGCGAAAGCATTCGCAGCGTCGTGGTCTTCTGATGGTCGCCAAGGTCGATCTGGCCGAAAAACTGGCACTTTTTTCCGACCATTGGGCTCCACGCATCGTGGCGCGCTACAACGACAACGAAGTCAGGCTGGTCAAGGTCGAGGGCGAGTTCGCCTGGCACGCCCACGCCGAGACCGACGAGCTGTTCCTCGTGCTCGAGGGCGTGCTCGAAATGGAATTCCGCGATGCCACCGAAGTGCTCGGCCCGGGCGAACTCATTGTCGTTCCCCGCGGCACCGAGCACCGCCCCTGCGCGCGGCAGGGGGAGGTCAGGCTGCTGCTGATCGATCCCACGGACACGCCCAATACCGGCGATCACGCGACCGCAACGCAGGCAGTCGAGATCTGAGCGCTTGAACGCCCGCGCACGGCGCCTAAGGTAGCGAATCGAAACCTAAGGGAAGGAATGCCGATGTACAGTCACATGATGGTCGGGTCGAACGACATCGACCGCTCGAAGAAATTCTACGATGCGACCTTCAAGGCGATCGGCGGCCGCGAGGCGATCGTCGACGACAAGGGCCGGCTGATGTACCTGCACAACAACGGCGCCTTCCTCGTGACCAGGCCGATCGACGGCAAGCCCGCCACCGCCGGCAACGGCAGCACCATCGGCTTCGCCATGACCCCCGAACAGGCCGACGCATGGCACGCGGCGGGCGTCGAGAACGGGGGCACCTCGATCGAGGATCCGCCGGGCGAACGGACGGGATCGGGCATGTATCTCGCCTATCTGCGCGACCCCGACGGCAACAAGCTGTGCGCACTTCACCGGCTGGAGAGCTGATCGCTTGAGCCGTCGCGGCGAAGCGGGATTGCGGGCCGATCTGGCTGCGCTCGCCATCCCCTTCGCAGCGCACGAACACGAGGCCGTGTTCACGGTCGAGGAGAGCCGGCGGATCGATGCCGGGATCCCCGGCGCGCACAGCAAGAACCTGTTCCTTAAGGATGCCGCCGACGCGTACTGGCTGCTCACCGTGCCCGTCGCCGCGCGGGTCGATCTCAAGGCACTGCCGCGCGCAATCGGTTGCCGGCGGGTGAGCTTCGGCAAGGCCGACGATCTGCAGCGGCTGCTGGGGGTGGCGCCGGGATCGGTCACCCCGCTGGCGATGATCGATGCTCCCCCCGGCGGGGTGACCGCAGTGCTCGACGCAGCGCTCGCCGGCGCGCGGTTGGTGAACGTCCACCCCTTGCGAAACACCGCGACGATGGGGCTGTCGGGCGCAGACCTACTCGACCTGCTTCGCCATTGGGGGCACCAGCCGCGCGTCGCAGACATTCCCGTGCAGGAGACCGAATGAGCATCGATTATCTTTCGCAGAGCAAGGCCTTCGGCGGCGAGCAATTCGTCTGCTCGCATCGATCCGAAGCGACCGGGACGGAAATGACCTTTTCGGTCTATGTGCCACCCCATGCCGAAGGGGCGAAGCTGCCCGTCCTGTGGTATCTCTCGGGCCTCACCTGTACCCATGCCAATGTCACCGAGAAGGGCGAATACCGCCGGGCCTGTGCCGAGCACGGGCTCGTCTTCGTCGCACCCGACACCAGCCCGCGCGGCGCGGAGGTTGCCGATGCCGCAGACGAGTATGATCTGGGCAAAGGCGCTGGCTTCTATGTCGACGCGACGCGGGAACCCTGGTCGTCGCACTATCGAATGCGGAGCTATGTCGAGGACGAGCTGCCGCTATCGATCGCCGCGCATTTTCCGGTCGATATGGCGCGGCAGGGCATCACCGGCCATTCGATGGGCGGCCATGGTGCGCTCACCATCGGCTTGCGCAATCCGGACCGCTTCGCCTCGGTCAGCGCCTTCGCTCCGATCGTCGCACCGGCCAGGGTTCCGTGGGGGGAAAAGGCGTTCGCTCGCTATCTGGGCGAGGATCGCGAAGCGTGGCGCGCCTATGACGCGGTCGCGCTGATCGAGGACGGCGCACGCCACGACCAGGTCCTCGTCGATCAGGGCACGGCGGACAATTTTCTCGAGGAACAGCTCAAGACCGGTCTGCTTTCGCTCGCCTGCGCCAAGGCCGGCATGCAGCCCACGATCCGCATGCAGGAAGGCTACGACCATTCCTATTTCTTCATCGCCAGCTTCATGGCCGAGCATGTGGCGTGGCATGCCGCGCGCCTGGGATAGAATTCAGAGTCTGCCTGCCTCGGCTCTGCTGGCGGTTCTCGGGTGGCTCGGAGCCAGTTCGGGGCCGGCGTCTCAGCAGCTCTGGACGGCGAGGCCCTGCGAATTGGTGATCGCATTGTTCAAGCGACCGCGGACGTTGAAGGCGCTTTCGTAGCGGATGGTCGGGGGCGTGAAAAAGCCGGTCGAGACCAGCGGCTGATAGGCGTAGCTGACCTCGACGAACATCACCGCGGTGCCGGGCGCGGCGGTGATCTTGGGGCTCGCACCCATGCCCTGCGCAAGGCTGCTGTCGGTGGCGCCCTCGCCTTCCAGTCCATAGGTCGGATTGTAATTGCCGCTCCCCCAGCAGCGCTGCCAGACGATGGTCTGTCCCGCCTGCGAGCCGGTTTCTCCATTGTCCTCGAGTGATGACAGGACCATCCGGCCATGGGGCTTGAAGTCGAGCCCCTCGGCAATCGATTCGGCGCCGGCGAAGACCTCGTAGACGTTCGCTTCGTCGATGCCCGAGGATACGCGACCGGCGTTGTCCGCCACGGTCATCGCCATCTGGCTGACACGCATGTGCGCAAGCGCCAGGTTCGACAATTCGAGCCCGGTCAGCACCAGCGTGAGAAAGATCGGCGCGGCAAAGGCGAATTCGGTCAGGGCGAGCCCGCGCCGGTCGCGGCGCAGCCGGGCGAGCAAAACAAGAAATCCTCTCGTCGCCATGGTCTAGGCGCAGACCACTGCGGCGGTCGCCTGATCGTCGTAGGGCTGGTTGCGCACTGCGGTCTGGATCGTCATGTCGATGGTCGGCGCCAGCCCCGGAAGAAACGCGTCGATCGGCAGCAGCCGCGGTGCCGAGACGGTTGCGGTGTAGAGGACGACATCGTTCGCCCCGCCGCTGCCGTCGGCCCCGCCGTCGGTGTCGAAGACGCCGTTGGGATCGGAATCCTCCCAGCAATCGCCGTCGGCGGCATCGAACTGGCCGTTGCCATTGTGGTCGGTCATCAGCTTTTCGGGATTGCCGATCGAGGAAAAGTCGAAATAGCTCTTTTGAGTCACTGCAATGGTGGCATTAGGCGCGACGCTTCCGACGGTCTGCTTGATCAGGTTCTCGACCTGCTCCTCGACCGTGTCGCCGTTGACGCCGAGGATCGGATTCTCGACCGCCGCGGTGCGCGCCGCATCGCTGAGCGCGCCCTGCATAGTCGAACGGACATAGCTGTCGTAGCCGAGTTCGAGCCCGCCCATGAGCAGCAGCAGCATCGGCCCGACGATGAGGGCGAATTCGGTGATCGTCGCACCGGTCTCGTCGGCGCGGAGCCGGGCGAAACGGCCGGCCGCACGGGTCATCGCGGTCTTCATCGGGTCAACCTCAGATTGCCGATACCGCGCCCGATCTTCTCGAAGATTTCTTCGAGATCGGACCCGTCGGTGGTGTAGAAGTGTCCGGTACTGGTTGCGCAGTTCTTGATATCGTCGGTGTCGGTAACGTCGAAGGCGATCACCCAGACGGTGACGCCGCGCGCCTTGACGAGGTCGCAGATCGCGTTGAAGCGAGCAATGTGCTTTTCGTCCTGCGTTCCGCTGCCCGAAAGGCGGTTCTGGTACGTGTCTATCCCGAAGGCCGAATACAAAGTCGGCCCGGTGTCGAGCTTGCCGTCGGTCATGAAGACGATGTGCTGGTTGACCGGCACGATGCCGACCTCGGTGGGGTTCTCGCTCGAGAACATGCCGGTGCGCGAGATGAAGCGGGCGCCCCACAACATGCCGATGTCGTGGTAGGTCCCCCCCGTCACCTTGGCGGTTGCGGCATTGATCGCGTTCGCAAAGGCGGTTTCCGAGGCATATTGCTGAAGCTTCCGCGCTTCGGAGGGACAGCCGACCTGCGACTGGCCTTCCTGCACGCCGGGATCGTAGCGACCCCATTGATATGCCGTGTCGTTGCCGTTCGCGGCGACGCTGTCGATGTCTTCGGCGCTGACCGACTGGCGGATCACCACGGGATTGACGGTTTCGCCGATGCTCGAGCGCTCCTCGATGCAGCCATCGCCGCTGATCCGGAAATCCCGGCGGTTCTCATTCACCGTGTTCCCGGGGGACGCCCAGCTCGAGCCGGAGATGTTGACGAGCCGCTCGCCGACATAATTGAACCCGGTGAAGTAGGAGTATTTCTTGTTGTCGTAGCGGAACCCCGAATAGGGTGCATCCGACTTGTTATCCAGCGTCGTGGTTGCGCAGTTCCAGATATAGCGCCCGTCGGTGTCGCACTCGCGCCAATCCCAGGTGCCGTAACTGTAGTATTGGTCGGCGATGATGTCGCGATTGGCCAGTCTCCGCGCGACGTTGACGGTGTGCGAATAGGGCATGATGCCGAAACGCGTGATCGAATTGTTGGAGGTGTCGGCCAGCGCTCGGTAGAGCCCGAGAGTTCCCGTCCGCAGCCGGACGATCTTCTTGTCGCCGCCGATCGAAGGCGGGTTGTCCATCGAGCCGGTCACGTCGAGCACCAGCATGACGTCGTTATGGCCGAGATCGCGCTTGGCGTTGCATTCGACCGCGACGGGAATCTGCGTATAGCCGAAGATGTACATCAGCGAGGTAGGCAGAATCGCGTGGGCGTCGCCCAGCACCTGCGCATCGTCGGCAGGATCCTGCAGGACATCGAAGACCAGGCTGGTGGTGCCGAGCGTCCCGGCGGGAAAGTTGAAATCGAAGAATTTGCGCGCTTCGGTCTCATTCGCTGCCGCCCACACGAAGCCGTCCATCGACTGACGTCCGGCGAGCACGGCCGCATCGCAGGCATTCTGCATTTTGGCGCGTGCCATATAGGCGAAGCTGAGATCGACGCCGCAGCCGATGATCAACACCAGTGGCGCGAGCGCCGCAGCGAAAATGGCCAGGGCGTTGCCCCGGTCGTCTTTCCAGAGATTCTCGAAAATGCGCTTCATCTGTCTGGCCCCACGCCCCCATTGGAGCGATAAAGCGCTAAGAACGGCCTTCTTTACATGGTTGACGAAAGATAAACCTCCCTATCTTTATGAATATATGGACAAATATGCCCCTGACGGGCACCGGTGGCGCGGCCGGATTCAGTTGGGATGAAAAGTTCGGAGCGCAATTCGCAACATACCACCCGTCCTCGATCTGGCCCGGGGGACGGACTTTCGCCGGACGGCGTCCCGACCGCCACCGATCGTATCGGCGCCGCCGCACTCTGCGCCCGCGGCGCTGAAGCCATCAGTCCCGGCTGAGCAGGAACACCGCGAATTCGGCCCGCCCGTTCGCGCCGAACCTGCCGATCGGGCGTTCGCCGGCAAAGAACCATTCGCGCTCGATCCTCGCCTGCTTGGCGCGAGCGAGGTCGCGAAAATCCTTCACCGTGACGTGGTGGATGTTGGCGGTTTCGTACCAGCTGACCGGCAGCGCGCGGGTCACCGGCATGCGCCCGCCGAACATCAGCGCGGTGCGGGTCCGCCAATGCGCGAAGTTGGGAAAGCTGACGAAGGCCCTGCGGCCCACGCGCAGCAATTGGTCGAGCATCAGGTCGGGGCGCGCGGCGGTCTGCAGCGTCTGGCTGAGCACGGCATGGTCGAAGGTACGGTCGGGGTAGTCGGCGAGATCGCGGTCGGCATCGCCCTGGATCACCGACAGGCCTTGCGCGACGCAGCGCTCGACGCAGCCGGGATCGATCTCGATCCCCCGCACGTCGCAGCCTTTCGCGCGCAGTGCGCGCATCAGCGATCCGTCGCCGCAGCCGATGTCGAGCACCCGGCCGCCCGGCGCGACATGGTCCGCGATCGCCGCGAGATCGGGGCGCAGGTTCACTCGACGAAGCCCCTCACCACGCGGTCGAGCGCAGGAACCTCGAGCAGGAAGCTGTCGTGACCGTGGGGAGCCGAAAGTTCGACGAAGCTCACCGCCGCCCCCGCTGCATTGAGCGCGTGGACCACGTGCCGGCTTTCGGCGGTGGGATAGAGCCAGTCGCTGTCGAAGCTGACGAGACAGAATCGCGCCGTGTTACCGGTGAAGGCATCGGCCAGGCGGCCGCCGTGGTCCTCGGCCAGGTCGAAGTAATCCATCGCGCGGGTGATGTAGAGATAGCTGTTGGCATCGAAGCGCCTGGTGAAGCCGCTGCCCTGATACCGCAGATAGGATTCGACCTGGAAATCGGCGTCGAAGCCGAAGGTCTTCTCGCTCCGGTCCTGCAGATTGCGGCCGAACTTCTCGGTCAGCGCCGCTTCGGAGAGGTAGGTGATATGCGCTGCCATGCGCGCCACCGCCAGCCCGGCATCGGGATCCCGGCCGTCGCCGTAGTAGTCGCCGTGGTTCCAGCGCGGATCGGCCATGATCGCCTGCCGGCCGAGTTCGTGGAACGCGATGTTCTGCGCCGAATGCCGGCTGGTCGAGGCGATCACCAGCACCCGTTCGGCGCGGTCGGGCCAGTTGGCGGCCAGGCTCAGCGCCTGCATTCCCCCCATCGACCCGCCGACCACCGCGTGCAGCCGATCGATCTCCAGCGCATCGAGCAAGCCGACATGCGCACGAACCATGTCGCGGATGGTGATCACCGGGAAGCGCATGGCATATGCCCGGCCGTCCAGCGCCATGCTGGCGGGACCGGTCGAGCCCATGCAACTGCCGATGACATTGGCGCAGATCACGTGGAAGCGGTCGGTGTCGATCGCCCGGCCGGGGCCGACCATGCGTTCCCACCAGCCGGGCTTGCCGGTGAGCGGATGCGGGCTGGCGACATATTGGTCGCCGGTCAGCGCATGACACAGGAGCACGGCGTTCGACCGCGCATCGTTCAGCCGGCCATAGGTCTGAAAGGCGATCTCGACCCGCGCCAATTCGCCCCCGCCGTCGAGCGGCAGGACATCGGGCAACTGGAGCGTTTGCTTTGACGTGTTCAAATCTGGCCTTGGCTTGCAAGAACGAACCGTGCTTCGACAGGCACCGTCCGCGCGGGTCTAGGACCAGCTTCTCTATCCATTCGTTCCGGGCTTGTCGAAGCCCGAGCCGGGCTTGTCCGGCAAGGCGAATTCTTTAAGGCCTGAAAGTGGAGATGGCAGACACACCGACCCTGAAACCCTGGATCGAGGCGATCCATGCCTATGTGCCGGGCCAATCGCGTTCGGCCGACGGCCGCGCACTGGTCAAGCTCTCCGCGAACGAGAACCCGCTCGGCTGCAGCTCCGCCGTGATCGGTGCGCTGTCCGGAGGAATGGATCCGGCGCTCTATCCCGATCCCGATGCCTCCACCCTGCGTGCCGCGATCGGCGCGGTCCACGGCATCGATCCCGCGCGGATCGTCTGCGGTACAGGGTCGGGCGAACTGCTCCATTGCGCCGTCCAGGCCTTCGCCGGCCCAGGCGATGAAGTGCTCTTTTCCCGCTTCTCCTTCTCGCTTTACCCGCTGCTCGCCCACAAGGTCGGGGC
Source organism: uncultured Alphaproteobacteria bacterium (assembly GCA_963829325.1). Lineage (GTDB taxonomy): Bacteria > Pseudomonadota > Alphaproteobacteria > Sphingomonadales > Sphingomonadaceae > Qipengyuania. The sequence continues at coordinate 1,362,000 of CAWHHN010000001.1, forward strand.
AGCGCCCGTGTCTGCCGAGGACGACGACCACGCCGCCGATGTCGACCGGCTGCTCGCTGCGGTTACCGGGCGGACGCGGCTGGTGCTGCTCGACAATCCCAACAATCCGGTCGGCAGCTGGCTGGCCCGCGGCGAGGTGCAACGGCTGCACGCGGGCCTGCCGCGCGACGTGCTGCTGGTGATCGACCAGGCCTATGCCGAATATCTCGCCGAGGGCGAAGACGACGGCGGTCTCGCACTCGCCGCCGGCCACGACAATGTGCTGGTGACCAGGACTTTCTCGAAGGCCTATGGCATCGCCGGCGAACGCGTCGGCTGGGCGACCGGCGCGCCCGGTCTCGTGGATGCGCTCAATCGGTTGCGGGGAGCGTTCAACGTCACGACAAGCGGGCAGAAGGCGGCATTGGCGGCACTGGGCGACCCCGGCTTCCTGGCCCGTTCGCGCGATTCCAACGCTGCCGTCAGGGCTCGCTTCGTCCAGCAGATCGATGCGCTCGGCAATCGGGGGCTGCGCGCATTGCCGAGCAAGGCCAATTTCGTGCTGGTGCTGTTCGAGGGCGCATTGGATGCTGCCGTGGCGCGCGACGCGATCGCCGATGCCGGCTACGCCGTGCGCCACCTGCCCGGACAGGGGCTGCCGCAAGCACTGCGGATCACCATCGGAACCGGGACGCAAATGGATGACATAGCCGCGGTGCTGGCGCGGCTGTGTGAGACCGCCGAATGATCCCGCGGCGCATTGCGATCATCGGGCTGGGGCTCATCGGCGGCTCGATCGGCCTCGCCGTCGGTGCGATCCCGGACGAGGTCGAGACGACCGGATGGGATGCCGATCCCGCGGTACGCCGCCGGGCCGCCGAGCGCGGCCTTGTCGACCGCGTCTGCGACGAGGTGGCGGACGCCGTGCGCCGGGCCGAACTGATCATCCTCTGCGTCCCCGTCGGCGCCATGGACGAAGCCGCTCGCGCAATCGCTCCCCATCTTGCCGAAGGTGCGATCGTGAGCGACGTGGGTTCATCGAAGGGCAGCGTCGGAACCGTGCTCGCCCGAGCGCTTCCCGGGGTGGCGATCGTACCCGCGCACCCGGTGGCCGGCACCGAGAAGAGCGGGCCCGAGGCCGGCTTCGCCGAGCTGTTCCATCATCGCTGGTGCATCCTCACCCCGGCCCCCGAGGCTCCTCCCGAGGCGGTGGAGCGCGTCACCGCCTTGTGGGAAGCGATCGGTGCAAGGGTCGAGGTGATGGGCGCCGATCACCACGATCTGGTGCTCGCGGTCACCAGCCATATTCCGCATCTGATCGCCTATACCATCGTTGGCACCGCATCGGATCTCGAGGAAGTGACCCGCGGCGAGGTGATCAAATATTCCGCCGGCGGCTTCCGCGACTTCACCCGCATAGCGGCCAGCGATCCGACGATGTGGCGCGACGTCTTTCTTTCCAACCGCGCTGCCGTTCTCGAAGTCCTCGGCCGTTTCAACGAAGACCTGACCGCGCTGCAACGGGCAATCCGCGATGGCGACGGCGACCAGCTGTTCGATCTGTTCGAGCGCACGAGGGCGATCCGCCGGTCGATCATCGAGGAGGGCCAGGACGATGCGCGACCCGATTTCGGGCGCAAGGATCACCTCTAGCCGATACCAGTTCGCCTGCGTCAATTGAGAGCGTTGATCGCCTCGCGCACGCGCGCTTCGACCTCGGCGCGGGGCAGGCCGGGAGGGATCGCTTCGCCGAACCGATAGGTTATCCGTCCGGGTCGCTTGAGCCGGCGGTGGTAGACCGGCCCGCTATCGACGGCGACCGGGACCACCGGCAGGCCGAGCATCTTGTAGAGCCCCGCAAATCCCGACTGCAGCGCCCGGTTTTCCCCGTGGGGAACACGCGTGCCCTCGGGAAAGATCACCAGCGGGCGCCCCTCGGCGACCAGCGCCTTGGCGGAACGGATCATTTGCATCAGCGCCTTGGCGCCGGCCTCGCGCGCGACGGGCACAAGGCCGAATGCAGCCGCCGCCCGCCCCCACAGCGGGATGTCGAACAGCTCCTGCTTGGCGAATACGCTGGGGCAATCGAACAGCGCGGGCGCATCGATCGCCTCGAAGAAGCTTTCGTGCTTGATCGCGTAGAGCACCGGCTCTGCCAGCGGCGCGCCTTCGAGCACGATCTCGCAACCGAGCAGATGGACGAGGCACCAGCGCTGCCAGTTCGACCAGTCGCGCACGCGCCGCCGGAACGCCGCGACGCTGAACGGCAGCGATGCCAGCGAGGCCGTGGTGATGACCAGCGAGCCGCAGTAGAAGGCGCAGTAGAAGGCGATGTTCCGCAGCAGTCGCATGTCAGTTCCGAGCCGGAATCCCCTGCGAGACCGCCGCTGCCAACAGCTTGTTGTATTCGAGGTAGAGCGTCGCCAACGAGGGATGCGAAGGGACTGCGTCGCGCACCACCCGCATGCTCTCGGGCAGCGCGCCGCTGAATTCGGCAGAAGCACGCGCCATGTGCCAGTCGGTGGTCACCAGCCGGACCGAGGAGAATTCGTTTTCCTGCAGCCATTGCGCGGCTTCGCCCGCATTGCTGCGCGTGTCGACGGCGAGATAACCGAGTTTCACGCAGCACTCCATGATCTTGTCCGGCACGTCGAATTCCGCTGCGAATTCGGCCGGCTTCACCTCGGGATCGACCCCCGAGACGAACATCTCCTTGGCCAGGCCATCCTCGACCACCGAAAGGCCTCGGGCGATCCGCCCCGGCCCGCCGGTCAGCACGATCACCGCATCGGTCCGTTCGCCGGCGAGCGGCTGCGGCAGCGAAACCGCGAAACCGAGAAAGCCGAAGGCATAGACCAGCACGATTGCGGCGAAGAGGCGGAGGATCACAAGATTTTCCTGAGCGAGGCGAGCACGGTGAACCGCGCCGTGGCAACCGCTAGAGCAACCGCCCCCAGCGGGACAAGCCCCAGCACCAGCCAATCGCCCGGCCCCAGCCCGCCGCCCCCGACGAGACCCGAATCGAGCGCCGCGAACTGCGCTCCGAGAACCGCGATGCCGAGCACGCCGCCAATCAGCCCGAGCGCGCCGCCGACCAGCGAATCGGCCAGGATCGAACGCTGAAAGACGCGCGCGATCTGATCGTCGCTGCCGCCCAGCAGGTGCACGATCTCGATCGTCTCGCGGTTGATGCCCAAGGCATTGCGGGCAGCCAGCCACACCGCTGCCGCACCGGTAAAGGCAAGCAGGCCGATCAGGCCGAGCGCCACCCAGCCGAGTGCCGAGAGCGCGGACAGCACCGGAGCGAGCCATTGCGCCTGCGCATCTATCCGCGCCGAGGGCGCGCGCTCAGCCAGCCGATCGCGCAAACGGCCAAGCGTGGCCTCGTCGCTGTTCCCCCGCAGATTGAGGTCGATCAGCGCGGGAACGGGGATCGTTTCATCGCTAGCACCGGTGCCCAGCCAGGGCTCCAGCAGCTTTTCCACCCTCGCCTGCGGAACCCGCGTCGCCGCGGCGACCGCGGGGTCGGCGCGCAGCACATCGAGCGCCGCGCGGGATTGCGCCGCGCGCTCGGCCGGGTCGACCTCGAGGATCTGCACGGTCGCGCTGCCGGCGAGTTCGCCGCGCGCGCGATCGGCGAGATTGTCGAGCGCCAGCCCGCCCCCCGCCGCCAGCACGGTCAGCGCGACCATGATCGCGATCACCCACGGCATCGGCCCGCCCAGCCGCGCGCGCGGCAGGAGATGCGCCGCCCGGCGCCCCCGAAAGGGGGCAAATCCGCGCTCGGCGGCGCGGGCCAGGACGGGCGGCGCCTTCACCGGGGCGCTCCTCCGCCCCGGGGGGGATAACGCAAGGCCCCGGTCGGATCGGACAGCAGTCCCTTGTCGAGCCGCATGATCAGCGAATCGGGGACCTTGCGCAGCAAATGGACATCGTGCGTGGCGACCACCACCGTGGTCCCGAGCCGGTTCAGCGCCTCGAACAGCCGGATCAGCTTGAGCGCCATCTCGGGATCGACGTTGCCGGTGGGCTCGTCGGCGACCAGCAGGTCGGGGCGCCCGATCACCGCCCGCGCGATCGCGACGCGCTGCTGTTCGCCGCCCGACAGCGTCGCCGGACGCGCATCGGCGCGATGCGACAGCCCGACCCATTCGAGCATGTCGGCAACAGGCCCCGCCAGTTCCGCCTCGCGCACCCCCGAAACGCGCAGCGGGAGCGCGACATTGTCGAACGCCGACAGATGGCCGACCAGGCGGAAATCCTGGAACACCACGCCGGTCCGGCGGCGGTAGGCGGGCAGCTTCTCGCGCGGGAGGGTGATGACGTCGGTGCCGAACATGCGGATCGCTCCGCGCGAGGGGCGTTGCGCCAGATAGAGCAGCTTGAGCAGCGAAGTCTTGCCCGCGCCGCTGGCGCCGGTGAGGAAATAGAAGCGGCCCGGAAACAGCGTGAACGAGATGTTCGCCAGCACCTCGCGGTCGGTGCCGTAGCGCAGCCCGACATTGTCGAACTGGACGATCTCGTCGTCGAAGGCGGTCACCGCGCAGTCCGTTCGGGGGGAGGATGGAAATGGCCGGGCATCGTCCGGAAAAGCCTATAACCGCGCTCGCATGTGGAAAAAAGACTCGTTGGGGGGTTGCAAACAGGGCTGTCGCTTGTCGCGATTCGGTTCCCGGCTTAAGGCCTCGGATCACCATGATTATATCCTGCCCCGCCTGCTCCACGCGCTATGTCGTCCCCGACAGCGCCATCGGCATCGAAGGCAGGACGGTGCGCTGCGCCAAATGCAAGCACAGCTGGTTTCAGGAAGGACCCGATGCCGAGCGGCTGGCCGCGGTCGATTCGATCCCCGCACCCGCCCCAGCGGCACCGGCAGCGGCGCCCGCGCCCGCCCCCCCTCCTCCCACTCGACCTCCTCCGCCGCCTCCACCCGTGTTCACCCGCAGCCCCGCGACCGGGTCCGAACAGCGCATCGATTTCGACGAGAGCGCCCCGCCCTACGGCGAGATCCAGGACGATCTTCCCCCGCCCCCCGAGCCGGACGGGGAAGACGGGCCATCGCGCTTCGACCACGCCCCACCGTTCCGGCCGCGGCGCAATATCACCCGCATGTGGACCTGGGCCGCAGCGATCTTCGCGCTCCTGGCGGTGGGCACGATCGCGGCGGTCAACTATGCCGGCCTGCCCGATTGGGTGCCGATCACCCGGCCGCTGTTCGGCGCGGCGCAACCCGATCTCCAGCTGTCCTTCCCGGTCGAGGAACAGGAACGGCGCACGCTCCCCAACGGCACGGAATTCTTCGGCGCGCGCATCATCGTCGCGAATACCGCGCGCGAGAGCCGCGCCATTCCGCCGATCCTGATCGTGCTGCGCGACCAGCGCGAGCGGCAGGTCTACAGCTGGGTGGTCCGGCCGCCGCAGTCGAGGCTCGCGCCCGGCGAGGAACTGACCATCAACGAGGCGGTCACCGACGTCCCCAAATCCGCGGTTTTCGCAGACATCGGCTGGGCGCCGCAATGAGCGTGCGCGCCGCGCGATAAAGGTGCTTGCGGGGTCGCATCCCCGCTGCTAGTGGCGCGCACCTACCCGCGGAGGCCCCTCAGGGGATCGTCTCCGATGCAGACTGTGTGCGGTCGTGGCGGAACTGGTAGACGCGCAACGTTGAGGTCGTTGTGGGCGAAAGCCCGTGGAAGTTCGAGTCTTCTCGACCGCACCAATTTCCTTATCTCTCATGGTCTTCCCCCCCAAGGGGCGCGCGTGGCGCGCGGCTTGCTCTCGGCGTGGCTGACGGCAAGGGCGCGAAACCGCGCCGCCGCGCCCCGGGGCGCCGTCCTGCCCGGCCGGGGCCGGAAATGCGCCGAAGGTTGCACCAGGTTTACACCATGTCGTCCGGACGGCCGGCGCGGCATTCAATGCGTTTTTCCTGGCCCGCTGCGCGGAGCTCGCGACGCATGTGCCGCTGCATTTCCGGTCACCGCACGAGGCGTGGCTGTGATGGCGCGCCGCGGCGGGCGGACGCGCGGCGGGGGCGAGGCGGAACGGGCGTGTCATCGCTCTCCATCAGCCACAGGCGGAGGCGTGTAGGAAAGTGTTTTCTCCGCCCCCGGGCCGGGAGCAGCGCCTCAGGAGGCTTCGGAAAAGCACGGATCGGCTACCACGAGGTGGTCGCCGGGCACCACGCCGCGCGAGCTTCGGCGCGGGTCAATGAAAATCGAGGAATTCACTTGGGCAAATACAACCGCCCCCCTGCTCCCCCGATCGTGCGCCTGGCAGACCGCCGAAGCGCCTTTCGCGCTATTCCTTTTCCTGACGGCTGGACTGGAATATCGCCAATGGAATCAGCGCAAAGGCGAGAAGGCGTATCAGGAAGAGGAGGCTGCGTTCCTCGACCGGGATCTGCGTGATCGCGAGCCAGGCATAGTTCAGCGCAAGAAGGAAGAAGCTCGCCGCGAAGGTCAGAAACAGTTTCTGCCGGGTACGGCGGTAGTATTTGACGAACAACAGGCACGCGATCGCGAAACCCATGACAATGGCGCCCGAGATGAATTGTTCGAACATCAATCCTGTTCCGCTTCCCAGATGAAACCGACCAGCAACACCATGACGGCGATCAGCGTCATCAGCAGACGGGCAAGCCTGAGATCGAGCTCGGGCAAGAGAACCTTGTCTATCACAACCAGCAGATTGGTAATCGCGAGCAGGGTGAAGCAGGTACTGCTCCACAACAGGATCGGCGAAGCCACGTTACGGTACTGGCGCAGAAGAAGCCCGGCACAAAGTGCGCTGGCAAGGAAACAAAGCAGGTAGACGAGATTCGAAACCATCCCGACCATCGTCAGTCCTTTCCAAGCCGAAACGCGTCGGCGAAGGCATTGAGCCCTGGCGACTGGCGAGCGATCATAAGCCTTCGTGCCCGGCCGGGAAACCGCTGATAGAACTCGTGGGCCCGCCGCGCATTCTTCTCGACATCCTCATTCACGGGCCGGAATTGAAATCGGCCTTCCCGATCCACCCCGCCGATCCCGGCCGCAACCAGCGACGCAATACCTTGTTCGACGACAAGTTCGCTGGCGCGCATGCGATCGACCAGTTCGCGAGCGGTCAGACCCTCGTCCGGCATGCCGAGCGCCGCCGTCAGCAGTTCCAGATCCCAAATCGACGAAAAACTGTCGCAGATGAATTGCTCGATGTCGTCTTCGGTCGCCATGATCGACCCGAATGCTCCCGATGTCTTCGTCTCCGCCGCGTTCCATAGGCACCGCAATCGCGCTTCGCAAACCGCAAATTTGCCACGGTCCCTGGGAAAGTTGCATGCCACCGGAACCATCGGCCCGACAAAGGATTTTCGCGCATGGGGTCGGTCTAGAACATATCTCAGTCGGCCGGGTTGCAACAGATTTCCGCGGGGGAACTGCCGTTGGCGGACACACGAGAAAATGAATGCGCCGACCTGCGCGAGAACCTGATCGCTGCGTTGATGAGTTTGAGGGATGGTGAATTCTCGACGCGTCTGAAGCTTAAATCCAGCAACGCGCAGGATCGCCAGATTGCCGATCTCTTCAACGAGGTCGTCAGCCTCAACGAAAATATCACCGGTGAATTCGGCAGAATGGCCCGCTTCGTCGGGAAGGAAGGCAAGATCACGCATCGCGCCTCGGTAAAGGGTGCGAACGGGGGCTGGCAGACCAAGCTCGACGCGGTGAACGACCTCGTCGACGACATGGTTCAGCCCACCAACGAGGTGGCGCGCGTCATCGGCGCAGTGGCGAAGGGCGACCTGTCGCAGAACATGGCGACCGAAATCGACGGGCGCGAGCTCAAGGGCGAATTTCTGCGCATTGGCAAGATCGTCAATACGATGGTCGACCAGCTCGGCTCGTTCGCCTCCGAAGTGACGCGCGTGGCGCGCGAAGTGGGCACCGAAGGCAAGCTGGGCGGACAGGCGCGCGTCAAGGGCGTGGCTGGTACGTGGAAGGATCTCACCGACAATGTGAACCTGATGGCCGACAACCTCACCGGCCAGGTGCGCAACATCGCCGAAGTCACGACCGCCGTGGCCCGCGGCGATTTGTCCAAGAAGATCACCGTCGACGTGAAGGGCGAAATCCTCGAGCTCAAGGATACGATCAATACCATGGTCGACCAGCTCAACGGCTTCGCCTCGGAGGTGACGCGCGTGGCGCGCGAGGTGGGCACCGAGGGCAAGCTGGGCGGACAGGCCGAAGTGCCGGGCGTCGCAGGCACCTGGGCCGACCTCACCGACAATGTGAACCTGATGGCCGACAACCTCACCGGCCAGGTGCGCAACATCGCCGAAGTGACGACCGCGGTGGCCCGGGGCGACCTGTCCAAGAAGATCACCGTCGAGGTGCGCGGCGAAATCCTCGAGCTGAAGAACACGATCAACGTCATGGTCGACCAGCTCTCCAGCTTCGCCTCGGAAGTTTCGCGCGTGGCACGCGAAGTGGGTACCGAGGGGCGCCTGGGTGGCCAGGCCAAGGTGGAAGGTGTCGCCGGCATCTGGAAGGATCTGACCGACAATGTGAACGAACTGGCCGCCAATCTGACCGGCCAGGTGCGCAACATCGCCGAGGTGACGACGGCCGTGGCCTCGGGCGATTTGTCGAAGAAGATCACCGTCGACGTGAAGGGCGAGATCGCCGAACTGAAGAACACGATCAACACCATGGTCGACCAGCTCGGCTCCTTCGCTTCCGAAGTGACCCGCGTGGCGCGCGAGGTGGGCACCGAAGGGAAGCTGGGCGGCCAGGCCAAGGTGGAAGGTGTCGCCGGAACCTGGGCCGACCTCACCGACAATGTGAACGAACTGGCCGCCAATCTGACCGGCCAGGTGCGCAACATCGCCGAGGTGACGACGGCCGTGGCCTCGGGCGATTTGTCGAAGAAGATCACGGTCGACGTGAAGGGCGAGATCGCCGAGCTGAAGAACACGATCAACACCATGGTCGACCAGCTCAACGGCTTTGCGTCCGAAGTGACCCGCGTCGCGCGCGAAGTGGGCACCGAGGGCAAGCTGGGCGGTCAGGCGCGCGTTCCGGGCGTGGCCGGGACGTGGAAGGACCTGACCGAGAACGTGAATCTGATGGCCGACAATCTCACCGGCCAGGTGCGCAACATCGCCGAGGTGACGACGGCCGTGGCCCGCGGCGACCTGTCGAAGAAGATTACCGTCGATGTGAAGGGCGAGATCGCCGAGCTCAAGAACACGGTCAACACCATGGTCGACCAGCTCAACGGCTTCGCGTCCGAAGTCACCCGCGTGGCCCGCGAGGTGGGCACCGAGGGCAAGCTGGGCGGCCAGGCCATGGTGCCGGGCGTGGGCGGGACCTGGGCCGACTTGACCGACAATGTGAACCTGATGGCGACCAACCTCACCAATCAGGTGCGCGGAATTGCCGACGTCGTCACCGCGGTGGCGCAGGGCAATCTCAATCGCAAGCTCACGCTCGACGCCAAGGGCGAGATCGCCGCGCTTGCCGAGACCATCAACGGCATGATCGAGACTCTCTCGACCTTCGGCGACCAGGTCACCAACATGGCCCGCGAAGTGGGCGTCGAGGGGAAGCTCGGCGGTCAGGCACGCGTGCCCGGCGCCGCCGGACTATGGCGCGACCTTACCGACAACGTGAACCAGCTGGCGGAAAACCTCACGAACCAGGTCCGTTCGATTGCCGACGTCGCAACCGCGGTGACCAAGGGCGACCTTACCCGCTCGATTTCGGTGGAAGCCTCGGGCGAGATGGCCTCGCTCAAGGACAACATCAACGAGATGATCCGCAACCTCAAGGACCAGACGCTCAAGAACGCCGAGCAGGACTGGCTCAAGACCAACCTCGCCCGCTTCAGCCGGATGCTGCAAGGCGAGCGCGACCTGGCGACGATCTCCAACCTCATCATGAGCGAACTCGCGCCGCTGGTGAACGCGCAATACGGCGTCTTCTACGTCGCCAAGGAAGGCGAGGACGATGCCACGCTCGACCTGGTGGCGAGCTACGGCGCGGGGAACCCGACCGAGATGAAGCCGCGGTTCGTCCTGCGCGAGGGCCTGATCGGCCAGGCGGCGGCAGACAAGACGCCGATCCGGCTCGACAAGGTGCCCGAGGGTTATCTGCGCGTCAGCTCCGGGCTCGGGGATGCCAAGCCAGCGCATCTGTTCATCCTCCCGGCGCTGTTCGAGGACGAGGTGAAGGCGGTCATCGAGCTGGGCAGCTTCGAAGGTTTCAACGATACGCACAACGGCTTCCTCATTCAGCTCATGGAAACCATCGGAATCGTGCTCAACACGATTGCGGCCACCATGCGGACCGAGGAATTGCTCAAGGAATCGCAGTCGCTCACCCAGGAACTGCAGGCCCGCCAGACCGAGCTCACCACCAAGCAGGAAGAGCTGGCCCAGACGAACGAGGAACTTCAGGAAAAGGCGCAGCTGCTCGAATATGAGAAGCGCCAGGTCGAGGCAAAGAACTTCGAGATCGACATGGCCCGCCGGGCGATCGAGGAGAAAGCCGAACAGCTCGCGCTCACTTCGAAATACAAGAGCGAATTTCTCGCCAACATGAGCCATGAATTGCGAACGCCGCTCAACTCCTTGCTGATCCTGTCGAAGGTCCTCAACGATAATGAGGAGGGTAACCTCAGCCAGAAACAGACCGAATTCGCCAAGACGATCCATTCGGCAGGATCCGACCTGCTCAACCTCATCAACGATATCCTGGACCTTTCGAAGATCGAATCCGGGACCGTGTCGATAGATCTCGACGAAATGCCGCTTTCTTCGCTGCGGCAGCATGTGGAGCGGACCTTCCGTCCACTCGCTTTGCAAAAGGGCCTGGAGTTCGCCGTCAAATTCGAAGAAAATCTGCCCTCCGCGATCACCACCGACGAACAGCGCCTGCAGCAGATACTGCTCAACCTCCTGTCGAACGCTTTCAAGTTCACGTCCCAGGGGCAGGTCGATCTGGAGGTGCGAATTGCCGATTCCGGCTGGAACATCGCGCATCCCGTCCTTGGGGATGTCAACCGCGCCTTGGCGATTTCGGTCAGCGACACGGGAATAGGGATCCCGGCGGACAAGCAGAAGCTGATCTTCGAGGCATTCCAGCAGGCTGACGGCACCACCAGCCGCAAATACGGCGGCACCGGGCTGGGGCTTTCGATCAGCCGCGAAATCGCGGGTCTTCTGGGCGGCGAACTGACCGTGTCCTCCGTCCCCGAAGAGGGCTCGACATTCACTCTCTATCTCCCACTAAGCGTCGAAAAGCTTGTCGAGGGCGAGCCCAGGAGCGCCGAGATGCACGAAGTCCCCAAGTGGGGAAGCGAAGCTGCAGGCAGTGAGGATAATCGTCATGCTTCGGCAGGCGGGGCCTATATCCTGATTGTCGAGGAGGATGCGGCACTGGCCGAGAGCCTGGCGACCTGCGCCCGCGAAATCGGGCTGACGGCCATCCATGCATCATCGGGAGCGGCGGCAGTCGCTCTCGTCCGCCGTTCGGCACCTTCCGCCGTGGTCTTGGATCTCTCGATCGAAGATATGCGGGGAGAGGTGCTGCTCGACTATCTGCGCACTCACCCGGATACCGCCGGAGCCCCGATCCACCTCCTGTCCGATGATGACCACGGAAAATCTGGGGGCGGTGAGTCCGAAGTCCCTGTTTCCGCGCGTGACGAAGATCGCTTCCGGGATATGTTCAAGACGCTCGCGAGCCGGATCGAGCAAACGGCGGACTGCTCCGAAACCGCTCCGGACGGCAAGGAAGAACTCACCGGCCGCAACATCCTCATCGTGGACGACGATGTTCGCAATATTTTCTCTTTGGCCAGTGTCCTCGAGGCCCGCGGCGCATCCGTGATCTACGCGGAAAGGGGGGGCGACGGCATCGAAATGCTTCGCGCGAAAAGAGAAATCGATGCCGCACTTATCGACATCATGATGCCCGAAATGGACGGCTACGAAACCATGCGGAGAATCCGCCAAGACGAGACGATCAGCACTGTGCCGCTCATCGCCGTGACAGCGAAGGCCATGCAGGGCGATCGGCAAAAGTGTCTCGACGCCGGGGCGGACGACTATATTTCCAAGCCGGTCGATGTCGATCTTCTGATGTCCATACTGCGCGTCGCATCCGTCCGTCGTCCTCAGCGTGCCAGGCAGGACGAGATGGCGGAAAAGTGATCGCAGCGGTGGAGGACATGGAAGCGCAAACCGCCAAGATCCTGATCGTCGACGACGACGATCGAAACCTGCTGGCCTTGGCCGAAACCCTCAGACCTCTCGCCCAGGTCACCTGCGTGTCGTCCGGCAAGGACGCGCTGCGAGAACTTCTGCAGCACGAATTTTCTGTGATCCTGCTCGACGTCTACATGCCTGACATGGATGGCTATGAAACGGCGGCGATAATCCGCGAGAGAGCGCGAACGTCCCAGGTCCCGATCATCTTCCTTTCGGCAGTCAACAAGGAAACCTCGCATCTCATGCGCGGCTACGAGATGGGCGCGGTCGATTATGTCTTCAAACCGGTCGATCCGGTCGTCCTGAAAACCAAGGTCGGCGTCTTTGTCGACCTCTACAAGACCCGGCAGGAGATCAAGCGAAAGGCCGAACTCGAGAGCGGCCTGCGCGAGGCGCATCTGCGGGAACAGCTGGACCGTATCGAAGTGGAGCAGCGGCTGGAGGAGAGCGAACGGCGGCAGGCTTCGATGCTCGCGACACTTCCCATGGCGATATACGAGGCAGCCGTCGACGGCGGCACGCTCGAGCGGCGCTTCGTCGGCGGCGACCTCGACTATTTCCTCGGCGAGAAATCGGCCGATCTCATCGATGGCAGGCGGCGCTTCGACGAATGGATACATCCCGAAGATCTCGATCGCTTCGCAGCCAATGATTCGGCCGATGATGCGGTGACCATCGAATACCGTTTCGTCGGCCCCGACGGCCGGAAGCGCCATTTGCTCGATCAGCGGACCAGGCTTCAGACGAGCGGCACCGCCAGGCAATGGGCCGGCACGATTTTGGATGTGACCGATCGGCGCGAACTCGAAGAACGTCTCGTGCATGCGGGCAAACTCGATGCTCTCGGCCAGCTGACGGGCGGCGTGGCCCATGATTTCAACAATCTGCTGGCCTCGGTCCTGGGTGGAATCAGCATTCTCGATCGTCGTCTGAAGCTCGGTCCAACCGAAAAGCGGGTCATCGACCAGATGCGCTACGCCGCCGACCAGGGGACCGAACTCGTCAAGCGCCTGACGGCGTTTTCCCGCCGGCAGGAACTGAAGCCTGTTGCGATCCCGCCTGCCGACTTGTGCGAAGCCGTAGCAGGCCTCGTTGATCATACCTTGCCCGACCGCATCTCGACCGAATGGCATTGCGCGGATACCGACCTCAATATCTTCGCCGACCGGGGACAGCTCGAACTCGCCCTGATGAACCTGATCATCAATGCGCGCGATGCCATGCCCGAGGGCGGCATAATCGCCATTTCAGTTTCGGAGCCAAGCTCTGCCACGCCCGGGAATGACACGCTTCTCTTGCGCGTGAAGGATAGCGGTGTCGGAATGGCCGAGAGGGTCCTGAAAAAGGTTACCGAACCCTTCTTTACGACCAAGGAGACCGGCAAGGGTACCGGACTGGGCCTGTCGATGGTTGCTGGGTTCGTCGATCAGTCCAGTGGAAAGCTGGAAATCGAAAGCGCGCCGGGCAAGGGGACCACGATATCGATCCTGTTGCCCGCAACCACACGATCCGGCGGCAACGACTCGTCCAATCGCGCCACCGAACTTTCATGGTTCGAAGGCAAGCGGCTCGCCGTCGTCGACGATGACGAAGGAGTGCGGATAGTATTGTCGGAGCAGCTGCGCGACGCTGGTGCCATGGTCGAGGAATTCTCGTCCGGTGCGGACATCGTCGAAGCATTCGGCCGGGGAAATGCCAAATTCGATGTGGTGATTTCGGATTTCGCAATGCCCGGAATGAATGGAATAGAAACGCTTGCTCGAATCGCCGATGTCGATGCCGAGGTCGGCAGGGTCTTGATCACAGGCAACGCTGCCGACAGCGATCTGACCGATACCGCAGACATCCCGCTTGTACGCAAGCCTATCGACTTGAAAGCGCTCGCCCTTGCTTGTTCGAGCGAACCGAGGATGGTTGCTTCGGGCGGGTGAGCCCTGAGGCCGACGCGAATACGCCATCTTCTGCGCCGTGAACGAAGGCGCCTCTGACTGCCTGTAGCACTCATGCGGATGCCAGCGGAAGTCAGCCGTTCGGGGGCGACAGTGACCCTCGCCGCGATCGTGACGTCACTCGTCGGCATTTTTGATCCCAATCAATGCGCACGCCCGGTCAGCGGAGCATGACCGCCCGATGACGTCGCTCCAATCTGCCTCCGGCGCATTTCCCTTGCGCGCGCCATTCTCGCGCTCGGCAGTACCCGCGTTGTCGCGCCTCCACCGGCTCGGGCGCATCATGCGGGTGGCGAAAGACGACACAGCCATGCTCGACGAAACGCGGGAAAAATTGATCTTTCTCGCCGTTGGCGCAACCAAGCTGGTCGCGCATGCATCGGCCAATCGCGAACAGATCGTCGCGTTTCATTTCGCCGGCGAACTCGTCACGGTTCCGCAACGGCGCGAGCATTCCTACAGCTTGTGTGCGCTCGCCGAATCGGAATTGCTGGTGTTCGACTACGGCGAGATTCTCGCCAGCGTTCGCGATGAACCCGAAATGCTCGGGTTCCTGCTCGATCAGTCCCGCCGCTCGCTGGCGCGATGCCGCGAGAAGACGATAGCTCTGGGTCGCAAATCCGCCCCCGAACGCATCGCCACCCTGCTGGTGGCGATGGCGGAACGGATCGGGTCGGACAAAGGGCACGCGGTGCTTCTCGATCTGCCGATGTCGCGGCGGGACATCGCCGACAGCGTCGGCCTCACGATCGAGACGGTGAGCCGGCAACTCACCAGCCTGCGCGACGAAGGCCTGATCGACACGCATGGCCGGTCCCGCATCTGGTTGTTCGACCTCGCCGCCCTCAAGGCGAGGGCAGGCTATTTCCATCAGGAAGATGAGAAACTCGGCCCGATTTGATCCAGATCAATGCTGCGTTGGCATGGCGCGCATAAGCGGGCCGAAACACGACGGAGATTTACATGCAGGCGGAAACGGCGCTGGGGCGGATAGGGCTCTGGTTCATCGTCATGCTGGTCGCGCTCGCGGCCAGCGCAGCGGCCAAGGACAGCGGTTTCGCGTTCCATGCCGGGCTGATCGCCGTGCTCGGTCTGGTGATGATCGGGCTTTCGGCGGGGCGCTTCGATCCGGGCGCGAAGACCAACAGCTTCTTCCGCATGCCCACCGAACCGGGCCGATACGACGACGCTCCGGTCCGCTGGGGGGTCATCGCGACGGTCGGTTGGGCAGCTGTCGGCATGCTGGTCGGACTGGTGATAGCCCTGCAACTGGCGTTTCCGCTGCTCAATCTCGAGCCCTATCTCAATTTCGGGCGCCTGCGTCCGCTGCATACCTCGGGGGTCGTCTTCGCCTTCGGCGGAAACATCCTGCTCGCCACTTCCTATTACGTGGTCCAGCGCACCTGCCGCACGCGCCTGGCCTTCCCGTCTCTCGCCCGGTTCGTGTTCTGGGGCTACCAGCTGTTTCTCGTCCTCGCCGCGTCGGGATATGTCTTCGGGATCACGCAGAGCCGCGAATATGCGGAACCCGAATGGTATGTCGATCTGTGGCTGACGATCGTCTGGGTCGCCTATTTCATCGTTTTCGTCGGCACACTCGCCAGGCGTACCGAACCGCATATCTACGTGGCCAACTGGTTCTACCTGTCGTTCATCATCACCATCGCGATGCTCCACATCGTCAACAATCTGGCGGTGCCGGTATCTCCCCTGGGCTCGCTTTCCTACTCCGCCTTCGCCGGGGTCCAGGATGCCCTGACCCAATGGTGGTACGGCCATAATGCCGTGGCATTCTTCCTGACCGTGCCGTTCCTCGCGATGATGTATTACTTCGTGCCCAAGCAGGCCGAGCGTCCGATCTACAGCTACCGGCTGTCGATCCTGCATTTCTGGTCGCTCATATTCCTGTATATCTGGGCCGGCCCGCACCACCTTCATTACACAGCGCTGCCCGATTGGGCGCAGACGCTCGGGATGGTGTTTTCGGTCGTGCTGTGGATGCCCAGCTGGGGCGGCATGATCAACGGCCTGATGACCTTGAACGGCGCATGGGACAAGGTTCGCACCGACCCGATCATTCGCATGATGGTCATGGCGCTGGCGTTCTACGGCATGGCGACCTTCGAAGGACCGATGCTGTCGATCAAGGCCGTCAACAGCCTCTCGCATTACACCGACTGGACCATCGGGCACGTCCACGCGGGTGCGCTCGGCTGGAACGGAATGATCTCTTTCGCCGCGGTCTATTTCCTCGTTCCCCGCCTGTGGAAGCGCGAGCGGCTGTATTCGCTGCGCTGGGTGAACTGGCACTTCTGGCTCGCGACGCTCGGGATCGTCTTCTACGCCGCGGCCATGTGGGTGGCGGGGATCACCCAGGGCCTGATGTGGCGCGAATACGGTGCCGACGGCTATCTGGTGAACAGTTTCGTCGACACGGTCGCGGCGGTGCGTCCGATGTACATCCTGCGAGCGGTGGGCGGTGGGCTGTATCTTGCCGGCACCATCCTGATGATCGTCAACGTCTGGCTGACCATCCGCGGCCGGTTGCGGGTCGAGGCGCCGATGTCGGATGCGCACTACGATCCGGCCGCCGACCGTCCTCTCGCACCCCAGCCCGCGGAATAGGAAGGCGATCATGGCTTTTACCGACCAACACAAGAAGCTGGAACGCAATATCACCCTGCTGGGCGTCGGCGCGTTCATCGCGGTCGCGATCGGCGGCATCGTGGAGATCGCGCCGCTCTTCTGGATCGACAACACGATCGAGAAGGTCGACGGCATGCGGCCCTATACGCCGCTCGAACAGGCGGGACGCGACATCTATGTCCGCGAAGGATGCTATACCTGCCACAGCCAGATGATCCGCCCGTTCCGCGACGAGGTAGAGCGCTACGGTCACTATTCGCTGGCCGCGGAATCGATGTACGACCACCCCTTCCAGTGGGGATCGAAGCGCACGGGACCGGACCTCGCGCGCGTCGGCGGCCGCTATTCGGACGAATGGCACGTCCAGCACCTCGTCAATCCGCGCGCGGTGGTGCCGGAAAGCGTGATGCCGACCTACGGATTTCTCGCCGAGACCGATCTCGAGACCGGCAATGCCGCGGCCAAGCTGACCGCCCTTCGCCGGGTGGGCGTCCCCTATAGCGACGAAGACATTGCCAACGCAGAGGCAGACGTGCTGGCGCAGGCCAACCCCGACGCCGATGCCGGGAGCCTCGAGGCGCGCTATCCCAAGGTCCAGATCCGCGACTACGACGGAAACCCGGCGCGCTTGACCGAAATGGACGCGCTGGTCGCCTATCTCCAGATGCTGGGCACTCTGGTCGATGTCGAGAGCGCGGCGGCGCAGGAAGAACTGGCGCAGGAGAAGGGCCGATGAGCACTTACGACACGCTTCGCCACCTGGCCGACTCATATGGCCTTGCGGTCATGGCTGTCGTCTTCCTGGGGTTGGTCTCGTGGCCGTTCCGCCCCGGAAACCGCGACCGCAACAAAGCCGCTGCGACCATGATTTTCAAAGGGCAAGACGATGACGAATGAACGTCCGCGCGGGCAACGGATCGACGAGCCGACCGGCACCCGGACGGTCGGACACGAGTGGGACGGCATCGAGGAACTCGATACGCCGATGCCGCGCTGGTGGCTGTGGACCTTCTATCTGACGATTGCATGGGGCCTCGTCTACGTGGTCCTCTACCCCGCCTGGCCGCTGTTCGAGAAAGCGACCGAGGGGGTCCTGGGATGGAGCAGCCGCGGGGAGCTGGCCGAGGAGATGAGCCTGGCCGATCAGGCGCGGGTCAGCGTGGGGGAACGGCTGGCCGCGATCGACCTGAACAAGCTCTCGGCCAATGATGCGCTGATGCAGCAGGCCCGCGCCGGGGGAGCAGCGGCGTTCAAGGTCAATTGCGTCCAGTGCCACGGCTCGGGCGCAGGCGGCAATCAGGAACTGGGCTATCCCAACCTCAACGATGACGACTGGATTTGGGGCGGCGACATGGCCGCGATCCAATATACGATCACGCATGGGATCCGGCAGCCGGACGCCGACCGGCGTCGGAGCCAGATGCCGCCCTTCGCCGGTGCATTCGAACCCGAACAGCTCGCGGCCCTGGTCCGGCACGTCCGCTCGCTGAGCGGGCTTGAGCCACCGAGTGCCGCCGGCGCAAAGCTCTTCGCCGACAATTGCGCCGCCTGTCATGGCAGCGCGGGCGGGGGTGATCGCACGCTCGGTGCGCCGCGCCTGAACGACGCGATCTGGCTTCGCGGCAGCAGCGCGGAGGCCATCCGCAGCCAGATTCTCGATCCGAAGATGGGCGCCATGCCCGCCTGGGGCGAGCGGCTGGATCCGGTCACCGTCAAGATGCTGACCGCCTATGTCCATTCGCTCGGTGGAGGCGAAGAACTGGTGGAGGAGCCGGCGGCAACGTCGACAGATCGGGCCGATGAACAACCCTGACGACAGCAACCCTTCCGACGATGGCAAGCGCCCGCGCGAACGCGACTGGGCGGCGGTGATCGAAGACGGCGTCGCCAAGACCAACCAGCCGGTATCGAGTGCGGTGGCCGAGCCCGGGGCGACCACCAAGCGACACGAGCCGCACGAACCGCCGCGCGAGCACCTGCCCGAAAAGCTCTACGAACCTCGGCGGCAGGTGCACAACAAACGGATCGACGGCCCCTTCCGCCGCTTCAAGTGGCTGGTAATGCTGGTCACGCTGGCAATCTATTACGGCACGCCGTGGATGCGCTGGGACCGGGGGGCCTACGCGCCCGACCAGGCGGTGCTGGTCGACCTCGCCAACCGCCGCTTCTATATGTTCGGCATCGAGATCTGGCCGCAGGAATTCTACTTCGTCGCCGGCCTGCTGATCATGGCCGGCGTCGGGCTGTTCCTGGTCACCAGCGCGGTCGGCCGGGCATGGTGTGGCTATTCCTGCCCCCAGACGGTGTGGACCGATCTTTTCCAGCACGTCGACCGCTTCGTCGATGGCGATCGCAATGCGCGGATGCGGCTCGACGCCGCGCCATGGAGCTGGAGCAAGGTGCTGCGCCGGGGCTTCAAGTGGACGATCTACCTCATGATCGGCTTCTGGACCGGTGGCGCTTGGATCATGTATTTCGCCGACGCGCCCACCTTGGTGCACGATTTCTGGCGCGGCGAAGCGGCCCCGGTTGCCTATATCACCGTCGCCGTGCTGACGCTGACCACCGTCACGCTGGGCGGGTTCATGCGCGAGCAGGTGTGTATCTACATGTGTCCCTGGCCGCGAATTCAAAGCGCGATGATGGACGAGAAGTCGCTCACCGTAACCTACAAGGACTGGCGCGGCGAGCCACGCGGCAGTCTCAAGAAGGCCAAGAAGGATCCCGAGCATTTCGGCGACTGCGTCGATTGCCTGCAATGCGTCGCGGTTTGTCCGACCGGCATCGACATCCGCGAAGGGCCGCAAATCGGCTGTATCACCTGCGCACTGTGCATCGATGCCTGCGACCGGACGATGGCAGAAGTGGGTCGCCCCCGGGGATTGATCGACTATGCGACACTCGAGGATTGCCGCGCCGAAGCCGCCGGCGGCGAGGCCCGTTCGCCCTGGAAAGCGCTCTTCCGCCCGCGGACGCTGGTCTATCTCGGCGTCTGGTCGGCCATCGGACTGGCGCTGCTCTTCGCCCTCGGCACGCGCGCCCGGCTCGATCTCAACGTCGCCGCCGATCGCAATCCGCCGTTCATGCTGATGAGCGACGGATCGGTGCGCAACTCCTATACGCTCAAGCTGCGCAACATGAGCAGCCAGCCGCGGGTTCTCGAAGTTGCGCTAGACGGGCTCGAAGGTGCAAGGATGTGGACCGACAGCATCGCGCTCGAACAGGCCGGCCGCGCGCAGTCCGTCACCGTGCCCGCCGACGAGACCCGAACACTCAGGGCCTATGTCCGCGCGCCCAAGGGCACCGCCACGCAGGATTTCGCCTTCCTGCTCAAGGGCGGCGGCGAGCGCCCCGAAACCGACCGCGCGAAAGCGCGCTTCGATTCACCGGAGAGTTGAAATGCGCAAACCTTTCTCCGGCTGGCATATGTCCGCGATCCTCGTCGGGGGCTTCGCCGTTGTCATCGCCGTGAATCTGCTCATGGCCAGCTTTGCGATCGGCAGTTTCGGAGGGGTGGTGGTCGAGAATTCCTACGTTGCCAGCCAGAACTTCAACGGCTGGCTCGAAGAGGCCGAGCGCGAAAACGCGCTCGGTTGGTCGGCGCGCGCCGGACGCACCGGCGACGGTCGCCTGATGGTGGCGACCGCGGGGGTTCCCGATACCGCGACAGCGACCGCCGAGTTGCGCCATCCGCTGGGCAGGACCGGCACGATCCACCTGGAACTCATGGCTGAAGGCGAGGGTCGTTTCACCAGCACCGAAAGACTTCCCGAGGGCCGATGGCTCGCCCGCATTTCGCTGGTCGAAGGCGCCCACACCATGCGGATCGAGAGGCCCATCGGATGAACGCCGGCGCGACCTTCGGGGAAGCGGCCGAACTCTCGACCATCGACAGTCGCTTCACCGTGCCCGGCATCCGCTGCGCCGGGTGCATTGCGAAGATCGAGCGCGGGCTCGGGCATCTCGAAGGCGTCGCCTCCACACGGGTCAATTTTTCCGCCAAGCGGGTAGCAGTACGCCATGACGCGCGTCTCGCAGAGGAGGATGTCATCGAGGCGCTGGCGCAGCTCGGGTTCGAAGCGCAACCGGCGCTCGCCAATCCGCTCGCCGAAGACGACAAGGATAGTCGCCGCCTGTTGCGCGCGCTTGCCGTGGCTGGGTTCGGCATGATGAACATCATGCTGCTTTCGGTGGGTGTTTGGTCGGGCGCGGGCGGGGTCACGCGGGACATGTTTCACTGGCTCTCGGCGCTGATCGCGCTGCCCGTGGTCGCCTATGCCGGTCAGCCGTTCTTCGCCAGTGCGGCCATGGCATTGCGCTATCGCCGCACCAATATGGACGTGCCGATATCGATCGGCGTCGTGCTGGCGACGGGCTTGAGTTTCTACGAAACGCTGACCGGGGGCGAACACGCCTATTTCGATGGCGCGGTCATGTTGCTGTTCTTCCTCCTCGCCGGACGCGTGCTCGACGCCACGATGCGGAATCGCACGCGCGCGGGCATCGGCGCGCTGCTCGATCGCATGGGACGACAGGCGAGCATCCTGCAGGCCGACGGATCGACCGAACGGGTAGCCGCCGAAAACCTGTTCCCGGGCATGGTCATGCTGGTCTCCGCGGGCGAGGCGCTCGCCGCCGACGGGCGGCTCGTTGCGGGTCGTGGAATGGTCGACAACGCCATGCTGACCGGCGAAAGCGCGCCCGTATCCGTGGGCGAGGGAGACGAGGTGCACGCCGGGGCAATAGCGATCGAAGGCCCGTTCCGCGTCGAGATCACTGCCACGCAGGGCGATACGGCCATCGCCGAAATCGCCCGGCTGATGGACGAGGCAGGCCAGTCGCGCAGCCGCTATGTGCGGATCGCCGACCGCGCGAGCCGGGTCTATGCCCCGGCGGTCCACAGCCTCGCCGCGCTCGCCTTCATCGGGTGGATGATCGCGGGCGCGGGATGGCACCAATCGCTGGTGGTTGCGATCGCAGTTCTGATCATCACCTGCCCCTGCGCCATGGGTCTCGCCGTGCCCGCTGCGCAAGTGGTTGCTTCCGGGGCACTGCTCAAGCGCGGATTGCTGGTCAAGGATGGCAGCGCGCTCGAACGGCTGGCTGAAGTCGACGTGGCACTGTTCGACAAGACCGGCACTTTGACGCTGGGCGAACCGCGCGCCGAAATTGCCGGACTGGACGGCGTTTCGCGCTCCATCGCGCTCGGCCTGGCGCAGCACAGCCGCCATCCGCTGAGCAAAGGGCTGGCAGCGACGCTGCGCGCCCACGACGTGCTTCCGGCCGAGATCGATCAGCCACGCGAGGAGGAAGGCCGGGGTATCGCCGGTGTCTGGCAGGGGACCCCCGTCGCGCTCGCAAAGCCCCGGGACGGCTCCGGCAGCCTGGCCACCGTTCTGCGGATTGGCATCGACGAGCAGATCGTTTCCTTCACCGATCCCATGCGCGAGGATGTCGGGCCGACGATCGCCGCCCTCGGCGAGATGGGCATCGATGCCCAGGTCGTTTCCGGCGACCGGCAGAGCGTCGTGGACCAGTTCTGCGGGGGGTTGGGGCTTTCTGGCCGGGGGAATGTCTCTCCCGCCGAAAAGCTCGCCCTGCTCGAGGCAGCCAAGGTCGCGGGGCGACGCCCCCTGATGATCGGTGACGGGCTCAACGATGGTCCGGCGCTGGCCGCGGCGCATGCCTCGATTGCTCCCGGTACCGCCAGCGACATCAGCCAGCAGGCGGCCGATGCGGTTTTCGTGGGCGAGAAACTGCTGCCCGTCGCACTGGCCGTAAGGGTGGCCCGCGCCACGATGCGCATCGTGCGGCAGAATTTCGGCTTTGCCATCGCCTACAACGTCCTCGCCGTTCCGCTGGCCGTGGCCGGAATGGTCACGCCGCTGATCGCCGCCATCGCCATGTCGGCAAGCTCGCTCGTCGTCGTCGCCAATTCGCTGCGACTTGCCGGGTCAGCGAAGTGAGCGGACTTGCGCTCCTCATCCCGGTTGCGCTGGGCATGGGAGCGATGGGCCTCGCCGCCTTCTTCTGGGCCATGCGCAAGGGTCAGTTCGAGGACCTCGAGGGGGCGGCGCACCGCATCCTGATCGACGACGAGGAGGAGGACGAGGCGTGAATTCGCTGCTTCTGGGGATAGGCGCACTCCTGCCACTGGCCATCGGACCGCTTCCGACAGGCGATCGGGTCCTGCATGCGGTGCGCTGCAGCGGCGGTGTCGCGACCACGGTAACGATACCGCTCGGCAATGGCGCCCCCCAATCCCCACCGCCTTGCACGGCGAAGGGGTGCCATGCGGGATGCAGCCGCAAGAAGTTTGACCTGCCTCAATGACGCGGGGCCAGCACTCGCGCATCGCGGCTGCATGTGGACCTATTGTCCCGACCTGCTCGGCACGCCCGTACCGCGCTATACGAGCTATCCCACCGCAGCCGATTTCGGGGCGATCGATCCCGCGCTCTATCCGCAGGCCATAAGATCTGCCGAGGGCGAGATATCGCTCTACGTCCACATCCCGTTCTGCGAGAAGATCTGCTTCTATTGCGGCTGCAACACCGCTGCCGCGGGCAAGCGCCAGCGGCTCGAAAGCTATTTGGCTGCCTTGCACCGCGAAATCGAGGTGGTCGGCGGTTTGCTGCAGCAAGGCACCACGGTGGCGCGGATCGCGTTCGGCGGGGGTAGTCCCAACGCCATCGCACCGGTCGATTTCGTCCGGCTCGTCGATGCGCTGACGATCGCCTTTCGGCTGAACGATCCGATTATGTCGATCGAGCTCGACCCGCGCACCATGACCGCCGACTGGGGCGCAGTGCTGAAAGCGATCGGGGTGCGGCGCGCCAGCCTTGGCGTGCAGACCTTCGCGGCCCGCTGCCAGCAGGCGATCGGGCGGATACAGGACGAGGACACGATCGTGAGGACGGTCGACTGGCTGCGCGAAGCTGGCGTGACCTCGCTTAATTTCGACCTCATGTACGGGCTTCCCGACCAGAACCGCGACGATCTGTTCGATAGCCTTCAGCGGACCCGGGTGCTTGGTGCCGACCGCATCGCCCTTTTCGGCTACGCCCATGTTCCCCACGTCGTTCCGCGCCAACGCGCCATTTCTTCCGACGCGCTCCCCGGTCAGGCGGAGCGCTTTGCCATGGCCGAACTCGGCCACACCTATTTGGCGACGCACGGCTATACTCCGGTAGGCTTCGATCATTTCGCACGGCCCGGGGGCGATCCCTTGGCGGCAGCCGCTCTGGGCGGAAAGCTCCGACGCAATTTCCAGGGTTTCACCGACGACCCTTCCGAGACGCTCATAGGCCTGGGTGCCTCGGCAATCTCGAGTTTTCCGGACCTGCTCGTCCAGACGGAAAAGAACCCGGGCCGCTATCGCATGAGCCTTTCGCAAGGTCGTCTTGCCGCGGCGCGCGGGATCCGGCGCAATGCGGAGGATAAAACCCGCGGGAGGATCATCGAAAGCTTGCTGTGCCAGGGCGAAGCGCACATCCCCCGGGATCTGGCGTTGCGGCTCGAAGGCGTCCTGCTCCCCTTCATCGAGCGCGATCTCGTCCTGCTCGACGGCGACCAGCTTGCGATCACTCCCGAGGGCCTGCCCTACGCCCGCACCATTGCCGCGATCTTCGACGGCTATCGAGCCACTTCCGAGACGAAATTCAGTTCGACGGTATGACGCTGCGGAAGTCGGCTGCCGGGCGCAGCATTCCTGCTGCATCGTCGAAGTCGTCGCCCGCGTCGCGCAGCGCCGCACCCCCGACCCCGGGCGCCAGACACTTACGAGAACGTGCTGGCGGCGGGCGTGCGAAGCGCGCCGCCGAGTGTGCCTCAGTCGTGCTCTCGCCCACCGGATCCGACATAGATTTCGCTGCCCCCTTCGAGAAATTCAGCCGATTTTTCAGCCATGCCCGCCTCCGCGTCATCCGCCATGGGCGCTGTCGCAGCGAGATAGCTGTCGGCATTCTGCTTCGCCGCGAAGTCGCGCACTTCCTGCGTGATCTTCATCGAGCAGAACTTCGGCCCGCACATCGAGCAGAAATGCGCCGTCTTGGCGCCTTCCGCCGGCAGCGTCTGGTCGTGGTATTGCTCGGCGGTGTCGGGGTCGAGGCTGAGGTTGAACTGGTCGCGCCAGCGGAATTCGAAGCGGGCTTTCGACAGCGCATCGTCGCGGACCTGCGCGGCGGGGTGGCCCTTGGCGAGGTCGGCGGCGTGGGCGGCGAGCTTGTAGGTCACCACGCCCACCTTCACGTCGTCGCGGTCGGGCAGGCCGAGGTGTTCCTTGGGCGTGACGTAACAGAGCATGGCGGTGCCGTACCAGCCGATCTGCGCCGCGCCGATGCCGCTGGTGATGTGGTCGTAGCCGGGCGCGATGTCGGTCACCAGGGGCCCGAGCGTGTAGAAGGGCGCCTCGCCGCAGGCCTCGAGCTGCTTGTCCATGTTCTCCTTGATCTTGTGCATCGGCACGTGGCCGGGGCCCTCGATCATCACCTGGACGTCCTGCTCCCACGCGCGCCTGGTCAGTTCGCCCAAGGTATAGAGCTCGGCGAACTGCGCCTCGTCGTTGGCGTCGGCGATGCTGCCGGGGCGCAGGCCGTCGCCCAATGAATAGGCGATGTCATAGGCCTTCATGATCTCGGTGATCTCGTCGAAGCGCTCGTAGAGGAACGACTCCTTGTGATGCGCGAGGCACCATTTCGCCATGATGCTGCCGCCGCGGCTGACGATGCCGGTGACGCGTTTCGCGGTCATCGGGACATAGGGCAGGCGCACGCCGGCGTGGATGGTAAAGTAGTCGACCCCCTGTTCGGCCTGTTCGATCAGCGTGTCGCGGAAGATCTCCCAGGTGAGGTCCTCGGCGATGCCGCCGACTTTCTCCAGCGCCTGGTAGATCGGCACGGTGCCGATGGGGACGGGGCTGTTGCGGATGATCCATTCGCGGGTGTCGTGGATGTTGCGGCCGGTGCTGAGGTCCATCACCGTGTCGGCGCCCCAGCGGATCGACCAGACCATCTTGTCGACTTCGGCGGCGACATCGCTGGCGACCGCGCTATTGCCGATGTTGGCGTTGATCTTGACGAGGAAGTTGCGTCCGATGGCCATCGGTTCGGCTTCGGGGTGGTTGACGTTCGAGGGAATGATCGCCCTGCCCCGCGCGACCTCGTCGCGGACGAACTCGGGGGTCACGTATTCGGGGATTTCGGCGCCCCAGCCCTGCCCGTCCAGCTCGCGGCGGACGAACTCGCGCCCGAGATTCTCGCGCTCCGCGACATATTCCATCTCGGGCGTGATGATTCCCTGCCGCGCATAGTGCATCTGGCTGAGGTTCTTGCCGGGCTTGGCGCGCAGCGCGGTCTTGCCGACGTTGGGGAAGCCGGGGACGCCGCCGCTGCGGTCCGGGCCCGAATGGCCGTTGTCCTCGGGACGGATTT
Source organism: uncultured Alphaproteobacteria bacterium (assembly GCA_963829325.1). Classification (GTDB taxonomy): domain Bacteria; phylum Pseudomonadota; class Alphaproteobacteria; order Sphingomonadales; family Sphingomonadaceae; genus Qipengyuania. Next base: position 1,388,255 of record CAWHHN010000001.1, read on the forward strand.
CGCGCGCCGCATATGCCTCGACATCGCCTCGGTCGAGCTGCCATCGGCGGCGCAGCTGCGGCAGCCCGGCGCGGATGTCGATCTGCGCCGCGGGATCGGTGTAGGGGCCGCTGGTGTCGTAGACGCGTATCGGGGCCTCGCCGCCCTCGAGATCGATTTCGCGCATGGCGACCGCGCGATTCCCGACGTGGACCTTGCGGCTGCCGCGGATCGGACCGGTGGTGACGCCGATGTCGAATGTGCTGTTTACGTCGGCCATGCCTTGTCTCCTCTGGCGGGGGAGAACGGAGATCGGCGCTTCGACGCAGCCGCGAGCCGCTCCACTCCCTCCGCCGATGCTAATCGGTTCAGGTTCGACGGGTCGGACGCTGCCATGCGTCCCTCTCAGCCAGGCGGCTCCCCGGGGATGGGCAGGGTGTAGGCGCTGCGGCAGCGATCGTAAAGCCACGGCCGGTCATGGGTGGCGACGGCGGGACGCGCAGCGCGCGGGTGGCGGCGATCGGATCGATTCCGTCCCATGGTGGAGCAATCCCGGAAATCCACGAATCCTCCCCAAGATAAGCCGCGCAGGCCGCCGCGTTCGCCGCTATCCGCGCGGCCATCGGGCCCCCGGTCATTCCGATCGAAGGGGCGCCGCCATCGACGGGGTCGGCGACTGTCCCTCACACAGTACAGGGATCACCATCATGCGCACGACCATCTTTACCCAGGGCCTGCGGGCTGCCGTTTCCCTTGGCACGCTCGCCGCGATCGCGGCGGCGTCGCAGCAGGCTCGGGCTGCCGAATGCCTGCTCGACACCACCGACGACGACAAGGCGACCGGCGCCGATACCGATGCGGGGGCGGAAGCGGTGACCCGCGTGACCCCCATCTCGACGACCGACGGCCTCGCCTGCGGCAATGATGCCAAGGCCGCGCATAGCGCGATCGCCATCGGGAGCGAGGCGGAAGCGGGCCATTGGGCGCAGGCGCTGGGCAGCAGGGCCGCGGCGACCGGCGACTACAGCACCGCTCTGGGGTTCGACAGCGAGGCGGCCGGCAACGCCAGCATTGCCATCGGCAACCAGGCCTCCGCGCCGAACGCCGCCGCGATCGCCATGGGACAGTCGGCCCAGACCTCGGCGAACGACGCGATCGCGATCGGCCGATTGGCGGAGGCGAACGGAGAGCGCTCCATCGCCCTGGGCCGCGAGGCGCTGACCGCGAGCGGCGCCTACAATGCCCTTGCGCTGGGAGCCCAGGCCGCGGCATCCGGCGTCAGTTCCATCGCCCTGGGCCCGCAGGCCGCGGCGTCCGCCGCCCAGGCGATCGCCATGGGAAGCGAGGCCGCGGCATCGCAGGTCCATACCATCGCGCTGGGAACCCTGGCCAAGGCATCGGCCAGCCACTCGGTTGCCATCGGGCGGCAGGCCTCCGCGCAGGCGTATGGCGCCCTGGCGGTAGGCCCCTATGCCATCGCCTATTCCCTAGGCTCGCAGGCGATCGGAATCAGTGCGACCGCCAATGGGGAGGGCGCGACCGCGCTGGGGAATCTGGCGGTGACCAGGGCCGATTTTGCACAGTCGATCGGCTATCATTCCGAAGCGCGCTCGCTTAATTCCACCGTGCTGGGAAGCAGGGCCTATATCGACTACGATGCGCAAGGATCGGTCGCCCTGGGCGCCTATTCCAACGTGACCTCGGGCGAGGAATACGTGCTGTCGGTGGGCACCGCGGCGCGGGAGGATCCGGACGGCACCATCCCCGAGATCCGGCGCCGAATCATCCATGTCGCCGACGGGATCGACGCCAGCGATGCCGCCACCGTGGGGCAGGTGACCGGATTGATCGCGACCGTTTCGGACACCGCCAATGCCGCGCTCGCCGCCAGCACGGCCAATTCGGCGGCGATCGCCAATTTGCAGGCGGGTGGCGGCGGAAGCGGCGGCGATGCGCCCAAGCTCCCCTATCTGGCCTTCGGTTCGGGCGGGACCCCGGCCAGCGCCACGGGCGCCAATGCCGTGGCGATCGGCGAGGATACCGACGCCCCCAGCGTCAGCGCGGTCGCGATCGGTTCTTCCGCCTCGGCGCGCGGCAAGGCCTCGCTCGCGGTGGGGGCCGAAGCCTCGGCCAGTGCCAATGCCGGCACCGCGATCGGCTTCAAGTCCGGCGCCGGCGGCCTGCAGGCGACCGCGATCGGCAACAGGGCCTCCGCCGCGGGAACCTCGGCGACCGCCATCGGCGATGGCGCCAGCGCCGGTCAATACGCCGCCACCGCGCTCGGAGCGGGGGCCGATGCCCGCGCGAGCTATGCCAGCGCGCTGGGGTTCAACACGATCGCCTCGGGCGCTCGATCGACCGCGGTCGGCGTTCGCGCGACCGCGACCGCGCAGCAGGCCAGCGCGCTGGGGACGCAGGCCATGGCCAGCCATGCCAATTCGACCGCGGTCGGCTATCAGGCCAGGACCACGGCGAAAGACCAGGTCATGCTCGGCGGCACCGGCAGTTCGGTGGTGATCGCCGATATCGACGCGAGCACCGATGCGCAGGTCGGTCCGGTCGACGTGGTCACGGTCGATGCCAACGGCACGCTCGGCCGGCAGGCGGTCGCTTCGACGGCATCGGTCGCCGCAGTGCGCAGCAGCGTCGACTATATCGCCGCGGTCAGCGACGCCCAGTTCGCGACGCTGTCGAACGACGTCGGCCTGCTCGGCGGGCGAGTCGATGCGCTCGAGTCCGGCCTCGACGATCTGGCGACGCAGACTCACGGCGGGATCGCCGCCGCGATGGCCTTCGGCGGAACGATGGTGGTCCCCGACAGCACCTTCTCGATGAGCCTCAACGCTGCCACCTACAACGGCCAGCAGGGCTTCTCGGGCGCGCTCACCGCGCGGCTGGGCGAGCGGATCTACCTCTCGGGCGGCGTCGCCGGATCGACCGCCAACGACACCACCGGCGGGCGCGTCGGCGTCGCCTTCGGCTTCTAGGCCACGACGAAACCTGATGCTTTCTCTCCCCCGGCAAACCGATTGCCGGGGGAGAAGGGGCAGGGTTTCCAGCTGGCCTTGATACCGCATTCTAGCCGGCGCTCAGGACGATGGCGGCGCCACCTCCCTGCTCGTTCGATCCGCGCTCATGCAATCCCGAAGAAGTTCAGGCTTTCGCGCAGCAGAGCGCTCTGTTCGGCGCTCATCATCGGGGTCGCTCGAGCGATGCCGGCGACGGTGACATGAGGGTGCGTGACCCGCAGACGATCGACGATCCGCTGCGCGGTCTCGATCCGCCCGACCCGATAATTGGTGCCGATCCCGGTGATCATCACCAGCAGATCGCTGTGCGGGATTTCCTGCGCCTTGGTGGCCCAATCGGCCGCCTCCTCGAGCTTGCCCTGGTAGTAATAGGCGACCGCCTTGGCCGCGTGGAAGGAATGCGTCAGCGGATCGCGCGGGCTGAGGCTGAAGGCCAGGTCGGCATGTTCGAGCGCCAGTTCGGGTTCGGCGCAGGCGCGGGTGCAGGCCGATTGTCCGAAAGCCCAGGCGTGGCTCGGGCTGAGGGCCATCGCACGATCGTACCATTCGAGCCCAGCTCCGGCATGGGCGATCATCCCCCGCGCGCGCCCCATCGCGAGACAGCTTTCGGCGTCGGCCGGGGCGTGTTCGAGCGCGGCTTCCGCCGACTGCTGCAAAAGCGTCAGCGTGCGGTCGTCGTCGAGCGTCTTCTGCAGCGCCTCCCACCAATAGTAATAGGCGAGGCCGGCATGCGCCCGGGCGAAACCACTATCGATCTCGACCGCTTCCTGAAGGAAGCCGCGGGCCTTTTCCATATTGGCCCTTCCGCGCAGGAAGATGTTCGCCATTCCGGCGTGATAGGCCTGCCACGCGGTGAGCTCTTTGGGCGGAATCATCCGGATCCGGTCGAACTCGTTGCTCGGTATGGCCCTCTCGATGGCATTCGCGATCAGATAGACGAGATCCTCGCGCTGGCGGTGGATCCCCGAGCTGAGCAACGAGAAGCTGTCGCCCCAGACGATCGCGCCTTCGCGCGTGTCGGCGAGCTCGACCGTCAGATGAATCCGTTCGTATTCGAACCGCACCGTTCCGGTGACCGCATAATCGGCGCCAAGCCCGGTACTGATCGAAGCGAGGTCGGAGGTGGCGCGGGGCATGAGGAAGGTCGAGGCACGGGAAATGACGTGAAGCGACGGCAGTTGCGCGAGCGAAACTGTGATTTCGTCGGGCAGGCCGAGCGACACGAATGTACTTTCGGGCGAATTGTCGTGCACCCGAAAGGTCAGCACCGCGACGCTGGCCTTGCGGCCGAGTTTCGACTGCGAGCGATCCGGCTCGCCGACCGTCGGTTCGGGACGGGCAGTGCCGACCGTCTCGATGTCGCAGACGATGCGGAAGCCCTGGCCGTGGACGGTGTCGAGGATACGATAGGGCCGCGTCCTGTCGCCCAAAGCGCGCCGGAGGGCCTTCACCTGACTGGCCATCGCGCTTTCCGAAACGAGGCGGCCGGGCCAGATCGCGTCGTAGAGCGCTTCCTTGGTGACCAAGCGTCCGCCCGAACCGAGCAGCAGGAGCAGCAGGCGCAGCGCCTTGGGCTGGAGAAAGATCGGCCCCTCGGAGCCGACGAGATTGAAACGCTCGCTGTCCGCGGCGTAACCGGCGAACCGATAGATCACGAGCCCGGCCAATACGCTGGGCTTGCCAGCACATCGCCATCGCGGAACGGCGAAGACGCCCCGCCCCCTGCTCCCGACCGCGCTCCCGACCCGATGGAACCGGACAAGCACCTGGCCACCGAACAGGACGGCGACGGCGATCTCGTGTTATATTTTGCGATCCGATACATTGGAAGAGCAACAGTAGTCGTGTTCCTACCGCGCTTCCAGCTTAGAAAGCTAAGTCAACGCCAAGAAATAAACCTATCCATGAAAAATACAGTTATAATCCACTAAATATACAGAAATGACATTCTGCCACTCGATTCTGATGAGCCGGTCAGGAAAGCTTCAATGCGTCGAACGGCTGTAAAACTTCATCGTTCGGGCATTTTCGAATGCGAGTTTTCGCTGCCGGCCCTCCCGGCCTATCCCCGACCGGCAATCCAGTCATCGACCTTGGCCTCGAGCACCGGAAGCGGAAGATCCCCCGAACCGAGGATCTGCTCGTGGAACTCGCGGATGTCGAAATCATCGCCCAGCGCGGATTGCGCCCTCGCCCGCAGTTCCTTGATCTTGAGTTCGCCCGTCTTGTAGGCGAGCGCCTGCGCCGGCATCACGATATACCGCGCCGTCTCGCTCTCGGCGAAATCGCGCGGCTGACCGTTGGCGACCATATATTCGATCGCCCGGTCGCGGCTCCAGCCCATCGCATGCATCCCGGTATCGACGACCAGGCGCACCGCGCGCAGCAGTTCGCCGCCCTGGAGCGCCTTCAGCCGCTCGACCGGATCGTCGTAGAGGCCCAGTTCGTAGCCGAGGCTTTCGGCGTAGAGCCCCCAGCCTTCGGAAAAGGCCGTGAAGCCGCCGTAGCGCATGAATTCGGGCAGATCCTCGTTCTCGATCGCGAACATCGACTGGAAATGATGGCCAGGATTGCCCTCGTGCATGTAGAGCGAGACCGCAGTGCCGAGCTCTCGTTCGGCGACATTGTAGCCGCTGAAGTAGAAAGTTCCCGGTCGCGAGCCATCGGCCTTGCCCGGCATGTAGGAGGCCGCGAGGTTGAATTTTTCGCGATAGGGTTCGTAGGGTTCGATCTTCAGCGCAGTCCTGGGCGTTCGCAGAAACAGCCTGTCCATCAGCGGATCCACCCGTTCGGCCACCCGGTACCAGGCCTTCTGCAGATCGGCCTTGGTGGTGTAGGTGGCGCCGCGGCGGTCGCCGGCCTCGGCCTCGGCGGCAGCGATGGCATCGTTGATCCGCGCGACTTCGGCGAGGCCGGTGCGGTGTATTTCTTCCGCCGTGAGCGGAAGCGTGGTCATCTCCTCGATCCGGTAGCGGTAGTAATCCTCGCCCCCCGGGACCGCGGTGGCAGCAATGGTTTCGCGCGCGACGGGGAGATATTCAGCGGCCAGATAGTCGCGCAACTTCTTCAGCGCGGGAAACAGCGTTTGCGTCAGCACCGCGCGGTGTTCCTGCGTCAATCGCGTGCGATCTGCTTCTGCCATGGCCTCGGGGAAGTTTTCGACCGGGGCCCAGTACGGGCTCTTTTCGGGGCCGGCGGAAAGCTGCGTGTCGAGCTGCTGGATCATCAGTTCGACCGACATCCGCGGCAGCGTGATCCCCTGGTCCGCACCGGCACGGAACCGGGCGATGGCCTGGTCGACGATCTTGGCGAAATCGCGATGACGGGCAAAATTGTCCTCGTAGTCGGCGACGTCCTCGTAGGGCATCAACGCGCCGGGGGCGGAGAGCCGCGGGTAGAAGACATGCAAACCGCGAAAATGATCGATCGGCAGCGCCAGGACGATCGGGAGCACGTCGGGCGCGGTCTGCGCGATTTGCCGCTGCTGGGTATACTCGAAAACGTCGTAGGCGGTTCGGTCGACTTCGCCGAGCGCGGCACGATCGATGGTGTGCAGTTCGGCGAGACTGGCCTCGGCCGCCGCGCGCTCTTCCGCATACGAAGCGGGCGAATAGTCGCCCAGCCGATCGGCATCGGAAAAATCGCCGCGATAGAAGGCGGCTATCGGATTGCGATCGAGCATGGCGGCTTCGCTGCGCGCGAACAGCGCATGAAGCCGGGTCTCGGCCCGATCGGCCCCGATCTGAGCGGCGGCTGCGCCCTGATCCTGCGCCGCAGCGGGCGTCATCGGAGCGGCAATGGCGATCGCGAACGACGATGCGATATAGGCGTATTTGCGGATCATGTGCTGGTTCTCCCTGTCTTGCTGCCCGTGCTAGGCGCAGGCGCCCGCACGGCAAACCCCGTTCGACGAACGGAGCGGCTCGCTCCGCGAAACGGTATCAGCCGAACTGCAGTCCTTCGAATGCGCCGGTCCTGCGCCAGGCGTCGATATGGGCGAAGTACCCCAGCGCGCCGCCCGGATGCCCCAGCGAAAAGCGCTCCCTGTCGCCGTACCCCTGACCTTCGTTGTTGTAATAGCCCGGTGTGCATTCGGTGCTACCGAGCCGCGCCCCGGGCCCTGACAACAGGAATTCGAGCCAGTTGCGCTCCGCTTCCTCGCTCGGTTCGCAGGTCGCGTGCCCCTGCGCTTCGGCGTGGCCCACGACGCAGGCGATCGTCTCGGCATGATCGGCCAGATTGTGCGGATAATTGGCGATGAAGGCTGCCGCCTGGTTCTGCTCGACAAAGAACAGGTTCGGAAAGCCGTGGACGTGCAGACCGTGGAGGCTGCGCATCCCATCGGCCCAGTAATCCGAAAGGCGGAGCCCGTTCCGCCCGCTGACCTCGTAACCCGCCCGCGACGTGAAATCGGTGCCGACCTCGAAGCCCGAGGCATAAACGATGCAGTCGACTTCGTATGCCCGGCCATTGGCGACCACGGCGTTTTCGGTGATTCGTTCGACACTCTTGCCGTCGGTATCGATCAGCTGGGTGTTCGGTCGGTTGAACGCCTGCAGATAGGCATCGTGGAAGCACGGCCGCTTGCACAGCTGCCTGTACCATGCCTTGAGCTTCTGCCCGGCCTCTTCGTCCTCGACCAGCATTTCGGCGCGCCGGCGGATTTCCTCCATCTTCTGATGATCGGCATCCTCGAAAGCCGCCATGATGCCGGCGGGGGTCCGTTGTTCGCGAGGCAATTCGGCCACCTGCGCCCTGATCCGCTTGCCGAGATCGGTCCAGCCATCATCGACGAGGTCCTCGGCGGGAAATCCGATGCCGAGATTGGCGACGAAGTTTTCCTGCCATTTCTTTTGCCAGCCGGGCTCGGTCACACGCGCGAACCAGGAAGGATCGAGCGGGGCATTGTTGCGCTCGTCGACCGAGGAAGGAGTCCGCTGGAACACCAGCAATTGCTGGGCGTCGCGGGCGACATGGGGCACCACCTGAACCGCGGTCGCCCCGGTGCCGATGATCGCGACCCGCTTGTCGGCCAGGCCGGTCATCGGCGCGCCATCGGGGCTCCCGCCGGTATAGTCGTAGTCCCACCGGCTGGTGTGAAACGCCTTGCCGGCGAACCTTTCGATTCCGGGGATTCCGGGGAGCTTGGCGACGTGCAGCGGGCCGGTGCCCATGCCGAGGTACTTCGCGGTGAACGCATCGCCGCGATCGGTGCTGACGATCCACAGCCGGCGGCCATCGTCCCACCGGCAATCGGTCACCTGCGTGTGGAACAAGGCCTTCTCGTAGAGGCCGAACCGATCGGCAATGCGAGCGCAGTGATCGCGGATTTCGGGCGCATGCGCATATTTCTCGCTCGGCATGTGCCCGGTTTCCTCGAGCAGCGGCATGTAGATCATGCTGGCGGTGTCGCATTGCGCCCCGGGATAGCGGTTCCAGTACCAGGTCCCGCCGAAATCGCCGCCCTTTTCGACGATCCGATAGTCGGTGATCCCTGCTTCGCTGAGTCGCGCCCCGACCACCAGTCCGGCAAAGCCGCCGCCGATGAAAGCGAAAGTGACGTGATCGGTCACCGGTTCCCGCTCGCGGCGCGGCATATAGGGGTCGACCGCCAGATCGGCGAATTCCGTTTCGAGCCGCCGGTATTGGTCGGCGCCATCTAACCGCAGACGCTTTTCGCGCTCTTCGGCATACTTGCGCCGCAGTGCATCCTTGTCGATTCCGGCCGCTGCCTTCGATCCCATCGCACATCTCCCCGGCCCGTTTTCGAGCAGACGGTATGGCGCAGATCGAAAGTGGTCAATGCACATCGCGGGGGCTGCGGCCGGCAAAGCCCGCATCCGCCCGCGAGCGTGGCTAGACTTTTGCCGAAGAACGGATGCGTTGCAGCGCCGGTTTTGGTAGCGGACCGCCGATGATCGCCTCGCTTCTCTCGATCCGGACCCTTCTGCTGGCCATTTTCATGATCATGGCGGGGAGCGGCTTCCTCTCGACGCTGATCGCCATCCGGCTCGAACAGGGCGGCGCCAGTGCGATGGTCATCGGGCTGGTCGCCACCGCCTATTTCGGCGGCCTGACACTCGGATCGATTCGCGCACCGCGGATCATCGCCCGAGTGGGTCACATTCGCGCCTTCGCGGTGTTCGTGTCGGTCTATTCGGCAAGCGGCCTGACCTATGCGATCATCGACCATCCCGGCATATGGGCCGCGCTGCGCGTGGTCGACGGTTTCGTCATGTCGGGGGTCTTCATCTGTCTCGAAAGCTGGCTCAACCGGCGGGCGAGCGCAGTCGATCGCAGTGCAATTCTCGCCGCCTATATGACGGCTCTCTATGCCGGGCAGGCCAGCGGCCAATTCCTGCTCAATCTGAACGGCCTCGCGCCTGCGCTTCCGTTCATGCTGTCGGCGATCCTGCTCTCGCTCGCGGTGGTTCCGATAGCGCTGACGCGGATGGAGCAGCCGCGGGTCGAACGGCTTGCCCCGTTCTCCGCGCGGCGCCTTTACCAGGCTTCGCCGCTGGGGATGATCGGCGCAGTGGCGACCGGTCTCATGCTCGGCGCGTTCTATGCCCTGGGGGCGGTCTACGTGAGGCGCATCGGCATGGAACTTTCGCAGGTCGCGGTGTTCACCTCGGTGGTCATCGCGGGTGGCGTCGCGCTGCAATGGCCGATCGGCCTGCTGTCGGATCGCCTCGACCGGCGCAAGATCATCCTCGCCTGCTGCGGCGCGGTCGCGTTGATCAGCGGCGGCATGGTGCTGGCTTCGGGCTCGCCTTTCGCAACGATCGTCTTGGGTTCGCTGTTCGGCGGCTTCACGTTCGCGCTCTATCCGCTCTGCGTCGCGCATTCGAACGACCACCTCGAGGAAGACGAACGCATCGGCGCCAGCGGCGGGCTCGTGCTGGCCTATTCGGTCGGCGCGATCGCCGGTCCGCTGCTCGGTTCGGGCGGCATGCTCGTGGCCGGTCCAGGGGGATTGTTCGCCATGATCGGCGGCGTCGCAGTGCTGGCGCTAGGCTTCGGCATTTGGCGGACCTTCCGCCGCTCCCCCGTCCCCGACGATGAGCAGGGTACCTTTCGCACGCTGCCGCGGACCTCGCCGATGGCGGCGGTCCTCGACGGCGAGACGTGTTCGACCTCGCGGGGCTAGGCACACCGGCTCGCTTCGGCGCGATGGCCGCTCCGACGCGGGCGGCTTGACAAGCCTGCCCCGGCGAGCGACATCACGATCAGACGGTGCTGCAGCTGCGAAGGCGGCTGGAGCTAAGAGGGAAGCCGGGGAAGTGCCGGCGCTGTACCCGCAACTGTGAACCGGGAGCCTCGAACCAACTATGTCACTGGCCGACGTCCCACCGGGGCCAAGGCCGGGAAGACGGTTCGAAGGTGTCGATCGGTGAGCCAGGAAACCTGCCGTCGCGTCGTTCGTCCGGGGCCGGGACCAGCCCAGTGGGACAGGAAAGTTGTTTTCCGAAGTAGCGACAGCAATGGGCCGGTTTCCGGCGCGGCACGGGATTATTCGCGCGCTGCGGGGTCCGAACTGTCGAAGGCCGACCGGGTCCGGGACCTCGTGCGGAGATGCTTTGGATCCTCTCGATGACTCGCAATCCATTTTTGTTTGCCGCGGCCGCCCTGCTGGCGCTGTCCGCTGTACCTGTGGCCGCAAAGCCACCCGAACTTGTCCATGAGGAGGTGGAGGAAGGCCCGGATACGATCGTCGTCGCCGCCACCCGGACCGCGCGCGATTTGTCGAAGGTCGGCGCCTCGGTCACCGTGGTGAGGGAACCCGAGATCGTCGCGCGGCAGCCAAGCCATGTGCTCGATATCCTGCGTACCCTCCCTGGGATCACCGTGACCCGCAACGGCGGAATCGGCACCAAGGCCGGCGTGTCCATCCGCGGCGCGGAGAGCGGCCAGACCGTCGTGCTGATCGACGGCGTCAAGTTGAACGATCCCGCGGCCCCCGACGGCGGATTCGATTTCGGCCCCTTGCTGATGGGCAATATCGCTCGCGTCGAGGTGGTGCGCGGGGCGCAGTCGGTCCTCTACGGCAGCCAGGCGATCGGCGGCGTGGTCGATCTGATCACGCGAGCGCCGAGCGAGACGCCCGATATATCCGCCCGCGTTGAATACGGCGGCCGCGACACGGCGCAATTGGTAGGCAATGTCGCTGGGCGCATCGGCCCTGCGGCGGCCAGCATCGGCGCAACCTACTTGCGCACCGATGGCATTTCCGCCTTCAGCGAGGCGCGTGGCGGCACCGAGAGCGACGGGTTCGAGAGTCGCGGAGTGAACGGCAAGTTCGAGCTTGCCCTGGCAGACGAACTATCGCTCGATCTGCGTGCCTTTTACGCCCATGGCGTGGCGGAGGTCGACGGATTTCCCGCGCCGCTGTTCGTCTTCGCCGACACTGCGGAAATCTCCACCCGCGAGGATTTCGTCGGCTATGCCGGCATCAGCGGCACTTTCCTCGACGGCCGGTTCCGCAACCGTCTCGGCTTCGCCTTGACCGATATCCGACGTCGGAACGTGGACCACACCGGAAATACCCCAGCCGTCACTTTCGAGGCGGCCGGCAAAAACCGGCGCTTCGAATACCAGGGGGTCTTCAGGGCCGATGGTGCGACCGAACTGGTCTTCGGAGCGGAGCGCGGGGAATCCCGCTTCCGCAACGCCAGCTATGGCGGCCCAGCCGACGAGGCCGACACCTGGATCAACGGCGTCTATGGCCAGGTGAATCTCACGCCCTCGACCGGGCTTTCGCTCACGGGGGGAGTGCGGTTCGACGATCACGAGGTTTTCGGCAGCGCGACGACCTTCGCCGCGAGCGGCGCCTACTCGCCCAATGGCGGGCGCACACGGTTCCGCGCCAGCTATGGAGAGGGGTTTCGGGCGCCTTCGCTCTACCAGCTCTTCGGGCCCTACGGCAGCAGTGACCTACGGCCCGAAAAATCGCAGAGCTGGGACGTCGGCGTAACGGAGCAGCTGCTGGAGGGACTTGCCCAGATCGGTATCACCCGTTTCGAACGCGCATCGACGAACCTCATCGGCTTCGTGTCGACGGCAACGCCGCCCTTCGGCTTCTACGACAATATTGCACGCACCAACGCAAAGGGCTGGGAGGTCGGGCTCGCCCTCAAGCCCACCGCAGGGTTCGACGTCGCGATCGATTATACGCTCCTCGATGCCAGGGACGAGGCCAGTGGCAACCGCCTGGCGCTGCGCGCGAAGGACAAGCTCGCGCTCGTCGCCGACTGGCGCCCGGCGGAAGGGTTCGGAGTGGGCATCACCGTGCTGATGGTCGGCGACAGTTTCGACGACGCGGCCAATTCGCGTCGGCTCGACGGCTACGTCATCGCCGACCTCCGCGCGAGCTGTGACCTGACCGCTAAACTGCAACTGTTCGGCAGGGTCGAGAACCTGTTCGACGAGGCATATGAGACGGTTCTGCTCTATGGCCAACCGGGCCGGGCCGTGTTCGGCGGCCTGCGGTTTCGGCTATGAGAAGCCTCGGACGTCTTCTCGCTGCATTGCTCGCGCTGTCGAGCACCGCTTGCGCACAACCGCCGGCGCGGATTGCCGACCCGCCGCAGCGTATCGTGTCGCTCGATTACTGCGCCGACCAATATGTGCTGCGGTTCGCCGACCGCGACGCAATCCTGGCGCTCTCGCCCGATGCCGGCGAGCGCTATTCCTATATGCGCGCGGCGGCCGAGGGCATTGCCACGGTCCGCCCGCGGACCGCCGACGTGCTTGCGCTCCGACCCGACCTCGTGGTGCGTTCATACGGTGGCGGTCCGGGCATAGCCCAATTCCTGGAAGGCGCCGGCGTGCCCCTGGTTCAGATCGGTTATCCGCAGACGATCGACGAGGTTCGCGGCGAAGTGCTTCGGATCGGCAGCGCACTCGGTCGCCCCAGGGAAGCGAAAGCGGTCGTGGGAGAAATGGACCGACGGCTCGCCGCACTGGCGGGAAACCCAGCGCCCCTGCCCAGCGCGCTTTACATGACCCCCGCGGGCGTCACCGCGGGTCCGGAAACGCTGGTACACGAGATCCTGCGTGCGGCGGGGCTGACCAATTTCGAGAAGCGTCCGGGCTGGCATTCCCTCCCGCTCGAACGGCTTGCCTATGAGCGGCCCGACCTCGTCGTTGCGGCCTTCTTCGAAAGTGCTTCCAGCGACAATTGGAGCGCCGCGCGGCATCCGATCGCCCGGGCACAACTCGAACGCCTCCCGGTGGTGCCGGTCGAGGGAGCATGGACCTCCTGCGGGGGCTGGTTCGTAGTCGACGCGATCGAGGCTCTGGCCAGCGCGGGAGACGCACCGTGACGAGCAGGATCCACACCTTGCTCGTGCTGGCGCTCGGCGTCGCCGTCCTGATGGCGCTGGTGCTGGGTTCGGTGCCCCTGCCCCTGTCGCGCGTCGTTGCCGCTCTCGCCTTCCGGGCCGAACCGGGCGATATCCTCGTCGTCTGGCAGATCCGGCTGCCACGCGCGCTGGCTGCAGGCGTGGTGGGCGCGGCGCTGGGGATGAGCGGAGCCGCGCTCCAGGGCCTGCTGCGCAACCCGCTCGCCGAACCGGGCATTCTCGGGGTTTCCGCGACCGCCGCGCTGTTCGCGACCTGCGTGCTCTATTTCGGCCTCGCCGCAATCGGTCCGCTGATCTTGCCTCTGGCGTCGGTCTCGGGTGCCATATTGGCGACGCTGGTGGTCGCGGCGGCGGCGATCCGAACGCGTTCGGTGGTGACCCTGATCCTGATCGGGGTTGGCCTGTCGAGCTTCGCGGCGGCGATCATGGCGCTGCTCATGAATCTCGCGCCCAATCCATTCAGCCTTGCCGACATGGTCAACTGGATGCTCGGCACGGTCGACAACAGGAGCTCCGAGGATCTCGCCTTCGCCGCACCTTTCCTCGTTCTGGGAGCGGGGGTGCTGCTGCGTTCGCGGCGCGGTCTTTCGGCTCTCGCGCTGGGCGACGAGGCCGCCGAAGGTCTCGGCCTGGATTTGCGACGGCAGCGGCTCGCGGTGATTCTCGGCGCCGGTCTTGCAACCGGTGCGGCCGTCGCGCTGGCCGGGGCGATCGGCTTCGTCGGCATCGTCGCACCGCATCTCGTCCGGCCCTTCCTGCGCTACGATCCAGCGCGGCTGCTGGTCCCGTCGGCACTGCTGGGCGCCCTCATCCTGGTCCTCGCCGACATCGGCGTGCGCCTCCTGCCGACTGCTGCCGAACTCAAGCTGGGTGTGGTCGCCGCTCTGTTCGGCGCGCCCGTGTTCATCTGGATCGCTGCCCGAAGGAAGCCTGCATGAGCCTGCTCGAAGCCCATGCACTCTGCTATGCCGCCGCCGGCGGACTGCTGGTCGAAGAGGCCAGCTTTGCGCTCGAGGCCGGCACTCTGACGGTGCTCATCGGGCCCAACGGCTCGGGCAAGACGACGCTCCTGCGCCTTGCCCTCGGCCTGCTCGCTGCGTCTTCGGGCAATTCCGCGATAGCGGGCACGCCCGTCGCCGAACTCGCGCCGCTGGCCCGCGCCCGCAAGGTCGCCTACCTTCCGCAAAGCCGGCCACTGGTCTGGCCGCAACCGGTCCGCGACATCGTCGCGCTCGGCCGCTTCGCCTATGGCGCGGCGCTCGACCGGCTGGCGGCGGAGGACGAAGCAGCGGTGGCGCGCGCGATCGCGGACTGCCGGCTCGAGGGTTTGGAGGAGCGCGCCGCGGATACGCTCTCGGGGGGCGAATTGTCGCGGGTTCATCTGGCAAGGGCGCTGGCCGCGGAAACCCCGCTGATCGTCGCCGACGAGCCCGTTGCGGCGCTCGATCCGCGTCATCAGCATCAAACGATGCGACTGTTCGCCTCGGCAGCGGCCGAGGGTCGAGGCGTGCTGACGGTCGTTCACGATCTCGGGCTTGCCGCCCGATATGCCGATCGCGTGCTTTGGATGCATCGCGGGCGCATCGTCGCCGATGGGCCGCCGCGCGAAACCTTTACCGAAGCACGGCTGCTGGGGGTCTTCGGAATCGCCGCGAATGTGCATCGCGCGGGCCAGACGCTGCAGCTCGACATCGCCGGTCCCGCCTGACCGTCCCGCCCGAGCCGGAGGAGCTCATCGAACGCGGCTGGACGGGTGAGTCGCCCCGCGCGGGTGGCTGCCGATCGGTACGGGCGCTTCGTCACTCGGGCGCTGGTGTCGCGCATTGCGGCGCAGCGAAGGCGCCGGTGCCCGAGATTCGCCGGACGGTCGGCCGATTTCGGACACGGCGTTTCGGGCAACGCACTGACCGCTGCGCAGACTAGGCCTGTCGCGGGGGCTGCCGGTGGCTAATCGGGTTCGGATTTGTCGCGCTGTTCGGAGCGCGCGGCATCGTCGCTGATGAAACTGATCTTGCCGTTGGGCTCGAGGATGGCCCAACCCACGTCGCTCATCCGGGCTATCCCGGCGAGGCGCATCTCGCTTTCCAGTTCCATCACCGTCATCCGGACCCGGCGCATGTTGTGGCGCAGGATTTCACCGTCGCGGACGACCACCGCCGGCTCGCCGGTCATCAGTTTTTCGGCGCGCGGCGAGAAATAGGCGATCCAGCCGAGCACCACGGTCCAGAAGGCGAAGGTGCCGATCGCCAGGCTCGCCCCGGTCAGGCTGAAGTCGTTGTGCGTCACCCCCTGCTGGATCAGATCGCCGATGACCACCAGCGTGACCAGTTCGAACGGCGCCAGCTGCCCCAGCTCGCGCTTGCCCAGCAGCCGCAGCAGCAGGAAGACGATGGCGAACATCGCCGTGGCGCGCAGCACGATATCCATCAGGGCAGCACGCGCAGGTGCACCGGAACGCGGGTAATGGCGCGATCGCCCTCGAACAGCACGACCTCGCCGCGGGTGCCGGCGAACAGATCCGGATTGATCTGGGCGTCGAGCTTCAGCTCGATCCGGTCGCCCGGCTCGAGCGCGCCGTAGTGGAGGCGGAAGTAGCCGTCGGCATAGTCTTCCTCGCCCGGCTGGGGCATTTCGGTGTTGATGGTGATGCTGCGCCACAGCGCCGGGGTCATGGCCAGCCTCGCATCGGCGAACCGGGCATGCGTCTCGACCGCGATGGTGGTTTCGAAGAACATCCCGCTGCGCAAGGTGCCAGGGACCTCGACGACCAGTTCGGCCATCGCGTTGTCCGCCCGCAACCGGTCGGGACCCGTTCCGCCGAGCAAGCCGCCCAGCGCCGCCGCGATCAGCGCCCCGAGAACGATGATGGCCAAGGTTCCGGCGGGAAACCGGCGAGCTTCACGAAGGTGATCCGCTTCGATTCCACTCGGCAAGCGCGTGATCATGTGCGCCGAACGAACGGCTGCGCGAAGCGTTCCCCGAAGGCCGCCGCTCGACCGCCCGCGGGCCGGCTATTTCAATGGCAAGACCAGGCCGGCGGCCACGAAGGACACGCGGTCCGCGCATGGTGCTGCACGAACGGGGCCGCCCGTCGCCGGGCGGCCCTCGCCATGCGGCCCGGACGCGTCAGAAACGCAGACCGAGCCCCGCGGTCACCTGATCGGTGGTGGCATCGCCGAAATCGGCATCGCCGACGTCGTTGTATTTCGAGCGACGATATTCGATCCGGCCCTCGAGCGGACCCGGCAACTGGATCTGGAGCCCGCCGCCGAACCGCAGGCCATCGGCATTGTCGTCGAGTTCGGAGAGCGAGCCGGCCGAGGTGAACGCCTTGGTATCGAGCGCGGTATAGCCGATCTTGCCATAGGCAGCGATCCCCGGGGTGAGCGCGAAACCGGCGCGCGCGCCGATATAATACTGGCCATCGGCTTCGAGCCCGTCGCGGGCCCCGGCGAAGCTGTCGGGGAATTGCGTCGAGCCGGTGCTCTTCGAGATTTCGCCTTCGACCCCGACGAAGGCGCTGCCGAGCGAGAGGTCGTAGCCGGCGCTGACGCCGTAGACAGCCGAATCGGCATTTGCCGAGACGCTGCCGTCACCCGATTCGACATCGAGACCCTCGTAGCCGGCGAGCGCGCCGACATAGAAGCCTCCCGGGGCGGTGTTCTGGGCCTGTGCCATGGCAGGGGTTGCCGCCGAGGCGGCGGCGATGGCGACCAGTGCGATTGTCTTTTTCATGATCTGTCCTTTCGCATGCGCTTGAATGCACGCGGGCGCGCTTCACACCACCGTGACTTGCGCGGCGATGAACCGGCGGACGATTTGCGCCGGCCTTGCGACCAGCCGAGCGGCCCGCCGTGCGACCGGGCGCTGCGGAACGCCTGCCGCCGTCCCGCGCTTGGGAGATAGAGGCAATCGAGGACAGGCGAACATGACGGACAAGACGATATTCATTCTCGGCGCATCGCGCGGCATCGGCCTGGGACTGGCGCGCGAGTTCCTCGGCCGCGGGTGGCGCGTGGTCGCGAGCGAGCGTTCGCACAGCGACGACCTCCATGCGATCGACGATCAATCGCTGCGGATCGTCACCTGCGACGTCACCGCGCCCGAGACCTATGCCGATCTCGGCTTCGAGGATGGCGAACTCGACGCGTTGGTGATCAACGCCGGCATTTCCGGGGCCAGGCACCAGGCGAGCGAGCGGGCCAGCCGCGATGAAGTGGCCGAAGTGATGATGACCAATGCCTTCGGCCCCGCGCGCGCGGCGAAGACGCTTCTGCCGAAGCTCAAACCGGGCGGCACGCTCGGCGTCATGTCCTCGCTGATGGGCTCGATCGAGGACAGTTCGGGCGGCTACGAACTCTACCGCACCAGCAAGGTCGCGCTCAACATGCTCGCCAAGGGGATCGCCGAACAGGATGCCGGGCCTCGGCGGATCGAAGTGCTCGCGCTCCATCCCGGCTGGGTCCGCACCGATATGGGCGGCCCCGACGCCAAGCTGACGGTCGAGCAGAGCGTGACCGGCCTCGCCGACGTCATCGAAGCCGCGGGCGAGGGCGGCTTCCGGTTCGTCGATTACAGCGGCGAACGACTGGCCTACTGAGCCGAGCCGCTAGCCGGTGCACCGGCGCAGCGTCGCGATCAGCGCCGCATGATCGGCGCCCGTGTTGTAGAGGTGGGGCGTGACTCGGAGCGAGCTCCCGCGGAGCGAGACGTGAACCTGTGCCTGCGCCAATTGCTCGGGTAGCCGCGCGGGCAGACCCGGCGCGAAGGCGAGCGAGAGAAAATGCGGAGCGCGGATGCCGGCCGGCGCAGAAACGAAGCCGAGCGGCAGCGCCGCTTCGGCGATCGCCCCTGTCTGACCGGCAAGCGTTTCCCCAATCGCCGCCACTCCGAACTCGAGCAGGAAATCCAGCGCCGCGCTGGCGCCCATGAGCAGCGGCGGATTGGATTTCTCGCCCATGTCGAACCGCCGCGCGCCGGGCTGGTAATCGGCACGGTAATCGACCAGGCTGGCAAAATCCTCCGCTCCGCCGCGATTGATCCAATTGTGCTCGATCGGTTCGCCCTGGTGATGGCGGGAATCGACGTAGAGCATGGCCAGGCCATAAGGCCCCATGAGCCATTTGTAGCACGCGGCGACCGCGAAATCGGGCCGAACCGCCGCGAAATCGATCGGCATCGCCCCATGCGACTGGGTGAGATCGAGCACCAGCGCCGCGCCGGTCCGGCGGCAGATTTCTCCGACCGCCTCCAGATCGACCACCCGCCCGTCGGCCCAATGGCAATGCGGCACGGCGACGATCCCAGTATCGGGCCCGATCGCATCGATCACCGCATCGGTCCAGCAGGCATCCGCAGCGCGCTCCACCGCCAGCAATTCGGCCCCGCTGCGCGCGGCGAGGTCTTGCCAGACATAGACGTTGGAGGGAAACTGGCCAGCCAGCGTGACGATATTCTGGCCCTACGCGAGCGACAGATTGCGCGCCGCGACCGCCAGCGCATAGCTGACCGATGGCACCACCGCGATCCGATCGGCGTCCACCCCGGAAAGACGCGCCGCGCGCGAACGGAAATCCTCCACCAGGGTGAAGAAATCGGCTGGGCGGAAGTCCCACGGCCGTTCCTTGAGCCGCGCCCCGGCGACCATCGCGTCGCTGACGGCCCGCGACAGCGGCGCCATATAGGCGCAATTCAGATAATGGACGCCATGGGGAATGGCGAAACGGTCGCGCTGCGAAGCGATGCCCGCCATGGCCTGCGGATCAGCCCACCACCCCGGCGCTGGCCAGCACCGCCAGCGTCAGCAGATCGGGCGCGATCGCGGTCATCGGGGCGATCTGGACGGGCTTTTCCATGCCGATCATCATCGGCCCGACGGTGGTTTCCCCCGCCAGTTCGCGCAACAGCTTGGCCGAAAGATTGGCCGATTGCAGCCCCGGCATGACCAGCACATTGGCCGGCCCCGAAAGCCGGCTGAAGGGATAGAGCTGCATCACCTTGGGATTGAGCGCGGCGTCGGGCGCCATTTCGCCTTCATATTCGAAGCCGGGATCCTCGGCATCGAGGATCGCCACGGCATCGCGGATATTGTTGAGCCATTGCCCGCTCGGATTGCCGAAGGTCGAGAAGGACAGGAAGGCGACGCGCGGTTCGTGGCCCATGCGCCGCGCCACCGCGGCGGTCTCGCGCGCGATATGCGCCAGCTGTTCGGCGCTCGGCCGCTCGTTGATCGTGGTGTCGGCGAGGAACACGGTGGTGTTCTTGCCGATCATCATGTGAACGCCGAAGGGCAGCGCGCCGGGCGCCGGATCGAGAACCCGACCGACTTCGCGCGCGGTCTGGCTGAAGGTCCGCGTGACCCCCGAAATCATCGCATCGCCATGCCCCAGCGCCACCAGCAGAGCCGCGAAGACGTTGCGTTCCTGATTGACCATGCGGGCGATGTCGCGCTCGGTATAGCCGCGACGCTGGAGCCGCTTGTAGAGGAAGTCCACCATCGCCGGAACCTTGTCGGAAACCGCAGAATTTTCGACGATCCAGTCGTCGGGATCGTCGACCGCCAGCTCGACCAGCTTCTCGCGCACCTTTTCGGTCCGGCCGACGAGGATCGGCTCGCCGTAGCCGAAGTCGCGGAACTGGATAGCGGCGCGGAGGACGACGTCTTCCTCGGCTTCGGCGAAGACCATGCGCTTGGGATTGGCACGCGCCTGCTGATAGATGTTGGTCAGCGCCGCCGTGGTCGGATTGAGCCGCGACTTGAGCGCGTGGCGATAGGCATCGAAATCCTCGATCGGCGCCTGCGCGACACCGGTTTCCATGGCCGCCTGGGCCACCGCGCTCGAAACCACTTCCATCAGCCGCGGATCGAACGGCGCGGGAATGATGTAATCCTCGCCGAACTGATGCGTCACGCCATAGGCGGCGGCGACCTCCTCGGGCACGCGTTCGCGCGCGAGTTCGGCGATGGCGCGCGCTGCGGCGATCTTCATCTCTTCGTTGATCGCGGTCGCCTGGACGTCGAGCGCGCCGCGAAAGATGAACGGAAATCCCAGCACATTGTTGACCTGGTTGGGAAAATCGCTGCGCCCGGTGGCGATGATCGCATCGGGCCGCACCGCCTTGGCTTCATCGGGCATGATCTCGGGGGTCGGATTGGCCATGGCGAAGATGATCGGCCGGTCGGCCATCTTCTCGACCCATTCGGGCTTCAGCGCCCCGGCAGCGGAAAGACCGAGGAAGATGTCCGCCCCGACCAGCGCTTCTTCCAGGCTGCGCGCCTCGGTCTCGACCGCATGCGCGCTCTTCCATTGGTCGACATTGTCGCGGCCGGGATAGATCGGCCCCGCGCGGTCGCAGACGATGACATTTTCGTGCGGCACGCCGATCGCCTTGATCAGCGCGGTGCAGGCGAGCGCCGATGCCCCCGCCCCATTGACCACCATGCGGACGTCCTTGAAGTCGCGGCCCGTCAGATGGCAGGCGTTGATCAACCCTGCGGCGGCGATGATCGCGGTGCCGTGCTGATCGTCGTGCATGACCGGAATGTTCATCCGTTCGCGCAGCGCCTGCTCGATGATGAAGCATTCGGGCGCGGCAATGTCTTCCAGGTTGATCCCGCCGAAGGTCGGCTCCATCAGCGCGACCGCCTCGATGAACTTGTCGGGGTCCTCGGTGTCGAGTTCGATGTCGATCGAATCGACGTCGGCGAAGCGCTTGAACAGCACTGCCTTGCCCTCCATCACCGGCTTCGAGGCGAGCGCGCCGAGATTGCCGAGCCCGAGGATGGCGGTGCCGTTCGAGATCACTGCGACGAGGTTCGAGCGCGCGGTGTAGCGTGCCGCGCATGCCGGATCCGCGGCGATCGCTTCGACCGGAGCGGCCACGCCCGGCGAATAGGCGAGGCTGAGGTCCCGCTGGCTCGCCATCGGCTTGCTGGCGATGATCTCGATCTTACCCGGGCGAATGGTCTCGTGGTAGAACAGCGCCTCGCGGGTGGTGAATGCGGATTTCTCGTCGGGCATCGTGGTCCTCTGCAAACTCGGCCCCGCCCTAGCGTCACTTCGCGCCGAGGGATAGCGCGAAACCGGGTATGAGATGTAACCCCTTGACGCAAAACGGAACGCGGATAGCAACCGGCAGATGCAGGACGCGCCCGAAACCCCCGAGGATACCGAAACCCGCCTGGCGGCGCTCGAGCGCAGGATGGACACCGCCAGTGCGGGTGGCGGAGCGCTCGGCAAGCTGTTGCGCTACCTGCCGCTCTTCGCGATCGGCAATCTCTTCGTCGCCGCGCCAGCGATGATCATTTCGGTGGCGATCGCCTATTTCGCCTTCGAACAGGCCGAGGCGACCAAGAAGATGCAGGTCGGCAGCGTCTGGCCCAACATCGCCTACGACACGGGCAATCTCGACGACGAGGGCCAGCCGCAGATCAATTTCAATGTCGCCAATCGCGGCGTGGGTCCGGCGCGGATCGGGGGCATGCAGCTCAGCCTCGACGGCAAGGCCCATCGCTCGATCCAGACCCTACTGCGCGATTGCTGCGTCGAGAAGGGCGACCGGGTGGCGGTGGTCATGACAGGGGTGAACGGCAAGGTCGTTCCTGCGGGGGACGAATTCGCCTTCGTGAGCATTGCTCCGTCCGGCGTTTCGCCCGAAAATTTCTCGCGGATCGAGCAGGCGCGCATGCGGGTCCGCGCACAGATCTGCTTCTGCTCCGTCTTCGACGAATGCTGGATAGAGGATTCCCAGGCCACCTCGGTGCGACCGGTGGCGCAATGCCCGGCCGACTGGGTGCAATACGGTTTCCCCAGCGGCGTAAAACCCGGCGGGTGACGCTCTCGGCCGCAGCCGCTAGCTAGATCGGCCTATGTCAGGCCAGCCGACTCCGATGATGACGCAATATCTCGCGCTCAAACGCGAGGCGGGCGACGCGTTGCTGTTCTATCGCATGGGCGACTTCTTCGAACTGTTCTTCGACGATGCGAGAGTCGCGGCGGGCATTCTCGACATCGCGCTGACCAGCCGCGGCGAGCACGAGGGCGAGCCGGTCCCGATGTGCGGCGTTCCGGTGCATGCTGCCGAGGGCTATCTTGCGCGCCTGATTCGGGGGGGCTGCCGCGTCGCGATCGCCGAACAGACCGAGACGCCCGAGGAAGCCAAGGCGCGCGCGAAGCGCGAGGGTACGCCCTCGTCCAAGGCGCTGGTGGCGCGCGATATCGTCCGCTTCGTCACCGCCGGCACGCTGACCGAGGATGCGCTGCTCGAGCCGCGCCGCGCCAATCTGCTCGTCGCGATCGCGCCGGTCCGCGACGGCGTCGGCTTGGCCATTTGCGATATCTCCACCGGGCGATTGGAGCTCGAGCAATGCGAACCGGCGGCGCTCGACGCGGCGCTGGCGCGGCTCGGTCCCAGCGAATTGGTGGCCCCCGAGGACTGGCCGAGCGATGCGGGCGAGCCGCCCGCCGAGGCGATTTCGCGCCCGCGCGCCGATTTCCGCAGCGATGACGGGGCCGCGCGGCTGCGACAGCTGCATGGGCTCGCCACGCTCGACGGGCTGGGCGATTTCACCCGCCCGATGCTTGCCGCCGCGGCCGGGCTGCTCGCCTATCTCGATCACGCCGGGCGCGGAAAGCTGCCCTTCCTGCTGCCACCTGCGGCGCGCGTGGGCGGCGCCCATCTGGCGATGGATGCCGCGACCCGCGCCAGCCTCGAAATTCTCGAGGCGCAGGGCGGCGGCCGCGCGGGCAGCCTGCTGGCCTGTGTCGATCGCTGCGTCACCGGGGCGGGTGCACGCCAGCTGGCCGACGATCTTGCCGCGCCGCTCGCCGATCGGGGCGCGATCGAACAGCGGCTCGCTGCCGTGCAACACTTCCATGCCGACCCGCTGCTGCGCGCCGACCTGCGCAGCTTGCTGCGCCAGGCGCCCGATATCGGCCGCGCGCTCGGGCGGCTGGTGGCGGGCCGCGGAAGCCCGCGCGACCTCGGCCAGATCCGCGACGGGCTGACGCAGGCCCAACGGCTGCGCGACATGCTGTCGAACAGCGCCGACCTCCCCGATCTGCTGGGCCGGGCGACGGCAGCGCTCGGCGGGCACGGGGCGCTGATCGACCAGCTCGAGCGCGCGCTGATTCCCTCGCCGCCGACCGAGCGCCAGCAGGGCGGGTTCATCGCCGCCGGCTACGATCATGCGCTCGACGCCCTGCGCGAGACCAGCGGCAATGCGCGCCGCGCGATCGCCGCGCTCGAGGCTCGCTATCGCGACGAGACCGGGACGCCCTCGCTCAAGATCAAGCACAACAAGGTGCTCGGCTACTTCATCGAGGTTCCGGCAAAGCACGGCGACAAGCTGATGGCGCCCGACAGCGGCTTCACCCACCGCCAGACCATGGCCGGCGCGGTGCGGTTCAATTCGCTCGGCCTGCACGAGGAAGCCACCCGCATCGCCGAAGCCGGCGCGCACGCGCTGGCCGCCGAAGAGGCGCATTTCGACGTGCTGGTGGGCGCCGCCGTCGCCGCCCGCGAAGCCATCGCCGGGACCGCCGCTGCGCTGGCGCGGATCGACGTTTGCGCCGCGCTGGCGGAGCGCGCGGCGCAAGGCGACTGGGCGCGCCCGACGCTGGTCGACCAGCCCTGTCTCGAGGTGACCGGCGGGCGGCACCCGGTGGTCGAGGCAGCGCTGGCGCAGGCGGGCGAGCGCTTCGTCGCCAACGACTGCAGGCTCGGGCCCGACGACCGGCTGTGGCTGATCGGCGGCCCCAACATGGGCGGCAAATCGACCTTCCTGCGGCAAAATGCCCTGATCCTGCTGCTGGCGCAGGCCGGCAGCTACGTCCCCGCCGGCACCGCCCGCATCGGTATCGCAGATCGGCTGTTCAGCCGGGTCGGCGCATCGGACAATCTGGCACGGGGCCGTTCGACCTTCATGGTCGAAATGGTCGAAACGGCCGCCATCCTCAGCCAGGCGACGGCGCGCAGCTTCGTCATCCTCGACGAGGTCGGACGCGGCACCTCGACCTACGACGGTATGGCGCTGGCCTGGGCGGTGGTCGAGGCGGTCCACGAAAGCCTCGGCTGCCGCTGCCTGTTCGCCACCCACTACCACGAGCTGTCGCGGCTGGCCGAGACCTGCGACGCGCTCAGCCTGCACCACGTCCGGGCCCGCGAGTGGAAGGGTGATCTGGTGCTCCTGCATGAACTCGCGCGGGGCGCGGCCGACCGCAGCTACGGGCTCGACGTGGCACGTCTTGCGGGCGTCCCGCCGCCGGTGCTCAAGCGGGCGCGTGCGGTGCTCGACAAGCTCGAGAGGGGCCGGGCGGAAACCGGCGGATTGGCCGCTGGTCTCGGCGACCTGCCGCTGTTCGCAGCCACCGCGCAGACCGAGGACGAACAGTGCGATGATCTGCGCGAGGCGCTCGAGGCGCTCGATCTCGACGCGCTGTCGCCCCGCGAAGCGCTCGAGAAACTCTACGAGCTCAAGGCTGCCGCCGGCCACACCAAAGATTAACCGGGCACGGTCTACGCTGGCGGCCATGGAAGACGGCCCTACCCCCCGCTACGGTAGCAAACTGCTCGTGGTCGCCCTGGTGCTGGTCGGCGTCGCCCTGCTGGTCGGGGGTGAAGACCGGCCCGGCATCGTCGCCCGCCTCGGTGCAGGCCATGGAATCGGCGCCGCGCCGCCGGACGCCATTGCTCCGACCGCGACGCCGGCCACGGCCCAGGCCCGTCCCTCGTCGCAGCGCGCGGGCGATTCTCCCTCGAGTCCTGGTACGCCGGACCGACGCCGGGGGAGACGGCCGATCGAACGCCATCGTCCGCGGCTCCCGCAGCGCCAGCCGACCGGGAGCGAATCAGCGATACGCAGCCGGCAACCCTGCGCGAGCCGGTCGGCTGACCCGGAACCCGTTCGCGCGCCGGTCGGTTGCATCCGCATGGCCCAGGATGATCCGCCCGATGCCTCCGACGCGCCCGACCGCTCCACCCGCTGGGCAGAACTGCGCACCGATCTCGCCGAAGACCGCAACATCATGGCGATGGAACGAACCTTCGCGGGTTGGATGCGCACCGCTTTCGCGGCGATCGGAATCGGGCTCGCCTTCAAGGCGGTGTTCGGCGCCTTCGACCCGCCATGGCTGGCCAAGGCGATTGCCACGCTGTTCGTGCTGGCTGGCGGGCTGCTGGCGCTGAGTGCGCAGCGCCGGGCCCGCCACACGCTGGCAAAGCTGAGCTCGCACCATATGGAAACCCCGGCGATGCCGAATTTCCGCCTGCTGGCCTATGCGGTGGCCGTGGGCGCAGCGATCCTCATCGCGGGCCTGTGGATCCTCCACGAAGGGACGCTGACCGCCGGCTAGCTGCCGTCGGACGGCAATTCGGGGTCGACCTTGCTGGCCTTGCCGTACTTGTCCTCGTTGTCGTCGTGATTGTCCTCGCCGCGATAGGCCGCCATGTCGACCCGACCCGAACTTTCCATGTCGCGCATGTGGTCGACCGTGTCCTGGGTCGAATCATTCATCAGGCCCGAGCGATTGTCGCCCTTGGCGCTCTCGGTCGGCGAGGGCGTCTCTCGCGTCAGCTGCTGCGCCTGTTCGGACACTTCCTGCGCCTGACTGCGATGATCGTCCTGTTCGTCGTTGTGCGTTTCGGGGGCGAGGCCCGTCTGACGCATTTCCTGGCTTTGGGGCTTGCGGTCGGTCTTCATGCGAATTCTCCTTCGCCCGACCAACGGGGCCGATGGCCGTGCGGTTCCTAGCGCGTCGGCACGGGCTCCTCGCCCGAATAGTCGTAGAACCCCCGCCCCGCCTTGCGGCCGAGCCAGCCGGCCTCGACGTATTTCACCAGCAGCGGCGCCGGGCGGTACTTGGCGTCGCGGGTCGTCTTGTAGAGCACCATGATGATGTCGAGGCAGGTGTCGAGACCGACGAAATCGGCCAGCTGCAGCGGGCCCATCGGGTGGTTGAGCCCGAGGCGGCAACCCTTGTCGATATCGGCGATCCCCGCGGTCGACTGGCCGAGGACGAAGATCGCCTCGTTGATCATCGGCAGGAGGATACGATTGACGACGAAGCCGGGTTCGTCCTGGCTCAGCACCACTTCCTTGCCCAGCGCCTCGGCGAAGGCGATCGTCCGGTCGGTGGTCGATTGCGCGGTGGCAAGGCCCGGAATGACCTCGATCAGCCCCATCACGGGAACCGGATTGAAGAAATGCAAACCGATGAACCGTTCCGGGTCGGGCGAGAAATTGGCCATGCGCGTTATCGGGATCGAACTGGTGTTCGAGGCCATGACGGCATCGCCACCGAGCACCTTGCCGGCCTTTTCGAAGATCGCCTGCTTGATCTCTTCCTTCTCGGTCGCCGCCTCGATGATGAAATCGGCATCCTCCATCGGGGTGTAATCGGCCACCGGCACGATTCGCCCGAGCGTCGCTTGCGCCTCGGCGATGTCGATCTTGCCACGGCCGACCAGCTTGCCCAGCGCGCGGTCGATGCCGGCGTGCGCCTTCTGTGCGACTTCCAGGCCGACGTCGGCCAGCAGGACGCGCAGGCCATGAGCCGCGACGGTCTGGGCGATCCCCGACCCCATCTGTCCCGCGCCGATGATGGCGATCACCTTGCTCATCGAATATCCCTTCGCACTTGCAGCAAAGCGCGCGGCTTAGCGAGCCCGGGACGCGATGGCCAGCGCGCAGATTGCGCGCTCAACGATTGGCGCCAGGCACCCACTTCACGTCTTCGCGCCCGTCGGCATTGGCGACGCGGGCGAGGACGAAGAGATAGTCGGACAAGCGGTTGATATAGGCGAGCGCCTGCGGGTTGACCGCGACGGTTTCGGCCATGGCGGTCATCCTGCGTTCGGCGTGCCGCGCCGAGGCGCGGGCAAGGTGGAGCCGGGCCGCAGCCTCGCTCCCCCCCGGCAGGACGAAGCTGGTCAGCGGCTCGAGCCTCGCGTTCGCGGCGTCGATCTCGGCTTCGAGCCGCGAAACCTGCGCCGATACGATCCGCAGAACCATTTCGGAGGGCGCGAAATCCTCGCCCGCGCCCGGTGGCGTCGCCAGATCGGCTCCGAGGTCGAAGAGGTCGTTCTGGATGCGATAGAGCGTGTGCGCGAATTCGCTCTCGCGCAGCGTCACGGCCGCGAGACCGAGTGCGGAATTGGCTTCGTCGACCGCCCCGATCGCCTCCATCGTGGGCGCGTGCTTGGCGATCCGCGAGCCGTCGACCAGGCCCGTGGTGCCGTCGTCGCCGGTGCGGGTGTAGATCTTGTTGAGCTTGACCACCCGGCTAGTTCGCGATGGCGAGGATCACCGCCACCACCACCACCGCCAGCGCCTGGTATTTGATGCGGTTGAACATCATCCGGTTCTGCAGCAGCTGCATCTCGGTCGCATCCTGCTGTTCGCCGCTCTGCAGGTCGATCTTGGTGCTCTTGAGGAAGGCCACGATGCCGCGCACCAGACTGGCGACGACGAGGACCATGAGAATGACGAGGAGGATGGTGAGAAAGGTTGTCATAGCCCCATCCATCTAGGCGTTCGCCAGCGTAATGCCAGCGGGGAATTGCCGCGCGCGCAGGCGGTCGGCCAGCACGCGGCCATCCTCCCCGGCGCGGCGACGCTCGGCGAGCCCATATTCGGCTTCGCCCGAATTGCGCCGTTTGGCGAGCTTGGCCCCGGTCGGGTCGAACAGCAGCCCGTGATGGTGCCAGCGCGGCACCGGCAGCCCCAGCAGCGCCTGGAGCAGCCGGTGGACATGCGTCGCGGCGAACAGATCGGCCCCGCGCGTGACCAGCGTCACGCCGTCCGCGGCATCGTCGAGCGTGGCGGCGAGATGATAGCTCGCCGGGGCATCCTTCCGCACGATCACCACATCGCCCGCCTCGCGCGGATCGGCCCGCAGCCGTCCGGCCTTCTCGTCGGTCCAGAACAGTTCGCCTGCCTCGGCCATGGCGCGCTCGACGTCGAGCCGCAGCGCCGCGGGACGGCGGGGGTCGAGACGGGCTCCCTTGCAGGTGCCCGGGTAGATCGCGCCCTCGGCACCGTGGCGCGGCTCCAGCGCCTCGATTTCCGCGCGGGTGCAGGTGCAGGGGTAGACCAGCCCCCGGTGGAGCAGCCCGTCCGCCGCCGCGCGATAGCGCGCGAGCCGCGTGGATTGTGGCGCAACCTCTTCCCATGCGAGGCCCAGCCAGGCGAGATCACGGCGGAATTCCTCTGCCAGTTCGGGGCGCGAACGTGCTCCGTCGATATCCTCGATCCGCAGCAGGAACCGCCCGTCCCGGGACTTCGCCAGATCATGCGCGACGATCGCGGAATAGGCATGGCCGAGATGCAGCGGTCCGTTCGGGCTGGGCGCGAAGCGAGTGGTCACCATCGGATGGTTCATGCGAGGACCGGCACGCAGACGCAATCCATTAGCGGACGGTTCCGCTATGCGTCTGGCCGATCCGAATCAGGCCCCGACCGCGCCCCGGCGATCGTGATGCGTCCTTGCCACTGCGGGAAAACCCTGTGGACAGCCTGTCTGTAACACTCTTGACGCTTCGATTTGCAAGTGCATCTTCAGACTGGACGGGGAGGAGCGCGCAAGGTGTTCAGAACCAATGTTTAGGGCCGAACTGCTGGAGCGGGCCGCGAGGTTCCGAAGTACCGCCGAGGATCCGACGCGCAATCTGCAGTCGTGTCCCAGCCTCGTTCTCAATGCCGATTACACCCCGCTTTCCTATTATCCGCTCAGCCTCTGGCCCTGGCAGACCGCGATCAAGGCCATCTTCCTCGACCGGGTCGATGTGATCGCGACTTACGACCGCGAGGTCCATTCTCCCAGCCTCGACATGAAGATCCCCAGCGTGATCGCGCTCAAGCAATATGTGAAGCCGAGCGAGTTTCCCGCCTTCACCCGCTTCAACCTGTTCCTGCGCGACCGTTTCAGCTGCCAGTTCTGCGGCGACGATCGTCATCTCACCTTCGACCATGTGATCCCGCGGCGGCTGGGCGGCAAGACCACCTGGGAAAACATCGCCACCGCCTGCGCGCCGTGCAACATGAAGAAGGGTGGCCGGACGCCGCAGCAGGCCGGCATGCAGCTCTACGCCGAGCCGATCCGCCCGACGCACTGGCAATTGCAGCAGCACGGCAAACAGTTCCCGCCGAACTACCTCCACGAAACCTGGCGCGACTGGCTCTATTGGGACATCGAACTGGAAGAATGAGTTCGTACGGGCCGGCGCGGCCCTGTCTCCCCGTTTCGGCTATGTCACTGCCGCGCGCAGGCTGAATTCCTCGCGCCGCCATTCGCGCGTGTCGAGCACCTCGGCGAGGTGCCGCACAGCCTCGGCCATATCCTCGAAGCGCAGATAGGCGGGGGCAAAGCCGAAGCGGAGGATGTCGGGATCGCGGAAGTCGCCGATCACGCCGCGCGCGATCAGCGCCTGGCAGATCGCATGGGCCTGCGGATGGCGGAACGAGAGCTGGCTGCCGCGCGCATCGGGATCGGTGGGGCTGACGAGTTCGAGCTCCACGCCTCGTGCCTTCATGCATGCGCGGAAGAATTCGGAGAGCGCCTTGGATTTTTCATACAGCCGATCGACTCCGATTTCGGCGATCAGGTCCACGCCCACCTCGAGCGCCGCAAGCCCGAGAATCGGCGGCGTGCCGCAAAGCAATTGCTCGATGCCCGCGGCGGGAGTGTAATCGTCGCTGAAGGCGAAGGGCGCGGCGTGCCCCATCCATCCGGTCAAGGGCTGGCGCAGGTCCTCGAGATGCCGTTCGGCGACAAAGGCATAGGCCGGCGCCCCGGGCCCTCCGTTCAGATATTTGTAACCGCATCCGACGGCGAAATCGGCCTTGCACGCGTTCAGGTGAACCGGCAGCGCACCGGTCGAATGCGACAGGTCCCACAGTACCAGCGCCCCCGCATCATGCGCGGCGCGGGTCAGCGCCGCCATGTCGAACAGCGCTCCCGTCTTGTAATGCGCATGCGTCAGCAGCAGCAGTGCGACATCCTCGTCCAGCGCCTCCGCGAGCTTCTCGCGCGAGGCGAGCCGACGGGTGGCGAGGCCCTGCTTCTCGAGCCCGTCGATCATGTAGAGATCGGTCGGGAAATTGCCCGGTTCGCTGAGGACCGTCTTGCCGCGCCGTCCTCTGCAAGCCTGCATCGCCAACGCCGCCGAGATCAGCTTGAACAGGTTCACGCTGGTGCTGTCGCAGGCGATGACCTCGTTCGGCTGCGCGCCGATGAGCGGCGCGATCTTCGCGCCAACGCGCGCGGGCTGATCGATCCATCCGGCCGAGTTCCAGCTGCGGATGAGATCGCGGCCCCATTCCTCGCGGAGGACGGCGTCGATCCGCGCCGGGGTCGCGCGGGGCAGTTTGCCGAGCGAATTGCCGTCGAGATAGATTACCCCGGCGGGCAATTCGAAGCGCTCGCGGTATTTCGCCAGCGGATCGGCGGCGTCGAGCTCGCGGGCCGTGTCGATCACCGCAGTTCTCGCAGTATCGCGCGGCACAGGCCGGCATCGCCGCCGGATATCTTGAGCGGCAGCGCAATCAGCTCGTAGCGCCCTTCGGGAACGCCATCGAGCACCAGCCCTTCGAGGATCCGCATGTCGTGTTCGAGCACCGTCCGATGCGCATCCATCGTCTTGCTCTCCTCCGGGTCGATGCTCGGCGCGTCGGTGCCGATCAGCTTGACGCCCTGGAGTGCGAGCCAGGCGATCGTCTCGGCCGCGATGGCGGTGAAACCGCTATCCCAGCGATCCTGCGGAAAGGTTTCGAAGGTCCGGAACAGGATCCGGTCGGCGCTGTCGATATGCGGCAGATCGCCCACGCCGATCCGGCCCGTTGCCGCGGTTGCGTCGATCACCAGGCATTCGCCGATATAGGGATCGAGCGCGACGCTGGCGATATCGGGTGCGGTCGGCGAATAATGCAGCGGGGCATCGCCATGCGTGCCCGAATGCGTGCTCATCGTCATCCGGCCGACATTGACCGGCGAGCCATCTTCCATCCGCCACGTCCGCTCAAGCGCGAAACCGGTGTCGCCGGGCCAGACGGGGAGGTCGGGGCGCAGGGTCTGCGATATGTCCCAGATCCTCCGCTCGCTGCGCCACGAACTCACAACGCGGTCCTCACGCTCAATAGTTCGGGAAAGAAGGCGTTCTTCAGCACGCCCGCGAGGTAAGGCACCCCCGGGGTGCCCCCGGTGCCCTTTTTGAAGCCGATGATCCGTTCCACCGTCTTCAGATGACCGAACCGCCATCGCTGGAAGTGATATTCCAGATCGACCAGCTTTTCCGCCAGTTCGTAGAGATCCCAATATTCCTTTGGCTGACGATAGATCCGCGCCCAGGCGGCCTCGACCGCGGGCGAATGATCCCAGGCGCTCGCATGGTCGCGCTCGAGCACCTCCGACGGCAGGTCGAAGCCGCGGCGCGCGAGCAGGGCGATGGTTTCGGCATAGATGCTCTTGCGGGTCATTTCCTCGCGCAGTTCGGCGGCCACTTCGGGCACCGCCTCGTGCATGGTGACCATGTCGGGATTGCGGCCGCCGAGCAGGAATTCCATCATCCGGTATTGCGCGCTCTGGAACCCGCTCGACCCACCGAGATGCGGGCGGATCGTCGAATAGTCATGCGGCGTCATGGTGCTCAGCACGTCCCAGCTCTGGATCAGCTGGCCCTGCGCCCGGGCCACGCGCGCGAGCATCTTGAACGAGGGGCGCAGCCGGTCCTCGCGGATGCAGTCGCGGGCGGCAAAGAGTTCGTGCAGGCACAGCTTGAGCCACAGCTCGCTCGCTTGGTGGACGATGATGAACAGCATCTCGTCATGCGCGTCGGAAGCAGGGTGCTGCGCCGAAAGGATGCGGTCGAGATCGAGATAGGAGGAATAGGTCACGTCTTGCGTCATGCGCGCTGCCCTAGCGCGCAATGACCGCCAGCGAAACTACCCCTCGATCACCCGCGTGTCGGGGTGGTGCCTGTCGAGGTGCCGGCGGATGATCTTCAGATTGCGCGTGTTAGAGCGGAAAACGAGATCGAAAGCATCGCCGACCAGCGGAACCGCACCGACCGCGGTGTCGAAGGCGATATTGCCCGCCATTCTCCATAGCTTCCATTTCGGCAGTCCGAGATTGCGCGCCTCCCAGACGATATAGGCTCCCATGGCTGCGGCGATGAGGTCGCCGACCACAGGTATCAGTCCGACCACCGAGTCGAGCCCCACGGGAAAGCGCGTGCCGGGGATGACGAAGCTGCGTTCGAGCACCTGCTCCATCGCTTCGACACGCTTGCGGATCGAGACCGGATCGGTTCCGATCGGCAGCTCGAGGCCCAGAGGGCGCGGGCGGTTCGGATCGTCCATCACCAGCCTAGATGGGGGCGTTCGAGAGCGGGAACAAGGGATGGACATTCCACGGGTTCTCGTGGAACGCCTCGATGTCGGCTCGGACCAGCGACCAGCGGATCGGCGCACCGAGCGGAATGTAGAGTTCGGTGGCCTCGAGCGTGCCCTGCGCTTCGGAGAGGTAGGAAGATTCCTCGGCCGCATCCCGGGCATCGAGCGCCAGCGTGACGAGATAATCGGCATCTTCGCTGCATTGCGGTTCGGAAATCGCACAATTGAACTGGTTGAGAAACCAGCGCGGGGAAGCATAGCGGGCCACCCGGTCGCGCAGCACGAGATCGGCCGAACGCTGTTCGGTCGTCCGCCGCGCGTCCACTCCGATGGAAGCGAAATCGCGCGCGAGCCCTTCGAACAGCATGTCGGATCCGGGGCCCGGCGGCAGTGCGATCCGCACCTCGGCCGGCCGCCCGCTCGCCGCCTTCCACTGGGCGATCCGGCGCCCCGCCTCGGCCCGGCGTGCTTCGATCGACAGACCCGGCCAGCGTTCGGTCGGGGGCGCGCCGGCAGCGGACAATGCGGCGGGCACGATCCGCGTCGAGGGAACCCAGCCGCCGATGTTGAACGGCTGCAGGAGCGCGGGCCGGTCGATCGCCATCGCCAGGGCCTCGCGGTTTCGCGCAAGCGCCAGCAGTCCTTGCGGGCGCGCGACATCGAGGCCGAACAGGCCGATCGCCGCATCAAGCCGGACGTTCCCGCGCGAGAGCGGGCCGGTGCTCGCCAGCGGGAGCGACGCCAGCCGCCCGCCGAGGACGAGATCGTAGCGCGCCCGGGCGAAGCCTTCGGTCGCCCCGCTCGCGCTGTCGACATGGACCCGGACGTCGCGCACCAGATCGGACCAGCCGGGCTGCTGGGGCAGGCCGCGGTCCTCGGGTGCGAGGGCCGTGAGCAGCACGCCGTCGCCCGATTCGCTGCGCCGCATCAGCCCCGCGGAACGATCGCCGAACTCAATGCCCAGTTCGGGCTGCGCCATGAGCTGGAGGAAGTCGGGCATCGGGCTGGTCAGCCGGATCTCGATTACCCTCCCGGTCATCGCGCGGACGTCGCGGATCTTGGCGAGATCGAGGCCGAGCGAGGTGCCGCGGAGCTGGCGCAGGCGCCGCTGTAGCGCGTCGCGCACCTTTTGTGCGGTCAGCCTGCTGCCGTCGGGAGCATCGAATTCGCGGATCCGGAAGATGTAGCTGGCGCCGTCGTCGGTGACGATCCAGCGCTCGGCCACCCCGGGCACGATCACGCCCGCGGCATCGATCCGGACCAGGCCCTGCGATTGCGCCGCGCGCAGATGCTGGCCGGTGGTGCCCAGGCGCAGCCCGGCGGCATCGAGTTCGTCGGGCGCGGCGATGAAGGCGACGTCGATCACCCCATCGTCGGTCTCGCCGCAGGCAGCGAGGATCACGAACAGAAAAGCGGCGAACCACTGGCGCATGCGCGACGCCTAGCAGCGCCGCCGTCATGCGTCAGCTACCGATTCGCGGCGCTCGCGTCAGAGTTTGCGCAGGCGCGCTTCGTCGGGGGTATAGAGGTGCGATTCGGTTGCCGGGCGGGTGAACCGCGGCGCCTTGCCGCCGGTGCCCACGGGATCGCGGACGAGCTTGGGATCGATCGCATCGTCGAAAGCGATGCCGAAGCGATTGCCCTGGACCCAGGCGACACTGCCCTTGACGTCGCCGACATTGCGCAGCTTCACGGTCAGCCGATCGCCGGGCACCACGACAAGATCGCTGCCGTCGGCCATCATGCCGCCGGCGGACAAATTGCGCACCTTGACCTTGATGCCCTCGGCCTGGCCCTCGACCACGAGTTCGGCGAAGAGGAACAGGCTATCGCGCGCGACATGGCGTGTGTCGACCGAAGACATGGCGTTCATAGCTCTCCTGCGGACCCATTTTCAATTCTTGGCGGACGACCCGAAACAGCGGACAGAATAAGGCGAAGACCTAAAAATTTGGTAATCGCCGGATTAGGATTTGGCAAGAAACCGTCCGTCGCACCGCCCGCCGGTCAGCCGTCAATCGTCGCGCGAAATCTTCTCGCGCCGCTCGTGCGCTTCCTGCGCCTCGACCGTCATCGTCGCCACGGGCCGCGCGATCAGGCGCTTGAGGCCGATCGGGTCGCCGGTGACTTCGCACCAGCCGTATTCGCCATTGTCGAGCCGGCGCAGGGCCGAGTCGATCTTGGCGATCAGCTTGCGCTGGCGATCGCGCGTCCGCAACTCGATGCCCCAGTCGGTCTCGGACGAGGCGCGATCGTTGAGATCGGCTTCGCGAATCGGGCCGTCCTGCAGCGACTGGAGCGTCTGCCCGGCGGCATCGTGGATGGATTTCTTCCAATCGAGCAACAGCATACGGAAATAATCCTGCTGCCTCTCGTTCATGTATTCTTCGTCTTCGCTGGGAACGTACGCGTCACCGACCGCTGCGCGAGCCTTGGCCAGTTGTTCCTTGTCGCTTGCCGCAGAGGCCATCCGGATCCTCTCACCCTGGTCAAAATCGATCATCGGACCGTCGTCGCCCTGTCGACCCGGGTTGTTCCCGATGCCGAGCGATCCGCTGGGCGCGCCTATATGTGACCGCCGGGAGTGGCACAAGCGTCAATCCTCGCGAGCCCGCCGAACCGCTCCGCGCTCCGTGGCCGACCTTGGCCGGCATCGCCGGCAGGAAAGGAATTCGCAGCGGTATTAACCATTTGTTGACCATGAACCGCGAAACAGGTCCCATCCGGCAGGGGTGCCGGTCGTACAAGGGGAACGACGATGCAGCTTTCGGCAATCGAAGGGGGCAGCGGCAGGATCATCCAGGGGGCGGATGCCAAGGCGCTGACTGCGCAATGTCTTGCAGCGTATGAAAAGGGCTCGGTCGACGCACTCTACGACCTCGGAGTGGCCTTCTCGACCGGCAGCCACGGGGCCTTTTGCGACCTCGTGGAGGCGCACAAATGGTTCAATATCGCCGCTTCGAAGGGTCACGAGGAGGCAAGCTGGTGTCGCGCCGACGTTTCCGACGAAATGACAGCGCGCGAAATCGCCGAGGCCCAGCGCCGGGCCCGCGAATGGCTGGTCGCGGACCAGCGCAGCGCCGCCTGACCACCGCCTGACCACCACCAGCCCGGTTCACCCTTTGCGGAACGGGGTCCGGCTGCGCAGGTAATTGCGATCGGCGGCGACGCCGGCGCGCTCCCGCTCGAGAAAATCGGCGACCGCCTCGCGGAACCCGGGATCCGCGATCCAGTGCGCCGAGACCGTTTCGACCGGTTCGTATCCGCGGGCGAGCTTGTGGCCGCCCTGCGCGCCGGCTTCGACCCGCGCGAGGCCGAGTTCGATCGCCAGTTCGATCGCCTGATAATAGCACAATTCGAAATGGAGGAAGCGGATCTCGCGGGTGCAGCCCCAATAGCGCCCGTAGAGCGCCCCGCCCGCGCCCGACCCGCCGATGAAATTGAGCGCGCCGGCGATCGCCTCTCGTCCGTCGAGCGCAAGCACCAGAACGATCCGCTCGCCCATCCGCTCGCCCAGCAGATCGAAGGCGGCGCGGGTGAGATAGGGCTGGCCCCATTTGCGCGCCCCGGTATCCTGATAGAAGCGCCAGAAGGCGTCCCAATGCTCGGGCCGGATTTCCGCGCCGCGCAGGCGGACGATCTCCACCGCCGCCTGCGCCGCGGCGCGTTCCTTGCGCAGGTCCTTGCGCTTGCGCGAAGCGAGCGTGGCGAGAAAATCGTCGAAAGAGCGATAGCCGCGGTTGAACCAGTGGAACTGGATATCGCTGCGCAGCATCCAGCCGGCGCCTGCGAACAGGTCGCGCTGCGCGGGTTCGAGGAAGGTCGCATGCGCCGAGGAAAAGCCATTCTGCAGGCACAATTGCTCGGCCGCCGCGAGCAGCGGGGCGGCATAGGCCGGATCGGACAGCAGCAACCGCGGCCCCGTCGCGGGGGTGAACGGCGCAGCGATCTGGAGCTTGGGATAATAGCGCCCGCCGGCGCGCTCGTAGGCATCGGCCCAGCTGTGGTCGAAGACGTATTCGCCCTGGCTGTGGCCCTTCAGATAGGCCGGCATGGCGGCGCGCAACGGCCCGCCCTCGGCGCTGATCACCAGCGGTGCGGGCTGCCAGCCGGTGCCGGGGCCGACGCTGCCCGAATCCTCCAGCGCGGTGAGGAATTCGTGGCTGACGAAGGGATTGTCCGCCCCGCGCAGCGCATTCCATTCGTCGCGCGCGAAGGCGCCGACCGAACCGCCGACCCGCGCGGCGAGGCTGGCGGCGCCATCGGCACCGCTCATGGCACGCCCTCGCCCTCGGCGATCGGGGCATCGGCATGACGCCGCGCCTGCGCGAGCAGGGCGGGCGTCGAGACGGTCCAGGCGAGCACCGGCAGGCCTGCCGCGCGCAGCCCCGTGACCATCGCATTGGGCAGCGCGGCGATATGATAGGCGATGAATTCGGGCCGGGCGAGCCACAGCACGAGATGCCGCTGCCACGCCTTCTGCGTCATGCCCAATTCGTCTTCGCGCATCACCAGCCCGCGCACCGTCGCGGGCGAATTGCGGCGGAACCAGCGCGATACGCGCGGATCGAAGCTCATCACCGCATGCGCCCCGCCATAGCCGGCCAGCGCATCGCGCACCGCGCGGCAGCTCTTGCGGACGTCGTAGCCGCGGCGCGACTTGATCTCGATCAGGATCGGCACCCGGCCCTCGACCAGCGCGAGCAGATCGTCGAGCCGAGCCAGCTTGTGTTCGCTGTCGAGGAAGGCGATCCGCGCCAGTTCCTCGGCACTGTGCGCGGCCAGCGGCCCGCTCACCCCGGTCAGCCGTTCGAGTTCCCAATCATGGACCAGCATCGCCGCGCCGTCGCGGCTGCGCTGGATGTCGCATTCGATTCCCATGCCGCGCTCGACCGCGCCGGCGAAGGCTGCCAGCGAATTTTCGGGCACGCCCGGGCCGTGGAGCCCGCGATGGGCATAGGCGCGGTCGCGCAGCCAGCCGGCGCGGCTCCGCTCGGGGGGCGGCGCGAAGAGGCGATCAATCCTTGAGAGCAACGATCGCATCGACCTCGACCGCGGCGTCGAGCGGCAGCACGGGCACGCCCACCGCGCTGCGCGCATGCTTGCCCGCTTCGCCGAAGACCTCGGCCATCAGGTCGCTGCAGCCGTTGACCACCCTGGGCTGATCGGTGAAGCCGGGCACGCTGGCGACGAAGCCGCCGAGCTTGACCACCCGCTCGACCCGGTCGAGCAGCCCGGCGGCCTCGAGCTGGGCGAGAATCATCAGCCCGCAGGCGCGCGCCGCCTGCTGGCCCTGCTCGAGGCTGACGCCTTCGCCCAGCTTGCCGGTCACGAGCTCGCCGTCGACGAACGGCAGCTGGCCCGAAACATAGGCGGTCGATCCGCTCAGCACGAGCGGCTGATAGCTCGCCACCGGGGCGGCGGCTTGCGGAAGAGTGATGCCGAGTTCGGCCAGTTTCGCGTTGATGCTCACGGGATTTCCTTTTCCAATTGGTCCATCAGCCAGGGCAGCGCTTCGTCCCAGCGATCGATCCGCGCATCGGCGTGGCCGGTGCTGTGCGCGCAGTCGATCAGCGGCGCGAGCAGCGGTTCGCCGCACAGATGGAGCGTGGTGATGTCGCCGACCACTTCGCGCGCCGAGCGGTGGTGCTGCGCCAGATCGTCGATGAAGATCGCCTTCGACGGCCGGTATTCGGCGACGATCGCCTGCAGCGCCGGCCCCTTGGGGCCCTGATTGGTGAACACCCGCGCGTCGAGCCCGTGATCGGCGAGTTGCGCGGTGCGCATCTGCTGGCGCTTGTCGACCAGATTGGTGAGGATCACCACATCGGCGTGCTCGGCGAGCGCGTTGATCCCCTCGATCGCGCCGGGAATCGGCGACTGGCGGTGCATCTCGGTATCGAAGAAGCCGCCGAGCTTGCGCCAGATCTCCTCGGGCGCCAGCGCTTCGCCGCTGTCCTGCCAGCGCAGCGCCTGCGAGAAATCGCTGCCGACCATGCGGAATTCGACCCCCTGGGTCTCGGCCAGCCAGTCGCGGAACGGCGCCACCATATAGAGCAGCACCTCGTCGCAGTCGGAGATGATCAGCGGGCGGCTCATCGTGCCAGCTCGCGCGCGGCGCCGGTCAGCGTTTCGGGCGTGGTGCCGAGCGCATCGGCGGCCAGCACCAGATCGGGTTCGTGGTTGGCGAGGAAGTCGAGCACCGCCGCCTGGACCCCGCGATCGCCGATCCCGTGGCGCAAGCCGTTCGGGGGTCAGGCCGGTCAGCGACAGCAGCCGCTCGGCACGCCTGGCGTCGGCCAGCGCCCAGCCGAGCGCCTCCAGTGCCAGCACCTCGGGGGGCCGGTGATCGCCCGCAGATCCGGTTTCTTCGCGAATAATTGTCAGCGCTCCCGCTTTTGCATAAGGCTCCGCGCATTCGCATGGAGGCCTGGCCAAGTGGCAAAGAGAATCCTCGTTGTCGAGGACAACGATCTCAATCGGAAACTGTTCTGCGACGTGCTGAAGGCGAAAGGCTATGAAGTGGTGCCGGTCGCCGACGGTCAGAACGCGCTGGCCACGGCGCGGCGGTTCGCGCCCGATCTGGTGATCATGGACATCCAGCTGCCCAATGTCAGCGGGATCGATCTGATCGCCCAGTTGAAGGCCGACGGCGCGCTCGCCGCAGTACCGGTGCTGGCGGTGACCGCCTATGCCGGCAAGGGCGACGAGGAGCGGATCCGCGATGCGGGCGCGGCGGACTATCTCGCCAAGCCGGTATCGATCGGCCCATTCATGGCCGCGGTACGCGGGCTGCTGCCCGAAGAAGCCGCTGCTAGAGGTTGAGCATTTCCAGCACGAACACCGCCAGCGTGACGAACAGGCCGGTCATGAAGACCTTGTAGGCGAGCGCGAGGAAACGGTATTTCTTCCCCGCCAGCACCTGGCCGTTCTGGTACATGTCGTGCGCGATCGTTTCGAACACCCGCCGATCGGTCTCCAGCCGGGCAAGCAGCTCTTCGGTCCATTCTTCCTCGTCCATCCAGGTATAATGGCCGAAGAACAACAGGTTGCGGTTCTTCGCCCGGCCATCGGGCCGGCCCACCTTGGGCAGCACCGCCATCACCGCGCAGAGCGAGCTGGCGAAGGAAAAGCTGGCCAGGATCATCAGCGAGACGGGCATCTGCCCGGTCAGCGCCCGGCTGACCGAAAGCGAGAAGACGAGGAAGGTCGCGCCGAGCAGGATCGAGGCCTTCTGGTCGGCCATCTGCGACAGCTTGAGCGTGTTGATCTGCGCGGTGCGCATCAGATGGATCGCGTGGTTCGAATAGCCGACCTCCGCCCGCGCCGCGGGAGCGGAGGCTGGGGCAGCGGGGGTCGCGGCCGGGTCAGCGCGCGCCGAGGGAGAATCGCTCATCCGTTTTCCCCTGTTCGAACAGACATTTGCGACCCATCGCCAAGCTTGCCACCGCGGCTCGCGCTTGACAAGCGGGGTGACAAACCGCTTTGCCGCCGCAATCATCGCGCGAACGCCCTAACGCGTCGCGCCAGCACAGGATTGGAAAACCCCGTCATGGACCGTGCCGCAGTCGACGCCAGGATCCGCGAACTCGCAGAGCCCTTCAACAAGAAGGGCATCGCGATCTCCGAGGATACGACGTTCGCCAACGACCTCGAATTCGACAGCCTGACGGTGATGGATTTCGTCGCCGCGATCGAGGACGAGTTCGACATCATCATCAGCATGAACCAGCAGGCCGAGATCGAAACCTACGGCCAGCTGGTTGATGCGGTGACCAAGCTGCAGGCTTCCTGATGAGCGAAGGCATTTCGCAACCCGACCAGCCCCAGGCGATCGAAGGCGCCCCGGTCGACGGGGGCAAGGACCTGTTCTCCAAGTTCGACGACATCATCGCCATGCGCGAGGGGCTGCTGGCCGGCGGGCAGGAGGACCCCTTCAACCTGGTGATGGAAAAGGTCGTTTCGCCCACCAGGGCGATCTGCAACGGGCGCGAGACGATCCTGCTCGGAACCTACAATTACATGGGCATGACCTTCGATCCCGAGGTGGTCGAGGCGGGCAAGCAGGCGCTGGCCGATTTCGGCTCGGGCACCACCGGCAGCCGGGTGCTCAACGGCACCTATCAGGGCCACAAGGAAGTCGAGCAGGCGCTGATGGACTTCTACGCGATGGACCATGCGATGGTCTTCTCGACCGGCTATCAGGCCAATCTCGGCATCATCAGCACGATCGCCGGCAAGGGCGATTACATCGTTCTCGACATCGACAGCCACGCCAGCATCTGGGACGGCTGCGCGCTCGGCAACGCCGAAGTCGTGCCGTTCAGGCACAACGACATCGAAGCGATGGAAAAACGCCTGCGGCGGATACCCGAAGGCGCGGGCAAGCTGGTGATCCTCGAGGGCGTCTATTCGATGCTCGGCGATGTCGCGCCGCTCGAGGAAATGGTCGCGGTGGCCAAGAAATACGGCGCCATGGTGCTGGTCGACGAAGCCCATTCGATGGGCTTCATCGGCGACAACGGCCGCGGCGTGGTCGAACAGGCCGGGGTTATCGACGACGTCGATTTCATCATCGGGACCTTTTCCAAGAGCGTCGGCACGGTCGGCGGCTTCTGCGTCTCGAACCACCCCAAGTTCGAGATCCTGCGGCTGGTCTGCCGGCCCTATGTGTTCACCGCCAGCCTGCCGCCGAGCGTGGTCGCGACCGCCGCCACCAGCATCCGCAAACTGATGCAGGGGAGCCACAAGCGCGCGCATCTGTGGGAGAATTCCAAGGCGCTGCACAAGGGGCTGAGGGATCTCGGCTTCACGCTCGGGACCGAGCAGCCGCAGAGCGCGATCATCGCGGTGATCATGCCCGACCTCGAGAAGGGCGCGGCGATGTGGGAGGCGCTGATCAAGGGCGGGCTCTACGTCAACCTCGCCCGCCCCCCGGCGACGCCGGCCAATATGACGCTGCTGCGCTGCTCGCTCTGCGCCGAGCACAGCAAGGAGGAAGTGGCCGAAATCCTGACGATATTCGAGAAGGCCGGCAAGGCGGTGGGGATTATCTGATCTCCGGGCGCAGCGGGCCCCCGGCACCTTGCGCCGCAGCGGGCCGTTCGAGAGATCGGGTCTCGGGGAAGATCGGCCACAGCAATTGCTGGCCGAGCGTGGCCGGGGCGAGATTCTCGACGCCGTAGCTGCGCGGATACTGCCTGGTGATCCTGGCGGTGCCGAACAGGACGTCCCACACGAACAGCAGATTGCCGTAATTGCCCTTGTAATGGACCGCCGGATCGTCGGCGTGGCGGCCGTGATGCGCATGATGCGTCGCCGGGGTCGAAATGGTCCGTTCGACCACCCACATCACCGGCGCAAGCCAGCGGATCGCATAGAGCGGGCGGTCCCAGGCGACGTCCGAATGCGCGCCGGTGATCACCGCCAGCTTGACCACGATATAGCCCGCATAGACCCAGCCGAGACCGAGCCAGATCAGCACCCCCGCCAGCCACAGGCTCGGCATCATCGCGTAATAGATGATGTTGTTGCGATAGACGAGCCGCACGCTCATGTAGCGCGCATTGTGGTGCGCGCGGTGGAGGTTGTAGAGCCAGGGGGTCGAATGGCTCGCGCGGTGCCACCAATATTGCATCATGTCGTCGAGCACTAGGAACAGGGCGATCGCGGCCAGCAAGTTCAGCCCGGCGAGCGCGCCGGCGTATTGCGGAGCCACGGCCCCGGCCAGCGCACCGGCCGCGAACAGCACCGCCGGCTGGGTGACGGCGAGCAGCACCACCACGCTCACCGCCTCGACGATCCCGTCGTCGCGGGTCTGCTCGGGCTTGCCGAACAGGTCCGAACGCCACAGCTCGAGCAGCGCGAAGCCGAGAAAGATGGCGATGATGGCGATGGTCGATGCGGGCATGCGATGGTCTCCTCTCGCTTGTCGATTCGAGGCCTAGGCTTTACCGAAGCGCAAGAATGTCGAGAATTTTACATTTGGAGCCGACTCGGCGCTCGCTCGTCACGCCGATGCTGTTTTCCGCGCTCGACCGCGGCTTGCAGGCCCATCTGCTGCGGATCGCGCCGACTGCGCCGGTTCGACGACGGCGCGATTATCCAGCAGCGCGGCGAGGCGGCCGACGGCTTCTGGCTGATCGAGGAAG
This sequence comes from uncultured Alphaproteobacteria bacterium, assembly GCA_963829325.1. GTDB lineage: Bacteria > Pseudomonadota > Alphaproteobacteria > Sphingomonadales > Sphingomonadaceae > Qipengyuania. The sequence continues at coordinate 1,431,165 of CAWHHN010000001.1, forward strand.
GCTCGGTGATGGTCGGCCAGTTCCTCTCCGACGGCGAATTCCGCGCCGTCGCGCTGCTCGGCGCGGGCGATTCCTACGGCGAACTCGCGGTGTTCTCGGGCAAGCCGCGGATCGTCGATGCGGTGGCGCGCGGGCCCAGCCTGCTGCGACTGATCCGGGCGCGGCCGTTCCTCGATGCGCTGGGCAATTATCCCGCCTCGACCCGCGCGCTGCTCGGGGCGCTGGCCGAACAATTGCAGGATACGCTGTCGCAGCTCGCCGGGCTGCGCCACGGCACCAACCACCAGCGGCTCGCGGCGCTGCTGGCCAATATGGCGGGCAGCGGCCCGGGCCGGTCGCGCATCGCGGTGACGCAGCAGGAGCTCGCCGATCTGCTCGGCGTGACGCGGGCCACCGCCAATGCGGCGCTGCGCGACCTGCACGAAAAGCGTCTGGTCGAGCGCGGTTACGGCACGGTGATCATTCCCGATCGCGACCGGCTGGCCGGTTTCGCGCTGCGCTGAGGATCACGCCTCGGCCGCATGGTCGACCGGGCGCCGCACCGGCTTGACCGGAATCCGCAGATAGGCGACGCCGTTGTCCTCCGCCTCCGGAAAACGCCCGGCGCGGATATTCACCTGGACCGAGGGCAGCAGCAGCTTCGGCACGGCGAGCGTCGCATCGCGGCTTTCGCGCTGCGCGACGAACGCGTCCTCGCTCACGCCGTCGTGGACGTGGACGCTGTCGCGCCGCTGCGCGCCAACGGTGGTTTCCCAGGCGTAGCTGGCGCGGCCCGGCGCCTTGTAGTCGTGGCACAGGAACAGCCGCGTATCTTCGGGCAGCGCGAGCAGGCGGCGGATCGAGCGGTAGAGCTGGCGCGCGTCGCCACCGGGGAAATCCGCGCGCGCGGTGCCGTAATCGGGCATGAACAGCGTGTCGCCGACAAACACCGCATCGGCAATGCGATAGGCCACGTCGGCGGGCGTATGGCCGGGAACGTGCAGGACCTCGACCTCGAGTCCGCCGATGCGGAAGCGCTCGCCATCGGCGAACAGGCGATCGAAATCGGACCCGTCGGGAACGAGGTCGGTGAGGCCGAAGATCGGCCGGAACAGCTTCTGGACGTCGCGGATATGTTCGCCGATGCCGATCGTCGCGCCGGTTTCGGCCTTGATATAGGGCGCGGCGGAGAGGTGATCGGCGTGGGCATGCGTCTCGAGCACCCACTCGACCGTCAGCCCCCTGGCGCGCGCGGCGGCCAGGATCGCCTCGGCCGAACGAACGTCGGCCTCGCCCGCCGCGAGGTCGAAATCGAGCACCGGGTCGATCACCGCGGCGCGCCCGGTCTCCGGATCGGAGACCAGATAGCTCACCGTATTGGTAGGTTCGTCGAAGAAGGCCTGGATCTCGGGGGTCTTGGTCATCGTTCGGCTCCTTTCGGGCTTGACATATATTAGTAGACCCTTATTTAGCAAGCTCTAATGAACGATATCTCCTCTCCCCCGCCGATGGAGAGCGCCGCCTTCGAAGCCAATGCCGCTGCCGTGGCCGAAATGCTCAAGGCGCTCGCCAACCCGCGCCGGCTGATGGTCATGTGCAAGCTTGCCGAGCAGGGCGAGATGCGCGTGACCGATCTCGCTGCCGAGGTGAATCTGTCGCAGTCGGCGCTCTCGCAGCACCTCGCCAGGATGCGGGCCGAACATCTGGTAGCCAGCCGCCGCGAGGCGCAGACGCAATGGTACCGGATCGCCGACAGGCGTTGCGAGACGCTGCTTGCCACGCTCCACACCCTCTATTGCCAGGAGTCCTGAAATGACGCTTCGCACGATCGCTCCCGCCAGGGCGCACGAACTGCTCCGCCGGGGCGCGCGGATGGTCGATATCCGCGGCGCCGACGAATTCGCCCGCGCGCACGCCCGCGGCGCCGAGAACCGCCCACTCGACGGGCTCGAGCCGATCGACGGCGAGGCGCCGGTCGTGTTCCTGTGCCGTTCGGGCATGCGGACCGCGGCCCACGCCGACCGGCTCGCTGCCTGCGGACCCGACGAATCCTACTGTCTCGAAGGGGGTCTCGAGGCCTGGCGCAAGGCCGGGCTGCCGATCGAGGAGGACGCCAGCCAACCGCTCGAGATCATGCGCCAGGTGCAGATCGCGGCAGGTCTGCTGGTCCTTGGCGGTGTACTGCTCGGGCTGTCGCTCGATCCGCTATGGCTGGGCCTTCCGGCCTTGGTCGGCGCGGGCCTGACCTTCGCTGGCGCCAGCGGATGGTGCGGGATGGCCCGGCTGCTCGCGCTGATGCCGTGGAACCGGCGCGCGATGCACGGCTGAGCGGCGGTGGAATTCGCCGAGTTCGCCCTGCCCGCGCTGCTCTCGGGCGCGATGATCGGCTTCATCCTGGCGCTGGTGGGGGGCGGCGGATCGATCCTCGCGGTCCCGCTGCTCGTCTATTTCGTCGGCGTCGACGCGCCGCATGTGGCGATCGGCACGGCCGCGGTCGCGGTTGCGCTGAACGCAGCTGCGGGGCTGGTCGGCCATGCCCGCGCGGGGAATGTCCGCTGGGGCTGCGCGGCGTCCTTCGCGCTGGCCGGCATGGCCGGCGCGGCGCTGGGAGCCGAGGCCGGCAAGGCTTTCGACGGCGCCCGGCTGCTGGCGCTGTTCGGGCTGCTGATGGTCGCGGTCGGCGCGCTGATGCTGCGCGAGCGGCGCGGCGCTGAAAACCGCGACGTCCGCATGACCCGCGCGACCCTGCGGCCGCTGCTGTCGCGCATCCTCCCGACCGGCTTCGCCACCGGCCTGCTGGCCGGGTTCTTCGGCATAGGCGGCGGGTTCCTGATCGTTCCCGGGTTGGTCTTCGCGACGGCGATGCCGGTCGGTCTCGCCATCGGCAGCTCGCTGCTGGTGGTCGCCGCGCTGGGGGCGACCACGGCGGCATCCTATGCCGTCTCGGGGCTGGTCGACTGGTGGCTGATCGCGTGGCTGCTGGCGGGCGGGATCGCCGGCAGCGTGCTCGGCCGCACGCTCGGCCGGCATATCGCGCAGCGCAAGCGCCTGCTCGAGCGGGGATTTGCCCTGCTGGTCATCGCGATCGGCGGATGGGTGGTGTTCGAAGGAGTCGGCGCGCTGGCCTAGGCCGGATGCGGGGGCGCGTCCGGGGCGGGTCGTACCGCGCCGGCGTGGGCGCAGCGATCGTCGCCGCCCCCTCCGCTGCCGCCGAGCTGCGTCAATACCAGCACCCCGCCGACCACCAGCACGACGAAGACCGTCGTGACGGTGCCGAGATAGCGATCGATCACCCGCTTGATCGGCGCCCCGAAGATGCGGAACAGGATCCCCACGGTCATGAAGATCAGCGCGCGCGCGAACAGGCTCGAGAGCACGAAGGTGACGAGATTCATCCCGACGAAGCCGGCGCTGATCGTCAGCAGCTTGAACGGCACCGGGGTCGCACCGGCGATGAGGATCGCCTCGAAATCGTATTCGCGCAGGTGGCAGGCGGCGACGGGAAAGGCATCGGTCAGCCCGAGCGCGCCGATCAGCCACACGCCGACGGTGTCGTAGAGCCCCCAGCCGATCGCATAGCCGAGCAGCGCGCCGGCGACCGAAGCCATGGTGCAGACCAGCGCGAAGCGCACCGCCTTGCGCGGTTCGGCGAGGCACATCAGCCCGAGCAGCGGATGCGGCGGGATCGGAAAGAACGAGGATTCGACGAAGGCGAACAGCGCCAGCCAGGCCACGGCATGCGGGTGCGACGCCTTGTCCATCGTCCAGGTGTAGAGACTGCGCAGCGGCTTCATGATCATGGGGAGCGCTTCCGAATATTCCGCCGCGCGTTAGGGCCAGTCGCCCCGCGGCGCAACGGCGGGGGAAAAGAGCTGCGGGGAAAGACGGGGCGGCCGGGGCGACGATCCTCGCCCGTCTCGGCGATCTGACGGGAGAGTGCCGCTGTCACCATCGAGCACGGGCGGTCGTGCGGTCGCCGGCCATGGCAGTATTCGTGCAGCACGCGCTGCTAACCCATCTGGTACTTTCTTCTTGACATTGTGACGCTCTGCGGTTAGAGGTAACGAACATCGCGATAGTGCGACTCGCCAAGGGGCGGCCCGGTCTTGGACCCGGCCGCCCCTTTGCGTTTCGGGCCGTCGCCAGCACGAGGAGCAGGCCGCATGGCAAAACGCAATTGGGAGAGGATCTTCCTCAACGAACTGGCCGAAACGTCGAACGTCAAGGCGGCGACGCAGGCCGCCGGGATCAGCCAGAGCCTGGTCTACAAGACCCGCCGCGAACAGCCCGATTTCGCACGCCGCTGGTATCAGGCGCTGGCCGAGGGATACGACAATCTCGAGATGGAAATGCTCGGCCGGCTGCGCGCGGGCCGGCTGGAAGACCTCGATGAGGCGGGCCAGAAGCGCAAGTTCGACATCGGCACCGCCTTTCGCTGCCTGATCGCGCACCGCGACACGGTGGCGCGTGAGAAGGGCCGCCGCACGCTCGACGGCGAACTGACGACGATGCAGGCGATCAATGCCAAGATCGACATCATCCGCGAACGCGAACGGCGCGCCGCCGCGCTCGAGAGGGCGCGGCTGCGGCGCAAGTCCGATGGCGCCTAGGCGCGGCCGCCGCACCAGCCGCACCAGCCGCACGGGCAGCGCCAGCCGCGGCGCCTGGTTCCGCCGGACCGGCGCGGCCGAGGCCGCGTGGCGCAGCTGCCTCGACAAGCTGCTGATGCCGCACGAGCGCGAGGCGCTCGCCAGTTGGCACTGGGAGATCTGGGCGCGCGACGAACAGCTCCCCCCCGATGGTGAATGGCGCGTCTGGCTGATCCGTGCCGGGCGCGGCTTCGGCAAGACGCGCGCGGGCGCCGAATGGGTGCGCAGCCTCGCCCGTCACGACGGCGCGGCGCGGATCGCGCTGGTCGGGGCCTCGCTGGGCGAGGTGCGCAGCGTCATGGTCGAGGGCGAGAGCGGGGTGATGGCCGCGGCGCCCGGTGCGCTGCGGCCCGACTACGAACCCTCGCTGCGGCGGTTGCAATGGCCCAATGGCGCGCAGGCCTTCCTCTATTCGGCGGCCGAGCCCGAAAGCCTGCGCGGGCCGCAGCACAGCCACGCCTGGTGCGACGAGATCGCCAAATGGGACAATGCCGGCGGCCGCGCGATGGCCGTCTGGGACAATCTGCAGCTCGGCATGCGGCTGGGCGAGCAGCCGCGCGTGCTCGCCACCACGCACGCCGCGCGCGGTGTCCGCTGATGCTGCGGCTCGAGGCCGAGGCGCTGTCGGGCGGGGTGATCGTCGCGCGCGGCCGCACCGGCGACAATGCCGCGAGGCTGCCGCTGGCCTATTACGAGGCGATGCTCGACCAGTACCAGGGCTCGACGCTCGGGCGGCAGGAACTCGACGGCGGGTCCTGCTCGACGAGGTCGGAGGGAGCGCTGTGGTCGCGCGCGCTGCTCGAACGATGCCGCGCGACCCGCGCCGGCAGTCCGCCCGCGCGGGTGGTGATCGGGGTCGACCCGCCCGCCTCGGCGCAGGGAGACGCCTGCGGGATCGTGGTCTGCGCCGCTGGCACGCGACGGAACCGCGACGGTCCTCGCCGACTGCTCGGTCGAGCGCGCCGGCCCCGAGCGCTGGGCGCGGGCGGTGGCCTGCGCCGCCGCGGCCTGGAAGGCGGACCGGGTGGTCGCCGAAGCCAACCAGGGCGGCGCGATGGTCGGCCAGCGTGCTGCGCGCCGCCGATATCGCGCTGCCGGTCAGGCTGGTCCATGCCAGCCGCGGCAAAGTCGCCCGCGCCGAGCCGGTCGCCGCGCTCTACGAAGCGGGCCGGGTGCGGCATGCCGGCTTGTTCGGCGAGCTGGAGGACGAGCTGTGCGGGCTGATGGCGGGCGGCGGCTACGAAGGTCCCGGCCGCAGCCCCGACCGCGCCGATGCGCTGGTCTGGGCACTGACCGAACTGATGCTGAACCGCGCGCGGCAGCCGAAGATCACGCAGTTCTAGCCCCCCGCCCCCCCCGCGAGCGGGCGGAAATCCGTTCGACGAAAGGAATCCGCATGTCTGTCCTCACCACGCTGGCCTCCGCCTTCAAGGGCGGGGGCGGATCGCGCGCGCCCGTCGCCCGCAGCTTCGTCTCGCCCTGGGCGAGCGGTTTCGAGAGCGGCGGACCGGGCCGCGCGCCGTTCGACTATTCCGCGCCGCGGGCGAGGCCTATCTGCGCCAATCCGGTGGCGCAGCGCAGCGTCCGGATCGTCGCCGAAGGCGTCGGCGGGGCGCCGCTGCGCCTGCGCCGATGCGCGTCTCATGCGGCTGATCGCCAGCGCATGCGGGCCGCAGCCGCTGCTCGAGGTGCTCGCCGCGCAGCTGCTGCTGCACGGCAACGCCTATGTCCAGATCGATGCCGCGACGGCGCCGGCCTGCCGGTCGAGCTCTACCCGCTGCGGCCCGAGCGGATGAGCGTGGTTGCCGGGGCCGACGGCTGGCCGACCGCCTATCGCTACATCGCTCGCCGACCGCACGCTGACGATCGCGCTGGACGACGAGGAAGGCTGGCCCAACCTCGTCCATCTCAGCCATTTCCACCCGGCTCGACGATCATTACGGCGCGGGCTGCCTGGCCGCCGCCGAGCAGCGCGGTGGCGGTCCACAATGCCGCCTGCGAATGGAACCGCGCGCTGCTCGAAAACGCGGCGCGGCCATCGGGCGCGCTGGTCTACGATGCGGGCGATGCCGCCGGGCTGACCCCCGAGCAGTTCGACCGGCTGAAGGCCGAACTGGCAAGCCGCGTTCCAGGGCCCGGCCAATGCCGGGCGGCCGATGCTGCTCGAAGGCGGGCTCGACGTGGAAGGCGATGAGCCTGTCGCCCGCCGACATGGATTTCGCCGCGCTCAAGGCGGCCGCGGCGCGCGACATCGCGCTCGCTTTCGGGGTGCCGCCGATGCTGCTCGGCCTGCCCGGCGACAACACCTATGCCAATTACCGCGAGGCCAATCGCGCGCTGTGGCGGCTGACGCTGCTGCCGCTGGCGGCCAAGATCCTGCGCGGCGCTGCACGACCGGGCTCGCGCCGACTGGTTCCGAGGCAGTGCCCGACGGTCGATCTCGACCGCGTCCCGGCGCTCGCGGAGGACCGCGAGCGGCTGTGGTAGCAGGTCGGCGCGGCGGATTTCCTCAGCGCTGCGGAAAAGCGCGCGCTGCTCGACCTCGCGCCGCAGGGAGAGCACGGCCATGAACCCGACGATCATGCTCGCGCGGCTGGTCGCGCAGGCCGGCGCCGAGGGCGGCACGCTGATCACGCTGCGCGCGATGGTCGAGGAAGCGAGCGAACTCGGCGCGGGGCGCGCGCTCGACCGGCTCGGCCTCGGCGATCCCGCTGCGCGCGACGACATCGACGAATTGCGCGAACTGCTGTCGGCCTGGCGCGATGCCAAGACGAGCGCGTGGAAGGCCACGGTGGCGTGGCTGGTGCGCGCGCTGCTGGCGCTGCTGCTGGTCGGCATGGCGGTGCGGCTGGGCGTGACGGAGATGTTGCGATGATGCCCGCGCCCCCGGTCGCGTCCCGGGCCCCGGCCCCGTCTCCGACCTCGGCCCCGGACGGCGGCGCGGGCGCCGACCTCTTCATCGCCGGCTATGCCGCACTGTTCGACATTCCCGACGGCATTCGCGACACCATCCGCCGGGGGGCCTTCGCGCGCAGCCTGGCCGCGCACGCCGCCCCCTGGCCGCTCTGCTGGCAGCACCAGCCCGGCGCAGCGCATCGGCTGGGTCGAGCAGGCCGCCGAGGACCGCCGCGGCCTGCGCATCGTCGCGCGCGATCGACCGGCCGGCGGGCCGCGCGGCAGCGCTGCTGCGGGCGCGCGCGGTGAGCGGGCTGAGCTTCGGCTACCGCACCCGCGCTTACCGCCAGACCCCCTCGGGCCGCGAATTGCTCGAGGTCGAACTGTTCGAGAGTCAGCCTCGTCGACCCACCCGCTCCAGCACGGCGCGCGGGTCCATTTCCTCACCTGACCCGACTCTCCGACACTCCAACCCGCCGACCCTCCCACTCTCCCCTCGAAAGGACACTGCCCATGGATACGCTCCGCAACCACGATCGCCGCGCCCTCCGCCACCCTCTCCGATGCCGCTGCCGCTGCCGAAGCCAGCTTCGACATCGTCGCCCGGCAGGATCGCACCGAGAGCCGAGGTCGCCGCGCTGCGCACCGACGTCGACGAGATAAAGCCACCCGCGTCGAACGGATCGGGCGCGCCGCCGCGCGTCCCGCGCTGTCGGCCACCGGGTCCGCCGCAGCCCCGAAGTGAAGGGCTTCGTCGATGGCTATCTGCGCCGCGGCCTCGACCGTCGAACTGAAATCGATTTCGGCCATGGTGCCGGCGCGACGGCGGCTATGCCGTCCCGCAGCAGATCGATGCCACGATCGCCCGCGAGCTGACCGAGATCAGCCCGATCCGCGCCATCGCGCAGGTCGTCCAGACGGGCAGCGCGGGCTATCGCAAGCTGGTGACCACCGGCGGAACGCCCTCGGGCTGGGTCAGCGAGACCGCTGCACGCCCTGCGACGGCGACCCCGAACTTCGCAGGAAATCATCCCCGCCACCGGCGAGCTCTACGCCAATCCCGCGGCCAGCCAGACCATGCTCGACGATGCCGGTTTCGATCTCGAGAACTGGCTGGCGAGCGAGATCGCGATGGAATTCGCCCGCGCCGAGGGCGCTGCTTTCGTCAACGGCAGCGGGATCAACCAGCCCGACGGTTTCCTCAACGCCCCCGCGGTCGCGGCCGCCGATGGCGCGCGCAGCTTCGGCACGCTGCAATACCGCGGGACGGGCGATGCCGCCGGCCTCGGCAGCGAACCCGACGCGCTGCTGATCGACCTCGTCCACACGCTCAAGCCCGGTCACCGCCAGGGAGCCAGCTGGGTGATGAATTCGGCGACGCTCGCCGAGGTCCGCAAGATCCGCAATTCCGAGGGCGGCTTCCTGTGGCAGCCGGGCCTGGTCGAGGGCCAGCCCGACCGCCTGCTCGGCTATCCGGTGGTCGAGGCGGAGGACATGCCCGACGTCGCGCCCGGTGAATGCCCGATCGCCTTCGGCAATTTCCGCCACGGCTATCTGATCGCCGAACGCAGCGCGACGCAGCTGCTGCGCGATCCCTTCACCAACAAGCCCTACGTCCATTTCTACGCCACCCGGCGGGTCGGCGGCCAGGTGCTCGATGCCAATGCGATCAAGCTGCTGAAGATCGAGGCCTGACGCATCGCCAGCCCCCAGCGACCCCCGCGCAGCCGCGGCGCGGGGGTCCCCTGCTTCGTCCGAAATCGCAAAGGAAGCGCTCATGATCCGGACCATCAAGCTGCCCGAACTGACGGGGGCGCCGCTGGCAGAGCTCAAGCAATGGCTCGCCATCGGCGGGACGCGCGACGATGCTCTCCTCGTCACGCTGATCGGGGCGGCGATGCGCGCCTGCGCCGAATTCACCGGCCAGTTCGCGCTGACCACGACGGTGGCCGAACGGATCGACGCGAGCTGCGGCTGGACCGCGCTCGCGGCCCGGCCTTTCATGCGCATCCTGAAAGTCGCGGCGATCGGCAGCGACGGCACCCAGCGGACGCTGGCGAACGATGCCTATGCGGTCGACGCCGCGGACGGGACCGTGGGGATCCAGCTGACCCGGCCGATTGCCGAACGGATGATCGAGGTCACGCAGGAGGCGGGCAATGCCACGCTGTGGAGCGATCTCGACCCGCGCCTGCGGCTCGGGATCGTGCGCCATGCCGCGCATGGCTATGCCTTCCGCGACCGCGAGCCTCCCGCCGCTTCTCCCGCAGCGATCGCCGCGCTGTGGCAGAGCTGGCGCCAGCTGCGGCTGTGAACTTCGCAGCGCTGACGCGCCGCCTCGCAGCGCGCGCCGCGAAGATCGCATGCGCCCGTGCGGAGAACCGGATGCGCGCACGCCGCGACGGCAGCCACTGGCGCCGCGCGGATTTGTTGTGGCCGCTGTTCACGAAAGGATTGGATTAGATGGAAAGCGCCTTTCGCACCGCCCTGCTCGGCTGGCTGCGCACCGACCCGCTGCTGATGGAGCTGGTCAATGCGGTCGAGGAAGAAGCCCCGGTCGCGGCCAGCCCGCCGGCGATCGCGCTGGCCGCCAGCGCCAGCGCCGACTGGAGCAGCAAGACGGCGCCGGGCCGCGAAATCCGCATCGCGCTGGAGATCCTCGATCGCAGCGAGGAGCCGGGCTCGACCGCGGCGATCGCCGGGCAGGTCGAACAGCGTATCGCGACGCTCGCCCCGCAGCAGGAGGGCTTCCGCGTGGTCGTCACCCAATTCCTGCGCAGCCGCTTCGAGCGTCGCAACCGCAACCGGCGCGCGGCGCTGCTCGAATACGGTTTCAAGGTGCTGGCCGACGGCTGAAGCACCGCAGGCTCGAGGCCGGCGATTTTTCGCGCGACCGGTGCCCGGGCTCGCTCGCCAGGCCCCGCTTCCTCCGCCCTCCGCACTTCCGCGCGAATCCCTTTCTTTCCTTCTCTCGAACCGCAAAGGAACCCCGATCATGACAGCCCAGAATGGCGCCGCCTTCCTCCTCAAGATCGGCGACGGGGGCGCGCCCGCGGCCTATGCCACCGTGGCCGGCCTGCGCACCACGCAGATGACGATCAACGGCGATACGGTCACCGTCACGCACAAGGACAGCGGCGGCTGGCGCGAGCTGCTGTCGGGCGCGGGCACGCGATCGGTCTCGGTCTCGGCCAGCGGAATCTTCCTCGGTTCGCAAGCCGAGGCGGCGGTGCGCGGGCACGCGCTCGCCGGGACGCTCGACGATTACGAGCTGAGTTTCGAGGACGGCGCGAGAATGCGCGGCCGCTTCCTCGTCCAGCGGCTCGACTATGCGGGCGATTTCAACGGCGAGCGGACCTATGCGCTTCAGCTCGAAAGCTCGGGGGCGGTGGTCCCGTCATGAGCCCCAATGCGCTTCGCGGGGAAGCCGCGCTGACCATCGACGGCACGCCGCACCTGCTGCGCCCGAGCTTCGAGGCGCTGGTCCGCGCCGAACAGGAGCTGGGCCCGCTGTTCGCGCTGGTCGAGCGCGCGGGCGCTGGGCAGCTGCGGCTGGCCGAGATCGCGGCGCTGTTCTGGTTCTGCCTCGCCGAACCCGATGCGATCGGGCGCGAACGGGTCGGGCAGGCGGTACTCGATGCAGGGCTCGCCGCCGCGGCCGCGCCGCTGCGCGCGCTGCTCGGCGAAATCCTCCGGGGCGGGCGGAATGATCCGCCGCCCGGCGCCGTGACCTTCGCCGCTTCCGCGCTCCGCCTGCTGCCGCTCGCGGCGCAGGTGCTGCGCTGGACCCCGGCGGTGTTCTGGGCCGCCACGCCGGCCGAATTATGCGCCAGTCTCGCGCCGCCGCGCGGGACCCCGCAGCCGCCCACCCGCGACGAGATCGCGCGACTGATCGAAAGGGACGACCATGGATGACGAGATCGATCAATTGCTGGTCGCGGTGCGCGCCGACACGCAGGGCTTCGCCGCCGACATGCGCGCGATGCGCGGCACTTTCGATGCGACCTTGCTCGCCGGGTTCGACGAGGCCGGCGCGGTGCTCGAGCGCGGATTGCTCGGGGCGATCCGCAAGGGCAGCCTCGGCTTCGGCGACCTGCAGCGGATCGCTTCCGGCGTGCTCGACCAGATCGCCGCGCAGGCGCTCGAGCTGGGGTTCGACCGCTTGTTCGGCGGTCCGGGCGGAGGCGCGGGCGCAGGTTCCGGCGGCGGGCTGGCAAGCGTGCTGGGCGGGGCGCTCGGCGCGCTGTTCGGGCTCCCGGGGCGCGCCACTGGCGGGCTCGTCGCCCCCCAGCGCCCCTATGTGGTGGGCGAACGCGGGCCCGAACTGTTCGTCCCCGCCAGCGCCGGACGGATCGAGCCCGGCAACGCAGCGCAGCGGCCGCAGATGCAGGTGGCGATCACGCTCGCCGCGCCGCGCGGCACCACGGCCCCGGTCGCGCTGCAACGCTCCACGCGCCAGATCGCGAGCGCGGTGCGGCGCAGTCTCGCCTTCTAGGCCGCGCAGCGCACCCGCGCGCCGGTCGACCGGCAAACCCGCACCCGCGACAGCCGGCGCGGAGCACGAAAGGAACAGCACAGATGCCATTCTGGCTAGCCCGCGAACGGCGGGGACAGCACGAGGACTGGATCGGACGGTTCGATCCGCGCTTCTGGACCGTCGATTTTCCGCGGCCGATGATGGCGGCGGTGGTCTCGACCGCGCCCGACGCGCTGCGGGTCGATTGCAGCTTTCACCAGCAAGGCGATCTCGCCGGGCTGATCTGGGACAGCGAGGACCGCTTGGGACATCCGCTGCTCGCCTATGTGACCGAGCGCGACTACGCCGGCTGCACCCTGCGTTTCCGCTGGCGCAGCAGCGGACTGATGCCGCTCGACCAGCCGCAGGGCCCGACGCTGACGATCGAGGGCCGCGATGCCCTGGGCGCACCGCGCAGCTGGTACGTCCGCCTGTGGAACTATGCCCAGGGCACCCCCGAGGACGCGCTGATCGAGCTGCCCTTCTCGCACCTCCACTCGGGCTGGAGCCTGCCCGGCGAGCCGGTGTTCGCGGGCGACATCGAGCGGATGTTCGTCAGCCTCGTGCCGCCCGCCTATGTCGAGGCGAGCGCGGCGCCCTTCGCCGCCCCGCTCGCCGGCCATGTCGAGATCACCGCGATCGCCTGCGACGGCGCGCATGCGGCGATCGCCGTGGGCGACTGCGATCCTGCCGGCGCATGGCGAACATGATCGCGACCGCCTACGACGATCTCTACAACCAGACGCCGGCGCGGCTGCTGCGCACGATCGAGGGGCTCGGCTATCGCGAGCGCATTCTCCATTACGTCGGCATGAGCCATTATTTCCGGCTCGAGCCGCTCGGCGGGGGGCATTACGTCAGCCTTGCGGGGGGTGCGCTCAACGAGCCCTGCACTGCCTGGCACCGCGCCTTCGCGGGCGAGGCCCGGGCGCGCGGGTTCGAGGTGATCTGGTCGCTGTCCTACGAGCTGTTCGACGCGCATTGCTGGAACGACTGGAAGCAGCGCGCGCCCGACGGCAGTGCGGCGCGGACCGGCTGGGTTCCGCCGTCGACGCTGCTCTCGCCCGCGCATAGCGGGGCAATGGCCTATCTCCAGCAGGTCGCCTGCGCCTTCGTGGCGATCGCGCGCGAGACCGGGCTGGCGGTGCGCTTCCAGATCGGCGAGCCGTGGTGGTGGGTGATGCCCGACACCCGCGCGCCGTGCCTCTACGACGATGCCGCGCGCGCCGCATGGGGCGGCGATCCGCCCGCCATCGTCGATCTGCGCGCGCCGCTCGACCCGGCGCAGACCGAGCTGCTCGATCGCGCGGGCGCGCTGCTGGCGCAATCGACCGCCGCGCTGGCGCAGGCGGTGCGCGAAGCCGCGGGCGATGCCGGCCGAAATCCTGCTGCTGGTCTTTACTCCGACGCTGCGCGACCCCGCCATGCCCGAACTCCACCGCGCCAATCTGCCCGCCGCCTGGGCCTGGCCCGCCTTCGACCGGCTCCAGCTCGAGGACTACGACTGGCTGACGCAGGGCGCCGAGGCGCAGCGCCGGTGCCGTACTGGGCGTTCGTCGCCGAACGCCTCGGCTACCCCACCGCTGCGACACGACTACCTCGCCGGCTTCGTCCTCGCCCCGGACGATGCGGCGCGCTTGTGGCCGCTGATCGATGCCGCGCTCGATCGCGCACGCGAAGCGCGGCATCGCCCGCCGCTTCGTCTGGGCGCTGCCGCAGGTCGCGCGCGACGGATACACCCGCCTGCCCCCGAGAGAGGATGCCATGACCGCCCTTCGACGATGTCGCCTATCCGCTCGCGCTCGGCCGCGATGCCGCGGCCAGCCCCGAATTCTCGACCGCGGTGGCGGTCACCGCCTCGGGCTTCGAGCACCGCAACGCGCTGTGGTCCGATGCCCGGATGCGCTTCGATGTCGGACCGGGGATCCGGGCGGAAGAGGAACTGGGCACGCTGATCGCATTCTTCCGCGCGCGGTTCGGCCCCGCGCGGGGCTTTCGCCTGCGCGATCCGTTCGATTTCAGCTCGCACGGCATGACCGGCATCCCCGCCGCGACCGACCAGCCTGTCGCCACGGGCGACGGGCTGGCCGCTCGTTTCCGTCTCGCCAAGCGTTACGGCGAGCAGACGCGGACCATCACCCGGCCCGAAGTGGCGAGCATAATGGTGGCGATCGACGGTGTGCAGACCACCGCCTGGACCTACGATGGCGGCGGCTGGATCGTCCTCGACGAGGCACCCGCCGCGGGCGCGGCGGTCACCGCCGGCTTCCTGTTCGATGTCCCGGTGCGGTTTGCCGAGGACCGGCTCGACGTCTGCGGCGCGGCCTTCGCCGCGGGCGAGGCGCCCTCGGTCGCCGCTGATCGAGGTGCGCGAGGCCGATGACCCGCCGCAGCTTCTTCGCCGCCGGGCTCGAGACCGCCGCGAGCTGGTGGCGCATCCATCGCCGCGACGGGGTCACGCTGGGCTTCACCACGCACGACCGCGACCTGTGGTTCGCCGGCATCCTTCATCGCGCCGCGCCCGGCATGCTGCCTTCGGCCGTCCGCCTGACCGCGGGGTTCGAGGACGATCCGGGCGAGGTGGAAGGCGTGCTCGGCCACTCCGACATCGTCGCCGAGGATCTCGCCGCGGGTCTGTTCGACGGCGCGCGGGTCGAAAGCGGAATCGTCGATTGGGAAACGCTCGACTGCGCCCTGCTCTACGCCGGGTCGATCGCCGCGATCACCGGCGAGGCAGCCGGGTTTCGGGCACAGCTGGTCTCGGCCAAGGCGGCGCTCGCAGTCGATCCGGTGCCGCTCTCGGGCCCCTCGTGCCGGGCGCGCTTCTGTGGGCCCGAATGCGGGCTCGCCGCTCCCGCCTATCGCCGGCGCGCCGCCATCGCCGCGGTCGACGTCGATCGGGGCAGCGTGACCATGGCCCTTGCCGATTGCGCGCCCTATCGCCATGGCGAATTGCGCTGGATCGATGGCCCGCAATGCGGGCTCGCCGATGCGCATCCTCGATGTCGCGGGCGCGGTGCTGGTGCTCGGCGCGCGGCTCGATGCGCGGCTTTCGCCAGGCATGCGGGTCCGGCTGACGCGAAGGGTGCGACCGCACGCATCGCCACCTGCGCCGCGCGCTTCGGCAATGCAGCGAACTTTCAGCGGCGAACCGTTCCTGCCGGGCAACGACATGCTCGCGCAATATCCGGTGCCGCGATGATCGCGGACGCCGAACGCTTCGCGCTCGAGGCGCAGGCCCTGGTGGGCACGCGCCTTCCGCCTCCACGGGCGCGACACCGCGCAGGGCATCGATTGCGTCGGCATGGTGGGTCTGGCGCTGGCGCGATGCGGCCGGCCGGTGCGCTATCCGCTCGGCTACCGCCTGCGCAATCCCGCCACCGACCCGTGGCTCGGCTTCGCCGCGGCCAATGGCCTGATCGCGGCGTGCGGACCGACGCGGCGCGGCGACGTGCTGCTGATCGCCCCGGGCCCGGTCAGCACCATCTGCTCGTCGCTCTCGGCGGCGCCGGCTTCGTCCACGCGCATGCGGGGCTGCGCCGCGTCGTCGTCGAGCTGCTCGATCCCATCCCCGCCGCGCAGGCGCGCTGGCGCCTGCCCGACCAGCCGGAGTGAAACCATGGCGACGCTCATCTTGGGAACCCTCGGCTCGCTCGCGGGCGGGCCGCTCGGCGGCGCGCTCGGTCGCAACGCTCGGGCGCAGCCTCGATGCGCGGATCATCGGCGGAGGGCGGCGCGAGGGCCCGCGGCTGAAGGAACTCGCGGTCAGCAGCTCGAGCTATGGCCGCCCGCTCGCCGCGCTTTACGGAAACGTGCGCGCATCCGGGAACGGTGATCTGGGCGACCGACCTGCGCGAACGGAGCGAGACCAGCGGCGCGCAAGGGCGCGCCCAAGACCACCAGCTACAGCTATTCGCTTTCCTTCGCCGTCGCCTTGTCGAGCGCCCCGATCGACGGGATCGGCCGGATCTGGGCCGACGGCAACCTCCTGCGCGGCGCGGCGGGCGATCTCAAGACCGGCGGCAGCCTGCGCATTCACACCGGCGCACGGCGACCAGCGCCCGGACCCGCTGATGGCGGCCGCGCTGGGCGAGCGCTGCCCGGCGCATCGCGGGCTGCGCCTATGTCGTGTTCGAGGATCTCGCGCTCGAGGACTTCGGCAACCGCATCCCCGCGCTGAGCTTCGAGGTCTTCGCCGGAGCGGGGATCCGAGCTGGTCGCGCGCGCGCTGGCGACGCAGGCGATCGCCGCGCCGGGCACCGCAATCGCGGAATTCGCCGGCTTCGTCCACGAGGGCGGCGCGCTCGCCGAGCTGCTGGCGCAGATCGACCGGCTCGCACCGCTCGCTGCGATGACTTCGGGCGGAGTGCTGACCATCGCGGAACGCGCATCGACCCCTTCGGCCGTCGGCCACCTGCCCGAAGCCGCAGCCTGGGACGAGGGCGATTTCGGCCGCATCGACGGGCACGCGCGCGAACGACAGGCTGTCGCGCGACAGCTCGCTCGCGGCCTTGCGCTACTACGATCCCGCGCGCGATTACCAGCCCGGGCTCCAGCGCGTCGGGGGCCCGCCAGGGTCGGGCAGTGCGGAAACGCTCGAACTGCCCGCCGTCCTCAGCGCCGCCGATGCGCGCACCCTGCTCGACCGCTCGGCGATGCGCGAGAGCGCCCAGGCCGAAACGCTCGTGTGGCGCGCCGCGGAGCTCGATCCGGAACTCGGCCCGGGCGTGGTGGTCCGCGCCCCGGGGCTGGAGGGGCTGTGGCGCATCGGCGCGTGGGAATGGCGCGAGGCGGGGATCGAATTCGAACTGTTCCGCCATCTCGACCAGCTTCCCGGCAGCGTGCCGACCGATGCCGGAGCCGGCTGGGTCCCGCGCGACCGCGGGCCGGGGACGACCAGCCTGCGGGTCTTCGAACTGCCGTGCGACGGTACCGACGGGGCCGCATCGGTCCGCCGCTATGCCGCCATCGGGGCTGCGACCGGCCGCTGGCCCGGCGCGACGCTCTATGCCGAGACCGGCGGGACGCTGACCCCGATCGCGGCGAGCGGGACGACCCGCGCGGTGACCGGGACGCTCGCGTCTGCGCTGGGCCCGCAGCATTGGGCTGCGCTTCGAAGCCGGCGGCGATCGTGCACCTCGCGCTCGAAGACGCCGAAGCCGTCGCTCGAGCCCGCGCTGCCCGAAGCGATCGCGCTGGGCGCGAACCGCCTGCTGGTCGGGGACGAGATCCTCCAGTTCGCCGCAGCCGAGCCGCTCGGCGATGGCCACTGGGCGCTACGGGGCCTGCTGCGCGGCCGCGGCGGGACCGAAGCCGAGGCGATGGCGGGGCACGCCAGCGGAACCCCTGCCACACTGCTCGACGAGCGGCTGGTTCGAGCTGCCGGAAACCTCCTTCGCAAGCGCCCGATATGCCGCCATCGGCCCGACCGACGCCGCGCCCGTGTTTGCCGCGCTCGAGCAGGCGGGGCGCAGCCGCAAGCCGCTCTTCCCGGTCCACGGCCGCGCCGCGCGGACCAGCGACGGCGCGCTGGCGCTGAGCTGGACGCGCCGCGCCCGGGGCGGCTGGGTATGGCTCGACGAAGTCGACCAGCCGCTGGTCGAGCAGGCCGAAGAATACGAGCTCGGAGTGGGCGACCCGGCCCGGGACGGGATGCGCTGGACCGTAATCGGCACCGATTTCGTCATCGGCGCGGCGGACCTTGCCGCGCTCGCCGGCGGCCCACGCCGGCGAACCGCTGTGGGTGCGCCAGCGGGGCAGCTTCGCCCTGTCGCCCGCGCTCGCTCTCGCCACGCTCTGAATGCCGTTCCCGACCGACAGGAGATCATCATGACCGACCCGATCGAATTCGCCGCCCGGACTGCCCGCCATGCCTGCCCTTCTCGTTTCGGGCCAGGCCCAGCGCGAATTCTTCGTCAACGAGGCCTTGGCGCGGATCGACCTGCTGCTGCATCCTTCGGTGCGGGGAGAAGCCGCGCAGCCGCCGCCCGCCCCCGATCCGGGGGACTGCTGGCTGGTTGCCGACGATCCCGGCGGCGAATGGACCGGGCGCGCAGGTGCCCTCGCCGGGTGGGACGGGAGCCAGTGGAGCTATGGCGCCCCGCTGGATGGAATGCATGTGCTCGACCGGACCACCGGGGAAAGACTGTGCTTCGCCGGCGGATGGACGCGCGCCCGACGCCCCGCCGCGCCGAGCGGCGGGGCCACCGTCGATGCCGAGGCCCGACTCGCCATCGCGGCCGTGATCGACATTCTTGCAACACTTTCGCTGCTCCCGGCCGAATAGCGGGAACCCTCGGGGAAGCTCTCCGTTCGCATCGCACGGGAGGGTCGCCGCTCGGCCTCATTCCGAACGATCAGGACGCGATAATATTGCAACAGTCTCGATCGATTGTTCACTTGCCACTTCGGGGCATGAAAGTTAGATGTGCTCCACTCGGTGGATCCAATTCGCAAAAAGGGGAAACTATAATGCGGAAATTCGTCATAGGAATGGCGATGGCCTCAACGGCCCTTGCATCGCCTGCCCTGGCACGTGATGACAGCTGGTACGTCGGCGCCGAATTCGGCCCGATGATCGTCGAAGATACCGAATTCGATATCGATTCCGGCACTGGTGTGCTCGGCGTCAATCACGATTACGGCTTCGATGGCGGCGGCTTCGTCGGCTACGACTTCGGTGCTTTCCGGCTCGAAGCAGAAGTCAGCTATCGCCAGGCCGACCTCGAGAGCGCCGCGGTCGACAACTCCGGTCTGACCTATGGCAGCGGCTCGACCCTGACGGCCAACACCTATGCGGTCGGCGGCGACGCCAACGTTCTCTCGTTCATGCTCAACGGCATGTTCGACTTCGGTCCCGACGACGGCCTTCAGGGCTATGTCGGCGGCGGTGTCGGCGTTGCTCGCACCAGCTACGAAGTCCAGCCCTTCTCGAACCTTTCCTCGTCGCTCGACGATTCGGACAGCGGCCTTGCCTGGCAGGTCCTCGCCGGCGTTCGCGCTCCGCTGACCGACAACGTCGACGTTGGCCTGCGCTATCGCCTGTTCAATGCGGAAAACGTCAATCTGGTCGATCTCGCCGGTCGCTCGCTCGAGGACGATTTCCGCAGCCACTCGATCATGGGCACGCTGACCTACAACTTCGGAGCTCCGGTCGCACCGCCGCCGCCGCCTCCGCCGCCGCCCCCGCCGCCGCCGCCTCCGCCGCCTCCCCCGCCGCCGCCGCCGGCGCCGGTCTGCGAGACGGGTCCGTACATTGTCTTCTTCAACTGGGACAAGTCGGACGTCACGCCCGAGGCAGCGACGATCCTCGACAATGCGGTGTCGGCCTATGCCAACTGCGGCGCGGCTTCGGTCATGCTCGCAGGTCACACCGACCGTTCGGGTACGGCGCAGTACAACATGGGGCTGGCCGAGCGTCGCAACGCCTCGGTTCGCAGCTACCTGACCTCGCGTGGCATTCCGGATGGCCGGATCTCCAGCGAAGCGTTCGGCGAATCGCAGCCGCGCGTTCCGACTGCCGACGGTGTTCGCGAACTGCAGAACCGTCGCGTGGAAATCACCTACGGTCCGGGTTCGGGCATGTAAGCGACGGCTTCATGCCGACAAGATCGAGGGGCCGGAGCAATCCGGCCCCTTTTTCGTTGGGGCACCGTAACCCCGACCACGAGGAGCAAAACCGATGATCCGTCCCCTCACCGTCTCCGCCAGCGCGGCAGCCCTGATCCTGCTCGGCGGATGTTCGACCGTCGCCGACCTGCCGACGCAGAGAAGTCGGACAGGCCACCATGACCTTTGCCAACGGCATGCCGGCAGGCACCGTGCAATTGCTCAGCAACGGCCAGACCGTGACCGTCGCAGGCGCCGTCACGGGCATGGAGCCCGGTCAGCACGGCTTTCACCTCCACACCACCGGCCGCTGTGCAGCACCCGGCTTCGCGAGCGCCGGCGGACATCTCAACCCAGGCAATCATTCGCATGGTTCGCTCGCCTCCGGCGGCAAGCATCTCGGCGACATGCCGAACCTGACGGTGGGGGCGAACGGCTCGGGATCGATCGAGTACCAGCTCGACGGTTCCGCAAGCACCGTGCTCGACGCGATCTTCGATGGCGACGGCACGGCGGTGGTGGTCCACGCCGGTGCCGACGACTATCGCACCGATCCGGCTGGCGATGCCGGTTCGCGCGTTGCCTGCGGAGTGCTGAAGCGGGTCTAGAGCCCTGCTTCGCCCGCTTCCACCGCCCTTTCGCGCATGCGCGCCGCAGCTTCGGGCACCAGCCTGATCGCCACGATCAGGCAGGCCACTCCGAGCGGCACCGCCGCCATGATGCTTCGGATCCCGAGCGAGATGTCGCCCCCGTGCGTGGCCGAGACCCACCCGGCGAGGAACGGGCCGAGCGCAAGCCCGACCAGCGTGGTGGCGAGGAAGAAGGTCGCGGTCGCCACGCCGCGCATGCGCGGGAGCACGAGCGACTGGCTGGTCGCGGCTGCCGCGCCGAGCGCGCTGGCGGCAAGCAATTGGCCGAGCGCCGCGCCGATATAGAACAGCGTGACGTCGTCGGTCGTATAGGTCATCCACAGCACCGGCACCGGAGCCACCAGCCCGAACATGACCACGAACAGGCGCCCGGCCGGATAGCGGACGAACAGCCAGTCGGCGATGCGACCGCCGGCGATCACCCCGAGGAAGCCCGCCACCGCAGCGGGAGCCCCGAGCAGGAAGCCGATCTCGGCCGCGGCGATACCGAACTTCACCTCGCCGAAGGGCGCGGCGAAGAAGGACGCGGCGTAGGACAGGAAGGCGACGATGCCATAACCGAGAATGGTGGTCATGAAGGCCGGCGAACCCCAGGTCAGCCGGAAGGTCGGCAAATCGCGCGAGCGCAGCGAACTGGCCCAGCTGAACACCGCGTAATAGCCGATCCCGAGAAACAGCCACTGATCCGAAACGGCAGTGACGAAGGTCCCCGGACCGGCATAGACCCAGCGCGTGAGCAGGACCGCAGCGAGGGCGAAACCGATCGCGCCGGCGATATTGATCAGCAGCGCGCCCGGGCCCCGACGCAGCGCTCCGATCAATGTGAACGGTGGTATGATCTGGACCAGTTCGTCGAAAAAGCCGCGAAACGGCGCCGGATCTTCCCGGGTGGGGATATTGTCGATCGCCCCGCGCACCGGTTCGCGCAGCGTCAGTACCCAGGCAGCCAGCAGCAGGCCGGGGATGCCAACGCTGACGAAAGCCGCCTGCCAGCCGACCAGGCCGAGCGGGCCGCCGCCGGGATAGGCTTCGTTCCAGCCGTCCTTGATCATCCCGCCGATCAGCAGCGAGATCCCCCCTCCGAAATAGAGCCCCGAGGAATAGATCGCCAGCGCGGTCGCCCTGAGCCGCGCGGGGAACCAGTCGGATATCAGCGAATAGGCCGACGGGCTGGCCGTGGCCTCGCCCACCCCGACGCCGATCCGCGCGAAGGTCAGCGTGGTCCCGTTGCGCGCGAAGCCCGAGAGCGCGGTCATCATCGACCACAGCGAAAGCCCGATGCTCATCAGCCTGATGCGCTTCCAGCTGTCGGCCAGTTTGCCGAGCGGAATCCCGAACAGCGCGTAGAAGATCGCGAATGCGGTGCCGTAGAGAAATCCGAGAAAGGCGTCATCGACCCCGAGATCGGCCTTGATGTCGTTGGCCAGGATCGAGAGGATCTGCCGATCGATGAAATTGAGCACATAGACCAGCACCAGCACGCTGAGCGCGTACCAGCTGTAAGCGGGGACCTGGGAGTCTCCTTCGCGCGCTGCAGGTGACAGTTCGGCAGCGGCTTCGGTCGGCTCAGTCAAATCCCTACTCCGTCAATTCTGGGGCATCCTCGGAATAGGGGGTCGTATCGACAAGTCCCGCGTCGGCAAAGCCTTTTCGCCGGAGCCGGCAGGAATCGCAGGCGCCGCAGGCGAGCCCCTCGGCATTGGGATCGTAGCACGACCAGCTCCACGCCGGATCGAGCCCGAGCCGGGCGCATTCGCGCGCGATATCGGCCTTCGACAGATGCTGCAGCGGCGCGTGAATGGCGAAGGGCGCGCCCTCGACGCCCTGCCTGGTCCCGAGCCGCGCGGTTTCGGCAAAGCTGGCGATGAATTCGGGCCGGCAATCGGGATAGCCCGAATAATCGAGTGCGTTCACCCCGATGAAAATGTCGCGCGATCCCGAAGTTTCCGCAAAGGCCGTGGTCAGTGCGAGGAAGACCAGATTGCGCGCCGGGACATATGTCACCGGAATATCCGCAGCCACGCCCGACTTCGGCACGGCGATGTCCGCGGTCAGGGCAGAGCCGCCGAAATGGCGCAGATCGAGCGGCAGCAGGACATGCCGTTCGACCCCCAGCCGCGCGGCAATCTCATGTGCCGAGCGCAGCTCGCGACGATGGCGCTGGCCATAGTCGATGGTGAGGGCGTGAAGCGTATGGCCGCGTTCGCGCGCGAGCGCGGCAGTCACCATCGAATCGAGCCCGCCCGAAAGCAGGACGACGGCGGGGCCGGGACCTGGGTCTGCAGTCATGCGCCCCCGCTAGGTCGGATCGGGCGGACTCGCAAGCCGATCAGCCGCAGCTTCCGCTACGCCGCGCCTCGGCGGAGAACTGGAACGGCTTCCCGCCGGCGATGCCCTGGCTGTCGATCTGCACCAGCACCCCGCTTTCCTTGCGGATCGTGGTCCGGCCATAGCCGTTGCCGCGGCAGGTATATTGCACCGTCACCGCATCGGGTCCGTCCTCGACGACGAAACGGTTGCAGCCCCTCTCCGCATGCCGCAGCTGGATGAATTCGCGCCCGGTCCTGATGCACAGCCGGCGCACCCCGGCGCCTTCGCGGAAGCGAACCTCCCATGCCCCGGGATCGAGCCCGTCGAGCATCGCCAGCGATCCCTGCGCCAGCGCGGGCACCCCGACCGCCGCGAGAGGCGCCAGGAGGACCGCGAGGAACAGCGCCCTGCTACGAGCCATATCGTTTCCCACCTTCTTCAACCATGACCTGCAGATGCGCCCGCGATTCGTCGACGATACACCAATTCGCTCGGCTTCCGTTGTATGGCAACGACACGGCGATCATGCCTCTATCGCGAATTGCTTCGAGCAGAATGCGCAATCGACCAGCACGATCCCCTCCTCGTCGCGCATCTCGGCGAGATCCGCTTCGGGAAAGCGCGCCAGCACATTCCGGTAATGGTCGACCGAGCAGCGACAGCCCTTGGCGATCGTCGCGCCGGGCTGGACGCGGACCTCATCCTCCTCGTGGAACAGCCGCCAGGCGATCGCCTCGAGCGACAGGGCCGGGTCGAGCAATTCCTCGAAGCGCAGCGACCCCGCAAGCACCGCGACATGCTCCCATTCGGGATGGTCGAGCTTGGCATGGAGGCGTTCGCGCCCCTCCTCGCCCTCGGCGAGGTGCTGCACCAGCAGGCCCGCCGCCCGGCAGCCGCCCTCGTCGATCCTCACGGCGCTGCGAATCAGCGTCGGAACCTGTTCCGATTGGTAGAAATAGCGCTCGCAAGCCTCGGCCAGGCTGGCGCCCTCGAGCGGAACGATCCCCTGATAGCGCCCCTTGCCACCGGTCACGTCGAAGGTAATCGCGAGATAACCCTTCCCGAACAAGGCGAACAGCGTCGGGTTGGCGCCGAGTTCGGCCAGCCGCCCGGCATCGAAATCGACATAGCCGCGCAATTCGCCGCCGCGATAATCGCACACCAGCAGCCGGACCGCGCCGGCTTCGGTCTGCGCCTGCATCGTCACTTGCGAACCATCTTCCTTGACCAGCCCGCCGATCAGCGTTGCCACCACCAGCGCCTCGGCCAGCAGATGCGCGACCGGCGGGGGATAGTCATGCGCGGCGAGAATCGTGTCGAGCGTGCTGTCGAGCCGCACCAGCCGTCCGCGTGCCGAGCGGGCGGGGATGGTGAAAGCAAGCAGGCGGCCTGCATAGGTTTCTTCGGGGTTCGGGGTCGTATCGGGGGGTGTTTCGTCCATCGCCGTCATATGGGGCGGGGTCGGACGATTGTTAGGGGCGGAGCAGCAAAGTCAGAGCCTTCCCAGGCACCACAACAGTACCGATTTTTGCGCATGGATCCGGTTTTCGGCCTCGTCGAACACCACCGACTGGCTGCCCTCGAAGACTGCCTGGCTCACCTCGTCGCCGACATGCGCGGGGAGGCAGTGGAGGAATTTCGCGTCGGGCCTGGCCAGTGCCATCAAATCCGCATCGACCTGGAACGGAGCCATCGCCGCGAGCTTGTCTTGGACCTGTTCCTGCCCCATCGAGACCCAGGTGTCGGTGACCACGATATCGGCGCCCGCGGCGGCTTCCCCGGCGTTCGGCGTCAGCGTGACCCGTGCCCCGCCCGCGCGCGCCAGGTCGACGAATTCGGCATCGGGTTCGTAACCCTGCGGCGATCCGACGCGGACGTTGAACTTGAAGATGCCCGCCGCCTCGAGGATCGAGTGGAGGACGTTGTTGCCATCGCCGAGCCAGGCCACTTCGAGGCCCGGCAGCGTCTTGCCGTGCTCGACCATCGTCAGCAGGTCGGCGACGATCTGGCACGGATGCGAGCGGTCGGTCAGCCCGTTGATGACCGGCACGTGCGCATGATGCGCCAGCTCTTCGGCCTTGGCGTGGTCGTCGGTGCGAATCATGATCGCATCGACCATCCGGCTGAGCACCCGCGCGGTGTCGGCGATGCTTTCGCCCCGGCCCAGCTGGCTGGTGCCCGAATCGAGGATCAGCGCCGAACCGCCGAGCTGGCGCATCGCGATGTCGAAACTCACCCGCGTGCGGGTCGAATTCTTCTCGAAAATCATGCCGAGGACATGGCCCGCGAGCGGGGCGTCGGCATCGGGCCGGCCCTTGGGCCAACCCGCGCGGGCAGATTTGCGATCCTGCGCGTCTGCCAGCATGGCGGCGACCGCATTCCCGCCCGCATCGGACAGGTCGAGAAAATTCCTCGCCGCCGCGGCGAGGTCGAGCGGACCGCCGCCGGCGGTCATGCCGTGGCCGGCTCGTAGCTCGCGGCGCCCGCCGAAAGCTTGTCGAAGAATTCGTCGAATTCGGCATCGCCGGCGACCAGGGGCGGAAGCACCCGCAGGGTGTTGTCGCCCGCGGCGACGGTGAGCAACTGGTGATTGTCGCGCAAATGCACGAAAAACGGCCGGCTTTCGACTTTCATCTTGATGCCGAGCATCAGGCCCTTGCCACGGACGAGTTCGAACAGCTCGGGATAATTGCCGATGAATTGTTCGAGCCGGCTGCGCAGGCGCTCGCCCTTCTCGGTCACCTCGGCGAGGAATTCGTCGTTGGCGACGGCATCCATCACCGCCGTGCCCGCGGCCATCGCCAGCGGATTGCCGCCGTAGGTCGAACCATGCGTGCCGAAGCCCATTCCACGCGCCGCCTTTTCGGTGGCGAGGCAGGCGCCGAGCGGAAAGCCGCCGCCGATGCCCTTGGCGGTGGCCATGATATCGGGTTCGACGCCATAATGTTCGTAGGCATAGAGCTTGCCCGTGCGCGCGACGCCGCACTGCACCTCGTCGAACACGAGCATCAGATCGTGCTCGTCGCACAGCGCGCGCAGGCCGCGAAGGAATTCGTCCGAGGCCGGGCGGATGCCGCCTTCGCCCTGGATCGGTTCGACCAGGAAACCGGCGGTCTTGTCGGACATCAGCGCCCGGGCGCTCTCGAGGTCGTCGAATTCGGCGTAGCGGAACCCCGCGAGCAGCGGAAGGAAGCCCTTGTGCATCTTGTCCTGATTCGAAGCGCTGATGGTCGCCATCGTGCGGCCGTGAAACGCATTCGCGAAGGTGATCAGCTCGGTCCGGTCGGGATCGCCGTCGGAATGCTGGTGATAGGCCCTGGCAGTCTTGATCGCGCATTCGACCGCTTCGGCACCCGAATTGGTGAAGAAGACGGTGTCGGCGAAGGTCTTGTCGACCAGCCGCTGCGCCAGCGCTTCGCCCTGCGGGCTGCCGTAGAGGTTGGAGACGTGCATCAGCGTTTCGGCCTGGCGCTGGATCGCGCCGATCAGCCCCTGGTGGCTGTGGCCGAGCAGGTTGACCGCGATACCGCTGGCGAAGTCGAGATAGCGGGTGCCGTCCTCGTCGATCAGATGGCAATGGTCGCCGGCGACGGGGCGCACGCCGCAGCGGGGATAGACGGGCATCAGCGGACTAATCGACATGGGGCCTCCGGATATTCCAGTTCAAAGACAAATGGCGGCTCCAGGGGAACCGCCATCTGCGTGATTGTCAGCGATCTATTGCGTCTCGCGCGCCGGGTCAAACCCGATCGGGCGGGGCGCGGCCTCAGTCCTGCGCAGGGACCAGGTTGACCGCCGAATATTTGCCGCGTCGATCGACCTCGAGGTCGAACTGATAGCGTTCGCCCTCGTTGACCCCGGCGAGACCGGAGCGTTCGATCGCGCTGATGTGCACGAAGGCATCGGGCTGTCCATCGTCGCGGGTGAGGAAGCCGAAGCCCTTCATCGAATTGAAGAACTTGACAGTGCCCGTGGCCTTTTCGCCGGTCAGTTCGCGCCGCGGAGGACCGCCCGCTTCACCCGCGCCGCGATCGCCGCTGCGCTGCTCGACGGGGATCACGTCGCCGACGACCTGGAGGTCCTGCGCCGAAACCTTGCCGCCACGATCGACGAGGTTGAATTCGAGCTCCTGCCCTTCGGCCAATCCCTCGAGACCGGCGCGTTCGACTGCGCTGATGTGGACGAACACGTCCTCGCCGCCGCCATCTTGCTGGATGAAGCCGAAGCCCTTCTGGCCGTTGAAGAATTTCACCGTGCCCTTGCCGGTGCCGACGACCTGTGCGGGCATGCGGCTGAAACCGCCGCCGCCGCCGCCACCACCGCCGCCGCGATTGCCGCCGCCGAAGCCGCCTCCGCCGCCGCGATTGCCGCCACCGAAGCGGTCGCCGCCACCACGGTCGCCGCCGCCACCGAACCGGTCGTTCCCGAATGCGTTATGCGGAGCGAAATCCGCGGGCGGGCCACCGAAACTGTCGAAGCCTTCTTCGCCGATGCCATCGCGCTTGTCCCGTCCGCGACGGCGTCCTCTATCGTAACCCATAACTCGAACTATACCTTGTCGTGCAGCTCTTGCGGTCAGTGCACCGACACGGAAAGCTGCCTTCCGCAAGGGTGCGGGCAGGTACGTTCACTCGACGCATCCCACCCCTCAACTCGCCCCGTCATAGCGTGTAAGCGCGTCCGAGGCGAATGTTTTAGTATACGCACCCCTCACACCACTCCCATGTGACATTTTCGCATTGTTCCTGCGCGAATGTATGCTTGAACGGGGGCGCGCTAGTGGGCAGGGACGGGCGATGGACATAATTGGACTCTTGCAGGATCCGGCCACCTGGCTGGCGCTGTTGACGCTGATCGCTCTCGAGGTCGTCCTCGGCGTCGACAATCTGATTTTCATTGCGATCCTGTCGAACAAGCTGCCCGAGGATCAGCAGCAGCGCGCCCGGCGGATTGGGCTGGCGCTCGCGCTGATCATGCAAATCGGACTGCTGATGCTGATCGGCTGGCTGGTCACGCTGCAGACCCCGCTGTTCGATCTCGGCATCGTCGGCTCCCCCAACGATTATGGCGAACCGAGCTTCGAAACCGCCTTTTCGGGACGCGACCTGATCCTGCTCGCGGGTGGGCTCTTCCTCCTCTGGAAGGCGACGAAGGAAATCCACCACGCGATGGAACCCGCGGATGATTCGGGCGATCTCCTCGACCGGACTCCGGGCGCGGCTGCTGCAGCGACGGCGAGTTTCGGCACGGTGATCGCGCAGATCGTGGCCATCGACCTCGTCTTCTCGGTCAATTCGATCCTCACCGCCGTGGGGATGACCGACGTGATCCCGATCATGATCGCCGCCGTCGTCGTCACCGTGGCGATCATGATGGTCGCCGCCGATCCGCTGGCGCGCTTCATCGAGCACAATCCCACGCTGGTGATGCTGGCGCTGGCCTTTCTGGTGATGATCGGCCTGGTGCTGATCGCCGATGGCTTCGGTTTTCACGTGCCCAAGGGCTACATCTATGCCGCCATGGGCTTTTCGGTGGGCGTCGAATTCCTCAATATGGTTCAACGCCGGCGAAGGGCTGCGCGGCGACGGAGTGCAACATGACCGAGTTCAAGCGCCTGACCGACAAGCTTTTCGCCACCGGGCAGATCGAGCCCGAGGATGTCGAGCGGGCGAAGGAACAGGGCATCGTGCTGATCGTCAACAACCGGCCCGACGACGAGGCCCCGGATCAGCCGCGCGGGGCCGAGATCGAGAGCGCGGCGCGCAAGGCCGGGATCGCCTATCGCGCGATCCCCATCGGATCCGCGGGATTCGGCCAATCTCAGGTGGATGCCATGATCGCGGCGCTCGACGCTTCGGCGGGCAAAGTGCTCGCCTTCTGCCGGACCGGAACGCGCTCGACGCTGTTGTGGGCGTTGTCCGAGGCCGCGCGCGGGCGCGATCCCGAGGACATCGCCCGTATCGCCGCCGGCGCCGGCTACGATGTCGCCCCGGTCAGGGCGGCGATGGACGCGCTCGCGGCCCGGGAAAGCTGACCCCTTGCGATAGTCTGACGGCGCGCTGACACCCGCTTGCCGGGGAGCGTCGCCCGTGCCAATCCGCCGGAGCGATGGATATCCCGCCAGCCCTTCTCCAGTTCCTCGGTTCGCTCGTCGCGATCGTGGCGCTGGCGGGCATTGCGCGGTGGCTCGGGCTGGGCCCCGCGCCCTGCCTCGCCAACGAAGAGGCCGCGCGTCGCGCAGCGCAGGAGGCGGTCGACGGCTTCTGCGCCAACGACGTTGCGATCGACCGGGACGGCAAGGGTGCGATTCTGCGCGATTCGCACGGGCGCATTCTGCTGCTGCGGCCGCATGGCGCGCATTTTGCAGGCCGGATCCTCGGTCCGGCCGCGCGGGCGAGCACGCGAACCTGTCCGCAAGGACGCGCGCTCGTGGTCGCGAGCGGAGAGCGGCGCTTCGGCGAGAGCGCAATCGTTCTCGCGGATCCCGAGACTTGGGCCGCTCGGATCAATGCTGTAAGCAAGCCGGACGATGCGTGAGTTTTCGCCCACCGAGCTCGCCGTTCCCGGCTTCGTCGCGCTGGTCCTGATCGAAATGATCTGGGCCTGGCGCAAGCGTCCGCACGGTTACGAGCCGAAGGATACGCTCACCAGCCTGGCTTTCGGGCTGGGCAGCACGGTCGCCGGGCTGCTGTCGGGCGGCGCGTTCCTGGCGCTTTTCCTGTGGGCGTGGCAGTTCCGCCTGGTCGACGTGCCCTGGGTATGGTGGGCCTGGGTCGCATGCTTCGTGCTCGACGATCTCGCCTATTACTGGGTCCATCGCTTCGGCCATCGGGTGCGCTGGTTCTGGGCCAGCCACGTCAATCATCATTCGAGCCAGCACTATAATCTCAGCACCGCGCTGCGACAGACCTGGACCGGTTTCCTGACGCTGGGCTTCGTCTTCAAGCTGCCGCTCGTGCTGATCGGCTTCCACCCGGGAATGATCGCGATCTGCGCCGGCTTCAACCTTATCTATCAGTTCTGGATCCACACCGAGGCGATCGACCGCATGCCGCGCTGGTTCGAGGCGGTGATGAACACGCCGAGCCACCACCGCGTGCATCACGCCACCAACCCGCGCTATCTCGACCGCAATTACGCGGGCGTATTCATCGTCTGGGACAAGCTTTTCGGCAGTTTCGAGCCCGAGAACCGCGACGAAAAAATCCGCTACGGGATCGTTCGGCAACTCGGCAGCTTCAACCTGCTGTGGGCGGTGTTCCACGAATGGATCGGTATCGCCGCGGACATGTGGCGCGCGCCGTGGAAGCACAAGCTGTCCTATCTGCTGCGCGAGCCCGGCTGGACCCACGACGGCAGCCGCCTGACCTCGGATCAGATCCGCGCCGAGTGGCTCGCACGCCAGGGAAATCCGGTTGCCGAAGAAAACCCGATTGCGGGAGAGGCCGAGGCTGCCTAACCTCTTCTCCGAGAGGAGAGATCATGGATGAATTCGACGTCATCGTCGTCGGCGGGGGCAGCGGCGGCAGCGCGGTCGCGGGCAGGCTGTCCGAAGCGGGCAAGAGCGTGTGCCTGCTCGAGGCTGGTCCGCGCAACAATGGCATGCTGATCCGCACCCCGGGGTTCATGCCGTTTCTCCGCAATGCTTCGAACTATCGCTTCGAAACGGTTCCGCAGAAGGGCCTCAACGGGAGGACCGGCTATCAGCCGCGCGGGCGCGGACTGGGCGGGTCCTCGGCGATCAACGCGATGATCTACATCCGCGGCAACGGCTGGGACTACGACAATTGGGCGCGGCTCGGCTGCACCGGCTGGGGTTACGAGGACGTCCTCCCCTATTTCCGGCGCGCCGAACACAATGTCCGCGGCGCGGACGATTATCACGGCGCCAGCGGACCGCTGTGGGTGAGCGACCAGAAATGGCCGAACTCGGGCAGTCTCGCCTTCGTCGAGGCCGCAGCGCAGCTCCAACTGCCGCGCAACGCCGATTTCAACGGTGCCCGGCAGGAAGGATTCGGGCTGTATCAGGTGACCCAGAAGGACGGCGAGCGCTGGTCCGCCGCACGCGCCTATATCGAACCCAAACGCGGATCGAGAAATCTCGACGTGCGCATCGGAGTGGCCGTCCAGCGGCTCGAGATCGAGCACCGCCGCGTCACCGGGGTCACCTATACGGTGGGCGCGAAGGAACGCACGGTGAAAGCCCGCGGCGCGGTCGTGCTGGCTGCGGGCGCGTTCAATTCGCCCCAATTGCTGATGCTTTCGGGCATCGGGCCGGCGGAGCACCTCAACCAGCACGACATCGAAGTGGTACTCGACCGGCCGGCCGTCGGCGCGGATCTGCAGGACCATATCGACTATGTCTCGAGCTGGCAGACCGAGAGCAAGGATTTCATCGGCGACAGCCTCGCCGGAACTGCCCGCATGGCCCGGGCGATCATCGAACACCGCCGCAAGCGGACCGGGCCGATGACGAC
This sequence comes from uncultured Alphaproteobacteria bacterium, assembly GCA_963829325.1. Lineage (GTDB taxonomy): Bacteria > Pseudomonadota > Alphaproteobacteria > Sphingomonadales > Sphingomonadaceae > Qipengyuania. Next base: position 1,462,249 of record CAWHHN010000001.1, read on the forward strand.
GCCCTATGCCGAGGCCGGCGGGTTCTGGACCGTCATGCCCGACGCCCCCGCGCCCGATGTCCAGTGGCACTTCGTCCCCGCCATGCTCGAAGATCACGGGCGTACCAAGGTGAAGGGCCACGGCTTTTCCCTGCACGCCTGTGTGCTGCGCCCCGAAAGCCGCGGATCGGTGCGGCTGGCCGGACGCGATGCGCGGCAAGCACCGCTGATCGATCCCAATTTCCTCCACGACGAGCGCGACATGGCGGTCTTGCGCGCTGGCGTACGGTTGTCGCATCGAATCGTCGCCTCGCCGAGCCTGGCCAGATACGACCCGAAGGACCGTTATCCGGTCGACCTCGACGACGACGCCCGGCTCGACGAACTCATCCGCAACCGCGCCGACACCGTATACCACCCGGTCGGCACCTGCCGGATGGGTGCGGACGAGGATGCAGTGGTCGACCCGACCCTGCGGGCACGTGGCCTCGACGGGCTCTATGTCGCCGATGCCAGCGTCATGCCGCGGCTCGTCAGCGGCAATACCAATGCCCCGAGCATCATGATCGGCGAGCGCTGCGCGGATTTCGTGCGAAAGGCGCTCGCTGCCTGACCTGGCCACCTGGGCCCGAGGGTTGAAGCGCCAGGTGCTCGCGCTCTATCTGGCCGCGCGCGATCGCCGCACTCCGGCACTCGCGAAGGCGGTGGCCGGCGCGACCGCAGCCTATGCGCTGAGCCCGATCGACCTGGTCCCCGACTTCATCCCGGTGCTCGGGCTGCTCGACGATCTGCTGATCGTCCCAGCGGGCGTCTGGCTGGCGCTGCGGTTGATTCCGCCGATGCTGATGGCCGAGTTTTATGCCGCTGCCGCGCGGGTCGAAGAACGCCCGGTATCGCGCTCGGGAATGCTGGCCGTCCTGATCTTGTGGCTGCTCGCAGGCCTCGCCGGCGCCCTGATCCTGCTGGGCTGACGGGCGGGTGCGGGCGATCGGCGGCGACGTCTTCGCCAAGGTTGCACGAAAGTGACACCGAAGCAGACCAAAAAAGGGCCGGAGATCGCAATCTCCGGCCCGGCAAGGCAGTGTTCGCAGGAGGAACATTGGTGGGCGGGGGCACCCGGGAGAGAGGTGAGAGGACGCCCCCGCCAAGCTTGCGATCAATTATAGGCACGTTCTCCGTGCTCGCCGATGTCGAGGCCCTCGAGCTCGACTTCCGGAGTGACCCGAAGCCCGGTGACGAGCCTGGCGACGAAGATGGCGACTGCGGTGCCGATGCCGGCCCATACGATGGTGGTCAGCACCGCCTCGATCTGCACCACGGTCTGAGCGCCCAGCGAGAGGTCGCCGCCGGGCCCGCCGAACAGCGGGTCGTGGAGGATGCCGGTACCGATCGCGCCCACCATGCCGCCGATCCCGTGGATGCCGAAGGCGTCAAGCGCATCGTCGTAGCCCAGTCTCGGCTTGAGCTTGGACACGGCGAAGAAGCAGATCACCGAGGCCAGTGCGCCGAGCACGATCGCGCCGAACACGCCGACATTGCCCGCCGCCGGGGTCACCGCGACGAGGCCCGCGATGATCCCCGAGCAGAAGCCCAGCGCCGAACCCTTGTGGCCCATGGCTCGCTCGGTCAGCATCCAGAACAATCCGGCCGAGGCGGTGGCGACGAAGGTGTTGATCATGGCGAGGCCGGCGGTGCCGTCGGCTTCGAGCTCGGAGCCGGCGTTGAAGCCGAACCAGCCAACCCACAGCAGGCCGGTGCCGACCATCACCAGGGTCAGCGAATGCGGCGGCATGGGTTCGGCGGGATAGCCCTTGCGCTTGCCGAGGATCAGCGCCGCGACCAGCGCCGACACGCCGGCATTGATATGGACCACCGTGCCCCCGGCAAAATCGAGCGCGCCCATGTTGAAGAACAGCCCCTGGCTTGCCCACACCATATGCGCGATCGGGAAATAGACGATCGTCAGCCAGACCACGCCGAACACCATGACGGCGGAGAATTTGATCCGTTCGACCGTCGAACCGAGCACCAGCGCGGCGGTGATCGCGGCGAAGGTCATCTGGAAGCAGATGAAGACGTATTCGCTGATCACCTCGTCCGAGAACGTCGGAGCGGTGCTGTCCGCAGTCACCCCCGAGAGGAAGAACTTGCCCCAGCTGACGAACTGATTGCCTTCGGGCCCGAAGGCCATGCCATAGCCCCACATCACCCAGACGAGCATGGCGAGGCAGGCAATGGCGCCGATCTGTGTCATCGTCGAGAGCATGTTCTTGCTCCGGGTCAGCCCGCCGTAGAACAGCGCCAGCCCCGGCAGGATCATCATCAGCACGAGGATGGTCGCGGTCATCATCCAGGCGTTGTTGCCCGGATCGGCGACCGGTGCCGCGGCTTCTGCCGCCTCCTGCGCGAAAGCCGCCGCGGGCGCGAGAAGCGCGAGGCCGGCGGCGCCTGCGCGGCTAAGGGTTCGAAACATCATGGGTCCCATCCTGTCCATCAAAGGGCCGTATCGCCGGTTTCGCCGGTGCGGATGCGCAGGGCGCTGGCGAGGTCGAAAACGAAGATCTTGCCGTCGCCGATCGCTTCGGTGCAGGCGGTCTGCTGGATCGTCTCGACGACCTGCGGCGCAAGATCGTCGCCGGCGGCGATCTCGAGCTTCACCTTGGGCAGCATATTGGTCGAATATTCGGCCCCGCGGTAGATTTCGGTCTGGCCCTTCTGGCGTCCGAAGCCCTTGACTTCGGTGACCGTCATCCCCGCCACTCCGATCCCGCCGAGCGCTTCGCGCACCTCGTCGAGCTTGAACGGCTTGATGACTGCGACGATGTATTTCACGCGCTCACCCCCTGGTTGCGGCACCCACTTGGCGTCGGCCTTCGCACTTGCAGCAAAGGCCGTGCCAAACGGGTTTTCCGGGGGGTTTCAGGGGTGGCGCAGGCGGATGCAGGCGCGGCACTGCTTAGAAATTAGTCACGCGCCTGTATTTTAGGCATAGCCCGAGCGCATAAGGCCGAGCAATCGTCGCCGCAGGCCAGCGCCTCACCCCTGCCTTGGGAGCAGTTCCAGCCGGGCAAGAACGGGCAGGTGGTCCGAGGCGACGGCCGAGAGGCCGGTGTGGTGGACTTCGGCGTCGAGGCAGGTCCAGTGCCGGCTCGCCACGATCCGGTCGAGCGCGGCCACCGGCTGGCGGCTGGGATAGCTGCTTCCCGGGGTCACGATCCGCCAGTCCTCGCCGAATTCGCGCATCGCGCCGGTGCGGCGGCCCCATTGGTTGAAATCGCCCATGATGATCGTCGGGCAGTCTTCGGCGCAGCGATCGACGAAGCGGAGCAGAGCGCGGATCTGGTCGCGACGCCGGAGGCCAGAAAGGTCGAGATGGGTGCCGATGACCCGCAACCGATGGCCTTCGATCCCGATCTCGCAGCAGGCCGCCCCGCGCGGCTCGAGCGTCGGCAGTTCGAGCGCATCGCAGGAATGGATCGCGTAATCCCGGCGAACCAGCAGCGCATTGCCGTGCCAACCGATGCTGCGCGGACGGCGGGCGACTTCGACCACCCGCCACGGCGAATCGTCGATCTCGGCGCGGGGCAGGACACTCGCCCGCTCGCCGATCCGCCGGTCGGCTTCCTGGAGCGCGATAACGTCCGCATCGATCTCGTGGAGCACGCGCATGATCCGTTCGGAATCGCGTCGGCGGTCGAGCCCCACCGCCTTGTGAATGTTGTAGCTGGCGAAGGTGAGTTGCACCCCGCTCAGTCGCCCGCGATGAAGCGATCGGTCGGCCGGGTCGGTATCCCGTCGATGCTGCTGCTGCGCTGCCGCCGCCTGGCGACGAATTCCTCGGGGTCCCGGCCCGCGTAATATTTGACCAATGTCTCGCGCTCACGCTCGAAATTCATCAGGGGCACGCCCCAGCCGCAGGATGTCTGCACGCTCTCGACCGCGATGTCGAAGATCTGCCGCGTGCCCGGCAAGAGCGTGAAATGTGCGGCAAGCTCGCCCCATGCGACATCCTGCGGGAGCACCGCCCTGCCGCTCCCGTAAATCCGCAGGATCAGCGCAGGCTGTTCGAAATTGCACGCCATGACGGTGATCCGGCCATCGACCGACAGATGCGCATGGGTCTCGTTTCCCGATCCGGCGATATCGAGATAGGCGACCCGCCCGGGCCCGAGGACGCGGAAGGCATCATAGCCTTTGGGGCTCAGGTTGATCCGCCCCTCGGCAGCGGCGGTGGCGACGAAGAAGACCGGCTGCCGCGCCAGCATGGCGACGTGATTCTCCTCGAGCCGGTCGAAAAACTCCGCCATCAGATGAAGGCCCCCAGCGTAGCCATGAAACGATCGAACTGATCGTGATGCAGCCAATGGCCGGCATTCTCGAATTCGATCACCTCGGCATTGGCGAAATGATCGAGCCGGCCGTCGCCTTGCGGATTCGAAGCCCAGCTGTCGGCGCCGTAGAGCAGCAGCGTCGGCGCGGTGATCGCGGCCCAGGTCTGATAGAGGAATTCGTCGGCGATGTCCTCGGTCGGCCAGACATTGAGATGCGGGTCGAATTTCCAGCTGTAGGTGCCGTCCTCGTTGCGGTTGACCCCGTGGATCGTGAGGTGCCGCGCCTGTTCTTCGGTGAGGTAGGAGTTCTCCTCGATCATCCGCGCGAAGGCGGCTTCGATGCTGTCGTATTTGCGCGGCGTCCGGCCCGAGGCGGCGCGTTTCCGGCCGATCCATTCGTTGAGCCGTTCAGGATAGGGCCTTGCGCGCATTTCCGCCTGACGCTTCGGGCTCGGCCCGAGGCCCTCGATCGCGACGATCTTGCGGACCATGTCGGGAAAGGTCCCGGCATAGCGCAGCGAGACGTTGCCGCCCATCGAGTGGCTGACGATCGTCACCGGCCCGACCCCGAGCTGGTGAACCAGCTGCGCGAGATCGTAGACCATGTCGTTGGCGGAATAATTCCCGTCCGAAACCCAGTCCGAATCGCCGTGCCCGCGGTGATCCATGGCGATCACGTGCCAATCGTCGCGCAGCGCCTCGGCGACCCAGTCCCAGCTCCGCGCATGGTCGCGTCCGCCATGGACCAGTATCAGCGGCGGCTTCGCGCGCCCGTCGCGGTCGAACTGACCCCAATCGAGATAATGCAGCCGCAGGCGCTGCGAAATGAAGGTCTGCGAAGTGGGGCCGGCGTGAAGCGTCATGCGGCTCCAATGCCGCGAAGCCGCGGCACCCGCAAGCCTACCGCTCCTTGGTCGCGGAGAAGGCGAGGTCGGGATTCCTCTCCTGCTGGTAGTTCACGTCCCACGGGCTCTTGGCCATGAACACGAGATCGCCGTCGCGATCCTTGGCGAGATTGGACAGATTGAACTTCTCGAATTCGGCCAGCGCCTTGTCGTCGCCCGTGATCCACCGCGCCGTGGCGAAGGGCGAGGCTTCGAGGCGGGCTTCGACCTTGTATTCCGCCGACAGCCGCGAGATCAGCACGTCGAGCTGGAGCTGCCCGACCACGCCGACGATCCATTGCCCGCCGAGCTCGGGGTAGAACACCTGGATCACCCCCTCTTCGCTGAGATCGTCGAGCGCCTTGCGCAGCTGCTTGGTCTTGGTCGGGTCGACCAGCGCGACGCGGCGCAGGATCTCGGGCGCGAAATTGGGCAGGCCGGTGAAGCGGATCGCGTTCTTTTCCGACAGCGTATCTCCGACGCGCAGGGTGCCGTGGTTGGGGATGCCGATGATATCGCCCGGCTCGGCCGTGTCGGCGACCTCGCGATCCTGCGCGAAGAACAGGATTGGCGAGTGGATCGCGACCGGCTTGCCGAGGCCCGACGGGGTCAGTTTCATCCCGCGTCTGAAGGTCCCCGAGACCTGCCGCATGAACGCGATCCGATCGCGGTGATTGGGATCCATGTTCGCCTGGACCTTGAAGATGAAGCCGGTGACCTCGTCGCGCTCGGGGCTGATCTGCTCGTCGCCGGCGGGCTGCGGGCGCGGCGGCGGCGCATGTTGCGCGATCGCCTCGATCAATTCGGTAATTCCGAAATTCTTGAGCGCCGAGCCGAAATAGACCGGGGTCAGATCGCCGTTGCGATAGGCCTCGAGGTCGAATTCGGGATAGCCGATCCGCGCCAGTTCGATGTTCTCGGCAAAGCGCTCGGGGATCTGCGGATCGCAATCGCGCTTGCCCTTGAACTCCTTCGAGGGTCCCTCGGGCCGGGCAACGCAGCCGCTGGCGAAATCGAGCACGCCCTCGAATTCGCCGCCCATTCCCACCGGATATGCCTGCGGGCTGACGTCGAGCGCCAGCATGTCGGCGATCTCGTCGAGCAGTTCGAAGACCGGTCGGCCCTCGCGGTCGACCTTGTTGACGAAGGTGATGATCGGCACGCTGCGCAGCCGGCAGACCTCGAACAGCTTGCGCGTCTGCGGCTCGATCCCCTTGGCCGCATCGATCACCATGATCGCCGAAATCGACCGCGGTCAGCGTGCGATAGGTGTCTTCGGAAAAATCCTCGTGCCCCGGCGTGTCGAGCAGGTTGAAGGTAATGACTTCGCCGTCTTCATTGGCGCGCTCGAAGGTCATCACGCTCGAGGTCACCGAGATGCCGCGCTGCTGCTCGATCTTCATCCAGTCCGAACGCGCGCGACGCGCCTGGCCGCGCGCCTTGACCTCGCCCGCGAGATGGATCGCGCCGCCGGTCAGCAGCAGCTTCTCGGTCAGCGTGGTCTTGCCCGCGTCGGGGTGCGAGATGATCGCGAAGGTACGGCGATTTGAGGTCATGAAAAGCTGTTTCGATCAGTCGCGCGCGACCTGGAAGCCGGCGTAGCTCTGGCTCACGGGCATCAGCTCGAGCGTGTTGATGTTGAGATGCGGGGGCAGGTCGGCGACCCAGCGAATCGTCTCGGCGATGTCGTCGGCGGTCATCGGATGCGCGCCGCCATAGAGTTTCTCGTGGGCTCGGGCATTGCCGCCGGTACGGACCATGGTGAACTCGGTCTCGACCATGCCCGGCTCGATCGAGCAGACGCGGACCCCGGTCCCGTGGAGATCCGAACGCAGGCCGAGCGTGAACTGGCGCACGAACGCCTTGGTCCCGCCATAGACGTTGCCCCCGGCATAGGGGTAATTGGCCGCGACCGAGGACAGGTTGATGATCGCCCCTCGCCGTTCGATCAGCATGGGAAGCAGCTTGCGTGTGAGCGTGACCAGCGCGACCACATTGGTCTCGATCATCGTCTTCCACTGGTCGACATCGCTTTCCTGTGCCGGGCTGGTCCCCAGCGCCAGGCCGGCATTGTTGACCAGCAGGTCGATCGCCGCAAAATCGTCGGGCAGCGCGGCAAGTTCGGCATCGCGCGCCGGTTCGTCGGTCACATCGAAGCAGGCGGCGTGCACCTTCTCCGCGCCCAGTTCGGCCACCAGTGCATCGAGCCGGGGTTGCCGCCGACCGGTGGCGATGCAACGCCACCCGTTCGCAACGAGCGTGCGAACGGTGGCTTCGCCGATTCCCGCAGTGGCTCCGGTGACGAGCGCGGTCTTCATCCGCGCAGCTCCGCCCCGAGCTTCGCCGCTGCGCCGACGACCTTGTCGGACAGCGCCTTGATCTCTGCTTCGGTGAAGCTCTTGCCTTGCGGCTGGAAAACCAGCTCGACGGCGACCGACTTCCGGCCCTCGGGAACGCCCTGCCCGGCAAACACGTCGAACACGCGGGCCGAGACGATGGCTTGCCTGTCGGCCCCGCGGACTGCCCGGACCAGCTCGGCCGCGGCAAGTTCGGCAGGAACGAGGAACGCATAGTCGCGCGTAAGCGGCTGCAGTGCGGGCGGGTCGTAGGCCGCCCGCGCAAAGCCACCGCCGCCGCGCTTTTCGGGAATCGCATCGAGGAAGATTTCGGCGGCCATGACCGGCCCGTCGATGTCGAACGCTTTGAGCGTGCGGGGGTGCAGCGCTCCGAACCGGGCCAGCACCTTCTTCGGACCGAGCCGCAAGGTGGCCGATTGTCCGGGGTGGAACTGCTCGCCCGCCTCGCCCAGCACCATGAGGTTGTCGACCGGCGCTCCCGCCGCCTCGAGCAGCGCCAGCGCCTCGGCCTTGGCATCGAAGGCATCGAACGGGCGCGCCTTGCCCTGCGCCCAATCGCGCGGCGTCCGTTCGCCCGACAGGACCACGCCGAGCGTCGGCCGCTCGTCGCTCGCGCCGCCCGCGCCGCGGAAATAGCGCCGACCGATCTCGAACAGCCGCGAACCCGTTGCGCCGCGATCGGCGTTGCGCTTGGCGGCGGACAGCAGACCGGGAAGGAGCGAGGGGCGCATCGCCTTCATATCCTCGCTGATGGGATTTTCCAGAACCCACAGCTCCGCCCCGTCGGCGAAATGCTGGGCATCGACGAGCGGCAGGAACGACCAGGTCACCGCTTCGTCGAGACCGCGGCCCGCAGCCGCGCGCCGGAGCTTGCGCTCCATGCGCTGGAGCGGCGTCGCGGTCGGCTTGGCGACGCCATCGACCCGCGGCAGCGGCGTGCTTTGCACCTTGTCGAGTCCGTGGATGCGGACGATCTCTTCGACCAGGTCGGCCGCGCCTTCGATATCGTGGCGACGCGGCGGACAGGCGACCTGCCAGTTCTCGTCGACCGCGAAATCGAGCGCCTCGAGAATGCGGCGCTGCTCGTCATGCGCCACCTCGATACCGCCCAGACGCGCGGTCAGCGCAGGATCGAAGGCGACGACCCTGGGCAAGATCGGCGGCGTACCCGCACGGACGACCGCGCTTGCCTCGCCACCGCAAATGCGCTGGATCAGCGAGGTCAGCAGCGCCAGCCCATCGTCGAGAAAGGCCGGATCGACCCCGCGCTCGAACCGCGTCCGCGCGTCGGAGGCGAGGCCGAGCTTGCGCCCGGTCACACCGATCCGCTCGGGATCGAAATAGGCGATCTCGAGAAGCAGATCGGTGGTTTCCTCGGTCACCGAGGAATGTTCGCCGCCCATGATTCCGGCGATGTCGTGCACTCCGGCATCGTCGGCGATCACCGTCATCGTCTCATCGAGCGTGTAGGTCTTTTCGTTGAGCGCCTCGACCTGCTCCCCGGGCCGCGCGCGGCGCGCGACCACGGCCCCGCTCAGCCTGGCGAGATCGTAGGCATGCGCCGGACGGCCGAAGGCGAGCATGAGGTAATTGGTGATGTCGACCACCGCGCTGATCGGGCGCTGGCCCGCCGCGATCAGGCGGCGCTGCATCCACTGCGGCGAAGAACCGTTCGCCACCCCGCGGATCACGCGGCCATAGAAAGCCGGGCAGCCCGCTGGATCCTCGGTGCGGATTTCGACCGGACATGGCCCAGCGTCGACGATCTCGGGGATTTCGATCGGCCTGAACGTCCCCAGACCCGCCGCCGCGAGATCGCGCGCGATGCCGTATACGCCCATGCAGTCGGGCCGGTTCGGCGTGATCGCAACGTCGAAGACCGGCGAAGCCGCGTGGTAGTCCGCGAAATCGGCGCCCGTCGGCGCATCGCCGGGAAGTTCGATGATGCCATCGTGCTCGTCGCCCAGCTCGAGCTCGCGCACAGAACACATCATGCCGTTCGATTCGACCCCCCTGATCGCGCTCTTGCGCAAGACCATCCCGCTGGCGGGGACCACGGCTCCGGGCAGCCCGAGCACGCCCTTCATGCCCGCGCGCGCATTGGGCGCGCCGCACACGACCTGGAGCGGGTCGCCATCGCCGGTGCTGACGCTGAGCACCTGAAGCTTGTCGGCATCGGGGTGCGGCGCCGCGGTGAGCACTTCGGCCACCCGGAAGCCGGCAAGCCGCTCGGCCGGATCTTCGACGCCCTCGACCTCGAGCCCGATCGCGTTGAGGGTCGCGGCGATCTCGGTCGCCGAGGCGTCGGTGTCGAGGAAATAGCCGAGCCATTCGAGCGAGAACTTCATGCCCTCGCTCCCACGCCCACCGCAAGGCTCGGCTGATCGAACGGCGAGAAGCCGAAATGGTCGAGCCAGCGCTGGTCGCCGTCGAAAAAGGCGCGCAGGTCCTCCTGCCCGTATTTGAGTTGCGCGAGCCGGTCGACACCGGTGCCAAAGGCGAATCCCTGCCACACGTCGGGATCGAGCCCCGCGAATTCGAGCACCCGGCGGTTGACCACGCCGCTGCCGAGCACCTCCATCCAGTCATGCCCCGCATCGTCGCCCGATCCGCCCACGATGCGGCGCGCGCCGTCCATCGAATAGCCGACGTCGACCTCGACGCTCGGCTCGGTGAAGGGAAAATAGCTCGGACGCAGGCGGAGCACGATGTCGTCACGCTCGAAAAACGCCTTGAGGAAGGTTTCCAGCGTCCATTTGAGATGGCCGAGGTGAATGCCCCTGTCGATCACCAGGCCCTCGATCTGATGGAACATCGGCGTGTGCGTCGCATCGCTGTCGCTGCGATAGACGCGGCCCGGCGCGATGATCCGCAACGGCGCGCCCTGTTCGACCATGCTGCGGATCTGCACCGGCGAGGTATGCGTGCGGAGCAGCATCCGCCGACCCTCGGCATCGCGATCGGGGAAATAGAAGGTGTCGTGCATCGCGCGTGCCGGGTGCGTCTCGGCCATGTTGAGCGCGGTGAAATTGTGCCAGTCGTCCTCGATCTCGGGGCCCGTGGCGACCGAAAAGCCGAGATCGGCGAAGATTTCCGCAAGTTCGTCCATCACCTGGCTGACCGGATGGACCGATCCGCGCGGCCGTTCGGGTGCTGGAAGCGTGAGATCGAGCGTCTCGCGCGCCAGCCGTTCCGCCAGTTCGGCTTCCTCGAGACGCTGCTTGCGCGCAGCGAGCGCATCGGCGACGGTCGCGCGAAGCCCCTGGATGCGCGGCGCTTCGAGCTGGCGTTGTTCCGGGCTCATCGAACCAAGGGTTTTCATCAGCGCGGAAATCGAACCCTGCTTGCCGAGGAATTCGACCCGCAGGTTCTCGAGCGCAACCGCTTCGGCTGCTTGCTCGATCCGGGTCAAGGCGTCGTTTTCAAGTCTCTCGAGATCGGTCATGCGAAGTGGTCTGCGGTATCCGGAATGATTGCCCCGCGCCCCCTAGCGGGTCGCGGCGTTTCGCCCAAGTCCTGATTGTCGCAGCGGTAACGCGGATGCAGCGTCTCCCCGGCGGACGGGCCTCGAAGGGCCTGGGATCGCCAACTTCATGGGATCGGTCGCCAGGCGGTCGGTGTCGCGCCCGAAGCCTGCTGCCCACAAGCGGCTGCTGTCGCACCACGAAATTTCGAAAGCTCTAGTGCGGCCGGTCGAGCGTCTGCACTGGCGAGCCCCAGATGCGCTCGCGCTCGGCCATGAACGCGGCGAGGATCGGATGCGGCTGTGCGGCATATTCGCTCGGGCTCATGCCCATGAAGGCGTGGAACTCATGCACGAAATGCGATTGATCGTGATAGTGCCGATCGATCACCGACGTCCAGTTCGCACGCCGCGCCAGCATGAAGGCAGCGACCGTGCGCATCATCCTCTGGCGCCGCAACAGCAGGCGGGGGGCGAAGCCGAAATGCTTGGCGCAAACTCTCTCGAGCGTTCGCTTCGATAGACCACACCGCCGGGCGAACTCATCCACCTGGACGAGATAGGGATCGACCAGCTCCTCGTGCACCCGCCGGATGCGCCTGTCGTCGCGCGGTGGCCCCGCCAGACCCCGAAAGAATTCGATCAAGGCATCGAACTGGTCCTCGTCGGTCATCTCGCGCGTGCACAAGATCCGGCAAAGCGGCGCAAAGCGCGAGAAGATCGGACTCGTTTCCCCATCGACGACGGTGTTGGCGAATTCACTGGCGTCGACGCCGAGGAACCGCGCCCATCCGAGCGGGAAGAGACCGACGCCCCACATGCGCGTCCGGCCGAGCACGAAATGCGTGGGGCGCGAACTCGGGCCGGTCGCCTGGAAGCGGACGCGCCCGACAGCCTGTCCGTCACCGTTCCTTGCTTGCGGTGGGTTTTCCGCGAAGAAGCGCAGATTGGCCCATTCGGGATGGAGGCAGTCTTCGACCTCTTCCCCTTCGGGAACCTCTACCTCGAGCCGATAGAAGGTGGTGAAGCACGGGGCCAGGTCTTCGGGCGGCGCGAAGAAACGTACATCGAGCTTGCATGTGCCAGTCAAGCGCCCACTCCGACCGAAAGCGGAAAGCATAGCGACTTGCAAGTCAGCGACAAGACAACCCTGAATCAAAAGGGCGCCCGCGGGGGGCGCCCTCGATTGGGTCAATCGCGCGAGACGGTCAGGCGGCGAGCGCCTTCTTGGCCTGTTCGATGACCGCCTTGAAAGCCGCGCCTTCGTTCATCGCCAGATCGGCCATGACCTTGCGATCCAGTTCGATCCCGGCAAGCTTGGTGCCGTGCATGAACTGCGAATAGGTCAGCCCTTCGGCGCGGACCGCAGCGTTGATGCGCTGGATCCAAAGTGCGCGGAAGTTGCGCTTTTTGACCTTGCGGTCGCGGTAGGCGTACTGGCCAGCCTTCTCGACCGCCTGACGGGCGATCCGGATGGTGTTCTTGCGGCGGCCGCGATAGCCCTTCGCCTGGTCGAGGATCCGCTTGTGCTTCTGGCGCGTGGTGACGCCGCGTTTGATGCGAGGCATTTTCTATACTCCTGCTAAAGATCGCTGGCTCAGTCGAGGCCGTAAGGCGCCCACTTCTTCACCGTCCTGCTGTCCGCTTCGGACAGTACGGTGGTGCCGCGGTTCTGGCGGATATACTTCGCATTGTGGCTGATCAGGCGGTGGCGCTTGCCGGCGACACCATGCTTGACCTTGCCGGTTGCGGTGATCTTGAAGCGTTTCTTCACACCGCTCTTGGTCTTCAGCTTGGGCATTTTCATCTCCTTGCCAGAGAAAGTTGGGGCAGAGACACGTCCGAACCGGCCCTGGCAGCCCTTTTCGGCCAGGCAGGCAGTGAATCACGTGTCAGTGAAGGCGCGCGGAATAGCTATCTGGCGACGAAATGCAAGGGCAATTCCGCCGGCCCTCGGCGTGGCGCGCGAACAGGAATGCCTTCCGGACCGGGAGCTGGCGGCATAACCGAGCCGCGCGAGGCCACTCGCATCGGGCGAGCGATCCGGTGGATCCCGCCGATCAGGGAAACGCCCGTCTCAGAAGTGGGTGAGATAGCCGCCGTCGACCGCCAGCGCGTGCCCGGTTATGTAGGATGCCTCGGGCGAAGCGAGGAAGGCGACCGCTCCGGCGACTTCTTGCGGCCGTCCCCAGCGGCCGAGCGAAGTCCGCCGCGCCAAATGGGCCGCGATCGCGGGATCGGCCGCCATGTCGGCATTGGCCTCGGTCGCGAAATAGCCTGGCGCGACGGCATTGACCGTAATCCCCAATGGCCCGAGTTCTGCTGCGAGCGCGCGGGTGAGCGCGGCAAGCCCGCCCTTGCTCGCAGTGTAGAGGATGTCGCCGCGCGCGATTTCGGCCGCGATCGAGGTGATGTTGACGATGCGGCCGTAGCCACGGGCCCGCATCAACGGCACCGCTCGCCGGGCGAGATCGAAAGGGGCGACGAGATTGATCGCCAGCAGCGTGGCCATGTCGCTCCGCCCGAGCGCGGCCAGCGATCGCCGGTCGCGCGCACCGACGGCGTTGACGAGAATATCGAGCCCATCGTCCGCCAGCCGGTCGAAGGCCGCGGCGGTCGCAGCATCGTCCGCGACGTCGAATGCCAGCACCCTGGCGTCATATCCGATCTGCTCCGCCGCCGCCTCGAGCGCTGGGCGGTCGCGCCCATTGATCCACACCGTCGCTCCGTGTTCGGCCAGCCGCCGCGCGATCGCCAGCCCCAAGCCGCGTGCCGCACCGGTCACCAGGGCGATCCGGCCGGCAAGCATGTCCTCCTGCGGCATGGCCTCAGTGGGCATGGCCTGCGCCGCCCAGACCCATCGCCTCGAGAACGTCCTCGAGCCGCGCCGCATCGCCGAGCGCGATCACCCTGCCGTCGCTGCCGGCATCGAGCGGATGGCCCTGCCAGTCGCTCATCAGGCCCCCGGCGCCTTCGACCACCGGGACCAGCGCCGCGAAATCATGAAGCTTGAGCCCCGCTTCGACCACGAGATCGACATGGCCGGAAGCGACGAGCCCGTAATTGTAGCAATCGCCGCCATAGATGATCTTGCGTTCGGCCACCGCTTTCGCGACTCCCATGAAGGCATCGACATCTTGTCCGGCGAATTGATGCGGGGTGGTGGTTCCGAGCACCGCATCGCCGAGTGCCGGACAGGCTGCGCAGCGCACCGGCCTGCCGTTGAAGGTCGTCCCCTCGCCAATCCGGCCGACCCAGCGTTCGCGCGCGATCGGCTGGTCTATCACCCCGAGGACCGGCCAGCCGTCCTGAACCAGCGCGACGAGCGTGCCGAAGATCGGCCGTCCGGCAATGAAGCTGGTGGTGCCATCGATCGGGTCGAGCACCCATTGCCGGGCCGCGCCCTCGTTGCGCGGACCGTATTCCTCGCCGATGATGCCGTCCGCGGGCAGTTCGGCTTCGATGATCTGCCGCATCGCCGCTTCGGCCGCGCGGTCGGCCTCGGTCACGAAGCTGCGGTCGGGCTTGCGTTCCTCGGCCCAGCTGCCCCGAAACAGCGGGCGAATGGCTTCCCCCGCCGCATCGGCGAGGCGGCTGGCGAGCGCGAAATCGGAACCGTTGGTCATAATGCGCATTTGCGGGATATACCGTTCGGGTCAAGCAGCGGACACGACAAGCCCTTCGGGTCGCATCGAAGGGAGACTGACGATCAGACGGGGCGCAAGGGAAGACAGGGGGCCTCGCGGCAACGGCGAGGTGGAATTCGCTGGCACGCCCCCGATCCGCTCGCGTACCGGCTCGACGCGAGCAGGCGGCCCCTTGGCGAGTTCGCGCAGAGCGGCGCAGGATGTCGCACCGTGGTTCGACTGGATCAGCGTGTCCGATGCGGAATTGCCTCCGGGATCGACCGTGCGCTGCCACATGCTCGGCGATCAGGCCTGCCTGAGACTGCTGTGGGGCGGAACCTGGACCGCGCAGACCGCCGACGGCGAGCAGGTCTTCGAGCCGGGAGAGGACGGGCTCACACTGTATTTCGGGCCGCAAAGCCGCGCGATGCCGATCAGCGTCACTGGATCCTTCCGAGTGATCACGATCAATCTCGTTACCGGCGCGGTTCCTACGCTCGGGGCGCCATCTCAGGGCGTGTGTGGCGATCGCATCGCAGTGCAGGACGATTGGTTCGGCGGTGGTGCGCTGAACCGCAGGATTCCGCTCGAACGCGGCTACGACCACTGGATAGAGGCCGTCGAAGAGGAACTGCGGCGGTTTCTCGCCACCACCGGGCGGCGGCCGCCAGAGGCGCTCTCGCGCAGCTTCGAGCGCGAATGCCTTGCCTCGCCCGATTTCGTCATTTCGGATTTTGCGCGGGCCCATGGCGTGTCGTCGCGGACGCTGGAGCGAAGGATAGCGCGTGATTTCGGCGCATCGCCGAAGTTCGTCCAGCGTCGCGCACGCGCCCTCGACATGACGGCGATGCTTTTGGGCGTCGCGCGGAGCGAGGAAGAGCCCGAGATGCGCCACCGCTATTTCGACCAGTCGCATCTCATCCGTGAGATGCGGCGGTTCCTCGGCATGTCGCCCTCGGCGCTCAGCAACGAAGCACACCCTCTTTTGCGGCTCAATGTCGAGATCCGGCAACATCGGCGCATTCGGGCGCTCGAGGAAATCGAAATGATCGAGCGCGCTGGCGGGGTTCCTTGGCGCGATCCGACGAGCGAACCGGACCGCGGGACCGATTAGCCAAGCTCAGTCGAACAGCGAGCTGACCGAACTTTCGTCGGCGATCCGGCGCACTGCTTCGCCGATCAGCGGAGCGATGGTGAGAATGCGGATCTTTTCCGAATCCTTGCCCGCATCGGTCGGGCGGATCGAATCGGTAATGACCAGTTCCTTGAGCGCCGAGCCGTCGACCCGCGCCACCGCGCCACCCGACAGCACGCCATGCGTGATATAGGCCGCAACCGAAGCTGCGCCTTCGTCGAGCAATGCCTGCGCCGCATTGCACAGCGTCCCGCCCGAATCGACGATATCGTCGATCAGGATACAGTGGCGGCCCTTCACTTCGCCGATGATGTTCATCACCTCGCTCTCGCCCGGGCGATCGCGGCGCTTGTCGACGATCGCCAGCGGCGCGTTGTCGAGCCGCTTGGCCAGAGCGCGCGCGCGAACGACGCCGCCGACGTCGGGCGAGACGACCATCAGATCCTGGTCGCCATAGCGCGCCTGGATGTCGGCCGCCATCACCGGCGCTGCAAACAGATTGTCGGTCGGGATGTCGAAGAAGCCCTGGATCTGCCCCGCGTGGAGATCCACCGCAAGGACGCGGTCGGCGCCCGCTTCGGTGATCAGATTCGCAACCAGCTTGGCCGAGATGGGCGTGCGCGGACCGGGTTTGCGATCCTGGCGGGCATAACCAAAATAAGGAACGACCGCGGTGATCCGCCGTGCCGATGCGCGTTTGAGCGCATCGATGCAGATCAGCAGCTCCATGAGATTGTCGTTCGCCGGATAGCTGGTCGACTGGACCACGAAGACATCCTCGCCGCGGACGTTCTCGTGGATCTCGACGAAGATCTCCTCGTCGGCGAAGCGGCGCACCTGGGCATCGACCAAAGGCATTTCGAGATAGCCGGAGATCGCGCGGGCGAGTGGCAGGTTCGAATTGGCGGCCATGATCTTCATACGGCGAATCCCCGTGGGCTGGCGGAGCCCCCCGCCTAGCCGAGCGTCATCCTATTGCAACATCGCGCGGCATTCATTTCCCCGCCCGAGGCTATTTCGTGCGATGCTCGCCCTTGATCCAGCGGACCGTGCCGCTGCTCGCGCGCATCACCACGCTTTCGGTCGTCATCGTGCCACCGCGACGATATTTCACGCCCTCGAGAAGCGAGCCCGAGGTGACCCCCGTCGCCGCGAAGATGCAGTCGCCCTTCACCAGGTCGTCGCGCGTGTAGATGCGGTCGAGATCCTCGATGCCCCATTTGCGTGCGCGCGCCTTCTCGTCGGCGTTGCGGAAGACCAGCCGGCCGTTGAACTGGCCGCCGACGCAGCGCAGGGCGGCCGCGGCAAGCACGCCCTCGGGTGCGCCGCCCTGGCCCATGTACATGTCGATCGTGGTGTCTTCGTCGGTCACCGCGATCACCCCGGCCACGTCGCCGTCGCCGATCAGCACCACCCCGCAGCCGAGGCTGCGCAGTTCGGCGATCATTTCGGCATGACGCGGACGGTCGAGCACGCAGACGATGATTTCCGACGGCTGCACGCCCTTGGCCCGGGCCACCGCGCGAACGTTTTCGCTCGGCGATTTCGCGAGGTCGATGATGCCTTCGGGATAGCCGGGCCCGACTGCCAGCTTGTCCATGTAGACGTCGGGGGCGTTGAGCAGGCACCCTTGGGCCGAGGCCGCCAGCACGGCGAGCGAATTGGGTCCGGCCTTGGCGGTGATGGTAGTGCCTTCGAGCGGGTCGAGCGCGATGTCGATCCTGGGGCCCCGTCCCGGTGCGCCGCCGACCTTTTCGCCGATGAACAGCATCGGGGCCTCGTCGCGCTCGCCCTCGCCGATCACCACTGTCCCGTCGATGTCGAGCGTGTCGAAAGCCTTGCGCATCGCCTCGACCGCCGCGGCGTCGGCGGCCTTTTCGTCGCCCCGGCCGATGAGCTTCGATGCGGCGACCGCGGCGGCTTCGGTGACTCGGACCAGCTCGAGAACGAGCACGCGATCGAGCGGGTTTTCGGCGGGCGAGTTCATAATCGGTTCAGTCCCTGACGTGAGTTTGACGTTTCGCGAGCCGCTGCGCGCAGTGCCGTGCGCGAGCGCCGATAAACGGGGAGTGGGATATTGTCGAGACGCTGGCGGGCCGGAGCATTGAGCCTGACGTCCCTGGTCGTCCCGCTACCGCTCGCGGCACAGGACGCCGCACCCCCCGATCGGATCGACATATTGGTGCAGCCTCAAGACACGCAGGGACCGCTGGAGGATTGCAGCGACGAGCAGGAAGCAGCCACGATCTCTGGCGAAATCGTGGTCTGCCGCAAGCTTCCGGACGGTAACCGCTTCGGCTACGACAGCAAGGAAGCCGAAAAGCGCTATGCCGAAGCGACGATGAACAAGGGCGACCCGCGCGCGCCCGACGTTGCCGGAGCGGGGATCTTCCGTGGCCCCGCGACGGTCGGCGGGTTGTGCGGCCTCGGTTTCAATCCGTGCCCACCGCCGCCCGCCTACATCGTCGATTTCGATGCGCTTCCCGATGCGCCGCCCGGTTCGGACGCCGACCGGATCGCGCGTGGGCTGCCGCCTCTCGGCCGCGACGGGGCGAGGGCCCGGGCTGGACGCAAGGACGAGCTGGGCCTCCCGCCTGTGCCCGACGCCGCGCCGGTCATTCCTTCAGGATCGGCATCACCAGAGGAGGGGCCGTCAGACTAGGCGAACCGTCGAGCAGAGCGATCGCCTTGGCGACGCAGCGCTCGGGCCCGTCGTGCGTGACCATCGCCACCAGCACTTCGCCGCCCTCGTGGTCGCGACCGCGCTGGATCAGGCTCTCGATCGAAACCTCGGCATCGCGCATCGCTGCCGTGATCTCGGCCAGCACGCCCGGTCGGTCATTGACGGTAAACCGCAGATAGTCGCGCCCCGTCCGGTTGCCCGGATCGGCCGGCGGAAAAGCCTCGAGTTCGGCGACCGGCACCGAGAACGGTGCACCGGTGTCGCCCCGCGCGATGTCGATCAGATCGGCGACCACCGCGCTGGCGGTCGGCCCGGCGCCGGCGCCCGCGCCCTGAAACAGCAGGCGGCCCGAGAAATTGCCCTCGGCCACCACCGCATTGGTCGGCCCGGTGACCGCAGCCAGCGGGTGACCGCGCTGCACCAGACAGGGGCGGACCCGCTGGAGAAGCGAAGGCTTGCCTCCGTGTTCGTCGAGCGAGGCGACCCCGACCAGGCGGATGACGAAGCCCAGCGCGTCGGCCTGGGTGATGTCCGCGGCGCGCACTTCGGCGATCCCGGTGGTCGCGACCGCATCGAAATCGACGCGGGCGCCGAAACCGATCGCCGCGAGGATGGCGAGCTTGTGCGCCGCATCGACGCCGTCGATATCGAAGCTGGGGTCGGCTTCGGCATAACCCTTTTCCTGTGCCGCGCGGAGCATGGCGTCGAAATCCGCCCCCGTCCGTTCCATTTCGGAAAGGATGTAGTTGCAGGTGCCGTTGAGAATTCCGTAGATCCGTTCGATCCGATTGGCTGCCGCGCCCTCGCGCAGGCCCTTCACCACCGGAATGCCGCCGGCCACTGCGGCTTCGAACTTGAGCGGCGCCTGACGCAGCGCAGCCAGTTCGGCAAGCGCGAGACCGTGATGCGCGATCATTGCCTTGTTGGCGGTGACCAAGCCCTTGCGCGCGTCGAGCGCGGCGCGCGCGAGAGTGAGCGCGGGGCCGTCGGATCCCCCGACGAGTTCGACCACCACGTCGACGTCGCTGCGCTGGGCCATCGCCTGCATGTCGTCGACCCAGGCATAGCGCGCTAGATCGACCCCGCGATCGCGCGCCCGGTCGCGGGCGTTGACGGCGACGATCTCGATCGGCCGGCCGGCGCGGCGCTCGATCGTTTCGCGGTTGGCCTCGAGCAGGTCGATGACGCCGATCCCCACGGTGCCGAGTCCGGCGAGCGCAATCTTGAGCGGATCAGCCATTCGCCGCAACCCCGGCCGCGAAGCCGAAGGCGGCACGGACTTCGTCGGGGATCCGCTGCGGGCGCCCTTCGGGCAGATGCACATGGACTGCCACGAGACCGATTTCCGCCCGCAGCCGGCCATCTTCGACTCCATGGAGCGCGATCCGCTTGGTGACGCTCGAATTGCCGACCGCCTCGACCGCGAGACGGCCCTCGATCAGTTCGTCGGCGCGGATCGGCGCAAGATAGTCGACTTCGGCCCGGCGGACGTGGAACTCGATCTCGCGCGGCATGCCGCGCGCGCGCAATTCGCGATAATATTCGGTCACAACCAGATCGGCATAGTCGAGATAGCGCGCGTTGAAGACGACCGACTGCGGGTCGACCTCGGAATAACGGACGCGGAAAGTGTATCGGAACGGCTCCATACCAGGTCGCCTAGCGCAGGCGTACGGTCCGATGGAACCAGTTTGTCTTGCCCGCGGGCAAGCCGCGCCTGTCAGCTTCGGGTTCGCCGGCAGGGTCCGAGCCGCTCGATCACGAAGGCGTAGTCCTTCGCAGCCAGGGCGCGGGCGCGCGGATCGCGCGACAGATTGGCTTCACCGGGAAGCTGCGCGGGAAGCGCGCAGGCGAGCCGGAACCATTCCAGCGAATCCTTGCGCGGCGGGCGCGCCGCCTGGTCGACGATTTCGGTCCAGGACACCCCCCATGCCGGTGGCTGCCCCGGTCGCCGCACGACGGTCAAGGAGACCGGGCCGTCGTTCTCGGTGTCGAGGAACAACTGGGTCTCCGATTCGCCGACCAGCGTGCCTTCCACCGCGAGCGCATCGCGGACGCCGGTGATCCGCGGCGGCGCGTCGCGCGCCATCAGTTCGGCGAGAATCGGCCGGAGGCGCTGCTCGAGTTCGGGAGAATAGGCGAGCTGCGCCGTGGGTTCGACCAGCTGGATCTGCCGGGGCTGCCCCGGAACCGGCCGCGCGAAGAGTATGACTTCCTGCTTCTTGAACTTGGGCGGCTTGCCCTTCGCGCCAAGCGGAACATCGACGAGATAGCGCAATGATTCGCCGATCGGTGCGTTGCCGGCGATCAAGGCGGAGGTCCGCGCCTCGACATAGAGCCGCGCGTGCCCCGGCGCGAGCCCGGGTGCGCGCTCCGGCTCCACAATCGCCTGATCGCGAATCTGCGCCCGCAGCACCAGCGGTGCGCCATCGGCCAGCCCGACCAGATCGGCGTAGGTAAGCGCTGGGGCCGCCGCTACTGGGCCGGCGTCGGGCGCCGCGGCGGAAACGGCCGGCGGGAAAGCGCAAGCAAGCAGCAGGGGAACGACAATTCGGCGAGTGAGCATGGGATACCAATCGGTTGCGAGGGGCAGGCTGGGTGATTCGATCAACTCGGGGCGACAGGGTAGCGTTCCTCGGCAGACCGCGCTGAATCGACGGTTAACCGATAAAGCGTTTGCGGTGGCAAGGCATCATAGCTAAGGATCGGGCCGAACCCGAGTGCATGATACAATATTGCTTGGGGAGAGGCGTCCGGGTTCCAAAAGGAACTTTCGGCCGCTTGCGCCGCTAAGCTCGTCAGAGCCGACGCGGCGTGCCTGCGTTAACGACGCCCACAAGTCGCGCCACTCCGGCGGGTCGCAAATGGGTGTCCCAAAGGCCCCGGGAAACCGGGGCGACCGATGGAGTGATGCAACCGAATGGCTTATGCTGACGAACAGATGAGCGGCAACCGCGTCATCGCGATCATCATTGTTGCCCTCATCCATATCGCTCTCGGTTACGCTCTTATCACCGGTCTTGCCTATGAAGCAGCGACGAAGGTGATCGAACGCGTAACCACGATCGATATCGAGGAACCGCCGCCCCCCGAGCCGGAGGACGAACCCCCGCCGCCGCCCGAGCCCGACACGGCTCCGCCGCCGCCGGTGGCGCCGCCGCCGCCGATCAACATTGCTCCGGCACCGCCGCCGATACGGACGCAGACGACGATTCCGCCGCCCGCGCCGCCGGTGCTGCGCGTGCCGCCGCCTGCCCCGCCGGCCCCTCCGCCGCCGCCGCCCGCGCCGTCGAAGGCACGGGGCGCGTCGCCCAAGGGTCAGTCGGGCTGGGCGCGCCGGATTCAGGACAATTATCCTCGCCGCGCCGAGCGCGAGGGTATCGAAGGAAATGTCGGCGTAGTCGTGACTATCGGGACCGACGGCCGAGTGGCATCGTGCCGCGTCAGCAGTTCGAGCGGCTCGAGCGATCTCGACAGTGCAGCCTGCGACGGCATGACCCGCTATGCGCGTTTCAACCCCGCGCTGGATACGGCAGGCAATCCCATCCAGGACAGTTATTCGACGCAGATCGTTTACCGGCTCAATTAAACCCATTCGCGCCGAGATACGCAAAGACCGGCGGAAAAAGACGTACGAAAAGGACCACTCGCTATGACCTT
This sequence comes from uncultured Alphaproteobacteria bacterium, assembly GCA_963829325.1. Lineage (GTDB taxonomy): Bacteria > Pseudomonadota > Alphaproteobacteria > Sphingomonadales > Sphingomonadaceae > Qipengyuania. The sequence continues at coordinate 1,484,367 of CAWHHN010000001.1, forward strand.
TGAAATCCTTGCAGCCGCGGCCGAGGCGGCCCCGCAGAACTCTTTCGGCTTTCTCGAAGCCATGGAACAGGGCGGCATCATCGCCTGGTCGATCTTCACCGTTCTCGCGATCATGTCGGTCGGCTCGTTCTACATCCTCTTCACCAAGCTGTTCGAACAGCGCAAGGTGATGAACCAGTACAAGGCGGTGCGGGGCGGCTTCTGGAAGGCCAGCACGCTGCGCGAAGGTGCGCCGAAGCTCGAGAAGAACGGCGCGTGGCGCCAGCTCGTCGACGACGCTCTCGCGGCCGAAGACCAGCACGCCAAGATGACCGACAAGATGGAAGCCCACGACTGGCTCCACGGTTCGCTCGCGCGGTCGGAAGACACGATCAACGCCAAGCTCGCCGGGGGGCTGCCGTTCCTCGCGACGGTCGGCGCGACCGCGCCCTTCGTCGGCCTGCTCGGTACCGTCATCGGCATCTACCGCGCGCTGATCAACATCGGCCTTGCCGGATCGGCTTCGATCGACAAGGTCGCGGGCCCGGTCGGTGAAGCGCTGATCATGACCGCCATCGGCCTGCTCGTCGCGGTTCCTGCGGTGTTCGCCTACAACTGGCTGCAGAGCCGCAACCGCCGCATCGCCGAGATGCTCCACGCATTCTCGACCGACCTGCTCGCCAACATCAATTCGAACGGCACGGTCAAGCCTACGGTAATGACCGCCACTTCGACCCAACAGGCCGGCAAGGCCGCACGGACCGCCCCGGCGACCGGCGCGACCACCGCCACCACCACGATCAAGAAGTAATCGATGCCGGGCGGGGGGACGGCCGCGCCGCCCCCCCGCCGCACTGCAGCGAGCCCCAGAATTTCGAACGATAGGATTTGAACCATGGCGATTTCGACAGGAGGAGGCGCGGACACGCCGATGTCGGACATCAACACCACGCCGCTCGTGGACGTGATGCTGGTGCTCCTCATCATCTTCCTCATCGCGGTTCCGGTCGCGATCCAGACGATCGAGAAACTACAGATCCCGGTCTTCGAATCGGTCCAGTCGAAGGACAAGGTGGAAAATCTCCTCCTGACCGTCAGCACCACCGATGCCGCGGGACGCAGCGCCGGCGAGCCGGGCTTCGAGGGAGCGGTCCGCACCGGCCAGTGTCGGGTGTATTTCAACAACACCACGCCGGTCACCTCGGAAGAGCTCTACGACCAGGCCTTCCAGCGTCTCGATGCCATCGTGCAGCGCGCCGGTGGTCCCGAAGCGATCATGAACGAACCGGACAAGATCCCGCAGGTGCACATCCGCGGCGACGTCAACGCTCCGTGGTCCTGCGTCGCCGGTGCGATCTACAACGTCCAGGCGGCCGGCTATCCGACCGTCGGCTTCATCTCGAACCCGGTCGATCCCAACGGGTGATCGCCCGGTTCGGCACAGAAGATTAGGGAGTAACCCACCATGGCAATGTCAGGCGGCAAGGACGATGGCGCCCCGATGATGGAAATGAACATGACGCCGTTGATCGACGTCCTGCTCGTTCTGCTCATCATGTTCATCATCACCATCCCGGTTGCAACGCACTCGGTCGACATCGACCTGCCCCAGCCCAATCCCACCCCGCCCGATGTCATCGTCGAGCCGGACAAGAACAAGCTGGTGCTCACCGCGCAGGACGAGATCCTGTGGAACGGCAACACGATCGACCAGGGCCAGCTGATCACGCTGCTCGAGCAGTCGAAGGCGATCAATCCGGAGCCCGAGCTCCAGTTCGAGCCGGAACCGCTCGCCAGCTACGATATCTCGGCCAAGGTGCTGCAGATCATCAAGGCCAGCGGCGTGTCGAAGTTCGGCTTCGTCGGCAACGAACGCTACCGCACTTTCGGCAAGGCCGGTTGAACGCGACCCACACGATATCGGACAGGCAAGGGGGGCGGAGCGATCCGCCCCCCTTTTTCTTCGGGGTCGGCCAGCGCTAGTCGCTTTCGACGGGGCGCTCCTCGACCCGCATCGCGGCGCCTGCGAGGCTCTCCGCTTCGAGCAGTAATTCGTCGTCGACCGCTCCCTGCGGAACTGCCTCGCGGCCGATCATCACCATCACCGGAACGGCGAGCGGGCTCACGCGATCGAGCGCGACATGGACCAATTGCTCGGCCGAACGATCGAGCAGATCGCCGAGCCGGCCGACGTCGGTCATCCGCATCCGCGCATCGGCCCAGGCCGCCTCGATCAACAGATGATCGGGTTCGTATTTGCGCAGCACATCGTAGATGAGGTCGGTCGAGAAGGTGACCTGCTTGCCGGTCTTGCGCTTGCCCGGATGCTGGCGCTCGACGAGCCCCCCGATCACCGCGACTTCGCGAAACGCCCGCCGCAGAAGGTGCGAATTCTGCACCCACTCGATAAATTCGTCCTGCAATATGTCGGGCGATAGCAGCGGCGCGGGGTCGGTCACCGGCTTGAGTCCCCAGACCGCCAGGCTGTAGTCGTTGGCGACGAATCCGCCCGGCATGAGCCCGCGGTCCTCCATCCTGCGGGTGATCAGCATTCCGAGGCTCTGGTTCGCGTTCCACCCCTCGAAGGTGTAGAAGACGCTGTAGAAGCGTTGTGCGTGCGGAAAGCTTTCGACCAGCAACTGCCCCGGCCCGGGCATCCGCGAACGCCAGTCCTGCACCTCGAGCCATTCGCGGACGTCGTCGGGAAACCGGGCCCAGCCGGACCGGTCGACCAGCAGGGCCCGGACGCGATGGGCGAGATGGGTGGTGAGCGGCAGCCGCTGGCCGCCATAGCTGGGGATCATGGCCGAGTTCTTCGCCGCCTTCACCACCACTTCCATGTCCTGCAGCTTGATTACCTCCAGGCTCATCCCCGCGAAGGCGAATGTATCGCCCGGACTGAGCGAAGCGGCGAAGCGTTCCTCGACCTTGCCCAGGCTGCGCCCGCCCCTTCCCCGACCGGCATTGATGCGCACGTCGAGCATTTCGGAATCGACGATGATGCCCGCGTTCAAGCGATGGCGCTGCGCCTGCTCGGGATGGACCAGCCGCCACACGCCTGCGCGGTCGCGGACGATGCGCCTGAACCTGTCGTAGGCCCTGAGGGCGTAGCCCCCGGTCTCGACGAAGGTCAGCACCCTGCGCCAGGTTTTCTCGTCGATCCAGGCATAGGCCAGGCTCGAGCGGACCTCGGCGAGCAATTCGGCTTCGGCGAAGGGCGCCGCACAGGCACAGGCCATGACGTGCTGGGCGAGCACGTCGAGCCCGCCGGGGCGGAAATCCTCGCCATCGCGCTGGCCCTCGTCGACCGCCTCCTTGGCTGCCGTGGCCTCGAGGAATTCGAAACGATTGCCGGGCACCAACAGAGCACGGCTGGGCTGATCGAGCCGGTGGTTGGCGCGGCCGATCCTCTGGAGCAGGCGACTCGAACCCTTGGGCGCGCCCATCTGCACCACGAGATCGATGTCGCCCCAGTCGACGCCGAGATCGAGGCTGGCGGTGGCGACGAGGGCGCGCAGTTCGCCCCTTGCCATCGCTCCCTCGACCTTCCTGCGCGCTTCCTTCGACAGCGATCCGTGATGAACCCCGATCGGCAGTTTCTCCTCGTTCACGTCCCACAGATTCTGGAAGATATATTCGGCCAGAAAGCGGGTGTTGGTGAAGATCAGCGTCGTGCGGTTCTCTCGTATCTCCTCGTAGAGCTGCGGGATGGCCCAGGTCGCGGCATGGCCGCCCCAGGGGACGCGCTCTTCCTCGGGCAGCAGGATCTCCACTTCCGCAGGGGCACCGGGCTCGCCCTCGACCAATTCGACCGCGTCGATCTCGCCCCAGGGCGCCAGCCATTGGCGGAAGGCCTCGGGGCTGGCGACGGTGGCGGACAGCGCAGCGCGCTGCAGGTCCGGAGCGATCGCCTGCAGCCGCGAGAGCGCCAGCGCCAGAAGATCGCCGCGCTTGCCGGTCGCGAAGGCGTGGACTTCGTCGATGACGACACGCCTGAGCCCCGAGAACAGTTCGAAACTCTCGGGATAGGACAGCAATAGCGACAGGCTCTCGGGCGTCGTCAGGAGAATCTGCGGCGGGCTGCTGCGCTGACGTTTCTTTCGGTCGGACGGCGTGTCGCCGCTGCGCGTCTCGACGCGGACCGGCAGGGCCAGGTCTTCGATCGGAGCGATGAGATTGCGCTGCACGTCATGCGCCAGCGCCTTGAGAGGCGAGACATAGAGCGTGTGCAGTCCCGCAGGCGGTGCCTTGCCGGCCAGCCGCGAAGCGGTGAATTCGGCCAGCGTCGGCAGGAATCCCGCCAGCGTCTTGCCCGCGCCCGTATCGGCAACGAGCAGGGCATGACGGCCTGCATCGCTCGCGGTCAGCATGGCCAGCTGGTGCCGCCGTGGCCGCCAGCCGCGGCCCGCGAACCAGGCGGCGATCTCAGGAGGAAGGGAGCCCGTGCTCATCTGGTGTCAGCGAAGGATCGCGCGGCCGAAACGCTGTTCTCCCGCCGTTTCGTCAGTGTCCTGCCTGAGGGCCCCGCGCGAGCCCCGACAGCGCGAGCTGTTCGTCGATCTGCCCCATCAGCCGCGCCAGCCCTTCCTCGCTGTCGCTTTCGGCGCGGGCCACGAGGACATCCTGCGTATTCGAGGCGCGCAGCAGCCACCAGCCGTCGTCGTTGGTGATCCGCACGCCATCGGTGGTATCCGCCACTGCACCGCTTGCCGCGATGCGCGCCGCGACTTCCTCGATCGCGGCGAACTTGCGCTCCTCGTCGACCTGGAAGCGCAGTTCGGGGGTGTTGACCATCGGCGGCATGTCATCGCGCATCTGGGTCACCGACCGGCCCAGCCGCGCCGCTGCGGCGATCAGCCGGACGCCAGCGTAGAGCGCGTCGTCGTAACCGTAATAATCGTCGGCGAAGAAGACGTGGCCGCTCATTTCGCCGGCGAGCGGCGCGCCGGTCTCCTTCATCTTGGACTTGATCAGCGAATGGCCGGTCTTCCACATCAGCGGCTTGCCGCCATGCGCGGCGACGCTGTCGAACAGCGCCCTGCTGGCCTTCACATCGGCGATCACGGTTGCGCCCGGCTCGCGCGACAGCAGGTCCTCGGCGTAGATCATCAGCAATTGATCGCCCCAGATCACGCGCCCCTTGCCGTCGATCGCGCCGATGCGATCGCCGTCGCCATCGAAGGCGACCCCGAAATCGAGGCGCTTCTCCGCCACGAGCCGGCGCAGGTCCTCGAGATTTTCCTCGACCGTCGGGTCAGGATGATGGTGGGGGAAGGTGCCGTCGACCTCGGTGTAGATGAGGTGATGTTCGCCAGGCAGCCGCGCAGCGAGTTTCTCGAGTGCGGGCCCGGCGGCGCCATTGCCCGCGTCCCATCCGACCCGCAGGGCATCGAGCGCACCCGGCGCGATGCCCTCGAGCGCCCCGAGCAACCGGTCGATGTAGCTCTCCAGCACTTCACGATCTTCGACCTCGCCCGCGCCATCGAGCCAGTCGCCCGCCGCGCACCGCCGGCCCAGTTCCTGGATGTCCGCCCCGAAGAACGGGCGACCCTGGAAGACCATCTTGAAGCCGTTGTAGTTCGCCGGATTGTGACTGCCGGTGATCTGAATCCCGCCGTCGATGTCCTTTGCCGCTGCCTCGGCGTAGTAAAGCATGGGGGTGGGCCCCATGCCGATCCGCACCACGTCGCAACCGCTGGCAGTAAGGCCTTCCGCCAACGCATGTTCGAGCATGGGCGAAGAGACCCGCCCGTCGAAGCCGACCGCGACTCTGCTGCCCCCCGCTTCGCGCAGCATGGTTCCGAAGCCGCGCCCGATCGCGCGGGCATCGTCCGCTCCCAGCGTTTCACCGATAATCCCGCGGATGTCGTATTCGCGCAGGACGGTGGGGTGGAAGCTATGGCTCATTCGGCTACTCCGGCTGGTGCGGCAGGTTCTTCAACAGAATGTCCCGCGCCGCATTGAGGTCCTGCATATCGGCGTTGCGGCCGCCACGATCGGGGTGGAACCTGCCCGATATGCGGCGATGCGCTTCGCGAATTTCAGCCGCTCCGGCCGCTTCGGACACGCCGAGCAGCCGGCGCGCCCGCGCCAGCGAATGGCTCCGCGAGCGCGTCGCTCGGAGATATTCCCACGGCCATTTGCCGGAAATCCAGCGGCACGCCACCGACAGCAGGACCGCCAGGGCGAGCAGGCGCATCATTCCGCGGCATCCCCGACCGCTTCGAACCCGCTGCGGGGGAGCCGCAGGCTGGCCACCAGGCCGCGCAATTCCTGCCGGGCGACGAGATGGCTGGTGCCCAGATCGCCCAGCTGCCCCTTGTCGAGCAGCGTCAGGCCCGAGGGGAAAAGTTCGCGGTAGATGACTCGCTCGGACAGGCCCTTGGCCACGCGAAACCCGACCCGCTTGGCCATTTCAGACAGCGCCTTCTCGATCCGCGCCATATTGCGGGCCTCGGTGTGGCCGGTGCGGTTGCGCACCACGACCCAGTCCATCTGCGCGCGATTGTCCTCGATCGCGGTGCGGCTGCGCTTGATCCGGGCTTCCCAGATCAGTTCGGCGTAGAACGACAGCTTCTTCACCTTGAAGCTTTCACCCTCGACCTGGCCGATGAGATCGAAATCGACGAAGCTGTCGTTCATCGGGGTCACCAGCGTATCGGCGGTGGTCGCCGCATGGCGCGCCAGCGGATCGTCGCGACCGGGGGTGTCGATGACGATGAAATCCGCGCCTTCGCCCTCTTCGCGCAGGAACTCCTCGAACTGGCTTTCGTCCATGTCCGCGACCGTATGGCATTCGGCCGAGGGGAGTTCGATTTCCCTGTTCTGCGCCGTTTCGGCGCGGTTCTCGAAGTAACGGCACATGGTCCGCTGCCGGTGATCGAGGTCGAAGGCGACCACGCGCGCGCCGTGGAAGGCCAGCGCGACCGCGACGTGGACCGCCGTCGTCGACTTGCCGGTGCCGCCCTTTTCGTTGGCGAAAACGATTCGATGGGGGCCGTCTGCGATCACTGTCCGATTGTCCAAAGCATTGCGGATGCGTCCCTATCCAGTCGGCCGCGCCGCGGCAATGTGCGGCGCGGCGGCGATGTGAATATCCCGCGCATGTCGCATGGCTACTAGCACATCGGCGATCATTTGATATTCTGACCGCACCTGGGTCGCGCACAATTGATGCAATCCCGGCAATCGCCGGTTTGTCGCGCAACGATCTTACGAGGGGATCCCAGGTTATGAGAAAAGCAATTCTGGCGACGCTCGCCGTTACTTCGATGACCGCAATGGCCGCCGAACCGGTGCTGGCGCAGAGCCGCTCTTCGGCGCGCAAGGCGCAGGACCGGGCGACGATGGAAATTCCGCGCTGTACGCGGAACCTCGGCGCATTGGCGGTGGTCGAACCCGACGACAAATGGTGGCGCGAACTCAATCTCGGCAGCCCCGAGCAGATCATCCGCGTCTTCGTCCAGCGATCGGGCTGCTTCACCCTGGTCAGCCGCGGCCGGGCGCTGCAGAGCCGGGCGATGGAGCGCGCGCTGCAGGAACAGGGCGAGCTGCAGGAGGGCCAGAACGTCGGCCTGGGCCAGGTGGTGACCGCCGATTACTTCCTCCAGCCCGACATCGTCAGCGCCAACAGCAATTCGGGCGGCGGCGGGGGCGCGCTCGGCGCCGTCGTCGGCGGCCTGTTCGGACGAACCGCGGGCGCGCTCGCCGGCGGTATCCGGGTCAAGAAGGGCGAAGCCAATGTCGTCCTCTCGCTGGTCAACGCGCGCACCACGGTCGAGGAAGCGCTGGTCGAAGGCTATTTCGAGAAGAAGGATCTCGGCTGGGCCGCCGGCGGCGGCCTGTTCGGCGGCGGCGGGGGTGCCGCGGGCGGCTTCGGCAGCTACGAAAACACCGCCATCGGGCAGATCATCGTGCTCGCCTATCTGAACGCCTATATCGACCTGGTCGGGCAAATGGGCGGACTGCCGGCCGATGCGGCAGCGGCAGCCCCCGAGGCGCGCTGACAAGCGGCGGCTTGCAAGCGGAGCAGAGGGACGGCAGATGTCGCCTCGCCCTTCGTCTGTCTGGAGCCCTACGCTGCAAACCGCCGTCACTCTCGAAGCGCTTCGCGGCGCCACCCGCAGCCTGCGCGAGACCGGTTCGATCGCGCTGGTCCCGACCATGGGCGCGCTTCACGAAGGGCATCTGGCGCTCGTCCGCGAGGCCAGGCGGCGCGCCGATCACGCGGTGGTCTCGATCTTCGTCAATCCCCGCCAGTTCGGCGCGGGCGAGGATCTCGACGCCTATCCGAGACCGCTGGAGCGCGATCGCGCGCTGCTCGAACGCGAAGGCGCGGCGCTGCTCTGGGCCCCGCCTGCGGCAGAGATCTATCCGCCGGGCTACGCCACCAACATCTCGGTCGCGGGCGTGAGCGAGGGCTTGTGCGGCGCCGACCGCCCCGGTCATTTCGACGGCGTCGCGACGGTGGTCTGCAAGCTGTTCAACCAGGTGATGCCCGACATCGCGCTGTTCGGCGAAAAGGACTGGCAGCAACTGGCGGTGATCCGGCGCATGGCGCGCGATCTCGACCTTGCGCACCCGCAGGCCGCGGCGATCCACGGCATCGCCATCGTGCGCGAGGCGGACGGCCTCGCGATGAGCAGTCGCAATGCCTATCTTTCGCCCGCGCAGCGCAAGGTGGCGGCAGCGCTCCCGCGCGAGATGCGTGCAGCGATCGCCCGGCTCCGCGCGGGCGAAACGATCCAGTCTGCGGCGCAGGCCCTGCGCGAGGCGCTGCTCAGGGAAGGCTTCGACGGCGTCGATTACGCCGAGGTCCGCGACGGCGCGAGCATGGCCCCGGTCGCAGCGATCGATGGCGAAAGCCGCATTTTCGTGGCGGCGCGGCTCGGCGGGACGCGGCTGATCGACAATATGCCGGTGGCCTGAACGCCCTGGTTCCCCCTTCGGGGTCCCCCGGCCGGGGGACTGGCAGGCGCGGGCGCGGGCCGCTAGGCGCCGGACCCGCCGAGAATCGCGTCCAGACGCGAGACCTTCGGATCGCAAGGGCCGGGTGCATCATGTCGTCGACGCGGTGTGCCCGGCTCCCGCAAGACTGCGGCACGATCGCCTGCCGTCGCTCGTCCCGACACCGCGCAAGCACCCTCGATCGCCGAATCGGCGACCGTAACGGCGAAGGGAAGGAAGGGGCGCTATGGAGCGGGTAAGGGGAATCGAACCCCTCTAGCCAGCTTGGAAGGCTGGAGCATTACCACTATGCTATACCCGCTCGATGCGATGCCGCAGCACCGCGATTGGCAGCGGCGCCAATGCCACCGAAGCTGCGCGCGCGTCAATAGATGTCTGGCGCCGGACTATTCCCCCTTCGCGGCATCGGCTGCGGGCGCAGCGAGCGTTTCCGCGAGCGTGGGCTCCTCGGGTTGTGCGGCGGCGGGGTCGGGCGAAGCCACCGTGATCTCCACCCGGCGATTGGTTGCCCGGCCTTCTTCGTTGGGGGTGCCGTCGGGCAGGGCGTTGGGCGCGATCGGGTTCTGTTCGCCAAAGGCGACGAGTTCGATCCTTTCTTCGTCGATGCCGTTGTCGACCAGCCAGTCGCGCACCGCTTCGGCCCGCGCGCGCGAGGCGCGCAGATTGGCCTGGTCTGTACCACCCGAATCGCTGTGCCCGCCGAGCGTTATCGCACCGCCCCGGCGGACCTGCGGCGAGGCGATCACCGTCGCGAGTTCGGCGGTTGCATCCTCGGTCAGCGCGGTCCCTTCGGGAAAATAGATCCGCGTCTCGAGCGGCGCGAGCACCGGCGCAGCGGCCTCGATCGGCTCGACCTGAAATTCGGGGCGGAAGATCGATCGTTTCGCGCCCTCGTCCGCGGCCGTGGGATCGGGGGTGGGAGACGGGGTCGGCACCGGATCGGCTTGCCGGTCGCAGGCGCCCAGGGCGAGGGCCCCCGTCGCCACCAAGGTCCAGCCCCAATTCGTTCGCGCAATCATTTCATGCCCCCTGTTCGGCGGGTTTGCCCTTGCCGCGCTTCCTGTCCCGCTTGGCTGCCGCTTCCTCCGCCGTCCGTTCCTGCGGCGGCGAGAAGCTCACGACGATGTCGCCTGCCTGCGGCTCGGGGCGGGCGGCATGGGTGAAAAAGCGGATGACGCCGCTTTCGCGCAGCAGCAGCAGCATATTGGCCGCCTCGGGCAGGCGTTCCTGCGCCGCTGCGAAGTCGAACTCCTCGGACAGCTTGGTCTTGCGGAAGACCCAGCCCTGCGCGAGGCGCTCGTTGACGTCCTCGACGCCGAAGCCGGATTCGAACAGCGCCCGGCCGCGGATGCCCGCGGGCAGCGCATGACGGTCCTCCTCGTCGCCCGCCTCGCCCAGCTGGAAGACCTTGTCGCGCCCGATCTCATAGGCGAATTCATTGCAGACCAGCGCGTTGTAGGCCTCGTTCTCGGTCGCGGCGACGAGCACCGGATAGGGAGCGAGATCGAGATTGTGCTCGGTCGCTTCGTTGAGGATCTCGCCGTGGTAGAAGGGCAGGCCCTTCTGCCGCGCCAGCGCGAGCCGCTGCCAGCTCGGATCGACCACCAGCACCGGCGTCTTCATCTCCTGGAGGATCCGCGCCAGCGCGATCGTCCACGGCGTGCTGCCGATGAGCAGGACGCCCGGGCGGGTGCTGCCCTTCACCCTCAGAAGGCGGGCGACGAGATCGATGGTGAAGCCGTGCGCGACGATCGTCGCCACCACCACCGCGAAGCTCAGGCCGATCAACGCTGTCCCGTCATAGCCGAGATCCGCGAGACGCAGCGCGAACAGGCCCGAAATGGCCACCAGCACGATCCCGCGCGGGGCGATCCAGGCGAGGAACAGCCGCTCGTTCCAGGGCACCGTACTGCCCAGCAGGCTGAGCAATATCGTCGCCGGACGGACCAGGAACAGCAGCGCCAGCAGGAACAGGCCGAAATGCCAGTTGAGATAGGCGAGCTGCTCGAATTCGAGGCTCGCGGAAAGCAGGATGAAGATGCCCGAAACCAGCAGCACGGCGATGTTCTGCTTGAACGGATGGATGCTGCGCAGCGACGAGACGTTCATGTTGGCGAGCGCGATCCCCATCACCGTGACCGCCACCAGCCCCGCCTCGTGCTCGATCTGGTTGGAAAAGACGAACACCACGATGACCGTCGTCAGCAGCACCGGGACCTTGAGATATTCGGGGACCGCCCCGCGCGGGAAGGCCCAGGCGATCGCCGCGGCGGCGGCGTAGCCGATCAGGCCGGCGATCACCGCGGCGATGATCAGCGGCGGCACGACCTCGAACAGCGTGGCGTCGGGAAATTCGGCGACCCGGCGAAAATATTCGTAGGCGACCACGGCGCAAAGCGCGCCGGTGGGATCGTTGACGATCGCTTCCCACTTGAGGATCGACGCCGGGCGCGGCTTGATCGAGGATTGCCGCAGCAAGGGCATCACCACCGTCGGCCCGGTCACCACGAGGATGCCGCCGAAGAGGACCGCCACCGGCCATTCGAGCCCGCCGATCGAATGCGCGGCCAGTGCGCCGAAGCCCCAGCCAAGCGGGACGCCGAAGGTGGCCAGCCGCCAGACCCCGTCGCCGGCGTGGCGCAACTCGCGGAAATCGAGGCTCAGCCCGCCTTCGAACAGGATCAGCGCGACGCCGATCGCGATCATCGGTTCGAGCAGCGGCCGAATGCGTGTTCGGGGTCGAACAGGCCGAGCACCGGCCCCGCCAGAAAGCCCGCGGCGAGCATCAGCACGATCGCCGGCCAGCCGGTACGCCAGGCGAGCCATTGGGCGCCGATGCCGAGCATGCCGACCATGGCGATGACTAATGTCTGTTCCATGCCCCTCGCTTGTCTGCGGCCCAGCGGCCGGTCCGACGCGGGAACCGCGCCACAGGGTCAATGCCCGAAGCCGGGTAATTATCCAAGAATTCGCTCGGGGATCGCCCCCTCAAGTTGACGTGGCCAGCCTCAGTCGCCGGCGAATTCCATCAGCGCATCCACCGCTATGCCGCATCCGGCCAGACGGGCGCGGCCGCCGAGATCGGGCAGGTCGATCACGAATGCCGCCACGCTCGCACGTGCCCCGGCCTTGCGCAGCAGCTTGGCGGCCGCCTCGGCGGTGCCCCCGGTGGCGAGCAGGTCGTCGACGATGACGACATGCTGGCCGGCGGAGACCGCCGCGGGATCCATCTCGAGCCGGTCGAGGCCGTATTCGAGCTCGTAATCGACGCCGATCGTCTCGCAGGGCAATTTGCCCGGCTTGCGGATCGGCAGGAAAGGCAGGCGGAGATGGGCCGCCACGGCAGCGCCGAAGATGAAGCCGCGCGCTTCCATCCCCGCAATGGCATCGGCGCCCGCGGCCTTGCGCGCCAGCCAGTCCACCGTGGCGGCGAAACCTGCGCCATCGCCGACCAGCGTGGTGATGTCGCGAAACTGGATCCCGGCGCTCGGGAAATCTGGGATGGTGCGGACCAGCGCCTTGAGTTGCGCAGGGGTCACCGCCTCTTTGCCGGATACGAAAGCGCCCCTCGCATCGCCGGGATGGAGGGGCGCCTGTTCGAGGCCGCGCGCGCTGCGATCAGTCGCGCTTCCTGGGCTTCACCGCGGCCCAGATCTGCTTCTTCGACAGATAGGCCAGGACGGTCGCGAAGAGCAGGAAGACGAGCACCGGCCAGCCGGTCTGCTTGCGCTTCACCAGGGTCGGTTCGGCGGTCCAGGTGAGGAAGGCCGCGACGTCCTGCGACATCTGCTCGATCGTCGCCTCGGTGCCGTCGTCGTAAGTTACCTGGCCGTGGTCGTCAGCGGCGGCGGCATGGCGAGGTTGAGATTGGCGAAATACGGATTGTAGTAACCGGTCGGCGAGAGTTCGAAATCGGGGAATTCGGCCTTCAGCTCGGCGGGCACCTCGCGATAGCCGGTGAGCAGCGAGGCGACATAGTTCGCACCGTCGTGCCGCGCCTTGGTCATCAGCGAGAGATCGGGCGGGATCGCATTGTTGTTGGCCGCCGCAGCCGCCACCGCATTGGGATAGGGCGAGGGGAAGTAATCGGTCGGCAGGCCCGGCCGCGTGGTCGCTTCGCCGGTCGCGGGATCGATCCCCGGGACCTGCTTCGACGCGGCGAAGGCCTTCACCTGGCTCTCGTCGTAGCCGAGCGCCTCGAGATCGCGGAAGGCGACGAATTTCAGGCTGTGGCAGGCCGAACAGACTTCGTTGTAGACCTTGAAGCCGCGCTGCAATTGCTGCGTGTCCCAGCGGCCGAACGGCCCGTCGAACGAGAAGGCGTGGTCCTCGGGATGTTCGTGGAACTCGTGCTCGGCGGTGGCGGGCTTGAGTTCGCCCTCCGAAATCACCGCTGCAGCCCCGTTCGCGAAAGCCCACAGGACGGCCACGGCAAAGCCGAGGCCGACGAGGATGGCGACGAGGCGGACACTGAGAAGTTTGCTCATGACGACTTGATCTTTCTCGTATCGCTTAGACGGCCGGCGAGGTGTTTTCGCCCAGCACCGCCTTCTTGTCCGAGCCGAGCACGGCTTCGGTGATCGAATAGGGCAGCGGCTCCGGCTTCTCGATCTGCGAGACGATCGGCAGGATCACCAGGAAGTGGAGGAAGTAATAGGCCGTCGCGATCTGGCTGAGCATCACGTAGGGCTCTTCGGCCGGCGCGCCGCCGCAATAGAACAGCACCGCCATCGCCGGGATCAGACCGAACCAGAAGAACTTGCGGAACAGCGGGCGATAGTGGCCGCTGCGCACCGGCGATTTGTCGAGCCAGGGCAGGAAGAACCACATCAGGATCGCGCTGAACATCGCCAGCACGCCCATCAGCTTGGCGGGAATGAAGAAGAAGTCCGCGGTGAAGGCGCGCAGGATCGCGTAGAACGGCCAGAAATACCATTCGGGCACGATGTGCGCGGGCGTCGAGAGCGGGTTCGCCTCGATGTAATTGTCCGGGTGGCCGAGATAGTTCGGCAGGAAGAACACCAGCGCGAAGAAGAGCAGCAGCGCCACGCCCAGGCCGAAGCCGTCCTTGGCCGTGTAATAGGGGTGGAAGGGCAGCGTGTCGCTCTCGTCCTTGACCTCGACCCCGGTCGGGTTCGACGAGCCGGGGATGTGCAGCGCCCAGATATGCAGGATCACCACGCCGGCGATCACGAAGGGCAGCAGGAAGTGCAGGCTGAAGAAGCGGTTCAGCGCGGCATTGTCGGGCGCATAGCCGCCCAGCAGCCAGATCTGGATCGGCTCGCCCACCAGCGGGATCGCGCCGAACAGGCCGGTAATGACCTTCGCGCCCCAGAAGCTCATCTGGCCCCAGGGAAGCACGTAGCCCATGAAGGCGGTCGCCATCATCAGCAGGAAGATGACCACGCCGAGCAGCCAGATCATCTCGCGCGGGGCCTTGTAGGACGAATAGAAGAAGCCGCGGAAGATGTGCAGGTAGACGACGATGAAGAAGAAGCTCGCGCCATTGGCGTGCGCATAGCGCATCAGCCAGCCCCAGTTGACGTCGCGCATGATGATGCTCGGTGGTGGCGAAGGCGACCTGCGCATTGGCGGCGTAATGCATCGCCAGCACCACGCCGGTGACGATCTGCAGCACCAGGAAGAACCCGGCGAGAACGCCGAAATTCCACATGTAGCTGAGGTTGCGCGGCACCGGATAGCCGGCTCCGACGGCGTTGTAGACCAGGCGCGGCAGCGGCAGCTTCTCGTCGAGAAACTTCGTCAGCCCGGTCTTGGGTTCGTACTGGCGTGCCCAGGGAAAGCTCATCGTCTAACTCTCTTCTCTCAAGCTCAGCCGACTTGGATCACGGTGTCCGAGGTAAATTCATACTCCGGAACTTCGAGGTTCTTCGGCGCCGGGCCTTTGCGGATGCGCGCGGCGGTATCGTAGTGCGAACCGTGGCAGGGGCAGAAATAGCCGCCGAACTCGCCCTTGTTCTCGCCCTCGCCCGCGCCCAGCGGGACGCAGCCGAGGTGGGTGCACACGCCCATCGTGACGAGCATGTCCTTGTGCCCTTCCTTCGTCCGGTCGGCGAGCGTCTGCGGATCGCGCAGCTCGCTCATCGGCACGGCATCGGCCTCGGCGATTTCCTTGGGAGTCAGGCGGCGCACGAACAGCGGCTGCTTGCGGAATACCGCCTTGATCGCCTGCCCCGGCTCGATCGCCGAGACGTCGACTTCGGTCGAGCTGGCGGCGAGCACGTCCTTCGACGGCGCCATCTGGCTGACCAGCGGATAGACCACCGCAAGACCGCCGATCCCGGCGGCCCTGACTGCGGCGATGTCGAGGAAATCGCGGCGACGGAGACCTTCGTCGGTCGTCCCGGCCGTGTCCGGAATTGCGGTTGCAGCGGTGTCTGCCATCACGCCTTGCCTTGCCTGCCTTATTTCTGCGCGCCGGCCCGGACGGGCCGATGCGTTGTGCGATTCCTGTGCGGACCCGGGCAATCTGCGGCACGGCGTCGAAAAAGCGTGCGCGAATGCCCCCGTCAGCCCGGTTTGGTGGGGCCTCTAGCCGGTCAAGGTGAGGTTGCCAACCGCCATTTTGGCAAGTCCGGTGGACATGCGCCGCATGGCGCGGCCGCTAGTGCCGCGCCAGTCCGATGACGCTCGTCTGCCGTCCACCGGTCGCCTCGCCATCATGCGTGGCGCGGCGGAAGGAGAAGAAACGGTCGGGCTGCGCATAGGTGTCCTGCGCGAGATCGTCGATCGCCTCGATGCCGGCACCGTGCAGCCGATGCGCGACGTAGCCGGGAAGATCGAACTGCCAGCGCCCCGCCCGTCCGGCGGCGAAGAAGCGCGCGTCGCCGGCGGCGAAGCGCTCGCGCAGGGCGGCATCGACTTCATAGCTCGGCTGCGCGATCGTCGGCCCGATCGCCGCGCGGATCCGTCGCGGATCGGCGCCCAGCTCGCGCATCGCCGCGACCGTGTTCTCGAGCACTCCGCCGAGCGCGCCGCGCCAGCCGGCATGGGCCGCCCCGACCACCCCCGCCGCAGCATCGGCGAGCAGCACCGGGGCGCAATCGGCGGTGACGATGGCGAGCAGCAGCCCCGGGCGATCGGTCACCGCGGCATCGGCTTCGGGCGCGTCGGCGGGAAGTCCGGCGAGCGTCGCGACGCGCGCCGAATGGACCTGCGTCAGCCGCACCATGGCTGCCCCCGCGAGGATCCCGGCACCCGGCAATCCCGCGCGGGTCGAGAAACCATGCGGCATGGCGCCGAGCAGCGTCGAACGAAGAACTTCAGCCAAGCGAGCGGGTTACCTGTTCGAAAGTGTCGCGCGACAGCTTCGGCGCGGCGGCGATTCGTTCGAGCTGTTCGCGCATCGAGCGGGCCCGGCCTTCCTCGATCCGCCGCCAGCGGCCGAGCGAGGGGACGAAGCGCGCCGCGGTCTGCGCATTGATCGGATCGAGATCGAGGATCAGATCGGCGATCATCCGATAGCCTTCGCCGTCGGCCGCGTGAAACGCCGGCGCATTCCCCGCGAACGCCATGTAGAGCGAGCGCACGCGGTTGGGATTGCGGAGCGTGAAATCGGCGTGGTCGCGCAACGCCGCGACCTGTTCGCGGACCTTGGGGTGAAGCGAGGAAGCCTGCAACGCGAACCATTTGTCGATCACCAGCGCATTGCCGCGATAGCGCTCGTAGAAGTCGGCGAGCGCCGCTTCGCGTGCCGGGCAGTCGAGGCCGGCCAGCACCATCAGCGCACCCTGGCGGTCGGTCATGTTGTCGGCCTGCGCATATTGATGCTCGGCCAGTTCGGCCGCCTTGGCGGGATCGCTGGCCGCGGCATAGGTCAGGACCAGCGTCTTGAGCTTGCGCGCGCCCTTCGCAGCGCTGTCGAGCGAGAAGGGAATCGCTTCCACCCGGTCGTACAATCGATGCAACTCGCGCGCGAGACGCGTTCCGAGCTCGGCCTTGAGCGCTTCGCGTTCGGCATGGATCCGGCCGGGGTCGGCGACCAGCATCTGTTCGGCGACATAGCTATGGCCGGGCATGATCATCAGCTCGCCCCGCATCAGGTCGTCGAGCGCCCGATCCTCGATCACCGCGCGCATCGCCCGGGCGATGTCGGCGCGGCCGGCGTCGCGTTCCTCCTCGCCAAGGTCACCCGCGACCGCGGCGACGAGATGGCCGGTCATCAATTCCTGCATCGCCTCGTAGCGGGCGAAGGGATCGTCGTCGTGCGCGGCGAGGAACACGAGATCCTCGCGCGGGACATCGCGCTCGATCGTCACCGGGGCGGAAAAGCCGCGGTTGATCGACAGCACCGGCTCGCGCGCGAACCCGGCGAAGGAAAATTCGCCCTGCGCGGCATCGAGCACCACCAGCTCTTCGCCCGAATGCGTGCCGCTGTCGCGGTCGAACAGCGCCAGCCGCAGCGGGATCGGCATCGGCTGCTTGACCGGCTGGCCGGGCGTCGCGGGCACCTTCTGGGTCAGCCGCACCTTCGCCGTGCCATCCTCGAAATCGAGCGCCACCGCGACCTTCGGCGTGCCCGCCTGGGCGTACCACAGGCGGAAGTGGGCGAGGTCGAGCCCCGCCCCCTCCTCGATCGCGGCGACGAAATCCTCGCAGGTCGCCGCTTCGCCGTCGTGGCGTTCGAAATAGAGGTCGGTGCCCTTGCGGAAGCGCGATTCGTCCCCGCCGAAATCGGCCATGGTCCGCATCATGCGGATCACTTCGGCGCCCTTGTTGTAGACGGTCGCGGTGTAGAAATTGGTGATCTCGCGGTAGGAATCGGGCCGGATCGGATGCGCCAGCGGTCCCGAATCCTCGGGAAACTGCACCCCGCGCAGCACGCGCACGTCCTCGATCCGCTTGACCGGCGCGCTGCCCATGTCCTGGCTGAACAGCTGGTCGCGCAGGACGGTGAAGCCTTCCTTGAGGCTGAGCTGGAACCAGTCGCGGCAGGTCACGCGATTGCCCGACCAATTGTGGAAATATTCGTGCCCGATGACCCCTTCGATCCCGTCGTAATCGCCATCGGTGGCGGTATCGCGGTCGGCGAGGACATATTTGGTGTTGAAGATGTTGAGGCCCTTGTTCTCCATCGCCCCCATGTTGAAATCGCCGACCGCGACGATGTTGAACTGGTCGAGGTCGTATTCGCGGCCGAAGGTCTCCTCGTCCCAGCTCATCGCCCGCTGCAGGCTCTCCATCGCGTGCTCGGTCCGCGGCAGATCGTCTTCGCGGACCCATACGTTGAGCTCGACCTCGCGTCCGCCCATGGTGGTGAAGCGATCGGTCCGCGCCACCAGGTCGCCCGCCACCAGCGCGAAGAGATAGGACGGCTTGGGCCAGGGATCGTGCCATTCGGCCCAGTGTTCGCTCGCCCTCCTCGCCCGCGCCGACCCGGTTGCCGTTGGCCAGCAGGATCGGGAATTGCGCCTTCGGACCGCGCATCCGCACGGTGTAGGTGCTGAGCACGTCGGGACGGTCGGGGAAGAAGGTGATCCGGCGGAAGCCTTCGGCCTCGCATTGCGTGCACAGCATGCCGTTCGAGGCATAGAGTCCCATCAGCTGCGAATTGGCGCTCGGATCGAGTTCGGTGACGATGGTCAGCCGGTGGCTGTCGCCGGGCAGGGTGACGACGAGATCCTCGCCGTCGAGGAAATAGTCGTCGCAAGCGGCCTCGTCGCAGTCGAGCGAGACCAGCCGCAGCCCGTCGCCGTTGAGCCGGATCGTCGGCGCCGGGTCGGCAGCGGGATTGCGTTCCACCGCCAGCGTCGCGGTGACCACGGTCTTGTCGAGGCCGAGCGCGAATTCGAGACGGATTTCGGGCACCAGCCAGGCGAAGGGGGCGTAATCCTCGCGTCGGATGACCGGCGGGTGATGCGGCTCGGGCGCGGCATCGGCCATTTCGGGATTGCCGTCGGGCGTGGCGGGGGTGCGGGCGATATCCATGGAAGTCCTGTGATTTGGTGCGTCATCGGGTACTACGTCCCGATGGCAGGATTGTTCATCTTCGGACTTGGCTACACCGCCAAGCGGATTGCGCAAGCTCCGGACGCGCCGCGCTGGCCGATCGAGGCCACGGGCAGCGCCGGAAACCTCGAATTCGCCGACCGCGCCGGCGTCGCCGCGGCGCTGGCGCGCGCCAGCCATGTGCTGAGTTCGGTCCCGCCCGCCGACGGCAGCGATCCGGTACTCGACCGCTACGGCGCCGATCTCGACGGCAAATGGCTGGGCTATCTTTCCTCGACCGGGGTCTATGGCGATGCCGGCGGCGCCTGGGTCGACGAAGCTTCGCCGACCGGCGGCGGACGCCGCTCGGCCCGCAGCGAATGCGATGCCCGCTGGCTCGCCGCGGGCGCGCGCGTGTTCCGCCTGCCGGGGATCTACGGCCCCGGGCGCAGCGCGCTCGACCGGGTGCGCGAAGGCAAGGCCCACCGCATCGACCTGCCGGGGCAGGTCTTCAGCCGGGTTCACGTCGACGATATCGCCCGCGGCGTGATCGCCGCCATCGCCACCGGTGCCCCGGGCGGAGCCTATAATCTGGCCGACGACCGGCCGAGCAGCCAGAATGCGGTGATCGAGGAAGCCTGCCGCCTGCTCGGCTGCGCGGCCCCGCCGCTGCAGACGCTCGACGAGGCCGGGCTGTCGCCGATGGCGCGCGGTTTCTATGCCGAGAACCGCCGGGTGGCGAACGGCAAGGCCAGGCGGGTGCTCGGCTGGACCCCGCTCTATCCGACCTACCGCGAAGGGCTCGCGGCGCTCAGGGTTCGGGCGTAGCGCGGCGTGGCGGGGGGCTGCGGCGGCGCATCGCCACCGCCATGCCGCCCAGCGTCACCGCCGCCCCCAGCGCCGGCAGCCAGCCCCAGCGATAGCCTTCGAACAGCGTCGAGAGCACCATCGCCACGACCGGGACGATCACGCTCGAATAGGCCGCCTGGCCGGCGCCGACCTTGCGCACCAGCCCGTAATAGAGCGGGAAGGTCACGACCGAGCCCATCAGCCCGAGATAGAGGATGCCGAAGAGGTAGGAAGGCCGCGGGTCGAACACCGGCGGCCCCGCAAGGGCCAGCGCCGCCGCGGCGTTGATCGCCACCCCGACCAGCATCGACCAGGCCAGCAGCGTCAGGAAGGGCATCTTCCGGGCTCCGTCCATCGCCTGGACGATGTTCGCCGCGCTGGCCGAGAGGATGCCGCCGATCGTCAGTCCCGCCCCGAGCAGCACCTCGCCCAGCGTGGCGGGCGATGCGCGCCATTCCTGCGCGAACAGCATCGCCACGCCGAGCGCCGCGATCGCCGAGCCGACGACGAAGCCGCGGGTGATCGGCTGGCCCAGCACGATCTTGCCGAACAGCGCATTGGGCACCACCAGCAGCGCGAACATCACCGCCACCAGCCCCGAGGTGATGAAGGCTTCGGCATGATAGACGAAGCTGAAATTGAGCGTGAACTGGAACAGGCCGAGCAGCGCGGCCCATTTCCAGCCCGAGCGGGGCAGGCGCAGCGGTTCGCGCCGCGCCGCGACCAGCGCGAACATTCCCAGCGCGGCGACGGCGAAGCGATAGGCGATCGACCAGCTCGGCGGGACGGCGGAGATCTGGTCGCGGATCACCAGCCAGGTCCCGCCCCAGATCGCGCTGACGAGCAGGAAGGCGGCGAAATTGCGCGGGCTGAACAGGCTTTCGCCCGCGGGACTGCCGCTCATAGCGCGGCGATCGCCTTGGCGAGCGCGGTCGCATCCTCGGCGCGGGTGTTCCAGGCCGTGACGAAGCGCGCCGCATCCTCGCCCCAGTCGTAGAAGCCGAAGCCCCGCGCGCGCAGCGCCGCGCGCTCCTCGGCGGTGCAGCGGACGAACAGCTCGTTGGCTTCGACCGGATGCATCAGCCGCGATCCGCAGGCGGCGCCGATTTCCTGCGCCGCGGCATTGGCCTGCGTCGCATTGGCGAGCCACAGATCGCCTGCCAGCATGGCGTGGAGCTGGGCCGCGAGGAATCGGCCCTTCGACTGCAGGTGCCCCGCGCGCTTGCGGCGATAGCGCGCCACATCGGCCAGGCCGGCGTCGAAGAAGACGATCGCCTCGGCGCTCATTCCGCCGTTCTTGACGCAGCCGAAGCTCAGCGCATCGACCGGGCCGGCCGCCTCGCCCGGGGTGCAGCCGAGGAAGGCGACGGCATTGGCGAAGCGCGCGCCGTCCATGTGCAGCCCGAGCCCGCGGTCGCGTGCGAGCCCGGCGATCGCCGCGACCTCGGCCGGGCGGTAGCTGCAGCCGTATTCGCTCGCCTGGGTGATCGACATCGCATGCGGCTGGACCTGGTGGACGTCGTCGCGAATCGGGTCGATCACCGCGCGGATCGTCGCCGGCGAAAGCTTGGCTCCTGCGCCTTCGGCGAGCAGCAGCTTGGCCCCGTGGAGATAGAACCCCGGGGCGCCGCCCTCGTCCATCTCGATATGCGCTTCGCGATGGCACACCACCGCGCCATGCGGGGCGACCATGGTCGCCAGCGCGAGGCAATTGGCGGCGGTCCCCGTCGCCACCCACAGGGCGGCGCATTCGCGCCCGAACAGCGCCGAGAAGCTTTCGTCGAGCGCAGCGCTCGACGCGTCGCCGTCATAGGGCGAATCGGCGGCATCGGCGGCGCGCATCGCGTCCCACACGGCAGGATGGACCGCAGCGGCATTGTCGGAAAGAAATTGCATCGGAACGCCCTTAGCGGCACCCGCGTTGCTTGCACAGGCAAGGAAAGTACGAGAGCATGGCGACTGGCGAAATCGACATCGAACGGCGCGACCGCGTGCGCCACGGCGAATACATCGCCAGCGTCGCGGGCACTTCGGGGCGCGGCAAGCTGAGCTGGACGCTCCACGACGGCGCGCGGCGCGCCGACCATACCTTCGTCCCCGAAGACATGCGCGGCCATGGCGTCGCGGCCGAACTGGTCGGGGCGCTGGTGGCCGATGCCCGGCGCGAGGGTTTCAAGATCATGCCCGCCTGTTCCTATGTCGAGGCGGCCTTCCGCCGGCACCCCGAATGGAGCGAGTTGCGCGCCTGAGCGGGCGCCAGCCGGTGCGGAGCCGCGGCGCTCGCCGGTCAGCCGGGCGGTGCCCCGGCCCCGGCACCCGGCCCCGCCTCCATCGTTGCGGAAAAATCGCGCATCGCCATGCTGGCGAGCACCGCATCGCGCATCTCGCGCGCCCGCGCGAGCGGCATCCTGCGCATCCGCAGCCGGCCGCCCGCCAGCCCGAAACGCAGATCGGCATAGCCGCGCAGCCGGGCGATCGGCCCCTGGACCAGCTCGACCGACTGGAGCTTTTCCCGCGAACCGATCGCCATGCTCGGCGCGAGCCAGCCGTGCCGTGCATAGAGCTGGTGCGAATCGAGCGCGTGGCGGTCGAACCGCCACAGGAAGCTCTCGCGCAGCACCAGCGTCGCGCCGGCCGCCAGCGGCACCAGCGCGGTCCACCACAGCGGCGCGACCAGCGCCGCCGCCAGCGTCGCCGCGCCGAACAACAGCGCGATCGCGCCCGCGGCATCGCGATGCGCCCGGGCGCTGGGCCGATGCCAGGCGAGGTCCGCCGGCGGAAGCGCGAAACCCGTCTCGCGCACCACCGGCGCGATCTCCGCCATCCGCGCGAAGGGCACCGCGTCGTGATTGGCCGAACCGCTGTCGCTGGCGAGGCTGACCACCTTGAGCGAATGCCAGCCGAACAGCCGCCGGACGATGCCGGTCCCGATCCGCAGCGCCTGGATGCGGTCGGCGGGCATGACCAGATCGGTGCGGGTCAGCAGGCCCCGGCGGCGGCGCAGGCCCTTGGCGCTGCGCTCGAGACGAAAATCCCATTCGCGCAGCACGGTCCGCGCCAGCCCGGTGACGGTGCCGATCACCAGCAGCGCGGCGATTGCCAGCACCGCTCCGGCCGCCTGCGCGACGATGCCGAGCCCGGCGAGCCAGTGCCCCGATCCGGCGACCCGATCCTGCCAGCCGGCGAGATCCCACGGGTCGAAGGGCAGCAGGAAATCGAACTGCTGCACCGCGCCGAGCACCGCCGCGACCACCGCGAGCGAGAATTCGAACAGGCCGAAGGTCGCCACGCGCCCGGGCGACATGGCGAAGAGCGTCTGCGCCGGAGCCTGTCCCTGCGCCGCATCGCCGCCGGCAGCGATTTCGGAGCCGCCGCCCGAGCCAACGCCCGATTCCCCGCCGGCGCGACGCGCGCGGACCAGCTCGCGCAGCCGTTCGCCCTCGCGCGCGACGAGATAGGCCAGCTTGATGTCGTCGCCTCCGCCGGCGCCGGTCTCGAACCTGACCTCGACCAGCCCGAACAGCCGCGGGATCGGCTTCTGCTCCAGGCTGACGTCCTGGATCCGCTCGTAGGGCACCGAACGCGCCGCGCGCGACAGCACCCCGCTCTCGACCCTGATATCCTCGGCGCCCACGGCATAGGTCAGCCGCGACCAGCGGAGATAGGCGATGAGCAGGTTGGCGCCGACCACGGCGATCACCAGCGGGACGAAATAGGCGATCAGATCGGCGAGCTCGCCCTTGTCGAGGATGGCGTAGCCGCCGAACAGGATCGGCAGCACGAGCTGCGAGCCGAGCGCGAGCGCGCGGACCAGGAAACTGCGCGGATCGGTGCGCCGCGGCGCATCGCTCGCAGCCGCCTGCGCCCGCCTGGTCTTGCCCCCGGTCGCAAGCTCGTTCAGGGGCTCGGTCACAGTTCCGGTCGGCGCCCGATCGCCTGGCGGATGTCCTCGCGCATGGTCTCGGCTGCGGCGCGCCGCAGCCCGGGCAGCGCGACCGAGGCGTTGTGCGTGCCCGCCGTGTGCACCGTCAGCGTGGCGAGGCCGAAGGCGCGTTCGAGCGGGCCCTGGCCGACGTCGATATGCTGCACCCGGCCGAAGGGCACCACCGTGTCGCGGCGGAACAGCACCCCGCGCACCACCCGCAGCCGTCCCCCGGCAATGGCATAGCCGCGCGCGTGATAGCGCCGCAGCGGCAGCCGCAGCAGGAGATAGGCGGTGAGCGCGAGCACCGGGACCCAGGCGATCCCGGTCCAGCCGGGCACGATCAGCTCGACGATCGTCGCCCCGATCAGCAGGGCCACGCCGAGGATCGCCAGCTGGAGCCGGATCATCGACTTGTAGGCGGGGTCGAGCGGGGTCAGGCCGGTATCTTGCATACCGTCATAGCTACGCAATACAGCGGCATGATTCAATCTGGTTTCGCTGCGCGTCCGCGCTATGCCTTGCAGCGAAGGGGAGAACTGATGGACCTGTCGAAACTGATGTTCCGCGAAGGATTGATGGCGGGCGAACGGATTCTCGTCACCGGCGGCGGCACCGGGCTGGGCCGCGAGATGGCCGAAGCCTTCTCCGCGCTGGGGGCCGAGGTCCACATCTGCGGACGGCGGCAGGGCAAGCTCGACGAGACCGCCGAGGCGCTCGGCGCAGCGCATGGCGGCCGCGTCTTCGGCCATGCCTGCGACATCCGCGACCCCGCGGCGATCCATGCCATGGTCGATGCGATCTGGGAGCACGGCCCGCTGACCGGCGTGGTCAACAATGCCGCGGGCAATTTCGTCAGCCGGACCGAGGATCTGTCGGTCGGCGGTTTCGACGCGATCAGCGACATCGTCTTTCGCGGCAGCTTCTACGTCACGCTCGACGTCGGCAAGCGGCTGATCGCCCAAGGCCGGCGGGCGAGTTTCCTGTCGATCCTCACCACCTGGGTATGGAACGGCGGCCCCTTCGTGGTGCCGAGCGCGATGAGCAAGGCGGGGCTCAATGCGATGACGCAGAGCCTGGCGGTCGAATGGGGCCGCCACGGGCTGCGCTTCAACGCCATCGCCCCCGGGCTCTTCCCGACCGAGGGGATGAGCGCGCGGCTGTCCCCCGGTGGCCGGGGCGGCAATTCGCACGACGACATGAACCCGATGGGTCGCCACGGCGCGATGCACGAACTGGCCAATCTGGCGGTCTTCCTGATGGCTCCGGGAGCGGAATGGGTGAACGGCCAGACGATCGCCATCGACGGCGGCGGCTATCAGGCGCACGGCGGCAATTTCTTCGCCTCGCTCAAGGACCTCGGCGACGATCAATGGGACCAGATGCGCGCCATGATCAAGGGCGCCAACGCCAAGGACAAGGCCGAACGCAGCGCCTGACCCTGCTCTTCCCCGCCCCGCGCGCGACCCCGCGAGGCCGGCCGAAAGCGCGATATTCGGAGAAAAATGGTGCTGCTGGGGAGGATTGAACTCCCGGCCTCACCCTTACCAAGGGTGCGCTCTACCACTGAGCTACAGCAGCACGGGTCCACCGCACGAAGGCTGCGGGGTGGAGGCGCGCGCTAATGGCAGGACGTGGAGGAAAGTCAACCTTAGGTTGAGTGTCGCGGCGAAATTGGCGAAAGCTTGCGCGATGGCTACTGCGACCGACAAGATGAGCCGCGAAGAGCGCCTCGCCGCGAAACTGCGTGAAAACCTGCGCCGGCGAAAGTCGCAGACGCGCGCGCTGCGCGATTCGGACACGACGCTTCCAAAAGACGAACAGCCCGGCTAACGAAGCGCGCTCCTAGCGCCCCCAACGGAGCAATCATGTCGAAATTGATCCTCGTCCGCCACGGCCAGAGCGAATGGAACCTCGCCAACCGCTTCACCGGCTGGTGGGATGTCGATCTGACCGAACAGGGCGAGGCCGAAGCGCATGCGGCGGGCGCGCTGATGAAGGCCAAGGGGGTCCTGCCGACCACCGCTTTCACCAGCGTCCAGAAACGCGCGATCAAGACGCTCAACATCGCGCTCGAGGCCTGCGGCCGGCTGTGGATCCCGGTGACCCGCGACTGGCATCTCAACGAACGGCATTACGGCGGGCTGACCGGGCTCGACAAGCAGCAGACGCGCGAACGCCACGGCGACGAGCAGGTCCATGTCTGGCGCCGCAGCTTCGACGTGCCCCCGCCCGAGCTCGAAGCCGGGCAGCGAATTCGATCTCTCGGACGACCCGCGCTACGCCGGCATCGCCATCCCGCGGACCGAGAGCCTGAAACTGACCATCGAACGGGTGCTGCCCTATTGGGAAAGCGCGATCCTGCCGCAGCTCGGCCGGGGCGAGACGGTGATCATCTCGGCGCACGGCAACTCGCTGCGCGCGCTGGTGAAGCATTTGTCGGGAATTTCCGACGACGACATCACCGGGCTCGAGATCCCCACAGGCGAGCCGATCATCTATGATTTCGACGGCACCGCGGTGGCGGGCGAACGCTATTACCTGAAGGACGCGTGACATGACCGCCAAGGTCGCCATCGTGATGGGGAGCCAGTCGGACTGGGAGACCATGACCTGCGCCGCCGAGGTGCTCGACGAACTCGGCGTCGCCACCGACGTGCGGATCGTCTCGGCGCATCGCACGCCCGAGCGGATGTATGATTTCGCCAGGGGCGCGGCGGCGGCCGGCTTCGAAGTGATCATCGCCGGCGCCGGCGGCGCGGCGCATCTGCCGGGCATGATCGCGGCGCTGACGCAGCTTCCGGTGCTCGGCGTGCCGGTCCAGTCGAAGGCGCTCTCGGGCCAGGACAGCCTGCTGTCGATCGTCCAGATGCCCGCCGGGGTGCCGGTCGGCACGCTCGCCATCGGCAAAGCCGGGGCGACCAATGCCGGCCTGCTCGCCGCGGCGATCCTCGCCAATCACGACGCGGCGCTTTCGCAGCGGCTGCAGGATTGGCGCGCGGCCCGCGCCGCCGCCGTCGCCGAGCGCCCGCAGGACTGATGCTCAAGCGCCGCGCGACCATCGGCATTCTCGGCGGCGGCCAGCTCGGCCGGATGATGGCCGCGTCGGCCGCCCAGCTCGGCTATCGCTGCATCGCCTTCGCGCCCGCGGGCGACAATGTCGTGAGCCAGCTGTGCGACGACGTCTTCACCAACGCCTGGGACGACAGCGCCGCGCTCGCCGCCTTCGCCGCCCGCTGCGATGCGGTCACCTGGGAATTCGAGAACGTCCCGGTCGCGACCGCGCGGGCGATGCCGCCCAAGCGCATCTTTCCTCATCCCCGCGCGCTCGAGACCGCGCAGGACCGCCTGAACGAGAAGCGCTTCGTCGAGGGGCTGGGCGGCCGTCCGGCGCGCTATGCCAAGGTCGATTCGCGCGCCGACCTCGAGGCCGCGGTCAACCGGCTGGGGACCCCCGGCATCCTCAAGACGCGCCGCGACGGCTACGACGGCAAGGGCCAGTGGCGCATCGATTCCGCCCGCGATGCGGAAACGCTGCGTCTGCCCGACACGCCGCTGATCTACGAAGCCCGGGTGGCGTTCGAGGACGAGTTCTCGGTCATCCTCGTGCGCGGGCGCGACGGCGAGATCCGCTTCTGGGATTCGACCCGCAACGTCCATGAGAACGGCATTCTCGCCACCTCGGTCCTGCCCGCGGGCGCGGCGATCGAAGCGCAGGTCGAGCAGGCGCGCGACGCTCGCCCGGCAGGTCGCCGATGCGCTGAAATACGTCGGCGTGCTGACGCTCGAATTCTTCGCCACGCGCGATGGCCCGGTGTTCAACGAAATGGCGCCGCGGGTGCACAATTCGGGCCACTGGACGATCGAGGGCGCGGTCACCAGCCAGTTCGAGAACCATATCCGCGCGGTTGCCGGACTGCCGCTGGGCGACACCGCGACCGTGGCGGCGGGCGTGACGATGACCAACATCATCGGCACGCCGATCGGCGAGGCGCAGCGCGCCCTGAGCGAGCCCGACACGCATCTTCACGATTACGGCAAGGCCCGGGCGCGCGAGGGGCGCAAGATGGGCCATGTGACGCGGCTGACCCGGTGAGCCTGTTCCTGATCTACGCCCGCGCGGCCAATGGCTGCATCGGCAAGGACGGCAGCCTGCCCTGGCACCTTCCGGCCGACCTCAGGCGGTTCAAGGCGCTGACCATGGGCCCCGACGAGCGCGGGCTGCCGATGGTGATGGGGCGCCGGACCTTCGAGAGCCTGCCCGGCCTGCTGCCCGGGCGCCGCCATATCGTGCTGACCCGGCGCGAGCGGTGGGATTCGACCGGCGCCGAAGTGGTCCGTTCGGTCGAGGACGCGCTCGCGCGGGCGGGCGAGGGGGAGGTTGCGGTGATCGGCGGGGCGGCGATCTTCGACGTCTTCATCGCCCACGCGGATCGTATCGAACTGACCGAGATCCATGCCGATTTCGATGGCGACACCTTCATGCCCGCACCCGGTCCCGAATGGAAGGAGACGCGGCGCGAAGATCATCCGGCCGAACAGGGCCGGCCCGCCTACAGCTTCGTCACGCTCGAGCGCAGCGCGTGAAGCACCGGCTGCTCTGGGGCCTGCTGGCGCTGCTGGTGCTGGCGCTCGCGGGGGCCTTCCTCTTCGCCCCAGGCATGGCGGAGCGGAGCATGAACCGGATCGACGGCGAACCGCCGATTCCGGTGTCCGAAGAGGCCCGCGCGCTTCACGCCACGCTCGACATCGTCGACCTGCATTCGGATACGCTCCTGTGGAAGCGCAATCTGCTCGAGCGCGGGACGCGGGGTCACATGGATCTGCCGCGGCTCGAGGACGGCCATGTCGCGCTGCAGGTGTTCTCGAGCGTGACCAAGACGCCCAGGGGCCAGAACTACGATGCCAATGCTGCCGACAACGACAACATCACGCCGCTGGTGGTGGCGCAATTGCAGCCGCCGCGCACCTGGACCAGCCTGCTCGAACGCTCGCTGTGGCATGCGACCAAGCTCGACCGCGCGGCGGCGGCATCGCAGGGCAGGCTGCTCAAGGTCACCGACCCCGCTTCGCTCGAGGCGCTGCTCGCCGCGCGTGCTGCCGGGCCGGGCGATGCGGACATCCCGGTCGGGGCGCTGCTGAGCATCGAAGGCCTGCACGATCTCGAGGGCGATCTCGCCAATCTCGACAGGCTTTACGCTGCCGGCTTCCGCATGGCCGGGCTGACGCATTTCTTCGACAATGATCTCGCCGGCTCGATGCACGGGCTCGAGAAGGGCGGGCTGACCGCCAAGGGCCGCCGCGCGGTCCGGCGGATGGAGGAAATGGGGATGGTGGTGGACATCGCCCATTGCAGCCATGCCTGCGTCGCCGACATCCTCGCCATGGCGCGCCGCCCGGTGGTTTCGAGCCACGGCGGGGTGCAGGCGACCTGCAAGGTCAACCGCAATCTCACCGATGCGGAAATCCGCGGAGTCGCGGCGACCGGGGGCGTGATCGGCATCGGCTATTGGGACGGCGCGGTGTGCAGCACCGATCCGCGCGCGGCGGCGACCGCGATGAAGCATGTCCGCGACCTCGTCGGGATCGACCACGTGGCGCTGGGCAGCGATTACGACGGGGCCACCACGGTCCGGTTCGACACCGCGCAGCTGGTCCAGGTGACGCAGGCGCTGCTCGATGCAGGGTTCACCCCTGCAGAGATCCGCGCGGCGATGGGGGGCAATGCGCTGCGGGTGCTCCGCGCCGGCCTGCTGCCCGCCGCGCAAACCGCCCGGTCGCAGGCATGAGGTTCCTCGACCATCGCGACCCGCTGCCCGAAATCGCTGCGCGGGGCGATCGTCGCGCTGGGCAATTTCGACGGCTTCCACCGCGGTCATCAGGCGGTCGCGGGCGAAGCGATCGGCTGGGCGCGCGCCGAAGGCCGCCCGAGCATCATCGCCACCTTCGATCCGCATCCGGTGCGCTATTTCAAGCCCGACGTGCCGCCCTTCCGGCTGACCACGCTCGAACAGCGGCAGGAACTCTATCTCGCCGCCGGCGCCACCGCGATGCTGGTGTTCCATTTCGACGCCGCGCTGGCGGGCACCACGGCGGAGGATTTCGTCGAGCAGCTCCTCGCCGACCGGCTCGGCGTCGCGGGCGTGGTGACGGGCGAGGATTTCACCTTCGGCAAGGCGCGCGGCGGCAATTTCGCGCGGCTGGTCGAACTCGGCCGCGCGGTCGGGATCGACGGCGCGCGCGGTGCCGCCGGTGATGGACGGCGGCGAGCCGGTGTCCTCGAGCCGCGTGCGCGATGCGCTGCGCGAGGGCGAGCCGCAGGAAGCCGCGCGCCTGCTGACCCGCCCCTTCGCGATCCGCGGCGTGGTCGAACATGGCGACAAGCGCGGGCGCGAGATCGGCTATCCCACCGCCAATCTCTCGGCATCGAGAAGTTATCTGCGCCCGCGCTACGGCATCTATGCCGTGACCGGGCGGATCCTCTCGACCGGCGAAGAACTGAAGGGCGCGGCCAATATCGGCGTGCGCCCGCAATTCGACCCGCCCAAGGAATTGCTCGAACCCTATTTCTTCGACTTTTCCGGCGATCTCTACGGCCAGGAGATCGAGGTTGCGTTCCGCCATTTCCTCCGCGGCGAAGCGAAGTTCGATTCGCTCGACGCGCTGGTGGCGCAGATGGAGCGCGACTGCGAGGAGGCGCGCGCGCTGCTGGCCTAGCGCCGCCGTTTCGCAGCGAGCTGCGCGGCGCAGGCGCAGCTTTCTCCCGCCCGGCGTTCTCTGATCCATTGCGGTGGGCGAGCCCGAGACCGCCGAACCCTCTTTCCCGTCCGTTCGATACCGGGCACCATGGATTGCTTCGTGGCCTGCGCCACCTCGCAATGACGGAGAAGAGGCAGCATGCGCCTTTTTTCGAGAACGTGCGGTCCGGCGCGAAACCCTTTCCTACAGGCTCCATTTGCGTTAGCGGCGCAGCCCTATGTCCGAAAAGCGCGATTACAGAGATACGGTCTTCCTGCCCAAGACCGATTTCCCGATGAAGGCCGGCCTCCCGCAGAAGGAGCCGGTCATCGCCGCGCGCTGGGAGGACGAAGGGCTCTATCGCCAGCTGCGCCAGGCGCGCGCGGGGCGCGAGAAGTTCATCCTCCACGACGGCCCGCCCTATGCCAATGGCGACATGCATATCGGCCATGCGCTCAACCACACGCTCAAGGACATGGTCTGCCGCACGCAGAATCTGATGGGCAAGGATGCGCCCTATGTCCCCGGCTGGGATTGCCACGGCCTGCCGATCGAGTGGAAGGTAGAGGAGCAGTACCGCAAGAAGAAGCGCGACAAGAACGAGGTCCCGGCGAAGGAATTCCGCGCCGAATGCCGCGCCTATGCGCAGCACTGGGTCGACGTCCAGCGCGGACAGCTCAAGCGCCTCGGGATCATGGGCGACTGGGACAATCCCTATCTGACGATGGATTTCCAGGCCGAGGCCACGATCGTTGCCGAGCTGATGAAATTCGCCGAGGCGGGCAATCTCTATCGCGGCTCGAAGCCGGTGATGTGGAGCCCGGTCGAGGAAACCGCGCTGGCCGAGGCCGAGGTCGAGTACGAGGACATCGTCTCGACCCAGATCGACGTGGCGTTCGAGATCGTGGAAGCTCCGGCTCTTCCGGAACTTGTCGGCGCTTATCGCGGTGATCTGGACGACCACGCCGTGGACGATCCCGGTCAATCAGGCGATCGCCTACCACCCTGACCTCGAAGGTATTGATTACAATACCTGTTACGGTGTGTTCAAGAGCGGTGACGGGCGCAGATTTGTGATGTCGCAAGCTCTGGCGCAGGATTTTACGGCGCGAACCAGCATGAAGCTGGAGCTGGAAAGCGCACTCTCGAACGAAGCATTGAAAGGAGCCTCGGCGCGTCACCCGATGCACCATCTCGGCGGGTTCTACGCCAGGCCGCGTCCGTTCCTGCCGGGCGAGTTCGTTACCACCGACAGCGGCACCGGCCTCGTCCACATGGCGCCCGATCATGGCGAGGACGATTTCCTGCTGTGCCGCGCGCACGGGATCGAACCGCAATTCGCGGTGATGGCCGACGGGCGCTATCGCGACGACTGGCCGTGGCTGGGCGGCGCCGACGAACGCCGCCGCAGCGTGATCAACAAGCCGTTCAACGCGCCCGAGGGGCCGATCTGTGCGGATTTGCGCGAAGCGGGCGCGCTGCTCGCCGCGAGCGAGGATTATCAGCACTCCTACCCGCACAGCTGGCGGTCGAAAGCCAAGATCATCTTCCGCTGCACCCCGCAATGGTTCGTCCCGATGGACCGCGAACTGGAGGGCGGCGGGACCTTGCGCAGCCGCGCCATGGCCGAGATCGGGCGGGTCGAGTTCATCCCCGAACGCGGCCGGCGCCGGCTCGGCTCGATGGTCGAGGGCCGGCCTGACTGGGTGCTCAGCCGCCAGCGCGCCTGGGGCGTGCCGATCACGCTGTTCGTCGCGGCGGGAACGGGCGATTATCTGCAGGATCCGGCGGTCAACGCCCGCGTCGTCGCGGCGATCCGCGAGGACGGCGTCGATGCCTGGAGCGCGGACCGCAAGGCCGAATTCCTCGGCCCGGACCACGATCCCGATGCCTATGAGATGGTCACCGACATTCTCGACGTCTGGTTCGATTCGGGGTGCACGCATGTCTTCACGCTCGAGAGCGGGCGCTGGCCCGATCTGACCTGGCCCGCCAACCTCTATCTCGAAGGCTCGGACCAGCATCGCGGCTGGTTCCAGTCGAGCCTGCTCGAAAGCTGCGCCACGCGCGGACGCGCGCCTTTCGACGCAGATCCTGACGCATGGCTTCACCATGGCCAGCGACGGGCGCAAGATGTCGAAAAGCCTCGGCAACACCATCGATCCGCTCAAGGTGATGGAGCAATATGGCGCCGACATCATCCGGCTGTGGGCGCTGTCGGTCGATTTCACCGAGGATCACCGGATCGGCGATGAGATTCTCAAGGGCGTCGCCGACCAGTACCGCAAGCTCCGCAACACCTTCCGCTATCTGCTCGGCGCGCTCGACGGTTTCGTCGGCGACATGGGCGACAGCGGCGAGATTCCCGAGCTCGAACGCTATGTCCTCGCCCTGCTCGCCGATCTCGACGGCAAGCTGCGGCAGGCAGCGGAACAGTACGATTTCAACGCCTACACCCGCCTGCTGGTGGATTTCTGCAACGAAGACCTGTCGGCGTTCTATTTCGATATCCGCAAGGATTGCCTCTATTGCGACGGGCCCGACAGCGTGAAGCGCAATGCCTATCGCACCGTGCTCGACATGCTGTTCCACGCGCTGGTCCGCTATGCCGCGCCGGTGCTGGTGTTCACTGCCGAAGAGGTGTGGCAGACGCGCTACCCCGCCGGGGAAGGCGAGAGCGGCGGGAGCGTCCACCTGCTCGAATGGCCGGCGGTCCCCGGCATCACCGCCGACGCAGAACGGTGGGAGAAGCTGCGCGATCTGCGCGAAAGCGTGATGGAGGCGATCGAACCGCTGCGCCGCGACAAGATCATCCGCTCGGGCCTCGAAGCCGATGTCACGGTGCCCGCCGGCGCCGTGCCCGAAGGGTTTTCCGATGCCGATCTGGCCGAACTGTTCATCACCGCGTCAGTCACCCGGGGCGATAGCGACACGGTGACGGTGAGCCGGACTTCCGAGGACAAATGCGGGCGCTGCTGGCGCCTGCTGCCGAGCGTGGCCGAGGATGGCGCGCTGTGCGAGCGCTGCGCAAGCGTGGTCGCCGCGCTCGGGGCAAGCGCATGACCCGGACGGTCCGCAACCGCCTGTTCGGCTGTCTTGCCGCGCTGCTGATCTTCGCCGTCGACCAATGGTCGAAATGGTACGTCACCGGGCCGCTGGGCCTCGACCGGGTGGGCGACGCGCGGGAGCTGCTGCCCTTCTTCGACCTGCGCTTCACCCGCAATTTCGGCGTTTCGCTCGGCATGTTCGAGGCCAGCAGCACCGAGATGCGCTGGATCCTCGTGCTCGTCACCGGCGTGATCGCGCTGGTGGTCACCGTGTGGCTGCTGCGCGAGAAGCTGCTCGGCGACATTCTCGCGCTGGCGCTGATCCTGGGCGGGGCGCTGGGCAATATCCGCGACCGCTACGAACTGGGCTATGTGGTCGATTTTGCCGACCTCCATTTCGGCGAGTTCCGCCCCTTCCTGATCTTCAACGTCGCCGATGCGGCGATCACCATCGGCGTCCTCATCATCCTTGCGCGCGCCTTCTTCATGCGCGACAAGGAGGTCGACGATCTCATGAACAGCAAGCCGGCTGACGCCGCGGAGAGCAATTGATGACCCATTTCGCCCGTATCGCCCTGATCGGCGGCCTCGCCGCCATGACCGCGGCCTGCGGCAGCGGCGGCCTGCTGAATCGCGAGCGGCCCGACGAATTCGCCGTGCAGCGCCAGGCGCCGCTGGTGGTTCCGCCCGACTTCAACCTCGTCCCGCCGCAGCCCGGCAGCCCGCGCCCCACCGAAGGCACCGCGGCGCAGCAGACACTCGAAGCACTGTTCGGCGGCCCCGCCCCGCGCAGCAGCGTGGAAACCAGCGCGCTCGATCATGCAGGTGCCGCCGACCCGGGAATCCGCAGCTCGGTGGGCGACCCGCAGACCGCCACCGTCGCCAAGGGCGCGGTGACGCGCGACATCATCGCTGCTCCCGAAGGCGACGGCGCCAGCGCCTCGGCGGTTATTCCGGGCTGACCCGGGCGGGGCTGATCCCGTTCGAAACGAGCAATTTGTCGATCCGCCTGCCGTCCATGTCGACGATCTCGAAGCGCCACCCCTGATCGGTGAAGTGATCGCCTTCGCCGGGCAGCCGCTTCAGCACGTGCAGCGCGTAGCCCGCCGCAGTACCGAACTCGCGATCGTCGCCATATTCGATCCCCAGACGGTCGGCGAGGACGTCGGCCGATAGCGAGCCGGCGACCAGCAGGCTGCCATCCTCGCGCTCCACCAGGCCTGGCGAATCGCCGGGATCCTGGTCGCTGACGAAATTGCCGACCAGAGCGGTCAGCAGGTCGACGGGCGTGACGATGCCGTCGAGATGGCCGTATTCGTCGTGGACCATCGCCATCGCGACATCGGCCTGCTGGAGCACGCGCAGCGCATCGACCGCGTCGAGCTGGTCGGGCACCACCTCGGCCTTGCCCATCAGCGCGGCCAGATCGACCGTCGACCCGGCGACCAGCAGCGTGAGGATGTCGCGCGCCTTGACCACGCCGAGCACGCGGTCGGGCGAACCTTCGGCCACCGGCAGCAGCGAATGCGGGCTTTCCTCGATCGTCGCGCGGATTTCCGCCTGGCCGGCCGCGACGTCGATCCAGTCGACCTCGGTTCGCGGAGTCATCAGCTCGCGGACCGGGCGCTGCGCGAGCCGCACCACGCCCTGCAGCATCTGATGCTGCTCGTGCTCGATCACACCGCTGCGCGTGGCCTCGGCAAAGAGCATGTGCAATTCCTCGGCGGTCACCGCGCTCTGGCCCGCCGGGCGCACGCCGAGCAGGCGGATGAGCAGGGCCGACGAGGCATCGAGCAGCCAGACCAGCGGCGCGGCGACCTTGGCCAGCACCTCCATCGGCCGGGCCATCGCGATGGCGATCGGCGCGGCGGCGCGCAGCGCGACCTGCTTGGGAACCAGTTCGCCGACCACCAGGCTGAGATAGGTGGTCAGCGCTATCACCACCGCGAAGCCGGCCTCATCGGCCCATTCGGCCGGGAACCCGAGCGCGACGAGACGTTCGGCAGTGGGGCCGCCGAGGCTCGCGCCCGAATAGGCGCCGGCGATGATCCCGATCAGCGTGATGCCGATCTGCACGGTGGAGAGGAACTTGCCCGGTTCGGCGGCCAGCGACAGGGCGACGCGCGCGCCATTGATGCCCTTCTGCGCCGCGGCGCGCAGCCGGGCGGTGCGCGCCGACACGATCGCCAGCTCGCTCATCGCAAAGACGCCGTTGAGGACGATCAGTCCGGCGATGATCAGCAGGTCGGTCCACGGGAAGGGTGTCACCCTGCTTCCGCTAGCACAAAAGCCCGGCTGTGCCAGCGTCGCGCGCAGATTATCTGCCGCGGTGCAGGAACGGCCCGGCGGCTCGGGGGTTGGTGGTGGAGACGCGGATGGGCGCGTCGGAGCCCAGCTGCCCGGAATCGACGGGCCCCTCAGCGGAGGAAAAATCATGAAGAAGTCGCGCATTCTCACGGCCAGCCTGGCCGCAGTTTCCCTGATGACCGTCTCGGCCTGCGTCACCGATCCCAACACCGGCGAGAAGAAGATCTCGCGCACCGTGCTCGGTTCGGCAGGCGGCGCGCTGGCCGGCGGCTTGCTCGGCGGGGTGATCGGCGGCAAGACCGGCCGCATCATCGGTGCGGCCGCAGGCGGCGTCGCGGGCGGCGTGGTCGGCTACAAGATGGATCAGCAGATCAAGGAACTGAAGGAACAGACCGCCGGGTCCGGGGTCGACGTGAGCCAGGTCGATGGCGGCGACGCGATCCTCGTCAACCTGCCCGACGGCGTGACCTTCGCCACCGGCAGCTATACCATTTCGCCGGCCTTCCGCGACCTGCTCGACCGGGTCGCCACCAGCCTGACGCAATATCCCAACAGCCTGGTCGACGTCTACGGCCACACCGACACCGTCGGTTCCGCGACCGCGAACCAGAGGCTGTCCGAACAGCGCGCGCAGGCAGTCGCCAACTATCTGATCTCGCGCGGGGTGAGCTCGTCGCGGATCCGCTGGATGGGGTTTGGCGAAACCCAGCTCAAGGTCGCCACCGGCGACAATGTCAACGAGCCGCTCAACCGGCGCGTCGAGATCAAGATCATTCCCTTCGATCAGCAGGACGTCCAGGCGGCCCAATCGCAGGGCAATTAGCGCGCGGCATAGAGCGCACGGCCCGTCGGGACAATCGCAGCGGGCTTCGGGGGGTCGGTCTTCGGACCGGCCCCCTTTTCACGCGCCGCCCCCATCCGGCGCTGCGCCGGGATTTGCCGACTAACCGGCCCCGGCGGCGCGCCTGGCGAGCCGCTCGACCGCCGCATCGTGAATCGCGGGCGAGCTGACGAGGACGCCATAGGCGCGCGGATCGCGCTTGTTGTAGGCCAGTTTCTGGCCATAGGCGTCGGTGACCCGGGCTCCGGCCTCGCGCGCGATCATTCCGGCCGCGGCGATGTCCCACTCGAAGCCCCAGCGCAGCGTCGCCACTAGATCGGCCTCGTCGGCCGCGACCATGGCGATGCGCAAGGCGATCGAATTGGGCTGGTCGACCGCCAGCAGATCGGCGTCGGTCGCGGGAAGGGCATGCGCGGGGACTCGCGATCCGGAAAAGGCGCTGCGGTTCGAGGCGGTCAGCGGCGCTCCGTTGCGCCGCGCGCCCTGCCCGGCCACCGCCTGCCACGTCTCGCCGCGCGCCGGTGCGCAGAGCATGCCGATGAGCGGGCGGCCGTCGCTGATCAATGCCACCGAAACCGCCCAGCCGCTGCGCCCGCGGATGAAATCGCGCGTCCCGTCGACCGGATCGACCAGCCAGATGAGGTCCTTCGCCAGCCGCGCCGGATCGTCGGCGGTTTCTTCGGAGAGCCAGCCGGCGGCGGGCAGCAGCGCGCCGAGTTCGCGCTTGAGGAAGGCGTCGACCGCGATATCGGCCTCGCAGACCGGGTCGCCCGGCTTCTTTTCCCACGATTGCAACGCATTGCCCGCGCCCGGCCACAGGCCGTGCGCGATCCGTCCCGCTTCGGAGACGATCGATTCGAGGCGCTGGCTGTCGATCATGGGTGCGGTCAGGCGCCCTGCACCCGAATGGATGCCTTTTCAAGCGCGTCCAGACATGCTTATGCGACGCGCAAATCCTCAACCCATTCCCCCGCATCGCGCCAAGGACGAATAGCCGCATGAACATCCACGAATATCAGGCCAAGGAACTGCTCGCGAACTACGGCATCGCGATTCCCGCGGGCCACGCCGCGCTCACCGTCGAAGAGGCGGTCGAGGGCGCGAAACGGCTTCCCGGCCCGCTCTATGTGGTGAAGGCGCAGATCCATGCCGGTGGACGCGGCAAGGGCAAGTTCAAGGAACTGGGCCCCGATGCCAAGGGCGGGGTACGGCTGGCCAAGTCGCTCGACGACGTCCGCGCCGATGCGCAGGACATGCTCGGCAACACGCTGGTCACCGTGCAGACGGGCGATGCCGGCAAGCAGGTCAACCGGCTCTACGTCACCGACGGGGTCGATATCGCTGCCGAATACTATCTTTCGATGCTGGTCGATCGCGCCAGCGGAAGGGTGGCCATGATCGTCTCGACCGAAGGCGGGATGGACATCGAAGAGGTGGCGCATTCGACGCCCGAGAAGATCACCACGATCACGATCGACCCGGCACAGGGTTTCATGCCGCACCATGGCCGTGCCGCGGCCTTCGCGCTCAAGCTGACCGGCGATCTCAACAAGCAGGCCCAGAAGCTGACCAGGCAGCTCTATACCGCCTTCATGGATCTCGACTGCGAGATGCTCGAGATCAATCCGCTGGTCGAAACCAAGGATGGCGATCTGCTCGTCCTCGACACCAAGATGAGCTTCGACGGCAATGCGCTGTTCCGCCACAAGGACGTCGAGGCGCTGCGCGACGTGACCGAGGAGGACCCGGCCGAGGTCGAGGCGAGCGAATACGACCTCGCCTACATCAAGCTCGACGGCAACATCGGCTGCATGGTCAACGGCGCCGGTCTGGCCATGGCGACGATGGACATCATCAAGCTGAACGGCGCCTTCCCCGCCAACTTCCTCGATGTCGGCGGCGGCGCCACCACCGAGAAGGTCACCGCCGCATTCAAGATCATCCTCAAGGATCCGGCGGTCGAGGGCATCCTCGTCAACATCTTCGGCGGCATCATGAAGTGCGACGTGATCGCCAACGGCATCGTCCAGGCGGCGAAGGACGTCAATTTGTCGGTTCCGCTGGTGGTCCGGCTCGAAGGCACCAACGTCGAACAGGGCAAGGACATCCTCGAGAATTCGGGGCTGCCGATCGTCAGCGCCGACGATCTCGGCGATGCCGCGAGGAAGATCGTGGCCGAGGTGAAGAAGGCCGCGTGACCGCCGGCGCAGCCACGTGCTGAGTTATGCGAAGGCGGGTCCGCAAGGGTCCGCCTTTCGCATTTCGACCGTCCGCAAGGGAACGCCCGACCTGGCCGGACATAGTGCAGGCAAGCCCGCTCCGCCCAGCTTGACGTTTACGTAAACGCAAGCTAGGCGGAGCCGGAAATTCATTCGAGAGGAAGGATAGCGCATGAAGATCCTCGTCCCCGTCAAGCGGGTGATCGACTACAACGTGAAGCCCCGCGTCAAGGCGGACGGTTCCGGGGTCGACCTCGCCAACGTCAAGATGAGCATGAACCCGTTCGACGAAATCGCGGTCGAAGAAGCCATCCGCATCAAGGAATCGGGCAAGGCAGAGGAAATCGTCGCGGTCTCGATCGGCCCGGCAAAGGCGCAGGAAACGCTCCGCACCGCGCTCGCCATGGGCGCCGATCGGGCGATTCTCGTCGAGACCGACGATACGGTCGAACCGCTGGCGGTGGCCAAGATCCTCAAGGCCATCGCCGAGGAAGAGCAGCCGGGACTGATCCTGCTCGGCAAGCAGGCGATCGACGATGATTCGAACCAGACCGGTCAGATGCTCGCCGCGCTGATGGGCCGCCCGCAGGGGACCTTCGCCAACACCATCGAGATCGAGGGCGACAGCGTCACCGTGAAGCGCGAAGTCGACGGCGGGCTCGAGACGGTCAAGCTGAGCCTGCCCGCGATAGTCACCACCGATTTGCGCCTCAACGAGCCGCGCTATGCCTCCTTGCCCAATATCATGAAGGCGAAGAAGAAGCCGCTCGATAGCAAGACGCCGGGCGATTACGGGGTCGAAACCGCACCACGCCTCAAGACCACCAAGGTTGCCGAGCCGCCGGTGCGCCAGGCCGGCGTGAAGGTCGAGGACGTCGACGCGCTCGTCGCCAAGATCAAGGCGCTCGGCATCGCCTGAGCCAGCCCCGGACAAGGAAGGATAGACTTATGAAAACTCTCGTCTGGGTGGAACACGACAACGCCCACATGAAGGACGCCACGCTGGCTGCGGTGACCGCCGCCGGAAAACTGGGCGAGGTGCATCTGCTGGTCGCCGGTTCGGGTTGCCGCGCAGTGGCCGAAGAAGCCGCCAAGATCGCCGGAGTGGGCAAGGTCCACCTCGCCGACGACGCGGCCTACGAACATGCGCTGGCCGAGAACGTCGCGCCGCTGGTGGTCGGTCTGATGGACCATCACGATGCCTTCGTCGCGCCCGCCACCACCACCGGCAAGAACGTCGCACCGCGGGTCGCCGCGCTGCTCGACGTGATGCAGGTGTCGGACATCCTCTCGGTCGAAGGCGACCGGACCTTCACCCGTCCGATCTACGCCGGCAACGCCATCGCCACGGTCGAAAGCACCGATTCCAAGCTGGTCGTCACGGTTCGCGGGACCGCGTTCGACAAGGCCGAAGCCAGCGGCGGATCGGCAGCGATCGAGGATGTCGCAGCCACTGGCGATGCGGGGCTTTCGAGCTTCGTCTCGGCCGAGATCGCCGAGAGCGAGCGTCCCGAGCTGACCAGCGCCAAGGTGATCGTCTCGGGCGGGCGAGCGCTCAAGGATGCGGCGACCTTCGAGGAATATATCACGCCGCTCGCCGACAAGCTCGGAGCCGGGATCGGCGCCAGCCGCGCGGCGGTCGATGCGGGCTATGTCCCGAACGACTATCAGGTCGGCCAGACCGGCAAGATCGTCGCCCCCGAAGTCTATATCGCCATCGGCATTTCGGGCGCGATCCAGCATCTCGCGGGGATGAAGGATTCGAAGACCATCATCGCCATCAACAAGGACGAGGACGCGCCGATCTTCCAGGTCGCGGACATCGGCCTCGTCGGCGACCTGTTCAAGATCGTGCCGGAGTTGACCGAAAAGCTCTGATTGAGTTCTGGCACTGTTCTGAGTAACCCTTCCGCCATTCATTCCGGCGGGAGGGTTTTCACTGTGGGTCGTACTGTTCTTCTTGGTATTCTGGCTGCCACTTCG
Source organism: uncultured Alphaproteobacteria bacterium (assembly GCA_963829325.1). Lineage (GTDB taxonomy): Bacteria > Pseudomonadota > Alphaproteobacteria > Sphingomonadales > Sphingomonadaceae > Qipengyuania. The sequence goes on from CAWHHN010000001.1 coordinate 1,525,167, forward strand.
CTCGCTTCGCCCGGCTTCGCCAGGGGAGACGGCCCAGTTGTGCTCGAGCCGAGCTCGCGTTGGCAGCTCGATTACGCTCCGGCCCGTTGTAATATCGCCATGACGTTCGGCGAAGGCGAACAGCGAAATTTGCTTAGCTTTGAGCAGATGACCCCTTCGCGCCACTTTGCCTGGCTGGTGGCCGGCCCTGCGATCAAGGCGCTCGGCTCGCGGACGCGGCTGACCGTTCAGTTCGGGCCGCATTTCGCCCCCATGGTGGTAGATTCCGACCGCCTCACGAAAGGGGCTCCATTCGGAGTGGCCTTTCGCGGGTTCACCTACGGTCCCGACGAGGCCGAGAGCGCCGAGCGCGACGAGCCGGGCGGATATGCCGAAGACGGGGTGGAAGGCGAGCCGACCGGCCTCCCCGAACTCGACGCGCAGGATGGTGCGAGAATCGAGTGGATCGAACTTTCGCGCAAGGATCGCAGCTATCGATTCGAAACCGGCAACCTCGAAGAGGTCTTCAAGGCCATGAACAAATGCATGGCGGACCTCGTCTCCGAGTGGGGTCTCGATCCAGAAGTCATGCGGACCCGGAGCACTGCGCCACGTGCCTTGAATCTCAGGGCGGTCGCGGCCAGAATTCAGGGGGTCTATCCGTCGAAGGCCGAGCGTTCCGGCGAACAGGCAGACCTGCACATCCGTGTAATGGTCGATGAGGCAGGCCGGGTCACCGAATGCGCGGTCGCCAGTCAGACAGTGGCCGAGAATTTCGACGACACGGCCTGCCAAGTCTTCATGAGACACGCCCGGTTCGAGCCCGCCCGCGACCGGCAGGGAAAGGCGATGGCTTCATTCTACATGACACGGGTCTTGTACCGGCTGCATTGACCCCCGTCACGCCCGCGCGAAATGCCCCTGGACAAGGGGGCTCACTCTACCAGAGGTAGCTGTCCGCCGTGTGGATCGCAATTCCGACCAGCCCCCCCACCAGCGTCCCGTTGATGCGGATGAACTGGAGGTCGCGACCGACCGCGCCCTCGACGCGATCGGTGATCGTCCGGGCATCCCAGCGGCGCACGGTTTCCGACACCAGCTGCACGATCTGGTCGCCATAGCGCGTCGCCACCCCGACCGCGGTGCGCCGGACGAAGCGATTGACCTGGCGCTGGAGCCGTGCGTCGTCGCGCAGGGCGGCGCCCAATTCGGCCAGCGTTTCGCCGATGTATCCGCCGGCGGCGCCGCCCGACTTCCGGATCGAGTCGATCAGGCCCGCGCGCAGCCGCTCCCACACGCCCTGCCACCACTCGCCGATCGCCGGGTTGGCGAGCAGTTCGCGCTTTATCCGCTCGACGCGTTCCTGCATCTCGGGATCCTCGCGTAGGCCCCGGGCCAGTTCCTGCAGCCCTTCTTCGATCTTGTCGCGCAGCGGATGCTCGGGATCGACCAGCACTTCCGCCAGCAGCTTGTAGAGCCCGTCGAGCACCGAATTGGCGAGCCGTTCGTCCAGCCCGGTGAAACGCAACACCGCATTGGCGCGCTTGTGCACCATGTCGCGGACCAGCGCTTCATTGTCCTCGAGCACCAGGCCCGCCCAGCGGATGATCTTGTCGATCAGCGGTTTATGCCGCCCGTCGGCGATCATCGCCTCGAGCATGCCGCCCAGCAGCGGGGCGATCTCGAGCTTTTCGAGCTGGGCCCTGATGCCGCTCCGCACTTGGCCGCCCAGGCGCTCGGGGTCGAGCGATTCGAGCACTTCGATCGCCAGTTCGCCCGCGCCTGCGCGGATGCGCGAATCGCGCGTGGCGCGCGGATCGGCGAGATAGGTCCCGACGGCGCCTGCGAGATTCATCGCCCCCATCCGCCGTCCCACCACCGCTGGGGTGAGGAAATTGTCGCGCAGGAAATCCGCCATCGTATCGGCGATGCGGTCCTTGTTCTCGGGAATGATCGCGGTGTGCGGGATCGGCAGGCCGAGCGGCCGCCGGAACAGCGCGGTGACCGCGAACCAATCGGCCAGGCCGCCGACCATCGCCGCTTCGGCGAAGGCATGGAGATAGCCCCACACGGGATGCCGGTCGAGCAACCCGCCCGAGAGCAGGAACAGCGCGGCCATCAGCACGATCAGCCCGGTCGCGGTGCGGCGCATGACGCGCGCCCTGTCGGCCGAAAGCACGGATCCGGCTACCGCGCTAACGGCAGGTGGTGGGTCGTTCACTCCGCCGGCTCTACCCCGGGATGGCGCGCGCCGCCGCCGATCTCGCCGTGCTTTTCGTCACCCGGCCGATAGGTGAGGATGCGGCCACGCAACCACGGGCCGACCCGCTTCTCGAAACCATCGGCGAGACTGAAACCCGCCGGCACGATCAGCAGCGTCAGGACGGTCGAGAGCAGCAGCCCGCCGATCACCATCGTTCCCATCGGCGCGCGCCAGGCCCCGTCGCCCGAACCCATCAAGCCCGACAACGCGGTCGGCACCATGCCCGCGGTCATCGCCACCGTGGTCATCACGATGGGCTGCGCGCGCTTGTGCCCGGCATCGATGATCGCATGCAGTTTGCGTGTGCCCTTGTCCATTTCCTCGATCGCGAAATCGATCAGCAGGATCGAGTTCTTCGAAACGATACCGAGCAGCAGCAGGACGCCGATATAGACCGGCATCGACTGCGGCTGGCCGACCAGCCAGACGAGGATGATCCCGCCGAGCGGCGCCAGCAGGAGCGAGGTCATGTTGACCAGCGGGCTCATCAGGCGCTTGTAGAGCAGCACGAGCACGGCGAAGACCAGCAGGAAGCCCGAGACGATCGCGATCATCAGGCTGGTCATCAGTTCCTGCTGCCATTCCTCCTCGCCGACCACGTCGCGCGTGACGCCCTGCGGCAGATCCTGAAGCACCGGCAGGGCATCGATCTGCTCCTGCGCCTCGCCCTTGACCACGCCCTGCGCGAGGTCGGCGCCGACGAGCACCCGGCGGTTCTGGTTGTACCGCTGGATCGTCGTCGGACCCGAACCGAACGAGATATTGGCCACGCGCGAAAGCGGAACCGAACCCCCGCTGGCCGTGGGGACCGGCAGGTTCCTGATTGTCTCCAGGCTTTCTCGCGATTGCTCGGGCAGCTTGACGCTGATCGGTATCTGCCGGTCCGACAGCGAGAACTTGGCGGCGTTCTGCTCGATCTCGCCCATCGTCGCGATGCGGATCGTCTGGCTGAGCGCGAGCGTGGTCACTCCCAGTTCGGCCGCGAGATCCTCGCGCGGCTCGATGATCAGTTCGGGGCGGTTGATGTCGGCGCTGATACGCGGCGCGACCAGCGTCGGGATGCCCTTCATTTCTTCGACCAGCTTGGCGGCGGTCTGATTGAGAAGATCGGGGTTGGATCCGGCGAGCATCACGGTCATGTCGCGTCCGGACCCGAACCCGCCGGACTGGGTGGCGAAGCGCACCCGGGCATCGGCGATCTGCGCGAAGCGTGGCGCGAGGCTGCGCTCGAACTCGACCGAGGTCCGCTCGCGGTCGGGCCGCAGCGTGATATAGATCGTCGCCTGGCCCAGCCGCACGCGTTCGAGCGCGCGCTCGACTTCCTGCTGCTCGTAGAGGATCGCCGCGACCTGATCGGCGACGCGCTCGGTCGTTTCGAGCGTGGTCCCGGGCACCATTTCGATCTCGACCCGGCTGTTGTCGTCGTCGACGACGGGCTGGAACTGCGCCGGCACGATGCCGAACAACAGCACCGTCAGCAGCAGCGAGAAATAGCCGATGCCGAGCATCCATACGCGATGGTCGAGGAACCGCGCCGAGAGATAGCGCCAGCTCTGCGCGATATGGTGGCCGAACAGGCGGGTGATCCGGCCGAGCAGCCACAGCAGCGCGACCACGGCCAACAGGCCGGCCCCGACCGAGATGGCCAGCTGGAGCACTTCGACGATCCTGACCAGCGTTCCGGCCACGAATCCGTCGTTGCCGCCGGCGATCAGTTCGGGGAGTCCGAGACCGCCGAGCATGCTCGAGATGCCGAAGGTCGCCCCGGCGGAGAGAACGATCGTCGCGAGAATCACCGCGATCAGCGCGAGGACATACAGCCAGCGGTGGCGGGGGCCCTCCAGCCCTTCGCGCCGGGCGATCATCTTGCCCCGGTCGAGCGACCACCGCAGAACGTCCATGTAACGATCCATCAGCGGGCCTTCGCCGTGCGAGGCCTGCCCCTTGGCCTTGAGGAAATAGGCCGCCAGCATCGGGGTGATCATGCGCGCCACGGCGAGCCACATCAGCACCGCTACCACCACGGTGAAACCGAAGTTCTTGAAGAACTGTCCCGAAATGCCCGGCATCAGCCCGACGGGGAAGAACACGGCGACGATACAGAAGCTGGTCGCGACGACCGGCAGGCCGATTTCGTCGGCCGCATCGATCGATGCCTGATAGGCGGTCTTGCCCATGCGCATGTGGCGCACGATGTTCTCGATCTCGACGATCGCATCGTCGACCAGCACCCCGGCAACCAGCGCCAGCGCCAGCAGCGACAGCTGGTTGAGGTTGAACCCGAGCAGATCCATGAACCAGAAGGTCGGGATCGCCGACAGCGGGATCGCCACCGCGGAAATCGCCGTCGCTCGCCAGTCGCGCAGGAAGAAGAAGACCACCACGACCGCGAGGATCGCGCCTTCGATCATCGCGGCCATCGCCGATTCATACTGCTGCTTGGTGTATTTGACCGTATTGAAGAGCGGGATGAAGCGGACCCCGGGGTTTTCGCGCTCGATCTCGGCGATCTTTTCGAGCGCCTCTTCATAGACGGTCACGTCGGAAGCGCCCTTGGCGCGGCTCATCGCGAAATTGACGACTTCCTGGTCGCGCACCTTGCTGATCGAAGTGCGTTCGGAATAGCCGTCGCGGACCCGCGCGACGTCGGCCAGCTTGATCGTCCGGCCATTGCCGAGCTGGATCTGGCGCTGGCTCAGTTCGTAGGCGTCGGCGTTGTTGCCGAGCACGCGGACCGATTGGCGAGTGCCGCCGACCTCGGTCATGCCGCCCGCCGCATCGATGTTGTTCTGGCGCAGCACGCCGTTGATCTGGCTGGCGGTGACGCCGAGCGCCTGCATTCGCGGCAGATCGAGGATCACCTCGATTTCGCGGTCGACCCCGCCGAAGCGGTTGACCTCGGCCATGCCCTCGACACCGAGCAATTGCTTGGCCACCGAATCATCGATGAACCAGCTCAATTGCTCGATCGTCATGTCGTTCGCTTCGACCGCGTAGATCGCCAGGAATCCGCCCGAGATTTCTACCTTGGTGACCCGCGGCTCGATGATTCCGTCGGGCAGCGTGCCGCGGATCTGGTCGACGGCGTTCTTGACCTCGGCCACCGCATCGTTCGGATCGATGCCGATTTCGAATTCGATGAAGGTGTTCGAATTGCCCTCGCTCGCGGTCGAATTGATCGAGTTCACGCCGTTGATCGAGCGGACCGCCGCCTCGACCCGCTGGGTGATCTGGTTCTCGATCTCGGTCGGCGCGGCGCCGGGCTGCGAGATCGAGACATTGACTGCGGGGAACTCGATGTCCGGGTTGTTGACCACGTCCATCCGCGCGAAGCTGATCAGGCCGGCGAGCAGCAGCGCGGTGAACGCCACCAGCGGAATCACCGGATTGCGGATCGACCAGGCGGAAATATTGCGGAAGTTCATGGTTTGCGTGCCCTATTTGCGCTTGGCCAGCTGCGCATTGACGGTCTCGCCTTCGGTGAGGAAGCCGCCTGCGCGCAGGACCACCCGCTCGTTCCCGCTCAGGCCATCGGTGATCACGATGCCGCTGGCGGTCACCGGCCCGGTGGTTACGGGGCGCCGCTGCGCCTTGTTGTCGCCGTCGATGATGAGCACGAAGGGGCCGTTGCGGTCGGACAGCACGGCGCTTTCCGGCAGCACCGGGGCGACGACGGTCCCGCTCTTGATGGTGGCGCTGGCAAAGCCGCCCGGGCGCAGCTGCGGCGCATAGGGGAGCGCGATGCGCGCGGTGCCCTGGCGGTCGTCGGCGCTGATGGTGGGGGACACCTGCCACACCTGGCCGGTGAAGACCCGGTCGGTTCCGACCGGACGCACCGTCGCTGGGGTTCCCGCCGAAATCTTCGCCAGCGAATCCTCGTTGAGCTTGGCCATCAGTTCCATCTCGCCGCCGCGGGCGATCCGGAACAGCGGCTGGGCCCCGCCGCTGACCGTCTGGCCGGGTTCGACATTGCGTTCGAGCACCAGTCCCGAAGCCGGGGCGAGCACGTCCAGACGCGCATTGCGGGCGCGCAATTCGCGCAGCTGGGCCTGCGCCACGCGCACGCGAGCGACCGCGGCGTCGCGGGTTGCGGTCAGGCGATCGACGTCGGCCTTCGACACGAAGCCGCGTTCGACCAATTGCAGCGCACGGTCGAGATTGGCCTGGGCGAGATTGGCGTCGGCCTGCGCCACCTGGATCTGCGCCGCCGCGCTTTGCGCCTGCTGCGACTGGACCGACTGGTCGATCGAAGCGAGGATCTGGCCCTGGCGGACCCAGTCGCCCGCATCGACGGGGACCGACACGACGCGGCCGCCTTCGCCGACCACGCCCACGGGCATTTCGCGGCGCGCGGCAAGCGTCCCGGTGGCCGTGATCTCGCCTTCGACCGTGGTCTGGCCGGGCGAGATGACCGTCACCGTCGGAGCCTGCGAGTCCTCGTCGCCCACCGGGGTGGCGGTGCCGGCGCCGCGCGTCAGGAAAAAGGCCGCGATCGCGAGGCCGAGGACGATCAGCGAGGCGACGATCACCAGCCGGCGCCGACCGCGAGGGCGATCGCCTGCGAATTCGGCATCGTCGTCGAGCCCGATGGTGATCGGCTCGCCCTTTTCAGCCATTGCTCCTGACTCGTAATTCATGTCCGCTCATGTCCCAGATGCACCGGTTGGTCCCGGTGTATTATCTCGCTATGTCACTAAGTGCAAGATTTTCGCGATTGCCGCGATAGACCGAGGCGCAGCGCAGGGCAATCGAGGGTTCGACCGGGGGCGTGTGCGGGTGGACGAATGTCGCGCGTGGGCCACAGCGCCAACACAGCGCCAGACAGCCGCGCGAGCAAGAAAAGGGGCGGGACGTCGTCCGACATCCCGCCCCGAATTGGAACCATATATTCAAAGATTTAGCGGACCCGACCCCGCTGAACGAGATTGGCGATGCCGAGTAGGACGATGGCACCCAGAAGCGACATGAGCAGTCCGGGAACGCTGAATTCGGTGAGCGTGGCACCGATGCCGATCAGCGAGCCGATGAAGCGGCCGATGAACGATCCGACGATACCGACGATGATGTTCCAGAAAATGCCCATCGAGGCATCGCGGTTCATCACCAGGCTCGCGAGCCAGCCGATGATCCCGCCGACGATAATTGCGATAATCCAACCCATTGCAGGTCCTCCTGTTTTTCCCTCCGACCCTGTGCCATCTCAACGGATGACGAAATCGGCGGTTCCCCGGGGTCCCGGAGATGCAGGTGCAGCGGTTTGATTATGCTTTGGTTCCCGCCGCTTGGCGGCGACGCACGAGGGGTCAGTACTTGAGCTGGCGTTCGTAGAGATCGCGATAGTGCTGGATGCGCGTGACGCGCAGTCCCTGCATGCCCGAACGGTCGACGGCGCGCTGCCACGAGGCGAATTCTTCGAGGCTGAGAGAATAGCGCTCGAGCACTTCATCGATAGTCAGCAATCCACCATTGACCGCGGCCACGACTTCGGCCTTGCGGCGCACCACCCAGCGCTTCGTGCCGGGCGACGGAAGATCGTCGACCGTCAACGGCTCGCCGAGGGGCCCTATTACCTGCGCAGGGCGGATGTCCTGGTTTTCGATCATTCTTTCTCTCTGTCGCCTTGCCCCGCATCGCCAGCGGGTTGACCAAGGCTTACGCCCCCGGCTTTGCCACGGCTTAAAGCATCGTGGTTAACAGCCCCTTTAGGTTCTTCACCGGAAACGCGGACGGTTTCGCGGCGGGCGTCGGCGAAGGCGCCGAACCCCCCTTCGACCCGCGCGATCTCGTCGCGCAATTCGCGAGTCGCCGCCAGTTTCGCGACCAGGTCGGTCCAGCGGAAACTGCGCAGGACCGGGCTTTGCCCCCGATCCTCGAAGTTCGGTTTCTTGATTGGCCCCTCAAACATGCGATGGTGGATAAGCTCCTATAGTAAAGACTCCGTGAAACATCGTCCGGCGCGCATTTACGGGGATACTGGTGGCAAGCCCCCGATCCGTGTATGGGGCGCGCCATGCCCGCTACCGAGACAGTTTCGCCGGACCAGGCAGCGCTCCTGTTCGACCTGCCGCGCGCCGCGCAGGATTGCCGCATCGTCGTCGCCATGTCGGGCGGCGTCGACAGTTCGGTCGTTGCGGCGCTGGCCGCGCGGACGGGGGCGGAGACGATCGGGATCACGCTGCAGCTCTACGATTATGGCGCTGCGACGGGGCGCAAGGGGGCCTGCTGCGCGGGCGACGACATTCGCGATGCGCGCGCGGTCGCCGAACGGCTCGGGATCGCGCATTACGTCCACGACCACGAGAGCGCCTTCCGCGAGGACGTGGTCGAGAGCTTTGCCGAAGACTACCTCTCCGGGCGCACGCCGGTGCCCTGCATTCGCTGCAATATGGGCCCTAAATTCACCGACTTGCTGCACATGGCGCGCGAATTGGGGGCCGACTGCCTGGCCACCGGCCACTACGTCCGCCGTGCCGTCGGCGCCGCCGGACCCGAGCTGCACCGGGCGGCCGATCCGGCGCGCGATCAGTCCTATTTCCTCTACGCCACGACCGAGGATCAGCTCGGTTTTCTGCGCTTCCCGCTCGGCGGCATGCCCAAGACCGCGGTCCGCGAGCTTGCCGAAAGCCACGGCCTGCGCAACGCCGCCAAGCCCGACAGCCAGGACATCTGCTTCGTCCCCGACGGCGATTACGCCAAGCTCGTCAAGAAGTTACGCCCCGAGGGCGCGCGCCCCGGCGCGATCGTCCATGCCGCGACCGGCGAGACGCTGGGCGAGCACCAGGGGGTGATCCACTATACGGTGGGGCAGCGCCGCGGGCTCGAGATCGGCGGCCAGCCCGAGCCGCTCTACGTCGTCGAAATCGACGCCGCCGAGGCCCGGGTGATCGTCGGACCGAGGGCTATGCTGGCTGTCGAGGCCGCACAATTGATTCAATCGAACCGCATCGGCCCGCTGCCCGACCTGCCGCTCGCGGCCAAGGTCCGCAGCCTCGCCAAGCCGGTGCCGGTGACGCTCGAAGGATCGCTCGGCGGCGGCGGATCGGCATGGATCCGTTTCGCCGTTCCCGAGTTCGGCGTCGCTCCCGGCCAGGCGGCGGTGCTCTATGCCGGCGAACGGGTGGTCGGCGGCGGCTGGATCGCCGCGACCCGTTGAGCCGATCGGGCGCTCCCCTCGCCTGCCAAGCAGCCCGGGCAGGCGACCCCCGCAGCCAGCACAGGGCGGGCGGCCGCGAATGGCGCAAGATCAGCCTTGCCATTCCTCGAGCAGGCAGCCGTAGCCTTCGCGATAGGTGGCGGTGTCCGAGGCGATCAGCGGGATCGCGGCGGTGACGCTTTGTCGCCTGCGGATCCTCGCTGAAGCGCACCAGCTCCATCCCGGCGAGCTTGTCCTTGGCGCAATCCTCGAGGCTGCGGCCGGCGACGAAGCGGCACGAGCAGGCGACCCGCGCGCCATAGGCGGTGCCCGCCGCGCCGGTGCGGCGCAGCCCTTCGCCCCAGGCGAGCCAGGCCGCGGCGAGAACGATGCCGAGCCCGAGCAGCAGCACGATCCAGAGGCGCGATCCGCGCGAGCGTGTTTTGGCCGTTGCCAAGCGGGATTCCTTCGTGCGAGTGACGCCGCATGTGTTCGCGGCCCGCCCCCCTTATCGCGCTTGTCCTGCTCGCCACAAGCCTTGGCTCCTGCGGCGCCCCCGGCCCCGCCGAGGAACCGCCGCTGAGCGAGGAGGCGCTGGCCGCGGTGACCGCCCATCCCGGGGCGCCGACGCGACGCGCTGGCGCGCGAGATCGACGATCTGTTCACCGCCGAAGGGCTCGGCGAGACACGCGCGCTGGTGGTGATGCACGGACGGCGAGCTCGCCGCCGAACGCTATGCCCCGGGCTATGACCGCGACACGCGCTTCGTCAGCTGGTCGATGGCCAAGACGGTCACCGCGGTGATGATCGGCATGCTCGTCGCCGACGGGCGCTTGCGGCTGGACGAGCCCGCGCCGGTGCCGCGCTGGCAGCGCACCGGCGATCCGCGCGCCGAGATCACCCTGCGCCATCTGCTGCAGATGCGCAGCGGGCTCGAGCACACCGAGGCGGGCGACCCGCCTTACGAGAGCAGCGAGGTGCGCATGCTGTTTCTCGACGGGCGCGACGACATGGCCGATTGGGCCGACCGCGCAGCCGCTCGAGGCGGAGCCCGGCAGCAAGTTCGAATATTCCTCCAACACCACGGTGATCCTGGCCGACATCGCCGCGCGCGCGCTGACCGACGCCACCAGACCCCGATGCCCGGCGCAAGGCGGTGGCCGATTATCTCCAGGCGCGGCTGTTCGGCCCGCTCGGCATGACCATCGATGGTGCCCGAATTCGACCGCGCGGGCACGCTGATCGGCGGCAGCCTGATGCATGCCACCGCGCGCGACTGGGCGAAGTTCGGCGAGCTGCTGCGCAACAAGGGGTCGTACCGCGGCGAGCAGCTGGTCCCGCGCGGCTGGGTCGAGACGATGGTGACGCCGAGCCCGAAGAGCCCGCAATACGGGCTCCAGACCTGGCTCAACCGCCCGACCGGGAGCGCGCAGACCACCCGCTGTTCCCCGACCGGGCCCCGCATTCGGCCTTTTCGCTGATCGGCCACATGGGCCAGTATGTGCTTCGTCTCGCCCGAACAGAGGCTGACCGTGGTGCGGCTCGGCCATTCGGACGCGCCCGAGCGCAAGGCGATGCTGCAGCAGCTCGCCGACTGATCGAACTCTACCCGGTTTCCTAGGCCGGTCTCCAGGCCCGGTCTCCAGGCCCGGTCTCATCGACCTCCCCTCGCTAGGGCAGAGGAAACTGCCTTCCACCACGGTCACGCACGTCCGCTCAGCACCGCCCGCTCGCCGTCGCGCCGGCAGGTCGCATCGCCGCCGCGCGGCGAGGCCTGGATGCGCGGTGAAGCGGTCGCGCCCCAGCCGCTCGGTCCAGAAATGGGTCAGCGCGGCATGGGCCGAACCGGTGAAGCTGTCTTCGTCGACTCCGCCGCCGGGCACGAACACCCGGCTGACGACATCGGTGTCGCTTGCCCGGCGCGGTGCAGATGAACTGGTCGTTCCCGAGCGCACGCAGCCCGCGCAGGTCGGGATCGAGCGCGCGCACCTGCTCCTCGCTGTCGAACAGATAGATGCCGTAGCGATCGGGGCTGCAGCCACACTTCCGACGGCTCGGCGCCGAGCAGCGCGACCGCTTCGGCCCATTCGCCGCGGCGCGGTGCGGATCGCGGCAGCGCCAGTTCGTAGCCCTGCGCCGCGCGCGCCACTTCGAGCACGCCCGCCTGGCGGGTGCGGAAAGTCGACCCGCTCGCCGCCGTCGCGGCTCAGCAGCACATGCCCGCTGGCCAGCGTCGCATGGCCGCACAGCCGCATCTCCTCGGCCGGCGTGAACCAGCGCAGCTCCCAGTCGGCCTGCGCCGCTCGCGTCGTGCACGACGAAGGCGGTCTCGGCGAAATTGTTCTCCTCCGCGATCGCCAGCAGCGTGCATCGTCGAGCCATGCGTCGAGCGGCATCACCGCCGCCTGGTTGCCCGCGAAGGGGCGGTCGGCGAAGGCATCGACATGCCAGTAGGGCAGCTTGCGGCTCATGCGTCCTTCTCCAGCTTGGCGAATTCGTCTTCCTCGACCAGCGGATTGCCCGGTTCGTCGACATGGCCTTCGGGGTCGATGTGGATCAGCAGCTCCATGCCCGGGAAACTGGCGGCACAGATCCTCCTCGACCCGTTCGATGATGTCGTGCGCCTCGGCCCACGGTCATGTTCGGCGGCAGATCGACGTGGAACTGGACGAAGTCGCGGTCGCCGCTGAACGCCGCGTGCGCAGATCGTGGAGATTGGACAGTTCGGGATGCCGCGCCGCGGCCTCGACGAAGGCCAGCCGCTTGTCCTCGGGCCATTCGCGGTCCATCAGATCGTCGACCGCCTCGCCCGCCGCGCGCCACGCACCGCAGGCCAGCCAGCCGGCGATCGCCAGCCCGAACAGCGGATCGGCGAGGCCGAAGCCGGCATATTGGTCGAGCACCAGCGCGGCGATCACCGCGAGGTTGAGCAGCAGGTCCGACTTGTAGTGCAGATGATCGGTCGGCGATCGCGAGCGATCGCGTGCGCGCCATGACGAAGCGCTGCCAGCCGAGCAGCGCCAACGTCAGCACGATGGCGACGAGCGAGACCGCGATGCCCTCGCCCGCGGCGCTGGTGGTGGTGCCTTGCGCCAGCTGGGTGATCGCGCGCACCGCGATGCCGAAGGCCGACAGGGTGATCAGCATCACCTGGACGATCGCTGCCAGCGCCTCGGCCTTGCCATGGCCGAACCGGTGGTCCTCGTCGGCCGGCATGCGAGGCGATCCACACGCCGGTCAGCGTCGCGAGGCTGGCGACCAGGTCGAGCGCCGAATCGGCGAGGCTGCCGAGCATCGCGGTCGATCCGGTGCGCCAGCTGGCCCAGGTCTTGAGCAGCACCAGCACCACCGCCACCGAGATCGAGGCGAGCGCAGCCGAACGGGCCAGCAGGCGGTCGGCTCGCGTTCACGGATAGAGCAGCGTGTTCGACCACGCCTCGTCCGCCGCGGCGCGGGTGAACAGCCGCCGGTCGTGGAGGCGGAATTCGCGATCGCAGCCAGAATTCGATCCGCCGCGGGCTGCAGGCGGAAGCCGGTCCAGTGCGGCGGGCGCGGGATGTCGCCCTCGGGATAGCGCTGCTCGAGCGCGGCGACGCGATCGAGATAGATCCGGCGGTCGGCCAGCGGACGCGACTGGTCGGAGGCCGCCGAACCGATCTGCGCCGGCGCGCGCGCGCGAATGGAAATAGGCGTCGGCCTCGGCCTCGCTCACTTCCTCGAGCGGGCCTTCGATGCGGATCTGCCGCCGCAGGCTCTTCCAGTGGAACAGCAGCGCGGCGCGCATGGTTGGCGCGGATTTCCTCGCCCTTGCGGCTTTCCGCATTGGTGTAGAAGACGAACCCGCCGCCCGCTCCGACTGCGGCGCCGTGGCCCTTGAGCAGCACCATGCGGACCGACGGATGCCCGTCGGGCGTGGCGGTCGCCAGCGCCATGGCATTGGGATCGTTGGGCTCGCTCTCGCGCGCTTCGGCGAACCACACCTCGAACAGCGCGAAGGGATCGCTGTCGGGAATCGCGCTATCGGCGGCCTTCATCGACGCGGTCCTGCATGGGCCGGGCGAAGACGCGGCCGCGGCGGGTCCGGCGGCCCGTCTCGCGCCGCATCGCCCGGCGACCCGAACGTTGCGGAACTTCGCGGCGGCGCGGGGTGTTCGCTTGAGCATGGACCATCCACTAGCCGCGCCGCCCCGCCTAGGAAAGCCTCTCCGCTTGCGCGGCGGTGCTGTTGCACCTAGCTAACACGCCATGGCCGATCCCTATTCCACCCTTGGCGTCCGCGCAACGCGTCCGAAAAGGACATCAAGAGCGCCTATCGCAAGCTCGCCAAGGAGCTCCATCCCGACCGCAACAAGGACAATCCCAATGCGGCGGAGCGCTTCTCCGACGTCACGCGGGCCTATGACCTGCTGTCCGACAAGGACAAGCGCGCGCAGTTCGACCGCGGCGAGATCGATGCCGACGGCAATCCCGCCAATCCCTTCGCCGGGATGGGCGGCGGCGGGGCGGCGGCCGTTCGGCGCCGGCGGCGGCGGCTTTCGCCAGAACGGCGGCCAGCGCGGCTTCCGGGCGGAGGATTTCCAGGGCTTCGGCGGCGAGGAGGTCGACCTCGGCGACATCTTCGAAGGGCTGTTCGGCGTCGCGGGGCGCGCGCCGGCGGCGGCGGTCGGCCCCTTCGGCGGCGCGCAGCAGCAGCGCCGGCCGCCGCCGCGCAAGGGCGCGGACATCGGCTACCGCCTGCGCGTGCCCTTCGTCGATGCCGCGACGCTGAAGGACCAGCGCATCACGCTGGCCGACGGCAAGACCATCGACCTCAAGCTCCCCCAGGGGGTCGAGGACGGCACCCAGATGCGCCTCAAGGGCAAGGGCGAAGCCGGCCCCGGCGGCGCGGGCGACGGCATCGTGACGATCGAGATCGACCGCCACAAGCTCTATCGCCGCGACGGCGACGACGTGCGCTTCGACCTGCCGATCACGCTCGACGAGGCGGTCAACGGCGGCAAGGTGCGCGTCCCCACGGTCGACGGGCCGGTGATGATGACGATCAAGCCGGGGACCGACGGCGGCACGGTGCTGCGCCTCAAGGGCAAGGGCTTCACCCGCAAGGACGGCAGCCGCGGCGACCAGCTGGTGACGCTGGAAATCCAGCTGCCCGACGATCTCGCCGAGCTGGCCAAGCGGCTCGAGGGATGGAAGGACGATAGCGATCCCCGCAGCAGGCTCGGGGTCTGAGCATTTGCCGCACGTCTTCGCTGCCCGAGCCCGAGGAGCGCGAGGTCCACTCGCTGTCCCCCGAGCAGCGGCGCAAGGAAGCGCGCGATCTGCGCGATCGCATCGAACAGAGCGTGGGCCCCGGGACGCGCGCCTGGGCGGTGGCCAAGCGGACGCTGGTCGGCACCTACAACGATGGCTTCATCCACGCCGGCAATCTCGCCTATCTGGCGATGCTGTCGATCTTCCCCTTCTTCATCCTCGGCGCGGCGGTGTTCTCGCTGTTCGGCGAGGAGAGCGAGCGCGCGGCGACCATCAATGCGGTGCTCTCGGCGCTGCCGCCGATGGTCGGCAACGTCATCGAACCCGTCGCGCGCGACGTGATCGAGGCGCGCAGCGGCTGGCTGCTATGGGCCGGCGCGCTGGTGGCGCTGTGGACCGTGGGCAGCCTGGTCGAGACGATCCGCGACATCTTGCGCCGCGCCTATCGGGACCCATGCGACGCATGCCTTCTGGAAATACCGCCTGCTGTCCTCGGGAGTGATTCTCGGCGCGGTCCTGCTGCTGCTGCTGTCGCTCATCGCGCAATTCCTCATCGGGGCCGCGCAGGAGGTGATCCAGGCCTATTTCCCCCAGCTGGTCGATCGCGTCGGGGATTTGCGGCTCAGCCGGATCGTTCCCGCATTCGGGCTGTTCGGGTCGCTCTATCTGATGTTCTATTCGCTGACCCCGTCGAAATATCGCCGCCGGCGCTATCCCAAATGGCCGGGGGTGCTGCTGACCACAGCGTGGTGGATCGCGGTGACGACGCTGATGCCGCCGATCCTGCGCAGTTTCTTCACCTACGATCTCACCTATGGCGGCCTCGCCGGGGTGATGATCGTGCTGTTCTTTTTCTGGCTCGTCGGACTGGGGGTGGTTATCGGCGCGGAGCTGAACGCCGCGCTGGCCGAGACGCCCGAGGAGGAGATCGTCCAGATCGGGCGCGAAGACGAGGAGCGCCGGGCCGCGCTCGAAAGGGAAATGGAAGAAGAGGACGCAGCATGAGCGGATTGATGGCAGGCAAACGGGGGCTCATCATGGGGCTGGCGAACGACAAGTCGCTCGCCTGGGGAATCGCCAGGCAGCTGCGCGAGCACGGCGCCGAGCTGGCCTTCTCCTACCAGGGCGAGGCGCTGAAGAAACGCGTCGGCCCGCTCGCCGAACAGCTCGGCAGCGATTTCCTGTTCGAATGCGACGTCTCCGACATGGACGCGCTCGACAGCGCCTTCGAGACGCTGAAGCGCCGCTGGGAGACGATCGATTTCGTCGTCCATGCGATCGGCTTTTCGGACAAGTCCGAATTGCGCGGCAAATACGTCGACACCAGCCTCGACAATTTCCTGATGACGATGAACATCTCGGCCTATTCGCTGGTCGCGGTGGCCAAGCGCGCGCGGGCGATGATGCCCGCCGGCGGATCGATCCTGACGCTGACCTATTACGGCGCCGAGAAGGTCATCCCGCATTACAATGTGATGGGCGTGGCCAAGGCGGCGCTCGAGACCAGCGTGCAATATCTCGCCAACGACCTCGGTCCCGAGAACATCCGCGTCAACGCCATCAGCGCCGGCCCGATCAAGACGCTCGCCGCCAGCGGGATCGGCGATTTCCGCTATATTCTCAAGTGGAACGAACTCAATTCGCCGCTCCGCCGCAACGTCACCATCGACGATGTCGGCGGATCGGGGCTCTATTTCCTCTCCGATCTGTCCTCGGGCGTGACCGGCGAGACGCATCACGTCGATGCCGGCTACCACGTCGTCGGGATGAAGCAGGAAGACGCCCCCGACATCGCTCTCGACAAGGGCTAGCGCCGGGCGCGCGCGGCGTTCAGGCGAGGTCGGGCCAGATGCCGCGCGTGTCGTAGACCGCCTTGCCGCTGCGTTCCTCGGGCGGGATCACCTTGAACACGTCGTGGTCGACCAGCGGGACGAGCACGCCGCATTGCTCGAGCGCGGTATCGATATCGACCAGCGCGGCCCCGGTGCCTTCGAATTCGCGCGGCAGCTCGCCGGCATAGGGTTCGACCACCAGCACCCGCTCGCCGAATTCGCGCGCCAGGCCGGCAGCGACGAAGCGCGCGGGGCTTTCGCGGAAATCGTCGATATTGGCCTTGAACGCGAGTCCGAGGCAGGCGATCTTCTCGTCCGGATGCGCGGCGGCCAGATCCTTCGCACGGGCGAGGACATGGTGCATCTTGGCATCATTGGTCTCGCGCGCCTGGCGGATGATCCGGGCATCCTCGGGCGCGCCGTGGACGATGAACCACGGATCGACCGCGATGCAGTGTCCGCCGACCCCCGGCCCGGGCTGGAGGATGTTGACCCGCGGGTGGCGGTTGGCGAGGCGGATCACTTCCCACACGTCGAGGCCCTGGCGGTCGGCGATCATCGACAGCTCGTTGGCGAAGGCGATGTTGACGTCGCGGAAGGCGTTTTCGACCAGCTTGGTCATTTCGGCGCTGCGCGCATCGGTGGTGACGCATTCGCCCTTCACGAAACGCTTGTAGAAGGCCAGCGCCTTGCGCGCGCAGCGCGGGGTGATCCCGCCGATCGAGCGGTCGTTGTGCGTCAGCTCCTCGAGAATCCGGCCCGGCAGCACGCGCTCGGGGCAATAGGCGAGGCTGACGTCGGGCTGGCCCTCGGCGAGCCCGGGCAGGGCGAGGTCGGGTCGCTTCGCGGCGATCGCGTCGCGCATCGCTTCGGTGGTGCCGACGGGCGAGGTCGATTCGAGGATCACCGTATCGCCCTTCTTGAGCACCGCCGCGACCGCCTCGGCCGCGGCCATGACATAGGAGGTGTCGGGGGTGTGCCTGCCGTCCTTGGCGAAGGGCGTCGGCACGGCGATGACGAAGACGTCGGCCGCCGCGACCGTGGTCGAGGCGCGGAGCAGACCGCGCTGGACCACCGCCTGCACCAGCCCGTCGAGATCGACTTCCTCGATATGGATTTCGCCGCGATTGATCGTCTCGACCACCTCCTGCGAGACATCGACCCCGCGCACCGGACAGCCCGCGCGCGCGATGATCGCGGCGGTGGGCAGGCCGATGTAGCCGAGACCGATGACGCAGACGTCGGGCTTGGTGTCACCACGCATGAATGCTGTTCCCTGATGCTTTCCGCCGCGGCCTTAGCAGCTGTCGGTAAATTTTACAGTAACGGCCGTCAGGCGGAGGCCAGCAATTCGGCGATCCGCGCGGCCGAGTGCCCGTCTCCGAAGGGATTGTGCGCGCGCGCCATCGCGGCATAGGCCGCCTCGTCGTCGAGCAGGCGGACGGTTTCGCGCAGGATGGTCGCGGCATCGGTCCCGACCAGCCGGGCGGTTCCCGCCGCGATCCCCTCGGGCCGTTCGGTGGTCTCGCGCATGACCAGCACCGGCTTGCCCAGCGCGGGCGCCTCTTCCTGGACGCCGCCGCTGTCGGTCAGCATCAGATGGGCGATATCGAGCAGCCGGGCGAAATGGGGATAGTCGAGCGGTTCGATCAGCGCGACGTTGGCGAGCCCCGCGAGTTCGCGGTTCATCACCGCGCCGACGTTGGGATTGAGATGGACCGGAAAAATCACCGCGACGTCGTCGCGCGCGGCGATCTGCCTGACCGCCGCGGCGATATTGTGCATGCCGTCGCCGAAATTCTCGCGCCGGTGGCTGGTCACGCCGATGATCCGCCGCCCGGCGAAGCGCCGCTCGAGCTCGCTCAGCCCGGCGGCCAGTTCGGGTTGCTGCGCCACCCGCCGGGTGACCCAGCGGAGCGCATCGATCACCGTATTGCCGGTCACATGGACGGTCGACGGGTCGACGTTCTCGCGCAGCAAGGCGTCGCGCGCGGTTCCGGTCGGCGCGCAATGGAGCGCGGCGAAGCTGCCGACCACGCGCCGGTTGACCTCTTCGGGCCAGGGATGGTGGATGTCGCCGCTGCGCAGCCCCGCCTCGACGTGGCAGACGGGGATCTTGCGATAATAGGCCGCGATCGCTCCTGCCATCACCGTGGTCGTGTCGCCCTGCACGACCACCCAATCGGGCCGTTCGGCATCGAGCACCTTGCCGATTTCGACCAGTGCGCGGGCGGTCAGCGCATCGAGGGTCTGCCCCGGCGTCATCAGGTCGAGATCGTGATCGGGGACGATGCCGGCGATCGCCAGCACCTGATCGAGCATGCCGCGGTGCTGCGCCGAAACGCAGACCCGGCTGTCGAAGCGATCGTCCGCGGCGAGCGCATGGACCAGCGGGAACAGCTTGATCGCCTCGGGTCGGGTCCCGAACACGGTGAGGATCTTGCGCGGCGCCTTCATGCGCGCCTTCTTAGGCGCGAATGGTTAATCGCGGATAGAGCGTAATCCTATTCGGGATCGGGCAGCGGCTCTTCGGTCGGAGCATCCTCGGCGCGTTCGCGTTCGAGCCGCTCCATGTACTCGCGTTCGATCATCTCGACCCGTTCCTGCTGCGCGGCGGCATCGGCATCGATCGTCGACAGCCGTTCGGCCCTTGCTTCGGCGACCAGCTGGCCGAAGCGCACGCCGGCGGCGTTCTCCTTGTCGGCATAGGCCTCGGCGAGCAGTTCCTGGGTGCAGCCGGTGAAGCCGCCGGCGCCGACCGGCGAACAGGACATGGTCCCGAAATCGCCGACCATTTCGAGCCGCTCGACCCTTTGCGCCCAGGCCTGGTTGGCCGGATCGTCGGACAGACGCAGCGATTCGGGAATGCGATAGCGCTCGTTCTCCGCCTTGCGCGCGCACACGACGATCTGGTCGGCGGTGCTCTCGGGGCAGCTGTCGTCGCCGTAGACGATGACCATGTTGTAACTGTCGTCGCCGGTGTCGACGCGGTCCTGCGCCTGCGCGGGAACGGCAAATGCCGCCGCAGCGGCCGCGGCGGCGGTGGCCACGAGGGCGGTGGTGGGCAGCAGTCTCGACATGGTGACCTCTCGGCGGTTTGCAGCAGGATCTTTGACCCCTGCCGCGGTGAACTGTCCCTGAAGCGAACGCAGCCGCCCCGTTGTTCCCGTCAGATCCGCTCGGACAGCCGGATCGCGGCGCGGCAGCCGAGGCGGATCAGCCCCGACAGCAGCGGATAGGCAGGTGCGCGCTCGGCGCCCGCAGCCAGCGCGGCATCGCGATGGTCGCGTTCGTCGGCGCGGAATTCCTCGATCATGGCGGCGAGTTCCGGATCTTCTCCGGACTCGTCCAGCCGGTCGAGCTGGCGCGAATAATGCTCGTCGATTTCGGTCTCGATCGCGGCGGTGCAGGCCATCGCCGCTTCGGGCCCGATCAGCGCGGTCGCCGCGCCGAGCGCGAAGCCGGCGCGATCCCAGAACGGCTGCAGCGCGGTCGGGCGCACCCCGCGGCGCGCCATCAGCGCATCGAATTTCGCCCGATGCCCCTTTTCCTGTTCGGCCATGCCCGCGATCGCGGCCGAATCGGGCCCGCGATCGCCCATCACCGCCAGCTGGCCGGCGTAGATCCGCGTGGCGCCGAATTCGCCCGCCTGATCGACCCGGATCATCCGCGCGATGTGGTCGGGCACCAGCGTCATGCGTTGCGCCCCCTGTGCAGCAGCGTCAGAATGGCGATCGCCGCGGCGGTGGAGACGAGGAAATTGTAGCCCGCCAGGCTGATGCCGAACAAGGTCCAGGCGGGTTCGTCGCAGCGCACCAGCGGCGTGTTCATGATCGCATCGAGCGCGCTGCCGCCGCCTTCGGAGACGATCGCCGCGCAGGAGGTGACGCCGTCCCACCAGCCGTATTCGACGCCTGCATGGAACAGGCCGATCGCCCCCGAGACCAGGATCGCGAGCGCGGCGAGCGCGGTCCACAGCCGCGCCGGCGGCACCAGATAGGCGAGCACCGCCAGCCCCACCGCGGCGAAATGCGGCCAGCGCTGCCACCAGCACATTTCGCACGGATAGAGGCCGAAGCCGTATTGCGAGAGATAGGCGCCGCCCAGCAGCAAGGCCGGAACGGCCAGCGCCAGCACGCGCGCGAGGCGGGAGGACTGCGACAGGCTCATGCTGCGCCGTCTAGACTATTTCGAGCGGGCGGCAATGTTCTTGGGCGAGGTCCGCCGCAGCGTCTCGAGCGCATAATGCAGCTGGAAGTCCTCGATTCCGCGTTCCTCGAGCTGTTCGGCGGTGAGCTGGAAGCGCGGATCCTCGCGCTCGTCCTTTTCGACCGCATCGTCGTCGAGCCCGATCTCGTTGACCAGATGGCCGCGCAGGTCGGATTCGCGCATCTGGAACTTGGCGCGCTTGGCGAGGTCGGGATCGCTGAGTTGCGGCACGGCGATGTCGGGCTTGATCCCGCCTTCCTGCACCGAATGGCCCGACGGCGTGTAATAGCGCGCGGTGGTCAGCTTGAGCGCCGCATCGCGGCCCAGCGGCAGCAGCGACTGGACGCTGCCCTTGCCGAAGCTGCGCTGCCCCATGATCACCGCCCGGCGGTGGTCCTGCAGCGCGCCGGCGACGATCTCGCTCGCCGAAGCCGACCCGGCATCGATCAGCACCACGATCGGCAGCCCTTCGGCGATGTCGCCGCGGAACACGGTTTCGGCGTCGTAGCCGATGTTCTCGCCCCGCGCGCGGCCGCGCTGCGAGACGATCTGCCCTTCGGACAGGAACAGGTCGGACAGCGCCACCGCCTCGTCGAGCGAGCCGCCGGGGTTGGAGCGCAGATCGAGCACCAGGCCGTTGAGCCGGCCCGATGCCTGCGATTTCAGATCCTCCCACGCCGAGAACACGTCGCTGCCGACATCGCGCGAGAATTCGTTGATCATGATGTGGCCGATATTGCCCGGCTCGAGTTCCCAGGTCACCGGCTCGAGTTCGATCACGCCGCGGGTGACGGTGACGTCGAACGGTTCGTCGCGGCCGGGGCGGAAGATGGTCAGCCCGATCGTCGTGCCTTCCTCGCCGCGCATCGTGGCCACCGCCTCGTCGAGCGACTGGCCGACGATCAGATGCCCGTCGAGATGGGTGATGTAGTCACCCGCCTTGAGCCCGGCGGTCTCGGCCGGGCTGCCGCGGAACGGCGAGATGATCTTGACCGCGCCGTCTTCCATCACCACCGACAGGCCGAGGCCCGAATAATTGCCGTCGATCATGGTCTCGAGGCGCTGCAGGTCGCTCCCGTCGAGATAGCTCGAATGCGGATCGAGCGCCGCCAGCATGCCGTCGATCATCCCGCGCATCAGCACCTCGTCCTCGACCGGCTCGACATAGCTCGCCTTGATTCGCTGATAGACCGCCACGACCTTGGCGAATTGGGGCCCCGACCGGGCATCGACCTGGGCGAGGCCGACGGTGGTCGCTGGAATCAGCGCGACCGCGGTGACGAGAGCTGCCGAACGGGCGAGGGCGGCGAATTTCATCCTGGGGTAAACTCCTTTGCGCACGACAATCTATCGCTTGTCGGCGGTTAATACCAGATGAGCGCGAATGCGGCGGCGGGCGAGCACAAATCGACCGGCGTCCTAGCGCAAATGGTCGAGCGGATTTACCGGCGCGCCGCTGCGCCGCAGCTCGAGCGTGATCTCGCCTCCCGGCGCGGGCGCCTGGCCGAGCGGCGAACCCGCGGTCACCGTCTGGCCGACCGCGGCATGGAGGCGGCCGAGCCCGGTGATGAGGCTGGTCCAGCCATGCGCGTGCTCGACGATGACGATCCTGCCGAAGCCGCGATAGGGGCCGGCGAAGACGATCCGTCCGGCCCCGGGCGAAACCACCTGCGCGGAGCCGCGCGCCGCCAGCGCGATCCCGGTCTGACGCTGGCCGGCGCCGCCCGCCTCGCCGAATCCGGCGACGAGCTCGCCCGCGACCGGCAGTTGATAGCGCGCCGGCGGCGCGGTCGCGCTGGGCAACGGGCGCGGCTTCGGCCCCTCTCTGGTCCGCTCCGTGGCCCCCGCACCGACCGCGACGCTGGCCGCGGTGGGATCGGCGGGGCGCAGGATCGGTCCAGGCAGCACGGCCAGCCGTTCGCGCAAGGCGCCCGCGGCCTCGATCCGGCCCGCCAGCTGGTCGAGATCGAGCGCCTGTTCGGCCAGCACCAGCGCGCGCTGCGCCTCGCGATCGGCACCGCCCGCAGCCTGCCGCGCCTTGAGCCGCTCCTGTGCGGCAAGCGCCACCAGCGCGGTGCGGCGCTTGCGCAGCGTGGCTTCGCTCTCGCGGCGGTCGGCCAGCGCCTGCCGCGCCTCGTGTTCGAGCGCGCGGGTGCGGGCGAGATCGCCGCGCAGCGCGGCGGTGCGGCGGCGCACCAGCGGGATCGTGCTGGCGAGCACGGCGCGGGTATGGACCAGATCGCGCAGGCTGCCGGGCTGCAGCGCCGACAACGTCAGGGGCCGGCGGGCCATCGACTGCAGCGCCGCGGTCAGCCGGACGAGCGGCGTGCGCCGGCGGGCGAGCTTGCGGTCGAGCGCCCGCCGCTGGCGGTTCGCCAGCGCCAGCCGCGCTTCGGATGCGGCGATCGCGGCTTCGGCCTGCTGGACCCGCGCGGCGAGCGCGGCGGCGCGCTGGACCGCCGCCTGCGCGGTCTCGCGCGCCTGCGCCGCCTGGCGTTCGAGCCGTTCGCCGCGCGCCCGGGCGTTGCGCTGTTGCCGGCGCGCGGCATCGAGCGCCGCGCGCGCATCGGCGGCGGTTTCGAGTCCCGCGGGGGCCTGTCCGATCGCCGACCCGATCGCCGGCGCCCCGGCCAGGATCAGGCCGCCGAGGAGGATGGTTCCGGCGAGAACGGAGGCGTGACGGCGCTTCATGCCGCCCGCTGTGCCGCATTATCCGCTGCGATGATAGGGATGGCCGGCGAGAATGGCGGTCGCGCGGTAGAGCTGCTCGGCGAGCATCGCCCGCGCCAGCAGATGCGGCCAGGTCGCCCGGCCGAAAGCGAGCAGCAGATCGGCCGCGTCGCGTTCGGCCTGCGAATGCCCGTCCGCGGCGCCGAGCACGAAGCGGCATTCGCGCATGCCTTCGTCGCGCCACCGACCGAGCCTGCGCGCCAGTTCCTCCGACGGCAGATCGGTGCCGCGCTCGTCGAGCAGCACGGTGCGGTGCGGCGCGAGCGGTTCAGCCACTCGCCCGCCGCTCTCGGGCAGCTCGGTGAACTTGACCGGCCAGCCGATCCGCTTGCGATAGCGCGCCACCAGCTCCGCCTCGGGCGAGCGGGCGATCTTTCCGCGAGCGATGACGTGTAGGAGCATCTGCCCTGCCCCGGCGACGAGCCGGAACCTCCCTGCTGTAACGCCGGAGCGGCGGCGCCGGCCGGTTGCGCCGCCAATTCGCGGGGCGGCGGTGGAGCGATCAGTTCATGCGGTTCCCGCCACCGGCGGTGCATCGCCGAAGGCCCACATGCGCTCGAGATTGTAGAAGCTGCGCACTTCGGGGCGGAACAGATGAACCACCACGTCGCCGGCGTCGAGCAGCACCCAATCGGCGGCGGGGAGCCCCTCGAGCTTCACCGGGCCATGGCCTTCCTGCTTGATCTTCTCGGCGAGCTTCTGCGCCATCGCGGCAACCTGCCGGGTCGAGCGGCCCGAAGCGATCACCATGTGATCGGCGATCGAGCTCTTGCCTTCCAGATCGATGGTCACGACGTCCTGCGCCTGATCGTCGTCGAGTTGCTGCAGCACGAGCGCCAGCAGCGGATCGGAATCAGCCCCGGCCAAGCGAATCGCCTTTGCCGAAGCGGGCCCGGACGAAGCCGGGCTGGTATGCGCCTGTGTCATAGGCGGGTGCGGTACTCCTGATTGAAGGGGCATGGGCCATGCAAGGGACAACGCGCATCATGGCGCGGTGGTTTCCTTCCCCGATGGGACCGGGCCCGACGGAACCTTACCCGACGGAACCTTACCCGACGGAACTTTACCCGACGGAACTTTACGATGGGTCAGCTGGTCCATGGGAGCCGGTCCGGTGTGGCGCGAAGCCCAGTCGGGATCGGCGCGGCGCAGGGCCGTGGCCGATCTCGGGTCGGGATCGAAACGCAAATTCACCAGCGTCGGTGCGCTCCATTCGCCCCTGTTCACAAAGCTGGCGACGGGCACCGAATAGCGCCTGAGCCAGGCCATCGCGGGGCTCGCGACGGCAGCGGCATCATAGCCCGGCCGCGCGATCACCGCAATCGGCATCGTCCGGGCGATGCCGCGCCAGTCGCGCCAGCGGTGGAACTGGGCGAGATTGTCCGCCCCCATCAGCCATACGAATTCGCGCCCCGGATAGCGCCGCCGCAATGCGCGCAAGGTGTCCACGGTATAGCGTGTGCCGAGCTGTCGCTCGATCGCGGTGACGCGGATCGGCGCCCGGCGCGCCTGCGCCACCGCCGAGTGCATTCGCGCCCCGAGCGGAGCCATCCCCGCATCGGGCTTGAGCGGATTTCCCGGCGAAACCAGCCACCAGACCTCGTCCAGCCGCAGCGCGCGCAGCGCGAACAGCGAGATCCGCCGGTGCCCGCCATGCGCGGGATTGAAGCTGCCGCCGAGCAGACCGATTCGCCGCGTAGCCATCAGAAGGCCCCTTCGCGGGATTTGTCGCATTTATACAATAGCTTGTAGCGGGGGCGGCGGGCAAATCGCAAGCTTTTGGTAAATAACGACTTAATCTTTGGTTCCCGAAAAACTTCGAAGATTTCGCGCTGCCGCAACGACTCACCGCAGCGATCGCTCCACTCGTGGATTCCCCGGGAACCTCGATTCGATTTCATCGGCAACCTTTGTTAGCGATCTTTCCCACGGGACATAGACCATAAGGGACGGGTCGTTTTGAGCAATCAACTTGCCACCGGTGGCTGGGGGAGCCGCCTGCGTAGCTGGTTTCCGGATCGCGAATTCTTCATGCGATCCGACGGCCAGGTCCGCTTCATCACCATTTCATCGCGGGTCCAGCTGACCGCCGCGGCAGTGGTCCTCGCTGCGCTCGCGGTCTGGGCGATATCGCTCGGCCTCGCTGGCTGGACGCAGTATCGCGCCACCGCCGACCGCTTGTCGCTGGTCGACCGCGAGGCGCGGGTCGCGACCGCTTCCGAACGCGTCGATGCCTATCGCGACGATATCGACGCAGTCGCCACCGATCTCCAGAAGCGGCAGGAATTCATCGAGGACATGGTCGCCGCGCTTCCCGAAGATCTGAAATCGGTCCGGAAGGTTAGCGATTCGGCCAGCGAATCGACGGCGACGATCGACAAGGTCAGCGCCGCGATCCCCGAAGCGTCTGCGCTGGCGCGGATCGAAGCCCGCCAGCTCGCCTTCGTCGAAGGCCTCACCCGCTATGCCGACTGGCGGGCGACGCGGGCCGCCGCCGCGCTCAAGCAGCTCGGCCTCAACCCCGAGAACATGCTGCGGGGCGCCGACCGGGCTGCCATGGGTGGTCCGTTGGAAAGGCTCTCGACCGACAGCGAAGGCAATATCGACCCGCGGTTCGAACGTCTCGGCCTGTCGATCGCGCGGATGGATGCGCTCGAACGCGGCCTCAGCAGCGTGCCGCAGGTCCTCCCCGCCAAGGTCGAGATGATCACCTCCAGCTTCGGCTACCGCCGCGACCCGTTCACCGGCGTGGCCGCCATGCACAAGGGGCTCGACTTCCGCGGCCCGCGGGGCGCGCCGATCTTCGCCGCCGCCAAGGGCCGGGTGAGCTTCGTCGGCCGGCGGTCGGGCTATGGCAATGTGGTCGAGATCAGCCACGGCAACGGGCTGATGACGCGCTATGCCCATATGTCGAAGTTCCAGGCGAAGATCGGTCAGACGGTCGCCGCCGGGCAGACGATCGGAGCGATCGGTTCGACCGGCCGTTCGACCGGCCCGCACCTGCATTTCGAAGTCCGCATCAACAATCGCGCGGTCAATCCGCGCACCTTCCTGGAGACAGCGCCGCATGTTCTCGAAGAAATCCGTCGAGCTCCCCAGCTCGCCCATGCCGAATAACCCGGGGCGAGAGCGCATGGCCAGCAAGAGCAACGCGACCTTCTCGGTCCTCGGTTCGGATCTCTCGATCACCGGGGACATCAAGGCCTCGGCCGATCTCCACGTCGACGGGTCGGTCTCCGGCGACATCGCCTGCTCGAGCCTGGTCCAGGGCGAATCGAGCACCATCGCGGGAGCCATCGAGGCGGAGACCGCGCGGCTGGCCGGAACGGTCAACGGATCGATCACCGCCCGCGAGCTGGTGATCCTCAAGACCGCCCGGATCAAGGGCGACGTATTCTACGATGCGCTGACCATCGAACAGGGCGCCGAGGTCGAGGGGCTGTTCGCCCACCGCGACGCCAAGAAGCCCGCCCTCTCGGCCAAGCCCGAACTGACGGTCGCCGGCTGACGAACCGCTGGCCGAAAAGGGTCTGAGGAAAAGGACGCGGCCGGTCAGCCGAAGACTTCCGCCCGCAGTGCCTTGCGATCGAGCTTGCCGATCATCGTCTTGGGCAGATCGTCGCGCACGATCACGTCCTCCACCCGCTCGTGCTTGCCGACCCGCGCATTGAGCCAGTCCTTCAGCGCAGCCCCCGAAACCGC
Organism: uncultured Alphaproteobacteria bacterium; assembly: GCA_963829325.1. Taxonomy (GTDB): domain Bacteria; phylum Pseudomonadota; class Alphaproteobacteria; order Sphingomonadales; family Sphingomonadaceae; genus Qipengyuania. Next base: position 1,552,264 of record CAWHHN010000001.1, read on the forward strand.
CGCCTCCGGGGCCCCGGCATCGGAGGCAAGCGTGACATAGGCCACCGGGTGCTCGCCGCGATAGGCATCGGGATGACCGATCACGAGCGCCTCGCGGACCGCCTCGTTCTCCAGCAGCACCGCTTCGACCTGGCTGGGGAAGACCTTGAACCCGCCGACTGCGATCATGTCCTTGATCCGGTCGACGATGGTCATGAAGCCGTCCTCGTCGATCGTTGCGACATCGCCGGTCCTAAGCCAGCGCTCGCCATTGTGCTCGGCGAAGGCGGCGGCGGCGGCTTCGGGGTGGTTCCAATAGCCCTGCATGACCTGCGGCCCGCGCACCGCCAGCTCGCCCGGCTGGCCATCGGGCGCGAGCGCGTCGGGATCTTCCTTGTCGAGCAGCAGCACCTGCGTCGCCGGGATCGGCTGGCCGATCGTGCCCGGTTTGCGCAGCCCCTCGTAGGGATTGGTCGATACCACGCCCGAGCTTTCGGTGAGGCCGTAACCCTCGACCAGCCGGACCCCGGTGCGGGCCTCGAACTTCTCGCGCACCGGCGCGGGCAGCGGCGCTCCGCCCGAAATGCAGATTTCGAGACTCGACCAGTCGGTGCGATCGAAATCGGCATGGTCGAGCAGCGCCTGGAACATCGTCGGCACGCCGGGAAAGGCGATCGGGCGGGTGCGGGTGATCGTCTTGAGCACCTGGCCCGCATCGAAGCGCGGCAGCATCACGATCCGCCCCCCGCGGACCACGGTGCGATTGAGCACGCAGGTATTGGCGAAGACGTGGAACAGCGGCAGCGCGCCGAGCACGATATCGGCTTTGGCGCGGTCGAAGGGATCGATCATGTCGACCTGGATCGCATTCGAGGCGAGATTGGCATGGCTCAGCATCGCGCCCTTGGGGGTGCCGGTGGTGCCGCCGGTATATTGCAGCAGCGCGAGGTCGGAGACCGCGACCTCGGGGAATTGCGCGACGCCTTCGGAAACGCTCTCCCGCCAGGCGATGACATCGGCGCGCGCGGGGACCTTCGCCAGCTGCCTGCGGCCGAGCGTGCGCAGCGCGAGCGCCTTGAGACGGGGCAGCATGCTCGCCAGGCTGGAGACGACGAGCGTATCGAGCGAGGACCGGTCGAGCACCGCGACCGCCGTCGGCAGGAGTATCGGCGAATCGAGCGTGACGAGCAGCTTCGTGCCCGAATCCTCGACCTGCTGCGCGAGTTCGTCGATCGTGTAGAGCGGCGAGAAATTGACCACCACCGCGCCGGCCAGCATCGCCCCGTAATAGGCCGCGACATAGGTCGGGACATTGGGCAGGAACAGGCCGATGCGGTCGCCCGGCGCGATCCCGCGGGCGATCAGTCCGCAGGCGAACCGGCGCGCCTCGGCGGCGAGCTCGCGGTAGCTGAATTCGCGGCCGAGGAATTCGACCAGCACCGCATCGGGCCGCGCCTCGGCCTGCCGCGCGAAAATCGCATGCAGCGGTGCGGGGCGGACGCTGGTGTTCCACGGCGTCGGATGGCCATAGGAGGCGGGGGGCGGCGGGAAGCGCTTATTGACAGTCATGTCAGCGACATGGCGGCTCGCCAGTCAAAGGCAAGGAAAAAGGCCGGCGAGACGCGCCTGCCCTCCTCTCTGCCCCGCTTTCGTTGCGGCGGACGTTACTCGGCCTCGCCGACTTCCTCCGAAGCGCGCTTGGCCTCGAGCCAGGCGGCCGCTTCGGCTTCCTGGGCGGCTTCGGCGGCAGCCTTCTCGTTGGCATCGCGCTCGGCGCGCAATTCCTCGATCAGCCGCTCGCGATCATTGCCGCTTTCGACCGGTGCGACGGGATCCTCGAGACCGGCCTTCTTGGCCGCCTTGGCGACCACCGCATCGAGCTCGCGCTGCGAGCAAAGCCCCAGCGTCACCGGATCCTTGGGCTGGATGTTCTGGATGTTCCAGTGGCTGCGTTCGCGGATCGCGGTGATCGTGTTGCGCGTGGTGCCGATCAGCTTGGAGATCTGCGCATCCGAGATCTCGGCGTGGTTGCGCAGCAGCCAGGCGATCCCGTCGGGCTTGTCCTGGCGCTTCGAGACCGGCGTGTAGCGCGGGCCCTTGGTGCGGCTGACCGCGACCGGCGCACGCTGCATCGTCAGCCGATAGCTGCTGTCGGCCTGGCCCTTGTCGATTTCCCCCTGCGTCAGCTCGCCAGAATGGACCGGATCGCGGCCGGTGTATTTGCTGCTCGCGAGATCGTCGGCCATCGCCTGGACCTCGAGGATGTGGAGGCCGCAGAACTCGGCGATCTGTTCGAACGACAGTCCGGTGTTGTCGACCAGCCAGGTGGCGGTCGCATGCGGCATCAGGGGTTTGGGTTGCTCGGCCATTGGCGTGCCTTCTGTGGGTATCCGAAAATAGAAGGGCCGCCCCTTGCGGGACGGCCGTTGCACGAGTGATGTAGGCCAGCGGGGCGGGTTCGGCAAGCGAATCCCGACCATCCCCGCCTCAGCCATCCGGCAGGAAGTCGATGGCCAGCGCGGCGAGGCCGTCGAGGAACTGGCGGGTCGCGGCATCCCAGCTGTAGCGCGAGGCGTGCGCCGCGCAGGCCTGCGGGGTCGCAGAACAGCGCCGCGCCGATGGCGCGATCGAGGTCCTCGCTCAGCGCGCCCACATCGGCGGTCACGATGTCGAGCGGCCCCGCCACGGGATAGGCCGCCACCGGCGTGCCGCATGCCAGCGCCTCGATCATCACCAGCCCGAAGGTATCGGTGCGGCTGGGAAAGACGAACACGTCGGCGCCCGCATAGCATCCGGCCAGTCCGGCCCCGCTGCGCCGCCCGAGAAAATGGGCCGCGGGAAATTGCGCGCGCAGCCGCTCGAGCGAAGGCCCGTCGCCAACCACCACCCTGGTCCCCGGATAGGCGCCGCCAAGGAAGCTGGAGAGATTCTTCTCGACCGCGACCCGCCCGACATAGAGCTGGATCGGCCGCTCCATCGCGGCATATTCCGGCGGCGGCGGCGCAGCGGGGTTGAAGCAGGCGAGATCGACCCCGCGGCTCCACGGTTGCAGGCGGTCGAGACCCTGCGCGCGCAATTCGCCGCCGATGCTTTGGGTCGCCACCAGCACGCGCCGCGCAGGCGCGTGGAACCAGCGGATATAGCGCCAGAACAATGCGCTCGGCAGATGCGTCCGGCGCGCCAGATAAGCGGGAAAACTGCGTATGGTAGGCGGTCGTGAACCCCACGCCACGCCGGGTGCAATAGCGGCGCGCCATCATCCCCAGCGGCCCTTCCGTGGCGATATGAATCGCATCCGGCGCGAAATCGCGCAGCCGCCGGGCGATCGCTCGCGGGCTCGACAGGGCGAGCCGGATCTCCGGATAGGTCGGGCAGGGCACGCTGGCGAACTGGTCGGGCGACACCACCATTACCTGGTGGCCGTGACGGCGCAGGATCGCACAGGTCGTCGTCAGCGTCCGGACCACGCCGTTCATCTGCGGCAGCCACGCATCGGTGACGATCGCGATCCGCCGCGGGATGCGGGCGGAGTGTTCTTCTGCCGATCCCCGCGATGGCGTCACGCCGCCACCGGCACGGTCTTCGCGGCGCCCGCGTCGCGCCGCGCGACTTCCTCGGGCCAGTGGAGAATCTCCATCCGGCCGTCGAAATGTTCGACCAGCGCGTTGCAGCCCTCGACCCAGTCGCCATCGTTCCAATATTCGACCTGCGCGGCGCCATGCGCGAAGCTGCGGAAATCGGCGGTGTGGATATGGCCGCACACCACCCCGTCGAGCCCGCGTTCGGCCGCCGCGCGCGCAACCACTTCCTCGTATTTCGAGATGAATTCGACCGCGTTCTTGACCTTGTGCTTGGCCGCCCGCGAGATCGACCAATAGGGCAGGCCGAGCCGCTTGCGGATCGCGGCGAGCCAGATTGTTGAGCTTCATCATCAGGTGGTAGGCAGCATCGCCGACGAAGGCGAGCCAGCGGTGCGCCAGCATGATCGTGTCGAATTCATCGCCGTGAAGCACCATCAGCCGCCGGCCGTCGGCGGTGGTGTGAAAAGCGGCGCGCGCGATCTCCACGCCGCCGAAGTTCATTCCCGCGAAGGGACGCACCATCTCGTCGTGATTGCCCGGGATGTAGACGATCCGGGTGCCGCGCCTCGCCCGCTTGAGGATCCGCCAGACGATGTCGTTGTGCTCGGCGGGCCAGTAGACCTTCTTCTTCAGCCGCCAGCCGTCGATGATGTCGCCGACCAGATACATCGTCTCGCTGTCGGTGTGGTCGAGGAAGTCGATCAGCAGATCGTGGTTGCACCCCTTGGTGCCCAGATGGATGTCGCTGATCCAGATGGTGCGGAATTTCCGCCGCTCGCCGCGGATGCGCTCGGGCACGGCCGGCGCGACCGAGGCGAAACGGGCCACGCGATGCGCGGCGTCGAACTGGCTGGACGGATCGTACACGCGATTGCCTCCCTTCGCAGGAAGACCGATCCATGACGCAGGATTGTTACAGGCGATTCACGGCAGCATTACCGAACCGCGACTATGCGACGGTTCGGCGTCAGTGCGGGTCGACCGCGAGCACGATCTTGCCGATATGCTCGCCCGCTTCCATCCGCGCATGCGCCGCGCCGGCCTCGGCGAGCGGAAAGGTGCAATCCATCACCGGCGCGATCGTCCCGTCCTCGAACAGCGGCCAGGCATGCTTGTCGATCTCGTCGGCGAGCAACGCCTTGAACGCCGCCGAGCGCGGCCGCAGCGTCGATCCGGTGAGGCTCAACCGCTTGCGCATCACCGTGGCCATGTTGATCTCCGCCTTGAGACCGCCGAGCACTGCGATGGTGACGTGGCGGCCATCGTCTGCAAGGCATTCGATATTGCGCGCGACGTACTCGCCCGAAACCATGTCCAGCACCACGTCGACCCCGCGGCCTGCAGTGAACCTTTTCACCTCCTCGACGAAATCCTGCTTCTTGTAATCGATCGCCAGATCGGCGCCGAGATCGCTGGCGGCGCGACACTTGTCGGCGCTCCCCGCTGTGGTGATCACGGTCAGGCCGAAGGCCTTGGCGAGCATGATCGCCATCGTCCCGATCCCGCTGGTCCCGCCATGGACCAGCAGGATGTCGCCCTCGCCGGCCCAGCCGCGTTCGAAGACGTTGTGCCAGACGGTGAACAGCGTTTCGGGGATCGCCGCCGCGACGGCAAGATCCATCGCCGGCGGAACGTGCAGACAATGCGCGGCCTGCGCGAGACAATATTCGGCATAGCCCCCGCCCGAAACGAGCGCGGCGACGCGGCGGTTGAGCATCTCGGGCTCGGTTCCCGAACCCGCGGCGACCACCGTCCCCGCGACTTCGAGCCCGGGAATGGGCGAGGCGCCCGGGGGTGGCGGATAGAAGCCCTGCCGCTGGATCACGTCGGGCCGATTGACCCCCGCGTGGCTGACGCGGATCAGCACCTGGTCCTCGCCCGGTCGCGGCACGGCGAGCGTTTCGGACCGCAGGACCTCGGGACCGCCGGGGTCGTCGAATCCCATCGCGGTCATTGTTTCGGGCAATTCTGCTGGCACTCCGGCTCCCCCTGATACCCGCCCCATGATCGTGGCCCGTGCGCCACGCAGCGGTGCAATACCGCGCACCCCCGTTGACAGCAACCGGCGAGACTTGCGAAACTGCAGCCGATGGAAGACGACGACCGTCCGCGCCCTCGGGGCGATGCCGCGAGCAAGCTCGCGAGCGAGGATCTGGGCCCCTATTCGCGGGATGAACTGGACCATCGCATCGGTTTGCTCGAAACCGAAATCGCCCGCGTCGAGAAACACCGCCTGTCGGCCAGCGCCCACCGCGACGCTGCCGAGGCGCTGTTCGGTCGAAAGGACTAGCCGATGGCACGGGGGCTGAAATCCGCTTCCCCCGCACCCATATCGGCGACCTGTACAGCTTTGGCTAACCTTCCGGCCATAGGCTGCCCAAAGCTCGCGCGTCGCGAGCCCGCAAGAAAGACCTTCTGAATGCCCAGCTTTGCAGCGAATCTCGAAAAGACCCTCCACGCCGCGCTGACCGATGCGGGCGAGCGGCGTCATGAGTACGCCACGCTCGAGCATCTGCTGCTCGCGCTGATCGAAGATGACGATGCCGCGCAGGTGCTGTCTGCCTGCGGTGTCGATCTCGACGAACTGGCCGCGGTGGTGAAGCAATATCTCGAGCAGGAATACCAGTCGCTCAAATCCGACGATACCGCCGATCCGCAGCCGACGGCCGGGTTCCAGCGCGTGATCCAGCGCGCCATTCTGCACGTCCAGTCGAGCGGCAAGGACACCGTCTCGGGAGCCAACGTCCTCGTTGCGCTGTTTTCCGAGCGCGACAGCTATGCGGTCTATTTCCTGCAGCAGCAGGACATGAGCCGGCTCGATGCGGTGAGCTTCATCAGCCACGGGATCGGCAAGGGCGGCAAGCAGGTCGAAGCCCGTCCGCCGCAGGGCGCCGAGGAATCCGAAACCGAGGAAAAGGCCGAAGCCAAGGGCAAGAAGGAAACCGCGCTCGACCAGTTCACGGTCAACCTCAACCGGAAGGCGGAGGACGGCAAGGTCGATCCGCTGATCGGTCGCGGCCCCGAGGTCGACCGAACGATCCAGATCCTCTGCCGCCGGAGCAAGAACAACCCGCTCTACGTCGGCGACCCGGGGGTCGGCAAGACCGCGATCGCCGAGGGCCTCGCGCGCAAGATCGTCGAAGGCGAAGTGCCCGAGGTGCTGAAGGATGCGGTGATCTATTCGCTCGACATGGGCGCCTTGCTGGCGGGTACGCGTTACCGCGGAGATTTCGAGGAACGGCTGAAGCAGGTCGTCAACGAGCTCGAGGGCATGCCCGAGGCGGTTCTGTTCATCGACGAAATCCACACGGTGATCGGGGCGGGCGCAACCAGCGGCGGGGCGATGGACGCCTCGAACCTGCTCAAGCCGGCGCTGTCGAGCGGCTCGATCCGTTGCATCGGCTCGACCACCTACAAGGAATTCCGCAATCATTTCGAGAAGGACCGCGCGTTGCTGCGCCGGTTCCAGAAGATCGACGTGAACGAACCCACGGTCGAGGACACGATCAAGATCCTCAAGGGCCTCAAGAGTGCGTTCGAAGGGCACCACAAGGTGACCTATACGCAGAATGCGCTCAAGACCGCGGTCGAGCTTTCGGCGCGCTACATCAACGATCGCAAACTGCCCGACAAGGCGATCGACGTGATCGACGAAGTCGGCGCGATGCAGATGCTGGTCCCGCCGAGCCGGCGCAAGAAGAAGATCACGGCGAAGGAAATCGAGGCGGTCATCGCGACCATGGCGCGGATTCCGCCCAAGACCGTGTCGAGCGACGACAAGAAGGCGCTTGAAAATCTCGAGCGCGATCTCAGGCGTGTGGTGTTCGGCCAGGATGCCGCGGTCAAGAAGCTGTCGACCGCGATGAAGCTCAGCCGCGCGGGGCTGCGCGACCCCGACAAACCGATCGGCAGCTTCCTGTTCAGCGGACCCACCGGGGTCGGCAAGACCGAAGTCGCGCGCCAGCTCGCCAGCATCATGGGCATTGAACTGAAGCGCTTCGACATGTCGGAATATATGGAACGACACAGCGTTTCGCGACTGATCGGGGCGCCTCCGGGCTATGTCGGCTACGATCAGGGCGGCCTCTTGACCGATGCGGTCGACCAGAACCCGCATTGCGTCCTGCTGCTCGACGAGATCGAGAAGGCGCATCCCGACCTGTTCAACATCCTGCTGCAGGTGATGGATAACGGCCGCCTGACGGATCATCACGGGAAAACGGTCGATTTTCGCAACGTCGTGCTGATCATGACCACCAATGCCGGCGCCGCGGACATGGCCAGCCAGGGCATCGGTTTCGGCAATGTGAGCAAGGAAGACGCGAGCGAGGAAGCGGTGAAGCGCATGTTCACTCCCGAATTCCGCAACCGCCTCGATGCGATCGTCCCGTTCGGATATCTCGGCAAGGATACCGTCGCCCGCGTGGTCGACAAATTCATCCTCCAGCTCGAACTGCAACTGGCCGAACAGAACGTCGAGATCCAGTTCGACAAGGATGCCCGCGGATGGCTCGCGGACAAGGGCTATGACCGGCTCTACGGCGCGCGCCCGATGGGCCGCCTGATACAGGAACGGATCAAGCAGCCGCTTGCCGAAGAGCTGCTGTTCGGCAAGCTCGCCGACGGAGGCGAGGTCCAGGTCAGCGTCAAGGACGGCAAACCGGTCTTCGAACTCACCCCCGCCCCGCCCAAGGCCAAGCCCCGGCGCAAGAAGCCGGCGGCGAAGAAGAAGCCGGGGACAGCCAGGCCGGAAGCCGATGTCCGCGAAGGCAAGGACGACGGCGACAGCTGATCGCTCGCGCCCGCGGGACGGGCCTGTGACCCGGGCGAGCAAACCGCCGGCCCCGACCGGTCCGGATCGGCCGGGGTCGAACCGGCGGTGACGGGATGCGCAACTGCTGCGCAGAAGCGCGGCGTTCGTCCATTGCCCGGGTGGCTGCGGCCGACGCGCGAACGGGTGCTGTGGGAACGCTTGCCGCTGCTCGGGGCTTGAATGGGGCATGGCAGCGCCCTTTTCATGGATCCGGCCCGAACCGCACGGGATCCATGTCGTACCCGCCGATTGCTGGATCGACCCCTCGCGCGCGGTCGCCCGGGCGCTGGTCACCCATGGGCACGCCGATCATGCACGCGGCGGCCATGGGCAGACCGTCGCCACCCCCGAGACGCTGGCGATCATGGAGTTGCGCTACGCAACTAGCGAAGGAGCGACCGCGGTCCGCTATGGCGAGACGATTCGCCTGGGCGGCGGGGTCGAGGCGACTTACCTGCCCGCCGGCCATGTTCTCGGGAGCGCACAGATCCTGCTCGAGCATGCGGGCGAACGGATTATCGTTACCGGTGATTACAAACGCCGCCCCGATCCGACCTGCCCCGCGTTCGAGGTCACCGCTTGCGACGTCTTCATCACCGAGGCGACCTTCGGCCTGCCGGTATTCTGTCATCCGCCGATCGAAGAAGAGATGGCGAAATTGCTCGAGCGGCTGGCGGCCCATCCCGAGCGCTGCATTCTGGTCGGCGCCTATGCGCTCGGCAAGGCGCAGCGGGTGATCGCCGAATTGCGGCGCGCAGGCCATGTCGAACCGATCTATCTGCATGGGGCAATGGAGCGGATGTGCCGGCTCTACGAAGACCATGGCGTCGAACTCGGCGATCTGAGGCTGGTGGGCGATCACGCCAGGGACGACATGCGCGGGGCGATCGTCGTCTGCCCGCCATCGGCGCTGAACGATCGCTGGGCGCGCCGTCTGCCCGAACCGATTACCGCCATGGCGAGCGGCTGGATGCGGGTCCGCCAACGTGCCCGTCAGCGCAATGTCGAGCTGCCGCTGGTGATTTCCGACCATGCCGACTGGGGCGAACTGACCCGCACGATCGAGGAGGTCGCACCGCAGGAGACCTGGATCACCCACGGGCGCGAGGATGCGCTGCTGCGCTGGTGCCAGCTGCACCAGCGCCGCGCGCGGGCACTGGCGCTGGTCGGCTACGAGGACGAGGACGATTGAACGATGGAGGAATTCGCCGCCCTCGTCGACGCACTGGTCTATACGCGCAGCCGCAATGAAAAACTCCGGCTGATCGCCGAATATCTGCGCACCACCTCCGACCCCGACCGCGGATGGGCGCTCGCGGCCCTGTCCGACGGGCTCGACTTTCCTGCGGTCAAGAGCTCGACGATCCGCAACCTGCTCAAGGACAGGGTCGATCCGGTGCTGTGGACCCTGAGCCGGGATTTCGTGGGCGACACGGCCGAAACGGCGAGCCTGCTGTGGCCCGCGCCCGACGCTCCGCCCGCGCCGCCCGGCATGGACGAAACGGTCACGCTCCTGTCGGGCATGAACCGCAAGTCGGTATTCGTCGAACTGCCGGAACTGCTCGACCGGCTCGACCCCTCGGGCCGCTACGCGCTGCTCAAGCTGGCGACCGGCGGAATGCGAATCGGCGTCTCCAGCCGCCTGGCGAAGACGGCCTTCGCCCAGGCGTTCGCAGTATCGGTCGACGCGGTCGAGGAATACTGGCACGGCCTCGCCCCGCCCTATCCGGAATTGTTCGCCTGGGCAGCGCGAGGCGCTCCGCCTCCCGATATCGAGAACCTGCCGACGTTCCGCCCCTTCATGCTGGCGCACCCGCTCGAGGATATGGTGGTCGATCTCGCCGAGTACGTCGCGGAGTGGAAATGGGACGGGATCCGGGTGCAGCTGGTCCGCGCAGGGCCGCCGGGCGAAGGTACCACGCGGCTCTATTCGCGCAGCGGCGACGATATTTCGGCGACCTTCCCCGAATTGCTCGATGCGCTGCCGATGAATGCCGTGCTCGACGGCGAACTGCTCGTGCGCGGGGCGCACCAGGGCGGCGAAGAGGGAGGCGCGGCCAGCTTCAACGCGCTTCAGCAGCGCCTCGGCCGCAAGACCGTATCGAAAAAGATGCTCGCCGAATATCCCGCTTTCGTCCGCCTCTACGATGCGCTGATCATCGAAGGCGAAGATCTGCGCAATATTCCGTGGAGCGCCCGGCGCGCGAGGCTCGAGGCGCTGATGCCGCGTCTGCCCGAAAACCAGTTCGACCTCAGCGGCATCGTCGAGGCGCGCGACTTCGAGCACCTCGCCGCGATCCGCGAAGGCAGTCGCGACGACGCGATCGAAGGGCTGATGCTCAAACGCAGGGACAGCCCCTATGTCGCCGGTCGGCGCGTCGGGACTGTGGTACAAGTGGAAGCGCGATCCGCTGCTGGTCGACTGCGTGCTGATGTACGCGCAGCGCGGCAGCGGCAAGCGGTCGAGCTTCTATTCGGACTACACATTCGGCTGCTGGGATGGCGATCCCGACGCCGGAGCGGACCTGCTTCCGGTCGGCAAGGCCTATTCGGGCTTCACCGACGAGGAATTGAAGAGACTCGACCGCCATGTCCGGCAGAACACGGTCAACCGCTTTGGCCCGGTGCGCGAGACCGACCGCAGCCTCGTGCTCGAAGTCGCCTTCGACAGCATCCACGAAAGCAGGCGGCACAAATCGGGTCTCGCGATGCGATTTCCCCGGATCCATCGCATCCGCTGGGACAAACCGCCGCACGAAGCGGACCGGATCGCCGCGCTGCGTGCCCTGATCCGCGATTGAAATTCCGTACCGCTGCGCCATTGAGGGGAAATGCATCGCTACGACGGAAATCGACGGAGACTGGCACTCGGCCTTGCCTTTCTGGCAGGGCAGGTGGATGCGACGGGCTTCTTGGTCGCCGGCGGTTATTTCAGTTCGTTCATGTCGGGGAACACGACCCGGATGGGGGTGGATTTGAACACCGCCCCCATGCTGGCGCTGCTGCCCGCGAGCGCCATCGTCTCATTCTTTGCGGGCGTCGTTGTCGGCGCCCTGATCGCCCGCCGCTGGCCGGGCAGGCACAAGCGCGCGCTGCTGGCACTCGTCTCGCTGCTGCTGGGGCTTGCCGCGCTGTTCCACGGCTTCGTCGGCGGTGCCGCCTATCTCGTTCTGGCGGCGACCGCGATGGGCATCGCCAACAACGTCTTTTCGCGCAACGGCGAGGTGACTGTGGGGGTCACCTACATGACCGGAGCACTGGTTCGCGCGGGGCAGGGTCTGGCGGCACGCATGGCCGGCCATCCGCGGGACTCCGCGCGCGGCTACGGCCACCTCTGGCTGGCGCTCGCCGCCGGCGCGGGTTGCGGAGCATGGTTGCAGGATCTGGCTCCGGGCGCCGGCATCTGGTCTGCTGTCGCGCTCGCTGCCGGGTTGTTCCTGTTCGCCATGTCGATAGAGCGCGGCGGCTCCTAGAGTTCGATCGCGAGAGTTTTCGTGCGCGAAGTCGCGCCGCGCACGAGACGACAGCGTGACGCCGGCACTCCAAGAGCCCGCGCGACAAGCTTCTCGACCGCCGCATTGGCTGCCCCCTCCTGCGGCCTGGCGCGCACCTTCACCCTCAGCCGCCCCTGATCGAGGATCACTTCCTCGCGGCGGGCACCCGGCGTGACGCAGACCACGAGCCGCCCGGCGTGATCCACCCGCGCGCGCAGATCCTCGGGCGCGGGAAGATCAGCCCGGGATCGCGGCATCGACCGCCGCGGCGTGCGCCTTCGCGTTCTCGGCGTAATGCGCCACCCCCATGCGCATACCCGCCACCGCCGCATCGTCGAGGTCGCGCATCTTGCGAGCCGGGCGGCCGCCCCACAGTTCGCGCGCGCCCATGATCTTGCCTTCGGTGAGCATCGCGCCCGCGGCGAGCATGGCGTCCGAGCCGATCACCGCCTTGTTCATCGCGATCGCGCCGAGGCCGACGAAGCCGCGGTCCTCGATCGTGCAGCCATGGACCATCGCCATGTGCCCGATCAGCACATCGTCGCCGATGATCAGCGGCGATCCCTCCGGATCACCGGGCCGCGCGGGGTCGCAATGGCAGCACGCTGCCGTCCTGGACATTGGTCCGCTGCGCCGATCGACGATCCGGCTGACATCGGCGCGCAGCACGCAATTGTACCAGACCGAACTGTCCGCCCCGATCTCGACATTGCCGATGATCGTGCAGCCCGGCGCGACGAAGGCGCTGTCGTGGATCCGCGGGGTATTGCCGTGGATTGGAATGATGCGTGACGCCGGGACGGCTCGCGGTCATCGCGGCTTTCTCCCATTGCTCGCTGGAGAGGCTGTAGAGGATCGTGGTGCGGTCCTCGGGCGGATAGGCCGGATCGTCGAAATCGAGATCCGCGCGCCGCACCATGCCGAGCTTTTCCATCAGCTTCCAGCTGCCGACATTGGCCTCGCTGGTCAGGGCCACGACATGCGGCGCGCCGACGCGGGCGAAGGCCCAGTCGAGCACCGCGCGCATGGCTTCCTCGGCATAGCCGCGTCGCCAGCGGTCCTCGCGCACCAGCCAGCCGATCTCGTGATCGCCGGGATTGTTGGCCAGCGGGTTGTCGACCCGCTTGATCCCGCAATGGCCGACCATTTCGCCGGTCGCCTTCTCGATCATGAACAGGAAACTGAAGCCTTCGCGCGCATAAAGTTGCATCGACCTTGGCGTGCTTGGCCTCGATCTCGTGCAGTTCCTTGACCCCGCCCAGCCGCGCCATGACCGCCGGCGTGTTGAGCAGCCGGTCCTGCTCGGCCGCATCGCCTTCCTCGATCGTGCGCAGGATCAGCCGGTCGGTTTCGACGATGATGTCAGCCATCACGTCGCTCCCATGTCTGGCGGTCGATCGAATAGACGATGATGACCGGGTTGGCGGGGTCGAAATCGGCGCTGTCGAAATCGAGATCCTCGCGCCGCTGCATGCCGAGCCGCTTCATCAGGCCCCAGCTGGCGCGGTTGCCCTCGACCGTCATGCGCAATGACTTCCGCGGCGCCGAGGCCGTGCGAAAGCGTGGTCGAGCGTCGCGGCGGCGGCTTCGCTGGCGTAGCCCTGGCCCCAGGCATCTTCGCGCAGGCGCCAGCCGATCTCCATCATGCCCGATCGGTCCGCCCGGCTGGTTCGACGCGCTTGAGCCCGCAAAAGCCCAGGATTGCGCCGTCCGATCCTTGCGTTCGACAGCCCAGAAGGTGTGGCCGTGCTCGCGCGCATAACCGAGCAGACGATCCTGCGCCGCTTGCCGCTTCTGCGCATCGCAGACGCCGCCCAGCCAGCGCATGACCGCCGGCGTGTTGGTCGCTTCCCAGAAGCGCGGCCAGTCTTCCCCGCGCCAGTCGCGCAGGATCAGCCGTTCGGTTTCGTGTCGGAAGTCAGCCATTGAGGAGCTGCGCGGCGCGCGGCGCGTGATAGGTCAGCACGCCGGTGCAGCCGGCGCGCTTGAAGGCGATGAGCTTTTCCATCACCAGCGCGTCGCGGTCGCCCACCCCGGCCGCGGCGCCGGCCTCGATCAGCGCATATTCGCCGCTCACCTGATAGGCGAACACCGGCACGCCGAAGCGCTGCCTTCGCCCGCCAGATGATGTCGAGATAGGCGAGGCCCGGCTTGACCATCACGCTGTCGGCGCCTTCGGCGATGTCCATGCGCGACCTCGCGCATCGCCTCGTCGCCATTGGCGGGGTCCATCTGGTAGCTCTTCTTGTCGCCCTTGAGCAGCCCGCCCGAACCCACCGCATCGCGGAACGGGCCGTAGAAGGCGCTGGCGTATTTGGCGGCATAGGCCATGATCTGGACGTTGGGATGGCCGTTCATCTCCAGCGCCATGCGGATCGCCCGCACGCGCCCGTCCATCATGTCGGACGGCGCGATGATGTCGGCGCCCGCCTGCGGCCTGGTTGATCGCCTGGTCGACCAGCATCGCGACGGTGTCGTCGTTCGTCACATAGCCCGTCGCATCGAGCAGCCCGTCCTGCCCGTGGCTGGTATAGGGATCGAGCGCGACATCGGTGAGGATGCCGATGATCGTTGCCGCAGGCATCGCGGACCGCTTTGATCGCGCGGCACATCAGATTGTCGGGATTGAGCGCCTCGGCGCCGTCGTCGCTGCGCTGTTCGGCGGGCGTGTTGGGAAACAGCGCGACGCAGGGGATGCCCAGCGCGACCGCTTCTTTGGCCCGCTCGGCGATCCGGTCGACCGACCAGCGCGACACGCCGGGCAGGCTCGCGATCGGCTCTTCGACTCCCTCGCCGCCGGTCACGAACAGCGGCCAGATCAGATCGCCGGGCGTCAGCACCGTTTCGCGGTGCAGCGCGCGGCTCCAGCCGCTGGCGCGGGTGCGGCGCAGGCGCGTTGCCGGATAGGCTGCGTGGCTCATGGTACGCGCTGATGCCGCAAAGCTCGCGCGGCGCAGCGCGCCGAATCGGCGCGGCGATCAGTCGCAGTCTGGCGCAGATCGAGCTTGTCGATCTCGCGCACCGGCTGCTCGGCGGCGACTGCTCGTGCCGCGGTCGGCGCGAGTTCGGCCAGCGCAGCGCCCGGCTCGACCTGCTTGAGCTTGGCCAGCATATCGCTCGGAAGCGCTGCAGTTCGGCGCCGGCCAGCTGCGCGCGGGTGACGAACTTGACCGATGCGGGATTGACCGGCCGGCCCGTTGCGATACATTTCGTAATGGAGATGCGGCCCGGTCGACGAGTCCGGTCGAGCCGACATAGCCGATGACCTGGCCGCGCCGCACGCTCTGCCCGCGTCGCACCGCGATCCGGCTCATGTGGCAATAGCGGGTCTCGAGCCCGCCGCCATGGTTCAGCCTGACGGCATTGCCGCAGCCGCCCGCACGGCCCGCCGAGCGACCCGGCCGTCGGTGACCGCAAGGATCGGCGTGCCGTAGCCCGCCGAGAAATCGACGCCCCGCGTGCATGCGTCGTGTAGCCGAGGATCGGATGGCGGCGCATTCCGAAACGCGAGGTCGTCCGGCCCGGCACCGGCGCGCACCAGCCCGCTCCGCTGCTCGCCGACGCCCGATGCCTCGTAGAATGCGCCGTCCCTGCCCCAGCGCATCAGCTGAACCTGCGGCTTGCCGCCGCGCTCGATCCCGGCGAACAGCAATTGCCGCTCTGCGCTCTCCCCGTCGCGGCGCGGCGATGGGCGACGATGAGGTCGAATGTGTCGCCGGGGCGAGATGTTCGCGGTCGAGGTCGACATGCTCGTCGAGCGTCTTCAGATAAGGCCTGAACCGCGCTGGCCGGGCGCACCCGCTGCGCGCGCGGAGCGATAGAGGCTTGCTCCGACCGTGCCGCGGATGCGCAGCGGCGTATCGTCGACGCGGATCGGGTTGCGGGTGAGCGCGAGCCCCGCCGCGGCATCGGTCCGGCCGAGCTCAGTGCGAGATCGAAGCGCGCGCGGAAGGCGAGCGCTTCGAGCGGGCGCGGATCGCCCGGGCGCTGCGCCGGCCGAGGATGATATCGAACTGCGTTCCCGACTCGATGTGCCGAAGCGGAAGGGCCCCGCCGACCAGTTCGGCGACGCGGCGCGTATCGCCAGCGCCGACACCGGCGCGCTGCAGCATGCGGTCGAAACTGTCGCCCGCGAGCGAGCGTCGCGAGCATCTCGATCGGGGCCGTTCGGGCGCGGCGGCGAGCGGGCGACCAGTTCGGTGGCGCCCATGTGGCGTCCGCTGTCGGCGCCGAGCGCGAGCGGCAGGATCATCTGGCTGCGGTATTCGTCGCGCACGGCATCGTCGATGTGGACCGAGGGCGCCGCTTCGAGCGGCGCGAAATCGGGCCAGAATGCGAGGGCGGTCGCCGCGAGGCCGACGAAGGTTCCGAGGCCGCGGAACCAGCGGCGGCTGCCGATGCTGTCGCCGAGGTCGGGAGCGATGTCGAGCGTGGCGATGCGCTGGACGATGCGATGACCCAACCGGTGGATTCGCGGATTCTGCGGGGCAGCGGATTGCGTGATCTGGTCGTGCGTCAGCGCTGCCGCATGCGCCGCCCTGCCGCCCGCAGACACATTCGTTTCGCTGTCCTGAGTGTCCCGGTAGGACGTAAACACGCATACCCTCCGACATGGCCGGTCCCGGAGCGCGGCAATCCAGGCGCTCAGGTGACCGGCCCGGCCCGCTCGGGGCCATGGCCGCTTTCCCTGCCAAATCAAAGTAAACAATGGCTTAAATTGCGGCAATCCGAGTCGAAAGCGCGGCGAATCGATGCGTTGCCGCGTCCGGCGGTTGCGATGGCGGCAAGGCGCTGCCACCTAGGGCGGGTGAACCAAGCCTCGATCAAGGCGGTCCTCGGGCCCACCAATACCGGCAAGACCCATCTGGCGATCGAACGCATGTGCGCCCATTCTAGCGGGTGCATGGGCTTCCCGCTGCGCCTGCTGGCGCGCGAGGTCTATGACCGGGTTCGCGCGATCAAGGGCGATGCCCAGGTCGCGCTGATCACCGGCGAGGAACGGATCGAGCCGCCCGATGCGCGCTATCTGTGCTGCACCGTCGAGGCGATGCCGCGCGACGGGGCCGGAGCGGCCTTCGTCGCGCTCGACGAGGCGCAGCTCGCCGCCGACCGCGAGCGCGGCCATGTCTTCACCGATCGCCTGCTCAACATGCGGGGCCGCGAAGAAACCATGCTGCTCGGCTCAGCTACGCTCGAGCCGCTGGTACGCCAGCTGGTTCCCGGGGCGGAAATCTCCGACCGCCCGCGCTTCTCCACACTGACCCACATCGGCCCGCGCAAACTGTCGCGCCTGCCGCCACGCAGCGCGGTGGTCGCCTTCAGCGCGGAGCAGGTCTATGCCGTGGCCGAGATGCTGCGCCGGTTCCGCGGCGGCGCGGCGGTGGTGATGGGCGCGCTCAGCCCCGAAACGCGCAACAGGCAGGTCGCGCTGTTCCAGACCGGCGAAGTCGATTACATCGTCGCCACCGACGCCATCGGCATGGGGCTCAATCTCGACGTCAACCATGTCGCCTTCGCCGGCCTGACCAAGTTCGACGGTGTACGCATGCGCCGCCTTCTCCCCGCCGAAATGGCGCAGATCGCCGGCCGCGCAGGGCGCCACCAGCGCGACGGAACCTTCGGCACGCTGGCTGGCGCCAGCCAGCGCGGCACGGCGCCCGAATTTACCGAGGAAGAGATCTACGCGATCGAGGAGCACCGTTTCGCGCCGCTCACCCATCTGTACTGGCGCGAGCCCGAGCCGCGGTTCGATTCGCTCGCGGCGCTGATCGCCGATCTCGAAACCGCACCCGGCGACCCTGCGCTGCGCCTCGCGCCCGAAGCGATCGACCTCGCCACGCTCAAGCGGCTCGCCGAGGAACCGGTCGCGGCGACAGTTCGGACCGCCGGCATGGTCAGGCGATTCTGGGAGGCCTGTTCGCTGCCCGATTTCCGCCAGCGCGGACCCGATGTCCACGCCCGCTTCGTCGCGCGGCTGTGGCGGGATCTCCGCGAAGGCTATCTCGGGGCCGACTTCGTCGCCGCGCGCATCAGCGAACTCGACAATATGGCTGGCGACATCGATACGCTGCAGGGGCGGATTGCGGCGATTCGCAGCTGGGCCTACATCTGCCAGCGCCCCGATTGGGTGCTGGCGCGCGATGAAATGGCCTCGCGGGCCCGTGCCGTGGAGGCCCGGCTGTCGGACGCGCTTCACGCGCGGCTGACCGAAAGATTCGTCAACCGGAGGACTGCTATCCTGATGAAATCGCTGGGACAGGATGCGAGCATATTGCCGATCGAAGTCGATGTTGATGACACCGTCAGCGTCGAGGGCGAGCACCTCGGCCATATCGAGGGATTCCGCTTCGTGGTCGATCCCTCGGCGCGGCACGAGGATCGGCGAATGATGCTGGCCGCCGCGGAAAAGGCCTTGCCGCGAATCCTCGGCGAGCGGGCGGAGCGGCTGGCCGCATCGGATCTGTCCGAGATCGAACTGACGCGGGGCGCAATCCGCTGGAACGGCCGCGAGCTTGGCCGGCTGGTTGCGCGCGACGGAACGGTCGTCCCGGTGATCGAGCCCGCGCGTGAGGTCGCTGCGCTTCCCGAACCGGCACGCGACAAGCTGCTCGTCGCTTTGACGGCGTGGCTGGGGCGAAAGCTCGAACCGCTCGCGCCGCTCGACACGCTGCACAGGGCTGCGGGCGATCCCGCTGCCGGATCGCAGGCGCGCGCATTACTGCTCAACCTCATCGCCGGTCACGGTTACATCAGCCGCGAGCGCGCGGGAATCGAGCATCTTCCCAAGGAAATGCGGCCGTTCCTGCGTAAGATCGGCGTGACCTTCGGCGCACTCGATATTTTCGCGCCGGCCCTGCTCAAGCCGGCACCGCGGCAGCTGCTTCATGCACTCGGCATCGATCGGCGCCCGCTGCAGGAGGCCATGCTGCCCGTCGTCGCCGGAGGGAAGACGTTGCCCTCGGGCTATCGCCACGCCGGTTCGCAGGCGATCCGGATCGACCTCGCCGAGAAGATTCTCCGCGCAGCGCACGAGACCAGGGCGAAGACCCAGGCGAGGGACCGCCGGCGCAAATTCGTGCTCACCTCGCGCTGCCGATTTCGATCGGGCTCGAGGAGGAAAATATTGCCCGCCTGCTCGGCAATGCCGGTTTCCGCGTCAGCAAGGCCCGTCCGCTGCCCGAAGGCGCATTCGGTCCTCCCCGCCCCGACCTGTGGGAATGGCGACCCGCGCGGCGCAAGCCGAGCCGGCCCGACAATACGCCGCCGCGCGAGGGCGGTGCTTTCGCCGCGCTCGCGGACCTTGTCCGCTGATGCGCGCCGCATGCGGATCGACCGTCTGCTGTGCCAATTGCGCTTCGTGCGCACCCGCGGCGCGGCGCAAAGGTTGATCGAAGAGGGCCACATTCGCCGCAACGGGGGGCGGGTCATGCGCAGCGCGCTCGACGTCCAGCAGGGGGATATTCTGACCCTGCCGCTCGGTCGGAAGGTGAGATTGGTCGAAATCCTCGCACTGCCCGCGCGGCGCGGACCACCGCGCGAGGCCGAGGCCTGTTATCGCGAACTTGACCCGCAAGGATAATCCGCCCTAGCAGCGCGAGCACGAACAACACATCGCAAGGGAACACGCCGCCCATGACCTATGTCGTCACCGACGCCTGCATCAAGTGCAAGTACACCGACTGCGTCGAGGTCTGCCCGGTCGATTGCTTCTACGAGGGCGAGAACATGCTCGTCATCAATCCCAGCGAATGCATCGATTGCGGCGTGTGCGAACCCGAATGTCCGGCCGAAGCAATTCTCCCGGACACCGAGGACGGCCTCGAAAAATGGCTCGAACTCAATACCAAGTTTTCCGCCGAATGGCCCAATATCACGCAGAGCAAGGAACCGCCCGCGGATGCCGACGAGCACAAGGGCGAAGAGGACAAGTTCGAGAAGTATTTTTCCGCCGATCCCGGCGAGGGTGACTGACCGGCCTGCGGGAGCTCGAACCGAGCGCAGATTCGGGGATCGGTCCGCTGTAGGCCGAAATGAATTGCGATTCGCAATTTTCTTGCCGGCATGCTATATAATGCAACAACTGCACGGCTTGCTCCCGCGCAGATGAATCAAGTGAAAGGGTCTGCCGCCTCCAGCACCGTGACATGCGAGATTAGACTGCACTCCCGCCGGGTTTGCGGCCAAGCCTCCCATGACCCCGCGCCCCCCGGCTGCGACCCTACGAAAGGATGGAACGCATGGCTAGCAAGGCTGATGCCTTCGACGTTGGCGACTACGTCGTCTACCCCAAGCACGGCGTGGGCCGTGTCATCGAACTGCAGAGCGAAGAAATCGCCGGCATGCAGCTCGACCTCTATGTGCTTCGCTTCGAGAAGGAACGCATGACGCTGCGCGTTCCGGTGAACAAGGTCGAATCGATCGGCATGCGCAAGCTCTCGAGCGATAAGACGCTCAAGGAAGCGATGGAGACGCTCAAGGGCAAGCCCAAGGTCAAGCGGACCATGTGGAGCCGTCGCGCACAGGAATACGAGGCGAAGATCAATTCGGGCGATCTGGTATCGATTGCCGAAGTGACCCGCGACCTGTTCCGCCCCGACGACCAGCCCGAACAGAGCTATTCGGAACGGCAGATCTTCGAAGCCGCATCGAGCCGCCTCGCGCGCGAGCTTGCAGCGATGGAAAAGACCGACGAGCCTACGGCGCTCGAGAAAATTCTCGACGTGCTGCGCGAACACGCACCGCAATATTACGAGAACGCCGAGGACGCCTGAGCGGTCCTCCGATGGAATTCGAAAGGGGCGCCGCACGGCGTCCTTTTTTTTGTGATCCCACGAAGCAGCGACTTTCATCGACAGATGTAATCGACAAAGTCTCCGCGCTCATCCACTATGATGCGATCATCAAGGAGGCACCAATGCGCAAGATGCTCATCGCCTGTTCGCTCGGCCTGGCTGCAATCGCCGGTAGCGTCACGATGCCCGCATGGGCTGGTCGGACCTATCATTCGACGCTCGATCGGGGGGAACCCATAGGCTCCGTCTGGTCCCGCACAAAGCCTTTCACAAAGGTCACTCTGGCGGGGAGCGACGATGTCGTGCTGACCCGGGGTGGCGACTGGCGGATCCGCGCCACGGCCACCCCGAAAGTGCTTGCCGAACTGCGTTTCAGGATCGAGGACGGCGCTCTGCTCGTGGGTCGGCGGTCGACCCGCGAACCGGTCCCCGGCAAGGCCAGGATCGAAGTCACCGCGCCCTCGCTCGAAGCGGTCGATCTCGCCGGATCCGGGGCGCTCGCCGTCGATGCGATGAACGGCGAGAGTGGCGCCGCCACGGTGGCCGGTTCGGGCTCGATCACGGTTGACCGGTTGGATGTCGCATCGCTTTCGGCCACCATCGCCGGCTCGGGCGATCTCCGGCTGAGGGGCCGTGCCGGGCGGGCCAGCATCACGATCGCCGGAAGCGGGGATCTCGACGGCACCCGTCTGCAGATCGGGCACGCGGAGGTTTCGATCGCGGGATCGGGCGATGCGTCTTTCGGCGCCGATGGCGATGTATCTGCCAGCATCGTCGGCAGCGGCGATGTTACGGTGACGGGAACGACGCGATGCGCGCAGTCGCGGACGGGTTCTGGGCGTCTGCGCTGCTCGAAGTAGTGTCGCCGGCCGGTGATCTCTTGCGCCCGCCCCGTAGCTGTATTATATCAGCAATACGGACTGCCGAAGCGAAAAAGGACACCTGCTCGATGATCCACAAGATAATCAAGGGCCTTGCCCCGATCGCCGCGCTTGCCGCGGGCATGCTGGTTTCCGGGTGCGACAATGTGAACGTCTCCATCGGCGACAAGGAAGGCGTGCCGCTGGCCGAGCTCGATATGAGCGGCGAAGCGCCAGACAAGCTGGTTCTGGCCGGTCCCGACCGAATCCTCGTCTCACAGGGCGAGGCGCTCGACATCGCTGTATCGGGCGACGACCGCGCGGTAGAGGCGCTGCGTTTTTCGCTCGACGACGGCTCGCTGGGCATCATGCGCGAGAAAAATTCCTGGAAAGACGGTGGCACGGCTACCGTTAGAGTGACTTTACCGAGTCTGCGCGAAATCGTGCTAGCCGGTTCGGGCGATATCCGTGCCGCAAATCTCGCGGGAGCTTCGTCGGTAACGATTGCCGGATCGGGCGCTGTTGCGGTCGACGAAGTCGATGCTGAAGCGCTCGACGTCAACGTCCTCGGCTCGGGGAAATTCTCGGCTGCCGGGCGCGCAGGGCGGCTCGATCTCAACATCGCCGGCTCGGGAGCCAGCGAGATGCACGGGCTCGAGGTCGGAAGCGCCGATGTTAACATCGCGGGCTCGGGCGATGCGGAATTCGCCTCAGATGGCAAGATCGAGGCGAAGATCATGGGTTCGGGAACGGTTTCGGTCATCGGCCAGGCGGATTGCACGGTCACTTCGATGGGCTCGGGCAAGCTGCGTTGCCGCGACGCCCGCCGCGCCGACGACGCCCGCCGCGCACCCGAAGCGGGCGAAGCTCTCGACGATTGAGTTCATCGACGGGTCAGTGGAGTTGCGCTAGGCGGCGCGGCGAAAGGATTCCGCCATGCGTCGCCTAGCCTTCCTCGCCCTTCTGGCCGCGAGCGTCTTGCTGCCCGGCTGCCTCGCCAAGACGGTGGTCGATGTCGCCACTGCCCCGGTCAGAGTGGTGGGCAAGGGCGTCGATCTCGCCACCACCAGCCAGTCCGAAGCCGACGAAAAGCGCGGTCGCGAAATTCGCCGCCGCGAGGAGCGGCTGGCCAAGCTCGAACGCGCTTACGAGAAGCAGCTCGACAAGTGCAGAGACGGCAGCCGCCGCGACTGCGACGATGCGCGCGATACCTATGCAGAAATGCAGCAGATAATTCCGACGATACCGGTCGAACCCAAGGATTAGCCGGGCGGCGTCGCGGCGCGCCGGAGCCGATCGTTGATCGCGATGCCGATGCCGAGTTCGGGGATCGGCGCGACCGCGATTTTGTGCTTCTGCGAGGCCGCAGCCCTGTGCAGGCAGGCATAGAGACGGCTTGCCGCTTCCACCAGATTGGCCGTCGCGGAGAGGGTGCAATCCCCGCCGACCGATCCGAATCCGATCCAGAACTCGTCTGGCGCAACTTTCGTCGCCTGCAAGCGCATGGGCTTGCCGGGTGCATAATGGCTGGCGAGCTGGCCGGGTGCTTCGATTCCCGGACCTTGCGACACATCGCCGAGTTCGAGCGGACCCGGCCTCAAGACCGCCAGTGCGCCCCCGGCGCGCACCGCGACGATGGTCGATTCAACGCCCGCCTCGCACGGCCCGGCGTCGAGCACCGCATTAATCCTGCCACCCAGCGAAGCAAGCACATGTTGCGCGGTCGTCGGGCTGATGAAACCGCTGCGATTGGCCGAGGGCGCCGCGAGCGGGCAAGCGGTCGCGACGAGCAGTTCCTGCATGGCCCGATGCGCCGGGATGCGGATCGCGACGGTCGCAAGTCCCGCCGTCACCGCTTCGGCGAGGCCAGCATGCGGACGACGCGGCAGGACCAGGGTCAGCGGTCCCGGCCAATGCGCTGCCGCGAGCCTTTCGGCCGTTTCGTCGAATTCGCCCAGTTCGCGCGCCGCTGCCAAGCCGGCGACATGCACGATCAGCGGATTGAAGTCCGGCCTGCCCTTGGCCGCGTAAATTCGCCCGACCGCTTCGGCACTGTCGGCGCGAGCCGCCAATCCGTAGACCGTCTCGGTCGGCACGGCGACGATCCCACCGCTGCGCAGTATATCTGCGGCGCGAGCAATACCTTCTGCGTCGGCCGGAAGCCTTTCCGTAGCGTAGTTGCCGGTCATGCCCGCGCGCTATATCTGCGGAGGCGCAAAGCCAAGAGGATTACCGTGACCTACACTCCAGCCACCCAGGATCAGCTGCTCGCCATTCGTGTCAATGCGGGGATCGACGAGCTGGCCCGATCGGAGAAATTCGCCGCTGCCGAGCCCGACATGGTCGAGGCCATCGTCGGTGGGATAGGCGATTTCGCCGCGGGCGAATGGGCTCCGCTCAACCGCATCGGCGATATCGAAGGGGCGCAGTTGGAGAATGGCGTAGTCCGCTCGCCTGCGGGCTTCGCCGAAGCCTATGCGGATTACGTCGAGCAGGGCTGGAACGCGATTGCGGGACCGACCGATTTCGGTGGGCAGGGCCTCCCCTTCACGCTCGCCTGCAATGTGCTCGAAAACCTCGGCACGGCAAATATGGCCTTCAGCCTGCTGCCGATGCTGAGCGTTGGCGCGGTCGAGGCGCTCGAGCACCACGGCTCCGCTGAACTGCAGAAGAAATATCTGCCGAGGCTGGTGAGCGGCGAGTGGTCGGGGACGATGAACCTCACCGAGCCGCAGGCGGGATCGGATGTCGGCGCGCTCCGCACGGTCGCCACGCCGATCGATCACGGCGAGCACGCGGGCAAGTTCCACATCACCGGACAGAAGATCTACATAACCTGGGGCGAACACGAGCTGGCCTCGAACATCATCCATCTGGTCCTCGCCCGCCTGCCTGATGCGCCCGAAGGCAGCCGCGGCATATCGCTCTTCGCCGTGCCCAAATATCACGTGAAGGAAGATGGCTCGCTCGGCCCCCGCAACGATCTGCGTTGCGTCAGCATCGAACACAAGCTGGGCATCAATGCCTCGCCCACCTGCGTGATGAGCTATGGCGACGACGGCGCCTGCGTCGGCGAGTTGGTCGGAGCGCCGCATCGGGGCCTCGCGGCCATGTTCACGATGATGAACAATGCAAGGATCAACGTTGGCAACCAAGGCATCCAGATTGGCGAGAGAGCGACCCAGCAGGCGCTCGGCTACGCCAGCGAACGTGTCCAATCCCCGCGCGCCGGATCGCCCGACCGCGCGCCCATCGCGATCATCGACCATCCCGACGTCCGTCGGATGCTGTTCCGGATGAAGGCGCTGACGCAAGGCGCGCGGGCGCTGCTCTATTATACCGCGGGACAGGTCGACCGCGGCGTGCTTGGCGATGTGGCTGCAAGGGCTCGCGCCGAAGTACTCACCCCGTTGATCAAGGCCTGGGGAACCGACGTCGGGATCGAGGTCGCCAGCCTCGGCGTCCAGATCCATGGCGGAATGGGGTACATCGAGGAGACCGGAGCGGCGCAGCACTGGCGCGATGCGCGAATTGCGCCGATCTACGAAGGAACCAACGGAATTCAGGCGGCGGATCTGGTGACCCGCAAACTCGGCCTCGAAGGCGGCGCCGTCTTCGCTGGCCTGCTCGGTGAACTTGCGCGCGACGCGGCGCTCGAGCCCACGCTGGCGGCGCTCGCGGCCGAATGTGCGGCAGTGGCCGAATGGATGAGCGAGGAAGCCGGTCTCGACGACAGGCTGGCGGGTTCGGTGCCTTTTTGCACCATGCTCGCGGTCGCAGTCGCCGGATGGCAATTGCTGCGCCAATCGAGGGCCATCGAAGCGGATCCGGCACATCCGCTCGCCGCGACCAAGAGCGCCACGATACGGTTCTTCCTGGACCGGATCGTTCCCGAAGCGGCGGGACTGAAGGCTGCCGCGATGGCGGGGGCCGAAACCCTCTACGCAGTGGCCGCCGAGCAATTGGCGGGTTGACCTATTCGGCGGTCACGCTGCGCGCATAATCTTCGGCGCCGAAAGTCGCCTCCTGCCCTCGCAATTCCCGCTGGGGCGGAAGGCGCTCGCCCGATATACGCTCGATTGCAGGTTGCGGCTTGGCTGTGGGAGCGACGACCCGCCAGATGATGCCGGCCGTGTCGTCGCTTATCAGCAAGGCGCCGTCCTTGGCCCATTCGACCCAGGTCGGGCGGCCATGGGTTGTCCCTTCGCCGGTCAGAAAACCGCTCAGAACCGGGATCGGTGCGCCGGCGGGGTTGCCCCGCTCATCGAAGGGAACATAGACCACATCATAGCCCGACGGCGGTTTCCGGTTCCATGAACCGTGCTGCGCCACGAAAGCCCCGTTGGTGAATTTCTCGCCCAGCCGCGCGCCTTGTTTGCTGAAGACGAAGCCGAGCGCGGCGACATGGGGGCCGAGCGCGTATTCGGGCGTGCGCACGTAGCTGATAACCTGCGGAATGGGATATTTGACGCGGCGATCGAAATTGTCGCCGTAGTAGACCCACGGCCAGCCGTAATTCGCACCCACCGGAACATTGGTCAAATAGTCGGGCACGAGGTCCGATCCGAGCATGTCGCGTTCGTTGACCGTGGTCCACAGCTCGCCCGTCCAAGGGCTGAAGTCGAGCCCATTCGGATTGCGCAGTCCAGTAGCATAGATCCGGCGGCGCCCCGTAGCGAGGTCGATCTCCCAAATCAGCGCGCGACCCTGTTCGGCCTCGAGCCCCTGGTCGGCAATGTTCGTACTCGACCCCACCGCGACATAGAGCCGCGACCCGTCGGGGCTGAGGACGAGATTGCGCATCCAGTGATTCCCGGCAGCAGCGAGGTCGCTGATCTTGCGCGGCTTTCCCGAAACCGTCGTGTCGCCCAAAGTATAGGGGTAGGCGAGCACCGAATCGTGATTGGCGACGTATAGCGTGCCGTCTTTCCACGCGAGCCCCGAGGGCGAATCCAGTCCCTCGATCAACACGTGGCGAATCTCCGCTCGTCCATTGCCATCGGCATCGCGCAGCAGCACCACCTGGTTCGGCGAAACGCCGGTGGCACCCGCGCGCTCCATCAGCTGGCCCGCGACCCAGTCGGTAATCCGGCTGATGATCCCTCCGCCTCCGTCGGCTTCGGCCTGCGGCGCACGGGTGAGAGAGACCAGCACATCGCCGTTCGGAAGCGCCTGAAGGGTTCGCGGATGGTCGAGACCTTCGGCGAAGCGCGAAACGGCCAAGCCTTCCGCGGCGGCCGGCGCAGCGCCCTCGGCCCAGCCGACCGGCTCGGCGATCGCGACGGTGGGGATGGCTTCGGCGTCGGGCTCGTCGAGCGTTGGTTCGGTCCCGACGACCTCTTCCCACGACAAGGTCGCCCGGTCGCCGCGCGTTACGAAATAGGCAGCCACCGCAATGACCAGGAAAAGAACGACGAGGCCGATGGCCAGCTTCTTGGAAGTGCTCATGCTTTCGGGATAGGCGAGCCGGCGGAGGGCGGCAATGGGTCTTGCAGGCGAGCCCGCCCGCACTATGTGCCGGTGCGATGTTCGATTTTCGTCCCGCTCCCGAAGGCTCCAAGCCCGAGATTCACCGCCAGCTTTGCGATGCCGCGAATGCGCTCACCGCAGGCGAGACCGACGGCATCGCCAATATGGCCAACGTCGCGGCCCTGCTATGGGAGTTTCTTCCGGACCTCAACTGGGCTGGTTTCTACCGCATGGTCGAGGGAGAGCTCGTCCTCGGCCCCTTCATCGGTCGCCCGGCCTGCATCCGTATCGCGGTGGGAAGTGGTGTATGCGGCGCGGCCGCACGCGACCGGGCAACGCAATTGGTCGAGGATGTGCGTGCCTTCGCAGGGCATATCGCTTGCGATGCGCATACGCGTTCCGAACTGGTGGTTCCGGTGATCCACAATTCCGAAGTCATCGCGGTGATCGACCTCGACAGCCCCTTGCCCGCGCGCTTCGACGCCGAGGATGCCGCCGGTATCGAGGCGCTCGCCCGGATCCTTGCTCCGCGGATCTGATGCCATCTGCCCCGCGGCGGCACAGACTGGGGGTGTGCTTTGTCGCACTGGACGCGAGATGGTATTGCAGGGATAACCAACGCGACTCCGCCCGGGCGAGTCGCGGTGAGGAGCTTGTTCCATGACGATCCGTGCCTTTTCCACCCTCTCCGCCATCGGTCTTGCGCTGGCATCGCAGCCGTTACTCGCCGGACAATCGATACCCTACGAGACCGGGCAGTACGAATATGCCCAGCCCGATGCCGAGTTCGATGACGATGTGGTCACCGAATCGCTCGATGATCGCACGCTGGCGGAGGAAGGTGCGGCGCGGGTCATTCCGATGCGAAGAAACGCGCAGCCGCCCGTCTACGTCCGGGCGCCGGTGGTCCAGCCGGTCGGTGCGGCGCCGGCGGTTTCATACAGCCAGCCCGCGACGAGCACGACGCCGGACACAACCCGGGCACGTGCGAACCAGCGGCCGATCGTCTATGGTTATCCTGCCGGTCCGGCGCCGGTGCCGTTGCTCTACGCCTATCCGGCTCCCGCCCCCGCTCCAGCGGCGGCGGAGGGCACGGCGCAGCCCGCCTATGGCTATGGCTATGACGCGAGCTATGCCGGCGGACCAGCCTATCTTCCCGCCGGGTCGCAGGTCGTGGCCTTCGACCGCTCGAGGTGGCTCGAGGAATGCCGCGACCGGCTCGATACCTATACCGACGAGAGCGAGCGCGGCCGGGTGATCGGCGCTCTGGTCGGAGCCGCCGCTGGCGGGCTGGCCGGCAATCGGATTGCCGGAAGCGGGGACCGGACCGCCGGTACACTGATCGGTGCCGGGGCCGGGGCGCTGGCGGGCATGGCAGCGGGTGATGCGCTCGACCGCCGCCAGCCGATGGCGGACGACAGCTATGGCCAGTGCGAAGCCTATCTCGACAAATACATGCAGCGAGCGACGGCTAGCGCTGGCACGGCCCATTACACCCGGGCGGGGCAGTACATGCTGGTCCCGGTTACCGTCCAGGTGCCCCAGCGACCGGTCTACCGCGATGGCTCGCCCGCCGACTGAGCGCCTAGCTTGCCTCTGCACGCGATGGCAGACCTCGCATCCGGCCTAGATGTCTCCGCCGGTAAGCCTTTGGCAGATAAGATCTAATTGATCCAACGTGCGATAGCGTATCGTCACGCTTCCGGTGTTTGGGGAGGCATCGGTCGTGATCCTGACCGACATTCCGAGAAACTCTTCCAGGTGGCCCTGCACCGCAACGATATCGGCGTTGTCTCCCTCTTGCGGCGTCGATCCCCCGCGCTTCCTTCCAGAATCCTGCCGTGGCTTGCGAGTCAGGGCTTCCATTTCGCGAACCGAGAGTTTCTCGGACACTGCGCGTTCGGCGAGGGCCGCAGCATCGTCGCGCCCGACCAGGGCACGCGCGTGGCCCATGGTGAGCGCGCCGCCCGCGAGAAGATTCAGAACCGTGTCGGGAAGCCCAAGAAGACGCTGGAAATTGGCGACGTGGCTCCGCGATTTGTCGACCAGCCGCGCTATTTCGGCTTGGGTCATTCCCTCCTCTTGGGCGAGCTTATGATAGGCGCGCGCTTCCTCGACCGGATTGAGGTCCTCGCGCTGGAGGTTCTCGATCAGCGCAAGCGCCATCACTTCGCGCGGTTCGAGATCACGGATCAGCGCCGGGATCTCGTGAAGTCGGGCCTTTTGGGCGGCGCGCCATCGCCGTTCGCCGGCAACGAGTCGAAAGCGACCCTCGCCCAGCGGCGAAACGATGATCGGCTGAATGACCCCGCGCGAGGCGATCGAGGAGGCCAGCGCCGCAAGCGCATCCTCGTCGAAATGGCTGCGCGGCTGGCCCGGGAGCGGTTCGATGGCCGCGACCGGTATCGAAGCCAGCCCGTCTTTCGCCATAGGCTGCGCCGTCGGCGGGTCGCCCGGCCGCTTTCTTCCGCCATCGTCCTGCCGAACCAGGGGTTCTTCTCGGCGTGTTTCCCCGAGCAGCGCGCCGAGCCCTCGGCCGAGCTTCTTCTTGCG
Source organism: uncultured Alphaproteobacteria bacterium (assembly GCA_963829325.1). Classification (GTDB taxonomy): domain Bacteria; phylum Pseudomonadota; class Alphaproteobacteria; order Sphingomonadales; family Sphingomonadaceae; genus Qipengyuania. The sequence goes on from CAWHHN010000001.1 coordinate 1,581,805, forward strand.
GTCTACCGAGCGCGATCCGGCGGTCTCTGTGCTGTCGCTCATGCTGCTTTCCTGCTTTCCGGGAGACGTCCGATCAATTCGCGAGCGAGCCCGATGTAGGCGCGGCTGCCCGCACAATTATGGTCGTAGACCAGTGCCGGCATGCCATGGCTGGGAGCCTCCGAAAGGCGAACATTGCGGGGTATGACATTGTCGAACACGAGCTTACCAAGACAATCGCGAACATCGTCCGAGACCTGATCGGTCAGCCGGTTGCGCCGGTCGAACATCGTCAGGACAATGCCGACGATGCCGAGGTCGGGATTGAACCCCTGCTGCACACGTTCCACGGTCTGAAGCAGCTGACTCAGGCCTTCGAGAGCGAAAAATTCGCATTGCAGCGGCACCAGCAGGGTATCCGCAGCGCAAAGCGCATTGAGCGTAAGCAGCCCCAGCGAAGGCGGGCAATCGATGAAGCAAATTTCGTAACTAGCGAAACTACCCCTCTGCCGCGCCGAAAGGGCCGACTTCAGCCGGGCCGTCCTGTCTGGTACCGAAACGAGTTCGACTTCTGCTCCAGAGAGATCCTGAGTCGCCGCGACGATGTCTAGGCCAGGTATCTCGGTTGGCTGCGCCGCTTCGGCAAGGGTAGCTTGCTCGAGAAGCAGATCGTAACTGGTGTTTTCGCGCGCCTCGGCGGCGATGCCGAGCCCGGTCGATGCATTGCCCTGCGGGTCGAGGTCGATCAGCAGTGTCTTCCAGCCGGTCGCTGCCATGGCGGTGGCGATATTAATCGCCGTGGTCGTCTTGCCTACGCCACCTTTCTGGTTTGCAATGGCAATGGTGATCATTCGGTTTCGCTCCATTGACCGCGGCCCACGATTATACCTGCATCGCGATCGGTTTTCGACTGTTCCACGTGGAACATGCCGCGGTCCGCCCTCAAACTCTTCACTTCTTGCTCCGCCGAACGCCCCTTGGGCAACAGCCATAACGTGTCGCCTGTGGAGAAGCGCCCAGACAAGTCAAGCAATCGGTCGAGAGGAGCAAAAGCTCGGGCGGAAATGATCGCGGCGGGGAACGTCTCGACCTGTCCGAGCCGTCGCCCATCGACTCGGCACGCGGGGAGTTGCATTTCGCTGATCATGCGCTTGAGCCACTCCACCCGCCTCCGCCGCGACTCCACAAGAATCACCTCTCGATCTGGCCGCATTGCAGCGACGACCAAGCCTGGGAAGCCGGCGCCACTTCCCAAATCGAGCCAGATCCCCTCGCTTCCCTGGACTAGACTCGAGCAATTGGGCTGAATCAGCAATGTGACGTTGCCACACCACCCCCAACGTATTTCGAGCCACGAGATTCTGAACCTGGCTCTCCTCGGCCAAAGCAGTGATCAGAAGCTCGAGGCGATCCATCGATGCAGAGTCGCAGAGCGACGCTACAAATGCGCGCGCCCGGTCCTCCGTCGATGTCACGCTGCGCGCCGATCGTGCTTGCGCGCATGGACCAGTAGCGCGGCCAGCGCTGCAGGGGTGATGCCGCGAACCCTTGCTGCGGCCGCAATCGATTCGGGACGCGCCAGGCTCAACTTCTCGACCATCTCGTTCGAAAGGCCGGGAACTGCGGCGTAGGGGAAGTCAGAGGGTAACGCTTGCGCCTCGCTGGCTCGAAGTTCCGCCAGTTCGGCCTCCTGACGCGCCAGATACGGGGAATAAAAAGCATCTTCCGCCAATTCGACCGCCAATTCGTCGGCAGGATCGAGATCAACGAGCCAAGGTGCGAGGTCAGACAGCGTCATATGACCACTTGCAATCCAGTCGCGCGCCGTCCTGGGTCCGCCGTCACGTTTCACGTGGAACCCTGCCGCCTCGAGTTCGCGCGCATGCACCGGACGGGCAAGATTCGCCTCCATGCCGGCGCGCTTTTCTTCGCGCCGCGCAAACCACTCGCTCCGCATCGTGCCAACCAATCCGGCCGCCGCCCCCAGCGGAGTGAGACGCGTGTCAGCGTTACTCGCCCGCAGCCGCAACCGATATTCGGCGCGCGAGGTCAACATGCGGTAGGGCTCGCTGATCCCCTGCAAGGTGAGATCGTCAAGCATCACCGCGATATAGGAGTTGGATCGAGTCAGCAATGGTACCGGACGGTCGAGCACCTGACCCGCAGCTTGCATGCCAGCGACCAGACCCTGCGCCGCAGCCTCTTCGTATCCAGTGGTCCCGTTAATCTGTCCCGCGCAATACAAACCAGGAATGGCGTGCAGTTCAAGAGTTGATCCAAGCGCGCGGGGATCGATATGATCATATTCGACCGCATAGCCGGGCACGACCATTTCGACTTTCGAGAGACCTGGCATGAGACGCAACATGGTCAGCTGCACATCCACTGGAAGCGACGTCGAGATGCCATTGGGGTAGATGGTCGTGCTGGCGAGCCCCTCGGGCTCAAGAAAGACCTGATGGCCTTCGCGATCTCCAAAGCGATGAATCTTGTCCTCGATTGAAGGGCAATATCTCGGACCCGCGGCCTCGATGGCTCCCGAGAACAGGGGTGAGCGATCGAGGTTTGCTCGAATGACGTCGTGAGCGTGACTATTCGTGCGGGTAATAGCGCAGGACAATTGCGGATTGGGACGGGTCTCGCTCAGCGCCGACATCGTCCACCCTTCGCCATCGGAAGGCTGCTCTTCGAGCGCCGCCCAATCGATGGTGCGCCCATCGAGCCGCGGGGGCGTGCCGGTCTTGAGCCTCCCCATCGGCAGCGCAGCATCGCGCAATTGTGCCGCCAACCGGTGCGCAGCACCCTCGCCGACGCGACCCCCGACGATCCGATCTTCCCCTCGAAACAGGACGCCGCCGAGGAACGTCCCGGTGCATAAGACCACCGCCGGGGCATGCAGAACGGTTCGGTCGGCGAGTTCGACGCCTCGGACCCTTCCACCTTCCATCCGCAGGGCAGCCACTTCGCCCGAAACGAGATCCAGCCCCACCTGCCTAGTCACGGCGCACTGGACAGCTCGACGAAAAAGCGCGCGATCGGCCTGCACCCGGGGTCCCCAGACGGCGCTCCCTTTCGACCGATTGAGCATCCGGTAATGGATCGCCGCCGCGTCGGCTGCAACGGCAGTGATCCCGTCGAGTGCGTCTACCTCGCGCACGAGATGCCCTTTGCCCAACCCGCCGATAGCCGGATTGCAACTCATCGCGCCAATCGTCCCGAGATCGAGACTGATGAGAGCCGTTCGTGCCCCCATGCGCGCAGCCGCGCAAGCCGCCTCCACTCCGGCGTGACCCCCGCCGACAACCAGGACATCGAACTCTTGCATGGGAAGCGGCCCTAGCGACCGACGACGATCAGGTCAAAGCCGGGTGTTCCACGTGAAACGTCATTTCCCGATGCAAAATCGTCCGAACAGGGCATCAAGCATATCCTCGGTCGAATCACGGCCCGTTAGGCGATCCATCGCAGCCCGGGCGGCACGCAGATTCTCTGCAACCACAAGAAAATCGCCAGACCCGACCGCGCGTGCGAGGCTAGCAGCCGCTTCTTGCGCCGCACGCTTTTGTCTGCGGGTGAACGCAAGTTGGTCCACCGGCGGGAGAAGGCACTTAGCCCGCTCGACCAGTAGCTCGACCAATTCCGTCAGACCGGATCCGGTTACGGACGAAACCAAGACCTCGGCTTCGTTCGGTCCGATGCCGAGATCGGCCTTGGGAGAAACTCGCAACGCCCCCTCGGGCGCTTCCGCTGGAGGCCCGAGCCAGACAACGATGTCGGCCCGGGCGATCTGCTCATGCGCACGCGCAATTCCGATCGCCTCGATCTCGCCCGCGCCCTCATCGCGAAGCCCCGCCGTGTCGACCAGGACAAAGGGAAGGCCCCGGATCGCAACCGGACGCTCTATCGCGTCGCGAGTGGTACCGGCCTCGGCCGATACTATTGCGGCACTATCCTCCAGCAAAGCATTGAATAATGATGATTTCCCCGCATTGACAGGTCCCGCGAATATGACCCTCACACCGTCGCGCAAACGATCGGCGGAAGGGCGCTGGACGAGCGATCCAATCTCCTGCGCGAGCGCCCCGACTTCTGTCGCAAAGCCGCTTGGCAATTCGGAAACGTCATCCTCGTCCCCGAAGTCAATCACCGCCTCGACCTGCGCGGCGAGCGAAAGGATGCGGTCTCGCCAATCGCCGATCTGCCGCGAAAGCGCGCCCCCGGAAGCTTGTAGCGCGCCTCTTCGCTGGAATTCGGTTTCAGCTGCAAGCAAATCGGCAAGCCCTTCTGCCTCGGCAAGATCAATCCTGCCATTGGCGAAGGCACGCCGGGTAAATTCGCCTGGCTCGGCCTCGCGCAGTCGAGGCATCGCCTCCAGGGCTCCAAGAATGGCCGACACCACGGCCCGACCGCCGTGGCAATGAATTTCAGCCAGATCTTCTCCCGTGGCAGTCGCCGGCCCGGGGAACCAGACTACCAGCGCCGTGTCGAGCGGATGGCCATCGCAATCACGCAACCTCCGCACGACCGCCGAGCGAGGCGACGGCAGGGGTCCCGCCAAGGCTGCAAGAGCATCGCCCGCGTCCGCTCCACTGATCCGGATCACCCCGATCGCTGCGGGCGGCGCCCCGCTCGACAGGGCGAAAATGCTTTTCTCCATCGCTCGGGACTGGGCCCTCAGTCCTTGTCCTTGGGGTCGGCTCGCGGCGCGTTCCTGGCGGCATTCGCACCCTCCATGAAGCTCTGAAACAACTTAAAACCAGCCTGGCCCATGGGCGCCAACTGCTTGGCATATTCCTGGAGTTGCTCGGTGTTCGACACGCCCTTCATGGCTTTCGACATCATGTCGACGTAGACGTCGTTGGCCTTGCCCACATCGGGCAGCCCCATGAAGGACCGCGCCTCCTCGGGCGTGCAGTCGATTTCTATGTGGACCTTCATGAGAGTTTCTCCGTTGTGGCGGTGTGGGCCTTATCTGGGTTTGCCAAGCCTTTGCCGCAAGCGCTAGGCCCACCGCATGCAAATCGGCTGCAAGAGGAGACCTAAATGAGCGAAACCGTCACGATTTCCGCCTTGTCCGAGGGCGAGCAATTTGCAGCCTACGTCGCCCGACCCGCCGATCCTCCGCGCGCCGCGATCATCGTCATCCAGGAAATCTTCGGCGTCAACGCCGGCATTCGACGGAAATGCGACAGACTGGCCGAAGAAGGCTATCTCGCAATGGCCCCCGATCTCTTTTGGCGCCTCGAACCGGGCATCGAACTCGACCCGGATGTGGAACCTGAATTCCAGCGCGCGCTCGATCTCATGGGCCAGTTCGACCAGGATCAGGGAATTCGCGATATCGAGGCGACCATTCACCACATTCGACGCAAGGAACATATCGATAAGGTTGGTTGTGTCGGTTACTGCCTCGGCGGCCGTCTTGCATTCATGACCGCCGCACGCACCGACGTGAACGCATCGGTCGGATATTATGGCGTCGGAATCGACGGTCTGCTGCGCGAGAAACACGCGATCTCGCACCCGCTGATGCTGCACATCCCGACCGAAGACGGCTTCGTCGATAAGGAAACGCAAAAGAGGATGCACGAAGGTCTGGACGATCACCCGAAAGCGGTGCTCCACGACTATGAAGGGCTCGACCACGGCTTTGCGACAGAGTTTGGCAAGCGGAGGGCCGAAGATGCCGCCCGGCTCGCCGACCAGCGCACGTCGGCCTTCTTTGCAGAACACCTCGCTTGATGCGGAATTTCGCGCGTATCAGGCAGTCGTCGGAACTCTTCATGCGTTTCGGACCGACGCTGGTGGTGATTCTGCTCGTCGCGCTGTGTGCGATCGTCGAACCGCTTCGCTGGGGAATGATCTTCACGCTCCCGTTGCTCGCACTGGCGATCTACGACTTCATCCAGCGACGTCACACGCTGTGGCGCAATTATCCGCTGCTGGCGCATGTCCGTTGGATCATGGAGGATCTGCGCCCCTATCTGCGAGCCTACATCGTAGAGGGCGACCTCGAGGGCCGCCCCTTCAACCACGATCAACGCGCACTCGTTTACGCTCGCTCGAAGGGCCAGCTCGATTCGCACCCTTTCGGAACCGAGCTCGACGTCTATTCGGACGAATACGAATGGCTCGCGCATTCGATCGTACCGAACCAAAAGGCCGCGCCGGAATGGCGCGTCGATGTCGGCACACGACAATGCGACCGCCCGTATTCGGCTGCGCTGCTCAATATTTCCGCGATGAGCTTCGGTTCGCTATCCGCCAATGCCATTCTCGCGCTCAACAAGGGCGCAGCTGCGGGAAATTTCTACCACGATACAGGCGAAGGCGGGATCTCGCGCTACCATCGCTCGCACGGGGGCGATCTCGTGTGGGAGATTGGCAGCGGCTATTTCGGCTGTCGCGACGATTGGGGTGAATTCGATCCCGACCGCTTTGCCGAAAACGCGCGCGACGATCAGGTCAAGATGATCGAGATCAAGCTAAGTCAGGGCGCCAAGCCGGGCCATGGCGGTGTGCTTCCCGCCGCCAAGGTGAGCGAGGAAATCGCTGCCGCCCGCGGTGTTCCAGCGCGCAAGGATTGCATAAGTCCCCCTGGCCACTCGACCTTTGCAACGCCGATCGGACTGCTTGAATGGGCCGCTCGGCTCCGCGAGATGTCGGGCGGCAAGCCGGTCGGCATCAAGCTTTGCGTGGGCAAGCCCCACGAGGTTTTCGCGTTGATGAAGGCCATGCGTGAAACCGGCATCCTGCTAGATTACATCGTCGTCGACGGGGCCGAAGGCGGCACCGGCGCCGCCCCGGTTGAATTCTCGAATCGCGTCGGGATGCCCATGCGCGAGGGGCTGATTCTCGTACGCAATGCGCTGGTAGGTTCGGGGCTGAGAGACGAGGTCAAGCTCGCGGCGGCGGGGATGGTCCATTCGGGTGCCGGCATGGCGATGAATTTCGGGCTCGGTGCGGATTGGTGCAATGCCGGTCGGGCTTTCATGTTCGCCCTTGGTTGTGTCCAGTCGATGAAGTGCCACACCGATACCTGCCCCACCGGCGTCGCGACGCAGGATGTCACTCGACAGCGCGGCCTGGTCGTGCCGACCAAGGCCGAACGCGTGACACGCCTCCAGCGCCATACGCTCCATTCGCTGCGCGAGATGGTCGTCGCCATGGGACTCGACAATCCATGGCAGATCGAACCCTGCCACATATCCGAGCGGTGGAATTCGGCGCGTTCGGACACCATCGATCACATCTATCAGTTCCTCGAACCGGGCCAGCTGCTCGACGCACCCGAGACGACGCAGTATGCCGATCATTGGGCCGCAGCGCAGGCGCATACATTCGGAGAAGCGACATGTCGGCAGAACGAGGCCTGAAACGCTGGCACCAGGTGATCGAGAACGGCAGCACGGCCGAGGACCTGGCGGCAATTATCCATGAAGACGCGGTGTTCCATTCGCCGGTGGTGCACACCCCGCAACGCGGCCGGGCGATCGTGGTCGCCTATCTTTCGGCAGCCGGACAGACGCTCGGCAACGCCAGCTTCGCCTACGTGCGCGAGCTCGTCGATGGCGAGAACGCCATGCTCGAATTCACCACCGAGATGGACGGCATTCACGTCAACGGCATCGACCTGATCCGCTTTGACGACGAGGACATGATCACCGATTTCAAGGTGATGGTGCGGCCGTTGAAGGCGGTGAACAAGGTGTGGGAGAAGATGGCCGCGATGCTTGCAAAGGCGAAGGCGGGTTAGCGACGCAAGACTTCCCTCAGACGGGTCAGTCGAGCTTCGACCGAGGCAAAAGGCAGGTCGATGACTTCGTATCCGAATCGCAACCACGCGGCAGCGACCGCCTCATCGCTCGCGACCGCTTCCTCCCAATTCTGGATTCGCTGTTCGTCTTGCCGATAGATATCTTGCCAGGCAGGGGCGCGAAACACCGGGCCGTCGTAACGTACGGTTCGGCAGGCCTCGTCTATCCGTGGTGAAACCGGAAGACCGGACACTTCGAGAAAGCCGACCACGTCGGGCAGGCCGCGATCGAACACGACAGGTCCCTGGCGACTGACGGCACGATCGAATTCACGCAGATGCGCTTCGAGCATGGCATCAGCGAATCTCAGCGGATCGTGCTCGCGCAGCTCCATGCCGCCCGGTGCCTGCAACAGTTTGCGCGCAACTTCGTGCGATGCCTCGATCCCGGCGGCCGAGGCGGCCTCCAGCAAAGCGGTCTTGCCCGCTCCCGGCGCGCCCGTAAGGACAGCGTGCCGGAAAGCGCCTGCCGCCATCCTACTGGTTCATCGTCGCGAAGAAGTCTTCGTTGGTCTTCGAATCCTTCATCTTGTCGAGCAGGAATTCCATCGCATCGATCGTGCCCATCTGCATGAGGATCCGGCGCAGGACCCACATCTTCGAAAGCTTGTCCTTCTCGACCAGCAGCTCTTCCTTGCGGGTGCCGCTCTTGCCCACGTCGAGTGCGGGGAAGATGCGCTTGTCGGCAACCTTGCGGTCGAGCACGATCTCGGAGTTGCCGGTGCCCTTGAACTCTTCGAAAATGACTTCGTCCATCCGGCTGCCGGTATCAATCAGCGCCGTGGCGATGATCGACAGCGAGCCGCCTTCCTCGATGTTCCGCGCCGCGCCGAAGAACCGCTTGGGGCGCTGGAGTGCGTTGGCGTCGACGCCACCCGTCAGTACCTTGCCCGAGCTGGGCACCACGGTGTTGTAGGCGCGGCCGAGGCGGGTGATCGAATTGAGCAGGATAACCACGTCGCGTTTGTGCTCGACCAGCCGCTTGGCCTTCTCGATCACCATTTCGGCGACTTGGACATGGCGGTTGGCGGGCTCGTCGAAGGTCGAGGAAATCACCTCGCCTTTCACGCTGCGTTGCATGTCGGTCACTTCCTCGGGCCGCTCGTCGACCAGCAGGACGAGCAGGAAGACCTCGGGATGATTGTCGGTGATCGCCTTGGCAATGTTCTGCAACAGTACCGTCTTACCCGTCCGCGGCGGAGCGACGATCAGTGCACGCTGGCCCTTGCCCTGAGGACTGATGATGTCGATCACCCGCGCCGACTTGTCCTTGACCGTCGGATCGAGCGTGTCGAGCGACAGCTTCTCATTGGGATACAGCGGCGTGAGATTGTCGAAATTGGTACGGTGACGGACTGCATCCGGATCGTCGAAATTGACCTTGGACAGCGTGGTCAGCGCAAAATAGCGCTCACCCTCGCGCGGCGCGCGGATTTCACCCTCGACCGTGTCGCCGGTGCGGAGGCCCCATTTGCGCACCTGATTGGGCGAGACGTAGATGTCGTCAGGACCGGCGAGGTAATTGGCCTCGGGGCTGCGCAGGAAGCCGAAGCCATCCTGCAGCACCTCGATCGTGCCGATGCCCATGATCTTTTCTTCGTATTCGTCATCCTCGGCCAGTTCGCGCAGGATGCAGAACATCAGATCCTGGCGGCGCATGGTCGACGCGCCCTCGACGCCCAGTTCCTCGGCCATCGAGACCAAATCGGCCGGCGCCTTCTGTTTCAATTCCTTGAGATGCATATCTTATTACTCGGTATTCGGGTTGGAATGGCCGGCGGGTTCATAGGCTTGGGGAAAGCGGACCCGGTTCCGTCTGAATGCGGGACCAGCAGCCGTTGGGAACCATGCAATTACGGTTCCGCCGCAAGGGCGTCAATCGACAAAGCGACGATGCGGGCGATCAGAAGGGTTTGACGACCACCAGCACGACAATGATCGCCAGCGCAATCCCGGGAAATTCGCCCCAGATCCGCAATTGCTTCTCGGTCAGCGGGCGTTCGCCGGCGACCATTCTCTTCGCCTGAGCGACCAGATAGCCGTGGTAGCCGGTGAGCAGTACCACCATCAGCAACTTGGCATGGAACCAACCCTGTTCCCACGCACCGATCACCCAGGCGAGCGACAGTCCCAATATCCAGACCAGAGCCAGGCTCGGAGTGAGAATGATTTTGCGGAGCAGCTTCATCCGTCTGCCCCACCGTTCGGCGTCGGCGGATTGGGGGGCAGCGGAATGGAGATAGATCATCTGGCGCGGAAGCATGAACAGACCGGCCATCCAGAACACCACGAAAATGATGTGCCCGGCCTTGAGCCAAAGATAAGTCATTGCGAGGACGCTTTGCATTGATGCGACCTGTAGGACTTGCTCATACTCGCGTCACCCCTCGAAACTGCGCACCGCAGCGATCAGACGCTCGACATGCCCGATCGGCGTGCGCCGGTCGATCCCGTGGCCCAGATTGAAGATGTGCGGACGCTCGCGAAATGCTTCCAGGATCACTCGTATCCGGGACTCCAGTCGTGCGCCTCCCGCAAGCAGCAGCAGCGGATCGAGGTTTCCCTGTACCGGCATTCCATGCGGGAGTTCGCGGTCGACCCAAACCGGATCAAGCGTTTCGTCCACGCCCACGGCGTCGACTCCCGTTTCGCGCGCATAGACGGCCAATTTTTCGCCCGCGCCCTTGGGAAACCCGATGATCGGAGTATCCGGATGCGTTGCCTTGATCGCGGCGACGATCGCTGCGTTCGGAGCGATTACCCAACGCCCGAATTCGTCGGGAGCCAAGCTGCCCGCCCAGCTGTCGAACAATTGCACGGCCTCGGCGCCTGCATCGATCTGCCCGCGAAGATATCGGACGGTCTGATCCGTGATCGATTGCACGATATGGTCGAGCTTGCCCGGATCGCGATAGGCAAGCGCGCGGGCATCGTGCTGATCGCGGCTGCCCTCGCCCGCCACCATATAGGTCGCGACGGTCCAGGGGCTGCCGGCGAAGCCCAGCATGGTGACGCCATCGGGCAGCCGCCTGCGGCATAGCCGCACCGTCTCGTAGATCGCCTCGTAGCGGGAGGAATTGGCCGTCAGATCGCCGAGCGCGGCATCGTCGAGCGAAGGTGACAGCCTGGGCCCCTCGCCGGACAGGAATTCGAGGTGCTGTCCCATGGCGTGGGGGACGATGAGAATGTCGGAGAACAGGATTGCCCCGTCGAAGCCGAAACGATCGATTGGCTGGAGCGTGATATCGCAAGCCGATCGGCTGTCGTAGGCCATGGCGAGGAAACCGCCCTTCTCTTCCCGCAACGCCCGGTACTCTGGTAGGTAACGTCCTGCCTGACGCATGAGCCAGAGCGGGACGCGCTTGCTGCGTTTGCCGTTCAGCGTGTCGAGAAGGAGACCGGGCATCGGAGAGTCCAATCCAATAAATAAGTATTATATAAGGGTTGAAGGAGTTTGTTGGCCCTGTGGATTTCAGGGATAAGCCGCCCCTGCCCGATTTCTCCCGGGATGCAAAGGCTCTGCTGGAGCGTCCGACTCGGTGCCAGGCATGAGTTGAGTCAAACTTATCCTCGCTGTCCTCAGCTTGCGCATAACTCGTCTTTGGCGTGCACGACTCACCGCGCGAAAGACTCGTTGCGGGGAGCGTTTTCCTTCCCGAACTTGTCGCCAGCTCTGTCCCGTGGTTTATGCCGCTGGTTCTCCACAGGCCGAGGCAAGCTCCCGATTTCCAAACGCGTCCATCTCCACCTGCTCTCGGATTCGACCGGCGAGACGCTCGAAATGCTCGCCAAGGCGGCGCTTGCGCAGTTCGAGGACGCCGATGTGGTGCGGCATTTCTGGCCAATGGTCCGCTCGCGCCAACACCTCGACCGGATCGTCCCCGAACTCAAGACCAACCCGGGCTTGGTGCTGTTCACCCTGGTCAATCTCGAGACCCGTGCGCGGCTCGAGGAAGCCTGCGGCGATCTCGGCCTTCCCGCGGTGCCGATTCTCGACCGGGTGACGCATGCGCTCGAGCGCGCATTGGGACAGGAGGCCCATGGTCGCCCCGGGCGCCAGCATGCGATGGATCAAGCCTATTTCGATCGGGTCGAGGCGATCCAGTTCACCATCGCTCACGACGACGGAATAGGCTGGGAAGACTGGGAGGACGCGGACATTCTCCTTGCTGGCGTGTCGCGCAGCTCAAAGACCCCAACCAGCATCTATCTCGCTAACCGCGGCTACAAGGTCGCCAATATTCCTCTGGTTGTCGAAAGCCCTCCTCCAGCCAAGCTGTTCGAACTGCGGCATCCGATGGTGATCGGGCTGACCACCGCGCCCGAACGGCTGGTGCAGATCCGGCGCAACCGCCTGCTGAGCCTGAACGAAGCCGCGATGACCGATTATGCCGATCAGGAGAAGGTCAAGGCGGAGGTCGCTTTCGCCCGGCGTATGTTCGCCGCCAACGGCTGGGCGGTGATCGACGTCACCCGCCGTTCCATCGAGGAAACCGCTGCAGCGGTCATCCGTCTCTACAATGAACGCGAGGCGCGCGGCGGTTCGCAGGGAGCCAAGCCGATATGATCCCAATTTCCGGCGGCGGAATCGTCCTGGCCTCGACCAGCGCCTCGCGCAAGGCGATGCTCGAAGCGGCCGGCGTGGCCTTCGAAGCGCATGCTGCCGAAATCGATGAACGCGCCATCGAATCCGAAATGGGCGATGCCCAGCCGAGCGAGGTTGCACAGGCGCTGGCTGCGGCCAAGGCTGCGGCAGTTGGCGCGGTTCGTCCCGCGATGCTGGTGCTCGGTTCGGATTCACTTGTCGAGGTCGACGGGCGGCGCTTCGACAAGCCGAAGAGTCGCGCAGAAGCAGAGGATCACCTGCGGTTCTTTTCGGGAAAGTCAATGACGCTGCATAGTGCGGCGGCGCTTGCTATGGACGGCCGGATCGTCTGGATCGGCACGGATTTCGCCCGGCTTCACATGCGTGAAATCAGTGAGGGTTTCATTGCCGCTTATCTCGATGCCGAATGGCCTGCCGTCGCGCGTTGCGTTGGTGTCTTCCGCATCGAGGGCCCCGGCGTGCAGCTTTTCGAAGCCATTACCGGCGACCAGTTCACCGTTCTGGGCATGCCGTTACTGCAGGTTCTCGCGGCGCTTCGCGCCCGCGGCGTTCTCGCCTCGTGACTGCCATCCGCACCCGCCCCTATGCCGAAGTGATCGGCGATCCCATTGCCCAGTCGAAATCGCCTGCGATCCACCGATTCTGGATCGAAAAGCTCGGGCTGGAGGCCGACTATCGTGCCAAGCGAGTCTCAACTGACGCGCTTGCCACCTATCTGGCCGAAAGGCGGTGCGATCCCAATTGGCGCGGGTGCAACGTCACCATGCCGTACAAGCGGGCGATCATCGGATCTCTCGATCAGTGCCAGCCGCTGGCGAAGCGGGTCGGTGCAGTCAACACCGTCATCCGCGAGGCCGATGGTCGGCTGCTCGGCTGCAATACCGATGTGGGCGGCTTTCTGGAGCCGCTGCGCGAATTGCTGGCAGAGCGGCACCATTTCCGCATGGCACGGATCATCGGTACGGGTGGCGCCGCGCGAGCAATCGTCGCAGCTCTGGCAGGTGCCGGTTTCACGCTCGTCCTTGCCGGTCGCAATCCGGGCAGGGCGCGGTCCCTGCTCGAAGAGATCGATCCCGGCGGCGAGCACCATGTTGTCCCGCTCGATCACTTCGCGGAGGCGACCGATTTCGCCTTCGATGACCGCAAGGGGTGCTGCGATCTCGTCATCAATGCCAGCCCGCTCGGCATGCACGGGCAGCCGCCGCTTGCCATCGACTGGAGCCACGCCCCACCCGGCTCGATCGCCTACGACATAGTCACCGATCCGGTGGAAACCGATTTCCTCCGCAATGCACGCGCAGCGGGCTTCACGACGATCGACGGGCTTTCGATGCTGATCGGCCAGGCCGCTGCCGCCTTTACCTGGTTCTTCGGTGTCGCACCTCCGCGCGAATGCGACGACGAATTGCGCGGCAGGCTGATGGCATGAGCCGCCCTCTGATCATTGGGCTCACCGGATCGATCGGAATGGGCAAATCGACCGTCGCGGGGATGTTCGAAGCGATCGGGGTGCCGGTGTTCGATGCCGATGCCGAAGTTCGGGCGATGCAAGGGCCGAACGGCGCTCTTCTGCCCGCGATCGAGCGCGCCTTTCCCGGATCGACCGGACCGGAGGGTGTTTCGCGCGAGGCTCTCGGCCAGCGCGTGTTCGGCGATCCGGAGCAACTCGCCCGGCTCGAGAGGATCGTCCATCCGGCAGTTGCCGTACGGCGCGAGGAGTTCCTGATCGAGCATGCCGGCGCGCCGATCGTTGTGTTCGATATTCCCCTCCTGTTCGAAAAAGGTGGCGCGGGTTCTGTCGACGAGGTGGTGGTGGTTTCCGCTCCGGCTGCGGTTCAGCGTCAACGTGTGCTCGCCCGCCCGGGCATGACCGACGAGAAATTCGCCCACATACTGTCTTTGCAGATGCCCGATGCGGAAAAGCGAGCCCGCGCCGATCATTTGATCAACACAGGAATATCGGCCGAGGAGACCCGGCGTGAGGTCATCGCACTGGTTGGCGAACTCCGCGCGACGAGCTAATCGCGCCAGGCGCTTCAAGCCCCTTGTAATCCATCCGCAGGGGTCCGATAGAAGAAGCGATGCGCGAGATCGTATTCGACACCGAGACTACCGGACTCGATCCCAGGTCAGGGGACCGGATGGTCGAAATCGGCTGCATCGAGCTGATCAATCTGGTGCCGACCGGGAATAGCTACCACGCCTATTTCAACCCGGAACGGGATATGCCTTCGGGCGCCGAAGCGGTCCATGGACTGTCGGCTGCATTCCTGTCGGACAAACCCTTGTTCCGCGATTGTGCCCGGCAATTGCTCGATTTCATCGGCGCTTCCCCGCTTGTCGCGCATAATGCGGGATTCGATTTCGGCTTCCTCAATGCCGAATTGGCGCTATGCCGGATGGAGGCAGTGTGCACCACCCGCATGATCGATACGGTGATGCTCGCGCGCAAGCGGCACCCGGGTGCCAAGCTCTCCCTCGACGCCCTGTGCTCGCGTTATGGGATCGATCGCAGCCACCGGGTCAAGCATGGTGCCCTGCTCGACGCCGAGTTGCTGGCCCAGGTCTACGTCGAATTGAAGGGCGGGCGGCAGATTGGCCTTGAACTCGCCGCCGAGGAGGAAGCAAGCCGATCGCGTACGGTGGTGGCTTTGGCCGCGCCGCGCCGCGCACCAATCGGCGCCCGTCGCGAGCCGCGCGCACATGCCGCCTCCGCGACCGAGCTGGCTCGCCACCGCGAATTCATGACCGGGATCGAAAACGCCCTCTGGGGGTATTGACCGGCACACCCGGTGGACGACCGGAGCCGAGGGTCGGACGGGGACCACAAAGGAGAGAACGACAAGATGGATATTCGCGTCTCTGGCCACCAGATCGACACTGGCGCAGCCTTGCAGGAACACGTCGGCGATCGGTTGCACACCATCGTCGACAAATACTTCAATCGCGCCATTTCCTCGCATGTCACCTTCGGCAAGGGACCGGGCGGCGCCTTCACTTCCGACATCGTGACGCATGTGACACAAGGGCTGATCCTCAAGGGACATGCCGAGGCGCATGATGTTCACAAGGCTTTCGATCAGGCGGCGGGAAAGATCGAAAAGCAGTTGCGCCGCTACAAGCGCCGGCTCCAGGACCGGCATGCCCAGAGCGCACATGCGCTGCGCGAGGCGGAGGCAGCCTATACCATTCTTGGCGCGCCGGAGGCCGACAACGATGAGGAAGTCGGTGCCGACAGCCCGCCGGTCATCGCCGAGACCAAGGCGATCATTCCCGAATGCAGTGTGGCGGATGCAGTGATGATGCTCGATCTCCAGAACGCCAATGCGCTCCTGTTCAGAAACGCGGGTAGCGAGCAGCACAACATGGTCTATCGGCGCCACGACGGTTCGATCGGCTGGGTCGAGCCCCGCTAAAGGACGGAAGTCGATGAACGGTGCCGCGAACAGCGGGGCGGAGCGGCATTTTCGTGCGCTGGAGAGCCTCTACGCCGCGGCTCCGATCAATGCTCTGTTTGCCTCGACACTCGATATCCGCGCAGAAGGCAGTTCGCGAATTGCTTTCGAAGTGACCGAGGAGACCTATCACGCGGCGGGGGCAGCGCACGGCACGATCTATTTCAAGATGCTCGACGATGCCGCGTTCTATGCGGCCAATACCCTGGTCACCGATCGCTTCCTGTTGACCACTTCGTTCAATCTCCACTTTACCAAGCCGGTCCGAGCGGGGCATGTGGTGGCCGAAGGTCGTTGGGTAAGCGGGCGCAAGCGGGTTTTCGTCGCCGAGGCGCGTCTCGTCGATGCCGAGGGGGACGAGATCGGGCGCGGCACGGGAACCTTTATGCGCTCGAGAATCGCGCTGTCACGCCTTCCCGGCTATGTCGAGCAGGGCTAGCGCGAATGGACGCCCGCCTTCCTGCTCATCTCGAGGTCGCCGGGCTGATCCGCAACGTGGAAGCCGCTGGCGGGTTCGCAACGGTTCTCCACAAGGGCGAAAGGGACGCAGGCGTCCTTTTGATATTAACCACGCACCGTGGCCAAAATGCCCGCTTGTGGGAGCGCATGCCGCAGCTCGACGGGTCGCGGTCCTTCTTCTGCAGTCGCGCTGAAGACTCTGAAAACAAAAGTGATTTTCAGGAATACCTAGATCGCAGGACCGCCTCGGACCCGGATAGCTGGCTGGTAGAGCTGGATATCGAAAACGCGGAACGCTTCGTCGCTACTGTCGGTCGTTAACTTGACTTGATTTCAATTGCGACTATTTGGCCGCGAACTTCGATGCGCAGGCGGCTTGGACGGCAATGGGGTCGATAAGCTAGCGCGCAGACGGGTGGTGGCCGGCAGGCCCGTTAACGGATCCGGTTCAAGGACGCAGCAAACGCGCCGTGGATCCCAGCCTGCGTCAGTCCGCCAACCGCCCAAGAATTTGGGATTATGATTCGCAAGACTGTCGACTACACCGCGATTCTCGCGGCGATCGCCCTTACTGTTCTTGCCGGAGCGGAAAGTTCCGGAGCCAATGCCCAGGTCGCGGCCCGAGCGACTCAAACAACTGCCACCGAGGCCCAGCTCACCGATGAGCGTGTACCCACCGGCGGAATGCCCGTCTTCGTCGAGAAGGAAGTCGTCCAGGCTGTTCCGGAAGCCGTCGGGGGCGAGCACGCGAGCAACGATGGTTCGGTGCCGCAGGCGGAAAACCTGCGCGAACTCGTTGCCGCCATCCCCGCCCGAACCGAATTGTCCGACGAACTGCGGTGCCTTGCCGGTGCCATCTATTTCGAATTGCGGGGCGAACCCCTGGCCGGCCAATTGGCGGTCGCGCAAGTGATCGTGAACCGTGCCGAAGATCGCCGCTTCCCCTCGAGCTATTGTGGCGTGGTCTACCAGCGCTCGCAATTTTCCTTCGTCCGCGGCGGCCGCATGCCGCGTATCAAGACCGGTTCCCCCGCATGGAAACGCGCCCGTGCGATCGCTCAGATCGCGCATCGCGGGCTGTGGGAAAGCGAGGTCGGGGAAGCGCTCTATTTCCACGCCAACTACGTCCGCCCGAGCTGGACCCGAAAGAAGATAGCCACGGCGACGATCCAGACGCACGTGTTCTACAAATAGCGTTGCCCCGCGCGTCGTTCAGTCGCGCAGATCGACCCAGACCGGGGCATGGTCGCTGGCCTTCTCCCGACCGCGATGAGCCTTGTCGACGCCTGCGCCCACCATTCTGTCGGCGAGCTCGGGCGACAACAGCAGATGGTCGATACGAAAACCGTGGTCGCGTTGCCATGCGCCTGCCTGATAATCCCAGAAGGTCCATATTCCTCCGCGCGGGTTGAGCGTATCGATCGCATCGGTCCATCCGTCGCCCAACAGGCGGGCATAGGCGGCGCGCGATTCGGGCTGCATCAGGGCGTCGCTCGCCATGGCGCGGACCGACCAGACATCCTTGTCCTCGGGGATGACGTTGTAGTCGCCCACCAACGCGGTGGGGAGCTCCTGTGCCCACAGCGATGCGGCGTGCGCGCGTAGCCGTTCCATCCAGCGTAGCTTGTAATCGAACTTCGGGCCGGGCTGCGGATTGCCGTTGGGCAGATAGATCGAGCCGATGCGGACGCCATTGACCTCGGCCTCGAGATAGCGCGCGTGATCATCTTCATCCTCGCCGGGAAGTCCGCGCGCGGTCTCCTCCGGCATCACCCCGTCGGCGAGAATGGCGACGCCATTGAAGCTCTTCTGACCGTGCCAGAGGGCCTTGTACCCGATCGACTCGAATTCTTCGGCCGGGAAGCCCTCGTCCATCGTCTTGATTTCCTGCAGACAGGCGACGGTGGGACGCGTTTCCTCGAGCCATTGCTTGAGCCGGGGAAGGCGGGCCTTGATGCCGTTGATATTGAAGCTGGCGATACGCATGGCCGGCGTGATGCCGCAAACCGCGCCGCGGGTCTAATTCAAATCCCGAAGCTCGATCCGCAACCGCAGCCCGCGGAGGCCTGGGGGTTTTCCACCTTGAACGCTGCGCCGCCAAGCGATTCCACAAAATCCACGGTGCTTCCGGCGACGAGATCGAGGCTGACGGCATCGACGACCAACTTCACGCCGTCGGTCTCGCTGATCGTATCGTCGCTCTCGGTGCCTTCGGCCAGGCCGAATCGGTACTGGAAGCCTGAACAGCCACCACCTTCGACCGTGAGGCGCAGGATTGCGGGCTTCGTCTGCTTGACTGCAATCGCGGATACGCGTGCCGCAGCGGCTCGGGTGAGAGTAGGCGCAGCTGTGCTCATACGGCCTATGTAGGCAGCCTGCCCCCGCGGCTCAAGCGGTCTGGATATAGGTGCGCATGGCTTCGGCTTCGTTCTCGATCTGGTCGAGCCGGGTCTTTACCAGGTCGCCGATCGAGATGAACCCGCACATCGTCTCTCCCTCGACCACCGGAAGGTGCCGAATCCGGCGGCGGGTCATCAGCGAAAGAGCCTCGATCAGATCGGTAGAGCGTTCGACGGTGATTGCGGGCGAGGTCATGATCTCGCCCACCGGTCGCTCCAGGCAGGCATCGCCTTCCTCGGCCAGCCGATAGATGACGTCGCGTTCGGAAAAGATTCCGGCAACCTTGCCCGCCTCCATGATCGGCAAGGCTCCGATTCGCCGCGCAGCCAGAAGTGCGACCGCCTCCCGAACGGGTGTATCGACGCTGCAGGAAATGATCTGCGAGCTCGCGCGCCCTTCGATGATGTGGCCAATGTCCATCGCAACCTCCTTGCTAGCGGTCGGAGGGAGAATGACACTTTCGAGTGGGAAAAGCGAATCCGCGGTGCTGAGCGTTGAATCCTCGCGCGGCGGCGCCATCTTCTGATCCCATGGCACGAAAGTCCCCCCTCGACGATCCGCATCGGGCGGCCTTCGCATGGGCGCGATACCGTCGTCTCATGCGCTTCATGTTTCTGCTTACACTGGGCGTCGTCGCGATCGCGCTGGCGCTGCTCTACAAGCACGGCAGCGCTGCGGTATCGATCCATTTCTACATCGCCGTCGCGCTCGGCATCGGATTCACGATGCTCCTGGCGAGTGCGCTGATGGGCCTCGTCTTCCTGTCCTCGGGGACCGGCCACGACGAAGCAGTCGAGGACCGGTTTGCAGATAAGAAAGACGAACGGGACTAGCGCCCGGGCCGAAGCCGGAACTCCTCGACCGCAACTCCGCCGATCAGATGACGCTGGATGATCGTCTCGAGCGTGTCGGGGTGACACGAATGATACCAGACATTGTCGGGCCAGACCACGGCAATGGGGCCCGCCTGGCAGATCTGCAGGCAATCGGCCTTGGTCCTCTGGACCTTGCCGTCAGGGCCGACCAGACCGAGTTCCTTCAGCCGCTTCTTGAGGTAATTCCAGGCCGCCCTGCCTTCGTCCTCGCGGCAACATATCTGCTTTTCCGAAACAGCGCAGAGGAAGATCTGGCGTTCCACAGTGGCACCGCCCGTCTTGGCCAGCGCTTCCTCGGCCTTGCGCAGGGATTTGTCCCTGGATTTCACGCCAGCGTCTGGCGTGTCAGCTTCGCTTGCCGGCGATACGGGCGATCTCCGCCTTGACCAGGTCTTCGACCATTGGGGGGAGATTCTCGTCGAGCCATTTCGCCAGCATCGGGCGCAGCATTTCGCGCACCAACCCCTCGAGCGAAGTCTCTCCCGACCGGACGATCTGTGGTGGGCGGCTCGGCTGGGCCAGCATTGTCAGTGCGGCAAAGTTCTGGCGCATCGCTTCCCGGGTATCGCCACGGGTCAGCGCGTCTTCCCGCTCGTCCCCTTCCTCGCTTGCCGCCGCTTCGGCATGCGTCTCTTCGCATCCGACTTCGGAATCGAGTTCGAGCACTTCCTCGGCATCTTCGGTTTGCCCCGACGCGGCGGGCTCCCCGGTTCGTGCCCCCGCGCTGCGGCGGCGCCGGTCGAGGATCGCGCCGTCCCGATTGTCGCGTGCGATCACCTTCTTAATGGAATCGAGGATTTCCTCGACCGATGGTTCACCGGGTTGTTGCATCGCTTCCAAGCCCCTGCTGCGAATCGGAACTCGATTCGATTAGCCATTCAATAGCTCGTTTGCGCAGCGGTTTCATCCTCGTCGGGATAGCTGGCGTCCGGCGCGGGCACATCCACGGTTCGCGTCGAATCGGCGACCGGGTCGGGATCGCGGTCCCAGTCCCAGATCTTTCCCCGAACGCGCTGGTAGTTGACCATCGGATCATACAGCAAGCCCTCATCGACCAGGCCCAGATCGCGCGCCTCGGCGCGTCCCATCGCGGCAAGCAGGCTGAAGCCGGCGACATAGGCGTTGCGGCGGGCGGTCACCAGTTGGACACGCGCGTTGAGCAATTCCTGTTCGGCGTTGAGCACGTCGAGGATGGTGCGGTTACCGATCGAATTTTCCGCCCGGACCCCCTCGAGGCTGAGATTCGCTGCGGAAACCGCCACCTGGCTACTCTCGATGACGGCGAGCGATGCCTGCCAGCTGGACCAGGCTGCCCGCACTTGGGCGATGACGTCGCGTTCGGTCGCGACCACCTGCTCGAGCGCAGCGGTTTCGCGCGCCTGCGCCTGCCTTTGCTGTGCGGCAGGCAGACCGCCCTGGAAGATCGGAATGGTCACGCGAAGGCCGGCATTGGCGGTCGTTTCGGCCTGCGAAATTCCGGCGGCGCCACTGCCCAACGTGCCGAGATAATCGGTATAGGCTCCGTTGGCGAAGACCGAAAGCTTCGGCAAACGGCCCGAACCGGCGACGGCCGTATCGTAACCGGCCGCGGCGGCGGCAGCCTTCGCGGCTATCAGATCAGGATTCTTCTCCAGCGCCACGTCGACGGCAGTATCGACCTCCGTGGGGAGCCCCGGCAGCGGCGGAGGCGGTTGGAGATCGTCGGGCGCCTCGCCAACCAATGCAATGTAGGTTTCGCGCGCATTGATGAGACTGGCCTGCGCGTCGCGCAGATCGGACTGGGCCAGCGCCAGCCGGGCTTGCGACTGCGCGACATCGGTTCGGGTCAAGTCGCCGATCTCGAACCGATCGCTCGTGGCGCGCAGATTGACCGACAACACGTCGACCTGATTGGCCGCGAGCGACGCCAGCGCCTGTCCGCGCAGAACGTCCATATAGGCCGCGACGACCCGGCTGAAGAGCGCACTCTCCGTAGCCCGCAGATCGGCCTGGCCAGCGCCGACGCGCTCCTTGGCCGCGCGAACCGAATTCTTGATCGCGCCGCCCGAATAAATCGGAACGCTCAATTCGGGACCGATCTGCAAGACGCGTTCGGGCGAGGTGAAGCTGTTCGAAGACCTCTTGAGGAACTCGGTATAGGTCGCGGTTGCGTCCACGCCCGGAAGTCCACGGGCGCGCTGGATCGGCACGTTTTCGTCGATTGCACGCTGATTGGCCTGCGCCGCAGCAAGGGTGGGGTTGTTGAGATAGGCCTCGGTCAGCGCTTCCTGCAACGTGTCGGCCTGTAGCGGCGCGGCCAAGGCGAACGCCGCGGCGCTTGTACTCCAGGCGAATGTCTTGACGATCCCTCCGCGGCGCATTCAGAAACTCCAGCTTTGCGGCCGGTCGAAGACGCCGAGCCGCGGGATACCCATTTCGGCCAGAGGCAGCAATGCCAGCGCCTTGCCCGACTTTCGGCCGGTCGCGAGGCGAGTGACGCCGCGTTCGACCAGACCGGTCACAATCCGTCCACCTTCGGCGACGGCTTTCGCCAGCGCTGCGGGAACGTGCTCGATCGCACCGTCGACGAGGACCAGCGAATAGCGACGCCTGCTGCCGCCGTTCGCAGCCTTGTCGGGAGCAATCACGTCCATTCCGGCGACCAGCGGTGCGACAAGCGCGGGCAGATAACCGCTGCCCCCATCGACCACAAGCACCTGGTCATCGGGCCGTGGCCGAGCTTCGGACAGCATCGCTCCGTGAAACAGGGGAGCGGGCAGGAAACCTCCGGATTCGAGCCGGATCGCTCGATCCGTATAGGCTGTCGTCCGGGCGCTCTCGGGCACGAAATCCTCGCGCGGCACGCTGGCCATCCGGTCGAGAACGAACGGCTCATTGATGCCGCTGGTGCGCAGCTGGCTGTCGATCATCGCCTTGCGTGCGGCGGATTGGTCGGGGCGGGTCTGGGCGATGGTGGACATGGATGAACTCTTCACAGGTCTCTGCGGGGCGCTGTATTACATCTATAACACGCTGGTGCAAGCTTCCGTTGCCTTAGGCGCAAGGCCGGTTGCGGCCAAGCGCTTTGACCGATGCCGGTCTTCGCGCCTATCGGGGAGCGCAATTCTGCAACATGGGAACCTGCGGCGATGAGCGACGTGACCGTCATCAAGGAAGAGGATCTGATCGAAAGCGTCGCGGACGCACTCCAATATATCTCCTATTATCATCCGATGGACTACATCCGCGCGCTCGGCGAGGCGTATGAGGCGGAAAGAGGACCTGCGGCGAAGGATGCGATCGCGCAGATTCTGACCAACAGCAGGATGTGCGCCGAGGGCCACCGGCCGCTGTGCCAGGACACCGGTATCGTCAACGTCTTCGTTCGCTGGGGTATGGATTGCCGCCTTGCGTCCCGCCTCAGCTTGCAGGAGGTCGTCGACGAGGGGGTACGTCGCGCCTATGCCCATCCGGACAACAAGCTCCGCGCCTCGATACTCGCCGATCCCGCCTTCACCCGGCGCAATACGCGCGACAACACGCCCAGTGTACTTTCGGTCGAGATGGTGCCGGGGGCTGAAGTCTCGATCGATGTCGCAGCAAAAGGCGGCGGCAGCGAGAACAAGTCGAAGTTCAAGATGATGAACCCGTCGGACAATATCGTCGAGTGGGTGCTGGAGCAGATACCCTCGATGGGCGCGGGCTGGTGCCCGCCGGGGATGCTCGGCATCGGTATCGGCGGCACCGCCGAACACTGCATGAAGCTCGCCAAGCAGAGCCTAATGGATCCCATCGACATGGGCCAGCTCAAGGTTCGCGGTGCCGCCACCGACCTTGAGCAATTGCGGATCGACATCTTCGACGCAGTCAACGCGATGGGCGTGGGGGCGCAGGGACTCGGTGGGCTCGCGACCGTGCTCGACGTCAAGATCCTCGATGCGCCGTGCCACGCCGCGGGAAAGCCGGTCGCGATGATTCCCAATTGCGCTGCGACGCGGCATGCGCATTTCACGCTCGACGGATCGGGGCCGGCCTATCTGGAGCCGCCCAAGCTCGACGATTATCCAAAGGTGACCTGGAAGCCCGATGCAGCCGCGAAGCGGGTCGACCTCGACCGTCTGACCGCCGAAGAGGTTGCCAGTTGGTCACATGGCGACCGGTTGCTGCTGTCGGGCAGGATGCTGACCGGCCGCGATGCGGCGCACAAGCGGATCCACGACATGCTCGACGCGGGCGAGGAACTGCCGGTCGATTTCAGCGGGCGGGCGATCTACTACGTCGGGCCGGTCGATCCGGTGATGGGCGAGGTCGTCGGACCCGCGGGCCCGACCACCGCCACCCGCATGGACAAATTCACCGAAATGATGCTCGACCAAGGCCTTCTGGCGATGATCGGCAAGGCGGAACGGGGCAGCGATGCGGTCGAGGTGATCAGCCGCTTCAAGGTCGCCTATCTGATGGCCACGGGCGGTGCCGCCTACCTCGTCAGCCGCGCGATTAAGGGCGCAAGGGTGGTCGCCTTCGAGGATCTCGGGATGGAGGCGATCTACGAGTTCGAGGTACAGGACATGCCTGTCACGGTGGCGGTCGATGCAGCGGGCAACAATGTGCACCAGCTCGCTCCCGCCGAGTGGCGCCGGCGGATCGCCCGAGGTGACCTGGAGCCCGCCGAATAGCGCGCGGCTCGACCAAGTGCACAGCGCCATCGACCGCGGCGCTGGCAATTGCCTTGGCGAGAGGGCAGATCGCAGATGTGTCATCGCATGAAACCCCATCGCAGGCCGCAGGCGCACAGTTGTCGTTCAAGGTCGTGTTCGCCTCCATGGTCGGCTTGTGGCTGTGCTATTTTCTGTTGATCACGCTCCGCGGCGTGGTCGTGGGGCTCGAATTCCAGGACGAATTGCTGTGGCGTCGCGCTCTCGTCTGTCTCGTCGGGGTGGGCATCACCCTGCTGCTGTGGCTGGCGCTGCGGGTCGTCGAGCAGCGCTCGCTCGGTATCAAGATCGCCGTCGCGCTCGTCGCTGCAATGCCCGGCGCCTTGATGATCGCGCAGGTCAATCGCTGGGTTTTTGATTCGGTCGAGGCGAAGGTCGAAGAGCAGATGGGCAAGGAGCGCGGGGTCGCGCTGCGGCGCGATGACGCCGGCAATCTCCTGGTCGACATCCCGCGCGGCCAGATCGACGAGGATGTCGACGAAGTGCGCGAGGCGCTGCCCCAGAGCGTGCTGATCGCACCGGCGCCGACGCAGCTCGATCAATGGCGCCTGACATTCGATCTCGCGATCGGGCGCTATTTCCTTCTGCTCGCCTGGGCGGCGCTGTTTCTGGCGCTCCTGGCGGGCGCGCAGGCGCGCGCGGCCGAACGGCGAGGGGAGCGCTTCCGCAGCGCCGCCAAGGCGGCGGAACTGCGTAGCCTGCGCTATCAGGTAAATCCTCATTTTCTGTTCAATACGCTCAATTCGCTCAGCGCTCTGGTGATGACCGGCAAGGCCGAACGTGCCGAGCAGATGATCCAGACGATCTCGCGCTTCTACCGGCACAGCCTGGCCGACGATCCGACCGGTGATGTCACGCTCGAGGACGAGATCGACCTGCAGGAGCATTATCTCGACATCGAATCGGTTCGGTTTCCCGAACGCCTCAGGGTCAAGGTGGATCTGCCGCCAGAACTGGCCGGCTACGAGGTGCCGGGAATGATACTCCAGCCGCTCGTGGAAAATTCGGTGAAATACGGCGTCTCGTCGGTTTCCCGACCCGTAACCGTGACGATCGCCGCACGCGAGGAGTATGGCAGGCTTGTCCTGACCGTGAGCGACGATGGACCGGGCACCGCAATCCAGGCCGGACAATCGGGCTTCGGGATCGGTCTCGCCAACGTTCGCGATCGGCTCGAAGCGCGCTTCGGCAATGCCGCCACCATCGTCTCGGGGCCTTCGCTCTCCGGCTATGAAACCGAACTTCGGCTGCCTATGGTCAAGCATGGCTGACGAAACCGAAGAAACCCTTCGCACGCTGATCGTCGACGACGAACCCCTTGCGGTCGAGCGAATGCAGGTGATCTGCGCCAAGCTCGGCGCGATCCGCGTGGTCGGTACGGCAAGCGATGGTGCTCAGGCATTGCGGTTGATCGACGCGCTCGAACCCGATCTCGTCCTGCTCGACATGACCATGCCCGAAGTCGACGGAATCTCTGTCGCCAAGACCCTGTCGAAGAAGACGGATCGACCCGCCGTGGTGTTTGTCACCGCGCACGACAATTACGCTGTAGAAGCCTTCGATCTCGATGCGATCGATTATGTCCTGAAGCCGGTCAAGCCGGACCGCCTCGAACGCGCCGTCTCTCGGGCCTTCGCCCGTCGCGGCGAAGGCGAGCGAGGCGAAAGCCAATGGCTCGACGAGTTGTGGATCCCCCATCGTTCCGAGCTCATCCGCATTGCGACTTCCGAGGTCGGGCGGATCGATGCCGAGCGCGACTATGTGAGGCTCCACGTCGGCGAGGGCGACGCGGCGCGCACCTATCTTCTGCTGCAGACGATCGCCGGACTCGAAAAACGGCTCGACCCGGCGAAATTCATTCGCATTCACCGATCGACGATCCTTCGCAAGGATCGCATCGCGGGCTTGCGGCACGACGGTCTCGGGGTATGGTCGGTCGAGCTCGAGGACGGCGAGGCGCTGCGCATCGGGCGGACCTATCTCCCCAAGGTCAAGGCGATGGCCGGGAGATAGCACTGCCTACGCCTTCTTGAGACGGGTCATACCTACCACAAATCGAAAAAGGACCCCGACCGGGGGACTGCTTCCGGCCGGGGCCCCGATCGGACGGGCTGGGGTTCAGCCGCCCTTGGCGCTATCTTCGAGGATGAGCGCGAACTGTGCGTTGGCCTGAATCTTGGCCTGCTCGTAACAGGTTCTCGCTTCGCTGCTTTTGATGCGCGAACCCGTATGCGCGACGTATCCGCAGACTTCCCGCGCCGCTTTGTCGATGCGCCGCGCGAGGGTTTTCTGGCCTGCCTCGCTGTTGAGATTGAGATCGTCAAAGGCAATGCGAATACCGCCGGCGCTTGCAGGAGCCGCGGAAGCAGCAAGCCCGATGGCGGCGAAAAGGGCGAGGGTCGTTTTCATATCGTCTCTCCGGTCTGCAGCGTGTTGCATGGGTAGGGGGTCCCGCTGCGAGAAGCTGTATTACCCGGCTACAACTGTAGGCACTAGCGAGGTTCGACCGGCGCAGAGTGTTTTTGTACCGACCGCTCGAAAGCGCCGATCAATGGCGTTCGGCACTCTGCGAACGTCGCGCCCGCAATTGCCGATCGGCTCCGCAGTCTTTCGTCTTCGCGATGTTGCACCGGTCGCCGCCTGCGCGCTGCGGCCGAGAACTTCCTCTTTCGCGCCGCGCGATCCGCAGTCTCTTTCATCCCCAATGCGCGATGGCGCGGGAACCGCGCGGCCGGTGTCGCGCTTTGCCTGCATGGAATCGACCGCCTCATGGCTGATCGTCAATTCGCGCAGCGGAAGCAACAGCGAGGTCGCCGTGGCCGCCATCGAGTCCGCGCTTCGCGAACGCCATCTGTCCCCCGCGAAGAGGGTGGCCTTTCCCGACGAGAGCCTTCCCGACCCCGCCACGCTCAAGGCGAGCGGGGTCGGGCGGCTGATCGTATTTACGGGCGACGGCAGCCTCAATGCGGTGATTGATGCCGTCTCGGGCTGGGAAGGCGAACTGCTCGTCCTCCCCGGCGGCACGATGAACCTGCTAAGTGTCCGCCTACATGGTGAATCCGCGACTGCGCAAAGCATCCTCGATGCGGTCGCTCGCGGCGCGCACCGGCGGGTTCGCCCGCTGATGGCCTGCTGTGAGGCCGGCCGAGCGCATGCGGGGGTGCTGGTGGGTCCGGGCGCCGCATGGTCGGATGTGCGCGAGGCCATGCGCGACTTCGATGTCGCCGGTATGGCTCAGGGCACTGGCGAGGCCCTGGCCGAGACGACCGGCGGGGCCCGGGTCAGGGTAATCGACCCGGCGGTGGGGCATGAAGACGGCTATCCCCTGATCGAACTCACGCCCAGCCATCGCGGGATTCAGGTCGATGGCTATCGCACCGAAGGACCGGGCGATTTCATCCAGCAGGGATGGGCGCTGTTGCGGCGCCGCTTCCGCGAAGGGCCGCACGAACGTCTTGGCCTCCTCGATGCATTGACCTTGGCCAATGACGAGGGCACGCCCCTCGAGGCGTTGATCGACGGCGAACCCGTGACGCTCGGCCCCCGCGCGCAATTCACGGTGGCCCCGTGCGAGGTCGATCTGCTAGCGACGTCGCATGGCTTCTGAACAGCGCCGCATTTTTCACCTTTCCGACATCCATTTCGGCTTGGAGAACAACCGAGCGCTCGATTGGGTCAAGCAGGAAATTGCCGAGAAGCAGCCCGACGCGGTCGCCATCACGGGTGATCTGACGATGCGTGCGCGCCTCCGCGAGTTCGACGCAGCAACCCGCTGGATCAATTCGCTCGATGCGCCGGTCACGGTCGAGGTGGGCAATCACGATATGCCCTATTTCAATCCCTTCGAGCGGTTCTTTACGCCCTATCGGCGCTTTCGGGGGATGGCCGAGAAGGTCGAACGCGAAATCGACCTCGGCAATCTGGCGCTCGTGCCGCTCAAGACGGCGGTGCGGATGCAGCCTCGGCTCAATTGGTCGAAAGGTTGGGTGACGGACCGGGCGCTCCAGAAATGCCTTCGAGCAATCAATTCCCTGCCGCAGGACACACGGGTGCTCGTCGCTGTCCACCATCCCTTGCGCGAGGTCGGGACCGCAGGCACCGCGCTGACCCGGCATGGTGGCAAGGCGTTGCGCGAACTCGCGCGGCGCGGCGTGGCGGCCGTCCTTTCGGGCCATGTGCACGATGCCTTCGATATACTCGAGCATACGGCCGAGGGACCGGTCCGTATGATCGGTGCCGGAACGCTGTCCAAGCGCACGCGCTCGACGCCGCCCAGTTTCAACGAAATCGAGTGGGACGGACAATCGCTGCGGGTTTGTGTATGCAATCTCGAAGACGTCGAGACGGCGGCGATGCAGATAGACGACGTTCCGGAAAATGCGCTTCCGCCTCGCACAAAGGGCGAGCCCGTCGCGCCTGTAAGGCAGATCCCGCGCGTCGATCCGCCGGTGCGTTAACTCTCTTTGGCGAACCCTCATCCCAACCTTCATCGCAACCAACTTCGGTCATGCCGGTCCGGAGACTGGCGCCGGAGGGACGTTAAGGAGATGGTCCAGGCGATAGCCTGGGCGCGATGCTGATCCGGGCGGTGACGATGGTTATCGGCAGCCAAGGCTCGAAAGGCAGGCAGCTGGCGAGCTTTGCGCCGAGATTTTCCCCCACGATCTGCGGTGGCCGTGGCCGCTAGGTTTCGCAGTCAGTGGGTTTGCCCGGGGGATTCTGCCAATTCAGCGCTGAACCGGGCAGCAGGCACAGAAAAGGGCGACCCCCGGCGGGGCCGCCCTTTCTCGGTGATCGAAAAGATCGGTCGAAATCAGCGCTTCGAGAACTGGAAGCTGCGACGAGCCTTGGCCCGGCCGTATTTCTTGCGCTCGACCACGCGGCTGTCGCGGGTCAGGAAGCCAGCAGCCTTGACGGTGCTGCGCAGTGCCGGTTCGAATTTGGTCAGCGCCTGGCTGATCCCGTGCTTGACGGCCCCGGCCTGGCCCGAGAGACCGCCGCCCTTGACGGTTGCCACGACATCGTACTGGCCCTGTCGCTCGGTGATGGCGAAGGGCTGGTCGATGATCAGCCGCAGCGTCGGACGCGCGAAATAGGTTTCCTGATCTTTGCCGTTGACGGTGATCTTGCCGCTTCCGGGCTTGAGCCAGACGCGTGCCGTCGCATCCTTGCGGCGACCGGTGGCATAGGCCCGGCCCTGAGCATCGAGTTCCTGCTCGCGCAGGGGGACATCGGCGTTGCGGGCGATCTCCGCCGCGTCGCCTTCGGGCGCGTCGGCAGCGATGTTCTTCAGATCGGCGAGATCGTTCACGGTTTCGTTCTTTGTTTCGTCAGCCATCACGCGGCCACCTTGTTCTTGCGATTCATCGAGGCGACGTCGAGCTTTTCGGGCTTCTGGCCGTCATAGGGGTGCTCAGTGCCGGCAAAGACATGCAGCGCGCGCATCTGCGCCCGGCCGAGCGGGCCGCGCGGGATCATGCGCTCGACCGCCTTTTCCAGAACGCGTTCGGGGAACCGACCGCCCAGCACCTTGGCGGGCGTGGTTTCCTTGATGCCGCCCGGATGGCCGGTGTGCTTGTAATAGATCTTGTCCGTCATCTTCCGGCCGGTGAACTTCACCTTGTCGGCATTGATCACGACGACGTGGTCTCCGCAATCGACGTGCGGGGTGTAACTCGGCTTGTGTTTGCCGCGCAGATGGTTGGCAATGACCGCTGCCAGGCGTCCGACGACGAGACCTTCGGCATCGACGATGTGCCATTGCTTTTCGACCTCGGCCGGCTTGATC
The DNA here is from genome assembly GCA_963829325.1 of uncultured Alphaproteobacteria bacterium. Classification (GTDB taxonomy): domain Bacteria; phylum Pseudomonadota; class Alphaproteobacteria; order Sphingomonadales; family Sphingomonadaceae; genus Qipengyuania. Next base: position 1,611,877 of record CAWHHN010000001.1, read on the forward strand.
GACCGGGTGATCTTGGTGAGAGCCTTCATGGCTGGTATTCCGTTCCTAGTGTTCCTGCCGCGCCCTCAACGGTCGCGGCGCCATCGTGCGAATCCCCGATCGGCGAGGACCCGCAAAGCGCGCGGCAAATGGCGCGCGGCGGCGCCGAAGTCAAGCATCTCGGCGGGTTAGCGAGACGGTAAAATAACACCCCAGGGTGTCTGAGCGCACCCGATCTACGTCATCGCCCCGGATATTCGCCCCTGGAAGCGGCGTGCTGCCGCTCTCGCAGCGGCCAGAGGTGCGAGCCGCAGCAGCAACGGTATTAACGATCCCGCCCCAGAACATGCGCGCCCCATACGAAGCTCGCCACCAGGAGAGCGGCGACGAACTGGTGGGCTACGGCGACCCAGAGGGCCACTCCCGTCCAGACGGTGGCAATACCAAGCAGGATCTGCGTCCCGAAGGCCGAGTGGATCGCGACCGAGGCCTTGCGCTCGACCCCGCGGACGCGCCGAGCCATGAAGATCAGCGCAGCCACCGCCACCCACGCCCACCAGCGGTGCAGGAAATGGATGAGAAAGGGGTCGTGTGTGGCCGCCCAGCCGAGACCCCGCCGGGTATCGTAGTCGGGCACCAGCTGCCCCTGCATGAGCGGCCAGGTGTCGGAGGCGAGCCCCGCGTTGAGACCCGCCACCCAGGCGCCGAGCAGCAGCTGGACGACGAGGATTGCGCCCACCCAGCTGCCGGTTCCGGACCACCGAGCCGGGCCCCTGCCCCGCCTGGCGAGCAGCCGCAGGTCTAGCGCGGTCCAGACCAGCCCTCCGAGTGTGAACATGGCGGTCAAAAGATGGATCGATAGCCAGAAATGGCTCACATCGGTCGTCGTGGTGCCGAGCCCGCTCCTGACCATGAACCAGCCGAACACGCCCTGCAGCCCACCGAGCGCGAGCAGCGCAAGGAGCCGCCATTTATAACCCGGCGGTATCGCACCACGGATCCAGAACCAGGCGAGCGGCAAGGCAAAGGCAAGCCCGATCAAGCGGCCGAGCAAGCGGTGCGTCCATTCCCATAGATAGATGAACTTGAATGACGCGAGGTCCATTCCCGCGGGGCCGGTTACGCTTAGGTATTCGCCGGTTTGCCGATAGAGATCGAACTCTGCCTGCCAATCCGCCTGCGAGAGCGGCGGCACGGCGCCTGCAATCGGGTTCCACTGGGTGATCGACAAGCCGCTTTCGGTCAGGCGGGTGATCCCGCCGACGACCACCATTGCAACCACGAGCGCGGCGACGAACAGCAACCATTTGGACAGGGCGAGCGGGCGGGAATTATCGGAAGCCATGTCGAGCCTCTGTGGTTCGCGCCGGGAAGAACCGCAAGTGGAAACGGCGGCGCGGCCTCCGCCGGCAGATTCGCACCACGCTGCGAAATGCCGCACGGCAGGCCTTGAATTACGTTACACCATCACATACCTCCCCGAACATGCTCGTTCGCGCCACCTCCCCGATTCGCCGGAAGCTCGACAGCGCGGGGATCGTGCTGTCGGGGGCTTGCGCGGTGCATTGCCTCCTGTCGATCGTGCTGGTCTCGGGACTCGGGATCGGCGGCGAATTCTTCCTGTCGCCCGATATTCACAGGGTCGGACTGGTGATTGCCACGCTCATTGCGGCCGTTGCGATCGGCTGGGGCGCGCTTCGCCATCGCATGGCTGCGCCCTTCGTCGTCGCCATGACCGGGCTGACCTTCATGGGCGGTGCGCTCGCAGTCTCGCATGGCTACAAGGAAGCGGTGCTGACGATCATCGGCGTGGCGCTGGTCTCGCTCGGTCACCTGCTCAACCGGCGCCATTCGCACTCCGCGGCTTGCAAGGAGCGCTGCGCGGACTAAGGCGGGCCCCATGATTGTCCTGACCGTCAATGGCGAGACCCGCCGAACTTCCTCGACCGATATTGCCGCGCTCGTGCGCGAACTGTCTCTCGATCCCACGAAGGTCGCGGTCGAGCACAATGGCACGATCGCACCGCGCAGCACGCTGGGCTCGCAAGCTCTGAGCGAGGGCGACGTCCTCGAGATCGTCCATTTCGTTGGAGGCGGTCAGGGCGATGCGTCGGTCGACAGTTGGAGTGTGGCGGGGCGTACTTTCCGCTCGCGCTTGATCGTCGGGACGGGAAAGTACCGGGACTTCGAGCAGAATGCCGCAGCGCTCGAAGCCTCGGGTGCCGAAATTGTCACGGTTGCGGTGCGCCGGGTCAACATCAGCGACCCCACATTGCCAATTTTGACCGATTACATCGATCCCGAGACAGTCACCTACCTGCCCAACACCGCCGGCTGTTTCACCGCGGATGACGCGATACGAACGCTCCGTCTGGCGCGCGAGGCGGGTGGCTGGGACCTCGTCAAGCTTGAGGTTCTGGGCGAAGCGCGCACGCTTTACCCCGACATGCGGGAGACTTTGCGAGCGACCGAAGTGCTGGCCGGAGAGGGCTTCCTTCCGATGGTCTATTGTGTCGACGACCCGATCGCGGCGAAGCAGCTCGAGGAGGCGGGCGCAGTGGCGGTGATGCCGCTCGGGGCACCGATCGGTTCGGGTTTGGGTATCCAGAATCGCGTGACCATTCGTCTGATCGTCGAGGGGGCAAAGGTACCGGTGCTGGTCGATGCCGGTGTGGGCACGGCGAGCGATGCCGCAGTGGCGATGGAACTCGGATGCGACGGCGTGCTGATGAACACCGCCATTGCGGAGGCCAAGGACCCGATCCAAATGGCCCGCGCCATGAGATTGGCCGTCGAGGCTGGTCGCGCAGCCTATCTCGCGGGCCGCATGGCAACGCGCAAATATGCCGATCCCTCGAGTCCGCTCGCCGGATTGATCTGATAGCGGTTACCCGACGTTAACCATCTTGCGCGACACTGGCCCCATGACAGGGGAGTGCCAAGCATGGCCATTGCCGGAACCGCATCGCTGACGATCGCCGAAATGCGCGAATTCGCCGGTTTCACCGCCGCGGAACAGCGCTATATCCGCCGCAGCCTCGACATCGGCCTGGGCCGCTGCGATGCGTTTCGCATCTGGGGTCGCAGTGCGGGCGAAAACGCGTCGATCCGCAGTCAGTATGTCGCCTATCAGGAGCTCAAGGCATTGCGCCAGTCGATCCCTGGCGATTCGGGCTTCGACGCCATCGAGGGATTCGTCGGCAAGCTCACCCGCGTTGCCGCTTTCGACCTCGCGCAGGAACGGATAGACGCCTTCTCGGCCTTTCGTTTCCTCTACGAACGCTTGATTTCAGCTGCGGCGCGTCCGTGGCTGCCCAGCGCCTTCTGCGCCGCTGCTGCACTTCCACAGATTCGGCCGGAACGCCGCAAGATGCTCCTCCAGTCGCTCAGCGAAGCAGCCGCGACCGCCCCCGGCTGGTCCGATCGAGCCCCGAGCTTCTACCCCGAATTCATCGAGGAAGGCGCCGCCTAGGCCGCGTTCCCGCGAACCGGCAACAGGATTGGGCCAGGGCGCCGCTCCTGCGGCCCCGAACTCTCATTCCGATCGGAAAAGCTTGGTGCGGGTGGCGGGACTCGAACCCGCACGAGCAAAGCTCAGGGGATTTTAAGTCCCCGGCGTCTACCATTCCGCCACACCCGCAGGCGGGTCAGCGTTAGGGGGTTCGACGCGTCGAGGCAATCGCGCGAAGCCGCGCCTACGCTTCGTTGAGGCGGCGACGCATATCCTTGCCGGGCTTGAAGTAAGGGACGCGCTTGGCGGGCACTTCGACCGTGTCGCCGGTGCGTGGGTTTCGACCCTTGCGGGCCTCGCGCTCGCGCGTCGAGAAGGCTCCGAAGCCGCGCAGTTCGACCCTGCCTCCTTCGGCGAGCCGGCAGGCGATCTCTTCAAAGAAGATGTCGACCACTTGTTCGACTTCCTCGACGCGCAGGTCGGGGTTGTCCTGGGCCAAGGCGGCGAGAAGTTCGGATCGGATCATGCGGCGTCTCCCGTCCGGCCAGGGGGCCGGTGCCGATATTGGTCAGGTTCGGGCACCGATTGGGACGCGCGAACCGCTACATGCCCTAGCGTTACCTTGTGCCAGATGGACATCCGTGTCGCAAGATAACAATTGTAAATTCCCGACAAAATCTCATGCGTCGACGAGAAGATCGCGAGCCGAAATGCCGAGGCGCCGCATCCGCGCCCTGATCTCGGGCCATTCGCGGGCGAGAAAGATCTCGCGTTCGCTGCCGCGCAAGCGCTCGGCCGCCCCTTCGACCACATACATGCCCACGCCGCGCTGCACTTCGACCAGTCCGTCGTTCTGGAACTGCTGGTAGGCCTTGGCAACGGTGAGCGGATTCGCCCCTTGCTCCGCCGCGAGCGCCCGGACGGACGGCAGCATCGCGCCCTCGGCATATTTCCCATCCATGATCGCAGCCGCGATCATGTCGCGCAACTTGAGGTAGACCGGCTTGGACTGGTTCGACATGAGAGTTCCCCGCGTAAGAGTGCTTCAGTGCCATAATACAGCGCGGCGCGCAAGGTTCCCGCGCCGCGTCCGGCAACCGCCGCAAGTCAGTCTCGCATGTAACTAATGCTTCACATGACCGCACAAGCCGCTAGGGTGCGCGACCGGCAGGCCCTCATGTGGTCGCGAAAAGAACAGTTTGCAGGGGAAGGTTCGCAATGAAAGACGTGGCGCTTTGGGGTGAGGCTGACTGGATCGTCGTTATTGCCTCGTTGATCCTCGCCGGCTTCCTCGGCGTCGGCGCCTGGGCGGTGACCCGCTCAAAGCCGGAAGTTCTGGGCCACCCCAAGGGGCTGTTCGTACTGTTCTTCGCCGAAATGTGGGAACGTTTCTCCTATTACGGCATGCGCGCCCTGCTGACGCTCTACCTCGTCAAGCACTGGCTCTATTCCGACGGCAGCGCCAATCTCATCTATGGCGCCTACACCAGCCTCGTCTACATCACGCCGGTCCTCGGAGGCTGGCTTGCCGACCGCTATCTCGGCCAGCGCAAGGCAGTCGCCTTCGGTGCGGTCCTGCTCACGATCGGCCATTTCTGCATGGCCTTCGAAGGCGATGGCAGTGGCTATGCCAACGATCCCACGCTCAACGTGTTCTGGCTCGCGCTCGCGCTGATCATCGTCGGTTCGGGTTTCCTCAAGGCGAACATCTCGGTGATCGTCGGCCAACTCTATCCGCGCACCGACATCCGCCGCGATTCGGCCTATACGATCTTCTATATGGGGATTAACCTGGGCGCTGCTGCGGGCACGATCATCGCCGGCTATCTCGGCGAAACCATCGGCTGGGCCTACGGCTTCGGCGCCGCGGGTGTCGGCATGCTCGTGGGCCTCGTCGTCTTCGTCATCGGCAGGCCGCTGCTGATGGGGCGCGGCGAACCCCCGGTCCCGGCCAAGCTCGACCAGTCGATGATGGGGATCAGGCTCGAATGGTTCCTCTACATCGTCGGTTTCGTCGGCGTGGCGGTGATCTGGGCGCTGATCCAATTCCAGGAGGCGGTCGGCGGCATTCTCCTGGCCTCGGGCGCGGCCCTGCTGATCTATGTTCTCAAGGAAGCCTTCAAGCTCGACAAGGAAGCACGCGACCGCGTTTTCGCGATGATTTTCCTGATCCTGCTGATGCCCGTCTTCTGGGGTCTGTTCGAACAGGCGGGTGGCTCGATGAACCTCTTCACCGATCGCTACGTCGATCGCCAGGGGGTCCCGACCTCGCTGTTCCAGTCGATCAACCCAATCTACATCATCCTGCTGGGTCCGGTATTCGCGGGATTGTGGCAGTGGCTCGCGCGTCGGGGCTGGGAACCTTCGACGCCGGCGAAGATGGGTCTGGGCATCGTCCAGATGGGCCTGGCCTTCATCGTGCTCGTTTGGGGGGCGAACAATTTCAGCGCAGCGGGCGACAGCGGCGTGCTGCTTCTGCCGGTGCTGTTCATCTTCCTGTTCTATCTGCTGTCGACCACCGGCGAACTGTGTTTGTCCCCCGTCGGTCTGTCGGCGATGAACCGGCTGTCGGCGAGGCACATGGCGAGCCTGATGATGGCGGCCTTCTTCTTCGGCACGGCGGGCGGCAACTACGTCGCCGGCTTCCTGGGCTCGATGATGGGCGAAGGCGAAGGCGGCGACATGACCCGCGAAGCCGCGCTGGGCATTTACTGGACCATGGGCCTCGTGGCGGTGGGCGTCGGGGTCTTCGTCATCATCGTGTCGCCGCTGGTCAAGAAGCTGATGCATCTCGACACACTTAGCGACGATGATGTCGGTGACGATCTGCTCGGGCAGAAGGAAGGCCCGGGCGAAGCGCAGGGCGCGGGAATCCACCCCGACACCCGCCCCGCCGGCTGACCCGGATCGAAGGGGCAGGCATAGTCCTGCCCCCTCTCCACAATCCTTCAATTTTGCGGGCGACGAGGGTTTAGATGACCAACACGATCAGAAGAATTGCCGTCGGGCTGCTGGCGGCCTCCCTCGCCGCTTGCGCCACCAACGGCCGGGACGAGGCGCAATCCGCTTCGACCTCGGGGCTCGACGCCGAAGCCCCCTTCCCTTCTACCTACGAGCGATACCCCGGGCGGCCCACAGCGCTCGTCGGCGCGACGGTCTATGACGGCAAGGGCGGGCAGATAGACAACGGCACCGTGCTGTTCCGCGACGGCAAGGTCGTTGCCGTGGGCGATGCCTCGCTGGCGACCGACGGCTACGACCGCATCGACGGCACCGGCAAGTTCGTCACCCCGGGTATCATCGACATCCACTCGCACCTCGGCGACTATCCCACTCCGGCCGTCGATGCGCATTCCGATGGCAATGAGGCGACCAACCCGACGACTCCCGAGGTCTGGGTGGAACATTCGATCTGGCCGCAGGATCCGGGCTTCACCCGCGCGATGGCCAATGGCGGGATTACCGCACTGCAAATCCTTCCTGGCTCTGCCAACCTCATGGGCGGCCGTTCGGTCACGCTCAAGAACGTGCCGAGCCGGACGGTTCAGGGAATGAAGTTTCCCGGCGCCCCCCACGGCTTCAAGATGGCCTGCGGCGAGAACCCCAAGCGGGTCTATGGCAGCAAGGGTCGCATGCCCTCGACCAGGATGGGCAATTTCGCGGTCGACCGCCAGACCTGGCTCGACGCCAAGGCCTATGACGGCGAGAAGCGCGATCTCGGCAAGGAAACGCTCAAGGGCGTCCTTGACGGCGAAATCCTGGTCCACAACCATTGCTATCGCGCCGACGAGATGGCGCTGGTGATCGATATGGCCAAGGAAATGGGCTATAAGGTCGCCGCCTTCCACCATGCGGTCGAAGCCTACAAGATCGGCGATCTGCTGCGCGAGAACGACATTTGCGCAGCGATCTGGGCCGATTGGTACGGATTCAAGATGGAAGCCTACGACGGTATCCTCGAAAACGCCGCGCTGCTGTTCAAGGAAGGCGCCTGTGTGGTGATCCACTCTGACGATGCCAACGGGATCCAGCGGCTCAATCAGGAAGCTGCGAAGGCGCAGGCGGCAGGGCAGCGGATGGGCGTCGACATTCCCGATGCCGAGGTGATCCGCTGGCTCACTTTCAATCCCGCCAAGGCGATGGGCATCGCGAACATGACCGGCAGCCTCGAAGCAGGCAAGATGGCCGACGTCGTTCTGTGGAACGGTGATCCGCTGAGCGTGTATTCGCGGCCGGAAAAGGTCTGGATCGACGGCGCGCTTTTGTTCGATTCGCTCGATCCCAAGCGCCGTCCGGTCAGCGATTTCGAGCTCGGCCAGCCGGGTGAAGGAGATGTGAAATGAAGCGCGCGACGATGCTGGCCGCCGGACTTCTCACCGCCGTGGCGGTACCCGCGGCGGCGCAGGATATCGCCATCACCAATGCCACCGTGGCGACCGGGGACGGAAGCGATCCGATCGAGGGCGCGACGGTCGTCGTGCGCGGCGGCAAGGTCGTCGCCGCCGGTCGCGGCGTGGCCGTGCCGGCAGGGATCGAAGTGCTCGACGGAGCCGGCAGCTGGGTCACGCCCGGCCTGTTCGCGACAATCACTTCGCTGGGCCTGTTGGACGTCGGCGCGGTGAGCGAATCGAACGATACGCGGGCTTCGGAATCGCCCTTCAGCGCCGCGCTCGACGTGGCGCCGATCATCAATCCCAATTCGCAGCACATCCTCGTCCATCGCGCCGCGGGCATCACCCGCGCGGCGACCACCATGGCCCCCTCGGCGTCGATTTTCGGTGGCCAAGGCGCGATCATCGATCTCGGTCAGGATGCCCGCCCGGTGACGCGGCCGCGCGCCTTCCAGATCGTCGATCTCGGCGAAGGCGGCGCACGCCGCGCCGGCGGCAGCCGGGCAAGCGCGCATGCCCTGTTCCGCAACGCCCTGCGCGAGGCGCGGCGGCTGGGCGAGGACGCCCGAATCCCAGGCCGATCGTCGCAACCCCGCGATGTCGCGCTGGGCGACGATATCCCGGTCGACCCGCGCCTGACCGGCGAACGCACAGAGCGCGAAAGCGACGTTCTGTTGACGCGCTTCGACGCGGCCGCACTGGTCCCCGTGGTTCGCGGCGAGCAGCCGCTCTACGTCGGCGTCGAGCGGGCTTCGGACATTCGCAGCGTCATCGCGCTGAAGCAGGAATTTCCTCGCCTCGACCTTGTTCTCGTCGGCGCCAGCGAAGGGTGGTTGGTCGCGCGCGAGATCGCCGCTGCCGGGATACCGGTGATCGCCGACGGGCTCGACGATCTGCCGACGAATTTCGAGGAACTCGCCTCCACCCAGAGCAACATCGGGCGGATGGTCAAGGCGGGCGTCACGGTGGCGATCAATGCCAATGCGATGGAGAATCCGCGCAATCTCAACCAATACGCCGGCAACCTCGTGGGCTTGACCCGCGTCCCCGGCGCCGACGGCCTGAGCTGGGGCCAGGCCTTCGCTGCGATCAGTTCGGTGCCGGCCAGGATCAGCGGCATGGGCGGCAAGGCGGGCGTTCTCGCTCCCGGCGCGCTGGGCGATCTGGTGGTTTGGGACGGCGACCCGCTCGAAGTTGGATCGGTCCCTGTCCGCGTGTTCATCGACGGCGTCGAGCAATCGCTCGACAGCCACCAGAGCCGGCTCAGGGAACGCTATCGCGACCTCGACGAAAGCGACTTGCCCAAAGCCTACGATTGGTGATCCGATGAAGGAAATTCGCGCTGCCCTGCTCGCGCTGGGCGCCGCTGCTGCGGCGGTTGCGGTTCACGCTGTTGCGGCACAGGACGCCCCGCCCGATCACTCGCAGGATCTCGCCTGGATGAGCGCGCAGCAGGCCTATCTCACCGGTCTCGACGCCCAAGGCGGCTGGCGGGTGATGCCCGGCGGGCTGCGCTGGCGTTATGTCGAATATGCCGGAAGCGATGAACACCCCACGGTGGAAGACACCGTGACCGTACATTACGCGGGTACCTTTATTGATGGCGAAATCTTCGATTCCTCGTTCGATCGCGGCGAGCCGGCAACCTTCCCGCTCGGTCGTCTGATCAAGGCCTGGCAGATGGCGATCCCCGAAATGGGCGTGGGCGACACGATCGAAATCGCCGCGCCTGCCGATCTCGCCTATGGCGCGAGTGGCAAGGGCCCGATCCCCGGGGGCGCGACGCTGCTGTTCAAGGTGAAGCTTCTGGGTATCGAAGGAGGCTGATCGCCGGGCGCGCGGTGGCATTAGGAAAATTCCCCGCTGCGCGCTAGACTGCGGAGCGAGGGAGCAATGCCGATGGATCCGCTGACTTCGCTTGCCGCCGCATCGCTCGCCTTGGTGGGGACGCATTTCGCGCTGTCGCACCCGCTACGCGCAACTCTGGTCGGAACGCTCGGCGCTACCGGCTTCCTGGGGCTTTACAGCCTCGTCGCCGCGGGATGCCTGGTGTGGATGTATCTCGCCTTCATGGCCGCGCCGGCAGGCGGTCTCGGCGGTAGCGGCGCGATCGGCTGGGCCATCGCGATGTTGCTGACATTGCCTGCGCTGGTTCTCTTTCTCGGCTCGCTCAAAGGCAATCCCGCGCTCCCGGCTCCGGGCGCCGAAAAGCTTGCCGCGCAAGCACCAGGAGGAGTCTTTGCGGTCACCCGGCACCCGATGATGTGGGGATTCGCACTATGGGCGCTATCGCACCTCGTGCTGTGGTGGAGCTGGCGCACCACAATCGTCGCGGGCGCAATTCTCGTGCTCGCGCTGGTCGGCGCGCATTTGCAGGACCGCAAGAAGCGAGAGCTGATGGGTCCGGCCTGGGCCGAATGGGAGGCGAAGACCGCCTTCTGGCCCCGTTGGAGCCGCCTGGTGCGCGCAGGCGCTGCTCTGTGGTCGATTGCCTTCGTCGCCTGGCTCGGCCTTACCTGGTGGCATTTGCGCACCGCCGGTATTCCAGCGGGAATCTGGCGATGGTTATAGCTTCGGCTATTCGCCCTTGAACCGGGGCGCGCGCCTTTCGAGCAAGGCGTCAATTCCTTCCACGTGATCCCCCGTCAGATGCATGAGCGCCTGGGTATTCGCCGCCATCTCGAGCGCAGTGTCGTAGGTGATCGTCCGGCCCTGGCGCATCAGGTTCTTGGCCTGCCGCAGCGCGTGCGGGGGCATGGCGGCGACCTTGGCGGCCAATGCGCGGGCTTCGTCGATCAGCGCGTCGCCTTCGACCACGCGGCTGACCAGGCCCCAGTCGAGCGCGGTCGCCGCATCGATCACATCGCCGGTGTAGAACAGCTCGGCAGCGCGCGCCTCGCCGATGATGCGCGGCAGGATCCAGGTCCCGCCATCGCCGGGGATGATGCCGAGCTTGAGAAAGGTGACGCCGAACTTCGCAGAGGTGCTGGCGATGCGCAGGTCGGCGAGGCAGGCGAGATCGCAGCCGAGGCCGATGGCCGGCCCATTGACCGCCGCGATCAGAGGGACGCGAAGACCATAGAGCGCGCGCAGCACCTTGTGGATGTTGTCGCGATAGCCGTCAGAAATGCCGGGGGGCGTGCCGCCGAAGGTCCCGCTTCGCTCCTTCATCGCCTTGATATCGCCGCCCGCGCTGAACGCCCGCCCGGCCCCGGTGAGGACCACGCAACGGACCTCGAGATCTGCATTGATGTCATCGCATGCAGCGGCGAATGCATCGCCGTCGCCCTTCGCGCCGAGCGGGTTCATCGTCTCGGGGCGGGCGAGGGTCAGCGTGGTGACGTGGCCGGCGGTTTGGATCTGAAGCAACGACATTGGCGGGAAATCCTTTCGTCCCCCGCATAGAACGAGACCGGTTCTCGCGTCACCCCCGACTGGCCGCGGGTCGGTCCGGCGTCGCCGATCGCCGATGCGCGGGCGGGTCGCTCGCCCCCACTGGAGCGCCGGCGTGTTGCACGAGGACGCCGCTAAGCCCGCGCTTCCGTCACGCCTGCGCTATTGTGCCGCAGCGCGGTCAGCACCGTCTCGACGATGTGCGGCGCGCTGAGCCCGGCTTCGTCGTACTGCCTGGCCGGATCGTCCTGATCCTGAAAAACATCGGGCAGGCGCATGGTGCGCACCTTCAGTCCGGAATCGGTCAGCCCGGCATCGCTGGCGAAGGTCAACACATGCGCGCCGAGACCGCCGACCGCACCTTCCTCGATCGTCACCACCACATCGTGGCTGCGCATCACCTTCTCGATCAGCGCGGTGTCGAGCGGCTTGGCGAAGCGCAGATCGGCGACGCTGGTCGAGAGTCCCTTCGCCTCGAGCTGATCGGCCGCCTTCTTGGCCTCTTCCAGCCGCGCCCCCAGCGAAAGAATCGCTACCTTCGAGCCTTCGCGCACCATCCTGCCCTTGCCGATGGCGAGCTTTTCGAGCTTCTCGGGAATGGCGACCCCGGTTCCCGCCCCACGCGGATAGCGAAAGGCGATCGGCCCGGCATCATGCTCGGCCGCGGTGTAGGTCATATGCGCCAGCTCGGCCTCGTCGGCGGCCGCCATGACCACGAAATTGGGCAGGGTCGCGAGATAGGCGATGTCGAAGCTGCCGGCGTGCGTGCAGCCGTCCGCGCCGACCAGTCCGGCACGGTCGATGGCAAAGCGCACCGGCAGATTCTGAATCGCGACATCGTGGACCACTTGGTCGTAGGCGCGCTGGAGAAAGGTAGAATAGATCGCGGCGAAGGGGCGCATGCCCTGCGCGGCGAGGCCGGCGGCGAAGGTCACCCCGTGCTGTTCGGCTATGCCGACATCGAAGGCGCGTTCCGGATGCGCCTTGGCGAAGCGATCGACCCCGGTTCCGCTCGGCATGGCCGCGGTTATCGCGCAGATTCGCGGATCGGATTCGGCCAGCTTCGCCAGAGTGTCGCCGAACACGTTCTGATACGATGGCGGTCCGCCGGAGGATTTCTTCTGTTCGCCGGTGACGACGTCGAACTTGGCGACGCCGTGATATTTGTCGGCGCTGTTTTCGGCCGGGGCATAGCCCTTGCCCTTCTGCGTGACCACATGGATCAGAACCGGTCCCTGCTCGCTGTCGCGGACGTTTTCGAGCACGGGGATGAGATGGTCGAGATTATGGCCATCGATCGGGCCGACGTAATAGAAGCCCAGTTCCTCGAACAGGGTCCCGCCGGTGACCATGCCGCGGGTGTATTCTTCGGCCTTCTCGAGCCCGCCCCAGACGCGCCGGCCGAGCTTCTTGGCGATTCGCGAAGCCATTGTCCTGAGGCCGAGATATTCGCTGCTCGAGACCATCCGCGCAAGATAGGCCGAGAGCCCGCCGACCGGGGGAGCGATCGACATGTCGTTGTCGTTGAGGATCACGATCAGGCGGTTGCCCGCCTGTTCGGCATTGTTCATCGCCTCGTAGGCCATGCCCGCGCTCATCGCGCCGTCGCCGATAACGGCGATACCGCGGCCCGGCTTGTCCTGCAGCTTGTTGGCCACCGCAAAACCGAGCGCCGCGCTGATCGAGGTCGAGCTGTGAGCCGCGCCGAAGGGATCATATTCGCTCTCGGCGCGCTTGGTGAACCCGCTGAGTCCGCCGCCCTGGCGCAAGGTGCGGATCCGGTCGCGACGTCCGGTGAGAATCTTGTGCGGGTAGCACTGGTGACCGACGTCCCACACCAGCTTGTCCTCGGGCGTATCGAAGACATAGTGGATCGCCGTAGTCAGCTCCACCACCCCCAGACCCGAGCCGAGATGACCGCCCGTGGTGCCCACCGCATCGATCATCTCGGCACGCAATTCATCGGACAGCTGGCGTAGCTGGCTTTTGTCGAGTTTTCGCAAATCGCCGGGTGTGTCCACCGTATCGAGCAACGGCGTGAAGGGTCGCGTAGTCATGACCCAGCCTTACACGCGACCTATCGACCTGTCGATGAACGGGTTACTCTCGCAAAGGCAGGATCAGGCGCTCGCGCAATCGTCGCACAGGCCGCGCAATTCGACTACCGGGCGAACATCGGTGAAACCCGCGTCTTTCCCCGCGACGCGCAATGCGCCAGTGACGCGGTCGTCGTCGATATGCGTTGCCTTGCCGCAATCGTCGCAGATCAGGAAAATGCAATCGTGGCGGCAACCCGGGTGGGTGTTGACCAGATAGGCATTAGCGCTTTCGATCCGATTGGCGAGATTGGTGCGCACGAACAGGTCAAGGATTCGGTAGACGCTGTTCGGTGCGACCCGCTTGCCGCGGGCGGCGGAAAGATTATCCGCGATGTCATAGGCGCTGGCGGGCTTGTCGTGCCGGGCGAGCTCCTCGAACACCGACTGGCGCATGCCGGTCCACTGTTCGCCATTATCGGTGAGCGTCAGGCGGGCGGCCTCGACAAGATCGTCCCCCGAATGTTCGCGATGCGCATGTGCTTGACCTGCCATGCCCGAGAGGTAAGCCGCCCATGCGACGCGATCAAGCTAGTTGCTCTGAAAGGTAGCCGAGTAAACGCCCGGGTAGAGCTTGCGCAGCGCTGCGACCTTGGGCGCGTCCCAGCGCAGGATGTAGCCGTTGCGCGGATTTTTCTTCATGAAATCCTGGTGATGGGGTTCGGCCGGGTAGAAGCCCTGGGCGCGTTCGATCGTCGTGACGATCGGCTTGTCCCACAGCTTCGCCGCCTTCAGCTGCGCGATGTAGGCTTTGGCGACGGCATTCTGTTCGGCCGACATCGGGACGATGGCAGAGCGGTATTGCGCGCCCGTGTCGGGTCCCTGGCGGTTGACCTGCGTCGGGTCGGCGACGACCGAGAAGAAGATCCGCAGGAGCTGATCGTACCGGATGACCGCCGGATCGTAAGTGACCTTGACCGCTTCGGCGTGGTCGGTCACGCCGCTCGATACCACCTGGTAGCGCGCCAAGCGTTCGGTCCCGCCGTGATAGCCGGAGACAGCGCTTTTCACGCCTTTGACATGGCTGAATACGGCTTCGACACCCCAGAAGCATCCACCAGCGAAGATCGCGGTCTTGAGCCCTTCTTCATGAGCGACGCGCTCGGCCCGTGGCCCTTCGACCACCTTTTCGGCGGCGATTGCCCGTTGCTGACAGGCCGCGAGACCCAGCGCGAGCGCAGCAACGGCGAATGGGGCGCGGCGGTGCATCACAGAATCGCGGCGACCAGCTTCGGCACGGCTTCCAGGAAAGCCCCGCCATTGGCGAGGATCACGGCGATCGCACCGGCACAGAAGCCGATGCCGAAATTGCGATAAAGGTCGGTGGTGAACAGGGTCATGCGGGGCTCTTTCGTCGATCCATATCGACATGGTTAGGCGACAACCTGTTGCAACCTTCTGAATGCGCCCGTCGTCGGACGTTCAGCTTCGTTCGTCGAACGCCGGCTCAATGCCGGAAGTGACGCATTCCCGTGAAGACCATCGCGAGGCCGCGTTCGTCGGCGGCGGCAATCACTTCCTCGTCGCGGATCGATCCGCCCGGCTGGATGATTGCGGTCGCCCCCGCCTCGGCGGCGGCCAGCAGGCCATCGGCGAAGGGAAAGAAGGCATCGGACGCGACCGCGCTGCCTACGGTGCGGGGTGCATCCCAACCGTATTTCTCGGCCGCTTCTTCCGCTTTCATCGCAGCGATGCGCGAGGAATCGCGGCGGTTCATCTGGCCCGCGCCGATCCCCGCGGTGGAACCGTCGCGGGCGTAGACGATGGCATTCGATTTGACGTGGCGCGCCACGGTCCAGGCGAACAGACAGTCCTTGAGCTCTTGCGCGGACGGCGCGCGCCGGGTCACCACTGCGAGATCGGCTTCGGTGATCGCCCCATTGTCGCGCGTCTGGACCAGCAGCCCGCCGGTGATCGGCTTGACCGTCAGCCCGCCGCGGCGCGGATCGGGCAGCTCGCCGGTAACCAGCAGGCGGAGGTTCTTCTTTTTCGCGAAAATCGTGCGGGCCGTCTCGCTTACCGAGGGTGCGATCACCACCTCGGTGAAAATCGCGCAGATCGCTCCGGCGGTCTCGCCGTCGAGCTCGCGGTTGACCGCCACGATCCCGCCGAAAGCCGATACGCTGTCGCAGGCTAGCGCGGCGTTCCACGCGTCGATCAACGTGGCTGCCTGCGCCACGCCACAGGGATTGGCATGCTTGACGATCACCACCGCGGGATCGCTTTGGCGGAATTCGGCGCAAAGCTCGAGCGCCGCGTCGGCATCGTTGTAATTGTTGTAGCTCAGCTCCTTGCCCTGGAGCTGCTCCGCCTGGGCGATTCCGCGCCCATGCGGTCCGGCAGGAGTATAGAGCGCCGCCTGCTGGTGCGGGTTTTCGCCGTAGCGCAGCGCGACAGGATCCCTGCCGTTGACCGCCAGCATGTCGGGGAACAGCTGCTGCTGGTCGGCGAAGGCGAACCACTGGCTGATCATCGAGTCATAAGTGGCGGTGGCGGCGAACGCCTTGGCCGCGCATTTGCGGCGGAACTCGAGCGAGGTCGTCCCCGATGCATCGAGTTCGGCGATCAGCGCATCGTAATCCGCCGGATCGGTGACGATGGTGACGTAGCGATGGTTCTTGGCCGCCGATCGGACCATGCTCGGCCCGCCGATATCGATGTTCTCGATGACCTCTTCGCGCCCCGCGCCGCGCATCACCGTTGCCTCGAACGGATAGAGATTGACAACCACCAGATCGATCGCGCCGATCGCGTGCTCTTCCATCGCCGCAGCATGTGCTGGGTCGGCGCGGACCGCGAGCAGGCCGCCATGGATCATCGGATGCAAGGTCTTGACCCGCCCGTCCATCATTTCGGGAAAGCCGGTGAGATCGGAAACGTCGCGCACCGCAAGACCGGCCTCGCGCAGCGCCTTGGCGGTCCCGCCGGTCGAAACCAATTCGATCCCCTTCGCGGCCAATGCCTGGCCCAGCTCCACCAAGCCGCTCTTGTCGGACACCGAAAGCAGTGCCCGCTTGATCGCCACGTCCGCCACTCGAACTCACCCCATGCGTTTAAGCAACCAGGGGAAGCGTCCCCCGCTGCGCGATGTCAGCCCTTCGATCACCAGCTGCTTGGTCGCCCGCGGTCGACCCTGCCCGTCGACCCAAAGACTGTCCTCGATCGTGATCTGCGCCTCGCCGCTATCGCCTCCGAGCCGAAATTGCCAGTAGCTTCCGTCGGGCAATGCCAGCCCGGCGCCACGGCTGTCATCCGCCAAACCCGCCTCGATCCCGTGCCCGAGGTGGAAACGGATGGCGAAACCGATCTTGCCCCGTTTGCCTTGCCGCCCCGAGGGTTCGAGCAGGTCCTCCCCGCGCAATTCCTCGCCATCCGCGGACAGCAACAGGATGCGCCGGTGTATCAGGCCGTAGCGGGCGGCATAGCCGTTGTGCGAAGCTTCCAGTCGGGTCGCGTCGCGCCCGCGCTGCTTGACCGTCCTGCGCGCGATGTCGACTTCCTCGACGCCCTTGCCGATCTGCCCCTTGATCAAAACAGCGGTCGAATTGGCATCGTCGAGCACCAACGTCGAATGCGCCGCGGTGCCGCGCAGTCCTTGCTCGATGCGCATTGGCACCAGCCCGCCAGCGAGCTCTGCGCCGCCACAATTGACCACGATGCGCTGTTCGCGATGCGACAGCTCGAACGCCAGCGTCGAGGCGCAGCCGAACCGGGCATGTCGCGCGCGGGGCGGCGGCGCGGCGTCGAGCACGAGCACGCTCCTGCCCGCATCGATACGCTGATACCCCCAGTGACGCAGGTCCTTTCCCGGACGGGTGCGGATGCCGCTGGCTCCGATCAGCGCGTCGAGCCGCACTGCGGATGTTGCCCCCGCCCCCTGCCAGCTACCCAACGCGCGATCGCCCATGCGCAGCGTCAGTAAAGGGGGGACGAGCAGCGCAAGCATGGTCTCGAGCGCCGCCGGCGGGTCGCGCTCGGCCGCTTCGTAGCAGGCCCTCAGGTCGACCAGCAGGGCAATCGCTTCCGTCTGCGCCAAGGGACTGCGCGAAAGTGTGCCGCCGTCGTCCGAAACCAACTCTCCCAGCGCGCGCAACAATCCGGCCTCGCCGAACAGCCGGCGCGGCCGTCCGTCGGGCAGCAGCAGACCGGCAGCGACGATGGCAGACCAGCCGGCGACCTGGCCGAGCCCATCCTCGGCGCGGGCGACCTGGCGGTCGAGCCAGCGCGCGGTCGTTTCCATCGCCTCGAGCGCGCGGCTGCGCAAGCCGGCATCGCCAGCCAGGATCACCGGGGCGTGCACGATCCATGCGAGCAGGCGCAGCCCGGCATGTTCGACCGTCCAGGCGGGACCCCGCGCGGGAACCGGATTGGCCTTTAGCCATCTGGCCAACAAGGCTTCTCCCACCGCCGAACAATCTTCGCGCGGAGCGCATGCGGCAAGATCGCGCAGCCAGGTGAAGCCGTGCACCGTGCGCTGCATCGGCGGCGTCAGCGAGGCGTTGCTGGCGAAATCGACCCGGTCGACCGGGGCCCGGAGTCCATGAACGAGGAACTGGCCCGCGCGAAGTGCCACGCCCGCCGCGCGATCGCCTGCCAGCGGGGTCGAGACCGTCGCGAGCAGCCGCGGGGCAGCAGGCTTGCGGAGCGGCGCGGCGAGCACCGGCCCCGGGATCCCCAGCCGGTAGGCCCAGCGCAGCATCCCGTCGATCGGCCCCGTGCGCGGCGGCTGGAGATCGGCCAGTGCCAGAGCCCGCGAGGGTTCGAGGCGAACCCCTTCGGCCGGCGGTTGGCTGTCGGGCCGCTCTACCAGCAGTTCCCGATCCTCGCGCAGCGGCAGCGCGGTTTGCCCGCTCTCGTCCGGCATCGTGCTGTCGCCCCTCGACAGAAGAAGACCGGCCGCTTCGCTCATTGCCGGCTCTTGAGCGCGGCGATATTGGCGGCATAGCGGTCGGAGCCGCCGGCGAAGGTTGCCGAACCGGCAACCAGCACGTCGGCGCCGGCATCGATGCATAGCCGAGCAGTGTCCGCGTTGACGCCGCCATCCACCTGCAGGTGGATCGGTTTTCCCAGCGCATCGATGCGCTTGCGGATGGCCTCGACCTTGCGGAGTTGCGAATGGATGAAGCTCTGGCCGCCGAACCCGGGGTTGACGCTCATCACCAGGACCAGATCGGCATCTTCGAGCAGATAGTCCAGCGCAGTCACCGGCGTGCCGGGATTGAGCACCACACCGGCTTTCTTGCCGAGCGCTGCGACCGCCTGCAAGCTGCGGTGGATGTGCGGCCCGGCCTCGGGGTGGACAGT
Organism: uncultured Alphaproteobacteria bacterium; assembly: GCA_963829325.1. Lineage (GTDB taxonomy): Bacteria > Pseudomonadota > Alphaproteobacteria > Sphingomonadales > Sphingomonadaceae > Qipengyuania. The sequence continues at coordinate 1,630,491 of CAWHHN010000001.1, forward strand.
AATGATGTCCGCCCCGGCATCGGCGAAGGCTTCCAGATAGGGATCGATCGGCGCGATCATCAAATGGACGTCGAAAGGCTTCGCGGTATGGGGCCGCAGTGCCTTCACCACGGCCGGGCCGATGGTGATGTTGGGCACGTAATGCCCGTCCATGACGTCGACATGGATCCAGTCGGCCCCGGCCGCGTCGATCGCACGCACTTCTTCGCCGAGCCGCGCGAAATCGGCGGAGAGGATCGAAGGGGAGATCAGCGGTTGGGTCATGCGCGCGGGCCTCGTGGCAATAGCCTGGGCCAGCCCTACGCGCGCGGGGAGAGAGTTAACAAGCGCGCGGATCTGCCTTTTCCACATGGCGTGAAGAAGCTACGCAGATGAACGCGGAGGATTTTGACAATTCAGCCGTAATTCACCGCTCGGCGTTACGCTGGGGCGTGAAAATACGGGGGCACTTGCCCGTTTCGCGGCCGGCGTCTCGCGCGCCGGCTCCCACTAGGTCGAAAACGGATCTTTCATGACACCCAGAACCACTTACACCACCGGCCTTGCCGTACTGGCGCTTGCCGGCCTCGCCATGTCCGCCCCGGCGGCGGCGCAATATCGCGAGAAGATCGTTAACGATGCATCCAAATGCGCTGCCGGCGGCGGGCCTGCCGTGCGCGTCACGGTAAGCGGCATCAAGGAGAGCCGCGGGACCATGCGGGTGCAGAGCTATCGCGGCACCAAGGAAGACTGGCTCGAGAAGGGCCGCTGGATCTACCGCATGGAAGCCCCCGCGAAGGCCGGAACGATGACCTTCTGCATGCCGCTTCCGGCACCCGGAATGTATGGCATCGCGGTGCGGCACGACATCAACGGCAATGGCGACACCGACATCTTCACCGATGGCGGGGCGATGTCGAACAATCCGAGCATCAACATCTTCAACCTTGGAAAACCGAGCTACAAGAAGACCGCTTTCCGTGTCGGTGCGGGAGTGGAAGCGATCAGCATCGCAATGCGCTACTACTGAGCGCGACGCTTGCGCCACAGCTCCAGCAGCGCGCCCGGCGCCGCGAGCAGCGGGTGACGGGCGCGAAACGGAGTGACCTCGAGGACGATACCGGTGTGTCGGTGGAGCTTCCATGCGGCATAGTCCGCCGCGCCCTCGAAGGTCGTGGTCGCCTTGGCCAGCCGCAGCAGGTTGAGCGTTTTGCCGAGCCGCGCGCGGCGGTTCCACCAGTTCAGGATTCGCGCTCTCTCGGAACGCGCCAGCTGCGGTGCCAGGCGGTCGCCGTCGCGCTCCCAGCCAATCCCGCCCTGTTCCCAGGCGAGCGGCAGCAAGCCCTCGAAATGATCGGCATTGACCGCGAGGATGTCGTTCTCGCGGCCAGCTTTCTCGACCCGGAACTCGGCGCGATAGGTGGCACGGAACAACGCCCTCCAGAATTCGGCCGGAACGCCGTCCACCGGCCCCAACGCGGCTGCCAGCCGCCCTGCTGTCGCCGCCGCGGCGCACAGCGCCTCGACTACTGCGCCGCGTGCCTCCTCGTCCTGCTGCCAGACCAGCGCCGCCGGCTGGACGAAGCGCGCCCAGATCGTCGTATCGCGTGACGCCCCTGCAGCAGCTTCGGCGAATTGTCCCAAGGACAGCGTAGCGATCTTGGCCCGCAGCGTTTCTGCGCCATTGTGCCACTCGCGGTAGCTGACCCGTGGCCATATCCGCTCGCGCTGCGGGCCCGGCAGCAGCACGTAGAAATCGAGCACCCCGTCGAGCGAGGCGGTGCGCAGGTTCGATCCGTAGAACAGCACCGCTCGGGCCTCCGCTTCCTCGCCGAGGAGCCGGGCGAAAGCTACGACCTCGCGGCGAAGCGGGAGGTCGAGGCCCGCGCCGATCCGTTCCGCCAGGCTCTGGGTCACACGCTGACGAAAGTCAGTTCGGGGCCCTGCTCGACGCGATAGCGCCCCGCCGGAAAGACTTCTCCGTCGAGGATCACCGGCTCTGCGACATCGATCGCGAAGCCCTCGGCATCGAGCTGATGAAGTCCGGCGCCTTCCAGCCAGCGGGGACGCCAGCCGGCCAGGATGGCCGGAAGAGCGACGAGAATGCGGCGACGCGCATGGTCGAGCACCGCCAGCTTGAGCCCGGCACGCGGTCGTCCGAACACCTGCAGGCCGGCCGGCATGCGTTCGAGCGTCGAGGCGAGCAGAATGCTCCGGCGCCGCGGATCGCCATGGCGCGAACGGGGAACCGGTTCGGCGGACGGCAGAAAGGCGAGAGTCATCTCGGTGCCGCGGCGCCAGCGATTGCGGTCGCTCCCGAACAACGCTTGAACAACCCCCCAGGCGCCGGTCGCCACGACCGCCAGGCCATTGAAGAAGCCGAGTGAATGGATCTCCTGTCCCGCTTCGATGCCCAGGGTGAAGGTGCCGGCTCCGAAGATGAAACCGAGCATCGGTGGCTCGCCACTGCCCTCGTACGCGATGGCAAGCGGGCGCCGTTTGACGCGGACGGCCGTCGACCATGCGGCGACCGCTTCCTCGAGCGACAAGTCCGGGGAGGCGCCGAGATCGACGTTGAGCGCGTTGGTCTTGCCCTTGGGCAGGACGGCGATGACCGGCCAGCGGGCGCCGAACACGCTCTGGCCCATGGTCAGTACGTCGCGCACCGTCCCGTCGCCGCCGTTGATGACGAGGTAATCGATACCCTCGCGCGCGAACTCGGCCAGCGCCTCGGCGATATCTTCGCGCCGGCGCGGTTGGGCAACCGCAATTCCGTCGCGCAGGGCGCAGGCGAGATCCTGGCCGCGGTTGCGATGGCTGCGCGGATTGTAGATCACCCCGATGCGCGGCCGCACGCCCGAAGGAGGGCAGGAGCCGGTCTGTCGGGCGGCGCCGGATGGCGTTGCGGCGCAATTGCGCAGCGGTGCGGCATCGAAATCGTAAATGACACGGTCCATGAACTTCCTGCCTTAACCGCCTCGTAACCTCGTTACCAACATCATTTGATCTGCAGGAATGGGGCGGGCAGCAATTCCACGCCGCGCCCGCTGCTCGGCGCCTTGCCGGGGTTGCCGACCGTCGCCGGTGTCGGCGAACCGGGCCGTGGCGCACCCGACAGGATTCGAACCTGTGACCTCTGCCTTCGGAGGGCAGCGCTCTATCCAGCTGAGCTACGGGTGCGTCTTCGGCCTCGCGGCGAGCGGGGCGCTTAGCAAAGCCGGCCGTCCCTCGCCAGCCCAAAAGCGAAATGCTCGGCTCCGGCCGCTCGTTAGGCTTTTCGCAGAGACTCGGTTCGTAGCGTGCCGGCATGAGCGCGATGCATCACGAGTTCGACCTGAGCCAAGCCACCATGCTGCCGCCGGCCGACACAGGCCCCCGCGCAGCGCCCGAAATCGGCATGCTGTCAGAGCAATGGGATGCCGTTCACGAGGCGGCTTCTGCGGTAGGCAATCTGGCGCAGCTCGCGCGCGAGCCGCACAGCGACGAAATTCTGTCGCTCCCGCAGCGAGCGGCCGACAAGGGCGGCTGGCAGTTTGAAATGGCGGCGCGCGGGATCGAGGATCTCGCTGCCATCATGCAACCGGGTCTGCGCGCGGTGCTCGCGCTGACCGCCCAGGGCAAGGACACGACCACCGCGGCATTGACGCTGTGGCGCGAATTCCACTCCGCACGCGCAGCCATAGTGGAACTCGTCGACGCCGACTGAGTTGCCGCGCACGGTGGCGCAACTGCTCGCCGCAGCAGAGCGGACGATTGTGGGTTGACCACGTTCGCCATATGTTCCTAGAGCTCGCGAATGATGGAAACGCTTGCTGAGGGAGACACTGCGGCGGCAGTCGCGCGGGGCATTGCGCGGCTGTTCGCGCGCAATGGTATCTGGTGCCTGGCCGAAATGCCGTTGCGCAATGGCCGCCGGGCCGATCTGATGGGGCTCGATCCCAAGGGCCATATCGTCATCGTCGAAATCAAGGTGCAGCGCGGCGACCTGCTTGGTGATGGCAAGTGGCCCGACTATCTCGATTTTTGCGACCGGTTCTTCTGGGGCGTGCCGCCAGGTCTCGACCGCACTCCGCTCGAGGGGGAGGGCTATCGACCCGAGTGCTGCGGCATCATCGTCGCCGACGGTTACGACGGCGAGATCATGCGCCCCGCTCCACTGCGCCCGCTCGCTGCGGCCCGGCGAAAACTCGAGGTCGAACGGCTGGCGCGTGCCGCAATTCGGCGCATGACGGTGACCGACGATCCGCATTGCGCGCCATGGGGTTTGGGGCAATAGTCGAAGTAGCTGTATTACCTCGTCCGGCTGGGCCATAAGCGGTCCCGCCATGTGGACCGCCGCTATCCTGTCAGCTCTAGCCATGACCGCGATCGTCGCGCTGCGCTACCTTGCGTCCAGCGGAATATTCGCCCTGCTCACCGCCAAGGTGCGGCCTGGGTACCACGCCAGGCTGCGGCCGCAGATCCGCCGCGAAATAGCTTGGTCGCTTGTTTCGGCAGCGATCTATGGCATTCCCGCCGGGGTGATCGCCTGGGGCTGGAGGGAGCACGGCTGGACGTTGCTCTACTCCGATGCAAACACCTATCCGCTATGGTATCTTGCGCTGGCCCCGCTGCTCTATCTCTTCGCGCACGACACCTGGTTCTACTGGTCCCACCGGCTGATGCATCGCCCATCCTTGTTTCGTGCGATGCATCGGGTCCACCACGCCAGCCGTCCGCCGACGGCATGGGCTGCGATGAGCTTCCACCCGTGGGAGGCGATGACGGGCGCCGTCGTGATTCCCGCCCTAGTCTTCTTCATTCCGATCCATGTGGCGATGCTCGGCGTGGTGTTGGCGATCATGACGGTGATGGGGGTCACCAATCACATGGGATGGGAGATGTTTCCTCGCCGTCTGGTTCATTCCGCGTTAGGCGGCTGGTTGATAACCGCCAGCCACCACCAGCGGCATCACGAAGAGTATTCATGCAATTTCGGCCTTTATTTCCGTTTTTGGGACCGGTTGTGCGCGACGGATCGCGGTCTCAGCGCCCACGCCTGAGGCGCGCCGCGTGGGTGGCCCTGCTGCCGCTTGGTGCGGCGATCGCTGCGGCTGCCGCACCCGCACCCGCACCAGCTTCGGGGGCCGGAGCCACCGTCACCGTGATTGCAACGGGCCTGCGCAATGGCGACGGCGTGGTACGCGCCTGCATGACCACCGCCGAGGCGAATTTTCCCAAGTGCCGCGGGGTGGCGGGAGCGCGCGGCGAAACGGTGGCGGCGCATGCCGGGACCGTGTCGTTCACCTTCTTCGCGGTGCAACCTGGGCACTACGCGGTCGCGCTGCTTCATGACGAAAACGCCAACGGCAAGGCCGACCGCGCGCTTGGCATGATGCCCAAGGAAGGGTTCGGCTTCTCGCGCGATGCCAAGGTGCGCATGGGTCCGCCGAAATTCTCCGACGCGGCTTTCGACATCGGTACGCAGGATCGCACGCTCACCATCCGGATGCGCTACATGTTGTGATGGGACCGCGACCGGCGTCACGATAGTTAACGTACTTAACCACATCTTTACCGTGCATCCTCCATACCCCCTTGCCGAATGGGCAGTTTTTTTCGGGGACTTAGGTGTTGATGGACAGGCTTGGCGGCTTTTTCGGCTCGCGCGATGCGGCAGACCATCTCGATGACGATTTCGTCGAGGATGACGATGCCGACCTCGGACCGCCGCCATCTCCCGTAGGGCAGGATGAGCGCCGCATGCAGGTGCGAGCCTACAACCATTGGGCGAGCCTGCTGGGCGACCGCAATTTCCCGGATATCGAAGATCTCGAGCCCGAGCGTCTCGACGATTTCGGCCCGCACTCGGTTCTGCTCGACTTCACCGCCGGGTTCGAGGACCCACGGGTCGCCTACATCGGCGCCGAACTGGCAGAGGAATGCGGACATTCAGGCCGAATCGGCCATCTTTCGGACGTGCCGAGCCGCTCGGTGCTCAGCCGGATCACCGACCACTACATGCAGATTCTCGCCAATCAGGCGCCGATCGGCTTTGAGGCGGAATTCGTCAACGAACGGTCGGCCACGGTTCTTTATCGCGGCATCCTGCTTCCCTATTCGTCGGACGAGCAGACCATCGACTACATCTACGGCGTCATCAACTGGAAGGAGATGGCCGATCAGCAGACCGCCGATGCCCTGCTTCTGGAAATCGACCAGGCGCTGGCAGATCCTTTCGCAGAGGGCGCAGAAGATGCTGCCGAACCCGTCGCGACGGCCGAGATGCTTGCTCGGGAGACCTGGGCAGCGAGCGAGGACGGCGTGCTCGAACTGGGGAGCGGTGAAATGATGGATTCCGTTTCGTCCGACCGGCTGCCGCAGCCCGCCTTCGGCCGGAACGAGGGGGCGGGGGAAACCCCGCGGAGCCCGAACGAAGCCGGATCTTCGCCGCCGTCGCGCCCCGATCGCTCGGTCGACGCGCTCGGCAACCCCATCGGTGGCCAGGGCCCCTTTGCGGGGGACGAGCCGGACGAGGATGACTTTGACAGCGGCATCAAGACCGCCGCCGATTACGGGTTACCCGATTGGGACGACGAGGACGAGGAACAAGATGACGTCGACGGCGTGGTCGATCCACTGGCCGACGAGGAGACTTCCAGCAGCCTGATCGCCCTGGTCAGTCGCGGCAACCGTGCGAAGAAGAGCGTGGATCTTTCGCTCATCGACCCCACCGCGCCTGTGCCGACGGCCTATGAACCCGCCGCTCAGGCGCCGCGGGTGCCGCAGGCCTACGAAGGACATTCTGGCCCGGCGGAGGATAGCGGCAACGCCGAGGCGTCGCCCCGGCTGTCCGGCAGGCCCGCCGATTCCCATGGCGAAGCTGCCACGCCCGGAACGCCGCCGGCCGATGGCCTTTACGATTGCCTCGCTCTTGCGCGCGAAATGGCGCATGCCGCGCAGAATACCGAGGATCGCAGCCGCAAGGCGCTCTACGACGCCGTCGGGCGGGCCTATGATTTCAGTCTCGAGGCGCAGTCGCATCCCGACGACTATCACGACTTGCTGGCCGACAATGACCTGACCGTCCATGATCGCGCGCCGATGACGCCGATCGTCAAGCTGGTTTTCGGCGCCGATTACGACAAGACTCGCCTTACCGAATATGCCGCCGTGCTGATGCACGCCCATCGAGTGGGGGTGGAACGCGGCTCGCTCGCCGGATTCCTGCGCGAGGCCGAAGGGGGCCTGAAGGGCGTCGTCCAGGCCGAACGCCGCGCGCGCAAGGAGGAACAGGGCAAGCCGCTCGACGACGACAAGTCGGTGCGCCCGGCTCTGGCTCGCAAGCTGCGGAAACTCGAGCCGGTGACGCTGGCCGAACTGGGCAGCGACGGGCCCGAATTCGCTCTTGCCATGCTCCGGCGTACCCCCGAAGGAGCGATAGAGATCATCGGTCGGATACCCGAGGATGTTGCACTGGTCGAAAAGGCGGCGCGCAAGCTGCTGGGCTGAACGCCGAGAGATTACGCTTGCCGCTGACGCGCGACAAAGGCTAGCGCCGCGGCGATGCCGTTTCGTCCGACCGCCTCCGCGCACAGCCGTCCCCGCCGGGGATGGCGCAACCATAAAGGCGATGGCGAGGCCGCGGTTTTCGCAGCGGTCGAGCGATCAACTCCACGATCGGCGTGAAACGCATGGGCTGGTTCCTCATTGCCTCGGCGGCGGCCACCGCGCTCGCCGCCGCGGTGGCGTTCGCCGCGATCCGCGCGAACGGCCCCGCAGTACTCGACGCTATCGATCGGCTGAGCGGCGGATCGCGCGATGTGACGCTCGTCGCCAGCGCGAGCTACGGCCCCGATCCCTCCCAGAAGCTCCGCATCTACGCCCCGCAGCGCGAGGCGCGGCAGGCACGGCCGCTGCCCCTGCTTGTCTTCGTCCACGGGGGCAGCTGGCGCTCGGGCGACCCCGAAGACTACGGTTTCGTCGCCCGCGCCTTCGCACCGGGTGGCTTCGTCGTGGTGCTGGCCGGTTATCGACTCGGCGAGGCAGGGCGCTACCCGGCGATGCTCGAGGACACGGCCTCCGCTATCGCCGAAACGCTGCGCCTCGCACCTCGTTATGGCGGCGATCCTGACCGCCTGGTGCTCGCGGGCCATTCGGCGGGCGCGTACAATGTCGTGCAGCTCGTGCTCGAGCGACGACTGATGGAGGCCGCTGGCGTGCCTGCGGAGGCGGTCAGAGGCGTTATCGGGCTTTCGGGGCCCTACGACTTCTATCCGTTCGAGAGTGAATCGACCCGTGCGGCATTCGGTGCGGTCGGCGCGGGGGCGGGCAGTCAGCCCCTACGACATGCCCGCCAGGACGCGCCGCCCATGCTGCTCATCCATGGCGAAGCCGACACGCTGGTCAAACCGCGCAACACGCGTGCTTTGGCTGGCGCGCTGGCAGCGAATGGCGCACAAGCGGAAACGCTCTTCTATGCCGACTTCGATCACAACGCCCCACTGATTTCGCTCGCCAGCCCCTGGCGCAACCGCCGGCCCCTGAGCGAGCGCATCACGCGCTGGGCGCAAGACCGTGTAGCGGTTTCAGTTCCCGTTCAGGCCGCAAGCCCCTAGACTGACCGCCATGCGCTTCCTGGCCCGACTGCTCGCCCTCATCGCCGCCGCCACGCTCGCGGCCCAGCCGGTGGCGGCCCAAAGCGTCCTGCGCGATGCAGAGACCGAGCGCTTTCTCAACGAGATTTCGGCACCGCTGGTCGAAGCTGCAGGGCTCGAACCCGGCAATGTCGATATCGTCCTGCTGAACGATCCCTCGATCAACGCCTTCGTTGCGGGGGGGCAGGCGATCTACGTCCACAGCGGGTTGATCGATGCTGCCGATACCGCCGAAGAGGTTCAGGGGGTGATCGCCCACGAACTCGGGCATATCACCGGCGGCCATGTGCTGCGCTATGGCGAGGGGGTCGCCGATGCGACCAAGATTTCGCTCCTGTCGATGCTCGCGGGGCTCGGCGCGGCGCTGGCCGGCGCCGGCGATGCCGCCCTGGGCATCATGATGGCGGGGCAGCAGGCGGCGATGGGCAAGTTCCTCGCCTTCAGCCGCACTCAGGAATCCTCGGCCGATGCCGCGGGGGCGCAATATCTGTCCAAGGCCGGGATTTCGGGCCGGGGGTCGCTGGCGTTCTTCGGCAAATTGCTCAACCAGGAATACCGCTACGGCTACAGCCAGAGCGACGAGGCCGGCTTCTACCGTACCCATCCGCTGTCGGGCGATCGCATCTCGGCGCTGCGCGAGGTCTATGAATCGGACCGCTCGTGGGAGAAACCCGCCAATGCCCGCAATCAGGCGGATTTCGAGCGGATCAAGGCCAAGTTGACCGGCTATCTCGCCAAACCCGCGACCACTCTGCGCGATTATCCGGAGACTGACATGACGGTCCCGGCGCTCTATGCGCGCGCCTATGCCTATCACAAGAACGCGCGCGTCGACCGGGCTCTCGATGCAGCCGACCGGCTGCTCGCCAAGAACCCCGACGACCCTTATTTTCTTGAACTCAAAGGCCAGGTTCTGCTCGAATCAGGGCGGCCTCAGGAGGCGCTCGATCCGCTGCGCCGGGCGACCGAACTGACGCATGCGGAACCGCTGATTGCCGGAATATTCGGCCATGCTCTCATCGCGACCGAAGACAAGGCCAATTTCGAAGAGGCGGAACGCGTGCTGCGCGCTGCGGTGGGGCGCGATCGGCGCAATCCTTTCGCCTGGTACCAGCTGGGGGTAGTCTATGCCGCGCGCGGCGATATGCCGCGCGCCCGGCTGGCCAGCGCCGAGCAGCAGGTCATGAGCGGCGAATACGCGATGGCGTTGCGCAGCGCGCAGGCGGCCGAGGCGGGGCTCGAACAGGGCACGCCCGACTGGATCCGCGCGCAGGATATCGGGATGCAGGCACGGGCACTGATCGAACGCCAGTGCGAGATGGAGCGCGGCCGCAATTGCGCGCCGGGCTGAAGACATTCGGGGGCAGGATGAAGAACAATGCATTGACTGCGCTGATCGCGCTGGTCTTCGGTTTTGCCGGAGCGGGCCTGTGGTCGCTCGCCGGGCTGGGTCACGGCGAGACGCGCGACTATCTGGTCGCCCACCCCGAGATCCTGCCCGAGATGGCCGAAGCCTATCAGCACAGACAGGCCCGGGACCGCCTGGCCAAGATCTTCGACGAGGTGGTCGAGCCGTTCCCCGGCGCAGTGCTGGGCAATCCGCAGGGGTCGAAGGTCTTGGTCAAATTCACCGACTACGGTTGCACCTATTGCCGGCAGAGCATCGCCGCGACCGATCGGCTCGTCGCCGCCGATCCCGAGCTCAAGGTGGTCGTTCGCGAATGGCCGATCTTCGAGGGCAGCGAACAGGCTGCGCGGATGGCCCTGGCTGCGGCAAAGCAAGGCAAGTTTGCCGCCTTCTATCACGCGATGTTCGAGCAGGGTCCGCCGAGCGCGACCACGATCGCCCGTGCAGGGCAGATCGCGGGACTCGACATGAAGGCGGCGCAAGCCTTTGCGCAATCGGAGGAAGCGACCGGCGAACTCGCCAGGAACATGGCCTATGCCCGGAGCCTCCAATTCACCGGCACGCCGAGCTGGATCGCCGGTGACGAGGTGATCGAAGGGCTCGTTCCCTACGAGCGTCTGGCCGAGGCGCTCGGCGTCAGGGGCTGATCACTCGGCCGCGACGGCCTTGGCATACATCGAGGCCAGCGGGCGCTCCATCACCCGGCGCACCATGGGTTCGAAGAACGCGAGCGGTTCACTGGCGTATTCGGGGTCGAACGCGGCCTGATCGTATTTCTCGCAGAATTCGCGGCATGCCTCGAAATGCGGGTGGTCGCGGAAACGCTCGCGCGCGTCCTGGTCCATGCCGAGAAAATGGAAGTAGTAATAACCCTGGAAGGCGCCGTGATTCTGGCAGATCCAGTGGATCTCGTCGGTCACGAACGGCTTGATGATCGAGGCCGCGACTTCGGGATGATTGTAGCTGCCGAGCGTATCGCCGATGTCGTGGAGCAGAGCCATGACGACATATTGCTCGTCGCGCCCGTCGCGATGCGCACGGGTGGCGGTCTGCAGCGAATGTTCGAGCCGGCAGACCGGAAATCCGCCGAAATCCCCGTCGAGCAGCTTGAGGTGGTCGAGCACGCGGTCGGGCAGACCCTTGGCGAAGGCGCGATATTCGCCGCCGATGATCGCCCAATCTTCGGCCGTGCCTTCCTTCATTTCGCGAAACCTGGCGCGCTCCGCAACCGAATGTTCGATATTCTCCTGCACGCCCATCGCGTCTCTCCCTCGTTTCGCCCGTCGTCCGAACTGTAGCGACTGGCGCAGCTTGTCGCAATTGCGCTAGAGGAGCCGGGCATGGCCGTCTTGCCCATCCGACCGACGCCGTTCTTCGCCAACAAGAATCAGGCGTTCTGGAACCTTCAGCTGGCCGGCTGGGGCGGGGCGACGCTTCTGCGCGGCATGTCCGCGCTGGCCAACGGCCAGCCTCCCGATCGGCTGGTCATCATCCTCATCGCCACGATCACCGGGTTTTCGCTCAGCCTGATCCTGGCGGTGATCTACGGCAAGCTGATCCGCCAGCGACCCCTGGTCACCTGGGGCGCGACGCCGATCGCCCTGGCATTTGCCACCGGAATCTACGCCTTCATCGACAGCTGGGTCCTCGAAGTGGCCGGCGGTGCCACAAGCGGCAATTTCGCCAGCCTGTTCGTCGGTATCTTCTTCATCGACCTGGTCCTTCTGGGTGCGTGGTCGGCGCTCTATTACGCGATCAATTTCTTCCTCCAGGTCGAGGAGCAGGCCGACCGTCTCGAACGCCTGGAGGCGCAGGCCACGAGCGCGCAGCTGGCCATGCTGCGTTACCAGCTCAACCCGCATTTTCTGTTCAATACGCTGAATTCGATCAGCACGCTGGTGCTCCTCAAGCAGAGCGAGACCGCCAATGCCATGCTGACCCGCCTGTCGAGCTTCCTGCGGCACACGCTGGTCACCCAGCCGGGCGGCAAGGTCACGGTGGCGCAGGAAGTCGATACGCTGAAACTCTATCTCGACATCGAGCGCATGCGGTTCGAGGAGCGGTTGCGCACGCATTTCCGGATCGACCGGGAGGCGGCACGCGCACGCCTTCCCGCGATGCTGTTGCAGCCCCTGGTCGAAAACGCGATCAAATACGGCGTCAGCCCGCAGGAGGAAGGGGCCGAGATAGGCATCGTCGCGCAGATCGTCGGCCCGCGGCTGCGGGTCACCGTTTCCGATACCGGGCCCGGCATGACCGTGAACGACACCGAAGAGGGTCTTCCGGCCGTGCGACCGACCCACGCCCGCCGCGATTCTACCGGTGTCGGGCTGGCCAATATCCGCGACCGCCTGGCGCAGGCCTATGGCGAGGAACACCGCTTCGAGATCCGCTCGCCGGAAAGCGGCGGATTTTCGGTTCTCATCGAACTGCCCTTCGAATCGGATGAACAGACGGAGGCGTTAAGCGCAGCGCCAGAAAACCCGGCCCACACCGCTTCCGCTAAGAAACAAGCACCCCGTTCGACCGTTATCTCCCCGCAAACTCCCCGGAAAGCACACCTGACCCCATGACCATTCGGACCATCCTCGTCGACGACGAGAAGCTCGCCATCCAGGGCCTTCAGCTCCGCCTCGAGGCATTCGAGGACGTCGAGATCATCGAAACCTGCCAAAATGGCCGCGAGGCGATACGCGCGATCAAGACGCAGAAGCCGGATCTCGTCTTCCTCGACATCCAGATGCCCGGTTTCGACGGATTTTCCGTCGTTCAGGGCGTGATGGAAATCGATCCGCCGCTGTTCGTTTTCGTCACGGCATTTCAGGAGCATGCGATCCGCGCATTCGAGGCGAATGCGGTGAATTACCTGATGAAGCCGGTCGACGAGGACAAGCTTGCCGACACGATCGAGCGGGTGCGCCAGCGGCTGGCCGAGAAGAAGTCGAGCGAGGAGGCCGAAAAGCTCATGAGCGTTCTGTCCGAGGTCGCGCCCGAAGCCGCCGAAAACCTCGGCGGAGAGGATCCGGAGACCGCCAGCCGCTACGAGAAGCTGATCAACGTAAAGGACCGCGGGCAGATCTTCCGCGTCGAAGTCGACACGATCGAGCACATCGAGGCTGCGGGCGATTACATGTGCATCTATACCGGCGACAATTCGCTGATTCTGCGCGAGACGATGAAGGATCTCGAGCGACGCCTCGATCCGCGCCGGTTCCAGCGCGTCCATCGGTCGACGATCGTCAACCTCGATCAGGTCCGGCAGGTCAAGCCGCATACCAACGGCGAATGCTTCCTCGTGCTCGACAGCGGTGCCGAAGTGAAGGTCTCGCGCTCGTACCGCGACGTCGTCGCGCGCTTCGTCCACTGAGCGAACGCTGCCGCCCGCCGAAAGGCCGGCAGCCCGCTCCCGATCCTTCTGGCGCAGTTTACGAGCCGAAGCGGCGATCCGGAGAATCTAGCACGAAAAGGGATTTGCATTTGTTCGAGCTCGAAGGTTTCGATCTGGACTCATTCGTCCGCGATACGCTTGCGGAGGACCTCGGCATGGGGTTCGCAGAGGGCGGGCGCGACGTCACCAGCGAGAGTGTCATTCCCGGCGAGATGCGCTTCGCCGGGGTCATGGACAGCCGCGATCCGATCACCGTGGCCGGGCTGCCGATCGCCGCGGCATTCTTCCGCGCGCTCGATGGCGACATGGCCATCGAATTTCTCGTCCAGGATGGCGAGCAGGTGCCCGCGGGCACCGACCTCATGCGTCTCGAAGGCAATGCCCGCGCCATGCTCACCGCCGAACGCAGCGCGCTCAATACCGTCCAGCATCTCTCGGGCATCGCCACGCTTGCGGCGCAATATGTCGCCGCGATGGGCAACCCCCAATGCAGGTTGCTCGACACGCGAAAGACCATTCCCGGCCTCCGTGTGCTCGAGAAATACGCTGTGCGGATGGGAGGCGCCGCCAATCACCGCATGGGTCTGTGGGATGCCGCCATGATCAAGGACAACCACGTCATGGTGGCGGGCGGGGTTCGCGAAGCGGTGCGCCGCGCGGTGGCGGCCGGAGTGAGCGAGATCATCTGCGAGGTCGACCGGCTCGACCAGATCGAACCCGCGCTGGAAGCCGGGGCGACTCGCCTCCTGCTCGACAATATGCAACCGCCGCAACTGCGCGAAGCGGTCGCACTGGTCGCCGGCCGCGTCCCCACCGAGGCCAGCGGCGGGATCACGCTCGATACGATCGCGGCCAAGGCTGCGACGGGAGTGGATTTTGTCTCGGTCGGCCGTCTGACGCAGAGCGCACCAGCAGCCGACATTGGCCTCGACTTTACGCCACTTTGAATGCGCGCCATTGTTCCCGGCAATCAGAAGGGGAAATGGGATGAAGCCCGATTCGGTCCGGAAGTTCGATTGGCTTTTTCTCACCTCGATCGCGACCGGCCTATTGGGCGTGGTTCTGGGTTACCCGACGATAGCCGCCCAGTTGGAGGCCGAATTGGCCGCCCAGGGCGGGGCAGGGCTCGGTCCGGCCTTGCTGGTCGGGGGCGTCGGGCTGGCCATCGCGATCAATCTCGCGCTGTGGTTCGCGATCTCGAAGCTGCGCATCGGTTTCGTCAAATGGGTACTGATCGCGATGATCGCCTGGTCGCTGTATTCATCGCTCGGCGCATTTTCCGCGGGCCTCGATGCACCGCTTGTCTGCGGACTGGCCAGCACGGCGATGAGCATTGCGGCGATCCTGTACCTCTTCCGGGCGGATGCCCGCGCCTGGCTGGCCGCGCCGGACGAAGAGGGCGAGGCGGGGATTGGCGATCGTCCATAGTCGATGTGCGCCGATGGTCGCGCTTGCCGCCCTCGCCGTGCCTTCGTCCGGCGCGGCGCAGGCGTACCAATGCGGCCAGCCCGAGCGCCTGGCGTTGCCGAAGGTTGCACCCGACGGACCTGTTCGCCCGATGCCGGTCACCGGATATACGCTGGCGCTGAGCTGGAGCCCCGAATTCTGCAAGTCGCGGCTGCGGGCATGCGCCGGCGGGGGCGGGCGGGCCGATTCGGTCTTATCGTCCACGGCCTGTGGCCAGAAAGCGGCCGCAATTGGCCGCAATGGTGCCCCGCCACGCGCGGGCCCACCGCGGCCGAGGTCTTGCCGAACATCTGCCTCACCCCATCGGCGCGCTTGCTGGCGGCGCAATGGGCCAAGCACGGCAGCTGCATGACGCGCCGCCCGGCAGTCTATTTCAAGCTCGTCCGGATCCTGCATGGCGGGCTGCGGCTGCCCGATTTCGACCGGATCTCGCGCGAGGAAGGATTGACCGCGGGCCTCCTTCGCGAGCGCTTCGTCGAAGCCAACCGGGGCTGGCGGAGCGAGGCGGTGGGCGTACACACCAACGAGCGCGGGTGGTTCGAGGAATTGCACCTGTGCTACGACCGGCGTTTCCTGCCCACCGCCTGCGATCGGCGAAGGTTCGGCGCCGCGGATGGGGCGCCGGTGGCTATCTGGCGCGGGCTCTAGCGGCGCGCGCGGAAGAAGCTGCGCAGCAGTTCGCTCGCACGGGTTTCCCCGATCCCCGCATAGACTTCGGGCCGATGAAGGCAGTCGGCGCGGTCGAAGATGCGTGCGCCATGCTCGACCGCCCCGCCCTTGGGGTCGCTCGCGGCGTAATACAGGCGGCCGATTCGCGCATGGACGATCGCGCCCGCGCACATGGCGCAGGGTTCGAGCGTGACCCACAGGTCGCAATCGGTCAGCCGTTCCTGCCCGAGCGTCTCGGCTGCGCGCCGAATCGCCAGCAGTTCGGCGTGGGCGGTCGGATCGCGGTCGCGGCGTGGGCTGTTGTGCGCTTCGGCGATGAACCGGCCGCCCGATGTCACCACCGCTCCGACCGGCACTTCGCCCGCCGCGCCGGAGGCCTCGGCCAGTTCGAGCGCGCGCCGCATCGGGGCCGGAAGCGTCCATCGGTTCATGACCGGCGCAGCGCTACCCGCCGCGCTCCGCCGGCGCAACGTGCTTGACGATTCGTACCCTCGCCGCTATGCGCGCCGCTTTCCGGGACAAATCGAGCCCCCGCCCCGCAATCGCGGCCAGGGGAACTCGCCCAGCCATTCGAACGAGAGACGGAACATGTCGCGCATTTGCGAACTCACCGGCAAGGGCCGCCAGGTCGGCCACAATGTGAGCCACGCCAACAACAAGACCAAGAAGGTCTTCCTGCCGAACTTGCAGAACGTCACGCTGATGAGCGAAAAGCTCGACCGCAGCTTCAAGTTCCGCGTTTCGACGCAGGGTCTGCGTTCGGTGGAGCACAATGGCGGCCTCGACAACTGGCTGCTCAAGACCAGCGA
Organism: uncultured Alphaproteobacteria bacterium; assembly: GCA_963829325.1. Lineage (GTDB taxonomy): Bacteria > Pseudomonadota > Alphaproteobacteria > Sphingomonadales > Sphingomonadaceae > Qipengyuania. Next base: position 1,646,847 of record CAWHHN010000001.1, read on the forward strand.
CGAGAAGCTCTCGGACCGCGCGCTCAAGGTGAAGCGCGAGCTCAAGAAGGCGAGCGCCGAGGCGGCCTGAGCCAAGGCGCTTCGGCGCCAGCGATCGGAAACGAAGCGAGCACGGCGCGCGAGGTCACTCGGGCGCCTTTTCGCGTTCTTCCCAGCGCAGCTCGAGCAACAGGCTCCGCTGCAAGACCATGAAATTATCGTCCGAGATCAGCCATACATGGCGGACGCCGTCGTGCTCGGTCACCGCCAGGCCTTCGTAATTGTCCTGCGGCAGGCGTCCTTCGAATTCCACCAGCAGGCGAGCCCACAGGCTGCCGTCGACGGTCGCGCGGTCGACGTCGATCACTCCGAGAGCGGTGGCGAAGCCGGGCAGCGGATCGAAGACCAGCTTGCGGTAGAGGATCAGGGCCCTTCCGTGATCGAGCGGCGCCAGATCGACCGGACGATACCCGTGCGGAGCTTTGTGGGTGAATCGGCGCGGTGCGTCCGCGGCGATCGGATCTTGGGAAAACAGCACCGCCCTGTGCCGGTCGCCGTGCCACGGGGGCGAGCCTTCCTCGATCGCCAGGAAGCGCCCGTCGGCCAGCCGGACGAAGGCTTCGGGTCCGCTGTTCCTGCTCCAGCCGCGCATTGCCGCCGGGCTCGTGCCCGCCAGATAGCGCAAATCGCCGTCATACCGTTCGATCCGGTTGCTTACCTCGAGACCCGCCCAGATCGTGCCGCTGGCGGGGTCGCTGGTCAGCGATTCGATATCGCGGTAGGCCTTTCTTCGCGGCCCGCTCCCCCGAGGCAGGTCGCGGCCAGCACCCCGATCGTGCAGCTGCGGTGTCCGCGATGCGATGTCGATGGCGAGAAACCGGCCCGCGTCGCTTGCCGCCAGAAGCATTCCGCGAGAGGTCGGGGTCAGCGCCGAATAGCCGCCGTGCCAGTCATTGTCGCTGACCAGATGCCAGGCATGCTCGGCGACGAAGGGACCGAGCCGGACCGGTTCGATCGCGATCGGCAAGGCCCGGACCGGTGCCGTCTGGACCGCCGGGCCAGGCGTTTCGCGCAGGAGCGTGCCCGGCGCGAGGCCGAGGGCCAACAGACAGCCGAGCACGAGGCGGGAGAGGCGCATCCGTGGGGACTGTTCAGAGCAGCTCGACCGGCGTCAAGCGATCACCGCATCGGGCCGGTGAACAGCAGCGGGTCGAGCCGGGCATCGCGCCATTTCAGGCTCCAGTGCAGATGCGGCCCGGTGGCCCGGCCGCTCGAGCCGATGTCGCCGATATGCTGCCCTTGCCGGACGCGGTCGCCCGCCTTCACATATAGCTGCGAAGCATGGAGAAAAGCGCTGTTCAGACCCTGGCCGTGATCGATGATGAGCAGATTGCCTTCGAGGCTGAAGCCCTCGACGGCGAGCACGACGACCCCGTCGGCCGGGGCCACGAAGGGGGTTCCCGCAGCGCCGGTGGTGATGTCGAGACCCGTGTGATAGCTGCCCGGCTCGCCGCGATAGACGCGTTGCGCGCCGAACCGGCCCGAAATGCGCCCGGTCACCGGCCACACGAAGTCCTGGCGCCATCCCTGCGCGCCGGTTTGCTCTTGCCGGGCGTTCCAGATCGCCTCGAGTTCGGGACGGCGGATGCGCATGAAGGCTTCCGACGCGCCTCCCGGCCGGCGCGCGGCATCGATGTGTTCGATGTCCCATTCCCGCGGCGCGATCGCCAGCGGGCTTTCGATCGTTCGGCCATCGGCGAGAGTGGCGGTCAGCGTCGCAGAGGGCCCCGCATCACGATCGAAGGCGGCGAAGAAATGCCCCGTCTCGTCGATCGCCAGCGGGGTCTCGTCGAGCCGCGCCTCGGTGGTGCCGTCAGGCGCTTCGCCGCGAATCCATCCGCCCTGTTCGAGCTCGCCCGAAAAGGTGAACAGCGCCGGCGTGCGCGGCAGCGAGGCCGCGGGCGAGGGTGAAGGTGAGGGTGAGGCGGACGGCGTCGCAGCGGTCCGGACCGGCTCGACGACCGCTGCCGGCGGTTGCTGCCCGGGCTGCTGGCGGGCGGGCGCGGGAACGCAGGCCTGGGCGAAAAGCGAAACGAGGAGAAAGAGCGGCGCGACCCGGACCGGATTCACGGCAAAAGCCGCTCGCTGGCCAATGGGGCACTGGCATAGGCTTCCTGGCGGTCGACCGACCAGTAACGCAGCTCCTCCAGCGGGATCGGAACACCGCTTACCGCGCAATAGACGTGCTGGCCGGCGCGCAGGACGCGGAAACCACTGGGGCCGTAATGCAGCTTGGCCTCGCCGCGGGCGGGGCCGGAATTCTTGTTCATCAACATGGCAAAGCTCCTAGCAGCCGCGCCTCACTCGAACAAATCCTCTTGCCGCGGCGGCGTTCCGGACGCGTGCGGGCGGGGCGCGCGCGGAGGCGTCTCGCCCGTGGCCTTCCCCCTCGGCACCGCTTCGAGATCGCCGTCGCGGAATTTGAGCGTGAGCGTCTTCTCCCGCGCGGCGGCGGCGCGATCGGTCAGCGTGCGCCCGCCGGTGCCGGTAACGCGGACGTAGCCGCGCTCGAGCGGCCGGTCGGGATGGAGCTGCAGCGCCAGCCGCGCGAGCGCGCCGAGCTTCTCGCGCCGGTCGGCCAGCGGACGCTCGATCAGCGCGGGGGCAAAGGTCAGCCTGGCCAGGGCCCGACGCGATTCGCGCAGGTTCCGCGCGAGCGCAGCGGGGGCGAGGCGCAATCGTCCGAGCCGTTCGCGGCCCTGCGCGGCACGGTCGCGCAAGCCGCGCCGGAGGCGTTCGGCGAGTTCGTCGAGCTTCTGGGCCTGCGGCTGGAGCAGCGTGTCGGAGCGGGGCAGACGTTGCACCCGGGCATCGAGCCTCTCGCGTCCGAGCTCGATCGGGCGCAGCGCGCAGCGGCGCTGGCGATGGACCAGATCGGCAATCGTCGCCGCGAGATCGCGCCGCACCGGAACCGCGATCTCGGCGGCCGCCGTGGGCGTCGGAGCGCGACGGTCGGCAGCGTGGTCGGCCAGCGTGGTATCGGTTTCATGCCCCACTGCGCTGATCGTCGGGATGGCCGATTCTGCGATCGCACGGACCACCGCCTCTTCGTTGAAGCACCAAAGGTCCTCGATCGATCCGCCCCCGCGCGCGACGATGACGAGGTCGGGGCGATCGGGATGGTCTTCGCCAAGGCTCGAGAAACCGCGCACCGCCGCCGCGATCTGCTCGGCCGCGCCGCTGCCCTGGACCAGCACCGGCCAGACCAGCACCCGGCACGGAAAGCGATCCTCGAGCCGGTGCAGTATGTCGCGGATCACCGCACCGGTGGGCGAGGTGACCACTCCGATGATTCGCGGCAGGAACGGCAGCGGGCGTTTGCGCGACGGTTCGAACAGGCCTTCGGCTGCCAGCCGTGCCTTGGTCTTTTCGAGCAGCGCCAGCAATGCGCCTTCGCCCGCCAGTTCCATCCGCTCGATCACGATCTGGTACTTGGAGCGTCCGGGATAGGTGGTCAGCTTGCCGCTGGCGACGACTTCGAGCCCGTCCTCGGGACGGAACGGCAGGCCCTGCGTGCTGCCGCGCCACATGACCCCGTCGATGACCGCCTTGTCGTCCTTGAGCGCGCAATAGAGGTGCCCGCTCGCGGCCCGCTTCACCCCCGACAGCTCGCCCCGCAGGCGGACGAAGCCGAATCGTTCCTCCACCGTCCGCTTGAGCATCTGCGAGATTTCCGAAACCGACAGCGGGGCGTGATTGTCCCCGGCGCGGTGCTTCGCTACCAAGCCTTCGTCGTCACCATCGGAAGGGAAATCGTCGGGCATGAATATCCTTTTGCTGGGTGGCGGAGGCCGCGAACATGCTCTGGCCTGGAAACTGGCGCAATCGCCGGCCTGCGACAAGCTGTGGGCGAGCCCCGGCAATCCCGGGATCGCGCAGGAGGCCGAATGCGTGCCGCTCGACTTCGACGACCATGCCGCAATTGTCGAGTTCTGTCGCGCCAACGCCGTCGGGCTTGTCGTGATCGGCCCCGAAGCCCCACTGGTCGAGGGGCTGGCCGATACACTCCGCGCGGCGGGGATCGCTGCCTTCGGCCCTTCGCGCGCAGCGGCGCAGCTCGAGGGGAGCAAGGGCTTCACCAAGGAATTGTGTCTGCGCGCGGGCATCCCTACCGCGCGCTTCGAACGCTGCGCTTCGCTCGAGCAGGCGTGGGGCGCTCTCAAGCGCTTCGACCCTCCCTTCGTGCTCAAGGCCGACGGCCTCGCCGCGGGCAAGGGCGTGGTGATCGCGGAGACGCGCGAAAAGGCGCAACAGGCGCTCGGCGAGATGTTCGACGGCCGGTTCGGCAGTGCCGGCAGCGAAGTGGTCATCGAAGAATTCCTGCGCGGCGAGGAAGCCAGCTTCTTCGCGCTCACCGACGGAGAATCCATCGTGCCGCTGGGCAGCGCACAGGATCACAAGCGGGTGGGCGAAGGCGATACCGGGCCCAATACCGGGGGGATGGGCGCCTATTCGCCGGCCCCGGTGCTGACCCGCGAGCTCGAGCAGCGGGCGATGCGCGAGATCGTCGAGCCGACCGTCAGGGCCATGCGCGAGGAAGGAATGGCCTATTCGGGAGTGCTCTACGCCGGGCTTATGCTGACCGAAAGCGGTCCACAATTGATTGAATACAACGTTCGCTTCGGCGATCCCGAATGCCAGGTCCTGATGATGCGGCTGGAGAGCGACCTGGTCGAGCTGATGCTCGCTTGCGCCGAAGGCCGGCTGGGGTCGGTCGCACCACCGCGCCTGTCGGATGATTTCGCGCTGACCGTGGTCATTGCCGCCGAGGGCTATCCCGGAACCCCGAAGAAGGGCGGGACGATCGTGCTGGGCGATGCCGCGGCGGCGGGGGCGCGGGTGTTCCATGCCGGCACTGCCAGCGACGGAACCCGGCTGGTCGCCAGCGGTGGTCGGGTCCTCAACGTCACCGCCTCGGGCAACACCGCGAGCGAGGCGCAGCGCCGCGCCTATGCCGCGGTCGATGCGATCGATTTCGCCGAGGGTTTCTGCCGCCGGGACATCGGCCAGCGCGAGGTCCGGCGCGAACAGCACGGCATCGACTAGCCCGCGATGCCGATCAGATCGCGCAGCGCCCACAGCGGCAGATAGGGCCTGCGCAGCGCCTGTTCGATGGCGTAGGGCCACCAGCCCGGCCCGAACGGGTGATAATAGCGCACCGGCAAGCCCTGCCGCGCCGCGACCGCCATCGACCGGCGGCGCGGCAGGCCTCGCAGCTGACCGAGCTCGATCGGGGTCCCGCTGCCTGCGAAAATCGCCGCCGCAGCTTGCGCCAGCGCGGGATCATGGGTCGCGATCTGCACTCTTGCGGTGCGTCCGGCGAGGATCCCGGCGAGTTCGCAATAGGCTGCAGCGAGATCGGCGGGATCGCCCGCAGGATCGGCCCATTCGCCCTTCACGAGACGAATCGGACAGGCGGTGTCGCGCAGCGAACGGGCATCGCCGAGGCTGCGCCGCCAGCGCGCCGGCAGCGCCACGCCGCAGCCCATGGCTCGCGCCAGCGCGATCGTCGGGGCTGCCTGCCGCGGGGTCAGCGCATCGAACGCCAGCGGCACACCCTCGTCGGCGATCATGCCGATGAGCCAGTCGTCGAAGCCGAGCGGCGGCACCTTGAGCGCCAGTTCCGCTTCGTCGATCCCCGCGGCCAGCAGTGCGCGCGCGGCGGCGATGGTCGCCTGCGCAACCTCCTCGGGCTGCTCGTCGGGAAGCGCGAAATAGCCGAGCGAGATCCGCATCGTCTTGCGCGCCTTGCGCGCGCAGGCGCGGGCGGCCTCCTCGCCCGAGCCGACCGGGATGCAACGGCCGAGCAGCGGTGCGAGGGCATAGCGCGCATCGCGCAGGAACCGACCGAAGCGCAGGCTCAACCGGCGGATCCGGCACGGCGACCGAAACGCGCCGGGATCCGCGCGCGTCGGCGCATCCAGGCAAGACCATCCTTGCCCAGCGCCAGCAGTCCGGGGACCGTGGGCGGATAGAAACGCAGGCGCAGGCAGCGGTGCGCCTGCCTGGTCCAGAGATCGGAAATCCACGGATCGGCCTCGCCCATCATCTCGAAGCCGGCCAGTCCCTCGCGCGCGCATTCGCCGAGCGCGTGGAGCATCAGCAGCGTCCCCGGCGAACAGGCGCCATGGGTCTCGTCGAAGCCGATCTTGTAGAGCCAGTAGCGGCTCCGCCACACCACCGCGAGCTGCATCGCGACCATTGCGCCATCGATCCGCATCGCTGCGATGCGCGCCTCGCCGCGCGCTGCGGCGGCCCCGAGATAATCGTGGAAGAAGGCGCGCTTTGCCGGGTCGCACAGGATGGCCGTGCCCGCGGCACGCTTCCAGCTCTTCGCCTCCACCGCGATCGCCTGCTCGAACAGCGCCTCGAAGCCGTCGGCGCAGGGCCGGTGCATCGCGAAACTCACCGTGCCGAAGGCTTCGGCCCTGCGCCGGGCGCGGCGGAAGTCCGACCGCCGGCGCGCGCTGAAGTGCGTTTCGGCCTCGCGCCAGCTTCCGTCGAGCGCCAGCCACGGCGACGGCTGAGCCCGCCGCTTGAGCAGCAGGCCGCCGCGCGCGGCCGCGCGTTCCAGGGCTTCGACCATCGGCGAGTGCGCCGGGATGCGCGAGAACTCCACCGCCCGACCGAGCGCGCAGAGGCGCTCGGCGAGCCGCTCCGCAGCTGCGGCATCGGCGAACAGCGGCGCGACCGGTTCGTGTACTTCCTCGGCGCCGATCATCCTCCAGCGGGCAGCGATCCCCCGATCGCGCACCAGCGGGGCAAGCCCCTCGATCCCGCCCGCGCCGATCGCCTGGAGCGCGAGCTGCGGCTGGGCGGCCAGATAGGCGCCGGCGGCCGCGCGCACGAAATCGGGGTGCTGGGTGGGCAGGATCGCCGCTGCACCGAGCTCCTGCCAGCCGTGCTCGAGCACCTTCGCGCTCCGTTCGGGGCGCGCGCAGGAAGAAGCGAAGCTGGACGGCATTTCGTGGCGCAAGCGAGGTGCTCCCTTGCGCCGGTCATAGCTGCCAAAGGCTAAGATTGGGTAGCAGCCCCAGCTTGTCCGACCGGCGGCAAACCGGCCGCAGCGGCGCGATTCAGCCCAGCTTGTCTGAAATCAAGGCCTTGAGGTCGGTCTCGCTGCGTGCGCCGTAATGGCTGATGATCTCGGCGGCGCAGATCGCCCCCATTCGCAGGCAGGTTTCGAGGTCTTCTCCGCGCGCGTGCCCGGTCAGGAAGCCGGCAGCGAAGAGATCGCCCGCGCCGGTCGTGTCGACCACCTTGTCGACCGGCTCGGCCGCGATTGCGGCGCGCGTGCCCTCTGCGATCCCGACCGCGCCCCGGGCGCTGCGGGTGGCCACCAGCACCGGCACCTTGCCCTCGAGCGCGGCGAGGCCGGTTTCGAACTCGCTTTCGCCGGTGAGGCTCGCCAGCTCGTGTTCGTTGACGAACAGGATGTCGATCTTTCCGGCATCGATCAATGCGCGGAAATCGTCGCCGTGGCGGTCGATGACGAAGCTCTCGCTGGCGGTGAAGGCGACCTTGCGGCCCGCGCTGCGCGCGACCTCGATCGCCCGCCGCATCGCGCTGCGGGGCTCCTCGGGATCCCACAGATAGCCTTCGAGATAGAGGATCGCCGCGCTGGCGATCAGATCGTCGTCGAGCGCCGCCGGGGGCAGGAACTGGCTCGCGCCGAGGAAGGTGTTCATCGTTCGCTCGCCATCGGGGGTGACGAAGATGAGGCAGCGCGCGGTCGGCGGGTCGCTGGCGCGCATCGGCGTGTCGAAATCGATCCCGACCGCGCGGATATCGTGGCTGAAGACCTCGCCCAGCTGGTCGTCGGCGACCTGGCCGATGAAGGCGCATTGCGCGCCGAGCGCGGCCATGCCGGCCAGCGTGTTGGCCGCCGAACCACCCGAAATCTCGCGCGCGGGGCCCATCGCGGCATAGAGTTCCTGCGCGCGTTCGGTATCGACCAGCGTCATCCCGCCGCGGTTGAGGTCGAGTTCGTCGATCAGCTCGTCCTCGCAGGGCGACATCACGTCGACGATCGCATTGCCGATGGCGATCACGTCGTAGCGGGTTTCGGTCATGGGTACTCCGGTAGCGGGGATGCGGTGCGTCGGGCGCCGTTAGCGGTTCGTCGCCGAGAGGCCAAGCGCGGCGTTGACTTGCGCGCGCCCGCCGCGCAATCGCGGGGCCCGATGCGCTCGCTTCCCCGTGCCCTTGTCCTGGCCCTGGCCCAGCTCGCCGATCCGGCTATCCTGCGCCTTCTGGGCAAGACCGCGCTGATCACGCTGGCGCTCTTCGCGGTCGGCGGGGGGCTGCTGTATTGGGTGCTCGACCGGGCGCTCGAAGACTGGATGATCGCCAATCTCCCGGCGGATTACAGCAATGCCGTCGCCGGGATCGTCGCCCTTTCGCTGGGCTTCGTCGCAGCCTGGCTGCTGTTCCGCATCGTCGCGCTCGCGGTGCTCCAGTTCTTCGCCGACGAAGTGGTCCGCGCGGTCGAGCAGCGCCACTATCCCGCCGCCGCTGCCCATATGCGCGCGCTGCCGCTGGCCGAGGATTTCGGGATCGCGCTGCGGGCGCTCGGACGGACTCTGCTGGCCAATCTGCTCGCCCTGCCGTTCGCGCTGGTGCTGCTGGTGACCGGGGTCGGACCGGCGATCCTGTTCGCAGCGGTCAATGCGGTGCTGCTGGGGCGCGAGCTGCAGGACATGGTGTGGCTGCGCCATCGCACCGCCGCGCAGGAAGCCGCCCCGATCGGCTGGCTCGCGCGCTTCGCACTCGGCGCGATCATGGTCGGCCTGCTCGCACTACCGTTTCTCAATCTACTCGCTCCGATCGTCGGAGCGGCGACTGCGACCCATCTGGTCCACACGGGCCGCCGGAAGAGGCACCATGCATAGATCGATCCTGCCGTCCCTCGCGCTGCTGCTGGCGGGCTGCGTCGCTACCCCGCCGCCCTCCGCGCAGCCGCCGGCGCGGACCGGCCGCGGCGCGCCGCCCCCGCAGCAGGCGCAGGTTCCGCCTGCCGCGCATGGCTTTCGCGCGCCGCGGGTGATGAATATGCCCGGGCTGGAGGGGGTGATCGGCAGGAACGAAACCGCGCTCGCCAACCTCTTCGGGCCGCCCCGGCTGGCGGTGACCGAAGGCGATGCGCGCAAGCTGCAATTCGTCGGCCGGGCCTGCGTGCTCGATGTCTATCTCTACCCGCTCAGCCCCGGGGGCGAGCCGAGCGCAACCTATGTCGATGCCCGAAGGGCGAGCGACGGGCTCGACGTCGACCGCGCCCGCTGCGTCGCGGCGCTCAAGCGCTAGCCTGCGAAATCCGGCGAGGCTTCGGCGCCGCGCTGCGCGGGCAGCGGGCGGCGCGGCTTGCCCGCCTAGACCAGGAAGCTCTCGCCGCAGCCGCAGGCGCCCTTGGCGTTCGGATTGTCGAACACGAAGCCGGCGGTGAAATCATCCTCGACCCAGTCCATCGTGCTGCCGACCAGATAGAGCACCGATGCGCCATCGATGTAGAAGGTGCCGCCGGGGGTTTCGATCTTCTCGTCGAACCCGGCCTCTTCGGTGACGTAATCGACCGAATAGGCGAGCCCCGAGCATCCGCGCCGCGGTGTCGAGAGCTTGACCCCGATCGCATCGTCGGGGGCCTTGGCCATCAGATCGGCGACGCGTTGCTCGGCGCGCGGCGTGAGCACGACGGCGGCCTTGGGCGCGGGACGAAGCGTGGTATCCGTCATCACAGCATCCCCAGTTCGAGCCGCGCTTCGTCGGTCATCTTTTCGGGGCCCCAGGGTGGGTCCCACACCAGATTGACCTCGGCATCGCGCACGCCGGGCACGCTCGCGGCGCGCAATTCGACCTCGCCCGGCATCGATTTCGGCGACCGGGCAATGCGGCGTGGTCAGCGTCATGGTCACCACCACGTCGCTGTCGTCGGACACTTCGACGCCGTAGATCAGCCCGAGATCGTAGATGTTCACCGGGATTTCCGGATCGTAGATCTCCTTGAGCGCCGCGACCACCGCCTCGTAGAGCTCGCCGCCGGGCGCCCCGGCGGGAAGGTCCTCGGGCTTCTTCTGCAGGAAACCCTCGAGATAGTCGCGCTTGCGCGCCATCGTGGCGCGCGGGCCTTCGGCGGGATCCACCGCGTCCTCGACGCGGGCGCGCGGCGGCTTGCCGACCACCGTATCGGCGGGCGAGGGAGCGGCGATGAAATCCCCGTCGCGAAACTGGTCCTGATCGTCGTTCATGCTCATTTCCTAGGCGAAAATCCTCTGGGTGCGTTCGATGCCGCGCAGCAGGGCGGCGATGTCGCCTTCGTCCGAATAGAGGCCGAAGCTGGCGCGGGCGGTCGCGGGGACGCCGAGATGGTCCATCAACGGCTGCGCGCAATGGTGCCCGGCGCGGATCGCGACGTGTTCCTCGTCCAATATGGTGCCGAGATCGTGCGGGTGAACCCCCTCGATCGCGAAAGAGACGATGCCCGCGCTCTCGTCGGGGCCGAACAGCGTTACCGAATTGAGTTCGCGCAATTCGTCGCGCAGCCGGGCCGCCAGCGCGGCTTCGTGCGCGAACAGGCGGTCGGGGCCGAGCGCATCGACATAGTCGATCGCCGCATGGAGCGCGATCGCCTCGGCGATCATCGGCGTCCCCGCCTCGAACCGCTGCGGCGGCGGGGCGTAGGTGGTGTTTTCGAAGGTTACCCGCTCGATCATCGCGCCGCCGCCCTGCCATGGCGGCATGGCGTCGAGCAGTTCCTCGCGCGCCCACAGCACGCCGATGCCCGTGGGGCCGTAGAGCTTGTGCCCCGAGAAGGCATAGAAGTCGCAATCGAGCGCCGCCATGTCGAGCGCCATGCGCGGCGCTGCCTGGCACCCGTCGAGCAGCAGCCTGGCGCCCACCGAATGCGCCAGATCGGCGGCGCGCGCGCGCGTCGAGGACGCTGCCGAGCACGTTCGAGACATGCGCCAGCGCGACCAGCTTGGTCCGCGGGGTGAGCAGCGCCTCGAGCGCGTCGAGATCGATCCGGCCGTCCTCGGTCAGCGGGCACACGTCGATGCGGGCGCCGGTCCGTTCGGCGACCATCTGCCAGGGCACGATATTGGAATGATGCTCGAGCGTGGAAAGCATGATCCGGTCGCCCTCGCCGAGCCGGGTGATGCCCCAGCTCGCGGCGACCAGATTGATCGCCTCGGTCGCCCCGCGGACGAACACCACCTCGTGCTCGCTGCGCGCGCCGATGAAATCGGCGACCCGCCGGCGCGCGGCTTCGTAGCCGAGCGTCATCTGCGCGCTGCGGCCGTAGACCCCGCGATGGACGGTGGCATAATCGCGGCCCAGCGCCCGCGACATGGCGTCGATCACGGCCTGCGGCTTCTGCGCCGTCGCCGCGGTGTCGAGATAATGCCACGGGCCGCCGTCGGCGGTCAGCAGGCCGGGAAAATCGGCCCGGACGTCGCTCGGGTGCGCAAGGATAGCCGCCTCGCTCACAAGTATTTGTCCACCTTGTCGAGCGCCACGGCCATCAGCCGGTCGCGTTCCTCGGCGTCGTCGAGCGCGACCAACGCATCGCCGAGGAAGGCCTGGACCAGCAGCCGCCGCGCAAGATCGGGCGAGAGGCCGCGCGCGGCCATGTAGAAGCCGGCCTCGCGATCGAGCTGGCCGATGCTCGCGCCATGCGCGCATTTGACGTCGTCGGCGAAAATCTCGAGCTGCGGCACGGCATTGACGCTGGCGCCCTTCTCGAGCAGCAGCCCCTTGAAATCCTGCGCCGCATCGGTTTTCTGCGCGTCGCGCAAGACATCGATATTGCCGAGAAAATTGCCCGTGCCATGGCCCCAGTGGACGCTGCGGACGGCCTGGTTGCTGGTCGCCCCGGGCTGCGCCATGGACCACGCGGGTGACGAATTCGCGCACCGTGTCGCGCCCGCCCACGGTGATCCCGCCCATTTCGAAATGCGCTCCGCGAGCCAGCGCGACCTCGATCTCGAGCCGCGCGAATTCGGCCGCGGCGAGCACCGCGAACAGTTCGCAGCGCGCGCCTTCGCCCACGGTGACCCGCCAGCGATGGAGCTCGGTCGGCTCGATCGTCGGACCGTCGGCGATCGTCAGCGTGTCGCGAAAGCTCTCGCCGGCGGGGACGTCGATCGCGCGCCACTGGTCGAGCGCAACGCCCTGCAGCCGTTCGACCGCCGAATAGCGCCACGCCTCGTCGCGCCGGGTGGGGAGTTCCTGCACGCCGTTCATCGCTCTGCCCTCTCGTGCGCGAGCTGGCGCATCAGGCGCCCCTTGGTCGATACGATGCAATCCTGGATCGCCGCATCGTCCGCCGCTCCCCGGCGCACGCATTTCGTCACCGCCTTGCACAGCTTCTTGTCGAGCGAGATCCGGCCCGTGGAGCCATCCATGCCGCAATACCACTGCTTGTCGGGGCCCTGGCCGACCGTGACGGCGATCGCCTGCAGGCGGTGCCCGATCACCACGATCGGATCATTCGCCGCGGGCGGCGGGACCGCCTGGGCCAGCATCAGGAGCGCAAGTCCGATCATGCCGCCATCACCGCGTCATAACCCTCGCTCTCGAGCGTGCGTGCCAGCTCGGGTCCGCCGGTCTTGACGATCCGCCCGCGCGAGAGAATCGAGACCTTGTCGGGCCGCACCACTTCGAGCAGCCGCTGGTAGTGGGTGATCAGCAGCACGCCCTTGCGCGGATCGCGCATGATCGCGTTGATGCCGTCGCCGACCACCCGCAGCGCATCGATGTCGAGCCCGCTGTCGGTTTCGTCGAGCACGGCGAACTGGGGATCGAGAATGCCCATCTGGACCATTTCGGCGCGCTTCTTCTCGCCGCCCGAAAAGCCCACGTTGACGTGCCGCTTGAGCATTTCGGGGTCGAGCTTGAGCAGCCCGGCCCGGTCCTTTGCCAGCTTGAGGAAATCGCCGCCCGAAAGCGGCTCCTCGCCGCGCGCCTTGCGCTGCGAATTGAGCGCTTCGCGGAGAAACTGGAGGTTGGAGACGCCGGGAATCTCGACCGGATACTGGAACCCGAGAAACAGCCCGGCAGCCGCGCGTTCGTGCGGGTCCATGGCCAGCAGATCCTGTCCCATGAAAACGACCGACCCCTGGGTCACCTCGTAGCCGGGCCGGCCGCCGAGGACATAGGCGAGCGTCGACTTGCCCGCGCCATTGGGGCCCATGATCGCATGGATTTCGCCCCGTTCGACCTCGAGTGAAAGGCCATCGAGGATTTGCTTGCCGTCGATTTCGGCGTGGAGATTTTCGATTGTCAGCATCGCTTGGTCCTTCTCGCGGCTCAGCCGTCCGGCACCTGGTCCGCGGCGGTGCTCGCCGCGATTTCGGATCCGGGGCAACGGCTCATTTCCATCTGCATGAAAGTGGTCATGCGCCGCAGTTCGTTGGTGTAGGTAAGGATGGCGAGGCGGTCCTGGTCGCTGTATTCGTCCTGGCGATAGAGCGCCTCGACCTTCGCGCCCTCGCTCTCGGCATAGGCCTGACGCCGCTCGCGCAGGTCGGCAACGCGCGCGACGCAGGCCGCATCGAGCTTCGTCCCCGCTTCCGCGCGCGATCGCCGGCTGTTGGCCAGGCCGATACCGACCATGCGGTCGAGATCGGCACCGCGCGCAAGATGGATGCGCCGCACGTTTTCGAAGATATGCGCGACTTCGGCGGGCGTGGCGTCCTCGGTCCGGCCGCGCTCGGCAAGCCGTTCGTTCGCGCGCTGCTCGAGTTCACCGGCGTGCCGGGCACAGCGGGGAATGTCGGCCCGATACTGCTCGGCGAAGCCGCGCCCGTCGCCGACCTCGTAGCTGCCCCCCTTGAGACAGCTGTAGTAATCCTCGACGAAGCCGCCGATCAGGCTCGGATATTCGAGCGTCCAGGTTTCGGGCTGGTCGGGATATTCGGCGACGACCGCATCGCTCGCCTGCTGCGCGAACAGCAGCATGGCCGCAGTGGTGGCGATAATCATGGCTGGGCTCCTTCGATGTCGGGAAGACGGGCGGTGCCGGAAAGACGGGCGCAGGCGGGCGCATCGAAGCACGGCCCGAACGCTCGGGCGGGGGCGGCCCAGCCGCTCGCGGCGCCGCGCCATGTGTCGATCATCGGCATGTCAGCTCCGGCCCTCGCGACGCGGCGCGCTGCGGCGCCTGGGGGTCGAACCATATTTCGATTGATGCGTGCGGCGCGCGCTTTCCTTGTCGCGGTAGCGCGCGTTCATCGCTGCGAAGACGTCCTGCATCGCGTCCTCGACATCGGCCAGGATGCGGCTGGCGGGCAGACGCAGCATGGCGATGCCCACTTCGCCGAGACTCTTGTCGCGCCGCCTGGCGAGCGTGTCGTTCTGCCCTTCCTCGTCGATCGCTATGGCAAGCCCCAGCGCATGCGAGGCGAAGTCGACGATGGCCGATCCGATCACCGCGTGGCGGGTGAATTTGAACTTGCCGAAATCCTCCTGCGCCAGCCGTGCGGCGAGCGCCTTGTGCGCCGCGCTCGGGTGCCGCCGCATGTCGCGCGCGCGTTCGTGCAGCGCGTCGAGCCGCTTCTCCGAGATCTCCCACCCGCGGCCCTTCTTCTTGAGCGCGGGGGCTTCGGCTTCCTCGGAGGTTTCCCGAAGGCCGAGCGTCCTGCGTTCGGTCGGTCCGCTGCTCATGGTCTCAATCCCGTGAAATTGGCGATCGCGAGAGCGATTTCCTCGTTGAGTTTCCGGACGGCGCGGGCCTCGGCCTGCTCGGCCGCGCGAGGGTCGAGGCCGGCCGTTGCCGCGGTTACCCTCAGTTCGCGCATCGTCTTGATTTCGCGTGCGCAAAGCGCGCGGACTGCCGGCACCGCCTGTGCCAGGCTGGCATGCGGGGCGTTGACCGACCCGGCCACGAGACAGCTGCGGAGCCGTTTCTCGGCCTGCGCATAATCGGCGGGTCGAGCGGCAGAGGGTGCCGCAAGCGTGCCCGCGACGGCCAGGATCAATGCCAGCTGCATCACCCCACGCTCCCTTCGAGGCTGATCGCCAGCAATTTCTGCGCCTCGACCGCGAATTCCATCGGCAGCTGCTTCATCACGTCCTTGGCGAAGCCGTTGACGATCAGCGCCACCGCCTCTTCCTCGCCCAGCCCGCGCTGCATGGCGTAGAACAGCTGGTCGTCGGAAATCTTGCTGGTGGTCGCCTCGTGCTCGATCTGGGCGCTCGGGTTCTTGACCTCGATATAGGGCACGGTGTGCGCGCCGCATCGGTCGCCCAGCAGCAGCGAATCGCACTGGGTGAAATTGCGCACGCCCTCGGCGTTGGCGGCGACGCGCACCAGCCCGCGATAGGTGTTGTTCGACTTGCCCGCGCTGATGCCCTTGGAGATGATCGTCGAGCGGCTGC
The DNA here is from genome assembly GCA_963829325.1 of uncultured Alphaproteobacteria bacterium. GTDB lineage: Bacteria > Pseudomonadota > Alphaproteobacteria > Sphingomonadales > Sphingomonadaceae > Qipengyuania. The sequence continues at coordinate 1,662,258 of CAWHHN010000001.1, forward strand.
CCTTGCCGTTGTGGATCATCTTGGTGCCGGTATCGGCCTGCTGGAAATTGTTGGTCACCGCGACCGAATAGAATTCGCCGACGCTGTCTTCGCCGTTGAGCACGCAGGAGGGGTATTTCCACGTCACCGCCGAGCCGGTCTCGACCTGGGTCCAGGAGATCTTGCTGCGCGCGCCCTGGCACAGCCCGCGCTTGGTGACGAAATTGTAGATCCCGCCCTTGCCCTCGGCATTGCCGGGGTACCAGTTCTGCACGGTCGAATATTTGATCTCGGCATCCTCGAGCGCGACCAGTTCGACCACGGCCGCATGGAGCTGGTTCTCGTCGCGCATCGGCGCGGTGCAGCCTTCGAGATAGCTGACGTAGCTACCCTTTTCGGCGACGATCAGCGTGCGTTCGAACTGGCCGGTGTTTTCCGCATTGATGCGGAAATAGGTCGATAGCTCCATCGGGCAGCGCACGCCTTCGGGGATGTAGACGAAGGTGCCGTCCGAAAAGACCGCGCTGTTGAGCGTGGCGAAGTAATTGTCGTGCTGCGGCACCACCCGGCCGAGCCATTTCCGCACCAGTTCGGGATACTCGCGGATCGCCTCGCTGATCGAGAGGAAGATCACGCCGGCCTTCTTCAGCTCCTCGCGGAAGGTGGTGGCGACGCTGACGCTGTCGAACACCGCATCGACCGCGACCTTGCGCGCGCCCTCGACCCCGGCGAGCACTTCCTGCTCGGCGATCGGAATGCCGAGCTTGTCGTAGACCGCCTTGATCTCGGGATCGAGTTCGTCGAGCGATTCGAGCTTGGGCTTGGCCTTGGGCTCGGCATAGTAATAGGCGTTCTGATAGTCGATCGCCGGATAGCCGACCTTGGCCCAGTCGGGCTCGGCCATGTCCTGCCACAGCCGGAACGCCTTCAGGCGCCAGTCGAGCATCCACTCGGGTTCGCGCTTCTTGGCGCTGATGAAGCGGACGGTGTTCTCGTCGAGCCCCTTGGGTGCGAATTCCTGCTCGATGTCGCTCGACCAGCCGTATTCGTAGTCGGCGGCGCGGGCCGCGGCCTCGCGCGCCTCGACGTCGGTTTCGGTCTTCACCCTGGTGTCCATCTCTTCGCTCATGCGATCTCTCTTTCCCGCGCCAGCTGGGCGAGCGTTATTCCGGCGAGCGCGCCGCGCAGCGCCTCGTTGACCAGCGGCCAGTGCGGCTTGACCCGGCATTCGTGTTCGACCGTGCATCCGCCGCCATCGGTGCAGGCGGTGAGCGCGATCGGGCCTTCGACCGCCTCGACGATATCGGCCACGGTGATGGCCGCCGCGGGGCGGGCCAGCTGCAGGCCCCCGCCGGTGCCGCGCGTCGCGCGCAGCAGGCCCGCGGCGCTGAGCTTGCTCACCAGCTTCTGCACCGTCGGCACCGGCAGCCCGGTTTCGGCGGCCAGTTCGGCCGCGCTGGTCCGCCCCCCGCCGCAATGGCGGGCGGCCTGGCCCATCGTGACGACGGCATAATCGGCGAAATTCGACAGGCGCATAATCTAATCGGACCAATTCGTTCCGATTGGCGAGCTAGGAGGGCCGGCGGCCTAATTCAACGGGTTTCGGCTTGTTGCGAGTCGTTAGCAGTCAGGCGCTGGCGATCGGATCGCGGCCCAGCTGGCCGGCCTCGCCCGAACCGAACAGATCGACCGCGCTATAGCCTTCGGGGCCGAGCATGCCGTTGATCGAAGATCCCGCGGTGGGCTGGAGCCGCTTGGGCGTGCGCCCGGTAAAGAACCGCAACTCCTTGATCAGATGCGCCTGATCGTAGAACGCCTCGTGGATTTCGGCCTCGATCGTCTCGGGCAGCTGCGGAAGCGACAGCAGCGTGGCAGCACGGACCGCGCGATAGCGGCGAATCAGCCGGACGGGCGACTGGCCGAAGAACCGCGCCACCAGCCGCTGCGACTGGCGCTTCGAATAGGGAAGCGCCTGGTACAGATCCTCAAGCTCGGGCCGGAACGAGCTCGACAGCCATTCGAGCGTGCGATCGATGACCTGCAGATGCGTCTCGGGCAGTGCCGACAACCCCCGGCGAACGATGTCCGCCAGCGCGTCGAGCAGGTCGCGGTCGCTCAGTTCGCCGTCCTTCCAGCGCGGCAGGAGCGCCTCGAATTCCTCGCCCAGTTGCGTCCCCAGCACGGTTTCGGGATCGAGCATGCAGTCGTGGTGTTCGTCGACCGAGAGGCCCGAGAGCGCAGCCCAGCCGCGGAAGTTCAACGATACGCCGAATACCAGCGCCGGCCCGCGCACCTGGAAGCCGCGCGCCTGGCACAGCGGCGCGAGAAAGAAGGCGTCGCTCGTCTCGCCGATCGCTCCGCCATCGAACTGCATCCGCGCAACTCCGCGGGCGAAGATCACCATCTGCGCCGAATAGGCCGGAAGCGTGTCGGTCAGCTCGTCTTCGTCGGCGCGCCAAACATAGAGCGAATTGAGAAAGGGCGACAGATCCGGCGGCGCCGGGACGAACTCGAAGGAATGCGAGCCTTGCCCGGCTTGCGTTTGCGCCACTTGCGAACCCCCGTTCCCACTGCCCATTTCTTGAAATTGTATAAATACGTCAGAGCGAAGGGAGGTGCAATCGCTTTGCTGACCAGAATGCGGGGGGCGCGCGAAAGAAAAAAAGGGGGGTGACCGCGAAGGCCTCCCCCCTTGAAGTCGAGAACTCGTTGCAAACTGCTCCGAGCCCTTCGGGTCGCATCAGTGTGATAGACCGATTCCCTAACTAATGATTGTATACAAGCGACAGGTTTTCCCAAGATTTCGCCCTGACGGCTGAGGCTTACGGATTCGGTCGCGGTCCCGGCGCCCAGGTCCAGCCCGATCGCGGCGCCTCGACAGCGCGAGGATCGGACGGCATGGGGGCGGGCATGCTGTTCGATCTCATCCGGCCTGCGCTATTCGCGCTCGATCCCGAAACGGCGCACCGGCTGACCGTGAAGGCGCTGGCGCTGTCGCCACGCGCCGCGCCGCCCCGGCCGGGGCCGCTGGCGAGCGAGGTCGCCGGCCTCGCCTTTCCCAATCCGCTCGGCCTGGCGGCGGGGTTCGACAAGGACGGCGAAGTGCCCGACCGGCTGTTCGGCCTCGGCTTCGGCTTCGTCGAGATCGGCTCGATCACGCCGCAGCCGCAGGCCGGCAATCCCAAGCCGCGGCTGTTCCGGCTGGCCGAAGACCGCGCGGTGATCAACCGCATGGGTTTCAACAATCGCGGGGCCGAACGCGCCCGCCGCCGGCTCGTGGCCCGGCGCGGGCGTCCGGGCATCCTCGGCATCAATATCGGTGCCAACAAGGACAGCGCCGACAGGATCGGTGATTATGCCGCCATGACCCGGATCATGGCGCCGTTCGCGAGCTATCTCGCGGTCAACGTCTCGAGCCCCAATACGCCCGGCCTGCGCGCCTTGCAGGACGAGGCAGCGCTCGCGGAACTGCTCGATGCGGTGCTCGAGGCGCGCGGCGCGGGCGGTCCTCCGGTGTTTCTCAAGATCGCTCCCGATCTTACCCCGGCCGACGTCGACGCGATCGCGCGAATCGCGCTCGACCGCCGCCTCGGCGCGCTGATCGTCTCGAACACGACGATTTCGAGGCCGCCGCTGCGTTCGCCGCATGCCGCCGAATCGGGCGGGCTGTCGGGTGCTCCGCTGCGCGATCTGGCGCAGCAACGGCTGCGCGATTTCCGCAGCGCCACCGGTGGCGCCATCGCGCTGATCGGCGTCGGCGGCATCGCCGATGCGGAGGACGCCTGGGCGCGGATTCGGGCCGGGGCCAGCCTGGTCCAGCTCTACAGCGCGATGATCTATGGCGGTCCGGGCCTGCCGCGGCGGCTGCTGCGCGGGCTCGAACGGCTGATGCGCCGCGATGGCTTCTCGTCGATTGCGGAAGCGGTCGGAAGCGCATAGCAATGATCGCCATGTTGCGTTTCCTCACTGCTCCGCTGTTCGCCGCCGCCCTCGCGGGATGCGCCGCCTCCCCACCGCTCGCGCCGATCCCGCCGACCGATTCGCTGCGGGTCGAGGGCGCCGTCAGCGCCGCCGATCCGCGCGCCGAGGCCGCCGGCAGGGAAATGTTGCGCCGCGGCGGCAGCGCGACCGATGCGGCGATCGCGGTGATGCTGGCGCTGAACGTGGTCGAACCGCAGAGCTCGGGAATCGGCGGGGGCGGCTTCATGGTGCGCGGCGAGGCCGATGGCGCGGTCGAGACCTTCGACGGCCGCGAGACCGCGCCCGCGGCGGCGAGCCCCGCATGGTTTCTCGATGCCGAGGGCGAGGTGCCACCGTTCATGGAATCGGTCCGCAGCGGCCTGTCGGTCGGCGTGCCGGGCAATATCGCGCTTGCTGCCCGCGCGCATGCCGAACATGGCCGGCTGCCGTGGGCGGTGCTGTTCGAACCCGCGATCCGTCTTGCGCGCGACGGTTTCGCGATCAATCCGCGGCTGCATGGTTCGCTCGAATCGGCGCAGGACCGGGCGGCCCGTTCGGCGGATGGGCGTGCGCTGTTCTTCGATGCCGACGGCGCGCCGCTGCCGGTCGGTCGGACGGTCACCAACGAGGCGCTGGCGCGGACCTTCGAAGCGATCGCCGCATCCGGCCCGTCGGCGTTCTACGCCGGCCCGCTGGCCAGCCAGCTGGCCGCGACGGTGGCCGCGGACACCCCGCGCAGCGGGGCGATGACCTATGCCGATATCGCCCGCTACGAAGCGCGCGAACGCGATCCGCTGTGCGGCAGCTACCGCGGTTATCGCATCTGTTCGATGGGCCCGCCGACATCGGGCGGGGTGGCGGTGCTCGAGATCCTCGGTGTGCTCGAGCGATTCGATCTCTCTGCCCTGGGGCGCGACAACCCAGTCACCTGGCACCTGTTCGTCGAAGCGCAGCGGCTCGCCTATGCCGATCGCGAGATCTATCTTGCCGACAGCGATTACGTCCAGGTGCCTGCCGCCGGCCTGATCGACCGCGGCTATCTTGCGCAGCGCAGTGCGCTGATCGATCCGGCGGGCACGATCGCGGATCCGCAGGCGGGCATCCCGCCCGGCTTCGCCGGCGCACGGGCCGACGGCGACGAGCCGGTCGAACACGGCACCTCGCACTTCGCCGTGGTCGATGGCGACGACACCATGGTCAGCTACACCTCGACGATCGAGGGGGCCTTCGGCTCGGGGCTGATGGTCGGCGGCTTCTTTCTCAACAACGAGCTGACCGATTTCAGCCGCGCGCCCGAAGTCGGAGGCAAGCCTGTCGCCAACCGCGTCGAGCCGGGCAAGCGCCCGCGCAGTTCGATGGCGCCGACGGTGGTCTACGATCCGCAGGGCCGCCCCTTCCTCGCGGTCGGCGCCGCGGGCGGCAGCACCATCCCGGTGCAGACCGCGCGCAGCATCGTCGGCGCGATCGACTTCGGGCTCGGCGCCGAGGAGATCCTCGGCCTGCCGTTCATCATGGCTTCGGGCAACGGCGTGATGGTCGAACAGGGCACCTGGCTCGCGGCGCGGGCCGACGCCTTGCGGGCGCTCGGCCACACGCAGATCATCGCGCGCGAGGCGCCGGTCAAGGCGGGCGCGGTGCTGCGCCGGGGCAATGATTGGGTGAGCGCGCGCGATCCGCGCCTCGAGGGCCAGATCGACACCCCCTGAGCCTGCGCCGGCTGCCTTTCGGCCGGCTTGCCGTCGCCCCGCGGGGCGCTTAAGCGAACGCCTGTAACGACAATCCGCATGAGGAGCCTGCCGTGCTGTCGGACATCGATTCGGCCAACAATCTCGTCGAACTCTTCCTCAAGCGTGCCGACGCCGGGGGCGACCGTCCCTTTCTCGGGGCCAAGGTCGACGGGCGCTGGGCGACGATCAGCTGGCGCGAGGCGGCGCAGCAGGTCTGTCTGCTGGCGGAGAATCTGCGCGGGCTCGGGCTGCGCGATGGCGACCGCGTGTGCCTGGTCTCGGAGAACCGCCCCGAATGGTGCATCGCCGATCTGGCGATCATGGCGGCGGGCTGCGTCACGGTGCCGGCCTATGTCACCAACACCGAGCGCGACCACGTCCACATCCTCGACAATTCGGGTGCCAGGGCGGTGATCGTCTCCAACCAGAAACTGTCGACCCCGCTGATACCGGCGATCTTCCGCACCGGCATCGTCGAGCACCTGATTCCGATCGACGGCGTGCGCGCCTATCAGGGCGGGAACCTCGCCTGCCACGAATGGGCCGGGATGATCGAGGGCGATGCCGCAGCCGCGCGCCGCGCGGTCGAAGCGCGAAGCGCGAAGATCGGCCGCGGCGACACCGCCTGCATCATCTACACCAGCGGCACCGGAGGCGCGCCGCGCGGCGTCCTGCAGCACCATGGCGCGATCCTGTGCAACGTCGCCGGAGCAGCGGAAATCCTGATCGAGGACTTCGGCATCGCCGAAGACGAACGGTTCCTTTCCTTCCTTCCCCTGAGCCATGCCTACGAGCACACCGGCGGGCAATTCCTGCCGATCGCGGTCGGCGCGCAGATCTATTATTCCGAAGGGCTCGAGAAGCTCGCCAGCAATATCGAGGAGACGAAGCCGACGATCATGGTCGTCGTCCCGCGGCTGTTCGAAGTGCTGCGGACGCGGATCATGAAGCAGATCGAGAAGCAGGGCGGGCTTGCCGAGCGGTTGATGACCACCGCCATCGCGGTCGGCGAACGCCGCGCCGAGGGGCGCCCGCAATTCGGCGATACGCTCAGGGAATTCGTCGTCGGGCGCTTGCTCAAGCCCAAGATTCGCCAGCGTTTCGGCGGCCGGATCAAGGCGATGGTCTCGGGCGGGGCACCGCTCAACCCGGATGTCGGGATCTTCTTCGAGGCGATGGGGCTGACCATGCTCCAGGGTTACGGCCAGACCGAGGCGGGCCCGGTGATCTCGTGCAACCGGCCGGCGGCGGGAATTGCGATGCATTCGGTCGGCCCGGCGATGCGCGGGGTCGAGGTGCGGATCGCCGAGGACGGCGAGATCCTCGTGCGCGGCGAGCTGGTGATGCTCGGCTACTGGCGGAACCCGGACGAGACCGCGCGCACCATTCGCGACGGCTGGCTGCACACCGGCGACATCGGCCACCTCGACGAGAGCGGGCGGATCGTCATCACCGATCGCAAGAAGGACATGATCGTCAACGACAAGGGCGACAATATCGCGCCGCAGAAGCTCGAGGGAATGCTGACGCTGCAGCCCGAGATCGGCCAGGCGATGGTCGCGGGCGACAAGCGGCCCTATATGGTCGGGCTGATCGTCCCCGATGCGGAATGGACGCTCGAATGGTGCCGCGCGCAGGGCAAGAGGTTCGACTGCCGCGCGGTGCAGGAGCTGCCCGAGTTTCGCAGCGCCATCCGCGCCGCGGTCGATCGGGTGAACGACGAACTCTCGGTGGTCGAGAAGGTCCGCCAGTTCGCCTTCGCCGACGAACCCTTCGCGATCGAGAACGAAGAGCTGACCCCGTCGATGAAGATCCGCCGCCACAAGATCAGGGAACGCTACGGCGACCGGCTCGCCGGGCTCTACCGCAGCTAGCCGGGGCGCGCCGACGGGGAAATTCGCGCTGTGGGCTTATCGGGATGTTAACCCCGTCCAATTTATCACTCCCGCCTATAGGGTTACTGGCCCCAGCATTCGCTCCAGTCCCGAGCGGAGCGCAATTGGGGAGTTGAGACGATGGACTTCACGACCGCAGTCGAACAGGAAGGGAACGAGCCGGACCGCGCCGCCGATCAGCGCGCTGCGCCGCGCTTCGTCTCGCTCATTCGCGCCGCCAAGCTGGTTTGCGGCCAGGGCGAATTCGTCTGCGTGATCCGCGATGTCTCGGCGACCGGTATCGGGGTGCGCACCTTCCACCGACTGCCGACCGACAAGGCGGTCGCGCTCGAACTGCAGAACGGCGACAGCTACGAACTCGAACTGGTCCGCCAGGACGGCCATGACGCGAGCTATCGCTTCGTCTCGCCGATCGCGGTCGATCAGCTGATCCAGGAAGACTGGAAATTCCCGAAGCGCCGCCTGCGGCTCAACATCGTCGTGCCGCTGACGCTTTCGGCGCTGACCGGCAAGGCCGAGGCGGTCGCGCTCAATCTGTCGCAGCAGGGCGCGCGCGTCGAATGCGACCACGTCTTCGCGATCGAACAGCGCGTGACCGCATCGAGCAAGGATTTCCCCGACATCCGCTGCAAGATCCGCTGGCGCAGGGACAGCAATTACGGGCTGGTGTTCGAAGACACTTTCACGCTGCGCGATTTCGCCATGCTAGCGGTGAAGCTGCAGTGCCCGCTGCTGCTCGAAGACTGATCGAAGGCAGACTCTGAAGAACTTCGGCGCGGCCGGCGACCGGCTGCGAAGCGCGGTGCTCCCGCTAGCCCGAAGGGCGGAAATCGAGCGCGACGCCGTTGATGCAATGGCGCTTGCCGGTCGGCTTCGGCCCGTCGTTGAAGATATGGCCGAGATGTCCGCCGCAATCGGCGCAATGGACCTCGGTCCGCGGATAGCCGAGGCCGAAATCCCTGCTCGTGGCGACCGCGCCGGGCCCGACCGGGGCCCAGAAGCTCGGCCATCCGGTGCCCGATTCGAACTTCGTCCGCGATGGATAGACCGCATTGCCGCAGCCCGCGCAGACGAAGGTGCCGGCGCGCTTTTCATCGTTGAGCGGCGAGGAATAGGCGCGCTCGGTCGCGTCCTCGCGCAGCACGGCGAATTCCTGCGCGGTCAACCGCTTGCGCCATTCGGCTTCGCTCAGCGTCACCGGAAACACCTTCGCCTGGGCGCGGCCCGAGCCGCAGGCGGCGAGCGCGGCGAAGCTCGCCGAGGCGCCGATCCAGCCGAGCAGGCCGCGGCGGTCGAGGGGGAATTCACGCATCGTCTTCTTGCCCATGGTGCAGCGATAGCGCCATCCGGCTGAACCCAGGCTTGCCGCCGACGCAGCCACCGCCCGGCGGCTCAGAAACCGGTGATCTCGACTTCGAGCTTGCGGAAACCGTGGACGAAATTCGCCCGCACGCGTTCGACGTCGCCGGCCACATGCACCCGCATGCGGCGCTTGTGCATTTCCTCGAGCAGCACGCGCAGCTGCAGTTCGGCGAGCCGCGCACCGACGCAGCGGTGGATGCCATAGCCGAACGACAGATGCCGTCGCGCGTTCTCGCGGGTGATGTCGAGCTTGTCGGCATCCTCGAACTGCTCTTCGTCGCGGTTGGCCGAAAGATACCACAGCACCAGCTTGTCGCCCTTCTTGATCTGCTGGCCGAACTGCTCGGTATCCTCGGTGCAGGTGCGGCGCATATGCGCCAGCGGGGTCTGGTAGCGGATGCATTCCTGCACCGCATTGGGGATGAGATCGGGATTTTCCTCGAACAGTTTGCGCTGGTCGGGGAACTTGTCGAAGGCGTGGATGATGCCGCTCATCGTATTGCGCGTGGTATCGTTGCCGCCGACGATCAGCAGCACCAGATTGCCCATGAATTCCTCGGGGCTCATCTGGTTCATCGCGGGGCAGTGGATCATCATCGAGATGAGATCGTCGCCCGGTTCCTGATCGTGCGTGCGCTCGACCCACAGCGACTGGAAATAGGCCCCCATCTCGAGCAGGATGCCCTGCCGCATCTCGTCGAGGTCGCGGACCGTGGCGAGCTCGGTGTCGCCCGCCCAGTCGGACCAATAGGTCAGCAGGCGGCGGTCTTCCCAGGGAAAGCCGAACAGGATCGCCAGCATGCCGGTGGTCAGTTCGATCGAAACCTTGTCGACCCAGTCGAACACCTCGCCGCGCGGCAGCGTGTCGAGCAGTTCGCCCGTCCGCCGGCGGATCTCGGTCTCCATGTCGCCCATCGCGCTGGGGGTGAACTTGGGCGCCACCGTGCGCCGCTGGCCGGTGTGCTGCGGGCGGTCCATGGCGATGAACATCGGCAGTTCGAAGCGTTCGCGGTTCTGTTCGGCGAGCTGTTCGTCGGTGAGTCGCTCGAGGATGGTGATCCCGCCGTGCTCCCAGCTCGACGAAAACAGCTCGGGCAGCGCCTCGATATGCTGGATCGCCTTGTACTGGACCACCGCCCAATAGGGGCCGAAGGGGCTGTCGGGGATATAGTGCAGCGGCCCGGCCTCGCGCATCTCCTTGAAGATCGGCTGCCAGGTGTCGTTGAAATAGATGTCGCTGCGGCTGACATCCCATTTGTGCGTATGCTGCAGCCGCTCGTCGGGGTGTTCGGTGAGATGCTGCTTCAACGCCGCATAGGCGGTCGGCGAAGTGCGGCATTTGGGGCGATCGATCGCGGCGGTGGCCATGGCTCTCTCTCCAGTCGGGGCGACTCCTTCGGCCGCTCCCGTTTTCTCTTGGCCGCATCCTGCCCTAACTGACACGCCTGTCAACAGTGCGTTTCAAAACGCCACCGACCGCGGCTGAACCGTCCCCGGGGCGCTGCGCTCAGCGGGGCCGGGGGCTTCCGCCGATCCGACCGCCAATCCGCCCACCGCGGCCCGATTTCATCACCCGGCGGCGGAAGATCAGCGCGCCGCAACGCACGAACAGCACCACGCACAGCGCCTGCCAGACCACCGCCAGCGCATGCGGCCACAGGCTGTCCGACTGCGCGGCGCGCGCCAGCATGGCGAAGGGCGAGGACAGCGGGAAGATCGCCGCCGCCAGCTCGGCCGGCGAGCCCGGACTGGCGATCGCATAGGCGGCGAGGAAGAACACCAGCAATTGCATCATCGTCACCGGCATCGACAGCGTCTGCACCTCGCGCACCGTGGCCGCCATCCCGCCGATCGTCAGGAACAGCGAACCGAGCAGCAGATAGCCGAGCGCGAAATAGAGCATGCCGAATACCAGGAAGAGCGGCCAGCCGAGCGCCGGTTCGGGCAGTTGCGGCAGCGATTCGCCGGCGATCAGCACGATCGCGCCGCCGCATCCGCCCCACACCGCGATCCCGACGAAGCTGACCCCGAGCATGGCGAACAGCTTGCCGAGGAAGACCGCGTCCATCGGGATGGCGGCGGCGAGGACCTCGATCACCTTGTTGGCCTTCTCCTCGACCAGATTGGACAGCACCATGCCGGCGAGCAGCATCATCAGCAGGAACAGCACCAGCTGGCCTGCCTGGGCGGTGCGGATGCGGTCGGTCCGCGCGGCCGCGGCGCTGCTGGCGACCGGATCGGCGGCGACCTCGGGGAAATGGCCGGGCGAAGCCTGCAGCGCGGTCGCCGCGATCAGCGCGACCGCGCCGCGATAGCGATCGATCTGTTCGGCGGGACCGGTGATCCGCGGGGCGGCGGGGGTGCCGGTCACCACGGCGGCATAGCCCCTGCCCGGACGCGCGAGAATCGCCGCCGGGCGCGCCTCCGCTGGTGTCGCGCACGAATTCGGGCAGTGCCGCGCCGATCGGTCCGGCCAGCCTGGCATGCGCCGCGATCATCGCGGCGCTGTCGGTCTCGCTCATCGCCAGCGCCACTCGGTTGGCGAGCGCCTCGCGCTGGACCTGCCCGCCGATCCCGCCGGCGAGCGCGCCGATCGCGATCGGGAACAGCGGCCCGAGCAGGAAGAAGAAGAACGCGCGGCTGAACAGGATGGCGTGGAAATCGCGCCGCGCGACGACGCACGCAGCCTCGAACAGTGAAAGCCTCGTGGTGTCGCTCATCGCGCGCCCCCGGTTGCGCCGTTCTCGGCCGTGCCTTCCTCCGCCGCGTCCTCCTCTGCCGTGCCGTCCTCGGCCAGCGCGCGCGCCGCGGCCTCGCCGGCGATCTCGACGAAGGCGTCGTGCAGGCCGGCGCGCTCGATCGACAGCGAGAGGATTCCCGCCTCGCCTTCGATCAGCCGCTTGAGCAGGGCCTCGATGCCGGCCTCGGGCAGCGGGAAATACCAGAGATGGCCGGTTTCCGACCTCGTGTCGTGGCGTGCATCGGCGGGCAGCGCGCTGCGCCACGCGCCGTCCTCGCGGCGCGTCTCGAGCCGCACCTGCGCCGGGATGCGGTCGCGTGCGGCGTCGACCGATCCGGCATAGGGCACCTTGCCCCCGGCGATGATCGCGACCGCGTCGCACAACCGCTCGGCATGGTGGATGACATGGGTCGAGAAGATCACCGTCGTGCCGCCTTGCGCCAGTTCGCGGATCATCAGTTCGAGCTTGCCCTGGTTGATCGCGTCGAGCCCGCTGAACGGTTCGTCGAGCACCACCAGCCGCGGGCGGTGGACCAGCGTGCCGAGCAATTGGACGGTTTGCGCCATGCCCTTCGACAGCTGGCGGATCTGCCGGTCGATCGCGTGGCCCAGCCCGTGGCGCTCGAGCAGGTCGCGCCCGCGCCGGCGCCCTTCGCCGAGCGGGAGGCCGCGCAGCGCGCCCATGAAGGCGATCGCCTCGTCGCAGGTCATGGCGGGATAGAGGCCGCGTTCCTCGGGCAGATAGCCGATCAGCTTGGCGATCTCGTGCGGGCGGTCGTGGCCGAACACGCGGCGGATCCCCGCATCGGGATCGATGATGCCCAGCAGCATCCGCAAGGTGGTGGTCTTGCCCGCGCCATTGGGCCCCAGAATGCCGTAGATCGCGCCCTCGGGCACGGCTATGTCGATCCCGTCGACCGCCAGCGATCCGTCGAAGCGCTTGACCAGCCCGCGCGCCTCGATGGCCAGCGGGGTCGCAGGAGCCGGCGCGGGTCGCGTCATCGTGGCGGGGCGGCTAAACATGGGCGCATCGCTAGCGGCTGGCAGTGAACGGGAGCACACGCAAGCATGGTTAATGCGCGTTCAAGCGCGGATCTGCCGATCGCGGATCTCCAGGACGGGTTGCGGGCGGAAGCCGCGCGGCTCGGCTTCGTCGCCTGCGGCTTTGCCGGTGCCGGGCACGATCCGCTGCGCGCGGAGCGGCTCGAGCAATGGCTGGGCGAGGGACGCCACGGCTCGATGGAATGGATGGAGGCGCGCAAGCGGCAGCGGGCCGCGCCGCAGGGCCTGTGGCCCGCAGCGCGGAGCGTGATCGCGCTGGGCATGAGCTATGCGCCCGACGGCGATCCGCTGGCGCTGGAGGACCAAGGCGAAAAGGCGCGGATCTCGGTCTATGCGCAGGGGCGCGATTATCACGACGTGGTCAAGAAGGCGCTCAAGGCGCTCGCCCGCTGGCTGGTCGCGCGCGCTCCTGCGAGCGAGCTCAAGGTCTTCGTCGATACCGCGCCGGTGATGGAAAAGCCGCTGGGCGAGGCGGCGGGGATCGGCTGGCAGGGCAAGCACACCAATCTCGTCAGCCGCAGCCACGGCAGCTGGCTGTTTCTCGGGGCGATCTATTCGACGCTGGCCTTCGCGCCCGATCCGCCCGGGCGCGACCTGTGCGGAAGCTGCCGCGCCTGCCAGGACGCCTGCCCGACCGACGCCTTCCCCGCGCCCTACCGGCTCGATGCGCGGCGCTGCATTTCCTATCTCACGATCGAGCACAAGGGGCCGATCCCCGAGGAATTCCGCGCCGCGCTGGGCAACCGCATCTACGGCTGCGACGATTGCCTGGCGGTGTGCCCATGGAACAAGTTCGCCGCCACCGCGCAGCGCCATCTCAAGCTCGCCCCGCGCGGCGAACTGGCCGCGCCCGATCTGGCGGACTTCCTCCCATTCGACGATGCCGGCTTCCGGCAGTTCTTTTCCGGATCGCCGATCAAGCGGATCGGGCGCGACCGGTTCGTGCGCAATTGCCTTTATGCCGCGGGCAATAGCGGATCGGCCGCGATTGAATCAATTGTGCGCCCGTTGTGCGCCGACGAGAGCCCGGTTGTGGCCGATGCCGCGCGCTGGGCGCTGGCGCGGCTCAGCGCATCTCCTTGAGCGCGACCGCGGTATCGGCAAGCAGCGCCGGGGCGATCTCCGCCCGCTCCATCACCAGCTTGCGGCCCTGGACGTAGTCCTTTGTATTGTTGACGCAATCGAGCGCGATGACGCGGTTTTCGCGGAGGTAAATCACGCTGAACCTGCCCTCGGCGGGGTCGCCGCGGAGCACGGTGGCATCATAGCCGATCGTCAGGCCGACGGTCTGCAGGCGCAGGTCATACTGGTTCGACCAGAACCACGGAACCGCGTCGTAATCCTCTTTCTCGCCCATGATCGCCTTGGCCGCGCAGCTCGCCATGTCGTTGGCATTCTGTACCGATTCCAGACGGATGACATCGTTGCCGGCATAGGGATTGGCATGACTCGCGCAGTCGCCGATGGCATAGACATCGTCGAGCGAGGTGCGGCAGAAACTGTCGACATCGACCCCGTTCGATCCCGCCGCGCCCGCCGCGATCAGCGGGCCGACCGAGGGGACGATGCCGATCCCGGCGATGATCAGATCGCAGGCGATCCGTTCGCCGCTGTCGGTGACCACGCCGGTAACCCGTCCGTTCGCGCCCTCGATCGTCTCGACCGCCGTCGACAGGCGCAGGTCGACACCCTGGGCGCGGTGATAATTCGCATAGAAATCCGACAGTTCCGGCCCGGCCACACGCGCGAGCACGCGATCGAGCATCTCGACCACAGTGACCGCGCAGCCGCGCTTGCGCAGCACTGCAGCGGCTTCGAGACCGATGTAGCCGGCCCCGACGATCACCACCCGCGCCGCCCCGGCATCGAGTTCGCTGCGCAGCGTATCGACCTCGCGGCGGTTGCGGATATAATGGATGCCGGCGAGATCGCTGCCGGGACACGACAGCCGCCGCGCATCGCCGCCCGCGGCCCAGATCAGCTTGCGATAGGTGACCTCGCTCCCGTCGGACAGCGCCAGCCGATGCGCCAGGGGATCGACCTCGTCGACGTTGCGCCCCAGCCACAGCGCGATGCCGCGGTCGGCCCAGAATTGCTCGGGCCGGAGCTGGATGCGTTCGAACGGTTTGTCGCCGGCGAGATATTCCTTCGACAGCGGCGGTCTTTCATAGGGCGGATTGCGGTCGCGGCTGACCATGAGGATCGGATCCTCATGGCCATTCTGACGCAGGGCGATTGCTGCCTGCGCGCCGCCGTGCCCCGAACCCACTATGACGACATCGAAATGCTCCATCGCCGGGCTGGCTGACGCGAAATCGCCGCGGGGTCAAGCATTGCCGCGGATTGGCTCAGCGTACCAGGAGGTTGCGCGCCATGCTCGCGATCTGGGCCAGCATCGCCGGGGCGACCGGCGATTGCGCCTGCGCGCGCGCGATCATCGCCCGGAAGTTGCGGACCGCGACCTCCTGTTCCTCGACCCACCGGGCGACGATTGCGGACATGTCCCGCTTGGCATCCTTGCGCCGCGCCAGGCGCCGCAGAAGCGCCAGCCGCATCTGCTGGAAATCGCGCGCGAGCCCCGAGACCAGCAGCCGCTCCCACACGTCCGAGGGGCTCATCAGGGCGGCGGTCGACTGCGCCCAGTCGAGGCCGAGCCGCTTGCCGACATCGGTGAAGGCGGCGGCGAGATCGATCGGCTTGATCCCGGTCTCGCTGGCGAGCCGGGCGATCCCGACCCCGCCGTCGAGGTCGTAGAGATGGGCGACGCGCGCAGCGAGTTCCTCGGGCGCGCCGGCATCGACCAGATGGCCACGCAGCCGCGCCGATTGCTGGCGCGATTCGGGCGACAGCAGATCGCCAGAGGCCTTCGAGAGCATCGCCACGCCCTTGCCGAGATCGCCGACCAGCGCGCTCGGATCGACCTTGCCGGAACAACTGCGAAGTACGTCGGACATGAGATTTCCGACTGCCGCCGCGAGCCTGTCGAACAGCATCAGACGGGCGGATTCGGGCATGGTGGCGCGATCGATCCTGTCCCACAGCTCGCGCAGGTCGAACAGCCGCTCCGCCGCGACGAAGGCCGCTGCGACCTCGTAGAGTTCGACGCCTTCCTCCTCGGCCAGCTCGAAGGGGTGAACCGTGCCGATCCGATTGACGATCCGGTTGGCGAGCTTGGTGGCGACGATCTCGCGCCGCAGGCGATGGCCGGTGATCTGCGCGGCGAACTTCTTGCGCATCGGTTCGGGGAAAGCGGCGAACAGCGTCTCTTCGAGCAGGGCATCGTCGGGCAGCGCGCTGTTCTCGATCGCATCCTGGAGCACCAGCTTGCTCGAGGACAGCAGCACCGCCAGTTCGGGCCGGGTCAGGCCCTGGCCGTCGGCGGCGCGCCGCTGCAAGGTCTGATCGTCGGCCAGGCCCTCGGTGCGCCGGTCGAGATTCCCGCCCGCCTCGAGCGTTTCGACAAGATGCCGCTGCGATGCCATGGCGCGCGCGCCTCCGACCTCGGCGATCGACAGCGCCAGCGCCTGCAGGCGGTTGTCTTCGAGCACGATGGCGGCGACTTCGTCGGTCATCGATTCGAGCAGTGTCACGCGTTTGGGTTCGGACAGCTGTCCCGCGCGCTTCGCCGCTGCCAGCGCGATCTTGATGTTGACCTCGTTGTCCGAACAATCGACGCCCGCCGAATTGTCGATGAAGTCGGTATTCGACCGGCCGCCGGTCTGGGCGTATTCGATTCTGCCCGCCTGGGTGATGCCGAGATTGGCGCCTTCGCCGATGACTCGCGCGCGGACGTCCCTGGCATCGACCCGAAGCGCATCGTTGGCGGGATCGCCGACCTGGACGTTGTTCTCGCTCGAAGCCTTGATGTAGGTGCCGATCCCGCCGAACCAGATCAGGTCGACGGGTGCGGTGAGGATCGCCGAGATCAGCGCTTCGGGCTCGATTTCGCGCTGATCGATACCGAGCTTGGCCTGCATCGCCTTGGACAGCTTGATGCTCTTGGCGTCGCGCGGATGGATGCCGCCGCCGCGCGAGATAAGGTTGCTGTCGTAGTCTTCCCAGCTCGAGCGCGGCAAGCCGAACAGCCGCTGGCGTTCCTTCCAGCTGGCTTCGGGATCGGGATCCGGATCGAGGAAGATGTGGCGGTGGTCGAAGGCCGCGACCAGCTTGATCGCGCGCGACAGCAGCATGCCATTGCCGAAGACGTCGCCCGACATGTCGCCGCAGCCGACGACCTCGACCGGCTCGGTCTGCACATCGACGCCCATTTCGAGGAAGTGGCGCTGGACCGAGACCCAGGCGCCCTTGGCGGTGATCCCCATCGCCTTGTGGTCGTAGCCCTTCGAACCACCGCTGGCGAAGGCATCGTCGAGCCAGAAATCGCGTGCTTGCGCGATCGCGTTGGCGATGTCGGAGAAGGTCGCGGTGCCCTTGTCCGCGGCGACCACGAAATAGGGGTCTTCGCCATCGGTGATTACGACGTCTTGCGGGTGCACCACCGTGTCACCGACGATATTGTCGGTCACCGACAGCAGCGTGCGGATGAAAGCCTCGTAGCTTTCGCGCCCTTCCAGCGCCCATCCTTCGCGATCGAGCAGCGGGCTCGGCAATTGCTTGGGATAGAAGCCGCCCTTGGCGCCCGTGGGGACGATCACCGCATTCTTGACCCGCTGCGCCTTCATCAGCCCGAGGATCTCGGTGCGGAAGTCGTCGCGCCGATCTGACCAGCGCAATCCGCCACGGGCGACCGGGCCAGCGCGCAGGTGGATGCCTTCGACCCGGCGCGAATAGACGAAGATCTCGCGCCAGGGAATCGGCTTGGGCAAATTGGGGACGAGCGAGGAATCAATCTTGAACGCCAGCGCCTCCTGCGCCGCCGGGGCGAAGGCATTGGTGCGCAGGATCGCATCGATCAGCGAATTGTAGAGCCGCAGCAGGCGATCGTCGTTGATCGCCTTGATCTTGGCCAGTCCGCGCTTGATCGTGGTGCGCGCTTCCTGGATTGCCGCGTCGCGCTGCCCGGCGAAATGCGGATCGTGGCGTGCGGTGAACAGTGCGACGAGCGCGCGCGTCACATCGGGCGCCGCGGCCAGCGCGTCGACCACCGTATAGATGGTGAAGCCCATTCCCGCCTGGCGCAGGTAGCGATAGAAGGCGCGCAGCCAATCGGCCTCGCGCGCGGACAGCCCGGCCTCGGCGACCAGGCGATTGAAGGGGTCGTTCTCGGCTTCGCCGTTGAGCACAGCGGCGACCGCCTCCTCGATCGCTGCCGCGCGCTCGATCAGAGCTTTCGGCTCGGCCCCGGGGCGCAGGTCGAGACGGAAGTCGTGGATGGTGCCGAGCCGCCCCTCGTCGAGCACGGTGGGCAATTCCGAACGCACGTAGAAGCCGAAGTTCTCCAGCGCGGGGACGCCTTCGGACAACGGCAGGCTGCCTTCGGACTGATAGAGCTTGAGCCGCAGACATCCGGGCACGTCGCGTTCGCAATAATACATCCGCGCACCGCGGACGATGTCTTCGTTTTCCAGACTGGCGCCGAGATCGTGGAGGCGGCCTATGTCGAGCGCTGCTTCGCGCGGCCCGAACCGCCCGCGAAAGCTGGTCGGAAAGAATTCGGCGAAGCGCATCGCAAGGCCAGCTGCGCGAGAACTTCCCTCATTGCTGCCGAGTTCGGATTCGACCGCCTCGCTCCAGCCCCGCAGCAGCATCTGCATCTGTTCCTCGAGCTGCGCCTCCGACAGTCCTTCGCCGCCGTCGCGGATGTCGAAGACGAAGCGGATCGTGGCGAGGTTGCCCCCCTCGACCTCAAGGCTCCAGTCGAGCAGGCGGCCGTCGGCAGCCTCTTCGAGAAGCGCCTGGATCTCGAGACGGACCTGCGTCGCAACCATGTCGCGCGGGAGCCAGACGAAAGCGAAAAGGTGCCGCGCGAGCGGCGCCTCGACCAAGGCGAGCCGCGGGCGGGGGCGGTCGACGAGGCTCATCATAGTGGTCGCGACGCGCTCGACGTCCTCTTCCGAAAAGCTGATCAGCAGATCGTGCGGGAGCGCAGTCAGCGCATGGACCAGGGCCTTGCCGGCATGGCCGGTATCGTCGAAACCGTGGCGGGCGCGCAGCGCGTCGAGCTGGTGCCGCAGCCGGGGCACGCTGCGCGGCGGGGCGGCGAGTGCCGCGCTGGTCCACACGCCCGCATGGACCGAAAGCGCCACGACCTTGCCGCGCTCCTCGATCGGCACGATTAACAGGTCGAGCGGGACCCGCCGGTGGACGTTGCTGAGGTGATTGGCCTTGATGATCAGCGGCACGCGGCGGTCGGTATCCGCCTCGAACCAGGCGAAGGCGCGCTCGAATGAGGCATCGGCAAGCAATTCGCGCGTGCTCTTGCGGCAGATGCCGAGCGTGTCTTCCTGGCGTCCGTCGTGGAAGCGGGTGAGATGGCCGAGCTGGGTCAGCATGCCCGAATTGAGCCACTCGAGCAGGTCCGCCCCCTCGCCGTCGGCATCGGCGATCCGCCCGGCGTCCGCGGTCATCGCGGCCTGCAGCTTCGGCCAGTCCTCCACTGCGGCGCGGACGTCGCCGAGCGTCTGCTTGAGCCGGTCCTGCAGCTGGCGGCGCGTTTTCGCATCGACCCGGGCCGCCTCGATGTAGATCATCGATTCCCAATAGGCGTCTTCGGGATCGCCCTCGGGAATGGCCACCAGCTCGCCGTCCTCGTTGCGTTCGACCGGAATGACCGGGTGGAGCAGGCGATCGATCGAGAGGCCGAGGTCGGCGATCGTCGCAGCGACCGAATCGACCAGAAACGGCATGTCGTCGTTGATGATGGCGACGCGTGTCAGCCGCCGCTCGTCGCTCACGCTCTCGATCGAGATCGCGGATTTTCCGAACCGCCTCGCAGCGGCTAGCCGCCCGACGAATTGCGCCGCATCGTCGAGCCGCTCCTTCTCGAAAGGAGTGTCGCCGCGAAGCAGCGACTGGCGCATCCGTTCGGTGAGGGCGGTGAGCAGTTTGCGGGGGAGATCGGAAGATTTCGCCGAAGCGGGCGTGTTCGAACCCATGGGGGGCCTCTCGTCTGGCGGCGCATTATCGTTTCCGCGCCGCGAAATATTCCAGTCGTGTACGCCACGACCTGCGCGCCGCGCCTAGGCTTGTTGGCGAAGCGCCGCAAGATGCAGCGGCGCAGATTCGCCAAAGTGGTGCGGGCTCGCGAACGCTACGGCACGCTCACGCGCGGAGCGCCGCCATGGTCAGCTCGAGCGAACGGATCCGCGCCGTCGAATCGAAGGTGCTGCCGCCGAAGATCACTTCGTCCGCCTGCGTCCGCTCGACGAAGGCGCGAACGGCAGCGGCAGCCGCATCGGGCGGGCCGATCGCGCTCGCCTGGCCGATGTGCGAGAGCATGGCCTGCGCGGCGGCGGGCAGGCCGGCGCGATAATTCTCGACAGGCGGCGGAAGCCTGCCCGGGATGCCCGTCCGCAAAGCGACGAAGGCCTGCAATTGCGAACTTGCGAGGGTCTCGGCTTCCTCCGCGGTGTCGGCGACGAACAGGTTCATCGCGACCATGACATGCGGCGCGGCGAAGGCCTCCGAGGGTTTGAATTCGCGCCGGTAAAGCGCGAGAGCGGCATCGAGATGATCGGGCGCGAAATGGCTCGCGAAGGCATAGGGCAAGCCGAGCTGCGCGGCGAGTCGCGCGCCGAACAGACTCGACCCGAGCATCCACAATTCGGGCTTCGCGCCGAGGCCCGGCGTCGGATGGATGGCCGTCTCGCCGCGCATCAGCGCCTGCAGTTCGACCACATCCTGCGGGAACATTTCGGCGGCCCGGTGGAGATCCTTGCGCAGCGCGCGCTGCAGTTCGGGCCCTGCCCCGGGCGCCCGGCCGAGGCCGAGGTCGACCCGGCCCGGAAACAGCGCCTCGAGCGTCCCGAACTGTTCGGCGATCTGGAACGGCGTGTGGTTGGGCAGCATGATCCCGCCCGAACCGATGCGGATGGTCGAGGTGGCGTTGCCGAGATGGGCCAGCACGACCGAGGTCGCTCCGCCGGCGATGCCTTCCATCGCATGGTGTTCGGCCACCCAGAAGCGCTTGCAGCCGGCTTCCTCCGCGGCGACCGCGAGTCGGGTGGCGGCAGCCAGTGCTTCGCCGACCGTGCCCCCTTCGCGCACTGGCACGAGATCGAGAACCGAATAGGCGGTCATGGCTTCAATTGCTCGAGATAGGTCTGGGCACGACGTGCCTCGAGGCTCTCCGGCGCCACCTGCAAGACCGATTCGAAACTTCGCCGGGCATCTTCCTCGCGCCCCGCGAGCGCGGCGATCACCCCCGCTTCGAGGCCGATTGCCGGGTCCCGCGGGGCAAGTTGCGCAGCCCGTTCGATCTGCTGCTGCGCTTCGCCGAGCCGCCCAAGCCGCCGCGACAGCGTCGCCGATAGCAGCCAGGCGCGGGGATTTTCGGGATCGGCGTCGCGCGCGGATGCGAGCGCGGCCACCGCATCCTCGTTGCGCCCCAGTGCCACCAGCGCCCGGGCGCGGTCGACCGAGAGACCCGCCAAGAGCCGGGCGTCCGCGGCGACGGTGGCGAATTCGAGCGCGCGGGCAAAGGCGATCTCGGCAAGCGCGGGCTTGTCCTGCGCCAGCGCGGCATTGCCGGCCATCGCCGAAAGGCGGGCCTGATAGGCCGGCGCTCCATCGGGAACCTCGCTGCTGGCCAATTCGAAGGCCCGCTGGGCTTCGGCGAAATCCTCGAGGCGGACGAGCGCGAGGCCGAGGCAGTGGGCCGACTGTGCCAGTTCGAGCTGGCTGGTCGCTGTCTCGCGCCATTGCTGCGCGAAATCGCTCGCCGCTTCGGCCTCATCCGCGGCGAGCGAGAGGCATTCGGCGAGCTTGCCCGGCGGCACGGCGGCGGGCGGTTCCTGAGGCGCAGGATCTTCGCGAACGGGCCGGTCGCGCAGCTCTTCGGGCACGCCCGGGATGGCACCGGCGGCGGGGTTCGGGCCGACCTGCAACAGCAGCAGAGCGAGGGCGGAGGAAATCATGCGGTGCCTTTCGAAAGCGTGGCGACCGTGCGCAGCAGCAGGGCGATGTCCTGTTCGCGCGAAAGCCGGTGGTCGCCGTCCTTCGCGAGTATCACCTGTACATCGTCCGAACGCAGCGCTTCGGCCAGTCGCAGGCTGATGGCCCAGGGAACGTCGGCGTCGCGCTGTCCGTGGAGCAGGCGGACCGGGGCATCGATGGCAATTTCCTCGGCCAGCCGAAGATGCGACTGACCATCGGCGAAGAAGGACGGGTGCATCGGCGTCGGCTCGGGACCGTAGGGGTTCTCGTCGAACAGGGTCTCGCCGGCGCGCAGCCGGGCCTGATCCGATGGGGAGCGCCCCCATTGGGTGAAGTCGGGCGCCGGGGCGATCCCGACCAGCCCGGCCAGCCGGTCACCCAAGGCCTCGCCCACCAGCAGCATGAGCCAGCCGCCCATCGATGATCCGACCAGGATCACCGGCCCCCGGAGCTGCGCTTCGATCAGCGCCAGCACCTCGTCGCACCAGCGCGACAGCGTACCCAGAGCGAACGATCCCTCGCTCGCCCCGCAGCCCGAATAGTCGAGCAGAAGGCAGGCCTGCCCGCGCGCACGCGCCCATTCGAACAGCGCGGTCGCCTTGCTCCCCGTCATGTCGGACATGTAGCCGGGCAGGAACACCAGCGTCGGCGCGTGCCCGCGGGCGTGGCGGAAAGCGATGCGCCGGCCGTCGGGCATGAGGTGGAATTGCGT
Source organism: uncultured Alphaproteobacteria bacterium (assembly GCA_963829325.1). Taxonomy (GTDB): domain Bacteria; phylum Pseudomonadota; class Alphaproteobacteria; order Sphingomonadales; family Sphingomonadaceae; genus Qipengyuania. The sequence goes on from CAWHHN010000001.1 coordinate 1,684,749, forward strand.
GTCGGTCATCGTGCCTGTGCAAATCGCCGTGCCGGAGGGGGATTGCAAGGGGCGGCAGCGACTGCTCGTGGTCCCGCGCCGCTCAGTCGCGCAGGAAGATCTCTTCGATGCGCATGGCGAAGACATCGGCGATGCGAAAGGCCAGCGGCAGCGAGGGGTCGTAGCGGCCGGTTTCGATCGCGTTGACGCTCTGGCGGCTGACCTCGAGCCGGGTCGCTAGGTCCTGCTGGCTCCAGCCGGCTTCGGCGCGGAGCACTTTCAGCCTGTTCTTCATGTCGCCCCCCAGGCGCCGTAATCGATGCGGTTCATCACCGCACCTACGGCCAGGCCCAGAAACCAGGACACCGGCCACCAATAGGCATCGACATGGACCACCACATCGGCCGATTCGAGGAAACCCCAGACCGAAGCCGCGCTCAGCGAGAGCCCCGAAGCGATCAGCGACTGGCGTACGACCAGCATGCGCATGAATTCGTCCTGCTCCTCGACGATCAACCGACCGATCGCCCAGAAGATTCCGATCACCGCCAGCGCGGGCAGGACGGCGAGAAATCCGCGCCACGCACCTTCGGGCTCGCTGGCCTTGGTTGCGAGGGTCAGGATCCCGAACGAAAGCAGGTACAGCGCGGTGAACAGCATCACCCGGCGCTTGTAGCGCCTTTGCGCTTCACCCTTGCCGTAGCAGGAGCTGGCGGTATCGAGGCGCCGGTTGGCCGAGCGGATCAGCGGAATAATGAGGATCGTCGGCGCAAGCATGAGCAGGACAACCGCTGCGCCCTCGATCGCGCCGGCCATGGCGAGACCGGCGACGGCTCCATAGCCGCCCGCCATCAGCCCGCCCCAGAAATAGGGTCCGCGGCGCGGCTTGTTCTCCACCGCGCTCACGCCCCGCGGGCCCTGGCCGGATGGCAGCATCGGCTCGACCCAATCGTCGCGACGGCCAGAGCGGGGAGGGCGATCTGGGTGAAGCGGGCCACATCCTGCGGGACGACGTCGATGGCGGCAAGCACGGCCACGGCGATGATGAATGCAGCGAAGCCGATCGCCAAGCGAATGCGGTTCATGACAAGCTCCTTTTCTAATATGTAAAGGAAGTTTGTCCTTTATCCGCTGGGGTGTCAAGGGTCATTTCCAAAAGGATTGGCAAACTTTCCATGAAAGAAAATGCCTTGTCACTTCCCCGTCATCGGGCGCAGGCAGGGCGCGCAAAGGAGAGACCGCATGATCGCCACCGAGCCCCCCGCTGCCGCAGCCCTTCCCGCTCTCGATCGTCGCACCGTGCTCAAGGGTGGCGTTCTCGGTCTCGGCGTCGCTTCGGCGCCAATCGCGGCACAGGCGCCCGGCCGCGGCTTCACGCATGGGGTGGCGAGCGGCGAGCCCGGGGCGGACCGCGTGCTGCTGTGGACTCGCTTCGTCGACGATAAGCAGGTCCGGCTCGACTACGAACTCAGCGAAACGATTGATTTTGCCCGGCCCGTGTCGGGAGGCAGCGTAACCGCAGGCCCCGATACCGACTGGTGCTGCAAGGCCGTGGCCGAGGGGCTCGCGCCCGACCGCTTCTATTATTACCGCTTCGTCGCGCCCGATGGCGCGCGATCCGACGTGGGGCGCACCAAGACGCTCCCCGAAGGCGCCACCCAGCGCTTCCGCATGGCGGTGTTTTCCTGCTCGAACATCGGCTTCGGGTGGTTCAACGCCTATGCCCATGCCGCGCAGGACGGGGATTTCGACTGCGTCCTCCACCTCGGCGACTATTTCTACGAATATGCCCCGGGCACCTATCCATCGACCGACGCGACCGCTCCGGGGCGCGCGGTGTGGCCGCCACGCGAGCTGGTTGCGCTGGGCGACTATCGCGCGCGCTATGCTGCCTACCGGCGCGACCCCGACCTGCGCCGGTTGCACCAGCTGTTCCCGATGATCGCAGTGTGGGACGACCATGAAACTGCCAATGATTCGTGGGAAGGGGGCGCGGAAAACCACCAGCCCGATAGCGAGGGCCCGTGGTCCCTGCGCAAGGCCGCGGCGATCAAGGCCTACCGCGAATGGATGCCGGTGTCGGACGCGCCCTGGGCCGCGTATGAAGTCGGCGATCTCGCCACGCTGTTCCGGCTCGAAACCCGGCTGACGGCGCGCGCGGAACAGTTCAGCCTGTCCGAGATCCTTCGCCGCGGAGACGGTTCGCCCGAATTGGCGCAGGCCGCGCTCGCCGCCTTCCGCGACGGGAAATACGCCGACCCCTCGCGCGAACTGCTCGGCGCGGCGCAGCAGGATTGGCTGGCGAGGGGTTTGCGCCGATCGCGCGGCGATGGCAGGACCTGGCAGGTGCTCGTCCAGCAAGTGCTGATGGGCAATCTGCTCGCTTCGCCCTCGCTCGCGGCAGCCCTGCCCAGGGACGCGCCCGACTATGTCCGTCAGCGCGTACTTGCCGGGGCACTGGCGGGTGCGGAAGGCGTGCCCTTCAGCATGGACGCCTGGGACGGCTATCCGGCAGCCCGCGCGCGCGTGTTCGAGGCGGCGCTGGCGGCCGATGCGAATCTGGTCAGCCTGGCGGGCGATTCGCACAATGCCTGGGCTTTCGATCTCGACCATCGCGGCGCACCCGTGGGGGTCGAGTTCGGCGGCCATTCGGTCACTTCGCCGGGATTCGAGAACTATCTTCCGCAGATACCTGCCGACGTCTTCGCGCGCGACACGGTTGCCAACAACCCTCAGCTCAGATGGATGGATGCCTCGCGCAGGGGCTACATGGCGGTCGAGCTCACCCCGGGCCATGCGACCAGCGAATATCGGCTGCTGTCCAGCGTGCGCGACAAGGGCGCCGGCCTCGCCGCCTCGAAGCGCGTGACCACGCTGGCCGGAAGCAGGACGCTCGATATCGGTTGAGAAATTGACTGCCGCGGCATATCTTTCGCCCGATGTCGCGTGCGTGCCTCGCCACTACTACCGCCACCCCGGTTTTCCGGGGGCGGATGGTCGCGGCTTGAACCGCACCGCCGCCGCCCGGTTTCGGGTGGCCGGCGTTTGCTCCCGGAATCGCGAATTTCTCCCAAACGCCGCTTCAAGCGCAGGAGCGCCTGTGCCATGGCACCCGCGAATGGGGGCCGCGGCCCGCGCTGCGCCAGACGAACGGAAGAGACGATGACCGAACTGCTGAAGATTTCCCTGCCCGATGGGTCGGTGCGCGAAATGGAACCGGGCTCGACGCCGGCCGACGTCGCCGCCGCGATCGGCCCGGGCCTCGCGAAAGCCGCGATCGCCGCGCGCGTCGACGGCGAATTGCGCGATATCGGTCGTCCGTTCGAGGGGGACGCCGAACTCGCCCTGGTGACCAATCGCGACGAGGAAGAAGCGCTCGAGCTGGCGCGCCACGATTTCGCGCATGTTCTCGCCGAAGCGGTCCAGGCGCTGTGGCCGGGCACGCAGATCACCTTCGGCCCGGCGACCGAGGACGGGTTCTATTACGACGTCAAGGCGCCCGATAGCCGCGACCCGTTCAGCATGGACGATCTCCCGGCGATCGAGGAAAAGATGCGCGAGATCATCCGCGCCGACAAACCGCTTTGCCGCGAAGTCTGGAGCCGCGAGCAGCTGATCGAGAAATGGCAGGCCGAGGGCGAAACCTTCAAGGCCGAATGGGCCCGGGAACTGCCCGAGGACGAGGAGCTGACGGTTTACTGGTCGGGAGCCCCCGGTGAAGAAGGCTCCTGGCTCGACATGTGCCGCGGGCCGCATCTGGCGAGCACCGGCAAGCTCGATCCGCAGGCGTTCAAATTGATGCGCGTGGCCGGTGCCTATTGGCGCGGAGACCAGAAGAACGCGCAGCTCACGCGCATCTACGGCACCGGCTGGCTCAACAAGAAACAGCTCGACGCGCACCTCCAGCGGCTCGAGGAAGCCGCCAAGCGCGACCACCGCAAGCTCGGCCGCGAGATGGATCTGTTCCACCTCCAGGAAGAAGCGCACGGATCGGTCTTCTGGCATCCCAAGGGCTACAGGATCTGGCGCGAACTCGAAGCCTATATGCGGCGCAAGATGGACGGCGCGGGCTATCGCGAGATCAAGACCCCGCAGCTGATGGACGCGCGCCAGTGGGAGCAATCGGGCCATTGGGGCAAATATCGCGAGAACATGTTCGTCATCCCCGACGAGGTGCCGAACACCGAGGCAGACGGGCCGCTGGTGTCCGACGCCGCCGAATGGATGGCGCTGAAGCCGATGAACTGTCCGGCGCATGTGCTCGTCTTCAAGCAGGGTATCACCAGCTACCGCGATCTGCCGATCCGGCTGGGCGAGATGGGCTGCTGCCACCGCAACGAACCGCATGGCGCGCTCCATGGCCTGATGCGCGTGCGCCAGTTCACCCAGGACGATGCGCATATCTTCTGTACCGAGGCGCAGGTGGTCGAAGAAGTTCGCGCCTTCTGCAAGCTGGCCGACGCGGTCTATCGCGATTTCGGCTTCACCTATCACGTCAAGCTCGCCCTGCGCCCCGAACAGCGCTTCGGCTCCGAAGCCGACTGGGACAAGGCCGAGCAGGAATTGCGCGATGCGGTGGCCGAAGCGGGTATGGCCAACGACGATTACGGCTGGGAGGAACTTCCCGGCGAAGGCGCCTTCTACGCCCCCAAGCTCGAATGGCACCTGACCGACGCGATCGGGCGCACCTGGCAGGTCGGCACGATCCAGGGCGACCGCGTGCTGCCCGAGCGGCTCGACGCGACCTACGTCGGCGAAGACGGCGAGAAGCACCGCCCGGTCATGCTGCATCGCGCGATCTTCGGCAGCTACGAGCGCTTCATCGGCATTCTGATCGAGCATTTCGCCGGGCGGCTGCCGGTGTGGCTCGCGCCGGTCCAGGCGGTGGTGGCGACGATCGTTTCCGACGCCGATGGCTACGCCCGCGAAGCCGTGGCCAAGCTCGAGGCGGCCGGCATTCGAGTCGAGAGCGACCTGCGCAACGAGAAGATCAACTACAAGGTGCGCGAACATTCGCTGCAGAAGGTCCCCCATCTGCTGGTGGTCGGCAAGCGCGAGGCCGAGGAAGGCACCGTCGCCGTCCGCACGCTGGGCGAACAGCACCAGAAGATCATGACGCTCGACGAGGCGATCGCGATGCTGAAGGTCGCGGCGACCCCGCCCGACCTGCGCTGAATCGAACGCCGGATCGATGGAACTGCTCGCCGGCTACGAGTCGTGGCAATGGGCCGCCGCGCTGCTCGCCGCGCTCGTCTCGTCCTTCGTGCGCGGACTGACCGGCTTCGGGATGGCGATCCTGCTCGTGCCGATCCTTGCCTCGGTCCTGCCGCCGCTGGAATCGGTCCTGCTGGCCAATTTCCTGTCGCTGTTCATCGGTCTGTCCGAACTTCCCCGGCTCGTCCGCGGTGCCGAAAGCAGCGCATGGACGATCGCGGCGCTGGTCGTGGCGACCACTCCGTTCGGGCTTCTCGCGCTCGAGGGCACAGCGGTCGCCCTGGCCCGCTTCGTCATCGCGATCATCGCGTTGTCGGCCTTTGCCGCCATCCTCATGCCGCGCCGCGCGGACCGTTCGCCGGGGCGATGGACGACAGCGGGTGTCGGTCTGCTCAGCGGCGTGATGACCGGCTATGCCGGAATGCCGGGACCGCCGGTCGTGCCCTATTACGTGGGTCGCGCCATTCCGCGCGAAACCGCCAAGGCTTCGATGATGCTGATCTTCACGATCGCGTCGTCGGCAGGGCTGGTCTCGGGGTCCGCGATGGGCGTGCTGCACTGGCGCTTGCCGATTCTCGCGGTGCTGCTCTTCCCCGCGGTACTGGCGGGGAACTGGCTCGGCAACCGGGCCTCGGGCCATATCGGCGATGCTTTGTGGCGCTATGGGGTCGGTGCAATTCTCGGGAGTGCCGCGATCGCGGCGCTGGTGCGGCTACTCTAGCTTCAGAGAGGCAGGACCGGCCCGGCGAGCGCCAGCGCCAGACCGCAGCCGCCGACGATCACGATTCGCGCGATCTCGACCACCTTGGAGGGGACGCCATGCGTGCGAGCGAGAGCGATAGCCTTGGCCATGCGCGCATCTTCGGCGCAAATGCCTAACGAAGGGTTAAGCTCCCCAGCCGGCACACGGCATCTGCTGGCTGGCGCAGTGGAACCCGCCGCCGCCCGCGAGCACCGCCTCCGCCGGCAGACCGACCGTCGCGCGGTCGGGGAACAGCGCGGCAATCGCGGCGACGCCGTCTTCATCGTGCGGACTGCCGAATGTCGGCACCACGACGAGCCGGCTGGTGACGGCGAAATTGGCATAGCTCGCCGGCTCGATCCGATCGCCGCTGGTGACCCGGCCGGGCGAGGGGATTTCAGTCACCGCAACGCCCGCTCTTTCCGCGCGACGCTTGGCGTCGGCATAGATCGCTGCATTGGGATCGTCTGTCCCCGTCGCGCGCGGCAGGCACAGCGTGTTCGCCGCGACGAAGCGCGCGAGATTGTCGACATGGCCGTCGGTATGGTCGTTGATCAGCCCGTCGCCCAGCCACAGCACCCGAGTGAAACCGAGGTCGCGCTGCAGACGGTCTTCGATATCGGCGCGCGACAGCTGCGGGTTGCGGTTGCGGTTGAGCAGGCATTGCTCGGTGGTCGCGACGAGGCCGGTGCCGTCGCCGTCGATCGCCCCGCCTTCGAGGATCCAGTCGCCCACCGCGAGCTCGAGCCCGGCGTCTTCGGCCAGCTCGGCGCCGACGGTCTGGTCGCCGTCCATGAGGAATTTGCCACCCCAGCCGTTGAAGCCGAAGCGCCGGGCGACGCGTGTCGCCGCGTGCGAGCACCAGCGGCCCGGTGTCGCGCAGCCAGACATCGCCGTAGCGCCTCCGTTCGAACACGACGCTGCCGGTGACGAGCTGCCGCGCCCGCGCTTCATTGGCGTCGTCGCGCACCAGCAGGCGCACTTCCTGCCCGCTTTCGGCGACCGCATTGGCGAAGGCGGCGATCTGCTCCTGCGCGCGGGCGAGAACCTCGGGCCATTCTTCGGCATCGTGCGGGAAACCGATCCACAGCCAGTCCTGCGGCGCCCATTCGGGCGGCATCACTATGGCCATGGACCGGTATCCCCTCTGCTTGCGTCAGCAGCCGATTTCGGCAGCGGCGCAGCTTTCGTCACGGATGGCCCTGAACTCGTCGCCCTCGACCCAGTTGGGCCAACCGCTCGTCATGGCCATCATGCGGCCGATCCGATAGTAGAGCGCGAGGTCCTTGAGCGCACCCGACCAGTCCCAGCTCTCGTCATATTCGTCGCTCGGCTGGTGATAGCGGTTCTCGGTGTAGTCCTTGGCATAGGCCTCGCCCGCCGCGGTGCCGCCCGCAACCAGATCCTCGCCGCCATCGACATAGAGCATCGGCACGCCGCGCTTGGCGAAGCTGAAATGGTCGGAGCGATAGTAATAGCCCTTCTCGGGTGTCGATTCGGCAGTCGCGGTGCGGCCCTCTGCTTCGAGCGCCTTGTCGAGGAAGCGATCGAGTTCGCTCTTGCCGCCGCCGACGACGGTCACGTCCTTCGCCGGACCGGCGAGCGAGAGCGCGTCCATATTGAGCCCGCCGACCGTCTGCGCCAGCGGAAAGACCGGGTTGGCGGCGTAATAATCGGAACCGAGCAGGCCCGATTCTTCGCCGTCACCGCCAGGAAGACCAGGCTGCGGTCGGCCGCTCCGGCCTTCGCCTGCGCCTCGGCCAGCGCGACCAGCGCGGCGGTGCCGGTGGCGTTGTCGATCGCGCCATTGCAGATGTCGTCGCCGGTGGCGTCGGGCTTGCAGCGGCCCAGGTGATCCCAGTGCGCCGAATAGAGCACGTATTCGTCGGGTCGTGCGGTACCCGGGCAGCATGCCCATGACGTTCTGCGAACTCGAACCGGCGGATCGAATTGTCGAATTGCGTCGAGACGGTCAGGCCGAGCGGGACTGCCTTGAAGCCCTTCTTCTTGGCCGCGGCCGAAAGCGCGGCGAGATCCTTGCCCGCGGCGCCGAGGATCTTCTCGGCGACCGGCTTCTGAACCCAGCCGTTGACCATGGTCTGATCGGCGCCGCCATCCTTGCGTTGCGGGTAGACCTGCGGGCCGGACCAGCTCGAATTCGACGACATTCCAGCCATAGGCGGCGGGGAAGGTGTCGTGGATGATGATCGCGCCCGCCGCGCCCTGGCGTGCGGCTTCCTCGTACTTGTAGGTCCAGCGGCCGTAATAGGTCATCGCCCGACCGTTGAAGGTCCCCTCGAGACCCTCCTGCTCATAGTCGGGATCGTTGACCAGGATGACCGCGGTCTTGCCGTTCATGTCGAGGCCGGCGTAGTCGTTCCAGCCCTTCTCGGGGGCGTTGATGCCGTAGCCGACGAACACCAGTTCGCTGTCGTCGAGCTTGGTCTCGTCCTGTTCGCGGTAGGTCACGCCGACCCATTGGTCGCCGAACGAGAAGGTCATCGCCTTGCCGTCCTTGCCCGTGACCTCGAGCGGACCGAAGTCCTTGCCTTTGATCTCGACCAGCGGGACCTTCTGGACCCAGTCGCCGTTGTTGCCCGGCTCGAGCCCGGCTTTCTCGAACTGCTCGATCAGATAGGCGACGGTCTTTTCCTCGCCGGGCGTGCCGGGGGCGCGGCCTTCGAAGGCGTCGGAGGAAAGCGTCTTGACTACCTCCTTCATCGTCTGGACCGATACATCGCCCGCGGCCACATCGGGCACGTCGAACGCGGCGGCGGATCGGGGCGGATCGCTGTCGGCCATCGAGCAGCCGGACAAGATCAGTGCGGCGGTGGTGGCCAGGGCCAGTCTTCTCATCGGGGACCTCTCTTACTTGCTGATGCGCGGGCTTCTTGCAGCCTCGGCCGGTCAGGGCAAGCTTGCTCAGGGCGAGCATGCGGCGGCAGGGAGGCGATCGATGGATGCCGACTGGACCAATGCGCTCGACCGGGCGCGCGAGCACGCACCCTTCCTGGCGCGCGCGCTGGACCGGCGGCCCGACCTCGCCGAACTGCTCGCGGCAGGCCGGGCGGAGGAGGCGCTTTACGCCGCCAAGCAGGCCGGCGGCGAAACGGTGGCGAGCGCGCTTCGGCGCGAGCGCCTGGGGCTCGCGCTGGTGCTGGCGATCGGCGATCTTGCCGGCGAATTCGCGCTCGACAAGGTGATGCGCGAACTGTCCACCTTCGCCGATCGCGCGCTCCATTCGGCCATCTGCGCGGCAGTCGCCCGGAGAGTCCCCGAGCGCGAGCCCGCAAGGCCTGATCGGGCTGGCGCTGGGCAAGCACGGCGCGGGCGAACTCAATTATTCCTCCGACATCGATCCGATCCTGCTCTACGATCCCCGGGTTCTGCCACGCCGCCCCCGCGACGAGCCCGGCGAAGCCGCGCAGCGCTACGCCCGCGATATCGTCCGCCTGCTGTCGGAGGTCACCAGCGAGGGCTACGTCTTCCGGGTCGACCTCCGGCTGCGTCCCGCTTCCGAAGTCAGCCCGCTGGCGATCTCGCTCGATGCGGCGACGGCGCATTACGAGACTTCCGCACTGGCTTGGGAGCGGGCGGCTTTCATCCGCGCGCGCGCCTGTGCCGGCGACATCGCCCGCGGCGAGATCTTTCTCGATCACATCCGGCCGTTCGTCTGGCGCCGCAGCCTCGATTTCGGGGCGATCGACGAAATGCGCCGTCTGACCCAGCGCATTCGCGATCGCCAGACCGGCCCCCGCGAATCCGGGCCGGGGTTCAACCTCAAGCTCGGTCGCGGGGGCATCCGCGAGATCGAATTCTTCGCCCAGACGCACCAGCTGATCCATGGCGGACGCGACCGCAGCCTGCGCGTTCGCGGAACCCGCGCGGCGCTCGATGCGCTGGCCGCGACGGGGCGGATACCGCCCGGCGACGCGCGTCGGCTCGGCGAAAGCTACGACGCCTTGCGGACGATCGAGCACCGACTGCAGATGGTCGGCGACCAGCAGACGCACACGCTGCCCACGGGCGAGGCGCTCGATAGGGTCGCACGGCTCGACGGGCTGGCCGACGGGGCTGCTCTCGTCGCGTTCGTCGCGGAACAGGTCGAGCCGGTCGCGCGGCGGTTCGACGCGCTGCTCGACGAGGACCGGATCTCGGTCCCGGCGAGCGCTCCGCATGTGCTCGCCGCCGAAGGCGAGCGGCGCGAACCTCCGGTCGAAGTGGTCGATCGCGTCGCAGGTTGGACCGACGGCAAATACCAGGCGCTGCGCAGTTCGGCAGCGCTCGGCGCATTTGAGACGATCCGCCCCGAACTGCTCGCATCGATCGCTTCCTCGCCCGATCCGGATGCCGCACTGGTGCGATGGGAAAGCCTGATCTCGCAGGCTGCCCAGCGCGATCAATCTGTTTCGCCTGCTCGAAGCGCGGCCGGGGCTCTTCGCCTTGCTTGCCGACTGTCTGACATTGGCGCCACCGCTGGCCGACGAACTGGCGCGGCGGCCCGAACTGCTCGACACGCTGATCGATCGCAGCGCGCTCGACCTGCCTGGCAGCGTCGAGGAACTGTCCCGGCAGATGCGGCGGGTGGAGCGCGGCGACGACTACGAACGCAGGCTCGACCGCATCCGGATCGTGATCGGCGAGACCCGCTTCGCGCTGGGCGTGCAATTGATCGAAGCGGTGCAGGATCCGCTCGACATCGCCGCCGCCCTGTCGCGCATCGCCGAAGCGGCGCTGATCGTGGCGGTCGAAGCGGCGGAAGCGGAATTCGCGGCGAAGCACGGCCGCATTGCGGGCAGCGAGCTGGTCGTCCTGGGCCTCGGCCGGCTCGGCGGCGGGGCGCTGACGCATGCCTCCGATCTCGACATCATCTATCTGTTCACCGGCTCGCACGAGAGCGAATCGGATGGTGAGCGGCCGCTCGGCGCGACGCTCTATTTCAACCGCCTGGCCCAGCGGGTCACCGCGGCGCTGAGCGTTCCGACCGCGGAGGGTGCGCTTTACGAGGTCGATACGCGGCTGCGTCCGCAGGGCAAGCAGGGGCCACTGGCGGTCAGCATCGAAAGCTTCGCGCGGTACCAGCGCGAGGACGCCTGGACCTGGGAGCATATGGCGCTCGACCCGGGCGCGCGTCCTCGTCGGATCGCCCGGCGGCGCGCGAGGCGGTCGGGAAGGTGGTCGACGCGGTGCTGCGGCAGCCGCGCAATCGGGATCGCCTGCGCGGCGACGTGCTGCGCATGCGCGCCGAGATGGCCGCGGCACAAACCGCCGCAGGGCCCGCTCGATGCCAAGCTGCTGCGCGGCGGGCTGGTCGATCTCGAATTCCTCGTCCACTTCCTGCAACTGCGCGCGCGGGGAAGCGCTGACGCCCGATCTGGGGCGCGCGATCGGCCTGCTGGTCGAAGCGGGGCGGATCGGGCCGGAAATCGGCGAAGCGCATGACTTGCTGAGCCGGCTGCTGGTGGGTACCCGGCTGCTGGCGCCCGACCTCGACGCGCCCCGACGATGCCGCTGCGGCGATTCTCGCACGGCAGAGCGGGTGTCGAGGATTATGCCGCGCTCGATGCGTCGCTTCCGCGAAGCCCGCTGCGACGTCGCCGCGGCCTGGCAGCGCCGTGTTCGAAGAGAAATTGGAGATAGAGCGATGAACGACCCACGCCCGACGACAGGCGACGCCATGCCCGATATCGCCATGGAAACCCCCGACGGCGGCAGCGTCCGAGCCCTCGGATTTCGCGGGCAGGAAGGCGGTGATCTTCTTCTATCCGAAGGACAATACGCCGGGCTGCACGACCGAGGCGAAGGATTTCTCCGCGCTCGCAAGCGATTTCGCCGACGGCGGACGTGGCGGTGCTCGGGGTGAGCAAGGATTCGCCGCAGAAGCACCGCAATTTCATCGCCAAGCACGACCTGACCGTGCCTCTCGCGACCGATCCCGAGACGAAGGCGGGCTGTCCGATGCCGCTCGGCGTATGGGCCGAGAAGAAGATGTACGGAAGACCTACATGGGCATGGTCCGTTCGACCTACCTGCTCGACGACGAGGGCCGGATCCTGCGCATCTGGCACAAGGTGCAGGTCAAGGGCCATGCCGAAGAGGTGCTCGAGGCCGCGCGAACGGCATGACCGGGCAAGCCCGCTCGCTCGCCGCGGCGATCCGCGCCGCGCTCTGCTGACCGGCGAGGCCCGGGCCAAGGTCTTCGCCGCCCGCCAGGTCGCGCGCGACTGGCGGCTCGGCCGGCTCGATTTCGCTTTCGACTCGCCATGCCCGATCGGCCCGCCTGGCCGGCCGGACTCGAACTGCTCGCTCCCGGCGCGGATGCCCAAGCGCGGACGAGGAGGGCTCGCAACGCGATCGCATCGCCCTGTGGCATGCGCTGGCGCATATCGAATTCGTCGCCATCGACCTCGCGCTCGACATGGCGGGGCGCTTCGGCGAGCGATGGGCGAGGAATTCGTCTCCGATTTCCTCGCGGTCGCGGCCGACGAGGCGATGCATTTCGCGCTGCTCGCGCGCAAGCTCGATTCGCTCGGCAGCCGTTACGGCGCGTTGCCGGTGCACGACGGGCTGTGGAGGCGGCGCCGCGATACCGCCGACGATGTCGCCGCGCGGCTCGCGGTGGTGCCGATGGTGCTCGAGGCGCGGGGGCTCGACGTCACCCCGGCCACGCTCGCGCGCGTACGGGCGCAGGGCGACGAGAACGGGGCGAAAATTCTGCAGCGAATCCTTGACGACGAAATCCGCCACGTGGCTTGCGGTGTCCAAGCATTTTCACCGACTGTGCCGCAGCCCGTCGGCGAAAACCCGCGAGAAATCATGGCAAAATCTTGTTCAACAGCATTTTTCGGGGCGGTCTAAAGCCGCCATTCAACGACTCGGCGCGTCTCGCAGCCGGTTTACCGCGCGACTACTACGCGGGTGTTGCCTGATTAACCTTTTCACCGCATAACCCAGAACTCACGAGACGCCGGGGGGTTCCGGCAGTGACGAAAAAAGGCGGTGGCGGCACGGGACGCCGGCATCGTCCAGGGATCGAACAGGCGCAAAAGCGCCGGATGGACGGGTTAGCATGATTCACAAGCGCGCAACGCTTGCTCTCGCAATGGCAGCAGCAGGTTCCTGCATCGCAGCCACTCCGGCACAGGCCGGGGAAACCAACACCGCCGCCGCTGTCGGCGTCATCGATGTCAGCAAGGTCGCCGCTCCGGCGCAGGCAGGCGACGACGCGCAATTCCAGCAGCTGTTCGCCAAGTGGGAACAGCTGCGATCGGTCGCGCGACCGTCCATACCAGCGTTTCGGTGCCCTCGCGCATGCCGCTCGAGGACACGCGCCTGACCAGCGATTACGGCATGCGCACGCATCCGGTGCTCGGCGGCCGTCGCAGCCACAAGGGCGTCGATCTGGCCGCGCCCACCGGGACGCCGATCTACGCCACCGCCGATGGCACGGTCAGTCGCGCCGGTCCCTTCCCAGCTACGGCAATTATATCTCGATCGAGCATGGGGCGCAGCTCCAGACCCGCTATGCGCACATGTCGCGCGTCGTCGCGCATGCAGGCGAGCATGTGAAGAAGGGCGACCTGATCGGCTATGTCGGATCGACCGGCCGTTCGACCGGCCCGCACCTCCACTACGAAGTGCGCGATCGACGGCGAAGCGGTCAACCCGGTTCCCTATATGGTCGAATCCGAAGCCCAGCGCGCCTTCGCGCTGGCCATGCCGGACGCCGGCGGTCAGGGCGACGGAGACGATCTGAGGTCGCGAGCCTTTCGGCAGAGGCGTGAAAAGGGCGGCGGGGCAACCCGCCGCCTTTTTTCTTGCCCGTGTCTCAGGCTCGGGTAGGTTTCTTCCCGCAACTGGACGAGTCCCGATCGAGAGACCGCCGGAGGAGAGAGACCGACATGCACCCGATCACCCATGCGCAGACGCGCCCCGATCATCCCGCGATCATCATGGCGGCCAGCGGCGAGACCGATCACTTATCGGCGAGATGGACGCCTATGCCAACCGCTTCGCCCATCTGCTGCGCGCGCAGCGGCCTGAAGCGCGGGCGACCGGTTCGCGCGTGCTGATGGAAAACACCGCGCATTATCTCCAGCTCGTCTGGGGGTCGCAGCGCGCGGGCACGATGCTGGTGCCGATCTCGACCCGGCTCACCGCGCCCGAGATCTGCTATATCCTCGAAGATGCCGGGGTGCGGCTGCTGATCACCACGCGCAAGTTCGACGCGGTCGTCGAGGGCATTCGCAAGGACTGCGGCGAGATCGCCGCTGCTGATCGTCGGCGGCGAAGGCGACGGAGGATTTCGAGAGCCGCGCTCGCCGCGCAGCCGACGGAGCCGATCCCGGACCAGGCGCCGGGCCAGTACATGCTCTATTCCTCGGGCACCACCGGGCGGCCCAAGGGGGTCAAGCCCGGCGCCGCCGGCGGATCGCGACGTGCTCGCCGCCAACCCGCTGGTGGGGCTGGCGGTGATGGGCGCCGGGATGCCGGCCGACGGCAGCATGGTCTATCTCTCGCCCGCGCCGCTCTATCACGCCGCGCCGCTCGGCTGGTGCACCACGGCTCAGCGGCTCGGCGGCACGGTCGTGGTGATGGAGAAGTTCGATCCCGAAGAAGCGCTGGCGGCGATCGAGAAATACCGCGTCACCGACAGCCAGTGGGTGCCGACCCATTTCGTCCGCATGCTCAAGCTCGATCCTGACGCTGCGCACCCGCTACGACCTTTCCAGCCACCAGCGCGCCCTCCATGCCGCCGCGCCCTGCCCGGTGCCGATCAAGCGCGAGATGATCGAATGGTGGGGGCCGATCATCAACGAATATTACGCCGGCTCCGAAGGCATCGGCATGACGCTGATCAAGGCCCGAGGACTGGCTCGACCCATCCCGGCAGCGTCGGCAAGCGCGATCCACGGCAAGCTGCACGTCTGCGGCCCCGAGGGCGAGGAACTGCCCGCCGGCCAGGACGGGCTGATCTACTTCGAGAACGACCAGATTCCGACCTATCACAACGATCCCGCAAAGACCGCCGAGGCGATGCACCCGCGCGGCTGGATGACGCTCGGCGATATCGGCCATCTCGACGAGGACGGCTATCTCTACCTCACCGACCGCAAGAGCCACATGATCATCTCGGGCGGGGTCAACATCTATCCGCAGGAGATCGAGAACCTGCTGGTGACCCATCCCAAGGTGATGGACGCCGCGGTGATCGGCGCGCCCTGTCCCGATCTCGGCGAGCAGGTCGTCGCGGTCGTGCAGCCGCGCGACATGGCCGAGGTGGCCAAGGACGACGGGCGCGCGCTCGGAAGCGGAACTGCGCGACTTCCTCGCCCCCAGCCTGGCCCGGATCAAGATGCCCAAGCGGTTCGACTTCCGCCCCGATCTGCCGCGCGAGGCCAATGGCAAGCTCTACAAGCGCGAACTGCGCGACGAATATGCCGCGAAGGCCGCCATCGCGACGGAGCAGGCATGATGGCGACGCAGGAGAGGCCCACGCTCGACCCGCGCGATCGCCCGGCAGGTGATCGATCCGGCAAGCTATGCCGGAGTGGGACCGGCTGCTCGACACCTTCGACCGGCTGCGCGAGCGACATGCCGGTCGCCTGGGTCGAATCGCAGGACGACCACGTCCATCCGCCGTTCTGGCTGGTTACCCGCTACGACGACGTGATGCGCATCTCGAAGGACAACGCGACCTTCCTCAACAACCCGCGCACCGGTCGTCTTCAGCCTTACCGAGGGCATCGAATTCGCCAAGCGCGATGACCGGCGGGAGCGAGCATCTGGTCGCCAGCCTCGTCACCTTCGATGCGCCGATCCACATGAAATATCGCAAGCTGACGCAGGAATGGTTCATGCCCAAGAACCTGCGTCACCTGGAGCAGGAGATCCGCGCGCATCGCCGGGGCCGACGGTCGACCGGATGCTGGCCGACGGCGCCGGAAGTCGATTTCGTCAGGGCCGTCTCGGCCCCCTATCCCCTGCATGTGGTGATGCAGATCCTCGGCGTGCCCGAGGAAGACGAGCCGCGCATGCTGATGCTCACCCAGCAGATGTTCGGCGGCCAGGACGAGGATCTCAACCAGTCGGGGATCAAGGACCTGTCGCCCGAAGCGATCACCCAGCTCGTCGCCGGCGCGGTCAAGGATTTCGAGAGCTATTTCGCCAAGCTCACCGCCGAACGCCGCGCCCGCCCCACCGCCGATGTCGCCAGCACCATCGCCAATGCCACGGTCGACGGCGAACCGCTCAACGATCGCGACATGATGGGCTATTACATCATCGTCGCCGCCGCCGGGCACGACACCACCAGCGCCAGCACCGCGGGCGCGATGCTCGCGCTGGCGCAGCGATCCCGAGCAATGGGCGCAGGTCAGGGCCGACCGGTCGCTGCTTCCCGGCATCGTCGAGGAAGCGATCCGCTGGACCACGCCGGTGCAGCATTTCATGCGCACCGCGGCCGAGGATACCGAGGTCGGCGGCCAGCGCATCGCCAAGGGGCGACTGGCTGATGATCAATTATGTCGCCGCCAACCACGACCCGGCGCAATTTGACCATCCGCGCCGGTTCGACGCCGGCCGCAGCCCCAACCGCCATCTCGCCTTCGGCGCGGGGGCGCACCAGTGCCTCGGCCTGCATCTCGCGCGGCTGGAGATGCGGATCCTGTTCGAGGCGCTGCTCGACCGGATCGAGACGATCGAACTGGCGGGCGCAGCCGGCGCGCGCGAAATCGACCTTCGTCGGCGGGCTCAAGACGCTCCCGCTGCGCTTCACCGAGGCCTGACCCGCCCCGCGCGAGCGGCCGAAGGTTACACGAAGTTTACACCAGCGCCACCGCGCGCCAAATGGCCTTCCGCAAGAAATCGGGCGCGATCGCTGCGCGCCCCCCCGCACGAGAACCCGCTACGGCGGCCCCTGCACGGGAACCCGCCGGCCCCATGCACGCCCCCGCAACGTGCGCTGGCCCGCCCCCCGCCGAACCCGCCTTCGCGCTGCCCGGACAGGCGAAGGGCCAGGCAATCTGCACCGCTAGCACGCACGCGGCGTGTAGGAAAATGCGTCGTGCAGCCCCCGCCGGTGGCGGCGACACGGGTGGCGATTCGCACTCGGCTCGTCGCATACTCCTACCGGCCGGGCGCGGCGCCGGTTATCGTCGAACCCGATTGGTGGCCCGCGCCCGACCCGCCGCCGGAAAGCACATCCGGCGGCCGGGCAAGCGCCCCACGCCGGGGAATCGAGGAAAGGAGGGGGACGGTGACCTTGTTCGAGGCCTATAATCTGCCCTTCGCTGCGGCCCTCGTGCTGATGCTGGCGCTGCTGGTCATCCAATTGTTCGGTTTCCTCGATTTCGATCTCGATCTCGACACCGAGGCGGACGGCGATGCCGCAGTCGCCGCCGGGCCGGTGGGCGGCCTGCTGACGCTGCTCGGGCTTGGCCGGGTTCCGCTGACGGTCTGGCTGGTGGTCTTTCTCATGCTGTTCGCGGGCATCGGCATCGGCATCCAGCATCTCGCCGACGATCTGACGGGGGCGCCGCTCGAGCGCTGGCTCGCAGCGGTCCTCGCCGCGGGCGGGGCGCTGCCGGCGACCGGGCTGATCGCCCGTCCGCTCGGCCGCTTCCTGCCGCGCGATGAAACCAGCGCGGTCGACACGGCGACGCTGGTCGGGCGTCGTGCGATGGTCACCGACGGGGTTGCCCGGACCGGGTCGCCGGCCCGCGCGCGGGTCAAGGACATCCACGGCCAGGATCATTTCGTGATGGTCGAGCCGCACGAGCCTTTGGCCGAACTGCATGCCGGCGACGCCATCCTGCTGGTGCGCCGGGAAGGCAACCAATTCTTCGCGACCGCGCTCGCCGAGCGCCGCTTGTCGCCCACCACGACCTGACAAGGAGTCGACATGGAAAATCTCACCGATCTGGCGATCATCGTAGGGGCCGTCGTCGTCGGCTTCCTCGTCATCGGCCTGTTCCTGGCCAAGCTCTACCGGCGCGCTTCGAAGGAAGTCGCCTTCGTGCGGACCGGGGTGGGCGGCGAGAAGGTCGTGATGAACGGCGGCGCGCTGGTGCTGCCGGTGTTCCACGAGACGATGCCGGTCAACATGAACACGCTCGTCCTTCCCGTCGTCCGCCGCGATGGCGAGGCCTTGATCACGCTCGACCGTTTGCGGATCGACGTGAAGGCCGAATTCTACGTCCGCGTCCGTCCCGATGCCGGCGCGATCGCGATGGCCGCGCAGACGCTCGGCCAGCGAACGATGCAGCCGGAAATGCTCAAGGATCTGGTCGAGGGCAAGTTCGTCGACGCGCTGCGCTCGGTCGCCGCGGGAATGAGCATGAACGAACTGCACGAACAGCGGGCGGATTTCGTCCAGAAGGTGCAGCAGGTTTCCTCGAACGATCTGGCGATGAACGGGCTCGAGCTGGAATCGGTTTCGCTTACCGGTCTCGATCAGACCAGCATCGAGCACTTCAACGCCAACAACGCCTTCGATGCCGAGGGTCTGACCAAGCTGACCGAGCAGATCGAGGCGCGCAAGAAGCTGCGCAACGACATCGAGCAGGACACGCGCGTGCAGATGGAAACGAAGAATCTCGAAGCCGACCACGCGCAGCTTCGAGATCGGCCGCGACAAGGAATATGCCCGGCTCGAGCAGGAACGCGAGGTCGAGATGCGGCGCGCCAAGCAGGCCTCCGAAATCTCGCGCGAACAGGCCGAACGCAGCCGCGAGGCCGATGCCGCGCGGATCGAGGCCAAGAAGCAGGTCGACGCGCAGCAGATCGAAGCCGACCGGCTGGTCGAGGAAGCGCGGATCGACCAGCAGCGCGCGCTCGAGATCGCCCGGCAGGAACAGCAGATCGCGGTCCAGAACAAGAGCCGCGAGGAAAGCCAGGCCAAGGCCGATGCCGACGAGGCGCGGGCCAAGGCGGTGGCAGCGGAAGAACAGGTCTCGACCAGCCGCGAAACCGAGATTGCCGAGCGCCAGAAGCGGATCGAGCTGATCGAGGCCTCGAAGCAGGCCGAACGCGATGCGATCAAGATCCGCGTCGATGCCGAGGCCGAGAAGGATGCCGCTTCGAACCGCGCCGAAGCCACGCGCCGCGAGGCCGAAGGCGAGGCCGAGGCGGAAAAGCTGCGTGCCGATGCGGCGCGGGTGCGGTTCGAGGTCGAAGCCGCGGGCCAGCGGGCGATCAACGAGGCCGCCAATATCCTCTCGAACGACCAGATCAGCTGCAGACCAAGATGGCGCTGCTCAAGGTCCTGCCCGAGGTCATCCGCGAGAGCGCCAAGCCGATGGAGGCGATCGATTCGATCAAGATCGTCCAGGTCGACGGACTGACCAATGGCGGCAAGATCGCGTCGCCCGGCGCGGTCGGCGCCGGCGGCAGCGGCAATCTCGCCACCGATGCGGTCAGCGCGGCGCTCGCCTATCGCGCGCAGGCGCCGGTGCTCGACGGGCTGATGAAGGAACTCGGGCTCGACGGCTCGTCGCTCGACAGCCTCGTCAGGGGGCCGGTCGCGGCCGAAGCCGCGCCACGCTTCGCCGAGGCCCTGACCGATGCCGGCGACGCCGACGAGACCTCCGGGGGCGAGACTTCCGGGGGCGGAGCCCGGCCCCGCGCCACGGCGAAGGAGACCGAGACCGGCAAGCCGGCGGCAGGCGGTGCCAAGGCGGAGAGCACCAGGGACAAGAAGGTCGAGAACGACAGGGCCGGGGCCTGACCGCCGCCGTCCTGCCGACCGGGGGCTGGGGCGCTACGGCGCCCCCTAACCCCGCAGCAGCCGCTCCATGATCGCGCGGACTTCGGCGCCCATGTCCTCGCGTTCGAGCGCCAGCGCCAGCGTCGCCTCGACGAAACCGGTCTTGCTGCCGCAATCGAAGCGGCGGCCGGCGAAGGTGACGGCGTGGAACGGCTGGGTGCCGATCATCCTGGCCATCGCGTCGGTCAGCTGGATCTCGCCGCCGGCGCCCTTTTCCTGATCCTCGAGCACGCGCATGACCTCGGGCTGGAGGATATAGCGGCCCGAGACGATCTTGTTCGACGGCGCCTCGGCCACCGGCGGCTTCTCGACCAGGCCGGTGACCTGGGTGAGCGTGTCGGAGACCCGTTCTCCGGGCGCGATCACGCCATAGCTCGACACTTCCTCGCGCGGCACTTCGAGCACCGAGATGAGGTTGCCGCCGACCTTCTCATAGGCTTCGACCATCTGCTTCATGCAGCCGCCGCCCGCACCGGCGCCGGTCTCCCCGACCATCAGTTCGTCGGGCAGGAGGATGGCGAAGGGTTCCTCGCCGACGATCGCGCGGGCGCACCAGATCGCATGGCCGAGCCCGAGCGGAACCTGCTGGCGGACGGTGATCACGTCGCCCGGGGTCGCGCGGGTCGATGCCAGCGCGCTCAGATCCTTGCCGCGTTCGCGCATCGTGTGCTCGAGCTCGTAGGCGACGTCGAAATGCTCGACGATGGCGGTCTTGCCGCGGCCGGTGACGAAGATGATCTGGTCGATCCCCGCCTCGCGCGCCTCGTCGACCGCATATTGGATCAGCGGGCGATCGACGATCGGCAGGAGCTCCTTGGGGATCGCCTTGGTCGCGGGAAGGAAACGCGTGCCGAGCCCGGCGACGGGGAAGACGGCTTTCCTGATCGGTCGGTGTGTCATGGTTCTTCCGGTAGGTGCGGTGGTTCGGGGGGTCAACGAACATGGATCGGGGCGGTGCCCGCGCGCGGGACGCGACCAGAGTGCGACCAGAGCGCGACGCTTGTCACCGCCGCAGGGGCGGCTAAAGCGTTTGCCCCATGGACAAATTGATCATTCGCGGCGGCAATCGCCTATCCGGCACCATTCCGATCTCGGGCGCGAAGAACGCCGCGCTCACGCTGATACCCTGCGCGCTGCTGACCGAAGAGGCGGTGACGCTGCGCAATCTGCCGCGGCTCGCCGATATCGACGGCTTCCAGCATCTGATGACGCAGTTCGGCGTCAGCCACACGATTCCGGGCAAGCGGCCCGAGGAATTCGGGCGCAACGTCACGCTCGAGGCGATGCGCATCACCAGCTCGGTCGCGCCCTATGATCTGGTGCGCAAGATGCGCGCCTCGATCCTCGTGCTCGGGCCGCTGCTCGCGCGCACCGGCGAGGCGACCGTCTCGCTGCCCGGCGGCTGCGCGATCGGCAACCGGCCGATCGACCTCCATCTCAAGGCGCTCGAGGCATTCGGCGCGCAGATCGAACTGGCGCAGGGCTATGTGAAGGCTTCGGCGCCGGACGGCGGCCTGCCCGGCGGCGATTTCGACTTCCCGGTGGTCTCGGTCGGCGCGACCGAGAATGCGCTGATGGCGGCGGTGCTGTGCAACGGCACCAGCCGGCTGATCAATGCCGCGCGCGAACCCGAAATCGTCGACCTGTGCAATCTGCTGACCGCCATGGGCGCCGAGATCGAGGGGATCGGCCAGTCGGAACTCACCATCCACGGCGTGAACCGGCTGCACGGCGCAACCTATCGGGTGATGCCCGACCGGATCGAGGCGGGCTCCTATGCCTGCGCGGCGGCGATCACCGGGGGCGAGGTCCGGCTCGAAGGCGCCGAGGCGGAGGACATGGGCTCGACGATCCACGCGCTGCGCAACATCGGCGTCTCGGTGGAGAGCGACAAGCGCGGTCTGACCGTGGCCGCCGAGGGGCCGCTGAAGGCGCACAATCTCACCACCGCGCCCTTCCCCGGCCTCGCCACCGACATGCAGGCGCAGCTGATGAGCCTGCTGTGCAAGGCCGAGGGCACCAGCGTGCTGACCGAGACGATCTTCGAGAACCGCTATATGCACGTGCCCGAGCTGCGGCGGATGGGCGCCGAGATCGAGACCACCGGCCGCACCGCGATCGTGCGCGGTCCGGTCGAACTCACCGGGGCCGAGGTCATGGCGACCGATCTGCGCGCCTCGATGAGCCTGATCATCGCCGCGCTGGCGGCTGCCGGCGAGACGACGGTGCGGCGCATCTACCACCTCGATCGCGGCTACGAGCGGCTCGAGGAGAAACTTCAGCTGGTCGGCGCGGATATCGAACGCGTGGGCGACGACTGACCCCGAGCGGGCGGACCTTTCGCGCGATCCGGACGTTGGATGGCAAAGAAAGGAGTCCCCACCATGCTACTCAAGCTACTTGCGCTCGGCGCCCTCGGATATGCCGGCTACAAATATTACGAGAAGAACAAGTCGCAGCCGGCCTATGCCGGCAACCAGGGCAATGCCTCGGTCCGCGATGCCGGGCCCGGGGCCATGCGCGACAAGCCGACGGGCGAATGGTCGAAGACCGACGAGGAAAGCGACGAAAGCTTTCCCGCCAGCGATCCGCCCGCGAACTACTGATCAGCCAGGCTGATCCACCGCAGGGGCGGCCGGGGCGACCCGGTCGCCCCTTTCGCGTGTCACCAGCCAGATGCGGATCGCACCGGCGAGCCCCGGCGGGGTCTCCGCGCGGATGCGTTCGGCGTCGATCTCGGCAACCAGCGCGTTGATCGACTGGCCGCGCACCCGGGCCGCGCCGCAGAGCATGTCCCAGAACATCGGCTCGAGGCTGATCGAGGTGCGATGGCCCTCGATGCGAACCGAATATTTGCGCGGCGGATGATAGGGGGGCGTATCCATGGCCGGCCCCTAGACAGGCGCGCGGGCCGCGGAAAGCCCCCACGTCGAAAAGCCACGCCGTGTCAGTACATGTGCTGGCCGCCGTTGATGCTCATCGTCGAACCGGTGACGAAGCCGGCATGATCGGAGGCGAGGAAGCTGACCCCGCGGGCGATCTCGCTCGCTTTGCCGAGCCGGCCGACGGGGATCTTGGCGACGATCTTCTCGAGCACCGGCTCGGGTACGGCGGCGACCATCTCGGTATCGATATAGCCCGGCGCGATGGCATTGACGGTGATGCCGAAGCGCGCGCCTTCCTGCGCCAGCGCCTTGGTGAATCCGTGGATGCCGCTCTTGGCGGCGGCGTAGTTGACCTGGCCGTACTGGCCCGCCTGGCCATTGATCGAGCCGATGTTGATGATCCGCCCCCAGGCGCGGTCCTTCATCCCCGGGAACACCGCCTTGGCCATGTTGAAGCAGCCGCCGAGATTGGTGCGCATCACCGCCTCCCAATCCTCGTAGCTCATCTTCAGCAGCGTGCCGTCGCGGGTGATCCCGGCATTGTTTACGCAGATGTCGATCGGCCCGTGGTCCTGCGCGATCCGCGCGCAGCCGTCGAGCACCGCCTGGTGATCGCCAACGTCGAAGCGTACCGTCGGGATTCCGGTTTCGGCGGTGAAGCGCCGCGCCGCATCGTCGTTGCCGGCGTAATTGGCGATCACCGTGCAGCCGCGCTCGTCGCGCAATCTCTCGCAGATGGCGCGGCCGATCCCGCGCGAGCCCCCGGTCACGATGGCTACCCGTCCCATAGAAATTCTCCCAAGCTTTCCGTAACGTCGGAAGCGTTCTAGGCGAGGCCGGCGCAACGCGCCACGGCAAAACGCGCCCGGCAAGACGCATCACGGCCATTGGCCGAGCGGGGATTGTCTGGATTGGAAAATGCGGCCGCGGCCGCGAGCGGTCAGAAACTGACGCGCGTACCGACATAGACCGCCTGGTCGTCTTCGACCCCGTCGGTCAGCGGGGCGAGCCGGTTGCTGTCCTTCGACAGCCGGACGCCCGCGGTCACGTTGAGATTGCCGACCACGCGATAGGAGGTGCTGAGATCGACGCTCTGCCCGCCGGTGCCCTCGAGCGTGCGCGGCGAACGACCGGCGCTGTCTTCCTTCTCCAGCGCCAGGCGCGAACCGAAGCGGCCTTGCCGGGCGGACGAATCGTCCTTTTCGGGGCGGAAGGTCGAGAGATCGGGCATGCCCATGTCGCGCAGGCCGACCGATACGGCGGCTGGCTTGGCGGGCAGGGCGAAACTTTGATAGCCGCGAGCGATGCCGAGATTGTAGCTCGTCGGGGCGACGGCGAGCAGGCGGTCTCGGCCTTGTTCGGCGCCGACCGAATCGATCGCGCTGCGGACCGAGATCGCCCGCGCAGTGGCATCGTCGACGCGCACCGCGACGGTAACTGTGCGATCGCCCGGCGACACCGGCTTGCTCGCCGGGGTGAAGCGCAGGCCGTCTTCCCCGATCAGCGCCGCAACGCGCCGGGCGAGCTGCGGATCGAGCCGGGCGGGGGTGAACGGCATATAGCCCAGCGATTCGGGCAGTTCGACGGGGGCCGCGCTGGTCTGGACCACGGCGAGGCCGGCCGCGGGTACGGTCAGAGCCAGGCCGGCGCACGCCAGCGCCGCAGGTATGAACCGCGACTTGCCCTGATTGCCGACCGACCGAGCCATGACCTACTGGATCCCCTGTTGCTGCGACTGAAACAAGCCAGAATACCGCTGAATGGTTCCTGACCGTCCGCAAGGCCGGACGAGTCGCTGTCTGTATTATTGCCACTCTAGCACCCCGACCGGAGGTGACCAGCTTTTCCACAGCCCGGGACGGCGAAAGGAGCCGACTGTTGCTCGCTTTCCACAAGCGGACGCGACCTCGCGGCCGCTGCGCCGGTGATCGCGCGGTCCGGCGGGGAGCGCGGCGAACCCGCTGCTGGGGCGCTGCCTGAACGCCGATTGGGCGCCGATTCAGGGCGGGTTCACGCGGCGGGCGCCCTTGTGCCGCGCAGACCATCGACACCGCTCTATGCCTTGCTCGCAGACGTGCAGGCTCTATAGAGCCGGGAAACCTGCCGGAATCCAAGGAACGACATGAGCGCTCTTGCACCTTACCGCCGCCCCGCAAAAATCGCGCTGGCGATCGCCGTCACGGCAAGCCTTGCGGCATGCGGCGGACGCGAACGGCCCCGCGCCGATATGGCCGCGGCACAGGTGACCACGATCGGCGTGAATTCCTATCTCTGGCGCGCGGCGCTCGAGGCGGTCAGCTTCGCTCCGCTGCTCCAGGCGGACAGCAATGGCGGCGTGATCGTGACCGACTGGTACGCCAATCCCGCCAATCCGGGCGAGCGGGTGAAGATGACCGTCACCATCCTCGACCAGGATCTGCGCGCCGATGCGCTGCGCGTCGCCGCCAGCCGCCAGGTCAACCAGGGCGGCAATTGGGTCGATGCGCCGGTCCAGGCGGCGACGGTGCAGAAACTGGAAGACATCATCCTGACCAAGGCGCGCGAATTGCGTCGCCAGGCGATGAGCTGAACCCGACCGGCGCGCGAAGCGCCTTCCAAACTCGCGCAAAATCCGTAAGGCCGCGCGCATGAGCAGCGACACCCGTTTCGATCCCGCCCGGTTCCATCCCGCCAGGCCGATGCCCGCTGGCAGCAGGCATGGGACGAGGCGCAGACCTTCCGCGCCGACAGCAAATCGCCCAAGCCCAAGAGCTACGTGCTGGAGATGTTCCCCTACCCCAGCGGGCGCATCCACATCGGCCACGTGCGCAATTACACGATGGGCGACGTGCTGGCGCGCTACAAGCGGATGACCGGGCACGAGGTGCTTCACCCGATGGGCTGGGACGCTTTCGGCATGCCGGCGGAAAATGCGGCGATGGAAAAGGGCGTCCACCCCGGCGGCTGGACCCGCGCCAATATCGAGCACATGAAGGCGCAGTTGAAGCGCCTCGGCTTCGCGCTCGACTGGAGCCGCGAGCTCGCCACCTGCGAGCCCGACTATTACGGCCACGAACAGGCGCTGTTCCTCGACCTCTACGAGGCCGGCCTGGTCTATCGCAAGGAAAGCGAGGTCAATTGGGACCCGGTCGACATGACCGTGCTCGCCAACGAACAGGTGATCGACGGCAAGGGCTGGCGCTCGGGCGCCGAGGTCGAGAAGCGCAAGCTCAGCCAGTGGTTCCTCAAGATCACCGATTTCGCCGAGGAATTGCTCGAGGGGCTCGGCCGGCTCGAGAACTGGCCCGACAAGGTGCGGCTGATGCAGGAAAACTGGATCGGCAAGAGCCGCGGCCTCGAATTCAGCTTCGATCTGTCGAACGGCGACAAGCTGCCGGTTTACACCACCCGACCCGACACGATCTTCGGGGCGAGCTTCGTCGCGGTCGCTGCCGATCACCCGCTGGCGCAGGGCGTCGCGGCACAGAATTGCGATGCGGCGAAATTCATCGCCCGCTGCAAGCGCGGCGGCACCACCGCGGCCGAACTCGAAACCGCCGAAAAGCTCGGCTTCGACACCGGCATCGGCGCGAAGCATCCGTTCACCGGCGAGAACCTGCCCGTCTTCATCGCCAATTTCGTGCTGATGGATTATGGCACCGGCGCGATCATGGCGGTGCCCGGCCACGACCAGCGCGACTTCGAATTCGCGACCAAATACGGCTTGCCGATCCCGCGAGTCGTCGCGGCGAGCGTGGACGAGGCGGACAAGCCTTTCGCGGGCGAGGCCGAACCGAGTGCCGGGGAACATGGGGGCGTGCTGGTCAATTCGGACTTTCTTGACGGCATGGAAGTCGAGGAGGCCAAGCGCGAAGTGATCCGCCGGATCGAGGAACAGGGCCGCGGCGCGGGCAAGACCGTGTGGCGGCTGCGCGACTGGGGCGTCAGCCGGCAGCGCTATTGGGGCACGCCGATCCCCTTCATCCATTGCGAGAAATGCGGCGTGGTCCCCGCGCCCAAGGATAGTCTCCCGATCACCCTGCCCGAGGATGTCGACTTCGGGACACCCGGCAATCCGCTGCTGCGCCATCCGACCTGGAAGCATGTCGACTGCCCGCAATGCGGCGGCAGCGCCGAGCGCGAGACCGATACGCTCGACACCTTCGTCGACAGTTCGTGGTATTTCCTGCGCTTCGCCAGCCAGCCCGCCGACAAGCCGTTCGACAAGGAAGAGGTCGCCAAATGGCTGCCGGTCGAACAATATATCGGCGGGATCGAGCATGCGATCCTGCACCTGCTCTACGCCCGCTTCTGGACCCGTGCGCTGGCGCATATCGGGATGATCGAGGTGAAAGAGCCCTTTGCCTCGCTGTTCACGCAAGGGATGGTCACGCACGAGACCTACAGCCGCAGCGTGGGCGGCCGGACCGTCTATTACGCCCCCGCCGAGATCAGCCGCGAGGCCGAACGCGCGGTGTCGAGGGAAGATGGCGGCGAGGTCGAAATCGGCCGCGTCGTCAAGATGTCGAAGTCGAAGAAGAACGTCGTCGATCCCGATACGATCGTCGACACCTATGGCGCCGATGCGGTGCGCTGGTTCATGCTCTCCGACAGCCCGCCCGAGCGCGATCTGCCGTGGTCGGAGGCGGGGATCGAGGGCTGTTCGCGCTTCGTCCACCGGCTGTGGCGGCTGTTTTCGGCCCATGACCCCGAAGCCCGGGGCGCCGACAAGGCGCTCGATCGCAAGACCCATCAGACGATTGCCGCGGTGGCGCAGGATATCGAAGCGCTCGGCTTCAACAAGGCGGTCGCCCGCATCTACGAACTCGCCGGCGCGGTCGAGAAGGCGGCCGGTTCGGCCAGCCGCACGGCCGCCATCCGCACGCTGGTCCAGCTGGTTGCCCCGATGATGCCGCATCTCGCCGAGGAAGCCTGGGCCGCGATCGGCGGCGAGGGCCTGGTCGCCGATGCGGCCTGGCCGGCGGTCGACCCGGCGCTGCTGGTCGAGGACGAGGTGACCATCGCCGTCCAGCACATGGGCAAGCTGCGCGATACGCTGACCGCGCCCAAGGGGGCGACGAAGGCCGATCTCGAGGCGATCGCGCTGGCCAGCGACAAGGTCCAGCGGTCGATCGACGGCGCTGCGATCCGCAAGGTCATTGTGGTCCCCGACAGATTGGTCAATATCGTCACCTGATGCGTGCGTTCATCGCCTGTCTCGCGCTTGGCGCGCTGTCGGCCTGCGGTCTTTCGCCGATGTATGGCGGTGGCGGCAGCGGGGCCGTGGCGCAGGGGCTCGCCGCGGTCGAAGTGCCGGCGATCGAGGGCCGCGCCGGCTGGCTTGTCCGCAATGCGCTCCAGACCCGGCTCGGGGCGGCGGGCGAAGCGGCTCCGCGCTATCGGCTCGAAGTGCGGCTCGACGACCAGCTCGAAGGGCTCGCGGTCCTGCGCGACGACACCATCAGCCGCGAACGGCGGATCCTGCGCGCCCGCTATCAGCTGGTCGATCTGGCGAGCGGCGCGATCGTCCTCGATGCGACCGACGGCAGCGATGCCGGGATCGACGTGGTGTCGAGCGAATACGCCACGATCGCCGCCGAACAGAGCGCGCTGGAGAACCTCTCGCAGGATCTCGCCCAGCGGATCGCGACGCGCGTGGCGCTGGCGCTGCGCAAGCAGGGGTGAAGCTCACCAATCGCGATTTCGCGGCCAAGGCGCGCGCTGCGGTGGCGCACTGCGGGATATTCTTGTTCTGCGGCCAGGACGAGGCGGGGGCGAGCGCGGCCGCGCGCGAACTGGCCGACTGGCTGCCCGAGGCGGGCGAACGCGTCGAGCTGGCGGGGAGCGAATTGCGCTCCGACCCGGCCAAGCTCGGCGACGAAGCGCGGACCACCTCGCTGTTCGGCGGCAGCCGCCACATCTGGGTCCGCGCCAATGGCGACGAAGCGCATGAGGCATTGAAGACGCTGATCGAGACCCGCGATGCCGGCGCGGGATCGGCCTGCCCGGTGATCGTCGTCGCCACTTCGGCGACCGACAAGTCGCGCAGCGCCAAGCTGCTCGAAAAGCGCAAGGATGCGCTGGTGGCGATGTTCTATCCGCCCGACGTGCCCTCGGTCACGCGCAGCGTGCGGGCGCTGGCGGATGCCGCGGGGGTCCGCCTCGGCGGCGATCTCGCCGAACGGATCGCCCGCGCCGCGGGGCTCGACGTGCGGCTGGCCCAGAGCGAGGTCGAGAAGCTCGCGCTCTATCTCGACGCCAGCGCGCAGAGCCCGAAACCCGCGGCTGCGGAGGATCTCGACGCGATCGGCGCGACCAGCGAGGAAGACGGCTTTGCCGCGCTCGTCAATGCCGTGATGGCGGGCCAGGGCGGCAGGGTCGCCGCCGAACTCGCGCGGATGAAGCAGCTCGGGCTCAACCCGGTCGGCGTGCTGCTGGCGTTCGAACGGCGCGCGGCGCAGCTGGCGCGGATCGCGGCGGCGCTGGGCAACCGGAGCTTCGGCGACCTCGACCGCGGCGAGGAAGCGCGGCTGGGCATCTTCTTCAAGGAGAAGCGCGACATCGGCACCCAGCTGGCGCTGTGGCGGCACGGCAACAAGCTCGATCGGCTGACGCTGCGGCTGGTCGAACTGCACCGCCAGTTGCTGACCAACAGCCAAGCGGCGGAACTGTTGCTGGCGCAGGGGCTGACCGACATCGCCCGCGTCGCCGGCGCCCGCCCGCGCTGAGCGGGGTCAGTTCTGCGGGACCGAGAAGGTCCCGGTCACACGGCCGCCCGGTTCGCTGCTCTGGCCCGCAACCGGCGACGATCCGCTGGCGCGACCGTCGACGCTCGAGACGCCGCTGACGAGATCGATCACCAGCCGCCCGCCATTGAGCGTGTCGCTCCCGCGGTTGAGCTGGACGTTGCCCGCCATGGTGATGATCCGGCGGTTGAAGTCATAGACCGCGGTGGCGCCGCGCGCGCGTTCGTTGCCGCGCGTCACGGTGACCCCGCCGGTGGCCATGATGCGCTGGATCTTGAGGCTGCCGCTGTCCGAATAATTGACGATCGTCCGCCCCGCGCTGAGGTTGAGCCCGGCCTGTTCGATCCGCACGTCGCCGGTCAGCACGACGCGGTTCTGCCGATCCTGCAGCTCGATCCGGTCGGCGGCATAGGACACCGGGGCGTTCGAATTGTGCCCCGCGATCGCCTGCGCGCTCAGCTGAATGCCGGCCGTCGCCGCAGCGGTGGCGGCAAAGCCGGCGAGGCCCCAGCGGGCCATGGTTCGGATGGGCAGCTTCATCAAGGCATCCTCAGCTTGCCGGGGATCATGCGCAGCCGCGCGTTGCCGGACAGTGTGATCGTGCGCGCCGACAGGTCGGCGGTCAAGCGGTCGGCGCTGAAAGTTCCGGCGGGAATCGCGCCGGTCACCCCGCCCGCGCCGGTCAGCGTCTTCGCGCCCAGATCGACCGAAACGCCGCGTGCCAGCATGCGGTATCCGTCGGCGGCCTGCATCCGCAGCGGGCCGACCACCGAAACCACCTCGCGGTCGATGTCGTAGCGGCCGGCGGGGGCGGCGAGCCGCGCCGGGCCTTCCTCGAGCAGCAGCCGCGCGACCAGATTGTCGAGCCGGACGATGCCTTCGGCAGAGGATTTCTGCACCGCTTCATGCGCGGTGAGCGAGAACGGCCGGCCCTTGCTGTCGGCCCCGCGATAGAGCGCGTTGTCGACCCGCAGGCGCTCGTCGATCACCGCGACCTTGTTGCGGTCGAGCAGGAAGCTCACCTCGCCGCGCGGGCTGAGCGGGGTGACCACCATCAGCGCGGCGAGAACGCCGACCCCCATCGGCAGTGCGCGGGCGAGGAAGCCGATCAGGCGATCGTGCGAACCGCCCGGCTCGGCCCAGTGCCGGCGGTGGTCGCGCCGCACCTTCGCTTCCTCGGTCTCGATCCTGCGGTGGATGGCCATGGTGGTCGCCTGCGCTCTCGCTCCTATGCGTGGCTGAAGATGTCGTGTTCGTCCCACCCGGCGATGTCGAGCCTTGCGCGGGTCGGGAGGAAGTCGAAACAGGCCTGGGCCATCGCGGTGCGCCCTTCGCGCTCGAGTCGGACCGCGAGTTCGTCGCGCAGGCGGTGGAGGAAGCGGACGTCGGAAGCGGCGTATTCGCGCTGGGCTTCGTTGAGCTCGGGGCCGCCCCAATCTGACGACTGCTGAGCCTTGGAGATCGACCCACCGAGCAATTCCTCGATCAGGTTCTTGAGCCCGTGGCGATCGGTATAGGTGCGCGTCAGCTTGCTGGCGATCTTGGTGCAGAACACCGGTGCCGCCACTACCCCGAGGTAATATTCGATCGCCGCGAGATCGAAGCGGGCGAAATGGTAGAGCTTGAGCCGCCCGGGATCGCCGAGCACCGCCTTGAGGTTGGGCGCGTCGTAGCTGCTGCCGGGACCGAAGCGGACGAGATGTTCCTCGCCCTGCCCGTCGCTCAGCTGGACCACGCACAGCCGGTCGCGGATGGTGACCAGCCCCATGGTTTCGGTATCGACGGCGATCGGCCCTTCGGCGAGCACGCCGGGGGGAAGGTCTTCTTCGTGAAAATGCACTGCCATGCCCCGGCCTTAGGCGCATCGGGGATGGCTGGAAAGGGCGGACTGGCGGCGAGCGGCGCGCCGGTCTACTCGTCGCTTGTGCCGACCGAAGCGATCCCCGCGAGCTGGCGAAGCGCCCTCGAACCCGTGCTCGCGACGCCCCAAGCGCGGCGGCTGGGCGGATTCCTGCGCGCCGAAGAGGCTGCCGGCAAGCCGATCTTTCCGCCGCGCGGAGCCCGCTTGAAGGCGCTCGAGCTGACCCCGCTCGAGCGCGTCCGGGTGGTGATCCTCGGGCAGGATCCCTACCACGGCCCCGACCAGGCGATGGGTCTGGCCTTCGGAGTGCCGCGCGGGCTGCGCGTGCCGCCGAGCCTGGTCAACATCTACAAGGAACTCGAGGCCGACCTCGGGATCGCCCGCCCGGCGCATGGCGATCTGTCGTCCTGGGCGCACCAGGGGGTTCTGCTGCTCAACGCGACGCTGACGGTCGAGGGCGGAGCGGCGGGCAGCCACGCCGGGCGCGGCTGGGATGCGGTCACCGATGCCTGCGTGGCGGCGGTTGCGGCGCGCGCCGAACCTTGCGTGTTCCTGCTCTGGGGCAGTCACGCCCAGGCCAAGGCGAAACGCATCGCGGAGCTGAGCGAAGAACGTCACTGCGTGATCAGGAGCCCGCATCCCAGCCCGCTGTCGGCGCATCGCGGGTTCTTCGGGAGCCGGCCCTTCAGCCGCGCGAATGCCTTCCTCGAGACGCAGGGAAGGGGCACGATCGATTGGGCGGTATAGCGGCTTGCCAGCGCGCGCCCGGTCGCAGGGAACCCGCTTCATGGCCGAGTACAAAGCGTGCACGGTTGCAGCGTGCGCGCTGTCAGTAGATCGAATAGCCGCCGTCGATGACGACCGAATCGCCGGTGTGGAAACGACTGGCGTCGCTGGCGAAATAGACCGCGATGCCGGCGAAGTCATCGCCTTCGCCCCAGCGCCGCATCGGCACCCGGCCGATCGCCTTGGCATTGAAGGCATCCCAGCTCTGCAGCCGTTCGGTCATTTCGGTGGCGATCCAGCCAGGAAGGACGGCATTCGCGCGAATTCCGTGGCGCGCCAGTTCGACCGCCGTCGCGCGCACCATCGCCAGTACCCCCGCCTTGGTCGCGGCATAGGCCTGGTTGGCGGGCGCGCCGTGGATCGCCGAGACCGAGGACGTGACGAGCAGCGAACCGCCGCTGTCGCCCGCCTCCGCCCGGTTGACCATATGCTTCGCCGCCTCGCGGAAGGTCCAGAATACGGCATCGAGATTGACCGTTGTGACCTTGCGCCAGCCTGCGGTGGTCTGTTCGGTCAGCGGTGCGCCGCCGCCGACCCCGGCGTTGGCGATGCAGCAGTCGATCCGCCCGAGCCGGGCAATGCTGTCGGCCATGGCCTCGATCACCGCCGCTTCGTCGGCGACATCGACCTCGAGCGCCTCGACGCGCCCGCCATGCGCCGCCAGGGCCTCCGCCGCGGCAGCGTTCTTGGCCGGGTTGCGCCCCCAGATCGCGACATCGGCACCGGCCGCGGCAAGTCCCTGCGCCATGCCCAGCCCGATGCCCGAATTGCCGCCGGTGATGACCGCGGCCTTGCCGCTCAGGTCGAAGGGGCGAATTGCCATGCCGATGCTCTCCTGTCGTGCACCAGTGAAGGCGACCTCGGGGACGAAGGCAAGACCGTTTCGGCAATCACGCCGGGGGCGGCGCGCGACGATTTGTTCGATTGTTTGTGTCAACTTAACGAAAATTGGGCTAGAAAACTAATCCATGTTTCAGCTGGCTGGATATACGGTCGATCCGCACCGTTTCGAGCTTTACAAGGATGGCGTGCGCCAGGAAATCCAGCCGCGTGCGCTGCAGCTGTTCCTGCGGCTGATCGAGGCGCGCGGCGGGCTGGTCACCAAGGACGAGATCATTGCCTCGGTGTGGCAAGGGCGGTTCGTCTCCGAAAGCGCGCTGTCCTCGCAGGTCAAGATGCTGCGCAAGGTGCTGGGCGATACCGAGCGGCCCTATCGGATCGTCGAAACGGTCCACGCGCAGGGGCTGCGCATTGCCGCCGAAATCCGCCGCGAAACCGCGCGGGATGCTTCGTCCGAGGGGCCGGCGCCGATGCAGACGCTCACCCCCGGCGAAGACGGCCGGCCCTCGATTGCGGTCCTTCCGCTGAGCGCGCAGGGCGGTCCCGGCCTGTTCCCGGCGCTGCCCGAAGCGATCCCCGACGAGGTGATCACGGCGCTGTCCAAATTGCGCTGCCTGCGGGTATGCGCGCGCGGATCGTCGTTCCGCTATCCCTCCTACAGCTGCAGTTCGCGCGAGATCGGCGAACTGCTGGAGGTCCAATACTGCCTCTCCGGTTCGATCGAACTGGCTTCGCATTCGGTCCGTCTGTCGTTCGAACTTTCCAGCACCGTCGACGATACGGTGATCTGGCGCGACTGCGTGACCACGCCGATCGCCGGGATCCACGAGGTCCGCCAGGAACTGGTCTCGCAGGTCGCGGCGCGGATCGAGGAAGAGGTCAGCCAGCACGAGATCGACGAATTGCACGGCAGCGATCCGCAGGAGCTCGCGCCATGGCAGGCCTATCACCTCGGGCTGGGGAAGATCTTTACCGCCGCCACCCCCGACTACCCCGCCGGGCAGCAGCTGTTCGAACAGGCCGTGGCGCAGGACGGCCGGTTCGCCAGGGCCTACGCCGGGCTCGCACAGGTTCATTACTGGATGCTCTTCCAGCGCCAGGCGGCGGATCCGATGGCGACTGCGGGGGCGATGCGCGAGGCGGCCGAGACGGCGCTCGTGCTCGATCGCAAGGATCCCTTCTGCCAGCTCGTCGCGGGGCGCTCGCGGCTCATCCTCCACCAGCTCGATGAAGGGCTCGAGCATCTCGAACTGGCCCGCGCCATCGCCCCTTCCTACGCGCTCGCCTATTCGGGCATCGGCAGCATCCAGGCGCTGCGCGGCCAGTCGGATCTGGCGCTGGAGAATTTCGACAAGGCGCTCAAGCTCAGCCCGCAGGATCCGTGGAAACCGAACATGCTCATGGTGGTTGCGGCGGCGCCTATGTCGCGCGGCGATCTGCCCGCCTCGGTCGAGGCGATCCGCAAGGTTCTCGTCTATCCGCAACGCTCGCTGCAGTCCGTCGGCGGCGCGCTGTCGATTTTCGCGCAAGCCGGCGAAAAGGCCGAGGCCGAGGCGATGAAACGCGAGTTCGTCACGCTTTTTCCCGGCAAGACGGTCGACGATTACATCGCCTCCTTCCCGATCATGTCGGACGAACTCAAGCGCCGCGCGCGGACGGGTTTCGGGATGATGGGGCTGGGCGATTGAGCGCGGGCCCGACGGCGCGCCCGCGCGAGCGACGCCTCCGTCGGGGGGCCTGCTGCGCATCGTTGCGCAGACCGCTCTCCGATTTGGCCAGGCGGTGGTAGAGAGGCGCGATGTATCATCTCGACGAATTCACGGTCGACCCGCACCGATTCGAGCTGCTGCGGGCGGGCGAGCGGCTCGATATACAGCCGCGCGCCTTGCGCTTGCTGCAGCGGCTGATCGAGGCGCGCGGGGGGCTGGTGACCAAACGCGAGATTGCCGATGCGGTGTGGAACGGGCGCGCCGTCTCCGACAGCGCGCTGTCTTCGCAGGTCAAGATGTTGCGCCGTGTGATGGACGATACCGAACGGCCGCACCGGGTGGTGGAAACCATCCATGGCCAGGGGCTGCGGATCGCGGCGGAGATAGTCTACGAGGGCGTCCGTGCCGCCGAAGCGCGCGCGCCCGCACCCGCACCCGCACCCGCTCCCGAGCCGAGGCGGGATCGCCGACCCTCGATCGCGGTGCTGCCGCTGCTGGCGCGAGCCACCTCGCCCGACCTGCCGGCCCTGGCCGAAGCCATTCCCGACGAAGTCATCAGCACGCTGGCGAAATTGCGCTGGCTGCGCGTCTGTGCGCGCGGATCCGCGTTCCGCTACGTCTCCTTCGACCACGGCTCGCGCGAGATCCGGAAACTGCTCGGGGTCGACTATTGCCTCGCCGGAGCGGTCGAGCGCGCGGCGGAGACGATCCGGCTGTCGTTCGAATTGTCGCGCACCGCGGATGATGCGGTGCTCTGGCGCGATACGCTCGAGACGTCGCCTGCAGGGATTCACGATCTGCGTGAGGACCTGATCGGCCAGGTGGCCGCGCGGATCGAGGAAGAAGTCAGCCAGAACGAACTCGATGCGCTGCGCGGCCAGGATCCGGCGGGGATCGCTCCGTGGCAGGCCTATCACCTCGGGCTCGGCAAGATCTTCACCACCGCCCGGCCCGACTACGTCGACGGATTGCGGTTGTTCAAGCATGCGGTATCGGGCGACCCGCGGTTCGCACGGGCGCATGCCGGGCTCGCCCAGGTGCATTACTGGTCGCTGTATCAGCGGCAGGCGCGCGACCCGGCCGAGACCGCGCGCCAGATGCGCCGCGAGGCGGAGGCGGCGATCGAACTCGACCCGCTCGATCCTTTCTGCCAGCTGATGGCGGGCCGCGCGCATTTCGTGCTCCACGAGATCGACGAAGGGCTCGCGCATCTCGAGCGGGCCAGGGAGATTTCCCCTTCCTATGCTATGGCCTATTCGGGGATCGGCAGCATCCTCGCGCTCCGCGACGAGGGGCACAAGGCGCTCGTCAGCATGCGCACTGCCGTCCGCCTGAGCCCGCAGGACCCGTGGATGCAGCACATTCTGTTTGCCATCGGCGCCGCCCATGACACGCTGGATGATCACGAGGTCGCTGCCGCCACGATGCGCAAGGTGCTCAGCTATCCGGGCCGCTCGCTCCAGATGGTCGCGGGGGCGATGACGATTTTCGCCAGGGCCGGCGCCGAGCAGGATGCCGCGACGGCCAAGCAGGATTTCCTCAAGCTGTATCCGGGGGTGTCGGCGGCGGATTATCTCGCGACCATGCCCCTGCTCGCGCCGCGTCTTGCAGCCAGGGCGCACGAGACCTTCGCCGAACTGGGACTCGCCTGACCCAGCCTATCGCGGCAGCTCGGTCGCGCCCATCAGCGCCAGATCGACCGCGCGTGCGCATTGCCGGCCCTCGCGAATCGCCCAGACGACGAGGCTCTGGCCGCGCCGCATGTCGCCGCAGGCAAAGACGTTTGGCTCGCTCGTCAGGTACCATTCGGTGTCGGCCGCGACATTGCCGCGGGTATCGAGTTCCACGCCGGCACGATCGAGCAGCCCGCGCCGCCTGGGACCGGTAAAGCCCATCGCGAGGAGGATGAGGTCGGCCTTCAGCGTGAAACCGCTGCCCGGCACTTCTTCCATTCGGCCGCCGCGCCATTCGACGCGGACGCATTCGAGCCCGGCGACATTGCCGCCTTCTTCCACCACCCGCTTGGTCAGCACCGCCCAATCGCGGTCGACCCCTTCCTCGTGGCTCGACGAGGTGCGCAGCTTGAGCGGCCAGTCGGGCCAGGTCAGCGCCTTGTCTTCCTTCTCGGGCGGCCTAGGCATGATCTCGAGCTGGGTAACGCTGGCGGCGCCCTGGCGGTTGGAAGTGCCGACGCAGTCGGAGCCGGTATCGCCGCCGCCGATCACGATCACATGCTTGCCCTTGGCGGTCAGCGATCCGCGCGGCGCAGCGCGGACTTCCTCGTCGCCGGCATTGCGCTTGTTCTGCTGGGTGAGGAATTCCATCGCGAAACGCACGCCCGGCAGTTCGGCCCCGGGAATGTCGAGCATGCGCGCCTCTTCCGCGCCGCCTGCGAGCACCACCGCGTCGAAATTTTCCTGCAGCGCCTGGAAGCTGACCTCGACGCCGACTTCGGACGAGGTCCGGAACTGCACGCCCTCGGCCTCCATCTGCACCGCGCGGCGATTGATGAGATGCTTCTCCATCTTGAAGTCGGGAATGCCGTAGCGCAGCAGCCCGCCGATCCGGTCGCTCTTCTCGAACACGGTCACCGCATGGCCGGCGCGCGCCAATTGCTGCGCGCAGGCGAGCCCCGCCGGCCCGCTGCCGATCACCGCGACCGACTTGCCGCTGCGTTTTTCCGGCAGCTGGGGCTTGACCCAGCCTTCCTGGAATCCGCGGTCGATGATCGCGCATTCGATGCTCTTGATCGTCACCGGCGCGTCGACGATGTTGAGCGTGCAGGCCGCCTCGCACGGGGCAGGGCAGACCCGGCCGGTGAATTCGGGGAAATTGTTGGTCGAATGGAGCACCTCGAGCGCGTGCTTCCAGTCGTCCTCGTAGACCAGATGGTTCCAGTCCGGGATGATATTGTTCACCGGACAGCCGTTGTGGCAGTAGGGGATGCCGCAGTCCATGCAGCGCGCCGCCTGTCGGCGCAATTCCTCCTCGCCCAGCGGAACGGCGAATTCCTTGTAGTTTCCTACACGCTCCGCGGGGTCGAGATAGCCGCGTTCGCGGCGCTCGAATTCGAGAAAGCCGGTTTCCTTGCCCACGCGTCAGATCTCCGAATTGGCGGTCGTGCCCGGGGGGGCGGCGAGGCGGGCCGGTCGCGCGTCGCGGCCGCTGCCTTCGCGATGCCCTTCCGGCCGGGGACGACGATGGTGGTGATGGTGCTGGCTCACTCGGCCGCCTCCATGGCTGCCTGCTCGCGCTCCTGCTCGAGCGATTTGAGCGCGCGCGCGTAGTCGCGCGGCATGACCTTGCGGAAGTGCCGCAATTCGTCCGCCCAATTGTCGAGCAGCGCTTTCGCGGTGCCGGAACCGGTGTGGAGCAGGTGCCGCTCGACCAGCACCTTGAGCCGTTCGGCATCGTGATAGAGCGGGTCGCCCATGCCGCAATTGTCGACCGAGATCGGACGCTGCTGCGGCTTGCCCCAGCTGTTTTCGGCGCCTTCGCCATCGCCCGGCACGACCGCGAGGATATCGACCTGCGCGGGATTGCACAACGCCTCGAAGCGACCCTCGGGGTCGTAGACATAGGCGATTCCGCCGCTCATGCCCGCAGCGAAATTGCGCCCGGTCGGGCCGAGCACGCAGACGACCCCGCCGGTCATGTATTCGCAGCCGTGATCGCCCGTCCCCTCGACCACCGCCACCGCACCCGAATTGCGCACGGCGAAACGTTCGCCCGCGACGCCTTCGAAATAGGCTTCGCCGGCGATCGCGCCATAGAGCACGGTGTTGCCGACGATGATGTTCTCGCCCGGGCGGCGCGGCGCATCCTCGGGCTGGCGCACGGCGATGCGCCCGCCCGACAGGCCCTTGCCGACGTAGTCATTGGCATCGCCGGTCAGGCTGATCGCCACGCCATGCGCAAGCCACGCCCCGAAGCTCTGCCCCGCGACGCCGGTGAAATCGATGCGGATCGTTTCGGGCTGCAGGCCCGCATGACCATAGGCTTCGGCGATACGGCCCGAGAGCATGGCCCCGACGGTCCGGTTGACGTTGCGGATCGACCGCTTGAGCTGGACCGCCTGGCCGCTTTCGATCGCCGGCCGGCAGGCCTCGATCAGCTCGATATCCATCGCCGCGGCGAGCCCGTGGTCCTGAGTCTCGGTCTGGTGCAGCGCCTTGCCTTGCGCCGGTGCAACCGGGTGGAGGATGCGCGCGAGATCGACGCCATGGGCCTTCCAGTGGCGTTCGACCCGGCGCATGTCGACCCGGTCGACGCGGCCGATCATCTCGTCGAGCGTACGGAAGCCCATCTCGGCCATGATCGCGCGCAGTTCCTCGGCGACGAAGAAGAAGTAATTGATCACGTGCTCGGGCGTCCCGGTGAAGCGCTTGCGCAGCACCGGGTCCTGCGTCGCGACGCCCACCGGGCAGGTGTTGAGGTGGCATTTGCGCATCATGATGCAGCCCGCCGCGATCAGCGGGGCAGTGGCGAAGCCGAATTCGTCGGCCCCCAGCAGCGCGCCGATCGCCACGTCGCGTCCGGTGCGCAGCCCGCCGTCGACCTGCACCGCGATGCGGCTGCGCAGATCGTTGAGCAGCAGCGTCTGCTGCGTTTCGGCGAGGCCGATTTCCCACGGGCTGCCCGCGTGCGTCAGGCTGGTCAGCGGGCTGGCGCCCGTGCCGCCCTCGTAGCCCGAGATGGTCACGTGGTCGGCCTTGCTCTTGCTGACCCCCGCCGCGACCGTGCCGACGCCGACTTCGGACACCAGCTTGACCGAGATCCGCGCTGCCGGCTGGACGTTCTTCAGATCGTGGATCAGCTGCGCGAGATCCTCGATCGAATAGATGTCGTGGTGCGGGGGGGGCGAGATCAGGCCCACGCCGGGGGTCGAATGGCGCACCTTGCCGATCCGCTTGTCGACCTTGTACCCGGGCAATTGGCCGCCTTCGCCGGGCTTGGCGCCCTGCGCCATCTTGATCTGGATATCGTCCGAATTGACCAGATATTCGGTGGTCACGCCGAAACGCCCGCTGGCGACCTGCTTGATCCGGCTGCGCATCGAATCGCCATTGGCGAGCGGCCTGAAGCGCTCGGGCTCCTCGCCGCCCTCGCCGGTGTTCGAGCGTCCGCCGATACGGTTCATCGCGATCGCCAGCGTCGAATGCGCTTCGTGGCTGATCGACCCGAAGCTCATCGCGCCGGTGCTGAAGCGCTTGACGATCTCCACCGCCGGCTCGACCTCGTCGAGGTCGAGCGGCTGTTCGGCGGGTTTCAGCTCCATCAGCCCCCGGATCGTCAGCAGCCGTTCGGACTGTTCGTTGATCGCTGCGCGCGAATTCCTCGTAATTGCGCAGGTCGTTGCCGCGCACCGCATGCTGCAGCGTGGCGACCGAATGCGGAGTCCAGGCGTGCGCCTCGCCGCGGATGCGATATTGATAGATTCCGCCGACGTCGAGCATGCCGGCATAGAGCGGATCGTCGCCATAGGCCTGCGCGTGGCGGCGCACCGCCTCTTCGGCGACTTCGCCCAGGCCGATGCCCTCGATCGTCGTCGCGGTGCCGGTGAAATAGGCATCGACGAAGCTGCTCGACAGGCCCACCGCGTCGAAGATCTGCGCTCCGCAATAGGACTGGTAGGTCGAGATGCCCATCTTGGACATGACCTTGAGGATGCCCTTGCCGACCGCCTTGACGTAATGCGCCTGCACTGCGGCGGGATCGAGCTCGGGGAACCGCGCCGCGCGCAGTTCCTCGAGCGTCTCGAAGGCGAGATAGGGATTGATCCCCTCCGCGCCATAGCCCGCCAGCGCGCAGAAATGATGGACCTCGCGTGCTTCGCCGGTCTCGATGACGAGGCCGGTCTGCATCCGCAGCCCCTGGCGGACGAGCTGGTGGTGGACCGCGGCGGTGGCGAGCAGCGCGGGCATGGGGATGCGATCGGGTCCCTGTGCGCGATCCGACAGGACCAGGATGTTGGCATCGAGCAGCACCGCTTCGGTCGCCGCCCAGCACATTTCCTTGAGCGCCATGGCGAGCCCTTCGGCGCCGGTCGCGGCATCCCAGGTGGCATCGATGGTCGCGGTCCGGAACGCGCCGTCGAGCGCCACCTCGACCGAGCGGATCTTGGCCAGGGCTTCGTTGGTGAGGATCGGCTGGCTGACCTCGAGCCGCTTGTGCGTGCCGGCGTCGCGGCCGAGCAGATTGGGGCGCGGACCGATCATCGACAGCAGGCTCATCACCAATTCTTCGCGGATCGGATCGATCGGCGGATTGGTGACCTGCGCGAAATTCTGCTTGAAATAGTCGTAGAGCAGGCGGCTGCGGTCTGAGAGCACGGCGATCGGCGTGTCGGTGCCCATCGACCCGATCGGATCCTCGCCGCCGCGGGCCATCGGCTCGAGGAAGCGCGCGATGTCCTCCTGCGTGTAGCCGAAGGCCTGCTGGCGTTCGAGCAGCGAGGTGGTGGTCTGCGGAATCTCGGACAGTTCGGGTTCGATATGGTCGAGATCCTCGAGCTTGTACTGCGCCCTCTCGAGCCATGCCTCGTAAGGATGCGCCGCGGCGAGATCGGCCTTGAGTTCCTCGTCCTCGACGATGCGGCCCTGGTCGAGATCGATCAGCAGCATGCGTCCCGGCTGGAGCCGCCATTTGCGGGTGATGTCGGCATCGTCGAACGGCAGCACGCCGCTTTCCGAGGCGAGCACGACGAGATCGTCCTTGGTCGTGCACCAGCGCGCCGGGCGCAGCCCGTTGCGATCGAGGCAGGCGCCGATCTGGCGCCCATCGGTAAAGCAGACCGCCGCCGGGCCGTCCCACGGCTCCATCAGTGCGGCATGATATTCGTAGAACGCCCGCCGGGCCGGATCCATCAGCGGATTCTTGGCCCAGGCCTCGGGCATCAGCATCATCATCGCATGCGCCAGGCTGTAGCCGCCGGTGACCAGCAGCTCGAGCGCATTGTCGAGGCAGGCGGTGTCCGACTGGCCGTGCGGGATCAGCGGCCACATCTTGTCGAGATCGGCGCCGAGCAGCTCGCTCTCCATCGTCCGGCGGCGGGCTTCCATCCAGTTCACATTGCCGCGAACGGTGTTGATCTCGCCATTGTGCGCCATGAAGCGATAGGGATGCGCCAGCCGCCAGCTGGGGAAGGTGTTGGTGCTGAACCGCTGGTGGACGAGGCCGAGCGCTGAAACGCAGTCGGGATCGCGCAGATCGTCGTAGAAGCTGCCCACCTGGTTGGCGAGCAGCAGCCCCTTGTAGACCAGCGTGCGGCTCGAGAAGCTCGGAATATAGGCGGTCGACAGGCCGGGAATACCGTGCTTTTCCTCGAGCGCGGCGAGCGGGTTGAGGGTCTGCTTGCGGATCACCACCAGCTTGCGTTCGAAGGCCTCCTGATCGGAGCAGTTCGGCCCGCGCGCGATCACGCATTGGCGGATCACGGGCATCGAAGCGATCACCGCCTTGCCGAGGCCGTCGAGCGTGGTCGGCACGTCGCGCCAGCCGAGTACGCGCTGGCCTTCCTTTTCGACGAACCGTTCGAGCTGACGCTCGACGAAATCGCGTGCCTCGTCCTGCTGCGGCAGGAAACACATGGCGACGGCGTAATCGCCCGGCTGGGGCAGCTCCACGCCCTCTGCGGTCGGCCCAGCGGCGGACCAGCGGATCGGGAATCTGCACCAGAATGCCCGCGCCGTCGCCCAGCAGCGGGTCGGCGCCGACCGCGCCGCGATGGTCGAGGTTGGCCAGGATTTCCAGCGCCTGGGTTACGATGGCATGGCTCTTGGCGCCCTTGATGTGCGCGACCATGCCGACGCCGCAGGCATCGTGTTCGTTACGCGGGTCGTAAAGACCCTGGCGGTCGGTGGGCGGCAAGCATCCCATCGGCGAAGCGTCCTCCTTCGTGCCTGCCGAACGGCCTCGCCAGATATGCGGGGCGGCCGGAGACATGGTCGAGCGGCACCGCGCGCGGCACCGGCAAAATTGCGCGAAAGGCCGTCATGCCGACACGATCGGATTTTTGCAACTGCGAGAAGCGTAGCAAAATTTCTTGCGCAACAAGAATAACGCCTTGCCGCGCCTTCCTGCCGCCAGATCGCGGGCTAGCGCGACTGGTCGAGGCGCGAGAGCTTGGCGAGCGCCTGCTGCAGCGCCGCCTGCGGATCGTCGTCTCCGACGCCGGCGACGGCCTCGGTCTCCCCGCGCTGGGCCTCGCGCCGCAGGAAGGCGATCACCGGTTCTGTATCCGCGCCCACCGTGCCGGAATGCGGGGGCGCCGCCTTGCACGCCGCCAGCGCCGCCTCGAGCCGCGCGGTCAGTTGCGCGAGCGACAGGTCCCCCGTGGCGGCTTCGGACGGGCCCGTCGCGGGTTTCGACGAAGAATCGGGCGAAGAACCAGGGTCAGAGGCAGAACCGGCGGCCGGGGCAGGCGCATCTTCCGGCGCTGCCGGGGCGTCGTCCGCGCCCTGCGGCGGGGCCTCGGCGCTAATGTCCGCAACCGGTCGCTCGCTTGCCAGCCCAGCAGGGCCGTCGTCCGCCTCGCGCTGCGGAGCGATACCCGCCTCGCCGATATCCTCACGCGGGTTGAAGGTGCGGCGCCGGGTCGGTGCGGCCTGCCGCTCGGGCTCGGCCTGGCTGCCGGGATCCCGGTCGAGCCACAGCGGATCGGTGGCATCCTCGGCCCCCGCCTCGGCCTCGTCCTCCGCCGGAGCGGCGACGAGCGCGACGATGCGCAGGGCGATGACGAGGCCAAGCGCCAGCCCCACCAGCGCTGCGCCGCCGGCGAGCAGCGCGCGCTCCGCAACCGGCCCGGGAAGGACCCCGGCCAGACCGAATTGCTCGATCAGTGCGGCGTGCACGCTTGCGGGCATGACAAACAGGCCCAAGCCCAGCAGAAGGGCGAACCACAGACCCACGATCCATTTGAAGCCCGGAAGCCGGATGGTCTTGCTGGCGCTGATCATGACCCTTGTTTCGTCCCTGGTTGGCAAGTGGCTGGCGATGCCGTCGCTCGGCCCTCTAACAGCTTTCGGTAAACGTCCCGATAGCGATCTATGTTCTTGGCCCAATCGTGTTTCTGCGCGACACGGGCGCGGCCGGCAGCGCGCAGGGCGGGCCAGCTTCCGCGGGCGTCGAGCAGATCGGCCAGCGCTTCGGCCGCAGCGCCGGGATCGTCCGGCGCAAACAGCCGGCCGGTCACCCCGTCTTCGATCAATTCGCGGTGCCCGCCGACGTCCGATGCGGCGACGAGCCGCCCCTGCGCCATCGCCTCGAGCGGTTTAAGCGGGGTCAC
This sequence comes from uncultured Alphaproteobacteria bacterium, assembly GCA_963829325.1. Lineage (GTDB taxonomy): Bacteria > Pseudomonadota > Alphaproteobacteria > Sphingomonadales > Sphingomonadaceae > Qipengyuania. The sequence goes on from CAWHHN010000001.1 coordinate 1,728,541, forward strand.
GAGATCGGTCAGCCGCGATTTCCTGCGGGGATAGGCGAGCACGTCGATCAACGAATAATAGCGTTCGACCTCCTCGTGGGGGACGCGGCCGGCAAAGACGATCGCCCCGTCGGCGGATGATTGCGCCGCCTGTGCGTGCAAGGCCGCTTCCATCGGCCCGCCGCCGACCAGCAGCAACTGCGCCTGCGGATGGCGTTCGCGCAGCCGCGGCAGCGCTGCGATCAGCAATTCGAGCCCCTCGTAGTCGTAGAAGCTCCCGATGAAGCCGATCACGGGGCCCGCACCGATCCCGAGCCGGTCGGCTAGCGCCCCGTCGCGCGGCGCGGCCTCGCCGAACAGCGCGAGGTCGACACCATTGGGCGCAATCCCGATCCGGTCCGAACGATGTCCGCGCGCGATCAAATCCTCGCGCAACCCCTCGCAGATAGTGAACACTGCATCGGCGCCGGCCACCACGCGGTTTTCCAGCGCGCGCGTCAGTCGGTATTTGAGCGAGCCTTCGCTTCCCGTGCCGTTGCCCACCGCAGCATCTTCCCAGAAGGCGCGGATCTCGTAGACGAGGGGCAGCCCCAGCCTCTTTGCAGCGCGCAGCCCTGCCATGCCGCACAGTGCGGGCGAGTGGGCATGCAGGATGTCGGGGCGCCAGGCGTGGGCAACGGCTTCGATGCCTTGGCGCAGCGCCTCGATCTCGCGCCATTCGCGCCAGCCGGGCAGGCCGGAAACGGCGGCGGGCGCCCGGTGGAAGGTCAACCCGTCGATCGTCTCGACCGCAGGCCCGGCCGCGCGGTGGCGGGCACCGGTCACTCCGCATGTCTCGATCCCTGCGGATTGCTGGCTCTTGAGGATCGCGCGCGTGCGGAAGGTATAACCGCTGTGGAGCGGCAGCGAATGATCGAGGATGTGCAGAATGCGTGTCATCGGTGCGGCTCTGTGTCACAACAGGCTTAACGGCGCGTCAACCGTGCGTTGCTATGTGCCTCGAACAGAAAACCGCAAGTCGACGGACGGGCTGGCTATCACGTGATTGACTATTTCGCCATCGGACTGAGCCATGGCCTGATCCTCCTGGCGTTCTGGCGGCTGACGCGGCGCGACGATCTCGACTGCGTGGGCTCGCCAATCGCCATCGAGAGCGAAGCCCCCTGCATGGAGGACGCGCGCGCCGGGCGCGGCCGCAGCGGCCGGGAGGCCCGGAGGGGGCGGAGGGGCCGCCCGGTCCGAACCCCGCATGTTTGACCTCGTACTCCTGGCATTCTTCGTGGCGATGCTGCTGCTCGGCCTGCGCCGTCCGTTCCTGTGGGTCCTGGCCTATATCTACGTCGATATCGTCGCACCCCAATCGATCGGCTGGGGGATCATGTCGTCGGTCCAGCCATCGCTGATCGCCTTCATGTTCGCCTTCGCCTCGTGGCTGCTGTTCGACACCAAGCAGGGGACCCGAATTACCTTCCGCCACGGACTGCTCATCGCGCTCCTGCTGTGGTGCGGGTTCACCACCGCCACCGCCGACTTCCCCGTCTATGCCGCCGTCAAATGGGCATGGGTGTGGAAGTGCCTGCTGTTCGCGATCTTCCTGCCGCTCGTCTTGCGCTCGGTTCTGCGTATCGAGGCGATGATACTGGTGATGGTCCTCTCGCTTTCCGCGATCGTCATCTCGGGCGGGATCAAGACGCTGCTCAGCGGGGGTGGCTACGGAGTCCTGGTGACGCTGAGCAATCAGGATTCGGGAATCTATGAGAGCAGCACGCTGTCGACCGTGGCCGTGATCGCGATCCCGCTGATCTGGTGGCTGGCGCGCAATGGGACTATCTTCGCGGCGAAGACCGGGCCGGTCACGCTGTTCGCGATCGCCGCGACCTTCGCCTGCCTGCTCATTCCGATCGGCACCCAGACCCGCACCGGCCTGTTGTGCATCGGGCTGCTGGCGGCATTGCTGCTGCAGTCGATGCGGCACAAATTCCTCTATGCCGGTGCGCTCGGGGTCCTCGCTCTCGCCGCGATCCCCTTTCTTCCGCAATCCTACGAGGACCGAATGGCGACGATCGTCGACCACCAGTCGGACCAATCGGCGTCGACGCGCATCGAGATCTGGAAATGGACGTGGGATTTCGCGATCGAAAATCCGCTCGGCGGGGGGTTCGATTCCTATCGCGCGAACAGCTTCACCTATGAAACCGTGAACCGGGTGGAGGAAGGCAGCAATACCCGCGTCGTGCGCGAGACGGTTACCGAGAAGGGCCGGGCCTTCCACTCGGCCTATTTCGAAGTGCTCGGCGAACAGGGTTTCCCCGGCCTCGCGATGTGGCTTCTCCTGCATGCGTCGGGCGTGATCGCGATGGCCCGGCTGCGGCGACGCGGGCGCCGCTCCGCCGACGAGGAGCTGCAACGGCTGGGTTCGCTGGCGCAAGCGCTGCTCTATGCGCAGCTGGTCTACCTACTCGGCGCGCTGTTCATCGGCATCGCCTACCAGCCGTTCGTGTTCATGATCATCGGGGCGCAGATAGCGCTGGCGCGGCTGGTCGGCGACCGCGACCTCGCTGCGAAGGAAATCGAGCGGCAAGAACGGCGCGCTGCCCGGCGTGCCGCCCGGACCGGCGAAGGCCAGGGGGCCCTGGCGTGATCGCCCCGCCCCTCCGGCCCGAAGTGCCCCCGCTCCACCAGCTTACCGGCATACGCGGCCTCGCCGCGTGGTACGTGGTGCTTTATCACATACGTCTGTCGACCACCGCCTTTCTGCCCGAGACGGTCATTGCGGCGCTGGGCAAGGGATATCTCGCGGTAGATGCCTTCTTCATGCTGTCGGGCTTCGTCATGTGGATGAACTACGGGCTCAAGCTGAACACCGAAGGATGGGCCGGGATCCGGCGGTTCTTCTGGAAACGCTTCGCCCGGATCTGGCCGTTGCATCTGCTCATCCTGGGCGCGATGGTCCTGTTCAGCCTCGCCTTGCTGGCTACGGGCCGGCCCATCGCCGAATATCCCCTCACCGAACTTCCGTTGCATATCCTGCTGATCCAGAACTGGGGGTTCACCTCGAGCCTTGCATGGAACGATCCCGCATGGTCCATCAGCACCGAATTCGCCGCCTATCTGCTGTTTCCGGCGATCGCCTTCGCCATGCATCGCCAGGCCGACCGGCCGGCCGTGCTGGTGCTTGCCGGCCTGGCCTTGCTGGTTGCGCTCCATGGCTTCTTCGCCGCCTTCGGCTACCGCGAACTCGGGGCCGCCATAACCCGGACGGGGCTGGTGCGCTGCCTCGCCGAATTCACCATCGGGGTGGTGATGGCGCTGTGCTGGGACAGGCTGGGGCGGGCACGAGCGCGACTGGCCGTCGTTTTCGGCGCAATTTCCGTGACTGTCGCGGTCGCGGGGGCTGCAGCGAAGCTACCCGAAACCACCTTCGTCCCCGCCGCATTCGCAAGCGGCCTGCTGGCGCTCGCGCTCGGCCGCGGGAGCATCGCGCGGCTGCTCGCCAGCCGCCCCCTGCGCTGGCTCGGCGACATCAGCTACGCCACCTATCTGTCGCATTTCTTCCTGTTCGTGCTGTTCAAGATTGCCTTCGTCGACCGCCCGGCGATCGGCATCGGAGAATTGCTCGGCTTCGTGCTGCTGCTGCTGGGGGTTTCGGCCATCTTGTACCACGGTTTCGAAAAACCGGTGCAGCGATGGCTCAATCAGCGGCTTCGCCCGCACCCGCTCGGATCGCTCCCGCCGGGTGCCGTTCCGGCGGCGGATCGCGACCGGTTCCGCGATTGGCCCGACGCGGAAACCCGGATGCCGTAGCGGCACGCGCGCGGCGGTTGCGCGCCTCCTGCGCATGCGCCATGACTCGCCGCCGCAAGCGCGGCCGGAGTCGCGCATTCGAGACGTTCTTGAAGGAGAGCCGCATGACCCCGCAGCAAGTTGCAGAGAAGGTCGGACAGCAGATCGGGACCAGCGAATGGACCGAGATGAGCCAGGACCGGATCAACAAGTTCGCCGATGCGACCGGCGACCACCAATTCATCCATATCGACGAGGAAAAGGCCAAGATGACGCCGTTCGGCGGCACCATCGCGCACGGCTTCCTGACGCTGTCGATGATCCCCTATCTGAGCGCCAATTCGGACCTGCCGAAGATCGAGGGCGTCAAGATGGGCGTCAATTACGGGGGCAACAAGACGCGCTTCATCTCGCCGGTGAAGTCGGGCAAGCGCATTCGCGCGCACTGGAAATTGCTCGAACTGGTCGAAAAGCGCCCCGGTCAGTGGCAGCAGACCCATGAGATCACCATCGAGATCGAAGGCGAGGACAAGCCCGCCCTGATCACCGAATGGATCATGCAGTTCTTCGTCTGAGCGCAGCGGCGCGGGTCCCGGCGAACGTCGGGTCCTGCGCTTTCGATGCAGCATTATAATTCCCCGCCCATGGAGCGGGTCAGCAAGGAAAAAGCAATGTCCCGCGACGCAGTCATCGTCTCCACCGCCCGCACCGCCATCGGCCGCGCCTACAAGGGCGGGTTCAACGACACCAAGGGGCCGACGCTCGGTTCCTACTCGCTCAAACCCGCCATCGAGCGTGCCGGCATCGAGCCGGGCGATATCGACGACGTGGTGTGGGGCGCCGCGCTCCAGCAAGGCACGCAGGCGGGCAATCTCGCGCGGCAGGTGGCGTTGCGCGCCGGTTGCCCGATCGGCACCAGCGGCATGACCATCGACCGCCAGTGCTCGAGCGGGCTGATGTCCATCGCCACGGCTGCCAAGCAGATCATCACCGACCGCATGGACGTGGTGGCCGCGGGCGGCCAGGAATCGATCAGCCTCGTGCAGACCAAGGAAATGCGCGTGATGCCCGATCCCGAGCTGATCGCGATGCACGGCGCGATCTACATGCCGATGCTGCAGACCGCCGAAACGGTCGCCCAGCGTTACGGCATCAGCCGCGAGGCGCAGGACGAATATGCGCTGCAGAGCCAGCAGCGCACCGCCAAGGCGCAGGAGGATGGCCGGTTCGACGACGAAATCGTTCCGGTGACCACCACCCACAAGGTCCAGGACAAGGAGACCGGCGAAATCTCGGATGACGAGATCACCATCGCCAAGGACGAGGGCAACCGTCCCTCGACCACGCTCGAAGGCCTCTCCAGCCTCAAGCCGGTGATGGGCCCCGACACCACGATCACCGCCGGCAATGCCAGCCAGCTGTCCGACGGATCCTCGGCCAGCGTGCTGATGGAAGCCAGGCTGGCCGAACAGCGCGGCCTGACCCCGCTCGGCCGCTATGTCGGCATGGCGGTCGCGGGCACCGAGCCCGACGAGATGGGCATCGGCCCGATCTTCGCCATCCCCAAGCTGCTCAAGCGCTTCGACCTCAAGGTCGACGACATCGGCATCTGGGAACTGAACGAAGCCTTCGCCGTGCAGGTGCTCTATTGCCGCGACAAGCTCGGCATCGACAACGACAAGCTCAACGTCAGCGGCGGCTCGATCTCGATCGGCCACCCCTATGGCATGACCGGCGCGCGCTGCACCGGGCACGTCCTGCTCGAAGGCAAGCGTCGCGGCGCCAAATACGGCGTCGTGACGATGTGCGTCGGCGGCGGCATGGGCGCGGCCGGCCTGTTCGAGATCTTCTGATGCGGTTGTCGCGGCCCCGCATCGCGCCCGTCGATCTCGACCGGCTCGATGCGGATCAGGCCGCGGCGATCGAGCCGATCCTCGACCTGCAGGAAGACAAGGTCGGGCGCGGGCGCGTGCTCGACATCTTCCGCACCCTGCTCCATGCGCCCAGGGCGCTGACCGCCTTTCTCGGCTGGGGCAATTACATCCTCTCGCGCAAGAACAGCCTGCCGCCGCGCGCCCGAGAGCTCGTCATCCTGCGAACCGGCTGGAACTGCAAATCGGGCTATGAATGGATGCAGCACCGCCGCATCGGCCTCGATTGCGGGTTGAGCGCGGAGGCGATCGAGCGGATCAAGGCCGGCTCCGACGCGCCCGGCTGGACCCCGCTCGAAGCGGCGATGCTGCGCGCCGCCGACGAACTCGTGGCCGACCATTTCGTGAGCGACGCGTGCTGGGCCGCGCTCGAGGAACTGGGTGACAAGGGACGGATGGACCTGGTCTTCACCGTCGGCCAGTACACCCAGGTCTCGATGATGCTGAACAGCTTCGGCGTGCAGCTGGAAGACGGCGCCCCGGTCGATCCCGATCTGGTCGGCTGACCGGCCTCAGGCGTCGGCCATCATCCCGGGCTTGAGCACGATCTTGGTATGCTCGTTCTGCTCGTCGTGGAACTTGCGATAGCCCTCGGGCCCCTGATCGAGACCCATGCGATGGCTGATGAGGAAGGTCGAATCGATCTTGTCTTCCAGGATCGCGGCGTAGAGCGGTTCGAGATAGCGCTGGACATGCGTCTGCCCGGTCTTGAGCGTCAGACCCTTCTCCATCAGCGCGCCGAGCGGGAATTTGTCCGCGAAGCCGCCGTAGACGCCCGGCATCGAAACCCGGCCGCCCTTGCGGGTCGCCACGATGACCTGGCGGATGACATGCGCGCGATCGGTGCCGAGCAGGGTCGAGACCTTGATCTGGTCGAGGATGTTGTCGGCGAAGGCGCCATGCGCCTCGAGGCCGACGCAGTCGATCGAGGCATCGGGGCCGATCCCGCCGGTCATGTCCTGCAGCGCCTCGTAGACCTTGCTGTGTTCGAAGTCGATCGTCTCCGCTCCGAACTTCCGCGCAAGCTCCAGGCGGTGCGGGAAGTGGTCGATCGCGATGACCCGTTCGGCGCCCATCAGAAAGGCCGATTGGACCGCGAAAAGTCCGACCGGACCGCAGCCCCAGACGGCGACGGTGTCGCCCGGCTCGATCTCGGCATTCTCGGCCGCCATCCAGCCGGTGGGGAGGATGTCGGTGAGGAACAGCACCTTGTCGTCCTCGATGCTGTCGTCGGGGATGACCAGCGGGCCGAAGTCGGAGAAGGGGACGCGGACGTATTCGGCCTGGCCGCCGGCATAGCCCCCCGTCAGATGGCTGTAGCCGAAGATCGCCGCGGTCGGCTGGCCGTAGAGTTCGCGGCCAAGGTCCTGCTTGTCGGCGGGATTGCCGTTCTCGCAGCCCGAATATTGCTGCTTCGAGCAATGATAGCATCGCCCGCAGGCGATGGGGAAGGGGACCACGATCCGCTGCCCCTGCTTCAGCGTGCTTGCCGAGCCGGTCTCGACCACTTCGCCCATGAATTCATGGCCGAGGATATCGCCGGGCTTCATCGCCGGGATGTAGCCATCGTAGAGATGCAGGTCCGAGCCGCAGATCGCGGTCGAGGTGACGCGGATGATCGCGTCGCGCGGGTTCAGAATCTCGGGATCGTCCACCGTCTCGCAGCGAACGTCGTGCTTGCCGTGCCAGGTAATCGCTTTCATCGGCCTTGATCCTCGTTGCGTTCCTCGCGTCCCTTGCGGGTCCAGGCCGAAGTGGCGATCTCGCCCGCTTCGAGCAGTTGCTTCAACCGATGCAGATCGCGGCGCGACTGGATCCGGGGTTCGCGCTGGAACAGTTTCGCGACCAGCTTGCCGATCGCGCCGCCGGGGGCATCATAGGCGATGACCGCCCGCACCACCGTGCCGCGTTGGCCGGCATCGCGAAATTCGATGCGGCCGCTGTTGGGGACGTCGGCACCTTCGGCCGATTGCCAGTAGATCGCCTCTCCCGGAACGTCCTTGGTGATCACCGATTCCCAGCTCACCTCGCGCCCGCCCGGCGCCTTCGCCGTCCAGCGCGACCGTGTATCGTCGATCTTTTCGATCGAGGCGATATGCTCGAGCACCGAGGGGAGATTGGTCGGGTCGCGCCAGAAGTCGTAGATTTCCCTCGGCGGGCGATTGATCGTCACCGCCTCGGCGCTCAAGGCGCGCGCGGGATCGATATCCTTCGAGGCGGTGGGCGGCGCATCGTCGCGCTCGCTCGCCGGCGTGTGGCTATCCTTCTGGCCTGACATCCGGCAGTTCCCTTTCGCATTGCCCGGTTTCCCATCGAACCGCCCGGCTTTCGGCTGGTTCCGGAGGAAGAAGGGCTAAGCGAAAAAATCTCCCGTTCCTACAGGGGTTTGAGCTTATAGCGGGCTGCGCTCACTGGGGTTTGGGCTTACACGTGCTGGAGGGCCGGGTCATCCGTGCCGGGCAATGAACTCTTCCACGACCGGAGCGATGCGGTCGCGCCAGCGGCTGCCGTTGAATATGCCGTAATGGCCGGCGCCTTCGGCCATGTAGTAGCGCTTCTTTTCGACTGCGAGCTTGGGAGTGAGATCGAGTGCCGCCTTGGTCTGGCCGAGCCCCGAAATATCGTCACGCTCGCCTTCCACGGCGAGCAGGGCAGTCCGGCTGATGTCGCCGAGATCGACCCGCCTGTCGCGATGGACGAAGGTGCCGTTGGGCAGGGCATGCGTCTGGAACACCTCTTCGACCGTCTGAAGATAGAATTCGGCGGTCATGTCGCAGACGCTGCGATATTCGTCGTAGAAATCCTTGGTCGCCTGCGCGCTTTCATCGTCGCCCGCGGTCAGGTGCTTGAACATCTCGTAGTGGCTGATCATGTGATTGCCGAGGTTCATGCTCATGAAACCGGCGAGCTGCAGGAAGCCCGGATAGACCCGCCGTCCGGCGCCCCGATATTGCATCGGAACGGTGGCGATGACGTTGTGGCGGAACCATTCGATCGGTCGCTCCATCGCAAGATCGTTGACGCTGGTGGGGGAACGGCGCGTGTCGATCGGCCCGCCCATCATGGTCAGCGTCCTGGGCGCACACGGATGGTCGTCGCGGTTCATGATCGCGGTTGCGGCGAAGACCGGGACCGAAGGCTGACACACGGCCATCACGTGCGCGCCGCCCCCCAATTCTCCGGGGCCGATATGCTCGAGGAAGCCGATGACGTAATCGATATAATCGTCGAGGTCGAAGCCGCCTTCGCTCAAGGGGACGGTCTTGGCATCGCTCCAGTCGGTCACGAAGACGCGATAGCGGGCCAGCATCCGTTCGACCGTGCCGCGCAGCAGCGTGGCATAATGTCCGCTCATCGGTGCAACGATCAGAAGGTTCGGGGCATCCGCGGGCAGGGCCGCACGGTGGAAGCGCTTGAGGTCGCCGAATGGGCGGTTGAGCACGGTCGCTTCGATGACCCGATCGGGTTCGCCGTCGACCTCGATCGCCTCGAGATTCCACGCAGGCTTGCCGTAACTCGCCGTGGCGTGCGCGAAGACCTCGAGCGCACTTGCCGCTATCGGCCCGATGTCGAGATAGCCCATCGGGCCCACGTAGTTCATCGGATTGGCCGGATTGGACAGCATCTCGACCCCGATCGAGGCCCAGGCGCTGGCCGAACTGAGCCAGCTGCGTTGCAGTTCATAGGCGTGATAGAGCAAATACAATCCCCTGCTGCGCCGACCTTTATGATTGTATGTGCCGGGCGAAAGACGGACATCCTGCCGTTCTCACGGCTATTGTGCAATGCACAAGGACCCGATTTGTGCCTTCGCGTTCGCAGCACTGTGGATTTTCCTCTCCCGGCGACCTAGTTGGAGCGCATGCCCAACGACACGATGGCCGAGCCCCTCACTCCAGCCCGCGGACGCTTCGCGCGTAAGCGCGGGGCGGCCGACGCGCCGCGCCAGCGCTCGCTCAGGCCGCTGCGGATGGTGTGGCAGGCCGCCACCGGCTATCCCGGTCACGTCGCTCTGGCACTGCTCGCGCTGTGCATCACCGCCGCCGCGACGCTGGCGATCCCGGCCGGCTTCAAGATGGTGATCGACCGCGGTTTCGCCGAAGGGGCCAATCCCGACGACATGGCAAGGTGGTTCCGCTATCTGCTGCTGATCGTCGGCGTGCTCGCCCTCGGCACCGCGATGCGGTTCTATTTCGTCAGCTGGCTGGGCGAACGGGTCGTCGCCGATATCCGTCTGAAGGTGCAGGACAATCTGCTCCGGCTCGCTCCCGGATTCTACGAGGAGAACAGTCCCAAGGAGATATCCAGCCGCATGACCAGCGATACCGCGCTGATCGAGACCGTGGTCGGGACGACGGTCTCGGTGGCGCTGCGCAATGTACTGATGGCGATCGGCGGGACGGTCTACCTGTTCTGGCTGGTGCCCGGGCTGACCATGGGATTGCTGCTTGTCATTCCGGCGATCGTGGTTCCGATCACGCTTTTCGGTAGGCGATTGCGGAAGGTCTCGCGCACCAGCCAGGACCGCGTCGCCGACATCGGCGCGATGGTCACCGAAGTGCTTTCGGCGATGAAAATCGTCCAGGCGTTCAACCAGGAGCGCCGCGAACACGGGCGCTTCGTCGAGGCGGTCGAACGGACCTTTTCGGTTGCCAAGCGCCGCGTGATTATCCGCGCGGCAATGACGGCGGTGGTGATCTTCTTCGTCTTCGGGGGTGTCACGCTGCTGGTCTGGCGCGGCGCGCAGGCGGTCAGCGAGGGCACGATATCGGGCGGCACGATCGCCGCTTTCGTGCTCACCGCAGGCCTGGTCGCGGGGGCGGTCGGCGCGCTGACCGAAGTTTATGGCGATCTCCTGCGCGGTGCAGGGGCGGCCAGCCGACTGGCCGAACTGCTCGAGGAACGGCCCGGGATCACCGCACCCCCGCGCCCGCAGGCGCTGCCGCAGCCGCCGCGCGGCAGCCTGTCGTTCCGCAATGTCAGCTTCCGCTATCCGACGCGGCTCGAAGCTCCCGCGATCACCGACTTCAGCCTCGAGGTCGAGCCGGGCGAAACGGTCGCTATCGTCGGCCCGTCGGGGGCGGGCAAATCGACCATCTTCCAGCTCGCCGAACGCTTCTACGACCCGCAGGCGGGCTCGATCCGGCTCGACGGAGTACCGCTGACCAGCGCCGATCCCGCCGATATTCGCCGGAGGATGGCCTACGTTCCGCAGGAAGGCGTGCTGTTCAGCGCCAATGCCCGGGACAATCTGCGCTACGGTCGGTGGGATGCGAGCGAGGAGGAGATCTGGGCGGCGGCGCGCGCGGCCAATGCGGTCGACTTCCTCGAACGCCTTCCGCAAGGCCTCGATACCTATCTCGGCGAAAGCGGAACGCAATTGTCGGGCGGGCAGCGGCAGCGACTGGCGATTGCGCGCGCGCTGCTGCGAGATTCGCCGATTCTGCTGCTCGACGAGGCGACCAGCGCGCTCGATGCCGAGAGCGAGCGGCTGGTGCAGGACGCGCTCGACCATCTGATGGAGGAGCGCACCACGCTGGTCATCGCGCACCGACTGTCGACCGTGCGCGCCGCCGATCGGATCGTGGTGATGGACGAGGGGCGGATCGTGGAACAGGGCACGCACGACGAGCTTTCGCAAGCGCAGGGCCTCTACGCCCGGCTCGCTGCGCTGCAGTTCGGGCTCGAGCGGGCCTGACCCATCTGCGGGGGCGTTCCCCTGTCCGACCAACGACTTCGTTCCCAAGGCGCGCTGTGCTAAGCGCGCGTTCTGCCAATGGCCCGGCTGGGCCGGTCGCGTGAATTTTTGGGAGACTGCACCGATGATACGTACCCTGCTTGCCGCCGGCGCGAGCGCCCTGGCGCTATCGCTTGCCACTCCGGCGCTTGCCCAGGACGAGGACGAGGGCGAACTGCCGACGATGAGCTTCGGCACCTGGGGCTTCGACCCCGAATATCTTTCCGAAGACATCGATCCGGGCGACGACTTTTTCGCCTACGCCAACCAGAAGTGGCTCGATGCCAATCCGCTTCCTGCCGAATTCAGTCGCTTCGGCGCGTTCAACCTGCTGCGCGAGAAATCGACCAGCGACGTCCAGGCGCTGGTTCGCGAGCTCCTCGCCAAGGATCCTGCCGCGCTTTCCGCCGACGAGAAGCGCATCGTCGATGCCTATAATGCCTATCTCGATACCGCCGCGATCGAGGCCGCGGGCCTGACGCATATCCAGCCCTTTCTCGACCGCATCGAGGGCGCGGAGACAATGGGTCAACTCGCCGCGTTGTGGGCGACCCCGGGCTATTCGTCGCCGCTCGGCGGCTATGTCTCGGTCGATGCCAAGCAGCCTGACCGCTATTCGGTCTATCTCGGCTCGGGCGGGCTCGGCCTGCCCGATCGCGACTATTATCTCGACGAGACCGAGAAGGGCCGCAACATCCAGCAGAAATACCGGGAATACATCGCCTTCCTGCTGGGGGAGGCGGGCTATTCCGATCCCCAGGCGATCGCGCAAAAGGTCTATGACTTCGAAGACAGCATCGCCCGCAAGGTCAGCTGGGACCGTGCCACGCGGCGCAACCGCGATCTCACCTACACCGCGCTCTCGCCCGCGGAACTGGGCGATTTCGCCCATGGCTTTCCGCTGATGGCAATGGTGCGCGAATCGGGTTTCGGCGAAACCGACAAATTCATCGTCAGCGACCTGCCGCCAAGCGCCGAGCGCGCCCGGGAACTGGGGCTCGACGAGGAAACGCTGGCCAAGATCGGCGGCGGTACGCCGGCGATGACCACGCTGCTGATGACGACGCCTCTCGAAGTGCTCCAGGCCTGGACCGTCAAGGAGATGCTCGAGAACAACGCCTCGATCCTGCCCAAGCGCTTCGACGAAGCCGATTTCGCCTTCTACGGCACGCTCTTGCAGGGCACGCCCGAACAGCGACCGCGGTGGAAGCGGGCGATCGACTCGACCGAGGGCATGCTCGGCGAACTGGTCGGCAAAGCCTATGTCGAGCGCTATTTCCCGGCCGAGAACAAGGCCGCCATGGTCGAACTGGTCGCCAATCTGCGCAAGGCGCTTGCGCAGAGCATCGACGACATCGCGTGGATGGGCGAAGACACCAAGCGGGAAGCACTCGCCAAGCTCGACAGCTTCGATCCCAAGATCGGCTATCGCGACAATCTCGAGACCTATCCGGGGCTCGCGATCACCGCCGGCGATCCGCTGGCCAATCGCTTGGCAGCGGCGAAATGGAGCTGGCAGGACATGGTCTCGAAGCTCGGCGAGCCGATCGACCGGACCGAATGGTTCATGCTCCCGCAGACGGTCAACGCCTATTACAACTCGACCAAGAACGAGATCGTCTTTCCGGCCGCGATCCTGCAGCAGCCTTTCTTCGGCATCACGGCCGATCCGGCGGTGAATTACGGCGGCATCGGCGGGGTCATCGGCCATGAAATGGGCCATGGCTTCGACGACCAAGGATCGAAGTCGGATGCCACGGGCATGCTGCGCAACTGGTGGACCGATGCCGACCGCGAAGCGTTCGACGAGCTCGGCGATGCGCTGGTCGAGCAGTACAATCGATTCTGCCCGCTCGACGAGGGCGAAACCTGCGTCAACGGGCGGCTGACGCTGGGTGAGAACATCGGCGATCTCGGCGGTCTCAGCCTTGCCTATCGCGCTTACAAGCTGTCGCTCGGCGGCAAGGAAGACAAGGTGATCGACGGGCTGACCGGCGACCAGCGCTTCTTCCTCGCCTGGGCGCAGGTGTGGCGCTCGCAGCAACGCGAGGATGCGGCGCGCCAGCGACTGCGGACCGATCCGCACAGTCCGGAGGAATTCCGGGTCAACGGCATCGTGCGTAACATGGACGAATGGTACGAAGCATTCGGCGTGACGCCCGAGGACGATCTCTACCTCCTGCCGGAGCAACGCATCCGCATCTGGTAGCTTCGCTTCATCGCTAATTCCGTCGCGGGCGGGACAGGTCGCTTGACTTGTCCCGCCCGTTTCTCTTGGGGCCAAGCGGTATGAACGATTTCCTCACCGCCATCTTCCTCGGCATCGTCGAGGGGCTGACCGAATTCATCCCCGTCTCCTCGACCGGGCACCTCATCCTCGCGACCGAGCTGACCGGCGCCGATCCCGACGAATGGGCGATGTTCAACGTCGTCATCCAGCTCGGCGCGATCCTCGCGGTGGTATATCAATATTGGGGGACGTTCTGGGATGCTGGCATGGGCGTCTTGCGGCGCGAGCGTCAGGGCCTGCTGTTCGCCCGCAATATCCTCCTCGGCTTTCTTCCCAGCGCGGTGATCGGCTTCACGTTCTACGACTGGTTCGAGACCATGCTCGGCAATCCGGGCATCGTGCCATGGGCGCTGATCGCGGGCGGGTTCGCGATCCTCGCGATCGAGCGCGCAGCCAAGCCGCGCGACGAGGGCCGCGGCGTCGCGCAATTGCCGGCGCTCAAGGTGCTCGGCGTGGGTCTTGCCCAATGCCTCGCCATGGTGCCCGGCGTGAGCCGCTCGGGGGCCACCATCATGGGGGCGCTCGCGATGGGGATCAATCGTCGGACGGCCGCGGAATTTTCCTTCTTTCTCGCGGTGCCGACCATGATCGGCGCCTCGACGCTCGAGATCGCGACCAAATACGATGCGATGATGGCGGGGGGGATGCGCGTGGGCTGGGACAAGATCGCGATCGGGTTCGTGGTGAGCTTCGTCGTCGCGCTGTTCGTCATCCGCGCCTTCGTCGCCTATGTCAGCCGAAGCGGCTTCGCACCTTTCGCCTGGTATCGTATCGTGGCCGGTGCAGCGGCGATCGCCTGGCTCGGTCTGGTCTGAAGTCCCGTCTGACCTTCTCGTCCGATCTCACGCCCGGCATACCGGGCTGACATTTCTGCCACAGTTCGGTCACATTTGTTCGCGGCGCCCGGAACCATTGTCGCGATCCCGAATTGAGGGGCTCGAGTGAACTGAGAAAGGTTGGTCCATGGGGCTCCTTATCCTCGTCGTCGTCGGCGCGTTGCTGGGATGGCTGGCAACGATAATCCTGCGGATCGAAGACGGCCGCGCAATCCTGACGAATGCCCTGTTTGGTGTCCTCGGGTCGCTGCTCGCAGGGCTGGTCGCGGGCGACGGGGCGATCTTCGGCACGGTCAGCGGGATCGCGCTGCTGTGGGCCGTGCTCGGCGCGATCGTCGCGGTCGCTCTGTTCAACCTGATCCAGCAACGATCCTATCGCTGAACACAATTCCGCCATTTTTTGCTTACCACCACCGGGCGTCGTTGCTATTGACGAGGCCTCTGAAACCAAAGGGGAAGAGATATGAAGTTCAATAAGGCAATGATCGCCATTTCGGCCGCAGCGCTTAGCCTCGGTGTCGCAGCTTGCGATTCCGCCGCCGAGAACGCCGCGGAAGACGCCGGTGAGCAGAACGCCGAGATGGTCAACGACCAGGCCGAAGCCATGGAAGACGCTGGCCAGATCACCGACGACCAGGCTGATGCCATGACCGAAACGGCCGAGGACAAGGCCGACGCGATGGAAGAATCGGCCGAAGACGCGGCCGGTGGCGACACCATGGATCCGGCCGAATAAGCTCCGGATCAGTGATTACGAACGGCTCGGGAGCGATTCCGGGCCGTTTTCGTATGCGCCGTTCAGACCGGTGCCGCGCCGCTCCCGCGGCCGCCGCGCAGCGTGTATTCGAGCGTCCCGCGCTGGATCAGATAGTCGACGTCGATCACCGCGGTGTTGGCATAGGTGAAGCCCGGTCCGAGGCTGCGGTAAAGGCGGTCGAAATCGCGCTCGACCGTCTGACGGTAGAGATCCTCGAAACTGTCGATGACGAAATAGGTCGGTTGCAGGTCGCTGATCACGTAATCGGTGCGCATCACACGGTCGACGTTGAGCATGATCCGATTGGGGCTTTCGGCTTCGACGGCATAGACCACTTCGGTCGGGCCCGACAGGATCCCGGCGCCATAGGCGCGGATGTCGCCCGGCTGCTCTTCGACCAGCCCGAACTCGACCGTGTACCAATAAAGCGCGCCGAGCGCCTTCAGCCGGTTGTAGCGCATCGCCTTCCATCCGGCGCGGCCGTATTCCTGCATGTAGTCGGCATAGACCGGATCGGTCAGCATCGGCACATGGCCGAAGACGTCGTGGAAGACATCGGGTTCCTGGATGTAATCGAAGGTTTCGCGCGTACGGATGAAATTGCCCGCGGGAAAGCGCCGGTTGGCGAGATGCCAGAAGAACACGTGGTCGGGGATCAGCATCGGCACCGGCACCACGCTCCACCCGGTCAGCGCGCCCAGATCTTCGGACAGCTTTCCGAATTCGGGGACGCCGCCGCGGTTGAGGTTGAGCTTTTGCAGCCCGGCCATGAAGGCGCTTGCCGCCCGCCCGGGCAACACCTCCATCTGTCGCGCGAAGAGATCGTTCCAGATCGCATCGTCTTCGCTGTCATAGGCGGTTTGCTCGGGCTCGAGCCAGTCGTCGCCGACGTGATCGGGCTTCTTCAGCGGCGCGGTGAAGACGTCAGCCGGAAGATCTGGCAGGCGGGTGTAATCCTGGTCGGGGTCTGCAAGTGTTGCCATTCCCCCATTTACGCAATTCCGCAGCGAGATACAAATCAGGCCGCCGCGGCCGAGCCCTTGGTCACCTGTCGCCCGTCGGAAGCGAACGCCGCCAGCTCGATTTCCTCGCCCTCGCCGCGCAGGACCAGATGGAGCGGTTCGCCCGCCATCGCCGGGCTCAGTCCGCGGAAGGCAAACCGCGCGATGCGGTTTTCGCCGAAACGCAGCGTGGCCAGTTGCAGCAAGAGGCTCGCGGTCAGCGGCCCCTGGACAACAAGACCACGATAGCGTTCGACGCCCCGCGCATAGGGGGCATCGTAGTGGATTCGGTGCGTGTTGAAGGTCAGCGCCGAATAGCGGAACAGCAGCCGCTCGTCGGGTACCAGCGTGCGATGCGCATCCCAGCCCGCCGGGTCGAACCGTGCCTCCCCCGGCGGAGGCGGCACAAGCGGCGCCTCGGGCGCAGCCGCTTCGAGGTAGACCAGCGTCTGCCGCTCGCTCACCGCGAGGATCCCGTCGGCGAAAGTCTCGTGATCGAGATCGACGAAGACGATCTCGCCGCGGCTCCCCGATTTGGCTTCGATTGCAGCGACGCGGCTGATCCGCTCGATCGCCGTGCCGATGGCCATCGGCGCATGGAACTGGACCGCACTCGCGGCCCACATCCGGCGCGGCAGCGGCACCGGCGGGAGCAATTCGGTCCGCGCGCCGTCGCGTTCCGGATGGCCGTCGTCGCCGAGCTGAGCGGTGCGCGCCTCGGGGGTACACAGGCACCAATGGATCCCCTGAGGCATCGCCGAGCCCTGCGCCGAGCCCTTTGGCGCATCGCGGTCGAAGGTGGCAGTCCACCGGGCGGCGAGGGCCGGGGCGAGCCGGTCGGTGGCGCGCTGCGTCCGCCCGATCCAGTCCGACCAGTCGGCGGTCATGCGGCGCGCTCGAACACCGCGGCCATGCCCTGTCCGCCGCCGATGCACATCGTCTCGAGCCCGTAGCGCACTTCGCGTCGCTGCATCTCATGCGCCATGTCGGCGAGGATGCGGATACCGGTCGCGCCGATCGGATGTCCCAGCGAAATGCCCGATCCGTTGACATTGACCAGCTCGCGGCGACTGTCGTCCTCGACGAAGCCCCAGCCCTCGAGCACTGCCAGCGCCTGCGGGGCGAAGGCTTCGTTGAGTTCGATCAGCCCGATGTCGTCCCAGCCAAGCCCGTTCCTGGCGAACAATCGTTCTACCGCCGGGACCGGGCCGATGCCCATGCGGCTCGGGTCGCAGCCCGCCGCGCTCCACGAATGGAACCACAGGATCGGTTCGAGCCCAAGCTCCTCGATCTTGTCCTCGGCCACCACCAGGCATGCCGCCGCGGCATCGTTCTGCTGGCTCGCATTGCCTGCAGTCACGATTGCCTCAGGGTCGCGCTTGCCGTCGATCGCCCGCAGTGCGCCGAGCGATTCCATGCTGGCATCTTCGCGGAAGCCTTCGTCGCGCGCGAAGACCACCGGATCGCCGCGGCGCTGCGGGATCGCGACCGGGACCAGCTGCGCATCGAACTTGCCCTGTTCCCAGGCGGCGGCCGCGTTGCGGTGCGAGCGGACCGCGAAGGCATCCGATTGCTCGCGGGTGATGCCGAAATCCTTGGCGAGGTTCTCAGCAGTCTCGATCATACCGGTAATGACGCCGAAACGCTCGATCGGCTGGCTCATCAGCCGGCCGCGGGTCATCCGATCCCACAGGACCATGTCGCCCAGCCGCGCACCGTGGCGTGCCCGGGTGGTGTAATGCTCGACGTTCGACATGCTCTCGACCCCGCCCGCGAGCACGCAATCGGCGGCTCCCGTCTGGACCATCATCGCCGCCGTCGCCACCGCCTGCAGCCCCGAGCCGCAGCGGCGGTCGAGCTGGAAGCCCGGCACTTCGATTGGGAAGCCGGCGGCGAGCCAGCTCCAACGGCCGATCGCCGGGGCTTCGCCGCTGCCGTAGCCCTGGCTGAAGACGACATCGTCGACCCGCGCGGGGTCGATCCCCGAACGCTCGACCAGCGCCCTGATGACGAGCGCGCCGAGCTGCCCCGCCTCGAGCGGAGCGAGACTGCCGAGAAACTTGCCCACCGGGGTTCTCAGCGGCTTGCAGATGGCTACGCGGCGCAGGTTCTGGTGGCGTGACGTCATGGGATCATTCCTTGTCGGACAAGCGGGCGATGTCGCGGTCGACTAGCGCGCCGATCGCGCCGGAGGACAGGCCGAGGCGTTCGGCGAGCACTTCCTCGGTGTGCTGCCCGAGATAGGGCGCGGGCGCGGGATCGCCGGCATCGCGCCCGGGGATGCTGGCGAAGCTGCGGGTCGCGGGATAAGCGAAGCCGCTGGGATTGGCGGGAGATGGGCCGAACAGCGGATTGTCGGCAACGAGCTGCGGATCCTGCGCCGCTTCGTGCATCGTGCGATAGCGTTCGAAGGTCGACCCGCTGTGCGCCAACCGGGCGGAAAGATCCGCCCAGTCGAGCGTGTCGGCGCGGTTCTGGAACAGTTCGAACAGGCGGTGGCGATGCTCGAAGCGGGGACGGTCGCCATCGGCGAAGCGGACCCCGAGCTCGGTCTCGAGGCGGGCGACTCCATCCGTCAGGTCGAACGCCTCGAGCAGGCCGTTCCATTGCTTGGGGGTCAAGGCTGCGACCATGAAGCGGACTCCGTCGCGGCTTCGGAAATCGCGGCCGAAGGCGCCCCATATGGCATTGCCTAGACGTTCGCGGTCGGCGCCGCGATAGAGCATTTCAGCCATCGCCCCGCTGTTCGCCATGGTGCCGATGGCGACGTCGCCCAGTGGCACGCGCAATTCGCTGCCCTCGCCGGTGACGTCGCGATGGCGCAGCGCCGCCAGCATGGCGAAGGCGCAATAGGCGCCGGTGATGAAATCCCACGCGGGCAGCACCTGATTGACCGGCGGCGCACTCGCCGGATCCCATTCCTCCGGGCCGCACATCAGTGGATAGCCGCTGGCGGCATTGACCGTGAAGTCCATTGCCTGCCGGCCGTCGTGCCAGCCCATGATGCGCACGCTGACGAGATCGGGGCAGCCGTGCGGCGTCCGGGCGGTTATCGCCTCATGCCCGAGGAAGCTCTTCTCGGGCAGATTGGTGATGAGGTTGCCGGTTCGCGCCGAAAGTTCGACCAGCAGTTCGCGGCCTTCGCCGCTGCGCAGGTCGAGCGCGACCGATTTCTTGGCGCGGTTGAGATTTTCCCAGCTGAGCGAGCGGCCGTCGCCAGTCAGCATGTAGCGGTCGTAGTCGAGCCCGCCTTGCTTGTGGTCGACGCGAATCACCTCGGCGCCCATCTGCGCGCAATAGAGTCCGGCGGTGGGCGAGGCGACGAAGCTCGACGCCTCGACAATACTCAACCCGTCGAGGAGCTGGTACAAACCCTACAGTCCCGCCGCATGTTCGCGCAGCATGTGCTTGGCGATCTGCAGCTGGAGGATTTGCGTGGTGCCTTCGTAGATGCGGTAGATCCGCGCATCGCGGAAGAAGCGCTCGGCATCGTATTCGGCAAGGTAGCCGGCGCCGCCGTAGATCTGAACTACGCGGTCGACCACCCGGCCGCACATTTCGGAGGCGAAGACCTTGAAAGCGGCGGCATGCTTGACCGTGTTCTCGCCGCGATCCACGCGGGCGGTGACGTCGGCCATCATCGCCTCGGCGGCATAGATCTCGGTCCAGCTTTCGGACAACATCTGCTGGATGAGCTGGAAATTGGCGATCGGCTCGCCGAAGGCCTTGCGCTCGCTGGCGTAACGCAGCGCCGAATCGAGCGCACGGCGGGCATAGCCGGTCGATGCCGCGCCGACCGAGATGCGCCCGTTGTCGAGGCTCATCATCGCGAAGCGGAAACCCTGCCCCGTCTCGCCGCCGAGCAGGGCGTCGCCGGGGACATGCACATCGTCGAGCATGACGTCGGAAATATGGCTGCCCGCCTGACCCATCTTCGCATCGGGGCTGCCGGTCGATACGCCGGGCGTGTCCATCGGCACGATGAAGGCGCTGACATGGGCGTTCTTGGGCAGCGCCTCCCTTTCGGTGCGCGCCATGATCAGTGCGACATCGGCATGGGGGGCATTGGTGATGTAGCGCTTGGTCCCGTTGAGAATCCAGCCATTGCCGTCGGGATCGGGCCGCGCGCTGGTCTGCATCGCCGCACTGTCGCTGCCCGACCCGGGTTCGGTCAGCCCGAAACAGGCGATCTGGCCGGCGGCGATACGCGGCCACCACTCGGCCTTCTGGGACTCGGTGCCGCCATTCTTGATTGCCGAACTGAACATGCCGACGTTGATCGAAAAGATCGAACGGAAGGCGGGCGCGGCATAGGCCATGGTCTTGACCACCTGCGCATATTGCGTGGTGCTGAGCCCGGCGCCGCCGAAGTTTTCGGGCACGGTCAGGCCGAACAGCCCCATCTCCTTCATTTCGTCGACGATCTCGGCCGGAATGCGATCGTCCTCGATGACCTGCTTTTCGGCCGGGATCAGCCGTTCGCGGACGTAACGCTCGAGCTGGTCGAGGAACTGCGCGAAGAGCTCCGGATCCATTCCGGGATTGGCCGTGGTGGTCGCGCTCATGCCCCGGTCTCCGCCGCAGCATCATCGCCGGTCTCGCTCGCTTCGGCTGCGGCATCAGCGGGAGCGAGCGCATCCTCGGGGAGGCGGCTTTGCTCGATCATCGCTGCGGCATCGTCGAGCGCTTCGGCCTCGCTCTGGCTGGCCACGCCCACAGGCTGCTCCTCCTCATGGTCGGAACAGGCGGTGAGCGCGGCAAGCGCGGCGAGCGGGAGTACGAGTCGGATCATGCGGCGCAAGCTATCTCCACTGGGGGCGCGCGCAAAGGACGTTACGGCGCCGCCGGGGGGAGGGCTGGGCCCGCCCCCGCTCACGATCGATCGGCGCCGGTCAGTTGGCGGCGTCTTCGTTCATCGCATCCATTGCCGCTTCGGCGGTGGCGGCGGCGTTGTCGCCGGCATCCTGGATCTGCGCGTCTTCAGTGTCGCTCGCCGCGGGCTCGCCTTCCTCGGGCACGACGGCGTTGGCGTCGGCATCCTCGACCGGGAATTCCTCGACCCCCGTAAGTGCCTCGTCGGCGGGAATTTCGACCGTATCGGCTTCTGCTTCGGTCGAGGCATCATCGGAACTGCCGCAAGCGGCGAGCGCGAGAGTGGCGGCGGCGGTCAGGGCAAGACGAAATTTCATGAATTCTCTCCGTGGGGAATGGGGTAGGCCCGTTAAGCGTAAGCCGAGGGGGGGGAGCAAGGGGAAAATCATCATGCGGCGGTTGCGCCGGGCGGAGTCTCTGCCAATTGGGAACCATGAGTGTGCTCGCCGACGCAAGAACCAAGCTCAGGGACCTGTTCGGTTTCGACGAATTCCGGGGCCGCCAGGCCGATGTGGTCGCGCGCGTGCTCGGCGGCCGTTCGGCGCTGGCGGTGATGCCGACCGGAGCGGGAAAATCGCTGACCTACCAGCTCCCGGCGACGATGCTGCCGGGGACCTGCGTGGTGGTCAGCCCGCTGATCGCGCTCATGCACGACCAGCTGCGCAGCGCGCGGGCCAATGGCATTCGCGCCGCCACGCTGACCAGCGCCGATGCCGACTGGCGCGAAACGCAGGACGCCTTTCGCGCGGGCGCGCTCGACCTGCTCTACGTCGCTCCGGAACGCGCCAGCCAGCCGGGTTTCCGCGACTTCCTGGGGGCTGCACCGGTTTGCCTCTTCGCGGTCGACGAGGCGCATTGCGTATCCGAATGGGGGCATGATTTCCGCCCCGATTACAGGATGTTGCTGCCGCTTCTCGACGCCTTTCCCGGGGTTCCCAGGCTGGCACTCACCGCCACCGCCGACAGCCAGACCCGGGCGGATGTGCTGCGACAGCTGGGCATTCCCGAAGACGGGCTGGTGCTCGCCGGCTTCGACCGGCCTAATATCCGCTACGCCATTCGCCACCGCGAAAATCCGGTACGCCAGCTGACCGAACTGATGGCGGCGCAGCCCGGCCCCGGCATCGTCTATGCTCCGACCCGGCGCAAGGTCGAGGATCTGGCGTACAAGCTGGCCGCCGCGAGCGGGCGGCCCGTGCTGCCCTATCATGCGGGGCTCGAGCCGGAGGTTCGCGCCGCCAACCAGGCCGCCTTCGTCGGATCGGAGGATATGGTGATCGTCGCCACGGTCGCCTTCGGGATGGGTATCGACAAAGCCGATGTCCGCTTCGTCGCGCACGTCGGTGTGCCCAAGTCGATCGAAGGCTATTATCAGGAGACGGGCCGCGCCGGCCGCGACGGCGATCCCGCCCGAGCGACGATGTTCTGGGGGGCGGGCGATTTCGCCACCGCGCGCCAAAGGGTGGGCGAGGTCGAGCCGGCACGGCGCCCGACCGAGCGCGCGCGGCTCGATGCCTTGGCGGGTCTGGTCGAAACCGCCGAATGCCGCCGGGCGGTATTGCTGAGGCATTTCGGCGAGGACCCGCCCGCCGCTTGCGGCAATTGCGACAATTGCCTCGATCAGCCGGGGGTGACCGATGTCACCGAACTGGCCCGCAAGCTGCTCAGCGCGGTCTACCGTACCGGCCAGAGCTTCGGCATGGGCCATCTTCAAAAGGTCCTGGCGGGGGTCGACGACGATCGCGTGCGCCAGCGCGGGCACGACCGGCTGAGCGTTTTCGGAATCGTCGAGGGCGAGGAAGCGCGTTTGCTGTCGCCGCTGTCGCGCGCGCTCCAGGCGCGCGGCGATCTGGTCTCGACCGAACACGGCGGGTTGGCGCTTGGCGACCGGGCGCGGGCGATCCTCAAGGGCGAGCGCAGCGTCGAGATCGTGGTTCCGCCAAGGCGCGAGCGCCGCCGCCGGAGTAGCGGCGCGGCCAATCCCGTGGGCGACCCCTTGTTCGATGCGCTGCGCGAATTGCGCCGCGAACTCGCCATCGAGGGCCAGGTTCCGCCCTATGTCGTGTTCCACGACGCTACGCTGCGCGAGATGGCGCTGCACCGTCCCGACACGCTCGAGCAACTCGGCCGTCTCCCCGGTGTCGGAGCGAAGAAGCTCAAGGCCTACGGTCCGCGGTTCCTGACGTTGCTGCGGAGTCGCAAGGCCGCGGATTAGACGGGCGCGGCAAATCGCAGCGCCGCGGCATGAAGGAACGTGGCCACTCTCAATTCCCGGTTGCACCCGTCTTCGGAATTGGGTTAATATGATATCATAATTATATCGAGGAGCAATTCGCCATGTCCGTCGAACTCAGGGGAATGAACACGAGCACGGAGAAGCCCGGGTCGAGCTACAGCGGCTATCTCATCCTGCTGATCATCCTGGCGCTGGTGGTGCTCGCCGCGTGGAACCTATCTGGCAACTTACCGCCCGCCGCCGCGCCCAAGCTGGCCAAGATCACCTTCGTCGGATTGCTGGTGGTTCCGCTGGTGGTTCTCGGCTTCCTCGCTGCAGGTTTCTTCATGATCCAGCCGAACCAGGCGGTGGTGATCACGCTGTTCGGCGAATATCGGGGCACCGAGCGCCGCGAGGGGCTGCGCTGGCTGTGGCCGTGGATGGGGCGCAACAAGCTCTCGGTGCGGGCGCACAACATCCATTCGGAACGGGTCAAGATCAACGATCTTCGGGGCAATCCGATCGAGATCGCCTGCAACGTGGTCTGGCGCGTGGCCGACAGCGCGCAGGCGAGCTTCGATGTCGACGACTACAAGCAGTTCGTGAACATCCAGATCGAGGCGGGGCTGCGCACCGTCGGATCGCGCCATCCCTACGATGATTTCGACGGCGAGCAGACGACGCTGCGCGGCAGCGCGGATGTCATCAACCACGAACTGCTCGAAGAACTCAACGACCGGCTCAAGGTCGCCGGCATCCTGGTCGACGAGGCCGGGCTGACTTCATCTCGCCTATGCGCCGGAGATCGCAAGTTCGATGCTTCGCCGTCAGCAGGCCGAGGCGGTGATCGCCGCGCGCGCCAAGCTGGTGATCGGCGCGGTGGGCATGGTCGAGGACGCCTTGACCAAGCTGAGCCAGGACGGGATCGTCGAGCTCGACGACGAGCGGCGTGCGACGATGGTGTCCAATCTGATGGTCGTCCTGTGCGGCGAGCGCGAGGCGCAGCCGGTGGTCAACGCCGGAACGCTCTACCAGTAATCTCCGCGCCGGTGTAACGAATGAAGAAGAAAGCCTTCGCCCTGCGGCTCGACCCGGCGGTCCATGCCGCGGTCGAACGGCTGGCGTCGGCCGAGTTGCGCAGCGCCAATGCGCAGATCGAGATGCTGCTGCGCGAAGCGCTCGGCCGGCGCGGCATCGACGTACCGACGAGCAAGCGGCCGCGGCGCGGGCGGCCCGGGAAGGGGGAATGAGATGAAGGTCCCGTCGCTGTTCGCCATCGGCCTCGCGCTCGGCATTGCCGCCCCTGCCGCAAGCCAGGAGGCGCTCACCGCTCCGGGGCCGGCAGGCGATCTCGCGGCGACGCTGGTGAGGCCCGCCGAGGGCAAGCCGGTGGTGCTCGTCATCCCCGGCTCGGGGCCCACCGATCGCGACGGCAACAATCGCCTCGGGGTAACCGCCGCCCCCTACCGGCTGCTCGCGGAAGCGCTCGCCGCGCACGGCATCGGTACGGTGAGAACCGACAAGCGCGGTCTGTTCGGCAGCAGGCAGGCGGTGGCCGATCCCAACGCGGTCACGATCGCGGATTACGTCGCCGATACCGCCGCCTGGGTCGATGCGGCGCGCACCGCCACCGGGCGCGATTGCGTATGGCTGCTCGGTCACAGCGAAGGCGGGCTGATCGCGCTCGCCGCGGCGCAGGAACTCGACCATTTGTGCGGAGTGATCCTCGTCGCCGCGCCGGGCCGTCCGATCGGCGCGATCCTGCGCGAACAGCTCGCCGCCAATCCCGCCAATGGGCCGCTGCTCGAACAGGCCTATACCGCGATCGCGATGCTCGAGGCCGGCCAACACGTCGAGGTGGCGGGTCTTCACCCTGGTCTGATGGGCCTGTTCGCACCGGCGGTGCAAGGATTCCTGATCGATATGATGGCGCATGATCCCGCGGCGCTGGCAGCGCAGGTGACCCAGCCGCTGCTGATCGTCCAGGGCGGCGCCGACCTGCAGGTTTCGATCGCCGACGGCAAGGCGCTGCATGCGGCACAGCCACGAGCCCGATATCTGGTCCTTGCCCAGATGAACCACGTCCTCAAGACGGTCGGCCCCGACGATCCGGCTGCGAAATCGCGCGAGTTACGCCGATCCGTCGCTGCCGATCTCCCCCGAGCTCGTCGATGCCATTGCGCGTTTCGTTACCGCCGAGCCATGAGGAGCCTTTCCACCATGTTAACCATCCGGACCTATATCGGGGCCATGGTTTCGCCCTTCGTCCCCCCTTCGGCGCGGACGCCGCGCTGGTTTCTGGCAGTGGTAGCCGTTGCGACGGTGGCCTCGATCCCGCTTGCGGCCCTGCTCGCGCAGGGGCAGACGGGCGCCAGCTTCAGCGTGGCCGAGACCGGGCGCGGCTATGCCACGCTCCAGGCGGCCGTCGATGCCATCGGCGATGCCGAAGGTACGGTGCTGATTGCCCCCGGCAACTGGAACCAGTGCGCGGTGCAGACCCGCGGCCGGGTCCATTTCCGCGCGGTGCAGCCGGGTTCGGCCCTGCTTGGCGGCCGGGCATGCGAAGGCAAGGCGGCGCTGGTGCTGCGCGGCGACGGGGCCACCGTCGAAGGCCTCACCTTCGCCGATATCTCCGTCGATGACGGCAATGGCGCGGGCATCCGTCTCGAACACGGGCCGCTCCACGTATCGCAGAGCTGGTTCCGCGATAGCCAGCAGGGTATTCTGGCCGGCAACGACCGCGACAGCGAACTGGTGGTCGACAAGTCGACCTTCAGCCGTCTCGGAACCTGCGAGAACGCAGGTGGCTGCGCCCATTCGATCTATGTCGGTGACTATGGCAGCGTCGCCGTGACGCGAACCCGGTTCGAACAGGGCACCGGCGGGCATTATCTGAAATCGCGCGCTGCCCGGATCACGGTCGAAGACAATTCCTTCGACGACGCCAACGGTCATGGCACGAATTACATGATCGACCTGCCCAATGGGGCAACCGGCACGATTCGCGGAAACTGGTTCGTGCAGGGCCAGGACAAGGAAAACTGGTCGGCCCTGATCGCCGTGGGCGCCGAGGAGGCGAGCTACAGTTCGGACGGGCTGGTGATCGCCGATAACGACGCCCGGCTGGCCCCGGGCCTGCGGCGCAGCCCGGTCTTCGTCGCCGACTGGACCGGCGATCGCCTGGCGATTGCGCGCAATCGGCTGGGGACCGGCATAAGGGAATTCGAGCGCCGCTGAGGAACGCCCGGCGGCGCTTGGCCGTTGAACGGCAAAGGAGGCCGGCATGGCAGGCGGATGGACCCGCGACGGAGCAGTCCAGGATCAGATCGACGATACGGTGAGCGACGCTGTCAGCGCTGCGCGCGCGCGCCTGCCGCGCGGCGAAAGCGCCGAATATTGCGACCTGTGCGGCGAAACCATTCCGCCGAAACGGCGCGAAGCGATCCCCGGTGTGCGCACCTGCGTGTCTTGCCAGTCGGGCCGCGATGCGGCGGTGCGCCGGTCGGGGATCAATCGCCGGGGCAGCAAGGACAGCCAGTTGCGCTGATGGGTGCGGCGATCCACAGCCCCGCACCATGAGCTCGCCCTTCATCTGGCTTCAGCATGCGCTGCCGCACCATCTCGTCTCGCGCGGAGCGGGGGCCATCGCCTCGAGCGAAGTGCCATGGCTCAAGGATCTGCTGATCCGCCGTTTCATTGCCGCCTATGAGGTCGATATGGGCGAAGCGGCGCGTGACATCAGCGAATTCCGCAGCTTTAACGACTTCTTCACCCGCGAACTCGAGCCCGGTGTCCGGCCGCTTGCCGACCCCTCCGAATACGTCGTGAGTCCCGCCGACGGGACCATCAGCCAGATCGGGCGGATCGATCGGGGCCGCATATTCCAGGCCAAGGGCCGTCATTTCACCGCCGTCCAACTGCTCGGCGGCGACGAGGCTGCGGCGCGCCGCTTCGAGGGTGGCCAGTTCGCCACGATCTATCTCAGCCCGCGCGACTACCACCGGGTCCATATGCCGGCGGACGGCAGGCTTGTCTCGACTACCTATGTTCCCGGCGATTTGTTCTCGGTCAACCGCGTGACCGCCGAATCGGTCGATGGCCTGTTCGCCCGCAACGAACGCCTCGCCTGCCTGTTCGAAGGCGACCTGGGCACCTTCGCCAGCGTGATGGTCGGCGCGATGATCGTGGCCGGGATCGAGACCGTCTGGTCGGGCCTGACGCCGACACATGCACCCGACCTCAAGCGGGAGTCCTTGGGCTCAACCGGGCCAGCTTACGCAGCGGGAGATGAGATGGGCCGATTCATCCTTGGCTCGACCGTCGTGCTCTTGTTCGAACCGCACCGGGTCGCGTGGCTCGACCGGTGCGAATCCGGCGCTAGGCTCCGGATGGGGCAGGCGCTGGGGCGGCGCCTTCAGCCGAAGGCAGAGGCATAGCGGACCACCCCCGTCGGCGTATCTCCGTTCAGTGCCAGACGCTGAAAATACCTCGCCGGCGGGCCCGGATAGGCAAGCCGAGGGTCGTGCTCGAAACCGAACCGCCCATAAAAGCCGGGATCGCCGAGCACCACGATACCGCGCGCACCGGCCTCGCGGATGTCGGCGATGACGCGCTGCATCAGCGCGGTGCCCACCTCCCGACCCTGGACCTCGGGCAGAATGGCGACAGGGCCGAGGCCGTACCAGCGCGGCGTGCCGTCAGAAATGGTGACCGGTGACAGTGCTGCATGGCCGACGATCCGCCGCTCGGTCTCGGCCACGAGCGAAAGCGCGAGTTCGCCGGCGGCACGCAACCGGTCGACGATCGCTGCTTCCTCGCTTCCTGGTTCCTTGCTTCCTGCATCCTCGCCCGGACGGCCATGGGCCACGCGAAAAGCCCTCCGGACCACCGCCCGGATCGCCTCGTGATCAGCCGGGGCTTCGGGGCGGATGGCGATCGCGCTCATGGGAGGATATGCCCCGCGCGGTCGCGCTTGGTCGCCAGATAACGGCTGTTGTGCGGGTTGTCGGGAAGGCTGTGGGGAACCCGTTCAGCCACCGAGATACCCTCCGCCTCGAGCGTCGCGACCTTGGCCGGATTGTTTGTCATCAGCCGGATTTGGTCGACCCCGAGCAGGGTGAGCATGCGCGCGGCGGTGGGGAAATCGCGCGCTTCGTCGGGCAGGCCGAGCCTGATGTTGGCATCGACCGTGTCGAAGCCCTGATCCTGCAGACGATAGGCGCGGAGCTTGTTGAGGAGGCCGATCCCACGGCCTTCCTGTCGCATATAGAGCAGCAGCCCCCAGCCGCCGCTTCGGGCTTCCTCGGCCATGGCGTGAAGCGCGGCATCGAGCTGCGGCCCGCAATCGCATTTGAGACTGCCGAGGATGTCGCCGGTCAGGCATTCCGAGTGCAGCCGCACCAGGGGCGGACGGGCGGCGGACTGCTCGCCGATGATCAGGGCGACGTGTTCGCGGGCGTCGTCCGGGCTGCGAAAGGCGACGATCCGGGCGTCCTGTGCAGCGGCCACGGGCAGCCTGGCCCGGGTCGCGATACGCAGCCGCGCGGCGGCGGCGAAATGCGCGACATCGCCGGCCGCAAGAGCGACCGGTTCGCCTGCACCCTCGGGATCGACCAGAAAGGCCGGCAGGATCCCGGCGATTCGCGCCAGTTCGAGCGCTGCGCGCGCCTGAGGCTCCCAGTCGAGCGCGCGCGCCTTGAACGGGCCCTTGAGCGGGGTCTGCAAATCGAGCGCCGGATCGGCCACCGCCAGAGCCGCCGACAGGTCGAAGTGTTCGGCGCCGCGGATCAGCACCGGTTGGCGGGGGACTGCCGCCTCGCTCTGATTCGCGAGCTTGAGCGTCGCTGCCCGGCTGGCGGAAATCAGCATGTCCGGCCCCGTCACCCGATCGAAAGCGGTCTCGACGGGTTGCAGCAGCGGCGCCCCCGCGATCGCCAACGGCCATCCATGGCGCAACGCATCGACCGCCTGCGCCGCCCGGCGGGAAGGGGAAGCTCCGCTCAGAGCGTGAACTCCGTCACCAGCGGCACGTGATCGGAAGGCTTGTCCCAGTCGCGCGCATATTCATGCACACCATGCGCCGTCGCCTGGCGGGCGAGTTCGGGGCTGGCCCACATGTGATCGAGCCGCCGACCGCGATCGTTCGCCTTCCAGTCCTTCGCGCGATAGCTCCACCAGCTGTAATAGCGTTCGGGCGCGCGGATGTGCTCGCGTCCGATATCCGACCAACCATGCGCATCCATGAACCGCTGGAGGCTCTCGATCTCGATCGGCGTATGGCTGACGACCTTGAGCAGGGCCTTGTGATTCCACACGTCGCTCTCGAGCGGGGCGACATTGAAATCGCCGACGATCAGCGTCGGCCGGTCGACGCGCTCGGCCCAGCGGGTCATTCGCTCGAGAAAATCGAGCTTCTGTCCGAACTTGGCGTTCACCTGGCGATCGGGTTCGTCGCCTCCGGCAGGAACGTAGACGTTCTCGACGATCATTCCCTGGTGTTCGATCAGTTCGACGCCGACGTGGCGTGCCTCGCCATTGTCCTGCCAGTCGTGGCGGGAAAATTCGCGCAAGGGCGTCTTCGCCACCGTCGCCACGCCGTGATAGCCTTTCTGCCCGTGGACCGCGATATGCTCGTATCCCAAAGCGCGGAAGGCGTCGTAAGGGAACTGGTGCTCCTGGCATTTGATTTCCTGGAGGCACAGCACATCGGGCGCCTGCTCCTCGAGAAA
Organism: uncultured Alphaproteobacteria bacterium; assembly: GCA_963829325.1. Classification (GTDB taxonomy): domain Bacteria; phylum Pseudomonadota; class Alphaproteobacteria; order Sphingomonadales; family Sphingomonadaceae; genus Qipengyuania. The sequence continues at coordinate 1,758,670 of CAWHHN010000001.1, forward strand.
ACGCGCGACGATCGGCATGCGCAGGCGGACCGAATTGATATTCCATGTAGCGATCGAAACCATCGCGCGGGACTAGGCGAGCGGCTCGCGGGCGGCAAGCGTCACGCTTCCGTCACGTCGCATCGTAAGATAGGGCGCGGACAGACAAAGGGAGGAAATGCCGGCATGAATCATCTTCGCACACTTCGCCTTGCAGGCGGGGCGGCAGCGCTGCTGCTGTCCGGCTGTACCACGACCCTGGCCGAGCCGCCGGCGCTGGCCGAGGCGGTCGCGGCGCCGCGGGCGAAGAACGTCATCCTGTTCATCGGCGACGGCATGGGCGTCTCGACCGTCACCGCGGCGCGCATCTACGCCGGTCAGAAACTCGGCCACACCGGCGAGGAATATGTCCTTCCCTTCGAGACCTTCGATCACCTTGCCCTGGTGAAAACCTACAACACCAACGCCCAGGTGGCCGACAGCGCGGGGACGGCGAGCGCGATGAACACCGGGGTGAAGACCAAAATCGGGATGATCGGATACGGTCCGGCGACGCATAATGGCGACTGCCGTTCGGGCGCCGGAAACGAGCTCCCTCTGCTGGGCGAGCAGGCGAAACAGCACGGGCTGGCGCTGGGTATCGTCAGCACCGCGCGGATCACGCATGCCACCCCCGCTGCGGTCTATGCGCGCAGCGTCGACCGCGATTGGGAGGCGGATACCTCGATTCCCGAGCCCCAAAGGGGGCTCGGCTGCGCCGATATCGCCGCACAATTGATTCAATCGCCCTTCGATGTCGCGCTCGGCGGCGGTCGGCTGGCCTTCTTCGGCAAGGACCGCGGAGGGCAGCGGCTCGACGCCGCCGCCGATCTGCCGGCCGACTGGGTCGCGGCGACCGGGGGCAGCTATGTCGAGACCGCCGCCCAGCTCGAGGCCGCGCCCGCCGGCGCGCCGGTGCTGGGATTGTTTTCGTCGAGCCACATGACCTTCACGGTCGATCGCAAGGCCGCCGGCACTGAGCCGACGCTGACCGAAATGACCGCGGCTGCGATGGGCCGCCTCGCGGCCGATCCCGACGGCTATTACCTGATGGTCGAGGGCGGGCGGATCGACCACGGCCATCATGCCGGGCAGGCCGGCTATGCGCTCGAGGAGGCGGTCGAATTCGGGCGGGCGGTCCAGTGGGCGATCGACCACAGCGACCCTGACGAGACGCTGATCCTCGTCACCGCCGATCACAGCCACGTCTTCACCATCGCCGGCTATCCGCAACGCGGCAATCCCATCCTCGGCCTCGTCGTGCCTCCGCGCGAAGACGGCGAACCGGGCACCGAACCCGCGCTGGCGGCCGACGGCAAGCCCTATACCACGCTCGGCTACGGCAATGGCCCCGGCGCGGTGACGGGCGAGCGCCCGGTGCCCGAGACCGGAATCGCGGCGCATCAGCAGGCGCTGGTGCCGATGGGTTCGGAAAGCCACGGCGGCGAGGATGTCCCGCTCTATGCCAGCGGGCCGGGCGCCGAGCGGGTGCGCGGCGTGATGGAGCAGAACCTGATCTACGACGTCATCCGCGGCGCGTTCGGCTGGGAGTGATCCGGCCAATTGCAAAAAACCCTCGTGCCGGGGGCATTGGCACGAGGGTTCCTTGTGAGCGTTCGTCACGCTTGGAACGAGACGGCATCGGCGAGGGGATCAACAGGGGGGAAATCCGTCTCGCGCCGTCTCGTGAGATGCAGACTATGACCCGCGCGATTGCTGTTCAATGAACGCCGCGACGCGGGGTGTCGCAATCGCGAAACCGCTCGTCGCCCAAGCGTTCACCCCGGGCGACGGGACGAGCGGCGCGGGTCGCGGAAGGTGAATGCGCTATCCGCCACCGCGACGCCGTAGCGGTGGTTGGCGAGCCGCACTGTGGTACGGTGGTTCTGGGCATCGAGCGCCACCCAATGGGTCAGCCGCAGCCCGCCGGGCGCCGCCGAATCGCGCGCGAAGATCAGCGTGATCACCCCATATTCGGGATGTTTGGTGTCCTTGACCTCGACGCTGACGACATCGGGGTGGCTGGTCGGCACCAGCCGGCCGTAGCGCTTGACGTCGCGGCTCGGGTCGAGCAGCGCGCCGAGCGGCGAATTGCTGATCGGCCAGCGCTGGACCTGATTGACCTCGTAATCGACCAGATACATCGACTTGCCGTTCGAGACGACGAGCATCGGGACGCTCTTTTCGTACTGGAAGCGGATCTTGCCCGGCCGTTTCAGCGTCATCACGCCCGAAACCGATTGCCCGTTGCGGTCGGTCTGGACGAAATCGGCCTTCATCGTCGAAATGCTGCGCAGCGCGGCGACCGCCTTGTCGAGGTCGCCCTGCCTGGCTTCGGAGGCGGCTTCGGCGGGCGCGGCATCGAGCGCATAGGCGGCGGGAAGCGCCGCGGTCAGCGCCAGCGCCAGGGCCGGTGCCCGGGCGCGCGTGAGCGCGGTGCGGTGGGGTTTTGGCGATCGGAAAGACAAGTTGCTCATGCTCCTTGGACTAGGGTCGGAGCATTGAACCGTCACTGAACCCCGTCCGTTCCCGCGGTTCAGCCAGCTGCAGCCTACTTGATCTTGGCTTCCTTGAACTCGACGTGCTTGCGCGCCACCGGATCGTACTTCTTGAAGACGAACTTTTCGGTGTGGTTCCGGGGGTTCTTCTTGGTCACGTAATAGAAGCCCGTATCGGCGGTCGAGACGAGCTTGATCTTGACGGTTGCGGGCTTCGCCATGGCGTGTTCCTAAGATCTTTCCTGAGGGCGGCCGGAGATGCGCCGGGCCCGAAAAAACAAGGGCGGCGCGCGATAGCACCGCCGTTCCGGCGCGGCCATTGGGCGATTCACCCGCCAAAGTCAAGCTTTCCTGCAGGCGGTTTCGGACTGGAAATGTGCTCCGCTGGCTATCGCTTGCGATCGTCTCGCCGGGCATCGATTGCGGGGCGGTTGATCGGTTGAAGACTGGATGCGTTGCTGAGCCGCAGGATTTCGTCTCTGACGAGCTTCGCAAGACCGGGCGGAAGGGTTCCGCAGGACCATTGGCCAGGCGATACGAAGCGATCTCCGGGGTCCTCTCGATCGACGAGGTCCACCTCGCGGGTGATTGGCCAGCAGGGCTCCCGGTCCCATCCGAAGCAAGCTGCTACGCTAGGCGGCAGGGCGACCCCGGTTGTCGGGTCAACTGGGCGGCTATGGGTGACAGCGCAGGCGACTCCTAGGACACAGGGGCTATTTTAGCTAGAATGGTCATACCTGCAGTTCGGAAGAGTCATTGAGCGGTCTGCCCCAGGATTGACGCCCAGGCCCGATTTCGCCCGGCACGACGGCTACCAGTCGGGCTTGCCCCGGTTCGCCTTGACCGCGCCGCGCGCCTTCTTGGACTTGAGCCGCTTGACCTTGCCGACCCGGTTGACCCGGGTCCTGGCGCGCCGCTTGGGCGGGGTGAGCGCTTCGTCGAGCAGCGCCAGCAGACGTTCGCGCGCGGCCTCGCGGTTCTGGTCCTGGGTGCGGTATTCGTTGGCGGTGAGCACGATCTCGCCGCCCTTGGTGAACTTGCTGCCGGCGATCTCGCGCAGCCGTTCGAAGGCATCGGGCGGCATGCCGAGCCCGAACACGTCGACGCGCAATTGCACCGCGGTGGCGACCTTGTTGACGTTCTGCCCGCCGGGGCCGGACGAGGCGATGAACTTCTCTTCCGCGATCTCGAGTGCCCGGTCGGCAATTCTACCCATCGACCGAGCCGGGAGCAGGCCCGTCGGCAAACCCGAGCGCCGCGAAATCGGCCGGTAGCGGCGCGGCGGCGGAGATTGGCGGCTTGCCCGCGCGCGGCACCATGATCCGCGCGGCATGGAGCATGGTACGGCGCGCGTCGGTCGATCGCGCTGCGCCGTCGCCATAGACCGGATCGCCGAGCAGCGGCAGGCCGAGCCCGGCGAGGCAATGGATGCGGATCTGGTGCGTGCGGCCGGTCTCGGGCCGGAATTCGAGCAGCGCGCGGCCGTCGCGCTCGCCCAGCAGCCGCCAGTGCGTGACCGAGGGCTTGCCCTTCTTCGCCGCGATCATCCGCCAGCCCTTCTCGGCGCTGCTGATCTTGGCCAGCGACAGTTCGATCGTGCCCTCGCGCGCCGCGGGCACGCCCGCCAGCACGCCGAGATAGCGTTTTTCGACCTGGCGATCCTCGAACGCTCCGGCGAAGCGTTTGAGCGCCTTGGGGTTGCGGGCCAGCAACAGGCAGCCGCTGGTATCGGTATCGATCCGGTGGACCGGCACCGGATCGCGCTGGAAGCCCAGCCGCAGCTGCGCGAAATGGTCCTCAAGGCTCGGCCCGCCGCGCCGCGGGCGCTCGATCGGCAGGCCCGCCGGCTTGTCGATCACCAGCGCCTCGCCGTCTTCGAAGAGGATCGCAATATCGGTCAAGTCCTGAGTCTCGCTTTCATGGTCAGCCGCAGTGCATTGCCGAGCAGAAATCCGCCGGCGAGATCTTCGATCCGCAATTCGGCCTCGCGCGCCCGGCCTTCGTCGAGCAATGTCCGGCGCAGCACCCCGGGTAGCAGGCCGAGCCGCGCGGGCGGCGTCAAGAGCACCCCGTCTTCGCCCAGCACGAAGAGATTGGTGACGCTGCCTTCGGTGAGCAGGCCGTCGTCGCGCACGAACAGCGCCTCGTCGGCGCCATGCCCCTGCGCGACCGCGCGGGCCTGGTCGTAGAAGCCGCGGTCGGAGGTCTTGTGCGCCAGCCGCCAGTCGCCCGGGTCGACCGGCAAGGGCAGGATGATGCAGGTGGCCGGCTCGGGCCAGGCGGCGGGCATGTCCTGCGCCTCGAGCGCGATCGCGCCCGACCGCGCGGCGAGCAGCCGCACGCGGCTCGGTTCCTCGAGCGCGAAGCACAATGCGTGGAGCTGGTTGCGCGCCTCGTGGCGGTCGAAGGCAAAGCCCAGTTCGGCCGCGCTCGTCTTCATCCGCGCGAGATGCGAACTCGAGCAAGGGAATGCCCGCCTCGGGGGTGAAACGCATGGTCTCGATCAGATCGAATTGCGCGGCGCGATGCCGCGGCGAACTGGCGCGGGCAAAGGCGCCCTTGAGCAGCGCCTCGCGCCATTCGGCGTGGGGCTCGCTGTCGGCCACGATCGCGCCCCCGACGCCGAGTACCGCCTTGCCGCGGCCGTTCTCGATCTCGGTCAGCCGGAGCGTGCGGATCGCGACGTTGAAGGCGGCATCGCCGCCGCCCTCGGCATCGGGCGCGCCGATCCGGCCGATCGCCCCGCAATAGGGGCCGCGCGGGTCGCGCTCCAGCGTGTCGATCAGCTCCATCGCGCGGATCTTGGGCGCTCCGGTGATCGAGCCGCAGGGAAACAGCGCGCGGACCAGATCGATCGCGCCCCGGCCCTCGCGCAGCCGGGCGCGGACCATGCTCACCATCTGATGCACGGTGGGATAGCTTTCGACCGCGAAGGGCGCGTCGACCCGCACGCTGCCGGCTTCGGCGACGCGGGCCAGATCGTTGCGCATCAGGTCGACGATCATCAGGTTTTCGGCCTTGTCCTTGTCCGATGCGGCCAGTTCCTGCGCAAGCGCGCGGTCGCTCGCGGGATCGCGCCCGCGCGGCCGCGTGCCCTTCATCGGCTTGGCCCTCGCCTCGCGCCCCTCGAGCGCCACGAACAGCTCGGGACTGAGGCTGAGCAGCCAGTGCGAACCGTCGAACACCACCCCGCCATAGCCGGCCTGCGCCGCCGGGCGCAGCGCGGCGTAGAGGCCCAGCGGGTCGCCGGTGAAATTGCCCGCCAGCGCGAAGGTCAGATTGGCCTGGTAGATGTCGCCCGCGCGGATCGCCTCCTGCAGCGCCGCGAAGGCGGCGGCATAGCCGCCCGGCGAAAGCTGCGGGTCGAGCGGTCCGACGCTGCCCCCGAGGGTGCGCGTTCGGCCAGCCACGTCTCCACCTCGGCCGCGGGAATTCTCTGCGGGGCATCGAACAGGCCCAGCCACACCAGCGGCCCGGCGCCGCCCGTGCGGCGATCGGCGCGCGGCGCGAGCCGTTCCTCGAGCGCCAACCCCGCTTCATAGGCGATATAGCCTGCCAGTTCGCCCCCTGCGCGGCGCGCGGCATCGGCGGCTTCGAGCGTTCCCGCGACCTCCTGCGCGCGCCGCGCCACGAAGATCTCGCGCGGGGCCTCGTACAGCAGCGCGTCGGCAGCGCCGGTCTCGCGGGCGTCGTCGAGCAGGACAAGGGGATGCCGGTCGGCCATCGCGTCCAGCCTTTAGCGCCCGCACCGCGCCTGTCGAGGGATAGCTGACCGCGCCGCGGCGATCGCCGGCCGCATCGCGCAGTCGCGGCGGCGGGGCGGTGCGCTAGAGCGGGATGCGCAGTTCGGCACGCAGTCCGCCCTCGGGCCGGTTCGCCAGTACCAGCATGCCGCCATGCTGTTCGGCGACCGCGCGGGCGAGCGTCAGCCCGAGCCCGGCGCCGCCGGTCTCGCGGTTGCGGCTCGTCTCGCCGCGGGTGAAGGGCTCGAGCATGTCGTGGATGCGGTTCTCGGGGATGCCCGGGCCGTCGTCGTCGACGCGCAGCACCGCCCGGTCGGCTTCGCGCAGCACCGACACCCGCGCGGTCCCGCCATAGCGCAGCGCATTGGTGACGAGGTTCCTGAGCCCGCGCTTGAGCCAGGTGAGATGGACCGGCGCCGCCAGCCGGTCTTCGGTGGCGAGCGTCACCGGGGCGCCCATGTCCTCGAATTCCTCGACCACCGAAGCGGCCAGCGCGAGCAGTTCGGTCCGTTCGGCCGGCCGGTCGGCGCGCCCGACCCGGGCGAGCGCGAGAATCTCGTCGAGCGTGCGGACGATGTCTTCGATCGTGGCCGCCATCCTGCCGCGCGCGGCGACATCCTCGACGCTCTCGATCCGCACCCGCAATGCCGCCAGCGGGGTCTTGAGATCATGTCCGATCGCGCCGAGCATGACGTCTTTCTCGTCGAGCATCGAACCGATCCTCGCCTGCATCGCATTATGCGCCGCGATCAGCCGGCGGACGTCTTCGGGGCCCGAAGCGGCGAGCGGTTCGCGCGCGGCGCCGTCGCTGGCGAAACGCCGGGTGCGTTCGGCCAGCGCGTGGAGCGGCCGGGTGATTCGCCTGAGCACGAAGAACATCAGCCCGACGAGCACCAGGAACAGCAATGCCGTCTGCAGCACCAGCGTGCGGATGATCCCGCGGTCGCGCTGCGGCAGCGGCAGACGCGCGACCTGCCATGCGGCGCGCCCCTGCTGGCGTAGCCCGACCACGAGCAGCTCGCGCTCGCGCGCCGCGGCGGACCGGCGCAGGCGCGGATTGCGCCGCGCCGCGGCGCGGACCTGCGGGTCGTCGAGCAAGGCGCGACTGGTGACCTCGACCTCGCCGACCGCCACGCCCTGCGCCTCGAGCAGCGCGGCGAGCGCGGCCTCGCGGCCGGCATCGCGCGCCTCGCCGGGCCGCACCGGGCTGGCCGCGCTTTCCGAATAGCGCAGGCTTCGCGGCAGGCGCGGGCGGGCCCGGTCGTGGCGCGGCGGCGGCTGGTGCCCGTCCGGCGGCTCGCCCCCCCGGCGCGGCCCCGCGACCAGCTGGAAGGCAGCGGCGTGCATCATCGCCAGTTCGCGCCGCTCGGCCGCCGCGCGATAGAGCAGGACCGCGGAAATCCCCTGCGCGATCAGCAGGGCGGCCGCCAGCGCGAACATGACCTGGCCGAGCAGGCTCTTCGGTATCAGCCGCATCACCGCTCGCCCGGATCGACGCGCGCGACCTCGGCGGCGAGGCGGTAGCCGCCGCCGCGCACCGTCTGGATGAACTGCGGATCGCGGCTGTCGGCCTCGATCTTGCGCCGCAACCGGCTGATCTGATTGTCCACCGCGCGATCGAACAGATGCGCCTCGCGGCCCTGGACCATGTCGAGCAGGCGATCGCGGTCGAGCACCTGGCGCGGGTGGTCGCAAAAGGCGCGCAGCATCCGGAATTCGGCGGTCGAAAGCGGTACCAGCGTGCCTTCGGGATCGGTCAGCCGGCGCTTGAGCGGATCGAGCTGCCAGCCTCCGAAACAGTAGAGCAATTCGTCGGAGGGCGGGTGTCCGCTGCGCTCCGCCCGGCGCAGAACCGAGCGGATCCGCGCAACCAGCTCGCGCGGCTCGAACGGCTTGGTGACGTAGTCGTCGGCGCCGATCTCGAGCCCGACGATGCGGTCCATCGCCTCGCCCTTGGCGGTCAGCAGGATGACCGGCAGCTGGCGTGTCTCGGCCAAATGGCGGCACAGCGCGAGCCCGTCTTCGCCCGGCATCATGATGTCGAGCAACACCAGATCGGGCGTCTCGCGGAGCAGGTGGCTGCGCGCGGCAGCCGCGTTCTCGGCTTCCTCGACGACGAACCCCTGGCGGGAAAGATATTCCGCCAGGGGTTCGCGCAGAGTAGGCTCGTCGTCGACGAGCAGCAGGCGAATGGGCGCGGGTTCGGTCATCGATCTGTCCGGCGCCGCGCCTACCGCCCGCTCCATGCGGCGATCAAGCGCCTTCGGGCGCACGGCGCGCTTCGCGCCTGGCCTTCCACTGGTTGCGCATCGCTTCATGGGCGGCCTTGCGCTCGGCTTGCGTCACCGCCCCGTCGCCATCGGCGTCCATGCGGGTGAAATGGCCCTTGAGCGCGGCGTCGAATTCGGCGCGGGTGACCGCATGGTCGCCATCGGTATCGGCCATCCGGAGCATGCCGTGCGGGCCGGGGCCCCCGTCCATGCCGCCGCGCATGCCGCCCTTCATCGGGTGGTGGCGCGCGCCGTCGCCGTGACCGCCCCGGGCGCCCTTGCGATCGCCGTCACGATCGCCGCCCGGGCCATCGTCGCCGCGGCTGCGATGCGCCGCAGCGAGCTCGTCCTGCGAAAGACCGCCCGAGTGATCGGTGTCGAGCATGGCGAAATGCTTGGCCATGCGGTCCTCGCGCCGATCGGCGCGCGCCTCGCGCCGGGCCTGGTGCCGCGCCTCCATCTCGGCGGCGGACAATTCGCCGTCGTTGTCGGCATCGGCTTCGGCGAATCTGGCAGCGGCGTGCGCGTCGCGATCCGCCTGGTCGAGCCGGCCGTCGCCGTTGACGTCCATCCGCGCGAACATCTGCGCGCCATGCGCCTGCATTTCGGCCAGAGTGACGGTGCCGTCGCCATTCGCGTCGGGATCGGGGCGGTCGCCGCGCTCGGCGAAGGCAGCGCCCGCACCGGCGAGGATCAGCGCGCCGGCCGACAGGGTGAGTACGGTCTTGTTCATGGCAATTCTCCAAGAGGAAGGGGGAGAACTGCGGCGGACCCGGAGGGGGGGAGGAAGATCGGGCGACCCGCCGCAGCTCGTATGGCTCTTCTAGAACCGCTCTGTCGCAGCTTTATGCCGAAATCGGCGCTGAATTGTATCGGTTTGTCGCCGGCGCATGCAGCCGTTCATGCGCGCGACATGCTAGCGCGGCCGATGCTGCGTGCCTTCGCCCGCGGTGACGAATATCGCCGTGGCATGATCCTCGATGTCGGCGATGTGCCAGACGCCGGGCGGGTTGATCGCATAATCGCCCGGCCCGAGCGTCACCGAAGCGCGCCGGCCGTCAGGGAACTCCTGATGCAGGATCATCGCCCCGGCGGTGCAGACCACCAGCTCATCCCCCAGCGGGTGCATTTCCCATCCGGGCCAGCCTTCGGTAAAGCTGTGCTGGCTGACGAGCCGGCCTTCGCGACCGTCGGCGCCATGCCGCGCGCCATAGGCTTCGTACCAATCCATCCCGCCCTCGAACGCCGGCTGCGGCACTGCTGTCGCGCCCAGTCCGAGATGGACGAAATTTTCGGCGAGACGACGCGCGGCCATCACCCGTCGACCTTGTCCATGAGGAAGGCATTGAGCTTGTTCCCGTCGGGATCGCGGAAATAGCCGGCGTAGAAAACCATGCCGTTGGCATCGGGTTCGCCGCGCGGGCCGGGCGCACCTTCGTCGGTGCCGCCGTTGGCGAGCGCGATGCGCATGCAGCCGCCCGACCTGATCGCGGTCCTTGCATTCGATCGCCACCATGGTGCCGTTGCCGACCGTCGCGGGTTTGCCGTCGAACGGCTGGGTCGCGGCGATGCCGGCGCCGCCGTCCCATGCGCCCCAGGCGATGAAGGTGTCGAAGTCCATCATCCGGCCGACGCCCATCTCGGCCGCGATGGGATCGTAGAAAGCGGCTGCCCGCGCAAGGTCGTTGGTGCCCAGGGTAACATATCCAATCACCGCAATTCTCCTGCTGAACGAATCGCGACCCCGAGGAACATTACCGGAACATCATCAGGCGGACAAGGGTGCGCATTCGCGTTCGAGCCAGGCGCGGTCTTCGCCGTCGAGCTGCGGCGAGAGGATTTCCCATACCTTGGCGTGATAGCGGTTCCACCAGTCGATCTCGGCTGCGCTGAGCAGCGTCCTGTCGACCAGCTGGCGGTCGAGCGGAACGAAGGTGAGCGTTTCGAAGCCGAGATAGTCGCCTTCGCCCTCGATGTCCGCAGGGACCACGAGCACGAGGTTCTCGATCCGGATCCCGTATTCGCCCGCCTTGTAGTATCCCGGCTCGTTCGACAGGATCATCCCCTTCTGCAGCGGCGTGCTGGTGCCCGCGAAGGCGCCGCCCGGCTTGGAGATCCGCTGCGGCCCCTCGTGGACCGAGAGATAGCTGCCCACCCCGTGGCCGGTGCCGTGGCCGTAATCGACCCCGCCGTTCCACAGGTGCATCCGCGCCAGCGCGTCGAGCTGGCCCCCATTGGTACCGGCGGGGAATTTCTGCATGTCGAGCTGGATATGGCCTTTGAGCACGCGCGTGTTGCGCTCGATCATCTCGGGGCTCGGCTCGCCCGGGCCGACCCACACGGTGCGGGTGATGTCGGTGGTGCCGTCGAGATACTGCCCGCCCGAATCGACCAGATAGATCGACGACGGCGGGATCGGGATATTGCTGTCCTCGTCGACCTTGTAATGCGGCAGCGCGGCGTGGCCCGCGGCGGCGCTGATCGTGTCGAAGCTCGCATCCTTCAGAAGCCCGCCGGCCTCGCGGAATTCGCGCAGCTTGGCGGCGGCCGCGAGTTCGTCGATCCCGCCTTTGGGCGCCTCGACGCTCAGCCAGCGCAGGAAGCGCGCCACCGCCGCGCCGTCGCGCGCCTGCGCGTCGCGCTGACCCTTCTGCTCGGCTTGGTTCTTGACCGCCTTGGGCAGCACGGTGGGATCGTCCGCGCGCACCACCGTCGCGCCGCCGGCCTCGAGCGCGTGGAAGATCCCCGCCACCGCATGGTTCGGGTCGACCGCCACGGTCTTGCCCTTCAGCGATGCCAGCGCGGGCTCGAACTCGGTCGCGATCCCGCACCGTCACCGCATTGCCGAGATGCTTGGCCAGATCGGGCGTCACCTTCTCGGGCGCGATGAACAGCTCCGCCGTGCCGTCGGCATGCGCCAGGACATAGGACAGCGCCACCGGCGTGTTGTCGACGTCCGTGCCGCGCATGTTGAGCAGCCAGGCGACCGAATCGAGTGCGCTGACGACCGTGGCGTCGTAGCCCTCGCGCTTGAGCCAGTCGGCCACTTCGGCGCGCTTCTCGGCGCTCGACCGGCCGGCATGGGCGTCGCCATGCGGCACGGCTTCGGCCTTCGAGGCCTCGGGGCGGTCGTCCCAGATCGCGTCGATCGGATTGCCCTCGACCGGGACCAGCGCGATGCCCTTCTTGGCGAAGGCCTTCTCGGCGGCCTCGACCCATTCGATCCCGTGGAGCCAGGCGTCGTAGCCGATCCTCGCTCCCTCCGGCGCGTGCTCGGCGATCCACTTGGCGGGCGAGGTGGCCGGAACGTCCTCGTAATCGTAGAGCTTGCCGTCGACCTGCTCGCGGACCTGCACCGTGTAGCGGCCATCGGTGAACATCGCGGCGCCCTTGCCTGCGACGGGGTCCTTGAGCACCGCCGCGCTTCCGGCGCTGCCGCCGAAGCCGGTCAGCCATTTGAGGCGCTGGGCATAGGAGCCGACATATTCGCTCATATGCTCGTCTGAAATCGGGATGACGAAACCGTCGAGGCCGCGGCGGCCCAGTTCCTTGCGCAATCCGTCGAGGCGCGATTCGTATGTCTGCATCAGCATGGGCGAGTGGATCCTTTCTCTCGGGCCCCGGCGGTTGCCGCACGAAGGGCGCTTGCGGCGTGCCCTTGGCACGCATAGTCATGCGCCCCACTTAGGCCCCCGCGCCGCCCATTTCCACCGTTTCCCCGCCGAGGAGCCAGCCCATCTCGACGAACCGCCCCAGCGCCCCGCCCCGAGCCGCGAAGCGCGAGCATTCCTACACCCACCACGGGATCACCATCGCCGATCCCTATCACTGGCTTCGCGACCCCGGATATCCGGTGGTCGAGAATCCCGATGTGCTCGCCCATCTCGAGGCCGAAAACGCCTGGTTCGAAGAACGGATGGCGCCGCACGGGGAACTGGTCGAGACGCTGTTCGCGGAGATGAAGGCGCGCATCAAGGAAGACGATGCGACCGTTCCGCAGAAAGACGGCGACTGGCTCTACTGGTCCGAGTTCGAAACCGGCGGCGAATATCGCAAGCATTATCGCAAGCCGGCCGGGGGCGGCGAGACGCAGCTGATCCTCGACGAGAACGCGCTGGCCGAAGGGCTCGAATATTTTCGCCTCGGCGCCTTCTCGGTCAGCAGGAACGGCAGATTGCTCGCCTATTCGACCGACACCAACGGGTCCGAACGCTACACCATCAGGGTCAAGGATCTCGAGACCGGCGAACTTCTGCCCGATGCCGTCCCCGGGACGCTGTCGGGGCCGACCTGGGTGATGGACGACCGCGCCTTCGTCTACGGGCTCGCGACCGAGCAGTGGCGGGTCGACAACGCCCGGCTGCACGTCCTCGGCACGCAGCTGTCCGAGGATGTCGAACTGTATCACGAGGACGACGAGGGCTTTCGCGTCGGCAGCGGGCTGTCGGCGCGCGAAGACTGGCTGATCCTGTCGACCGGCGATCACGAGACCTCCGAGGTCCGGCTGGTCCGCGCCGACGACCCGACGGGGGCGCAGATCCTGGTCCGTCCGCGGCGCAGGGGCGTCGAATACGACGTCGACGTGCGCGATGGCACGATCTTCGTCCACACCAACGACGACCACGTCAATTTCCGCCTCGCCACCGCGCCGCTCGAACGTCCGGACGAGTGGGAGACGCTGATCGCCGGTTCGGATTCCTTCTATCTCACCGATTTCGAGCTGTTCCGCGACTTCTTCGTCACCGAGGGGCGGCTGGCGGGCCTCGACCAGATCCAGATCCGTTCCTATGCCGATCCGCAGCTGGCCCAGCCGGTGGCCTTCGCCGAGGCCAGCTTCGCCACCGGGCTGGCCGACAATCCCGAATATGAAACCGACCGATTGCGGCTGGTCTACGAAAGCATGGTCACGCCGGGATCGGTCTACGACTACCACGTCGGCTCGGGAGCGCTCGAACTGCTCAAGCAGCAGGAGATCCCGAGCGGCTACGATCCCATGCTCTATGTCACCGAGCGGCTGGAGATCGAAGCGCGCGACGGTACGCCGATCCCGGTCAGCGTGGTGCGGCGCAAGGATCGCGAGCCGGGCGGGCCGCTCCACCTCTACGCCTACGGCGCCTATGGCATCGCCATTCCGCCCGGCTTCTCGACCACCAGGCTGAGCCTGGTCGACCGCGGCTTCGCCTATGCCATCGCGCATATCCGCGGTGGCGACGATCTCGGGCGCAAATGGTATCTCGCGGGCAAGCTCGAAGAACGGACCAACAGCTTCAACGATTTCGTCGATGCGGCTAAGGGGCTGGTCGCGCGGGGGTTCACCCGGGCGGGCCGGATCACCATTTCGGGCGGCTCGGCGGGCGGCGAACTGGTCGGCGCGGTGCTCAACAGCGATCCCGAGCTGTTCGGCGCGGCGGTGGCGCACGTGCCCTTCGTCGACGTGCTCGCGACCATGCTCGACGATACGCTTCCGCTCACTCCGGGCGAATGGCCCGAATGGGGCAATCCGATCGAAAGCAAGCGCGCCTTCGCGCAGATCCTCGCCTATTCGCCCTACGACCAGGTGGTGCCGCAGGATTATCCGCCGCTGCTGGTGACCGCCGGCCTCAACGATCCGCGGGTCACCTATTGGGAACCGGCCAAATGGGTCGCCCGGCTGCGCGAACTCAAGACCGACGCCAACGAATTGCTGCTCAAGACCAATATGGGCGCGGGCCACGGGGGCAAGTCGGGGCGTTTCCAGGCGCTCCACGAAACCGCCGAGGAATTCGCCTTCATCCTGTGGCAGATGGGTCTCGCGCGGTGAGCCGCTGTTTCGAGCGCAGTTTCACCGCGCTGCCCGAGCACATCGATGTCATGGGTCACGTCAACAATGCCGTCTGGGTGCAGTGGATCCAGGACGTCGCCACCGCGCATTGGGATGCGGTGGCGCGTGCCGAGGACCGCGCGCGCTTCGTCTGGCTCGTGGTGCGCCACGAGATCGATTACCGCGGCAATATCGAAGCCGGACAGCAGGTCGCAGCGCGCAGCTGGATCGAAGGGCCGGCGCGCGGCGCCCGGTCGCGGCGGCGGGTCGATTTCCGCGATGCAGCGGGCCGGGTCATCGTCTCGTCGGCAACCGACTGGGCGATGCTCGACCGCGCCACCGGCCGCCCGGTCCGCGTGCGCGACGAACTGCTGGCGCCCTTCCTCGCCGACTAGCCGAAGCGGGGGAACTGGTCGGGCATCGGATCGGGCATTGGGTCGGGCCCTCGTCGGCCCTGGGTCGGCTAGTGGGTCGAACGGCCGCAGGATGTGGAATGCGAAGGTGTTTCGTCCGGCATTCTTGGCCTCGTAGAGGAGCTGGTCGACGCGCGAATAGAGCTGGGTGAAGTCGAGGTCGCTGCGGTCGGCGACCGGATCGAACAGCAGCACGCCCATGCTGGCGGTGAGCGGCGCGCTCAGCCCGGGGACCGCATGCATGACGATCTGGGTGATCGCCTGGCGCCGGCGTTCGGCGCGGTGCAGCAAATCCTCGCCGCGCAGGGCGACCAGGAATTCCTCGCCGCCCATCCGCGCGACCACCGCGTTGCGGTCGGGGGCGAGCGCCTCGGCCGCGGCGATCAACACCGCGTCTCCCAGCGCGTGGCCGAACTCGTCGTTGATGCTCTTGAAGTCGTCGAGATCGAGCAGGGCGAGCGCGGTGAAACCGTCTTCGCAGAGCTGCGGAAAGCGCGCGAGCAGCGCACGGCGGTTGAGCAGGCCGGTGAGCGGATCGTGTTCGGCCAGCTCGAGCAGATAGCGCTTTTCGCGCAAGGCATCGTCGCGCTCGCTGCGGATCGCGAGCACGCGCCCGACGACGCCCACCCCGGTCACGAGAATCTCGAAGGCCATGGCGTAGAAGGGGGCGGAGACCCCCAGCGTCCGTTCGGCCTGCAGCGCCAGCCCGCTGGCGATCATGTCGATCGCTGCGGCGATCGCGGGAGTCCAGCCGAGGATCAGAAACCAAACCGCCCGGCTGCCGCGGCGGACGGCGCGGAAGAACACCGCCACGATCACGCCGATCGGCGGCAGGAAGCCGAGCATGTAGAGGTCCGACGGCAAGAAGCGCTCGGTCCCCAGCGGCAGCGCGATGCTGCCCGACACGATCGCCGTGCACGCCGCGGAAACTATCAGCGCGCGACGCATGCGGAGCGAGATCGCCGTCCGCTCGAGAAAGGCAAAGACGAAAACGGCCGCCGATACCACGAGGATGACGAAGCCGATCTCGGTCAGCGAGACGAGCGCGTCCATGTCGAAGCCGAACAGCGCGGCGAACAGCCCGTTCGAGGCGCCAAGCGAGAGGATCATGCCGCCGGCCATCCCCGCATGCGCGAGCATGAAGCGATGCCGCAGGCCGACAAACAGCGCCAGGCTGAGAAGGAAAGGTGGCACGAGGATACCGAGCACGGTGCTGAGCAGGTAGCCGTGGGCCCCGACCACCCCGACCTCCTCGCGCGCGGCGACCAGGCGTGCATCGGCTCCCATCACCGAGAGGTCGGGCCGCTCAAGCCGGACGAGGAGCTGTCGGGCGCCGCGATCGATCGGGGGCAGGGCCGTCGAGGCGTAAGGTCCGAAGGCCGCCGGTTCGAAGTCCCGCGCCGCGACCTGCTTCACGGCAATTCCGCCATCGGCATCGACGATATAGAGCCGGGCCTGCGCGAACTGGCCCTGCCGCAGCGCCAGATAGCGCGGCGGCCGCTCTTCGTCCCAGCCCGCCAGGTCGAAGCGCAGCCAGCTGGCTTCGGCGCCGGAACGCCATCCATCGTCGGTGCAATTCCAGGCGAAATCGGGCCTCAGCAGCCGCTCGACCCGCGTCTCGGCAGGCGAGAACGCATGGCATTGTTGCACCATCCCGGGCAGTCGCGTCTGTGCCTGCGCAGGCACCGCCGCGCAGGCCATTCCGACAGCAATCCAGAACCATGCGCATATTTGCGCCAATCGACCCATGTGGCGGCGCTAGACACCAAGCCTTGCCAGTCGGTTAAGGCCGGTCGGGCAATGCGGTCAGCGGAGCAGATCCCCGACCGGGCGCCAGGCGTAGCCGAGTTCGGACGCGACCGCCTCGTAGGTCACTTCGCCGGCGTGGACGTTGAGCCCCTGCGCGAGATGCGGATCGGCCGCGAGCGCGCTTTTCCAGCCCATGTTGGCGATCCGCAAGGCATGCGGCAGCGTCACGTTGTTGAGCGCATAGGTGCTCGTCCGCGCCACTGCGCCGGGCATGTTGGCGACGCAATAATGGACGATGCCGTCGACCACATAGGTGGGATCGGCGTGGGTGGTCGGCTGGCTCGTCTCGAAGCATCCGCCCTGGTCGATCGCGACGTCGACCAGCACTGCGCCCTTCTGCATGTCCTTGAGCATGGCGCGCGTCACCAGCTTGGGTGCGGCCGCGCCGGGGATCAGCACCGCGCCGATCACCAGATCCGCCCCACACACCGCGTCGTGGAGATTCGCCGTGTTCGAGAACCGCGTCGCGGCGCGCGCCTCGAAATGCGTGCCGACTTTCTCGAGCACTTCGGGATCGCGGTCGAGAATGGTGACGTCGGCGCCGAGGCCGACCGCCATTTGCGCGGCGTTGAAACCGACCACGCCGCCGCCGATCACGACCACCTTGCCGGGCATCACCCCGGGGACGCCGCCGAGCAGCACCCCGCGGCCGCCATGCGCCTTTTCCAGGGCGCTGGCGCCGGCCTGGACGCTCATCCGCCCGGCCACCTGGCTCATCGGCTTCAACAGCGGCAACTGGCCGCGCGGGCCGGTGACCGTCTCATAGGCTATCGCCGTGACGCCCGACTTGACCAGATCGGCGGTCTGTTCGGGATCGGGGGCAAGGTGGAGATAGGTATAGAGGATCTGCCCTTCGCGCAGCTTGGCCCGTTCGACCGCCTGCGGTTCCTTGACCTTCACCACCAGTTCGCATTCGGCGAAGATCGGATCGGGTCCGTCGACGATCCTCGCTCCGGCGGCGATATATTGTTCGTCGGTTGCATCGATGCCGCAGCCGGCCCCGCTCTCGATCCACACTTCATGTCCCTGCGCGACCAGTTCGTGCGCGCTCTCGGGGGTCAGGCCGACGCGGTATTCGTGGTTCTTGATTTCCTTGGGGCAGCCAATGCGCATAGCCTGAATCTCCTTGTCGCGGCGCCCGTTACAACTGCAACCGCTGGGGAGCAAGCGGCCCGCGTGACGCTGCGCCGCGCTAGGCGCGAACCCATCCTGCCGCGGATCCTGCGAAACATTCGGCTCGTCTGCGCATTGTTTTCGCATCCCCGTCCACGATCCACCCGTCCATTATCGATTTCGAGGGTAGGCAAATGAACGACAAAGAACGCGGCGGCATGAGCATGTATGTCCGCTTCATGGCGATGATCGGCACAAGCACGCTCGTCATGTTCGCGCTGATGTATGCGAACACCTATACCATCGATCATGTGTTCTGGAGCGAGACGCGCTTCTGGATGGCTTTCGTGATGGGCGCGGCGATGATGGTGGTTATGCTCCTCTTCATGTGGGGCATGTACAAGAGCACGGCGAAGAACCTCATCATTCTGGGCACGGCCGCGGTGGTCTTCGCGCTCGCGCTGTGGCTGGTGCGCAGCCAGACCACGGTAACCGATAGCGAATATATGGCGGCGATGATCCCGCACCATTCGATCGCCATCATGACCAGCGAGCGCGCGCATCTGCGCGATCCGCGGGTGCGCAAGCTGGCGCACGACATCATTCTCGCCCAGCGGCGCGAGATCGCGCAGATGCGCTATCTCATCGACGACATCGACAAGAACGGGGTGCGCATGACGGAACGGCTTCCCGGGGAGGTGCGGCCATGAGACCGCTGCTCGCGACGCTCATTGTGCTGGCGCTGCCCCTGGGAGGCTGCAACCGGAACACCGCCCCGGGCAACGACCGCGAGGCACAGGTGGAGCCGCCGCCCACCCCCGCCCCGCGGATGGAGGCTGCCGCGGCGCTCGACAATGTCGCCACCGCGATCGTCAAGCCGGAGACCATGTCGACCGCCGATCTGGGCGCGCTCGGCGGGCTCGCGGGCAAATGCGCGGTCAGGCTGACCGAGGTCGCCTTTCCCTCCTTCGTCTACCGCCCCGGAGAAAGTGGCACGATCAAGCTCAACGGCAAGTTGATCACGCTGCCCGCCGCGGGCGAGGGCCGCTATGCCGAGGGCGGCCTCAGCGTCGCCTTGCGGCCCAATGGTGAAGAAGGCGACGCCGGGCTCGCGGGTGTGGACATGATCCTCGTTCCTCCCGGCGCCAAGGACGAGCTGGGGTATTCCGGCTTCCTCGACTGCGAAAAGGGAGGCGCGCCATGAGCCCGACCGTCAGGGGCGCGCTGTTCGGCGCGCTCGGCATGCTCGTGCTGCTGGCGTAGACCCGCCTCGTGGTCGTCCTGACCGGCGGCTACGACGTCGCCGCAACCGAACGACACACGGCAATCGGCGCCTGGCCGCTCGACGCCAATTTCACCAATTCGGCGCAGGGCCATGCCGAGGATAGATGACCGCGGCGCAATACGCCCGCTATCCCACCGCGCATGGCGAAGCAGCGGAAGGCCACGATCACGCCCATGGGGCACCCGGTGCCGACCACCGCGGTAGCGCCGAGCTCCCGGATCAGACCGGATTGCCGTCCTGGTCCCTGAACACCTCGCGGCGGCCGACGTGGTTCGCCGGACCGACCAGCCCGTCGGCCTCCATGCGCTCGATCCATTTGGCGGCGGTGTTGTAGCCCACTCCCATCTGGCGCTGGAGCCAGGACCCCGACGCCTTCTGGTTCTCGAACACGATCTGGCAGGCCTGGCGGTACTTGCGTTCTTCGGGGTTGTCCGAAGCGGTGAAATCGTCCTCGAAGGCGAAGCCGCCGCCATCCTCGGGCTCCTCGGTCACGGCATCGACGTAGTCGGGCTTGCCCTGCGCGCGCCAGTGGTCGGCGACGCGCTCGACTTCCTCGTCGCTGACGAAGGGTCCGTGGACGCGGATCATCGCGCCGGTGTTGGGCTTGTAGAGCATGTCGCCCTTGCCGAGCAGCTGTTCGGCACCCTGTTCGCCCAGGATCGTCCGGCTGTCGATCCGGCTGGTGACCTTGAAGCTGATGCGGGTCGGCAGATTGGCCTTGATCACGCCGGTGATGACGTCGACCGAGGGCCGCTGCGTGGCCATGATGAGATGGATCCCCGCGGCGCGGCTCTTCTGGCTGAGCCGCTGGATCAGCACTTCGATCTCCTTGCCGACGGTGACCATCAGATCGGCCAGCTCGTCGACGATCAGCACGATCAGCGGCAGCGGCGCGTAATCGAGCTGCTCTTCCTCGTAGATCTCCTCGCCGGTCTCGGGATCGAAGCCGGTCTGCACCCGGCGGCCGAGCGGCTTGCCCTTGGCGATTGCGGTCTTCACCTTCTCGTTGAAGCCGGCGATGTTGCGCGAATTGACGCTCGACATCATCCGATAGCGCTTTTCCATCTCCTCGACCGCCCATTTGAGCGCGCGAACCGATTTGTGCGGCTCGGTCACCACCGGGCTCAGGAGATGGGGAATATCGTCGTAGGTCTTGAGCTCGAGCACCTTGGGGTCGATCAGGATCAGCCGGCATTCGTCGGGGGTGAAGCGGTAGAGCAACGACAGCAGGATCCCGTTGAGCCCGACTGACTTGCCCGAACCGGTGGTGCCGGCGACGAGCAGATGGGGCATCGCGGCGAGATCGGCGACGATCGGCTCGCCGGCGATGTCCTTGCCCAGGATCATCGGCAGCGAACCCTTGCTGTCGACGAAGGCGGCCGAATTGGCGAGTTGCTTGTAGCTGACCATCTGGCGGTCGGCATTCGGCAGTTCGATACCGATCACGGTCTTGCCCGGAATCGGCGAAACGCGGGCGGAAACCGCGCTCATATTGCGCGCGATATCCTCGGCCAGGCCGACCACGCGGCTGGCCTTGATGCCGGGCGCGGGTTCGAGTTCGTACATCGTGACCACCGGGCCCGCGCGCACCGCGGTGATCTCGCCCTTGACGTTGAAATCGTCGAGCACGTTCTCCAGCAGCCGCGCATTGCGTTCGAGCGCCATCTTGTCGAGCTTGGGAGCGGCGTGCTCGGGCGCATCGTCGAGCAGGTCGAGCGCGGGCAGCTGATAGGCGGCGAACATGTCGCGCTGCTTGGCCGTGGCGGGCCGCGGCTGCATGGGAGTTGGCGCCGGATCGGCGATCTCTGGCGCGCGGCGCGGGGTGCCCACGGCGACCGGTGCGGCCGAACCTTCGTCGTCCTCCTGCGCGACCTTCTGCGATGCTCGCTTGCGCCGCCCCGGCACCAGCGGGAAGTCGACCTCGGACAGCTTCGGCTGATGCTGCACGAATTCGGGGAGGGTGAGGAATTGCGCCCAGTCGATCGCGAAGACCCGCGTCACCAGCGCCACTCCGCCCGCCAGCGCGACCAGCGCCAGGCCGAGCACGAGCCACCCGGCGAAATCGCCGGCGAAGCGTCCGGCGACCGCCTCGATCGCGAGCGCGCCGAGCTGCCCGAACAGCCCGCCGAGACCGGCGGGAAGGCTGCCCGTGGCAGGTTCGAAGACCAGCGCCAGGACGGTGCCGAACAGGATGATCGCGCCGAGCAGCATGGCGAAGGGGCGCCACCACCGCCCGGGGGTTTCCTCTTCCTCATCGTGTTCCACCCCGGTCCACAACCGCCGCGCGGAAACATAGAGCAAGGGCAGCAGCAGCAGTGCGGGCAGGCCGAGGAAATTGTAGGCGCGTTCGGCCGCCCAGGCGCCGCTCGCGCCCATCCAGTTGCGGACATCGGCGCCGCTCGCCGCGGTCGATGGGCTCGCGTCGGTCTGCGTGTAGCTCGCCAGCGCGAGCGTCAGGAACAGCAGCAGGAAGAACAGCAGCCCCGCCCCCGCCATATGCGTGGCACGGCGAAAGGAGCGGCGAAACGCCGCCCGCCAGTCGGGTGCTGCGCCTGCGCGCGAAGCCATGAAGATTCCCCTGATCCGTCGAGAGCGCGCAGTATGAATCCTCCGGGACTCGCGCGTCAAGCGGCGTTCGTCGAGTGGAGTTCCGCTCAGGCGAGTCCGTCGATCGCGCCCCAGCGGGGCCATTCGAGCAGGCGCGCGCGCGCGGCGGTCATCCCGCCGAGCGCGATGACCGGTATCGGCGAGCTGCGCGCAAGCGCGTGAAAGCGGGCGATTCCCAGCACCTCGGCGCCGGGATGCGAAGCCGTTGCGAAGACCGGCGAGAGGAACACCCCGTCGGCTCCCGCGGCGGCCGCAGCCTGCAATTCGCGCGCATCGTGCGCGGTGGCGAGGCGGAGGCCGTGCCCGATCCGGTCCGCCGGGCCGTAGCTCCCCTCGGCCCCCCATGCGCCCGCCGCAGCATCCGCTCCCTCGGCGAGGACGACGGCATGCCCGAGACTGCCCGCCAACGCGGCGAGCCGGTCGAACCGCGCCCTGCGCGCGGATGCAGCGAGGTGGTAGTGCCGGAAGACGAAGCCCGATCGAGGCGGCAGCGCGCGCAGCGCGGCCTCGAGCCGCTCGTCGTTGCGCGCATCGGAGAGCAGCCACACCAAGGGCAGGACGTTCGGAGCCGATGGCGGATGAGGCTGGCCAGATGGCATGCGGACGCTATAGCGCGGCGAATATGGAAAAGGCAGATACTCCGCTGCAGCAGGTGCGGGCGAATATCGCCAGGGCCTGCCGCCCTGCCCGGCGCGACCCCGGCGAGGTGACGCTGGTCGCGGTCAGCAAGACGCATCCCGCAGCCGCGATCGCACCGCTGCTCGCCGAAGGGCAGCGCCATTTCGGCGAGAACCGCGTGCAGGAAGCGCAGGCCAAATGGCCCGCACTGCGTGAAGACCATCCTTCGGTGCATCTCCACCTGATCGGACGGCTGCAGTCGAACAAGGCCGAGGATGCGGTGAGCCTGTTCGACACGATCCATTCGCTCGACCGGCCGAGCCTGGTCACGGCGCTCGCCAGGGCGATGGACAGGACGGGCCGACGCATCCCCTGCTTCGTCCAGGTCGACGTCGGCGAGGAAGAGCAGAAGGGCGGCTGCCCGGTGGCTGACCTGCCCGCGCTGCTCGCTCTGGCGCGCGACGCGGACATCCCGCTCGCCGGGCTGATGTGCATCCCTCCGCTCGCGATCGAACCCGCGCCGTTCTTCGCGCTGCTCGACAAACTCGCGCGCGATCACGGGCTCGAGGGCCGGAGCATGGGGATGAGCAGCGACTACGAGACCGCGATCATGCTCGGCGCGACGCATGTCCGCGTCGGCACGGCGTTGTTCGGCAGCCGCCCCTGAATCCGCCGCTGCAGCGCAATCGGGCCGGCCCAGGGCCGCCCCGGTTGCGCCGCGTCCGCCCCCGTCAGAAGGCGAACGTCGCCTCGACGCCGAGCTGCCGGCCCTTGCTCAGCGGACGAAACGAACCAAGCGCGGGGTCCGACGCGAACGGCCGGTTCACCCCGGTCGACCGGGGCCCCGCGAAGGGCAATTGGGTATCGCCGCCATATTGCGCCTGATCGAGCAGATTTTTGCCGTAGAGCGACAGCGCCAGCCCTTCGATGGCGGTATTCCACGTCACGTTGGCATCGAGGTTCACCACATCTTCGACCCAGCCGAAATTGCTGTCGGTGTAGGCGAACTCGTCGCGATACTGGAGATTGATCCGCGATACGAGCGAGCCGGTTCCCAGATCGACCTCGCCGATCATGCCCATGCCCCAGGTGAATTCGGGAACGCGCGGCAGGGCCAGTGCGAGGTCGGCATCGCTGACCGCGCCGTCGCCCGAGATGTCGAAGCGGATCGTGTCGTAGGAAGCGTCGATATAGCCGGCATTGGCCGTGAACAGCAGCCCTCGCGTCACCCGCATGCGGGCTTCCGCCTCGGCCCCGAAGATCGATGCGTCGGCGGTGTTGAGAATGAACTGGCTGACCCCGGCGGTGGGGCTGGACTGGTTGACCTCGCGCTGCATGTTCCCGATCATTGTGACATAGGCGGCGAGATTCAGCGTGAAGGATCGGTCGTCGGTCTGGAATTTGCCGCCGATTTCGTAATTGTCGACTTTCTCCTCGTCGAAATAGGGATTGCCGTTCGAGGCCGGGACGACGACGGTTTCGAAGATCGTCGGGTTGGTGATACGGAAATTGAACCCGCCCGAGCGATAGCCGCGGGTCCAGTGGGCATAGATCTGGCCGCGCGCGAATTCATATTGCAGACCCAGTTTGGGCGACCAGTTGGTCCAGCTGACATCATCCGAGAAGCCGTTGTTCTCGGTCGGGATATAGGGGTTTTTCCCCGCGATCGGGCAGGTCCCGTCGAGCACCGAACAGGCCGGTCGCGGGCGGACGTAGGTCACGCCTCCATCCTTGTCTTCGCGGCTCCAGCGCAGGCCGGCGATGATGCCGAGCGCATCGGTCAGCCGGATCGTGGCATTGGCGAAGGCGCCGAGCACCCGGTGATCCTGAAAGCCGCCGCCGTAAAAGGTCAGCGGACTGAGCGGCGGCAGGTCGCGCACCTCGGTATAGGCGATCGACTGGTCGAACCAGAAGCCGCCGAAGGTCAGGTCGAGGCCGTCGACCGCGAGGGCGTAGCGCAATTCGTTCGAATATTGCTCCTGCTCGGTCTCGGTGTTCGAATGGAACAGGAACGAGGCCGAAGCATCGATATCGCCATTGGTGGTCGCGGAATAATTGCGATAGCCGAACAGGTTGGTCAGCGTGCCTGGTCCGATGTCGAGTTCGGCCTTGAACGAGCCGGTCCAGATTTCGTTCGCATAGCTGCCCGGTTCGTCGATCGCGAAATCGAACGTGCCGCGTTCGTAACGGTTGCCGTTCTGTGCCGAAGGACCGTCGCCATCGCTCTTGAAGTAGTCGAGCTTGGCCAGGAGGTCGAGCGCGCCGATCCGGCCCTCCAGCGCACCGCGCAGGATGCGGGTCCTGGCCTGTCCGTGGTTCGAACCGTCGTACTGATTGGTGAAATAGCCTTCGTCGCGGTTGAAATAGCCGCCGAGCTTGAACAGCAGCGCGTCCGCGACGATCGGTCCCGAGACGACGCCCGAAACCGTGTAGTTCGATCCGCCGCGATCGCTCTCCGCCCACGGGCCGTCGACCGCCGCGCGGAACTTGCCCGTCAGCACATCGGTCGGATTGCCGGTGTTCAGCAGCACCGCGCCGCCGGTCACGTTGCGGCCGAACAGCACGCCTTGCGGGCCGCGCAGAATCTCGACGCTGTCGAGATCGAACAGGTCGAACACCACGCCGCCGTTGAATCCGAGATAGATCCCGTCGACGAAGACTCCGACCGTCGGGTCGATCGAAGGGATCGAGCTGTTGATGCCGAGCCCCCGGATCGAGAAATTCGCCGTGCCGCGGCTCGTGCCGATCTGGTCGAGGCTGACGTTCGGAGCGCTGTAGGTCAGCGACTGGACGTCGCGCACCTTGAGCGCGGCGAGGCTTTCGGCATTGAAGGCGGTCACCGCGATCGGTACGTCCTGGACGTTTTCCGCGTTCCTCGCCTTGGTCCCGGTGACCACGATGGCATCGAGCGAATCGATCGCGCCTTCGCCCTGGCCGGTGCTCGCGGCGCCGTCTCCCGTCGCATCGCCGCGCCGGGTTGCGGCGTCCTGCGCCATCGCGGCGCAGGGCAACAGCACCAGCGCCGCGGCCAAGGCGCCGCGGGCGCATGTCGAAACCATTGTTCTTGAAGTGATAATCACTGGACGTCCCTCCCAAAAGGCCGCCCATGGAAATTTCGATGCCGTCAGAGCCCTGCAAAAGCAATGGCGCGACCGCGAAGAATTCTTATGCCTCCTCCAACCGGTCCTGCAGCGCATCGCTCGCCGCTTCCATGAACCGCGCTTCGAGCCGGTTCATGCGATCCCCCGGCTCGAGCTTCCCCCCGGTAAGATCGGTCACGTAGAAGGTGTCGGCGGCGCGCTCGCCGTAATTGGTGATATGCGCCGAATGGATCATCAGCCGGCTTTCGAACAATACCCGCGCCAGGCGGTTGAGCAGCGCCGGCCGGTCGCGCGCGTTGACCTCGATCACGGTGAAACGGTTCGAAGCCTTGTTGTCGAACAGCACCCGCGGAGACACGTCGAATGCACGGGCGCGGCTGTGCGCAAGCGGCCGCTGGGCGAGCCGCGGCGCAAGATCGACGCGATTGGCCAGCGCATCGGCAATGCTGCGTTCGAGCCGCTCGAGCTGCTCGGCCTCGGCCAGCGGCGCGCCATGCGGGTCCTGGACGAGGAAATTGTCGAGTGCCCAGCCCGAACGGGTGGTGTGGATGCGGGCGTCGATGATGTTGCCGCCGGCCAGGTGGATGCCGCCCGCGATGCGGTAGAACAGGCCGGGATGATCGGCCGCGATGACCGTCACCAGCGTCGCTCCACGGGCTTCGTAGAACCGGCAATGGACCGAGAGTTCGTGATCCTGCGCGCGCGCGGCAGCAAAATGGACCAGATTGAGCGCGATGATGTCGACCGGTTCGGCGATCCAATAGGCTTCGCCCATGACCGGCGCGAGTTCGTCGACCAGATGCGCCTGTCCGCCGAGCAGTGCGGCGGTATCGGCCTGTTTGGCCCTGATGGTCTGCTCGCGCCCGCGGCGCATGTGGCCAAGCCGCAGCCGTTCGGACGAGACATCGTAGAGTTCGCCGAGCAGCTGGCCCTTCCAGCTGTTCCAGGTGCCGGGCCCGACCGCGCGGATATCGACCGCGGTCAGGATCGCGAGATGGCGCAGCCGTTCCTGTCCCTGCACCTGGGCGACGAAATCCTCGATCGTCTTGGGATCGGTGAGGTCGCGCTTCTGCGCCGTGTGGCTCATCAGCAGGTGATTGCGCACCAGCCAGGCGACCAGTTCGGTTTCGCCGTCGCTCAGGCCGAAACGCGGGCACAGTTCCTTCGCCACCTCGGCGCCGAGCACCGAATGGTCGCCGCCGCGGCCCTTGGCGATATCGTGCAGCAGCGCAGCGACATAGGCGGCCCGGCGCGAATTGACCTTGTGGATCAGCCGGGTCGCGCGGGGATGGTCGTCGGCAAGCTCGCCCTTCTCGATCCGGTTGAGCAGGCCGATCGCGCGGATGGTATGCTCGTCGACGGTATAATGATGATACATGTCGAATTGCATCTGCGCGTTGACCTTGCCGAAATCGGGCACGAACTTGCCGAAGACCCCCGCCTCGTTCATCCAGCGCAGGACGGTCTCGGGGTCGTTGCGGCCGCACAGCAGATCGAGGAACAGCGCATTGGCGCGCGGGTCGGTGCGCACCGCATGGTCGATCAGGCCGTTGTCGCGCGCCGCCTGGCGCATGGTCTCGGGGTGGATCTCCAGACCTTCCGCCTCGGCCAGCTGGAAGATCTCGATCAGCCGCGTGGGATCCTTGCGGAACCACTCGTCGGAGGGGGCGGCGATCCGGCCGCCGAAGACGCGGTAGCCCTTGATCGAGCGCGCCCGCTGTTTCCATCCGGCGAAGAAGCCGCTGCGCGCGGTTCGGGCTTCGAACTGTTCGTCGATATGCGCGAGAAACACACCGGTAAGCGATCCGACGTGTTTCGCGTGAAGGAAATAGAGCTGCATGAAGCGCTCGACCGAGCTCTTGCCCGGGCGATCGGCGAAATTCATCCTCTCGGCGATGCGCCGCTGGAGGTCGAACGTCAGGCGATCTTCGGCACGGCCGGTCAGGACGTGGAGATGCGCGCGCACCGCGAGCAGGAAATTCTCCGCCCGCCGGAAACTGCGATATTCGGCCGGCGCGAACAGGCCGACGTCGACCAGTTCGGCGGCGGCGCGGACGCGGTGGATGAACTTGCCGATCCAGTAGAGCGTGTGGAGGTCGCGCAAACCTCCCTTGCCGTCCTTCACATTGGGTTCGACGACATAGCGACTGTCGCCCATGCGCTTGTGCCGGGCGTTGCGCTCGGCGAGTTTTTCGGTGACGAAACTGCGCTCGTTGCCCAGCACGACCTCGCGCCGATAGCGTAGCGCCCCTTCGTCGTAGAGATCCTGGTCGCCCCAGACATAGCGCCCCTCGAGCAGCGCGGTGCGGATCGTCAGGTCGGTCTTCGCCAGCCGCATGGCCTCGTCGAGCGTGCGCGTCGAATGGCCGACCTTGAGCCCGAGATCCCACAGCAGGTAGAGCATCGCCTCGACCACCTGCTCGCACCAGGCGGTCTTGCGGCCGCCCACGAGAAAGCCGATGTCGACGTCCGAATGCGGCGCCATCTCAGCGCGTCCGTAGCCGCCCACCGCCATGACCGCGAGCCGCTCGGCCTGCGAACGGTTCGCGGCGGGATAGAGGTGGGTCGTCGCGTGATCGTGGATGACGCGGATCAGCTGGTCGATCAGAAAGGCGTGGCCGCCCGCGCACTCGTGGCCCGCCGAGGGTTTTTCCTCGAGCCGTCGGGCCAGTTCGGCGCGCCCCTTGTCGAGCGCGTCGCGCAGCCGCGCGACGATCTGGGGGC
This sequence comes from uncultured Alphaproteobacteria bacterium, assembly GCA_963829325.1. Taxonomy (GTDB): domain Bacteria; phylum Pseudomonadota; class Alphaproteobacteria; order Sphingomonadales; family Sphingomonadaceae; genus Qipengyuania. The sequence continues at coordinate 1,786,669 of CAWHHN010000001.1, forward strand.
GCGCCTCGTCGCCGTGTTCGCCGACCAGCCTTTCGATCGCATCGGCGAGTTCGCGCCGGTCGACGATCGCGCGCTGGCGGGGGATGCGCAGCCCGTTCAAGCGGCGAGGTGCTCCTTCGCGTAAGTGGCCTTGACGGTGCGCTTGTCGACCTTCTGCGTCCCCAGCCGCGGCAGTTGCTCGCTCGCCTGCCACATCACCTGCGGGATCTTGAACGGTGCGATGTGCGCGCTGAGGAAATCCTGCAGATCCTCGGCGGACAGCGTCTCGCCTTCCTTGACGTAATAGACCGCGGCGGGGACTTCGCCGAGGCGTTCGTCGGGAACGCCGAAGACCGAGCATTCGGCCACCGCCGGATGCGCATAGATCGCCTCTTCGACCTCGATGCAGGAGATGTTCTCGCCGCCGCGGATGATGATATCCTTCTTGCGGTCGACGATGAAGAGATAGTCGTCGGCGTCGAGATAGCCGAGATCGCCGGTGCGGAAATAGCCATCGTCGGTATAGGCGGCGCGGGTCGCCTCCTCGTTCTTCCAATATCCCAGGAAATTGCATGCCGAGCGGATCGAAACCTCGCCGATCCCGCCCTGGGGCAGCGGGTTGCCGGCATCGTCGAGGATGGCGAGATCGACCAGCGGTTTCGAAGGCATGCCGGTCGAGCCGGGCTTGGCCATGTAATTCTCGTTCAGATTGCCGCAGCCGACGCCGTTGGTTTCGGTCAGCCCATATCCCAGCAGCGGGAATCCTTCGGGGAATGCCTGCTTGATCCGCTCGACGTGCTCGGGCGGGCGGGGCGCGCCGCCGGCCGCGAAGCTCTTGCATTCGCTGAGGTCGTATTTCTCGCGATCGGGGTGGGTGGCCAGTTCGTAGCTCATCAGCGGCACGCCGACGAAGTAAGTGATCTTTTCCTTCTCCAGCAGCCGCAGCGCCTCGCCCGCGTCCCATTTGGGCATCAGCACCAGCTTGCGGCCCATCGCCAGCGACTGGAGCAACACCGGCACTTCGCCGGTGACGTGGAACAGCGGGACGGTGACCAGCGCCGAGGGCTGGACCGTCGGCGCTTCGCCCTTCTCGGTCAGCATGGCGACGATCATCGCGGTCTGGCAGACGTAGTTCATCACGCCCGAAACCACGCCGAGATGGTCCGAATAGGCGCCCTTGGGATGACCGGTCGATCCCGAGGTATAGAGGATCGTGGCGAGATCGTCGGGTCCGAGCTGGCCGAGCATGCGCATCGCCGTGTCGCCTTGGGCCCAGATTTCCGACAGGCCTTCGGCCGGGCTGCCGTGGTCGAACTGCACCAGCTTGGCGGAATGCGCGATGCCCTCGAGCCGCGCCGCGCGCGGCGGGTCGGCGAGCAGCAGCGAGCATTCGCACAGATCGATCCCATAGGCGAGCTCTTCGCCGGTCCACCACCCGTTGAGCAGCGTGGCGCAGCCGCCGGCCATCAGCGTGCCCATATAGGCGAGCACCCAGTTGACCGAATTGCGCGCCGCGATACCGACGCGGTCGCCCTTGGCCAGCCCGTGGCGGCGTCGCCAGCCCATGCGCGACCTGCGCGGCGGCGGCATAGACCTCGCCGAAGGTCATGCGCTGATCGCCATCGACCAGGAAGAGCGTATCCTTGTGCTCGTTGCAGAAATGCGCGAAATAATGGGCGAGGCTCGGGGGCGCGTTCTTGAACGCGGGCATCTGCACGCCGCGACGGGCGATATCGACGGTTTCGAACATCGCTCCGCTTGCCGTCACGGCCTGTGTGAAGCGGTGGATGTCCTTGTCGAGTTCGGTGGGCATCGTGTCTGTCTTTCCTCTCCATTCCGGCGCGCACCGCTGCGCGGGCCGCGCATGTCCAATGCAGCGCAACGCAGGCTTTCCCCAAAACCCCTGCTATGCCAAAAGCCGCCTCCGATGGGTCGCCAGCGCGGCCTGCCACATCTCTAAGGGGAATAGCACTTGCTGTCACTACTCGCCGCCAGTGCCGCAGCCGATCCGATCTATTGGGCGAACCTCGGCCTGCGGCCCTATCTCTTCGAACTCGGCGGTTTTCAGCTGCGCTATTACTCGCTGGCCTATCTGCTCGGGATCCTGCTGGGATATTGGCATCTTTCGAAGATGATCAGGGCGCCCGGCGCCCGATGGCGCAGCGCCATGCCGACGATCTGTTCTTCTATTGCACGCTCGGCGTGATCTTCGGCGGGCGGCTGGGCTATGCCATGTTCTACACCGGCGGCGACACCGGCAAGCCGAGTCTCCTGACCCATTTCACCCCAGGCGAAGCGGTCGGCTGGGACCTGTTGCGGCTGTGGGACGGCGGGATGAGCTTCCACGGCGGCGTGCTCGGCGTGCTGCTGGCGATCAGCTGGGTGGCCTGGCGCAACGGCCTCAACTGGCTGCGAATCTGCGATTACATCGCGGTCAATGTCCCGCTCGCCTACATGCTCGGGCGGATCGCCAATTTCATCAATGGCGAGCTTTGGGGCCGGGCGAGCCGACGTCCCCTGGGCGATGGTCTTCCCCGGCGGCGGCGACGTTCCGCGGCATCCCAGCCAGCTGTACCAGGCCGGCCTCGAAGGTCTGCTGCTGGGGATCGTGGTGATCGCGCTGTTCTGGACCACGCGCGCCCGATACCGTCCCGGTCTGCTGGTGGGCATCTTCACGCTGGGCATGGGCGCGGGGCGGTTCGTCAACGAGTTCTTTCGCGAACCCGATGCCCAGCTCGCCGAATTCGCCCGCCAGACGGGTCTGTCGATGGGCCAATGGCTGAGCCTGCCGATGGTGGCGGCGGGGCTCGCGGTGATGGCCTACGCGCTGATGCGTCCGCCGATCGGGGGCGCGGCGCGCGTATCGCAACCGCAAAGCGCATGAACCAAGGCTCGCCGACCGATCTCGCGGACAGCTTTCGGCGGCTGATCGCGCGGCATGGACCGATGCCGGTGGTGCGCTATATGGGCGAAAGCAACGCCCGCTATTACGCCACGCGCGATCCGCTGGGGGTGGCGGGGGATTTCACCACCGCGCCCGAAATCAGCCAGATGTTCGGCGAATTCGTCGGCCTGTGGCTGGCGGATGTCTGGGCCCGCGCCGGCCGCCCGGCGGGGGCGATCTACGTCGAGCTCGGACCCGGTCGAGGAACGATGGCGCAGGATGCGCTGCGGGCCATGGCCAGCCAGGGATTGCGGCCCGACATTCATCTGGTCGAAGGCTCGCAAGCCTTGCGCGGCCTCCAGAGCGGAGCGCTCGCCGGAGCCCGCTTCCACGATACGATCGACACGCTGCCCGAGGATCGGCCGATCCTGCTGGCAGCCAATGAGTTCCTCGACGCCCTGCCGATCCGGCAATTGGTCAGGACCGGCGCGGGCTGGCGCGAACGGCTGGTCGGCGCTCGACGAGGAAGAGCGCTTCGTCTTCGCGGCAGGGCCGAAGCCGATGGATGCCGCCGTGCCGCAGGCTCAGCGCGATGCGCCGGTCGGCACGGTCATCGAAACCTGCCCTGCGGCCGCGGCGCTGATCGCCGCGCTGGCGCAGCGGCTCGACGTTCAGGGCGGGGCTGCGCTGTTCGTCGACTACGGACATCTCGCCCCGCGGACCGGTTCGACGCTCCAGGCGGTGCGGGGCCACGCCCGTTGTGACGTCTTCGCGGCGCCGGGCGAGATGGATCTCACCGCGCACGTCGATTTCGCCGCTCTGGTGGAGGCAGCCGCCCGGGCGGGCATCGCCACTGCCACGACCACGCAGGGCGAATGGCTGACCGCCATGGGCATCGATGTGAGGGCGCAGGCGCTGACCGCCCGCACCCCTGGAGGCGCCGAAGAGATCGCCGCGGCGCGCGACCGGCTGGTGGGAACCCAGGCCATGGGCGAACTCTTCAAATGCATGGCGATGTCTCCGCGCGACTGGCCTCGCGGCGCCGGATTTCCCGAAGGCCAGCGACGGAGGAAACCCGCATGACCCGTGCCTCGCTGATCCTCGCCCTGCTGTTGGCAGCTTCGCCGCTACGGGCTGCCGCCCCGATCGAGGGGCGCTGGGTGACCGAGGAAAAGGATGCGGTGATCGCGATCGGCGACTGCGGCAATTCGGTCTGCGGGCGCATCGCCCGTTTTCTCGTCGCACCGCCGCAGGGGGTCGGCCAGCGCGACGTCAACAATCGCAATCCCCGGCTGCGCAACCGGAAATTGCTGGGCATGCCGGTCCTCACCGGTTTCGCCGAAGAGGCGGATCTGTGGCGGGGCGAGATCTACGACCCCAAGAGCGGCAAGACCTATCGTTCGGTGGTGCGTCGCAAGAATGCCGACCTTCTCGAAGTGAAGGGCTGTCTCGGACCCTTCTGCCAGACCCAGATCTGGCGCAAGGCAGGCTAGCTCACAGCCCCGCGCGCTCGGCCAGCAGCCGTGCGGCCTCGGCGAAGGACAGCTTGTCCTGCGTCGCGGTCGACCGCGAGATTGGCTTCGCGCATCATGCCGACGTCGATGCGCGCCGATCAGCGGGGCGAGCGCGGCGACGAGGCGCTCGTCGCGGCTCGCTGCCGGGGCGAGCAGCACGATCGCATCGTAATTCGGCAAGGCGCCGCGCGGGATCGTCGAGCACGACCAGCCCGTCGGCCGCGATCCGCCCATCGGAAGTATAGGCGCCGATCACGTCCGCCTCGCCCGATTGCAGCGCATTGTACATGAAAGTGGGCGAAAAGTTGCGCCGTGCGGCAAAATCCAGCCCATAGGCGTCGCGAACCGCGACCCATTCGGGACGTTCGAAGAATTCGGGATCGCCGCCGATCGTCATGCCCGGCGCGGCGCCGGCGAGATCGGCGATCGAGCGGAGCCCGGCACGAGCAGCGGTGTCGCCGCGGACGGCGAGGCCATAGGCATTCTCGAAGCCGAGCCGGCCCAGGACCCTCGTGCCGCTGGTGCGGCGCTCCCACTCGGCGATCTCGGCCAGCATGATATCGCGACCGGGATTGTCGCCGCGCTCCATCTGGTTGGTCCAGATGGTGCCGGTATAGTCGACGAGGATGTCGATCGCCCCGCTGGTCACTGCGCCATGCGCGACGGCCGAACCCAGCCCGTCGCGATATTCGACCGCATAGCCGGCGGCGTCAAGCCGCTGGCCGATCAGCCGGGCGAGGATATATTGCTCGGAAAAGCCTTTGGCGCCGATGACGATGCGGTCGTCCTTCGCTCCGCTCCCGAACTGAAAGAACAGCGCCGCGGCGATGCCCAGCACGACCGCCGCCAGCCCGCCGAAGACGAGGCCCGACCGGCGCCTGGCGAGGCCCGCGCTCGATCGTCCCGAGCAAGGCATCGGCCAGCAGCGCCAGCCCGGCGCTGGCAAGGCAGCCGGCCAGCACCAGCACCCAGTTCTGCGTCTGCAGGCCGGCGAAGATCGGATCGCCGAGGCTCGGCTGGCCGATGGTGGTCGACAGCGTCGCCGCGCCGATGGTCCACACCGAAGCGGTGCGGATGCCCGCCATGATATAAGGTGCGGCGAGCGGGGCCTCGACCAGCCGCAACCGCTGCCAGAAGCCCATTCCCACGCCATCCGCGGCTTCGATCACGCCGGGATCGAGATTGGCCTGCGCGGTCACCGCATTGCGCAGGATCGGCAGCAGCGCGTAGAGCGCCAGCGCCAGCAGCGCCGGAAGGAAGCCGAGCGTCGGCAGGCCCTCTCCGAAAACCACCCGCAAGCTGAGCAGGATCGGGAAGAACAGCGCCAGCAGCGCCAGCGCAGGGATCGTCTGGACGAGGCTGGCGAAGCCCAGCGCGGTGCGGGCCACGGCGGGCGATCGGCTCGCCCACACCGCCAGCGGCAGCGCCAGCGCGATGCCCAGCGCGATCGCGGCGGCGGACAGCAGGACATGCGCGGCCAGCTTGTCGCCGAGGCCGAACAGCGTATTCCAGAACGGGCTCATCGGGCGAGCTCCGCGAGCCGGTCGGCCTGCGCGCCGGGGCACCGCGACCAGCGCCTGCGCGACCTCGCCGCCGGCTCCATCGAGCAGGGCGTGCGGCGTTTCGTCCGCGACCACGCGCCCGGCGTCCATCACCAGCACGCGGTCCGCCAGAAGCAGCGCTTCGGCCATGTCGTGCGTGACCATCACCGTGGTCAGCTCCAGGTCGTCGTGGAGCCGGCGCACGCGTTCGCCCAGCGCGTCGCGCGTCACCGGGTCGAGCGCGCCGAAAGGCTCGTCCATCAGCAGCAGTTGCGGATCGTTCGCCAGCGCTCGCGCCACGCCGACGCGCTGCCGCTGCCCGCCCGAAAGTGCATCGGGCAACCGACCTGCCAATTCGGGAGCAAGTTCGACCAGTTCGAGCAATGCGTCGATGCGGGCCGGCGGCAGCCTCTCGCCCGCCATGCGCGGCCCGATCGCGATATTCTCTCCGACCGTCATATGCGGGAATAGCCCGACCGACTGGAACACGTAGCCGATCCGGCGGCGCAGCTGCGGCCGCTGCTACCTCGACGACGGCCTCGCCGTCGAAGCAGGACCTCGCCGGCGCTCGGCTCGACCAGCCGGTTGACGGTCTTGAGCAGGGTCGACTTGCCCGACCCCGAAGCGCCGACCAGCGCGACGAACTCGCCCGCGGCGATCGCCAGCGAAACGCCCGCGACCGCGTCCACTCTATCGAATCGCTTCCGGACGCCGCGGAACTCGAGCAGGGGCGTGACCCGCGTCACTGCGATGCGCTGTCGTCCGGAGCTTCGGGAGGCGGGGCATATTCGACTCGCTCCAGTTCGATTCGCCGACCCTGCGCGTCGGTCGCTGCCATCGTCTCGTCCGACAAGGGTTCGGGTGTCCAGCAGCGCCGGACGCCGCCCTCGGCCTCGGGGGTGAAGCACAGCCGCGCCTCGTCGCCCGCGGTATAACTCCAGCTTCCCCGTTGCCAGGGATCGCCGTTGCGCAGGTCGCGATAGGTCCCGTCGGGGTCGAGATAGGTGGTATAGCGGGCGCCATTTTCGGCATCCGCGCGCCAGGCGGTCGCCGCAAACCCTTCGGGAGCCGGATCCGCCGACGGGGTCGAGGCTGCCATCGCGGCGGCGGCTGGGCTGCTGGGCACGGCGCTGTTCGAATTGTCGGCCGATGGCGCGCACGCCCCCAGCGCCAACATCAGCAGCGGCGCGATCATGCGCGAACGGTTCATCATGCTCTCCTTCCTGTGTCGCCGACCATAGGGCCCGCGCCGCGCCGATGCGACCCCCGCTATGCCGCGAGCTTGCGCGCCGGAACGGTAATCACGACATCGAGGCCGTGGTCGGAAAAGAGCCGTTCGAAGCTGCCTTCGAGCTGGCCTTCGACGGCGAGCCTGAGCAGGCGCGATCCGAAACCCTCTTCCGCCGCAGCCGGTTCGCCCGGAGAATCCCCGCGAGCATTCGCGCCAGGTCACGCGCAGCGGGTCGCCTTCCTGCCGCGGACGGGCGAGGGTGATGTGGACCCTTCCTTCGGGCTGCGACAACGCACCGTATTTGGCCGCATTGGTCGCCAGTTCGTGAAAGATCAGCGCCAGCGGCGTGGCGGCGCGCGACCCGATGGCGATATCCTCGCCCTCGATCACGACCCGATCTCCGCCGGTGTCATAGGGCCTGAGCAGATCGGCGAGCAGTCCCTGGAGCGAATCGCTGCTGCGCCCGTCGTGCGGCCGCACATAGTCGTGCGCGACGGCGAGCGAACGAATCGCGGCGTTGATCTCGCGGGCGAATTCCTCGACCTCGGGCCGGCCGCGCGCACGCATGGTGACGAGACCCGAAACCACGGCGAAGATGTTCTTGATCCGGTGCGACAACTCGTTGGCGAGCAGGTCGCGGGCTTCGGACAGGCGCTTGGCGCTGTCGACGTCGATGACCGTGCCGAACCAGCGATTGCCGCCGTCACCTTCCGTCACCGGGATGGCGCGCGAAAGCACCCAGCGATAGGAGCCGTCCTTCTGCCGCATCCGGATCTCGTCCTCGTGCGGTTCGCCGCGGCGCATCGCCGCGACCCATCGCGCGAGGCTGCTCTCGCGGTCGTCGGGATGGATGAACCGCGCCAGTTCGGCTGCGCTCCGCGGGATCGGCGCGCCGGTGGCTTCGTTCCAGCGCGCGTTGACATAGTCCAGATTTCCCGCCTCGTCCGAGGACCAGGCGATGCCCGGAACGCTGTCGATCATGACCTTCAGCCGCTGTTCGCGACGGGCTATGGCGGCATTGGCGACGCGGTCGGATCGGACCTGCATCAGGCGCCGCATCACTGCCTCGGCCAGCACCGCGAGGCCCTGGCGCTGGAGCGCCGTCAGCCCGGCCGGTCGCGGGACGCGATCGATCACGCACAGGGCCCCGAGCGGCGCACCTTCTCTCGAGATCAGCGGCTGGCCGGCGTAGAAACGAACGCCGGGTCGCCCGGTGACGAGCGGGTTGTCGGCGAAGCGCGCATCGCGGCTGGCGTCGGCGACGACCATCGGTTCCGCCCCGAGCATCGCATGGGCGCAGAAACTGGTTCGAGCGCGGGGTCTCGCGCTCGGCGATTCCGGTCCGGGCGAGAAACTTCTGGCGCACGTCGTCGACCACGGTGACCATGGCGACCGGTGCCGCGCACAGCCCGGCGGCGAAATCGACGATTTCCTGTAGCTCGGGGTCGTCGATCAGCGATTCGCCGCCATGCGCCGCAAGCACGTCGAGGCGCTCGCTCTCGCCGCAAAATGCCTGCGCGGGCAGGGTCCCGCGGGGCCAGAGTTCGGTCGAAGGGGGGCACATCGCAAGTGATCGTCGTAAGCCGGTGTCCCGGCGAATCAACCCGGGTAAACCCGTGCCTGCATACGATGGGCTTATCGGTTTGCCCGTCCGGCACGGCTGGGCTATCGGCCCAGGCGACAGGTCTTTCGCGACCGCACGAGGAGAGAGAATGCGCGCCACCCCTGATTTCGATTTCCAGCTCGGCGAGAGCAGCCGAGATGATCCGCGAAACCGTCGGCCGGTTCGCCGACGAACAGATCGCGCCGCTGGCCGACAGGGTCGACCGCGAAGACTGGTTCCCGCGCGACGAACTGTGGACCGCGATGGGCGCGCTCGGGCCTGCACGGCATCACGGTCGAGGAAGAATGGGGCGGGCTGGGCCTGGGCTATCTCGAACATGTGATCGCGGTCGAGGAAGTCAGCCGCGCGAGCGCCAGCATCGGCCTGTCCTACGGCGCGCATTCGAACCTCTGCGTCAACCAGATCCGCCGCTGGGGCAACGACGAGCAGAAGGCGAAATATCTGCCCAAGCTGATCTCCGGCGAACATGTCGGCAGCCTCGCGATGAGCGAGGCCAGCGCGGGCTCGGACGTCGTCTCGATGAAGCTCAAGGCCGAAGCGGTCCAGGGCGGATACGTCCTCAACGGCACCAAGTTCTGGATCACCAACGCGACCGCATGCCGATACGCTGGTGGTCTATGCCAAGACCGATGGCGAGGCGGGCAGCCGGGGCATCACCGCCTTCCTGATCGAGAAGGACATGCCGGGTTTCTCGATCGGCCAGAAGATCGACAAGATGGGCATGCGCGGCTCGCCCGACCGCCGAACTGGTGTTCGACGATTGCGAAGTGCCCGAAGAAAACGTCATGGGCCCGGTCAACGGCGGCGTCGGCGTGCTGATGAGCGGGCTCGATTACGAGCGCGTGGTGCTCGCCGGGCTCCAGCTCGGCATCATGCAGGCCTGCCTCGACACGGTCATCCCCTATCTTCGCGAACGCAAGCAGTTCGGCAAGCCGATCGGCAGCTTCCAGCTGATGCAGGCCAAGGTCGCCGACATGTATGTCGCGCTGCAATCGGCCCGTGCCTACACCTATGCCGTCGCCAAGGCCTGCGATGCGGGCAAGACCACGCGCTTCGATGCGGCGGGCGCGATCCTGCTGGCGAGCGAGAACGCCTTCCGGGTCGCGGGCGAGGCGGTCCAGGCGCTGGGCGGCGCGGGCTATACGCAAGGACTGGCCGGTCGAACGCTATCTGCGCGATGCCAAGCTGCTCGACATCGGTGCGGGAACGAACGAAATCCGGCGCATGCTGATCGGCCGCGAACTGATCGGAGCGGCTGGGTGAGCGCTCCGGTCCTCACCTCGCAGCTCGACCGCGAAAGCGCCGAAAGCAAGGCGCGGTTCGCGCACAACAAGTCCCTCGCCGACGAATTGCGCGCCAAGGTCGCCGAAGCTGCGCTGGGCGGACCCGAAAAGCATCGCGGACGGCACGTCGCGCGGGGCAAATTGCTCCCGCGCGAGCGGGTCGAGCGGCTGCTCGATCCGGGCTCGCCTTTGCTCGAGATCGGCCAGCTCGCCGCGAACGGCATGTACGAAGGCGACGTCAACGGTGCCTCGATGATCTGCGGCGATCGGCCGCGTGTCCGGGCGGCAGGTGATGATCGTGTGCAACGATCCGACCGTGAAGGGCGGCTCCTATTACCCGATGACGGTCAAGAAGCATCTGCGAGCGCAGGAAATTGCGCAGGAAAACCGTCTGCCGTGCATCTATCTGGTCGACAGCGGCGGGGCCAACCTGCCCTATCAGGCGGAGGTATTCCCCGACCGCGACCATTTCGGGCGGATCTTCTTCAACCAGGCGAACATGTCCGCAGCTCGGCATCCCGCAGATCGCATGCGTGATGGGCAGCTGCACCGCGGGCGGGGCCTATGTGCCTGCAATGTCGGATGAAACCGTCATCGTGCGCGACCAGGGGACGATCTTCCTTGCCGGACCGCCGCTGGTCAAGGCGGCGACGGGCGAGGAGATTTCGGCCGAGGATCTCGGCGGCGGCGACCTGCATGCGAGAAAATCGGGCGTGGTCGACCATCTGGCCGAAAACGACGAGCACGCGCTGACCATCGTGCGCGACATCGTCAGCCATCTGGGGGCCAATACGGGGGCCGCAACGGGCGTACAATCGATTCAATCGCGCCCCCCGCAGTTCGATGCCGAAGATCTCTACGCGCTGATCCCCGACGACGTCCGCGCACCCTATGATGTCCACGAGGTGATCGCGCGGCTGGTCGATGCGAGCGAGTTCCACGAATTCAAGCAGCATTACGGCAGCACGCTGGTGTGCGGCTTCGCGCATATCTGGGGCATGCCGGTGGCGATCCTCGCCAATAATGGCGTGCTGTTTTCCGAAAGTGCGCAGAAGGGCGCGCATTTCATCGAGCTCGCCTGCCAGCGGCGCATTCCGCTGCTGTTCCTGCAGAACATCTCGGGCTTCATGGTCGGCGGGAAATACGAGGCCGAGGGCATCGCCAAGCACGGCGCGAAACTGGTGACGGCGGTGGCCACCGCCAGCGTGCCCAAGGTCACCGTGGTGATCGGCGGTAGCTTCGGCGCGGGCAATTACGGCATGTGCGGGCGCGCCTATTCGCCCCGCTTCCTGTTCACCTGGCCCAATGCGCGGATTTCGGTGATGGGCGGCGAGCAGGCGGCCTCGGTGCTGGCCACCGTCCACCGCGACGCCGACAGCTGGAGCGCCGAGCAGGCCGAGGCGTTCAAGGCCCCGATCCGCCGGAAATACGAGGACGAGGGCAATCCCTATCACGCCACCGCGCGCCTGTGGGACGACGGCGTGATCGACCCGGTCCAGACGCGCGACGTGCTCGGCCTCGCCTTCGCCGCCACGCTCGAGGCGCCGATCGCCGAACGCCCGCAATTCGGCGTGTTCCGCATGTAATCCGAGGAACGGGAACGGCGCAGGACCATTGCCGAGATGACCATGGGGGTCGGACCGAACCTTTGGAGAGCCGATCATGGAGGTCCAGGAAGCCACCATCGCGATCGTCGCCATCGTGGCAGTCGTCGTCCTGCTGCTCGTCTGGCTGATCGCGCAGAAACGCCGTACCGCGACGCTGCGCGACCATTTCGGCGAGGAATACGACCGCACGCTCGCTGCGCGCGGCCGCCGCTCCGATGCCGAAGCCGATCTGATCGATCGCGAGAAACGCGCCAAGACGATCGCGATCCGCCCTCTCTCGATGGCCGAACGCGCCCGTTTCGACGAGCAATGGACCGAGACCAAGACGCTGTTCGTCGACAGTCCGATCGAAGCCGTCACCCGCGCCGACCGCCTGCTGGGTGAGATCATGACCGCGCGCGGCTATCCCGTCGCGGGTTTCGAACGGCGGCATGCCGACCTCACCGTCGGCCACCGCGAAACCGCCAGCCATTATCTCGCCGGCCACGAAGTCGCCGAGCGCGCAAGCCACGCGACGACCGAGGAACTGCGCCGCGCCTTCAACCATTACGAGGCGCTGTTCGCCGAGATGACCGAGAAGATCGCCGGCCCGGCTGCGGGCGAACCGGCCGCGAAACGATCCGATCGCCCGGCTGCGTTCAGCACCACCACCAGCCGTCCCGAGGGCTGAACCGCGCCCGGCCGCGCGCTGCGCCCGCGGCACGCTCGATTTCCGCGCCGGTTCGTCTATGACCGCAGCGGGGGAGGAATGATGTCGAGTGTTTCGGATCGCCGGCCATCGCTTTCGTCGCGCCTCGTGCGGCGGATGCTGGTCGCGCTCTATCGGTGGAAGGGCTGGCGGCTCGAGGGGGCCCGGCCTGCGTGCCGCAAATACATCCTGCTCGGGGCCCCGCATACGTCGAACTGGGATTTCGTGTTCTTCGTCGGCGCGACCCACGAGCTCGGTATCCGTCCCGGTTTCATGGGCAAGCACAGCCTGTTCCGCTGGCCGGCGACCAATTTCATGCTCGACCTGGGCGGCGTCCCGGTCGACCGGTCGCGGCGCGGCAATTACGTCGAGCAGGTCGCCGAAGCCTTCGCCGCCGCAGATGATCTCGCGCTGGTCATCGCGCCCGAAGGATCGCGGACCTTCGCGGGCAGCTGGCGCACCGGCTTCTATCACATCGCGATGATGGCGGGCGTGCCGATCGTTCCCGCCTGGGTCGACAATGCGACCATGCGCGGCGGGATCGGCGAACCGCTGATGCCGACCGGCGATTATCGCGCCGACCTCGCCCGGCTGGCCGCCTTCTATCGCGCGAAAATGCCCGGGTGCGAACGCTTCGTGGCGCTCGAGAACAGCGCGCGGACAGTGGAGGAGATGACTCATGGTGGTTGAAGCGCTACTGGCCAATGCCGCGATCCTGCTAGGGATCGCACTGATCCTGTGGGTGCTGGCCCTGCAGGCCGACGATGTCAGCTTCGTCGACAGCTTCTGGGGCGGGGGCATGGCCCTGCTGGCGCTGGTCAGCTGGCTGCAGATCCGCCAGCCCGGGTCGCTGGCGAGCTTGCTCATGGCCATGACGGTGGTGTGGGGCCTGCGGCTGTGCATCCACCTGTTCCGGCGCTGGCGGCGCGAGGGCGAGGACCGGCGCTATGCCCGGATCCTGCGCGAGGACCGCGCGCGCGGGCGCTTCGCCCGGGCCGCGCTGACCAAGGTCTTCCTCGGTCAGGCAGTGCTGCTGTTCGTGGTCTCGAGCCCGGCGCAATACGGCATTCTCGAGGCTTCCTCGGCCACCCCGATCAGCGGGCTGGCGCTGGTCGGCCTGACGCTGTGGGGCGTGGGGATATTCTTCGAATGGCTGGGCGACTGGCAGCTGGCGCGGTTCCGCGCGGATCCCGCCAACGCCGGCGAGGTGATGGATCGCGGGCTGTGGCGCTATACCCGCCATCCCAATTATTTCGGCGATGCCTGCGTCTGGTGGGGGATCTGGATCGCCGCCGCCTCGGCCGGCTGGTGGGTCGCCGCCGCGACGGTGATCGGGCCGCTGTTCCTGACCTTCACATTGACCCGCTGGTCGGGCGCGCCGCTGCTCGAACGGGGGATGAAGGCGACCCGGCCCGGCTACGAGGCCTACCGCCGCCGGACTCCGGCGTTCTTCCCGCGCCCGCCGGGGCGCGCCGCCTGACGAAAAAAGAGCTGTGGCGAGGGTTCAAACCGCGGCCCACCTCGCCTAGATTGCAGGCCAGGCAAGCGGAACGGACGGGATATGACCGAGGCGGACATGGCGAGGGAGCGCGCGAGGCTCGCCGATCTGGCGATCGAACTCGCATCGCGCCGCGGCGAGGAGACTACCCGCGCAGCGCTGGCTGCGGAGACCCGCCTGACCCGCGCGCGGATCGAGACCGTCTTTCCCGACGAGGAGGATCTCTTCGATGCCACGGTCGAACGGTGGTTCGATCCCGAAATCGCGATCATGGAAGAGGTTCTCGCCTCGGAGCTGCCCCCCAACCGCAAGCTGTACGAATTCATCGTCCGCCGCTTCCAGCGCCGGCGCGCGGAATACCGCCGCGATCCGGGGCTCTACCGGATGCTGTGCGAATTGGGCGCGGCGCGGTTCGAACGGGTGCGCAGCTTCGTCGATCTGGCCGATCACTATTTGTGCGAGATCATCGCCCAAGCGCAGGCCGACGGCCATTTCGCCGGGCTCGAGATCGAAAAGGCGCGCGCGCTGATCAGCCAGATGGCGATCTGCTACACCATGCCCGACATGGTCCCGATGCTCGAAGACCGGCTGAGCGAAGACAAGCTCGCCGCGATCGTCGACACGCTGTTCACCGGGCTCACCGCCGAAGACCGCGGCGCCAAGGGCACCACCGGGCTGCGCGCCGCCTGACCCGCGCACGGCGCTGATCGGGCTCAGACGTCGAGATTGGCGACGTTGAGCGCATTGTCCTGGATGAATTCGCGGCGCGGTTCGACCACGTCGCCCATCAGCCGGGTGAAGATCTCGTCGGTGACGTCGGCATCCTCGACCTTGACCTGCAACAGCGCGCGGTTGTCGGGATCGAGCGTGGTCTCCCACAATTGCTCGGCATTCATCTCGCCCAGACCCTTGTAGCGCTGGATCTTCTGGCCCTTGCGGCCTGCGGCCATGACCGCCTCGAGCAATTGCGTCGGCAGGATGATCGCCCCTTCGGCGGCGACGCGGGTCTCGGTCTCGGCGTCGGCCTCGTCGCTGTCGTCGGGATCTTCCTCGGCGGCGCCGCGGGTCAGATTGACGGGGGTGACGTAGACCTCGGCCTGTTCGGCGGCGATCCGGTGCAGCTTGCGCGCTTCGGCGCTGTCGAGGAAGGCCGGTTCGATCTCGTGCACGTCGGTCACGCCGCGCCACAGGCGGCGGAAACGGACCAGCCCGTCGTCGCCGATCTCGGCCGACCAGCGGGCATCGGGATCGCCCATCTGGAGATGCGCCGCGGCCCGTTCGAGCCCGCCGGATCGATCGCCGCCCGCCGGATCGAGCGCGCCGTTCAGCGCCATCGCCTCGATCAGATCGGTCTTGTACTTGCGCGGCACGAAGCCGAGCAGGTTGCGCATCCGCAGCCCGTGCTCGACCAGCCCCTCGAGCTCGCCGCCGCCCCGCGCGCCGCCGCTGGTCTCGAGCACGCGGCCCTGCAGGCCCATCTGGATCAGATAGCGGTCGTAGGCGGCCTGGTCCTTGAGATAGACCTCGCTCTTGCCGCGCGCGACCTTGTACAGCGGCGGCTGGGCGATGAACAGATGCCCGGCCTTGACGATCTCGGGCATCTGGCGGTGGAAGAAGGTCAGCAGCAGCGTGCGGATATGCGCGCCGTCGACATCG
The DNA here is from genome assembly GCA_963829325.1 of uncultured Alphaproteobacteria bacterium. Classification (GTDB taxonomy): domain Bacteria; phylum Pseudomonadota; class Alphaproteobacteria; order Sphingomonadales; family Sphingomonadaceae; genus Qipengyuania. The sequence continues at coordinate 1,802,174 of CAWHHN010000001.1, forward strand.
GCGTCGGTCATGATCACGATCTTGTGATAGCGCAGCTTCTCGAGGTCGAATTCGTCGCGCAGGCCGGTGCCCATGGCCTGGATCAGCGTGCCCACTTCCTTCGACGAAATGATCCGGTCGAAGCGCGCGCGCTCGACGTTGAGGATCTTGCCCTTGAGCGGCAGGATCGCCTGCGTCTTGCGGTCGCGGCCCTGCTTGGCGCTGCCGCCGGCCGAATCGCCCTCGACCAGGAACAGCTCGCAATTGGCCGGGTTGCGTTCCTGGCAATCGGCCAGCTTGCCGGGCAGGCTGGCGATGCTCATCGCGCCCTTGCGGCTCATTTCGCGCGCCCGCCGCGCCGCTTCGCGCGCGGCGGCGGCATCGATCACCTTCTGGATGATCGCCCGCGCTTCGTTGGGATTTTCCTCGAGCCATTCGCTCATCTTCTCGCCCATCAGGCTTTCGAGCGGCTGGCGGACCTCGGAACTGACCAGCTTGTCCTTGGTCTGCGAACCGAATTTGGGATCGGGCAGCTTGACCGAGACGATCGCGGTGAGGCCTTCGCGCATGTCTTCGCCCGACAGCGAGACCTTTTCCTTCTTCATCAGGCCCGAGGAGGAGGCGTAATTGTTGAGCGTGCGGGTCAGCGCGGCGCGGAAGGCGGCGAGATGGGTGCCGCCGTCACGCTGGGGAATGTTGTTGGTGAAGCAGAGCACGTTCTCGTAATAGGAATCGTTCCATTCGAGCGCGACGTCGATCCCGATGCCGTCCTTCTCGGCGGAGACCGAGATCGGCTCGGGCACGAGCGGCTGCTTGTTGCGGTCGAGATATTTGACGAAGGCCGCGATCCCGCCCTCGTAGAACAGATTGTGCTCGACCACCTCCTCGTGGCGCCTGTCGCGCAGGCGGATGCGGACGCCCGAATTGAGGAAGGCGAGTTCGCGATAGCGGTGCTCGAGCTTCTCGAAGTCGAATTCGATGACGTTCTTGAAGGTCGCTTCCGAAGCCTTGAAGGTCACCCTGGTGCCCTTCTTGAGCCCCTCCTCGTCGCCATTGCTGTCGACCGGCGGCGCATCGCCGACGATGCGCAGGCTTTCCACCGCATCGCCGCCTTCGAAGCGCATCCAGTGTTCCTTGCCGTCGCGCCAGATGGTCAGCTCGAGCCATTCGGAAAGCGCGTTGACCACCGAGACGCCGACCCCGTGCAATCCGCCCGAGACCTTGTAGGCGTTGTCGTCGCTGGTGTTCTCGAACTTGCCGCCGGCGTGGAGCTGGGTCATGATGACCTCGGCCGCCGAGACGCCTTCTTCCTTGTGCATGTCGACCGGGATGCCGCGGCCGTTGTCCTCGACGCTGACCGACCCGTCGGGGTTCAATTCGATCAGCACCAGGTCGCAATGCCCCGCCAGCGCCTCGTCGATCGCATTGTCCGAGACCTCGAACACCATGTGGTGCAGGCCCGATCCGTCGTCGGTGTCGCCGATATACATGCCGGGCCGTTTGCGGACCGCATCGAGGCCCTTGAGGACCTTGATCGAATCCGCGCCGTAGCCGTTCTTCTTGGGGGTGTTTTCGCCAGCTTCGGGGATCGATTCGGGGCCGGCTTCGGGAAGGTTATCGTCCATGCCGATTATATAGGCTTCCGGCAGCGAAAAACCAAAGTTTACGGGTGGTTTTTTCCCACAGATTGCCGCGCCCCCGGTTTCACCCGCAACCGGTTGATTTCGCGCCCCGGGAGGCGCATGCGAACGCCATGCTTTCGGTGCTCGACATTTTCCGGATCGGGATCGGTCCCTCGTCCTCGCACACCGTCGGACCGATGCGGATCGCGGCGATGTTCGTGCGCGCGCTGCACCGCTCGGGCAAGCGCGAGCGGGTCGCGCGGGTGGCGGTCGAACTGCAGGGCTCGCTCGCGCTCACCGGAATCGGCCACGGCACGATCGATGCGACGATTCTGGGGCTGATGGGCTTCGCGCCTGACAGCACGTGCCCCGACGAAGCGGCGCGGGCGCTGGCGGAGATGCGCGAGAGTGGCCGGCTGGCGCTGGGCGGCGCGCGGGAAATCGCCTTCGAGCCGCAGGCCGACATCGCCCTCGCCGGGCATGTCATCCCCGAACTGCACCCCAACGGCATGGTGCTGACGGCGTTCGATGCGGCGGGCGAGCGGCTGTCGCGGCGGACCTATTACTCGACCGGCGGCGGGTTCGTGGCGTCCGAGCCGCAGCTCAGGAAACCCGCCAGGAACGACAAGGTGGCGTCGGGCACCCGCGTCGCGCATCCCTTCGCCTCGGCTCGCGAGATGCTCGCGCAATGCGATGCGACCGGCCTCGCGATCGCCGATCTGGTGCTCGCCAATGAGGCGGCCTTTCGCCCGCGCGAGGATACGCTGGCGGGGATCGATGCGGTGGCCGCGGCGATGGACCAGTGCATCGATCGCGGCCTGTCGCAGCGCGGCGTGCTCCCCGGCGGGCTCAAGGTCGCGCGGCGGGCGCCCGATCTGTGGGACAAGCTCTCGGCCAATCCCCAATCGAACGAGCGCGAGCAATTGTTCGACTGGCTCAATTGCTACGCCATGGCGGTGAACGAGGAGAATGCCGCGGGCGGCAGGGTGGTCACCGCGCCGACCAATGGCGCCGCGGGCATCATTCCCGCGGTGATCCGCTTCTATTGCGTCACTGCCGACGAGCAGAAATGCCACGACAGCCGCCGCACCTTCCTGCTCACCGCGGGGGCGATCGGCCTGCTCTACAAGCAGCGCGCGAGCATTTCGGGCGCGGAAATGGGCTGCCAGGGCGAGGTCGGGGTGGCCTGTTCGATGGCGGCGGGGGGGCTGGCGGCGCTGTGGGGGGCGACACCGGCGCAGGTCGCCTGCGCGGCGGAGATCGGGATGGAACACAATCTCGGCCTGACCTGCGATCCGGTCGGCGGGCTGGTCCAGGTGCCGTGCATCGAACGCAACGCCATCGGCGCGGTCAAGGCGGTCAATGCGGCGCGGCTCGCTCTGCACCGGACCGAGGCCGAAACCTGCGTCAGTCTCGACCAGGTGATCGAGACCATGCGCCAGACGGGACTCGACATGTCCTCGAAATATAAGGAAACAAGCCAGGGCGGACTCGCGGTGAACGTCATCGAGTGCTGAGGCGCGCCTGGGGGAGAGTGGAAAATGATCGGACGGATAGTGGCGGGTGCGGCCGCTCTGGCACTGGCGGCGCCGGCGGCAGCGCAGATGGCCATCGAACCGATGGGCGAACTGCGGCCCGACCAGCAGAAGTTCTTCGATCTCTACAAGGAACTGGTCGAGACCGACACCACCGTCTCCAACGGCAGCTGCACGCAGGCCGCGGCGCAGATCGGCGCGCGGCTCGAGGCGGCGGGTTTCCCCGCAGACGGGATCACGCTGTTCTCGGTTCCGGAACATCCCAAGGATGGCGGCATCGTCGCGATCTGGCCGGGCACATCCGAGACGGCGGAGCCGATGCTGCTGCTCGGCCATATCGACGTGGTCGAAGCCAAGCGTTCGGACTGGGAGCGCGAGCCGTTCAAGCTGATCGAGGAGGACGGCTATTATTACGCGCGCGGGATCGCCGACGACAAGTTCATGTCCGCGGTCTGGGCCGATACGCTGGTGCGCTTCGCCGAAGCCGGCTACCATCCCGAACGCACCGTCAAGATGGCGCTGACCTGCGGCGAGGAAACCGATACCGCCTTCAACGGCGCGAACTATCTCGCCACCCAGAAGCGCGACCTGATCGATGCGGCTTTCGCGCTCAACGAAGGCGGCGGCGGCCGGACCGACGGCAACGGCCATTTGCTGGTGCAGACGATCCAGGTCGGCGAAAAGGTCTATCAGGACTACAGGCTGACCATCACCAACCCCGGCGGCCACAGCTCGCAGCCGGTGCCCGACAATGCGATCTACCGCATGGCAAGCGCGCTGACGAAGATCGGGGCGCATGAATTCCCCGCCGAATTCAACGACACCACTCGCGCTTTCTTCACCAAGGCCGCGTCCCTGCGACCGGGTCCGCTGGGCGAGGCGATGGCGGCGCTGGTCGAGGATCTCGGCGATGCGGAAGCGATGGCGGTCGTCAATCGGGACAAGATGCTCCATTCGCTGCTCCGCACCACCTGCGTCGCGACGATGATCGAAGGCGGCCATGCCGTGAACGCGCTGCCGCAGAAGGTCGAGGCGAACGTCAATTGCCGCATCTTCCCCGGCCACACGCCGGCCGAGATCCGCGACGCGCTGGCCGGGATCATCGCCGACGACGGGATTGCGATCGGTTTCGCGCGCGACGACAAGCCGCTCGCCAGGACCCCGCCGCTCGATCCCGAGATCATCGGGCCGATGGAGCAGCTTGCGGCGAAATATTTCCCCGGCGTCCCGGTGCTTCCCGCCATGTCCACCGGTGCGACCGACGGGGTCTACATCGGCGGCGCGGGCATTCCGACCTATGGCGTGCCGAGCGCCTGGAGCGACCCCGACGGCAATGGCACGCACGGGCTCAACGAACGGCTCGAGATGACCGGAATCTACACCGGGCGCGATTACCTCTACGATCTGGTCAAGACGCTCGCCAACTGACCCGGCACCGCCATGCAGCGCCCCCGACGGCGGTACTGCACGGCGTTGCCGCACGGTGCGCTAGCGCGCCGGAGACGGCGGCGGCGGCGCGGCGGCGTGGAACCGCACCGCTGCGCCGAACGTATTGGCAACATGCGTTTCTGTCTGGTGTTGCTCCCCGCTGTCCTGCTGTCGGCCTGCGCCGACATCCCGCGCGACCCCGAACGGACCGAGGAACTGGTGCGCGAAACCGGCGTCGTCCGGCTCGGATGGGTCGGGGGAGCGGCACCCGACGCAGCCGCCAGCCAGGCCCTGCGCGCCATTTCGCAACGGACGGGGGCGCGGATCGAGCGTCACCCCGGCGAAAGCGATGCGGTTCTGCGCGATCTTGCGGATGGCAAGCTCGATCTCGTCTACGGCCATTTCGCCCGATCGAGCCCCTGGGCCAAGGAGGTCCACCTGGGCTCTGCGCTCGGCTGGCGGGCCAAGCCGCCCAAGCGCGAACGCGCGCCGCGCTTCGCCATGCGCAAGGGCGAGAACGGCTGGGTGATGCTGGTCGAAGAGGCTTCCAAACCATGAATCAGCTGCCCCAAGAAATCCGGCCCGCGATGGCGAAGGCGAAGAAGCTCGAGTGGTGGACCCTGATCAGCGTCGCCTCGGTGGTGGTGGTGATGTATTTCACCATGGGTTCGAGCCAGGCGATGAAGACCGCATTTCTCGAGGACATGCTGGGGCTCGTGCCCGCGATCACCTTCCTGATTGCGGCCAAGCTCGAGCCCAGGGAACCGACCGATCTCTATCCGCAGGGCTTCGTCCGCGTGAACAGCCTCGCGTTCCTCGCCAGCGCCGTGGTGCTCGCGGGGATGGGGCTGTGGTTGCTCTATGATGGTCTGATGGGTCTCTACATGCGGGAACACCCGACCATCGGTCCGGTGACGCTGTTCGGCAAGACCTTCTGGCTCGGCTGGCTGATGATCGGCGCCTTGGTCTATTCGATCATCATTCCGGTGGTGCTGGGCCGGCTCAAGAAGCCCGTGGCGCGGGAATTGCGCGACAAGGTCCTGCATACCGATGCCGATATGCAAAAGGCCGACTGGCAGACGGGCGTGGCCGGCATAGCGGGCATATTGGGCGTCGGCATGGGCTTCTGGTGGGCCGATTCGGCAGCCGCTGCGTTGATCTCGTTCTCGATACTGGCGGATGGCATCAAGAATATCCGCACGTCCTCGGCCGAACTGCTCGACAGCGTGCCGCGCGAGCTTGCCGGATCGACGCCTTCGCCCGAGGGCGAGCGCCTGCGCGCGCGCCTCGAGCGGCATTGGCCCGAGGGAGACATCCGGATTCGCGAATCGGGTCGGTACATGCTCGCCGTCGTCCGCGGAGTGCCCGCGCCGCAAGAGGTGCCGAGCCTCGAGGAATTCATGGGGGACGATCCGCCCTGGCGGCTCGCCGAGCTGAGTTTCATCCCGCCCGGTGGTGCGCGCAGCCCGGTCGAAGACTAGCCGGGGGGCAGAACCGGTCGCGCCGCCTGCGACGGGCGATTATCCGAGATCATGGCTCGACAAGCCGCTCCTCGTCCATAAGGTGGCGCCATGAACGACGCGCCGCTTTCCGCCCTGCTTGCCGAACCCTTCGGCAGTTTCCCCGCCATCATCGCCGCCAACGCCGCCGCGCTCGGCGATCAGCCGGCCCTGCGCGACGACGAGACCGAGATCGGCTGGGCGGCGCTGGGCGATCGGGTCGAACGGATCGCGGCCCGTCTGATCGCGGACGGGCTCACCCGCGGCCAGTCGGTCGCCATCCTCGGCTATTCGAGCATTCCCTATGCGCTGGTGTTCCTCGCCGCGGTGCGCGCCGGCGGGGTCGCGGCGCCGCTCACGACCAGCGCCAGCGCCGAACAGCTCGCCGGAATGGCGCGCGATTCGGGCGCCGGCCACCTGTTCATCGACCGCGCCAAGCTCGACGAACTGGGCGATGGCTGTTTTCCCGGCATGGTGAAGGTGGTGCTCGACGAGGAACTCGACGGGTGGATGGCGGAAGAGGGCGCCTGCGCCCCCGAATTCGTGCCGCAGCCCGAAGATCCCTTCAACATCATCTATTCGTCGGGCACCACGGGAATTCCCAAGGGCATCGTCCATTCGCACCGGATGCGCTGGCGGCAGTTCGCGGCGACCGCTGCCAGCTGGCTCGACAACGGCCTACCGGTGCGCAGCCTGGCCTCGACCCCGCTCTATTCGAACACCACCATGGTCGCCTTCCTGCCGCCGCTGCTGGCCGGCGGGACGGTGCGCGTGATGCGCAAGTTCGATGCCGGGCTGTGGCTCGACCATGCCGAAGCGGATCGCGCGACGGTCACCATGCTGGTGCCGGTGCAGTATCGCCGGCTGATGCAGGAACCCCGCTTCGACGACCACGATCTGTCCGCGCTCCAGCTCAAATACTGCACTTCGGCCCCGTTCCCGGCCGAGCTCAAGCGCGAAGTGCTCGGGCGGATGCCGGGCGCGCTGGTCGAAATCTATTCGATGACCGAGGGCGGCGTGGTCTGCCTGCTCGAGGCGCATAAATTTCCCGAGAAGCTGCACACCGTCGGTCGTCCGGCACCCGGCAGCGAGCTGATGGTGCTCGACGACGACGACCGTCCGGTCGCCCCGGGGCAGGCGGGCAATCTCGTCGGGCGCAGCCAGACGATGATGGCGGGCTACAAGAACCAGCCCGAAAAGACCCGCGAAGGCTATTGGACCGATCCCGAGACCGGCGAGACCTGGCAGCGGATGGGCGATATCGGCCGGGTCGATGCCGATGGCTTCGTCGAACTGATCGGCCGCGCCAAGGACATGATCATTTCGGGCGGGTTCAACATCTTCCCGGTCGATCTCGAGGATGAACTGGCGAGGGAGCCCGACGTCGCCGAAGCCGCGGTGATCGGGGTGCCTTCCGAACGCTGGGGCGAGACTCCGGTCGGGTTCGTGACCTTGCGCGAAGGCGCGCGAGAGGCGGGCGCGATCCGCGAGGCGGTCAACGCGCGGCTCGGCAAGACTCAGCGGCTGGCGCAATTGCACGCGATCGCGGACATGCCCCGCAGTCATATCGGCAAGCTGCTCAAGACCGAATTGCGCGAAGAAGCCGTCAGGCGCGGCTTGCCCGACTGATTGCGCGGGAGCGGCGGCGCTTCGAGACGCGGCGCCGACTTCTTGGGGGGGGAGGGAGAGGAATGTCGACGGCCGCGTCTCTACTCGCTGCCATATCGCCTCGTCGGTGCGGGGGGCACGAGCGCCGGCCGCAGGGACGAGGAAGGCTGGAAACCCGGGCCCTAGGGGGTGCCGCGGCTTTTCCGATGCGTCGGACCGCAGGGCTCGCTGTCCCCGAATCCGGCTATGCACCCGGTAATAATATTACGCCGCTGCGAACGAAAGTGAGAAAAGGCGGATAGGGATTGCGTTTCGTGCAAGTTCGGCCGCTTCCGGCAATCGCTGCCGGCGTCGCTGCTGCCCCCACGCCCGCCGACTGCGCGCGTCAGTGCCGTCGGTGCTGGACAGGCGCGCCGCGCTGCTCGTAACGGGACATCCATGCAGCCCGAACACCTTCCCGATTCCATCCTCATCGTCGACTTCGGCAGCCAGGTCACCCAGCTCATCGCGCGCCGCGTGCGCGAGGCCGGGGTCTATTCCGAAATCGCCCCCTTCACCCAGGCCGAGGAAGCCTTCGCGCGCCTCCGGCCCAAGGGCGTGATCCTCTCCGGCGGGCCCGCCAGCGTCCCCGACGAAGGCAGTCCCCGCGCCCCGGCGGTGGTCTTCGAGAGCGGCGTCCCGGTGCTCGGCATCTGCTACGGGCAGCAGGTCATGATGCAGCAATTGGGCGGCGAGGTCCGGCCCGGCCACGAAACCGGCGAAGGCGGCGAGTTCGGCCGCGCCTATTGCGAGGTTTCGGACCAATGCGTGCTGTTCGACGGCCTTTGGCAACCGGGCGAGAAGCACCAGGTGTGGATGAGCCACGGCGACAAGGTGACCCGCATCGCCGACGGCTTTCGCATCGTCGCGACCAGCCCGGGCGCGCCCTTTGCGCTGATCGCCGACGACGAGCGCCGCTATTACGGCACCCAGTTCCACCCCGAAGTGGTCCACACCCCCGATGGCGGCAAGCTGCTGGCCAATTTCGTGCGCCACGTCTGCGGCCTCGCCGGCGACTGGACCATGGCCGAATTCCGCAAGACCAAGATCGAGGAAATCCGCGCCCAGGTGGGGGACGGCAAGGTCATCTGCGGGCTCTCGGGCGGAGTCGACAGCGCGGTCGCCGCGGTGCTGATCCACGAGGCGATCGGCGAGCAGCTGACCTGCGTCTTCGTCGATCACGGGCTGATGCGGCTGAACGAGGCGGAGCAGGTCGTCACGCTGTTCCGCGACCATTACAATATCCCGCTGGTCCATGTGGATGCCGAGGACATGTTCCTCTCGGGCCTCGCCGGCCAGACCGATCCCGAGAAGAAGCGCAAGTTCATCGGCGGCGCCTTCATCGACCTGTTCGAGGCCGAGGCCAGGAAGATCGGCGGGGCCGACTTCCTCGCGCAGGGGACGCTCTATCCCGATGTCATCGAGAGCGTCAGCTTCACCGGGGGGCCGAGCGTCACGATCAAGAGCCACCACAATGTCGGCGGTCTGCCCGAGCGGATGAACATGAAGCTGGTCGAACCCTTGCGCGAACTGTTCAAGGACGAGGTCCGCGAATTGGGGCGCGAACTGGGCCTGCCCGAAATCTTCGTCGGCCGTCATCCTTTTCCCGGCCCCGGTCTCGCCATCCGCATCCCCGGCGAGGTGACCAGGGAACGCTGCGATATCCTGCGCAAGGCCGATGCGATCTACCTCGAGGAAATCCGCAATGCCGGGCTCTACGATGCGATCTGGCAGGCCTTCGCCGTGCTGCTGCCGGTCAAGACCGTCGGCGTGATGGGCGATTACCGCACCTACGACAGCGTCTGCGGCCTGCGCGCGGTGACCAGCACCGATGGGATGACGGCCGACGTCTATCCCTTCGACGCCGGTTTCCTGACGCAGGTGGCGACGCGGATCGTCAACGAGGTCAAGGGCATCAACCGCGTGGTCTACGACTACACCAGCAAGCCCCCCGGCACGATCGAGTGGGAATGACGGCAGCGATCGGCATCGTCGCAGTCTCGCGCGGGTGAGCTGGGCGGCGGCGGATCGTGCGGCGGTCGATGCCATCTGCGCCCGCCAGGCGGACGCCGGCAGGCCTGCGTTCGTCGGACTGGCGGGCGCGCAGGGTTCCGGCAAGACCACCATGGCCCACCGGCTGGCCGCGCTGCTCGAGGCGCGGGGCCTGCGGACGGCGGTTCTCGCGCTCGACGACTTCTACCTGACGCGCGATCAGCGGCATGCGCTGGCGCGCGACGTCCATCCGCTGCTCGCCACCCGCGGCGTGCCGGGAACGCATGATCTCGCCTTGCTCGGCGCGGTTCTCGATGCGCTGACGGGGACGCGAAGCGTATCGGTGCCCCGCTTCGACAAGGCCCGCGACGATCGCTCGGCGCCGACCCTGCTGGAACCGCCCTTCGATACCGTGCTGCTCGAAGGCTGGTGCATCGGGGCGCTGCCGCAAACCGACGACGACCTTGCCCGACCGGTCAACGCGCTCGAGGCCCGGGAAGATGCGCAGGGCATCTGGCGAAGCTGGGTCAACCGCCGGCTGGCATCGGACTATGCCGCGCTGTTCGCGCGGCTGGACCTGCGCATCCTTCTGCGCGCGCCGGGTTTCGAGGTCGTCCACGGGTGGCGGATGCAGCAGGAACGCGACCTTCCACTGCCGGCGAAGGACCCCGCGCAGATGGCCCGCTTCGTCGCCCATTTCGAGCGCATCACGCGAGCGATGCTTGCCGACTGCCCGGCGGATCTCGTCATCGCGCTCGACGGCAAGCGCGAACCGCTCGTCTAGGTCAGTACCGCTCCAGCTCCACCGGCAGCTTCCTGTAGCCGGGGGCGAGACAGGCGAGGACCCGCCCGGGCTCGCCGACCACTTCGATCCGCAGCCGCAGCCGCCGCCGGGCATTTCCTCGAGCAGGATGACGAGGCGGAGCTCGGCCACGCGCGCGCCGACGCAGCGATGGATGCCGCACACCGTCGGCGAGCGTCGTCCGAATCGCGGCGGGGCGCAAGGCCATGCGCTGCGCCCGACCGGCTTCGGAACCGTGGCTCATCGCCGCCCGTTGGAGGGCTGGGAGCCGTATCTTCACAGGAGAGAGACATGACGAAGCAGGGACTTATCACCATCGGCGCGGCTGCCGCATCGCTGGCACTCGCCGGCTGCGCGACCGTCGAGGAGAATGTGGCCGCAACCGTGGCGGACACCTATACCGCCACGCTTGCAGGGACCAACGAGCCCGCCGGGGGCGACCCCGACGGCTACGGTCGTGCGGAGATCTCGATCACCGACGAATTTGGGCAGATCTGCTGGAATCTCGACGGCATTCGCGGGATCGGCCCGATCACGGCGGCCCATATTCACCGCGGCGCGGCGGGCGTCGATGGGCCGGTGGTGTTCCCTCTGAAACCGGCCGACGATGGCGACTACCAGGGCTGCGCCGACGGCAGCGAATGGGCGCAGGACCGGATCGAAGGCAATCCCGGGATGTTCTATGTCAACGTCCACACCGCCGAATATCCGAAGGGAGCAATCCGCGGCCAGCTGACCGGAGACTGACCGCGCTGCGGCGGGACGGGAGGCATCGCGCGCGGCCTGAGCCCTCGATTGCTCTCGCCCCCGCCTTGCTGCACAAGGGCCGACGATGACACGGTTCGGCTCGATCCTCCTGTGGTCCGCGATCGCGGCAGCCTTCATCGGGCCGGGGACCGTCACCGCCGCAGCTTCCGCCGGGGCCGGTTCGGGAACGGTGATGCTGTGGGCGATCGGCTTTTCGGGCATTGCCACCTTCACGCTGCAGGAATTCGCGGGGCGCCTGGCGATCGCCACCGGCGATGATCTCGCCGCGGTCCTGCGGCGGCGCTATGCCAGAGGGGTCGGCCGGTTCGCGGTGCTGGTGCTGGTGGGCGGGGCGATCCTGCTCGGCTGTGCCGCCTATGAGGCGGGCAATATCCTCGGCGGCGCGGCCGGTGCGATGCTGGCGGTGGAACTCCCCCGTGCAGGCGTGACTCTAGCGCTCGCGCTGGCTGCAGCCGGCCTGCTGCTGGCGGGCTCGCCGCAGCGCATCGCGCAGGCGATGGCCTTGTTCGTGGCGTTGATGGGGGCGGGCTTCCTCGTCGTCGCAGCGAACCTCGCGCCCGACGCGGGGACGCTGCTCGCCGGGCTGGTGCCAAGGCCGGGCCTGGCCGGGGACGACGCTGCCTTCCTCGCCGTCCTCGCGCTCGTCGGGACCACGGTGGTGCCGTACAATCTGTTCCTGGGCTCGGCACTGGCGCGCGGCCAGTCGCTCGAGGAAATGCGCTTCGGCCTGGCGGTGTCGGTCGCCCTCGGCGTGCTCATCACTGCAGCGATCCTCGTCGTCGGCACCGCGCTGGCGGGAGAATTTTCCTTTGCAGCGCTGGCTGATACGCTGGTCCAGCGGCTCGGGCCCTGGGCGCGCACCGGCTTCGCAGTCGGCCTGTTCGCGGCGGGCCTGTCCTCGGCAGTGACCGCGCCGCTCGCAGCCGCGCTCGCCGCCCGCGGGCTCTTCGCCGCGCCCGATGATCCGCGCTGGCAGGCCTCGGCCTGGCGGTTTCGCGCGGTCTGGGCGACGGTGCTGGTGGTCGGCGCGGGCTTCGGCCTCGCCGACATCCGCCCGGTGCCTGCGATCGTCGCCGCACAGGCCTTCAATGGCGCCTTGCTGCCGCTGGTGGCGCTGTTCCTGCTCGCCGCGATGAACGATCCGGACCTGCTCGGCAGCAAAGCCGCAGGGCCGGTGGCCAACGGGTTCGGCCTGCTGGTGGTCGGAGTGGCGGCCATGCTCGGCCTGACCGCGATCATGCGCGCAGGCAGTTCGGTGCTGGGCTATGCCTTGCCCGATCCGGGTCTGATGTTGCCGCTCTTCGCCCTCGTCGGCGTGGCGCTGGGGCGCGCGGCGGTGCTGCGCGCGCGCCGCTAGGCCTTCAACCGGGGAAAGCGACCCCGGTCATCTGTTCCGATTTCCGCCACAGCGCCTCGGCCAGCGATGCGTCGCGGATATGCGGCCAATAGCCGCCGGCACGTGCGTTCTGCGGATCGGCCGCCACCGCGACCTCGCAATTCTCGCAATAGACCCCGCCCTTGCCCTCGAGCAGCGGCGAGGTGGCGCACCAGACGCTGGTCGCCGCGCCCTCTTCGGTCGATTTGAAGGCCTGGTGGACATTGCCTTCGTCGTCGTACCAGCCCATCGCCTTCTGCTCTTCCATCGTCAGATGGCGCTGCAGCGGGGTGGCGATGCCGCCGGGGTGAACCGCGAAGGCGCGCACGCCATGCGCCTCGCCGAGCGCGTCGAGCTGGAGCGCGAACAGCGCATTGGCCGATTTCGCCTGACCATAGGCCAGCCATTTGTCGTATTCGCGGTGCTCGAAGTTCGGATCGTCGAGATCGAGCCCGTTCAGCCGGTGTCCGATCGACGACAGCGCCACCACCCTCGCGCCATTCCCCGCGGTCAGCAGCGGCCACAGGTGCGCGGTCAGCTGGAAATGGCCAAGATGATTGGTCGCGAATTGCATTTCGTAGCCCCGCGCGTCGCGCGCCAGCGGGCTCGCCATGATCGCGGCGTTGTTGATCAGGACGTCGATCGTATCGGTCTGCGCGGCAACCGCCCGGGCGAAGGAGTTGATCGAGGCGGGATCGGACAGGTCGAGCGGCAGGATCGCGATGTCGCCCGCCATCGCATCGAGCACCTCATGCGCCTGTTCGGGACGGCGCGCGCCGACGATCACGCGCGCCCCGGCGCCCGCCAGCGCGCGCACGGTCTCGGTGCCGAGCCCCGAATAGCCGCCGGTGACGACCACCGTCCTGCCCGACAGATCGATATCATCGACCACCTCGCGGGCGGTCGAGCGATAGCCGAAGGGGGAATCGACCGGGGTCTGGGTGCTGGGCATGGGTTCTCCTCTCGCGGAACCCTATGCGCGTGACATCATGCGCTGGCTAGTGCGCTGCAGCTCAGCCCTCGGCGTCGGTCTTGGTGTAGGGGACGAAATCATCGAGCAGGAGCACGCCGGTGAGGAAACCCCCGAAGCGGTCGATGAGCTCTACCTGGTCGGTCCGACAGAGGCTCGTGGCGCTGAATTTGCGGATCACCATCACATCGTCGTCGTCGATGCTTTCGGGATTGCGGGTGTAATTGACCCAGACGGTGTCGCCGTCGCGATAGACCAGCGCGGTATCCTCGATCTGCTGCAGGCTGCGGCTGCCGATCGTGCGGATGCAGCGCCGCGGTTCGCCCGCGGTCCGACCCTCGAGGATCTTGGCGAGCTTCGCTTCGCCGCGCGTCGTGGCGGTGTCCTGCGCTTGCACGGGCGCGGCGAGAAGGGTGAGCGCGGAGGCGGCAAGGGCGATGCGCTTGAACATGGCGAGTCTCCTGACTTGGGGGAACATATACGCAACGCCGGCTTAACGCAGGCTGAGCGCGGCGGCGCGCTTGGCTACGCCGTTCCGCCCACGGTGATGCCGTCGATCAGCAGGGTGGGCTGGCCGACCCCGGCAGGCACGCTCTGCCCGCCCTTGCCGCACATGCCGATGCCTTCGTCGAGCGTCATGTCGTTGCCGATCCCGCTGACGCGGGTGAGCACGCTCGGCCCGTCGCCGATCAGCGTCGCGCCCTTGATCGGAGCGACGATCCTGCCCCGCTCGACCTTGTAGGCCTCGGTACAGGCGAACACGAACTTGCCGCTGACGATGTCGACCTGGCCGCCGCCGAAGCTGGTGGCATAGATCCCGTCGTCCACCCGGCTCAGCAATTCCTCCGGATCGTCCCCGCCGCTGCGCATGAAGGTGTTGGTCATCCGCGGCATCGGGACGTGCTCGTAGCTTTCGCGCCGACCGTTGCCGGTCGCCTCGGCACCCATCAGCCGGGCATTGAGGCGATCCTGCATATAGCCCCTGAGAATGCCGTCCTCGATCAGCACGGTCTCGCGCGTGGGGGTTCCCTCGTCGTCGATGCTGAGCGATCCGCGGCGGTGGGCGATGCTGCCGTCGTCGACCACCGTCACTCCGGGCGCGGCCACGCGTTCGCCGATCCTCCCCGAAAAGGCGCTGGTGCCCTTGCGGTTGAAATCGCCCTCGAGCCCGTGGCCGACCGCTTCGTGCAGCAATACGCCGGGCCAGCCGGGGCCGAGCAGCACGGTCTTCTCGCCCGCCGGGGCCGCGACGCTCTCGAGGTTGACCAGCGCCTGGCGCACCGCCTCGTCGACCGCCCGCATCCAGCGCCCCCCATCGTTCTCGGCGTCGAACAGATCGTCGTAGAGATAGCGCCCGCCGAAGCCGAAGCTGCCCGATTCGCGCCGGCCGTTCTGCTCCGCGACGATCGCCACGTTGAGCCGCACCAGCGGGCGGATGTCGCGCGCCGTGAAACCGTCGGCGCGGATGATGTCGATCGCGCTCCAGCTGGCAGCGAGGCTGGCGGATACCTGGGCCACGCGCGGATCCTTCGCCCGCGCCACGGCATCGATCTTCTCGAGCAGCGCGACCTTCTCGGCGAAGGGCACGAGGTCGAGCGGGCTGGCATCGGTGTAGAGATGGCGGTTGGTCCGCTCGGGCGGGGCGGCGTGCGGCCGCTTGGTGGCGTCGAGCAATTGCAGCGTCTCGCCGGCGCGCGAGATCGCCCGGGCGCTGATCTCGTTGGCATGGGCGAAGCCGGTGGTCTCGCCCGATACGCCGCGCAGGCCGAAACCCGAATCGCGGCTGTAATCGGCGGTCTTGAGCCGGCCGTCGTCGAAAGCGAAGCTCTCCGCGGCGATGAACTGGAGATAGAGCTCGCCGTCGTCGCAGGGCGCGAGCAGGCGGGCGGTCAGCGCCTTGGCTTCCTCGGGATCGAGCTGGCCGTAGAGCAGGGCGTGCGGGTCGAGTGCGGGGATCATGCCCCGAAGATAGGGGCTCGGGCGCCCGGCGTCACCCGATTGTTGGCGGCGAAGCCGGCGCGCGGCTTAGCGGCACGGCATCCCGCGATCAGCGGTGGCCCGGATCGGCGGCCGAGGAAATATCGGGCAGCATCGCCTGATCGACGCCGTCGGCCGGGCCGCCCTCGAGCACGAAGCGCCGGTCGCAATAGCCGCAGTCGACATAGCCGTGCTCGTCGATCTCGAGCCAGATCTTGGGATGGCCGAGCGCGGCGGGCTGGTAGTTCGCGCCGGTGCGGATGTCGGTCGCGCCGTCGCACCAAACGCGGCGGTTGGCGACCTTGGACACTTCGGGAGGGGGCAGGCTCATGCCCGGGCCGATAATGGGTTTTGCCGAAGCGCTCAAGCGCCTAGGGCGATGCCATGACCACACCCGCTGCGATCCGCATCGACGACCTCGTCAAGGAATATGCTCCCGCCGGTCCCGGCGAAACGCCCAAGCTGGCACTCAAGGGGGTCAGCTTCGACGTTCCGCAGGGCGGCATCTTCGGACTGCTCGGCCCCAATGGCGCGGGCAAGTCGACGCTGATCAACATCCTCGCGGGGCTCGTGCGCAAGACCTCGGGAAGCGCCGAGGTCTGGGGTTTCGACATCGAGGACAATCCGCGCAACGCCAAGCGCGCGATCGGCATCGTGCCGCAGGAAATCGTCTTCGATCCCTTCTTCACCCCGTTCGAAGTGCTCGAGAACCAGGCCGGCTTCTATGGCGTCCCCAAGGCGCGGCGGCGGTCCGAAGAACTGCTGCGCGCGGTCCATCTGTGGGACAAGCGCGATGCCTATGCGCGGACGCTGTCGGGGGGGATGAAACGGCGGCTGCTGATCGCCAAGGCGATGGTCCATTCGCCGCCGATCCTGGTGCTCGACGAACCGACTGCCGGGGTCGACGTCGAGCTTCGGCGGCAGCTGTGGGAGCTGGTCACCGAACTCAACGGCCAGGGCGTGACCGTGGTGCTGACGACCCACTATCTCGAAGAAGCCGAGCAGCTGTGCGATCGCATCGCGATCATCAACCACGGCGAGCTGATCGCCGACAAGCCGACTCGCGAACTCGTCGGCATGGCGCGCGAGAAGATCGTCGCGATCACCGTCGACAAGGATCTCGGCGGTCCGATCCTGGAAGAAAGTTTCGTCAAGGCAGAGGTGGTCGAGCCGCGCCGGCTCGAGATCACCTATGATCGCGACAAGGCGAGCGCGGGCCAGGTGCTCGCGCTCGTCCAGTCGCACGGCTATGCGATCGAGGATGTCACCACTCGCGAAGCCGATCTCGAGGACGTCTTCGTCCAGCTAACCGGCGCGGGCTAGCCGTCAGAGGAAGGCGCGCGGTCCCAGGCCGGCGTCGCGCACGCGCTGCACGGCAAAGTGATGCGGCTCGATCTCTTCCATCGGCGCCCGGCAGTTGCGGCAACGGCCGAATTGCTGCCCGCTCACGCGCTTGAGATTGGCGCGATCGATGCTGTGCCTGCCGATTGCGCAGGCGATACGTCCCAAAGTCATTTTTCTGCGACCCTTCAGTCCCGTTCCGTCCCCTGTCGATTCGCCGCTTAACCATACCGGCTGCACGATGCAGCGGCGCTGCGCCGAGTCGTTCTGTGCTTGCCGCCTGACGTTGGCGACGCCATGACCGGGGGATGACAGAAACTCACGACGTCCTCGTCATCGGCTCGGGTGCGGCAGGGTTGACCGCGGCATTGGCGCTCGCGCAGACCAAACGCGTGCTGGTGCTGGCCAAGGGTGCGCTGACCAGCGGATCGACCGCCTGGGCGCAGGGCGGCATCGCGGCGGTGCTCGATGCCGGCGACACTTTCGAAAACCATATCCGCGACACGATGGTCGCCGGTGCGGGGCTCAACGACCGCGAGACGGTGGAATTCGTGATCGCCCGCGCCCCGGCGGCGATCGACCGGCTGTGCGAGCTGGGGGTGCCGTTCAATCGCGAGCACGACGATCTTCACCTCACCCGCGAAGGCGGCCATTCGCACCGCCGCATCGTCCACGTCGACGACGCCACCGGCTGGGCGGTCCAGGCGGCGCTGCTCGAAGCGGCCGAGGCCAGTCCCAACATCACCCTGCTGCCGGGCCAAAGCTGCGTCGATCTGATCACCGGGCGCAACCAGCGCGACTACTCGGGATCGGGCCGCGTGTGGGGGGCCTACGCGCTCGACGAGGAAAGCGGCGAGGTCGTTGCCCATGTGGCGCGCGCGACCGTGCTCGCGGCGGGCGGGGCAGGCCGCGTCTACCTCTTCAGCACCGCGCCGCGTGGCGCGACGGGCGACGGCATCGCCATGGCCTGGCGTGCCGGCGCGCGCGTCTCGAACATGGAGATGATGCAGTTTCACCCGACCTGCCTCTACAATCTCGAGGTCAAGAACTTCCTCGTCACCGAGGCCGTCCGCGGCGAAGGCGGGCGTCTGATCAACCCGGCCACGGGCGAACGCTACATGGAAAGATACGACCCGGAGCGGATGGAGCTGGCGCCGCGCGATATCGTCGCGCGGGCCAACGACGACCAGATCAAGCGCCACGGGCTCGATTACGTCCATCTCGACATCAGCCATCGCCCGCCCGAGTTCGTGAAGGAGCATTTCCCCACGATCCACGACAAGCTGCTCGCGCTCGGCATCGACATGACCAAGGGGCCGATCCCGGTGGTTCCCGCGCAGCACTACACCTGCGGCGGGGTCAAGGTCGATCTCGACGCGCGGACCGATCTCCCCGGCCTATGGGCGGCGGGCGAATGCACCGAGAGCGGGCTGCACGGAGCCAACCGCCTCGCCTCGAACAGCCTGCTCGAATGCTTCGTCTTCGGCGAGGCGGCGGCGAAGGACATTCTCGCCTGCTGGGACCGGCTCGACGATCCGCCCGCGATCCTGCCGTGGGACGCCAGCCGGGTGACCGATTCGGACGAAGAGGTCGTCATCAAGCAGAACTGGACCGAGATTCGCCGCTTCATGTGGAACTACGTCGGGATCGTGCGGACCACCAAGCGGCTCGAACGCGCGGCGCACCGCATCCGTCTGCTGCGCGAGGAGGTCGAGGATTACTACGGCCACTTCCGCGTGACCACCGACCTGATCGAACTGCGCAATCTGCTGGCCTGCGCCGACCTGATCGTACGAAGCGCCTTGAAGCGGCACGAGAGCCGGGGGCTCCACTACACGCTCGATTATCCTGCGAGCGACCCCGTGGCGCGCGATACCGTGCTGATACCCTGAGCGTCCGCGCCCGGGTCCGGCAGGATCGCCGCGCCCCAGTCGGTGAGCCGGAAATAGTCGATCGTCGCATCGTCGATCGGCCGGTCGAAGCAGATTCCCAGCGCCTCGCGCGACACCCAGACCACCCGGCCGGTCTCGCGCAGCGTCTCGGTGAAGCCCACTTCGACCCGGCTGCCCAGCGCGACCGCGGCCTCGCGCCTCTCGACCATGCAGCCGAGCGACGACAGATTGTAGAGGAATTCGCTGGTGACGCGATGACCGAAGGCCAGCGAGATCCGGCCGCTCGCCGGAACGCGGTCCTGGTTGCGCTGGTTCATGCCGCTGCCCTTTCGCAAAGTCGCCCGAAGAACGCGCGACAATAAACCCCCAACCGGTTAAGAAATGATGTGGACCGCTACTGTTATCCGTCGCATCACTCGGGCGGGCACGGGGCGCCCCCGGGCATGGGCGGGCGCAGCGGCCAGTCGTCGAGCGCATACCAGCGCACCACCGAAGCCGCGATCGGCCGGTGAAAGCGGATGCCGCTGCTGTCTCCCATCTGCCAGGCGATTTCGCCCATCACATGCAGGTCGTCCATCAGCGTGAGAAGCACCGGCGCGCCGATCTCGGCGGGCAGGCCCCGGCATTCGACCAGGCAGCCCGTCGGCGACAGATTCCTGATCGTGCAACGGAGCAGGCTGGCCCCGATCGCGATCGGCACTTCGTCGCGCGTCCTGCGCCGCCTGTCGGCTCGTCGGTCCATCGGAGGGAATTTCCCAGTCGTCCGTGGGCTTTATGGCGCACAATAGATCGGCTGTATTGTAGCAAAGCGCCACCAAGATTAATATTTAACCTAATGATTACCATAGTATATTTGTCCACGGTCGGCGGCGCACATTGCGCATGGACAAGCCCGGCGCTTTGCTGTGAAGTCGACGCAGGGACCGGCAAAACGGGAAAAGGGGAAATTCAGCATGCCCAAGGCCTCTGCGAACGGGATCGAAATCCACTACGAAGAACACGGCGATCCGGCGGACCCGGCCATGCTGCTGATCATGGGCTTCGGGGCGCAGCTGACCCTGTGGCCCGAGGAACTGGTCGAAGCGCTGGTGGCGCATGGTTTCCGCGTCATCCGCTACGACAACCGCGACGTGGGGCTCAGCCAGAAGTTCGACGGGGTCAAGGCACCGGGGCCGCTCAAGCTGACGCTGTTGTCGAAGTTCGGCCTGACGCCGCGGGTCCCGTATCGATTGTCCGACATGGCCGAGGACGCGATCGGACTGCTCGATGCGCTCGGCATCGATCGCGCGCATATCGTCGGGGGAAGCATGGGCGGAATGATCGCCCAGCACATCGCGGCAAGACATCCCGAGCGCTGTCTCAGCTTCACGCAGATCTTCTCGACCACCGGCAACCCCAAGCTGCCCGCGGCCAGGAAGGAAGCCCTGCAGGCACTGGTCACCCGCCCGAAAAGCGACGATGAACAGACGCTCGTCGAGCACGGGATGATGCTGGCGCGCACGATCGGCTCGCCCGGCTACCCGCCCGATGAGGAGCGGCTGCGCGATCGGACGCGGGCGAGCTTGCGGCGCAGCTTCTACCCCGAGGGGCCGACGCGGCATCTTGCCGCCATCCTCGCCGACGGCGACCGCAGCGCGATGGTCCGGACGATTACGGTGCCGACGCTGGTGCTTCACGGCGAAGACGACCCGCTGGTTCCCTGCGCGGGCGGACGCGACACCGCGGCCTGCATCCCGGGCGCGCGGATCGAGACCATTCCCGGCTGGGGTCACGATCTCCCGCTCGAACTGGTCGGAAGGATCGCCTCGGCGATCGCCGATCACGCCAGGGGCGCCGAAGCGAGCGCCGATCATGCGGGGACCGCCGAGCGATAGACGCTCGCACGCTCGGGCTGGGCGGGGATCGCTCGCTCGGGCCCATGCGCCGCATGCGGGCCCGGCACGGGCGCGGACGGCAGATTCGCGCTCCTCCTGACGTTTCTGACCTGCACGAATAGAATTATGGATTCTTTGGGTATTTTCCCTGAATTCGAGAAATTCGGCTCGGTTGGACGAGACCTCGGCGAATTTCTTCAGTAGGAGCGCCCAATACGGCGAATGGTCTTCGCAGGTTCATTTGCCGGCGGCGTGCGCAGTCATTTGTCCGGGCGCTGCAGCGCGATCGCGGCGGATCGTTCCGGGTCGGTCTGGCTCGTGGCTGAATTGGGCCCCCGATCGTGGGGCGCTGTTGGAGGGAAGAGTTGACAGGAACACTGGCTGACCAGCCTGACACGGCGGTCGTATCCGATGCGGTGCCGCAGGTTTCGGCGGGGGATTCCCGGCAAGCAGCACAGCCGCAGCAGATCTCGGCGAGCGATGCGCAGATTTCCAAGCCGCAGGTCGAATTCTCGATGTCGCCCGGCCTGGTCGGACGGCTGGCAGCGCTGAGCGTGAGCGTGGCCTTCACCAGCTATCAGTCGGGCCTGCTCTACATGCTCGGCCGTGCGCCCCAGGGCGGCGCGCATCTCCACCAGTCGGCCATGCCGAAGCCGATGGGGCTCTGCCTGACCGATGCGGGCGATCTGGTCATGACCGGCCACGCCCAGATCATCCGTTTCGCCAATGTGCTGGCTGGCGACCAGCGGATCAATCGCACCTTCGATGCCTGCTACATGCCGCGCACAATCCATGTCACCGGGCGGCTCGATGCGCATGACGTCGGCATCGGCGAGGACGGCGAACTGCTGTTCGTCAACACGCGCTACAATTGCCTCGCCCGATTGTCGGAACGCCATAGTTTCGAAGCGGTCTGGCGCCCGCCCTTCGTTTCGGCGGTGGTCGACGAGGATCGCTGCCATCTCAACGGCCTCGCGATGGACGGCGGCAAACCTCGCTACGCGACCGCAGTGAGCCGGTCGGATACGATCGACGGCTGGCGCGATCGCCGCGCCGACGGGGGGGTGGCGATCGACATCGCAACCGACCGCGTCATTTGCGAAGGTCTGTCGATGCCGCATTCGCCGCGGCTGCACGGAAGCCGGCTGTGGCTGCTCAATTCGGGGACCGGCGAACTCGGCTATGTCGAGCTGCCGAAAAGGAAATCGGCCATGGGCAAATTCGTCCCAGTGGCCTTCTGCCCGGGCTTCCTGCGCGGCCTGTCCTTCGCCGACAGATATGCTTTCGTCGGCCTGTCGAAGCCGCGCTACAAGCGGTTCGATGGGCTGGCACTGGCCGAACGGCTGCGGGCGGCCGACAGCGAGCCCTGGTGCGGCATCCAGGTGATCGATCTGGAAAGCGGAACCTGCGTCGACTGGTTCCGGATCGATGGAGCGATCGCGGAACTCTACGACATCGAGATCATCCCGGGATTCGCCTGTCCGATGACCGTCTCGCCGGGCTCGCCCGACGCAGCCGCACTGATCACCCTCGGCGACGGGGCGACGGCGGCCGAGAGCGCGGCCGCGAATTGAGCCTGCAATAATTTCAGAAGGATATTCATAATGGCGGCGGATCAATTCGGGATATCCGGCGATTGTTACGAATTAATTCTTGCGCCGAACTGCACCTCGGGTAACTGTTCGGTCACTGGCTGAGAATTTGGCCCGCTTCGTGCGGGTCGCCGGTTTCGGGATACCTGGGCGGTCCCGGCACCTGACGCAGCACCGCCATTGCGGCGGATTCAGGTTCGGCGAGGCGCGAGCGCCTTGCTCGAAAATGCCCAGGGGGTCGCATGACTATCGAATGGAATCGCGCGCGCAACAGCTTCAGCTGGCTGGGTTTCGCCATGCTGCGCGGCGGCCGCGTCACCAAGCACAAGCGCCAGGCGGCGAGCCTTGCACCCGATCTCGGCATCACTGTCGCGACCGCCGGCCCGCTCGCGCAGGCGGGTGCCGCCATCGCCCGCCGCGCCGGCGTTGCGCTGCTGCTCGCGGGCACGAGCACTGCGGCGCTGGCGCAAAGCCAGGATCGCTGCGAACTCGTCGCACCGGACATCGTCTGCGCCGATTACGGGGACCCGGCGGCGACCCAGCAGGACACCCGTGGTGCGGCGGACGGCGCCGCGACGACGGTGCTCATCGAAGACGATTTCTCGATCGACACCGCTCCTACCGCGCTCTGGGTCAGTGATAGCGACGGAATCGTCGTCACGCAGAGCGCGACTTCGCCCGGAACCATCAAGGGGGGGCGGAGTGGCGCCACACTTGTAGGCTATGCCTATGCGGTCGCCACTTTCAACGGCGCGGTCGAAGGGGTGTTGTACAACGGGATCGCAATCGAATCCGCCGGACGGATCGAACTGACCGCCAACGGTTCCGTCTCGGGAGCGACAGACGCAATCCGCGCCTATCAATACGGCACCGGCGGCGACATGACAATTACCACGGGTGGCTTGGTCACCGCGGGGCTGGGCGCGGCCATCTGGGCCAGTTCGGCGGGTCCGAACCTCACCATCACCACGGATGGTCCGCTCAGCGGCGGGAGCGCGGGCATCTACGCCTACGTCCTGGGTAGCGGAATCGCGACGATCACCACCAATGGCGCCGTCACCGGCGCGACGGGCATCGAAGTGGCCGATCGGGGATCGGGCGCCCTGCGCATCGCCGCCAGCGGCGGCGTCACCGGCACGACCGGCGCGGGCATCGCCGTCGATGCCGGGGGTGGCAGCGGCGATATTGCGATCGAGGTCGGGGCGCGAGTCTACGGCGCGACCGCCGGGATCGACGTGGACGCCTATTCGCGCGATCTCACCATCACGCTCGCGCTCGGGACAACGGTCCAGGGGACCGCAGCGGGGTCCTACGGCATCCGCGTCACCGACGGGGCGGCGACGACGATCGAGGGTGTAGGTATCTCGGCGATCCAGGGCTTGCTGAGCGGTATCGCGGTGGACAGCGATAGTGCGCTGGTGACGGGCATCGGCGGCATCGTCGGCGCCGCCGGATACGGCATCCATGCGCGCGACACCGATCTGACGATCGACACGGTCGATTTCATCTTTGGCGGGACCTCGGGGGTCCTCTTCGCCGGCTCTGGCGACACCGCGCTGTCGATCCAGGGCGTCGGCAGCATCACCGGTGGGGCCGGCCACGGCGTGACCACGCTGGCGCTCGATCCGGCGGCCCGCTTCACCGTCGAAATCGGCAATTCCGTAGGCTTGGTCCAGATCGACGGCCATATCGATGGCGTTCAAGCGGCCACCAACGGCGGCTCGATCGAAATCGCCAATGTCGGCAGCATCACCGGCCAGACCGGCGACGGGCTCGAACTCGATTCGGGCGGCGGTACGGTGACGCTCGGCGCTATCGGCACGATATCGGGCGGTATCGCCGGGATTGACGTGCTCAGCGGCGGTGGAGCCGTGTCGATCCAGGGAGTCGGCCTCGCGGGAGGGGTTTCGGGCTCGATATCGCCCGGCATCCGGATCGACGCTTCGGGCGGCGCGATCGACATCGGCGGCACGACCGCGATCGGCAGCGTTTCGGGTTCGGTAGGCATCGCCACGCGGACGACCACGGGCGACACGACGATCCGCATCGATTCCTCGGCGACGATCACCGGGACGAACCAGGAAGGAATCATCGCCCAGTCCAGCGGCGGCGCGATCGCCGTATCGGGCAGCTCGGGCTACGTCGTCGGGGCGACCGACGGGATCTACGCGTCCAGCGGCAGCGGCGATATCCTCGTCACCACGCTCGACGGCGTCACCGGGCTGACCGACGACGGACTCCACCTGCGGACCACCACCGGCTCGATCACCATCAGCGATATCGGCACGGTCCTGGGGGCCGATCACGGAATCACCGCGCTCAGCACCGATGGCGGCCGGATCTCGATCCAGGGCGTCGGTCTGATCGGCGGAATCACCGGCGGCAATGGCGCCGGGGCGAACGGGATCTTCGCCGGCGCCGGGGGCGGGGTCGACATCGGCGGTACGAGCGCGATCGGGAGCGTGACCGGAGCCACCGGCATCTACGCCGCCTCAACCGGCGCCGGAGCGATCGTGGTCCGGATCGATTCGGGCGCCACGGTTGCAGGGACCACCGGCCGCGGCATCGTCGCGCTTGCGGCCGGTGGCGGCGATCTGACGATTTCCGGCGAGGGGGGCTATGTCGTCGGCGCGCTCGACGGCATTTTCGCCTATGGCAGCGGCGACGTCGTCGTCGGGCCTTTCGCCAGCATCACCGGCCTCGGGGGGGCGGGCATGGAGCTGGTGGCCACCTATGGCGCGATCGCGGTCAGCGACATAGGCTCGATCAGCGGCACGACGTATGGGATCGTCGCGCAGAGCAATGGCGACGTCTCGATTCAGGGCGTGGGCTTGGCGGGCGGCGTCACCGGGGCAAGTGCCGCCGGAATCGCGGTCGAGACGTCGGGGGACGGCGCGATCGACATCGGCGGCACCACTGCGATCGGCAGCGTGACCGGCACCGTCGGGATCGCGACGACCGCCGAAACCGGCCCCACCACCATCCGCATCGACTCCTCTGCGACGATCACCGGTACCGTAAGGCAGGGAATCTCCGCGCTGTCGCTCGGCGGCAGTATCGCAGTGGCGGGCAGCTCGGGCGCGATCACCGGTGCGACCGACGGGGTCTATGCCAGTTCGGGGGGCGGCGCGATTGCGGTGACTTCGCTCGACGAAGTGACCGGCCAGACGAGCGACGGGCTCGACCTGCGGTCGAGCGGCGGCACGATCACCGTCGCCGACATCGGCACGATCTCCGGCGCCCAGGTCGGTATCAAGGCGCAAAGCGGAAGCGGCGCGGTTTCGATCCAGGGTGTCGGCCTGGTCGGCGGCGTCGGCGGCGCGGCAGCGCAGGGGATCTTCGTCACGGCCGGAAGCGGCACGATCGATATCGGCGGGACCACGGCGATCGGCAGCGTCACCGGCGAGACCGGCATTCTGACCAATTCGGCTTCGGACATCACGATCGCGATCGCTTCGGGGGCCACGGTCACCGGGACCAACGGAGCGGGCATCCTCGCCAATTCGGGTGCTGGAAACGTGCGTATCGCGGGCAGCGGTTCGGGGAGCGGCGCGGGCTGGGTGACCGGCACTCTCGGCATCTACGGTATCGCCGGCGGGACCGGTGAATTGCGCGTCGAATCGTTCGAAAGCGTGACCGGCACGGCCAGCAGCGGCATCCTCCTCCTATCGGAGAACGGCCCGATAACCGTCAGCGAGATCGGCAGCGTCGAGGGCGCTGTCGCGGGCATCTACGCCTACAGCCTGGGCGGCGGCGCCGTCTCGATCCAGGGCGTCGGCCTGACAGGCGGGATCGTGGGCACCACGCTCGTGGGTATCGCCGCCATCACCCCGGGCGGGACGATCGATATCGGCGGCACCACGGCGATCGGCAGCGTCTCGGGCCAATACGGCATCTATACCCGCAACACGACCGGCGCCACCGCGATCCGCATCGATCCCTCCGCCACGGTCACCGGCACGGCCGGAACGGGCATCGAAGCGATCACCGACAGCGGATCGATCACCGTCTCGGGCAGCGGCTCGGCGCAGGTCACGGGCACGAGCGGGATCTATCTGCAGGCTTCGGGCGCGGGCGACATCGTCGTCGATTCTTTCGGCAGTCTCACCGGCACCAGCGCGTCCGGGCTTTTCGCCAAGACCGTCGGCGGCTCGATCAGCGTAAGCGGCATCGGCAGCCTTTCCGGAAGCGTGACCGGCTTGTACACCAACAGCGGGAGCGGCGACACGTCGATCCAGCGCGTTGGCCTGGTCGGCGGAGTGTCGGGCGGTTTGGTCGGTATCTTCGCCGCCGCTGCGGGCGGCGCCATCGATATCGGCGGGACCTATGCGATCGGCAGCGTGACCGGCCAATATGGCATCAGCACCCTCGCGACCACCGGCGAAACCACCATCCACATCGATTCGGCCGCGACGATCACCGGAACGGTAGGGGACGCGATCCGTGCCTATTCCTCGACCGGTGCGATCACCATATCGGGGAGCTCGGGTTACGTCGACGGCGCCCATCGAGGCATTTACGCCCGTGCGCAGGGCGGCGGCGACCTGATGGTCGCCAGTCTCGACGGAGTAACCAGCCACACGGGCAATGCGATCGATCTTCGATCGTTCGGCGGAACGATCACGATCGAGGATATCGACACGATCGACAGCAGCTCCGAATCGGGAATCTTCGCGCTCGGCGCAGGGGGCGACATCTCGATCCAGCGCGTCGGCCTGGTGGGCGGGGTGAGCGGCTCCGAAGCCGGCATCTATGCCACCGCCGGGGCGGGCGACATCGACATCGGCGGTAAGATCGCGATCGGCAGTGCCAGCGGCAGCTTCGGCATCCTCACCCGCACCACCACCGGCGACACGACGATCAAGATCGATTCGAGCGCGACGATCACCGGTTCGTTCAATCCTGGCATACGCGCGCTCTCCACCGCGGGCGGGGCGATCAATGTCTCGGGCAGCTCGGGCTACGTGATCGGCGCCACCGACGGCATCTACGCCAGTTCGAGCGGCGGCAGCATCGTGGTCGAGACTCTCGATGGCGTAACCGGCCAGAACGGCGACGGTCTCGACCTGCGCTCGGGTGGCGGAACGATCACCGCCGGCAATATCGGCGCTATCGCCGGCACGCAGAGGGGTATTCGGGCGGAAAGCCAGGGCGGCGCCATTTCGATCCAGGCCGTGGGTTTGGTCGGGGGCGTCAGCGGCGGGACCGAAGAGGGGATCTGGGCCTTCGCTGAAACCGGCGCGATCGATATCGGGGGCATTTCCGCGATCGGCAGCGTGACCGGCACGACCGGCATCTATACCCTTACCGATGGCGACACGGCGATCCGCATCGCTTCGGGCGCCACGATCACCGGCACCAGCGAAGAAGGCATCGAGGCGCTTTCGAACGGCGGGCTCGTCACGATTTCGGGCAGTTCGGGCTATGCGGTCGGCGCCACCGACGGCATTCGCGTGACCTCGTATGGCGGCGACGTGCTGGTCGAGACGCTCGACGGTGTCACCGGCACCAGCGGCGACGGGCTGCACCTGGAATTGGGCACCGGAATCACGACCGTCAGGGATATCGGCGCGATCTCGGGCGGTGCAGACGGCATCCGCGCCAGCGACGAGGCCAGCCTGATCGCGATTTCGCGTATCGGCAGCGTCAGCGGCGGCTCAGGGGGAATCTATGCCCGCTCCGCGTCTGGTACGATCACGATCGACACCATCGGCTCGGTCAGCGGAGCGAGAGGCAAGGGGATTTCGGCGAACACCGGCACGTTCGGATATTACGACGGCGGCACGCCCGCACTCTACGTCCCCGGGACGACGGGCGGCAATATCTCGATCACCGGCATCGGCAGCGCTTACGGCGGCATCATCGGCATCGACGTCGATTCGGTCGGCGGCGACGTCTCGATCCAGGACGTCGGTCTGGCCGGGGGCGTAACCGGGCAGGACGGCTTCGGGATCGATGCCAGCGCCACCAATGGCGCGAGCCTCGACATTGGCGGCGTGATCGCCGTGGGCGACGTGGCCGGGCGGCGGGCGGGCATCCGCGCCTTCGTCGGGTGGCCGATCGCCTATCTCTCCGCGACCGGCTCCGGCTCGCTCGTGATCGACAGCAGCGGCGGCACCGTGACCGGCGAATATGCGGGCATCATCGCGGAGACGAAATACAACGCCGGGGTGATCGATATCACCACCGCCAATGTCTATGCGACCTGGCCGGCGCGCGGCTATTTGAGTTACACCACCGCCATCACCGCGCGCAATTCGGACGGCGACACGCGCATCGACACCACCGGCGACGGCAGCGCACCGACGCTGGTTTCGGGCACCGACATCGGCATCTTCGTGCGCAACGACAATGGCAGTCTCACGATAGCCACCGGCGATGTCATCGGCACCTATGTGGCCGGCATATCCGCATTCAACCGTAACGGCTCGGGATCGATCGACACGACGCGGGGCAGTGTGACCGGCGGCCTCGGCGGCATTGCGGCGGGCAGCCAGGGCGGACAGCTGACGATCACCACCGCCGACGTCACCGGCTACGACGACGTTGGCATTTCGGGCTATGCCGAAGAGGGTGGCCTGACGATCGACAGCTCGGCGGGCACGGTCACGGGGGCGAACTACGGCATACTCGCCGGGCTCACCGGAACCACCGGCGGGGTGGAAAACCTCGCGGTGACGGCGGGCGCCGTCACCGCCACCGACGGCGACGGCATCAATGCCTACAACGACGTCAACGGCGAGGACATCGAGATCGCCGTGCGCGGTCCGATCGGCGCCGGCGGCGATGGGGTCGAGGTCCGCCAGAACGGCGCCGGCATCACCAGTGTCGAAGTCGCTTTGGTCGACGCGGGGGACGACGGCATCGAAATCGATACCGACACCGGCGCGCAGGATGTCGCGGTCACCGCCACAGATACCATCGCCGCCGGCGAAGACGGGATCGCGATCGACCACCAGGGCGGCGGCAATGTCACCGTGGTCGCGGCTGCCGTCACCGCCACCGGCGGCGCCGGGATCCGGGTCGGGAATAGCTTCAATATCTTCAACGTGGCGCGCGACATCTCCGTAGCTGCGAGCGGGAAGATCACCGGCAGCACCATCGGCATAGATGTGCAGAATCGCGGCGAGGGCAGCTCGCTCGTCAAGGTCGAGGACGTCACGGCCGGAGCCGGGTCCGGCATCTTCGTCTCCCACGACGTGTTTGCCACGGATATCGGCATCGAAGCCGGCGACGTCGACGGCACGGCCGGCGGCATCGTCGTCTCGCAAGGCGGAGCAGGCTCGTCGAGCATGACCGTCGGCGATGTGACTGCCACGGGCGGCGATGGCATCTACGTCTACAACGGCATCGCCTCGTCGTCGATCGCGGTCACTTCGAGCGGCACGATAACCGCCGCCGGGGCAGGCATCGCTCTGATGCAACAGGGCTTCGGCATGGTTGCGGTGACGGTGGAGGATGTCGCGGCCCAGGGTGGCGATGCGATATTCGTCGACAGCAGCCTGGGCGAGGCGATCACGGTCACCGCCAACGGCAGCGTGAGCGGATCCGACGGGGGCATCTCGATCGCCCAGCGCGGTGCGGGCGCGGCGACGGTCGTGCTGGGCCACAGCGGCGCGGTCACGGGCCTGGGCGCTGCCGGGGCGGGGATCGCCACCGTCGGCAGCAATGCGACCGTCCGCGGCAGTTCGGGCACCATCACCGGCGCCACCGACGGCGTACACATCAGTTCCGGGGGCGGGGACATCTTCGTCGGGACGCTCGACAGCGTGACCGGCGAGACCGACGACGGGCTCGACCTGCTGTCGAGCGGGGGCAAGATCACCGTCAGCGACATCGATCTGGTCCTTGGCGCCGACGAGGGCATCTCCGCCGACAGCGATGGCGGCGACATTGCGATCGAAGGGATCGGTGCGGTCTCGGGCGGCAGCGCGCTGGGGAACACCGGAATTTTCGCCGACGCGACGCGCACCCCCGGCACCGGCGGCTCGATTTCGATAGGCTTGCTCGATGCGATCGGCAGCGTCACCGGCTGGGCCGGGATCGACACCCGAAGCGCAACCGGAACCGCCATCGTGGTGGCTTCGGGGTCGACCATCGAGGCGCTCGGCACGACCGCGATATTCGCCAGCAATTCGCTGACCGGTTCGGTATCGATCCAGGGCGCGGGCGCGCGCCTGGTCGGTGCGGCGGGGGGCATCCTCGTTACCAACGTCGGCGGCGATATCGCCATTTCCGGCTTCGACGATGTCGCCGGCGGCACAGGTCTGGGCATCAATGTCGTCACCGCCGCGGGCGCGATCGACATTTCGGACATCGGATGGGTCACCGGCGGCGCGGCGCAGGGTATCAGCGCCATCGCGATAGACGGCACGATCGACATCGGCGGGATCGGCAGCGTCAGCGGCACGGTCGGCATCCAGACCGCCAGTTCGACGGGCGCGACGTCGATCGCCATCGCCTCGGGATCCACCGTCACCGGCACCAGCGGCGCCGGGATCAAGGCCTTTTCGGTCGCGGGTGCGATCACCATCGAGGTGGCATCGGGCGCTGCCGTGGGGTCCTTGGTCGATCAGGCGATCCTGACCATCGGCGGCGATACGACCATCGACAACGATGGCACGATCACCGGCTTCGTCACCACCGGGGCCGGGAACGACAGCTTCGTCAACACCTCTTCCACCTCGCTCGATCTGCGCGCCTTCATCGACGGCGACGGCGATCTGATCCGCGAGACCGAGCGCGTCGCCGTGTCCGACTTCGGGGCCGGCACCGACAGCCTCGACAATGCCGCGTCGGGTGTGGTGCGGCTGCTGACGGTCGAGGATTCGGCGGGCTTCACCGCCGATACCAGCGACGACACGGCGCCGACGGCATGGGACGCGAGCGGGGCCTACACGCCGGCGGGCGCGGCCGGCCCGTCGATTGCCACCCCCGGGGTCGAACAGGCGCATCTGCTCAACCTCGAGAGCTTCACCAACAGCGGCAGCATCGTGCTCGCCGACGCGCTGACCGGCGGCACCGGGCCGGTGGCGGGCGACGTTCTGGTCATCGGCGGCGGCAGCACCGCCGGGGTCGATGGCGGCGGCAGGTTCATCTCCAACGGCGGCTCGCTGTACCTCGACGTGCTGCTAAACGACGGCCTGCTCGACTACGCCGACCAATTGGTCGTCGACGGCACGATCACCGGCACCGGCGGAGCGACGACCATCTTCGTCACCAGCCTGAGCGCGGGTTCGGGCGCCCTGACCGACACCAACGACAACGGGCTGTGGGACGAGGGCGAGGGCATCCTCGTCGTCGACGTGCTCGACGCCACCAATTCGGCGGGCGACGCCTTCGCCCTGAGCGGACCGTTGATCGACAATGGCGTGATCTACGAACTCTATTTCGGTGCGACGGGCGGCGACTGGTACGTCGCCAGCCTGCTCGGCGTCGATGATTTGGGCTTCTGCGGCAGCACAAGCAGCACGCTGGGCGGCGCGGCCATCGTCGACGAGGCGCTGGGCTGTATCCAGGACGAAAGCTTCACCCTGACCGATGATGCCTATGCGTTCGGGATCGAGGGCGCGGGCGGCGCCGACACGATCTCGATCCTCGGCAAGGCTTCGGCCGGCACGGTCCATGGCGGCGGCGACGGACAGGACGCCAGCGCTTCCGCCGATACCGGCGACACCATTCTGATCGACACCAGTGGTGCGGTGGATGCGGTCTACGGCGACCTCGGCGACGACGCGATCACGATCGCGGCGGGCTCGGGGACCACCGTCTATGGCGGCAGCGGCGGCGATCTCGTTTCGGTCACCGGCGGCACGGTCGTCGGCGCGCTCTACGGCGATGCGGGCGACGATAGGATCACGCTGCTCGGCGGCAATCTCGGCGGCGTCTCGGGCGGCGATGGCGCCGACACGATCCGGCTCGACGGGGCGAGCGTCGCGGGCATCGTCGATGGCGGTGCCGGGGGCGACACGATCGCCATCACCAGCGGGCTCGCGGGCAGCGTCCGGGGCGGCGACGATGCCGATGCGATCACCATGGCGGGCGGCACCATCGATACGCTCTACGGCGATGTCGGCGACGATGTCGTGACCCTCTCGGGCGGAACCCTGGGAAGCGCGGCGGGCGGCACCGGCGACGACCGGCTGACGCTCGCGGGGGCCACCTTCTCGGGCGCACTCGCCGGCGGCGATGGGGCGGATACGATCGTGCTGGCCTCGGGCGGCGCGGGCAGCGTTGCGGGCGATGCCGGGGATGATGCGATCGCGCTCGCCGGCGCAGCGATCACCGGCGCCTTGGCCGGCGGCGCGGGCGACGACCGGATCGAACTGACCGGCGGGACCGCCGATACGGCGACGGGCGATGCGGGGGGCGACACGATCATCCTCGACGGCGCGACCATCGCCAATGCACTCGCCGGCGGCGATGGGGCGGATACGATCGTGCTGGCCTCGGGCGGCGCGGGCAGCGTTGCGGGCGACGATGGCGATGATGCGATCACCCTCTCGGGAGCAGACGTGAGCGGCGCGATCACCGGCGGCGCGGGCGACGACGCGATCACGATCGCGGCGGGCTCGGGGACCACCGTCTATGGCGGCAGCGGCGGCGATCTCGTTTCGGTCACCGGCGGCACGGTCGTCGGCGGGCTCTACGGCGATGCGGGCGACGATAGGATCACGCTGCTCGGCGGCAATCTCGGCGGCGTCTCGGGCGGCAAAGGCGCCGACACGATCCGGCTCGACGGGGCGAGCGTCGCGGGCATCGTCGATGGCGGTGCCGGGGGCGACACGATCGCCATCACCAGCGGGCTCGCGGGCAGCGTCCGGGGTGGCGACGATGGCGATACGATCACCATGGCGGGCGGCACCATCGATACGCTCTACGGCGATGCCGGCGACGATGTCGTGACCCTCTCGGGCGGAACCCTGGGAAGCGCGGCGGGCGGCACCGGCGACGACCGGCTGACGCTCGCGGGGGCCACCTTCTCGGGCGCACTCGCCGGCGGCGATGGGACGGATACGATCGTGCTGGCCTCGGGCGGCGCGGGCAGCGTTGCGGGCGACGATGGCGATGATGCGATCACCCTCTCGGGAGCAGACGTGAGCGGCGCGATCACCGGCGGCGCGGGCGCGGACAGCTTCGTCTGGACCGCGGGCTCGCTCGGCTCGCTCGACCTCGGCACGGGTTCGGACACGGCGTGGATCACCGCGCCCGGTTACGACGGCTCGCAATTGCTCGACGGCGGCGACGATGCCTCGGCGGCCGATGGCTGGATCGACCAGCTCGTCCTCGACGGCGTGACGGTCGTCGCCAACGGCGGCACGATCGTCAATTGGGAGGACGTGAGCGTGGTCGGCGGCGGCTCGCTCACCGCCAGCTTCGACACCGGCACGCTCGAGGTCTGCGCCGCGAGCGTCACCTTCGGCGGCAGCGCCGATGCCGTGCTCGGCTGCCTTTCCGACGATGCGATCAGGCTCGACGGCGATGCGCAGGTGACGCGTATCGAAGGCGCGGGCGGGGCGGACCAGATCGCCGTGCTCGGGAATGCCTCGGTCACCAGCGTCTCCGGCGGGCTCGATGGCCAGGACGGCAGCGCCGCAAGCGATACCGGCGACACGATTCTCATCGCCACCACCGGCAGCGTCGGCAGCGTGGACGGCAATTTCGGCAACGACCTCGTCACCATCAGCGCGGGCAGCGTTGGCACCATCGCGGGCGGCGAGGGCGACGATACGCTGACGCTCGCCGGCGGAACGATCGGCAGCGTCTCGGGCGATGCCGGGGCCGATGCGATCACCCTCTCGGGAGCCCTCGTCAGCGGCGCGATCGCCGGCGGCGATGGCGAGGATAGCGTCGTCCTTATCAGCGGCAGCCTCGGCGCGCTCGATGCCGGAAGCGGTTCGGACAGCGTCACCCTTGCCGCCGGCTTCGCCTACGATCCCATGGTCGTCCTCGATGGCGGCGATGACGTGGCTGCCGCCGATGGTTATGTCGACGGTCTCGTGCTCGAGGAATTCGACCATCTGATCGAGGGCGCGAACATCCTGAATTTCGAGATCGTGATGCTCGACCAGGGCTCCGACGCGAGCCTCTCGAGCGCATTGACCACCGGCGGCACGACCGGGACCGGGCTCTTCCTGCTCGGCGGATCGACGCTCACCGCGTTGTCGGGCGCCAGCGTGATCGGCAATCTCGGCCTCGACAGCGGTTCGACGCTGGTCGCGGGCGGTGGCGGCGGCGGCAGCTTTTCGATCTCGGGATCGCTCGTCAATCTCGGCGCGGTCACGCTCGCCGATGGTGCGACGGGCGATCGGCTCACCGTCGGCGGCGATTTCGCCGGGGGCGGAACTGTCGAGCTCGACGTCGATCTCGCAGCTGCAACGGGCGATTATCTCGCAATCGGCGGGGCGGTCTCGGGAGTCACGCAGATCGCGCTCGATCAGGTCGGCAGCGGAACCCCTCTGGGTGGCCAGATCCTGCTGGTCGACGGTGCGGGCGCGATCGCCGAGGCCAATTTCGACCTCGTCGGCGGTGCTTTCACCGCGGGCCCGTTCCGCTACGACCTCACGCTGTCGGGCGGCGACCTGGTGCTGGCAGGGGCGCTGCTGCCGCAGAGCGCGCTCTACGAAATGCTTCCCTACGTCCTCGACAGCTTCGGCCGTCTGCCGTCGCTGAGCGACCGGCTCGGCGAGAGCGGCGCGGCCACGGTCGCGGGTGCCTCCGCGCTCGGCGGCGCCGGCCAGCCGGAAATCGGCTCGGGGCTATTCCTGCGTGTCGAAAGCGATCGCGAAGAGGCGACACCGGCCGATTCGTTCAGCGGCGCCTCGTTCGATCAGGATCGCTTCGGCCTGCACTTCGGCGGCAATCTTGCGCTCGGCGGCGGGCTCCTGGCGGGCGCATCGGCGCATTACATACACGTCGGAACCGAGGTCTCGTCGCCCGTCGGCGGGGGGACGATCGGCGCCGACGGCTGGGGGCTGGGCGGCTCCCTCACCTATATCGCACCCGGCGGCTTCTATGCCGATGCCCAGGGACGCTACAGCTGGATCGATCTCGATCTCGTCTCGAGCGAGACCGGGGCGTTCCCGGGCGAAGAGCACGCGACCAGCGCCGACGCCTCGTTCGAACTCGGCCAGCGGCTCGCCGTCGGCACCGGATTCGCGGCTGTTCCGCAGGCGCAGATCATGTGGCACGACGGGCGGATCGCCGATTTCACCGGTCCCGACGGCGAATTCGTCGCCGATGCCACGGACCAGGCGGGCTTTGCCGCGCGGCTGGGCCTGGCCCTCGAGGGCGAAACCGCGCTCGCTTCGCACGATGGTCCGGCGGCGACGCTGCGGATCCGCGGCTTCGCCAATCTCTACCGCCGCTTCGAACCGGTGCGGGCGATCGCCGTCTCCGGTTTCGAGCTGTCGTCGAGCGCCGCCGAATGGCTCGGCGAGCTCGGCCTGGGGGCGAACTACAGCTGGGGCGCCGACGGCAAATATGCGATCTTCGCCAAGGGCTCGATGACCACCGATCTCGACCGCGATGCCCGCAGCGAACGCATCTTCGCCACTGTCGGCGTGCGGATCGGGTTCTAGCGGCGGGGCCGGCGGACGGCCCCGCCGGTTTCGAATATTGCGCGCGCCGATTCGATTGAATCGCAAGCCGGAGCGGATCGCTGTGCCCGCAAAAATTTTTTCGCAGATTTATTTTGCCCCTTGCGTCGCTGCGAACCCAAGGTCGGTCCACGCGTCGCTGCGTTGCACCACTCTAGGACACCCCCGCCCTCGCTCGGCAAAGACGCTTAAGTTGGTCTTTAGGCCCTTGCGTGCGCCGGCCAGCTGATTCAGTATCTAGTAGTCGGCTTGCCGGGGGTACCCACAAGACCTAGCTTTCGGCGGTGCTCACCCTATATGGGAACGAGCCCCTCCGAGCGTGGTGCTGTGGGCAAAGTTGGGAAAACTAATCGCCCGCGATCCGCACGAAATTGCTAGGCGGGGACAGCTCCTGCCGACTCGTACACAAGCGGAACAGCGCAACGGCGAAGGGCTTTTGCGCGCAACGGAACAGGGTGGGGCACGATGGATTTCAAGAGCGGGGAAGATACGGCGATGGCACTGGACCTCGATACCGAAGGCGCTGCCGAAGAGACCCCTCGCGCGGCGAAGACGCAGAAGAAAGCGGTTTCCATGGACAGCAACGACAGTGGCAGCGAGGAACTGGTCAACGCCGCGGCGGGCGAAGCGCTCGCCGGCGCGCTGGCGCAGGCCGCGGAAACTCTGAAGGAGGATGGCGAGAAGGAGGACAGCAAGAAGATCCTCGATCGCCGCTTCGACGTGCGGACCGACGCGAGCCGGGACGCGCTGCTGACCGATTTCGGCAAGGAAACGCTGATCGACCGCTATCTGCTGCCTGGCGAGAGTTTCCAGGACCTGTTCGCCCGCGTCGCCGACGCCTTCGCCGACGATCAGGACCATGCACAGCGTCTCTACGATTACATCAGCCGGCTCTGGTTCATGCCCGCGACCCCGGTGCTGTCGAACGGCGGCACCACGCGTGGCCTGCCGATTTCGTGCTATCTCAACAGCGTCGAGGACAGCCTCGACGGCATCGTCGGCACCTGGAACGAGAACGTCTGGCTGGCCTCGAAGGGCGGCGGCATCGGCACCTACTGGGGCAATGTCCGCGGCATCGGGGAGCCGGTCGGCCTCAACGGCAAGACCAGCGGCATCATTCCGTTCGTGCGGGTGATGGACAGCCTGACGCTGGCGATCAGCCAGGGCTCGCTCCGGCGCGGCTCGGCGGCCTGCTATATCGACGTGTCGCACCCCGAGATCGAGGAATTCCTCGAGATCCGCAAACCTTCGGGCGATTTCAACCGCAAGGCGCTCAATCTGCATCACGGCGTCCTGATCACCGATGCCTTCATGGAAGCGGTGCGCGCGGGCGATGATTTCGATCTCGTCAGCCCGCGCGACGGTTCGGTGCGCAAGACGGTAAACGCGCGCAGCCTGTTCCAGAAGCTTGTCGAGACGCGCCTCGCGACGGGCGAGCCCTATATCGTCTTCTCCGACACGGTGAATCGGATGATGCCCAAGCATCACCGCGAACTGGGGCTCAAGGTGTCGACCTCGAACCTGTGCGCCGAGATCACCCTGCCCACCGGGATCGACCATCTCGGCAACGACCGCACCGCGGTATGCTGCCTCAGTTCGCTCAATCTCGAGAAATGGGACGAGTGGAACGAGGACAAGACCTTCGTCGAAGACGTCATGCGCTTCCTCGACAACGTGCTGCAGAACTACATCGACCGCGCCCCCGAAGAGATGGCGCGGGCGAAATATTCCGCCATGCGCGAACGCAGCGTCGGCATGGGGGTGATGGGCTTCCACTCGTTCCTCCAGTCGAAGGGCATCGGTTTCGAAAGCCCCATGGCCAAGGTGTGGAACCTCAAGATGTTCAAGCACATCAGCGCCAAGGCCGAAGAAGCGAGCATGGTCCTCGCGAACGAGCGCGGGCCATGCCCCGATGCCGAGGAAACCGGCGCGATGGAACGCTTCAGCTGCAAGATGGCGATCGCGCCGACCGCCTCGATCAGCATCATCTGCGGCGGCACCAGCGCCTGCATCGAACCGATCCCGGCGAATATCTACACGCACAAGACGCTGTCGGGCAGCTTCATCGTCAAGAACCCCTATCTCGAGAAGATTCTCGACCGGAAGAGCAAGAACTCGACCAATGT
The DNA here is from genome assembly GCA_963829325.1 of uncultured Alphaproteobacteria bacterium. Lineage (GTDB taxonomy): Bacteria > Pseudomonadota > Alphaproteobacteria > Sphingomonadales > Sphingomonadaceae > Qipengyuania. The sequence goes on from CAWHHN010000001.1 coordinate 1,840,191, forward strand.
GTGGAACTCGATTCTCGAGAAGGGCGGCAGCGTCCAGCACCTCGACTTCCTCAACCCCGAGGAAAAGGCCGCGTTCAAGACCAGCTTCGAGATCGACCAGCGCTGGCTGCTCGAATTCGCCGCCGACCGCGCGCCCTATATCGACCAGGCGCAGTCGCTGAACCTGTTCATCCCCGCCGACGTCGACAAATGGGATCTGATGATGCTCCACTTCCAGGCGTGGGAGAAAGGCATCAAATCGCTCTATTACCTGCGCTCGAAGAGCGTCCAGCGCGCGGGCTTCGCCGGCGGGGTGGAAGCCGACAACACCGCCGATGCGGCGAAATACGAACTCGCCGCGGGCGCCGAGCAGACCGATTACGAGGAGTGCCTCGCCTGCCAGTGAGCCGGGCCTGCCAGCGAGCAAGACCGCCGCAGCGCGATGAAACGGGGGGACGCAGCGATGCGTGCCCCCTTTTCATTTGCGCGCCAACTATTCCTCTTCCTCTTCCTCTTCCTCGAACATCAGCGCGTTGGCGCCGGTCGCGCTGAGGCGGATGCGATCGCCTTCGACCTCGGCGACGAGCCCGGTCGAGATATAGTGGTGATGGCCCTCGTGGCTTCCGCTCGCCTGCGCGATCTGCGCCGAGGAATCCTTCTTGGTAAGCTTGATGCGACCGCCCTCGACCCGATCGACCGTGCCGAGGTGAACCCCGTCGGCACCGATCACCTCCATATGTTCCTTGATCCTGCTTTCATCGGTCATCCGTGCTCTCCTTTCGGAGAGATCAACGCATGACGCGCCGGTTCGGGTTCGGAGTCGGTTTCGGGCCCGCGGGCGCTGCGCCGGCGGGTGCGGCACCGGGGGCCAGTTCGCTGCGATTGCGGCCGCCGTCCTTCGCCGCATAGAGCGCGGCATCGGCGCGCTGGAGCAGATCCGAGAGTTCGGGTACGCCGCGGCCGTCATGGACCGCGATGCCGATGCTGGCAGTGCAGGTCGCGGTCCGGCCGCTGCTGCCGTGGGGGATCTCGATCTGCTCGATCGCCATGCGCAGGTCCTCGGCCAGTTCGCGCGCCTGCCGGTCGGAATCGACGCGCAGGACGATGACGAATTCCTCGCCCCCGAAACGTGCGGCGAGCCCGCCGTGCGAAGCCGCGCAATGGCGCAATTCCTCGGCCACAGCGCGCAGGCAGTCGTCGCCCGCGTGATGGCCCCAGCTGTCGTTGAAGTCCTTGAAGTGGTCGAGGTCGACCATCATCACCGCCGCCCGCGCCTCGCCCGTCGCCGGAGCGGCATCGTACTGACGCGCGAAAGTCTCGGTGGTCCGGCGGCGATTGGCGAGACCGGTGAGCGGATCCTGCATCGACAGTTCGACCAGCCGCGCATTGCTGTGCGCCAGCTCGGCCAGCCGCACCTCCGACTGGAGCGCGAGGAGAAAATTCCTCGCCAGCAGCCCGCGCACGCGCTGCTGGAGGAAATAGGCGACTACGCCGGTTGCGAAATAGACCGCGATGAAGGCGGGTTCGCGCACCAGGGTTCCGCCGACCCACAGACCGAGCGTCAGCGCAACCGCGGCGCAGGCGAGCAGAAAGGCGACGATCGCGCGCGAGCGCCACGACAGCACCGGCGACATCATTCCGATCACCAGCACCGGCCCGATCGCCATATAGGCCCCGACCACCGGCGAAGCCCAGCGCACGCCGATCATCAGCACCGCGGCAAAGGCGATGACCGAGAGTCCCGTGACCAGTTTCTGCAGCGGCAGCATACGCGCGGGAAGGAGGAGCCCGAGCGCCTGCAGCGGGAGGACCAGGCCCAGCCGCAGCGCCAGCATCTGTTCGGCATGATCGGGGATCAGCACCCAGTCCATCGGCGTGGTGACCAGCAGCACCGCCAGCCCGAGCCGCAGCAGGAAACGGTGGTCGCGGAACTGGCGCTCGGCAATCGAGGCGTCGAACGCCTCGCGCAGCCGGGCCGGCCAGCGCTGCAGCGGAATCTCGCCGTCGAGCACCTGTTGCCCGCTGGCTGCGAGTTCCCTGTCGGGCGGCGAACCCCCTGTGTGATATTCCGGCAACCCCATGCGCGGCTGTTTAGGTCTCGGGGCGCAACAGGCAAGGGGGAAAGCGCACTTCCGCGCCCTGCGCGCCGTCGCCAATGCCCCGTGCTGCGCCTCGCGTGCCGGTTTTCGCCCCGGTGCATGCGGATCGCCCCGCACGCCGGTCATGGCGCGCAGGGCGATACTGGTGGTCCTGGGGATCAGGGGAATGCGATCATGCGCCGGTGAGCGCGGCCTCCTTGGCGAGGCCCTCGGGAATCCGGGCGCCGTCCTTCAGGATGGCGCGATTGTCGTCGATCTTCTCGACCTGGTCGAGCGCGACGAAATGATGCATGCCATCGGCGCTGTCGGAGCGGGTCAGCTTGATCGTCTCGTCCTCGACCTCGTCGACCGTACCGATGTGGCGCCCCTGGCTGTCCGTGACTTCCATATGTTCCTTGATGCGCAGCTTCTCGAACATGCTGTCTCCTTTGTTTTTCCGTTACTTACATCATATCAACGGATGACCGCGGCGGTTGGTCCACGGCTCGCCGACGCTCACGCACGGCCCGGTCGATGCAGCCCTTCCGTCGCCCCCGAAATGAACACGCCCCGCCTCTGGCGAGACGGGGCGCGGGGGTTTGCGGACAGCGCCCGCAAAAGAGGGAAAAGCAGACGAAGCCGCCGTTCCCCAGACTGATAGACTCATTCGCCGCCGAGCGGCCGCTGGGCGTCGGCGCGGGCGCGCGTGGCGGGATCGTCCGCGGTCTCGCCCGGCTGCGCGGCGCGGCGCCGATCCTGTTCCATCCGGTCGTCGGCATCGCGGGCATTGCCGTAGCCCATCTGCGCTTCGGACTGCTTGTCGATGCTGCCCGGCTGGTTGACCTCGTATTGGTCGTATTCGGGCCGCGGCGCGCCGGCTTCGGAATGCGTCGCCTGCTGCTGATCGCCGGGGCGGGCGCCTTCGCCCTGCTCGCGCTGGCGGGTTTCGCCCTCGCGCGGGCCGGTGCGCTCGATGCCGCCGGGCTCGTCGCCCTGCCTCAGCGTGACGTCGCGGCTGTCGTTCGGTTCATATTGTCCCATGGGGAAAACTCCTTTCCCCCCTAGAACGGGCGGGCGCGGCGCGGCGTTCCACGGGTGGGCGCGCGCCACCCTCCTGTTATCCCCGCCGAATCATGACCCCTTGCCTTCGAATCGCCGCCGTGATTCCCTATATGAGTCGTTCACGCGGAACCCGGAGACCACAAGATGTCGTTGCTCGAAGCCAGAAAGACCTACAAGCCCTTCGAATACCCCTGGGCCTACGAGTTCTGGAAGCGCCAGCAGCAGATCCACTGGATGCCCGAGGAAGTGCCGCTGGGCGAGGATTGCCGCGACTGGGCGCAGAAGCTCTCCGATCACGAGCGCAATCTGCTCACCCAGATATTCCGCTTCTTCACCCAGGCCGACATCGACGTGCAGAATTGCTATCACGAGCAATATGGCCGCGTCTTCAAGCCGACCGAGGTCAAGATGATGCTGGCCGCCTTCTCCAACATGGAGACGGTCCACATTGCCGCCTACAGCCATCTGCTCGACACGATCGGCATGCCCGAGAGCGAATATGGCATGTTCCTCGAATATGAGGAGATGAAGGACAAGCACGACTACCTGCAGCAGTTCGGCGTCGATTCGGACGAGGACATCGCGCGCACGCTCGCGATGTTCGGCGGCTTTACCGAAGGCCTCCAGCTGTTCGCCAGCTTCGCCATGCTGATGAACTTTCCGCGCTTCAACAAGATGAAGGGCATGGGCCAGATCATCAGCTGGTCGGTCCGCGACGAGAGCCTGCATTGCGAAGGCATTACCCGCCTGTTCCACGCCTTCTGCGCCGAACGCGATTGTCTGACCAAGCCGGTCAAGGAAGACATCATCGACATGTGCCAGAAGACGGTGCGGCTCGAGGATGCGTTCATCGACCTCGCCTTCGAACAGGGTCCCGTGCCGGGCATGACCGCCAAGGAAATCAAGAAGTACATCCGCTACATCGCCGACTGGCGGCTGGGCCAATTGGGCCTCCAGCCGATCTACATGGTCGACGACCACCCGCTCCCCTGGCTCGCCCCGCTGCTCAACGGGGTGGAACACGCCAACTTCTTCGAGACCCGTGCCACCGAATATTCCAAGGGCGCGACCCGCGGCAACTGGAACGACGTCTGGTCGAGCTTCGACAAGCGCAACAAGGCCAAGCCCGCGAACGAGGAAGACGGCGCCGAGGCCGATGAGGGGCCGGGGCTGTTCGGGGATGGGGCCGAGGGGGCCGGGAGTGTGGCGGCGGAGTGAGCGAGGTTAGGGTCGTGCTTGAATTTTTCGGCACTCCTAGTGGTCAAGCTGCCATACTCTCAAGTTTGGTGACATTACTCGCAGTTTTTGCGCGTCATTGGCTTCAGGGCAATGTGCGCCTGATTGCGTTCAGCCCTAACTCTAGCTTCTTTCAGTTCGCTCCACCCACGCCAGAGGCTCCCCCATTTAACATTCGATCAAGCCAAATCATGGTGCAAAACCTTGGACGGCTTCCCGCCGAGGGCGTCGAGATAATATCTGAAGCCATAGGGGAGCCAGCTGGTTATAATGTAACGCCGGCGATCGATTTCGAAGTAGGGTCGACAAATTCGGGCCGGTGGCTCGTAAGAATTCCGTATATTGCTCCAAAAGAGATCGTGACCCTGCAAATTCTCAACGGCGCCAACATTGAGCAGGTTCGATGCAAGGGCGGCGTCGCGAAATTCGTGCCCGTAATTCACCAAAGGCTCTACCCGGCGTGGGCAAATTTTATTGCAGGTACTCTCATGATAGTTGGGGTCTTTTCGACTGTTTTTTGGCTTGCCCTGATGGTGATTTAGATGCTCGCCTTTCTCTAGGCAGATCACGATCGCGTGGCCTCGTTTTTAGCGCAACAAAGCGGCATCGGAACGCTAGTGGGAAACGAAGAGACCTCGGCAAAATCCGCATCGTCCGGCGGAGATAGAAAACTAAAGCTAGTTTTCGCATCAGCACACGCAGCTTACCGCCATAGCGGTCCGTATCGCGGCCGTCGGGGTTGAGGGCGAGGGTGAAGGGCCTACGGTGAGCAGCATCACCATCCCCCGCGCCAACCATTCCTTCACCAGCGCGGACTAGACCTGCCGGAGAACGCCAACCGGACCCGGCCCGTCGTATGTCCTTTCCCGAACTCGCCACCTATTACCTCATCGCGGTCAACTTCGTCGCCTTTGCCGCCTTTGGCTGGGACAAGGCGCAGGCCGATAGCGGGGGATGGCGCGTGCGCGAGGATACGCTTGCCGGTTTCGTCGTCATGGGCGGGATCGTGGGAGCGCTCGCAGGGCGCTCGCTCTTCCGGCACAAGACGCGCAAGCAGGGTTTCGGCGAGAAGCTCTGGAGCACTGCGGTCGCCAATGTCGTGCTGGTCGCGGGCGGGTGGTACCTTTTCACCCAGCACCTGCAGCCCGTCGACCCGCAGGAACAGGCACGGCTCGAACGGGTGATGGCGAGCGTCCGCTATGCGGGATGCGACGAGGTCCGCGCGGCCGGAAAGGACCCGCTGCATTACGGCGAGCCCGGCTACAGTCTCGACTTGGACGGCGATGGCGACGGCAGCGCCTGTGAACTCTACCGCCCCTAACACCACTCCCGCCAGCCCCTCGCGCGCCAGCGTGGCGCCGAGGCTCTCGCCGCCGCGTGTCACCACGCGCAGCCGCCGGGCCTAGCGGTCCGTATCGCGGCCCTCGGGGTCGGGGGGCGAGGGCGAAGGGGGCCTCGTTCAGCAGCGCGATAAGCGGCGTCGATGGGGAGCGCCCCCCCATCCGCACCCGATCCGCGCCCGCGCGCATCGGCAATTCCTTAACCTGCCGCGGCTAGGCTGCGGCGCATGTTCGGTCCGCGTCTCGGAACGGTCTTTGCCAGCCGCTGGCGGGCGCTGTGGTTCGCCGGCAGCATGCTGCTGCTCGCCTATTGCAGCGTGCCCGCGCCCGAGGAAACCGCCACCGGCGAGGCCGGGGTGGGGCTGGCGATCCACCCGGGGGAGGGGCAGGAGCAGACCACGCAGGCGCATCCCGCCAATCCCTGGGCGCTCGACAAGCACGGCTGATCCGCCGATCGCACGCGGGGCCTCTTCGATCCGCAGTCCAGCGGCGCGCTTTCGCTCGCCGCCGGTCTGCCGTCGCGAATTCCGGGCAGGTGGGCGCGTTCGGGCGCGCCCGCGGAAACCAGAACGCTCGCGGGCGGATTGTCCTCACGCGGCCGGAGTTCGTTTCCGGACCCGCGTTTCAAGGAACTCACACCATGACCGACAAGACCAACAAGCCCGGCCAGTCGCAACAAGGCGACCGGTCGCAGGGCGGGCAGCCGAAACAGCCGCAACAGCAGCAGGGCGGTGCCGCCAAGCAGCAGAACGACGCCCGCAGTCAGAAGCAGGGCGGCAAGCCCGGACAGCCGAACCAGAACCGCTAGGCCGGTTCGAAAACCTCCACGCCCATCGGGCGTAACGCGGCGGCCGCCCCCGGAAACAGGGGCGGCCGCCGTCGTTGGCGGGGCAATGCCGCGGTGTCTTCCCGCACGGCGGGCATCCGGGCATTTTCCTATTCGGAAGAAATCTGCTCCATTCTGTTTCATGAGACAGGATCGCCCCCCCCGCCAGCCCCCCCGCCCGCAACCCCAAGCTCGCTCGGCACCATCCGCACCGGCCGCTCCCGCGAAGCCGGCGGGCGCGGACACGCGCTCGCCGCCAGCGTTCCGCGCGCGCAGCCGCAGGCGGATCCCGCGCTTCCATCCCGTCCCCGTCGCGCCGCGAGCGGATGGCTGGACGCCCGCGCGGCAGGCCGCCTTCATCGGCCTGCTGGCGCAGACGCGCTCGGTCGCCGCCGCCGCGCGCTGCCTCGGCATGCGCCGCGAAAGCGCCTATCGCCTGCGCCGCCGGCCGGGCGCGGCGGGGTTCGCGGCGGCCTGGGACGCGGCGCTCGGCAAGCCCTATCGCCCGATCGACACCGGGTCGGCGAAAGCCACAGGTCTCGCGGCCCATGCGCGGCTCGAAAGCGGGCTGGCGCAGATCGTGATGCATGCCGGCCGCTACGTCGCAACCGTCTGGAAAGCCGACGACAAGGCGCTGCTCCAGCACCTCGCCCAGCTCGACCGGGGGCGGCTCGGGCGCGCCGCGGGGGCGATTGCGGCAGCGGCGTACGCACCGGCTTTTGCGTCAACCCCGGCGCCCCGCGCGCGCCCTGGCCCGGCTCCGTTCGATCCCCGCCGTCGACAGGGCGACAGGCCGGTGGCATAGGCCACGGCCGGGCCGCACGGCGAAGGAAGGGATCGGCATGACGGTCGGGCTGGGGCGCCGCGCGCGCAATCTGGAAGAACTCGCGATCAACAGCGCGGCGCTGCGATCGATCCCGCCGCGCCGGTTCCGCCCGCTCGCCCCGCGCGACGGCGACGTCTTCATCGCCAGCTGGGCCAAGAGCGGCACCACCATGATGCAGCAGATGTTCCACCAGCTGCGCATGGTCGCCGCGACCGGCGCGGGCGACATGGAGTTCGACGACATCAGCGCGATGACCCCGTGGGAAGACAGCGGGCCGATCGTCGATCGCGACATGAACGCGCCGCAGCGCGCCGTGCCGCGCGGGTTCAAGACGCACCGCGAATACGAACGCCTGCCCGCCGGCCTGCGCTATATCGTCACGCTGCGCGACCCGGCCGAGACATACGTCTCCCTGTACCGCTTCTTCAACGGCTGGCAGATCGAGGACGGCGCGGTCTCGCTCGAGGAGTTCTGGCCGCTGTGGCTCGCGGGCGGCCCCGGCGGCTGCGATTATTTCACTCACCTGCTGAGCTGGTACGCGCGCCGCGCCGCGTCCGACAGCCTGGTCGCGACCTATCGCTCGGTGGTCGCCGACCGGGCGGCGGCGATCCGGCGGGTGGCCGATTTCCTCGGTCTGGCACTGTCCGCGGAGGGTTTCGCGCTGGTCGAGGAGATGACCGGCCGCGGCTTCATGTATGCCCACCGCGACCGGTTCGACGACGCGCTGATCGCGCGCGCCTATGCCGAGCGGCTGGGGATCCCGGAAGACAGCGATTCGACCAAGGTCCAGGCCGTCGGCAGCGAGGCGAGGCAGGTCCCGCCCGCCGTCGCCGAGCGGATCGCGGCGCTGTGGGCAGAACGCGTCGCGCCGGTCACCGGCCACGCCGATTTCGCCGGCCTCGCGGCCGAGGTCGAAGCCGGCTGAACGGCGCGGGCGGCGGCGCGCCTAAACCTTTGCCTCGATCCGCGCCGCCCGCTAAGCCGCGGGGGATGAACAGCCCGCCCGATCTCGCCGATATCCGCGCCAAGGCCGAAACGCTGATCGAGGCGCTGCCCTATTTCCAGCGCTACGCCGGGCGCAGCTTCGTGGTCAAATACGGCGGCAACGCCATGGGCGACGAACGCGCCGCCCGCGAATTCGCCGAGGATGTGGTGTTGCTGAAAGCAGTCGGCATCAACCCGGTGGTGGTCCATGGCGGCGGCCCGCAGATCGGCGCCATGCTCGAAAAGCTGGGGGTCGAGACGCGCTTCGTCGACGGCCTCAGGGTGACCGACAAGCAGACCGCCGAGATCGCCGAAATGGTCCTGTCGGGAGCGATCAACAAGGCCATCGTCGGCTCGATCGCGCGCGCCGGCGGCAAGGCGATCGGCATTTCGGGCAAGGATGGCGGGCTGGTCACGGCGACCAAGCTGTCGCGCAAGGTCAAGGATCCGGGCAGCAACATCGAACAGGCGCTCGACCTCGGCTTCGTCGGCGAGCCCTCGAGGGTCGACACGACGGTGCTCGAAACCGCCACCGCTGCGGGCATGATCCCGGTGGTGGCGCCGATCGGCGTGGGCGAAGACGGCCATACCTACAACATCAATGCCGATACCATGGCCGGCGCGCTGGCGGCCGCGCTGGGCGCGGCGCGGCTGTTGCTGCTGACCGACGTGACCGGGGTGCTCGACAAGCAGGGCAGGCTGCTCACCGATCTGACCCCGGCCGACATCTGGCGGCTGCGCGATGCGGGCACGATCACCGGCGGGATGATTCCCAAGCTCGAGACCTGCGTCCAGGCGGTCGAATCCGGCTGCGAGGCAGCGGTGGTGCTCGACGGACGCGTGCCGCACGCCATGCTGCTCGAATTCTTCACCGAACGCGGCGCGGGAACGCTGGTCAGCCGCGGGGCGTAACCGGTCGGAGAGGGGTGGCGCGGGCCGTGACGCTCTTGTAGGACGCAGCGCGAAACAGCAGAGACGGGAACGCCAGACACATGCAGGCCCTCGCCACAATCTACCAGATCATCTCGATGCTCACCAACGTGCTGGTGATGCTGATCATCATCCAGTTCATCATCGGACTCCTGTTCGCCTTCAACGTGGTCAACAGCAGCAATGAATTCCTCTCGAGCTTCTACATGGCGATCAACCGCTTCCTCGAACCGGTGCTGCGCCCGATCCGCAATCTGCTGCCCAGCACGGGCGCGATCGACTTCTCTCCGCTGGTGCTGATCATCCTGCTCAACATCGTGCTGATCGTGCTCGGCAACGTGATCTACGGCTGATGGCGGAGGTCATCGACGGGAAGGCCTTCGCCGCCGGCCTGCGCGAGAAGGTCGGCCGCTACGCTGCCGAGTTCGAGCGGCAGGCTGGCCGCAAGCCCGGGCTGGCAGTGGTGCTGGTGGGCGAGGATCCGGCGAGCCAGGTCTACGTCCGGTCGAAGGGCAAGGCCACCGCGGCGGCCCATATGGCGGGCTTCGAACACCGGCTGGCGGCCGATGCCGAGGCGGCCGAGCTGCTGGCGCTGGTCGAACGGCTCAACCGCGATCCCGCGGTCGACGGCATCCTCGTGCAATTGCCGCTTCCCGGCCATCTCGACGAACAGGCGGTCATCGCCGCGATCGCGCCCGACAAGGACGTCGACGGTTTCCACGTCATCAACGCCGGCCGGCTGGCGGTGGGCCAGCGCGGCTTCGTCCCCTGCACCCCGCTCGGCTGCATGATGCTGCTGACCGACCGGCTGGGCGATCTTTCGGGTCTCGAGGCGGTGGTCGTCGGCCGCTCGAACATCGTCGGCAAGCCGATGGCGCAATTGCTGCTCGATGCCAATGCCACCGTCACCATCGCGCACAGCCGCACCCGCGACCTGCCCGAGGTCGTTCGCCGTGCCGACATCGTCGTTGCCGCGGTCGGCCGCGCCGCGATGGTCAAGGGCGAATGGCTCAAGCCCGGGGCCACGGTGATCGACGTCGGCATCAACCGCCTTCCCCCCGCCGCGGGCGAGGACAAGGGCCGGCTGGTGGGCGATGTCGATTATGCCGGCGCGCAGCAGGTGGCCGCGGCGATCACGCCGGTTCCGGGCGGCGTCGGCCCGATGACGATCGCCGTGCTGCTGCGCAACACGCTGGTCGCCGCCTACCGCCACGAGGGGCTCGATCTGCCCGAGGACGCGCTGTGAGGCGGGCGATTTCGCTGGCCGCGCTGGCCTCGCTCGCCGCGCTGGCGGGTTGCGCCCCGGGCGCCGGGACGCGCGACCGCTATGCACGGCTGCTCACGCCCACCGCCAATCCGGGCAAGGTGGTCGCTGCCGAACTGGCCTTCGCCCGCGCGGCGCAGGATGACGGCCAATGGACCGCGTTCCGCGACCATGCCGGCGCTTCGGCGGTCATGTTCGTTCCCCAGCCGGTCAACGCCCGCGAATGGCTCGCCGGCCGCAGCAATCCGTCCGAGGCGATCCGCTGGCAGCCGCACCATGTCTGGTCGAGCTGCGACGGATCGCTGGCGATGACACGCGGCGCGTGGCAGCGGCCCGATGGTTCGACCGGCTATTTCACCACCGTCTGGCAGCGCCGGAGCGATGGCGAGTATCGCTGGGTGCTCGACCAGGGCGACAGCCTGGCGACCCCGCTCGCGGCACCAGATTTCATCGGCACCGATGTCGCCGATTGTCCGGCTCCCGGCAGGGGTCCCGAATTGCGCGCGCAGGCCGAACAATCGCGGCCGGTGAGCGGGGGCAGCTATTTCGACCAGGTGTCGAACGACAGCAGCCTGTTCCTGACCTTCGTCGTCTCTCCCGATCTCTCGCGGCACTGGAAGCTGATGATGCTCAAGGATGGCCGGATGGTCGATGCCAACTCGGGCCAGGTCGCCGCGCCGGAGGAGAAGTAGGCTCATGATCGAATTGTTCGTCTCGGCCTTCATCACGCTGTTCGTCGTGATCGATCCGCCCGGCTGCGCTCCGATCTATGCCGGGCTGACCAAGGGTGCGACCGATGCCGAGCGGCGCAACATGGCGCTGCGGGCAACGGCGATCGCGGGGATCATCCTGGTGATCTTCGCGCTGTTCGGCGAAGACCTGCTCGGCGCGCTTCACATCGAGCTCGACAGTTTCCGCATCGCGGGGGGGATCATGCTCTTCGTGATCGCGATGGAAATGGTCTTCGAAAAGCGTACCCAGCGGCGCGAGGACCGTGCGGAGAAGGTCGCGGCGACGCCCGAGGTCGAAGACGTCTCGGTCTTCCCGATGGCGATGCCGATGCTCGCCGGGCCCGGTGCGATCGCGGCGATCATGCTGCTCACCAACGAGGCGCGCGGAACCGAACAGACGCTGATCGTGCTCGGCGCGCTGGCTACCGCGCTGGTGCTGACCTGTCTGGCGCTGATCGCCGCCGGGCCGCTCATCCGCCTGCTCGGCGACCGCGTCGAGGCGGTCATCACCCGGCTGCTCGGCGTGCTCCTGGCCGCGCTCGCGGCGCAATATGTGATCGACGGCCTGAAGAACAGCTTCGCGCTCTAGCGGTCCAGGCCCTCGCTATTGCAGCGTGACGATCTCGTCGCCGTCGTCGCGCAGGGCGAAGAACTGCATCAGCTGAATCATCAACTCGCAGCGCTCCGACAGCCCGCCGGCCTCGAGCAGCGCCTGTTTCGATGCGGAATCGAAGGGGGCGATCTGGGCGACGCCGTTGATCAGCGTCTCGTCATCGAGCCGGGCGACCGAATCCCAGTCGACCGAATAGCCCTGCAAATCGGCGAAGCGCCGCGCCTCGAACTCGAACCCGGCGCGCTCGACGCTCGAGAGGAATTCGTCCGCCGGATCGTCGATCATCTCGGCCTCGACCTGGCGAAAGGCGGTCGAAACGTCGAGCTCGCGAAGCACGCGGAAACGTGCCTCGCCGTCGAGCACGATGTTGTAGCGCCCATCCTCGAGCGCCTCGACATCGCTGATCCGGCCGCAGCAGCCGATCTGGTAGAGCGGGGCGCCGCCCTTCGAGGCTTGGGGCTGCACCATCCCGATCAGGCGGTCCTTGGCCAGCGCGCTGCCCACGAGTTCGCGATAGCGCGGTTCGAAGATATGCAGCGGCAGCTGGAGGCCCGGGAAGAGAATCGCGCCGGACAGGGGGAAGATCGGGAGGCGGCGGCTCACGGCGGTGCTATCCGAACAGCAGCTTCGACAGCCGCCTCCGCGTCGCCACCACCCACGGATCCTCGAGCCCGACAGCTTCGAAGATCTGCAGCAGCTTGGCCCGCGCCGCGCCTTCGTTCCATTCGCGATCGGTTTCGAACATGCCCAGCAATTCGTCCGCAGCGTCGTCGCGGCGGCCCGCGGCGAAGGCCGCCTCGGCGAAATCGTAGCGCGCCTGCATGTCGGCCGGATCGGCCTGCGCCTTGGCGCGCAGATTTTCCAGTTCGCCCTCGTCGACACGGTTGCCGGCGAGTTCGAGCGCGCTCTTCGCCTGAGCGAGCTGCGGATCGCCGGCGAGCGCGGGGTTGAGTTCCGCCGCGGCGAGCGCTGCCTGCGCTTCCTCGACCCGGCCAGCCTGGACCAGCGCGCGGACGAGCCCGGCCTGGGCGGCGGCATGGTCGGGAGCCATCTGCACGACCTGGCCGAAGATGCCCGCCGCGCGCTCGGCATCGCCTTCGCCGAGCACCTGCTCGGCCATCGCGACGAATTGCGAAACGTCCTGCTGCGGCTTGGCGCCCGCCGCCTCGCCGTCGGCGCCGGCTTCGATCGGCAGCTGCTGCAGGATCTGGTCGAGCGCCTGCTTGAGCTGGCTCTCGCTGCGGGCGCTGGTCAGGTCGGCGACCGGCTGGCCCTGGAACATCGCATAGACGGTCGGGATCGACTGGACCTGGAACTGCGCGGCAATGAACTGTTCCTTGTCGACGTCGATCTTGCGCAGTTCGACGCCCTTGTCGGCGTAATCGCCGGCGACCTTCTCGAGCACCGGCGCCAGCGCCTTGCACGGACCGCACCAGTCGGCATGGAAGTCGAGGATCACCAGCCTGGTCATCGACGGCTCGACGATGTCCGTCTTGAACCGCTCGACCGCCTTCTGCTCGTCGATGCTGAGACCCATGCTCGCCACGTAAACCGCCTTTCATTGAAATCAAGTGTGCGCCCCATGTGGGGGCCTTTTGCGCCAATGTGAAGGAGCGGCTCCGCCATCGCAAGCCGTGCGGCCAAACTGCGTTTTTGGGGCTTGCGGGACTCGCAGAGCGCTGCTAGTTGGCCGCCTCCCTACCGGGGCCTCGCGCCTCGGAAGCGTCAGTGAGCGGGCGTAGCTCAGGGGTAGAGCACAACCTTGCCAAGGTTGGGGTCGGGCGTTCGAATCGCCTCGCCCGCTCCATTTCACCCAGGATCGATAATGCGCGCGCAACTGGTTGTGCGCCAACGGGCGTTCGTCCGACGCCCGCCGCCGGCCGCGCGATTTCGCTTGCGCTGCGGCAGCAGGCATCTATTGCGCCGCGTAATGATGTATCATCCGACTTTACGCAAAGCCCTTCTCCTTTCACTCTCCAGCCTGGCCGCGCTCGCAGCGCCGCCGGCGCTGGCGCAAGACGCGCCTGCCGACGAGCAACCCGCCGAGGAGCAACCCGTCGACCGGGCAGGTGCGGTGGCCGACGACGGGACGGCTCCCGGCGACGACGTCCACGATCGCCGGCTCGACGCATCGAGCATGATCGTCGTCACCGGCCACAGCCTCGAACGCGCAGACCTCTTCGCCGGCAAATCGGTCATGGACGTGCGTGCCCTGCAGGAAAATTCCGCTGGGCAGATCGGCGACGTGCTGGCCAATTTGCCGGGGGTCTCGGCCACCAGCTTCTCGCCGGGGGCATCGCGTCCGGTGCTGCGCGGCTTTTCGGGCGAACGTGTGCGGGTGCTGGTCGATGGAATCGGTTCGATCGATATTTCGAACACTTCTGCCGATCATGCGGTGACGATCGACCCGCTCACGGCCGAGCGCGTCGACGTGCTGCGCGGTCCCGCGGTAATGCTCTACGGCAGTTCCGCCATCGGCGGCGCAATCAACGTCATCGACAAGCGCATTCCGCTACGGGTGCCCGACGAAGGCCTCCATCTCGACGCGCTGCTGGGAGCCGATACGGCGAGCGATCTGCGTCAGGCCGGCGCATCGCTCGACGTTCCGGTCGGCGGCGGGTTCGTCGGCCATCTCGATGCATCGTGGCGCGAGACCGGCGATCTCGAGATCGCCGGATTCCAGATCGCACCCGCCCTGCGCAGCGAGCTGTTCGATCAGGCCGACGCGCTGGCGGCGGACGGCGACGAAGCGGGGGCCGCGGACTTGCGCGCCGCTGCACGGAACCGCGACATCCTGCCCAACAGCGCCACCGAGACCTGGACCGCCGACGCCGGCTTCGCCTTCTTCGGCAGCGGTGGCAACATCGGAGCAGCGGCGGGCATTTACGACACGCGATACGGCGTGCCGACGCGGCCCGGCGGAGCGGAGGAGGCCGAGGTTTCGATTGCCCTGCGCCAATATCGCGGCGACATGCGTGCCGAAGTCGAAACCGACGGGGGCTTTCTCGACCGCATTCGGTTGCGTGCCGCCTATAGCGACTATACCCATACCGAATTCGAGGGCACCGAGCCCGGCACCACTTTCGATGTGCAGGGAATCGAGGGGCGGGTGGAATTCGTCCAGGCCGAACGCGGCGCATGGCGCGGATCGTTCGGGGGCCAATATTACTTTCGCGACTTCCTCGCGGTGGGCGAGGAAGCCTATATCGCGCCCAACCGAACCGAGCAGATTGCCGCGTTCGCGCTGCAGGAATTCGGCGACGGACCGTTCGGCGTCGAGGTCGCGGCGCGTTACGAAAACACCCGCATCGATGCGACCAGCCTGGGGTTCGAGCGCAGCTTCGACGCGGCCTCGGGCGCGGTGGGGGCGTCCTACGAAGTGACCGAGGGTATCAAGCTCGGGGCGAATCTCTCGCGCGTCTCGCGCGCCCCGAGCGCAGAGGAAATGCTCGCCAACGGTGCGCATATCGCGACGCAGGCGTTCGAGATCGGCAGCCTCGACCTGGCGAAGGAGAAGGCCTGGGGGCTCGAACTCTATGCGCGGGGTGCCACGGGTCCGGTGCAGTTCAACCTGGCCGCCTTCAAGAGCTGGTTCGACGACTATATCTATCAGGCCGCCACCGGCGGGATCGAGGACGGGCTGCCGGTCTACGCCTATCGCCAGGGCGATGCGATCTACTCGGGCGTCGAAGGCGAGGCGAGCTGGGCCTTTCTCGACAACGGGCCGGTATCGCTGCTGGCCGATCTCAAGGGCGATTATATCCGGGCGGAACTGGCCGACGGCACGCCCCTGCCGCGCATCCCCCCCTTGAGCGTGACCGCAGGCCTCGAAGCGCAAACCGATCCGTGGGACGCACGGATCGAGGCCGAGTGGTCGGCCGAGCAAACCGAGACAGCCCCGCTGGAAACGCCAACCGACGGTTTCGCCCTCGTCAATGCGCGCCTCTCCTGGCGGCCATTCCGCGGCGACGAAAGCGTGACCGTGGTCCTGCGCGCAGACAATATCCTCGACGCGACCGCCCGACGCCACGCCAGCTTCACCAAGGATTACGTGCCCATCGCCGGACGCAATTTCACCGCCAGTCTCCGCGCGAGCTTCTAGCAACGCCGATCGAGCGAGCCGGATGCGCCGTCGCGACGAGCCTCAGTCTTCGACCGCGAAGGTGATCGCGGCATGGTCGCGGAGCCGGTCGACCAACGCCTCGCCGAGGAAGGCGCCCGGCGTCCCGACGCCCCCTTCGGCGTCGCAGTCGAGCAGGGCGATGCCGGTTTCGGCGAGCATCCGGCTGGTCGAACCATAACCAGGATCGAAGCGGCCCTTGACCGCGTAGCGCAACCGCCTGCCATCGGGCCATTCGCCGATGAAGAGCAGATCGTAGAAGCCGTTCTCGCGCTCCTCCTTGCTCGGGCCCTCGCCCGGTTTGGGCGGCTTCGCTCCGAACGGGTTCTTGAGCAGATCGGCCACCGCATTGGCTGCGGCCTTGCCCGCATCCCCCGGACTGGTGAGCATCATCTCGTCGTAGCGAAAGCCCTCGCCATAAGGAAAGCCGCGCAGGAAATTGGTGCGGTGGACATTCTTGGTGTTGATCGTCGCCATGATGAAGGGCGCAGCCCATTTGCCCAGTTCGTCCTCGTAGCGCGGGATCACAGCGCCGGGCTGTTCGGGCCCCGAAAAGCCCGGCGTCAGGCCGAACGGGTCGTTGAGCACCTTGATGATCGACGGGTGTTTCGCCGCCGCCTTCATGGTCGCGGTGAGGCTGGCGGCGGTGCCGCCCGAAAACGTGCCCTGCATCGCGCGCACCCGGCCCTTGACCCGCGGCGCAGGCGATCCGTGGCGCGAGACCGCTTCCTTCTGCAGCATCAGCACGCCGAGATCGAACGGGATCGAATCGAAGCCGCTGGAAAAGCAAATCCGCGCACCGCTGGTCTTGGCGGTCTCGTGGTGGCGATCGATCTGCTCGCGCATCCAGGCGGGTTCTCCGCACAAATCGGCGTAATCGGTGCCGGTCTTGACGCAGGCCGCGACCAGCGCATCCCCATAAAGCTGGTAGGGCCCCACCGTGGTGAGGATCACTCGGGCGCGGCCGCACATTGCTTCGAGACCGGCTGGATCGCCGGCGTCGGCAACCACCAGCGGCGTTGCCTTGGGTGCCCCGATAGCGTCGCGAACCTCTTCGAGCTTGTCGTGGCTGCGCCCCGCCATCGCCCATCGGGGCGCTGCTTGCCTGCGGCCGTATTCGCGTACGAAATGTTCGGCCACGAGCCTCCCCGTATAGCCGGTGGCACCATAGACGATGATGTCGAATTCTCGGTCGGCCATGTCTGCTCTCCTCGCTGGAGGAAAGACTGCTCCCGCCGGCGGCGCGAGTCAAAGACGCAGCGTCACAGCCGGGGCAAGGTTACCCCGCGTTGCCCCATATATTTGCCCGCCCGGTCCTTGTAGCTGGTTTCGCAGCGCTCGTTGCCCTGCAGGAAGAGGAACTGGCAGGCTCCCTCGTTGGCGTAGATCTTCGCGGGGAGCGGCGTGGTGTTGGAGAATTCGAGCGTGACGTGGCCTTCCCAGCCGGGCTCGAGCGGAGTGACGTTCACGATGATCCCGCAGCGCGCATAGGTGCTCTTGCCGAGGCAGATGACCAGGACGTCCTCGGGCACGCGGAAATATTCGACCGTGCGGGCCAGCGCGAAGCTGTTGGGCGGAATGACGCAGACCTCGGTTTCGCGGTCGACGAAACTGTTCGAGGCGAAGTCCTTCGGGTCGACCACCGCCGAATCGACGTTGGTGAAAATCTTGAACTCGGGCGCGACGCGGGCATCGTAGCCATAGCTCGACAACCCGTAGCTGATCACGCCTTCGCGCCGCTGGGCTTCGACGAAGGGCTCGATCATCCCTTCCTTGGTCGCCTTGTCGCGGATCCACTTGTCCGAAAGAATTGCCATGGGGAAGGGATTCCCCATTCACCCTTCCTCGGCAAGACGCCGGCGCGGGTTTCCCTCAGTCGATTGCAGCCGGCGACCGCGGGGCGGTCGCCGGACCGGCCTAGAGCGCCGCCAGCAGCGTGGCGTTGCCGCCCGCCGCCGTGGTGTCGATGCAGACCACCCTCTCGGTAGCGAAGCGCGCGACGTAATGGGGGCCGCCCGCCTTGGGCCCGGTGCCCGAGAGGCCTTCGCCACCGAAGGGCTGGCTTTCCACCACCGCGCCGATCTGGTTGCGGTTGACGTAGAAATTGCCGACCTTGAGGCGGCTCTCGACGAAAGCGCGGGTGTCGTCGTTGCGACTGTGCAGCCCCATGGTGAGGCCGTAGCCGGTGGCGTTGATGTCTTCCATCACGCGATCGAGCTCGGCCGCGCGATAGCGCACGACGTGGAGGATCGGGCCGAAATTCTCGCGCCTGAGATCGAGTATCGACCCCATCTCGATGATCGTCGGTGCGACGAAACAGCCGAGCGAGGCGCCGCGGTGCAGCCGCCGCCGCCATACCTGCTGGCCGCCCTTCTTGCGGCGCGCGACATGGCGTTCGAGCGCCGCCTTGGCATCGGGATCGATCACCGGACCGACATCGGTCGCGAGTTGTTCGGGATTGCCGATGTGAAGCGCCTCGAATGCGCCGCGGATCATCCGCAGCATCTCGTCGTAGACATCGTCCTGGATGTAGAGCACGCGCAAGGCGGAACAACGCTGACCTGCGCTCTGGAAGGCCGAGGCGACGACGTCGCGCGTGACCTGTTCGGGCAGGGCGGTGGAATCGACGATCATCGCATTCTGCCCACCGGTCTCGGCGACCAGCGTGGCGATCGGCCCATCGCGCGCAGCGAGGCTGCGGTTGATCGCATGGGCGGTCTGGGTCGAGCCGGTGAAGGCCACTCCCGCCAGACGTGGGTCCGAGGTGATGAACTCGCCCACCTCGCCGGCGCCCGGCAGAAGCTGGAAGGCCGCCTCGGGGATGCCCGCCTGGTGGCACAATCTGACCGCGAGCGCCGCGATCAGCGGGGTCTGTTCGGCAGGCTTGGCAACCACCGTATTGCCCGCGGCGAGCGCGGCGGCGGGCGGGCCGATGAATATGGCCAGCGGGAAGTTCCACGGGCTGATGCAGGCAAAGACGCCGCGCCCGGCCAGGGTCAGCCGGTTTTCCTCGCCGGTCGGGCCGGGCAAGGGCATCGGCGCGGCGAACAGACGACGCGCCTCGCTGGCATAGAAGCGCAGGAAATCCACCGCCTCGCGCAGTTCGAGCACGGCATCGATCAAGGTCTTGCCGGCCTCGCGGCGGCACAGGCTGAGGAATTCGTCGGTATGTTCCTCGAACAGGTCGGCCGCCGCCTCGAGCAGCAAGGCGCGCTTCTCACCGCCGAGCGCATTCCAGCCCGGCTGGATCGCCTCGGCGCGAGTGATCGCTTCCTCGACCTCGAAATCGAGCGCATCGCGGCGGGTGCCGACCTCGGCGCTCAGATCGTGCGGCTTGTTGATCGGCGCGACTTCGCCTTCGGCTCCCGAGACGAAGGTCGGCTCGGCCAGCCAGTGCTCGGACTCGAGCTTCTCGAGCCGCTCCATCAGGGGCTCGCGCACGAGCGGGTCGGACAGATCGATCCCGGCCGAATTGACCCGCCCCGGAAAAATGTCCGCCGGCAGGGGGATCGCCGGATTGCGATAGGGGCTGAGCGCCGCCATGTCGGCGACCGGATCGGTGGTCAGTTCGCTTACCGGCACTTCGGCATCCGCCATCCGGTTCACGAAGCTCGAATTCGCACCATTCTCGAGCAGGCGCCGGACGAGATAGGCAAGCAGATCCTTGTGCGTTCCGGTGGGCGCGTAGATCCGCACATTGGTCCGCGCATTGCCCTCGATCTGGGCCAGCGCGCCATAGACGTCCTCGCCCATGCCGTGAAGCCGCTGGAACTCGAAAGGCCTGGAGCCCGCCAGCGCCTTGACCGCACCGATCGTATAGGCGTTGTGGGTGGCGAATGCGGGATAGATCGCATCGCTCGCCTCGAGCAGTTTTCCGGCACAGGCGAGATAGCTGACATCGGTTCCCAGCTTGCGGGTGAAGACCGGAAAATCGGACAGGCCGCCAACCTGGCTGAGCTTGATCTCGGTGTCCCAATAGGCACCCTTGACCAGCCGGACGAAAAACCGCCGGTCGTATTTGCGCGCCAGACGGGCGATCCATTCGCACATCGGCACGCCGCGTTTCTGATAGGCCTGAATCGCCACTCCGAAACCTTCCCAACGGCTGCCGTCGGGGCGCCGGAAGAGGCTGTCGTCGCGGGCCAGCGCCTCGACGATGTCCATCGAGAGCTCGAGCCGATCGGCCTCTTCGGCATCGATCGTGAAATGGATGTTCGCATCGCGTGCCTTGCTGGCGAGGTGGTGGACCACCGGCAGCAGATCGGCGATGACGAGATCGGCGTGGAGATAGGTGTATTTGGGATGCAGCGCAGACAGCTTCACCGATATGCCCGGCGAGCCCGCAACACTGGCGCCGGCTTCCCGGACCAGGCGGTCGATCGCGGCTTCGTAGCTCGCCCGATAACGCTCGGCGTCGTCATAGGTCATCGCGGCTTCGCCGAGCATGTCGAAGCTGTGGGTGAGCCCTTTCGCGCGCTCGGGCGCCGCGCGCTTGAGCGATTCGGCAATCGTCCGCCCGTAGACGAACTGGCCGCCCAGGATGCGCATCGCCTGCAGGGTCGCGCGGCGGATGACCGGTTCCCCCAGGCGGTTGACGGCGCGCTTGAGCGTCTTGCCCATGCCGCGTTGCGCTTCCTCGGGCCGCTCGAGCACCTCGCCGGTCAGCATCAGCGAGAACGTCGCCGCATTGACGAAGGTCGAGGAGCTTTCGCCGATATGCTCGGCCCAGTCGATATCGCCGATCTTGTCGCGGATCAGCGCATCGGCGGTCGCCGCATCGGGGACTCGCAACAGTGCTTCGGCAAGGCACATCAAAGCGATGCCTTCTTCGGTGGCGAGGCCATATTGCTGGAGAAAGGCATCGATCCCGCTCGCCTTGCGCTTGCGCGCTCCCTCGATCAGCTTGGCTGCCAGCGCGGCTGCCTCGGCATGTTTGTGCGACGCAGGCGCCGCCTGCTCCATGCGCTCCGCAACGCAGGCATTTTCTTCGGCGCGATAGGCTTCGCGCAACTGCTGGCGGGAGATCGGTTGATAGGCGGGGTCCATCAAGGCCATGCGACTCGTCTTGTAGTGGGGAGGCAAGCGGGCCCCTTGAACCCCCATCGCCGGTCAATCAAGCGAAGTCGACGCTTGCCGTAGCGTTCGCCGCCATCCATTCGCCCACGCGCACGATCGCATCGGGCGGCAGGTGAAGTCCGAGCTTGCTCCGCCGCCACAACACGTCGTCGGCCGTTCGCGCATATTCCTGCGCCGCCAGATAGCGCAGTTCGGCTTCGTACAGCGTCCCGCCGAAATGCTCGCCCAGATCGTCGAGAGCGTGGGCCGTGCCGATCAGCATGTCGAGCCGCGTGCCATAGGCCCGCGCGAGCCGCAGCAGCATCTCGGGGGGCAACCATTCGAACCGCTCGCTCGCCTGCCACAGGAAGCGAGCGAAATCGCCGTCCTCGAAAGCCCCCCCGGGGAGCGGCGCCCCTGCGGTCCACGGTCGGTCGGGTATCGCGACGATCTTCCCGAGCCGCTCGAGCGCATGTTCGGCAAGCTTGCGATAGGTGGTCAGCTTGCCGCCATAGACCGAGAGGAGCGGCGCACCATGTGCGCTGTCGAGCTCGAAGACGTAATCGCGCGTGACGGTCGAGTTCTTGGCCGAATGGTCTTCGTAGAGGGGGCGCACCCCGGCATAGCTCGAGACGATCTCTTCCTCGGTCACCGCGCTGGCGAAATAGCGCGAGGCGGCCTGACACAGATAGGCGGTCTCTTCCGCCGAGATGGTGATGGCGTCGAGATCGCCTTCGAACAGGAGGTCGGTGGTCCCGACGAGGGTGAAGTCGCGCTCGTAAGGAATGGCGAAGACGATCCGCCTGTCGGGCTGCTGGAAGATATAGGCATGCTCGCCCGGGAAGCGGCGCGAAAGGACGATGTGGCTGCCCTTGACCAGCCGCAAATGCGCGGGGGTTCCCCGCCCGAGTGCGCGCTGCGCCACTTGATCGACGAATGGGCCGGCGGCATTGACCACGGCCTTCGCGCGCACCCGCCGGCTGCCCCTGCCGGTCTCGAGCGTGATCGACCAGTCGGCGCGGCGCCGCTCGAGGGCGACGCATTCGGTGCGTGTCGCCACCGCTGCGCCACGCGCGGCGGCATCCATGGCGGTCAGCACCACCAGGCGCGCATCCTCGGCCCAGCAGTCCGAATATTCGAACCCCGATGTCAGACGGTCCTGGAGTACGCCGCGATGCGGTGGTTTGCGCAGATCGACCGCATGGCTGCGCGGCAGCGACATCTTCCCGCCGATCCGGTCGTAGAGCGCGAGGCCCAGGCGGATCATCCACTTTGGCCGCATGGCCGGTTCGTGCGGCATGACGAAGCGGAGCGGCCAGATGATGTGCGGCGCATTGCGCAGCAGCACTTCGCGTTCGCGCAGGCTCTCGGCGACGAGGCGGAACTCGAACTGTTCGAGATAGCGCAGACCGCCATGAATCAGCTTGGTGCTGGCCGAGGAGGTGTGCGAGGCGAGATCGTCCTTCTCGACCAGCAGCACCGACAGCCCGCGTCCCGCCGCATCGCGGGCAATGCCCGCCCCGTTGATGCCGCCGCCGACGACGAGCAGATCGTATTCTTCGTTCATTCCGCCCTGAACAGCCTTCCGGCCACCGCATCGAGCTTCGCCAGCAGCGTCCTGTCATGCTTGTCGGGAGCGGTGATGACCGCATCGTCGAGCGCATGGTCGATCGGCGAGGGGGCACGTTTCTTGGGCAATCCCAGGCAGAAGGCCCTGATCGTCTCACGCGCCAGATCGGCGTTTCGTCCCATCTGGGCGACGATTTCGCCTACGTCGACCGGGATCTCGCCCTCGCGCCAACTGTCCCAATCGGTTACCATCGCGAGCAGCGCATAGGGCAGCTCGGCTTCACGCGCGAGTTTGGCCTCGGGCATGCCGGTCATGCCGATGACCTCGGCTCCCCAATGCCGGTACAGCCGGCTTTCGGCGCGAGTCGAGAATTGCGGTCCTTCCATCGCGAGATAGGTCGCTCCTTCGGTGCACTCGCCGCCCGCCGACGCGACCGCCTTCGCAGCATGCCTGGCGAGGCGCGGACACACGGGATCGGCCATCGAGACATGCGCGACGAAGCCATCGCCGAAGAAGCTTGCGGGCCTCCCCTTGGTGTTGTCGATGAATTGGTCGACCGTGACGAAGCGGCCGGGCGCAAGCTCCTCCGAGAGCGACCCGACCGCGCTGACCGCCAGGATGTCGGTGCAGCCGGCGCGCTTGAGAGCATCGATATTGGCGCGGGCATCGATCGTCGATGGGGCCAGGCGATGGCCGCGTCCGTGCCGCGGCAGAAACCGCAGCCGAACGTGTCCGATCTTCCCGCACAGGATTTCGTCGGAAGGCTCGCCCCAGGGCGATTTGACCGCGATCCACTGCGCCTCCTCCAGCGCCTCGAACGCATAGAGGCCCGACCCTCCGATGATGCCGATGGTCCAGTCGCTCATTTCGTTTCCCCGTCGCGTCCGGGATCGCAGCCGGCGCGTCACCGGACCGGCGCACCCGGCTTCTCGTCGGCACGTGGGGTGGCGCCTGGAACCTCGCCTGTCCAGTCCCCGATTGGCCCTGCACAGTCGCGCCCGGGCGACCGCGCGCCGGGTGCGAAGCGGCCGTGCGGCGAATCCGGCGCCGCAGGCACCGACGAGCCAGAGCCGCCGGAAGCGGAATTGAGACCGATATGGACGCAATCGCCTTGCGGGGGGACCGGCAGCCGGTCCGCGCGGGTCAAAGCAATCGAATGATGCGAACTCTTCGGTCCGAGGGGTCGATTTCGGAATTGACCATCCTCTTTTCCTTAAGTCGCTCCAATGCAAGATAAAATCCACGGTACGAAGAGCCGGAAGCAAGCATCAGCTCCTTTATCCGCGATTGCCCGTGGACCATCAGATGAAGAAGTATGCGACCTTCCACGGTCAGCATCTCCACCCCCCGCTTCATGAAGAGCGAATTCAGTTCGTTAAGCTTGAGAGAGTGGTCCTGCATGCGACGGCAACCCTTGCGACGAAATAGCCGATTAATTCAATGAGTCGCCCTCTACCGCGAGAACAATCACCGATATAGCGCGCAAAGGCAAGCGACTGACGTGTTCTTATATACAGTGCATATAAGCTGGATACGCAACATAAGTGCCCGCGAACAAATGTAATACTCACGAATCGACTGGCCAAGTCGATGGCGTAATCAAGCGAATTGTATCTGTTCATCGAGGGGTTTGCCAAATGCGCAATAATGAGAGTTTTGGTCGGAGCGCTTGCGCCCTCGGCCTGCTGGGCAGCGTCGCTGGCGAGGCCCTCATCAGCGGATCGCCCGCGGATGCCGAAACCTGCACGATCGGAACCGACGGCTCGATTGCCTGCACCGATACGGGCGATACCGACAGCTTCCTCGTGAGCGAGGATCGTGGCGCGGCAGGCGACGGCGCCTAAGACAATCTCGCTCAGAGATCGACCAGACCAGCCCCACCGGGGCGGGTCGACGAGATCGAGGGCCGGTTCGACGGATACGACGACCGCATGGCCAGTTCGACCGTGACGGCAATCGCGCTCGGCGGGATGGGTTCCTTCCCGACACGCAATTCGACCTGGCGATCGCCGGCGGCACCTATTGACGGGGCTCAGACGGTCGCAGTGATCACAAGCGATCAGATGCCGGCGGTCTCGGCAAAACGGCCATGCTTGCGATAGCGGACCATCCAGCGATCGAGGAACAGGTCGAGCGGCCGCGGCGTCAGATCGAAACCTTCGAAGCCAGGGCACGTGCCCGACGAAACGTTCCCCCGTTTGAGCAATTGCCACTGATCGCTCGACATCGGCGTGCCGGGCAGTGCAGCAAAGAGCGCCGAAATGCCGTCGGGGACGGCCAGGAAGCTGCGCTTGCGGTGCTGCGCAGCTGCGATCGCCTCGTGCAATTCCATCATCGTAAGTCTGTCGGGACCTCCCAGCTCGTAGGTCTTGCCGCCATGTCTCGCCGGGTCCTCAAGCGCGTGCACCACCGCTTCGGCGACATCGTCGACATATACCGGCTGCAGCTTCGCGTGCGGCCCGAAGACCGGCAGCACGGGAAGTTTCGCGATGAGGCCCGCGAAGAGATTGATGAAATGGTCGTCCTTTCCGAACAGGATCGAGGGCCGGATGATCGTCGCAGCGGGAAACTCCTCGGCGACGCGTTTCTCTCCCATCCGCTTCGCTGCTCCGTAACGGGTCTCCTCGTCCGCGTCCAAGGGGGCCGGGGTGATGGCACTGACATGGACGAAGGCCTGCGCCCCGGCACGCGCCGCAGCTGCAGCCATCCAGCCCGGCGCTTCGCCCATCAGCCGACCGAGGTCGCCTTCGAACGATCCGACCAGGTTCACGGCGGCATCGGCGTCCGCCAGACAAGCATCGACGCTGGCGCGATCGGTCGCATCGCAGTGCGCGAACTGGATCTGGCCCAGGTTGGCCAGCGGCTTGAGAGTGAAGGCCTGTTGGGGGTGACGGCTGGCGATCCGCAAGCGCGCCCCGCGCTCGAGTAGAGCCTGTGCGACATAATTGCCGATGAAGCCGCTGCCGCCCATCAGTACGACCAGCTTGCCGTTCAGCGCTCCGCGTCTTGCCATGGTGTTCGCCTAGTCCTCGCGAGGAAAATCCTGCTGCGCCCTAGCCGCAACCGGCTGCCAGCCGCAAGCGTTCCCACGCGGTACGAAAGGCGTTGACAGGACGCGCGCGGTTTCGCTAGGGGCGCGCGCCTACCCATGGCCCCGGACACCGACGTTCCGCGGCCTTCTGTGTGCCCAGATGGCGGAATTGGTAGACGCACCGTCTTCAGGTGGCGGCGCTCGCAAGGGCGTGGAGGTTCGAGTCCTCTTCTGGGCACCATTACCCTGTTCGCAGACTTTCGGAGCGGGCCGCCAGTCCTCGAAGTTACGCAGGCCCAGCGGGAAGCGGGCGGACATCATCACGACCGGGCGGATCACCTCGGGCGACGGGTTGAAGCACCGACACGGGCTGGATGGCTAAGGGGTCCGGGCATCCCCCGGCCCTGGCGGTTCATGCGCAAGCCGATAGGGGTTGCATTTGCTCTGACAGAGCCATGGATTGCCCTTGTCAGCGAGAATTCGCGCAATGGGTTTCGGCTGCATATCCGCATCGAAAGGCAGACCCCGGTTGAGCGCTGCGGTGTCGATCGGGGCCTCGAGCGCCTGCATCGTTTCCGAAGTCCGTTCCTGAAGCCAGCTGTGGCGGTCGCTCAGACCCCAGGTCGCGACGCTGGTGACGGCGGGTTCGTCAGCCGCGACTTCGAGCAGACCGGCCACCGCGTCCGCCACCATACGATCGCGTTCGCCCAGCGGAAGCGACCGGTCCGCTTCGAGCACATCCACTTCGGTCAGGGCCAGCTCGACGCCCGTGTCTGCAAGGTCGCGCAGGAATTGCGCCAGACGCCGCTGCGGCACGGGCCCCTTCGCGATCTCCAGATGGCCCTGGATACCGACGACGTCGAGCGGCACGTTGCGTGCCTTGAGGCGCTCGACCAGTCGCAGCAGAGCCACCCGTCGCGCTTCGTCGATGCGATTGTCGTGGCACAAGCCATATTCGTTTATCATCAGCCGCGCGTGGGGATCACACAGGCGGGCAGTCTCGAGCGCGCGGATCACATAGTCATTTCCGAACGCTTGCTGGAAGCTGGTCCGGCGCATGCCCTCCGAACCGTCCACGGTGTCGATCATCTCATTGACTACGTTCCATTGAGCGATCCGCCCCGAATACCGTCGCAGTAGGTTGCCGAAGTGCCGGCTGACGGTTCGCCAATCACGGTCGGATAGCATTTCCTGTCGCGCCCATTCGGGCGTCATCTGTTCCCAGATCAACGAATGGCCGCGCACTGTTTGCCGGTTTTTCAGGGCGAAATCGACGATCGCATCATAATTGCCGAACCAGGGGGCGCCCTTGCGCCACTCGACCGCGCTCCACTGTCCGTGATACTCGGGAACAATCAGATCGCATCGGCGGATTGCATCGACAAGCGGACCTTGTCCGACCAGCTGATCGGGGCGGACCGCCGCGCCGAAGTGGGTCTCCGCCATTCCAACCTTCGCCTGTTTCATGGCCACTTCAAACCCGCGGTTCGGCGCAGCACCGACCGAGAAAGGCAGTACCACGCAGGCAGCGAGAAAGTCACGGCGGGAAGAATGGGCGAAAATCGACAAAGTCCTTTAACCGGGCCCTCCGAATCGTCTCATGACAGGGTTTCCAGACCCTTGAGAGACAGGGTTAACGGAACGATTGCCGCCGCCATGCCGGTTCGCCGAGGTCTTCCCCACCAAGGCCGGCTATCGCTTAGAGGATCAGTGGATCGCCTTTCTTATGGCAGCATACATCGGCTTGGCGCGCAGATCGCTGTCGAACGGCAGCCCCCTGTTCAACCCTGCGCTTTCGCTCTCGGGCGGGATCCAGGAATATCGGTCGGACAACCCCCAGCAGGTCACCGAGACCAAGGCGGGGCTCTGGGTGGCGACATCGAGCAGCGCAGCTACCGCATCCGCCACCCGCTGGTCGCGGGTCTCCATCGACGGCGATGTATCCGTCTCCAAGACATCCAGTTCGCTGATGCGGATCTTGAGCCCGAGATTGTCGATCTCGTCGAGAAACCGCGCGAACGTCTCCTGGTCGAACGATACCGCAGGGGGCAGGCCAAGATGCGCCTGAATGCCGATGCCATCGACGGGCACACCCCGGCTCTTCAAGCCTTCGAGCACGCGTAGCGTCGCCATACGCTTGGACTGCGCTGTCATGGATCCGTCCACCAGGCCGAATTCGTTGAGATACAATGTCGCCCACGGCGCCATTTCGCGCGCATCCTCGAATGCGCGCCTGAGATAATCCGATCCGAAGGCGGTCATGAGGGGCGATGCGCGCAGGTCGCCCGAGCTGCCTTCCGGGCCGATGGGTTCGTTCAGGACATCCCAACTCATGATGCCGGTGCCGTATCGGGTGATGATGATTGCGAAGAAATTCCGGATGATCGACCAATCGCCTTCGCTCAGCATATGCTCCACTGCCCAGGGAGGGAGGCTCTTGTGCCAAAGTAGCGCATGGCCGTGCACTCGCTTGCCGGCGCGCTGCGCAAATTCGACCACCTGATCGGCAGGGCGGAGGTTTAACCGGCCGCGCTCGCTTTCGACGAAATCCCATTTGCATTCGACTTCGGGCGTGACGGAATCGCAGTTGCGCTCGATCGCCTCGCGAAAACCGCGATCGACGATCAGATGGCGCGCCTGAACCGCAGCGCCGAAGAGAATGCGACCAGGGACCTGGGCGACTGCACCGCGCGGGCCGAGCGAGGCGGCGGAGAGGGCTGCCGCATGGGCAAGCAGCGCGCGGCGGCTCATGATCGGATGCGAGGGGGGCATCATATTTCGTTTAGCCTTGATGACCTGAATTGCGAAATCGCAATCTGTTCCGCCAAGTGGCCGCTATATCACGGGAAAGGCGGGCCGTGGCGACCTATTCGAAGCTGCGAACCGAGTTACGCAGACCATCGTTTGCAAGTTTTTTCCGACCCACGCGGCTGACAATCGGAGTATGTCATGTCGAACCAGCTATTGGCGTGCGCAATTCTCGCTTCGGCAATCGCTTCACCGGCGATGGCGGATCCCTTTGTGCGCGAGGCAGGCGAGGGACGGTTGATCCTCAACTTCATTCCGTCCGACAGCCCCCGCGGGTTCGATGCGCGGGGCAATGTGATCGATATCGACGATTACGATCAGGACCAACTCTACGCGACGTTCGAATATGGTGTGACCGAAGATCTGACCGCGATCGTCGCACCCAGCTTGCGACACGTCGCCGTGCAGGGAGCACCGAGCACGACCGGCCTGGGCTATACCGAAGTGGGGGCTCGTTACCGATTGTATCATGGCGCAGGTTGGACCGTATCTACCCAGGCGTTGCTGCGGATACCCGGGCAGGGCCGATCGGACGCCATCGCGCAGGTCGGCAACACAAGCACCGATATCGATCTGAGAATGGGAGCGGCATATGCGGGCCCGGCAGCCTTTGCTTCGGCCGAGAGCGGATACCGCCTTCGTTCTGGAGATCTGCCCAATGAATTCCACGGCGTTTTCAACATCGGCGCGAATGTGACCGAACGCTTGATGCTCCTCGGAACGAGCGCAAACACGTTCTCCGATGGAGCCGGACAAGGGATATTCAACGAAAAATATCGATACGGCGATGTGTACGCTAGCGCGGTCTATAAATTAAACAATAATATACGACTTCAGATTGGATACACTACAACGATATACGGACGTAACGCGTTGAAACAAAGCGGGCCGCTATTAGGAGTTTGGTTTGAATTCTAGATAGATATACCTTTTCAAAGGCTGACGAAGATGGATATTGCACCCCCTGGTTCTGATTCTTTGGAATTGATTAGTGGCGCTGCCTGCTGTGAGAACCGCAAGACGGTTCTGATAACCGGCGGGGCGGGGTTCCTGGGTTCGCATCTGGCCGAACGGCTGTCGGGCGAAGGGCATTCGGTATATTGCGTCGATAATCTTCACACAGGGCGACGGGAAAACCTCGAGGCGCTGATGGACACGGGCCGTGTCCGGTTCGTCGAGCACGACATAATCCAGCCTTGGCCGCGATTCCCCCGGTTTGACGAGATCTACAATCTCGCCTGCCCGGCTTCGCCGGTGCACTACCAAACCGATCCGGTCGCGACGCTGCGGGTCTGTTCGGTCGGTGTGCTAAATGTATTGCAGCGCGCGGCAAAGGACGGGGCCGCCGTTTTCCATACCTCGACATCCGAAATCTATGGCGATCCCGACGTTCACCCGCAGCACGAGGGCTATCACGGCAATGTCAACACCGTCGGCCCGCGATCCTGCTACGACGAAGGCAAGCGTTTCGCCGAGACCCTGCTGACAGACTTCTGCCGGCAGAACGATATCCGCCTGCGAATGGTTCGGATTTTCAACACTTATGGCCCCCGCATGTTGCCCGACGATGGCAGGGTCATATCCAACTTCATCGTTCAGGCGCTCAACCACGAAAACATCACGATCTATGGCGACGGCAGCCAAACTCGCTCGTTCTGCTATGTCGACGACATGATCGACGGCTTCCTTGGGCTCATGCGGGCCGAAGCCGACGCTTCGGGGCCGATGAACATTGGAAACCCCGCCGAACTGACCGTCCTCGAACTTGCCAGGATCATCATATCGATGACGGGATCGCGTTCGAAGATCATGTGCTTGCCGCTTCCGGTCGATGACCCGCGGCGCCGGCGCCCCGATATTTCAAGGGCGAGCGCAGTCTTGAGGTGGTCGTGCAAGGTGGATCTGGCGGAAGGTCTGGAGCGAACGATCGCGTACTTCCAGGACAGGAAAACGCCATCGAATTCACAAATCCCGCGGCTCGAAAATGCCTGAGCTTCTGACCAGCCCTATCCCATCTCGAGAGGTGCAATGATGTCTATCTGGATATGGTTGCTGACGATAGTCTTTGTCGGAGTTCAGGTTCTCTACTTGCTGGCGATGCTGGTAGATGTGTATTTCTATACCCGGAAAGTAAATCGCGTAGACATGAATGAGCTGGAGAAAATATCCTCGAGCGAATACCCATATATCGTCCTGTTCTATCCGGTCCTGCGCGAGCTGGAAGAAACGATGCGGACCACCTTCCATTCCCTGGCGCGCCTGGATTATCCGCGCGAATGCTATTCGATCATCGCGATCCCCAACGCAGATGATGCCGAGACCATAGCAAGCTTGCACAAGCTTCAGGAAGAATTCGCATTTCTGGAAGTGATGGAGGTGCCTCCGACGACTGATCCGCAGTGGCAGGTCGTATGGGATGCGTGGGAAACCAATGCGCATGTTTACTGGTACAACCGCGGCCGGCGGGCCGGCGTGCGCGATTTGCCGCCCAAGAAGACGCGGCAGCTCATCTACGCCTTCTACACCGTTCACGAGGCTCGAGCCGGCCAGGGGGATTTCCTGGTCAATTACATCGATGCCGACAGCGCCCCCCTCCCCAGCCACTTCAAGGCCGGTGCCGCCGGGATCGGTAAATATGATGTCCTCCAATCGACCAATATTGCGGGAAACCTGATGCGCACGCTTCCGGCGAGTTGGTTCGCCTTCGATCACATCGTCTGGGACGCAAACAAATTTGGCCATCTCACCGCCGACGGTCATCATCCGTTCTGGGTTCTCGGCAAGGGACTCTTCTTCAAGGCGTCCGATCTCATGGAATTCGGCGGCTTCAATCCGTGGATCACTATAGAGGATCCGGAAGTCGGAATGCGCCTGTGGAAGAACGGCAAGAAGCTCGGATTGATCGATGCGCCGCTGGTGGAAGAGGTCCCGCAAACGCTCTCGGGCGGCATCACGCAACGCAAGCGCTGGGTGGCAGGTTTCTTTCAATCGTTGGACGTGCCGCTCGAGGAAATGAATTTCACCTTCGGCGAGAAATTCAAGGCCTGGCTGAACTTCCTGCCTTGCATGTCGCTGTCGCTCAACGCGATCGGAGTTCCTCTCGGGCTGGGGGCGGCGATGACATGGTGGCAGGGGAGGAGCCCGCTCCCCGAATGGATCCTTTGGCTCGCCCTTTTCAACGCGGTGGGCCTCGCGATCATGCTGATCCGTTTTTACGTGGTGGCTTGGAATGTCGCGCGGATTGTCGCGCCCCGCAGGTCGACGCGCCTCGCCTACCTGCTGCGCGTGAACCCGGTCTTCCTGCTCATATTCTGGTTCATCTGGATCATCCCGTTATGGCTCGGCTGGCGGATGTACCGGAAGGACGCCGGTCTCGAATGGGAACGGACCCGCAAGATCAACGCGAACAATGACATCGTTCGTGAAGATCGGGTCGTCGTCCCGGTTTCATAATTGGCATCACTCATTGCTGGAGGTACTGGGCATGCCCCGAAGACACGTTCTAGTTACCGGCGGCGCGGGCTTTATCGGCTCGCACCTCGTCGACGAACTGCTCGCCCAGGGTTACGAGGTTTCCGTGCTCGATGCGTTGCTTCCGCAGGTTCACGGAGAGGCGGAGACGGACGACGAGGGATGGCCGATATATCTTGATCGCCGTGCCCGACGTATCAAGGCCAATCTTCTCGACGAGGGTGTCTTCGCCCAGGCGCTGGAAGGGGTGACCCATCTGGCCCATCTCGCCGCTTCCGTGGGGGTCGGCCAGAGCATGACCGACATTGTCGATTACACGCGCAACAATGTGATGACCGCGGCGATCATGCTGGAGACCCTGTCGCGGTCGCCGCATGCGGTCGAACGCGTCGTCGTCGCGTCGTCGATGTCGATCTACGGCGAGGGCGAATATGTCGACAGCGGTGGAAATCGGGTCGCGGGGCGGATACGATCCCGCGGACAGCTCCTCGACAGGAGGTGGGAGCTCGAAGGGCCCGAGGGGATTCTGCAGGCGGTTGCCACGAGCGAGACGAAGCTTCTCGAGCCTGCCTCGATCTACGCCGTCAACAAGCGTGACCACGAGGAAATGTTCCTCGCCGTCGGCCGGGCCCTGGATATTCCCACCGTGGCGCTTCGCCTGTTCAATGCCTATGGTTCCCGCCAGGCTCTGAGCAATCCTTACACGGGCGTGGCGGCGATCTTCATCTCTCGCCTGCTCAACGACCAGCCGCCGCTGGTATTCGAAGACGGGGAACAGATGCGCGATTTCGTCCATGTGGGCGATGTGGCCAAGGCATTCGCCGCCGCGCTCGGAAGCGACGCGCCGATCTGGGACGTCTACAATGTCGGGAGCGGCACCCCGGTCACTGTGAATGCGATCGCATGTACTCTTGCCCGTCTGCTGGGAAAAAACATCGCGCCCGAAGTGCTCGAACGCTACCGTGTAGGCGATATTCGCCATTGCTTTGCGGACATCTCGAAACTGCATGCCGGATTCGCGCTCGACAAGCCACGGAATTTCGAAAGCGGAATGGCGGAACTCATCGAGTGGGTCCGCATCGCGAAAAGGCCGGTCGACAAGACCGATGTTTGCATGACGCAATTGCAAAGCAAGAGTCTGCTCGTCTAGTGCTGGCCAGGCCTCGAACATCGCTCCGCCGTGGAAACGGCCAAGATGGAAACGGCAACTTGCCGGGCGCTTCGCAAGGTTCAATCCACTCGACGCAATCCGGTGTCTTCCAGCATGGATTACTCCGTCGCGCCTGAACGACCGGGATCACGAAGTTACCGGCCGGTGCTGGATTGCCACCATCGGCAGCGATCCTTCCGCATTCCGCGATCGTCGCTTGCGCGATACGCGCTCTCTAACGGCGTCTGTAGGTCATGTACCAGACCTCGTGCCCGTAAACCGTGCGGGCCTTGTGCTCGTAGCGCGTCTCCGGCCATCCCGAGGGTCGGGTCTCCCAGTTGCCGCGGCCATCGGCGAGCCATTCGAAAGTCCCGGCGAAGCGCCGCATGACCATCAGCGCGTGGCGCAGATAGACCGCGTGATCGGTGCCGAAGCGGAATATGCCGCCGGGCCGGAGCTTGTCGGCGATCATCTGAACCGGCCCGTCGTTGATCATCCTCCGCTTGGCGTGCTTGTTCTTGGGCCAGGGGTCGGGATGGAGCAGATAGACCATCGTCAGCGCGCCATCGGGTACGCGGCGCAACACTTCCAGCGCATCGCCGTGATGGATCCGCACATTGGCGAGCTTGCCGTCGCGGACGTGGGTGAGCGCCTGCGCCACCCCGTTGAGAAATGGTTCGGCGCCGATGAAGCCGTGGTCGGGCAGCAGATCGGCGCGCGCGGCCATGTGCTCGCCGCCGCCGAAGCCGATTTCGAAATGCAGCGGGCACTCGAAGCCGAACAGGTTTTCGGCGGTGACCGGACCATCGCCGGGCACCGCGATGTGCGGCAACAGCCGCTCGACCAGCTCCTGCTGCTGCGCGCGGAGCGGTTTGCCCTGGCTGCGGCCATAAAGCCGGTTGAGGGTGGTCGGATCGCCTTCCTTGAACGCTGACATGGCGGCGCCGCTAGGCCAGACGAGACCGATTTGTCCAGCCCGAGGGGTTGAGCGGGACGGTCCACCTGTCCTAGTCGCCCGCGCGACATGCAAGGATTCCTCGAAGACTATGCCGGCTTCGCGCCGTGGCTCCAGTCGCTGATCGCGCTGGCCGGGCTCGCATTGCTCGCGCTGGCGGTGAACTGGCTGCTCAAGCGCGTGCTGCTGCGGGCCGCCGCGCCCTATCTCGATACCCGCAGCGATACCGCTGACCGCGCCGCGGCATGGCTGGCGACCGTGGTGCCGCTGTTCATCGTGTCGCGCGGGATCACGCTGATACCGAATCTGCGTCCGGAGATCGCCACCGTCACCGCCAATGTCGTCCATGCGCTCACCATCCTCTCGGTGGCAATGGCGATCAGCGGCGCGCTGGACTACGCCAACGAGCTCTATTCGCGGCGGCCCGAGGCGCGCAGCCGTCCGATCAAGGGCTATGTCCAGGTCCTCAAGATCGCGATGTTCTGCGGCGCGGCGATCCTGATGATCGCGGTGCTGATCGATCAGTCGCCGCTGCTGCTGCTGTCGGGCCTGGGTGCGATGGCGGCGGTGCTGCTGCTGGTGTTCAAGGACACCATCCTGTCGCTGGTGGCGAGCGTGCAGCTGACCAGCAACGACATGCTGCGCGTCGGCGACTGGATCGAGATGCCGGGCATGCAGGCCGACGGCGACGTGATCGACATCGCGCTGCACACGGTGAAGGTCCAGAACTTCGACAAGACGATCACCACCATCCCGACCCACAGGCTGATTTCCGACGCCTATCGCAATTGGCGCGGGATGAGCGAGAGCGGCGGCCGCCGGATCAAGCGCGCGCTGATGATCGATCAGAACACCATCCGTTTCGTCGACGACGACGAGCTCGCGGGTTTCAGGCGGTTCCGGCTGCTCGACGACTACCTCGCGCGCAAGGAACGGGAGATCGCCGAGTGGAACCGGACCACGCTGCCCGGCGGCAGCGATGCGATCAACGCCCGGCGGATCACCAATATCGGCACGCTGCGGGCCTATCTTATCGCCTATCTCCGCAGCCACCCGCGAATCGCGGGCGAAGGGTTCACCCTGCTGGTGCGCCAGCTGCCGCCGGGGCCGCAGGGACTGCCGATCGAGATCTACTGCTTTGCCGACACGGTCGCCTGGGCCGAATACGAGACGATCCAGGCCGATGTCTTCGACCACATGCTGGCGATCCTGCCCGAATTCGGGCTGCGGCTGTTCCAGCAGCCGAGCGGTCTCGACCTCGCCCGGCTTGCCCGCTGAGCGCGCGCGCCCGGCGCTATCGCCAGGCGGTCCAGATGCCGTAGCCGCTGGTCACGCTGAGCGCGATCCCGACCAGCACCAGCATCAGCTTGGGGCTGAAGTGCTTGGCCGCCATCGCCCCGAACGGAGCGGCGACGATCCCGCCGATGATCAGGCCCAGCGTCGGCCCGGCGATATGCGAGATGCCCATGTGGTAGACGAAGGCTGCCGATATGCTCAGCGTGAGGAAGAATTCGACCGAATTGACGGTGCCGACCACCTTGCGCGGCTCAGCCCCCTGAACGAGCAGGTTCGACGTCACCACCGGCCCCCAGCCGCCCCCGCCCGCCGCATCGAGGAACCCCCCGATCAGGCCGAGCGGTGCGACGTGCCTGGCGTGGTGCAGCTTGGGCGGATAGAGCAGGCCGCGGGCCAGCAGCCACAAGCCGATGCCGGCGAGATAGAGCAGGACGAAGGGCTTGATAGTCTCGCCGTTGAGCGAGGTCAGCAGATAGGCGCCGGCGACGCCGCCGATCATGCCGGGGACGAGCAGCCGGAAGAACAGGCGCCTGTCGATATTGCCGTGCAGCAGGTGACTGACGGCCGAAGTCGCGGTGGTGAAGCATTCGACGATGTGGACGCGCTGCGAGGCGAGCGCCGGGGGCACGCCGAGCAGGCCGACCATCAGCGTGTTGGTGATCACCCCGAAGGCCATCCCCAGGGCTCCATCGACCATTTGTGCTGCAAAACCGATCAGGATGAAGGGGACGATCGGCCCCAGATCGATACCGAACACCTCCATCTGCGGGGGTGCGCCTTTCGCTGTTGAGTCGTCTTGGAATTACCGTGCTTTGGGCCGCGCGGCGAGAGGGGAAAAACTTCTTCGCCGTGGCGATTTCCTACCACCCCGCTGCGGGCACGGGCGCCGATGGCAGGAGGCCCGGAACCCAAGGGGGCCGGGCCTCGCTCGCTGTCCGGGCGCCAGCCTCGTCAGGCGGCTTCTGCCTCGTCGTCGCTGTCGCGCAGGACGTAGCCGCGGCCCCAGACGGTCTCGATGTAATTCTCGCCGCCGCAGGCGTGGCTCAGCTTCTTGCGCAGCTTGCAGATGAACACGTCGATGATCTTGAGTTCGGGTTCGTCCATCCCGCCATAGAGGTGGTTGAGGAACATTTCCTTGGTCAGCGTGGTGCCCTTGCGCAGCGAAAGCAGTTCGAGCATCGCATATTCCTTGCCCGTCAGATGCACCCGCGCGCCATCGACCTCGACGGTCTTGGCGTCGAGATTGACGGCCAGCTTGCCGGTGCGGATGATCGACTGGCTGTGGCCCTTCGAACGGCGCACCACCGCATGGATGCGGGCGACCAGCTCTTCGCGGTGGAACGGCTTGGTCACGTAATCGTCGGCACCGAAGCCGAACGAACGGATCTTGCTGTCCATTTCGGCGATGCCGGAAAGGATCAGGACCGGCGTCTGCACCTTGGCGACGCGCAGCTTTTTGAGCACGTCGTAGCCGTGCATGTCGGGCAGGTTGAGATCGAGCAGGATGATGTCGTAATCATACAGCTTGCCCAGATCGAGGCCTTCCTCGCCGAGGTCGGTCGAATAGACGTTGAAGCCTTCGGTCGTGAGCATGAGCTCGATGGCCTTGGCGGTCGTCGGCTCGTCTTCGATCAGCAGTACACGCATGGGATGTCCCCTGTCTCGTCCCTAGTGTTCATCCGGGCATTCCCCGGCCAGGAATGTCGCCCTTTCTTAACCACCCAAGATCTGAACGGAAAAGGTTAACGCGTGGTAAATTCCGTTAACTTTTTTCTCACCTCCACCCGAATTTCACAGCGCGGCGAGCTTCTTGCGTCTTCGCCTTTGCGCGCTCGATCCGATTCCGATCGCCTCGCGGTATTTGGCCACGGTGCGGCGCGCAAGATCGAAGCCTTCTTCCCTGAGTAGCCTAGCAAGCGCTTCGTCGGAAAGAACTTTTTTCGGATCTTCGGAATCGCACAGCGCCCGGATGCGGGCCTTGATCGCTTCGCTGCTGGCGCCCTCGCCATCGGCTGCCGCGACGCCGCTCGAGAAGAAATACTTGAGCTCGAACGTCCCTCGCGGACAGGACAGATATTTGTTGCTGGTGACGCGGCTGACCGTGCTCTCGTGCATCTCGATCTGCTCGGCGACCTCGCGCAGGGTGAGCGGACGCATCGCGGTCACTCCCTGCCGGAAGAACCCTTCCTGCCGCTTCACCACCTCGGCGGCGGTCTTGAGAATGGTCTTCTGCCGCTGGTCGAGCGCGCGGATCAGCCAGTCGGCTTCGCCCAGCTGTTCGTTGAGCCAGGAGAGCGAGGCCTTGTCGCGCGCGCCGGCCTTGAGTTCGACGTAATAGTCGCGGTTGACCACCAGGCGCGGCAGGCTCGCCTCGTTCAGCCGGATGTCCCAGCCGCCCCCGGCAGCGGGGGTGACGAGCACGTCGGGCACCACCACCGCCTCGGCCCCGCCGCCGATGCGGCAACCCGGCTTGGGATCGAAGCTGCGCAATTCGGCGAGCATTTCGGCGAAGTCCTCGTCGTCGACCTCGCACATCCGCTTGAGCCGCGCGAACTCGCCCGCCGCGACCAGCTCGAGATTGTCGATCAGCCGCGCCATGCACGGGTCGTAGCGATCCGCCTCCCTCGCCTGCAGCGCGAGGCATTCGGACAGCGACCGCGCGCCGACCCCGGTCGGATCGAGCGATTGTACCGTCGCCAGGGCGCGTTCGACCTCGGCCAGTGGCGCGCCCAGTTCTTCGGCGATCGTTCGCAGGTCGCTGTGCAGATAGCCCGCTTCGTCGAGCTCGCCGATGATGCGCAATGCGATCAGCGCCTCGCGGTTGTCATGCGCGACCGCGCCGATCTGCTCGGCCAGATATTCGCTCAGTGTGGGGCCGCCGTGCGAGCGGTTCTCGAGGTCGGGCAGTTCCTCGCCGCCGCTGCCGGCGTCGGCGCGGCCCCAGTCGCCGATGTCGCCCGGTGCCGCTTCGGGATCGAGCGCCCCGGGATCGACGTCGAGCGCGCTTTCGCCGTCGAAGTCGGGCGCGCTGTCGTGCTCTGCGGATTCGGCCGGGGCCTCGTCACCGCTTTCCTGGCGCGTTTCGCCCATGTCGAGCAGCGGATTGGCGTCGACCGCTTCGGCGAGGAAGGTTTCGATCTCGAGATTGGACAACGCGAGCAGCTTGATCGCCTGCTGCAATTGCGGCGTCATCACCAGCGATTGTGATTGGCGAAGGTCGAGGCGCGGCGAGAGGGCCATGGAGCAATGTCAGCCCGGCGACGGGCCTGTCATCGAAGCGGTCCCGGTCACAGCGAGAAATTCTCGCCGAGATAGAGGCGCTTGACATTTTCGTCGGCCACTAGCGCTTCGGGGGTGCCGGCGAACAGCACCTGGCCGCCGTAGATGATGCAGGCGCGGTCGACGATTTCGAGCGTCTCGCGGACATTGTGATCGGTGATCAGCACGCCGATGCCGCGCGTCTTCAGATCCCTCACCAGCTCGCGGATGTCGCTGATCGACAGCGGGTCGATCCCGGCGAAGGGCTCGTCGAGCAGCATGATCGAAGGCTTGGCCGCGAGCGCCCGGGCGATCTCGCAGCGGCGCCTTTCGCCCCCCGACAGCGCCATGGCGGGGCTGGCGCGCAGCCGTTCGAGACCGAATTCCTCGAGCAGCCGTTCGAGTTCCTGCGCGCGGGTGGCGGCATCGGGCTCGGCCATCTCGAGCACGCAGCCGATGTTCTGTTCGACCGTCATGCCCCGGAAGATGCTGGTTTCCTGCGGCAGATAGCCGAGGCCCAGGATCGCCCGCCGGTACATCGGGAGGTTGGTGACGTCCTCGCCGTCCATCAGGATGCGGCCGGCATCGGGGCGCACAAGACCCATGATCGAATAGAAACAGGTGGTCTTGCCCGCGCCGTTCGGACCGAGCAGGCCGAGCACCTCGCCCTTGCCCACGGTCAGCGAAATATCGCTGAGGACCGCACGCTTGTCGTAGCTCTTGGCGATCGAGACCACCTCGAGCCCGCCCTGTGGGATCGGTGGGGCGGCGTCGTGGACCGCGTCGTTTTCCGGGCTCATTCCGATATCGGCCATGGCGCGCGACATAGCACGCCCTCACCGCGGGGAAACCCCCGCTTCCCGGCCTTTGTCCCCCGGGCTGGCAGGTTTCCTGCCTGTGCCGCCGCAGAAGGGGAGGGGGGCAGGGATCGGCCGCCCTTGCCAAGCACCGGCAATTTTGAAACAATCCAACTCGGTCGGGGGAATTGGGGAGCGAATGTGATGTCCAAGGCGCTGAAGGAAACCGAGTTTCCCGCCGATCATGTGGTCGGGCACCGGGCCGGGAGACGACGCGATTGGCGCAGGGCGATGAGCGACAATGTCGCGCTTGCGCTGCTGGTCTATACCGGGCTGCAGATATTCGTCACCGTCCACGCGATGAAGCAGGGTTCGTCGACGATCTTTCCCTATCTGGCGCTGGTGGTCCTGGTCGGCGGGATCATCCCCGCGTGTCGCTGGTTCGAGCGGCGGTGGATGGACCTGCCCGACGAAGCGGCCTCCGATGCCACGCTGAAACCCGCATTCCGCCGCGATCAGGCAATGCTGTGGGCGCTGGCGATCGGATTGCCCTTTGCGCTGACCGCTTTCTTCAGCATCATCTTCGGCTAGGCGGGGCGCGCGGTTGCCAGAAAACCCCGCCGCGCCTAACCCGCGCGGATGATTACGCCCACACGGATCGAACCATGATCGGCGCCGATGCCGCGATCGCCCGGTGCCACGACCTCGTCGAACTTGCCCGCAAGAAGGGCGCCGATGCCGCCGATGCCGCCGCGCGCGGCTCTTCCTCCGAAGGCGTCGGTGTTCGGCTCGGTGCGCTCGAGGAGGTCGAGCGTTCGGAGAGCGAGGAGATCGGCCTGAGGGTCTTCGTCGGCCGCCGCTCGGCCTCGATCCACACCAGCGATTTCGCTCCCGAGAGCCTCGGCCTGCTGGCCGAACGCGCGGTCGAGATGGCCCGTCTCGCCCCCGAGGACCGCTTCGCCGGCCTGGCCCCGGCCGAGCAGCTGTTCGACGGGGTCGCCCCCGATCTCGACCTGATCGACGGCAGCGAGCCTGCGCCCGAGGATCTGCGCGCGGCGGCGCTGGCGGCCGAGGATGCGGCGCGCGCGGTCGCCGGGGTGACCAATTCCAACGGCGGGAGCGCATCCTATGCGCGTTCGGTCTTCGCGCTGGTCACGTCGAACGGCTTCGCCCGCGGACTTGCCGGGGGATCGCATACGATCTCCGCCAGCGTCGTCGCGGGCGAGGGGGGCGGCAAGCAGACCGACTACGCCTCCCGCACGCAGCGTCATCGCGCCGACCTGCCCGACCCTGCGGCGATCGGACGCGAAGCCGGCGAACGCGCCGTGCGCAAGCTCGGGCCGGGCTCGATCGGCTCGCGGCGGATGCCGGTGGTGTTCGACCCGCGCGTCGGCGGCGGCGTGATCGGCCATCTGCTGGGCGCGATGGCGGCACCCTCGATCGCCCGCAAGGCGAGCTTTCTGCTGGGCCGCGAGGACGAGCAGTTGTTCGATTCCGCGGTGCAGATCGTCGAAGAGCCATTGCGCCGGCGCGGCCTGCGTTCGCGCCTCTACGATGGCGAGGGGGTGGCGTGCGAGCGCCGCGCACTGGTCGAGGACGGGCGGCTCGCCGGGTGGCTGACCAATGTCGCCTCCGCCGCGCAGCTCGACCTGCCGCTGACCGGACATGCGGCGCGCGGCAGC
The DNA here is from genome assembly GCA_963829325.1 of uncultured Alphaproteobacteria bacterium. Lineage (GTDB taxonomy): Bacteria > Pseudomonadota > Alphaproteobacteria > Sphingomonadales > Sphingomonadaceae > Qipengyuania. The sequence continues at coordinate 1,881,253 of CAWHHN010000001.1, forward strand.
GGCGGTTCGCCGGGCGTCGCGCCGAGCAACGTCGTGCTGCTGCCGGGCGGCGCGAGCTTCGCCGAACTGATCGCCGACATCGAGGACGGCCTGTTCGTCACCGATTTGTTCGGCCAGGGGGTCAATCTGGTCACGGGCGATTACAGCCGCGGCGCGAGCGGCTTGCGCATCCGCAAGGGCGAGCTCGCCGAACCCGTGGCCGAGATCACCATCGCCGGCACGCTGCCCGAGATGTTCGCGGCGCTGGTGCCCGCCGACGATCTCGAGCTGGTCCGGGGGATCGACGTCCCCAGCTTTCGCATCGACGGGATGTCGGTGGCGGGCCAATGACGCCGGCACGGCCGCTGCCGGCCTCGCTCCGGCCCCCGGCCAGGGCGCCGTCCCGGTTGCTGATCGGGCCATGCCGGGCCATGTTCGGGGCGCTGCTCTGGGCGCTGGCGGGGGCTCCGCCGCTGGCGGCGCAGATCGAGGCCCCCGCCCCCATGCCCGCGGCGACCCCGACCTCGGCGCAGCCGATCGAGGCGACGCAGGAAGCCGGCGCCGACGACCGGATCGCCGAACGTATCCGGGGCATCTTCGCCGAACTGCCCGCCTTCGCCGCGGTCGCGGTGTCGGTCCGCGAGGGCGTGGTCTCGCTGTCGGGTACCGTGCCGCGGCAGGAAGACATCGCCCGCGCCGAGGCGATCGTCTCGCGCGTGGCCGGCGTGGTCACGGTCGAAAACGGTCTCGAGCGCGATCTTTCGCTGTCGGCGAACAGCGCGGGGATCACCGGTCTGGCCGACCGCTGGCAGGCGCTGGTGCGGACGCTGCCGCTGATCGGGGCGGCGCTGGCAGTGTGGCTGGCGATCGCCCTGCTCGGCTATGCGATCGCCGGGCTCGGGGGGCTGTGGCGCCGGATCGCGCCCAATTCCTTCCTCGCCGATCTGATCGCCAGCGCGATCCGCTTCGTCTTCGTGGTGCTCGGCCTGGTGATCGCGCTCGACATGCTCGGCGCCACCGCGCTGCTCGGGGCGGTGCTCGGCGGCGCCGGGGTCGTGGGGATCGCGCTCGGCTTCGCGATGCGCGACACGGTGGAGAACTACGTCGCCTCGCTGATGCTCAGCCTGCGCCAGCCGTTCCGCGCCAACGATCACGTGGTGATCGACGATCGCGAAGGGCGCGTCATCCGGCTGACCAGCCGCGCGACGGTGCTGATGACGCTCGACGGCAACCATCTGCGCATTCCCAACGGGCAGGTCTTCAAGGCCGTGATCCTCAACTACACCCGCAATCCGCAGCGGCGGTTCGATTTCGAACTCGGCATCGATGCCGACGACGATTCGGATGCGGCCCGCGCGCTCGGCCGGCAGGTGCTGGCGGCGCAGGCCTTCGTCCTCGCCGACCCGCCGCCCGAGGCCCAGATCGTCGAGGTCGGCAATTCGAACGTCGTGCTCCGCTTCCTCGGCTGGATCGACCAGCGCGAAGCCGATTGGTGGAAGGCGCGTACCCGGGCGATCGCGGCGGTCAAGCGAGCGCTCGAGGAGGGCGGCTTCGCGCTGCCCGAGCCGATCTACCGACTGCGCTTCGACCAGCGCACCGGGCCGCTGCCGTTCGAGAACGTCGCGGGGCGAGAAGCCGCGCCCGCTGCCCCGCGCGCGCCGCCGACCAGAGCGACCACGTCAGCCGCACCCGCACCCGAACCGGCAACCGAGGACGTCGCGCCGACCGACGAGATCGGCGAAATGGTCGAGGCGGAACGCCGGCAGATCGGAAGCGGACAGGAGGAGGATCTGCTCGACCGCTCGCGCCCGGTCGAGTGAGCTATCGGGCGGCGCCGTAGCGCTCGATCGCCTCGACCACGATCTGACGCGCTGCCGCGGCATCGCCCCAGGCGCCGACCCGGACCCATTTCTCGGCCTCGAGATCCTTGTAATGGGTGAAGAAGTGCTCGATCTGCTGGAAGATGATCGAGGGCAGGTCCTTGGTCTCGCCGACATCCGAATAATAGGGGAAGGTGGTGTCGACGGGCACGCAGATGAGCTTTTCGTCGCCGCCGTGTTCGTCCTCGAGGTTGAGCACGCCGATCGGGCGGGCGCGCACGACGCAGCCGGGGATGAAGGGCGAACGGGCGATCACCAGCGCATCGAGCGGGTCGCCGTCGGGCGACAGCGTATGCGGCACGAAGCCGTAATTCGCCGGATAGCGCATCGGCGTGTGGAGGATGCGATCGACGAACAGCGCCCCCGAATCCTTGTCGAACTCGTATTTCACCGGTTCGCCGCCGGTCGGCACTTCGATGATGACGTTGAGGCTTTCGGGCGGGTTGTCGCCCACGGGAATCATGTCGATGCGCATGCGCTGGTTTCTCTCGTTGCGGTCGGCCCCTCTCCCCAGAAAGACGTCTTGGGGCGCGCCCTTAAAGCGCCCCCGACCGGGCCGCAACCCGCCCCGGCGCTATTTCGTGCGCGCCGCCAGCAGCCGGTCGAGCCCCTGCCGTCCCTTTCCGATGGGCTCGATCCACGGATAGCGCAGCCCGCCGTGGTAATCGATCGCCACGCTGTCGTAACGGTCGCCACGCTTGACCAGCAGTCGGATCGGCTCGCCGCCGTCCTTCGCCGCGGTGATGGCTTCGCGGATGGTGTCTTCGGAATAGGCGGTGCCGTCGACCGCCACCACCTGCGCGCCGTTGACCACGCCGGCAGCGAAGGCCGGCCCGTCCCACAGCGTCGCGCTGACCGTTCCGTCCTTGTCGAGATTGATGCCGAGCGAGTTGAACAGGTCGAGGTATTCGCCCCCCGTCATGCGACCTTCGGCATAGGGGTTGGGCGTGTCCTTCCACACCAGCCGGTAACCCGCCATCTCCAGCCCCCTGACCGGCGCAGGCTGGCCGGGCCGGCGCAGCCTGGTGTCGAGGAAATCCGCCCAGTCGTAGGGAAAGACCTGGTTCAACGTCGCGACGACCTCGTCGAAATCATAGGTCAGTTCGCCCCAGTCGCCGTCGGTCTTGCCGAAGAAGGCGCTGGCGAAATCGTCGAGACCCTTGCGGCCGCCGGTGCCTGCACGGATGATCTGGTCGGCCTCGAGCCAGGTCAGCGCGCCTTCGACGTAATAGTCCTCGCTGCGCTGGAGCGAGGAATAGGGCAGCGGACGGCGCGAATTGACGATCGGATCATAGGTCGTGTCCTGCACCGCGCGCCACGCGCGGCCCGGCTGCCCTTCGGCATAATTGGCCACCGCATTGGCGATCGTGCCGAGGATGGTCTCCTTCTGCTGCAGCCCCGAACGCGCGGCCAGGACCCACCCCCAGAACTGCGTCTGGCCTTCGTAGACCCACAGCAGATCGTCCTGCATCGGGGTGCGGTAGTCGGGCGTCCACAGCCCCTCGGGCCGGCGGAACTTGCCGTTCCAGCTGTGCACCAGTTCGTGGCTGACGACGTTGTGGTCCCAGTCCATCTCGTCCCATTTCACCAGCGCGTCGGGCTCGTACTGGTTCTCGGCCGAGCGATGATGCTCGAGACCGATCCCGCCCATCCGCTCGGTCATCGCGAGGAGGATGTCGTAATGGTCGAAGTGGCGCGCACCGAACAGCGCATCGGCCTCGTCGATCAGCCGCTCGAACCGGGCAAGGTTCTCGGGCGCGAGCTCGAGCTGCTTCGGATCATCGGCGATCGCATCCAGCCTGACCGCTTCGTCGAGCGACCATTGCTGCGCATATTTGCCCGCGAAGATCGGCGAATCGACCAGCGTTTCGTAATCCACCTCGCCCCAGGCGACACTGTCGCCCTCGCGCCGCTGGCCGTCGAGCGCGGTGAACACGCGCCAGCCCTGCGGCACCGTGACGGTCGGGGCGATCGCGATCCGGCGGGTGTAATGGCCTTCGGGATAGAGGCTCATCTTCTCCCATTGCAGGTTGAGCATTTCCTGCGTCATGGTGACGCGGCCCTCGCTCCCGGTGATCGGCGACGTGTGGAGGAATTGCGCGGTCACCGCGCGCGCGCCTTCGGGCACGGCGATGCGGAAGCGATAGACGTCGAGCGGGTCGCGGTGCCATTCGAGCGTTTCTCCATTCGCGGTGAATCGGATGTTCGACAGCAGGTTGATCGGCCCGCGCGCCGCATGATTGCCGGGCAGCCATTCGGGGAACAGCAGCACCAGTTCGCGCGTGCCGGGCGTGACGGGGATCGTTTCGGTCACCCGATAGACGCCCCGGCGCGTGTCGGTCGCATCGATGGCGAGCGCGATCGTGCCGCCCGGCCAAGCGCTGTCCTGCGGCAGCGGGGTGTTGTCGGACAATTGCGGTGCGAGCGGTGCGGAATTGCCCTCGGGACGGGCGTGGGCGGGGGATGCGAGCAGGAGAGCGGCGGCGAGAGCGACGGGCGCGGAGCGGATAATCATGCGCGGGCCATGCTTGGTTTGACCGATCAGGGCAAGTTGCGGCTCGACGAGCGGCTTTCCCGCATCCACCGAACGCGCTAAGCGCCCGCTCGACATGAGCAAGACCACACCCCAGGCGATCCGCGGGACGCAGGACATCTTCGGCGCCGATGCCGAGGCTTTCGCTTTCGTCGTCGAGACCTTCGAGCGCATACGCAAGCTCTACCGCTTCCGGCGTGCCGAGATGCCGGTATTCGAGAAAACCGAGGTCTTCGCCCGCTCGATCGGCGAAACCACGGACATCGTTTCGAAGGAGATGTATTCCTTCGACGATCGGGGCGGCGAGAGCCTGACGCTGCGGCCCGAATTCACCGCCGGAATCGCCCGCGCGTTTCTGACCAATGGCTGGCAGCAGCACGCGCCGCTCAAGCTCGCGACGCACGGGCCGCTGTTCCGCTACGAAAGGCCGCAGAAGGGGCGCTATCGCCAGTTCCACCAGCTCGATGCGGAAATCCTCGGCGCGGCCGAGCCGCAGGCCGATGTCGAACTGCTCGTCATGGCCGACCAGTTGCTCGGGGAACTCGGCATTGCGGACGTGACGCTGCATCTCAACACGCTCGGCGATGGCGACAGCCGCGAAGCCTGGCGCGCCGCGCTGATCGAGCATTTCCTGGCCGTGAAGGACGAGCTGAGCGAGGATTCGCAGGAACGGCTCGAGAAGAACCCGCTGCGGATCCTCGACAGCAAGGATCGCCGCGACCAGCGCTTCGTCGCCGATGCGCCGAAGATCGACCGGTTCCTGTCGGACGAGGCACGGGCCTTCTTCGATGCGGTCACCAGCGGGCTCGACGCCGCCGGGGTGCGATGGACCCGCGCCGAAAGCCTCGTGCGCGGACTCGACTATTACCGCCACACCGCCTTCGAGTTCATTCCCGACGAGGGCAGCGAAGCGGCTGGCCGGCTCGGCAGCCAGAGCACCGTCCTCGGCGGCGGACGATACGACGGGCTGATGGAGAGCCTCGGCGGCGCGCCCACGCCCGCGGTCGGCTGGGCCGCGGGGATCGAGCGGCTGGCGATGCTGGTGGGCGAGAGAAACCCGGATCCGCTCGAAGCGATGGTGCTGGTCGAGAACGATGCCGGAATGGCCGCGGCGATCGCGCTGCTGGCGGACCTTCGTGCGGGCGGGGTGAGCGCGGATATCATGGCCACCGGCTCGCCGAAGAAGCGCTACGACAAGGCGGTGAAGCAGCACCCGCAGCACATTCTGCGGGTCGACGAGCGCGGCTATCACGGCATCTCGGGCGAAGGCGACGATGCGAGGATCCGCGCCGTGCTGAACAATCGCCGCCTGTCGCCCGCGAAATGATCGCGGGGCGGCGGGCCTGTGCGGCAGCGGCTGCGCCAGGGGGATTGCTGGCGGCCGCACGCCGCGGCGAGGTCGGCCAGCTCGCTTCCCCGCTCGTCTGCGCGCGTGGAACGGCCCGACGAAACGCCTTTCCTACAGCCCCCGATTGCGCCTATTCGATCGCCCCATGACGATCTCCATGACGATCTGCCTCGACCGCCTCGCGCCCGACCATCGCACCGAAAAAGAATCCCCTTGTTCCACGAAGGCTTCATGTATCGACTTGGTGTCAACTTGGTGTAACTTTCGCCCGGCGGAGCGGGAGCCTGCGCGATGAGGATACCCGCCGAACGGCTCGACCAGATCACGCATCGCTTCGCCGAGCTCGAGGCGCGGATGGCGTCGGGAACGCTCGAGGGCGAGGCCTTCGTCCGCGCCAGCCGCGACTATGCCGAACTCGAGCCGGTCGCCAGGGTGGCGCGCGAAGTGAAGGAAATCCGCGCCGAGATCGCCGAGCTTTCGGCGCTGACCGACGATCCCGAGATGAAGGCGCTCGCCGACGAGGAGCTCGCCGAATTGCGCCAGCGCCTGCCGCAGGCCGAGCGCGAGCTGGCGCTCGCCGTGCTCCCGCGCGATTCGGCCGACAGCAAGCCCGCGATGCTCGAGATCCGCGCCGGCACCGGCGGCGACGAGGCGGCGCTGTTCGCGGGCGATCTCTACCGCATGTACGAACGCTATGCGGCCGAACAGGGCTGGAAGGTCGAACCGGTGAGCATGAACGCCAGCGAGGTCGGCGGGTTCAAGGAAATCGTCGCCAACGTCACCGGCACGGGGGTGTTCGCCAAGCTCAAGTTCGAAAGCGGCGTCCACCGCGTCCAGCGCGTCCCCGAGACCGAAAGCGGCGGGCGGATCCACACTTCGGCAGCGACCGTCGCGGTGCTGCCCGAGCCCGACGAGGTCGACGTGGCGATCGAGGACAAAGACCTCAAGATCGACATCTATCGCGCCAGCGGGGCGGGCGGGCAGCACGTCAACACGACCGATAGCGCGGTGCGCATCACCCATCTTCCCAGCGGCATCGTCGTCACCCAGCAGGACGAGCGCAGCCAGCACAAGAACCGCGCCAAGGCGATGCAGGTGCTGCGCGCCCGGCTCTACGAGAAGATGCGCGACGAGGCGCAGGGCGAGGAGGCCGCGGCGCGCAAGGCGATGGTCGGCTCGGGTGATCGTTCCGAACGGATCCGCACCTATAATTTCCCGCAGGGCCGCGTGACCGATCACCGGATCGGGCTGACGCTGCACAAGCTGCCCGAGATCATCGCCGGGACCGGGCTGGGCGAGCTGATCGGCGCGCTCATCGCCGAGGACGAGGCCAAGCGGCTGGCCGCGCTGAACGAGTGAGGGCTGGCACCGATGCCCCTTCGCATGCGCGCTGAGCCGCCGGCGCGGCGGCGGTTCGCGGTCCGCTCGCAATGTGCCGGCCGCGAGGCGCGGCGCGCATGACGGTCGCCGAAGCGATCCGCGCAGCCGCCTCCCGGCTTGCCGCGACCAGCGATACCGCGCGGCTCGATGCCGAATTGCTGATGGCGCAGGCGCTGGGGGCGACGCGTTCGGAAATGCTGCTCGGTCGCCAGCGCGATCCGGCCCCCCCGGGCTTCGCGCCGCTGGTCGAACGCCGCGCCGCCGGCGAGCCGGTCGCCCATATCGTCGGGCGGCAGGAATTCTACGGCCTCGATCTGGCGGTCAGCCGCGCCACGCTGATACCGCGCGGCGACAGCGAGACGCTGATCGAAGCCGCGCGCGAATTGTTCGCCAGCCGGGCGCCGGGGCGGATCCTCGACATGGGCACCGGGACCGGCGCCTTGCTGCTCGCGGCGCTGTCGCTGTGGCCCGATGCCCAGGGCGTGGGGATCGATGCCAGCGCGGCCGCCGCGGCGGTGGCCGACGCCAATGCCGCCGCGCTGGCGATGGCCGACCGTGCGCGCGTGATTGAGCGCGACTGGTGCGCCGCCGATTGGGCGCGGGACCTCGGTCGCTTCGATCTGGTGCTGTGCAATCCGCCCTATGTCGAACGCGATGCACGGCTCGATCGCGGGGTGCGCGACTACGAACCGGCGGCGGCGCTGTTCGCCGGGCCCGACGGTCTCGCCGATTACCGGATCGTCGTCCCGCAACTGCGCGGTCTGCTGCGGCAAGGCGGTGCGGCGGTGATCGAGATCGGTTCGACCCAGCAGCGCGAGGTCGAACGAATTGCCCGTGCCGAAGGCTTCGCCGTGGCCATGCGGCGCGACCTCGCCGACCGTCCGCGCGCTTTAATCCTCACTTAGGGCTTGGCAAAGCCATTCCGAGCCACTACCTCTGATTCCAAGCCAACGGTGTGCGACACGCGTCGTCCCGTGGGTTTCAGCTCCGACATTGCAGTTCCGGTGCGAGGCTTGCCGCCCCGCATACCATGCACAAACGGGAGCAGGCGGATTGCGATGATCGCAGCCGCCCAAGGGGTCACGCGGCCAGAGGCGAACCGGGGGTTCGCGCCGCGCCATGAATGAGGACGATTAGCCCTTGAACAACAATCGCAACAACCGTCGTCGCGGACGCGGGAACAATCGCAACCAGGGTGGTGGCAACCAGGCCAACCGCATCGACAGCAGGGCGCGCGGCAATGCCCCGCAGCTGCTCGACAAATTCAAGAAGCTGGCGCAGGACGCCCAGCACAACGGCGACCGCGTTCAGGCGGAATATTATCTGCAGTTCGCCGATCATTATTTCCGCGTGATCGCCGACAACAAGGCGCGCCAGGACGAAGTCAAGGGCAAACGGTCCGACGACCGCGACGCCAGCTCCGGCGAGGACGAGGACGAGGACGGCGACGATCGCCGCCGGACCGGCAGCCGTGCTCCGCGCGGCCGCCGCGACGACCGCGACCACGACGACAACCGCCGCAGCCGCTCGCGCGAGGACGATGGCGATGGCGAGGGGGCCGGTTTCGACAATTCGGACAATCCCTTCACCCGCCGCGACGAAGAGGGCGAGCCCAAGAAGCGCCGCGCTCCGCGCAAGCCGAAGAAGGCCTTGGAAGGCACGCCCGGGACCGAAGGCGAGATCGATGCGGCGGTTCTGCCGCCGTCGATCGGGGCCGGCGATTCCGCCGATGATGCCCGCAGCCAGGCCAAGCCGGCGCCGCGCCGCCGCCGGCGCAAGCAGGACGACGACAGCGAAATGAGCGCGGTCGGCTGATCGCGCTTGATCGCGCTTGATCGTTCGAAGCCGGACGGTAAGGGCCGTCGGATGGACGCGATCACCGGCTCGGCCCGCCAGCACCCCAAGCTCTTCGCGCTGATTCTCGGCGCGCTTTCGGCATTGGGTTTCCAGCCCTGGCACCTGTGGCCGCTGGGCCTTGCCGCGATGGGCGTCTTCGCCTGGATCGTGTGGCAAGCGCCCGACTGGCGGCGCGCTCTGCTCTACGGCTGGCTGTTCGGCGTCGCGCATTTCACCGTGACCGACAATTGGATCGCGACGGCCTTCACCTATCAGGCGGAAATGCCCGCGGTGCTCGGCTGGGCGGCGGTGCCCTTGCTGGCGCTCTACCTCGCTGTCTGGCCGGCGCTGGCGAGCTGCGCCGCGCGCCTGCTGGCGCCCCGCGCCGGGCTGGCCGCCTTCGCTCCGGCTTTCGGAGGCTGCTGGATCGCCGCCGAATGGTTCCGCAGCTGGGTCTTTACCGGCTACAGCTGGGGACCGTTGTCGATGATGCTGGTCGGCCCGTGGGACCGGGCGGGGCTGGCCGCCGTCCTTCCGTACACGGGGACATACGCGCTGTCGGGTCTTGCCGCGATCCTCGCCGTGGGGCTGATCTGGCTGGCGGCGACGCGGCGCTGGATCGTCCTCGCGCTCGCCTGCGCCGCGACGGTGGCGGCGATGTACTGGCCGGCCGGGGCGCCGCGCCAGGGGCAGTTGGCTTTCACGCTGGTCCAGCCCAATCTCAAGCAGGAGGAGATCGACGACGCGGGCAAGTTCGAGGACCAGTTCCAGACCATCGCGCGGCTCAGCACGCCGCGGCGCGCGTTGCCCCGCCGCCTCGTCCTGTGGCCCGAGAGCGGCGTTCCCGACTATCTGCGCGCGGGATATCCGCAACGCTATTACGACCGGATGACCGCCGGCGGGGACCCGGGTTTCGCCCGTGCCCGGATCGGCCGGGCGATCGGCCCGAACAGCCTCCTGCTGACCGGGCTGGTCGATCTCGAGATCGCCGAGGAGAACGGCCGCGAACGCGCGGTCGGTGCCTATAATGCGATCGCCCCGATCGACCCGGCGGGCGTGCTCGGCGAACGTTACGCCAAGGCGCATCTGGTGCCCTATGGCGAATATCTGCCGATGCGCGCCGTGCTCGAACCGCTCGGGCTCAACCGGCTCGTTTCGGGCAGCATCGACTTCATCCCCGGGCCGGGGCCGCAGACGCGCGACCTGGGCGAATTCGGTCGTGCCGGAATGCAGATTTGCTATGAGATCGTATTCTCCGGCGAGGTGGTCGATCGCGCCGACCGGCCCGATTACATCTTCAACCCCTCGAACGACGGCTGGTTCGGCGCCTGGGGCCCGCCCCAGCATCTCGCCCAGGCGCGTATGCGCGCAGCCGAAGAAGGTTTGGCCGTGCTCCGGTCCACGACCACCGGGATCAGCGCCGTCGTCGATGCCCGCGGGGTCGTCCGCGAACATATCGGGCGCCACGTCGAGGGGCGTATCGACGGCTTCGTCCCGCCTGCGCGGCCGGCCACCTGGTTCGCCCGGCTGGGGCACTGGCTGACGCTCGCCTGGTCGCTCGCCCTGATCGCCTGTTCGCTGGTTGCAAGCCGCCGCTCGACGCGGTAGGGGCGACGGACATAAAGATTTCTTTATATCGGGAATTCGATGCGCACGAACTATCTCTTCACTTCCGAAAGCGTCTCGGAGGGCCACCCCGACAAGGTCTCCGACCAGATCTCCGACGCCATCGTCGATCTCATGCTGTCGAAAGACCCCGAATCGCGCATCGCCTGCGAGACCATGACGACGACCCAGCGGGTGATCCTGTCGGGCGAAATCCGCTGCGCCCCCATGTACGACGCCCGCAATCCGGACTGGGCCGAAAACGGTGGCTGGGCGCCCGGTGCCAAGGAAGAGATCGAAAAGGCGGTCCGCCGCACGGTGCGCGAGATCGGTTACGAGCAGGATGGCTTTCACTGGCAGTCGCTGACCTTCGAGAACCATCTGCACGGACAGTCGAGCGAGATTGCGCAGGGCGTCGATGCGCAAGGCAACAAGGACGAGGGCGCAGGCGATCAGGGCATCATGTTCGGCTTCGCCTGCGACGAAACGCCCGATCTCATGCCCGCCCCGCTCGATTACAGCCACAAGATCCTCCAGCGGCTCGCCGCCGACCGCAAGAGCGGTGCCGCGCCGTTCCTCGAACCCGATGCCAAAAGCCAGCTGACGCTCCGCTACGAGAACGGCAAGCCGGTCGCCTGCACCGCGGTGGTCGTGTCGACCCAGCACGGCAAGGGCTATCACGAGGGTGAAAAGGAAGCCGAACTCAAGGCCTATGTTAAGCGGATCGTCGGCGAAATCCTGCCGGCGGGCTGGATCAGCGAAGCCACCGAATGGCACATCAATCCGACCGGAGCGTTCGAGATCGGCGGCCCCGATGGCGACGCCGGCCTGACCGGCCGCAAGATCATCGTCGATACCTATGGCGGCGCGGCGCCCCATGGCGGCGGTGCCTTCAGCGGCAAGGATCCGACCAAGGTCGATCGCTCGGCCGCTTATGTGACGCGCTATCTCGCCAAGAATATCGTCGCCGCCGGCCTCGCTGCGCGCTGCACGATCCAGCTTTCCTATGCGATCGGCGTGTCGAAGCCGCTGTCGCTCTATGTCGACACACATGGCACCGCGGCCCCGGGGGTGAGCGACGAAGCCCTCGAGAATGCCATCCGCGGCATCGCTCGCCTCGGCGGCCTGACCCCGCGCGGGATTCGCATGCACTTGGGGCTCAACAAGCCGATTTATCGGCAGACCGCCGCCTACGGCCATTTCGGGCGCAAGGCGGAGGGCGCGTGCTTCCCCTGGGAGCGCACCGATCTGGTCGATGAACTGAAGGCAGCGCTGGCCTAGCCTGCCTGGTCCTGCCCCTTGCGCGGCGAGGGGCGATCAAGCGCGAGCTCGGCCTCGGAAAAGCGCAGCGGGCTGCGCACCCCGGGTATGCCCTCGATGTCGATGCGCATTTCGCGGGCGCGCACCTGCGGATCGGCAAAGACAGCGTCGATCGCATTGATCGGGCCGGCGGGTATGCCGGCGGCAGCGCATTCCGCGAGCAATTCGTCGCCGCTCCATTTGACGGTTTCGGCGCCGATGATCGCATCGAGCTCCTCGCGCCCGGCAAGCCGTCCCTCGTTGGATGCGAAGCGTTCTTCCGCCAGCAGATCGTCGCGCCCGAGCAGCGTCAGCAGGCGGCGGAACAGCCCGTCGTTCGCCGGGGCGAGCACCACTTCGCCGTCGCTCACGGGAAAGACGCCATAGGCGCTGACCTGGGCGTGCTCGTTGCCCATCCGCGGCGGGTTGGCGCCGGTGGTGAGGTATTGCATTGCCTGGCTCGCGAGCAGCCCGACCGAACAGTCCAGCAAGGCCATGTCGACGTGCTGGCCGCGCCCCGTCCGCTCGCGCATTGCCAGCGCGGCCTGGATCCCGATCACCGCATAGAGCCCGCAGGTGAGATCGGAGATCGAAATGCCCATCTTCATCGGCTGGCCCAGGGGCTCCCCCGTCAGCGCCATGAAACCGCTCATCGCCTGGATGACGAAATCGTAACCGGCCTCATGCGCGCGCGGGCCGGTCTGGCCGAAGCCGGTAATCGAACAATAGACCAGGCCGGGATTGGCTTCGGCCAGCGAAGCGTGGTCGAGCCCGAACTTTTCGAGCGTGCCGGTCTTGAAGTTCTCGATCAGGACGTCGGCGTCGCCGGCGAGATCCTTGACCCGTGCGAGATCGTCGGCATCCTTGAAATCGGCCACCACCGATCGCTTGCCGCGATTGGCGGCGTGGTAATAGGCTGCCTCACGGTCGCCATTGTCACGCTCTATCCACGGCGGGCCCCATTTCCGTGTGCCGTCGCCGTCGGGGCTTTCGACCTTGACGACGTCGGCGCCGAGATCGGCGAGGATCTGACCGGCCCAGGGCCCCGCCAGCACGCGCGCAAGCTCGAGGACCTTGAGCCCCGCGAGCGGGGCCTTCGGATTGCGGGGTCGGTCAAGCCACATCGGTAAGTTCCTGCTGTTCCCGCGCGGTGCGGTCAAGTCAGTCGGCGGCGACACAGGCGCCGAGATTGCCGACCGCGTCGAGAAATTCCTCGCGGAAATCCTGTACCACCTGGCGGCTCGAGCGGACCTGTTCGACGAGGCCGACCCCCTGGCCGACGAAATAGCTGACAAGGTCGCGCGCAGCGGCATTGCCCGCCGCGGCTTCGCGCTCGATCCGCGCGAAGGCGGGCTCGGAGACCATGCCCATCAGGGGCATCGGCAATGGTCCCGGGCCCTCGTCGCCGTCCCAGGCGTCGTGCCAGGCCGTGCGCAATTGGCGCGCAGGCTTGCCGGTCCGGCTCCGCGAACGGACCGTATCGCGGCTGCGCGCGGCGACCATCTTGTCGCGGAAGGCTTCACTCGTCTCGGCTTCGGGAGTGGCGAGCCAGATCGAGCCGGTCCACGCGCCCTGCGCGCCCGCGGCCATCATTCCCGCCATCTGCCCACCGGTCATGATCCCGCCGGCAGCGAGCACGGGCAGATCGTGCCCGGCTCGGGCAAGCGCGCGGACCACTTCGGGGATCAGCACCAGCGTGGACACTTCCCCGCAGTGCCCGCCGGCCTCGGTGCCCTGAGCGACGATGATGTCGACCCCCGCCGCCGCCTGCCGCAGCGCGTGTTCCTTGGCCCCGACCAACGCCGCGACGGCCACCCCGCGGCTCTTGCCCTCGGCGATCATCGCTGCGGGCGCGATTCCCAGCGCATTCGCGATCAGGCGGATCGGGTGACGAAAGGCGACTTCCATCAGCGCGAGTCCGTTTTCGGGGGTGATGCCCATGCGCTCGCGCAGGATCGGCATCCGCTCCTCGGGAGCGATGCCATAGCCGCCCAGAACGGTATTGGCGAACCGCTGATAGGACGGGTCGATCGCAGCCGCCCGGCTTTCGTTGTCGGCCAATTCGCGCACGCGCGGATCGACCACTTCGGGAACCAGGACATCGACCCCATACGGTGCGCCATCGACATGCGCGTCGATCCAGGCGAGCTCTTCCTCGAGCTGGTCGGGGGTGAACCGCGTCGCCCCCAGCACCCCGAAGCCGCCCGCCTTGCTGACCGCGGCGACGACGTCACGGCAGTGACTGAAGGCGAACAGCGGAAATTCCGCTCCGGTCAGTTCGCACACGCGGTTCATTGCCATGGGTATCTCCTCATGCAGACCACCCTATTGCCCCCGCGCCAACGCGCAAGTCAGCCGATGTAATGCGCCGCGGTCTTGGCAGCGACTTCCTCGGCAGTGACGCCGGGCGCGAGTTCGACCAGCGCGAACGGGCTGGCGTGGTCGGGCCGGCGAAAAACCGCCAGATTGGTCACGATCATGTCCACCACGTTGCGTCCGGTCAGCGGCAGGGTACAGCTCGGGATGAACTTGGGGCTGCCGTCCTTGGCGGTATGGTCCATCACCACGATGATCTTCTTGACGCCTGCGACGAGATCCATCGCCCCGCCCATGCCCTTGATCATCTTGCCCGGGATCATCCAGTTGGCGATGTCGCCGTTCTCGGCCACTTCCATCGCCCCGAGCACGGTCAGGTCGATATGGCCGCCGCGGATCATCGCGAAACTCTGCGCGCTGTCGAAATAGGCCGAATGCGGCAGTTCGCTGATGGTCTGCTTGCCGGCATTGATCAAATCGGCATCCTCCTCGCCGGCAAACGGAAAGGGGCCGATGCCGAGCATGCCGTTCTCGCTTTGTAGCGTCACCTGCATGCCTTCGGGGATGTGATTGGCGACCAGCGTCGGGATGCCGATGCCGAGGTTGACGTAATAGCCGTCTTCGAGTTCCTGCGCGGCGCGTGCCGCCATCTGGTTGCGGTCCCAGCCGGTCTTTTCTGCCGTATCGCTCATTCTACTCGCTTTCATTCATCGTTTCGGGGGCGTCGCCCGGCGCGGGCCGCCAACGAGCCTCGGGCGGAAAGACCTCGTCGACGGTCCCCTTCTGCCAGGCGCCATAGGCCGAGTTCGGAACGACGAACCAGCCGTTGCCCCACAATTGGGCGTACTCGCCGCGCGCAGCCAGCGCGCGGCGCTGCTGCACCCCGAGAGCGCCATCGTTGAAGACATCGGCAAAGTCTCCGAGATTGTCTCCCGCCAGCGCGACGACGCAATATCTGTCGGCAATCGTCGCACGTCGCCCGTCCTTGCGGCCGCCCATGTCGTCGTCGCCCATCAGGAAGAGGTTTTCCCGATGCACTGCAGGACCCGCCCCGGCCGCCTCGATCGCCGCGGCGGTCCCGGCCGCCGTGTCGGCCGAACGATTGGTGTTGAAGATGACCGCGATGCCCGCCTCGCGCAGCCGGCGAAGGCCCGTTACCGCTCCGGGAACGGGTGCGGCGATACCCGCGCCTCCATCGGCCCATTGCTTCCATTCCTCGCCGACGAAACCCCTCCCGGCATAGGCCTGCCAATATTCGTAGCCGACGTTGAGCAGGACCGTCTCGTCGACATCGAAGATCGCCGCGGGGGGCTTGCCCTGGCAATCGACACGCGAAATGCCGCCAGGGACGCCCGGCAGGCCGAGCGGAACCGAGCGCGCGGGGCCTTCCGCCGCCCTGGCGATGGCGAAGTCGGCCAATTGCCGCCAGGCCTGGATCGACGCCCCCGCTGCCTCGCCCGATCCGTAGAGCCACCGCATGGGATCGGGTGCAGGAGCCCCGCCTCCGGCCTGGCGGGCCACAGGAGCCGGCGCGGCGGCCATGCCGTGATCGGGTGCAGTCGCGCACCCGGCAAGGGCAAGGCTGGTTGCGGCAAGCAGGGCGAAACGGGTCATGATGGCGCCTCCATGTCGGTGGGAAGGGGGATTTCGGGAGTCTCGACCTGCCACAGCAGCGAATGGATCAGCCAGTGGCCCTCCTCGTGCCGCCGCAGCTGGAAGGAATTGATCCCGCGGGTCCTGCCCGCGCTCCCATCGGCCTCGGTCCAGCCTCCGCCATAGGACGACCAGGCATGAGCCAGATCGCCATAGGCATCGATGCGGTTGACGAGCGCCGTCTCGGCGAAGCCATTGTCGGTCAGGAATTCGCCCTTGCAGGCGATATATTCCTCGACCGTACAGCTCTCGATCCCCTCGGCGCGTATCGCGGTCATGCGGGCGCCTGGCAGATAGAGCGCGCGCATCGCCTCCCAATCGCGGGGCTGGCCCGACGGGCCCGAAATGACCGCATAGGCACGGTCCACCAGCGCTTCGATTTCCTCGATGTCCGAAGCGGCCGCCACGTCAGGCGCTTTGGCGTTCGCGCGTGGTCACGAACTCGATCTTCTTGTCGTAGGGACTGCCGACGATCATCCGCTGGACATAGACGCCGGGCAGATGGATGCAGTCGGGATCGAGGCTCCCGGCGGGAACGACCTCTTCGACCTCGACCACGCAGATCTTGCCGCAGGTCGCTGCTGGCTGGTTGAAATTGCGCGCGGTCTTGCGGAACACGAGATTGCCCGTCTCGTCCGCCTTCCATGCCTTGACGATCGCGAGATCGGCGAAGATGCCGCGCTCGAGGATATAATCCTCGCCATCGAAGCTCTTGACCTCCTTGCCTTCCGCCACCTGGGTGCCGACCCCGGTCTTGGTGTAGAAGCCCGGGATTCCCGCGCCGCCAGCACGCATGCGTTCCGCCAGCGTGCCCTGCGGACAGAATTCGACCTCGAGTTCGCCCGAGAGGAATTGCCGCTCGAACTCCTTGTTCTCGCCGACATAGGACGAGATCATCTTCTTCACCTGCTGCGTGCGCAGCAGCATGCCGATGCCCTCGTTGTCGATCCCGGCGTTGTTGCTGGCGAAGGTCAGGCCCTTGACTCCCGAATCGCGAATGGCGGTGAGCAGCCTTTCGGGAATGCCGCAAAGGCCGAAACCTCCGCTGGCGATCAGCATGTCGTCGGTCAGCAACCCGTCGAGGGCGGCAGCGGCATCCGGATAGAGCTTGTTCATGCTGGGCGACTTAACCGCTCGGAGCGCGCCTGTCACCTCACCGCGTGCGCGCCGTGCGCGGGTACGGTGTTCGCCGCAGCGCAACATGGGCGAGAGGGGGAGTCACACTCTTGAAAGGTGAAAAATCAAGGTTTTGCCGCAACGCCGCGGTCAAAAGGTTGCGCCCTATGCAACAAACCTTGTTCTTTTCGCATTTGCACAATGAAGCTCTCGCGCGCATATCCAATCCTGCCTTTCAGGCATCCTCTCCCAAGACTTTCAAGCCCGGCTGAACCCTCGTGGATTTCGGCCGGGCTTTTTTTGTCTCCACCGGACCCCTCGGCGTCGCTTGTTCATTGCAAGAGCGAGAGCCACACCCCAATTCGGGCGGGCAACCGAAACGGACGAAGGGAGCTTCGCCACAATGGCCGATGCGGACGCTGCGACTGCGGTAGAGGAAAAGACGGTACGCCTGCAGGTAGCGGCGGCCCGCCAGGAGGAAAGCGGGCAGGGCATCGCGCGCATGCCGCGCTCGGCGTTCCAGACGCTGGGAATCACCGAAGGCGACGTGGTCGAGGTGATCGGAAAGCGCTCGACCGCGGCGGTGGCGATGGCAGCCTACGAGGAAGATCAGAGCCTCGATGTGGTCCGTCTCGATGGGCTGCAGCGCGGCAACGCCGAATGCGGATCGGGCGAACACGTGAAGATCGTCGCTGCCCAGTCGCGTCCCGCCACCCGGGTCGTCTTTGCGCCCGCCGCGCGCGAGATGCGCCTGCAGGGCCCGGCGCAGGCGCTCAAGCGCAATTTCTTTCGCAAGCCGCTGGTCGCCGGCGATCTCGTCGCCACCACCGGGCAGCAGCCGGTGCAGAACATGCCGCCCGAGGTCCGCCGCATGTTCAACGCCCCCGCCTATGCGCTCACCCAGATCCGACTCTCCGTCGTATCCACCAGCCCCAAGGGTATCGTCCACATCGACGAGAACACCGAGGTCGAACTGCGGGCGGAGTTCGAGCCGCCGCGCGATGCGCGGGCGGTGGTCAATTACGACGATGTCGGCGGCATGGGCGAAACGATCCAGCAATTGCGCGAGATGGTCGAGTTGCCCTTGCGCTATCCCGAATTGTTCACCCGGCTCGGCGTCGATCCGCCCAAGGGCGTGCTGCTCCACGGTCCGCCGGGCACAGGCAAGACCCGCCTCGCCCAGGCGGTCGCCAACGAAAGCGATGCCGCCTTCTTCGCCATCAACGGCCCCGAAATCATGGGGTCGGGCTATGGCGAGAGCGAGAAGCGGCTCCGCGAGGTCTTCGAGGAAGCGGGAAAGTCGGCCCCCGCGATCGTTTTCATCGACGAGATCGATTCGATCGCGCCCAAGCGCGACCGCGTCCCCGGCGAAGCGGAAAAGCGTCTCGTCGCGCAACTTCTGACGCTGATGGACGGGCTCGAGGCGCGTTCCAACCTCGTGGTCATCGCCGCCACCAACCGGCCCGAGGCGATCGATGAGGCGCTGCGCCGGCCGGGCCGGTTCGACCGCGAGATCGTCATCGGCGTGCCCGACGAAAAGGGCCGCCGCGAGATCCTGGGGATCCACACCCGCGGCATGCCGCTCGGCGACAAGGTCGATCTCAACGAACTCGCGAAGGGGACTTACGGCTTCGTCGGTGCCGATATCGCGGCCCTCGCGCGCGAGGCGGCAATCGATGCCGTGCGCCGGATCATGCCCCGGCTCGATCTCGACGAGCGCACGGTTCCGCCCGAGGTGCTCGACGATCTCTTCGTCAGTCGCGAAGATTTCCTCTCGGCGCTCAAGCGGATTCAGCCCAGCGCCATGCGCGAGGTGATGGTTCAGGTGCCCAATGTCGGCTGGGCCGACATCGGCGGCATCGGCGAGGCGATCGACAAATTGAAGGAAGGCATCGAATTGCCGATGAAGAATGCCGACGCGTTCCATCGCCTCGGCATCCGACCGGCCAAGGGTTTCCTGCTCTACGGCCCGCCGGGGACCGGCAAGACCTTGCTGGCGAAGGCGGTGGCCAAGGAAGCCGAGGCCAATTTCATTTCGATGAAGAGTTCGGATCTCTTGTCGAAATGGTACGGCGAGAGCGAACAGCAGATTGCCCGCATGTTCAAGCGTGCCCGTTCGGTCGCACCCTGCGTCCTCTTCATCGACGAGATCGACAGCCTCGTCCCCGCGCGCGGCAGCGGCCAGGGCGAACCGCAGGTCACCGGCCGCGTGGTCAACACGATCCTGGCCGAAATGGATGGGCTGGAAGATCTGCAATCGGTGGTCGTGATCGGTGCGACCAACCGTCCGACGCTTGTCGATCCGGCGCTGCTTCGTCCGGGGCGATTCGACGAACTGGTCTATGTCGGCACCCCCGACAAGGACGGACGCGAGCAAATTCTCGGCATCCATACGGCTGCCATGCCGCTTGCCGCCGACGTCTCGCTGGGCGAGATCGCCGGCAAGGCCGAGCGGTTTACCGGGGCCGATCTGGAGGATGTCGTGCGCCGTGCCGGGCTCAATGCGCTGCAGCGCGCCGGGGGTGATGTGCAGGAGGTGACGGCGGCCGATTTCGCGGCGGCGCTGAACGACAGCCGCGCCACCGTCACTGCCAAGATGGAAGAAGAATATCGCAAGATGCGCGGGGAGCTCAAGAAGCGCGCCGCCGAAGCGCAGCCGATCGGCTTCATTCACGAAGGCATGGTCGAAAGCACCCGCGCGGTGAAGCACGGCGAAGCCGAAGACTAGCCACCCGCGACCCTGCGATTGGCCGCCTCGACCTCGAGCCGGTGGCGGATCAGCGCCTGCGGCTGGTTCGCGCGCAGCCAGGCCAGCATGTGCTCGCGCACTGCGCAGCGCAGCGTCCACAGATCGCCGATCGTCGCGGCGCTCATCGACAGGCGCAGCTCTATGCTTTCGGGGTAGGCTTCGGTCATCAGTAGCGCGAGATTGCGGCCGTCCCACAACTCGTGGGCCTGGACGAAGCGCTCGAATTCCGCGCGGATCGGCGCGATTTCGGCGACCGGATCGAGATGCAGCATCACCGGACCCGTCAGTTGCTCGCTGACGCGTGACCAGTTCTCGAAGCTCTGGTCGAGAAACCGGCTCGTCGGCACCACCAGGATGCGTTCGTCCCAGGTGCGCACGGTGACGAAGCTCATACGGATCTCCTCGACCCGGCCCGCCTGCCCGTCGACCTTGACCAGGTCGCCGATCCTGAGCGGCTGGGTAAGCGCCATCTGCATGCCCGCGATCAGCGACTTCAGCGCCGGTTGCGCCGCTGCGCCGACCGCCAGCGCGGCAAGACCCGCCGACGCCAGCATTGTGGTCCCGACATCACGGACCCCGGGGAAATTGAGCATGACCAGCGAGATCGTGATGATCACGATCGCCACCTTGACTGTGCGCGAAAGGATCGCGATGCGCGTCAACCGTCCCCGGTGGGCGACCGGATCCTCGGCCAGCCCGATCTGCGCCTGATAGCCGGAGGTCAGTCCGTCAACCACCGCATAGGCAACCCAGCCCGCCACCGCGGGCGTCAGGAAATCGGCGAGCAGGTCCCATCCGCGACCGACCAGCGCATCGCTCTCGGCCGCTACCGCGATGGCCAGCGCAACCATCGCCCAGCGCGAGGGCTTGCGCACTGCCTCGACCACGGCATCGTCGAACTGGCTGGCCGAATGGCGCACGATCCGCCGCAGGACGGCGAAAATCGCGAGATGGACCACCAGCGCCGCGAGCACCGCCCCCCCGAGAGCGATCGCGGTATGGGTCGCCCCGTCGAACGAGATCGGCCAATTGCGCGGATGATAGCGATCCAACATCGTCTGCCGGCCTATGGTCTGCGCCGCTTGTGGGCAAGGCGGGTCATGCGCCTATTCCTCCACCGGCAGGTCGATGCGCACGGTCATTCCGTCGCGCGTGAAGCTGCGGTCGAAACTGCCCCCGAACTGCCGCGCCGCGCTGGTCATCAGCAGGCTCCCGAAGCCCTTGCGCTCGGGCAGATTGTCGAGGCCGGCACCGGTCTCGCGCCAGACCAGCCGCACCATGCCGTCTTCGCGCGTCCACGAGACGTGCAGCTTGCCGTCGCCCTTCCACGCGCCGTATTTCACGGCATTGGTGGTCAGTTCGTGAAGCATCAGCCCCAGCGGCGTAATGCGGCGGGCGGGCAGCAGCACCTCGGGTCCTTCGATCTCTGCGACATGCCTGCTCGAACGGTAGGGCGCCAGCGAGGTTTCGACCAGCGAACGCAGCGATGCCACCTGCCGGTCCAGCTCACCCTGGCTGACCTCATGAGCGGTCAGCAGTGCGCGGATGCGCTGGGCGATGCTTTCGGTCACGTCCTTGGCTTCGGGTTTGTCGCGGGCGCTCATCTGAACGATCGCCAGGATCACCGCGAACAGGTTCTTGACGCGATGGTTGAGTTCGCGCGCCAGCAGGTCGGCGCGATCGCGGGCCTCGCTGACCGCAGCTGCCTGGGCTGCCTCGGCCTCGGCGCGGGCTGCGCGGCCAACCAGCCGCAGCGCACCCAGCATCGCTACCACCAGCATGACGAGCAGACCGCCGAGGAGCGGCAGGACGCGGCCTTCGGAGCGTGCGGTTTCGGCGATCGCATGCGACAATTCGTCGGATTCGATGTCCTCCATTTCGCGGATCGCCCGGCGCAGCCTCTCCATCGTCTCGATCCCCTCGTCGCCGAGCACCGCGCGCCGTGCATCGAGCAGCCGCCCAGCCTCTAGCAGAGCAACGGACTCGCCCATTTCGGAGAATTTCGAGCGCGCGAGCGCATCGATCTGGTCGAGCAATTCGATCTGGCGGGGGGTTGCATCTTCGCCCAGCAGCTGCCGCATGGCCTCGAGCGAAGGATCGATCTGCTCGCGTCCCGCTTCGTAGGGCTCGAGATAGCGCCGATCGAGCGTGATGAGATAGCCGCGCTGGCCGGTTTCGCCGTTGAGCACCGCGCGGTAGATGTGACGCAGTTCTTCGAGCACTTCGCCGGTCTGCGTGACCTGCGCCCGCTGGCTCCGTTCGGCCTCAATCGTGGTGTAGACCAGTCCGATCAGCGCAAGCATTGCCGCCCCGGCCAGAGCCAGCAGGGTCGCGTTCGCCCAGCGGAAGCGCGGTTGGCCCGCGATATAGGAGGCGAGCCCGTTCAGTGCGCCGCCCCCCAGCTGCGGCCCGTTCCCGTCTCGACGCCCAGCGGCACGCTGAGCTCGACCGCGGGCGTGGCGGCCTCGGCCATGATACGCCCGATGACCGCGGTGGCGCGATCGGCATCGTCTTCGGGCAGTTCGAAGACCAGTTCGTCGTGAACCTGCAGCAGCATGCGGACATGGCCCAGGCCGGCATCCTCGAGCGCGGGCATCATCCGCGCCATCGCGCGCTTGATGATATCGGCGCTGGTCCCCTGAATCGGCGCGTTGATCGCCGCCCGTTCGCTCCCCGCGCGCTCGTTGGGATTCTTCGAATTGATTCGCGGGAACCAGGTCTTGCGGCCGAACAGCGTTTCCGAATAGCCGCATTCGCGCACGCTTTCGAGCGTCGCGTGGATATAGTGCTGGATGCCGGGGAAGCGCTGGAAATAGGTGTCGATCATGGCCTGCGCCTCGTCGGGTTCGACGCCCAGCCGGCCCGCCAGTCCCCAGCGGGAAATGCCGTAGAGAATCGCGAAATTGATCGTCTTGGCGCGACCGCGGGTATCGCGGGTGACCTCGCCGAACATCTCCATCGCGGTGCGCGCATGGATGTCCTCGCCATTCGCGAAAGCCTCCCGCAGGCTGGGAACGTCTGCTATGTGCGCGGCGAGCCGCAATTCGATCTGCGAGTAATCGGCGGACAGCAGGACATTGCCGCGTTCGGCGACGAAGGCGTCGCGGATCTGACGCCCGATCTCGGTGCGGATCGGGATATTCTGGAGGTTGGGATCGGTCGAGGAAAGTCGGCCGGTCTGCGCGCCGACCAGGCTGTAGCTGGTATGGACGCGCCCCGTCGCCGGGTTGATCGCCTGCTGCAGCGCATCGGTATAGGTCGATTTGAGCTTGGCCAGCTGGCGCCACTCGAGCACCTTGTCGGCGATCGCGGCTCCTTCGGACGAAAGCCGCTCGAGGATCGCCTGATCGGTCGAATACTGTCCGCTCTTGCCCTTCCTGCCGCCCTTGTATCCCAGCCTGTCGAACAGGATGTCGCCGAGCTGCTTGGGACTGCCGACCGCGAATTGCTGGCCGGCGAGCTGGTGAATCTCGCTCTCGAGCCGCCCGATCTCGCGGGCGAATTCCTCCGACAGGCCGGCGAGGCGGCTGCGGTCGACGAGGATGCCGTGCCGCTCCATCGCCGCGACGACGGGTATCAGCGGACGGTCGACCCGCTCGTAGATCCTGGTGGCGCCCTCGGCCGCGAGGCGCGGCTTGAGATGCCGATAGAGACGCCAGGTCACGTCGGCATCTTCGGCAGCATATTCGGTCGCTCTGTCGAGCGCCACCTCGCCAAAGGGAATCGCCTTCTTGCCCGTTCCGCAGATATCCTTGAAGGCCAGACACGTATGCCCGAGATGGCGCGTCGCGAGCTCGTCCATGCCGTGCCCGCCGCCGATCCCGTCGAGGCTGCGCCCGGCATCGAGATCGAAGCTGATCACCATCGTATCGTCGAGCGGAGCGACGTGGACGCCGTTGCGGGCCAGCACGTTGAGATCGAATTTTCCGTTGTGGAAGATCTTGAGCACGCTCTCGTCTTCGAGCAGCGACCGCAATCTGGCGAGCGCGGTATCGAGCGGAATCTGGTCGGGCTTCTCGGCGAACATGTCGCTGCCCCCGTGCCCCAGCGGGATATAGCAGGCATCATTGGGCCCGAGGGCGAGGCTCACGCCGACGAGATCGCACTGCATGCAGTCGAGCGCGCTGGTCTCGGTGTCCACCGCCACCAGACGCGCGGATCGGGCCCGTTCGACCCAGGCTTCGAGCCGGTCGGTCGTCTGGACGCATTCATAGGTGCTGCGGTCCACCGGCGGCATCTCCGGAAGCGGCTGGCGATTGCCGGCGGTGCTCGCCGGCGCGCCGGGCATATCCTGCTTGGCAGGGTTCAGATCGGTCGCGCGCGATGGGCTGCCGGTACCCGTACCGAGACGCTTGAGCAGGCTGGTGAAGCCGTGCCGCGAGAGGAACGCCGCGAGCGGTTCCGCGGGAACCCCGTCGAGCCTGAACTCATCGAGCGGCTGCGGCAGGTCGCAATCCTCCTTGAGCTGAACCAGCACGCGGCTGAGCTCGGCCATTTCGCGGCCTTCGATCAGCCGCTCCTGCAACTTGGATTTCTTCATCGCCGGGGCGGCGTCGAGCGCTGCGGCAAGCGAGCCATGTTCGACGATCAGCTTGCTCGCGGTCTTCGGGCCGATCCCGAAGATGCCCGGAACATTGTCGACGCTGTCGCCCATCAGCGCGAGCACGTCGCCGACCAGTTCGGGCGGTACGCCGAATTTCTCGATCACTTCCTCGCGGCCGATGCGGGCGTTCTTCATCGTGTCGAGCATGTCGATGCAACCGCCCTCGGCGACGCCCGGCTCGACGTCGCCCTCGGCGCATTTTCCGACCAATTGCATCAGGTCCTTGTCCGACGACACGATCGTCACGTGCCAGCCCCTGCGCGTGGCCGCCCTGGCATAGGAGGCGATAAGATCGTCGGCCTCGAGCCCGCTCTCCTCGATGCAGGGCAGGCTGAAGGCGCGGGTGGCATCGCGGATCAGCGGAAATTGCGGCACCAGATCCTCGGGCGGATCCGGTCGATGCGCCTTGTATTCGGGGTAGATGTCGTTGCGAAAGCTCGTCGAGCCCTTGTCGAGGATCACCGCCAGATGCGTCGGCCCGTCGGCCTTGTCGAGATCGTCGGCGAGCTTCCACAGCATGGTGGTGTAGCCATAGACCGCACCGACCGGCGTGCCGGCCGGATCGGTCAGCGGCGGCAGGCGGTGATATGCGCGGAAGATGTAAGCGGAACCGTCGACGAGATAGAGATGCGCTTTTTCGGCCATGGCGACGGGGCTTAGCAGCGCCTCGCAGCTATGGGGAGCGGGTTTTCCCCGCTTTCGCGAGATGGCAGCCACGCCACCCGTCCGAGGTGAAATAAGGCAGAAATGAGGCAGGTTCCGGCATTTTCGCTTGCGGTGCCCCATTTCTGCCACTATTTAGCCATCGTGAGGCCCCAATCGGGACTCGCGCAGGTGGCGGCTCAGGCTGTCGGTCTGCTCTGAAAACTCGCTGTTTCAAGGAATTATAACTATGCGCAAGATCGCACTCGTCGCCGCCGCTTCGGCCGCTGCCCTGACCCTCGCCGCTTGCTCGGAAGCCACCGAAGACGCTGCCGACGCCACCGCCGAAAACGCTGCGGCCGACACCGAAGCCAACATGGAAGCCACTGGCGACACCATTGAAGCCGGTGCCGAAGACGTCGCTGCCGAAGCCGATCAGGCTGCTGCCGAAGTCGAAGCCGACGCGCAGGACGAAACCACTGCCGAAGCCCAGGCCGACTAATCGGAACCTGGCTTTCGTCACGAAGGTTTTCGTTGCGAAACAAGAAAAGGGCGGTGCCTCGCGGCGCCGCCCTTTTTCGTTTCCGGCTGGACTGCCGGAGGAACCTATTGCGTTGCGTAGCGCGCGTCTGCGAGCATGCGGCCGTCGTCGAGCCGGTCGCCGAAACCGCGATAGAGCGCACCCGTGATCGTGGCGATCCGTTCGTCGCGCGAACGCCGCGCTTCGAGCTTCTCGCTGCGGCTGCCGTTCTCTGCCTCCAGCGACGGGCTCTGACCGGTCACGTAGATCGCGACCGCGACCGCCCGACCGTCGGGCGTGTGAAAAATCCCGATGTCGCTGGCGGTGCGGCTCAGCGTCCCGGTCTTGTGCGCCAGATTGGCAGCGGCCGGCAGCGCGGAGGGCATCCGGTGCCTGCCGGTGGTGGTTTCCGCCATGGCTTCCATCAGTACGCGGCGCGAGGAAGGACTGAGCCAGCGTCCCTGGTAGATCCCTGCCAGCAACTGCCCCATCGCCCTCGGCGTGGCGCTGTCTTGCCGTTCGACGGTGATCGCCGGATCGGAGCGACCGTCGTCGCGGACGAGCGTGGCGATGTTGCGGGTCAGTTCGAATTCCTCGATTCCGGCTTTGCGCACCCAGCTCGTCACCGCCGCAGGGCCACCCACCGCGGCGAGCAGCGCATCGGTGCAATCGTTGCAGCTCTTGCTGATCATCAGGCCGAGCAGCTGGCGCGCCGGCAGATAGGCGCCGCCCGGCCGCGGCAGTCGGTATTCGCTCGTCAGGCTCCATTTTCCCTGGTCGACACCGGCCAGATAGGTCGCGGCGATGGCGACCTTGCTGGTGCTCGCCATGGGGAAGCGCTGGTCGGCCAGCACGCCGACTTCCTTGCCGGTGGCAAGATCGAGCGCATACACGCCGATCCGGCCGTTCGCGCCATTGGCCAATTGCGCGATCTGACGCTCGAACGGGGTCTCGTAGCGAGCCTGGTAGGTCTGCGGCGTGCGGACCTCGGTCCCCAGCGTGCTGTCGAATTGCGCCTCGAATGCGGCGCCGCCCTGAGCCAGCGCGGGGAGCGCCATCGCCATCGCCCCGAACGCCAGCAATCGTCCGAAAATCGTCTTTCCCATTCCTATTCCCGTACACCCTAGATAGTTAGGCAAGGCTTAATGCCCGGCCATTGTGTCGGGACAAGGGCGGATCGACGAAATGTGTTGCTGCCGGGGCAGACTCTATCTCTGCGGTATTAGATAATGCTCCGGTTCAGGCAGAAGCGATGATCTGCTCGATCCTCTCGGTCGGTTCACCCGTCACCGTCTTGTCAATTTCGCCGACCAGGCGCTTTTTCAGCTCGACGTGATAGTGGCGGCGCATCTCGCCCAGCGTCTTTGGATCCGCGATCACCAATAGGTCGTCGATCTCCCCCGCGATCGCCTTGGCGTTGAGCCACTCCGCTGCTGCGGCACCATGCGCGAGTTCGTTCAAATCGGTGCGGCCGGTGAGCTGGCTGCCTTCGTCCTGGTGTTTGACCCCGGCGCTGAAATTGGTCGCCTCGAGGTTTGGTTCCTGCGCGTTCTCGAGCTGGGGTTCGAACAGTTTTCCGCCATTGCGCATGACCAGGAACTTGTTGCCGTCCACGATTGCGACATGCGCGTTGCTGGGCAATTTCATCGCCTTCTCTCCTGAATGTTTCGCTCTTTCCCGTCCAACGGCGGAACGCGGCAATAGGTCCGGGCTTGAGCGACGGGCCGTTTGACTGCAAGCATGGGGGGCATGGGAGTGGAAGACAGCGCAGAGGCGCTCGAGCGCGGACTGGCGCGGGCGCTGGCCCGGACGGGCCGACCTGCCCCGGAAGGGCTGCACCGGCTGACCGGCGGCGCGACGATGGAAAGCTGGCGCTTCTCGTCGGGGGGCGAGGATTTCGTTCTGCGGCGCGCGCCCAGCCTCGCCTTCATGGAAGGACGCCCCTACGGACACGAGACCGAAGCGGCGCTGATCCGCGCGGCGCACGCGGGCGGGGTAACTGCGCCCGAGGTGATGTTCGAACTCGAGCCGGGCGATGGGGTGGGCAGCGGCTTCGTGATGCGGGCGCTGCCGGGAACCCCCGACCCGCGGGCGATCCTGGCGATGGACGACCCTGCCGGCCTGCTGGCGGAGATCGCACGCGATCTTGCGCGGATCCACGCGCTCGAACGCAGCATCTTGCCCGCAGACATTCCGGAGATGGATTATACGCAGGCGGTCGAGGGGCTGGCCGAGCAATTCGCCGAAGCGGGAGGTGACCGGCCGATCATCGCGCTCGGGCTGCAATGGCTGCGTGCCAATTTGCCCGATCGGATCGAGCCGGTGCTCAACCATGGCGACTACCGGCTCGGCAATCTGCTGGTCGAGGATTCGCACCTCACCGGCGTGCTCGACTGGGAAATCGCGCATCTTGGCGACCGGCACGAGGATCTCGCCTTCGGCTGCATGGCGGTGTGGCGCTTCGCGCGGGTCGACCGTCCGGCGCTCGGGCTCGGTTCGCTGCAGGACTATGTCGACGCCTATGAAGAAGAGAGCGGCGTAGGCGTCGATCCGGGCCGGTTCCGCTTCTGGCTCGTCTATCGCACCGTCTGGTGGGCGCTCGGCTGCCTGCGCAATGCCCGCATGTGGCGCAGCGGCGACGATCGCATGCTCGAGCGGGTCGTGATCTCGCGCCGCACCAGCGAGCAGGAACTCGATCTGCTGCTGCTGCTCGAGGAAGAAGCGCCCGAAGAAGAGCAGAACCGTCCGGTGCCGCCACCCGAGGAGCCGGGCGAGCTCCCGGGCGAAGCCGGAGCGGGCGAAATCGCCATCGCGGTCGCCGAATGGCTGGAGACGGTGAAGCACCGGATGCAAGGGCACGACCGCTTCCAGCTCGCGGTGGCCCGCAATGCACTCGGCATGATCGCGCGCGGCGCGGCGATCCCCGCCGATGGAGACGACGAATTGCTCGCGCAGCAATTGCTCGCCGGCGAGCGCTCGCTGGCCACCCCGGGATTGCTCGCGATGCTCCGCCGCGCCGCGCTCGACAAGCTGGCGGCCGACGTGCCCAAATATCCGATGCTCGCGCGGGCTCGCGCAAAATGGACAGGAGAAGACTGATGGACTTCGCGATTCCCGGGGAGCTGGAAGACTATTACGCCGAACTGGTCGGGTTCATCGAGACCGTCATCGAGCCGCTGGTGGCCGAGGGCGACAACATCCGCTTCTTCGACCATCGGCGCGAGGATGCGCGGACCGATTGGGACCGCGGCGGCCTGCCCAGCCACGATTGGGAGGAGCTGCTCCGCGCAAGCCGCAAGCTGGCCGACGAGGCCGGCCACTGGCGCTTCTCCGCACCGAAGGAATATGGCGGGCGGGACGGATCGAACCTATGGATGGCGGTGATCCGCGATCGCTTCGCCCAACGCGGGCTGGGGCTGCACAACGATCTGCAGAACGAACATTCGATCGTCGGCAATTTCCCCTTCGTCGCAATGTTCGAAACCTTCGGCACCGAAGCGCAGAAGCGCGAATTCATCACCGGCGGGTTCGAGGGCACGCGCCGGGTCGCCTTCGGCCTGACCGAGCCCGAACACGGCTCCGACGCGACGTGGATGGAGACGCGGGCGGTGCGCGAGAGGCGCGGGGGGGCCGAGGGATGGCGGATCGACGGCGAGAAGATGTGGATCACGGGCATGCATGTCGCGACGCATTGCGCGGTCTTCGCGCGGACCTCGGGCGCCGACGGCGATGCCCGCGGGATCACCTGCTTCCTCGTCCCCAACCCGACCGAGGGACTGCGGATCGAGGAGTGGATGTGGACCTTCAACATGCCCACCGATCACCCCCGGCTCTCGCTCGCCGACGTCTGGGTGCCCGAGGCTGCGATCCTCGGCGAAGAGGGCAAGGGCCTCGCGCTGGCGCAGAGCTTCGTCCACCAGAACCGCATCCGCCAGGCCGCCAGCAGCCTCGGCGCGGCACAGTTCTGTGTCGAGGAAAGCGTGAAATATGCCCGCAATCGCAAGCCCTTCGGCGAGGAACTGGCGAAGAACCAGGCGATCCAGTTCCCGCTGGTCGAGCTCGCCACGCAATGCGAGATGCTGCGCCTGCTGATCTACAAGACCGCCTGGGAAATGGACAATATGCCGCATGAGCAGATCGAGAAGACGATCTCGGACAAGGTCTCGATGTGCAATTACTGGGCCAACCGCCTCGTCTGCCAGGCGGCCGATCGGGCGATGCAGGTGCATGGCGGGATCGGCTATTCGCGGCACAAGCCGTTCGAACATATCTACCGCCACCACCGCCGCTACCGCATCACCGAAGGCGCCGAGGAGATCCAGATGCGCAAGGTAGCGGCCTATCTGTTCGGCTATCTGGGCCCCAGAAAGGGCCGCTACACTTGATGCAACCGGGGTGGCACACTTGATTCAACCGGGCGGTCGGCGGATCGCGGCCGATCGGGCGAGGGGCCGCCGCCCGTTTCAGAGCGCGGTCGGGATCATCGCCGAACTCCAGACCGGCGGCAGGCTGGTGAGGGCGAAGGCCAGCTCAACGGCGAACCATGCGATCAGCGTGGTGGCGAAAACAGAATTGGACATGGGAAGTCTCCTCGGGGTCGGAAGAGGGCGAGCGGGAGTCGGGAGAGCGCGGATCGGCCCGGCGTCAGCCGGGCGCCGGGGCGCGCGCCATGGCGTGGACGTCGTCCGCCCCCAGCATGTTTCCGCCGATCGCCCAGTCGCCCTGTTCGAACTCGGCGATCCGGACCCAGGTCACCGGGCGCAGGGCTTCGCCCTCGACGGCGATCATCGCATCGGTGACCTTGCCGATGAGATCGCGCTTCTGTTCGGCGGTGAAGACGTCCTTGATGACGTCGATGGTGACCAGCGGCATGGCAATTTCCTTTCAGGGGCAGCGCGCCGGTTCATTCCGGCGGCAGAGCGCACGATGGCCCGCGCCGGGCCCGCTGGCGAGTTCACCGATCGTAGCGACGCGCTACCGAATCTGTAGCGATCTGCTACAGAAGAGCCCGGTCCCGTCGGGTCGCATGCAAGTCTTCAGGAGAAGCGGCATGCAATATGGTCAGTTCTGCCCGATCGCCAAGGCGAGCGAGATCCTCGGCGAGCGCTGGACGTTTCTCATCCTGCGCGAGATTCTCTCGGGCGGCCGCCGGTTCAACGAGATCCAGCGCGGGCTGGGCGATATTTCGCCCGCGCTGCTGACCGCGCGGCTCAAGTTCCTCGAGGCGCAGGGCGTGGTGCTGCGCAAGCGGATCCCCGGTCAGCGCGGCTTCCAGTACCATCCGACGCCCGCCTGCGAGGGGTTGATGCCGACGCTGGTGGCGCTGGGCGAATGGGGCATGCTGTGGGCGCGGCACACGCTGGTCGACCGCGATCTCGATGTCGAATTGCTGATGCTCTATCTCGAACGCAGCATCGACCCGGCGATGATGGCGGGCGATCAGAACATCGTCCAGTTCAAGTTCCGCGACCTCACCGAACAGCAGGACTGGTGGCTGCTGGTCAAGGATCGCGGTGTCGACCTGTGCCTCACCGATCCGGGCAAGGACGTCGACGTCTATCTCACCTGCACGCTGCGGACGATGCACGACGTGTGGATGGGCGACCGCAGCTATCGCGAGGCGATCGACGCGGGCGACCTGCTGGTCGAAGGCCAGCCCGCGCTGGTCCGCAGCCTGCGCAGCTGGCTCAAACCCGGCATGTTCGCCCAATCCCCGCGCGCGCCGGTGCCCGAGCGGCTGCTTGCTTGAGATGGGGGGAGGGACTGGCTCGCGGTGACGTGGGACGCGCGCGATGCAGGTGATCCTCAAGGCAGAGCGCAGCTGGGTTTTGACGGATAATATACCGGCCACTACGGTGCGAGGTACGATTTCGCACGAGCCAAGGCACAGGCAATCGCGGCAAGGCGAAACATGTGAACCTTGAGGATCGCACGATCCATAGCAGCACTGTTGGAGGCTAGTTCTCGATCTTCATTCGGAGCATGAAATGCATCTATCAGCAGTGCGGGGAAGGTCACCTTCACCACTATCTGGGAGAGTTCGAGTTTCGGCATAAAACCACCCTCGACCCAAACGAAAGGCGTTATTATACTTGGCGTACCCACAGAAGGGAGTAAGTTCGGCGTAACACGGAATTACGACCGATGTCCGGTCCCTCCGCCCCGCACTTTCACAACGAAGAAGCCGCCTACGCTTACGTCGAGGCCCGCATCTGGCCGGAAGGCCCGACTTGCCCGCACTGTGGCGGCGTCGAGCGCATCGGCAAGATGGGCGGCGCTTCGACCCGCATCGGCAAGATGGGCGGCGCTTCGACCCGCATCGGCACCTACAAATGCTACCAGTGCCGCAAGCCCTTCACCGTCAAGATCGGGACCATCTTCGAGGCGTCGCACGTCCCGATGCGTCTCTGGCTGCAAGCCATCTATTTGATCGCGTCTAGCAAGAAGGGCTTTTCGTCCAACCAGCTTCACCGGACCCTTGGTGTCACCCTGAAAACCGCTTGGTTTATGTCGCACCGCATCCGAGAAGCAATGCGTTCGGGCGACCTGTCGCCGGTTGGCGCGGATGGGGGCGCGGTCGAGGTCGATGAAACCTATATTGGGCGCGAGCCCGGCAAGCCGGTGAAGCGCGCCTTCCACCACAAGATGAAGGTGCCGACCCTCGTTGACCGTGAGAGCGGTCGCGCTCGGTCTATGGTGGTGGACAACATTCGCCCGGCGACCATCGCTCCCATCGTTCTGGACAATCTGCACCGTGAAGCCCGCCTCATGACCGATGAAGCCGGTCACTATCTGGCGGTGGGTCGGGAGTTCGCCGCACACGGTGTGGTGCGCCACGGCCAAGGCGAGTACGTCACCGCTGATCGCACCATCCACACCAACACCATCGAAGGCTATTTCAGCATCTTCAAGCGCGGCATGAAGGGTGTCTATCAGCACTGCGCCAAGCGCCACCTTCACCGCTATCTGGCGGAGTTCGATTTCCGATATACTGAGCGCCAAGCGAACGGCGTGAACGACGCCGCCCGTGCCGATCTGCTGCTGGCCGGTGTGGTTGGCAGGCGGCTCACCTATGAAACGGCTGGTGCGCAAGGATGACCGACAAGAAGCCCCCGGAGACGGACCCGGAGCAATCGGAGAAGTTCCGAAAGGCCGTGCGCGATTTAGAAGCCGCTGGCGAACTAAACCCCATCGAGGCTGACAAAGTGCTTGAGGCGGCGATGCGCTCACTAGCTAAAGGTGTTTCAAAGCCAGATTCAGTTGAATGACAAAATCGTTCGAGAGCGCCTCACGGCTGGTCAGTTGGGCTGAGAAAGACATCGACAATCACGAACGGGCCGTCCTTGGGTACTTCAAGGACGGCGGTTACGGATACCTCGTCGATAAAGATCCTAAAGCTCGAATAGAAACGCACAAAATCGGTCAGATCAAACCTCTCCCCGATAGCGTCGAAGAAACCTTGGATTCCGCGCTTACTAGATTGAGAAACTCTCTCGACCATATCACCACAGGATTGGTTGAGCGGTTCAACCCTTCTTATAGTAGAGACGTTCACTTCCCCTGGGGAACTACCCCCGCAGATACGAAGGGTCGCCTGCGAACCCTGGGGATACCGTCGGAATTTTATCCGTGCTTCTTGGATGCTGAGCCTTACCCAACTGGGAACTCCCACACCGGAGGTGACGACATGTTTAAGGCTCTCAACCCTACCGCCAATCAAGCTAAGCATCGCTTCGTTGTCGAGGTGGGTATCGAATACACATCCACTCAAGCCCGGTACGGTGCGATGAGAGTTGCCGAAGGGGGCCTGCAACTCCACGCGATCGATCGCGGAAAAGGTGAGCTGATAATCGCGAGAGTGCCCTACGGCACTAAACTGAACTATGAGATCAAGGCTGCCCTTTCGATAGTCTTCGCAAACCCGACTGAGGTCCGGGGGCACGTAACGGTCGACGTTCTTCGGCAGTACCTTGCAAAAATCAACCTGCTTGTGTGCAATGTTAGATCCAAGATTGACGGTTAGATTATCATCCATTTTCTAAACGCCCCCCAATGCTGGGTACGCGATGTATAATATCACCAAACAAAAAGGGCCCGGCGGATCGCTCCGCCGGGCCGGTTCGTTGGTTCGAATGGGGAGGGCTTAGAAGCCCATGCCGCCCATGCCGCCCATGCCGCCCATGTCGGGCATGCCGCCGCCGCCGGCGGGCTTGTCTTCGGGCTTCTCGACCACCGCAGCTTCGGTGGTGATCAGCAGGCCGGCCACCGAGGCGGCGTCCTGCAGCGCGGTGCGGACGACCTTGGTCGGGTCGATCACGCCGGCCGACACCAGGTTCTCGTAGACGTCGGTCGCCGCGTTGAAGCCGAGCGTGTCGTCGTTGGCATCGGTCAGCTTGCCCGCGACCACGGCGCCGTCATGGCCCGCGTTCTGCGCGATCTGGCGCACCGGCGCCTGCAGCGCCCTGCGGACGATGTCGATCCCGCGGGTCTGGTCGTCGTTTTCGCCTTCGAGGCCCGAGAGTGCCTTGGTGGCGTAGAGCAGCGCGGTGCCGCCGCCCGGGACGATGCCTTCCTCGACCGCGGCGCGGGTTGCGTGGAGCGCGTCGTCGACGCGGTCCTTGCGTTCCTTCACCTCGACTTCGGTGGCACCGCCGACCTTGATCACGGCAACGCCGCCGGCGAGCTTGGCGAGACGCTCCTGGAGCTTCTCGCGGTCGTAGTCGCTGCTGGTGTTGTCGATCTGCGTGCGGATCTCGCCGACGCGGGCCTTGATGTCGGCTTCGTCACCGGCGCCATCGACGATCGTGGTGTTGTCCTTGTCGATGGTGACGCGCTTGGCTTCGCCGAGCATGCCCAGCGTGACGTTCTCGAGCTTGATGCCGAGATCCTCGCTGATCATCTCGCCCTTGGTCAGGATCGCGATGTCCTGCAGCATCGCCTTGCGGCGATCGCCGAAGCCGGGGGCCTTGACCGCCGCGACCTTGAGGCCGCCGCGCAGCTTGTTGACCACCAGCGTGGCCAGCGCCTCGCCCTCGATGTCCTCGGCGATGATCAGCAGCGGACGGCCCGACTGGACCGCGGCTTCGAGCACCGGCAGCATCGACTGGAGGTTCGAGAGCTTCTTCTCGTGGATCAGGATGTACGGGTTTTCGAGTTCGACCGTCATCTTGTCGGGGTTGGTGATGAAATAGGGGCTGAGATAGCCGCGGTCGAACTGCATGCCCTCGACGGTCTCGAGCTCGAATTCGAGGCCCTTCGATTCATCGACGGTGATCACGCCTTCCTTGCCGACCTTTTCCATCGCCTCGGCGATCTTTTCGCCGACTTCGCGGTCGCCATTGGCCGAGATGATGCCGACCTGGGCGATCTCGTTCGAGCCCGAGACGTCCTTCGAGCGCGCCTTGAGGTCTTCGACGACCTTGGTCACGGCGATGTCGATCCCGCGCTTCAGATCCATCGGGTTCATGCCCGCTGCGACCGACTTCATGCCCTCGGTCACGATCGACTGGGCCAGAACGGTGGCGGTGGTGGTGCCGTCACCGGCGGAATCGTTCGCCTTGGAAGCGACTTCCTTGATCATCTGCGCGCCCATGTTCTCGAACTTGTCCTTGAGTTCGATTTCCTTGGCGACGGTGACGCCGTCCTTGGTGATGCGCGGCGCGCCGAAGCTCTTGTCGAGCACGACGTTGCGGCCTTTGGGGCCGAGCGTGACCTTGACGGCATTGGCGAGGATGTCGACGCCGCGCAGAATGCCTTCGCGCGCGTCGCGGCCGAACTTTACGTCCTTGGCAGCCATGATGGTTTCTCCTGAGATAGGGGGTTGGTTAGGAAGGGAAGCAATGGGGCGGCGTTCAGCCGAGGATCCCCATGATGTCGCTTTCCTTCATGATCAGCAGGTCTTCGCCGTCGAGCTTGACCTCGGTGCCCGACCACTTGCCGAACAGCACGCGGTCGCCGGCCTTGACGTCGAGCGCGGTGATCGTGCCGTCTTCGGCCTTTGCGCCCGAACCGACGGCGACGATTTCGCCCTCGCTCGGCTTTTCCTTGGCGCTGTCGGGAATGATGATGCCGCCGGCGGTCTTGTCGTCGGCTTCGATGCGACGGACCAGAACGCGGTCGTGCAGCGGACGGAATGCCATGGTGATGACCTTTCTACGAAGAGAGTGAATAGCGTCGCTGGCACTCTCGGGTCGAGAGTGCCAGCAGGGCGCATATGTGAATGGGCCCTGGGCGAGTCAACAAGCGGTCGGCAAAAAAATCGCGCCCGAGCGGCCGGGGCGGGCCGGGGCGGGGGCCGAAGCGGGGGCCGAAGCGGGGGCGGGGCCGGCCTGCGCGCGGCCTGCGCCCGGCCGGAGCAAGGGTGGGGTGGCCAAGCCGCGGCAGCTTTCCTATCGCCCGCCGCCAAATCATCTTGCGAGGCGAAAGACAATCCATGACCACCGACAAGACCGTAGCCGCATTGACCATCCCCGAGCAGATCTGGTTGTGGCTGCGCCTCAATCTGGTCGAGATCGCGGGCGCCTTCGCGGTGCTGATCATCGGCCTGCTGATCGCGGGCGTCGCCTCGCGCTGGGTCGAACGCGCGCTGACCCGCTCGCCGCGGTTCGACCCGACGGTGGCGAACTTCCTCTCCAACCTCGTCAAATATGCGCTGTGGGCGCTGGTGCTGGTCACCGTGCTCGCCCAGTTCGGGGTCGAGACGACCAGCATCCTCGCCGCGCTGGGTGGGATGGCGCTGGCGATCGGCCTGGCGCTGCAGGGCACGCTCAGCAACGTCGCCTCGGGGATCATGATCCTGGTGCAGAAGCCGTTCAAGGTGGGCGAGGCGATCGCGGTCGGCTCGATCACCGCGGTGGTCGAGAACATCGGCCTGTTCACCACCGAGCTGAAGCAGTTCGATGGGCTGTTCGTGATGATCCCCAACGCCGAGCTGTGGAACAAGCCGATCGTCAATTTCCACCGCCACGCCACGCGCCGGTTCGAACTGGTCGTGGGCATCGCCTATGGCGACAGCATGGAGCTGGCGCGCCGCGAGCTGCTGGCGCTGGCCGAGGCCGACGAGCGCGTGCTCGCCGATCCGGCGCCCGCCGCCTTCGTCAATTCGCTCGACGACAGCTCGGTCGGCATCGGCCTGCGCGTGTGGTGCGCGACCGGCGACTATCTCGGGCTGAGCTGGGATCTCACCGAAGCCGCCAAGGCACGCTTCGACGCGGTCGGCATCTCGATCCCCTTCCCCCAGCGCGAGGTCACGCTGACGCAGGCCGCGAGCGCCCCCGGTCCGGCAGCCGGGCAGGCGGCCTGCGCGTAAGGCCGAGCGCCTCGCGCCGGTGCCAGCGCCAGCACAGCAGCGCCGCGGCCACGGTCAGCCCGGTCGCCAGCCCGATCCACACGCCGACGCCCGCGAGCGGGGTGGCGAAGCCGAGCACCAGCGCGGCGCCGATCCCCGGCACCCAATAGGCGAAGCCGGCGATCCACATCGGCACGCGCGTGTCCTGCAATCCGCGCAGCGCCCCGGCGGCGACCGCCTGCATGCCGTCGAACAGCTGGAACGCCGCCGCGATGACGATATAGCGCAGCGCGAAGCCCACCAGCACGGCGTTCTTGGGGTCCCACGGATCGAGATAGATCGCGATCAGCGGACGCGGGATGACGATCATCGCGGTGGCGGTCAGCGCCATGAAGCCGGTGCCGATCAGGATCGCCGACCAGCCCGCGCGCTTCATCCCCTCGGGATCGCGCGCGCCGTAGAAATAGCCGACCCGGATGGTCGCCGCCTGGCCGACGCCGAAGGGCACCTGGAAGGCCAGCGCGGCGATCTGCAGCGCCACCGTGTGGGCGGCCAGCTGGCTCGCGCCGATATGGCCCATCAGGAACGCCGCGGCGCCGAAGATCCCGGCCTCGGCGGTGATCGTCAGCGCGATCGGCGCGCCGATCCGGGCGATGTGGCCGAAGCGCTCCCAATCGGGCGACCACCAGCGGCCGAAGACGCGGTAGCGATGCAGGCGCGGGTCGAGCCGGATCGCCGCGACATAGGCGGCGAAGGTGGTCAGCGTGGTGATGATCGTCGCCACCGCGGCGCCCTTCAGGCCCAGCGCGGGCGCGCCGAGATTGCCGAAGATGAAGGCATAATTCGCCAGCGCGTTGACGAAGATGCCAGCCGCGGTGATGGCGGTGGCGAAGATCGGCCGATCGAGCGCCGAGACGAAGCTGCGCAGCACATTGTTGCACAGGAAGGGCACCAGCGAGAACACCAGCAGCGTGTTGTATTCGAGCGCCAGCGCGATGATCCGCGGCTGCTGCCCGGTGATCCGCATCAGCGGGCCGAGCAGCAGGCACAGGCCGATCCCGCCGATCCCCGAGACCAGCGCGAGCCACAGCGCCATGCGGACCGAGCGGCGCACCGGACGCAGCGCGGGCGCGCGTTCGCCGAGCTCGGCGGAAACCACCGGGGCGACCGCACCGGTAAGCCCCGACAGCGCCCACATGACGAGGCCGAACAGGGCGAGCGCCAGCGCCGAGGCGGCAAGCTGCGTCTCTCCGAGCCGCGCGATGAAGATGACGTCGACCGCATAGGTCAGCATCTGCAGCAGATTGGCCGCCGCCAGCGGCCAGCTCAGCCGCAGCGTCGCGCGAAACTCGTCGCGCCAGCCGTCTCTGCCGCTGGGCAGGGGCTCGAGGGTGCGGGCATCGGGCATGCAGCCGGCCCGGATAGAACCGCGCACGGGCTAGCTCAATCGGCACTGCGGGCGCGCAGGCGGTTTGTCGCGCCGATGCGCCCAATCCGCCACAGAGCGCACGATCCCGATCGCTCTCCCGAAGATCGCCCTGCCCGGAAAACCTTGCCGAGGGGCGCGGCAGTCCAACACCCTCGGCTGCGCCGGGGGCGAACTCAGTAGCTGGCGCGGCGGCGAACCTGGCGAAGCGCCGGCACTTCCCCGTTCGGACCCTTCGCCAGCGGCAGATCGCGCGATTTCCGGCCGGGATAGCGGTAGAACATGTTCACCGAGCGGTACAGCCGGCGGCCCGAGGCCAGTTCGAACGCCGTGCGCAGCAGGCGCGATCCGGCCGCGGCGGCCGCATCGATCGTGGAGACCAGGTCGATGATCAGCAGGAAAGGGATGACCAGAAACAAAATCAGATGCTTGCGAACCTGGCAGGCGCTGTAATTGTCCGGCAGGAAGCGAACCGCCATCGCCGCAACGAAGAACGTGGCAAGGATGTAGCCGAGGGCCGCAAGAGCGATCGTTCCGATTGTAAGAGCCATCTTGAGAACCTCTTGATCCGATAGACAACAGGATATGCAACGATGGGCTGGGAGGCAAATCGATATGGTTGATGATTTAGGGATTATATGTGATCTATTTGCGGTCTAATTATGTATTCGAAAGGCGAGCGCCAAATTGCCGGGGATAGCGCCCGCGCCGCGGCAAAACGGCAGGTAGGGCGGGCGCCGAACCGCCGGGCGGCGAAGAGGCAGAACGACGGGCGCCGAAGGGCAGGATGCCGAACGACAGGCCGAACGCCAGGAAGGCAATGAAGGGGGGGCAAACGAAAAGGGCGGCGCCCTGCGGCACCGCCCTTTCGTGTCCGGGTCAAGATCCCGGGGCAGATCGTCCCGCTCGCGCGGGGCAAGGCCGGAGGGCTGACCCCCAGGCGCTTACTTGAGCTCGACGGTGCCGCCGGCTGCTTCGATCTTGCCCTTGATTTCTTCGGCTTCGGCCTTGTTGACGCCTTCCTTGACGGGCTTGGGCGCACCTTCGACCAGGGCCTTGGCTTCCGAAAGACCCAGGCCGGTGATGGCGCGGACTTCCTTGATCACCTGGATCTTCTTGCCACCGTCGCCGGTCAGGACGACGTCGAATTCGTCCTTTTCCTCGGCTGCGGGGGCATCGCCACCGCCGGCCGGGCCGGCCACGGCGACTGCAGCGGCGGCGCTGACGCCCCACTCTTCTTCGAGCGCCTTGGCAAGCTCGGCGGCTTCCATGACGGTCAGCTTCGACAGTTCTTCAACAAGCTTGGCGATATCGGCCATGATGTTTCACTCCAAAATAAAATAGGCCGGGGCGCGATTGATGATGCCCCGATGAAATAGTCGCTGTGTGCGATGAACCAGGCTTACGCCGCTTCCTTGGCGCCATAGGCACCGAAGACGCGGGCAAGCATCGAGGTGGGTTCCTTGATCGTGCGGACGACCTTCGTCGCCGGCGCGTTGAGGAGGCCCACGATCGTGCCGCGAAGTTCGTCGAGGCTGGGCATCGAGGCAAGCGCCCTGACCCCCGCTTCGTCGAGCTTCTGCGCGCCCATCGAACCACCGACGATCTCGAGACGATCGGTGGTCTTGGCGAACTCCACTGCGGCCTTGGCCGCAGCCACCGGATCCTCGGAATAGGCGAGGGCGGTGGGACCCGACAGGTATTCGTCGATACCCGTGTAGTCGGTGTCCTTCAGGGCGAGCCTGGCGAGACGGTTCTTCGCAACCTTGTAGGACGCACCGGCTTCGCGCATCTTCGTACGCAATTCGGTCGACTGGGCGACCGTGAGCCCCAGATTGCGGGTGACGACCACCACGCCGGACTGGGCGAAGACTTCGCTGAGCTGGGCGACCGCATCGGTTTTCTGCGAACGATCCATGCCATACTCCTTCTCTGTCCGCCGGATGGACAAGCCATACGGCGGCGCTGTGACCGCCCCGGATGGCTCCCGGACGGCCGGCTGGGTTTGTCCGTGCCACCGAAGCGGCACGGGCGAGTCCGTTGAGGGGGAAGGAGTACGCCGCCTCCATGACGGAGCGTGGCGCGAAACGGGGGCGCAATGCGCCGCCGGAAATCTCTGTCCCCGCCTAGGCTGGAAATTAAGACCGGAGAGCCCGGTCACCAACTGTCTCGGACGGATGAACGGCGGATGCGCAAGGCGCCTGCCGGTCGGGGCGCGCATCTAGAGCATTGCGCCGATCTGTCAAGCACGCACGTGCCGCGCGTGGTCACGACCGGCGGAACGGCGGCGCCCGCCCCCGAAGGTGCCTCCCGGATCGAACCCCCGGAACGAGCCCTCGGATCGAACCCCCGGAACGAACACGCCAAAAAGAAGGAGGCTCGCCCCCGGGGGGACGAGCCTCCAAGACCTGATCCGTCCCCCCCGCGCGGCGCGCGGGAGAGAAAGAACTTACTCGGCCGCCGGAGCGTCGGTGGCCGGAGCGTCGGTGGCCGGAGCTTCTTCGGTCATGGTCGCGTCGGTCGCGGCAGCGTCGGCAGCCGGGGTTTCCGCAACCATGGGATCGACGGCGGGGGTTTCCTCGGCCATCGGCTCGACGATGGTGGTGTCTTCGGCCGGAGCTTCTTCGGCAGCGTTGTCGCCGCAGGCGGCGAGGGTCAGCGCGAAGGGAAGTGCGGCAACGAGAGCGATCTTCTTCATGGGAATTTATTCCTGTCCGCCTGGATTGGCGTAGCCTTAAAATAGCCACATTTGATCGCGCGTAAAAGATGGAATCTGCATCACCTGTCAAAAAATTGCCGCAATCATCCTTGCGGGCCCTCGTAACCCAGCAAATCTCCCGGCTGGCAGCCGAGTTCGCGGCAGACCGCGTCGAGCGTCGAGAAACGGATCGCCTTCGCCTTGCCGGTCTTGAGGATCGACAGATTGGCCAGCGTCAGGCCGACGCGATCGGCCAGTTCGGTCAGCGTCATCCCGCGCGCCTGGAGCAGATCGTCGAGCTTGACCGTGACCGCCATCAGACGGTTCCCTCGAGATCCTCGCGCAGCGCATTGCCGTGGCGGAACACCCGCGCGAGGATGAACAGCACCACCGCCAGCAACAAGCCTTCGAGCGAAAATTCGAGGTCGATGTCGATGTGCTCGGCGGGGAATTGCGCCTGGACGTATTCTGCCAGCCCGCCGAGGAGGAGCGCGGCTGCCTGGATGCCGAGGATCAGCCAGCCCATCTGGGCGAGGCGGTCGGCATTGTCGGGAGCGAACGGCTCGCCCTGGGCGACCGTGTCGATGATCCGGCGCAGCTGGCGCATGAACTGGAAGCCGGCGATCCCGACCAGCACGCCCGCGCCGAGCAGCGCGGCGATCGCTGCGTCGACCACGAGGATCGAATCGGCTTGCGGGCCGAGATGCTCGGCCAGCCACGACTGGTTGAACAGCAGCGCGAGCGCGAGCAGCGGCATCGCCACCACGCACAGGGCGATCACCAGCATGAAGAAGCCGGCGAGCAGCTTGCCCGCACGCAGCAGCGGATCGGAGGAATCGGTCGGC
This sequence comes from uncultured Alphaproteobacteria bacterium, assembly GCA_963829325.1. Classification (GTDB taxonomy): domain Bacteria; phylum Pseudomonadota; class Alphaproteobacteria; order Sphingomonadales; family Sphingomonadaceae; genus Qipengyuania. The sequence goes on from CAWHHN010000001.1 coordinate 1,922,968, forward strand.
ATCGGATTTCCTTTCGCGGAGGGCGCGGGCGGTCAGCGCAGGTCGAGGGCCAGCGTCACCGGGCCGCCCTCGGCTTCGAAACCGGGCGAAGCGCCGTGCATCCACGCCACGCCGACGACCAGCAGGACGGCGGCGGCGAGCCAGCGAATCGGATTGCGGGTAAGCATCGTCGACGTCTCCTCGGTTTGATATCGATATTCGATATGTGACGCGCAGTTTATTGTCAATCGATAATATCGAAAAACGATAAACGGGTAAGCGGGGGCGGGGGCGGCGCGACCGATTGGCCGCGTGCGGTTGACCTGCGCCGCAGCACTGCCTACATGCACCGCGACCGCACGCTTCGAGCGAGTCCGATTCATGCGCGGGAATCGGGCACAGGATGGAAGCGGCGTTTCCATAATCGCGACGCTCGAGAAGCTGCAGCAGCCACCGCAAACGGTGTGTCCTACGCTGCGGCCTTTTCGCGTCCCGGCGATGGCTCTCACGCGCAAGCGACACCGATATTCCGGCCCGCCCGCCCGCAAGCGGAACAACGGCCGGCGCACACGAGAAGAGGCACTTACCCTTTATGGCTACTCAGGCGAAGGCTCCGAAGAAGAACCGGGGCGCCAAGGCGCAGGGCACGGCGAAACGCCGGATCCGCAAGATCTTCGGCGACATCCACGAGGTCGTGGAGATGCCCAATCTGATCGAGGTCCAGCGCGAGAGCTACGAATTCTTCCTGCGGTCGGACAAGGAGACGGGCTACGTCTCGGGTCTCGAGAAGACGCTGCGTTCGGTCTTCCCGATCCGCGACTTCGCCGGCACCGCCGAACTCGACTTCGTCCATTACGAACTCGAGCCGCCGAAATACGACATCGTCGAATGCCGCCAGCGCGGCATCACCTATGCCGCGCCGATGAAGGTGACGCTGCGGCTGATCGTGTTCGAGGTCGACCAGGAAACCGAGACCCGCTCGGTGCTCGATATCAAGGAGCAGGACGTCTACATGGGCGACATGCCGCTCATGACCGGGAACGGCACCTTCGTCATCAACGGGACCGAGCGCGTCATCGTCAGCCAGATGCACCGCTCGCCGGGCGTGCTGTTCGATCACGATCGCGGCAAGACCCACTCCTCGGGCAAGCTGCTGTTCGCCGCGCGGATCATCCCCTATCGTGGCAGCTGGCTCGACTTCGAGTTCGATGCCAAGGACGTGGTCAACGTCCGCATCGACCGCAAGCGCAAGCTGCCGGTCACCTCGCTGCTCTATGCGCTGGGCCTCGACAGCGAGGACATCCTCGGTCACTTCTACGACACCGTCGTCTGGAAACGCGCCTCCAAGAAGTCGGGCGGGGACGGCTGGGAAATTCCCTTCGTCGCCGAACAGTGGCGCGGGCAGAAGCCGGCTTTCCCGCTGGTCGACGCCAAGACCGGCGAGGAAGTGTTCGCCGCCGGCCAGAAGATCAGTCCCCGCGCCGCCAACAAGGCCGCCAAGGACGGGCTTTCCACGCTGCTCCTGCCGACCGAGGAAATCTTCGGCCGCTATGCCAGCCGCGACATGATCGACGAGAAGACCGGCCGCATATACATCGAGGCGGGCGACGAGGTCGCCGCGGAGAATCTCGAAATGCTCGACAAGGCGGGCATCGACGAGATGGTCCTGCTCGACATCGATCACGTCAGCACCGGCCCGTGGATCCGCAACACGCTGCAGGTCGACAAGGCCGAGAACCGCGACGAGGGTCTCGAGGCGATCTACAAGGTCATGCGCCCGGGCGAACCGCCGACCAAGGAAACCGCCGAAGCGCTGTTCGAAGGCCTGTTCTTCGACAGCGACCGCTACGATCTCTCGGCCGTCGGCCGGGTCAAGCTCAACATGCGCCTCGACCTCGACGCCGAGGACACCGTGACCACGCTGCGCAAGGAAGACATCCTCGCGGTGGTCAAGGAGCTGGTCGATCTCAAGGACGGCAAGGGCGACGTCGACGACATCGACAATCTCGGCAACCGCCGGGTGCGTTCGGTCGGCGAACTGCTCGAGAACCAGTACCGCGTCGGCCTGCTGCGCATGGAACGCGCGGTCAAGGAGCGGATGAGCTCGGTCGACGTCTCGACCGTGATGCCCAACGATCTGATCAACGCCAAGCCCGCGGTCGCCGCGGTGCGCGAGTTCTTCGGTTCGAGCCAGCTCAGCCAGTTCATGGACCAGACCAACCCGCTGTCCGAAGTGACGCACAAGCGCCGCGTCTCGGCGCTCGGGCCGGGCGGCCTGACGCGCGAGCGCGCGGGCTTCGAAGTCCGCGACGTTCACCCGACCCACTATGGCCGCATCTGCCCGATCGAAACGCCCGAAGGGCCGAACATCGGCCTGATCAACTCGCTCAGCACCTTCGCCCGGGTCAACAAATACGGCTTCATCGAGACCCCCTACCGCAAGGTGATCGACGGCAAGGTGACCGACGAGGTCATCTATCTGTCGGCGATGGAAGAGCAGAAGCACACCGTCGCCCAGGCTTCGGCCGAACTGACCGAGGACGGCAGCTTCGTCGAGGAACTGGTCTCGGCACGGCACGACGGCGACAATCTGATGGCGCCGCGCGAATCGATCACGCTGATGGACGTTTCGCCCAAGCAGCTGGTCTCGGTCGCGGCCTCGCTCATTCCCTTCCTCGAGAACGACGACGCCAACCGCGCGCTGATGGGTTCCAACATGCAGCGCCAGGCGGTGCCGCTGGTCAAGGCCGAGGCGCCCTTCGTCGGCACCGGCATGGAAGAGACCGTGGCACGCGACAGCGGTGCGGCGATCGCCGCCACCCGTGGCGGCATCGTCGACCAGGTCGATGCCACGCGTATCGTCATCCGCGCGATCGGCGATGTCGAACCCGGCCAGTCGGGCGTCGACATCTACACGCTGCAGAAGTTCCAGCGCTCGAACCAGAACACCTGCATCAACCAGCGTCCGCTGGTGAAGGTGGGCGACACGATCGAGGCTGGCGACATCATCGCCGACGGTCCCTCGACCGATCTCGGCGAGCTCGCGCTGGGCCGCAACAGCCTCGTCGCCTTCATGCCCTGGAACGGGTATAATTACGAGGATTCGATCCTGATCTCCGAGCGCATCGTCAAGGACGACGTGTTCACCTCGATCCACATCGAGGAATTCGAGGTCATGGCGCGCGACACCAAGCTCGGGCCCGAGGACATCACCCGCGACATACCCAACGTCGGCGAGGAGGCGCTGCGCAACCTCGACGAGGCGGGCATCGTCTACATCGGTGCCGAAGTGCATCCGGGCGACATCCTGGTCGGCAAGATCACGCCCAAGGGCGAAAGCCCGATGACGCCGGAAGAAAAGCTGCTCCGCGCGATCTTCGGCGAGAAGGCCAGCGACGTGCGCGACACCTCGCTGCGCCTGCCCCCGGGCGTGGCCGGCACGATCGTCGAGGTCCGCGTGTTCAACCGCCACGGGATCGAGATCGACGATCGTACCCGCGCGATCCAGAACGAGGAAATCGAGCGGCTCCGCAAGGACGCCAACGACGAACGCGCGATCCTCAACCGGGCGACCTACAACCGGCTGCGCGACATGCTCGTCGGACAGACCGCTTCGGCGGCGCCCAAGGGCGTCAAGAAGGGCGTCGAGATCACCGAGGAAGTGCTCGAAGGCGTCGACCGTTACGAGTGGTTCAAGTTCGCGGTGGCCGACGATGGCCGCCAGGCGCAGCTCGAGGCGGTCAAGTCGCAATACGACGAAGCGGTCAAGTTCATCGAAGAGAAGTTCGAGGACCGCAAGGAGAAGCTCGAGCGCGGCGACGAACTCGCTCCGGGCGTGCTCAAGATGGTCAAGGTCTTCGTCGCGGTGAAGCGCAAGCTGCAGCCGGGCGACAAGATGGCCGGCCGCCACGGGAACAAGGGCGTCATCAGCCGCATCCTGCCGGTCGAGGACATGCCGTTCCTCGAGGACGGGACGCCGGTCGATATCGTGCTCAACCCGCTGGGCGTGCCGTCGCGCATGAACGTCGGGCAGATCTTCGAAACGCATCTCGGCATGGCGGCCCGCAATCTCGGCCACCAGATCTCCGATGCGCTCGAGGACTGGAAGACCGCCAATCCTAACGCGGCGCAGGACTATGCTGCGGCGAAACCGCCGACGGCGGTGATCGACCGGCTCAAGGACGTCTATGGCGAGCAGTATCACGCCGAGATCGAATCGCGGTCGACTGCCGAGATCGTCGAACTGGCGGGCAACCTCAGGACGGGCGTGCCGATGGGCACGCCGGTGTTCGACGGTGCACGCGAGGGCGACGTGACGATCCAGCTCGAAAAGGCGGGGCTCGAGAGCTCGGGCCAGTCGGTGCTGTTCGACGGCCGTTCGGGCGATGCCTTCGACCGCAAGGTGACCGTGGGCATCATCTACATGCTCAAGCTGCACCATTTGGTCGACGACAAGATCCACGCCCGTTCGATCGGCCCCTATAGCCTCGTCACCCAGCAGCCGCTGGGCGGCAAGGCGCAGTTCGGCGGCCAGCGCTTCGGCGAAATGGAGGTCTGGGCGCTCCAGGCCTATGGCGCGGCCTACACGCTGCAGGAAATCCTCACCGTGAAGTCGGACGACGTGATCGGGCGGACCAAGGTCTACGAAGCCATCGTCAAGGGTGACGATACCTTCGAGGCCGGCATCCCCGAGAGCTTCAACGTGCTCGTCAAGGAAATGCGCAGCCTCGGCCTCAACGTCGAGCTGAAGTCGCTGACCGACGACGAGGACGACGCCAACGGCCCCGGCGGCCTCGCGATCGCGGCGGAATAGGGGAGCGGCGACGCTCCCCCCACCGCCCCCAGAGAATTCACCCGTTTAGGGAATTAAGTCATGAACGAACTGACCAAATTCACCAACCAGCTGGCCAAGCCGGAAACCTTCGACGAGATCCAGATCGGCATCGCGTCGCCCGAGCGCATTCGCAGCTGGTCGTTCGGCGAGATCAAGAAGCCCGAGACGATCAACTACCGCACGTTCAAGCCCGAGCGTGACGGGTTGTTCTGCGCGCGCATCTTCGGCCCGGTGAAGGATTACGAGTGCCTGTGCGGCAAGTACAAGCGCATGAAGTACAAGGGCGTCGTCTGCGAGAAGTGCGGCGTCGAAGTGACCGTGACCAAGGTCCGCCGCGAACGCATGGGCCATATCGAACTGGCCGCGCCGGTCGCGCATATCTGGTTCCTCAAATCGCTGCCGAGCCGCATCGGCCTGCTGCTCGACATGCAGTTGAAGCAGCTCGAGCGCGTGCTCTATTTCGAGAGCTACATCGTCACCGAACCGGGCCTGACGCCGCTCGAGAAATTCCAGCTGATGACCGAGGACGAACTGCTCGAGGCGCAGGACGAATACGGCGAAGACGCCTTCTCCGCCGGGATCGGCGCCGAAGCGGTCAAGATCATGCTCATGGATCTCGATCTCGAACAGGAGAAGGAAGACCTTCTCGAAGAGCTCGCGACGACGAAGTCCAAGCTCAAGCCGGCCAAGATCATCAAGCGTCTCAAGGTCGTCGAGAGCTTCATCGAAAGCGGCAACCGCCCCGAGTGGATGATCCTCGAAGTCGTTCCCGTGATCCCGCCCGAACTGCGCCCGCTGGTCCCGCTCGACGGCGGCCGCTTCGCGACTTCGGATCTGAACGACCTCTACCGCCGCGTGATCAACCGCAACAACCGCCTGAAGCGGCTGATGGAACTGCGCGCGCCCGACATCATCGTGCGCAACGAGAAGCGCATGCTGCAGGAAGCGGTCGACGCCTTGTTCGACAACGGCCGCCGTGGCCGCGTGATCACCGGCGCCAACAAGCGCCCGCTGAAGAGCTTGAGCGACATGCTCAAGGGCAAGCAGGGCCGCTTCCGCCAGAACCTGCTCGGCAAGCGCGTCGACTATTCGGGCCGTTCGGTGATCGTCACCGGTCCCGAATTGAAGCTGCACCAGTGCGGCCTGCCCAAGAAGATGGCGCTCGAACTGTTCAAGCCGTTCATCTACGCCCGGCTCGATGCCAAGGGCCTGTCGATGACGCTCAAGCAGGCCAAGAAGTGGGTCGAGAAGGAACGCAAGGAAGTCTGGGACATCCTCGACGAGGTGATCCGCGAACATCCGGTGCTGCTCAACCGCGCGCCGACGCTCCACCGCCTCGGCATCCAGGCGTTCGAGCCGGTGCTGATCGAGGGCAAGGCGATCCAGCTTCACCCGCTGGTCTGCGCGGCCTTCAACGCCGACTTCGACGGCGACCAGATGGCCGTCCACGTGCCGCTGAGCCTCGAGGCGCAGCTGGAAGCGCGCGTGCTGATGATGTCGACCAACAACATCCTCTCGCCCGCCAACGGCAAGCCGATCATCGTGCCTTCGCAGGACATGGTCCTGGGCCTCTACTACCTCTCGATGGAGCGGCAAGAAAAGACCCCAGAATTCACCGAGGACGGTGACGGCAACAAGGTCGAGAAACTGCAGATGTTTTCCGACATGGCCGAGGTGCACCACGCGCTCGAGACCCGCACGGTCTCGCTGCACACCAAGATCCTCGCCCGCGTGCCGCAGGCCGACGAGGACGGCAAGATCAGCATGACCCGCTTCGAGACGACCGCGGGCCGCATGCTGATCGGCGAATGCCTGCCGAAGAACCACAAGGTTCCGTTCGACATCGTCAACCGCCTGCTGACCAAGAAGGACATCGCCGACGTCATCGACGAGGTCTATCGCCATACCGGCCAGAAGGACACGGTGCTGTTCGCCGACGCGATCATGGCGCTCGGCTTCCGGCACGCTTTCAAGGCCGGCATCTCCTTCGGCAAGGACGACATGATCATCCCCGAAGAGAAGATCGAGATGGTCGAGACGACCAAGGCGCAGGTGGCCGACTACGAACAGCAGTATCAGGACGGCCTGATCACCCAGCAGGAAAAATACAACAAGGTGATCGACGCCTGGAGCCGCTGCGGCGACCAGGTCGCCGATGCGATGATGGAGAAGATCAAGGCGCGCCCGATCGACAAGCAGGGCCTGCAGTCCGAGATCAACTCGATCTACATGATGAGCCACTCGGGCGCTCGTGGCAGTCCGGCGCAGATGAAGCAGCTCGCCGGCATGCGCGGGCTGATGGCCAAGCCGTCGGGCGAGATCATCGAGAACCCGATCATCTCGAACTTCAAGGAAGGTCTCAACGTCCTCGAATACTTCAACTCGACCCACGGCGCCCGCAAGGGTCTCGCGGATACCGCGCTGAAGACGGCGAACTCGGGCTATCTGACCCGTCGTCTCGTCGACGTCTCGCAGGATTGCGTGATCATCGAAGAAGACTGCAAGACCCAGAACGCGCTCGAGATGCGCGCGATCGTCCAGGGCGGTTCGGTGATCGCCTCGCTCGGCGAACGCATCCTCGGGCGGACCGTCGCCGAGGACATCGTCAACGTCGCGACCGATGCGGTCATCGTGCCCGCCGGCACGCTGATCGACGAACCGATGGTCAAGGAGATCGAGGACGCCGAAGTCCAGGTCGCCAAGATCCGTTCGCCGCTGGTCTGCGAAGCCCAGCAGGGCGTCTGTGCGACCTGCTACGGCCGCGATCTGGCGCGCGGGACCCCGGTCAACATCGGCGAGGCGGTGGGTGTCATCGCGGCGCAGTCGATCGGCGAACCGGGCACGCAGCTGACCATGCGCACCTTCCACATCGGCGGCGCCGCGCAGCTCAACGAGACCAGCCACCTCGAGGCGGTATCGGACGGCAAGGTCGTCTATCGCGACATGCCGACGATCACCGACAAGAAGGGTCGGATCCTGTCGCTCGCGCGCAACGGCGAACTGGCGGTGATCGATGCCGAGGGCCGCGAACGCGAGATCCACAAGGTGCCCTATGGTACCGTGCTGATGCACAAGGACGGCGCCAAGGTGAAGGAAGGCGATCGCCTGGCCGAATGGGATCCGTTCTCGCTGCCGATCATCACCGAAACCTCGGGTGTGGCCAAGTACCAGGATCTGATCGACGGAACGACGATGGAGGAACGCCTCGACGAGGCCACCGGCATCGCGCAGCGCGTCGTCACCGAGACCAAGACCACCGGCCGCAAGACGAAGGAGGACCTGCGTCCGCGCCTGACGCTGTTCAACGACGCCGGCGACGAAACCGAGGCCGCGCGCTACATGCTGGCGCCGGGCACCGCGCTTTCGGTCGACGACGGTCAGCAGGTCGAGGCCGGCGACATCCTCGCCCGCGCCTCGCGCGAGGCGGCCAAGACGCGTGACATCACCGGCGGTCTGCCGCGGGTCGCCGAACTGTTCGAGGCCCGCCTGCCTAAGGACAATTCGGTCATCGCCAAGATCTCGGGCAAGATCGAATTCGTCCGCGAATACAAGGCCAAGCGCAAGATCGCGATCATCCCGGAAGAAGGCGATCCGGTCGAGTACCTGATCCCCAAGACCAAGGTGATCGACGTGCAGGAAGGCGACTTCGTCAAGAAGGGCGATACGCTGATCTCGGGTTCGCCCAATCCGCACGACATCCTCGAGGTGCTCGGGGTCGAGGCGCTGGCCGAATATCTCGTCAACGAGATCCAGGAGGTCTACCGACTGCAGGGCGTTAAGATCAACGACAAGCACATCGAGGTGATCGTTCGCCAGATGCTGCAGAAGGTCGAGATCACCGATGGCGGCGATACCGTGCTGCTGCCGGGCGAACAGGTCGACGTCGAGGAGCTCAACGAGGTCAATGCCAAGCTCGGCAAGGGCAAGCAGCCCGCCAGCGGCACGCCGATCCTGCTGGGCATCACCAAGGCCTCGCTGCAGACGCGTTCGTTCATCTCGGCGGCCTCGTTCCAGGAGACCACCCGCGTGCTCACCCAGGCTGCGGTCGAGGGCAAGAAGGACACGCTGGTCGGGCTCAAGGAGAACGTGATCGTGGGCCGTCTCATCCCTGCCGGAACCGGCGCGGGCATGAACCGCATGCGCATCACCGCATCGAGCCGCGACGCTGCGCTGCGCGCGCAGTGGAAGAAGGCGCAGGAAGCGATCATCGCCGCGCAGACCGCCGAGGAAGAGCATGCGGCGGAACTCGCCCAGGGCCCCGAAGCGGCGATCGGCGACGATCCGCTGGCGACGATGGAAGGCGAAACCCACGGCACCGATGCCGATGCCGGCGAATACCTCAATGCAGGCGCCGCTGACGGCGAATAGTCTCGCCGCCTGCCGCCTAACGACAGAGGTCCCGCCGGAGCAATCCAGCGGGGCCTTTTTCTTTCACCGGGATGGTCGAAGCGGCAATACTGTACCGCATTTCGCGAAAGCTTGACCACTAGTAGCAAGAAGAGCACCATGGCTGGACTGTTAGGGCGCAGGATAAGCGATGGTGGCAATCCAAGACGAGGTCGTGACAGGAGACGCGCCGGCTCCCGATTTCGCTGCATCCGAAGCCGAGACCGCACTCGACAGGGGCGGCGCCATCGACCGGCTCCTGCTCGACCGCCGGCTGCACAATTTCACCATCGGCGCGCGGCTCGCCCTGCTGCCCTCGCTCGGCGCGATCCTGCTGCTGGTCTACGCTTTCGGCGATGAAGTCCCGCTGGCGCTGCTGCTCGCCTGGGCTGCGTTGCAGATTCTTCAGCTCGCCACTTTCGTCGCGCTCGACCGCAGCTTCGTCCGCGCCGAGGCCTCGACCGACGAACTGGCCGCGCACTGGCGGCGGATTCTCGCCTTGCAGGTCATCGGATCGACCATCTGGGCGGTGGTCTTCCCCTTCCTCGCGCTTTACGCCGAGGGGCTCGAGACCGCTCTGCTGGGGATCGTCGGCATGGCGATCATGAGCGGCGTCCTGCTGGTCCACCGCACCGCCCCCCAGGCGGCGCTGTTCCACATACCGGCGATGGCGCTGTCGCTGTCGCTCGCGGCATGGATCATCGCCGGGCAGCAAGCGCTGCCGATCGTCGGCCTGATCGGCTTCTTCGTCGTCGCGCTGATCGGGTCGACGCGGACGCAGGAACGCCAGCTGGTCAGCGGTGCGAGCGCCGAGATCCGGCGGCGCGACGCCGACGTGACGGTGCGGATGCTGCTCGACGATTACGAACGGCATTCCTCCGACTGGCTGTGGACGGTCGATCCCGCGGGCAATCTGCGCCGGGTTTCGCAGCGCTTCGCCGCGGCTGCGGGCCGCAATCGCGACGAACTCGAGGGCCAGCCGCTGATCGCGGTCTTCGCCCCGAGCGAGGAACGCGACCGGCTGGCGCGCCATCTGATCGAACGCAGCGCCTTCCGCGAGATCACGCTCAAGCTGCGCGTCGACGGCGAATTGCGCCACTGGAAGCTCGCCGCGCGCCCGCGCCGCGACGGCAGGTTGAGCGGCATCGCGCGCGATGTGACCGCCGACCGGCTGATCGAGGAACGCGTCGCCTTCATGGCGCATTACGACAACCTCACCGGCCTCGCCAATCGCTATCTGTTCAACGAGAGGTTGCGCAGCGCGTTGCAGCCGGACCCGTCGCGGGTCGGCAATGTCGCACTGTTCTATCTCGATCTCGACGATTTCAAATCGGTCAACGATACCCGCGGTCACGTCGTCGGGGATCGCTTGCTGCGGGCCGTGGGCACGCGCCTCGAACAGGAAGTGCGCGATCAGGATCTCGTCGCGCGGCTGGGGGGCGACGAATTCGCGGTCCTGATCGAAGCCCGCGCCGGTGCGGGCATGCTGATCGAACGGGCGCACCGGTTCCTCTCGGTGGTCCGCGAGGCGCATGAGATCGACGGGCAGATGTACCGCATCTCGGGCAGCGTCGGGGTGGCGACCTGCGCCGCCGGAGACTGCGATGCCGAAGAGCTGATGCGGCGCGCGGACCTGGCGCTGTTCGCGGCCAAGAAAAAGGGCCGCGATACGCTCACGCTGTTCGAACCCGGGCTCGACCGGGCGGCGCGCGAGCGACGCGAGATCGAGACCGATCTGCGCGAGGCGATCGCGCGCGGCGAACTTCGCCTGCACTATCAGCCCGTCATCGGGCTCGATACCGGCGCGGTGGCGGGCTATGAAACGCTGCTCCGGTGGTATCACCCCACCCGCGGTATCATGACCCCGGCGGAATTCCTCGAGGTCGCCGAAGAGACCGGGATGATCGTTCCGATCGGCGAATGGGTCATCCGCCAGGCCCTGGCCGAGACCGCTCGCTGGGAAGGCGATTTCCGCATCGCCATCAACCTGTCTCCGACACAGGTCCGGAGCCCGCATCTGGTCACCGTCGTGGCGCATGCGCTTCACGCGCATGGCATAGCTGCGGAGCGCGTCGAGTTCGAGATCACCGAGCATGTGCGGATGGACGAGGCCGGCACCAGCTACGGCAATCTGCTCAAGCTGCACGAACTCGGCGTGTGCATCGCGCTCGACGATTTCGGGACCGGCTATTCCTCGCTCAGCTATCTGCGGAGATTCCCCTTCAACCGGCTCAAGATCGACAAGCATTTCGTCGACGGGATCGAGGATTGCAAAGACAATCGGGCGATCGTGTCGAGCATCACGCGGCTGGCCGAGGCGCTCGGCATGGCCACCACCGCCGAGGGGATCGAAACGCGCAGCCAGCTCGACCTGCTGCGCGATCTCGGCTGCCACGAGGCGCAGGGCTTCCTGATCTGCCGACCCATTCCAGGCGACAATTTCGCCACTGAAGATGCGGCCAGGCTGGCGCTCGCCGAAAATGCCGACGGGGTCATCGGCTATCGCCGCGCCCGCCGGGTCGCGCGCAGCCGCGGAGGCGGCAAGGTGGCGTGAGGCCGGCACCCGTCTTCCTCGCGGCAGCACTGGCGGCCTGCCAGCCTGCCGAACCCCCGTCGGCGCAGGAGAGCGGCTCGCAGGCCTCCCCCGGGCAATCGGTCGGGCAATCGGCGGCGACACCGAAACCGATAACCGACCGTCGCGGGACGATCCCGCCGCGGATCACCGGCGAATACCGTGTCGCCGGCATCGACGGCCGACCGCTCGATGCGCCCTTCGGCATCGCCGTCTCGATCGGCGGGGAGAGGATTGCCCTTGCGTCGCGCTGCCCCGGCTTCGCGTGGAGCTATACCTACCAGGCCGGCACGATCGTCCTCCAGGACGATCCCGGCGGCGGCCTCGCCCGCGAAGCCGGCACGGGTACGGACTGCCGTTCCGGCTTCCCCAGTGAATATCGCGACCTCGCGCGGGCCTTCGCCGCCGCCACCTCGGTCCGCCGGCCTCCGGCCAATGCGCTCGAATTCACCGGCGGGGGGCATTCGGTCACGCTCTTCTCGCAATAGTATGCGGCCTCCGCTATCGCGCGCGCCATGACCAGTGTCACCCGTTTCGCTCCGTCCCCGACCGGACGGCTCCATGTCGGCAATATCCGCACCGCACTGCACAATTGGATGCTGGCGAAGAAGGCCGGCGGGCGCTTCCTGCTGCGCATCGACGACACCGATGCCCAGCGCAGCCGCGAAGAATACGTGTCGGCGATTCGCGAGGATCTTGCCTGGCTCGGTCTCCAGCCCGATGGCGAGGAACGCCAGTCGCTGCGGCTCGAGAAATACGAGGCCGCCTTCGCCGCGCTGCGCGATGCCGGCAGGATCTATCCCTGCTACGAAACCCAGCAGGAACTCGAACTCAAGCGCAAGATTCAGCTCGGCCGCGGTTTGCCCCCGATCTACGATCGCGGCGCGCTCGAGCTGTCGGAGACAGAGCGCGCCGCGCGGGAAGCCGATGGAATCGCGCCGCACTGGCGTTTCCTGCTCGATCATGACGAACCGATCGCCTGGACCGACGGGGTCCGCGGCGCGCAGGTCTTCGACCCCGCCCAGCTTTCGGACCCGGTAATCCGCCGGGCCGACGGAAGCTGGCTCTACATGCTGCCGAGCGCGGTCGACGATTGCGACATGGGGGTCACCGACGTGCTGCGCGGCGAGGACCACGTCAGCAATACCGCCGTGCAGGTCCAGATGTTTACCGCACTCATCGCGGCGCTCTATCCGGACCGGCGGATGCCGCGTTTCGCGCATGAGGCGCTGCTGGTCGGACGCGAGGGCAAGCTGTCGAAGCGGCTCGGCTCGCTCGGTTGCGATGTCTTTCGCGAACGCGGGATCGAACCGCAGGCGCTGATCGCGCTGCTGGCGCGGCTCGGCACATCCTTGCCGGTCGAGCCGATCGCCGATCGCGCGGCGCTGGTCGAGGGGTTCGCACTCGACACCTTCGGCCGCGCTCCGGCGCGGTTCGACGAGGCGGAACTCGAACGGATCAACACCGCGCTTCTCCATCGGCTGCCTTACGCCGAAGTGGCCGACCGCCTCCCGCGCGGCATCGACGAGGCGGGATGGCATGCGATCCGTCCGAACCTCGCCACGCTGGCGGAGGCGGGCGAATGGTGGCAGCTCGTCACCGGGCCGATCGATCCGCCCCGCCTCGGGCAAGAGGACCGCGCCTATCTGGCCGAGGCCGCCCGGCTGCTGGTCTGGGGCGAGGATCCGTGGCACGCGCTCACAGCGGCGCTGAAGGACGCGACCGGGCGCAAGGGCAAGCCGCTGTTTCTGCCGCTGCGCCAGGCGCTGACCGGAATGGATCACGGCCCCGACATGCGCGAACTGCTGCCGCTGATCGGCGAGGCAGAAGCACGCGCGCGGCTGCTGGCTGCGGCGGGCTAGCCGGCGTGCCGGTCCAGTTCGTCGCCGGTCACGGTCACCACATGCAGCAGATTGGTCGAACCCGGCGTCCCGAAAGGCACCCCGGCGAGCGCGATCAGCTTGCTTCCCGCCTCGCCCAGGCCATGGCGCAGCGCCATGCGCTTGCCCTTGGCGATCATCTCCTCGAAGCTGCCGATGTCGCGCGTCGCCACCGCATGCGCGCCCCATAGCAGCCCCAGCCGGCGGGCGGTCTTCATGCTCGGGGTGAGCACCAGCATCGGCACGCTGGGCCGTTCGCGCGCGACGCGGCGCGCGGTGCTGCCCGAACCGGTGAAGACGGTGATCGCGGCGATCGGAACGGTATCCGCCACGGTCATGCAGGCATGCGCCAGCGCATCGGCGGTGGTGTGATCGGGCGGTGTGTCGAGAAAGCGAACGCGCGGCAGATAGGCTTCGTCGCGTTCCACCTGGCGGGCGATCTTATGCATGATAGTGACCGCTTCCTCGGGCCAGTCGCCGGCAGCGGTTTCGGCGCTGAGCATGACCGCATCGGCGCCGTCGTAGACCGCATTGGCGACGTCGGAGACCTCCGCGCGCGTCGGGGCGGGGCTTTCGATCATGCTTTCGAGCATCTGCGTCGCGACGATCACCGGCTTGCCCGCGGTGCGCGCCTTGTTGACGATCTGCTTCTGCAGCGGCGGCACTTCCTGCGGCTCGAGCTCGACCCCCAAATCGCCGCGGGCGACCATGATGCCGTCCGAAGCCTCGATGATCTCGTCGAGCCGGCGGACCGCCATCGGCTTCTCGATCTTGGCGCATAGCGCGCCGTAGCCGCCCATCAGCCTGCGCGCTTCGGCGAGATCCTCGGGCCGCTGGACGAACGACAGGCCGATCCAGTCGACGCCCTGCTCGATGGCGAAGGCGAGATCCTTGCGGTCCTTGTCGGTCAGCGCCGGGATCGGCACTTCGGCATCGGGGACGTTGACGCCCTTGCGATCCGAAATGACCCCGCCGACCTCGGCCGAGCAGCGGATCTCCTGCTCGTCGGCGCTGATCACGCGAAGGCGGATCTTGCCGTCGTTGATCAGCAGCCGCTGGCCCTTGCTCAGCAGGCCGAACAGTTCGGGATGCGGCAGCTCGACGCGGTTCTCGTCGCCCGGTTCGGGGTTGCGGTCGAGCGTGAAATGGCCCGAATGGCGGATCACCGCCTGGCCGCCGCTGAACTTGCCCACGCGCAGCTTGGGACCCTGCAGATCGGCGAGGATGGCGATCGGGCGCATGAACTCCTTCTCCAGCGCGCGGATCGACCCGATCGTCTGGGCGTGGGTTTCGTGATCGCCGTGGCTCATGTTCACGCGAAAAGCGTCGACCCCGGCACGAAACAGCCGCGCGAGCATGTCGGGTGATCGGCTCGCGGGTCCGACGGTTGCGAGAATCTTGACCTTGCGGCCGCGGGGGTCGAACTTGGGAACGGGCTTTGCCATGGCGTCCGCCTATGGCACAGGCACGTGGCAACTCAAGGACAAGTGCAGCGATGGACGACAACACCGACCCGCTCGACCGGCTCGACGACGCGGTGGCGGCCGAGGCCTTTCGCCGGCTGGTGCGGCACCTGCGTCACCGCCACGATGCGCAGAACATCGATCTCATGGGATTGGCCGGTTTCTGCCGCAATTGCCTCGCCGACTGGATCCGCGAGGCGGGCTTCGAGGGCGACAAGCTCGCCGCCCGCGAAGTGATCCACGGCATGCCGCAGGAACGATGGAAGGCAACCCGCCAGAGCGAAGCGAGCGAGGAGCAGCTGGCCCGCATGAGGGCGAGCGTGGCGAAAAATCGCGTCGACTGACCCCGAAGCGGGTTCACCCGCCCGGAGTGTCCCGCTATCGCATCGCCATCCGCCGCTTGGCGATTCTCACATCACCGGAGTTTTCCTGAAATGGCCGAAGCCACCGACGACCGCCTGCGCCTGCTGATCGAGCGCATCGAACGCCTCGAGGAAGAGAAAAAGGGCATCGCCGACGACATCCGTGACGTCTACGCCGAATCCAAGGCGGTCGGCTACGACACCAAGATCATGCGCCAGATTATCCGTCTGCGGAAGATGAAGCCCGACGAGCGCAGCGAACAGGAAACGATTCTCGATACCTACAAGGCCGCTCTTGGCATGGGTTGACCCGCACAGGCGGCGAGGCGCGGGAACGCTTTCGCGCCCTCGGCCCTTGATTGGTTGCACCCCGCGAGGGATGGGAACCAACGAGGAAGCCTCCACCATGACCGCGACCGAGACCGCTACCGACGCCGCCTACATCGATGAAATCGCTGAAGAACCCGCCATGCCGGGGCATGAGTCGAGCCTCGACCGCAAGCCGCGGTGGCAGCCGCGCTACCCCGGTTCCGGCCGGCTTGCCGGCAAGGTGGCGATCGTCACCGGCGGCGACAGCGGCATCGGCCGCGCCACCGCCGTGCTGTTCGCGCGCGAAGGGGCCAACGTCGCGATCGCCTATCTCGAGGAACACGACGATGCCCGGCGGACGCGCGAGCTGTGCGAGGCCGAAGGCGCCGAGGTCCTGCTTTCGGCGGGCGACCTCGGCGACCCGCGCCATTGCGAGGGGGTGGTCGGCGCGGTGATCGATCGCTGGGGCAAGCTCGATGTGCTCGCCAATATCGCCGGCGAGCAGCACCCCGACAAGGATGTGACCGACATCACCGCCGAACAGCTGCAGCGGACCTTTCAGACCAATATCTTCTCGATGTTCTACATCACCCAGGCCGCGCGTCCGCACCTTCGAAAGGGCGCGGCGATCGTGAATTGTACCAGCGTGACGATGTACAAGGGATCGGGCGAACTGCTCGACTACAGCGCCACCAAGGGGGCGATTACCGCCTTCACTCGCTCGCTTTCGGAAAACCTCGTCGGCGACGGCATCCGCGTCAACGCCGTCGCTCCCGGGCCGATCTGGACCCCGCTCAATCCCTGCGGCGGATCGAGCGAGGAAAAGATGAAGCATTTCGGCGAGGGCACGCCGATGGGACGCGCGGGAGAGCCCAATGAAGTCGCGCCGGCGTTTCTGTTTCTCGCCTGCGAGGACAGCTCCTACATGTCGGGGCAGGTGCTCCATCCCAATGGCGGGATGGTCGTCAACGGTTGATTCCTCGTGCGCGTGCTCTATGTCCTTAACACACCGCTAGGAGGAGAATGCACATGGCCGGACCCTGGAAAGACGCGCGCGGGATCACCGTCACCACCACGCCCACGCTCGAGGGCCGTCCGATCCAGGACTATCTCGGCATCGTCACCGGCGAGGTCATCGTCGGCGCCAATCTGTTCCGCGATCTGTTCGCCAATATCCGCGACATCGTCGGCGGGCGCTCGGGCAGCTACGAGCGCATCCTGCGCGACGCGCGCGAACAGGCGATCCAGGAGCTCCAGGCGGAATGCGGCAGCCTCGGCGGCAATGCGGTGGTCGGCGTCGATCTCGATTACGAGGTGATCGGCGACACCGGCTCGATGCTGATGGTCTCGGCCAGCGGGACCGCGGTCAGGGTGTGAACTCAGGCCGCTTTGCTGGCCAACAGCACGATCGCGATGAAGGCACCGTTGTGGAGCATGTGCAGCAGCATGCCGGCGAGCAGGCCGTAGCGTACCCGCAGATAGCCGAGCATCGTCCCGACCGCGAACTGGGGCAGCACCAGCGGGACTACCAGCAGCATGTTCTCCTCGGCGAAATTGAGCACGTGAGCGCCCGCGAACAGCGCGCAGCTAAGCCAGAACAACAGCGGGAAGCCGCGCTGGAACCATCCCATCGCGCCCCGCCGGCGCAGCAGGACGATCGCCAGCATGGCTGCGACGAGGCTTGCCGCGACCACCGCGATTGCCTTGAAATTGATGCCCCCGGTCGAGCGGGCGAGGTCGGTCGAGAAGATCGCCCCGCCAGCGAGCACGGCCAGGAGGGCGAGCACATGGCCGGGCCGGCCCGACAGCCAGCCGCGAAACAGCAGTTCTTCGGCGACGGGTGCGACCAGCACGACCGCCAGAATGATCGCGGGGCCGATATCGACTCCCGCCAAGGCCGTTTCGGGCAGCGAGATACCGGCTGCCATGACCAGCCCGCTGACCCCCAGCAGTATCGCCATGACGAGAACATCGAGCGCCAGCAGGCGTGCCACCGGGACCAAGGTCGCCAGCCCGGCGCCCGCCGCGCGATCGGGTAGCGCCGGGTGCCTGAGGAAACGGGCGAAGCGCAACCACTCGGCGCCCAGCGAATTCGCCGGGCCGAGGCTTGTGGTGGCAGTGTTCATGCGGCTAAGGCGACCCCCGAGATTCTCTGACGAGAACTGTTCCAACCCACCAGATCCGCGAAGCGAAACCATGGCCGGCCATTCCAAATTCAAGAACATCATGCATCGCAAGGGCGCGCAGGACAAGAAGCGCTCGAACCTGTTTTCCAAGCTTTCACGGGAGATTACCGTGGCAGCGAAGATGGGTATGCCCGATCCCGACATGAACCCGCGGCTGCGGCTGGCGGTGAACGCGGCCAAGGCGCAGTCGATGCCCAAGGACAACATCCAGCGCGCGATCGACAAGGCGAGCGCCGCCGACGGCGAGAATTACGAGGAAGTGCGCTACGAAGGCTACGGCCCCGGCGGGGTCGCGCTGATCGTCGAGGCGCTGACCGACAACCGCAACCGGACGGCCACCAATGTCCGCACCGCCTTTTCCAAGAACGGCGGCAATCTCGGCACCGAAGGTTCGGTGTCGCACGGCTTCGAACGGCTCGGGCTGATCGAATATGCGGCAAGTGCGGGCGACGAGGAAAAGGTGCTCGAGGCAGCGATGGAAGCGGGCGCCGAGGATATCGAAAGCTCGGCCGACGGGCATGCCATCTGGACCGCCGCCGACGATCTCCACCAGGTCGCGGGCGACCTCGAGAAAACGCTCGGCGAGGCCGAGAGCGTCCGGCTGGCGTGGAAACCCGCGCTCACCGTCGAGATGGAAGAAGGCCCCGCGGGCACCTTGCTCAAGCTGGTCGATGCGCTCGACGACGATGACGACGTGCAGACCGTGTGGGGCAATTACGAGATTTCCGACGAGCTGATGGAGCGGCTGGGTTGATCGCGCGCACCTCCCGCCTGCGGGAGGTTGCGGCATGCTGATCCTCGGGCTCGATCCCTCGCTCAGCTGCACCGGCTGGGGCGTCATCCGTGTCGAGGGCAGCCGCATCGCGCATGTCGGCAACGGGCAGTTGCCGACCGATGCGGCGGCTCCGATCGCCGAGCGGCTGGCATCGCTCCAGCGCGGGCTCGACGCGGTCATCGCCGCCCACCGTCCCGACCGGGCTGCGGCGGAGGAGATCTTCGTCAACAAGAACCCCCAGTCGACGCTCAAGCTGGCGCAGGCGCGCGGCGCCGTGCTCGCCGCCTGCGGCGCGGCCGGCCTGCCAGTCAACGAGCACGCCGCGCGGCTGGTCAAGAAGGCGGTGGTGGGCACCGGCGCGGCGGAGAAGGCGCAGGTCCAGGCGATGCTCAAGGTTCTGCTGCCCGGCGCGCTCATCGCGAGCGCCGATGCCGCCGATGCGCTGGCGGTGGCGATCGCCGATGCGCATCTTTCCTGCACAATGCGGGCGCGCTAGGGGGCATGCAGAACCGGGCCGCTGCGCCAACCATGCCATCGGGTGCGGCACGCAGATGGCGATCGACGCAGACAGCAGGCAGGGCCGAACGACTGCTTCCGGCCAGATAGAGCTTGCGCTGCGATGTCTGGAATCGGGTGGGAAGCTGACATTGCCTCATCCGTCTGGCCGTGCGGTTCTCTCGCAATGAACAGCTCGCCAGCCATAGTAGCCGCCAAGCACTTTCTAAGCGTCGATTGGAAGGGCGATAAGCCGAAAAACGAAATCGCCGTGCCGCGCCAGCGTCCCCAATAGGTCTCCGGCGGCAGGTCCGCATCGAGGTTTGGCGGCCAGGCCAGCGAGCGTCTGCGAAAACGGGCGTTGCGGGGCAGCCTCAACGTGGCGCCTGATCGCCCCCAGCAAATCTGGTCCGGAAGAACTTGGCGACGGAAGCGTTGAAGCTCTTGTGGAAAGCATTGCGGTCGAAATCTTTCGGATCCGAGCATAGCTGCGGAGGTCCCAAAGGGCCGCACGGTGTCAGGAACGAATAGTGTGTAGCCCTTGGCACCACCTTCGCTTCTGGTGGCGTTGGCAGAAGGCGTGCGACGGTGCCCGCGTTGGTAGAGTAGGGCACGGTCTGGTCCGCCCCACCGGACCATAGCTGCACGGCGGCATGGACGTTCGACAGGCCGTTCGGCTCGAAGATAAATCCAAGTCCTGGAGCCGCAATGACGGCTGCTGAAATGCGCGGATCGGAAATCCAGCCGACCTGCTTCACATTGCGGTAAGACGCTGGAGCCGTAAGCTTGCACACGAACTCTGGATGATCCGCGCATTGTGTGGAGATGCGGCTCAGGTCAGGAGTTCCCCCAATGTCGATCAGCGCCGTTGTCGCACCTGCCGAGAATCCAAACACGCCGATCTTGCGAGCGTCGATGTGACGGCGACCATCCCAATCCTGAAGCATCGCGTCGATTGACTTCACAATATGGCGGGAGCGGTTCACAAGCCAGTCTGGCTTTCCAACATTCCGATCGTCCTGGAAATTATCGCCTGTATGTGTTGGCGCAACGACGACAAAGCCATTCTCTGCGAGAGCCAGCGCGGTGTCCGCATGGCTGAACGAAGATGCGCCTGTGCCATGCGAAATCACGATAAGTGGTAGGTTGCGACCCAGCACCGGAGCATTGGTCGCCACACGCTCTCCTCTCAGCCCGAGCAGCGCGAAACCGGGTTTAGCCGAAGTCGGATACCAAACGGCGGCCGCCAAAGGGCGATGGCCCCGGTCAGCGATGGTGATCTGCTGAAAGCCGACTGGCTTCGTCGGGGTCAAGGCGGACGCATAGACGTAAACGGCCAGCGAAAATGCAATCAGCAGCAGTATGCCGACCAGCCACGCAACGATCTTCAACACCAACTTCATGAACCCCCCGGCGATACACCATCCGTCAGGTTCGCATGAACTTCTCCCGATCGGTCAGGCGGCGGCTAGCAGCAGGCTAGCAATGTCTGCAATGGGGTCGTTAGCTGACTCACTGCTGCGGGCTCCTGTTCGGCTCGATCAATGCCCACGACCGCGAAAATTTCGCTGGATTGGACAATCTCCGATGGAAAGGGCAGCAGTTACCCATGACCAAGATCGAAATATACGGCATTCCCAATTGCGACACGGTGAAGAAGGCGCGGCACTGGCTCGATGCCGCCGGCATCGCCTACGACTTTCACGATTACAAGAAGCAGGGGGCTGACCCGGCCAGGCTTTCGGCCTGGGCCGATGCGGCGGGATGGGAGGTTCTGCTGAACCGCCGCGGCACTACTTTCCGCAAGCTGCCCGAAGAGCGCAAGGCGGCAATCGACCGCGACCAGGCGATCGCGCTGATGGTCGAGCAGCCGAGCCTGATCAAGCGGCCGGTGGTCGAATACGCGGGCGGTGTGCTGGTCGGTTTCGATGCGGATGGATGGGCGGAGGCGCTGCGCCAGTCCGGGGGCTAGCCCCAGCCGCCGCTGTCTTCGCCGGCATAGGCGCGCCCGTTCTCGCTAGCGGCGCCGGCGATCGCGCGCTTCAGCGAAGCGATATCGCCGCCCGACCCGTATATCAGGCCGATCACCACGGCCGTCGCAAGGATGAGCTTCTTCAACATGATTCGCGATCTTCGGACATTCGTCGTTAAGGCCAGGTTCCTGGCAGTGCTTATTGCGCTGGTAACCCCGTCGCTCGCGTCGGCGGGCGCAATGCTGGTCGTCGCGCATCGCGGCGCCAGCGGCGAACGGCCCGAACACACGCTGGCCGCTTACGAACGGGCGATCGACGAGGGGGCGGATTACATCGAGCCCGATCTCGTCGTCACCCGCGACATGGTGCTCGTCGCGCGGCACGAGACCGAACTGTCGGACACCACCGATGTCGCGACGCGCGAGGAATTCGCCGACCGGCGACGCAGCAAGACGGTCGACGGACGGCTGGTAAACGGCTGGTTCGCGGAAGATTTCATGCTCGAGGAATTGCGCCGGCTGCGAGCGAGGGAACGCATTCCCGCGATCCGCCCCGCCAGTGCGCGCTTCGACGGGCTCTATGCCATCCCGACCTTCGCCGAGATCGTCCGGCTGGTCCGCGCCAAGGAGGCCGAGACGGGCCGGACGATCGGCCTCTATCCCGAGTTGAAGCATCCGACCTTCCTGCTCCAGGAAGCGGGGATCGACGTGGTCGACCTGCTCGTCACCGCGCTGCGCCAGGCGGATCTCGACGATGCCGACGACGCGGTGTTCGTGCAGAGCTTCGAAGTCGGCCCGCTCCAGCGGCTCGATGCGATGGTCGAGGTTCCGCTGGTGCAATTGGCGGCGCCGGGCGAAGGCCCGGCCGACGAACCCGGCATGACCTATGCGGACATGCTGACGCCGAGCGGGCTCGCACGGATCGCGACCTATGCCGATGCGCTGGGGGCCGATCTGCGGCTGCTGTTCGGGCCCGACGGTGCCCCCACCCCCGTGATCGAACAGGCGCATGCTGCGGGACTGGCGGTTCATGCATGGACCTTGCGCAAGGAGAACGCCTTTCTGCCGCCCGCCCTGCACCGCGGGGAAGGGCCGGGCGCGACCGGAGACCTTGGCGCGCTGGTCGGCCTGGTCCGGGCGGCCGGGGTCGACGGCGTGTTCACCGACGATCCCGGCCCGGTGGCAGCGGCCGTGGCGGACGGCCGCTGATCCGCAGCAAGGCGCGCGGCCCGCGACCCCCGGGCAAGGCCTGCTTCGGGCGCTATGCCGCAGCGGTAGCGGCGACGATATAGTCGAGCGAGAGGTTGTCGGTGAGGTGCAGGCCACGGCTGGCGGAAGCCCCGATGCCGCTCGGCCGGCCCATCGTCAGCCCGACATCTGCCAGCAGCGCGCGCAATTCCTCGGGAGTGACGAAATCGTCCCAGTGATGCGTGCCCCGCGGAATCAGCCCGAGACCCTCGGCCGCGCCGATCATCAGCAGCCGCGATTGCGGCGTGCGATTCGGAGTGGAAAGGACGAGCAGCCCACCGGGCGCGAGCCGTTCGGCGAGCTGGCGCAGGAACACGGGCTTGTCGGCGACGTGTTCGAGCACTTCCATCGCGGTGACAAGATCGAAGCGGCCGATGTCGAGCGCGGCAAGTTCGCCCGCCATGTAGCGGATGTCGAGCCCGGCACCCTCGGCGTGCAGCACCGCCGCGGCGACGTTTTCGGCTGCGGCATCGACTCCGGTCACCTCGGCACCCAGACGCGCCAGCGGTTCGGCCAGCAGGCCCGCGCCGCAGCCGACGTCGAGCGCGGTCTTCCCCGCGAGCGGTGTCCGGCCTTGGGCGTCGGCCGCCCAATGCCGGTCGATCTCCGCGCGCAGGAACGCGAGCCGGACAGGGTTGAGCCGATGCAGCATCGCGCTCGATCCTTTGGGATCCCACCAGTCCTTCGCCAGCCGGCCGAAATGCGCGGCTTCGTCCGGTCGGATGGTTGGCCCGTCCATAGGATTGCTTGACGCCTCGAATGTTGCATGGCTCATCGGGGCTGGCTAGCAGGCTAGCCACAGGCATTCCAGCACGGAGACCACCCCCGCATTGGCCCGCATCGTGATGAAATTCGGCGGCACCTCGATGGCGGGGACCGAGCGCATTCGCCGCGTCGCCAATATCGTGCGCAAGCAGCAGGCGCGCGGCAACGAAGTCGCGGTGGTGGTCAGCGCCATGGCCGGCGAGACCGACCGGCTGGTCAATTTCTGCCGCGAGGCGAACGCGCTCTACGATCCGGCGGAATACGACGTGGTGGTGGCGAGCGGCGAACAGGTCACCAGCGGGCTGCTCGCGCTCACGCTGCAGTCGCTCGGCTGCAAGGCGCGCAGCTGGCTCGGCTGGCAATTGCCCGTCCATACCATCGAAAGCCATGCCAAGGCGCGCGTCGAAAGCATCGACGGTGACGGGCTGATCGCAGCGATGGAGGCGGGCGAGATCGCGGTCATCCCCGGCTTCCAGGGGGTGTCGCGCGACAATCGCATCACCACCATGGGCCGTGGCGGTTCGGATACCAGCGCGGTGGCGGTGGCCGCGGCGATCAGCGCCGACCGCTGCGACATCTATACCGACGTCGACGGCGTCTATACCACCGACCCGCGGATCGTCGCCAAGGCGCGCAAGCTCAAGGCGGTCACCTACGAGGAAATGCTCGAGCTCGCGAGCGTCGGGGCCAAGGTGCTCCAGACGCGCTCGGTCGGGCTGGCGATGAAAGAGGGCGTGCGCGTGCAGGTCCTGTCGAGCTTCGTCGGCGAGGATGCGGTTCCGGCGGACGACCTGCCCGGCACGCTGATCGTGTCGGAAGAGGAAATGAACCTGCTTGTGGAGAAGGGCGAAATGGAACGCCAGCACGTAACCGGCATCGCGCACGACAAGAACGAGGCCAAGATGATCCTGACCCGCGTGCCCGACAAGCCGGGTGCGGTGGCGCATATCTTCGACCCGCTGGCCAAGGCCGCGATCAACGTCGACATGATCATCCAGAACGTCGGCCGCGACAAGGGCGAGACCGACGTCACCTTCACCGTGCCGCAGGCCGATCTGGCGCGCGCGCAGGCGCTGCTCGAGGACAGGCGCGACGACATCGGCTTCAACCGTATCATCACCGACAGCCAGATCGCCAAGATCAGCGTGGTCGGCGTGGGGATGAAGAGCCATGCCGGCGTGGCGGCGACGATGTTCCGCGCGCTGGCCGACCGCGGGATCAACATCCAGGCGATCACCACCAGCGAGATCAAGGTCAGCGTGATGATCGACGAGGACGAAACCGAGCTCGCGGTGCGCGTGCTGCACACCGCCTACGGTCTCGACGCGGCGGACGAGGCCTGATGGGCCATACCGCGAAGATCCTGCTGCTCGGTTCGGGCGAATTGGGACGCGAGCTCGTAATCTCGGCCAAGCGGCTCGGGGCCTTCGTGGTGGCCTGCGATGCCTATGATCGATGCGCCCGCCATGCAGGTCGCCGATGCGCGAGAGATCTTCTCGATGCTCGATGGCGAAAGACTGCGCGAGGCGGTGGAGCGGCACCGGCCGGACTACATCGTCCCCGAGGTCGAGGCGATCCGCACCTCCGTGCTCGTCGAAATGGAGGAGCAGGGCTTCACCGTCGTCCCCTCGGCCCGCGCGGCGCAGCTGACCATGAACCGCGATGCCATCCGCGATCTCGCGGCGCACGAACTGGGGCTCGCGACCTCGACCTATCATTATGCCAAGAACCTCGAAGAGGTCCGCGCGGCGGCGCAGCACACGGGTCTGCCCTGCGTGATCAAGCCGGTGATGTCGTCGAGCGGCAAGGGGCAGAGCACCGTGCATGACGAGGCCGGGCTGGCGGAGGCCTGGGACTATGCCTGCGCCAACATGCGCGGCGACCGGAGCCGGGTGATCGTCGAGCAATTCGTCGATTTCGATTATGAGATCACGCTGCTCACCGTTCGCCACAAGGGCCGCGACGGCGATACGGTGACCTTTTGTCCGCCGATCGGCCACCGGCAGGAACGCGGCGACTACCAGGAAAGCTGGCAGCCCGCGCCGATGGCCGAGGCGGCGCTTGCCAGGGCGCAGGACATGGCCCGCAAGCTGGTCGACGAACTCGGCGGCTACGGCCTGTTCGGGGTGGAGTTCTTCGTCAGCGGCGATGAGGTGATCTTCTCCGAATTGTCGCCCCGGCCGCACGACACCGGCATGGTCACGCTGGTGAGCCAGAACCTCACCGAATTCGACCTCCATGCGCGCGCATTCATGGGACTTCCGATTCCGGCGGAGCTGCGCGCGCGCCCTTCGGCCAGTGCGGTGATCCTCGCCGAACGCGACAGCGAGCAACTGGCCTACGAAGGCCTCGCCGATGCGCTTGGCGAACCGGGCACCGATGTGAGGATCTTCGCCAAGCCGACCAGCCGCCCCTATCGCCGCATGGGCGTCGCGCTCGCGACGGCGGCCGACACCGACCAGGCGCGGCACAAGGCGCGCGCCGCGGCAGCGAAGATGCGGATCGTCTACGGCGACTGACCGCCGACGCTTGCCGTAACGGCACGAGCGCCGTAAGCGCCCCGGCCATGACCGATTTCCCCAAGACCGCCCGCCTGATGCAGCGTGGCTGCGACTTCCTCGGCACCGATACCGCGATTCTGTGCGGCGCGATGAGCTGGGTGTCCGAACGCAATCTGGTCGCCGCCATCTCCAATGCGGGCGGCTTCGGCGTGATCGCTTGCGGCGCGATGACGCCGGCCCTGCTCGATGCCGAAATCGCAGCGACGAAAACCCTGACCGGCAAGCCCTTCGGCGTCAATCTCATCACCATGCACCCCGATCTGTTCGAACTGATCGCGGTGTGCGAAAGACACGGCGTGGGCCATATCGTGCTCGCGGGCGGGATCCCGCCCAAGGGCAGCGTCGAAGCGATCAAGGGCGGCGCGAACCCGGCCAAGGTGATCTGCTTCGCGCCGACGCTGGCGCTGGCCAAGAAGCTGCTGCGGCAAAGGGACGGGGCAGGAGCCGATGCGCTGGTGATCGAGGGGATGGAGGCCGGCGGTCACATCGGCCCGGTCTCGACCAGCGTGCTGGCGCAGGAAATGCTGCCTGAACTGGCCGAGGAGCATCTGATCTTCGTGGCCGGCGGGATCGGGCGCGGTCAGGCGATCGCGGGCTATCTCGAAATGGGTGCGGCGGGGGTCCAGCTCGGCACGCGCTTCGCCTGCGCAGCCGAAAGCATCGCCCATCCCGATTTCAAGAAGGCGTTCTTTCGCGCCAGCGCGCGCGACGCGATCACCAGCGTTCAGGTCGACCCGCGCCTGCCGGTGATTCCCGTTCGTGCGCTAAAGAACAAGGGCACCGAGCTCTTCACGCGGAAACAGATCGAGATCGCGGGCGTTCTTGACCGCGAGGAGATCGCCATGGCCGAGGCGCAATTGCAGATCGAGCATTACTGGGCGGGCGCGCTGCGCCGCGCGGTAATCGACGGCGACATCGAGAACGGCAGCCTGATGGCGGGCCAATCGGTCGGCATGCTCAAGGAGGAGGAACCCGTGGCGGATATCATCGCCAAGCTGATGGCGCAGAGCGAAGAGGCGCTCGCACGCCGATAGGATGCGCGTCCATAACCTCGATCTCGATGTCGCCATCTATCGCGACCGGGTGCAGGTGACGCATCGTCCGACCGACAGTTTCGTCGATCAGCGGGCCGAATACGCCTTTTCCTCCGATGAATCGATCATCGCCAACCCGCGGTTTCTCGAGGACACGATCGTTCGGGCGGTGCGGCAGATCCTTGCCGACGGCGCTTTCTCGCTCCGCGATCCGATCGCCCATGTGGTCGGGTGCGAGGGCCGGCTGACCGAATCCGACCGCTCGGCGGTCGAGGCGGCGCTGCACGAAACCGGGATCGCGGACGTGATCTTCGAACTCGACTGAGCAATGTCGCGTTTCGGGCCGTCAAGCGCGATTGCGGTTGTGCGGGGCGGGGCTGCGGCACATGAGGGGGGATGGCCGAACCGCTTGTCCTGACCCTGTCCTGCGCCGATCGCCCGGGGATTACCGCGCGGGTCACCTCCTTCCTGTTCGACCGCGGCGGCAACATCCTCGAGGCGCAACAGTTCAACGATCGCACCAGCGATGCCTTCTTCATGCGGGTCGAATTCGATCGCGGGCTCTCGACGCCCGATTCGATCCGCGAGGATTTCGCCCCGCTCGCCCGCGAACATGCGATGGACTGGAAGCTGGCATCGCGCGACCGGCCGCGGCGCGTCCTGATCATGGTCAGCAAATTCGACCATTGCCTCGCCGACCTGCTCTATCGCTGGCGCGTCGGGGAACTGCCGATGGAACCCGTGGCGGTGATCTCGAACCATCCCCGCGAAGCGATCGAGCACACCCATCTGGGCGAGATCCCCTTTCACCATCTGCCGGTGACGCAGGCGACCAAGGCGGCGCAGGAGGCGCGCGTTCGCGCCATCGCGGCCGAAACCGGGGCGGAACTGGTCGTCCTGGCGCGCTACATGCAAATCCTGTCCGATGCGCAGGCGGCCCATTTCGCCGGCCGCTGCATCAACATCCACCACAGTTTCCTGCCCGGCTTCAAGGGCGCCAAGCCCTATCACCAGGCGCATGCGCGCGGGGTCAAGATGATCGGCGCCAGCGCGCATTACGTGACCCCCGATCTCGACGAGGGGCCGATCATCCATCAGGATGCCGAGCCGATCAGCCATGCCGATACACCCGACGAGCTCGTCCGCAAGGGGCGCGAAATCGAGAACCGCGTGCTCGCCGAAGCGGTCCGCCTTCACCTTGCGGAGCGCGTCCTGCTCAATGGCCGGCGGACGGTGGTGTTCAGGAGCTGAGCAGGGCCTTCCACGGTGCGATCCGCGGATCGTCGCTGGCGAGGGGGTCCCACACTTCGGCCATGCGCGCCCGCGCTTCGGATTCGGACATGCCTGCCTCGCGGTCGAGCAGGTAGAAGAAGGCCGTCACCCGGTAATTCATGATACAATGGATGTGAACCGGCCGCTCGGCCTCGGACAGCGCCTCCCTGAAGGCGTCGACGTGATGCCGCGCAGGCGCGTCGAAGGGCACGGGGAGATGCGTGTAACCGAGGCCCCGGGCGGCCAGTGCGGCCGGTTCCCCGGGCAGGGCTTCGGGATGGTCGTCGAGCGCCAGATTGATCACGTGGCGCACGCCGATATCGGCGAGGCGTGCGGGATCGTCGGCCTGGAGTCTGCCCGAGGTAGTGACATCGTCGGACCGCCGTTGCCAGTTCCGGATGTCGGTCGGGTCCTCCACCATTTGGGCGTCAGTTCTTCTCGAGAGCCATGTCCTCGTTCGCGCGCTTCAGGACGTAGAGCCGGATCGCCTCGATTTGCTCGCGGTTGAACTGGTCCTTCCACGCGACCATCCCGTTATCCGCCAGCAGCCCGTCGTGGACGACCTGTTGCCACAGGTCCTTCTTGCCGAGCGTCGAGGAATGCCGCAGGTCGGGATTGAGCGCCCCGGCGACCGCGGAGACGCCATGGCAGACGCTGCAGCTGTTGCTGTAGAGTTTCTCGCCCAGCGCGATCTGCTTGGGCGTGCCTGTCGGGGCCGGCGGATCGAGCACAAGCGCCGCGGTCGGTTTCAACGGGGGCAAGGTGCCATCCGCACCCAGCTTGAAAACCAGCAGGCGGCTGACGTTGGGCGTGATCCCGCCGCCAAGCTTGCCCGCGGACACGTCCCAGACGCCGCCCCAGCCGACCAGCACCGCGACATACTGCTCGCCGTCGATGGCGTAGGTCATCGGCGCGGCGAGTACGCCGGTCTGCGTCGCGAAGGACCACAACTCCTTGCCGCTATCCGCCGCATAGGCCTTGAACCGGCCGGTGGACGTACCCTGGAACACGAGATTGCCCGCGGTCGCCAGCGTGCCCCCGTTGGTCGGGCTCGACTGCTGGACCTTCCAGCGCACTTCGCCGGTGACGGGGTCGAACGCGACGAGCGCGCCGTTGAGACCCTCCTTGATCGCCTTGCGCATCGCAACGTCGGCGGGGAAATTGCCGCCGCTTACGTCGAGACCGATCTGGAACCCGGTCGTGCCGGGCTCCCAATCGGGATCGCCCATGTAATATTGCGGAGTGTTGTTCGTCGGAATGTAGACCAGCCCGGTTTCCGGGCTGTAGCTCATCGGCGACCAGCTATGCGCGCCGACCGCGCCCGGCACGCCGACGAAGGGCTTGCCGGTTATCTCGTATTTGGCTTCCGGATTGACATTGGGCTTGCCCGTGACCGGATCGAGCCCGCTGGCCCAGTTGATCCCGTCGACGAAGGGCTTGCCCGAGATGAATTTTCCGGTCTTCGCTTCGAGCACGTAGAAGAAGCCGTTCTTTGGCGCATGCATCACCACGTGGCGCTGTTTGCCGTCGATGGTGAGGTCGGCGACGGTGATCTGCTGGTTCGAATCGAAATCCCAACGATCTTCCGGCGTTTCCTGGAAATGCCAGACGTACTCGCCGGTATCGGGCCTCACGGCCACGATCGAGGCCGTGTAAAGGCTGTCGCCCGCGCCGTCGGTGTTGCGATGGGCAGGATTCCACGGTTCGGCATTGGCGGTGCCGAAATAGACGAGGTCGGTCTCGGGATCGTAGGTGATCGAATCCCACACCGTTCCACCGCCGCCGCGTTTCCAGAAATCGCCGCTCCAGGTCTTGGCCGCCGCTTCGAGGTGCTTGCCTTCCTGGCGCTTCGAGGGGTCCCCCGGCACCGTGTAGAACCGCCACAGTTCCTTGCCCGTCTGCGCATCGAAGGCCGCGAGATAGCCGCGGGTGAAATATTCCGCACCCGCCGATCCGATCAGCACCATGCCCTTGACGATGCGGGGCGCGCCGGTGATCGCCATTTGCGATCCCTCGGGTATGGTCAGCTTCGACCACACCACCTTGCCGGTATCCTGATCGAGCGCGACCAGCCTGCCGTCGAGCGTCGCGATATAGGCCTTGTCGCCATATAGCGCCACGCCGCGATTAACGGCGTCGCAGCACACCTCGACCAGCTTGGATCGCGGCACTTCGGGATCGTATTCCCATTTGAGCGCCCCGGTTCTGGCGTCATAGGCCTTCACCATGCTCCAGGCGGTGGTGATGTAGAGCGTACCGTCGTGCATCAGCGGGGTCGCTTCCTGGCCCCGTGCGGTATCGAGATCGGCCGACCAGGCCAGCCCCAGTTGGCCGACATTGGCATCGGTGATCTGGTCCAGCGGAGAGAAGCGCTGTTCGCCGTAGTCGCGGCCGTAGCTCAGCCATTCGCCGCCCTCGGCAGCGGTGAGCATGGCGTCGGTGACGCCCTCGGTCGCCAATTTCCGCTCTTCGGCTTCGGCAGCCTTCATGCTGCAACCACAGAGCGCAAGCGCGGCAAGCGCCGCCAGACCGATTGCTCGCATCGTCCCTCTCCCACGGCGACATTGCGTCGCTCTATGCAACCCATCCTGCCGTGCGCGCGAGGGCTTGTCCATGGTCGCATGCATTCTAGGATGGCGCCGAAGGAGACGATGCGATGTGCGATGAAGGCGATCTGGCGCGCTGGGGAACACGCGCGGCGACAGGCAGGACGACGCGGCGGAGATTCGGCGCGGGAGCGCTCGCCGCGGGCGCCGCGGCCTGCACGCCGTTGAAAGGGAACGCGGGCGAGAACGGCGCCGCTCCGCTGCGCGGGGCCCAGGTTTCCTTCGAGACGCCGGCGGGGACCATGGACGGGGAGTTCTTCCATCCCGCCACCGGCCGGCATCCCGCGGTGCTGTTCTGGCCCGACATCGCGGGCATCCGTCCGGCGAAGCGGCAGATGGCGCGGCGGCTCGCGTCCGCGGGCTATGCGGTCCTGCTCGCCAATCCCTATTTCCGCGACGCCGCCGGTCAGCAATTCGCCGATTTCGCCGATTTCGTCGCCCATGACGGCTTTGCGAAAGTGACGCCCTGGCGCGAGAAATTCACCGTCGAGACGATCCGCAGCGATGCCGACCAGGCGGCGGCCTGGCTGGGCCGGCAGGAGGCGGTCGACAATGCGCGCGGGTTCGGGACGCAGGGCTATTGCATGACCGGCAGCTTCGCGCTCCTCGGCCCCGCGGCCGACGACCGCTTCGCCGCAGCGGCGAGCTTTCACGGTGGCGGCCTGGTTCGCGAACAGGGGCCGAGCCCGCACGCCATGCTCCGGTCCGACGCCGATTATCTGATCGCCATCGCGCAGAACGACGATGCCAAGGCGCCGGCCGACAAGGCCGCCTTGCGCCACGCCGCGCAGGCCGTCGGTGCCGATGCCGAGATCGAGGTCTATCCTGCCGATCACGGCTGGTGCGTGCCCGATTCGCCGTCCTACGACGAAGCGCAGGCCGAACGGGCATGGGGCCGGTTGCTGGCGCTCTATCGCGGGGCGCTCTAGCCGCTGCGGCGGTTCCGCTGCTAGGCCGCCGGCTCGATCGCGGAAAGTCAGGCCCGGTCCTGGCCGGCTCGGTTCGGGCCGGGCGGCGCTGAAACCGCCGTGTTCCGCAATGTATTCTTGGCAGATGAGGTGCAAATGGCCGACAGCACGATCGAACCGACGCTTGCGAGCCTCAGCGAGAGACTGCGCGTGCTTCACCGGCAGACGCGCGAAACGCCGCTGTTCAACCCGGTCTTCCAGCTCTCGCTCGACATTTCGCGCGCGCTCGAAGGCGGCGAGATCGGGATCGGGGCGCTGTCCGCGCTGATCGACGAACTCGAGCGCGATTCGCTCGACACCAGGGCGCGGCACCTGCGCGACCTGCTCGAGCCCGAGCATACCGCCACGCGGCTGGCGAAAAGCGTCGCTCCCGGGGCCGATTTCGAGGAATTTCGCGCCCGCTGGGAACGTCCGCACATGCATGCGGTCTTCACCGCGCATCCGACCTTCCTCCTGTCGCCGGGGCAGAGCGAACGCGTGGCGCGGGGAATCATGGGCAAGCCTCCCGAAGCGGACGAACCTTCCGCCCGGCCCGAGATCACCCTGCGCTACGAGCATGGCTGCGCGATGCGCGCGCTCGCCAATGCGCAGGATGCGCGCGATCGCATCGTCGCCGAGGCGCTGCGCAGCGCGCGCGATGCCTGGCCCGAACGCTGGCGCGAGATCATGCCGCTGCCGTTCCGCTTCGCCAGCTGGGTCGGCTACGACATGGACGGCCGCACCGACATCATGTGGTACACCTCGATCGCCTTCCGGCTGGCCGAGAAGGCCGAGAGGCTGGGGCGCTATGCGGCCTCGCTCGAGGCGATCGATCCGCAGCACCCGCTGCTCGCGCGATTGCGCGGGGCAGAGGCGAGGACTTCTGCGAGCGCCGAGGAATTCGCCGGCGATCTGTCCGATCCCGAGCATCTCTCGGCGGCGGCGAACCGGCTGACCGCGGGCGGCGAGGCCAAGCTCCTCAGCCTCGCCCCGCTGATCGCCGCGCTCGAGGACGAGGCCGCCGGCGCCGAGGGCGAGCGCGCGGTGGCGCTGCGCGGCCTCGCGGCGGCGATGCGCGCCGACGGCCTGGGGATGGGCTGGATCCATTTCCGCGTCAACGCCAAGCAATTGCACAATGCGATCCGGCCGCGGCTGGGCGATGCGCAGGACATCGATCTGGGCAGCCGCGGAGCGGTGGCCGCGCTGCGCGAGCTGCTCGCCGGGGTCGCCCCCGCCGAGGTCAATTTCGCCAGCCTGGCGGTCGAGAGCTCGACCGCCGTGCGCCAGTTCCTCGCCATGGCGCAGATCCTCAAGCACATCGATGCCGATGCGCCGATCCGCATGCTGGTGGCCGAATGCGAACAGCCCGCAACCGTGCTCGCGGCGCTCTATTTCGCCGAATTGTTCGGGATCTCGGACAAGGTCGACGTCTCGCCGCTGTTCGAGACCGAGACCGCGCTCGAGCACGGCGGGCGCTTCCTCGACATGCTGCTCGCCGAACCCGATTTCCGGATCTACGCGCGCAAGCGCGGGCGGATCGCGATCCAGACCGGGTTTTCCGACGCCGGGCGTTTCGTCGGACAGGTGCCCGCCAGCCTCGCGATCGAACGCCTGCAGGGCCGGCTCGCCGAAGCCATGGCCGCCAATGATCTGACCGACGTCGCGGCGCTGGTCTTCAACACCCACGGCGAGGGAATGGGCCGCGGCGCGCATCCGACGAGCTTCGAGGACCGTATCGAATGGCCGCTGAGCGCGTGGGCGCAGCGGCGCTTCGCCCGTGCCGGGATCGCGCTCGAGCCCGAGGCGAGCTTCCAGGGCGGCGACGGCTATCTGCTGTTCGCGACGCCCGAAATCGCGCTCGCGACGCTCACCAACGTGCTCGAACATACCCCGGCGCACACCGACGTCGGGGCGCCGACCGACCCGTTCTATCGCCGCACCGACCTCAGCCTCGATTTCTATCGCGCGATCAAGGAGCACCAGAGCGACCATCTCGAAAGCCGCACCTATGCGCGCGCCGTCACCGCCTTCGGCCTGGGACTGCTGAACGCGACCGGCAGCCGCAAGTCGCGCCGCCAGTCGGACCTGACCGCCGATCGCGACATGAGCCTGCGCCAGATCCGCGCGATCCCGCACAATGCGATCCTCCAGCAATTGGGCTATCCGGTGAATATCATCGCCGGGATCGGCAGCGCGGCCGAGAGCAATATCGAGGATATCGCCGCGCTGCTCGGCGAAAGCGCGCGCGGGCGGCAGATCATGCGGCTGGTGCGCGCTTCCAATGCACTGGCGAGCATCAAGACGGTCGCCGCCTTCGGCGAGCTGTTCAACGCCGCCTATTGGGCCAGCCGGCCCTATCGCGGCACCGAACCCGAGCTGGCACCGGCCTGCGAAGCGCTCGCCGAACATCTCATCAAGGACGATCGCAACGGCGTGTTCCGCCGCCTCGCCTCGCGCCTGCGGGTCGATGCGCTCAAGCTGCATCGGCTGTTCGAGCTGGTCCCCGACGAGGATCCGCACCCCCGCCGCGAAGCGGTTCGCCGCGCGATCGGCGTGCTCCAGGCGGTGCGCCTGGCGCTGCTCCAGCACATGTTCCTCAAGGCCGTCTCGGTGCCCGCTTTCAGCCGCGCCAACGACATCAGCCGGACCGACGTGCTCGAGATGGTGTTCACGCTGCGGATCGACGATGCGCTGGCGCAATTGCGCCGCGCCTTCCCGACCAGCTTTCCGCGCAAGGAGGATTTCGCGCTCGACGAAGCGGGCGATTATCCGCGCGGCGAGGGCGAGGGCTATTCGGCGATCAGGCGCGATTGCATCGATCCGATCGAACAGGCCTATGCGCTGTGCCTGCGCATATCGACCGCCATCGCCAACGAGTTCGGTGCGCTCGGCTGATTGAATTCCTCCGCGAGCTGGCGCATCCTCGCGTTCGGGCGGACCGGGGGGCGAGGGCGTGGCGAATTTCATTCTGGGGTTCTGTGCCGCCCTGGCGGTGCTGGCGGCGGGCGGATTCCTGGGTTTCAGGGTCCTGCGGCGCGGTCCGCTGCTGTTCGAGGTCGCAGGCTTCTACGACCATGTCGACGACGGCGATCCGGGGGTCCTGGTCCGCGACGTTCAGGCGGACGTTCCGAAA
Organism: uncultured Alphaproteobacteria bacterium; assembly: GCA_963829325.1. GTDB lineage: Bacteria > Pseudomonadota > Alphaproteobacteria > Sphingomonadales > Sphingomonadaceae > Qipengyuania. The sequence continues at coordinate 1,957,747 of CAWHHN010000001.1, forward strand.
ACCGGAGGCGCGCTGACCGACGATCGCCTGACCTGCTCGATCCGCAAGGCGGTCGACTGTCAGGCCGAGCCGGACCGGCCCGATTGCAGCGTGCTGCTGCTGTCGGGGGGCGGCCAATGGGGGGCCTATGGCGCGGGGCTGTTCGACGCGCTGAGCCGCCGGAGCGGCAAGGAACTGGCGCTGCCCGGCATCGGCGTGATCACCGGCGTGTCGACCGGCGCGCTTCAGGCGATGATGCTGATGGTGGCGCTCGACGAGCAGCAGACCCCGGCCATGCGGCGCTTCGCGATCGATCGGCTGGTGTGGGGCTATTCGCCGCGCAAGGAACGCGAGGTGGTCGCCCATACGCGGCTGGTCGGCCTGCCGCTGTTCGGCTCGGCCGCGGGCACCGCGCCGCTGCGCAAGCGGATCGTCGAGGCTCTCCGTCCCGATGGCGACGATCGGCTGATCGAAGCGATCGCACGCTCTTCCATCGATGGCTATGCCGGTTTCGTCGAGGCCGAACGCGGCACCTTCCGCTATGCCGATTTCAAGGAACTGGTGAACACCGCCCGCGATGGTGCCGCCGCCGCCGAGGCGCTCGCCGCAGCGACCATGGCGTCCTCGGCGATGCCGGTCTTCCACCAGCAGCTGCGCGTGGCCGGCAGCGACGGCAAGCATCTGACGCTCTACGACGGCGGGGTGCGACGCTCGGTGTTCTTCGACCGCGCCATGGCCGAGGTCGACCGCGCGGTGCGCCGGAAGGTCGCCGCGCAGGAGACCGTCAGCGGCCCGGCCGCGGGCGAGGGGCTGGCCAGGCGCTATCAAGAGATCGCCCCGACCGTCTATGTCGTTCGAAACGGCCCCACGGTCCGCCGACCCGACGAGCAACTCAACCAGCGCCCGGGGCCGCTTCGCAACGGCCAGCGCGGCTACGATCTGCTCGTCAACGAAAGCGAAGTCGGTGCCATTGCGGGGCTGCGGCTCAACAATCCCTATGGGCGCATCCTGCTGACCACCGCCGACCGCTATGATACGTTCCCGAGCGAGATCGGCGAAAACTTCAAGAAGGACGAGATGTTCAAGCCCGCCTTCATGGCGCGGCTGCGCGATCTCGGCCGTTACAAGGCCGAGCGGCGCGAGGGCGCATGGTGGCCGTTGAGCCCGATCGGCTGACAGAGGCAGATCGCGCGCCATGCTCTCGGGGCCGGGCGCGGCCGGGGGGAGGCTCGGCGACCGGCGAAACGCCCGGCTCCGAGAAATCACTTTCCTACAGGGCGCCGCCTATGGTTCATGCTCGCGGATGACGCACCGCACCCCCGCCCGGCAGGCCCGGAAATCCGCCAAGCACTCTGCCGCAGCCGCTCGCGCAGCTGCCCCGGAAGTCCCCCCCGAGCCCGAACCCGAATTCGAACCGGAACCGGCACCCGAAGCTGACCCCGAAGCCGAAGTCGAAGCCGAAGCCGAAGCCGCTCTCGACCTCGAGCCCGACTGCGGTTTCGCGCCGCCCGAGGACTACGACCCGGCGGCCTATCGCTGGGTGCCCGTCCGGCGGCAGCCGCGCTACGACGGCTGGACCGAGGAAAAGCAGCGCCGGTTCATCGAGGTGCTCGCCGATACCGGTCTCGTCGCGCTTGCCGCGAAGGAGGTGGGGATGAGCCGCACCAGCGCCTATCGCCTGCGCCGCGCGCCCTATGCGGGGGCCTTCGCCCGGGCCTGGGAGGTCGCGCGCGAACGCGCCGGATCGCTGATCGAGGATATCGCCTTCGAACGCGCGATCGAGGGTGTCGAACAGAATGTCTACGACGGCTATGGCGATCTCGCCCGCAGCACAACCGTTCACAGCGACCGGCTGCTGACCTTCCTCCTCCGCCACCTCAAGCCCGAACGCTACAGCCGCGAGGCGCGGCTGGCGCGACTGGCGCAAATTCCGCGGTCGGTGCGCGGCGCCGGGCAGGGCGGTGCCGGGCAGGGCAATGCCGGGGGCGCGGTCGATCCGCAGCCCGCCACGCTCGACGATGCGCTGCGTGCGATGGAGCCGGCGCTGCCCGCGCCTTTCGCCCCCGGCGAGGATATCGAAGCGCTGGCGGTCGACCTTGCCACCGCCGAGATCGCCGATGGCACGCTGCCGGCCTTCCTTGCGGAACAGCGTCGGCCGCTGTCGGAGGCGCGGATCGAGGCCGACGAACGCGCCGCGCAGCAGGAACGCGGGCGTCTGGCGAGCGAGAAACTGGATCGCAAGGAATTGCTCGACGATCAGGAATACGACGACATGTGCGTCTATATCGACCCCTCGCAGGCCAATGAGAAACGCAAGAAGCGCCGCGGCGATCGGCGGGGCGACGTGGTGTAAACCTGGTGCAACCTTCGGCGGATTTCCGCCATCCGAACGCGCCCGAACCGCCTACCGCCGCCCCATCCGCGCGATCAGGCCCACGAAGAAGGCGGTCGACCAGCCCAGCAGCAGGACGCCGTTGATCCCTTCGATGGCGGCGATCAACTGCCAGCTGCGGCATCAAGCCCTCGTCGTCGTAACCGATCGTGCCATAGGTGATGGTGCTGAAATAGACCGCCGTCTGCAGGTCGGGCAGCGCGTCCATGCCGAGGTAAAGCGCGGCGTAGAGCCAGATCTCGGCGCCGTGGATGGCGAACAGGCCGAGCACCAGCGCGAGGGTGAAGGCGATGCCGCGCGGACTCACCGCGGAGAAGCGCTCCTCGCGCTCCTCCCGCTGTTCGATGCGCAGCAGCCGCGTGAGCAGCAACAGCCCGCCGCCGTGGATCGTCACGGTCGCCAGCACCATCGCGGTGGCTATGGCCAGTTGCTCGATCACCCGATGGCTCCTCGCCGATCGCCGGCCCGGGAAGGCGGGTCTTCTTCTTGCCGATCTAGCGCTTGATCCAGTCCTTGGCCGCGTCGAGTTCGGCCAGCGGGAAGGTCTTGACCACGCCGGGCACGAGCGGCGCGAACAGCCGCAGCGCCTTGGCCATCCAGCCGATGTCGCTGACCAGCGCGATCCGGCTGAAGGCGGTCCAGTGCCCGAGACCGAGCTTGAGATCTTCCCAGGCCGCGCCGCCGGTGTAGGCGGCGAAATCATCGCCCAGCACGATCAGGCATTTGAGCCGGGCGTGTTCCTTCAGCCGTGCTTCGATCAAGGGGGTCAGCGTGTCGCGATAATCCTCGGCGGTGATCACCCCGACCGCGCGCAGCGCGACGACGTCGCGCGGCAGACCCTCGATCTCCTCGAACCGGCCGGGGTCGTCGCCCTCGGCGCGGGCCCAGGCCTTCGCCTCCTCGAGCATCCTCGCCGGAAAGTGGCGCACGCGCGCCTCGACGAAATGGCCGGCGATCTCCGGGGCGAGGCCGAGCAGCGGCGAATCGCCGACGATCGCCACCTTCTCGACCACCTTGCCGTGGACCTTGACGAAGTGGAAATGGCGCGAGAGCGCGCCGAGGCTGTCCCAATGCGGCAGGCGGTCGACCCGGATCACCAGATTGGGGACGCGGTCGGTCTCGTTGATGCGCGTGTCGATCGCCTTGGCCAGCGCGGCGAAATCGGCTTCGGCGAGCGCACCCTCGGGGCGCAGGATGACGAGGTCGGGATGCGTGAGGTCGATGGCGATCATGGGCAGGCACCTTTCGTGGCGGGGCCCAGCAATAGACGCCGCGGGCGGGCCTGTCATTGCGCTGGATCAATCGCGCCGGGCACTGGGAGGGCGGGCTGCGCACGTGGGGGGCGGGCCGGGCACTGGCCAAGGCGCGTCGCGGCGGCCATAGCGGCGCCCGAAAGGAACCGCGATGGCCGATCTCTACCTCAAGAACCTCGAATCCGAGCGCAAGGCGCTGTGGGCGACATGCCGGCTCAAGGGCCTCGGCAAACAGACCCCCGAGCGCCAACGGATCGCGGCGATCGACGAGGCCATCGCGGCGCACCGGGCGCGGCGGGCGGAACGACCCTAGCCGCCGCCGCCCCGCCAGCCGGCGCGGCGCAGCGGTCTCTCGCCCCGCCGCGGCCCCACCGTCCCTCGCCCGTCCTTGCGAGCTTAGCGATGCAATCCAGCGCGGAGCCTTCCTGCGTCGCCGCGTCGCTGTGCCGCCCTAGCTGTTCTTCATGTTCTCCAGCCCGGCGATCGCGCCCGGCTTGAGGCTGGGGTTCGAAGCATTGCGCTTGGGGCCCTTGTCGGCCTTGGGCTTGCGTGCTTCGCGGCTCTTCTTGCGTTGGCCCTTGGCCATGATCGGTTCCAATCGGGGCGGAATGCCCCGCGCCTGCGATAGGCGCTTTGCGCGCCACGGCGGCATGAATTCGGCGAGGCGGCGCCGGCTAGCGCGCCAGGCGCACGAGCAGACGGTCGAGCGCCTGGAGAAAGCGCGAGCGATCGGCTCTGCCGAACGGTGGCGGGCCGCCGCCGGCCGCGCCCAGCGATCCGTCCATTCCGGCGCGCAGATCGGCCATGATGGCGCGCGTCGCGATGGCCCCGCCGATGCTGCGCGGCGTCGAAGGGCCTGCCGTTGTGCGCGAGCACTTGCGCGCCCGCGTCGAGGCAGCGCTGGGCAAGCAATATGTCGCCGGTGACCACGATGCAGCGCGGCGCCGCCCCGATCGCGGCCTCGGCGATCCAGTCGTCCGCCGCATCGAAGCCGTCGCCCACCACCACTCGGCGGACCCGATCGCTCACCGGAACGCGGAAGGGCGAATTGCTGACCACGCGGACCTGCGCGCCATAGCGCGCCGCGACGCGGTAGATCTCGTCCTTCACCGGGCAGGCGTCGGCATCGACCAGAATGGTGATCTCATCGGACATCGGCCCGCCCTAGGACGGACCGCGCCCGGCCACAAACCGCGAAACCCGACTTTCCCGGAACCACCGCGACTCTTCGTGGATTCGGGAGGAAAGGAGATTGAAAATGGCGAGCAACACCGGCCAGAACCACCGCACCGGCGCGGTCGACGACCGCACCCAGATCCGCAATCCGAGCACCGGCAAATGGACCAAGCGCGACCGCTCCGACAGCGAGAAGGCGGGCGAGTTCATGGATGTGAAGAGCGACGGCACGCCCTTCAAGGGCGTCGCCCGCGAGAAGGACGGCCGCCGCGACTGAGCCTCCGGATGCCCGTCGGTTGCGCGATATCCGACCGCGGGCGTCCAAGCCGGGCCGGGGTCGCACCCGCCGCGACACTTGATCATTAGGCGTTTGGCGCAAGTCGTGCTATCGGGTCCCCGCTGACGTCGAAATTTGCGACGGACTTCGAACTTTGCCGACCGCCGCTTGCCTTCATTGGCCCCGGCGCAAACCAGACGACGACTTCCTTTCATCGGACGATTTGACGCACGATCCGCGTGGCACGTGCCGCGGGGCAACAAACGTTTCTTGAAAGGAACATTCCATGTCGAAGACCGGCACCGTAAAATTCTTCAACACCGACAAGGGCTATGGCTTCATCCAGCCCGACGATGGTTCGGACGACAGCTTCGTTCACATCTCCGCCGTCCAGGCGGCGGGCATGCATTCGCTCGATAAGGACCAGCGTCTCAACTACGAAGTCGAGACCGGCCGCAACGGCAAGGCGAGCGCGGTGAACCTCTCCGCCGCCGACTGATCGGCCGCCTGTCGAATGCCTTCCCCTCCCGCAGCAGCGGGAGGGGACACTTTCCCCGAGCCGGAGCCCGCCGATGAGCCAGAGCTACGAATTCTACTCGACCCGTGCGCGCGAAGCCGCAGCGGATGCCAAGGCGGCGACGCTCGACAATGTTCGCGAACGCGCGTTGCGGGCGGAGGCAACCTGGCGCGGGCTTGCCGATCAGGCGCGCGCCGTCGCCCGGCAACGGGTGAAGATCGAAAGCGAAAAGCTCGCCCAGCGCGAAGCCGAGGCCGAAGCCAAGCTCGCCGGCTGAAGCGCCGGCCAGCAGGCCGGACCGGGTGGGCGGCGCATTACCCGCAGCCGCCGGATCGCCCCGACGACGCCAGTTCGCGCAGCACCGCCGCCAGTCCGCGGCGCATGTCCGCAAGCTCCATCGTAGCCGCCCCGAGGAGCGGATTTTGCATCCCGGCCACCGCCGGCAGGTGGAGGAACAGCGCGCGCGTCGCCAGTCCGCGCCGCGCGATCAGGTCGAGCGCGTGCCAATAGGCGTGGTTGCAGACATATTCCCCCGCATCGTCGGACAGATCGCCGCCAACCCCGGCGCCGCGCAAGGCATCGACCAGACCCGGGAAATCGACCGCGGCGTTTGCCCTGGCCGTGACCGGGTCGCGCGCTGCCGGCGGTGACCAGCCGCTGGCGTCGGCGAAGTCCGGGCTGCGAAGATCGGTCGCACTGGTCTCGATCTTGAAGCCGCGGGCGAGCGCGGAATAGCCGGTCAGCACCAGCATCGCGGGCGCATTGGCAAGCAGCGCATCAAGCTGTTCGCGCAGCCCCGCAGAGACCGTATCGAGCAGGCGGGTCTCGAGACGGACCCGTGCCTCCTGCGAGAAAGCGGCATCGTCGGCCACGCTGTCGACGAGGAGCGCGCTGGGATTTTCTCCGATCTCCAGAAACGGGCGAAAGCCGGTTACGACGGCGTGCGGGAAAGGACGGGCGAAGCCGCTGCGATGGTTCATGGCCCGCACCGCGCTTGCTGCGCGAGGGAGAGGGGGGATGCATTGTCCGGCGCATTGTCCGGCATGGCGAATTCCTCATCAGGCGCTGCTGCATTGGGCTGCGCAACCAACGGCGCGCGCGGCGCGACCGTTCCGCGATAAGCGCTTCGCCGGTCGCAGCGCGCATGCCATGGTGGCGGTATCCCGAGAAAGGCATCCCGAGAAAGGCATCCTGAGAAAGGCATTGCGATGATTCCCGAACTGCCGCCAGCCTATCAGATCGATTTCCGCCATCCGCCCGGCTCGGCGGGGCTGGTGCCCCCGGGCTCGGTGCAGTGGCGCGTGTTCAAGAACCCGCTCGCGCTCGGCATCGGCGGGGTCGCGGCGGTGCTGCTCGAATTCGCCGATGCCCGGATCCGCACGGGGGTGTGGGACCATTCGACCTATCGGCCCGATCCGATCGGTCGTTCGCAGCGCACCGGCATGGCGGCGATGGTCGGCGTGTTCGGACCAGAGGCCGCGGCGCGCCGCGTGATCGGCGGGGTCAACCGGATGCACCGCAAGGTCGCGGGCACCACGCCAGACGGCGAAGCCTATCGCGCGCTCGATCCCGCGCTGCTCGACTGGGTCAGCGCCACCGCCTCCTATGGCTTTCTCGAGGCCTACCATCGCTTCGTCCGCCCGTTGACCGATGGCGAGCGGGCGGACTATTACCGCGATGGCGCGGCGGTCGCGCGGCTCTATGGTGTCGAGCACCCGGTGGCCAGCGATGCCGATTTCTTCGTCATGCTCGAAGACTTGCTGCCGCGTTTCGAACCGCATCCTATCAACCGCGAATTCCTTGGCATCATCATGTCGGGGCGCGCCGCGCCCGCGATTCCCGCATTCCTGCACCGTGCCATGGCGCGCGCCTCGGTCTCGCTCCTGCCGGTGGCCGTGCGGCGGCGGCTCGAACTCGGGCCCCGCTTCGACATGACCCGCCGCGACCGGCTGGCGCTGACTGCGGCCGGGCGGCTTGCCGACCGCATCGGAACGCCCTCAATGCCCGCCTGGCAGGCGGCCAAGCGCCTCGGTCTGCCGGGTCGCTTCGCCTGGATGGGCGCCGATCGCCAACGGCGTTTGCTGATCCGCCGCGGCTTGGCGTAGCCGGACTGGACCACGCGTCTCCCGGCGCTGTGGGGGCGGGGCGCTCGCGTTCGGCGCGATGGCGCGCCGCGAAGGGGGCGTCCACTCCGCGAGCCGGTCGATCTCGGCCTCGTCCAGCTGGTCGGGATAAGCGAGGTCGCGCGGCCGGGTGGCGGGTTCGTCCAGTCGGCCTTCGCGAAAGTAGCGCAGTCGACCATGGCTCGCCAGCGCAGCCACCGGAATGGTCCCGCGCGGCGTGACCAGCGGATAGTGGTCGGGCAGCGGTTCGGTTGGCCGTGCATCCGCGAAAGCGGGGACTGCATCGTGCGGCGCGGCGGGTGCCGGGTAGTAGGGATTGGCTTCGTCACCGGCGCGATCGACAATCGGCGTGGTCCCGATCATGGAGCCGCTGACGGCGCCCGCCACCACCGCCGTCAGGCCTGCGGCGCACCAGCATGGAAGGGGCCAGCGCAAATCGAACCCGGGCGATCGCAAGCGGCGGCGTTTCATATCGAGCGGTACTCCATGTCCTGTCGACGCTCCCCTGCAACGCCTGGACGAACCCCGACGTTCCGGCAGGACGACCGGCTGGCGCGGGCCAAGCCCTGCTGGACAGATCGGATCCTCGCACTAGTTTGTGCGCCATTCGCGAAAGGCGATGCGGAGAGACCGAACCATGCCGAGCCTGCGCGCCCGCCTCGTCAATTTCGCTCTGCCGCTGCTCGGCATCAAGCGCTTCTTCGCCCAGCCAGACCGGCTCGAACAGCGGATCGCCCGGCTGCGGACGCGCAAGCCGATCCGCCCGCGGGCGAAATGGCGCAGGCGTTTCGAGATCGTGGAATCCGCCGCATGCGGGTTTCCGGTGGTCACCGTGCTGCCGCGCGGTGGGGCGAAGCCGGGCGCCCCGCACCTGTTCTACCTCCATGGCGGCGGCTATGTGATGGACATCGCCGCGGTGCATTGGGACACCGTCCTGCGGTTGTGCCTCGATCTCGGAGCCTCGGCCACCGTTCCGCTCTATCCGCTCGCACCCGAACACAAGGCCTCCGGGGTGCTCGGCGCGATCGAGGCGCTCTACGATGATCTCGCCGACCGCTATGGCGTCGCCGCCATCACCGTCATGGGCGACAGCGCAGGCGGGGGAATGAGCCTGGCGCTGGTTCAGATCCTGCGCGATCGGGGCAAGGTCTTGCCGAACAGTGTGGTGCTCTATTCGCCCTGGCTCGATGCGACCGTCTCGGGCGAAGGGCAGGCAGCGATCGAGCCGCGCGACCGTATGCTGGCGATCGAGGGACTGAGGGCCTGCGGTCGTCTCTATGCCGGTGACCTGCCGCTCGACGATCCGCGCGTGAGCCCGCTGTTCGGTGAAATGGAAGGGCTGCCGCCGATGGCGATCTTCGCCGGATCCTCGGACATTCTCTGCATCGATGCCCGCCGCCTCGCCGCACGGCTTGAAGGCGATGCGATCCCGCGCCACATCTACCGCGAATATGCCGACATGGGCCACGTCTGGATGCTGCTGCCGATTCCCGAGGGACGGCGCGCGCTGGACCAGACCGGCACCTTCATCCGCCAGCAATGCGAGGCCACATGACCCAGCCGAACTATCTTTGCACAGCCGCGCTCCTGTTTCTTTCCGCCTGCGGGCCGGGAAGCAATCCTGCGGAAAGAGCGCGCACCCCTGCCTTCGATGCGATCGGGCCCGAGGAGGCGGTCCGCTTCACGGGGACCGAGCCGTTCTGGGGCGGATCGATCGAGGACGGAACGGCACTCTATTCGACCCCCGAAAACAGCGATGGGGCGCGCTTCCCGGTCGAACGGTTTTCGGGCAACAACGGGCTCGGCTTCAGCGGGACGCTGGGTGGGGCGGCATGGGACATGACGATCACTCCCGGCGAATGCTCGGACGGGATGAGCGACCGCACCTATCCGTTCACGGTTACGCTGCTGGTCGCCGGCGAGAGGCGCGAGGGCTGCGCCTGGACCGAGCGCACCCCCTACAGCGGGACCGGCGCAGGCCGATGATAGTCGGGCCCCCTTCGCGCGATGGGTGATATTCCCGCGCTGCCGCGCTGGCTGGGGTTCGGCGGGCTGTTGCCGCAACTGGCCAGTGTCGCGGTGCTCGCCGCGGGGCCGCCAGAATGGCGCGGCACGGCGCAGGCCATCGCGTTGCTCTACGCCGCGCTGATCTTCGCCTTTCTCGGCGGGACATGGTGGGGCATCGCCGCAGCGGCGCCGGCCGCCGAGCGCAGGCGGGCGCTGGGCTGGCTGTGGATCGCGGCGGTCACGCCCGGCCTGGTGGCACTGGCCCTCCTGGTTCCGCCGATGCTCGGCGAAGCGCCACGCGAACCTTCGCTGATGATGCTCGGCGCTGCGATCCTGCTCAGCCCCGTGGTCGATGCCAAGCTCGGTCCGCTCGCCCCGCGCTGGTGGTTCGGCCTGCGCATCCGGCTGTCGCTCGCGCTCGGGGCGGCGACGCTGGCGGCTGCGCTGGCCTAGCCCGAACCCACCCCAGCCTTGCGCAGTTCCGGCCCCAGGCGGCCGGTCAGCCACAGGCCCCACATGCGAAAATCGGCATAGAGGCTCCACAGCGGATAGGTGAAGGTCGCGGGCCGGTTCTTCTCATGTCCGAAATGCGCCACCCAGGCGAAGAAATAGCCGGCGAACGGAAGCGCCGCGAGCAGCCGCCCTTCGCGCATCAGGACCGCGGCGATCGCCAGCAGGACGACGAGGGTGGTGCCGACGTAATGCAACGCTCGCGTGCCCGGGCGCGAATGCTCGCGCAGGTAGAAGGGCCAGAATTCGGCGAAACGGGTATAGCGCCGGCTCATCCGCGCAGGCTGCGCCATTGCCGCGGAAGCGTCAAGCGCAGCGGCCCGCGCCCGCCTTGGGACCCGGTTCCGCTGCGGCTCGGCACGGCGGTTCTAGAACAGTCCGGGAATCTGGTGCTGTGCCGCATTGGGCGCGGGCGCTGCGATGAGTTCGGAGCGGGGAGCCAGCGATTGCGCGCCGATCGCGCCCGCGGTGGCGCCGATCGCGGTGCAGCTGCGGCCGGCAAGAAAATCCAGCGCTGTCGCGATCGAAGCCTCCGACGGATCGCCGAGCGGGGCGAAGATGTCGTCGGCTGCGGCGCAGGTCCGCGGCATGACGCTGGCGAGACCGGTGTAGTAATCGCCCCCGCCATCGGCATTGACCGTGCGGAACGCGATCACGCGCAGCCGGTCGTCGCAGGCGCTGCGATCGCGGGCGATCTGGCCTACCGGCTTGCCATAGGTGTTGCTTCCTACGAGCGCGATGTCCTGCCCCAGATAGGGGATGAAGGCATTCGCGACCAATTCGCTGGCCGAAGCCGTTCCGCCGCTGCCGATGACGGCTATCTTCATCGCCGCTATCGCCTGCGGCTCGGCGGCGAACAGCCGGGTTTCGTTGTTTTCGCTTAGCGAGTCGCGGAAGATCGTCCTGCTGAAGACCTGTCCAGTCTTGTCGGCTGCGAGCAAATCGCCGAGCAGTTCGGCCACCGCAACCAGACCGCCGCCGTTGTAGCGCAGGTCAAGGATCACCTGGGTCACGCCCTGCGCCCGGAATTGGCCGAAGGCATCGCGCAATTGGCGCTCGGCATCCTCGACGATGAAGGTGCGCAAATTGAGATAGCCCACTCGGGTGCCGGCATTGTCGAGGATCTTGGCCCCGTAACGATCCGAGATCGGGTCGAGCGAATATTCGGCCTTGGTCACCGAGACTTCGAACTGGCTGCCGTCGGGCTGGCGGATCCCGAGCGTCCGCGTGACGCCCGCCTGGTTCGGGCCGAGCGCGTCGGCGACCGCTTGCGGCCCGCCACTCGCCATCAGCGTGGCGACGCTCTGGCCATCGATCGAGAGGATTTCGGTGCCCCGATCGATCGCTGCGGCAAAGGCAGGAGCGCTTTCGAACGCTTCGACCACGAACACGCGGCGGGCCGTGGTGTCGTAAGCCAGGCGCACGCCGAAGCCGGCGCTGGAGCCGCTGTCGATCAGCGCGTTCTCTTCCGCGATCGAGGTCAGATAGGTGAAGTAGCGGTCCTTGTACTGCGCCCGGGCGGGGGCGAGGAGCGCATCGATATATCCGTCGACCGTGGCGTAGCTCGCCTTGCTGACCGACCTGTCGATGAGTTCGGGGAAGAGATAGTATTCGTCGAGCTGCGAATAGGCCCAGTCCTGGCGCGTGGAAAGCGAGCAGCTGTCGCTGGTCCCGCCCGCATCGCCACCGGCATTCGCGCCGCCACCACCGCCGCCGCCGCACGCGGCCAGCGCGAGCGACAGAATTCCCACAAACACGACACGACCCATTGCGCTGACCCGACCTTCTCTTCGTCCGATCTCGTGCGGAGAATCGAATTGCCCTGCGACCATCGCCCGTTATCCTGCGCTGGGCAAGCACAGCCGCGACCGCGAATCAAGCTCCTTATTGCGCGAAAACAGTGCAAATTCCACAGGGCAGGATGGTCCTGAGCCCCCCGCTGTGCCTTAAGGGTTCATCGCGAGGCGTTTTCAATGCGGAATCGAAAGGAGTTTGGATGTCTAGCGGTGTAGCGGCCTGGGTTCAGAATGCGGTCGGAGGAAAGGCGATTGGCCATGGGTTGACGCTCGGCAAGGTCGCCGACGAGCGCGCGCTGGGGCGCGGCGGCTTCGCTCTGTCCAGCGCAGCCTTCCAGCATGGCGGCGAACTCGATCCGTCGTTCACCGCCTGCGAGGAAGCCGCGGTCGCGCCGCCGCTCGAATGGACCGCACCGCCTCCGGGCACGCATGAGCTGGTGCTGGTCGCCGAAGACGCCGACAAGGGTCACGTCCACTGGATCGTCTGGGGCCTGCCGCCGCAAAAAGGCAAGCTGCTCGAAGGCGAGACCCCGCCGCGCACGGGCAAGAACGCCCATGGCAACTCCGAATGGCTGCTCCCCGACCCGCCGCTGGGCGAGGAGCATCGCTACGTATTTCAGCTCTTTGCGCTCGACCTCCCGCTCACCTTGATGCCGGGGGCGACGCATGAGGAACTCGTCCGCAATCTGGACGGACACGTGACCGCCGCCGCGGTCCTCACCGCCCGGTTCGAAGGCCATGAGGTCGAGGAACTGGATGTCGAGGATCTCGGCGACGATGACTGAAGCATAGCCAACGAAAGGATAAATCATGGCTGGCAAGAACAACGCCCTGCAGAAACCGGTCAATCTCTCGCCCGAACTGGAGAATGTGGTCGGCAAGGGTCCGATGACCCGCGCGCAGGTGACTTCGAAAGTGTGGGATTACATCAAGGCCCACAATCTGCAGGATTCGCAGGACAAGCGCATGATCAATCCCGACGACAAGCTCGGCGGCGTGATCGGCAAGGAACAGATTTCCATGTTCAAGATGACGGGTGCCGTCTCGAAGCACATGAGCTGATCTACCGGACCCGGCGGCGCCACGGCCATTCCGTGACGCCGCCGGTCCATAGCGCAAGCCAGACGAGGATCGGCTGCGCGATCATCCGCGGGATGTGATAGACCAGGCCGAGCCCGCCGTCCTGGCGCGCCATGTCGAGCGCGAAGTGATGTATGTTGGCGGGAAAGACACAGACGGCATAGAGCGCGAGACCCATTGCGCCCGCCTTGCGCAAGACGGGCATGCTCCGCTGCAGCAGCGCCGCCGCGCCAAGCAATTCGGCCAGTCCGGTCAACAGCACCACCGTTTCGGCAAAGGGCACCCATGGGGGCATGATCGTGAGAAAGGGTGCGGGATCGGCCAGATGGACGATGCCGGCGACGGCGTAGAAGGCACCCAGACCCCAGCGCAGCACGGTGCGGATCAACATCCGGGCTCCCACCCCTGCGGGGCAAGCGTGAAGCCCGCGAACTCGAAACCGGGCGCAACCACGCAGGAGAGAAGAACGAAGCCGGCTTCGCCGTCCAGACCTGCTGCCGCCTGCCAGCAATTGGCCGGCACCACGTGCTGGGCCACATGGCCCATCGCCGGGGGCGGACCGAGGACCACGGTCTCGACCGGGCCGCGCCTGTCGTCGGCGAGCCGCAGCGCCAGCCGATCGCCTGCGTGCCACAACCAGATCTCGGCTGCATCGACCCTGTGCCAGTGCGATTCCTGCCCCGCTTCGAGCAGGAAGTGAATCGCCGTGGCACCGGCGCGCTCGCCGGGGGCGGCGGGCGCTCGCCAGGTCTCGCGATACCATCCCCCCTCGGGATGGGGCTCGAGTGCGAGCTGCTCTATCAATGCCTGCGCCGCGTTCATTCCTCGACCACCTCGACCCCCTTCCAGAACGCGATCCGGCCTTCGAGCGCTGCCGCCCGTTCGCTCGGTTGCGGATAATACCAGGCCGCGTCCCGGTTGATCGCGCCGCCCGCATCGATCGAGTAATAATGCGCGGTGCCCTTCCACGGGCAGAAGCTGGTGGTCTCGCTCGGAACCAGCACCCCGCCGGCGACGTCCGCGGCCGGGAAATAGTGATTGCCTTCGACGACCAGGGTCGCGTCGCTCCGCGCCAGCGTCTTGCCATTCCAATTCGCCGATACCGTCATCGTGCAGGCCTTTCCTTGTCCGCGCTCTTTGCTAGGACAGCTTACGTCATACCAATGGGGGTTTCATACGATGCGCTATCTCGCTGTCGCCACCTCGGCGTTCGCTCTGCTGCTTGCCGCGCCCGTCGCCGCGAAGGAAGCCCCGGAGGAAATCGCGGCCGCCGCGCTCGAGGCCGCCCCGGTCTGGGACGGGCACAACGACGTGCCCTACGCGCTGCGCGAGCGCTATGGCAATGTGATCGGCGATTTCGATTTCTCCGATACGCTCGATACCGCCGACCCCGCCAACGATCAGAAGGCGATGCATACCGACCTCGCGCGATTGAAACAGGGCCACGTCGGGGCGCAGTTCTGGTCGGTCTACGTCAACGCGGATCTGCCCGAAGCCGAAGCCGTCCAGCAGGTGGTCGAGCAGATCGACGTGACCAAGCGGCTGGTCGCCCGCTATCCCGATGCAATGGCATTGGCATTCACCGCCGACGAGGTGGCGGCGGCGATGAAGGCGGGCAAGGTGGCCTCGCTGATGGGCATGGAAGGGGGGCAATCGATCGGCTCGAGCCTCGCGGTCCTGCGCCAGATGTATGCCTTGGGCGCGCGCTATATGACCCTGACGCACTCGAAGACGCTCGGCTGGGCGGACAGCGCGACCGACACGCCCGCGCATGACGGGCTCAACGGCTTCGGATTGGACGTGGTGCGCGAAATGAACCGACTGGGCATGCTGGTCGATCTAAGCCACGTCAGCGAAGCGACGATGATGGATGCTCTCGATGTCGCGCGCGCTCCGGTGATCTTCAGCCATTCGGGCGCGCGGGCGGTCAACGGCCACTCGCGCAACGTGCCCGACAGCGTGCTCGCCCGCCTGCCGCGCAACGGCGGCGTGGTCATGGTCGTGGCCTTGCCGTGGTATCTCAACGAGAAGCTGCGCAATCATGCCGCCAATCGTGCGGGCGAGGAAGCGCGGCTGCGCGCGTTGCTGCAAGGGCAGCCCGACGAAGTCGAAGCACGACTGGCGAAATGGGACGCGCAAAATCCCGCGCCCGTTTCGACGGTGGCCGACATGGCCGATCACATCGATCATATCCGCAAGGTCGCGGGGATCGACCATATCGGCATCGGCGGCGATTTCGACGGGATGCCCAACGGTCCGGCGGGTTTCGAGGACGTGGCGGGATATCCCGCGCTGTTCGTCGAACTGGCCAGGCGCGGCTATTCGCAGCAGGACCTCGAAAAGATCGCTTCGCGCAATGTCATGCGTGCGCTGCGGGCCGCGGAGAGTTACGCGGCAAGCGTCGCCACCATGGCGCCGATCGAACATCGGGCCGGAGAGCGGCGCGACGCGGGCGAATAGATCGCATCTGTCGCGCCTCCAATCGCCCGGCTAGTACCGGGGGCCGATCGGAACTGGTGACACGATCACTCTCCGGTCCTGCGGATTCGCTCGAGCGTCGATTGGCAGCGCTCGCCCGCGTAGAACCCTTCGAGCGCATCGGTGAAGACCAGATTGTCGTCGTCGGCGCAGGCAGCTTCGAAGAGGGTCATCGAGCTCCTGAACTTCATCGCGTCGACCGCTCCCAGGATGTCCCCTGGCATCAGCGTTCCGGCCCATTCGAGCATTGCCTCGGTGGCTTCGTAGAGCCGCGCCCCGAGTTCCTCATGCCCTGCGTAGCCGCGAGCTTCGGTCACATTGCGCAGCGCGAACTCGCGTGATCTGGCGCTGCTCCCGAGCCCCGCCAGCTGCGGAAAGACGAACCACATCCAGTGGCTGCGCTTCTTCCCAGCCGCGATTTCATCGAGCGCCCGCTCGTAGACGCCGGCGTCCTGCGCACGCAGGAAATGACCGAAATCCTCGCGTTCAGTCGTCTTCGTCGACATGTTCGGGAAGGCCATCTCGATCGGTCGAGGCATAATCCTCGAGCTCATCTTCGGACATCGAATCATACATGCCCTTCGAAGCGCCCTGGAGATCGGAAACCTTGGTCTCGCCGCGCTTCGCCGAGAGCGCTGCCCCGGCGGCCTTCTGCTGTGCTTTGGATTGTGCAGGCATCAGGTCTTCTCCTTCAATTCGGAACCGAGCTTGAGCACCTTCCCGCCATCGTCCTGCTCGATCAGATAGGCCGGGTCGTCCTCGCTGCCGTTGCGAAGGATCTCGCTCCCTTCGATGGTACGCGAGATCCGGCGTTCGAAGCGCCCGGCGATCTGCCCGCAGGCGGTACCGCTGCCCCAGTTCCATTCGACGTGCTGGCGGGTCCGGAAACTGTTCGAAGTGCTCACTCGCCCTCTCCTGCGCCTAGTTCTCGATCACCTCGAGTCCATCTTCGCGGGTCGAATCGTCGCTTCCGACCTCGTCGGCGCTGATGCCGACGTCGGTCCCGGTGCCGACGATGCTGTCGGTGGTATCGCCGCTGTCGTCGGTCGATTCGATGATGCCGCTCACGGTCGCCTCTTCCTCGACGTCGCCTTGCATCAGCGCGGGCACGATCCAGGTGATCGAAAGCAGGATGATGGCGAGCAATATGCCACCGGCAAGGACCCAGCGCACGACGCCTTCCTTCGAGGCCCCGCTGGCCTCGACTTCGTCCATGTGGACGTGGCCGTTTTCATTGTGCATCACAAACCTCCCTGCGAAAATCTCTTCGCAAGGTTTACGCGCCTTGGCGGCGAATGTTCCTCAAGCTCAGTCGCGCAGGAGGTCGTTGATCCCGGTCTTTTCGCGGGTCTGCGCATCGACCGTCTTGACGATCACCGCGCAGGCTAGGCCGGGTCCGCCGTCCTTGCCGGGAAGCGATCCGGGCACGACCACCGAATAGGGCGGGATGTGACCGCGGATGACTTCGCCGCTGTCGCGATAGACGATCTTGGTCGATTGGGTGATGAACACACCCATC
Source organism: uncultured Alphaproteobacteria bacterium (assembly GCA_963829325.1). Taxonomy (GTDB): domain Bacteria; phylum Pseudomonadota; class Alphaproteobacteria; order Sphingomonadales; family Sphingomonadaceae; genus Qipengyuania. Next base: position 1,974,854 of record CAWHHN010000001.1, read on the forward strand.
GCCACCACGCAGCCTTCGCCGACGATTACCCCCTCGACGATCTCCGAACGCGCGCCGATGAAGCAATTGTCGCCGATGATTGTGGGATTGGCCTGCATCGGCTCGAGCACGCCGCCGATACCTGCACCGGCCGAAATATGGCAGTTGGCACCGATCTGCGCGCAGCTGCCGATGCTGGCCCAGGTATCGACCATCGTCCCCCGGCCGACGTAGGCGCCGATGTTGACGAAGCTCGGCATCAGCACGCATCCGGGGGCGATATAGGCGCCCTCGCGCGCGATTGCGCCGGGGACCACGCGGAAGCCCGCGTCGCGGAAGCGGGCCTCGTCCCAGCCGGCGAATTTGCTCGGCACCTTGTCGAAGGCGGGATGACCGGCGCTGCCGCCCTCGATTACGCGGTTGTCGTTGAGGCGGAAGCTCAGCAGCACCGCCTTCTTGAGCCATTGGTTGACCGTCCAGCCGCCCTTGCCGTCGGGCTCGGCGACGCGTCCCTCGCCGCTGTCGAGCAGCGCAAGCGCCGCCTCGACCGCCTCGCGCACCGCCGCGGACTGCGGCGTCACATCGGCGCGGTCGTCCCAGGCGGCTTCGATGCGGGATTCGAGGTCGGCGCTCATGCTGGTCTCCGGATTGGTTGCGAGCGCTGTTAGCAGGGTGCGCAGCCTAGTCCATCCCCGCAGCCTGGGCGAACTGATAGGCGCGCTCGACCAGCGGGGCGACGCGTTCGGACATTGATTTGGCATGGGCGCTCGATGCTGTCCCGTCGATCACGCGCTTCTTGATGCCCTGCATGATACCGGCGAGGCGGAAGAGATTGTAGGCGAAATACCAATCCATCGGCGGCACCGGATAACCGGTGCGGGCGACGTAGCGCTCAACCGCCTCCTGCTGCGAAGGAATGCCGAGCGTCTCGAGATCGAGGCCGAGCAAGCCGGCGCGCCCGTCGTGCGGATTGTGCCAATTGAGCATGAGATAGCTGAAATCGGCAATCGGGTCGCCCAGCGTCGACAGCTCCCAGTCGAGCACCGCGAGGACGCGGTCGGCATCGCTCTCGAAGATCAGATTGTCGAGCCGGTAATCGCCGTGAACCACGCTGCTTTCGTGCTGGGGCGGGATCGTCTGCGGCAGCCACTCGATCAGCCGCTCCATCTGCGGCATATGCTCGGTCTCGGAGAGCTTGTACTGCTTCGACCAGCGGCCGATCTGGCGCGCGCAGTAATCGGTCGGCTTGCCGTAGTCACCAAGACCGATCGCTTCGGGGTCCTTGGTGTGGAGATCGGCCATGGTGTCGATCATCGAATGGTAAATCGCGCGCCGTTCCTCGGGCGTATTATTGGGCAGCGAGCCGTTCCATAAGCTGCGCCCGTCGGCGAGCCCCATGACGAAGAACTTGCTACCGATGACCCCCGGGTCCTCGCACAGGCCATAGGTCTTCGGCACCGGAAAGCCGGTCGGGCCGAGCGCATGCATCGCCTTGTATTCGCGATCGACGGCATGCGCGCTCGGCAGCAGCTTGCCGAACGGCTGCCGGCGCAGGACATAGGACCGCGCGGGCGTATCTATGCGGTAGGTCGGATTCGACTGTCCGCCCTTGAACTTCGAATAGCTGATCGGTCCTTCGAAGCCGTCGACATGGGCCTCGAACCAGGCCGCCAGCGCATCCATGTCCATCCGGTCGGCCTCGGGCACTTCGATGGTCCCGACCATTTCCTTGTCGAAATCGATCGCTTGTTCCTGGCCCATCAGTCGAACACCACCACGCTGCGCGCCGAATGGCCGCCCTCGAGCTTTTCGAAGCCCTCGTTGATCTTCTCCAGCGGGATACGCTCGGCGATGATCGTGTCGAGGTCGAGCAAGCCGCGCATGTAGAAATCGACCAGCCGCGGCAGGTCGACCGGAAAGTGGTTCATCCCCATGATCGCACCCTGGAGCCGCTTGCCCGAAAGCAGGTCCATCGCGCCGAGACCGACCTTGCAGTCGAGCGGCATCATCCCGAGGATCGTCGCCGTGCCCCCGCGGCGCAGGATCTTCACGCAGAGGTCGGCGCTGGCCTGACGCCCGACCGCCTCGATCGCGTGATGCACGCCGCCGCCGGTGATCTTCATCACCTGTTCGACCGCATCTGCGGCCATGGCATCGACCGTGTGCGTCGCGCCCAGCGTTTCGGCCAGCTGCCGCTTCTCGGGCAGCGAATCGATCGCGATCACCTTGCCCGCCCCGGTGATCCTGGCCGCATTGATCGCGGCGAGGCCCACGCCGCCGCACCCGACCACCGCCACCGCTTCGCCGGGGACCACCGAACAGGCATTGAAGATCGCCCCCGCGCCCGTGGTCACCGCGCAGCCGATCACGGCGGCGCGGTCGAGCGGCATGGCCTTGTCGATCGCGACGCAGGCATGTTCGTGGATCAGCATCTGTTCGCAGAAGGCCGAGAGATTGAGCATCTGCGCGACGGGCCCGCTGCCGTCGGCACGCATGATCCGCGGCGCAGCGGTCTGGTCGCGCCGGGTATCCGCGCCCATGCACAGCGCCATCCGGCCGGTCACGCAGAACTCGCAGTGGCCGCAGAAAGCGGACAGGCAGGAAACCACATGATCGCCCGGCTTGACCGTCCTGACCTCCGAGCCGACCGCGCGTACCACGCCTGCCGCCTCGTGGCCGGGGATTGCCGGCATCGGATGGGGATAGGATCCGTTGATGAAGTGCAGATCCGAATGGCACAGCCCGCAGGCCTTGGTATCGATCAATACCTCGTGCGGACCCGGATCGGCGAGTTCGACCTCGCCTATGGTCAGACTGCCGACCTGCTCCAGTATCGCTGCCTTGGCCATCAGCGCGTCGCCCCCATGTCGCCCGAACTGTAGGAAGCCGCACTTCCCGCGCTGGCCGAACGGGCATTGCCGCCGCGCAGGGCGTTCGCGCTCGGGCCCTCGGTCGGCAGATGCTTGGCGAATTCCATCCGCGCGATCGAGCGGGCATGGACCTCGTCGGGCCCGTCGGCGAGGCGCAGGGTGCGCTGATGCGCGTAGGCGCTGGCGAGGCCGTAGTCCTCGCTCACTCCGCCGCCGCCATGCGCCTGGATCGCATCGTCGATGATCCGCAGCGCCATGTTGGGCGCCTGCACCTTGATCATCGCGATTTCCTGCTTGGCCGCCTTGTTGCCGACCTTGTCCATCATGTCGGCAGCCTTGAGGCACAGCAGGCGGGTCATGTCGATATCGATGCGCGCGCGCGCGACGCGTTCCTCCCACACCGAATGCTTGTAGATCGGCTTGCCGAAGGCTTCGCGTTCCTGCAGTCGCCTGCACATCTTCTCGAGCGCTTCCTCGGCCACGCCGATGGTGCGCATGCAGTGATGGATGCGGCCAGGCCCGAGCCGGCCCTGCGCGATCTCGAAGCCGCGTCCTTCGCCCAGCAGCATGTTGGTGACGGGGACGCGGACGTCCTTCAGCTCGACTTCCATGTGGCCGTGCGGAGCATCGTCATAGCCGAACACGGGCAGGTGGCGGAGCACGTTCACGCCTTCGGCATCGACCGGCATCAGCACCATCGACTGCTGGGCATGGCGCCCGGCCGAAAAATCGGTCTTGCCCATGACGATGGCGACCTTGCAGCGCGGGTCGCCGAGACCCGAGGACCACCACTTGCGGCCGTTGATGACGTATTCGTCGCCGTCGCGCTCGATCCGCGTTTCGATATTGGTGGCGTCGGACGAGGCGGTAAACGGCTCGGTCATGAGGAAGGCGGAGCGGATCTCGCCGTTCATGATCGGGGTGAGCCACCGGTCCTTCTGCTCGCGCGTGCCGTAGCGGTGGAACACTTCCATGTTCCCCGTGTCGGGGGCGGAGCAATTGAACACTTCGGAAGCGAAACCGACGCGGCCCATTTCCTCGGCGCAGAGTGCGTATTCGAGGTTGGTCAGACCCGGACCTTCGAATTCATAGCTCTCGTCGACATGGTGGTGGCCCTCGTTGCGCGGAGGCATGAAGAGATTCCAGATGCCCTGGTCCTTGGCCTTGGCCTTGAGATCCTCGACCACCGGAATGACCTTCCAGCGGTCGCCTTCTGCATCCTGCTGCTTGTAGGTCGGGACGGCGGGGCGGACATGCTCCTCGATGAAGTTCTTCACCCGGTCGCGCCAGTAGACTTGCCGTTCGGTGGGTTCGAAATCCATGGTTCTGGTCCTCTTCTCTCTCAATTCCGTTGCGTTGCGAAACTGGCAGAGCGGGCGCGCGCCGCCAAGTCATGAATGATGTCGTGCGTCTCACGGGTGCATCCCCTCGGCGTCGGGATCGACGCTCGCGGCACCGCCGAGGCTGGCCAGCCGGCGTTCGTGGCTGGCGCGATCGATGGGGAAGCGCCGCATGACGACGAGCCCGGTCAGGCCCACCGCCAGCATGATGGTCACGTAGTCGATCGCGAGGCTGCCGAGCACCTGCACGCTGACAGTCCCGGGACGGGCGCCGATCGGAAAGGCAGCCCAGCTGAGGATCTGTCCGGCGAGGAAGATGCCGATCCCGGTGGCGCATTTCTGCATGAAGAAATAGCCCGAGAAGAACAACCCTTCCGAGCGCCGGCCGGTTTCTTCCTGCGACGCCTCGACCACGTCGGCCATCATCGAGCTCGACAGCACCATCAAGGTGATCGCGGTGGTGTTCGCGAGGAAAGTCATCCCGAACATCGCCACCACCGATGGCTTGCCGGGCAGGCCGGGAAAAACGCCGAAATAGTAGGACAGGTAGAGCGCGGCGTTGATTGCCAGCGATGCCGCACCGGCCACGATCGCCGCCTCGCGTTTGCCGAAACGTCGGGCGAGCGGGCTGATCAGGACGAAGGCGCAGATCATGCTGCCGAACAGCATCAGGCCGTAGGCGACCTTTTCCGTCTGCGTCAGCTGCCACAGGAAGCCGAGAAAGTAGTTCGTCAGCGAAAAGACGATGCCCTGGTTCACGAATCCGAACAGCGCCGCGAAGGCCAGCCAGAGGAACGCCCAATTCGAAAGGGTCCGGCGCATTTCCGCTGCAACCGCGCCCAGCCCCACCGCCCGGCGCGGCTGCGGGGGCGAGGGATGGGCGACCCGCTTGTGCTGCCCGAGGGCCGAGAACAGCACCGCGCCCGCCATCAGCAGCGCACCGGCGAGCGAATAGGCGAAATAGCCACCGGGGTCGGTCTCGCCGCCGCTGCGGAAAAAGACGCCGTAGGCAAGCACCAGGATCAGCAAGCCCCCCGCCCAGCCGAACAGGAAGCGATAGCGCATCAACACCGTACGCTCGTCGTAGTCGCCGGTCAGTTCGGGCACGAGCGCGATCGAGGGCACTTCGCACATCGACACCAGCGAGCGGACGATGATGGCGAAACCGACCAGCCAGGCGATGGTGAAGGTCTCGCTCCCGGCGGGCGGATGCCACAACAGCATCCACGCGATCGCGAGCGGGATCGGCGCGCCGTAGAGCCACGGCAGTCGGCGGCCCCAGCGGGTCTTCGTTCGGTCGGACAATTCGCCGATCAGGGGATCCACGAAGGCGTCGGCGACGAGCGCGCACATGATCGCGGTGCCGACCAGCGCAGCGTCGAGGCCGACGACCTGATTGTAGAACAGCAGCAGGAAGGTGGCGAAACCGTTTTCCTTGATGCCATAGGCGATCGAGCCGAAGCCATGGAATATCTTGAGCCGGACGGGCAGGCGTTCCGCGGCCGGGGCGACGACTGTGTCGCTGGTATTCGCAGTTGCCATCAACTGTCTTGCGCACTCTGCGCCATCTGTGCCTCCATCGCCTCGAGCGAAGCGAACAGGCCCGGCGTTTCGGGGTCCCAACTGTGCCGCGGCCCCAGCGTCAGGCCGCCGTCGACGATCAGCGACTGGCCGGTCACGAAGCTGGCCGCTTCGCTGGCGAGATAGGCGACCGCCTGGGCGATGTCTTCGGGCTGGCCGCCTCGCGCGACCGGCTGGGCGTTGGACGACATCTGCGCGATTGCGGCCTTCGCCATTGCTTTCATCTCTCCCGTGATGTCGAGGCTCGAGGTAAAGATGTCGGTATTGATGAAGCCCGGCTGGACGGCGTTCACGCGGACGCCGAACTGCGCCAGATCGGTCGCGGCGCATTTCGTCAGGTGCAGCACGCCCGCCTTGGCAACCGCATAGGCGGTCGGCGAATAGCCGGGGCCGACCGCGGCCACGCTCGACACGTTGACGATGCTGGCGCCGCCGGTCCTGGTACTCGGGCGGTCCTTCATGTGCGGGACCGCATAGCGGATGCCCATCGCCACCGAACGCAGCAGCAGGTCCATGGTGCGATCCCATTCGTCGGGCTCGATTTCGGCAATGCCGGGCCGCGCGCCGCCCGCGCCGGCGTTGTTGAACAGCGTATCGATACCGCCGGTCTCGCGCGCGGCACGATCCATCAGCGCCTGTATCGCAGCGGGATCGCAGACATCGCATTCGACGAAGCGGATGTCTCCCTGCGCTTCCCCAGCGAGTGCCTCGCCCGACGCGACGTCGATGTCGCTGGCGTAGACCACTGCGCCCTCGCGTGCGAACAATCGCGTCGCCGCGGCGCCGATGCCGGCGGCGGCGCCGGTCACGATCACTGTCCTGTCCGAGAATCGCATGCCTACTCTCTCCCCGAATTTGCCGGCCGCAAGCTTAGGCGCGCGCCGGGCTTCGTCAACGCATTCCGGCTGACGCTACGGCATTGCAGGCGATCGCATGCGCCCTTGCGCCTCCTTGCCGAATCACCCTAACGTAAGCGTCAACATACCGAGGCTTTAGAAGAGAGGATTCGACATGCCCGATAGCGGACTGGAAGCCTTCCGTTCCGAAACGCGCGCGTGGCTCGAGGCAAACTGCCCGCCCGAAATGCGCGAACCGGTCGAGACGGAGGACGACGTCTATTGGGGCGGTCGCAACGCAACCTTCAAGAACGACGCCCAGAAGGCGTGGTTCGAAGCCTGCCGCGACAGGGGCTATACCGTGCCGAGCTGGCCCAGCGAATACGGCGGCGCGGGACTATCGCCCGCCGAGGCCAAGATCCTGCGCGAGGAAATGGGCCGGATCGATGCGCGCAGCCCGCTGCACAGCTTCGGCATCTGGATGCTCGGCCCCGCGCTGCTGCATTTCGGCACCGAGGCGCAGAAGAAGCGCTTCCTCACCGAAATCGCCCGCGGAGAGATCCGCTGGTGCCAGGGCTATTCCGAGCCCGGCAGCGGGTCCGATCTCGTCAGCCTGCAGACCTTCGGCGAGGACAAGGGCGATCACTGGGTGGTCAACGGCCAGAAGATCTGGACCAGCTATGCCGACAAGGCCGATTGGATTTTCTGCCTGGTGCGGACCGACAAATCGGACAAGTACCAGGGCATCACCTTCATGCTGTTTGACATGGCCAGCGAAGGCGTCAGCACCAAGCCGATCCTGCTGATCAGCGGATCGAGCCCGTTCTGCGAAACCTTCTTCGACGACGTGAAGGTGCCCAAATTCTACGCCGACGACATTCCGGCGCAGGCAGGCGAGGTCAATCGCGGTTGGGATGTCGCCAAATATCTGCTCGGGCACGAACGTTCGATGATTGCCGAGACGGGCGGCAATGAACGCGCGGTCTCGCTCGGCGCCATGCTGTCGCGCAATCTCGCACCCGATGCGGTGCTGCGCGGCGAACTGGCGCAATTCGACGTCGATGCCCTGGCATTCACCGCCATGACCGAACGGTTTATGGATGAAGCCAAGGCAGGCAAGGCGCATCCGGCGCAGCCCAACATGTTCAAATACGCCGGCACCGAATTGAACAAGCGCCGCCACGAACTGGTGATGGCAGCGGGCGGCAGCGCCGCGCTCGAATGGGAGAGCGAAGACAGCGCCGGCGGCAAGGCGGCGCGCGACTGGCTGCGAACCAAGGCCAACAGCATCGAAGGCGGGACGAGCGAAGTGATGCTCAACGTCGTCGCCAAACGTATTCTCGAACTTCCCGGGGGCTGATCAATGCCGCTTTATCATGACGACGACCAGGCGATGCTGGCCGAAACCGCGAGCCAGTTCATGGCCGAGGAAGGTGCGATCGCCAGGCAATTGCGCCACTGGCGCGACCGCAAGTGCAAGGACGGCTTCGGCCATGCGCTGTGGAAGCAGTTTGCCGAGATGGGCTTCACCGGCATGATGCTGGACGAGGACGATGGCGGGCTCGGCATGGGCAATGTCGAGGCCGGCATCGTGCTCGAGGAGATCGGGCGCAATCTGACACCTTCGCCGTTCCTTTCCAGCGCCGTGCTCGCCGCTACCGCGCTGAAGCACGGCAGCAACGACCTGCGCGGACGTTGGCTGCCACCGCTCGTTTCCGGCGAGCACGTCTATGCCGTCGCGATCGACGAAGGACCCAAGCATCGGCCTGAGACGATCGCCTGCAAGGCAGAGAGATCGGGCAATGGCTTCCGCCTTTCGGGCAGGAAGGACTTCGTCGTCCATGGCGCCAGCGCCGAGATGATCGTGGTGGCGGCTCGTACATCGGGCAGCGACAGCGATAGCGATGGCGTGACGCTCTTCGCCGTGCCGCAGGATGCAGCGGGCATGCACCACGACAGCGTCCGGCTGGTCGACAGTTCGATGGCCAGCCACGTGACCTTGGACGGCGTCGAACTTGATGGCGATGCGGTAATCGGTGAGGTCGATGGCGGACGCGCGGTTCTGAACCGGGTGCTGATGGCGGGCCGCGTCGGTGCGGCCGCCGAAGGCGTCGGGGTCGCGCGCGGGGCGATGGACATGACCGTCGACTATCTCAAGCAGCGTAAGCAGTTTGGCCGATTGATCGGCGAATTCCAGGCGCTCCAGCATCGTGCCGCCCATCTCTATTCTGAAGTCGAGATCGCCCGCGCCGCGACCATGAAGGCTGCGCAGCTGCTCGACGCGGACGACGAGAGGGCCGACCTCATGGCCAGCGTCGCCAAGGCGAAAGTCGCCAAGACCGCCGGTCTCGCGGTGCGCGAAGGCGTGCAGATGCACGGCGGCATCGGCATGACCGACGAATATGATATCGGCCTCTATATGAAGCGCGATCGGGCGCTGCAGGAATTCCTCGGCGACCAATATTACCACGCCGGCCGGGTGGCCCAACTGAGCGGGTATTGAGGGAATAACGGCGTTCGTGGCGATCCTGCCGGACCACGAATTTTGCGGCATGATCTTGCGGCAGGCTCAGGACGAACGGAGACGAATTGCATGACCCTCGAAGACCTGTTCAGCCTCAAGGGCCGTATCGCGCTGGTCACCGGCGGGAGCCGCGGAATCGGCAAGATGATCGTCGAGGGCTTCCTCGCCGCGGGAATCGAGCGCGTCTATATCAGTGCCCGCAAGATCGACGAAATCGAGGAAACCTGCGCCGAATTGGGCGATAGGGTCGTCGGTATCCAGGGCGATCTGTCGACGATCGACGGGATCGAGGCGCTGGTCGAAGAACTGTCGCAGCGCGAGAGCAGGATTGACATCCTCGTCAACAATGCCGGGGCGGCCTGGGGCGTCGACTATCTCGATTTTCCCGAAGCCGGCTGGGACAAGGTCATGGACCTCAACGTCAAGACGCCGTTCTTCCTGACGCAGAAACTTCACCCCCTGCTCACTGCCGCGGCCAGCGCCGAGCGCCCGGCAAAGGTGATCAACATCACTTCGATCGATGGCCAGCGGGTCAATCCCTGGGAGACTTACAGCTATCAGGCATCGAAGGCGGCGCTCATCCATCTCACCCGGCGCATGGCGGCACGGCTGGTCAAGGACCACATCTACGTCACCAGCCTCGCCCCCGGGGCCTTCCCCTCGAACATGAACCGCGCCGCGCGCGATCACGAGGAACAGTCCGCCGCGGGCATCCCGAGCAAGCGCGTGGGCGACAAATACGATATGGGCGGGACGGCAGTCTATCTGGCCAGCCGCGCTGGCGATTACACGATCGGCGAAACGCTGACCGTCGACGGCGGCATCGTCAATGCACTGTTGCCGAGCCACTTCGCCCAGCCTTGATCGAAGGGGCGACGATCAGGCCGCGTGAACGGCGATTCGTACTTCCTGACGGGAGGTGTGACGGCGCCGCTCCGGACGGGCGGGGCGCGGGGCACCGACCAGCCACACGCCGCAGCCGCTGACGAGCTCGAGCTCGCACAGCGGGCGGCCTTCCTGCCACAATTCGGCCCAGACGCCCTGCGCGCGGGCGCGCGCCACGTCGAGCGCCCCGGCTAGCGAATGCTCGTCGAATGCCAGTTCGATGGGCCGCCCGTGATCCCGCGATTCGTAGCGCAATTCGTAGCGTGCCATCGGGGCTTCCTTTCGTCCCGATCATACCGATCGAGCATCCGGGCGCGATAAAGGATGTTAGGAATTGCCGAGAAATGAGCCATTTTATTTCTCCGGCGGGGGCCGGTCGACAAGACAATTGCCCCGCCGTCCGGTGCGCCGCGCGGGGAGATCCGGTCAGGCCATCAATTCGCGCACGAAGGGAATGAGGCCGGTCTGCCTTTGCCGCTTCATCCGCTCGGCGTCGAGGATCTCGCGAACCTTGGCGAAGCACGCATTCACATCCTCGTTGATGACCACGTAGTCATAGGCATCCCAGTGGCTGATCTCGGCGCGGGCGCGTTCCATCCGCGCGTCGATCACCCCGACGTCGTCGGTCGCGCGGTTTTCGAGCCGGCGGCGCAGTTCGGCGATGCTGGGTGGCAGGATGAAGACCCGTACGACGTCCTGCTGGTCCTTCTGATAGAGTTGTTGTGTCCCCTGCCAGTCGATGTCGAAAAGGAAATCCCGGCCTTCCTTCAACGCGTTGCGGATATGCCCCTTGGGCGTGCCGTAGCGATGGCCGAAGACCGGCGCCCATTCGTAGAAATCGTCCTCCTCGACCATTCGGTCGAAGATCGCGTCGTCGACGAAGTAATAATGCACCCCGTCGATTTCGCCGGGTCGCGGCGGGCGGGTGGTGACGCTGATCGAGAGCTGGATTTCCGTGTCGGCGGCGAGCAGCATGCGGCTGATCGTCGTCTTTCCCGCGCCGCTCGGCGAGGAGAGAATGAACATCAGCCCGCGCCGGGCAAGATTGGGGCGGATGGATGTGTCGGACTGGGTCGCGGAATCGGCCATGCGCGCTGTTGCCGCAAGCCATGGGGACGAATCAAGCCCGCGCGACCAGATATTCGGTGCAGGCTAGCCTTGCGACTGTTCCTTCAGCGCCTTTCGACCGCGCCTTTGCGCCTCGCGCTTCGATTGGCTCCGGTCGAACAAGGTTTTTAGCAGAAGCCCACCGCCGACGATCGCCGCGCCGGGAATCGAACGAGTGGCGACCTTGGTCACTCCGTAGGCTGCCATCGTGTGGAGTACCGAGCGGTTGTCGACAACATCCCTGGCGAAGCGGCTGCCGTAGCGGCGTCCGAGCAGCGCCTTCTCGAGCGTCAGCCTGGTCAGCCGGCCCGCGCTGCGCAGGATGATGTCGTGGATGATCAGATTGGTCGAAGGGTTGGTGCTCGGCCCGGGAACCGTGTTCTCCTCCGACAGGTCGCGTTCGACTTCGGCGATCTTGTCGCTCACCGAGTCGGTGACGTGTCGTGCCGTCTTGCTAGCCCTGGTCATGTCTTGCCCCGCTTCCACGCGGTCACGCCGCGCCTTACTTCTTGCGTCCGAAATCGACCGTGACGACGTTCGAACCGTCTTCCGCTGTCTCAACGGCTGGACTGTCGGCCCGTTCCTCGTCGTTGCCCGCCGAATTGGTCTGGGCCGGTGCCATGTCGGCGACCGTGGCCTGGAACTGGAGCCCGAAATCGACCGCCGGATCGACGAACTGGGTGATCGCGGCATAGGGAATGTCGAGTTCGGCGGGGACCTGGTTGAACGACAGGCCGACCGAAAACCCGTCTTCGCGCACGTTGAGGTTCCAGAACTTGTTCTGCAGAACGATCGTCATCTCGTCGGGGAACCGCTCGCGCAGGTTGGCGGGTATCGCGACGCCCGGCGCATGGGTCTTGAAAGTAATGTAGAAATGATGCGGCCCGGGCAGTTCGCCGCCGGTGTCCTCAATCTCGCCGAGCACGCGACCGACCACCGCGCGCAGGGCTTCCTGCACGATCGTGTCGTAAGGGATCAGACTGTCGGGCGCTTCGTCGCTCATGCGGGCCTAGGTGTAACCGCGAGGGTCGCGGGTCAAGCTGTTTAAGCTGGTCTTTGGCCTTGCAATAATCCGATTGGCTTGCGCGCGCGCCGCGCGGGTCTATAGCCTGCCGCCCATGCGAACAGGCCGGATCGAGCGAAATACTGCGGAAACCCGAATTCTCGTCGAGGTCGATCTCGACGGGAAGGGCAGCTATGAAGTCGCCACCGGTATCGGCTTTCTGGACCATATGGTCGAACAATTCGCCAGGCATTCGCTGATCGACGTGACGATGCGGGTCGATGGTGATCTCCACGTCGACCAGCATCACACCACCGAGGACAGCGCGCTCGCGCTGGGCCAGGCGCTGGCGCAGGCGCTCGGCGACAAAAGCGGGATCGGGCGCTACGGCAGCGCCTATTCGCCGATGGACGAAACGCTGGCGCGCGTCGCGCTGGATATCTCGGGGCGGCCTTATCTCGTCTGGCGCGCCGGTTTCAGCCAGGAAAAGCTCGGCGAATGGGACACCGAACTGATCGAGCACTGGTTCCATTCGATCGCCCAGACGTGCGGGCTGACACTGCACGTCGAACTGCTCTACGGTACCAACAACCACCATATCTGCGAGGCCATCTACAAGGGCTTCGCGCGCGCCATGCGCGCGGCGGTCGAAGTCGATCCGCGCAGCGGCGGCGCCATTCCGAGCACGAAGGGCCAGCTCGGTGGGTGAGACGACCGCGCTCGTGGATTACGGCGCGGGCAATCTTCATTCGGTAGAGAACGCATTGCGCAAGGCGGGCGCGACGGTCCGCGTCACTGCCGATCCCGAGGTCCTGCGCTCCGCCGACCGGATCGTCCTGCCGGGGGTCGGCTCGTTCCGCGCCTGCGCGCGAGGGCTGCGTGCTGCCGATGGGGTGATCGAGGCGATGCACGAGCGCGTCTTCGTCGGCGGGGCGCCGTTTCTGGGCATCTGCGTGGGCATGCAATTGCTCGCCACGCAGGGGCTCGAGCACGGCAGGACGGCGGGGCTCGACTGGATCGAGGGGACCGTCCGGCTGATCGAACCGACCGACAGCTCCGTCAAGGTCCCGCACATGGGCTGGAACGATGTCGCCCCGATGCCCCACGCCCGGCGCCACCCGCTGATGACCGAGGGCGAGGCCTATTTCCTCCACTCCTACCATTTCAGGGCGCGCCATCATGCCGACGTGCTCGCGATGACCGACCATGGCGGCGGCCTGGTTGCCGCGGTCGGCCGCGACAACATCGTCGGCTTGCAGTTTCATCCCGAGAAAAGCCAGGCTTTCGGCCTGACCATGCTCGAACGTTTTCTGGACTGGAGACCGTGACGTGATCGTCTTTCCCGCCATCGATTTGAAACGCGGCCAGATCGTCCGACTGTCGCAGGGGGACATGGACCGCGCGACGGTCTATGGCGACGATCCGGCCGAGCAGGCGCGCCGCTTCGCGGCAGCGGGAGCGAGCCATCTTCACGTCGTCGACCTCGACGGCGCCTTCGCCGGCGAAAGCCGCAATCGCGCAGCTGTCGAAGCGATCCTCGGGGCCTTTCCCGGCCGCGTCCAGCTTGGTGGCGGAATCCGCACTCCCGAAGCGGTCGAGGGCTGGTTCGCGCTCGGCGTGGCGCGCATCGTGATCGGTTCGGCCGCGCTGAGCGACCCGAAATTCGTCCGGACTATGGCGCGCCGCTGGGAAGGACGCATCGTGGTGGCGGTCGATGCCCGCGACGGCATGGTCGCGACCGAGGGCTGGGCCGAGGTCTCCGACGTCCCGATGCGCGAAATGGCCCGCCGGTTCGAGGATGCCGGCGTCGCCAGCCTGCTGTTCACCGACATCGGCCGCGACGGATTGCTCGAGGGCTGCAATATCGAGGCGACCCGCGATCTGGCGCGCGCCACCGCCATGCCCGTGATCGCCAGCGGCGGGGTCGCGGGAATCGAGGACATCGTGCGTCTCGCCGCCCATGCCGACGAGGGAATCGAGGGCGTGATTACGGGGCGGGCGCTCTACGACGGGCGGCTCGACCTCGTCGAAGCCTTGGCTGCAGCCGGACCTGCAACGGGGGCCGCAACCGGTTCGGCAGCCGGGGATAGATGACATGACCGTCCGCATCCGTGTCATCCCGTGTCTCGACGTCGCCGAGGGCCGAGTCGTCAAAGGGGTCAATTTCGTCGACCTGAGGGATGCCGGCGATCCGGTCGAGCAGGCGCGGGCCTATGATCGTGCCGGGGCGGACGAACTGTGTTTTCTCGACATTTCGGCGACGCACGAGGGCCGCGGGACGCTGCTCGACATCGTTCGGCGCACCGCCGAGGTATGCTTCATGCCGCTGACCGTCGGCGGCGGCGTGCGCAGCGTCGAAGATGCGCGTGCGCTGCTGCTCGCGGGGGCCGACAAGGTGGCGGTCAATTCGGCGGCTGTCGCACGGCCCGAGCTGGTGCGCGAGATCGCCGAGAAATTCGGCAGCCAGTGCGTCGTCGCCAGCGTCGACGCGCGCGCCGCCGTGAGCGGGGCGACGCGCGGATGGGAGGTCTTCACCCATGGCGGGCGTGAGCCGACCGGGATCGATGCGGTCGAACACGCCATCCGGCTCGCCCGGCTCGGCGCCGGCGAATTGCTGGTCACCTCGATGGATGCGGACGGCACCAGGGACGGCTACGATGTCGAGCTGACCCGCGCGATCGCCGATGCGGTCTCGGTGCCGGTGGTGGCGAGCGGTGGGGTCGGCAAGCTCGAGCATCTCGTCGAGGGCGTCCGGCGCGGTCGGGCCAGCGCGGTGCTTGCCGCCTCGATCTTTCACTTCGGCGAGCACACCATTGCCGAAGCGCATGCGGCGCTGCGCAATGCCGGTCTTCCGGCGCGCGGCTAGGCGCCGTCCCGGTTCGGGACAACACGCCCGGGATTGATATATAAGTCTTGGAAAGCATGTCATAATGCATCCATGTCCAGTCAGATCACGGCGCTTGCGGCGCAATTCGCCGATCTCGGTGGTCCCGTGGGGATCGCCGCTCGGCTGATCGAGCCGAGCGCGCTGACTCTGATCGCGATCGGTGTCGCCGGCGTGGTGGTCGGACGTTTCCTGATCGCAAGCCACCGCGATTGACGCAGCGCGGACCATCCGTGCATAGCGCGGCCATGGATACGCTTGCCCGCCTCGAACGGACCATCGCCGAACGCCGCGGCGCCGATCCCGCGCACAGCTACGTCGCCAGCCTCCACGCCGGCGGGATGCCGCAGATCGCGCGCAAGCTGGGCGAGGAAGGTGTCGAGGGTGCGATTGCGGCGCTTTCGGGTAGTCGCGAGGAACTTGCCGGCGAAGCGGCGGACATTCTCTTCCACCTGCTCGTCGTCCTGGGCGCGCGCGACATCCCGCTCGCCGAGGTGCTCGCCGAGCTCGATCGCCGCGACGGCGTGTCGGGGCTCGTGGAAAAGGCCAGCAGGAGCGAATAGATGCCGATCGACCCGATGCTGCCCTACGACGACGACAATATCTTCGCCCGGATTTTGCGCGGCGAGATCCCCGCGACCAAGGTCTACGAGGACGAATGGGCTTTCGCCTTCGAGGACATCAACCCACAGGCCGAAGTGCACACGCTGGTGATACCCAAGGCCCGCTACGTCAGCTGGGACGATTTCAGCGCCCGCGCGAGCGCGGAGGAAATCGCCGGTTTCGTGCGCGCGGTGGGCAAGGTCGCGCGCGACAAGGGGCTGGTCGAGCCGGGATACCGGATGATGGCCAATGTCGGCGCGCATGGCGGACAGGAGGTGCCCCATCTGCACGTCCACCTGTTCGGCGGGCAGCCGCTCGGCCCGATGATCGCGCGGCGCTGACCTCCCGCTGCCGGCCGGGCCTCGGCCGAGAAGGCGAGGAGCGCGGACCGCGGCTTCGAAGGCTTGACCGAATCCCGCGCGGGCGGTATCGGGCCGCTTGATTTCGGCGCGTCGGGGCACCATCTCCGGCGCGTATTTATTTCAGAGAGACATCATGAAGATCCGCAACAGCCTCAAGTCGCTCAAGGACCGCCACCGCGATTGCCGCGTGATCCGTCGCCGCGGGCGCACCTATGTGATCAACAAGACCAACCGCCGCTTCAAGGCCCGCCAGGGCTGATTCGGCTGGCCGCCGCAGGGCGGCCGCGATGCTTGGCGACCGGCCCGGCTCCGAAAGGAGCGCGGGCCGTTCGCTTTGGGGGTGGGCGCATGACCATCGATGCCGTCGTATTCGACGTGGGCCGCGTGCTTTACCGCTGGGATCTGCGCCATCTGTTCGCGCCGATGATCGAGGATCCCGCGAGGCTCGAGAAGGTGCTCGCCGAGGTGGTGACCGAATCATGGCACTTCGAGCACGATGGCGGGCGCCCGCTCGCCGAAATGGTGCCCGAGCGAATCGCGCTCTATCCCGAGTTCGAGCCCGAGATCCGGGCCTATGCCCAACGCTTCAACGACAGCATTCCCGGTCCGGTGCCGGGCAGTCTCGAAGTGGTCGAGCGTCTGGCGCAGCGCGGCGTGCCGCTGTTCGCCATCACCAATTTCGGCGCCGAGTTCTGGGCCGGCTTCCGGCCGACCGCGCCCATCTTCGATCATTTCGTGGATGTCGTCGTCTCCGGCGAGGAGCGCATCGCCAAGCCCGACCCGGCGATCTTCGCGCTGGCCGAGGCGCGCTTCGGTCACCCGGCCGAGCGGATGCTGTTCATCGATGACAACTCCGCCAATATCGCTGCGGCGCATCGTTGCGGCTGGCAAGTGCATCATTTTGGCGGAGCCGAAGGTCTCGCCGCCGATCTCGGCCATCGCGGTCTGATCTGAAAAAAGGGCCCCGGCGGGTTTCGCCGGGGCCTTCGAGTGCCACCCTTTGATGGAGAGGGGTGGGGGAGGAAGCGGTCAGCCGTTGCAGCGCGCGAGAGCTTCGGAATCGAGCTTCTCTTCATCGGCGGCAAAGGATGTGATGTCGCCGTGTTCGCGCTGGAGTTCGCGGCAGACGCGCAGCGGGCGCGAATTGCTCTTGCCTGCGACACAGGTGGTGCCCTGGCACTGCCAGGCAACGCCGCCGGCGATGGTGGTGGTCCGTTCCGCCACCGGCTGGGCCAGCTCGACGGTATAGAAGGGGGCAGTGGTCCGGGCTTCGACGGGCGACGGCGCGATCGCCGCACCGAAGGTCAGCGAGGTATAGGCCACGGCAGCGACGACGGCGCCGAGGTTGACCGAGCGGGGGAGAGTGATGGCCATGGGGAGGCTCCTTCATGCTTGCAATAATCACAACCGGGCTTGCTATTTCTGCAACTAGGTTTCAAATAGCAACTCGTTGCGAATCGCCATCTAGGATGATGAGTTGCGCTTTGCAACCCATTTATCGAAAAATTTGGCAAATCGGCTTTTTGCGCTAGATAGGTTTCAGGAAGAGGACTGAGTTATGGGCGATCTCCGCGAACCACTGCGTGAACTGACCGAGTGCGGGCTGCCGCAGGCACTCGAGGTGATGGGCGAGCGCTGGTCGTTCATGATCCTGCGCGCCAGCTTCAACGGCCTCCATCATTTCGAGGAATTTCTCAGCGAGCTCGGGATTGCGCGAAACATCCTTTCGAACCGGCTGGCCAAGCTGGTCGAGCACGAAATCCTCAAGCGCGATCCCTGCCCCGACGATCGCCGCAAGATCGAATATCGCCTCACCGCCAAGGGCTTCGATCTGCTGCCGGCGATGGTTGCCCTGCGCCAGTGGGGCCAGCGTTACGGCACCGAAGTGGTCGAGAACCCGGTGCTGGTCGACGAACGCGATCGCCTGCCGATCGGTCCGACCTCGATCCTCAGCCATGACGGGCGCATTCTCGGACCGCAGGATCTCTGGCTGGTCGAACGTGCCAAGGTCGGAATTCGCGCCGATGGCAGCTCCGCCGAACCCGCCAAGGCGCTCGACCGGGGCGATGTGATCGACCTCGAGCCGGCGCGCAAATCGCGCGACGCCGCCTGAACCGACTTGGCCTGAACCGACGCCGCCTGAACCGCCCCCCGGCCGCAGGACGCTGGGACCATTGGCCCCGTGACGTCATCGTTAAAACGATCTCAACCCGTCCACCTGCATAAGCTCCGCTTCGCGTTTCCGTAGAGCAGGCGGGCCCCATTTCCGTGATCGACATCGAGATCCAGAACGAAACCCAGCAGACCGAGCTGCGCATCAAGGCGCTCGCGGTCCCGCGTATCGGCGAAGGCATCCGGCTCAAGGAACCCGACGGGGCCTGGGCCAGCTACGACGTCCTCGACGTCTGGTATCAGAAAGCCGACTACGGCGATGTTTGGGTGCCCTATCTGCATGTTCGCGCGACCCCCGATCAGGGCGGCTTTGCGGCCCCCGGCCATGGCGGCGCGGCGCGGCTCGACCAGGCGATGCCGATCGAACAGTTTCTCTCCAAATTCGAGGGTGACCACGAGCACGAGACCGTCAAGCTCAACCTCGATCTGAGCGAGGACCGCTAGGCATCGAGCCCGGCTGACGGGCACCCGGATCGGCCAGGGGACCGGCGTCTTGGAAGGCCTGGTGCCCGCGCTCGCGCTCGGGGCGCTTGCGGGTCTGCTGACCGATGCGACCGGCGGACGCCTGGTCGGCGGCAGACTGCATGTGTTGCAACGCCAGATGGGCAATTCGCAGCTGGTACTCGATCGGATCGGCCCGCTCGGCGGAGAGAGCGGCTTGGACGCATCGCGCATTTCGTCACCGCGACCGGCGAGAACGCGGTGTTCGTCTTCGCCACCGGCTCGGGCTGATGGCGGCGCGCCGCCTAGGCTGACGAAAAAGGGCGGCCCGCTTGCGCGGCCGCCCTTCCCGGTGGTTTCCTCTAGCGACAGGAGGACTAGTCGATCCGGCGCACCGTGGTCTTTTCGGGCGCGATCGAGATGCGTACGGTTTCCCCCGAATTGCCGGGGAAGTCGGTGAACATGGCTTCGACCAGGTTCGGCACCAGATATTGCAGTCGATCCGATGTCGACATCGCCTGCGCCTTGCCCTCGAACAGCCGTTCGCCGGTCGCGGCGCGGTCGATCTTCATGTCGATGCCGCTGGTATAGACGGTGTAGCTGGTCACTTCGGGGCCGCCGAACCACGGATCGTAGAAGCCGAAGCCCCAGCGCGATCCGTAGTAGCGCGGGCGATAGTAATCGAACCGCGAACGATATCCGAACGGCGAACGATAGCCGTACCACGGCGAATAGAAGGGATCGTAGAGCCCGGTCGTTCGGACCCGCTCGCGGCCGTCGTCGACGCCGTAATCGAAGCGGACGAGCAAGGAGGCGGCTTCGGGCGACGCGGCCTGCGCATAGCCCAGACGCGCCATCTGCGCTTCGACCAGATCGGCATATTGCGAGAATTCGAGGCCTCCGGCGAGCGCCGGATCGTCGGCAACGACGTAGAAGCTTTCGCCCTGCGGGGCCGGCAACTGCGTCTGGAACCGTGAAACGTCGGCCCTGAACGGCGTGGCGCAGGCGGCGAGGCCGGCGAGGATCAGGGGCACGGTGGCGAGCTTGAGGGCGCGGCCCACACCCTTGCGGAAATTGGTCATGCTTGGTCCCTTTCGATAGCAGCGTATCCTACAGGAAAACCCGGATGCGCGCAGCCCGCCGCGTCACAAGGGCAAACTGTCAGCTAATGTGCTCTCATGTAGACGAACCGCGATGAACCCGGTTTGAATGTCCCAATTCACATTTGATGCAGTTTTCCGTGACTTAGCGTACCAGGCCGAGCGCCTTGTAAGCCGCATCGAGCGTCGGTCTGCCGAGTTCGCGCGCCTGGCTGGCTCCTCGTGCGAGGATCGCATCGAGCGACTCGCGGTCGGCGAGCAGCTCGGTGAAGCGAGCCGAGATCGGCCGCAGCGTCTCGACCAGCAGTTCACCCAGCGCAGGCTTGAAGCTGCCGAAGCCGGTTCCGCCGAATTCGCGCAGCACCTGCGCGACCGAACTATCGTCGAGCGCGGCATAGATGGTCGCCAGATTGAGCGCTTCGGGCCGTCCGACCAGCCCCGCCTCGTCGCTCGGCAGCGGCTCGGGATCGGTCTTGGCCTTCTTGACCTTCTTCATCACGGTATCGGCATCGTCGGCGAGATTTATCCGGCTCATGTCCGATGGATCGGATTTGCTCATCTTCGCCGATCCGTCGCGCAGCGACATGATCCGTGCAGCCGCCGGAGGAATGATCGGATCGGGCAGGGTGAACACCGCTGCGCCATCGGCGCAGAAATCATTGTTGAATTTCTGCGCGATGTCGCGCGCCAGCTCGAGATGCTGCTTCTGGTCCTCGCCCACCGGCACGTGCGTGGCCTGGTACAGCAGCACGTCCGCCGCCTGCAGCACCGGATAGCCGAACAGCGCCACCGACTGGCCCTCGCGGTTCTTGCCCGCCTTGTCCTTCCACTGCGTCATGCGGTTGAGCCAGCCCATCCGCGCGGTGCCGCCGAGCAGCCATTGCAATTCCGCATGGGCGGGCACCTGGGCCTGGTTGAACAGCACGCTGCGCTGCGGATCGATTCCGCAGGCGACCAGAGCGGCGGTCATTTCGAGCGTCGCCCGATACAGTTCGTCGGGGATGTGCGGCTGGCTGATCGCGTGAAGATCGGCGAGGAAGAACAGGCACTGGTTGCCGTCTTCCATCGCATCCTGCATGCGCACCCAGTTGCGGATGGCCCCGAGATAGTTCCCGAGGTGGAGACTGCCGGTGGGCTGGATGCCGGAAACGACGCGCATGATCTGGAAAACTCGCTTATGCGTGAGGATCGGAGGGACCGGTCCCGCGCGAGACCGTGGGCTTGCGCCGTAGCTGCGCAAGCAGGTCCTTGTCGAGGGCGCCGACGAGATAGGCAACCACGAAGAAGGTTGCGGCGCCAGCTGCGACGATCGCCGAGAGCGACCATATCCGCGACAGCGGACCGCCGCGCCAGTAGGGCTCGAGCGCGGGGGTGAGCCACCACAGCAATGCCCCCATGGCCGCAGTCGCGACGATCTGGCGAAGGATCTTCGTCGCCAGTCGGGCGGTCATGTGGAACCAGCCGCGCAGTTGCAGGATGGCATAGAGCAGGGCCACGTTGAGCGTGGCGGTAATCGCGGTCGCGGCGGCCAGGCCGACGATCCCGTAGCGCGGGACGACGTAGAAATTGAGCGCGATGTTGACCGTCAGCGCGCCGGCGGCGACGAACACTGGCGTGCGCGTGTCCTCTCGGCTGAAGAAGGCCGGCTGGAATACCTTGATGAGCACGTAGGCGGGCAGGCCGCAGACCAGCGCGGTCACGATATCGCCCATGATCGCGGTATCGCCCGCGGTCATCTTGCCGCCCTGGAAGATGCCCGCGGTGAAGGCTTCCGAACAGATCGACAAGGCCACCGCGCAGGGCAGGCACAGGAGCATGGCGATCTCCACCGCATTGGCCTGGAGCCGCTGGGCCTCGCCGCGATTGTCCGCCTGGATGTGCCGCGCGAGCATCGGCAGGATCGCCGTGCCCAGCGCGATGCCGAAAACGCCCAGCGGCATCTGGTTCAGCCGGTCGGCCAGCTTGAGCAGCGTCAGCGACCCCTGCGGCAGGCTGGTGGCGAAGAAAGTATCGACCAATTGGCTGATCTGGTAGATGCCCGCCCCAAAGGTTGCCGGAAGCATCAGCATCCCGAGCCGCCTCACATCGGGAGTGAATTCGGGCAACCGGATCCGCAGCCGCACCCCGGCGCGGGCCGTCGCCCACGCCATGTAGAGCAGCTGTGCCACCCCGGCCAGCGTCAGCGAGATCGCCAGTGCCCAGGCGACCACCACGTCGCTGCCCGCTTCGCCGCGCAGATACCAGCCGGTCAGTATTCCCGCGATCATCACCAGATTGAGCAATACCGGGACGAAGGCGCCCGGGGCAAAGCGCGAGCGCGAGTTGAGCAGGCCCGAGAGCATCGCGACGAGGCTGACCAGCGCGAGATAGGGGAAAGTCGCCCGGCTGAGATAGACCGACAGCTCGAACTTGCCCGGGACGTCCTGATAGTCGCGCGCCAGCAGCCAGACGATGCCTGGCATGAAGATCATGCAGAGCGCGGAAAAGCCCAGCAGAACCCAGACGAATACCGACAGCACGTCGGTCGCGAAACGATCGGCGGCCGCTTCGCCGCCGCCCTCTGTGGCGTGGAGCCGCCGCGTGTACATCGGCACGAAGGCGACGCTGAAGGCGCCTTCGGCGAACAGCCGGCGGAAGGTGTTGGGAAGCGTGAAGGCGAGCTGCCAGGCATCTGCCGCCAGCCCTGCCCCCAGCACCCGGGCCAGCAGCATGTCGCGGACGAAGCCGAACACGCGGCTGACCAGCGTCAGCCCGCCGATCGTACCGACATTCCTGACCAGGCTCATCGCCCGAGCCGCCTGGGCCGTTTCAGGTGTTTAGGCCTGGCCGGCAGGCGGGGCCGCGCCTTCGCCCTGCTGGGCGCGCGCGGCGAGCTGCTGCTGGTAGAGCGCGCCGAAGTCGATCGGATCGAGCATCAGCGGGGCGAAACCGGCGTCGCGCGTAGCATCCGCGATCACCCGGCGCGCGAAGGGAAACAGGATGCGCGGCGATTCGGCGAACAGGAAGGCGTGCGCGGTCTCGTCGGGCAAATTGCGCATGCCCATCAGCCCGCAATAGTCGAGATCGACGAGATAGAGATTGCCCTGACCGGTCTTGGCGGTGGCGGTGATCTTGAGCGTGACCTCGTGGACGTCGCCATCGACCTTTTCGGCGGCGATATTGACCTGGACGTCGAGCTGCGGCTGTTCGTTCCAATTGAAGCATTGCGGCGCGTTGGGATTCTCGACCGAGAGATCCTTCACATATTGCGAGATGACGCCCGCGCTCGGCAGGGTATCCTGGCCGTTTGCGCCTGCGGCGGGATCGGGGTTGAGATCGGTGAGAACGTCGCCTTCATCGGCCATGGGTCAATCGCTTTCCGTTTCGATAGGATGCCGCGCGCCGATCCAGCCGGCGCGTTCGGCCTTCGGGGCGCGCGCCTAGCATTGTCCGCGTCGGGTAGCAATCCGCCGTGCTGCCGGGTTCGACGGCGGCCGGAACAGGAGCGGGCCGGTACCGGAGCCAGTACCTGAGCCAGTACCGGGCGCGCGTGCGAAACCCGCCGCAAGCGAGCTCGCCGGAGCCCCGTCGCAAGCCCGCCCATGGTTCATCGCAGGAACATTGTCGGTTTGTAATTCTTCCCTATCTAAGGCAGGATATTCGCAAGTAAGCCGGGTGCAAGGGCGCATCCGGCAAACCGGAGTTGAAAGCAGGTACCCTACGTGATCACCGAGATCGTCATCCTTGCCATGATCGCCGTGTTTCTCGGTCTTCGGCTCTATTCGGTGCTCGGGCGCCGTTCGGAGCACGAGGAAGAGGTGATCCCCCGTCGGTTCGACCGCAATGATACGCCGGGCAAACCCGCGGAACCGCCGCGCGCTGTACGCCAGCCGGTGATGCTGCGGGTCGGCGACGACCGCGCACCCGCGAATGAAGCGGGCGTCCGTGCCATCGCCGCTGCCGATCCCCAATTCGATCTGCTGGCCTTTCTCGAAGGGGCCAAGCTCGCCTACGGGATGGTCCTCGAAGCCTTCTGGAAGGGCGATCGCGAGACGCTGCGGACCCTCGCCGACGAGGATGTCTACGCCAGCTTCGCCCAGGCCATGGCCGCGCGCGAGGAAGCCGGTGAAGTGCTCGAGAACCGGCTCATCCGGATCGAGGACGCCAGCGTCCGCTCGGCCGAGCTCGATGGGCGCACGGCGCGGATCGCGGTGCTGTTCGTTGCCGATATCGCGGCCGTGACGCGCGACCGCGACGGCAATGTCGTCGCCGGATCGCTCGACGATGCGATCGAGAGCCGCGACGTCTGGACCTTTTCGCGCAATGTCGACGCCGCCTCGCCCGACTGGGTGCTCGACGAAACCGACGAGGGCTAAGCCCGCCGCATGCGGGGAGAGCCGATGCGCCAAGGCCTGATCCTTGCCGCGGCGCTTGCGCTCGCCGGCTGCGCGGCCATCGTGCCCGATGCTGCCCCGCCGCAAGCTTCTGGTCCCCCGCCTGGTGCGGCAGCGGTGCCCGCCAACGCCGCATTGGCGCCGATCGCGCGCGGGCCAGCGGTCGATGCGCTCGGCATCGGGACCGCCGATGCGGCGAGCGCGCTGCGATCCTTTGCCGAATCCTGCCCCCGGCTGGTCGCGCGCAACGATGCCAGCGGGCTGACCTCGGGCGACGACTGGCGGTCTGCCTGCGCGGCGGCGGCGACCTGGCCCGCGGGTGACGGCCTGCGGTTCTTCGCGCGCTATTTCGAAACCGCCCGGGTGGGCGACGGAGCGGCCTTCGCCACCGGCTATTTCGAACCGGAAATTCGCGGCAGCCGGACCCGGGCGGCGGGCTATGCGGTCCCGGTCTACGGTCTGCCGACCGATCTGGTGCGCGGCTGGCCCGACGACATGCCCGAAAGCGAGCGCAACGGCCGCCCCCCGCTCGGCCGCTACGAGGCGGACGGCCGCTTCGTCGCCTATTACGACCGCGCCGAGATCGAGCAAGGTGCATTGGCCGGCCGCGGTCTCGAGATCGCCTGGGCCGCCGACCCGGTCGAGTTCTTCTTCCTCCAGATCCAGGGTTCGGGCCTGCTGCGATTGCCCGACGGTACGCTGATGCGGATCGGCTATGCCGGCCAGAACGGACGCGAATACGTCGGCATCGGGGCGGTGATGCGCGAACGTGGCCTGATCGGCGACGGGCCTGGGCAATACCCGGGTTCGATGCAGGGCATCATGGCCTACATACGCGAGCATCCCGAGGAAGGGCGCGCGCTGATGCAGCGCAACAAGAGCTGGATCTTCTTCCGCGAACTGACCACCGACGGGCCGCTGGGCGCGCTCGGCGTGCCGGTGCGGCGCGAGGCATCGGTGGCGGTCGACCCGCTCTACGTGCCCTATGGCGCGCCGGTCTTCCTCGCCACGGACCGCGAGCATGCGGACGGGTTGTGGATCGCGCAGGACACCGGCGGCGCGATCAAGGGGCCGAACCGCTTCGACACTTTCTGGGGCAACGGGCCCGATGCCAGGGAAATCGCCGGCGGGATGAGCGCGCGGGGCGAAGCGCTGGTCCTGCTGCCCAGGGGCACCGTCGCGCGCCTCGAAAACAAAAACAGCCGATGAGCGCCCCGCGCGGGCTCAGCGCCGACGAGGCCGAGGCGTGGGAAAAGGTGGCCGCGACGGTCGCGCCGCTGGACAAGCGGGTCCGCCGATCTGTCGCGCGTGGCGGATCCACACCGGTCCGGGAAGCCGCGGCGCGCCCGCGTGACGCCGCCGGTGGACGCGCGACCGCAGCGAAGCCGCCCCCGTCAGGCCGGTTTTCTCCCCCGGCGGCGGGGAGGCGCGAGGGGGCCGGGAAGGCGGGCTCAGGGCTCGATTCGCACTGGGACCGCAAGCTCAAGGCGGGCGCGATCCGGCCCGATTTCACGCTCGACCTGCACGGCTACGGGCTCGACGGGGCCTATGATCGGCTGATGAGCGGCGTGGCGCAGGCGCGTGCGCTGGGCGCGCGCACGATCCTGCTGGTCGCCGGCAAACCGCGCCCGGTCGATCCCGCCGACCGCGCGACCCGCCGCGGCGCGATCCGCGCCAAGCTGCTCGACTGGCTCGCCGCGAGCGAGCACCGTGGGGCGATCGCCGCGGTCCGCCGCGCGCATGTCCGCCACGGCGGCGAAGGCGCGCTCTACATCGTTCTCAAGCGCCAGGGCTGAAGCCCGCCCGGGCGGGCCCACGAAAAGGCCCCCGACAGCGCTGCCGGGGGCCCTCGGTGGACGGCGCGATCTGCCGCCTTGGCCTCAGCGGTACTTGGCGTATTCGAGGTCGAAGCGATCGGCTTCCATGACCTTGGTCCAGGCTCTGACGAAGTCGCGGACGAATTTTTCCTCATTGCCGTCTTCGGCATAGACTTCCGCCACCGCGCGCAATTGCGAGTTCGAGCCGAACACCAGATCGGTCCGCGTCGCGCGCCATTTCTCGTCACCCTTCAGCCGGCACTTGCCGACGAATTCCTCGTCGCCGCTCTCCTCGACCACTTCCCAGACGGTGCCCATGTGCAGCAGATTGACGAAGAAGTCGTTCGACAGCACGCCCGGGCGATCGGTGAGAACCCCGATCCTCGTGCCGTGCTGGGCGTGCTTGCTGACTGCGCCCAGCGCGCGCATGCCGCCGAGCAGCACGGTCATCTCGGGCATCGACAGGCCGAGCAGATGCGCCCTGTCGACCATCAGATCCTCCGTCTTCACCGAGGATTTGGTCTTGAGATAGTTGCGGAAGCCATCGGCGAAGGGCTCGAGCGGTTCCCAGCTCTCGGCATCGAAATCCTCGCGCCGGGCATCGCCGCGACCGGTGCTGACGGGCACCGCGACGTCGAAGCCGCCGTCCTTCGCCGCCTTCTCGATCGCCGCCGCGCCGCCGAGGACGATGGCATCGGCGATCGACAGGTCGCCCCGCAATTCGTCGAGCCTGGCCAGGACCCTGCCGAGTTCCTCGGGGTCGTTTACCTTCCAGTTGCGCAGTTCGTCGAAGCGGATGTGCGCGCCATTGGCGCCGCCGCGATGGTCCGAATTGCGGTAGGTCGAGGCCGAGGCCCAGGCCGCCTTGACCAGTTCGGCGACGGACAGCCCGCTGTCGAGGACCTTCTTCTTGAATTCGGCGACGGCGCCGTCCGAGGCTTGCCTGCCGGCGGGAACCGGATCCTGCCAGATCAGGTCCTCGGCGGGCACGTCGGGGCCGAGGTAACGGGTCCTGGGTCCCATGTCGCGGTGGGTCAGCTTGAACCAGGCGCGGGCGAAGGCATCGTCGAGCGCCGCCTGGTCGTCGCGGAAACGCTCGGATATCTTGCGGTATTCGGGATCGCGCTTGAGCGCCATGTCGGCGGTGGTCATGATGGTCGGGACCTTCTTGTTCGGGTCGCGCGCATCGGGGGCCATGTCCTCGGGGTCGGGGTTCACCGGGGTCCACTGATTGGCACCCGCCGGGCTCTGGGTGAGCTCGTAATCATATTTGAACAGCAGGCGGAAATAGTCGTTGCCCCATTGGGTCGGATTGGGCGTCCACGGCCCCTCGATCCCCGATGTGGTGATGTGGCCCTTGCCGATCTCGTCGGGGTCGGTCAGCCAGCCGAAGCCCATGGTGTGCAGATTCTCGCCTTCGGGCGCCTTGCCGAAAGTATCGGACGGCTTGGCCCCATGGCATTTGCCGAAAGCATGGCCGCCGGCGGTCAACGCCACCGTTTCTTCGTCGTTCATGGCCATCCGCGCGAAGGTCTCGCGCATGTCGCGCGCCATCCCTTCGGCATCGTTGGGATTGCCGCCGGGGCCCTCGGGATTGACGTAGATCAGCCCCATCTGGATCGCTGCCAGCGGATCCTCGAGCGCCTTGCCCTCGTCGGGAAGGATGCGCGTCTCGACGCCCTCGTCGACCCACTTTTCCTCGGTGCCCCAATAGACGGTCTCGGGTTCGAACACGTCCTTGCGCCCGCCGCCGAAGCCGAACACCGGCCCGCCCATCGATTTGATCGCGACATTGCCGGTGAGCACGAACAGATCCGCCCAGCTGATGTGCTTGCCGTATTTCTTCTTGATCGGCCACAGCAGGCGGCGTGCCTTGTCGAGGTTGCCGTTGTCGGGCCAGCTGTTGAGCGGCGCGAAGCGCTGCTGCCCGCTCGAGGCGCCGCCGCGGCCATCGCCGGTGCGATAGGTACCTGCGGCGTGCCATGCCATGCGAATGAAGAACGGCCCGTAATGGCCGTAATCGGCAGGCCACCACTCCTGGCTGTCGGTCATCAGCGCGGTCAGGTCCTGCTTGAGCGCGGTGTAGTCGAGCGCGTTGAACGCCTCGCAATAATCGAAATCATCGCCCATCGGATCGGGATTGCGATGGCCCTGCGAGAGGATGTCGAGCTGCAGCGCATCGGGCCACCAGTCGCGGTTGGTTCGTCCGAACAGGCTGCGAACGCCTCCGTCGCCGTGGAAGGGGCAGCCGCTCATTTCACCAGTCTTCGCGTCCATGACATCTCTCTCCTCTAGTGGGCGACTCGGATTGTCTCCGAATTGCCGGCGAGGATGACGGTTCCGCGGTGATCCGTCCAATCGATTAATCGGTTCTGATTGATTGCAGCAACCGATTTGTCGAAGCGGAGGTGTCAGCGATGCCGGGAAGGCCGCCGGGCGCGGGGTGGCGCCCGGCGGCCCAGGGGCAGGTTTGGAGGCAGGCTTCGGGGCGGTCAGGCGGCCTGCGCGATCTCGTCGGCGGGTTCGGTGCGGATGAGATAGTCGAACGCCGACAGCCCGGCCTTCGAGCCTTCGCCCATGGCCACCACGATCTGCTTGTACGGCACATCGGAGACATCGCCTGCGCCGAAGACCCCCGGAAGATTGGTGCGGCCTTCCGCATCGGTGACGATCTCGCCATGCGGCGAAAGCTCGAGCCCGCTGCCTTCGAGCCATTCGGTGTTGGGGACGAGACCGATCTGGACGAACACGCCGTCGAGCGCGATCCGCCGATCTTCGCCGCTCTTGCGGTCCTTGAGCACCAGCCCGTCGACCTTGCCGCCGCTGCCGGTGATCTCGGTGGTCTGGCCCGAGGTGATGATCGCGACATTGTCGAGGCTGCGCAGCTTCTGCTGCAGCACCTCGTCGGCGCGGAGGCTGTCGTCATATTCGATCAGCGTGACGTGACCGACGATCTTGGCGAGGTCGATCGCCGCCTCGACCCCCGAATTACCCCCGCCGACCACCGCGATCCGCTTGCCCTTGAACAGCGGCCCGTCGCAGTGCGGGCAATAGGCCACGCCCTTGTTGCGGTATTCCGCCTCGCCCGGGACGCCGAGATTGCGCCACCGCGCACCGGTGGCGATGATCAGGCTGCGCGCGGCAAGCGTCGCGCCATTGCCCAGCTCGATCCGGTGCAGACCGCCTTCGCGCGCGGAAGGCAGCAGCCTGACCGCCTTGGCGAGATTCATCAGGTCGATGTCGTATTCGCCGACGTGCCGTTCGAGCTCGCCCGCCAGCCTGGGCCCTTCGGTATAGGGCGTGCCGGGAAGGTTCTCGATCCCCAGCGTGTCGTGCAGCTGGCCGCCGAAGCGTTCGGCGGCGATGCCGGTGCGAAATCCCTTGCGCGCGGTGTATATCGCCGCCGTCGCCCCGGCGGGGCCGCCGCCGACCACGAGCACTTCGAAAGGATCCCTGGCGGACAGTTTCTCGGCCGCCTTCTGTTCGCTGCCGGCATCGAGCCGGGCGAGGATTTCGGCGAGTTCCATCTTGCCGTTGTAGAAGGGTTCGCCGTTGAGGAAGGTCGCCGGCACGGCCATCACCTCGCGCGCGTCGACCTCGTCCTGATAGGTGCCGCCCTCGATCAGCGTCGCCGTGACGCGCGGATTCTCCAGCGCCATCAGCGTCAGCGCCTGCACCACCTCGGGGCAGTTGTGGCACGACAGCGAGAAATACATCTCGAAGGCGAAATCACCCTCGAGCCCGCGGATCTGTTCCAGCAGATCGGCGTCGACCTTGGGCGGATGTCCGCCCGCCCACAGCAGCGCCAGCACCAGGCTGGTGAATTCGTGCCCCATCGGCAGACCGGCAAAACGTACCCATTTCTCGGCATCGCTTGCGCGGCGGACGACGAAGCTGGGCTTGCGTGCGTCGGTGCCGTCGAAGCTGGCGCTGACGAGCTCGTGGAGCGCGGCGATTTCCTCGAGCAGTTCGCGCGTCTGGCGCGACTTGCCGTCCTCGCCGAGCGAGGCGACGAGTTCCACCGGCTCGCGCAGATTGGCGAGATAGGTGGCAAGCTGCTGCTTCATCGTGGCGTCGAGCATGGTCGGCTCCTCAAATGCGGGGGGCTGGGCTGGGCTTGGCTGGGGGGGTTGAAAGTTGCTGCAAAAGGCCCGGGGCGGGGGGGGGAGGGAGTGCCCCGGGCCTTCGCGCGACCCGAGTTCTGTGCCCGGGTTCGACCGCGCCCGGGCCAACCCGGGCGCGATGGGGGTGCGGCCTAGAGCTTGCCGACGAGGTCGAGCGAGGGAGCCAGCGTCTCTTCGCCTTCTTCCCACGCCGCCGGGCAGACCTGGCCGGGATTGGCGCGGACATATTGCGCGGCGCGGATCTTGCGGACCAGCTCGTTGGCATTGCGGCCGACGCCTTCGCAGGTCTGCTCGACCAGTTGGATCGCGCCGTCGGGATCGACCACGAAGGTCGCCCGGTCGGCAAGGCCCGCGCCTTCGCGCAGAACGTCGAAATTGCGCGCGAGAACGTGGTTCTGGTCGCCCAGGAAGGGGAAGCTCAGCTTGCCGATCTTCTCGGACGTGTCGTGCCACGCCTTGTGGCTGAAATGCGTGTCGGTGCTGACGCCATAGACTTCGACATCGAGCTTCTGGAGCATTTCGTAATGCTCGCCGAGATCTTCGAGTTCGGTCGGGCAGACGAAGGTGAAGTCGGCCGGATAGAAGAAGAACACCGCCCATTTGCCGCGGACGTCGGCGTCGGTGACCTCGAAGAAGTCCTTGCCGGCCTGGAAGGCGGTGGCGGTGAAAGGTTTGATTTCGCTTCCGATGATACCCATGATGTGCTCCGTTATTGGGGTTGAACTGGTGGGTGCCAGATAGGCGCTGTTGCGATGCACAAAAGCGATATGTTGCGATTGCGAGCATCGGAATAATCGATCAATCCGATGGAACTTTCATAAAGCGCAAGCGAGGCGTGCCGGACTTGCGTTGGGTGCAACATCGCACCCCCGCCTCGCCTGCGCGACCGGGGCCAGGGCCGCCGTTCAGATGCGATCCATGCGGCTTAGCCTTTCCTGAGGAGATGACGGCTATCGAAAACGACCCTTCCGACCCCGGGATTTGGCGCGGCTTGCCGCTGAGCCGCCGGCAGATCCTGCATTCCGCGGCGGTTCCTCTCGCCGGGTTCGGATCGACATGGCTGGCGACCGCCTGCTCGTCGGCCGAACGCGAGGCGCCGCTGCCGGTTTCCGCCTTTCGCGAGCCGGGCGACGGGGCCGACTGGTCGCCCGCGCTCAACCGCGCTTTCGCCCGCGCCTCGCAGCTGCGCCGCAATCTCGAAATGCCGCGCGCGAGCCAGCCGCTGCTGCTCGCCGGCGCGGTGGACATCGCGCCCGACGCCGGGGGGATGACGCCGTGGCTGTACGGTCGCGGCGCCGGGGTTCGGCTGGCGAATGTCGGGGCGGGCTTCCGCTATCGCGGCCGCAAGGACGGAATGCGCGAAAATCCGCTCGCCGGTGGGATGTCGGACCTCGTCATAGACTATCGCGGGATCGGCGATCCCGCGGTCAACAGCGGCGCTCGCGGCGTCTATATTTCGAACGGCGGGGGGAGCCTGACCTTCGAACGCGTCCGCGGGGTCGGCATGGCCTTCGGATACCACATCCAGAACTGGCGCTATGCCGATGGTGGGCACCCCGGAGGGCGGCTGACCACGCGGGACTGCGATTGCAGCGGGGTCGCGGCGGATCATGCCGCGCCCAAATGGTATCCATTCGGTGATCAGGGCGATCTCTCGATCGGGATGCCGGGCGATCTGGTGAAGCCCGGCCAGGCGACCGTCATCGCCACCGTCGAGCATCAGCTTGCCAGCTACGCGGCGTTCCGGCCGGCCCAGGCGGTCTACTGGCGCAACCGCACCACGCGCCCCGTGCGTATTCCCGACGCGCTGACCGCGGCAGCGCTGACCGAAGCCGGCCTCGTCCGCGGCCCCGCCTCGGCATCACTGCACGGCACCATGCTGGATGCGATAACGCATGCCTATTGGTCGAGCGGCGGCCGGCGCAGCGGCGATTGCGTGGTCCGCGCCGAAGGCGGGCTCATCGACGGGGCCGATCACGACGGCGGCTATTACGGGACGATGCTGTCGGGAGTCGAAAGCTACGAGGTGCGCGACTACCGCACGCGCAACAATGTCCGCGGCATCGCCGGCCAGCACGGCGCGCGCCGGGTGACTCTGCAGGGGGTCCGGATCGCGCGCTCGCAATCCTCGGCCATTCTGGCAGGCTATGATGCGCCCGATTGGCGGATCGACGACTTCGAGATCGAAGCGAGCAACGACCGCTGGATCGGCGAGGCCCTGATGAACTTCCAGTTGGGCGCGGCCAACACAGTCGTCGGCCGCGGCAGCATCCGCATGGGCGACGACCAGAAGACCGGCCAGTACGCGGTGAAATTCGGGCCCAACAGCCCGGGATGCCGGATCGACGGCCCGCTGACCATCTCGGGCGATTGCGCGCGGGCCTATATCGCGGTCGAAAGCGCCTGGGACCGATCGCTGTCGCGCGCCAATCCGGAAAACTACGCCCAGCACGACTATCGCGGCATCGCCTCGCTCGCGATGGAGGATATCGCGCTGACCAACATCACCATCGCCGCGAAATCGGTCGACCAACAGGTGCCGACGGCGATTGCCGTCATTCAGGCGAGCGACGGGGATGCGGCGGCGGGCGGGCATGGCATGGTGCCGATCGTCGATCTGACGATCGACAATGTCGCCATTCTTTCGGACAAGCATCGCGCGGACGTCAAACTGATCCGCTCGGTGCCCGCCCGCACGGCAGCTGCGGCATGGGCGCCGATCACGCTCGGGCGCCTGCAGGCGGGGTCGGCCGAACGGCCGCGACCGCTCAGGATAATCGGCTAGCCGGGCGCTGCCCCGGCCACTGCCCTGGGCGGCGGCCAGGCCTCAGTCGCAGTTCTGGAAGATCGCGACGCGCCCGGCGGGGATGTCGACGAGGAGCCGGGCCCCGAGCGCTTCGAAGAATCGATTGCCGATCCCGATCGGCATCGATGCGCCATGGACCATCGCCACATCCGCCGCATCGAGCATCAGCGGGCCCAGCGTCACCGGCTCCGAGAGCGCGGCGAGTTCCTGCACCGCGGTGCCCCGGGCGCCCATGCTGGTGCTTTCGCGCCCCTCGGGCAGGACATCGGCGATTTCCGCGACGGCCGGATCATCGAGGTCGATCCGCAATCCGTTCGTCGAACCCGTGTCGATGAAGGCGGCGATTTCCTTCCCTGCGATCGTCAGGCCAGGCACCATGATCAAATGGTCGTCGTCGGCGAGGAATTGCAACGCGAAGCGATGGACCCTGGCACAATTCTGGGGCTCCTGCGTGGCTGCGCCGTCGAACAGGGTGATCCGGCCGGCCGGATAATCGATCAGCACCGCATGGTCCCTGAGCAGGCTGTAGCCGAGGATCCCCGCCAGCGGCGCGCCGTAGCGCGCGCTCAGCCCGGACATGTCGAGGACGAGCGCCTCGAGCGGGCCATAGCCCCGCTCGCCGATCCGGAGATCGTCAAGCATGACGGGATAGGCCGTCACCGCATCGTTGCCGACCCCGTCGACCGGGCCGCTTTCACCGCTCGGCCGCAATCCGTGCGCGCGCGCCACGGCGAGGTCGAGCGCCGAAGGATCGACCCCGGTGTCGACCAGGAAGGTCGCGCGTTCGTCGCCGATTGAGGCCTCGATCGCGACCTCATGCGCAGTACCGGCGAAGGCGATCGTCTGTGGCGGCGCCGATGCGGGCGAGGCGGTTGCGGTCGCATCGGCGAGGCGGACCGAACTATCGGCAGCGCATCCGGCGAGCGCGAGGCCGAGCGCGGCCGCCATGCAGAAGGATTTGATCATGCGTACCCGGCTACCACGCCGGGTGCCCTGTTCCAACCGTGAACACCTCCTCGGCCGCCGATCCCTCGCCGGCGGCCCCGCACCAAATCCATGGCCCGCTTCGGACGAGGGTGTTGCCCGTCTGCCCGCCCGCGCGCTGCCACGGCCGGGCCCGGCCTGCCGACGCCCTTCAGACCAGCAGAACAACGGCGAGCACGGCGTTCAGAGCCATCAGGGTCCCGTCGATCACGAAGATGCGCAGCATCACCCCGTGGAAGACGTTCCACAGGCCCCCGCCGCGCAGGTTCCGCCGCGCCATCGGGACATTGCCGAAGAACTGCGTCGCGTGGGCGAGGGCGTTGAAAGCGAGAACTGTGGCCCATTGCCGCTCGGTTTCGAAGGCGCCGAGGTCGAGCAGCAAAGCGACGTTGAAGATCGACAGGGCGAGGTTGAACCCGCCCATGAACCTGCCCAATTCGACCAGCGCCCGATACGCCGTATTGTCGCGATGGGCCCGCTCGGGAACCATCACTTTCCCGAATATTTCGCGGCGGACATAAAAGGCGTGGAATGCAAGTCCGAACCAGATGGCATTGAGCGCCAGTGCCAGACTTGTCATCGCTATCCGATCCCCGCTCTCGACGCCTTGCTATCGGCGTCCTTCGCGACCCGGTCAACCGCCGTGCGGCCGCCTCAATTCCCATCCCCGCATTGCGCGCGGTGGAGCAGTTTGTGATCGGCCAGCACCAGCGCCATCATCGCTTCGACCACGGGCGTCCCGCGGATGCCGACGCAGGGATCGTGGCGGCCCCTGGTGCGCACCTGGGTGGCCCGGCCCCGGCGGTCGATGCTGTCGACAGGGGTCAGGATAGAACTGGTCGGCTTGAAGGCGACGCGGCAGGTCACCGGCTGGCCGGTCGAAATCCCGCCCGCTATGCCGCCGGCATGATTGGCGGCGAATTCGGGCGCCGTCTCGCCCGGGTGCATCGGGTCGGCGTTTTGCTCGCCGGTCAAGCGCGCGGCGCCGAAGCCGTCGCCGATCTCGACCCCCTTGACCGCATTGATGCCCATCATCGCGCCCGCGATATCGGCATCGAGCTTGGCATAGACCGGCGCGCCCCAGCCCGCCGGAACCCCCTTGGCCACGCATTCGACCACCGCGCCGAGCGACGAGCCCGCCCGCCGTGCCTCGTCGACCGCGATTTCCCACCGCTTGGCCGCCTGCGCGTCGGGGCACCAGAAGGGATTGCGGCCGATTTCCTCGGGATCGAAGTTCGCCGGATCGATCGCATCGCCGCCGATCTCGGCGACATAGGCGGTGATCCGCGCTTCGGCGACGACCAGCCGCGCCACTGCGCCAGCCGCCACGCGCATGGCGGTCTCGCGCGCCGAGCTGCGCCCGCCGCCGCGATAGTCGCGAAAGCCGTATTTCGCGTCATAGGCATAATCGGCATGGCCCGGGCGGTAGCTCTCGGCGATCTCCGAATAGTCCTTCGATCGCTGGTCCTTGTTTTCGATGAGCAGGCTGATCGGGGTTCCGGTGGTGCGGCCCTCGAACACCCCCGAAAGGATGCGGACCGCGTCCGGTTCCCGACGTTGGGTGGTGAACTTGTTCTGCCCCGGCTTGCGCGCATCGAGAAACGGCTGGATGTCTTCCTCGCGCAGCGCCAGCCCCGGCGGGCACCCGTCGATCATCGCACCGATCGCGGGGCCGTGGCTCTCGCCCCAGGTGGAGAAGCGCAGGACGCGTCCGAATGTGTTCCAGCTCATGGGCCTGCTTTAGCGCAAGTGGGGGTGCTGTCGAGACGGCCTTCGGCGAGATTTTCCTACACGCGGCAAAGCTGATACGCCTTGCCCGATGACCATCCGCATGGCCGTTCTCGCGCGTCCTGTCGGCAACCCCGCCGCGGGGAGAGCGGATCCGCCGGGCACGGGAGCTAGTGTAAACTTCGTGTAACCTTTGCTGGCTCTTGCCCGGCTCTGGGCGGGTTTTCCGGACACGGCACCGGGGGAAGCGCACGATTGGCCCTAGCCAAAGCTCCGGCGAAGCGTCAGGAACAAAACATGATTGCCAAGCTCAAGGGCCTGCTCGACGAAACCGGCGCCGACTGGGCGGTGATCGATGTCGCGGGCGTCGGTTACCTGGTCCATTGTTCGTCGAAGACGCTCGCCGCGCTGGGTGCGGCGGGCGAGGCCTGCACCCTGTTCACCGATCTGCAGGTGAGCGAGAACGACATGCGGCTGCTCGGCTTCGCCACGGCGGGGGAGCGCGACTGGTTCCGGCTGCTGACGCAGGTCCAGGGGGTCGGCAGCAAGGTCGCGCTGGCGATCCTCTCGGCGCTGTCGACCGACGAGGTGCGACGGGCCTGTTCGGGGGGCGACGCGGCGACGGTAGCCCGCGCGCAGGGGGTCGGGCCCAAGCTCGCGAGCCGGATCGTCAACGAATTGAAGGACAAGGCCGGCGCGCTGCCCGGCGGCGGCGGCGGGATCGCGGCCCCGCTGCCCGCGCGCGGAGCGAGCGCCGATGCCGTCAGCGCGCTCGAGAACCTCGGCTTCAAGCCCGCCTTGGCCGCCCGCGCGGTCGCCGCGGCGCAGGGCGAACTGGGCGAGGACGCGGGCGAGGGCGAACTGATCCGCGTGGCATTGAAAAGGGCGGCAGGATGACGAAGAGCATGGGTATGGCGATGATCGCGGCGGCGCTGCTGGCGGCGCCGGCGGTGGCGCAGGACAGGGCGGGCTTCGAGACGGGGCCGGTTTTCGCCGATTTCGGCCCGCATGCCCCCGTTTCCGGCGTCGGAGAGGTCCCCGCCGATACCGAATTCGCGGTCGCCTTCGACGCCAGCAAGGCAGCGGAAGAGGGCGAACGCAACAGGGGCTTCGAAAGTGCCGCGCGCTTTCTCAACATGCATGTCGCGCATGGGGTGTCGGAGGAAAACATCCGCCTTGCCGTGGTGGTTCACGGCCCGGCGGTGCTCGACCTGCTCTCGTCCGCAGGCTGGACGGCGCATGACGGGGAGGGCGCAAACGCCAGCGCTGCCATGGTCCGCGAAATGCTCGACCATGGCGTCCGTTTCATCGTCTGCGGCCAGAGCGCGGCGGCGCAGGGGATCACGCAGGAAGAGCTGATCCCCGGCGTCGAAATGGCGCTCTCCGCCATGACCGCCTTCGCCCTGCTGCAGCAGCGCGGCTACACGGTGAACCCGTTTTGAGGGGGTGTGCATGATCTTCGTCCGCGGCATTGTGGGAGATATTGAGCTCAACTCCTTCATTAAGCTTTGGGGCGGATTGGCGCTGCTCGTCGCCGGCGCAATTTGGGCCTTGCTTGCGCAGTTTGCCGATTACCGAAGGGACGTAGAATCGTGTCGGGCGCGGAACGGCGTCGGGGTTGGAGGGATGCCGATCCGGGTCGGAGCGTTTCGATCGATGAAGGGACGATGCGACGGCCGGAAACAAGGGGATAATTGGTGACCGAGCCCGTCCCTCTCCATTCTCCCGACCGCCAGCCGGAAGATCCCGACGCCGCGCTGCGGCCGAAGTCGCTTGCCGAATTCGTCGGACAGAGGGCGGCGCGCGAGAATCTGCGGGTGTTCATCGAGGCTGCGCGCGGGCGCGGCGAGGCGATGGACCATGTGCTGTTCTTCGGCCCGCCGGGGCTGGGCAAGACCACGCTCGCGCAGATCGTCGCTCGCGAGCTCGGCGTCGGCTTTCGCGCCACCAGCGGCCCCGTGATCGGCAAGGCGGGCGATCTCGCCGCGCTGCTGACCAATCTCGAGCCCAACGACGTGCTCTTCATCGACGAGATCCACCGGCTCAATCCGGTGGTCGAGGAAGTGCTCTACCCGGCGATGGAGGACCGCGCGCTCGACATCATGATTGGCGAGGGGCCGAGCGCGCGCAGCGTGCGAATCGATCTGCCGCCGTTCACGCTGGTCGGCGCGACCACCCGGCAGGGCCTGCTGACCACGCCGCTGCGCGACCGGTTCGGCATTCCGGTGCGGCTCAATTTCTACACCGAGGACGAATTGCTGCGGGTGGTGACGCGCGGCGCGAAGCTGCTCGGCATGGGGATCGACGAGGGCGGCGCGCGCGAGATCGCCCGTCGCAGCCGCGGAACGCCGCGCGTCGCCGGGCGGCTGATGCGGCGGGTGCGCGATTTCGCCAGCGTGCTCGGCGAACCCACGGTGACCGCCAGGGTCGCCGACGAGGCGCTCACCCGGCTGGAGGTCGACCGGCTCGGTCTCGATGCCATGGATCGACGCTATCTCACCATGATTGCAACCACTTACAAGGGCGGGCCGGTGGGGGTCGAAACGCTTGCCGCAGGGCTTTCGGAGCCGCGCGACACGGTCGAGGAAGTGATCGAGCCCTATCTCATCCAGCTCGGCCTGCTCGCCCGCACCGCGCGCGGGCGGTGCCTGAACGACGGCGGCTGGTCGCATCTGGGGCTGGCTCCGCCGGCGAGGCCGCAGTCCGACATGTTCGACAAATGAGCGAATCGGGGGGCGGCAGAACCCGGCCGCGATTCGGTCCCGAAACGGGACGCGACGCGCAACATCCTCGCTTTTCCGCGAATTATTTACTTTGTCGATGCAGTAGCGATCACTAGACTTCTGCGATGATCCCGGGCCGGGGGATTCGCGGTGCACTCAGGATCGCGGTAGGAAGGCCCCGTTCTTTGCCCTTCTTGCCCGGTCGCAAAAGGAAGATTCAGCGATGTCGGTCAAGTCAGCCCTAGCAAAACTGTCGGCCACCGCCGCGGGTGGCGCATTGCTCGCGGGTGGCGCGGTCCACGTTGCCGAACGACCGATCACGGACAGCCCCTACTACAAGACCAAGCAGGTCAAGCAGACCAAATACGTCAAGCAGGCGAAGCCGCGCGCGGTGCCCCGGCCGACCGTTCCGCGGGCGCGCTCGATACCGCGGCAGGTCGAATGCGTCCCGGCCGAATCGCCGCAGGCCGCCTATCAACCGGACAATATCTGTCCGCCGGTCTACCGCCAGGCGATGGCACCCGTGCCCGTGCCCCCGCTGCCGGTGGCGGCGCGGCCTTCGGGCGGCGGCTCGGCGCGTTCGATCCCCGGCGGCGGTTCGGGCGGCGGCTTCGGCGGCGGGTTCGGCGGGGGCTTCTTCGGCGGCTTCTTTACCGGATCGAGCGGCGGCGGCAGCGTGATCGTCAATTCGACCACCACCACCGGCGGCGAGCTGCCCGATATCGACATCGACGTTTCGACCTCCACCTCGAGCGGCGCGACTTCGACCTCGACCTCGACCGGCGGTTCCTCGACTTCGACTTCGACCGGCGGTTCCTCGACTTCGACTTCGACCGGCGAAGTCTCGACCACCACCTCGAGCAGCACCGGTTCGGTCTCGACCTCGACCGGCGCGGTCTCGACCTCGACCGGTTCGGTTTCGACCTCGACCGGCGCGGTGTCGACCTCGACCGGTGAAGTCAGTACGACGACGACCAGCTCCTCG
Organism: uncultured Alphaproteobacteria bacterium; assembly: GCA_963829325.1. Taxonomy (GTDB): domain Bacteria; phylum Pseudomonadota; class Alphaproteobacteria; order Sphingomonadales; family Sphingomonadaceae; genus Qipengyuania. Next base: position 2,014,081 of record CAWHHN010000001.1, read on the forward strand.
TCGGGCGATGTCTCGACCAGCACCTCGACCTCGAGCTCGACTTCGGGCGATGTCTCGACGAGCACCTCGACCTCGGGCAACGTAACCTCGAGCACCAGCACCTCGAGCTCGACCAGTTCCTCCACCTCGAGCTCGACGAGCAGCTCGACCTCCTCGAGCAGCTCGACCTCGGGCAGCAGCAGCGGCACCGACGTGCCCGCACCGCCGATGATGGCGCTGTTCGGCATGGCCGCCGCGGCTATCCTCGGACGGCGCAAGTTCCGGATCCGGCGCGCCGGCTGATCGGGCGGGCCGGGCGCCGCCCCGCGCTTTTCTCAGCGCCGCTGCAGGCTCCAGTCTTCCTGTCTATACCATTGGGTGATCACGTATTTTTCACCACGCACCACGGGGAGCGCGGCGTGCCGTGTCGCCCTGTTCGCCCGCCCCTTGCGGGTCATGTTGTTCCACGCGACCAGCAGCCCCGGTTCGGGCGTGATCCGTAGCCCCAGCTCGGGAAACTCGGTCTCGCCGCCCGCCTCGACGCTGTTGAGATAGACCATCGCGGTCCACGTCCGCTGGCCCCCGCGGGTGCGCTCGCCCTGCCAGTGGGCGCGCTCCTCGCGGAAGAAGTCGCAGTGGCGGCGGTACTCCTCGCCGACTCGGTAACGCTGCCCCTGAATGGTCTCCGCATGGCGCCGCTCGATCCCCAGCACCGCGTCGAGCCGGCGCCCCAGCGCGCGCGTTTCTGGCGCCTCCTCGGCGAAGTAATGCGTCGAACTGGTCCGGCCGGCGGGTGCCACCCGGTCGGAGAACAGTACCGAAGGGCGGATCCGGCTCTCGATCACGCCGATCAGCCGGCGGCACTCCTGCGCCGAAAGCAGGCCGGGCAGCAGAAAGAGTTCGGCCTTCGCTCCACCGCGCTCGGTCACGCGGCGATCGGCGCGCAGGCGCTCGCCGACCTCCTGCCCGATCCGCATCAGCTTCGCCGGATCGGCCATCGCGTCGGCGCGCGACCGCCGCAGCCCGCGCAGCAGGCGGTCGAGGGCCGGCATCTAGCCGGCGCTCTCCCGCATGATCGGCATCAGTCCGCCGCCAGCTTGCGCAGCACGTAGTGGAGGATGCCGCCGTTGCGGTAATATTCCATCTCGTTGGCGGTATCGATCCGGCACAGCGCGGTGAAGGCGAAGCTCGATCCGTCCTCGCGCACCACTTCGACCTCGATGTCCTGCCCCGGGGTGAGATCGGCAAGCCCCTTGATGGAGAAGCTGTCGGTCGGCTTGAGCCCCAGCGTCGCCCGGGTCTCGCCGTCCTTGAACTGCAGCGGCAGCACGCCCATGCCGACCAGGTTCGAACGGTGGATGCGCTCGAAGCTCTCGACGATCACCGCGCGCACACCGAGCAGGATCGTGCCCTTGGCGGCCCAGTCCCGGCTCGATCCGGTACCGTATTCCTTGCCCGCGATCACCACCAGCGACGTACCGTCTTCGCGGTGCTTCATCGCCGCGTCGTAGATCGGCATCTGCTGGCCCTGGTAGGTGGTGTAGCCACCCTCGACCCCGGGGACCATCTCGTTGCGGATGCGGATATTGGCGAAGGTGCCGCGCATCATCACTTCGTGATTGCCGCGCCGCGAGCCATAGGAATTGAAGTCCTGCTTCGCGACCTGATGATCCTTGAGGTAGGAGCCGGCGGGCAAATCCTCCTTGATCGAACCCGCCGGCGAAATGTGATCGGTGGTCACCGAATCGCCGAGAATCGCCAGCGGTCTGGCGTCGGTGATGTCGGCGACCGGCGCCGGGGTCATCTCCATCCCCTCGAAAAACGGCGGGCTGGCGACATAGGTGCTGGTCGGGTTCCAGCGATAGGTGTCCGATGCCTCGACCTCGATCGCCTGCCAGTGCTCGTCGCCCTTGTAGACGTCGGCATAGCGGCGGACAAACATGTCGCGGTCGATGTTGGCGGCGCGGTGTTCGCGCACCTCCTCATTGGTCGGCCAGACATCCGCGAGCATCACGTCGTTGCCGTCCTGGTCCTGGCCGAGCGGGGTTTCGGTAATGTCCTTGGTCACCGTTCCGAGCAGCGAATAGGCCACCACCAGCGGCGGGCTGGCGAGGAAATTGGCACGCACGTCGGGCGACACGCGGCCCTCGAAGTTGCGGTTGCCCGAGAGCACGCTGGCAGCAACGATGTCGTTGTTGTTGATCGCCTTGGAAATCGGCGGGGCAAGCGGGCCCGAATTGCCGATACAGGTCGTGCATCCGTAGCCGACCAGATCGAAGCCCAGCGCATCGAGATCGGTCTGCAGACCTGATTTCACGAGATAGTCGGTCACCACCTGCGATCCGGGCGCGAGGCTGGTCTTGACCCACGGCTTGGGCCTCAGGCCCTTCTCGTTCGCCTTCTTGGCGACGAGGCCGGCAGCAATCAGGACGTCGGGATTGGACGTGTTGGTGCAGCTGGTGATCGCCGCGATCACCACGTCGCCGTCGCCGATGTCGTGATCCTTGCCGTCGACGTCCACGCGGACCGGCGCGCTCTTCTTGTAGATCGTGGCGAGGTCGCTGTTGAACAGCTCGTCGACCTGCGGCAGCGCGACGCGGTCCTGCGGGCGCTTCGGCCCGGCGAGGCTGGGGACGACCTTGGACACGTCGAGTTCGAGCGTCTTGGTGAAGACCGGCTCGTTGTCGGGCGTGAACCACATGCCCTGTTCGCGGGCATAGGCCTCGACCAGCGCGATCGTGTCCTCGCTGCGCCCGGTGAGCCGCATATATTCGAGCGTCTTGTCGTCGATGCCGAAGAAGCCGCAGGTGGCGCCGTATTCGGGCGCCATATTGGCGATCGTCGCGCGGTCGGCGAGGCTCAGACCGGCGACGCCGGGGCCGTAGAACTCGACGAACCGGCCGACCACGCCCACTTCGCGCAGCATCTGGACGCAGGTCAGCACGAGATCGGTCGCGGTAACCCCTTCGGCCATCGCTCCGGTCAGCTTGAACCCGACCACTTCGGGGATCAGCATCGAGATCGGCTGACCGAGCATCGCGGCTTCGGCCTCGATCCCGCCGACGCCCCAGCCGAGCACGCCGAGGCCGTTGATCATCGTGGTGTGGCTGTCGGTGCCGACACAGGTGTCGGGATAGGCGACCGCATTGCCGTCGGGATCCTCGGTCGACCATACGCCCCGGCCGATATATTCGAGGTTCACCTGATGGCAGATGCCCGTGCCCGGCGGCACGGCGGAGAAATTGCGGAAGCTTTTCGAGCCCCATTTGAGAAAGTCGTAACGCTCCGCATTGCGCGCATATTCGAATTCGACGTTCTTCTCGAACGCCTTGGGGTGGCCGAACTCGTCGACCATCACCGAGTGGTCGATGACGAGGTTGACCGGAACCTGCGGATTGATCTTGGCGGTATCGCCGCCGAGCTTGCTGATCGCATCGCGCATGGCGGCGAGATCGACCACGCAGGGAACCCCGGTGAAATCCTGCAGCAATACGCGCGCCGGGCGGTACTGGATCTCCTTGCCGGTTTTGGGATCCTTCTGCCAGTCGGCGAGCGCCTGGGCATCGTCGGTCGAGACGGTGAAGCCGCCGTCTTCGAAGCGCAGCATGTTCTCGAGCAGGACCTTGAGGCTGAACGGCAGCTTCGACACATCGCCGATCGTCTGGGCCGCCTTCGCCAGCGAGTAATAGGCGTAGTCCTTGCCGTTGACGGTGAGGGTGGAGCGGGTTCCGAGCGTGTCCTTGCCGACCTGGGTCATGCGCGCGTTTTTCCTTTCTGGCGTGAGCCGTCACCCGACCGGGGTACGGGGCGGCGGAATATGCCGCGCACCTGCGCCGATCGCGGTTAAAAATCAAGGCTGGGGCGCAGTTCCGCCGTGCGTCGGCACGGAGGCGGCGCGCGCTGAGCCGCCCAGCCCGCCCCCCGGTCAGCCACCGATGCGCCGCAGTCGATCGGCTTGCCGGTCGCTCGAGACCGCAGCAGTCGGCTAGGCGGCCGGGCGTTCGGGGCTTGCGCCGCGCGGGCCGGCCGCTCCGATCCAGCACCCCGCGACGATGCACAGCGTGCCCGAGACCGTGGTCCATGTGACCGCCTCGCGGAAGAACAGCCAGCCGAACAGCGAGGCCCACAGGAAACCCGAATATTCGAGCGGAACCAGCACCTGCGTCTCGGCCCTTGCATAGGCCCAGGCCAGGGCCATCGCGCCGATGACCGTAAGGGCTGCCGCAGCGGCAAGGGCGCCGAGCTCCGGCGCCGCGGGCATCACGAGCAGGAAGGGCGCGGCGAGGCCCAGGACCAGCGCGGAAACGCCCGAGTGGAAGACGGCGATCTCGGTGGGTGCGGCGAGCTGCGATTGCTGCCGGATGATGATGAAATTGTAGGCGTAGAGCACCGCGGAGAGAAGGATCGCGCCCAGCCCCAGCGCCGTCTCGGTATCGAAATTGCTCCGTCCGATCTTGCCGCCGATAATGATCAGCGTGCCGAGAAAGCCGAGTATCGAGGCGAATGTCGCCTCGCGGCGAATCGCTTCGCCGAGCAGGATCTTGGCGAGGTAAAGCGCGATCAGCGGCGCGATGAAACTGATCGCGATAGCTTCTGCGATGGGCAGTCTGGTAAGCGCGAAGAAGAAACTGAGCGCCATGAAGGTCGAGACAAGGCCGCGCAGGAGGTGCAGCCGGAGCACGGCGGGGCGCGGCCATTTCCCGCCGCGCAGCAGCCAGAGCGGCGCGGCAAGCCCCGTGCCCAGAACCGAGCGCAGCCAGGCCGCGCTGAAGGCGCCGATGGCCAGCGCCGCTCCCTTCATGAAGGCATCCATCAGCGACAGGCACGCCACGCCGAGCACAGCCAGCAGAACCGGCGCGACGCCGGGAGCGAGAGAGCGGCGTGGAGCCATGGCTGCGGACTAACCGCGCGCAGCCCGATCGTCACGCCCGATCGTCAATTCAGCCCTGCGAAAGCCGGGGTAATGGATTGAGCTTGCGCATTGATCTATAATCGGACCGCGACTGCCGCACAGGGCGCGCGGCGCAATTGGTGGAAATCATGAAAACCTCTTTTTCGATATTCGGTGCCGCAACGGCTGCGGCGCTGCTCGCGAATACCGCCGCGGCGCAGACCCGGGCGCCTGAGAACCTGTTGCCGGCCGAGCCGGCCAAGGTGACCGAACCGCTGCCCGATTTCACGCGCAAGGCTCCGACTCGCGCACCGCAGCCGCAGCCCCAGCCGCAGCCGCAGCCGAGCGTGGCGGAGAGCTTTGAAGACATCGCCGGGCAACCAGGCGAAGTGGTCCAGCCGCTGCCCGTGCTGGTGCGCGAGTGGAGCCGCGCGCAGGCGGCCGAACTGCTCGCCTTCATTCCCAGCGTCGCGGCCGAGGGCCTGCGCCCCCAAGACTATCGTTCGGACGCGCTGGCTGCGGCGATCGCCGCCGGCGAAGGTCCCGCGCTCGACCAGATCGCGAGCGAGATTTTCGTCTGGCTGGTCGAGGATCTTCGCGACGGGCGGACCCCGATGGATGCGCGCAAGCAGTGGTTCGTGGTCGATCCCGATCCCGACCGTATGCCCACGCACAGGCTGCTCGAGCAGGCGGTCGCGACCGGCGATATCGCCGCGACGCTGACCGCGCTCCACCCGGTCTCGCCCGATTACCAGCGGCTCAAGGCCGAACTCGCGACCACCACCGACCCGGCCAAGCGCAAGCTCATCCGCGCCAATATGGACCGGTGGCGCTGGCTCGGGCAGGATTTGGGCAAGCAATATCTGCTGACCAACGTTCCCGAATACCAGCTTCGCCTGACCGTCAACGATCGCATCATCAAGAACTATCGCGTCGTGGTCGGCAAGCCGGGCCGGACGGCGACCCCGCAGCTGGCTGAAATGGTCGAGGCGGTGATCTTCAATCCCACCTGGACCGTGCCCCAGTCGATCGTGAAGGGCGAGGGTCTGGGCGCCAAGGTGCTCGGCAACCCGTCCTGGGCGCGTTCGGCGGGTTACAAGGCGACTCGCGGCGAGAACGGCTGGATCACCGTGGTCCAGCAGCCCGGCCCCGGCAATTCACTCGGCCTGATGAAGCTCGACATGCCCAACGAGCATGCGATCTTCCTCCATGACACGCCCGCCAAGGCCCTCTTCGCGCAGGACAACCGGGCGCTGAGCCATGGCTGCATCCGGGTGCAGGGAGCGCGCGAACTGGCCATGACCATGGCGATGCTCGGCAATGCCGAGAGCCGCGAGGACATTCCCGCGATCCAGGCCGAAGTGGCGGAGATCACGGCCAGTCGCGAATATACCCGCTATCCGATGGCCAAGCAGTGGCCCGTCTACATCACCTATTTCACCTATGGCGTCGACGTGAACGGCCAGCTCACCAAATTCGCCGATATCTACGGTCGCGACGCTCCGGTGCTGGCGGCGCTCGACGCCCCGCGTCAATCGAACCGGGCGCGCCAGACGGACGAGGAAGTGGTGGAGATCGTCGACGACCTGCAGACCTAGGCCGGCGGTCAGTAGGCCCCCGGGGCGGTGCGCGCGAAGGTCCCGCCGGAGGGGCTGCGCAGCAGATCATATTGCGCCATCGGAGGGACGATATGGCTGCCGTCCTCGGCGATGCCGAAGCTGCCCGCAACCAGCAGGCGGCCGCCGGCAAGGTCGATCAAGGCCCGGTCGAACTGCTCGGGCCCCATGGCGAAGCAGCCGTTGGAGCGGCCCAGCCGCCCCCAGCGTTCGACGTGTTCGGGCGTGGCGTAGCTCGCCTGATGCATGACGATCGCGCGGGGCAGGGCGTTGGAATTGGTCGGATCGAGGCCGTCGAGCCGGATCGAGGTGCCGTAGCGTCCGGTGTACCAGCTGCGGGTCATATAGGCACCGCGGCTGGTCGCTTCGCTGCCCTCGATGTTCGACCACCGCTTGAGCCAGCCGTCGTGATCTCGGTCCGAACCGGTGCCGTGGCTGACGTGATAGCTGGCGACCCGCCGGTTCGCCCGATCGACGAAATGGAACCGCCGCTGCGAGCTGTGGAGGCCGAAATCGGCGATGCCGACGATGTCCTTGCGCCAGATGTCGCGCCCGACCCGCTCGAGTTCGGCATCGGCGATGGCGAAGAGTTGCGCATCGCGCGAACCCTGCGCCGGCTGGGCCAAGGATCGTCCGGGCAACGCCAGCGCCGCGCCCGCAGCCAGTCCGCTCTTGAGAAGATCGCGCCGTTTCATCGCCAGAAGCCTAACATCGTGTCGCTGGCGGTGCCATGAACAATGCGACCGACGGCCCCGCCTATTCGCCCAGCACCATTTCGTCGCCGGTGATGCGGACCGGCCGAACGGTGCCGAGAAAGTTCTGTCCCAGCAAGGAGATGCCAAGCCCTTGCGGGATGATCATCGCCTCGACCCCGCGTGCCTCATGGCCCCCGATCCGAATGCTGTCGAGCTGGACGACGAGACCTTCCACCGGGCCCGAGGCGCCCTGCGCGACGGTCCGGATATCGGCCTCGGACCACGTCAGGCCGAGCGTCCTGGCATCGTCTCCGGTCAGCGCGACCATCGATGCGCCGGTGTCGACGAGGAAGCGCAGGAGGGTTCCGTCGACCGTGGCCTCGGCATAGAAATGGCCGTCGGCGGCCCGTGGCAACGCGATCGATCCGGCGACCCAGGCGGCATAGCCCGCCGCTCCGTCGGCCGAAGGCGGCGGTGCCGCGGCGGCGAAGCCGGCGGAGGATGCCACCTCCTGGTGCGGTTCCATCGCCGAATCGATGGCTCCGCCGGGCACGAAGGCGGCCCCGGTGAATGCCAGTATCGCGACGGCGAGGAGCATGGCTTCGCGCATCGTGCCACGATGCCCGAACGGGCTTAAAGCCGGGTAAAGACGCCTATTCCGCGGCTTCGGCGGTGGCGGCGTCCTGCGCCTCGATCTCGGTGGCGCGCGCCTCGACCAGCGCGACGATATGGTCGAGCATGTCCTCGCTCCGGATATGGTGATCGGTCACTCCCGAAAGATAGACCATGTGCTTGCCGGCCCCGCCGCCGGTGATGCCGATGTCGGTTTCGCGCGCCTCGCCCGGGCCGTTGACCACGCAGCCGAGGACCGAGAGCGAGAGCGGCGTCTTGATGTGCTGGAGCCGCTCCTCGAGCGTCTGCACCGTGCGGATGACGTCGAAGCCCTGACGGGCACAGCTGGGGCAGGACACCACGCGCACGCCGCGGGTCCTGAGGCCGAGCGATTTGAGAATCTCGAAGCCGACGCGCACTTCTTCTTCGGGCTCGGCCGAGAGCGAGACGCGGATCGTATCGCCGATCCCGGCCCACAGCAGCGATCCCAGCCCGATCGAACTCTTGACCGTCCCGCCGATCAGCCCCCCGGCCTCGGTGATGCCCAGATGAAGGGGGCAGTCGACCGCTTCGGCGAGCCCGTGATAGGCGGCGACAGCAAGGAAAACGTCGGACGCCTTGACCGCCACCTTGTAATCGTGAAAATCGTGATCCTGCAGCAGCTTGATATGATCGAGCGCGCTTTCGATCAGCGCTTCGGGGCAGGGTTCGCCGTATTTTTCGAGCAGGTCCTTCTCGAGGCTGCCGGCATTGACGCCGATGCGGATCGCGCAACCGTTCGCCTTGGCAGCGCGCACCACTTCGGCGACACGCTGGCTCGATCCGATGTTGCCCGGATTGATTCGCAAGCAGGCGGCGCCCTTGTCGGCCGCCTCGAGCGCGCGCTTGTAGTGGAAATGGATGTCGGCGACGATCGGGATGTTCGCCGCTGCCGTGATCCGGTCGAAATGCGCGGTCGATTCCGCAGTCGGGCAGGACACGCGGATGATGTCGGCTCCGGCGTCCTCGCAGCGGCGGATCTGGTCGATCGTCGCGCCGACGTCCTCGGTCGGCGTGTTGGTCATGGTCTGGACGGTAATCGGGGCATCGCCGCCGACCGGGACCTTGCCGACCATGATCTGGCGCGAGGGCCTGCGCTCGATCGTGCGCCAGGGACGAATCGCGTTCATGCTAGCGCACCCACAGCCGAACAAGTTGACACATATGACACGGTCCTGAGGACAAGATGGCAGTCGGCCCCATGGCCGCCGACGGGGGTGCCATATAGGCGCGCTGCTGCGGAATTGCGACCGTTCGTCATGCCGCCCTCCTAGCGCCGCCGGGTCCTGTAGGAAAGCCATGCGACGTTTGTCGGTCCGATCCGGCGGTCGGTCGGAAACGCGCGGGCCTATCTGTATTGCAGGCGTATGACGGCAATACGATAGAGCGTGGCCGGAGCCTTTTTCGATGTGGAACTACACCCGCATATGCGCCGCGGAGGCGCTGGCAACCCCCATTACGCCCGATGCATCGGCCGCGAGGAACGAGGACGGACGCGGCCCCCAGGCCGAGCAGGATCTCATCGATCGCGAAGGGGGCCGGGGCCATGGCGCCATTCTGCGGGCGGCGAGATGTCCGGCCGCAGATTGCCGAACAGCGGCCGCGCGCGAATCGCGGACGTCCCTTCCCCCGCGCGTCCGGATGCGGCATTGATGGCACGATGGACGAACCGACCGACGATGCCGACAGCGATACTCCGCTGCTGTTCGGGCGCGTGCTCGACGGCGAGGGCGGAGCGCGGGCGATCGAGTGGGCCGAAGCGCAGGCCTGGGCTCCCGCTTCGCCCGGCGAGGTCCTGTGGGTCCATCTGTGTCGCACGCGTCCCGGGGTGCTGGACTGGCTCGAGCGGGGCCTGGAGATCCCCGAGCCGACCGCGGAACTGCTGACCAGCGACCAGACCCGCCCGCGCGCCTTTCGCGAAGGTGGCACGCTGGTGGCGACGCTGCGCGGGATCAACTTCAATCCCGGGGCGGAGCCCGAAGACATGATCTCGATGCAGCTGTGGTGCGACGGAACCCGGCTGGTGACCTTGCGCCGCCATCCGCTGCAGACCCCGCGCGAAGTGGTCGCCATGCTCGACCGCGGGCAGGGTCCGCCCGACGCCGGGGCGACGATCACCCTGCTCGCCGAACTGCTGATCACGCGGATGAGCCGGTCGATCATCGCCATGAATGCCGCGCTCGACCAACTGGAGGCCGACGATCTCGACGCGCATGCCGAGGCGATGCTGGGGCGCATTTCGACGATTCGCCGCAATTGCCTCGCGCTCAAGCGGCATATGGCGCCGCAGCACGAGGCGCTCGAACAGATCAGCCGCGATGCGCCCGAATGGTTCGAGCATCACGACCGCCGCGAGATCGGCGAGAGCATCGCTCGGCTGCGCCGATATCTCGACGATATCGACATCAGCAAGGAAAGCGCGCTGGTCTTGCAGGACGAAATCCGTGCGCGCAGTCTCGCGAGCAGCGAGCACGCGACCTACATGCTCACCATTGTCGCGGGAATCTTCCTTCCGCTATCGTTTCTAACCGGGCTGCTCGGCATCAATGTCGGCGGCATGCCGGGAATGGACGATCCCGATGCCTTCTGGACGGTGGTGGCGCTGTGCGGACTGCTGTTCGTCGCGCTGATCGTGGTCTTCCGGCGTCTGCGCTGGCTCTGACCGGCACCCGGCCGGTCGTTCGATCGCCGTCCCGCGCCGGGATGGTCGGCCCGAGACGCGCGACAGCGCGGCGCATCTGGGGCAGACTTGCCGCGCGGCTCGAGTGAATGCGGGCGACTGGGAGAACGGGCCATGCCCGAAGGCATCTGTATATTGTGGCGCGAAGCGCTGCGCACTCTGGCTGAACTTTTCGCCAATCCGGCATGGCGCCGGATTGCCTTCTTCCTGCTCCCCTATGCCGGGGTCCTCGCCGGGCTCGACGTCGCCGCGCATTACGGCGAACTGACCGGCGCCGCCTTGCCCGCCCAGTTCTTCCTTTCCAAGGACGGCGGCTTCGGGGAATTCCTCGAATATTCGCTCACCGCGGCGATGGCGGTGATGCTGTTCCTTCTTTGGCGACGCACCGGGGCGGCGATCTTTCTCGTGAATGCCCTGCTGTTCGTCTTTCTCACCGCCGACAATTCGCTCGAATTTCACGAGGCTTTCGGCAAGTGGAGCGCGCCTGCCTTGCCGCAGGACCTGCCCTTGCCGGCGAATGACATCGGCGAGATGCTGCTGTTTGCCGAGGTCGGGACGCTCTGGGCAGCGGCGTTCGTGATGGCGCTGCTGCGTTCCGAATTGCGTCCAGCGGCCTATTCGCTGATCCTCGCGGCCGGCGTCGCCGGCGCCGCCTTCTTCGGCGTGGTCGCCGACGCGGTGACAAGCTGGGGAGACAAAAGCGATTTCTGGATCGTGCTCGAAGCCTGGATCGAGGACGGAGGCGAGTTTGCCATGATCGTCGTCACATTCCTCGCCGCTTGCGCCCTGTTCGATATCGAGCGAAGGCGCGCGTCGACGGGCAAGCTGGCGAGAATGCCCTCGCCTCTCCAGCCTCAGTAGGCGAAGCGCTCGCCCACCAGATCTTCGCTCAGCTCCCACAGCAGCCGGGCGTTGTCCGGATCGATCGCATAGCTGCGCACGCCGCCCATCGGATCGGTATCGTCGACTTCGGCGACACGGCAGTCTTCGCAATAGAGCCCGCCTCGGCCCTCCAGCTCGGGGGCAGTGGCCGCCCAGCAGCTTGTCGCCGCGCCCTGGGGGATCGACTTGAATCCTTGCGGCTCGCGGCCCGCAGCCGCGGCGCTCCGGCGGATGCGTTCGCGCAACGCCGCCACATCCTCGTCCGACATGTGCCGTCCGAGATTGGTCTGGATGCCGCCCGGATGGACTGCAAAAGCATGCATGCCACGGTCGGCCAGCCGCGCCTCGAGCTCGACCGCGAACAACACGTTGGCGGTCTTCGACTGGCCGTAGGCGTGCCATTTCTCGTATTCGCGGCGGGCAAAGTTCGGATCGTCGAAATGGACCCGGTCGATGTGGTGCGCGCGGCTGGAAAGGTTGACGATCCGCACCTGCCGACCCTTTTCGAGCAGAGGCATCAAGCGGTTGGTAAACAGGAAATGGCCAAGATGATTGGTGCCGAACTGCATTTCGAACCCGTCCGCCGTGTATCCCAGCGGGCAGGCCATGACTCCCGCATTGTTGATCAGCAGATCGATCCTTTCGAACCGCTTGCAGGCTTCGTCGGTTGCGGCGCGGATGCTGGCGAGCGAGGCGAGGTCGCAGGCCAGCGTGTCGATCTTCGCGCCGGTGGCCTCGGCGATCTCGTCGGCCGCGGCGGACAGGCGGGTCGTGTCGCGCCCCGCAAGGATCACATGCGCGCCGCGATCCGCCATGGCGCGCGCGGTTTCGCGCCCGAGGCCCGAATAGCCGCCCGTCACCAGCACCGTCGTGCCGGTAAGATCGTGGCCGGCGAGGACCTCGTCCGCGGTGCTCCCGAAACCGAATGCGCTCATCTGCCTACTCCCCGACGATCCGCCCCCGGGCAGTGCTAGCACGAAAAAGGGGCGCGGAAGAATACTTCGCGCGCCCCTCGATCGGCTTGACCCGGCCGGCGTTACGCGCCCGGGGGCAGCGGGTCGTCACCGGTGCCCGCGCCCTTGCCCCGCGCGGTCGGTGTCCGCGCCGCTGCGGTGGGGGGCGAGCTCCCGCCGAGATCGCTGTCCATCTGTTCGAGCTTGCGTGCCGCCCAGTCGCGCCCGCCGAGACCGAACGCCAGCGCGCCCGCCACGGCGACCCCGGCGATCAGGATCGTCAGCGCGTTGGCAGGGATCATCCCGCCGATGCCGGTGAACTGGAGGCCCATGAAGACGAACAGGATGATCGTCGCCCAGCGCACGATCGTGGCCGCGGTCCCGTTCCCCGCATCGCCCGCGATGAGGCGGGCGAGAAGGTTGGCGATCAGGAAGCCGAAGGCGATGACCACCGCGCCGAAGATCACCCTCCCGCCCAGCTCGAGCAGCTGGTCGAGAATCGCGGTGAGTTCGGGAAAGCCGAGCAGACGCGTCGCCGCGATGGCGAAGAACAGGATGATCGCGACCTGGGCCACGCGGGCGATGATTTCCGATGCCGTGGTGCCTTCGGTGACCAGCCCGCTTTCCGCGAGCGCGCGGTCGACGCCGAGACCGGGCAGGACTTCCTTGAGGATCTGCACCACGAATTTGCTGATCAGATAGCCGATCCCCAGCAGCACCGCCGCGGCGATGATGTTGGGTATGGCGGCGAAGATCATCCGCAGCATTTCCGAGGCCGGCCGGCTGATCGATTCGATGCCGAGTTGCTCCAAGGCCGCGATCGCCACCGGAATGGCGATCAGGACATAGACGATCGTACCGATGGTCCGGCTGATGGCGTGATTGCCGGTGACGTTGTCGACGCCGCCGCGATTGGCCCATTTGTCGAAATCGACCGTCTGCAGCGTGGTGACGACGAGATCGCGGGCGATCCTGGCGACCATCATGCCGATGAAGAAGATCAGCCCGGCCCACAGCAGGTTGGGCAGAAAATCGACGACGTTCTCGAGCAGGCTGTCGATCGGTCCGGCGACTCCGCCCAGTTCGAGGATGTTGAGCACCACCAGCAGGCCGAACAGCCAGATCAGCAGGCTGACGATCTTGCCCAGCGATTCGCCCAGCGACTGGCCGTTGCCGGTGCCGCGTTTGAAGAAATCGACCGTGTCGACCAGCTTGGCGAAGGCCCATTTGGCAGCCTTGGCGGCGAGCCAGGTGATGATGAGTGCAATGATCGCCAGCCCGATCTTCTGGGCAAGATCGACCGCCAGCGCTTCGTCGAAGCGATATCTATTCAGGATCATGAAAACCTCTCCCCATTGGTTTCCCCGACGGAAGGGCTAACACGCGGCCCGCTCTTCACAAAGTGGGTAGAGGGGATTGAGTGGATAACTCAGCATGCTATCGCGCCCGCATGAGAGGATTTCTTTGCATTTTCGCACGCGCCGTGGCGGCGCTTTCGCTGCTCTGGGGAGGTCCGGCCATGGCTCGCGAAGACGGTGGCTGGTCGATCGCGATCCACGGCGGCGCGGGGACGCTCGACCGATCCGACATGACCCCGGAGCGCGATGCCGCCTATCGCGCGGCTCTGCAGGACGCGCTCGACGCCGGCGCGGCGGTGCTGGAGCAGGGTGGCGAGGCGCTCGACGCGGTGGCGGCGGTGATCACCCGGCTGGAGGACGATCCCAAATTCAACGCCGGCCGCGGCGCGGTGTTCACCTGGGACGGCGATCACGAGCTCGATTCCTCGATCATGGACGGCCGCGACCGGTCGGCGGGCGCGGTGGCGGGGGTCACCGGTATCCGCCATCCCATCCTGCTGGCGCGCAAGGTCATGACCGATAGCGAGCACGTCATGCTCTCGGGCCGCGGGGCCGAGGCTTTCGCCGCCGAACAGGGGCTCGAACGGATGCCTCGCGAATGGTTCGACACCGACGCGCGCCGAGAGGCGCTCGACCGTCTCAAGGCGGAAAAGCTGTCGGCGCTCGATGTCGATCTCAAATTCGGTACGGTCGGTGCGGTGGCGCGCGACGAGCAGGGCAATCTCGCCGCTGGAACCTCGACCGGCGGGATGACCGGAAAGCGCTGGAACCGGATCGGCGACAGTCCCGTGATCGGCGCGGGCACCTATGCCGACAACCGCAGCTGCGCGGTCTCCGCGACCGGCTGGGGCGAGTTCTTCATCCGGGCGGGCGTGGCGCGGACGATCTGTTCGCGGATGCAGATGCTGGGAGAGGACGCCCAGACCGCCGCCGATGCCGTGATCGCCGAAGTCGGCGACATGGGCGGCGATGGCGGGGTGATCGTCGTCTCGAAGGACGGCGAGGCCGTCTTCAGCTTCAACACCACCGGCATGTATCGCGGCCGCGCGACCAGCGCCGGCGTAGATGAGGTGGCGATCTACGGCGACGAATAGCGGTCAGGTGACGACGATCGCATAGTACTGCCGCGTCCAGTCGGTGAGCACTTCACCGATCTCGGCGAAGGCGGCATCGACCCGCTCGCCGTCGATGGTCGCGCCGAGCGGGGACTGGTGATAGGCGGCAAAGAAGATGGATGGCGTGTCGGCCGGGCCGCGGGTAAAACCGATGTCGCCGCGCAAATAGCCCATCTTCCCGTCCCAGTCGCTCGAATTGCCGGTCTTGTCTCCTGATATCCATTCGGAAGGCAGACCCGCGCGCACCCTGGCGAGCCCGGTCCGCGCATCGGTCATCCACTGCGCAAGCTGATCGACGCGCTCCGGCGCCAGCGGCCGGTTGCCCTGCTTCGACAGGATGGTGGCCAGCGTTCGCGCCATGGCGGCGGGTGTCGTCGTGTCGCGCAGCTCGCCTTCGGGCACGAAATTGAGGGCGGTTTCCTTTCGGTCGAGCCGCGACGTGTCGTCCCCGATCCTGCGCCAGAAGGCCGTCAGACCCTCCGGTCCGCCGACATGATCGAGCACGATGTTGGCGGCGAGATTGTCCGACGTCATCACTGCGGCGCGGGCCAGTTCGCGCAAGGTCGCGCCGGTGCCCACGTGCTCGCCGGTGAAGGGGGTATGGAATATGAGATCCGCCTTGGTCCATGTGACCTGCCGCGACAGGTCGAGCCGCCCGTCCTGCTCCATCGCCAGCGCCAGCGCCGCGAGCGAAGCCTTGAAGGTCGAAGCCATGGGAAAGCGTTCCTCGCCTCGATAGGCGAGCCCGCCGCGCCGGAACGGGTCGTGGAATGCCACCCCGAGCCTGCCGCCGAGTTCGCGCTCGATGAGGCCCAGCCTGGTCACCAGGCGCCGGTCGGCGCCCTGGTCGAGCGGCACGCAGGCCGCGCCCGCCAGTGCCGCTGCACCCACCATCATTCTGCGTCGGTCGAGCATCATCCTCGTTTCCTTGCCTGGGCATAGCTGCCGAGCAGGCGGACCGAATTGGTCTGGAAGCCCAGTTCCTCCAGAGCATGGTCGACGTTGACCATTCCCGGCACACCCTCGATATCGGCGAAGAACATCGTCGCCGCAAAGCTCGTGCCCTTCTGATAGCTTTCCAGCTTGGTCATGTTGACGCCGTTGGTGGCGAAGCAGCCGAGCGCCTTGTAGAGCGCGGCGGGAATGTTCTTCACTTCGAACACGAAGGTCGTCATGGCCTGACGGCCGACGAGACTGGCGGGATCGAGCGGTTCTTTCGCCAGCACGACGAAGCGCGTGGTGTTGTCGTGCGCATCCTCGACCGCGCGTTCGACGATCTCGAGCCCGTAGAGGTCGGCGGCGAGCGCGGGGGCGATCGCCGCAATATCGCGCCGCCCGCTTTCGGCTACGAAGGCCGCGGCCCCCGCCGTATCGGCATGACTCAAGGCAACGATGCCGCGCTCGCCGAGGAAGTGGCGCGACTGGCCGAGTGCCTGCGGATGGCTGTAGGCGGCCTCGAACGGACCGGGGCCCAGGCCCATCAGGCAATGAGTGATGCGCATGAAATGCTCGGCGACGATCGCCAGGCCGCTCCCCGGCAGCAGGAAATGGATATCGGCGACGCGGCCATGCTGCGAATTCTCGATCGGGATCATCGCGCAGCCGGCGCGGCCGTTCTCGACCGCGTCGAGCGCATCTTCGAAGCTGAAGCACGGCAACGGCAGCGCTTCGGGTGCGAATTGCATCGCTGCCTGGTGCGAATTGGATCCGGGCGCCCCGCCGAAGGCGATCGCGCGCATCGGTTCCTGCGCTGCGGCCGACCGCATCGAATCGACCATGGCGAGAGCGGGCTTGGCGAACTGGCGCATGGCTAGCGGCGTTAAGCGGGAGATTCACGCGCATCAAGCGCTATTGCCGCCTGCACACTTGCGAAGTCCCGCGCTCCGCACTAGAGCGGCGCGCGAACGCAGACCACGGAAATTCTCGCAGGCAATCACGCACAATGGATGATCGTTTCAACACCGCTGCCGGCTGGGTTCTCTTCGCCGGAATCGTCGCGCTTGGCGGCTCCATCGTCTCGAGCATGTATTTTGCGGCGGACAAGCACCCGCATGTCGAGGAGCCGGGATTCTTCATCCAGGGCGAAGCCGAAGGCGGGGACAAGGAAGCGGGCCCCGATCTCGGCACGCTGCTCGCCTCGGCGGATCCGGCTGCGGGCGAAAAGATCTTCGCCAAATGCGGCGCCTGCCACACCGTCAACCAGGGCGGCGCCAATGGCATCGGTCCCAATCTGTGGGGTGTGCTCGGCAAGCCGATCGGCGCGCATGCCGCGGGTTTCGCCTATAGTTCCGCGCTGTCGGACCATGGCGGCGAGTGGACCTACGAAAACATCGACGCCTGGCTGAGCAGTCCGCGTGGTTTCGCCAACGGCACCAAGATGAGCTTCGCCGGCCTCTCCAAGCCCGAAGATCGCGCCAATGTGATCGCCTATCTCAAGGCCAATGGCGGTGGCCCGGCCTTTCCCGAACCCGCCCCGCCGCCCGAGGAAGCAGCGGCCGAGGGCGGCGACGCGCCCGGCGCCGGCCCCGGCCCGACCGAAGGCGTTCCCGCAGAAGGGCCCGAGGCTGCTGCGGCGATGGGAGCCGATCAGCCCGTCGCGTCGAGCAATGCCGCGACCAGCAGCGACGGCGCGGCCAAACCCGCCGGATAGTTTCGCCAGCGACTGGCCGAAGGGGAAGGCCTCGCATTCGCGGGGCCTTCTTCGTTTCGGCTTTCCTATCGGCGCGCGGTGGGTGTTCGGGTCAGCTGCCCTTGAAACCCTGGGCAATCACGTACCACTCGCTCGAACCCTTGCGGCTGGCGGGCGGCTTGGCGTGTTTGACGCTGCGGAAATGCTGTTTGAGCAGCGCCAGCAGTTCGGTGTCGGTTCCGCCGGCGAGGACCTTGGCAAGGAAGATGCCCCCCGGTGCGAGATTGTCGATCGCGAACCACGCGCCGGCCTCGACCAGTCCCATCGTCCTGAGGTGGTCGGTCTGCTTGTGGCCGACGGTGTTGGCAGCCATGTCGCTCATGACCAGTTGCGCCTTGCCGCCCAGCGCCTCCTCGAGCACGCGCGGCGCGTCATCGGCCATGAAGTCCATCTGGAAGATGGTCACGCCCTCGATCGGCTCGACCTCGAGGAGGTCGATGCCAACGATCTGCGCACGCGGTGCCAGCTTGCGCACCACCTGGCTCCACCCGCCCGGCGCGATGCCCAGATCGACCACCCGTTCGACGCCTTTCAGCAGGCCGAATTTCTCGTCGAGCTCGATCAGCTTGTAGGCCGCACGGCTGCGATAGCCCTCGGCCTTGGCCTGCTTGACATAGGGGTCGTTGAGCTGCCGCTGGAGCCAGCGAGTGGATGAAGCGGTCCGCCCCTTGGCGGATTTCACCCGCGTCTCGCGGTCCTTGCCTGAACGGCTCATACGTCCTGCTCGCGCATGCGCTGGACCGCGGCGCGGCTGCGTTCGCCCTCCGCATCGGCGGCGATCAGGCTGCGCAGGATTCCCTCGCGGATGCCACGATCGGCGACGCCCAATTGCTCCGAAGGCCAGATGTCGAGGATCGATTCGAGGATCGCGCACCCCGCGATCACCAGGCTGGCGCGATCGTCGCCGATGCACGGCAATTGCCGCCGGTCGGGCGCACTCATCCGCGACAGCCGCAGCGAGATGTCGCGCATCGACTGCGACGGCACGATCAGCCCGTCGACCGCGCGGCGATCGTATTGCGGCAGCTCGAGGTGGAGACTGGCGAGGGTCGTCACCGTGCCGCTGGTGCCGAGCAGACGGATCGGATCCCTCGAGCGCGTGTGCTCGCGGATACGCCCGGCGAAGGCGGCGAAGCTGTCGGCGACCGTGCGCCGCATGGCGCGATAGCGCTCGAGCCGGGTCGCCTCGCTTTCGTCCGAGCCGGTGACCGTATCGGTCAGCGAGACCACGCCCCACGGCACGCTCAGCCAGTCGATGATCCGCGGCACGTTGTCGCCCGGCTGCACCAGCACCAGTTCGGTCGAGCCGCCGCCGATGTCGAAGATGATCGCCGGCCCGGCGCCTTCCTCGAGCAGGATGTGGCAGCCGAGCACCGCCAGCCGCGCCTCTTCCTGCGCCGAGATGATGTCGAGCACGATCCCGGTTTCCTGCCGGACGCGTTCGATGAAGTCTGCGCCGTTCGATGCGCGCCGGCATGCTTCGGTGGCGACCGAACGCGCCAGCCGGACGTTGCGCCGGCGCAGCTTCTCGGCGCAGACGTGCAGCGCGGCGAGCGTGCGGCCCATGGCTTCGTCGGACAGCCTGCCGCTGGCGGCAAGCCCTTCGCCCAGCCGCACGACGCGGCTGAAGGCGTCGATGACGGTGAAATTCTCGCCCGAGGGACGGGCGATCAGCAGCCGGCAATTGTTGGTTCCGAGATCGAGCGCGGCATAGGCCTGCCGGCGGCCGGATGCGCCGGTCCGAACCGGGGCGCCGGGCTGCGGCGTTGCTGCCTTGTCGCAGCCATCGGGGCGCAGACCGCGCGGCTTGGCGCCGCGCCGATCGCCTGGGTTCGTTTCGGGCCGGGAAGGGCGTTTGTAGCGGAAATCGGCTACCTTGCCGGACTTGCTGCCCCGTTTTGTCCCGTGCCCCCGTGTCATGTCCGGCGGAAGGCGATCCGCCATGGGAGTACTTTCTTTTCCTCCCGCGCGAACATTTCGCGCGGGGACTTGCCCACCACGCTAGCCGCGAAGCCGCGGCGGGGCAAGGGCGGGGCGAGTGCTGGCGCGGCGCCCGGGGTTGACCTCGGCGCGGCACGAAACTAGATGCGCGGCCTCTTCCGGAGCGACCCGCGCGATTCTCGCCCGCTCCGAAGGCTGATGCCCCGTCGTCTAATGGTAAGACTACGGACTCTGACTCCGTCAATTGAGGTTCGAATCCTCACGGGGCATCCAATCACCCGCTGGCCGTTGCCAAAGCCGATTTCCCGCGCCACACCGGTTGCAAAGGGAGACGGAGATTTGAGCGAGACATTTCCCGAGATCCGCGAGGCGGTGCGGCGGCTGTGCGCGCGCTTTCCCGGTGAATACTGGCAGAAGCTCGACCGCGAACGCGCCTACCCTACCGATTTCGTCGCTGCGCTGACCGAAGGCGGGTTCCTGTCGGTGCTGATCCCCGAGGAATACGGCGGCTCGGGGCTGGGCCTCGAGGCGGCCACGGCGGTGCTCGAGGAAATCCACCGCTCGGGTTCGAACGGCGGTGCGTGCCATGCGCAGATGTATACCATGGGCACGCTGCTCAAGCACGGCTCGGAAGAACAGAAGCGCCGTTATCTGCCCGCCATCGCCAGCGGCGAATTGCGCCTCCAGGCGTTCGGGGTAACCGAGCCGGGCGCGGGCACCGACACCACGCGCATCGCGACCTTCGCCCGGCGCGAGGGCGACGATTACGTGGTCAACGGGCAGAAGATCTGGATCAGCCGCGCCGAGCACTCGGATCTGATGGTGCTGCTGTGCCGCACCACCCCGCGCGAGGACTGCGCCAAGCCGTCCGAGGGGATGAGCGTGCTGCTGGTCGACATGCGGGACGCGGTCGGCAACGGCCTCACCATCCGCCCGATCCGGACCATGCTCAACCATGCCACGACCGAGCTGTTCTTCGACGATCTGCGGGTTCCCGCGACAGCGCTGATCGGCGAGGCGGGCAAGGGTTTTCGCTACATCCTTTCGGGCATGAACGCCGAACGGATCCTGATCGCCAGCGAATGCATCGGCGACGGCCGCTTCTTCGTCGACCGCGCTTCGGCCTATGCCAGCCAACGGCAGGTCTTCGGCCGGGCGATCGGCGAGAATCAGGGGGTCCAGTTCCCGATCGCCCGCGCCCATGTCCAGCTCGCCGCCGCGGCCGAGATGGTCGCCAAGGCGGCGCGGATGTTCGATGCCGGCGAAGCCGCCGGGACCGAGGCGAACATGGCCAAGATGCTGGCGAGCGAGGCGAGCTGGTTCGCTGCCGACATGTGCATCCAGACGCATGGCGGCTTCGGTTTCGCCGAGGAATACGACATCGAACGCAAGTTTCGCGAGACCCGCCTGTACCAGGTCGCCCCGATCAGCACCAATCTGATCCTGAGCCATGTGGCGACGCATGTGCTCGATCTGCCCAAGAGTTTCTGAGGAGAAGAAAATGGCCGAAACGGCAAGCAAGGGACCGCTGACGGGCCTCAAGGTGGTCGAATTCCAGGGCATCGGGCCGGGCCCGCATGTCGCCATGCTGCTCGCCGACATGGGCGCCGAGGTGGTGCGGATCGAACGCCAGGGGTACCGGGTGATGAACCCGGTCGTCGAGCGCGCGCGGCACCGCGTCGCGGTCGACCTCAAGAGCGAGGAAGGGCAGCGCTTCTGCCGCGATGCGCTCGCCGCCGCCGACGTGCTGGTCGAAGGATTCCGCCCCGGGGTGATGGAGCGGCTCGGCCTGGGCCCGGACGTGCTGCTCGCGGCCAATCCGCGGCTCGTCTACGCGCGGATGACCGGCTGGGGTCAGGATGGGCCGCTGGCACAGGCGGCGGGCCACGACCTCAACTACATCGCCGTGACCGGCGCGCTCGATGCGATCGGCAAGAGAGGCGACCTGCCCGTGCCGCCGCAGAACCTGGTCGGCGATTTCGGCGGCGGTTCGATGTATTGCGCGCTCGGGATCCTCGCGGCGCTGTGGGAACGCGAGCGGAGCGGCAAGGGGCAGGTCGTCGACGCGGCGATCGTCGATGGGGTGACCAGCCTGATGAGCTTCTTCTACGGCCAGCCGCACAGCGCGCTGCGCACGGTCGAACGCGGCGCCGGCCTGCTCGGCGGGGCGGCGCATTTCTACCGCTGTTATACGTGCAAGGACGGTAAGGAGATCAGCGTCGGGGCGATCGAACCGCAGTTCTATGCCGAGCTGCTCGAGCGCGCCGATGCACCCGAACACTTGCGCGAGGCGCAGATGGATCCGTCCAAGTGGGACAGCCATGCCGAGGATCTCGCCGCGCTGTTTGCGACGAGGACGCAGGCCGAATGGTGCGATCTGCTCGAGGGCACCGACGCCTGTTTCGCCCCCGTCGTGCCGCTGGACGAGGCGCGCGAGCATCCGCACATGAAGGCGCGCGGGACCTATGTCGAACACGGCGGCCGCTGGCACACCGCGCCCGCGCCGCGCTTCGACCGGACGCCCAATACCGTCCGCGACGCCGCCGAAGACGGCGAAGAGGTGGTGGCGCGGTGGCGCCAAGGGGGCTAGTGGCCCTTCGCGAAGGAGAGTGACCATGCGCGATTGCACCCAGTTCTACATCGACGGCCGGTGGGTCGATCCGGTCGAGGAAAACACCGTGCCGGTCGAGAATCCGGCGACGGAAGAGACGATCGGACACATCAGCTTCGGCACCAGGGCCGACGTCGACAAGGCGGTGCAGGCCGCTCGCCGTGCTTTCGCGAGCTGGTCGCAGACCTCGAAGCAGGAACGGCTCACCGTGTTGCGGGCGATCCAGGCCGAGATCGAAAACCGCAAGGCGGACCTCGCCACCGCGGTCAGCGACGAAATGGGCGCCCCCATGAGCCTCGCCAACGGGCCGCATGTCGGCCTGCTCGCGGGGCATTGCCAGAAGGCCATCGAAGTGCTGGAGGGCTTCGCCTTCGAACGCCAGGACGGCCCGACGCTGCACGTGTGGGAGCCGATCGGCGTGGTCGGCATGATCACACCGTGGAACTGGCCGCTCAACCAGATCGCCTGCAAGGTCTTTCCCGCGCTGGCGACGGGCTGCACCATGGTGCTGAAGCCGAGCGAGATCGCGCCCTTCAACGCCTATATCTTCGCCGAGATCCTCGATGCCGCCGGCGTGCCCGCAGGCGTGTTCAACCTCGTCAACGGCGACGGGCCGGGCGTGGGAGAGGCGATTTCGGGCCATCCCGACATCGACATGGTCAGTTTCACCGGATCGACCCGCGCAGGTATCGCGATCGCCAAGAACGCCGCCGACAGCGTCAAGCGCGTGGCGCAGGAACTAGGCGGCAAGAGCCCCAATATCGTCCTCGACGACAGCGTCTTCTCGCAGTCGGTGGCCAAGGGCACCGTCGCGATGATGGGCAATTCGGGCCAGACCTGCACCGCTCCCAGCCGGATGCTGGTGCCGCACAAGCGGATGGAGGAAGCCAAGGCGGCGGCCAGGGAAGCGGCCGAGGGCGTGATCCCGGGCGACCCCAAGGGCAATGCCGCAATCGGCCCTGTGGTCTCGAAAACCCAGTGGGACAAGATCCAGGGCCTCATCGAAAAGGGCATCGAGGAAGGTGCGACGCTCGTCGCGGGCGGACCCGGCAAGCCCGAAGGCCTCGAAACCGGCCACTACGTCAAGCCGACCGTCTTTGCCGACGTCGACAACGACATGACCATCGCGCGCGAGGAGATCTTCGGCCCGGTGCTCTGCATTCTCGGCTATGAGGATTACGACGATGCGATCCGCATCGCCAACGACACCGAATACGGGCTCGCCAGCGCGATCACCGGCGAGGACATCGAGCTCGCGCGCAGCCTGGCCAGGCGGATCCGCGCCGGGCGCGTCGCGATCAACGGCGGCTACGACATGAACGCGGCGTTCGGCGGCTACAAGAAATCGGGCAATGGCCGCGAATGGGGGGAATGGGGATTCCACGACTTCCTCGAGGTGAAAGCCGTGATGGGGCACGGCTGATGGCCGGCCGCCTGTTCGACGAATGGACGGTAGGTGACCGGCTGACGCACGAGATCCGCCGGACGGTGACCGAAGCGGACAATCTCTTCTTCACCACCATGACCCACAACCCGCAGCCGCTGCACCTCGATGTCGAGGCCGCCAAGGCAAGCGAATTCGGGCAGATCCTCGTCAACGGCACCTTCACCTTCGCGCTGATGGTCGGGCTGAGCGTGGGCGACACCACGCTCGGCACGCTGGTGGCCAACCTCGGCTACGACAGGCTGGTGATGCCCAAGCCGGTGTTCCTCGGCGACACGCTCCACGCGACCTCGGAGGTGATCGGGCTGCGCGAAAGCCGATCGCGGCCCGATGCCGGGATCGTCACCTTCCAGCACGAGGCGGTCAATCAGCGCGACGAGGTAGTGTGCCGCTGCGAACGCTCGGCGCTGCTCCGCCGGAGTCCCGCCTAGGACCCGAACCGGCCGTTGCGGCGTTGGAGCGGCGAGGAGAACACCGGCGGTGCAGCATGACCCCGAAAGCGTCGAGGACGTGCTCGGCGAACTCGACGAACTCGCCGCCAGGCAGGACGAGGTCTGCGTCCGCGACGTGCTCGACGATTTCGGCGAACGCAGCTTCGGTCCGTTCATCATGCTGCCCGCCCTGCTCGAGATGACGCCGGTCGGCGGGATACCCGGAGTGCCGACCTTCCTCGCGGTGATCGTGGCGATCACCGCGCTGCAGCTGCTGGCCGGCAGCGACCATATCTGGATGCCCGACTTCATCCAGTCGCGAGCGGTCGAGAGCCGGAAGCTGCATCGCGCGGTGCGGCGGATGCGCGGCCTTGCGCATTGGCTCGACGAACACAGCGAGGGCCGGCTCGAAAGCCTCACCGAAGGCTTCTGGCTGCGGCTTGTGGCCCTGGTGGTGCTGCTGCTGTGCTGTGCCGTGCCACCGCTAGAATTCCTGCCCTTCGCCAGCTCGCTGCCGATGCTGGCGATCGCGATACTGGGCCTCGCGCTGACCGTGCGCGACGGGGCGCTGGTGCTGGCTGCGCTGGTCTTCGCGTTCCTCGCCTCGGCGGCGGGGACCTATCTTTTCCTGACATTCGAAGCTGCCGACACGCTCGCCGGTTGACGTCGCCCCCCCCGGCGCGCAGACTTCGAGTTGCAAAGTGCAATGGGAGGGGTTGCCATGCGTGGAACGGGCCTGCTCGCGGCGTGTCTGATGCTCGCCGGCTGCGACATGGCGGTGGGCGAGGATCCGACCGCGGCGCAACGCGGCGACGGCGCCGACACCATTGAGCTGGCCGAATTTCCCGACCGGCCCTATTGGGGCGACACCCATCTGCACACCGATATCTCGGTCGATGCCTTCGGCTTCGGCGTCCGCCTGGGGCCCGAGGATGCGCTGAAGTTCGCGCGCGGCGACAAGGTGACTTCAACCACCGGCGTCGAGGCGAAGCTCGACCGGCCGCTCGATTTCCTCGTCATCTCCGACCATTCGGACGCGATGGGCGCGACGCGGCGGTTGTACGATGCGCCGCGGATGCTGGTTCGCGATCCGACGCTGCGGCGCTGGTACGACATGATGCACGAAGGCCCCGAACAGTCGCAGCACGCGGTCGCCGAACTGATCACGGCGGCCGCGAACGGCAAGATTCCCGCAGCGCTGCGCGATCCCGAGCGGCAGGCCCAGGCGACGCGCGAATTGTGGGACCACCACCTCGCCACGCTCGACCGCTACAATCGCCCAGGCAAGCTCACTGCCTTCGCCGGTTTCGAATGGACGCTGATGCCCGACGGCAACAATCTCCACCGGGTGGTGATGTTCAGGGACGGCAGCGCGAAGACCGGGCAAATCGTTCCGTATCCGGGAATCGGCAGCAAGGTCGAGGATCTGTGGGACTATATGGACGCCTATGAAGAACACACCGGCGGACAGGTGCTGGCGATACCGCACAATTCGAACCTCTCCAACGGGTTGATGTTTGAACTCGTGGGGCCCGACGGTGGGGCGATGACCGCCGCCTACGCCCGGCGCCGCGCGGCGCACGAGCCGATCGTCGAAGCGACGCAGATCAAGGGCGACAGCGAAACGCATCCCTTCCTCTCGCCGAATGACGAATTCGCCGGCTTCGGCGTCGCCGGCTGGGAGCTGGGCAATCTTCCGCTCACCCGGCGGACCACTCCCGACATGTTGGCGGGCAGCTACGTCCGCTCGGCCTTGCTGCGCGGTCTGACGCTCGAACGGCAGCTGGGTGTCAATCCCTACGCCTTCGGCCTGGTCGGCTCGACCGACAGCCACACCGCGCTCGCGACCGCGGACGAGGACAATTTCTTCGGCAAGCATACCGGGGTCGAACCGCGCCCCGGACGGGCCATGGAACCGCAGAACCTCGGCACAAATGAAGGCCGTTTCGGCTGGCACTACCTCGCGGGCGGCTATGCCGCGGCCTGGGCGAGAGGCAACACGCGGGCCGAGATCTTCGATGCCTTCGCGCGCCGCGAAGTCTATGCCACCACCGGTCCGCGAATGGTGCTGCGGCTGTTCGCGGGGCATGATTTCACCAGCGCCGACTGGGACGGCGACTGGGTACGCGCCGGCTATGCGCGCGGTGTCCCGATGGGCGGCGAACTTGCCGACACCGGCACCGCGCCCGCGTTTCTCATCTCGGCCTTGAAGGATCCCGACGGGGCCAATCTCGACCGCGTCCAGGTGGTCAAGGGCTGGGTCGATGCCGCGGGCACGGCGCGCGAGAAGGTCTACGACGTCGCCTGGTCCGAGATGAACGGCAAGCGCCGCCGCGCCGGCGGCCGTATTCCCGCGGTCGGCGATACGGTGAACCGCCGCGAAGCGACCTATGACAACAGCATCGGCGCTGCCGAACTGCGTGCCGCCTGGACCGATCCCGACTACCGGCCGGGGCAGCGCGCCTTCTATTACGTCCGCGTGCTCGAAATCCCCACGCCGCGCTGGGTGCTGTTCGATGCCAAGCGCTTCGGGCTCGATCTGCCCGCCGAGGTGATCGAACAGGGCGTGGCGCAGGAACGCGCCTACAGTTCGCCGGTCTGGCTGCGGCAGCGGCGTCCGATCGACGACGCGCCGCGGATCATGGAGGGCGCGTGATCCGGCGCTGGCTGCGCGAGCCGCTGGTCCACTTCCTGCTTGCCGGCGCGGCGGTGTGGATGGGCTTCGCGCTGCGCGGCGAACCCGCCGACCCCGCCAGCCGGACGATCGCGCTGACCCGGGAACGCCAGGCCGGGCTGGCGATCGGGTTCGAGCGCATGATGGGCCGCGCCCCGACCGACGCCGAACTCGACCGGCTGGTCGAGCGCTTCATCCGCGAGGAAGTGCTCTATCGCGAAGCGCTGCGGCTGGGCATCGACCGGGACGATGCGGTGGTCCGCCGCCGGCTCGCGACCAAGATGGACGAGCTCGCCACCGCCGGCGCCGAGACCGAGCGGGTCGATGATGCGCGGCTCGAAGCCTGGCTCGCGAGCCACCCCGAACGTTTCACCGAGGGCGCCGAACTGAGCTTCGAGCAAGTCTATTTCGCGAGCGAATCCGCGGCGCGCGCCGCGCGGTCCCAGGCCGATCCGCACGGCGAGCCGATCAGCTTGCCGCGCGAAGCCGACGGCCTCGCGCGGCCCGAACTGGTCGAGCGTTTCGGCCAGCAGTTTGCCCGCGGCATCGCGCAGCTCGAGGTGCGACCCGGGTGGCAGGGGCCGGTCGCTTCGGGCTTCGGCTGGCATCTCGTCCGATTGACCGCGCGCAGGCCCGGCCGGCTGCCGCCGCTGGCCGCAATCCGCGACGAGGTCGAGGCCGACTGGCGCAGCGCGACCATGGTCGAGCGCCGCGAGAGGGCCTATCGCCTGCTGCGCGACGCCTATCGCATCGAGGTGGAATGATCCGCTGGTGGCTCGTCGTGGCGGCGCTGCTTTTCGCCGCGCCGGCGGTGGCCGATGAACTGCGCCCGGTCTCGATCCAGTTCGAGCAGATCGATGCGCGGCTGTGGGCGGTTTCGTGGAAGCAGCCGCTCGCCGTCTCCGGCTCCGCTTCCGGCTCGGGCTCCGTCTGGGGCCCGGGCGTCGATCGCGGCGCCGCGCCCGACTTGCCCGAAGGCTGCCGCTTCACCCGCCCACCCGTGCAGCGGGCGGCGGCGCTGGCGGTGATCGGCAGCGCCGAAGCGCGTTGCGCCGCACCGATCGCGGGCCGGCGCATCGGCTGGCCCGCACTGAGCGGGCAGGGCGATGCGATCCTGCGCATCGCGCCGCTCGGCCGCCCGGTCCAGATCCACCGGCTGACAGTGGCCGAACCCTATGCCACGGTCGTGGCCCGGCCTTCCGCGGCGCAGGTCTGGCGCAGCTATTTCGCGATCGGGGTCGAACACATACTGAGCGGCTGGGACCACCTGCTGTTCGTCATCGCGCTGGTCCTGCTGGTCGGGCGCGCGGGCAAGGTGATCAAGGCCGCGACCGCCTTCACCCTGGCCCATTCGCTGACGCTGGCGGCGGTCACCTTCGGCTATGCCGGATTGCCCCAGCAGCTGGTCGAGGCGCTGATCGCGCTGTCGATCGTGTTTCTCGCGCTCGAGATCATCCGGCGCGATCGCGACACATTGACGCGGCGTCTGCCGTGGCTGGTGGCCTTCGCCTTCGGCCTGCTCCACGGCTTCGGTTTCGCCGGCGCGCTACGCGAGATCGGCCTGCCCGAAGGCGAGGTGCCGGCGGCGCTGGTGAGTTTCAACCTCGGGGTCGAGGCGGGCCAGCTGCCGGTCATCGCGGGTGTCTTCGCGGTGCTCGCGCTGGTCCGTCGCCTGCAGCCGGCGGCCACGCCGCAGGGGCTGCGGCTGGCTGCCTATGCGATCGGGATCACCGGATCCTATTGGCTGATCGAGCGGCTGGCTTACTGAAGGCGCTTTTTCCGCGGTCGCCGTCAACTTGCCATTCACCGCCTGCATCCTACATTGGCGATGTACGAAAGGATCATCTCGAATGAGCGACCACAACAGCCCGCCCGAACCCGAAGGCAACGGCCCCAATCCCTGGGTCAAGAGCCTGATGATCTGGGGCGGCATCTTCCTGGCGCTGCTGATGGTCGTCTCGGTTTTCGGCGGCAGCACCAGCGGCGGCGGCGCGCAGATCCTCTATTCCGATTTCCGCGACAAGGTCGCCGAAGGATCGGTGGCCTCGGTCCAGATTTCCGAAAAGAGCATCGCCGGCGAGATGAAGAACGGCGAAGCCTTCACCACCGTCCCGGTGCCCAACGACACCTCGCTGCCGCAATTGCTCGAAGACAACGGCGTGCGCTATTCGGGCGTCGAGGCCGAGAGCGGCAGCATGCTGATGTATGCGCTGATCCAGATCCTGCCCTTCGTGCTGATCCTCGGCATCGCCTTCTTCGCGTTGCGCCAGGTGCAGAAGGGGGGCGGTGCGGGCGGGGCTATGGGCTTCGGCAAATCCAAGGCCAAGATGCTGACCGAGCGTCAGGGCAAGGTCACCTTCGAGGATGTCGCCGGGATCGACGAAGCGCGCGAGGAACTCGAGGAGATCGTCGAATTCCTCAAGGACCCGCAGCGTTTCTCCAAGCTCGGCGGGCAGATACCCAAGGGCGCGCTGCTGGTCGGCTCGCCCGGCACCGGCAAGACGCTGCTCGCGCGCGCGATCGCGGGCGAGGCGGGCGTGCCCTTCTTCACCATTTCGGGGTCCGACTTCGTCGAGATGTTCGTCGGCGTCGGCGCCAGCCGCGTGCGCGACATGTTCGAACAGGCCAAGAAGAACGCGCCCTGCATCGTCTTCATCGACGAGATCGACGCGGTCGGCCGTCATCGCGGGCATGGGCTCGGCAATTCGAACGACGAGCGCGAGCAGACGCTGAACCAGTTGCTGGTCGAGATGGACGGCTTCGAGGCCAATGAAGGCATCATCATCATCGCCGCCACCAACCGGCCCGACGTGCTCGACCCGGCGTTGCTGCGCCCGGGCCGTTTCGACCGTCAGGTGGTCGTCCCGGTGCCCGATATCGACGGCCGCGAGAAGATTCTCGCCGTCCACATGAAGAAGGTGCCGCTGGCCCCCGACGTCAACGCGCGCACCATCGCCCGCGGCACGCCGGGCTTTTCGGGCGCCGATCTCGCCAATCTCGTCAACGAGGCAGCGCTGCTCGCCGCTCGCCGCAACAAGCGGCTCGTGGCGATGCAGGAATTCGAGGACGCCAAGGACAAGGTCATGATGGGCGCCGAGCGCCGCAGTCCATGGTGATGACCGAGGACGAGAAGAAGATGACCGCCTATCACGAGGCGGGCCACGCGATCGTCGCCATCACGAAGCCCGCGTCGGACCCGATCCACAAGGCGACGATCATCCCGCGCGGTCGCGCGCTGGGCATGGTCATGCGCCTGCCCGAGCGCGACAATTATTCCTATCACCGCGACAAGATGCACGCGAACCTGGCGGTCGCGATGGGCGGGCGCGTGGCCGAGGAGATCATCTTCGGCCACGACAAGGTAGCTCGAGCGGCGCGTCGGGCGACATCCAGTACGCCACCGATCTCGCGCGCAACATGGTCACCAAATGGGGCATGTCGGACAAGCTCGGCCCGCTGCAGTACGAAGCAGAGCCAGGAAGGCTATCTCGGCATGGGCCAGACCGCCCGCACGATGGGCGGCGCGGAAACCAACAAGCTGATCGATGCCGAGATCAAGGAACTGGTCGAAAACGGCGCTCGCCCGCGCCAAGCAGGTGCTGACCGAGCAGGAGGACAAGCTGCACCTGCTCGCCCAGGCCATGCTCGAATACGAGACGCTGACCGGCGAGGAGATCAAGCAGCTGATGGAGGACGGCAAGATCGACCGCCCCGACGAGCCGCGCGGACCGGTCGCGGTCAAGCCGACCGCCGGCGTCGCGGTCCCCAAGGCCGGGCGCAAGTTCGGCGGAGGCCCCGCGCCGCAGGGGGCGTGACACTGCCGCGCGGATAGCGCGGCGGTGGGACGATGCTGGGGCTTTCGGCCCCGGCGGACCACGCGGTCGCAGCGCGCCGCCAGCCCGGGCCAGGGGTCAGAACGCCCCCAGCACCAGCAGGATCTGGAGGAATAGCGTCGCCACGATGGCAATGAAGACCAGGATCATCGCGAGCCGCCACAGCGCGCCGGACCGCGATAGTCCGTAGGCGCCGCGCAGCTGCTTGTAGATGTGCAGCGGCGGCGCGAAGGCGATCAGCAGGCCCCATGTCCATTCGGGCGCGCTCGCCTTGACCAGCAGCGACACGACGACGAACAGCAACGACATGAAGGCGATCGAATAGGTCACGAAGATCGCGTGGTCGTAGGCCCGGAAGCGCCGCCTCCAGACGAACAGCAGCCACATGAAGGGGATCGACAGCGGGATCAGCAGCCAGCTGAACTTGTAGCTGTTCGACTGCAGCTTGTAGAGCATCAGACCCGGGTTGGTGCGCCATTTGCTGAGCCCCTTGTCGAGCCACCGCCAGCCCGTCCCGCCGATGTCGATCCTCTCCAGCGCGGCATCGCTCGTCACGATCTGGCCCGCGTCGGCGATGCCTTCGAGCCGCATCGTTGGCCTTGTCGAGCGCAGCTTCAGTCTCGGCATATTGCCCGCTGCCCCGCTCGAGCTTGGCCAGCCGATCGGCCAGACGGTCGCGGTCGGCGGTCGCCTTCTCGCGCATGGTCGCGAGCCCGTTCTCGACCTGGTCGGCGGTGGTGATCTCGGTGGCGGCGGTCACGCCGACCGCCTGGAAGACCGCGAACATCAGGAAGATCGAGAACAGGAACAGCGCCATCGGACAGACGAAGCGGGCGCGTTCTCCTTCGATATAGCGGCGGGTCAGCTGGCCCGGCCGCAGGACGAGCAGCGGCAGGGTCTTCCACGTCTTGCCCTCGAAATGCAGCGCGCCATGGAGCAGATCGTGCATGAAGGCGCCCAGGGTGCGGTGAAGATGCGCCTTCTGCCCGCAGCAGTGGCAATGCGGCCCCTGCAAGGCGGTGCCGCAATTGAGGCAGCTGTCCTCGGCCAAATGGCCCGCGCCGGATCGGCGCGCTGCCGCTGCATCAGGCTCCGTTTTGCCCGCCGATTGCGCGTCGAGAACAGCCCGCTCTTCGATCGCCGTTCCCAATCCCTCGCCGAAATCGCTCATCTGCTGCCCTCCGCCAGCTTCGTCCTAGCGCGCGGCGGTCGAGTGCGAAAAGCGGCCGCCTCCTCGCGGGCAGCGGCCCTCTTTGCATCCGACCCATGCGCGGGCGCCCGCGGATCAGCCTTCGTAATCGGCCCCGATCGAGGTCGAGCGGGTCGGCGCGGAAGCGGTGATGCGCAGCGCTTCGGCCGACTGGCTGAGCGAACCGACCTCGTCCATCTCGTCGTCGTCGTCGGGCAGGAACTTCTGCAGGATTGGATCACTGCGGCTTCATGCAGTTCCTTCGGCTTGACCGTCTGATCGGCGATCTCGCGCAGGGCCACGACCGGGTTCTTGTCGCGATCGCGGTCGACGGTCAGTTCGGCGCCGCCCGAAATCTCGCGCGCGCGCTGGGCTGCCAGCAGCACGAGATCGAAACGGTTGGGAATCTTGTCTACGCAATCTTCTACGGTAACGCGCGCCATTCGGGCACTCCGGTCAATTCGAGTGATTCTGGGAAGGCGCCGCAGATAGGCTGTGCAGGCCCGACAGTCAAGGATTTGCGCGGGCGCGCGGTCCCGCTAAGGCGGCGGCGATGGGAGAGGAAAGCACCGAGCGCGAAACGCCCGCCTATCGCGACCCCGAGCCCTTCGCGGTCGCGGCGCAGGGGCAGTCGCTGACCTTCTACCCCGGGGGCGAGGACCGGTTGGCGGCGCTGCTGGAAATGGTCGGCTCGGCCCGCCGCACGCTCGACCTGTGCTTCTACATCTTCGCCGAGGACCGGGTGGCGACCGCGCTGCGCGACGCGCTGTGCGATGCGGTGCGGCGCGGGGTCAGGGTGACGCTGATCGTCGACAGCTTCGGCGCCTCGGCATCGGCCCGCTTTCTCGCGCCGCTGACCGAATGCGGCGGCATGACCTACAGCTTCAGCCCGCGCTGGGGCGCGCGCTATCTCGATCCGCAACCATCAGAAGATGGTGATCGCCGACGAAGAACGCGCGCTGTTCGGCGGGTTCAATATCGAGGACGGCTATTTCGCCCGGCCGGATGCGGGCGGCTGGACCGATCTCGCGATCGCCATCGAGGGCGATGCGGTCGGCGGGTTGGTCGAATGGTTCGACGGGCTGCGCGCTTGGGTGGGTGCCCAGCGCACCGATTTCCGCGCGATCCGCCGGGCGGTGCGCGATTGGGAATGGACGCTCGCCCGAGGGCCATGCGCGCTGGCTGGTGGGCGGGCCGACGCGCGGATTGTCGAGCTGGGCACGCTGCGTCACCCGCGATCTCATCGAGGGCGACAGGCTCGACATGCTGATGGCCTATTTCTCGCCGCCCTATGCGCTGCTCAAGCGCATCGCGCGGGTGGCGCGCAAGGGGCGCACGCGGCTGGTCATGGCATCGAAGAGCGACAATGGGGCGACCATCGGGGCGACCAGATCGCTCTATTCCTACCTGCTCAAACGCGGCGCGCAGGTGTGGGAGTTCCAGCCGAGCAAACTGCATACCAAGCTGCTCGTGCTCGATGATGCGGTCTATCTCGGCAGCGCCAATTTCGACATGCGCAGCCTCTATCTCAACCTCGAGCTGATGCTGCGGATCGAGGATCGCGCGCTGGCCGAGCGGATGCGCGAATTCGTCTCGGAATATATCGCCGCTTCGGAAAGGATTACCCCCGCGCTCCACCGCCGCCGTGCGACGGCCTGGAACCGGCTTCGCTGGTGGGCCGGATGGGTGCTGGTCTCGGTCGTCGACTATACCGTGACGCGGCGCTTGAACCTGGGCATCTGAGGCCCCCGCGGGCCCGCGGCTCCACCTGCGCGACCGCTCGCCCGGACCCGAGCAGGAGCTACTCGTAATCCTCGTAATGGCGCACGTCGGGGCTGCTGAACTTGGTGAATTCGCTGTGGAACAGCAGCGGGACGTTGCCGGTCGAACCGTGGCGCTGCTTGGCCACGATCAACGTCGCCTTGTTGACCAGTTCGAGGTGGCGCGCTTCCCATTCGGCGTATTTCATCCGCACCTCTTCGGACGAGGTCTCGTCGGGCGTGTCGGGCTTGAGCGCGTTGTGGTAATATTCGGCCCGGAAGATGAACCACACCATGTCGGCGTCCTGCTCGATCGAACCCAATTCGCGCAGATCCGACAGCTGCGGTCGCTTGTCCTCGCGCTGTTCGACCTGGCGGCTGAGCTGCGACAGCGCGATCACCGGGACATGCAGTTCCTTGGCGAGCGTCTTCAACCCGCGGCTGATTTCGGAAATCTCGTTGACGCGGTTGTCGCTCGCGCGTCCCGATCCCTGCAGCAGCTGGAGATAGTCGACGATCACCAGCCCGATGTCGTGGCGCCGCTTCAGCCGCCGCGCGCGCGTGCGCAGCGCGCCGATGGTCAGCGCGGGGGTGTCGTCGATCAGCAGCGGCAGATCGGTCAGTTCCTGGCTGGCGAAGCTCAGGCGCTGGAAATCGTCGCGGCTCAGCTTGCCCGAACGCAGCTTCTCGCTCGAGATCTCGGCCTGTTCGGCAAGGATACGCGTCGCGAGCTGATCGGCGCTCATTTCGAGGCTGAAGAAGGCGACCGCGGCGCCGGGCGAATTGTCCGGGGCGATCCCGTCGCGCTGGTCGCGCATCAACCGCGAGGCGGCGTTGAAGGCGATGTTGGTGGCGAGCGAGGTCTTGCCCATGGCGGGGCGCCCGGCAAGGATCACGAGATCGGAATTGTGCAGCCCGCTGGTCTTGTCGTTGATCGTGTCGAGGCCGGTGGTCTTGCCCGAGAAATGGCCGCCCGAATTCATCGCCGCCTCGACCATCTTCGAGCGCGCTGAAGGCGGCCTTGCGGAAGGTCTGCGCCTCGCTCCCCGAACTCGCGCCCTCGGCGACGCGGTAGAGATCGGCCTCGGCCTGCTCGATCTGCGCATCGGCTCGACCTCGTCCGAAGTGTCGAGCGCGCCTTCGACGAGGTTGCGTCCGACGCTGACCAGTTCGCGCAGCAGCGCCAGGTCGTAGATCTGCTCGGCCAGTTCGCGCGGGTGCAGCAGGCCCTGGCCGTCGGCGGTCAGCTGCGCGAGATAGGTCGTCCCGCCCAGCTGCTTCAGCGCCTCGTCGGCCTCGAAATAGGGCCGCAGCGTGACCGGCGTGGCGACCGAATTGCGTTCGATCAGCCGCAGCACGCGTTCGTAGATGCGCTGGTGGACCGGTTCGAAGAAATGCTCCGCGATCAGCGGGGTCTGCAGTTCCTCGATCACCCGGTTGTCGATCAGCACCGCGCCCAGAAAGGCGGCCTCGGCCTCGAGATTGGCGGGCAGCCGGGCCCTTCCTCGATTTCTCGGCAGTCGAATTGTCGGCGGGGAAGAGGAGATCGGTTTCGGCCATCCGCCCCTGATGCATGGCGGGCGCACGTCATGGCAAGCCGATTGGGCGGCAAATTTGTCGCGCGCCGCTGTGGATAGCGGGGACGAAATCGCAAGCCCTTGCCGCAACCCCTTCAGTTCTGCGAAAGCACTCGCGGACGATGACCGAATCCTCAACCTCCGGCGACCATCGCATCGCGCATGTCGAACTCGACGAGGAGACGATCATCTGGCGCAATGCCGATATCGAGCAGGAACGCCGGATCGCGATCTTCGACCTGATCGAGGAAAACAGCTTCAAGCCGCTGCGCGCGGTCGAGCGCGGCGCGCAGGGGCCCTACCGGCTGCAAGCTGGCGGTGCGCGACGGGCGGCTGCTTGCTGACCATCGCCGACGAGGAAGGCCGGCTGGTCGAGGAACTGCTGCTCGGCCTCGCCCGGTTCCGCCGCCCGATCCGCGAATATTTCGCCATCTGCGACAGCTATTACCAGGCGATCCGCAAGGCCACGCCGGGCGAGATCGAGACGATCGACATGGCCCGCCGCGGCATCCACAATCGCGCTGCCGAACTGCTGCTCGAGCGGCTGGAGGGCAAGGTCGAAACCGATTTCGCCACCGCGCGGCGGCTGTTCACGCTGATCTGCGTGCTGCACATCAAGGGCTGAGGGGGGATGATGGCACGCAGATCGAGAAGACGGCGCCGCGGCCTGCGCTGGCCCACCGAAATGTCGCGCGCAGCCAAGATGGCGATGTTCCTGCTGGTGGTGGCGGCACTCGGCGGCGCCTACGCCTGGCACGAAGGGCAGGCATGGCGGCCCGACGAGGCGGTCTGGCCCGATCAGGGAGCGCTGGTGGGCGGGGGCGACGGTGCGGTCGACTTCGATACGTTGCGCGGCCTCGGCGCCAAATTCGTCTATCTCGAGGCCAGCGACGGGGCCTCGCGCGCCGATGGCGGCTTTGCGCGCAATTTCGCCGCGGCGCGCGAGGCGGGGCTCCAGGTGGGCGCGGTGCACCGGTTCGATCCCTGCGCCGTGGCCGATGGGCAATCGGCCAATTTCGTGACCGTGGTCCCGCGCGACGCCGAACTCCTGCCCCCGGCGATCCTGCTCGATTCGACCGCGGCCGAATGCCCCGAGCGCGTGTCCGATGCCGCCGTGCAGAGCGAATTGATGACGCTGGTGAACCAGATCGAGGCGCATTCGGGCAAGCCCGCCATCCTCGCGCCGACCGCGGCCTTCGAGAAGCTCTACGCCCCGTCGCGCCGGTTCGAACGACAATTGTGGCTGACCCGCAGCTGGTTCGAACCCGATTACGCGGCGCGCCCGTGGCTGATGTGGACCGCCAACCGCTGGTACCGCACCGAAGCGGCCGAACAGCCGCTGCGCTGGGTGGTGGTGCGACCGCTGTGATCCCGCCTCCGCCGAGACAATTGCACAATCCCCGAGAGCACCCATGACCGACGATGAACTGATCGCGGCGGCGCGGTCCGCCGCCCGCCATTCCTATTCGCCCTATTCGGGCTTTGCCGTCGGCGCGGCGCTGCGTTTTGCCGACGGCCGCGTGGTGACCGGCACCAATATCGAGAACGCCAGCTATGGGCTAGCGCTGTGCGCCGAGACCGTCGCGGTGTCGAAGGCGATGGCCGAGGGGATCCGCGCCGGGCTCGAGGCGGTCGCGGTAACCGGGCCCGGCGATGATCCGATCACCCCCTGCGGACGCTGCCGCCAGGTGCTCAACGAACTGGCCCAGCTCGGTGCGAACGATCCGCTGGTGCTGTGCGTCGGCCCGTCGGAAATCCGCCGGATGCGATTGTCGGAATTGCTGCCGCACGCCTTCGGCCCCGCGAGCCTCGACTAGCGATCCGCTCGAAACGGCGCTGAGCTCGCCGGCGTCGCGCGAGAGCGGTGCAGAGCCCCGCGCAAGGCGCGCGCCGCCCGCGCAGAAACCGTTTTCCTACAGGCGGTGGTTTTGGCAGCACCACGCCATGGTCGTCGTCAATCCGCCGAATCGCTGGTGCGTCTTCCCCCGACCCGCCGGTCGGCGGGTCGGTCGGCATGGCGTTGGGCGGGGCGCTTGGCAGGGCGATCGGGGGGCGAAACGGCGGATCGGCGAAGTGCACACACCGGCCTAGGCATTCGGGCGCAAGCCACTGATCGGCCAAACTAATATCGCCGCGCGCGCAAATGTTCCGGACAGCGATCCGCGTCAACCTCGCGCGACCCTATGCCCCCCAGCGCAGTATTCGCCCGATCAGCGGACGTCGCGTCCCTCGAGCCATTCGAGCAGGCTGGCGAGGCAGTCGCGCGCCAGCATCTTGCACCGTTCGGGGCTCCAGCCCTGCTCGGGCTCGGGGCTCGCGGGGTTGTCCTTGTACGGCATTTCGAGCGTCATCGCGGTCGCGCCGAAGCGTTCGGCGATCTGGTTGGTGCTCATCGACAGATTGGCCTTGCCCGGTGCCGATTTGCTGTAGCCCTGCTCGGTCTGGAAATCGGGCGTGCGCCGGTCGAGGATCGCTTCGTAGCGGTAATAGCCGTCGCCCTGCTCTTCGGTCCAGCTCGGGATGCCCTCGAAGCCGGCGAGGAAGCTCACCGGGATCGCTTCGTCGCCGTGAACGTCGATCGCGAAATCGACCCCCGTGGCGTCCATGCGGTTGCGGATCGCGAGGACTTCGGGACTCTTCTCGGCGGAAGGCTCGTGCCATTCGCGATTGAGGTTGGTGCCCGCCGCATTGACCCTCAGATTGCCGCGGCGCGAACCGTCGGGATTGCAATTGGGAACGAGATGCAGGCGGCAGCGCCGGCGCAGTTCGCGGCCGACGCTGTCGGCCGGATCGGTCAGCACTTCGAGCGCGCCTTCCATCCACCATTCGGCCTGCGTCTCGCCCGGGTGCTGGCGGGCGTAGAGCCAGACCTTGAACGGGCCTTCGCCCATTTCGAGGCAATCGATCGCCTGCCCGTCGAGCGTGGTGCCGAGATCGACGTGGTCGACCCCCTCGCTGGCCGCCGCCTCGGCGACGAGGTCGTGGTGACGCTCCATCGAATAGGGCGCGAAATAGGCGAACCAGGCGAGATCGCTGGCGGGAGCATAACGGATCGTCAGCGTGCCGCCGTCGGCAGCCTGGTCGTAGGACGAGGGGGCCCGGCCCCAGTAGTCGCGGTCTTCGGACACGCAGGCATCGTAGCCGGGCCAGCCGCCCGGATAGGCGCTCTGTTCGAGGCCGGTGATGCGCAGCTCGAGCTCGCGCCCCGCGGCACCGCTGACGCGGAAGTGGAACCACTGCTTGAATTCGCTGTCGGTGTCGTGCGGGATCGCCAGCTTCGCGCTGGCCCCGTCGACCGAGAGCACTTCGATGTTGCCGCTGTCGAATTCGCAATCGATCCTGATGTCGTTCACTCGCTAACCTTCACTTCTATGGTTTCGCCATCCGTGCCGGGGAACTCCCTGAACAGCGCCGAGGCGACCGTCTGGGCGTTCGCGGGCGCCCGCGCAAGGGGGGAATTTTCGGCCACGCGGAAGTCCGCGCGGCCTTCCCACAAGCTCGCGCGGGAGGCCTTGTCGACGA
The DNA here is from genome assembly GCA_963829325.1 of uncultured Alphaproteobacteria bacterium. Lineage (GTDB taxonomy): Bacteria > Pseudomonadota > Alphaproteobacteria > Sphingomonadales > Sphingomonadaceae > Qipengyuania. The sequence continues at coordinate 2,052,572 of CAWHHN010000001.1, forward strand.
TCCGCACGCGCAGCCGGGTGCCCAGAAGTTCGCGCGATCCGCCGCCCAGATTGACCCCGAGGCCGACGCCCACTCCCGAGCCGTAGCTCCCGGTCGATCCGCCGACCCCCACGCTCACCGGGCTGCGTCGACGCTCGCCGCCGACGACATAGCGCTCGATCCCGACCTCGGCCAGCTGGTCCGCTCCGGCGCGGTCGCTTTCGTCATAGCCGAGCCGTTCGAGTTCCGCGGCCACGGCGGCCTTGTAGGGAGCGAGCGCGAGGCTGTCGTCGTCGCTGCCGGCCATGCTCTCGACGAAGATCCGCCCCTGGCCGAGTTGCCCGAGGCGTTCGGGAGCTACGAAGCGGGTGACCTCGACCGGGCCGGGCGCCGTCGAGCAGGCCGCGAGGGCGAGGCTGGCGGCGAGGGCGGTGGCGAGGCGGGAGGCAAACGGGAAAACTCTCATCGGGCGATCCTTTGTACGAAAGCGTGCGAACGGGTGCGAAACTCATCGGGCGTCTGGCCCGACAACGCGCGAACGGGGCGAAAGTTACCCTGCGGCGGGGCGAGCCCAAAGCGCGATTGCTCCGCACCGATCCTGTGCTAGGACCATGGCCATGAGCGCGAGTGGGAAACTGCCGGTGCTGGTCACCGGCGGGGCAGGATATATCGGCAGCCATGCGGTGCTCGCGCTGCGCGATGCGGGCTGGCCGGTCGCGGTGGTCGACGATCTGTCGACCGGCTTCGCCTTCGCCGTGCCCGCCGATGTGGCCTTCTATCGCGGCGACGTGGCCGATGGCGATCTGGTGGCGCGCATTCTTGCCGAACAGCGGATCGGCGCGATCATGCATTTCGCCGGGTCGGTGGTGGTCCCCGATTCGGTCGCGAGGCCGCTCGCCTATTACGAGAACAACACGGTCAAGAGCCGCGCGCTGATCGCTGTCGCGGTCGCGGGCGGGGTCGGCCACTTCATCTTCAGTTCGACCGCGGCGACCTACGGCGCGCCCGCCCGCTCGCCCGTAGCGGAAGACTGCCCGACGCGGCCGATCAATCCCTATGGCTGGTCCAAGCTGATGACCGAACAGATGCTCGCCGATGCGGCTTCGGCGCACGGCTTCAACCATTGCGTGCTGCGCTATTTCAACGTCGCCGGGGCCGATCCGCAGGGGCGCACGGGGCAGTCGACCGCGGGCGCCACGCATCTGCTCAAGGTCGCCTGCGAAGCGGCGACGGGCAAGCGCGATGCGGTGGCGGTGTTCGGAACCGATTACGACACTGCCGACGGCACCGGCGTGCGCGACTATATCCACGTCAGCGATCTCGCGCAGGCGCATGTGCTCGCGCTCGAGGCGCTGATCGCGCGGCCCGACCGGTCGCTGACGATGAATTGCGGCTACGGCCGGGGGTTCTCGGTGCTCGAAGTGCTCGACGCGGTCGATCGCGCAACCGGGGGCAATCTCGTTCGCCGGTTCGAGCCGCGCCGGACGGGCGATCCGGCCGAGCTGGTGTCCGACCCCGCGCGCATCCGCGCAACGCTGCCGTGGGCGCCGCAGCACGCCGACCTCGACGCGATCGTCGCCCATGCGCTGCAATGGGAGCGCAGGCTGGCCGAAATCCTCCCTGGCTGAGGCGGTCGCCGAACCGCCTTGCGGATCCGCCCGATGGTTAGCGATTGCAGGCCGACTCGCTGCTCGGCTAAGGGGCGCGGTGCGCATGACCCTGCCCCATCCCCCCGACGGCCTGCTCGACGGCGACTGCCACCTCTACGCGGTGCGCGTCTATTACGAGGACACCGATCTATCGGGGATCACCTATCACGCGAATTACCTGCGCTGGTTCGAGCGCGCGCGCAGCGATCTGCTGCGCCGGCTGGGCATCGATCAGCGCGCCGCGATCGAGGAGGGCGAGGGCGCCTATGCGCTGTCGGAAGTCAATCTGCGCTATCTGCGCCCCGCCAAGCTCGACGACGACGTGCTGATCGAGACCCGCTGCACCGAGCTGCGCGCCGCCTCGTGCCGGATGCACCAGCTTGCGTTCAGGTTGGCGGATGGAGTGCGCGATCTGCTCGCCGAGGCACATTTGCGCGTCGGCTTCGTTTCACCCGATGGCAGGCCCAAGCGCCAGCCGGAGGCATGGCGCGCGGCCTTCGCGCAGTTCGTTCAGCAAGGGAAACCATGAGTTCACTGACATTTCTCGCCGCCGCGGCGCCGACACGGCTCGATCCGATTCGCCTGTTCCTCGATGCCGATATCGTGGTCCAGCTGGTGATGGCGGGCCTGCTGCTCGCCAGCGTCTGGGTGTGGATGATCATCGTCAGCTTTTCGTTGCGGATGCACCGGCTGCGCGGGCGTACGATCGCCTATGAAAGCGATTTCTGGCAGGCCGAGAACTTCGACCGGTTCACCTCCGAACGCGGCAAGAAGGACATTCCGCCCGCGCGCGTCGCCCAGGCAGCGGTGTCCGAATATCGCCGCTCGACCAAGACCGCCGGTGCCGATGCCGAAGCGCTGAGGGGGCGCATCGCCACCGCGATGGACAGCCAGATCGCGCTCGAGGCGGACGACATCGCCGAGCGGCTCAACTTCCTCGCCACGGTCGGCGCGGTTGCGCCCTTCGTCGGCCTGTTCGGGACCGTGTGGGGCATCATGAACAGCTTCTTCCAGATCGGGGCTCAGGAAAGCTCCTCGCTCGCCGTCGTCGCGCCGGGTATCTCCGAAGCGCTCTTCGCGACCGCGATCGGCCTGTTCGCGGCCATCCCGGCAGTGATCGCATACAACCGCTTCAGCCACCGGGTCGATCGCTACGAAGCGCGGCTGCAGCGGTTCGCCGACCGGCTCCACGCCACCTTCAGCCGCCAGCTGGAGGTGCGCTGAATGGCGATGGGCACGATCTCGGGCAAGGGCCGCCGCCGCCGCGGAAGGGGCGGGCGCCGGCCCATGTCGGAAATCAACGTCACCCCGCTGGTCGACGTCATGCTGGTGCTGCTGATCATCTTCATGGTCACCGCCCCCTTGCTGACAGCCGGCGTGCCGATCGACCTTCCCGACAGCCGCGCCGCGGCGCTGCCGAACGAGCAGCAGCAGGTCACGATCAGCATCGACGAAAGCGGGTTCGTCTACATCGACGACGTACAGGTTCCGGTCGGCGGCCTCCCCGATGCGCTGGCCGATCTGCCGCGCACCGGCGAGGGACCCGAAGTGACGCTGCGCGCCGATCGCACGCTCGACTACGGCCGGGTGATGGCAGTGATGGGCGAACTCAACCGCGCCGGATTGAACCGCATCAGCCTCATCACCAACAGCGGCGGGTCGCGACCGGTCAACAATGGTTCATCGGACGAGACCTAGCCGATGGCCATGGGAGATGTCGTCTTGCGCCGCGAGGAACGCACCGGTCTGCTGGTGGCTTTCGGGCTCCATATCCTGCTGGTCGCGATGCTGCTGTTCCAGCCGGTCACGCGTGAGCCGATCGCCGAACCCGCGCGAATGACCGTGAGCCTCGCCGAGGATGTCGGCATGGCCGCCACCGCGCCCGAGCCGGTGGCCGAAAGCCGGGCCTCGACCGCCCCGACGCTCGACCTCAATCCGGCTCCGGCGCCGCCGATCGAACAGCCGGCACCGCGCGAGATCGAGCAGCCCCGGCCGCGTCCGCAGGTCCAGACGCCGATCCCCGCACCCAGCGCCAAATCCGACACGCGGCCACGCCGCCGTCCCGATCCGCCGCGCAGCCAGCCGCAGGCCTCGACCCCGCCGAAGAACGGCGGTTCGCGGCTGGGCGACAATTTTCTCGAGGGCTCGGGCGATAGCGCCAGCACCAGCGAGACGCGCGTTCCCGCCTCGCAGATCGGCGCCAGCGCCAAGGCTTCGCTGGTCCAGGCGATCGCCCGCAGGATCAAGCCCCGGTGGGAGCCGCCCAACGGCCCCGAAGTCGAAAAGATCACCACCTATCTTCGCTTTCGCCTAAACCCCGATGGCAGCCTCGCCGGCCGTCCCGAAATGGTCCGGCAGACCGGCGTCAACGACACCAACCGCGCGCAGGCCGGGCGCCACGCCGAACAGGCGATCCGTGCCGTCCAGCTCGCCGCGCCTTTCGAAGATCTTCCTGCCGAATATTACGAGGCCTGGAAGCTCGTCGGACCATTCGGATTCGACTGGAGACTTGCCCAATGAAATACCTTCTGATCGTAGCCCTCGCCTTCGCCGCCGCGCCGCTGGCGGCGCAGAACCAGGATCTCGGCCAACCGGTCCCCGAAGGCGGCGACGTGGTGACCGTCGAAGAGGGGGAGGGGCTCACCGGCTCGGTCAGCTTCGAGGGCAATCTCGACGATCTCGGCATCGCCATCCCCGGCTTCGCCACCGATGCCGACGTGTCGACCCCCGCCAATTCGGCGGGGACGGCGGCGCTCGGCAAGGAACTCGCGCGCGTGATCACCTCCGATCTGCGCAACAACGGCCTGTTCAAGCCGACCGGGCCCGATGCGTTGCCGCAGCCGCGCTTCGCCGAGATTACCGCGCCCAATTGGGCGACCTGGTCGAACCGCGGGGCGGAAATGCTCGTCCACGGCTATGTTCGCGGACGCGGCGACGGCAGGCTCACGGTCGGCTGCTATCTCTACGACATGCAGCTCAAGAACGAACTGGTGCGCGAAGGCTGGGTGGTTCCGCCCGCCGACTGGCGCCGCGCAGCGCACAAATGCGCCGATCTCATCTATTCGCGGCTGACCGGCGAAAGCCCCTTCTTCGACAGCCGCATCGCCTATATCGCCGAGACCGGGCCGAAGGACAATCGCACCAAGCGGCTGGCGATCATGGACAGCGACGGTGCCAACCACCGGTTCATCACGACCGGCCGCTCGACCGCGCTGACTCCGCGCTATTCGCCCGATTACAAGCAGCTGGTCTATCTCAGCTACGTCGACGGCAATCCGCGGATCTACGTCTACGACATCGGCACCGGGCGCCAGACGCTGGTGACCCAGAGCAGCAATCCGACCTTCGCCCCGCGCTGGAGCCCCGACGGGCGCTGGATCCTCTATTCGATGGCGATCGGCGGCAACACCGACATCTACCGGGTCTCGGCCCAGGGCGGCGCGAGCACGCGGTTGACCGACACGCCGGGAATCGACATCGGCGGATCCTACTCGCCCGACGGACGCCAGATCGTGTTCGAGAGCGACCGCTCGGGCAGCCAGCAGATCTACATCATGGATGCCGATGGATCCAACCAGCGGCGGGTGTCGTTCTTCGGCGGCCGCGCGGCGACGCCCGAATGGAGCCCACGCGGCGACCAGATCGCCTTCACCCACATCGCCGGCGATTTCAACATCGCGGTGATGAGCCCGAGCGGGAGGGGCATGCGCAGGCTGACCAATGGGTGGCAGGACGAGGCCCCGACCTGGGCTCCCAACGGGCGGATAATCCAGTTCTTCCGCACCGAACGCAATTCGGGCCGCACCTCGCTGTGGCAGGTCGATCTTACGGGCGAGAACCTGCGCCGTCTGGCGACGCCGGTCGATGCCTCGGATCCCGCCTGGGGACCGATCCTGCCCTAGAAGCATTGAAACCCACAGGGACGCATGCGGGGGGGCAAAAGTGATTTCACCACGCTGTTTAAAAGGGGACAGCTCTATGAATACCCGTCTTGCAACCGGATTGATGCTCGCTTCGACCGTGGCGCTGGCCGCCTGCGCGAAGAAGGCGCCCGAGGAATTGCCGCCGCCGCCGGTCGAAACCGCCGCCACCCCGACGCCGAGCGCGCCGACGGGACCCGGTGTCGGGACGCAGCAGCACTTCGTCGATGCCGTCGGCCAGGCCAATACGGTGGTCTATTTCGACACCGACCGCTACAATATCGATGCCGAGGATTCCTCGAAACTTCAGCGGCAGGCCCAGTATTTCAGCCAGAATCCGAACGTCAGCTTCACCATCGAAGGCCATACCGACGAACGCGGGACGCGCGACTACAATCTCGCGCTGGGCGAACGCCGCGCCAATGCGGCGAAGAACTATCTGGTGTCGATCGGAATTCCCGCCAATCGCATCCGCACGGTCAGCTACGGCAAGGAACGGCCGGTGGCGATGGGATCGAACGAATCGGCCTGGGCGCAGAACCGGCGCGCGGCGACGGTGGTGATCAACTGAGCCACGCGAAGGGGCTTCCGCTGCGCGGGAGCCCCGGTCGCGCCGCGCCAAGGGCGCTAGCGCGCGGCTAAGACATCGGCCAGGGGCGCATGGCCGGCAGTCCGGGCGGGCCCGTCGGTCGACAGGCCGCCGAGGCCGGAGATCGCAGCGAAGGCTGCCATGGCCAGGGCGGCGGCGGTTGCGGAAAAGGTCAATTGTTTGGTCATCGGATCTCTCGTCGGGGGCTATAACGCCGATATATGAAGCGATCGTTGCATTGCAACATTGCAAACTGCAACCGATGTCGCCCTCCGTACCTGGCGCTGCTTGCATGAGCGGCCGCCCCTTCTAGATTGAGCCTCATGAATCGCACTCCGCATCGAGAAACGCAGCATGTCTAAGGCCCGCCGATCCAATGATTGGGGCTTCCCCCGCTGGCGCGGCTACGAAGCCTCGCGCGAGGCGGCGACGGTGCGCCTGTGCGATCGCCACGGTTGCGAGGAGCGCGGCGAATGCCCTGCGCCCAAGGCGCCCAACAGTCCCGAAAGGTGGATGTTCTGCCAGCGGCATGCGGCCGAATACAACCAGGGGTGGGACTATTTCGAAGGGCTCGACAAGGCCGAGCGCGCTGCCCGGGCGAGCAGCGAACGGCGCGAAAATGCCGGCTATGCGGAAGCGCAGCATTACGGCTGGGGCGGCAGCGGCGACGGATCGCGCAGCCCCGACGAAATGCGCGCGCTCGAGGTGCTCGACCTCGAGGCCGATGCCGATTTCGCCGCAGTCAAGAAGGCCTGGCGCGAAAAGGCCAAGACCGTCCATCCCGACGTCCAGCCTGGCGATGCCGAGGCCGCCGCCGAATTCCAGAAGCTGCAACTCGCCTACGAGGTGCTCAAATCCGCCGAGGACCGCCGCGAGTGGCACGGCTGAGCGCGCCGGTGGTGAGAAACCGTTAACGGACGCCTGCTAGGGTCGCCGAGAGGCATAGCATCACCCTGGAGTCATGGAATGGAGAGGCGGGCGGAACGGCGTTCCGAGAAATACGTGACGACCGTCTGCCGGATTCCGGCCAGCCCCTGCGCGGCGCTGATCGTCGACGTGTCGCTGTCGGGCTGCCGGCTGCGCATCCTCAATCGCAGTTTCGCGCTGGGCACTACCGTCCATTTCGAAGGCGGTCAGGCGGGCCCGTTCACGGGCGAGATCGTGTGGGTCGGGGACAGTGTCGCCGGGGTCAAGTTCCATTCGCCCCTGACCCCCGAGATGGCCCGCGCGCTCAGGCTGGATTCGGGCCGCGAGGGACGCGACGGCACCGTCGCGGGCGCTGCCGCCCATCTCGCCGAGGAACCCCGGGCGAACCAGCTAAGACGCAGGCTCCGCGGTCTCGCGCCCAGCTGACCCGCGGCGCAATCGCGCGCTGACCGCGGCAGCCAGCCGCGGGCCGAATTCGGGCCCCTGCTCCGGGTAGAGATAGGGCTCGATCGCCTCGGCCTCCATCACCGCCAGGTCGCCCGACGGCAATCGCGCCATGTCGATCCGGCAATAGAGCAGATCGCCGAACGGCAGCGCCTCGACCACCGCTTCGGCGCGCGCCAGGTCCGGCGCCGCCGGCACATAGGCGGATTCGTATCCGCCGAACAGCGACTGGATCCGGTATTCGCCCGGCGCCGCGCGTTTGAGCACGCCGTGGCTGAAGCGCCCATCGATGAACACGAAGGTGAATTCGCCTTCCTCCACCACGCTGGCGAGGAAGGGCTGCACCATGCACGGGCGGCCCATGCGCCAGCCCGAATCGGGCAGATCATCGTGCGCGAAGCTGTGCTGGCCGATCCCGCCCGCGCCGATCTGGCGCTTGACCACCACTCGCCCGCTGCCGAGTTCCTCCATCGCGGCCTCGATCCCGGCGCGGTCGATATCGTCGCGCCACAGCGTTGGGATCACCTTCGCGCCCCGCTGCGCCAGCCCGACCAGATAGCGCTTGTCGGCATTCCAGCGGACGACCTCGGGGGGATTGCACACCGCGATACCGCTGGCCTGCAGGGCATCGAGGCGCGCGATGAAATCCTCCGGATGGTCTTGATAATCCCACGCGGTGCCCAACAGCACCATGGCGAGCCCGGCGAATTGCTCGGGCGGGGCGCGCCAGTCGATCTCGACCAGTTCAAGTCCCGCGGCGGCGAACGCCGGACGCAGCGCGGCGATCTCGATATCGTGCTCGAACGCATCTCCCCGGCGAGGTCCGTCGCCGGGGAGCGTGTCGGCACAGCCGAGGAAGCCGATCCGGTTCAGACCGCCTCCAGCGCCTGTTCGAAATCGGCGATCAGATCGTCCGGGTCTTCGATGCCGATCGAGATGCGCACGAGATTGTCCGAAATGCCGAGTTCTGCGCGGCGTCCTTCGGCGACCGAAAGATGCGTCATCGAAGCCGGATGGCTCGCCAGCGTCTCGGTTCCGCCGAGGCTGACCGCGAGCTTGGCGATCTTGAGCGTGTCGAGGAACCGGAAGCATTCGGCCTCGCCGCCTTTTAGCAGCAGCGAGAAGGTCGATCCCGCGCCCAGGCAGTGGCGGTTGTAGATGTCCTGCTGGCGCGCATCCTTGATCATGCCGAGATAGCCGAGCCCCTCGACCTTGGGGTGCGCGGCGAGGAATTCGCACACCTTGGCGGCATTGTCGCCCGCGCGCTGCATCCGCAGTTCGACCGTTTCGAGCGAGCGGCAGAGCATCCAGGCGGTGTTGGGATCGCATATCCCGCCCATGGTGTTCCTCAGCATGCGCACCGGATCCATCCACTTCTTGGCGCCGGCGATGCTGCCGGCGACGAGATCCGAATGGCCGCCGACGTATTTGGTCAGCGAATAGACCACGATATCGGCGCCATGGTCGAGCGGGCGCTGCCACAGCGGGCCGAGGAAGGTGTTGTCGATCGCGATCGGACAATCGAGCGCTGCGGCATCGCGCGTGTCGCGCACCGCTTCGATATCGACCAGCGCATTGGTCGGATTGCCGGGGCTTTCGAGATAGACCATGCACAGCTTGCCACCCTGATCGGCGGCCTGGGCCTTGGCTTTTTCGAGCACGAGGTCGATTTGCTCGCGCGTCGCCCCGGCGGGGAAATCGACATAGGTCACGCCGAACTTCGCCAGCACCTTGGCGATGAACCCTTCGGAAGCGGCATAGAGCGGGCCCGAATGGACGATGACGTCGTTCTGCGAAGCATAGGCCAGCATCAGCACGCAGATCGCGGTCATCCCGCTCGAGAAGCTGAGCGCGTCCTCCGCCCCGTCCCACACCGACAGGCGATCCTCGAGGATTTCCTGATTGGGTGCGTTGAAGCGCGAATAGACGAGGCCTTCGGCGCCGCCGGGCCGCTTGCCGGTGATGCCCTCGAAATGGCGCTTGCCGTCGGCGGCGCTGGGGAAGGCGAAAGTGCTGGTGAGGAAGATCGGCGGCTTGAGGCTGCCTTCGGACAGCACCGGGTCGAAGCCGTGCCCCATCATCAGCGTGCTGGGCTTGAGTTCGCGGCCCGCGATCCGCGTGACTTCGGGCTTGGGCGCCTTGCGCGGCGATGTCGGATCGATGTCGGTTTCGCTCATGGGCGAGCATCCTTCCTGCGTAGATCGCTCCCAGGAAGGCGGGAGCCGGATGGGCCGTGCCGGGGCGCCCGTCCCTAACCTCCGCAGGAACGCCTCTCCGCCGGGAGCCGCAATCGCGGATGCGCATAATCCGCCCCCGCGCCGGATTCAACTATACGAATTGCGTCGGCCGCCGAGCCGATGCACCGCCCGGTCGAACGGCGCGGCCGTCGCACAGCAGAGTACCGCCGGTGGCATTCGCCGGTGCCGCGGCTCCTGAGTGGCTCGCGGCGCCCGGCGACCGGGCGGGGCGGGAAAACGCCCTCAGATCAGCGCGTGCATGCCCCAGACCACGACCACGATTATGCCGATCCCGAACAGGTCGAGCAGCAGCCCGGCCTTGACCATGCGTTCGATCCGCAGGCGGCCGGTCGACCAGGCAATGGCGTTGGGCCCGGTTCCGGCGGGCAGCATGAAGCCCCAGCTGGCGGCGAGCGCTGCGGGCATGGCGAGCAGCACCGGATCGGCCCCGAGCGCCACTACAAGGCTCGCCACCACCGGGATGATCCCGCTTGCGGTGGCGACGTTGCTGGCGAATTCGGTAATCAGCACGACCATCGCTACCACCGCCACGGCGACCGCGATCAGCGGCCATGATGCGAGCGGAAGCAGCGCCTGGCCGAGCCAGTCGGCCAGCCCGCTGGCAGCCATTCCCGCCGCCAGCGCCAGCCCCCCGCCGAACATCATGATCACGCCCCAGGGCGCGCGGTTGGCTTCGTCCCAGGTCAGCAGCGGTCGTCCCGTCCCATCGGGCAGGATGAACAGCGTCAGCCCCATGAGGATGGCGATGGTTCCGTCGGACAGCGACCCTGCGGGCAGCAGCGGGGCCAGCCACAGCTGGCTCATCCACAGGCCGAAGGTCACCGCGACGATCGGCACCAGGCGCTTTTCGGCGCTGGTCCAGGCGGCGTGGGTATCGATCGCCTCACGCGCGGCGGCGGCGTCGAAGGGATGCGCGCGGACACGCTGGACCCAGCCCACCAGCAGCGCTGCCAGCGGTACCCCGATGACCACCACCGGAAAGCCGTAGAGCGCCCATTCGGCGAAGCTGATACGGGTCCCGGTGAGGGTATCGACCAGTCCCACCGCGATGGCATTGGTGGGCGAGCCGACCAGCGTGCCCAGCCCGCCGATGCTGGCGGCAAAGGCGATGCCCATCGGCAGCGCGCCCGCCAGACCTTCGGTATCGTCGTCGGCCGAGCCGCCGCCGCGCAGGACGGCGAGCGCCATCGGCATCATGATCAGCGCGGTCGAGGTGTTGGAAATCAGCATCGAGAGGATCGCCGCCGTGGTCATGAAGGCGAGCAGGATGCCCCCCTGTCCGCCGCGGCGGCCGACGAGGCGGAGCAGCGCGAGCGCGAGCCGCCGGTGGAGGCCCGTCCGTTCGATCGCGAGCGCGATGAAGGCCCCGCCGAGGATCAGGAACAGGATCGGCGAATAATAGGCTCCCGCGGCCGCCTTGGTGTCCATCACCCCGGCAAAGGGGAGGACCAGGAAGGGCATCAGCGCGGTGGCGGTGAGCGGCAGGGCTTCGGTCATCCACCACGCCGCCATCAGCACGACCAGACCCGCGACGATGAAGGCTTCGCGGCCCATGGCTGCGGGCGTGGGAAGAAATATGCTCGCCGTCAGCGCGAGCGCGCCCACGACGAATCCGATCCGCTTGGTCATTCGTCCTCCCCGCCCGCCGCGGTGCTAGCAAGCGAAACGGGCGAGGGCTAGTGCGTCCAGTCGAGCGCGATGCTTTCGAAATGCCAGTGGAGTTGTTCGGGGGTGGCGCCGGGGACGTCGTTGACTCGTCGCAGCACCGCCGGACCTTCGAACCGGACCGGGCGGCCGCCCCGCGCCAGCGCGGTCATTTCCACCCGGCTGGTATAGAACGACGAGCCTGCCGCGCCTTCGATGGTCCCGTCGGGAACGGTCACCGCGATATGGTCGAGCCCGGCGAAGAGGTCGCGCCATTCGGCCGGGCTCCACTTCGCCCGGTCGGCTTCGCTCAGCATCGCCCGCGCCTGGTCGAATTCCTTCAGTTCGAGCGCACGCGCCCAGGCGAGGAGCACGTTGCGGGCACCTTTCTCGCTCCGCTCCGCCTCGGGGGCCAGCGGCGCAGGGGTGAGATCGGGGAACCCATCGTTGACCTTGTCGGTCGGCGGGGCGGGCGAAGCCGTCGCCGGCACGGGCGCAGCGGGGGCCTCCGGCGCCGACGCGCCTGTCGCCGGGGCGCCGTCGGTTGCGGGCGGCGCGAGCGGTTCGTCGCGAGAGGGCCGACCGCAGGAGCCGACCGCAACGACGAGCGAGAGTAGGAAGATGGGACCAGGGCGTGTCATGCCAGAGTAAATCCCCTCGGTACCCGCCGTTCCCACGGCTGCGACCGATCGTCCCTGACCGCCGCCGCGGAGGGGGCGATCAGTCCACTTCGGCCTTGAGCGCCTCGTCCTGCGCCGACGATCCGGGAAGGACGATGACCCGGCCGACGCGGCCCTGCTCGCGCAGGGTGCGGTATTTCTCGAACCGTTCGTTCATCAGCCGGGCGATCGACTGGCTGACGCGTGTGCTCTGCACCCGGTCGCCGTTCCAGATCGTGACGTAGTTCGGTTCGCGGTCGCCCGCGGCAAGGTCGGCGATATCGTCGACATAGATATTGGTCCGCGTCTCGTCGGTCTCGGCGAGGATCTGCTCGACCTCTTCTTCGGCGAACCGCGCGAGATGCTGGCGCAGACGGCCATCCATTTCGGGGAAATAGAAGGGCGCGGCCTCGCGGTAGATTTCCGAGACCATCAGTGCCGAGCCCTGCTTTTCGACGCCGCGCAGCGAATTGACGAATTCGTTCGCCGCCTGGTCGAGCTCGTACGACACGTTCCGGCCGGTGAAGGCCTCGCGCTGGATCGACGGACCGCCCAGCTCGCCGCGGAAGAAGCCGTAGATTACCTTGGGATCCGACCAGTTGGGAAAGACGATCCGGGTGCGGATGTCGCGCGGGCTCATCGCAACCCCGGCCACGGTGATGAAGCGGGTGGTGTCGAGCGGGGTGCGCTCTTCGCCCAGTTCGATCCGGCGGGGCGAGTCGACGGGATAATGGCGGGCGATCTGTTCGATCACGGCGACATTGTGGAGGTTGAGCCAATAGGCCAGCTGCTCGTTGCGCGGCAGCGATGCGATGTCGATCTGCGACCCGATCCGCTCGAGATCGGCGCGATATTCGGCGAAGGTCGAGATGAATTCGTCGTCGAGGAAAGAGAACGCGATTCGATTGCCTTCGAGCCGATAGCGCGAATCATGGCCGTAGATGTTGCGGGTGCCCGTGGACGCCGAGGGCCGCGAGGCGCCCTGCCTGGTCGATGGCCCCATCCACAGCACCATATGCCGCAGCGCCTCGGTCCAGATCGCATAGTCGAGCTGCGTCGTGCTGGTGCCGTCGCGCGGCACGAATTGGGCGAAACCGCCGGTCTGCGCTGTCGATTCCGCTCCGGGGTGCGGCGCGTCCCGTGCCGCAGCCGGCAAGGCCATCAGGCTCGCCGTCGCCGCCAGCAGCAGTTTCGAATGTCTCGCTGTGATCATGTTGCAATCCCTGAATTCCGCCGGGACCCGCGCTGCCAGACCGGCATCCGCGGTCCTGCTGATGTCTTTCCCGAGAGTAGAGGCAAGCGCCTTCCGACCGCAATCGCCCCGGCAGACCGCCGTTCGACGTTGGTCGAACGGCGGCGCGGGAGATTTCGATCGCCGTGAAGCGCTTATTTGGGGGCCAGCACCATCACCATCTGACGCCCTTCAAGACGCGGGAAGGCTTCGACCTTGGCGGTTTCTTCCATGTCGTCGCGGACGCGGTTGAGCAAGTCCATGCCGAGCTGCTGGTGCGCCATTTCGCGACCGCGGAAGCGCAGGGTGCATTTGACCTTGTCGCCATTGTCGATGAACTTGTGGACGTTGCGCATCTTCACATCGTAATCGTGATCGTCGATGTTCGGGCGCATCTTGATTTCTTTGATTTCCTGCGTCTTCTGCGTCTTGCGCGCGAGGTTCGCCTTCTTCTGCGCCTCGTAGCGATATTTGCCGACGTCGAGGAACTTGCACACCGGCGGGTCCGCGTTGGGGGACACTTCGACGAGGTTGAGGCCAAGCTCGTTGGCCTGCTCGACAGCTTCGCGGGTGTACATCACCCCCAGGTTCTCACCTTCGTGGTCGATCACGCGGACCTTGGGGACATTGATCATGTTGTCGTAGCGCGGGCCGCTTTTCACGGGCATTTGCATGCTGCGCCGGGGTGGACGGGCTATGGGGCTTTCTCCTTGATTCTGCCTTGGTCGTTAGGGCGCATGTAGGCGTTGTTCGGGCGAATCGGAAGGGGGTCTTTGGCGCTGCCGCGCGGATTTGCGCACGGGCGTGCCTTCTAGGCAGCGCTGTCCCACAGGGTGAACCGCGCCAGCCTGCCCCTGGCCGTCACCAGCGCCTCGATCCGTTGCGCCGGCTGCAGGGCGCCGAGGATCGCCGGGTCGGCCGCATTCATGCCGCCGGTAAAGGCACCGAAGGCGGGCAGGATCATCCGCCCCGCTGGACGGCCGTCGGGCCCGTCGTTGGCGCCGATCACCGCGCAGGGGCGACGGATCATGCGCTGGCGGACCTTGAGCTGGAGCCGCGGGTGGTAATGGCCCGACAGTTCGGGCCGCGTCTCGCCCTGCTGCGCGCGGTGGCGCAGGATGACCCCGCCGAGTTCGAGTTCCTCGGCCAGCGCGCCGCCGCAGCGCGCTTCCATTTCGGGGTCGTGGTTGCCGGTGATCCACACCCAGTCGACCGCCCGGGTCAGCGCATCGAGCATCCCCGCGGCATGCGGCTCGAGCCGCGTCGCGCCTTCCGAATCGTGGAAATTGTCGCCCAGCGTGATCACCCGGCGCGCGCCCGTCTCGCGGATCGCCAGCGCCACGCGCTCGAGCGTCTCGCGGCTGTCGTAGGGCGGGATCGGCTGGCCGTGACGGGCGAAGAAGCTGCCCTTCTCGAGATGCAGGTCGGCGACCAGCAGCGCACGCTCGCGCGGCCAGTAGAGCGCGCGGCCCTCGGTCAGGAGCCATTCCTGGCCAGCGAACGAAAGGGGAACCATGGCGCGCTATTGCCGTAGGCACCAACGAATGGCAAGGCTTCTCGCATGACCGACTGGACCCAGCAAACCGACCAGGCCCGCACGTGGTTCGAAACCCTGCGCGACCGTATCTGCGCCGAGTTCGAGGCGATCGAGCGCGAGGCGGGATCGGACGCCGCCTTTGGCTACGACCGCTGGCAGCGCGAGGAAGCGGGCAATGCCGATCCCGGCGGCGGGACGCGGGGCCTGATGAAGGGGCAGGTGTTCGAGAAGGTCGGGGTCAATGTCTCGACCGTGCGGGGCAGCTTCGCCCCGGAATTCGCGGAAACGATCAACGGTGCCTCGCCCGAACGCCCCGGCTTCACCGCCACCGGCATCAGCCTGGTCGCGCATATGGCCAATCCGCACGTTCCTGCCGTGCACATGAACACGCGTTTCCTGACCACCGGCAACGCGTGGTTCGGGGGCGGAGCGGACCTCAACCCGCCGATCCCCTATGCCGAGGATACGGAGGATTTCCACGCTCGCTTCCGCGCCGCCTGCGCCGCCCATAACCCGACCTATTACGACCGCTTCAGCAAATGGGCGGACGAATATTTCTACATCCCCCACCGCGGCGTTCACCGCGGGGTCGGGGGGATTTTCTACGATCATCTCGAATGCGAGGACGAAGCCGGTTTCGAGCGCAATCTGGCCTTCACCCGCGACGTCGGCGAGGCCTTCCTCGACATCTTTCCGCGAATCGTCCGCCGGCGGATGGGGAGCGCCTTCACTCCCGCGGACAAGCAGACCCAGCTCGAATGGCGCGGACGCTATGCCGAATTCAACCTCGTCTACGACCGCGGCACGCTGTTCGGGCTCAAGACCGGCGGCAACATCGATGCGATCCTGATGAGCCTGCCGCCCGAAGCGGTATGGAGCTAGGCTAGGCCAGCCACAGGCGCAGCAGCCAGGCCACCACCCCCAGCACGGCCACGCTCGCCGCCCAGATCAGCGCCATCCAGCCGAGCCGGCGGATCAGCGGCGGTTCGCGCTCCGCCATCAGTGATAGCCTTCGTCGGCGACCTTGCCGCGGAACACCCAATAGGCCCAGGCGGTGTAGCCGATGATCAGCGGCATGGTGATGCCGACGCCGATCAGCATGAAGATCTGGCTCCGTTCGGGGGCTGCCGCCTCCCAGATGGTCAGGCCGGGGGGCACGACATGGGGCCACATCGTCACTCCCAGCCCCGCCATGCCGAGCAGGAACAGCGCCAGCGACAGCCAGAAGGGCTTCGAATGGCGCTCAACCGAGAGCGCGCGCAGGAGCATGGCGGCGACGACAGCTGCGAGGATCGGCACCGGCGCGGCATAGTAGAGCTCGGGTGCGGTGAGCCAGCGCGCGGCATAATCGGGGTTGAGCAGCAAATTGTAGAGGCTCACCGCGCCCATCAGGGCCAGCGTCGCCCAGGCGGCCCGCTTGGCGAGCCAGCGCGCATGGTCCTGTTCGGGCCCGTCGAGCTTCCACACCAGCCAGCTGGCGCCGAGCAGGGCATAGCCCGCCACCGTGCCGATGCCGGTGAGGAAGGTATAGGGGGTGAGCCAGTCGAACCAGTTGCCCGAATAGCTCCGCCCGGTGATCTCGATTCCCTGCAGCAGCGCGCCCAGCGTCATCCCCTGCGCCAGCGCCGCGACCAGGCTGCCGCCGGTGAAGGCCGCGTCCCAGAAGCGCCGATGCTGCGGATCGCGCCAGCGGAACTCGAAAGCGACGCCGCGGAACACCAGCCCGAGCAGCATGGCGATGATCAGCGGATAGGTCGCCGGCAGGATGATCGAATAGGCCAGCGGAAAGGCTGCGAGCAACCCGCCGCCGCCGAGCACCAGCCAGGTCTCGTTGCCATCCCACACCGGGGCGATCGAATTCATCGCCCGGTCGCGTTCGCGCCCCACTGCGAAGCTCGGAAACAGGATGCCGATGCCGAGGTCGAAGCCGTCCATCACGACATAGGCGAAGACCGCGAAGGCGATGATGAAGGCCCAGACCGTGGTGAGGTCGAAATCAATGCCCATCGCTCGCCTCCTCGTCTTCGGCGGGCAGAGTGTCGCGATCGCGGCCGGGGTTCTGCGTCGGCCCCGGCGTGATGCCGGCGGTCCGCACGGGCCCCCTTTCAGTCCGCTTGACGCCCTTTTCGCCGGTCTGCGGCGAAGCTCTCATCAGCCGCAGAATGTACCAGGTGCCGACGCCGAAGACGGCGAAATAGACCACCACGAAGGCGAGCAGCGAAGCGCCCACGGCGGGCGCGTCGAGCGGGCTCGCGGCATCGGCGGTGCGCAGCAGGCGGTAGATCACATAGGGCTGGCGGCCGACCTCGGTGGTGATCCAGCCCGCGATCACCGCGACGAAGCCGCTCGGCGCCATGGCCAGCGCGGCGCGGTGCAGCCAGCGCCAGTCGATAGAGCTTGCCGCGGGCGCGGGCGACGAGGCTCCACAGGCCCACGCCGAGCATGGCGAAGCCGAGCCCGACCATGACCCGGAACGACCAGAAGACGATGCCGACCGGCGGCTCCTCGTCGTCGGGGATCGTGTCGAGCCCGGCCAGCGGCGCATCGGAGATCGTGCTTCAGGATCAGCGAGGACGCCTTGGGGATCTCGACCGCATACCGCACGCGCTTCTCGGCGCTGTCGGGGATGCCGAACAGGATCAGCGGGGCGCCGTCGGGATGGCTGTCGAAATGCCCCTCCATCGCCATGACTTTCTGCGGCTGGTGCTCGAGCGTGTTGAGGCCGTGCATGTCGCCGGCGAAGATCTGCAGCGGCACGACCAGCGCCGCCATCCACATCGCCATCGAGAACATCTTGCGCGCATGCGGGTTGGCGCGGTCCTTCAGCAGGTGCCAGGCGCCGACTCCGCCGACCACGAAGGCGGTGGTGAGATAGGCGGCGAGAACGGTGTGGACGAGGCGGTAGGGGAAGCTGGGGTTGAACACGATGTCGAACCAGCTGTCGCCGGGCAGGAACTGCCCGTTGGCGCCCATCTCGAAGCCGGTGGGCGTCTGCATCCAGCTGTTGACCGACAGGATCCAGAACGCCGAGACGAAGGTCCCCAGCGCGACCATGCAGGTGGCGGCGAAATGCAGCCGCTTGCCGACCTTGTTCATCCCGAACAGCATGACGCCGAGGAAGCCCGCCTCGAGGAAGAAGGCGGTCAGCACCTCATAGGCCATCAGCGGCCCGATCACCGGCCCCGCCCGGTCGGAGAAGACCGACCAGTTGGTGCCGAACTGATAGCTCATCACGATGCCCGAGACGACGCCCATGGCGAAAGCGATGGCGAAGATCTTGAGCCAGTATTTGAACAGGTCGAGATAAAGCTGCTTGCCGGTCTTCAGCCACAGCCCCTCGAGCACCATCAGGTAGCTGGCCAGCCCGATCGAGAACGCCGGGAAAATGAAGTGGAAGCTCACCGTGAAGGCGAACTGGATGCGGGCCAGCAGCAGGGCGTCGACGGCGTCGAACATCGGCGCGCTCTACTACGCGCGGCGGCCTTTGGCCAACCCTGCCTGCGCATCGGCAGTTGCAATCGGCGCAACGGCGCGCGGCTCGTCGCACAGCGCAGGGGGCGACGACGCAGGCGCTTGCCCGGACCGGAAAAGCTTTTCGCAACAAGGTCTGGCGCGACCGCCGCAGATCGGCGATAGGCGCCGACCGTCGATCCCAAATCCGCCGGATCCAAGTTCCGGCCCCGAGATGCCAATGCCGGAGAATGCCATGCGCCGCCTGATCGCCCCCGTCGCCCTGCTGCTCGCCAGCACCGCCTGCACCACGGTGAGCGGCGAAGCGCCGCCGAGCGCGCCTGCCGAACGCATGGTCGCGCCGATCCTGACCACGCCCGAGGCGCTCGACACCTCGACCTATGCCCAGCCGCAGGTCGCGCGGGTGACGCATGTCGCGCTCGATCTCGCGCTCGATTTCGAAGCCCGGCGGGTCGGCGGCACGGCCGATCTCGACATCCTCGCCGCCCCCGGTGCCGATACGCTGGTGCTCGATTCGAACGGGCTGGAGATTTCGCGGATCACCGATCGTTCTGGTCGCGAACTGCCCTTTGCGCTGGGCGCCACGGTCGAGGAAGGCGGCAAGGGCGCTCCGCTGACGGTGACCATCGGCGATGCCCGCCATATCCGCATCGCCTATCGCGCCCCGGCGGATGCCGAGGCGCTGCAGTGGCTGGCTCCCGAACAGACCGCGGGCGGCGTGCATCCCTATCTCTTCAGCCAGGGGCAGGCGATCCTCAACCGCACCTGGATCCCGACGCAGGACAGCCCCGGCATCCGCCAGACCTGGGAAGCGCGGATTACCGCGCCCAAGCCGCTCGACGTGGTCATGAGCGGCATCCGCCAGGGTGAGCCCGAAGACCTCGGCAACGGCCGCCGGGCCTTCCGCTTCGCCATGGACAAGCCGGTTGCGCCCTATCTCATCGCGATCGCCGCGGGGGACATCGACTTCGCGCCGATCGGTCCGCGGACCGGGGTCTGGGCCGAGCCTGCCACGCTGGCGAGCGCGCGCTACGAGACCGCCGATACGGAGAAGATGGTGGAGGCCGCCGAGCGGCTCTACGGGCCCTATCGCTGGGGTCGCTACGACATGATCGTCCTGCCGCCCTCGTTCCCCTATGGCGGAATGGAAAACCCCACGCTGACCTTCCTGACGCCGACCTTCATCGCCGGCGATTGCAGTCTGACCGCGCTGATCGCGCACGAACTCGCGCACAGCTGGTCGGGCAATCTGGTCACCAATGCGGTGTGGGGCGACGGCTGGCTCAACGAAGGCGTCACCTCTTATTTCGAGAACCGCATAGTCGAGGAGGTCTACGGTCCGAAGCGGGCCCGGGAGGAAGTGGCGCTCGACTATATGGCGATCATGGGAACTCTCGAAGAGGTCGGGCGCGATGCCCCCGGCACCGCGCTGCACCAGGGCGACGATGTCGAAAGCGCGGGCAGCGCGATCATCTACAACAAGGGCGCCGCCTTCCTCCGCACGCTCGAGCACGAGGTCGGACGCGAGCGGCTCGATGCCTGGCTGCGCCAGTGGTTCGACAATCACGCCTTCGAGCCCGCGACCTCGCAGATGATCTACGACGATCTGCGCAGCAATCTGGCGCGCGATGCGGCGGAAGCCGAGCGGCTGCGCCTGCACGAATGGATCTTCGAACCAGGTCTGCCGGCCAATGTGGCCAAGCCCGATCCGGCGGCCTTCGCCATGATCGATACCGCCTCCGCCGACTACGCAAGCAACCGGACGCTGCCGCGCGGCTGGGAGGGGTGGACCTCGGCCGAACGCCAGCGCTTCCTGCAGAACCTGCCGGGCGAGCTGAGCGATGCCGAACTCGCCCGGATCGACGGGCAACTGGGCCTGTCGCGGACCGGCAACAACGAGGAGCTGTTCCTGTGGCTCGAACTGGCGCTCGCCAATCGCTATCGACCCGCGGTGCCGCAGGCCGAGGCGTTCCTTGCCCGGGTGGGCCGGGCGAAATTCGTCGTCCCGCTGTTCGAGACCTTGTGGGACCAGGGCGAATGGGGCCGTCCGATCGCCAGCCGCATCTACGGCGAGACGCGCGACGGCTATCACGCGGTTACGCGCGGCGCGGTCGACCGCCTGCTCGAAACCGAGAGCTAGGTCAGACCATGTCGCGCGGCCGCACCAGCCGGTCGAAGGTGTCGCCATCGACGAGGCCGAGTTCGAGCGCCGCCTGTTTCAGCGTCTGTCCTGTCGCCAGCGCGTGCTTGGCGATCTTCGCGGCATTATCGTAGCCGATCTCGGGCGCCAGCGCGGTGACCAGCATCAGCGAGCGCTCGACCAGTTCGGCGATCCGGTCCTCGTTCGCCTCGATCCCGTCGACGCAGCGTGCGGCGAAGCTCGTCCATGCCGATCGCCAGCAGTTCGATCGAGCGCAAGACGTTGGCGCCGATCAGCGGCATGAAGGTGTTGAGTTCGAACTGCCCCTGCATCCCGCCCACGGTCACCGCCTGGTGATTGCCGATCACCTGGCCGGCGACCATGGTCAGCATCTCGACCTGGGTCGGATTGACCTTGCCCGGCATGATCGAACTGCCCGGCTCGTTCGCCGGCAGCGACAATTCGCCGAGCCCCGAGCGCGGACCCGAGGCGAGCAGGCGGATATCGTTGGCGATCTTGTTGAGCGCCACCGCCAGCGTGTTGAGCGCGCCCGAGAAGAACACCAGCCCGTCCTTGGCGGCGAGCTGTTCGAACTTGTTGGGGGCCGGGGAGAAGGATTCGCCGGTGATGTCGGAGATCGCCGCGACCATCGCCTCGGCCCAGCCGTCGGGCGCGTTGAGCCCGGTGCCGACCGCGGTGCCGCCGATCGCGAGCTTGCGCAGGTCGCCGATCGAGCGCATCTTCGATCCGCGCCCGGCAGCTGGCGAGCTGCGCCGCATAGCCCGAGAATTCCTGTCCCAGCGTCAGCGGCGTCGCATCCTGCGTGTGCGTGCGGCCGATCTTGACGATGTCGGCGAAGGCGCGCGCTTTGGCCTCCAGCGCATCGTGCAGCCGGGCCAGCGCCGGCAGCAGATCGTGGCGCGTCGCGAGCACCGCCGCGACGTGCAGCGCGGTGGGGAAGCTGTCGTTCGAGCTCTGCGACTTGTTGACGTGGTCGTTGGGGTGGACCGGCTCCTTGCCGCCGCGCGTCCCGGCGAGCGTCTCGTTGGCGATGCCGGCGATCACTTCGTTGACGTTCATGTTGGTCTGCGTCCCGCTGCCGGTCTGGAAGATCGCGAGCGGGAACTGGTCGTCGTATTCGCCCGCGCGGATCGCGGCGGCCGCCGTCTCGATGGCATCGGCAAGCTTGGCGTCGAGCCCGTGCCTGCGGTTCACCCGCGCCGCCGCCTGCTTCACCGCCGCCTGCGCGTGGACGATCCCGAGCGGCATGCGCTGATGCGCGGGGAAGGGAAAATTCTCCAGGCTGCGCTGCGTCTGCGCGCCCCAATAGGCCGCTGCGGGGACTTCGATCGGGCCGATCGAATCGGTTTCGGTGCGCGTGTCGCTCATGGTTCGGATTCCTCCTTCGTGCCGGTTTGGCCGAAGTAGGCACCGGCGGCCGCGCTTGCCACCCCCGCGATCGGGCGGGTCGCTTGCGGCTTGGACGCGCCGGCGGCCTTCCTCGCCGCGCTCGAAGCGCAGCTTTCCTCGTGCCGGGCGCGCTTTTTGCCGTTGCATTGCGGCACGGTTTGCCCACATCGTGGGGACGCCATGCTGCGCCAGTACGAACTAGTCGAACGGGTCAAGGAATACGACCCCGATGCCGATGAGGCGCTGCTCAACCGCGCCTATGTCTACACCGTGCAGAAACATGGCACGCAGATCCGCGCCAGCGGCGATCCCTATTTCAGCCATCCGGTCGAAGTCGCCGGGCTGATGACCGATCTCAAGCTCGATCAGGAGACCATCGCCACCGCGCTGCTCCACGACACGGTCGAGGATACGCTGGCGACGATCGAGGACATCGAGGAGCATTTCGGACCCGAGGTGGCGCGGCTGGTCGACGGGGTGACCAAGCTTTCCAAGATCGAGCAGATGCCCGAGAACGAGCGCGCCGCGGAAAATCTGCGCAAGTTCCTGCTGGCGATGAGCGAGGACATCCGCGTGCTGCTGGTCAAGCTCGGCGACCGGCTGCACAACATGCGCACGCTCCATTTCATCAAGGAGCCCGGAGAAGCGCCAGCGGATCGCGCGCGAGACGATGGACATCTACGCCCCGCTGGCCGAGCGCGTGGGGATGTACGAATACATGCGCGAGATGCAGATGCTCGCCTTCGAGCAGCTCGAGCCCGAAGCCTTTCACACCATCACCAGGCGGCTCGACCAGATCCGCGCCGAGGACGGCGGGCAGGTCGATGCCATCGCGCTCGACATGAAGCATGCGCTGGCCGAGGCGGGGATCGCGACCGAGGTTTCGGGCCGCGAGAAGCATCCCTATTCGATCTGGCGCAAGATGGCCGAACGCCACGTCAGTTTCGAGCAGGTCACCGACATCATGGCCTTCCGCATCCTGACCGAGAATATTTCCGACTGCTATCGTGCGCTGGGGGTGCTGCACACGACGTGGCAATTCCTCCCGGGCAAGTTCAAGGATTACATCTCGACCCCCAAGACCAATGGCTATCGCAGCCTCCACACCTCGCTGATCTACGGCAAATCGATGCGCGTCGAAGTGCAGATCCGGACCCGCGAGATGCACCGGCTCAACGAATTCGGCTTCGCCGCGCACTGGGCCTACAAGCAGGGCGACCGCCCCGACGGGCAGGTCGGCTGGCTGCGCGATCTGATCGAGATCGTCGATGCCAGCCACGATCCCGAGGAATTGCTCGAGCACACGCGGATGGCGATCTACCAGGATCGCATCTTCGCCTTCACGCCCAAGGGGGCGCTGTTCCAGCTGCCCAAGGGCGCCACGCCGGTCGATTTCGCCTTCGCCGTGCACACCGATCTCGGCGCGCAGACGGTCGGCGCGCGGATCAACGGGCGCCACATGCCGCTGCGCACCCAGCTCAACAACGGCGACGTGGTCGAGATCATCAAGAGCAAGAACGCCGAACCGCAGATGAGCTGGCTCGGCTTCGTCGTCACCGGCAAGGCGCGCGCGGCGATCCGCCGCGCGGTCCGGCTCAAGGAACGCGCCGAAGTCGCCGAGATCGGCAAGAAGCTGTTCGACGAGATCGCGCTGCGCGTCCCCGCCAAGATCGGCAAGAAGGCCACCCGCGAGGCGGTCAAGCGGCTCGAGCTCGAGGAAGAGGAGGAGCTGTTCTACGCCATCGGCGCGGCCAAGATCGCCGACCGCGCGGTGATGGAGGCGCTGGTCCCCGGCTGCACCGCCGAACTCGAGGAAGAACCCGACTGGAGCCGCAGCGGCAAGGCGCTGTCGATCCGCGGGCTGACCCCGGGGGTCGGCTACCAGCTCGCCCAGTGCTGCCACCCGGTTCCGGGCGACCGCATCGTCGGCTTGCGCAAGCCGGGCGAGGGGGTCGAAGTCCACACGATCGATTGCCACCGGCTGGCCAGCGGGATCGATGCCGACTGGCTCGACCTGTCGTGGGGCAAGCGCTCGCGCGGGGCCGTCGGGCGGCTGCGCGTGACGCTCTACGACCGGCCGGGCACGCTCGCCGAAATGGCGGGGATCTTCGCCCAGAACCACGTCAATGTGAAGAGCCTCGACCAGACCCAGCTCGACCATCCCTTCACCACTTACGAGGTCGATCTCGAGGTGCAGGACGTCGCCCATCTGACGCGCATCCTCAGCGCGCTGCGGGCTAGCGATTCGATCGCCCAGGCGGAACGGATGTGAGCCAGATCGCCGGGATCGATCACGTCCAGCTCGCCATGCCGCATGGCGGCGAACGCCATGCGCGGCAATTCTGGGGCGAGATCATGGAGTTGGACGAAGTGGTGAAGCCCGCGCATCTCGCGGTCAACGGCGGCTGCTGGTTCGAAGGCGCCGGAGTGACGATCCACTGCGGGGTCGAGGACGGTTTCCTCCCCGCGCGCCGCGCGCACCCGGCCCTGCTGGTGAAGGATCTGCGCGCGCTGATCGCCCGGCTCGAACTGGCGGGCATCGTCTTCAAGCCGGGCAAGAAGCTCGACGGCTATGTCCGCGGCGATATCGCCGATCCATTCGGTAATCGCATCGAACTGATGCAGCGGGTCTGAGTCGGGGGCGCGGGTGCGGCTGCCCATCCGGCGGCGAACCCGGACCCAGCCTGGCATCGGTATGGATCGCGCGGCCGGCGCGACGCCGGAAATGGCGTGCGCGGGTTGGCGGGCGGGAGGCTCTGCGAACGGCCGGGCGCCCCCGCGGGCGCTTCGGCTCGGCCCATTCCCGCGACCGGCGGAGTTACGGGACAAGGGGCTCGCATCGGCCCGGTTCCCCCGCGGCTGGCGTGCCGCGCCATCTGGTGGCCCGGTTTTGTCGTGCGAGCGGTCGCCCGGCGCAAGGCGACGGGGGCGACATGGCGCGATAGACGGGGCCACGCAATCCGGTCTGCGGTTGTTCCGGCGAAGGTTCGAGCTCGGCGGTTTCACCGCTTCGCCCGCGCACCGCGCCGGCCGCGTGCCCGTGGCGGGGGCGTTGAGGTCCGCCATCCGCCGGGCTGGGAGGAACGCTGTCGACGGCGTGCTCCCGATCCGTTCGGGCATATAACCAAATAGGTTATGAATGTCAAGAAAAAGTACCTGGTAACCCGTGCAGGGGTGCGCCCGCACGCGTCGAAATCGCGCGAATTATCAGAAAAAGGCGTTCAATTTCAGTCGGTCAAATGTTTGACCGGCACGGGGATGTTGCAGATGTCGGCGCCTCCCGCTGGCGCGATGAAGAAGGGATAGCGGCGGTTCGCGCGCGCCTCGGCATAGCGTGCGAAGGTCGGCCCCTCGGTCGACAGGAAGGCGAAGCGCGGCTGTTCGTCCGCGGGCAGATCGCTCGCCAGGCGCACGCGGGCGATCGGCACGCGCCTGGCCGGATCCTCGTAGAACCCCAACGCGCCCCTGCCGCGCGGCAGGCTCGACAGATGCTCGATCCCCTCGATCACCCGGCCGACCAGCGCGATGTTGCGGTCGAGATGGCGCGGCGCATGGCCGATCACCGTATAGAGCTCTGCCCCGGTCCCGGTATCGGGCGACAGGTCCCGCCCCACGCCGACCATGCCATAGCAATGGACGGGCCAGAATTCCTTGCTCGTATCCTTCTCGCTGCCGATATTTCCGGCGATCGGCCAGCCGAATGCCAGCGTCGCCAACCGAGCATAGGGATCGCCCGTATTCGGCGTTCCGACCCTGGGAAGCGGGGCGTCGGGACTATCCTCCTTGATCGTGTCGGCAAGCTCCGGCGGGATCACGACGCCCCCGTTCGCGGCGATCATCGCGTTGCGAAACATCGTCGCGCCGAGCGAATAGTTGAACCGCGGCCGTCCACCGGGATCGGGGATGGCGAGCAGGTCTGCCGCGACATAGTCGCTCTCGTCCATCACCCGCAGCCCACCGGGCAGCGGCTTCGCCGCGCCCTGCGCCTCCGGATTGTCGTAATTGGGATCGCCCCACTGGACGACGTAATTGTCCTGCACGCGGTTGATGCTGATCCCGTCGTACCAGCCGGCGCGGGCGAGCGTGCGGATGTTTTCGACCCACCCCTGGCTGAACGGCGGCGGCATCAGCTGGATCACCACCGTGCGCGCGCTGCCGTCGGCCGCCGGCGCCAGCGTCATCACCAGCAGATCCTCGGGCGCGATCGCGATCCATTCGCCCGCCGGTGCCTCGGCGACGATCTCGCCTGGGGAGGGCGCAGCGGCGGCTTCCTCCTGCGCGGTGGCAGGGGTGGCGGCGGTGGCGGAGGTGGCGGCGATCAGGGCCGCGGCGAAGGCGATGCGAAGCGTGCTCATCGCGCCAGCCTGCCACCGACCGGCCCCAAGCAAAAGCCCCCTTCCGCGCATTGTACGGGCGGAAGGGGGCTTCGAGACGATGTTCGCAGGGAATGCAAATCCGCGCAGCATCGTGACGGGGGCATCGTAGAACAAGAAACGCGGCTGACCAGAGGCCGGTTCCCGCTTCGGCGCGCAATTCGAACCGCCGACCGCCGCCGGCGCGGCGCGGCCCGCCCGCCGGGCGCCGCGCAAGCGTGTTGCGCGGTCTCGCGATCCTCGCTAGAGGCGCGCCTTCTTGGCCGGGCCCGCGGCGCGCGAAAGGCGCAGCGGCAGCGCGAACGAGAACGCGGAGCAGTGGCCGAGTGGTCGAAGGCGCACGCCTGGAAAGTGTGTATACGGTAACCCCGTATCGAGGGTTCGAATCCCTCCTGCTCCGCCACCGGCCTTTTCAAGGCCATCCGCAGATCTCCAGGACTACCCCTAAACCTTTACAGTTCCGGCGTTTCCGTGTCCTATGCCATCCCGACCGTGTTGGCTCTCCTTCGCGGGCTCGCCCGCGCTGGCGAGGGCAACATCGAATTCGGCCAGCGGATAGGGTCCGTCTACCCTCGCATCGTCGGGCAACGAGCGATGAAACGTGCCACGTTCGCTTGTTACGGCGAGAACCGGCGCCTGGCTGGCCATTGCCACTTCGCGGGCGACGTCGAAGGGCGAACCGCTGGCGACATGATCCCCTACGACAATCAGGTCGGGTCTGCGCCGGGCGACCGCCTCGCGTGCTTGCTGCTCCGTCCAGGTGTGATCGAATGAATCAAAGCCGAAGGCTGACAGCCTGTCCCTGATAGCGCGGCTAACCGCCAGGTTGTCGTCGATGATCAGGGCATGACGCATGGCAGTTCTCCAGTGTCGAACCGCGTCTGTGCCCGACACTCCGCAAGGTGGCTCTCCGCAATCTTCCGGAGATACGCCTCCGTAAGTTTACGAATGCACACCTACGCATTTCTGATCTAAGTTGCATTTGTCAGTCGGAAGTGAAGCGTCGTTGCAGACCGTTTCTTCGGAAGCGGTCTTGGTCCGAGGCCAAGCTATGATCGACTGATCCGGCTTGCGGCGTTCCCCAAGACATTGTGTCCACCAGACACAACGGACCAGGGGGGGCGCCGCAAGTTTCATACCTTAAATGGCATCGCCGGCGCTGGAGGTGGTCAGCTCGCGCAGGTGTTGGCGTTCCGAGTCGATCAGGTTTCGAAGCATCTCCTGTTTGTGGGGATCGACCGTATCCGTCAGCTTTCGCTCATAAAGCTTCAGGTTCTCGCGTGCGATGAACTTCTGCATAGTCGCCTCCTCGCCTATGCATGATAGCACGAATTGGCCCCCATGTTTCCGTTTTTAGAACGAGCAATTCCCCTTCAAATCATTCCGCGCAAACATCAGGCGCCATACGCGCCGCACCCAGAAATGGCCCGGTAATGTTGGTGCAGGCTGGCACCTGGCGGGCATGCCGGAAGCCATTTCCATGGCGAATGCGGAATGCTGGCTCGGAAATCGTACCATCCGGCGCGTTTGCGGCGCGGATTCTCGACAAACCGGCCGCTAGGCGTCGGCGAGATTGGATCGGAGGACAAGGAGTCTGAACGTTGCTCACTGAGGGACGAGTTTTCCGTAACCGTTCTCGCGCGTCGCCACCTCTGCCAGAAACTCCCATTTGTCCGCAGACGCGTTGAGGACGGCTCGGACCTGGGGGAGCCTTTCGCGCTGCGCCAGGCCTCGCTGCCTGAGCGCCAGTTGTCGATACTCATTGGAAGTTGACATGAGCTCCGCCTCACACACCTCGGGTAGCCGGTAGCGGCGCCGCCGGGGCGACGCCGCTGGGCGGGGTCAGCCGATCGGGATCTTCTTCGCGCGATTGGCGACCTTCTCGTCCTTCTTCATGGTGAGTTTGAGCACACCGTGCTTGAACTTGGCCTCGATCGTGTCGGCATCGGCGTCGGCTGGAAGCGTCAGCTGGCGGCTGAACGAGCCATAGCGCCGTTCGCTCATCAGGTAGCCATCCTCCTTCTTCTCGCTCTCCTCGCGTTTCTCGCCCGAAACGGAGAGAACGCCGTCCTCGACCTCGATGTCGATGTTCCTCTCCTCGAGCCCCGGCAGCTCGACGCTGACTTCATAGCCGCCATCGACCTCGGCGAGCTCTACTGCCGGAATGACGGCAGCGCGGGGATGAAAGGAAAAGATGCTGCGGGTCGGCATCGAGAACCCAAAATCGTCGAACAACCGGTCGACTTCATCGCGAAGCCGGTGAAAGGGGGCAAGAGCCGCGCCATCCGTGCGCCGCCGCTCGGTGGGAAGTGTTGTCTGTTCGTTCATCATGACGCTCCTCGGTTTGGGCAAGAGCGCGCCAGGCGGAGGTGCCCGACGTCTACTCCCAGGAAGAGCTAGGCCAAGGGCGGGGCGGCCAACATTCGGGAATGTACGGAACGACGATCCGCCCCTTTGGCGCCCGTCCGGCCGCGCCACCGTACTGCGAATGATTACCGGGAGGCCGGAAGCGTCTCCGATGGCCTCGGTACCATTCCGAATACTAGGCGCGTTCGGAGGCGCATTAGGCTCGTCCTGGCGGCGCGTGGTTGAGTCCCGGACGTCTATGGAGTTGCGAACGCCTCTGGACGTGCTGTTCTTGCGCAAGATCGGTGCTCCGGGCCATGGGGGTACGGCATCGAAGCAGTCGTCGACGGATCGTCGCCCCAGATCGTCATTGACCGGGATGCCGCGCTCTACACGGGTGCGTCGACTGAGCGATCGAGCACATTGGGAAATGCAATTAGCACGGGCCCATGCCTTCCGATCGTCAGAGCCGAGGCTCCGCGGATAGCAATTCCCCCACGGTGCGGATCAGCACCAACTCGCTTATCGGTTTTGCCAAGATGGCGTTAAATCCCGCGGCCAGTGCTTTGGCTTCCCAGCCTAAATCGAGATAACCGCTGATCAGGATGGACCTACCGGCCCATCCCTCAGCGCGCAGCTCTGCGAGCAATTGCAGGGCGCCCGTCCGAGGCATCATAAGATCCGCAATGATGCAGTCGCAGCAGTGCGCTCCGCGCGAGTGCGCGAGCCCGAATGCCGAGGGATAGGCCCGCACTTCATAACCGCGCGCCTGCAATAGCAGCTGGAAACTCCGCCGAACCGCGTCGTCGTCTTCGACGAGACAGATGCGGCCCCTCAATGCGTTGAAATCATTCATCGTTTTGTCCGGAGAGGTCCGTGCTTGGTACGCTCACCAGAGGCTAGTCGATGGGGCTTGGATGTTCGTTACGTAAATGATCTAGGGGGTTCCGGGCGCGCCTTGCGGCATAGGCAACGCTCAGCAGTTCCGTCACCGATTGTACGCCCAGTTCAGTGAATATGCGCGCCTGCGCCACTTCAGCAGCGTTAACCGGCAGCCCCATCTGCCCTGCCACGTCTTGCGGGTCGTGACCGCGCAGGATCAGCTCGAGCAGTTCCTGATCGGCCGCCCCCAGCGCATGCAAAGCCGCGGCCGCCGACAGAAGATGGGCACGGTAGCCACGCGGGTCCTCCAGCCGCTTGAACGCAATTTCCAGGACTTCTTCTAGCGCTCCCCTGGAAAATGGCTTTTCCAGAAACGCGATGGCCCCTTCCGCCATGGCTGTGACAGCCATGCCGAGATCTCCGTGTCCGCTCATGATGACAACGGAATGGTCCGCTCCGCCACGGGAGAGCCGGCGCTGCACTTCGAGTCCATCCATCTCCGGCATCCGCAAATCGAGCAGGACGCAACCACATTCGATTTTCGGCTGTGACGTGATGAAGGCTTGGCCGGACTCGAAGGTACGGACTGCATAACCCATCACTCGCAGCATCATGTCCATCGAACGGAGGATTCCCTCTTCATCGTCCACGACGTAGACCGAGCGATCGTTCATGGCCGTTCTTCCGGAAGTGGGGGGCGCACAAGAGTGAATCGGAAATCTGTTCCGCCACTTTCCGCGTCGCAAGCCTGGATCCTCCCACCATGGGCCTCGACAATGGTTCGGCAGATCGACAGCCCAAGGCCCATTCCGGTCGCTTTGCTCGTGTTGAAGGCTTCAAACAGATGCTCGCGCACCGAAGCCGCAATTCCCCGGCCGCTGTCGGCGACTGACACTTGCACCGTGTCGGGTGCGAGGAGCGTGGTCGTAACGGTCAAACGCTTCGCAGAAATATCGTCCATGGCTTCTATCGCATTGCGCATGAGGTTGATCAGCACTTGCTGGATCTGCACCCGATCTATGAGGACAGGCGTAGCTTCCGGCGCGAACGAAAAGTGCGTCACCACACCTTTTTCCTTGGCGCCGACGAGGGCCAACGCAGCTGCCTCCTCGACCACCTTTGGCAAGTCCTCGGCGGACTTGGCGAAGTTTCCCTTGGCAACGAATTCTCGAAGCCGATGAACGACACGTCCGGCGCGCAGCGCCTGCTGGGCCATTTCGCCAACCACCTCGCGCAGCATCACTCTATCTAGCTCATTCTCGCCTTCGAGGAGCGCGGACGCCGCTTCTCCGAAGTTGGAAATGGCGGTCAAGGGCTGGTTGAGTTCGTGCGCGAGCGTCGAAGCCATCGTGCCCATTGCGCTCAGGCGGGATACGTGGATCAGCTCCGACTGGAGTTGCTCGAGCTGGTGTTCGAAATCGCGTCGCTCGGTGAGGTCCTGAATAAAGCCGGTGAACAGCCGCTGGTCGGCTGTCTGTGCCTCTCCCACCGAAAGAGCCATAGGGAAGGTGCTGCCGTCAGCCCGGAGGCCGGTGACGACCCGGCCGATACCGATGATGCGCGGGACGCCGGTTTCGAGATAGCGTTCGAGATAACCGTCGTGCCCCTCACGATCGGGCGAGGGCATGAGCAAGCTGACGTTCTGGCCGGTTACTTCGGCTTCCGAAAATCCGAACAGGCGCTCGGCGGCCTTGCTGAAGGAGAGGATGATCCCCTTCTCGTCGATGACGACCATCGCGTCGGGGACCGTCGCGAGGATCGACTTCAAGTGCTCTTCCCGCCGTTGGAGCGCAGTCTCCTCCGCACGGCGCGCGGTGACGTCGCAGAGGATCTTTGCAAATCCTAGAAGCACGCCGTCGTCGTCCGTCATCGGTGTAATCGAGACGTCGGCAACGAACTCGGATCCGTCGGCGCGCCTGTGCCACGCTTCGTCCGCAAACCGCCCGTCGCGTCTGGCAGTCTCGAGCTGCTCCGACATCTTCTTTTCTGCGTCCGGCGTCGTCAGAAAGATCGAGCAGTGCCGTCCGAGGACCTTTTCCCTGCTCCATCCCAGGATTCGTTGCGCGCCCCGGTTCCAGCTGGTGACGCATCCCTGCGGGTCGACAATAAATATCGCATATTGCGATGCTCCTTCGACCAGCAGCTCGAACTGGCTGGTCGCTCTTCGTGCGAGCTCGCGCTGGGCGGACTCACGCTGGTCGAGCCACCCGATGCCTCCGCAGACAAGGATGAACAGGGCGGCCTGAATGAGGTTCGCAGTCTCGAGACGGTGATCGGCTGCGATAAGACTGAAGCCGGCCAGCAGCGACAGGAAGCCCGCAAGGATGGCGGGGCCCCGGCCGCTGACGAGCACCGTGAATACCACCGGCAGGACGAACAGGATAAACGGTGCCCGTTCTCCGAGAACCGGGTCCACTGCGAGGCGTGCGAGAAAGGCCGCACCGACTGCGCCAGCTGCGAGGGCGTAGCGGCCTCCTAGGGACTGAGCCCAATCGCGTACCACAGGCGCGTTCACTTCCACCAGTTCACCCCCCGAACTCGACCCGCGTGTTGGCATACCATGATTCTTGGAGCCGCGGGGGCAAAAGCAGACCGGACAGGGCACCGGGCCCCGGGCCCCGGGTTCAGATCAGGCCGCGCGCAAAGTGGATGTGCGAACAGCTGAGCGTTTCGAGGCGACGGCCGAGATCAGGCTCGGCCGAGGGACCCCGCCGGCCGGCGAGGACAAGGCGACTGTGGCGCGTGAGGTGATCGTACTCATCCAGCCCCGGGTCGAATATCCGAAGAATTGAGGCATCGATGCCTCCGTACATTTCCCGATGCCGCCGGATTGGTCGTGAGCCTAACCCGAAATTCGCAGGCGCCGCCCATTGCCCCACCCCCCGTCCTCGGTGGCGCCTGCTTTCCCTCTAAGGAGCCCTCGATGGCAGCTCGCAAGATCCTGATCGTGGACGGTCACCCCGATCCCGATCCTGCGCGTTTCGTTCATGCGCTGGCGGACGCTTATGCAACAGGAGCCGCAAGCCATCAGGTGCGCCGTCTGAAGCTTGCGGAAATGGACATTCCGTTCCTACACAGCGCGGTCGAATGGGCGACGGGCGAGCCTCCGACTGAAATTGCGGCCGCGCAGGCCGAGATCACGTGGGCCGACCACCTGGTGATCATCTATCCGCTGTGGCTTGGCGACGTTCCAGCCTTGCTCAAGGCATTCCTCGAGCAGGCGATACGACCGGGTTTCGCACTGGATTACCGAGAGCGCGGTTTGCCCAAGAAGCTGCTGGCTGGCCGTTCGGCGCGCGTGGTCGTGACGATGGGCATGCCGGCGTTCTTCTACAAGCTGGTCTACGGCGCTCACAGCGTGAAAAGTCTCGAGCGCAACATCCTCAAGTTCGTCGGCATTCGACCAATTGGGCGGACGATATACGGCGGGGTGGAAGACGATGCCGATCGTCGCCGGAGGTGGCTTGAAGAGATGGAGGCGCTCGGATCGACGGGCGAATAGCGCTTGCACGACTACTTCATCCTCTTCGCCGTGGTGCTCGCATTGAACCTGATGCCGGCCTTTGGCCCGCCGAGCTGGTCGATCATCGTGATCTTCGGGTTCAATACCGACCTGCCCGTTGCTGGCACGGTGTTAGTGGGTGCGCTGGCCGCAGCTTGCGGCCGCTTTTTTCTCGCCTGTGCGTTTCGCCTGCTGGGGGACCGGGTTCCCGGGAGGATGCAGTGCAATCTGGCCGCCGCCCGGGAAGCATTCGAGCGCCGGAGAGGAGCCGGTGTAATCGCGCTCGGCTTGTTCGCGCTCTCGCCCGTGCCGTCCGCCCAGCTGTTCGAAGCCGCAGGGCTGGCCAGGGTGAAGCTGCTCGCATTTACGGCAGCGTTCTTCTCGGGCCGGCTGGTGTCATACTCGGTCTATGCGGTGGGGGCTCGGACATTGCGAAGCCGGACAGTGGGCGAGGCGTTCATGGAGGAATTGACCAGCCCTGTCGGCGTCGCTGTCCAGCTCTTGATGATTGGTGGGCTGGTTGCGCTCACCATGATCGATTGGGGGCGTGTGGGCCTCTCGAAGGACGACAGCAAAGCGGAAGAACCGGAGCGGCCGAACCGGAAACCGCTACGTACATGTCCGAATGACCAAGTGCCCTGAGACGCGCCAACCCTGGTGGCCTGGAAATAAGCGGGAGTGTTCGTAGCCATGCAGCAGTGGAATTTAGTTCGCCTCGAGCTTGCGCGCACCCCGGACTTTCCGGAAAGCTCCGCCAATCACAAGTACCTCTTGCGGCTGCCGCTCGGCGAGGATGGGTTGATCGATGAGGCGGCGTTTTCGGGGCATCCTGAGCTCGCCACGGTCAGACGATCCGGGCCGGGGGAAGCAGACCAGACCGGCTATTTGCTTCGCAAGGGCCAGGGATGGGCCTTTTCATATGCCCTTGGCGAGGAGGATGACGAGAGCCTCTATCATCTCGGATCTCACCGATTTCGCCCCGGCGAGTACCTCACCGTAACCGAGCCCGACGGCACGCGCCTGCCGTTCCGTGTAGCCGATCTGACAAGTGATGGGGTCCTGGCGGCATGAACGCCGCTTGGAAACGACACGACGATCGAAGAGCTGGACTTGAGGTCTGCGGTGATTTGCGGGAGAATGCCCTGGAAGCCAATCGCACGGGGTGGAGCGCCATGGCGGACAGCAGACTGGTTCATGTGGTGGATGACGAGGACGCCATTCGGCGTTCGCTCGACTTTGCGCTGCGCACCGCGGGTTTCGGTGTCGAGAAATGGCCGGATGGCGAGTCTTTCCTGAAGGGCGCTGACCGCACGGCCCCGGCTTGCGTACTGCTCGATGTCCGCATGCCGGGCATCGACGGATTGCAGGTGCAGGCCGAGATGGCGGCACGCGGTTTCAACCTGCCGGTGATTGTCCTGACCGGCCACGGCGATATCGCGACGGCGGTCCGGGCGATGCAGGCCGGGGCAGTCGACTTCCTCGAGAAACCGTTCGAACGCGAGCGGCTGTTGCAGACACTTGAGATCGGCTTTGCGCAGCTTGCCGACCAGGCGGGAAAGCGCGAGCGCGAGCAATGGGCCATCACTCAGATTGCTTCGCTGACCCAGCGCGAGCAGGAGGTGCTCGAAGGCCTGGCGTGCGGCTATCCCAACAAGACGATCGCCTACGACCTCGGCATCAGCTCGCGCACGGTCGAGGTCTATCGCGCCAATGCCATGGGAAAGCTTGAAGTCACCAACTTTGCCGACGCCCTGCGGATAGCGTTTGCCGCAGGAATGGGATCGGAACAGGAATGGCGCGAGAAATATGCAGTGGGGGTGCCCAACACCGTTCCAGGTTCCTCGGCCGTCTAGCAGCGCGGCACCAGCACAATTGCACCCTCGATCCCTCCGGCCCGCAGGCGGGCCAGCGCCACGTTGGCCTGCTCCAGCGGCATGGTTGTTACCCGAGTGCGGATCGGCACTTGCGGCGCCAGCTCGAGAAACTCGATTCCGTCCTGTCGCGTCAGGTTGGCGACCGACAGAATCGAGCGCTCCTGCCACAAATCGGCATAGGGAAAGGCGGGAATGTCCGACATATGGATACCCGCGCAGACAACCCGTCCGCCCTTCCGGACCGACTTGAGCGCGATCGGAACCAGACCGCCGATCGGCGCGAAAATGATTGCGGCATCCATTGGTTCAGGTGGGGCGGCTGAGGATGGTCCGGCCCAGCTGCAACCCAGTTCGCGTGCAAATCGCTGGCCAGCGGCGTCCCCTTCGCGGGTGAAAGCAAACACCTTGCGTCCCTGCCAGGCTGCGAGCTGTGCGAGAATATGGGCTGCCGCCCCAAAACCATAAAGGCCCAAAACGGGAGCGTCGCCGGCGAGCCGATAGGCACGGTAGCCGATCAGTCCTGCGCACAGCAGCGGCGCCGCATGGGCATCGTCTAGACCCTCCGGGAGGAGGAAGCAAAAGCGCGTATCGGCAATGCAATGGGTGGCGAACCCGCCATCCCGCGTGAACCCCGTGAACAAGGGCGCATCGCAAAGATTTTCGCGTCCGGAACCGCAGTAGCGGCATTCGCCGCAGCTGTGGCCGAGCCAGGGGACGCCAACCCGCTGGCCAATGTCGAGCCCGGCGACACCATGCCCGAGCGCCTCTAT
Source organism: uncultured Alphaproteobacteria bacterium (assembly GCA_963829325.1). Classification (GTDB taxonomy): domain Bacteria; phylum Pseudomonadota; class Alphaproteobacteria; order Sphingomonadales; family Sphingomonadaceae; genus Qipengyuania. The sequence continues at coordinate 2,088,177 of CAWHHN010000001.1, forward strand.
GCGGCCGACGATCTCGTGGCCGGGCACGATGGGCAGCATGCCGTGGATGTCGCCGTCCGCAACGTGCAGATCGGTCCGGCACACTCCGCATGCCGAAATCGCGACACGGATCTCGCCTCGGCCAGGGTCCGGAAGAGGCCGCCTCACCATCCGGAGCGGTTCGCCGGGCTCATCCAGCTGCATCGCACACAGCATGCGCTCTTCCCGCTGGGTCTTGATGGGCATTCCGCTTACCGCCGGATCTTCATCTGCGCGGCCGTTGCCGCATCCAGATTGCAGGGGTCGCTCAGGTACCGCACCCCGGTCACCGGGTCGGCGACTGCCGTGCGGTAGACAATGTAAATCGGTATCGGCGTTTCCAGCGGCACTTGCCGCGTCCGACGGGTCGCGACGATGCTGTCGATCTTCGCGCGATTCCAGCCAGACGGGGCAAGCAGACTGGCGGCGAGATCGAAGGGATTGTCGGTCCGTATGCAGCCGTGGCTGAATGTCCCCGGATCCTCGTCGAAAAGGTCCTTGTTGGGCGTGTCGTGCAGATAGACCCTGAACGGATTGGACATGTCGAGCTTCATTTGCCCGAGCGCGTTCTGTGGTCCGGGCTGCTCACCGATCGATCCGATCGAGCGAGGTGGAAATCATCGAGTGGCTCCTTTCGAAACCGACTGTCGCATAGGCCAGCCGCGCGATATCGTCGTAGATATCCGGAGCGTGGGGTTGCAGACGATGACGGCGTGCTTGACGGTTTCGGTCCCGGCAACGCTCAGTGGCAAGCGAGGACAGGCAGCGGGGGGGCGGCGAACAGGTCCCGCGTCACCCCGCCGAGCACTCTCTCGGCCAACCGCGAACGGCCATAGGCACCCATCACCAGATAGGCCGCCCCGCGCCGCGCGGCGGCATCGGCGAGAATCTCCGCGATATCTCCGTGGTCGAGATGAAACTCGACCATTTCGCAGGAGATGCCATGGCGCGAGAGGTATTCGGCACCCTCGACTGCGGGCAGATCGAACTTGCGATCTTCGCCGAGTACGCTGGCGAGCACGACCGATCGAGCTTTGCCGAGAAGCGGAACCGCGGCCTTCAATGCCCGCGATGCTTCCGCCGAACCGTTCCAGGCGACGACGGCTGTACCGGTGCAGTCGAGGCCTTTGACGTGCTCCGGCACCAGTAGCATGGGGGTTCTCATCCGAGTGGCCAGCTCGCGAGCGAGCACGGACGGTGACTTGCTAAGCGGCTCGTGGCTGCCCACGACGACGATATCGCTAAGGGCGCTCGCGCGGAGCATGTGCTCGAGCGCCCGGCCATCCTTGTAAGTCCAGCTCCACACTACGTCCTCCGGAGTGAGCCGGCGCTCGCACTGATGGCGCAGCTTCTGGGCTGCTTCTCGCAGCATCGGCACGAGGTCAGCGACCATGCTCCCGTAGATGTCGCCGGGAACGCCGTATTCGAAGGGCACCGCCTGCAGGCAGGCGAGGTGTCCGTCGAACGCCCGCCCGAGGTCGAGCGCGACTTGGGTGCGGGCATCGAGGCCATCATCGTCGGCGATATGCAGCAGGATCGAGCGCATGTTCGGTTCCTTTCGTGTTCAACGAAGGATGTGGCCAAGCCTCAGGCAGTTGTAACTCGGGATATGTCCGGAGAACGCCTGAGCTCGAGCGGCCGGCGCGCCGGACGAGCAGTTCCGGTTATGTACGGATCGCCGCGGGGGCTGCCGCCGGGCAAAGCGCTAGTCACTTCTGTTGGACGAAACGCCGATCATGATCGCAGGCAACTGCCACAGCCGTTCGCCACTCGAGTGTCTTGCAGAACTCGAGACGACCACCGCCGGACTGAGTTCGGCAGAAGCAGCTCGGCGGCTGGCAATCCACGGCGCGAACAGCCTCCCGCAAAGCCGGTCGAGCAGCCCGATCGTTCGCTTTCTCAGGCACTTCAACAACGTCCTGATCTATGTACTACTGGGCGCTGCTGTCGTGACAGCAACGCTCGGCCACTGGGTAGACACCGGCGTCATCCTGGCCGTTGTCGTCGCCAACGCGGCAATCGGCTTCGTACAGGAAGGCAAGGCAGCAGCTGCCATGGCCGCAATCCGCGGAATGCTGGCGCTGCGCGCGGCTGTGCTGCGCGATGGCGTGCGCACAACCTGCGACGCCGCGGATCTGGTTCCGGGGGACATCGTCCTTCTTGAGGCGGGAGACAAGGTTCCTGCCGACCTTCGGCTGATCGATGCCCGCAGCCTTGCAGCCCAGGAAGCGATCCTCACCGGCGAATCTGTGCCGGTAGAAAAATGCGTCGATCCGGTCGCCCCCGAAGCACCCTTGGGTGATCGCTGCTCGATGGCGTGGTCCGGTACGCTCGTCACGCAAGGATGTGCGCAGGGCTTGGTGGTGGCCACCGGATCAGCGACGGAGATCGGCCGGATCGGGGGCCTCCTCGCCGAAGTCGAGATGCTGACGACCCCGCTGGTGCAGCAGCTGGACCGTTTTGCGCGCTGGCTGTCAATGCTGATCGTGCTGTTTGCGGGGCTGCTTCTGACCTACGGCTATTTTGTCGCGCATCAGGACTTCGCCGCCTTTTTTATGGTCGTGGTGGGCGTGGCGGTGGCAGCGATCCCCGAAGGCCTTCCCGCGGTCATGACAATTGCACTCGCCATAGGCGTTCAGGCGATGGCGCGGCGCAACGCTATCGTTCGTCGGCTTCCCGCCATCGAGGCGATCGGTTCGGTTTCAGTGATCTGCACTGATAAGACCGGCACGCTCACCCGCAACGAGATGATGGCGACGACCGTCGAAACACCGGCGGCTAGATTTGCGGTGACGGGGGAGGGCTATGATCCGAACGGCGCAGTTACGCCGCCAGGTGAGCTTCAGGCGCTGGGACTGGCCGCGGCGCTCTGCAATGATGCAGCGTTGCGCCGCCGTGACGGTGCCTGGCTGGTCGAGGGCGATCCGATGGAAGGGGCTCTGCTAACCTTTGCTCACAAGGTAGCGGACGATCCCGGCGCCGGCTGGCGGCGGCTCGACGTCATCCCTTTTGATTCGCGCGACCGATTCATGGCAGTGCTGAGCGAGGGGGCGGCCGGCTCGATCATTCACGTTAAAGGGGCACCCGAGCGGGTGCTGACGATGTGCGCGGACGTGGACCTTGAAGCATGGCACGGCCGCGCCCACGAGATGGCTGCATGTGGTCAGCGCGTGCTTGCGTTAGCCGAGTTGAAGGGTGCCGGACAGCGCATCGATCGGACAACCCTCGAGGGCCATCTCACGTTTCTGGGCCTCGTTGGTCTGATCGATCCACCGCGACCCGAAGCCGTTGCCGCTGTCGCCGAGTGTCTTGCTGCCGGCATCGGTGTGAAGATGATCACGGGAGACCATGCCGGCACCGCGGTCGCGATCGCCAGGCAGATCGGCCTGCGCAATCCGGACACCGTATTGACCGGTGCCGATCTTGACGGATTGGACGATGCTCAGCTCGCGCTCGAGGCGGAGGCAACCGATGTCTTCGCGCGCACCAGCCCGGAGCACAAACTGCGGCTCGTCAGCGCGCTCCAGGCCGGCGGCCACTCGGTCGCTATGACCGGCGACGGCGTGAACGATGCACCCGCTTTGAAACGTGCCGATGCCGGGATTGCGATGGGCCTCAAAGGCTCCGAGGCAGCCAAGGAAGCCGCCGACCTTGTGCTCGCCGACGACAACTTCGCCTCCATTGCGGCGGCCATACGGGAAGGTCGCACGGTGTTCGACAACCTCAAGAAGGTTATCAGCTGGACTCTTCCCACCAATGCGGGCGAGTCCATGATTATCGTGCTGGCGCTGCTCCTGGGCCTCGCCTTGCCAATTACGGCGGTGCAGATACTCTGGATCAACCTCATCACCGGGATAACGTTGGGCCTCGCGTTGGCTTTCGAGCCTACGGAAACTGGCACTATGGCGCGACCGCCGCGCTCGCGCGACGCGCCGATCCTGTCGGGCGCGCTCGTCTGGCACATCGTGCTCGTTTCGGGCCTCTTCCTGGCGGCCGTGTTCGGCATCTTTTCCTACGCCATAGACCGTGGCTACCCCTTGGCGCTGGCCCAGACACTGGCAATCAACACGCTGGTGGTGCTCGAAATCTTCCACCTCTTTTTCATCCGCAACATCCACGGCACTTCGCTTACCTGGGCTGCGGCCCGCGGGACGAAAGTCGTTTGGATTACGGTCATTGCAGTGACAGCGGCGCAGTTTGCCGTCACCTATGCTGGCCCGCTGCAGTCAGTCCTGGGCACTCACCCCGTGTCGTTCGCAGACGGGCTGCTCGTGGTCGGCATCGGCGCGGTGTTCTTTGCAATAATCGAAATCGAGAAGCAGATCAGACTGGGCCTTGGATCCTGAGAGGAACGCCCTCTCTGGCGCAGCGCCGAGCCACTTCAGTACATTTCCCGATGGAACCCACCGGTCCGGCCCGTCTAGCCTTCCCACACGGTCGAACGACCAGCGCGGCCCGGTCTGAAGACGAGGAGTGATTGGTGAACGGCCTTTCAACAGATGGATTGCGCATCGTCGTGACGGGGGGAGCCCGCGGCATCGGCGCAGCGACAGCGCGGTTGCTGGCCGCCGGCGGAGCCAGGGTACTCATCGCCGACGTCCAGGATGAGGAGGGCAAGCAACTCGCCGCCGAACTCGGTCCCACGGCACGCTATCACTCGCTCGATGTGACCCGATCGGAGGATTGGCAAGCAGCGGTGGCCGATGCGGAGAGCGCGTTCGGGTCGGTGAACGCGCTGTTCAACAACGCCGGCATCCTCAGCTTCGGCGGCGTTCACGAATGTAGCCCGAATGAATTCCGGCGCGTAGTCGACGTCAATCTGATTGGGGCCTTTCTGGGAATTCAAGCCGTCGTCCCGGCGCTTCGAAGGGCAGGCGAGGGTGTGATCGTGAACACCTCCTCGACCGCCGGCCTGCAAGGTTACGCCGGGCTCGCGGCCTATGTGTCCAGCAAGTGGGGCATGCGCGGACTAACCAAAGCCGCGGCGCTCGACCTCGCTCAATACAACATCCGAGTGGTGTCGCTGCACCCCGGACCGATCAGGACCCCGATGACCGAAGACCTGTCGGACGAAGTCGCCGCGGCGCAGCCGATCGCCCGCTTTGGCGAAGCGGACGAAGTCGCCAGGATGGTGCGCTTTCTGGTTACCGAGGCGACCTATTCGACGGGCAGCGAGTTCGTGATCGACGGCGGAGCGGTTGTCGGACAAGTGCTCCCGCTGCCAGCCTGACGTATGAGCGTGCCGGAGATCCTCGAGCCCGCAGCAATTCCGACGGCTGACGGAAAATATGACCACTTGGGCAGAGTGCCCGTGTCGGGCGAAGCGGAGTCTGGCCTCCAGATCGTCGGGGGTTCCACCAGGAATGCTCTCCACCAGCGGGGAGACGGGGCAGCCCACCGGCTCGTTGAGGCAAAGACCCGCAGCGCTGAGTTCGCCGGCCCAGAAACCTATCGACGAAAGGTGCCGCTCGCCGATGCCCTGCAAGGAGAACGGGCACTTCAAGGGGAAGCCGATGCATGTGTCCATCTTCAGCGCGAAACCTTATGATCGTGAATTCATCGAGGCCGCGAATGTCCGTGCGGATGGCAAGCACAGGCTAACCTTTCTGGAGGCCCGGTTGAGTCTCGAGACTGCCTCGCTCGCCGCGGGTCGTGAGGCCGTTTGCCCCTTCGTCAACGACCACCTCGATCGGCCGGTGCTGGAAAGCCTCGCCACCCGGGGAATAGAGCTCGTCGCATTGCGCAGCGCGGGTTTCAACCACGTCGATCTGCACGCCGCGCACGAACTGGGCATCGCAATTGCCCGCGTCCCTGCCTATTCTCCCAATGCCGTGGCCGAGCACACCGTCGCTCTGATCCTCGCGCTCAACCGCAAGACCCACAAGGCCTACGCACGTGTGCGTGAGGGCAACTTCGCGCTCGACGGGCTGCTAGGGTTCGACCTTCGCGGCCGCACAGTGGGGATCGTCGGCACCGGCAGGATCGGGCAGTGGGTTGCGCGGATCATGCGAGGGTTCGACTGTGACGTGCTTGCATTCGATCCTGAGCCCGACCCTGCGGTTGAGGATATGAGGGTGCGGTATACCGATATTCCCGAGCTGCTAGCCAAATCGGACATCCTTACACTTCATTGCCCGCTGACCCCGGCGACCCATCACCTGATCGATGGCGATGCCATCCGGCGGATGAAGCCGGAGGCGATGCTGATCAACACCAGCCGCGGAGCCGTCGTGGACGCGAAGGCCCTCATCGCAGGTCTCAAATCAGGCAAGATCGGTTCCGTAGGCCTCGATGTATACGAGGAAGAAGGCGACCTGTTTTTCGAGAACCTCTCTGACCAGATGCTGCAGGATGACGTGTTCGCGCGGCTTCTCACGTTCCCGAACGTGCTCATTACAGGTCACCAGGCATTCTTCACCCGTGAGGCGCTGACGGCGATCGCGGATACCACCATCGCCAATCTCACCAGCTTCGAGGCCACGGGAGAGCCTTTGCATCGCGTGTCGATAGAGAAACTGGTCTGAGCGATGGAGCCGCTTCTGGCGGTGCTCCCGCTCCTCTTCTTCGTGGTGCTGCTCGTAGGGCTGCGGGTCACAGCGGCGACAGCGGGTCTTTGGAGCGCGGGTGCGTGCCTTGCGATCGCCATAACGGCGTTCGCCCTCGTGTCGGTCCTCCTGCTGGCTCGCCTAATGGTGCACAGCGGGATGATCGAAGTTCTGTCGATCTCCGCCGCCACGGCGGCAGGAGCCTACTGGCCTGCTGTTTCGCCCATCGTCGGCGCCGTCGGCCCTTTCGTGACAGGATCGGCGACCGCCTCGAACATCCTGTTTACAGACCTCCACGTGACGGTGTCATCGGCCGAGGGACTTACCCCGACAGCAGCGCTCGCAGGGCAGGGATTCGGTGCAGCGATCGGTAATATCGTCGCTCCGCACAACATTATCGCGGGCGCGGCGACGGTGGGTCTGATCGAACGGGAAGCCGCCTTGTTAAAGCTCACGATCCCCATTTGCGTGGGCTACGCCGTGCTCGGCGGATTTGCGGTTCTGTTGATCAGCCAAGGTGCGTGAAGAAGCCAAGAACCGCACTTGCGCCCTGTATCGAGCACGTCCACTTGAGACGAATTTCGTGCTGGACCGAGCAGAGTTCCTTCATCTCTCGCGAACTCTTGCCCCATCGGTGAGCGAATTGGCAGGGTTGGCCACGACCTTCTCGCCGGCCTGGAGGCCACCTAAGACTTCCGCGAATTCGTCGTTGAGATGTCCCAGTCTCACCGACCTTTCCCGGGCGCGCCCATCCACTTTCGCGAACACGTGCCAGCCCCCGCCTGCCCCGCGAAATAACGCTCCGATGGGCACGCGCAGGGCGTTGTCGGCGGTCCACAGGATGATCGTGGCGTCGATCTGATAGCCGTGCCCGAGTTGCGCGGCTTCGCGGGCAGCGGGGCCCTCGAAGCCGATGATTACATTGACCCGCTGCTCCTCGATGCCGAGCGCGGAGATCTTCAGCCGGCCGAACGGCTCGACGCGCTCGACCGTCCCGACGAGTGGCTGCGCTCCCCCCCACTGGGTGATCTCCACACGCATGCCAGCCCGTACCCGGACCGCTTCGCGCGAGAGCAGGTCGACCACCGCCTCGATCGCGTTCGGATCGCCGATCGTCATCAGCTCGGTTCCCTCAAGAATGACCCCTTCGCTCTCCTTCACCACCGACAGCACCGCCCCGCCAGCCGGCGCGCGCACTGGCACCCGAGCTTCCGCCGGACCTGGCGGCTGGCCCATCTGGGCGCGGATGCGCGCCGCCTCGGCGCGGCTCTGTGCGAGGATGGACTGGCCAGTGGCCACCCGCGTGCGGGCGGCTTCGAGCTGGGCGCGGGGTAGAAAGCCGCGTCCCGCCAACTCTTCGGCGCGGGCAAGGTCACGCTGCGCTTGCGTCACCGATGCCTCCGCTCCGGACGCAGCAGCCTGCGCGGCGGCCAACGCACCGCGCAACTCCTGCTCCGTGCGCGGATCGAGGGGCGTCGACGGTCGGCCCGTCATCCATGCGATCAGCGCGCCGCGACCCACCGGATCCCCGGGCTCCAACTCGATCCGCGAGAGGTAACCCGTCACCGGCGCCGAAACGACGTAGTACTCCTGTGCCCGCGTCACCCCATCATCGGTCACGCCGACCGCCATAGGACCGCGCGTGACCACGGCGGTATCGACCGCTGTTGCCGTCGGCCAGAAGGCGTAGGCGAGCCCCATCACCAGCAGCGCAAATGCCAGGATGGCCCAGCGCCAGCGCTTGATCAGGTCCCACATCAGTCGCGCGCCTTCAGCACTTCGACCATGTCTAGCCGCAAAACTCGCAGCGCCACCAGAAACGCCGTCGCCATGGCGGCCAGCATCACGATAACCACCGCCCAGCCGTACGACGCGCGCGACGGCGCGAACGGCAGGCGGAACAGATCGGAGCTGAACATCTCGGTCATCAGTTGTGCCATCCAGTAGCCGATCAGGCATCCGGGAATGACCGAGGCGGCGATCAGCAGCGTCAGCTCACCGAGGAGCACCGTGCCAACCTCGATCCGATGGAACCCAAGTACGCGCAACGTCGCCAGCTCGTGCTCGCGCTCGGCGAAAAGGATGCGCGCGCTGTTATAGACCACGCCTACCGCGATCGCCGCGGCGAAGGAGATGTAGAAGAACAGCATGGTGTAGAGGTTGTCGGTGATCATCTGCTCGAACAGCCGGACCGACGCGTCGCGTTCGGTGACACCAAGCACGACCGGCATCCCCTTGAGCTTCTCCAGCACGGTATCGAGCATCGCCGGGTCGGCGCGCATCAGTGCTGCTCCGACCGGGGCGCCGTCGCGCGCCAGTGATTCCAGCGTGGCGTTCGTCGCATACGCGCGGGCCCCGATGAATTCGTCGACGATACGCGCGACCGGCAGCAGGGCTTCGGTCCTGCGGCCGCCGAGCAGCTCGACATGCACCCGGTCACCCGCCCTGACCTGCAGCTGGTCGGCGAGCTGACGGCTCAGCATCAGTCCCGCTGGCGGCAGTTCGATTTCGCTGCCGTCGGAATCGATGCGCGCAGTCAGCTGCGAGTCCGGGGCGGTGCTCTCGAGTGCGGTGCGTTCGACTAGGTTGCCGTTGCTCATCTTCACCGGGAGCGCGCGAGTCGCCTCTACCTGCAGCACGCCGGGGAGCTGGCGCAGCGCGTAGAGCGCGTCTTCGTTGCGCGGCTCTATGAAAGTTACGGTAAGATCCTGCTTCTGACCGCGCAGGAAAAACGAATCGATCATCGTTCGGCTGGAGTCCAGAAACTGGAGGGTCGCGAACAGCAGCCCAGCCGACAGCGCCACTCCGAATATGGTTACAGCTGAGCGCCCCGGCCAGCGGGCGATATGGCGAACAATCATGTGGCCGATGGTGGTGAAGCCCGCCTTTTGCCCGAGCCGCTCCACGGCGCTGGCGCGGTAATTCGGCGGCGGCGGCGGCGCCATGGCTACGGCCGGGCTCAGGCTCACGGCTTTACGCATGCCACCGATTGCCCCGAGTGCTGCGGCTCCCAGCGACAGCGCGGCCGCGCCGAGGAATACCGGCGGTGAGATGCGATAGTTGAGGAAGGGGAAGCGATAGTACTCAGCATAGAGCTCGGTCATGGCGCGTCCCATCCATACCCCGCCCAGGGTGCCGAGCAACGTCGCGAGCAAGGCGATTGCGAGTGCGAACTTCAGGTAGTGCCAGCCGACCGCCAGGTTGGTGTAGCCGAATGCCTTGAGCAGCCCGATCTGCGTCCGTTCGGTGCGGATCATTCGCCCCAGTACGATGTAGACCAGGAACGTCGCGACCACGAGGAAGACCGGTGGGATCACCTTGGTCATCGCCGCGAGCTGCATCAGCTCGTTATCGAGGAAGGCGTGACTCAAGTGGTCCTCGCGGCCATAGGCGCCAGTCCCGCCGTAGGGGGCAAGAATGGTGTCAATTTGGCGGATCACATCGGTTTCGGATGCCCCGCGGATCAAGTTGATCGCCAGCGCGTTAATCGCTTCGGTTCGATCGGTCGCCGCCTCGAGCGCCGCCTGGCCCATCCAGAAGATCCCGAAGCGGGTATTGTCAGGGATCAGATCGCCGGGTGCGAGGGCATAGATGTAATTGGGCGCAAGGCCGATGCCGACGATCGTCAGCCGCTGACGAGTGCCATAGATCAGCGCATCCACGCTGTTGCCAAGTCCGAGCGCGTTGGCGGTTGCAAAGGCCTCGTCCACTACGACCTCGCCGGCTTCACCCTCGCGCGGCAACCGGCCGGTGCGCAGGGTAATTCGATTGAGCGTGCTCCTTCCACGCTCGTCAACCGAGGCGATCAGCGCCCGCACCGGCTCGGTCCGTTCGGGGAAGTCGAGCGTCGCGTACTGCAGGATCGAGCCCTCCACCCGCTGAATGCCCGGAATTTCCGCTACGCGCGCGACGACGCTGCGCGGCGCCCGCGTCATCTCGGCGAACACCTGGGCAAAGTTGTTGCGCGCGTAATAGGCGTCCCGGGTCTCGGTGAGCGAACCGTGCACTCCGGTCGACAGCACGAACGTCGCGCTCGCCGCGGCGAGCACGAGGGCGATCGCCAACGCCTGCCCGCGCATCCGCCACAAGTCGCGCAGCAGCTTGCGGTCGAGCGTGTTCACCATTGGATTGCTGCAGGATCGACCGGCGCGACGTTAAGTTCTTCGCGTGCGATGCGACCGTCGAGGAAGTGCAGCACCCGGTCGGCCATCGCCGCGATGCCCGCGTTGTGGGTGATGATCAGCACCGTGGTGCCAAGTTCGCCATTCGCCCTCGCCAGTGTTTCCAGCACCCGAACACCAGTAGCGCTGTCGAGTGCTCCGGTGGGCTCGTCGCACAGCAGCACTCCCGGCTGCTTGGCGATGGCGCGCGCCACCGCCACGCGCTGCTGCTCGCCGCCGGAAAGCTGTGCGGGATAGTGTTGACGTCGGTCGGCAAGTCCGACCAGTTCGAGCGCGGCCGCGGCCGGCATCGGGTCTTCGGCGACGTCGGTGACGAGGCGGACGTTCTCCTCGGCCGTCAGGCTCGGGATAAGGTTGTAGAATTGAAAGATGAAGCCGACGTGCCTCCTTCTATAGCGGGTCAGTTCCCATTCACTCAATCCGGTCAGTTCGATGTCGCGATAGTAGAGTGAGCCGGCGGTGGGACGGTCGAGGCCGCCGACGATGTTGAGCAGGGTAGACTTTCCGCTTCCGGAGGGGCCCAGAAAGACGAGCATCTCACCCCCTTGGACGGCCAGATCGACGCCCCTAAGCGCCTGAACCTCGGTTTCGCCCATACGGTAAACTTTGCTGAGCTCTGACCCCCTGAAGGTGAGGTCTTCGGTCGATGCCAAGGTTCCGCTCCCTCGATTGATGCTCCAATTGGACCACTGCATTCTAGGCAGTCCGCGCGAACCTGGAAGAATTCGTTGCCCGGTGACCCGAGTGACTGGCGAAGGAGAGGACCGGCTCCCCTACGCTTCGGCCGGGGACTGGTCGCTCGTCTCGGCGGTGTCTCTGCCGCTCAAACAACCGAGTACCCGCGAGCCCCCGGCCCCTCTTCTGCGCCAGCCCCTCCTGGGGCGGTGTTCGATGAAGGGCGTGGGGCCCCTCCGGCATGTAGCGGGCGAAGATCGTTGGGGATTGCAAGAATTCGCGGGTCGGGGCCGCGTCCGCGTTTCTCGGATCATTCACATCCACCGGCACCAATGAACCTTGGTACATCGGCTTCACTCCCCTCGGGGAACGATCAGGGCGTCCGGAACTGTGCACTGGAGCAACGACGAGGCAATGCTGCCGAGCGTCGCCTGGCGGAAACCTCCCATGCCATGCGTGCCGAACACGACCAGATCGGGATCGACACGAGCGATCTCGTTTTGAAGGACCTCTCCGACGCCGCCGTATTCGAGGTGCGTCTTGATGCGCTCGCGATCACCGTCAGCGACAGGAAGATTAGCGATAAAACCCTCGAAGTTCTTCCGCGCGTCTCGCTCGGTTTCTTCCCGCACGTATGCATCCTTCTGCCAGGACTCGTAAGGAACGTGATAGGCGTGAAGCGCGATCAGTTCGGCTTGGGGAAACAGGCGCAACGCCGCGCAAAGTGCACCGCCAGAGTGTGGGGAGAAATCCACCGCGCACACGATCCGTCCGTATGCTCTGTGAGGCCGATGCTTGACGACCAGCACGGGGACCTTGGAGTAACGGATGATCTTGTCCACCGCTGTGCCGAGGATGTAGTCGCTCAATGAGTTGAGCCTCGCCACCCCAGTAACAAGAAGCACCGCATTTTGATCGCTTGCAGTCTCTGCGATAGTTCGCGGAACAGGGCCGGTGAGCGTAAGGATTCCCACATCGTCATCAGGCGTTGGCAGGACGAGGCGGACTGCGCTCTGCAAGTCCATTCGAACGTCGCAGTCCTGCTCGCGCTCCGCTACGTGAAGCACCGTAACCGGAAGATCGAACTGGTGTCCGAGCTGAATGGCGCGATCGATCGCCCGGTCACTTCGCGCCCTCAGGTCTGTCGCGACCAAGATGCACTCGCTCCTCATAGTTGCTCTCTGGCCTCCCACTCGCAGGGCCGACGATCCACGAGGGCATTCGGAAGCCCAAGAACCGTTCGGAAGTGGCCCGTTCTCGCGCGCCCTGCGCACGCGCCCTATTCGTAATACTCCCGAGGGGACGCCGTTCTCGGCGGTGGACGCATGCGCACGATGATGCGTCCGTTTCGTGAGCGATTGATGGAGCGACGCAGCGGAGAGCAGACGTGCGTCTTTCGCTCCGGGAAATTCCGGATACCGGCGGTGGCCTGATTGTCTCCATGTAGGTGTCGACTGGAGGCTCGGTTAGAAGGAGGTAAAGATGGTACAGGCCAGGTCGTGGAGCGCTGAAACACGCTCTGCGAGTCCCCTATTCTTCTCGAAGCAGCGGCACGCGGCCGCGCCCGGAGCCTATCTCGCATCGTCAATTCAGCCGCGTTTGCTTGCCTGCGTGGACGAAAGCTCGGGAGGCGCCGCGGTCTTGCCTCACGCCATGGCGGTGGGAGGTGCTCTTGGCCTCGACGTCACCTTGGGGCGGGTTATTGAGCCTCCTCAACTGCGCTCGCCGGCCGACCCCATCGAATGGAAGCTGCGCTGTGATCGACATCGCAAACGCCTGGCCGAGCTAGCGGACCCCATCCAAGCCGACGGCAGTTGCGCGAGTGTGCTGCTGGCGGGACGGGCGGCCGACGAAATTTCGATCTGGGGACGTGAGAACGGCGCCTCAGTACTCGCTCTCGCTCGCCGCGCATCTACCACGCGGCCAAGCCTCGGATCGACAGCACAACGCCTGCTTGAACAAGGCAACGCGTCGTTGCTGCTGGTTTCCGCGTCGGATCAACCATCGCCGTCGCCGGTTCGCTACCGACGCATTCTCGTGCCGATCGACGGCTCCGCGCGATCTGAAAGTGTCCTTCCGGTGGCTGCGCGCATCGCACGAACGCATGACGCCGAGCTTCTGCTTGCCCATGTCGTCCCCCGCCTGCAGATCGTCGACGAAGGACGCGCGCCCCAATTGCGAGAGCTGCGCGGGAAAATCGATGCGCACAACGAACGCAACGCACGAGGCCACCTCGATTCGCTGCGCGCGAAGCTTGCCAGCAGCGGGTATTCCGCGCGAATTCTAATCGCGGGGCCAGGCGATCCACGCACCTTGCTGCGTCAAATGATCGCCGAACAGCACGCGGACCTAGTTGTACTCTCCTCGCATGGTAGGACAGGTCTCAGCGACGTCGCATGCGGAAGCGTCGCGGAATATCTGGCGGCGCATGCCCTGGTTCCCCTTCTGCTGGTGCGCCCGAACCTGGTTTGCCGATTTCGAGAGAGCGGACCGGAGGTAAAGAACGAGATCGGCGTACCGGTCGTCTGATGACCGCCGACGCGGAACTGGAGTCACGCCTGAGTTCAACTGCCAGGCACCTCGGTGAGCACCACGAGAGCCTGCGCGGCACGGCGCGACCAATCGGTGTCTGGGCCGAGCTCCCGCTGATCGCCGACTGGCTGCAGGAAGCTCGCCTCGCCTGTATCGATCCGCCCGCCCAGGCGGGAAAGGCGGCCGAATGGCTGCTTGATAATGACTACCAAGTCCATCGGGCGTTGCGGCAAATCAAGACGGACCTGCCGCCGGCCTTCTACTCAAGGTTGCCCGCGCTTTCAGACGCGAGAGAGGCCTGTCCGCGCATCTTCATCGTTGCCCACGAGTTGCTTAGCGCCACGAAGATGCAGATTTCGCTATCGAGCGCCGTCATCTTCATAAAAGACTATCAGCGCGGTGCGCCGCTGACGATCGCCGAGTTGTGGGCCTTCCCCACCATGCTTCGCATCGCCTGTGTTGAGACCCTCGTCGCGGCGCTGACGCCGCTACTCGAGGGCAGAATTGGCATCCCCGTCGAGCTCTCGGAATGTGCCAGGAATCCGCATTCGCTCGATGCCACCGAGCGTGTAGCGCGCGCTGTGGCCAATCTGGGAGTGATCGCCGCCATACCGTGGGAGGAATTCTTCGACCAAACCAGCCTGGTCGAGAAAAAGCTGACCGAGGACCCAGCCCGCTTCTACGCACGGATGGATTTCGAGACACGCGATCAATACCGCCGCGCCGTCGAGGAAATCGCTCGCGACAGCGGCAATACCGAAGGCGGCGTCGCGGCCTACGTGGTCTTGAAATCCGAGTCAGGCGACGCGTTCGGCGCTGGTCGGCACGTCGGCTATTGGCTGATTGGCAAGGGACGCAAGGACGTCGAGCGAGCATTTGTCGCGCGCCTTCCGCCTGATCGGCGGCTTCGCCAGTTCATCCTCGCTCGGCCGGGGCTGTTTTACGCATCGGCAATGGGTTTGGCCGGCGTCTGCGCCTTAATTCTTCCCGCACTCTACCTATACGCGGTTGGCGCAGGGCCGCTCGGCTGGCTTGCTGGCCTGATACTCACGCAGATTCCCGCTTCGGTGCTTGCGACCGCGGCGGTCAACTGGACGGTCACCCAACTCCTGCCCCCACGGGTTCTTCCCAAACTGGACTGCAGTGACGGGCTGCCGCCCGATTCACCCACAATCATCGCCGTCCCTGTCGTGGTGGGCGACGCAAACGAAGCGGTGCGCCTGGTGGGGCAGCTCGAGACGCACTGGCTCGCCAACAGGGATACGATGCTTCAGCTTGTGCTGCTCGCCGATCTGGCGGATGCTCAGGAAGAGCACGCGGCGGGAGATGGAGATGTCGTCCGGGCGCTGGAGCAGGGAATAGGCGATCTCAATCGCCGTCACGGGACCGAGGGGTGCGGCCCCTTTCATCTGCTGCTCCGGCCCCGGATCGAGAATTCCGCGCAAGGCTGCTGGATGGCGTGGGAGCGCAAACGAGGCAAGCTCGAACAATTCAACCGCTTCCTGCTCGAAGGTGATGCCACCCCTTTTTCGAGTCATGTCGGGTACCGCGGGGCGCTTAGCAGCGTGCGCTTTGTGATCACCGTCGATGCGGACACGATGCTGCCTTCGGGTTCAGTCGCGCGGCTGGTGGGCGCGCTCGCCCATCCACTCAACCATGCGCGGATCGATTCGACTACCGGCCGGGTCGTGGCTGGCTACTCGGTCATCCAGCCGCGGGTCGAGATCTCTCCGCAGAGCGGGTCGCGAACCATCTTCGCTCGCTTGTTCACCGGTGACACGGCGATCGACATTTACAGTCAGGCGGTATCGGACGTTTATCAGGATCTGTTTGGGGCTGGCATTTTCGTCGGCAAAGGCATCTACGACCTGCGGGCTTTCCACGCCAGCGTGGACGGCCGGGTGCCGGAGAACTGCATCCTCAGTCACGATCTGTTCGAAGGCGCCCACGGCCGCGCCGCACTGGCGACGGACATCGTCCTCTACGAAGGTTTCCCATCAAGCTATTCCGAGTTTGCCCGACGCATGCATCGCTGGATCAGGGGCGACTGGCAGCTCCTGCCCTGGCTGAGACAGACGGTGCCCGATGCCCGCGGTGGCCGGGTTCTCAACGCCATCTCGGGGATCGACCGCTGGAAGCTGACCGACAATCTGCGTCGAAGTCTGGTTGCTCCCGGTTCGGTGCTGCTGGCACTGGCCGGTTGGCTGGTGCTTCCGGGTAGCCCACTGTTCTGGACCGCGCTCGTGGTCTTCGCGCCGGGGGCGCAGCTCTTCACTGACTTGGTCAGCGGTCTCGCTCGGGGACGGCGCCGTGGGGCAGCCTACGGGTTTGTATCGCATCTGACGGACCAGGCAGGACGCTGGGCGCTCGCGCTTGTCTACATGCTTCATGAGGCCCTGCTGTCGTTGCACGCCATCGGGGTCACACTGTGGCGCAGTTTCGTGAGCCACCGGCGGATGCTCGAATGGACTTCCGCCGCGCAGCTTGCCGCGCGGATGGAAGGCCAACAATCGCGTAGAAGAGTGTGGGCTCAGATGTGGCCGGCTTCCACGCTCGCGCTGCTGATCGTCGCGGCCGTGCTGACGCTGAGGCCGTCCGCGCTCGTCGCCGCGCTTCCTCTACTCGGCTTGTGGGTCCTCGCCCCCGAGATCACCCTGTGGATCGGACGGCCGCGCCGTGAACTCGTCGAGCCGCTCAGCGAAGACGACAAGACGTTCCTGCGCCTGCTTGCGCGCAAGACCTGGCTCTATTTTGAAACCTTCGCAGGACCCGAGGACAATTGGTTGCCCCCGGACAACTACCAAGGCGAGCCCTATGAGGAAATTGCGCACCGAACTTCCCCAACAAATATCGGGATGCTGTTGCTGTCGACGGCAACGGCTTGGGACCTGGGCTATATCGGCCGAGCCGAACTCGCTGCCCGCACTCGCAATCTGTTCGACAGTCTGGCAGAGCTCGAGCGCTATCGCGGCCATTTCTACAACTGGTATGATACGCTTCACCTGACACCGCTCGAGCCGCGTTATGTCTCGACAGTCGATAGCGGTAATCTCGCGGTCAGTTTGATAGCCTTTGCCGAAGCACTGCGAGAGGCGGCGCCCTCTGTGCAATTTGAGATCTCAAGGTGGCAGGGGCTCCGCGACAGCTTTGATCTCGTTCTCAGAGCGGGAGCCGACATCGCTCCCGCGGATCACGACTTTGCCGCCGCGGCCACACGGATCCGGGATCGGCTCGATCGCATCGAAGGACGGCCAGCCGAGTGGCCTGGAGAGCTCGCATCGTTGTGCGCCGGGTCCATTCCATTGCTTGAAAGCGAGGCGGGCCGCATTGCCGAGCGGGCTAACCCTAACGCCGCAACAGCAACCGGTGATTTGGTCGCATGGCTCGACCGGCTCCGCCACCAGGCGTTGGCGATGCGCAACGACCTTTCAGAGCCAGGGTCGGTCGCCGCGGAGCTGAGTGCACTTGCTGATGAAGCGACAGCGCTGGCGTGGTCGATGGAATTCGGACCGCTCTATGACAGCGAGCGCAGCCTCTTCCACATCGGCCACAATGTGAGCGCAAGCCGCATCGATCAGCACCACTACGACCTGCTGGCTTCCGAAGCGCGGCTCGCCAGCTTCTTCGCCATCGCCAAGGGCGACGTGCCGGTCGAGCACTGGTTTCACCTGGAACGGCCGGTCAGAAAGGTGCCCGGCGGGCTGACACTGGTCTCCTGGAGCGGCTCGATGTTCGAGTATCTACTGCCCCGCCTGCTACTGCGCAGCCGCGCCGAAACCCTGCTGGGTGAAAGCGAGCGACTGGCCGTCGAAGTCCAACGCCGTCACGGCGAAAGCAACGGCATTCCCTGGGGCGCTTCCGAATCTGCCTACGCCTCGCGCGATCCGGAGCACCGCTTTCGCTACCAGGCTTTCGGCGTCCCAGGACTGGGGCTGAGGCGTGGCCTGGCGCGTGAAATGGTGGTTGCGCCATACGCATCCGCGCTGGCACTCGCAGTCGCCGCCGCGAGCGCGACCGCCAATCTCAGGCGTCTCGAAAAGCTTGGGGCCAGCGGGCGCTATGGCTTGTGGGAGGCGCTTGATTTCACGCCCGGTCGCGGCGCAAACCACGCTCCATTCGCTCCGGTGAACGCCTTCATGGCGCATCACCAGGGAATGGTGCTTTGTGCGATCGGGAATGTCCTGACGGACGATCTGCTTGTCACGCGCTTCGCGCGCGACCCGCAAGTGCAACTTGTCTCACTGCTCCTCAGCGAGCGGCTACCGCGCGAAGTCCCGCCAGAGATAGAACATCTGGAGGAACCTGAGGGCGCTGGCGTGACGCAAATTGCCATGCGCGCGCCCCCAGCCTGGGAGCCCGCGCCAGCGCCATTTCCGCAGGTGCACCGCGGTGGAAACGGGCGTCTCTCGAGCTGGATATCGGACGGCGGGGGAGGTGGCCTAAGCTGGCATGGGCATGCTCTCACGCGCTTCGTTGCCGATGCCACGCGCGACGGCGATGGCCTGTGGCTGTATGTCTGCGACGAGGAAAGTGGTGACCTGTGGTCGGCGACGCCGCGACCGACGGGGGCAAATGCCGACGAAAGCCACACCATCTATCATGCCCATATGGCCGAGTTTCACCGTCGGGATCATGGCATCGACCTGCGCCAGGAAGTCGTCGTGAGCGCCGGCGAGGATCTCGAGATCCGGCGGTTCTGCGTCGTAAATGAGAGTGGACGAGACCGGCGGCTTCGGTTCACCAGTTATGCGGAAGTCACCCTTGCCCCGCCAATGGAGGAAGAACGCCATCCGGCGTTCAGCAAACTCTTCGTCGGCAGCGAGGTCTTGCCGCAGCTTGGCGGCTTGTTGTTCACTCGTCGACCGCGGAGCCCGCGAGAAACCCCGCCGGTCCTTCTTCAATTCCTCATTGGAGTCGACGGGCCTCTTCAATCGCCGGGCTACGCGACCGACCGGAGACGGTTCGTCGGACGGGGGCGCACTCTGCGCGATCCCGCAGGAGCGCGAAGCGCTCTCGCCGAAACGGCGGGCTGGACTCTCGATGCCGTCTCGGCGCTGCAGATCTCGGCCGATCTGGCACCCGGCAAACGGTATGAGTTCGCCCTCGTTACGATCGCTGCGGCGACGCGCGATGTCGCTTTCGAGATCGCCGAGCGGTACGTCACGCTGTCTTCCATTGAATGGTTGTTCGCCGACGCCGAGGCCGAGGCAAACCGCATGATCGCTCGTTCTCGCATCGATCCGTCGTTGCTTCCCGAGATCCAGAGCCTGGGCTCGTTGCTCGTCTATCCGCATGGCGCGATGCGCACCGATTCAAAAGGGAATCCGGCCAACAGCCGCGGTCAATCGGACCTGTGGGGCCTGGCCTTGTCGGGCGATCTGCCGATCCTGCTCCTGAGGACGGACGCTGCGGACAACGCGCTCCTGCGCGAGCTAACCTGCGCACACAATCTCTGGCGCCGCCTCGGGCTCGAAGTCGACCTGGTCGTCATGCAGCAAGGCGGCTCCGCCTATGTCGAGCCACTCCGCGAGGAGGTGGCCAACATGCTTCGCGAGCTCGAAGCGACGGAATTGCTGGGCCGCAGAGGCGGCATCCACCTGCTGTTTGCTGATCAGATCGGACCAGAGCAGGTGCGGCTGGTTGAAGCGGTGGCGTGGATCGTCGTCGACGGCGGCGCCGGGTCTCTGTCCGATCAGCTTCGCGAGGCATGCCGGACCCGATCGGAAATACCTCCTTTCATCGCCTCGATTCCGGAAGAGTACGATCTGGCCCCGGTGCTGGAACGACCGGTTGACCTGTTGTTCGACAACGGAACGGGTGGTTTCGGCGCCGACGGCCGTGAGTACGTGATCCATCTCGAAGCCGGTCAAACTACCCCGGCTCCCTGGGCGAACATCCTTGCCAACGATCAATTCGGGACCTTAGTAACAGAGTCCGGAGGAGGGTTCAGCTGGTCGGTCAACAGCGGTGAGAACCGACTGACGCCGTGGACCAACGACCCTGTGGTCGACCGACCGGTCGAGACGCTGTATCTCCGCGACGAAGAAACCGGTGGGATTTGGACAAGTACCCCTGCTCCCGCCGGTGGTGATACTGCCGTCCAGATCCGTCATGGCGCCGGGTACAGCGAGTGGCGCCAGAATTCGCACGGGCTCGAGCAGACGCTGCGCGTGCTCGTGCCGAACGATGCACCCGTCAAACTGGTAAAGCTCTCGCTGCGCAACACTGGGGGCCGGCACCGGCGGTTGACCGCGACCTACTATGCGGAATGGCTCCTGGGATCGCTGCCGAGTGTGGCCCGCCGGCATGTTCAGTGCGGCCTCGACGAGGCCGCGCAGGTGATTCTCGCCCGCAATTGCTGGAACGCTGACTTCGCACAACGGGTAGCCTTCCTGGCTGCCAGTGCGCCGCTGCATGGCTTTACTTGCAGCCGGCAGGAGTTCCTCGGACGCGGTGGGAATTGGGCGTGTCCGGCGGGACTGTTGCGGTGGGGCCTGTCGGGGCAGCTTACGCCGGGCGAAGATGCCTGCGCGGCCTATCAGGTGCACATTGATCTTCCGGCTGAGGCAACCGAGGAGATCGTCTTTATCCTGGGGCAAGGGGCCAGCCAAGGCGAAGCCATCACACTGGCCGCGCAATGGCAGGCCACCGGTATGTTCGATCAGGCCGAAGCAGCTCTTGCCAGAAATTGGGACGAACTGCTCGGCGCCGTTCAGGTGCGAACGCCGGATCCAGCCTTCGACCTGATAATCAACCGATGGCTGATCTATCAGAGCCTCTCATCGCGGGTTCTCGGCCGCACCGGCTTCTACCAGGCCAGCGGAGCCTTTGGCTTCCGCGATCAGCTCCAGGACTTGCTCGCATTCACGCTGATCGACCCGTCACGGTTGCGCGATCATATCCTTACCTGCGCGAAGCACCAGTTCAGTGAGGGCGACGTGCTCCACTGGTGGCACCCGCCCGCTGGCCGGGGCGTGCGCACGCGCTGTTCCGACGACCTGATCTGGTTGCCCTATGCGGTCGGCACTTACGTCGACGCCACCGGCGACGTTGCCATCCTCGACGAGGAGGTGGCCTTTCTTGAAGCGCCACCGCTGAACGACACGGAGGAGGATCGCTATTCGCACTTCGAGACCGGAGAAAGGCATGCCACTCTTCTCGAGCACTGCGAACGTGCGCTCGAACATATGAGTTTCGGCGCGCGCGGCCTGCCGCTCATGGGTAGCGGCGACTGGAACGATGGAATGGACAGGGTGGGCGATGCCGGGCTCGGCGAGAGCGTCTGGCTCGCGTGGTTCGCCGCGGTGAGCGCCGAACTCATGGCCGCTGTCAATCGCCGCGTCGGGCGCGAGCAGGATGCGGGGCGCTGGACTTCGCTTGCCACCAAGCTTCGAGCCGCTGCAGAGGAGGCGGGCTGGGACGGCGCGTGGTACCGCAGAGCCTACGATGACGAGGGTGACCCGCTCGGTTCGGCCGAAAACTCTGAATGCCGCATCGACTCGATCTCTCAGTCATGGGGGGTCTTCGCGGGTGCGGCAAGCGCCCGCCTGTCGGCTGCGCTCGAGGCGGCGGGCAAAGAATTGATCGACCGCGAAGGACAGCTGGTTCGCCTGCTTTGGCCACCGTTCGACCAGACGCCGCGCGACCCAGGCTATATCAAGGCGTACCCGCCAGGCGTGCGCGAAAACGGCGGCCAGTATTCGCATGCCGCCGCTTGGCTTGGCCTCGCCTTCGCGGCGACGGGACAGGGCGAACGCGCAAAGCAGGTATTCGATATGCTCAATCCGATACGCCGGGCTCAAGATCGAGTCTCGGCTGAACTGTATCGCCTCGAACCCTTTGTGATGGCCGGTGACGTAGCGACGGCTGCACCTCTTCGCGGCAGGGGCGGCTGGAGCTGGTACACCGGTGCCGCTGCCTGGACATGGCGGTTGGGCATCGAGGGCATACTCGGTGTGACCTTGCGCGATGGACAGGTCTGCATCGACCCGTCGCTGCCGGAGGGCTGGGATAAGGTCGAGATCACCCTCCGCAAAGGTGGAGCCCGGATCAACTTGCGCGTGGAGAATCCGGATGGGGTGGGCCGAACTCGTGAGATTAGCCTGGAGATCGACGGGGTGGCCCAGGATGGACGGGAATTCTCCTTTCCCGAGAAGGGCGCGACGCGATCGGTCATTGCCCGCTTGGTCGCGCCCTCGATACGCCCTTTGAGGACGGTGTGAGTACCAAGCTCTGCTCGGGAGATAATTCTCGCGCTTGCCGACTAGCGAAATCACCGCGTGAGCATCACGGCGTCTTGGCGGCACTTGCCAGGTTGGATCAGTGAGAAATGAGGCTCGGCAGCTTCGGGGCGGATAAGATGGTTCGGGTTGCGCCGCCGAGCACAAAGTCGCGGAACCTGGAGTGGCCAAAGCCCCCCATCACCACGAGATCTGCCTCAACTTCCGCGGCAGCAGCGTTGATCGCCGCGCCGATGTCGCGCGACCCCCGTTCCACCTGACGAAAGCCCGCCTCCACATCCCGTCGACGAAGCGCGGCCACTACTTCGTCCGGCGACAAGCTCGGAGCGAAATCCTTGTCGTCCCCGAAGCAAACCAGAGTCACCTCAGAAGCTCGGCGGAGAAGTGGCAGCGCATCGGACAGTGCGCGTGCAGCAACCTTGCTGAAATCCCAAGCGGCCAGAATGCGCTCGGCCCGGAAGCCGGTCTCATGATCGACCGGGACGATGATCACTGGTCTGCCCGATTGGAAGATCAGCGCTTCGGCGACCATGCGCTCGTTGAGCAGCCCTTCGCCGCAGACGCCCGCCACGACGATATCCGCCAGGCGGGCGTGGTCTACAGCGATCTCCGAAGCGCTGTGGATGTGCGAGCGGTCGGTGAGGATCGCCGCATCGACGCCCTGCTCCTGCGCCGCGGCTCGCAAGGCATCCGCAACCAGGCCCACGTCCTCGTTGCGCCTCCTGATTCTTGTGCGCTCCTCGGCAACGATCTGGCGGCCGTAAGCGCTTCTCGGCGTAGTCACGTCGAGCTCGAAAACTAAGGCTTCGAGATGTGCTTCGAAGGCACTGGCAAGCCCAAGAGCATAAGCGGCCGCGCTACGGCTTGGGTCCAGGGTTTCCGAAGCGGCATGCAGGAGCAGGGTCCTTATCGTCATCGTGTTCGCTCACTGTCACAATATCCGGCGCGGCGCAGGGGGCCGCCTCGAGAGGTCTTATATTCTTGAGCCTACGAGCCGGCCGTCTGGGCGGTATCCGCAAATCTACTATTTCATGCCGCGACTGAAGGAGCTCGTGGGACTCCGTCGGCACCTCACCTAGCCTCCGTTCAATTACGGAAGGAGGATACGCCCGACCTACTTCATGGTGCGGGGTGCAATTCGATCATCGCGCGAGGCCTTGAGATGAAAAGTGGGCACGTACTGCCGTTCGAGAAGCTTTCGTCGGAAGATGTGGCGGTAGTCGGCGGCAAGAATGCGTCGCTGGGCGAGTTGATCACCTCGCTCGGACCGATCGGCGTTCGGGTGCCGCCAGGCTTTGCCACTACTTCGGATGCTTACCGGCTCTTCTTGCGGCAAAACAATCTTGAGTCGCTAATCGCGGACCGACTGGCCGAGTATCACTCGGGCGCCGCCGACCTGCCGGCTGCCGCCAGGAGCATCCGGCAGGCGATAATCGGCGGCGCGTGGCCGGCAGCGATAAGCGATGCCATTGTCGAGGCGTATCGCACATTGTGCCGCTCCGCGGGTTCCTCTTCACTCGACGTTGCCGTTCGCTCGAGTGCGACAGCCGAAGACCTTCCCGGCGCGAGCTTTGCCGGGCAACAGGAGACATACCTCAACATTCGCGGTGAAGATGCATTGCTCGATGCATGTCGCCGATGCTTCGCCTCGCTCTATACCGACCGCGCCATCGCCTATCGCGAAGCGCAGGGGTTTGCCCACGAGGCCGTCGCCCTTTCGGTCGGAGTCCAGCAGATGGTGCGGTCCGATCTCGCGGGCTCGGGCGTGATGTTTTCCATCGACACCGAAAGCGGGTTCGACAAGGCGGTGCTGATCAACGCAGCCTGGGGCCTCGGCGAAAGCGTGGTGCAGGGCACGGTCGATCCCGACGAATACCAGGTCTTCAAGCCGCTTCTCGATCGCCCCGAGCTGCGGCCGATCGTGGCCAAGGACTGCGGGGCAAAGCGAAATAAGCTGGTGTATGCAGAGCATCGTGCAGCAATTCGCGAGGTCTCGACCTCGCGGGAAGAGCAAGCTGGCTTCGTTCTCGACGATGACGAGATCCTGCAACTGGCGCGCTGGGCCGTCGGAATCGAGCGACATTATGGCTGCCCGATGGACATCGAGTGGGCCAAGGACGGCCCCGATGGCGCTTTGTTCATTGTCCAGGCGCGGCCCGAGACGGTTCAAGCCCGCGCCGGCGCCTCGCTCAGATCCTATACAATCGGCAAGAAAGGCCGGAAACTCGCCGAGGGCGCCGCGATCGGCGACGCTCTCGCCACGGGGCCGGTCTGCCTGGTCGAGAACGCAGATCGCATCGGCGAGTTCGTCGACGGCTCTGTGCTGGTGACGTCGACGACGGATCCCGATTGGGTTCCGATCATGAAACGGGCGGCCGCGATCATCACCGATCATGGCGGACGCACGTCGCACGCGGCTATCGTCAGCCGCGAACTGGGCCTCCCGGCCATTGTGGGGGCCTCGGGTGCCACAGACCTGCTGCCGGACGGCCTACAGGTAACGGTGTGCTGCGCCGAAGGCGATCGCGGCTTTGTCTACGAGGGAGCCGCGGAATTCGAGGTGGAGGACATCGCTCTTGATGAGTTGCCGAGCACTCGAACGCAGGTGATGCTGAACTTCGCCAACCCCGCCGCGGCATGGCGGTGGTGGCGCCTGCCTGCCGATGGCGTCGGGCTTACCCGCATGGAGTTCGTGATCTCCAACGAGATCAAGGTTCATCCGATGGCGCTCGTCCATTTTGAAGAGGTCTCCGACCACGAGAAGGCGGAGATCGAACGTCTCACCGCAGGATACCCCGAGAAGGAGGAATTCTTCATCGACCGCCTCGCCCGCGGCCTCTCCAGGATCGCGGCAGTGGGCTATCCCAAGCCGGTCATAATCCGGATGAGCGACTTCAAGACCAATGAGTATGCCAGCCTGCTGGGCGGCCGCGCATTCGAACCGGAGGAAGAGAATCCGATGATCGGCTTCCGCGGCGCCGCGCGCTATTACTCACCCCGCTACCAGCCGGGGTTCGCGCTCGAATGCCGGGCCATCCGGCGCCTGCGCGAAGACATGGGCCTTGCCAATGTCGTCGTCATGATTCCGTTCTGCCGCTCGGTCGCGGAAGCCGACCGGGTACTCCAGGTCATGGCGGAGAACGGGCTGGAGCGCGGCCACAACGGGTTGCAGGTCTACGTCATGTGCGAGATTCCCTCCAACGTCGTGTTGGCGGAAGCATTTGCCGAGCGGTTCGACGGTTTCTCAATCGGCAGTAACGACCTGACCCAGCTGACGCTCGGGATCGACAGGGACTCCGAACTCCTCGCCGACCAGTTCGACGAGCAGGACGAAGCGGTGAAATGGATGATCCGTCACGTCATCGAGGCCGCTCATAGGCACGGTGCCAAGGTCGGGCTGTGCGGACAGGCGCCAAGCGATCATCCGGAATTCGCCCGCTTCCTCGTCGAGTGCGGCATCGATTCTATCTCGGTCGTGCCGGACAGCTTCGTGGCAGTGAAGAAGCACGTGGCGGAAGCCGAGCTAGGGAATGGACGGCCCACGCAACCATGACCATCGCAACGCTTACAGTGAACCCGACAATCGACGTTTCGATGGAGGTCGATGAGGTCTTCCACACGCGCAAGATGCGCGGCAGCAACCAGCGTAGCGATCCGGGGGGAGGAGGAATTTGCGTGGCGCGCGTGCTGGTCCGGCTGGGAGAGAACGCTCGGTGCTTCTACATGTCGGGCGGCGCGACGGGCAGGGCGCTCGATGGCTTGGTCGATCTTCATCAACTGGTCCGAACCCGCGTTTCGATCAAGGGCCAGACCCGCGTCGCCACTTCGGTGTTCGAGCACGGCAGCGGCTGCGAATATCGGTTCGTGCCCGAAGGACCTGCGATAGCGCAGGAGGAATGGCAGGAGTGCCTGGACCGGCTCTCCGAAGCGAAATGCAGCTACCTCGTGGCGAGCGGCTCGCTCGCCCGCGGTATGCCCGACGATTTCTACGCGCGTGTCGCCGCGAAGGCGAAACAGCGCGGCATACGTCTTGTCCTCGACAGTTCCGGAGCCGGCCTGACGCAGGGCCTCGCCGGGGGTGGCATCTTTCTGGTGAAGCCGAGCCTCGGCGAATTGCGGGGTCTGACCCACAGGAGGCTGGCGAACGACAGCGAGATCGCTGACGCCGCCCGAGCGATCGTCTCGCGAGGCGAGGCTGAGCATGTCGCCGTCTCGATGGGACATACAGGGGCAATGCTTGTCAGCACTTCGGGGATCGTCCGCTTGCCGGCCATCCCGGTGGAGGCCCGCAGCTCGGTCGGAGCGGGCGACAGTTTCCTGGCAGCGATGGTGCACGCGCTCGTCCAGGGGTGGCCGATGGAAACCGCGTTCCGTCTAGGCATTTCTGCTGGCGCTGCTGCCGTCCTCACGCCGGGGTCGGATCTCGCCAAAACCGACGATATCGAGCGACTGTACCGTACTCACTTCGGGTAGGCCTTGGGAACGCCGAACTGAAGGATATCTCGTGAGATGCCAGTCACGCGGCGCGCCGGGCGTGTCGGCGCCAGGTTGATCTGCATCCACGTCAGGAGGCACCGGGGTATTGCCGTCTCGGGCAATGCCAGGCCTTCGTTTGGCGGCTCATCGGCGTCGCTGAACCAGCCCGAAGGCGCGTGGGCGATGGTCGAAATAGCCAGCAATCTCTCACGTCATGGCATTGCCGCAGAACTCGTTGAACGAACAACCAAGGATGGGATTGCCGACGCCATTCCAGACCATGCAACGCATCGCGGGGCGGAGTATATAGTGATGGAAGCCCATAGATGCCTCGCGCCGCGGAAGCTGTGTTCGGAGGCGTAACCCGTAGCATGCTGCTCAAATCCGCGGTTCCATTCCTGCTCGCGCACTGACCGCTTCCATGGCAGCTGCGCCAATGAAAGCGCCCGCCTGACCTAGGTCCAGCGGGCGCTTCTTCGCATTTCTCAAGAGACGCTCAGGCGATAACGATATGATCCTCCACAGTTGTAACGCCCGGCGCGGCCCAGGCCGCCTGTTCCGCCAGTCTGCGCTCGTGCAAGGCCTTGACCTTGCCGCCCAGCGTTACCTTGTTACCAACGGCAGTGATGGTAACCGACTTGGCGTCTAGGTCGGCCTGACGCTTGAAGGCGTCCCCGATCCGCTTCCGGATGTCGGACGCATGGGCCTGATTCCGGATAGCGAGATGGTTCGTTACGCCGAAGACTCCCGAAACCTTCCCGACGGCTTTGGCCGCCTCGACGCTCTGGTAGTTCCATTCGACGTCGCCGGTCAGGCTGACCCAGCCTTTTTCGACCTTCACCTTGATCCTCTCGTCGGGAATGAGAACATTGTATTTGAAGATCTCGAGAATGCGCTTTGCTATCTCGTGATCGGCGGTTTTCGCATCTGAGGCATAGCGGATCTTGAGTTCCTCGGCGATGGCGTTGACACCCCCGACGCGTTTTGCGGCGGTCTCGGCCGCGATCTTCTCGGCATAGCTCTTCACCCAGCCGTTAAGGGAAACCACGCCGTCGACGACCGAAACGCCGATATCGGCATGGTCGACCCGAGGATCCCATTCGAGTTCCTCAATGACATCGCGTTGCAGTTGACTGTCAGTTTTCATAGCCTGTCTCCATTGCATGAACAGATGCAGGCGGGTGGTCGTGCAATCCGTCTGCACAGCCATTCTGGGATCATTGGCGGCACTCCGGCATGCGGAATTATCCGGAGTAAGCGTTACAAGCCGAGGCCGAATCTTGGCTTCCCTACTGGCGCTACTATGTGCGCGATAGGGGATGGTATGCTTGGCCCCCTATCACGCGGGTCCTTTCTGGGCCGTTCGGTTTGATGAAAGACAGATCGAGGAATTCGAAGCAACGGCCGCGATACGGCTGGGCCGTGGTGCAGCGCCAGAGGCGAATGGACAGATCTACGAGGCGCGCCGGGTCCTTGAGGACATCGGACCCCGTGTGGTGCGCGATTGCTCGGCGCATCAATGAACGCAGCCGTGCTCGATATGGCCCCGCTGCCGCTCAGGGCGGCAGGTAAATCAATGTCTACCCGGCTTCCCGGCTTCCATTGGCCGCTTTCAACAGCGCGATGACCTCACCGTCCTCGATTTGGCGAAAGTCGAGATAGTGCTGGCCAACGGCGCGGAATGGGTCCGGCGTAGCCAGGACCACGATTTCATCGCACAGGGGTCGCAGCGTCCGGATCACATCGGGCGGAGCGACCGGGACGGCGAGAACGAGATGTTTGGGATGGTTGCCTCGTGCGCCGCGCAGAGCTGCGGTGATAGTCGATCCGGTTGCGATGCCATCGTCGACAACGATGACCGTTCGGCCTGCGAGACGCGGCTTTTGACGGTTACCCAGATAGGCGCGCCTGCGCCGCTCGAGCTCAACAAGTTGCCGGTCGAGTTCGTGCTGCACATATTCGCGGCTCGGAGAGAGTATTCTCATCGCCTCCTCATTGAGCACCAGACGCGGTTCGTCGCCATCGACGATTGCGCCGATGGCGAATTCTTCATGTCCGGGCGCGCCGAGCTTTCGAACCATCATGAGGTCGAGTTCGGCATCGAGCGCGCGGGCGATTTCATAGGCCACGGGCAGCCCCCCTCTCGGGAGGGCAAGCACGATGGTGTCGCTCCCTCGCAAATGCTCCAGTCGTTTCGATAAAAAGCGTCCAGCCATTGTGCGATTTTCAAGAGGGAGACGCACCGAGGATGTGTCCGCCGGTCTGGCCTGCCTGCCAAGGTGCTCATGGAACCAGCGCGTTGCATGCTCCACGACTTGCGCCAACGAACCAGGTTCCTCGAAGAGGTGACCAGCGCCTGCAACGATCACGATTTCGTGGGGACAGCGCATCAGGGCGGCAGAGGCCCGATTGAGATCGATTACCTGATGATCCGCGCCGCCCACGATCAGGAGTGCGGGTGCGCGAAGCGCCTGAAGCGCCGTTTTCCCCGCAAGATCCGGGCGCCCGCCGCGCGATACCACCGCGCTGACCAGATCAGGCCTTCTGCTTGCGGCCCGCAGGGCCGCGCCCGCGCCGGTGCTGGCGCCGAACAGCCCGATCGGCAGTTTAGCCAGTTCGGGCAGGGCTTTGGCATGCTCGATCGCTTCGATGAGACGTGCGGCAAGCAGATCGATATCAAAGACGTTGCTCCTGTCTCTCTCCTCCGAGACCGACAGGAGGTCGAAAAGCAAGGTAGCGAAGCCAGCCTCGCCTAGGGCTTGCGCAACCTGATTGTTCCGCGGACTGCGATGGCTGCTCCCGCTCCCATGAGCGAACACCACCAAGCCAATAGGTCGTTCCGGGATGCGCAGCACGGCTGGCAATTCATGCGGGCCAAGCGCAAAATAGCGCGGATACTCCATGAGCCTGTCCATTGTCATAAGCCAAACGGATAGGTCTCGGGAGCACCCTGCGGGTGCTCGACCCCGAGCGGCGTGACCGGGGTCGTTTCCTCGAACCACACGAATGCGTCGAATTGCTCGGACAGGACAGCTTCGAAATAGTGGCTCAGCAATTCGGTTTCGGGCCGATAGACCACTCCGATCGCGCGTTCGAGCAATGGCCGTCGGAGCGTGTTGGCGAGGTCCCGTTTGTCGGTTCCGCGCCAGTCGGTCAGTGAACGGGCGAAGCCGACATGCCGAAAGACATGCTCCCAGCTGTCCTGGCGCGCGGGGCGAATGGACTTGATCTCCATGTCGCCGCCCCAGTCGGTCGCAGCGGCGACGGTGCCACGGTCGGTCCCAAAACCGATGGCAACTGTTTCGTCTCCGTGCGCCATACGGCACAACTCGCCGATGTTGAACTCGCCGCGCCAGCCCATGGCCGTCGCGGCGGCATTTCCAATGTGCGAATTATGGGCCCAAACTACCGCCTTGGCATTGTCACCGCGATGGGCAAGGAGCGCCTGGAGCGTCGCGAACATGTGCCTATCGCGCAGGTTCCAGCTCTCAGCTCCGCCGCGATACATCGCGCGGTAATACCGTTCCGCGGCCAACACGATCCGGGCGTTTTGCACAGCGTCGAACCATCGTTCTCCATCCTGTTCCATCTGCTTGAGGCGGTGGTCCAGCATGTCGCGCAGTTGCGCGACCGCGCTGTCTTCGCAGCTGTCTCGACCACCACGCTCGACGGCATGGCCGTAACGAGCGGGATCGTCCTTCCAAGGCGCAAGACAGCCGTAGCGCTCGCGGGCCTTGCTCGCAGCGGTCGAGTCGACCGAATCCAGGTAACTGAGAACTGCATGGATCGATTCGTCGAGGCTGTAGACGTCAAGGCCGTGAAACGAGACCCGGTCTTCCTCGGTCATTCTTGCATTTCGCCCGCGCAACCAGTCGGCGAATTCAAGAACCTCGAGATTTCGCCACATCCAGGTGGGAAACCGCACGAACACTTCGCCGCGCCTGGGCCGCGGCGCCCGGTGGCGGATATAGTCGTCGATGCGAGCGGCATCGGGCCAATCAGCCTCGACCGCCACGATCGAGAAGCCGTGTTGTTCGATCAGCCAGCGCGTGATTGCCGCGCGGGCACGATAGAACTCGCTGGTGCCGTGCGTTGCCTCGCCAAGCAAAACGACGCGAGCATCGCCAAAGCGATCGAAAAATCTTCCGAATGTCGATGCGTCCGCGGGATGGGGCAAAGGTTCCGCCGCACCATGAAGCGCCCGATAAAGATCCGGTTGCGCCGTTTCGGCGCGAAGCGACGCTATCGACTTCATAACCCGCTCTCCTTTGCGAATGAACTGTGCACTCTTGCGCAGCCAGCTTGCATCCGGTGAATCTACGGAGAAGGTGCTTGCTTTGCATTGGCGGCACGCCGGTGAGCTATCGGTAAGATAACATCAGAGGCCTCAGCCAGTCCCTCATCGCGCATCTCGGGCCAAGACCTTCTCTTCGCGATCCCGTTCAAAACGACAATGGCGCAGTTGACTGACGGTACATGGATACCCGGGTCAAAAACGGCCCTACATGCGTAATTATCCGGAGCCAGACCCGCCCGAGATGCCGCTCACGCGTGCGTTCCAGGCAGCCTCCGACCGGCAGACATAATCCCTGGTCAGCGGCAAGGCCTCTCGCTCGTGCGCCAACAAGAGTTGAAAGACCATGAGCTGGCCTTCGCGAAAGCCCGTCTCGGCCGCCGCCAAGTAGAATTCCCACATCCGGCAGAACCATTGCCCGCCTGCGGCTTGGACGGATCGGGGCGGCAGTTCCTGGGCCGTAAGCAGACAAGCCGGTTCTGGCGTCGCGATTGATTAAGCCGACACACAAACGCCGATCAGTTAAATTGTGCAATTGTCATCATACGCACCAGATCGGAGAGCGTCTTCGCCTGCATCTTCATCATCGCATTGGCGCGGTAAACTTCCACTGTGCGGGGGCTTATGTCGAGATCGAACGCGATGACCTTGTTGGCCTTGCCAGCCACAAGCCCGTCAACCACTTCGCGCTCTCTTGCCGACAGCGATCCGATGCGCTCGAGCACTTCGTTTCGTTCGGCTAGAAGTTGGTCGCCCGCCGACTTGTCTGCCAACGCTTTCTGAATAGCCGATAGGATTGCCTCGTCATCGAAGGGCTTCTCGATGAAGTCGGCCGCGCCTGCCTTCATCGCCTGGATCGCGAGCGGAACGTCCGCATGTCCAGTAATGACGATGACCGGAACCGCGGCGTCACGCTGTTTTAGTTTCTCTGCCAGTTCGACGCCGCTGGTGCCAGGCATGCGCACATCGGTGACCACGCAGGCGGCTGCCAGCGACGGAGAGGACTGCAGAAAGGCGTCAGCCGACGCGAACGAGCGCACCCGGATGTTGGCGACATCCAGCAGGAATTCGAGCGAATGGCGAGCGCTCTCGTCGTCATCGATCACATAGACGACCGGATCGTTCACTCCGCTACTTGCCATCGTTTAATTCCTCTCTCGCGACGCGATGCAGCGTAAAGCCGAACTCCGCGCCGCCGATATGTGTTTGGGTTGCCCAGATCCGCCCGCCGTGCGCCTCGACGATTGTGCGGGAAATCGACAGACCCACGCCCATACCCGTGCGCTTGGTGGTGATGAAGGGTTGAAACAGCTTCTTGGCCACATCGGGATCGATCCCCGGGCCAGTATCGGTCACCAACACCGAGGCCATTTCATTGTCGGTCGGTTGGATCGATATCTTCAGACGGCGCTCCAAGGAAGCCGAGTCCGCCATCGCGTCGACGGCATTGCGCACCAAGTTCAGAACCACTTGCTGTATTTGCACCTTGTCTGCCAGTACCATGTCGACCTGGGAACTGAACGCGTACTGCACGCGAATGCCGTGCTCCTTGGCGCCAATCAGCGCCAGCGCGCTTGCTTCCTCGACCAGCTTGGGCAAGCGTTCGATGGTTCGTTCGGTTTCGCCGCGCGCGACGAAATCGCGAAGTCGGCGAATGATTTCGCCTGCGCGCAGCGCCTCGGTGGCGGCCCGTTCGACAGCGTTGGCCACACGCACATGGGGGACGTCTTCGCGTGCAAGCAGCATCCGGCTACCCTTGAGGTAGTTTGCGATCGCCGAAAGCGGCTGATTGATTTCGTGCGCAAGAGCCGAAGCCATTTCGCCAAGAGCGGTGAGACGCGAGACATGCACCAATTCACCCTGCAGTTCCTGCAACCTTGCTTCCGCCTCCTGCCGCTCGGTCAGATCGCGGATGAAGCCGGTGAAAAAGCGCTGCCCCTGGGCCTTCATCTCGCCCACCGCCAGTTCGAGCGGGAAGGTGGAACCGTCCTTCCTCTGGCCGACCACGACCCGGCCCTTGCCGATTATGCGCCGCTCGCCCGTTCGATAGTAGCGCTCGAGATAGCCATCATGCGCGCTGCGATAGGGATCGGGCATCAACAGGCTGACATTGCGTCCGGCGACCTCATCCGCCTGCCATCCGAACATGCGTTCGGCGGCGAGGCTGAAATCATGGATCAGACCGGCTTCGTCGATCACGACCATCGCATCGGGCACGGTTTCGAGGATCGATCGCAGATGGGCTTCGCGGCGCGCGAGCGCGGTCGCTGCTGCTTCCGTCTCGATCCGCGCGCGCTGGAACCATTCCCCGCCGAAAGCCACCGCGATACCGATGAGTACGAATGCCGCCGCTGCGATCAGGCTTCCGCTCTCGACCGGTCCGCTCAGTCCGTCGCACCAAAGTCCGGCGGCAGCTCCCGCTACAGCCGCGAGGCCGCCCGCCCTAAAGCCGGAGAGCGCGCTCGCCACCACGACGCCCGGCACGAAGAAAATGAATGTGGCACGCTGACCGAGTTCGTCGGCGAATAGCAGACGGAATGCCACTGCCGCTCCTATTGCCATCAGAGCGAGCGCCAACGCAGTCGGAAACGACAGTCGCGGCAGAAACCGGCTGACGAAGCTCGTGCGTCCCACCTCCGGTACGGCCCTTAAGGTGCTCACGGTAGGGTGATCATCCAAATTTCGCGCTTCCGTTCATCGCCATAGATGGAGCCCAACAGCGGCGCTCCAAGCAAGTGCCGCTAAATGGAGAAGTTTCAGTGACTGCACCCTTCATCGATCTCGGCGTTCATCACAACCCTCGCGGTCTATCCGACCGGATCGCGTTCGGCTTCACCAAGGCGCTGCGCTGGACAGCCGACACCTTCTTTGCAGAACGGTACGGACATCGTGCTGTCGTGCTCGAAACCGTGGCAGCCGTGCCCGGCATGGTCGGTGCGACGATCAATCACCTCACCTGCCTGCGCCGCATGTGCGACGACAAAGGCTGGATCAAGACGCTCATGGACGAAGCGGAAAACGAGCGCATGCACCTGATGACTTTCATCGAAGTGTCGCAGCCGACCTGGTTCGAACGCGCGGTGATCATCGGCGTGCAATGGGTGTTCTATCTATTCTTCTTCGCGCTCTACTTGATCAGCTCGAAGACCGCGCACCGGGTCGTGGGATACTTCGAGGAAGAAGCCGTCATCAGCTACACGCATTATCTTGCCGAGATCGACGAGGGTCGCAGTCCGAACGTGCCAGCACCCGAGATCGCCAAGCAGTATTGGGGCCTGCCTGAGGACGCCACCTTGCGCGACGTAGTCCTGGTGGTCCGGGCCGACGAGGCGCACCACCGCGACGTCAACCACGGCTTCGCCAACGAGCTTGCAGGTCTTCCGGTGGGCGAGGTTGCCGAATGCCCGCCGCACGTGACGCTCGAACCGAACTGGAAGAAGGCGGCCTGACTCAGGTCGCCACTGAGGGAAGACGGACCATGTTTAACCGTGATGCTGTCCTGTTATTCGTCGAGGATCGGCCGGTCCTGTCTTCCCTCCAGTTCTCTTTGGCGATCGAAGGCCTCCAGGTCGCTGACGGGACGGATGACGGGATCGATCCCAAAATTGCCGCCGCGCTCGTCATCGATCAGACCTATCTTGGGGATGGTGTGGCAGCCCTCCACGAATTGCGAATGCTGGGCTGCATGGTGCCGGCGATCGTCCTTGCGACCAATCCGAATGCCGAGCTTCGCGCTCGCGTAAAGGCAATGTGCGCCGAGCTGATCGAGAAACCGCTTCTCGGCGACGAACTCAGCCTTGCCATTCATGCGGTGCTCGAAATTGGAAAGGCAGCCTGACATGAAAACCGATCTTCCTCCGGATCTCGAACCTTACAAACGCACGGCGGCGTTCACCGAGCGTACCGTGCCTGCGGGCCTGCTCGCCGACCACTCGACCAAGGATGGGGTTTGGGGCCTGATCCACGTCGAGGAAGGAAAGCTGCGCTATCTCGTTACCGATCCTCGCCGTGCTTCGACCGACGAGTTGCTCACGCCCAACACGGCGCCCGGTCTGGTCGAACCTACGATCCTTCATCGGGTGGAGCCATTGGGAACGGTAAGGTTTCATGTGGAATTCCTGCGTGATCCCACGAACGACGGCAGACAGACCTCTCCTGCTGCCGATCATGGAGAACGGTCATGACTACCCATTCCACCGCGACCAGCACCGGCACACGCGCCTTCGCGCAGCAGAAGCGAGCCGAGAAACGCGCGGCTGCAGAGAATATCGGGGTCGATGCCGAATTCATCGATCATCTCGTCGAAGCCTTTTACGCCAAGATCCGCGAGGACAGCCTGCTCGGTCCGATCTTCGCAGAACGGATCGCCGATTGGACATCGCACCTTGCTCGCATGAAGGCATTCTGGCGTTCGGTGCTTCACAACAGCGGCGAGTTTTCGGGTAACCCTATGCTCAAGCACCTCGCGATCCCGGGCCTCGAGCCCAGGCACTTCGCGCACTGGCTCGACCTTTTTTACGAGACACTGCGAGATGCCGAAGACCAGAGCGCGGCGACCGAACTCGTAGCTGGCAGGGCGAGGATGATCGCCGACAGCCTTTTGACCGCAATTACGATGCGTCGCGACGGATTGGCCGGAGGGCGCGCAGGAAAGGATTTGCCTCATGTCTGATGCCGTTCTCCCGTTGCCCGCCCGCTCGCCGCTGCACGACAAGCGAAATCCCTCGCCGGATGTGCTGGTCCCACTCGCTCGGATCGAGGCCAACGACAACCAAGCGGTTGCCGCGCCGCAACAACCCGAAGCGCGCATGTTCGAATTGCCGGCCAATGTCTGGCGAGCGATGATTGCCTGCTATGCCGTCTTTCTTCTCGCCCTGCTCGGGGCCACAGGCGGAGCGCATGCCGGATTCGCGATCGCCATTTCGGCCATATATGTCGCAATGTTCTTTGGAACGGCACGTACTATGCTGCGCCAATCACCGCCGCAGCCCCGCAGCGCGCTCGAACGTTGGGGGGGCGTCCTGCAGACCGCCTACGGCCCGCTGGCCCGCAACGAGGTCCATGGTCAGGTGCTAATCGTTCCTTCGACCGTTGCATTCTTCGGAATAGGAATCGCTGTCATCGCCGCGGTGGTGAAATGAGCAAATGGATTTCAATTCAGGCCGAGAAAGCATTCGATGTTCTGTCCCGAATGCAATGAGCTGGCGCCACCCGGACCGCTGGATGTGCGGGAATGTGCGCCGAGACACGTCGGACGCAGAAATGTTTTCCGGGACACAGTATCTCGACTTACTGCTGCAGCCCTACCCTTCTGGAAAGGTCGACGTAGGGAAGAGAAACTTATCCGTCGCTGCCGTTCGAGCGACGCGCGGTGATCGTGTCGCCATCGGTCAACGCATTCCGACGGGCTTCGACGGCTTGAACGTCCTTGAAGGCGACCACGCCCCGATCTGAAGGGCGATTTGATCCGCCTGCCGGTCGAAGTCGGCTCGATGATCGAGCAAAGGGGAGAGTTTGCGCTCCCGCGCCGCCTCTGGCGGAAGCGGAAGAAATCGGCCGGATGGCATTTGCACGACGCGCCCGACGCGCTAACGCGCCGGGATGGAGATGCGAGACCTGCTGCAACGTTACTTCGGAACGCCCGAACTGGCCGAGGTCGATCCGGTCGCGCTGCCCGCCGGGGTCGACCGCATGCGGGTCGACTTCGGGCTCGAGCGCGACCGCGGCCGGCGCTTTGCCCTGTGGACGCTGCTGCACATCCTGGACGCCGCCCCCGATCTCGACATTGCCGTCGAGGATCCGGCCGACCGCGAGGCGGCGCGCGGGATGATGGATGTTCTGGCCTCGGCCACGCGCGAATGATGCGCTTCCCGGTCGGGGCCGCCACTTGCGCCGCAGCGACAGGCCGTTGGCATAGTGCCATGCGAACGACCCCGGCAGTGCCAGGCCGACTTGCCCGAAAGGGTGGAGGATCAGCTCGGCGCCCTCGCTGGCCACTAGACCCGCTCCGCTCCAGCACATTTGCCGGTCGCTCTACCCGCGACATCATCCTGCGACTATCGCAAACCGCCCGGATAGCGTAACGCTCGCCGCATACCTTCGGATCGTGTCGCATATTCGATCGGTACGCACTCGGTCCGCAGCCCAGTTCAAGGAGGGGTCTGCGTTGTTGCTCAATAGCCTTACGTCCGGCGAGGCGGGTCCTCGCGCCTGTCCGCCTGCTCGAACCATCGGTCGCGTCGCGGTATGCCTGCCGTGTCACGACGAAGCCGCGGCGATTGCCAAGGTGGTGGCCGATTTCCGGCGCGAATTGCCCGACGCCGCGATCTACGTCTACGACAACAACAGCCGCGATGCGACCGCCGCGATCGCGCAGGCTGCCGGTGCGACGGTGCGAAAGGAACCCCGCCAGGGCAAGGGCCACGTCGTGCGCCGGATGTTCGCCGACATCGAGGCGGATGTCTATGTGATGGTCGATGCCGACGACACTTATGATCCGAAGGTGATCGGAAGGATGGTGGACCGGCTCGTTGACGAAGGCCTGGATATGGTGGTCGGCGCCCGCAAACCTTGCGAAGAGGGCGTCTATCGCCCCGGTCATGCGTTGGGCAACAGGCTGCTCGGCGGTCTCGTCCGGGCGATCTTCGGCGAAGGCTACAACGACATGCTGAGCGGCTACCGCGTGTTCTCGCGCCGGTTCGTCAAATCCTTCCCGGTGATGTCGGGCGGTTTCGAGATCGAGACCGAGCTGACGATCCATGCGCTCGAACTCGAGATGCCCTCGGCCGAACTGCCGATCGCCTTCAGCGAGCGCGCGGTCGGCTCCGAAAGCAAGCTGCGCACCTTCCGCGACGGTTTCCGGATCCTGCGCACCATTGCCGGAATGCTGCGCCAGGAACGCCCGTTCATGGTGTTCTCGGTGATCGCCGCGCTGCTTGCGCTGACCTCGGTCGGGCTGGCGGCGCCCGTGCTGCTGACCTATGCGCACAGCGGACTGGTCCCGCGCCTGCCCACCGCCGTGCTGGCGAGCGCGCTCATGCTGCTGGCCTTTCTCAGCCTCTTCTGCGGCCTGATCCTGCAGACCGTCACGCGCGGACGGAAAGAGGCGAAGCGGATGCGCTATCTGGCAATCCCCGGGATCGCCAGTTCGACCGAGCACCGCATTTGAGCCGCATCGCGGCCCCGGCCGCATTCCTGCGCTTCGCGCTGGCGGGGGCGGCGGGCTTCTTCGTCGACGTCGCAGTGCTCCATGCCGCGCTGGGGCTCGGCGCGGGGCTCTATTCGGGGCGCGTCGTCTCCTATCTCGCGGCGGCCAGCTTCACCTGGGCGGTCAATCGTCGCTTTGCTTTCGCTTCCGCGGCTGCGCCGTCGGTCGCCGAATGGGGGAGGTATCTGCTCGCCAATCTGAGCGGCGGCGTGGTCAATTACGCGCTCTATGCGGTGTTGGTCGGAAATCTGGACCTCTTCGCCGCCTGGCCAGCGCTGGCCGTCGGCGCGGGCTCGATCGCGGGGCTGGGGGTCAATTTCCTCGCCTCGAGCCGATTCGTCTTCAATTCATGACCCGCGCGCGCGTCGCAATTGCTCGGTCATGACCCGGCAATAAAGATCGAGCGTATGCGACAGTTGGTAGGCGCGCGCGCGGTCGATCATCGCCCCCGCCGGCCGCGGTCGGTCGAGCGCCCGCTCCATCGCCCGTGCCAGCGCATGCGCGTCGCCGACCGGGACCAGCCGGTCTTCCCCGAGCGGAGCGAGGACCTCGACGATCCCCGTGGGCGCGCGCGTCGCGACCACTTGCGTGCCGGATGCGAGCGCTTCGAGAACGGCGTTGCTCGAGCCTTCCCAGCGCGAGGAGGAGACGAACAGATCGGCCTGCGCCAGCCGCGCGCGAACGTCGTCGACATGCCCCGCCAGTTCGACCCGGTCGGCGACGCCGAGCTTCGCCGCGAGCTGCTCCAGCCGCCTGCGCGCCGAACCGCTTCCCCGACCAAGGATCGCCAGCCGCGCCCCGTGACGCTGTGGCAGGCGGGAAAAAGCCCGGATGAGCGTGGCGAAATCCTTCTGATACGACAGCCGTCCGATGCCCAGGACAACCGGTTTCCGCCCGCCGCCGAACTCCGAAGCATCGGGCGCCGGGCCATAGGGCGGGGCGAAGGATTCGATCTCCACGCCGTTGGGGATCACGGTCACGCGGTCCCCCGGCAGTCCCACCCTGTCGACGAGCTGAGCGCCGAGTTCCTGCGAAACGGCGATGACGTGGTCCATCGCGCGGTATTGGAAGCGCTCGACGGTTCCGACCGCGCCCGCCGCGAGCGGGCTGAGCCGGGCGAAGGCCACCGCATTGCTCGCGCGCCCGACGAACCGCGGCCGGTCTGCCGCGGCGAGCCCGCGCAGGGCCAGCGCCGCATGAACATGCATCTGGTTGCCGGCAGAAAGGACGATCGCCGGGCGGCGCGCGCGGATCGTCCGGCGCAGCTGCGCGATGGCCAGCGCACTGTCCCAATCGCGCTGTCGCCCGGTGGTGCCCTTGAGCACGGGTTTCACCGGCGCGATCCGCGTCGCGGTCTCGAGAAATTCGCCCTGCGCCCGCAGCGGCCAGATTTCGCAATCGAGGCCAGCGTCGCGCAAGGCTCGCGCAATGCGCAG
Source organism: uncultured Alphaproteobacteria bacterium (assembly GCA_963829325.1). Taxonomy (GTDB): domain Bacteria; phylum Pseudomonadota; class Alphaproteobacteria; order Sphingomonadales; family Sphingomonadaceae; genus Qipengyuania. The sequence goes on from CAWHHN010000001.1 coordinate 2,127,781, forward strand.
AAGATTGCGCACCACCCCGCTCGCGCGGAGATCGTAGACGACTGCCGCGATCGTTTCACTCTTTGCCATCGCCGCCCCTCCTGCCCGAACGGCGCAGCCAGAAGATGGCATCGCCATAGGGGCTTGCGACGCGCTCGTAGCCGTTCGCCTGCGCGAAAGCGACCAGCGGCCGTTCGAGACCGAGCCGGTCGACATGATCGAAATTCTCGTATCCCGTGACGATGGCGGGCGGCATCGTCCGCTGCAGATAGCGCCCGACGGTTTCCGGCGAAACGATATGCAGGCGGTCGAGCGCGCTCGGCGAAAGCGCTCCGGCGGTGCGGTAGGCGAAGGGTCCGGCGGCGAAGCGGGGATCGAGCGACAGCCCGCTGTCGATCACCAGTTGGGGACTGAGCGTGACAGCTTCGCCGGTCAGGCCCCGCGCGCGGGCGAGACGCCCGAGGAGATGCGCCTCGCGCACCAGGCCGACGGGATTGGCGATCCGGCCCGCGAGCGGAGCCAGCGCCTGATAGACGGGCTGGCCGATCCCGACCACGGCGCCCAGCATGAACAGCGCCTGCCATGTCCGACCGCGCGCGTGGCCGCGGGATGCCGCAGCCTGCCAGACGATGCCGAAGCCGACGAAAAGGGGCGGCAGCAAGGGCATGGCATATTGCCGCCAGGTGGGGGTCGGAGCGAGCGTCGCCACGAGTCCGGCAAGGCACAGCGCATCGAGCAGCAGAAGCAGAGCCGGCTGCGACCGGGTCGCGCGGATCGATCGCAGCCGGGCGATCGCATAAGCCGCCAGCGCAGCCAGCGCGGGCCCGCGCGCGAGGACCAGCAGCACCTCGCCGAGCTTGGCCGTCGCGGTCAGCCGATCGGCAAGCCCGTTGGCTTCGTACCAGGCGAAGGGAGCGGTCGCGTGATAGGCTGCGACCCCGTAATCGAATGCGGCGGGTGCCATGTGGCGAAGAAACGCCAGCGGCGCGAGCGCGGCGATACCGCCCGTCGCCACGGCCGCGCTGGCGAACAACGACCGCACCCGATCCTCGCGCGCGAGCAGCGCCCAGCAGATCGGCATCGCCGCTGCCGCTCCGAGCGAGACGGCATAGGAGATCTTGATGCCGGTCGCCAGACCGAGGAGCGCGCCGAGGGCGAGCCAACGCGCCGGATCGACCCGCTCCCCGGCGTGCAGGGGCCGGACCACCACCAGCACGGCGAGCGCGAGCAGCAGTGCGGGGAGGGCATCGTTGCGCATCACCGTGACCGAGAAGAGGAAAGCGTGGCACAGCCACAGCGCGGCGCAGGCCATGGCGGCGCGTGCCTGCGTCACCCCGGCAAGCCGCTGCGTCCGGTAGACGCACAGCAGGATCAGCGCTCCGATCGAACCCGTCAGCAGGCGCGCCGCCAGCAGGGCATGCCCCGGGAAGGCGGCGATCCACACCGCGAACACCGGCAATTGATAGGGCGTCTGGAGATAGAGATAGTCGACGAACGGCCACTGGCCGCGCGCGGTGAGCCAGGCGCTGGCCACGAATTGCGTTTCGTCGTGGTTGAACGGCGACCAGAGCGCGAGCGCGATCAGCGATGCGCACAGGCATGCCAGCCCCGCCGCGGGAAGCTTGGATCCAAGCGCGGCCGACCTCATGCGGACCTCGTGCGGGGTGGCCGGGGGCAGGTCGGGATCGCGTTTGCGGAGGCCATGATCCGCGCTGCGCGTCGCATAGCTTGTGCGCTAGGGCTTGCATCCGGCATGCCGTTCCGACACCGGGGCCTATGCGCTTTTGGCTGACCGATACTGTCCTGCGACGCGTGCTGCGCAACACCGGGCAAATGGGTCTCGGCAAATCGGCGGGCGCGATCATTCATCTGCTGTCGATCGCCCTGACCGCACGGCTGCTCGATCCGGTCGATTTCGGCTTGCTGATGCTGGCGCGCAGCTTCGCCCAGGGGCTCTCCGCCCTGGCACGGTGCCAGTCGTGGCAGGCGCTGATCCATTTCGGTTCGGCCGAGGAGGGCAGTCCCTCGCACGGCGAATTGGGCGAATTGTGGGGCTTTCTCACGCTCGTCGACATCGTTCTGGGTCTCGCGGCGCTGGGCCTCGGCATCGCCCTCGCCTATGGGACGGGCGAGCTGGTCGGCATTGCCGACGGTCGGCAATATCTCGCGGCGCTGTATTGCGTGGTCGTACCGTTCCAGGTTTCGGGCACGCCCACGGGGATCTTGCGGCTGTGGGACCGGTTCGATCTGATGGCCTGGCAAAGCCTCGTCACCCCCTCGGTGCGGCTGCTGGCGGTGGCGCTCACCATCCTCGCGGGCGCGCCGCTGTGGGCGATCGTGATCGCCTGGGCGCTGTCCGACATCGTCGGCGAACTGTTCCTGTGGGTCGCTGCCGTCATCGTCGCGCGCGCCCGCGGAATGCGCACGCTGCGCCTGGCCGCGCCATCGGCAATCCTCGCGCGGCACCGGGGGATCGTCAGCTATCTTGCCGCCACCAACGTCAATGCGACGATGCAGATGGGCGCGATTCCCTTCCTCACCCTGCTTGCGGGCGCGGCGCTGGGCGCCGGCACCGCGGGTGCCTTCCGCCTGGCGCAGACGGTGATCGATGCGATCGCCGTGCCCGCCGAACTGGCGATGCGCAGCCTTTTCCCCGAGATCGCCCGGCTGCGCGCCGAAGGCGTCGACAAGCTCCGGCAGGTGATCAAGCGCATCATCGCGACCGCGGTCGTCACCGCGATTCCGATCACCGCGCTGGTGGCCCTTCTGGCGCCCCATCTGCTCTACCTGATCGCCGGCAATGAATACGAGACCGCGGGCGGCATCCTGCAGATCCTGTCGCTGGGCATCGTCGCGACCTTCATCGTCTCGATCCTCGAAACCTCGCTGCTCGCCAGCGGCTCGGCGCTGATGCCCGCTCTGGCGCGGAGCGGCGCGCTGCTTGCGACGGTCGCGGCGATGTTCCCGCTGGCACGCGCCGTCGGACCCGCCGGGCTCGCCTTCGCCATGGTTCTCGGAAGCTTCGTCGGAGCCGGGGTGCTGCTGGCGGCCTGTCTCAATTTGCTGCGCCACCCGGTCGCGACGAAACGCTAGCCGCCGAAGCCGGCGCTCCCTGCGCCTCGCGCTGTTCGAGAATGCGCCGGACGAGCGCGAGATCCGCAGGCTTGTCGACATCGATCGGCGCCTCGGCATCGAGGACCACGACACCCGCGTCCATCCCCCATCGCCGCCCGATGCGCGACAGCCCCTCGCGCAGGCCGATCGTGCGGGTCAGCGCGCGCAGCAGCAGCACCGGCCCGAAGCTGGCGATCAGCCTGAGGCCCTTCTTGCGGTCCTGCTCGACCGCCGACCAGTGGTCGAGCGCGCGCAAGGAGGCCGGCCCGCGGAAGGCGAACAGATTGGCGCCCGAGAAATGTCCGTCGCGAAACTTGAGCCAGGTGCGGCGCGTGTCGGGAAACCGCGCCTCGACGACCGACCGTTCGGCGAAGCCGAGCGCGATGTCGCAGCGCCCGGCGCCGGCCAGGAACGCCGATACGCGCGCGGGGGTCAGGAGGGCATTGTCGGCGGTGGTCACCAGCAGCGGCCAAGGCGCGTCGGCGGTGCCGGCGACCGCCGCGATCGAAGTGGAGATGCCGCGCCCGCTGGTCAGCATGCGCACTTCGGGATGCTGCAGCACGCCCGACGGTTCGCCGGTCCGCAGCCGTTCGATGTCCTGCGCCAGCACCACCACATCCGCGATGCCGGGCGAATCGAGCAGGGCGCGGACGACCCGCTCGAGCAGCGTGTGCCCGCCCACGCGGATGAGCGCCTTGGCGGGCACGTCGTGGCTGTGCGCCAGAGGATCGCCTTCGGGCCTCTCGCCCGCGAGCACGATCGCCGTCCATCGCTCGGCGCCGTGATCGCCTGCGGCCGCGCCGCGTGCATCCTGGGGAGGGCTATTCGGCTTCATGCATGCTCCGGATTGATCGCCATCGCGGCTGCGGGAAGGCGCCTCAGCCAGCGGTCGCGACGACTGCTGCCGCCACGCTCAACGCGCTTCCGACGAGAAAGCCCGCTATCACGTCGCTGGGCCAGTGAACACGGAATACAAGCCGGGTGAAGCCGACGAGCAGCGAAACCGTCGCCCCTGCTGCGACGCCCAGCAAGGGGGCCGAGGGGAGCGCCGCGAGGCACAGGGCGGTCGTCGCGCAATGGCTGCTGAGCGTGTGGATGCTGGGGAAGCTGGAGGTGAAGGTCACCACCGATGCGTGCGGGTCGGGCGGACGGACGCGGCGGAAGATCGCCTTGAGCAGCCAGCCGGCGCTCCGCGCGACGATCAGGAAACCGGCCAGCGTCGCCGCGCGTGCGGTGTCGCCTTGCGCGGCGGCGAACAGGACCGCCAGCAGCCCCGCGAAGACCAGGAAGACATCGCCGCCGATAGCCGTGAGGTCGCGCGCGGCGGTCACCGCCTTGCGGTGGGCGAGCAGCTTGCGGTCGGCGACCGCGGCCAGCACCGCATCGTCGAACCGCGCTATTCGGTGTTCTATTCCGCTACCGCCCATCTCAATCCCCGACGCGCCTGGCGGCGCGTATCGCCGATCGCCGCAGCCGTCGCTCTAGCCATTGCCGAATGCGAATGCGACCCTTACGCTCGGCCATCGCCGCGCGCCTTGGTTCACCGGCGGGTCGTTACCCGCCGACCGCTAGGCGGTCGGCGGGCGGTCCGCCGGGCAGGGCCGTTCCTGTGCCGCAATGCCCGCACAATGCTTGAGCCGTTCGACGAGGTCGTCGTGGTCGCCCAGATCCCAGTCATGCGGATCGGCCACGCCGACGATGCTGTCGTTCGCGAGGCGCTGGCCGAACACGATTTCCTCGGGTTCGACCCAGTCGCGCTCGCGCGTCGCAAAGAAGGCGAGCGCACGCGTCGGCTGGTCGGGTCGCCTGGGCTCGAGCACGAGTGCCAGGCGGTTGCTCCGCAGCAGCACCAGCATGTCGGGCGCGAAGACGCCGAGGCTCTGCATGAAGGTGAACAGCAGCCCGCGGTCGAAATGGCCTTCCCAGCTCCACATGGCAGCAATCGCCTGAACCGGGGTCCAGGCATCCTTGTAGATCCGGTTGGAGGTGAGCGCATCATAGACGTCGCAGATCGCTCCGAGACGCGCGACGGGCGAAATTTCCTCGCCGCGCAGCCCGGCCGGATAGCCGCTGCCGTCGATCCTTTCGTGATGGTGACGGCAGACGTCGAGCGCCATCTCGCCCACTTCGGGCGATTGCAGCAGGATCGCGTGGCCGTATTCGGGATGGTTGCGAACCTTGCCATATTCCTCGTCGGTCAGCGGTCCCGCCTTGTCGAGGATACTGTCGGGGATGCTCATCTTGCCGACGTCGTGAAGCAGGCCGGCCAGCCCGTATTGGCGGGTCTCGGCGCGGCTCTTGTCCATGTGCAGCGCGGTATTGACCATCAGCGTGCAGACCGCGACCGAGTGGAGATAGGTATATTCGCTCTTCTTCTTGAGTCGCAGGACGTTGAGCAAGGCGTGCGGATTGCGATCGACGTGTTCGATCACGTCGGCCACGATCGGCGCGACCTCGGCGATGCAGACCGCGCGTCCGAGCCGCGCCTGGCCATAGGTCTTGCGCATGATCTTCTTCGATCGCGTCACCAGCGCCCTGGCCCTCTGCCGGTCGCTCTCCTCGCGGCTTGTCCCGCGCGGTTCCCCTGCGCCGGCGCACATCGAGGTGGGCCTCGCCCGGGGTGCCACGGTTCGCCCGGCGGGGCCGCGCGCGCTCGCAGCGGCGGGTTCGGGCGGATCATCGACGCCGACGCCGAGCGCCTCGTCGATGATGAGGAAGTCGAGCCCCGATTGCCGAACCCGTTCGACCTGGGCGGGCGATTCGAGCACGAATCGGGCGCGCCAGAAGGGGTGACCGAACCACGAGCCGCCGAAGCGCCGGACATACATTCCCATGCGCGCCTGTTCGGGACGTATCTGCCGTTCCATCGCATATACCTCGCTACGATCGTCGGGGGCGGCCTAGGCAGCGCTGGCCAGGACCTTGCGCATCTGCCCCAGCGCGGCGGCCTTGAGCTGGTGGACCCGCGGTACGCTGACCGCGAGCACTGCGGCGATCTCGGAGAGGTTGAGTTCCTCGACGAAATACAGCTGGATCACCAGCTGGTGCCGCTCGCCGAGCGAACCGATCGCCGCGATCAGTGCGGCGCGATCGTCCTGATCGAGCAACTGCCGCTCCGCATCGGGTTCGTCGCAGGCAAAGGCGGCATCGTTTTCCGAATAGCATTCGTCGATCGATGCCAGCCTGGTCTCGACCAGATCGCTTTCCAGATTCACATAGGTCTCCAGCGTCATCCCCAATCCCTTCGCAATCTCGGCGGCCGAGGCTTCGCGCCCGGTCTCGCCGCGTATTCTGCTTTTGACGCGCTCGATCATGAGGCGCTTGGCGCGCGCGCCGCGCGGATCGGGCGACGTGCTGCGCAGGAGATCGACCATCGCGCCGCGCACACGCAGCTTGGCATAGGCCGCGAAGCCGTCGTCGCTCGGTGAATCGTGCTTCTGTGCGCATTCGGTCAGCGCTACCAGCCCGGCCTGCATCAGATCCTCGACGTCGACCGTGGGGCCCCCGCTGCCCGACAGATGCCAGGCCAGCTTGCGCACCATGGGGAGGAACCGCGTCACCCGTTCGCCGATGTTTCCGCGATAGGCCTCGGCGGCCGCGAATTGCGAATGATCGAGCTTCATGCGGCGATTGCCTCCGTGTTCGCTGCCGACGCCTGAGCCGCCGGGTTTGCCGGCGCGTTTGCCGGCGCGTTTGGCGGTGTGGGTGCCGCCGGCAGCTGCGCCTCGTTCTCGCCGCCGACCACCGCGATCACCTCGATCGGTTGCGAGACGGGCAGTTCGTTGATCGAGAGCACCGCGCAGCCCGGCGCGCGCAGCTTGAGCAGCCCGGCCAGCGGGCGGCGGGCGCGCGGCTGGACGATCAGCGCCGGGGTGCCTTCACCCGGCGGACGGCCGGCGACGATCGCGGCGATGCGTTCGCCGATCGAACGCGCCAGATCGGGCTCGATCACGACATTGCCGCTGGTCGGATCCTGCAGCCCGCCGACCACCATTTCCTCGAGCTCCGCGGCGAGGGTGATGACCGGCAGCCGCTGGTCGGGGGCGCACAGGCTGCCGACCAGCATGGCACCGAGGTCGGCGCGCAGCATGTCGATCAGCCGTTCGTGGTCGGTGGTCTGCTGCGCCGCCTGCGACAGGCTCGAAAGCAGCGGGATCGGATGGGCCAGCGAGATCCCGTCGGCCAGCAGCGCGCGCAGCAGGCGGGTGACCGCGGCCAGCGAGAGCGGCTGCGGGGTGATCGTGTCGACCAGCTGGGCGTGGCGCTCGCGCACCATGTCGAGCAATTCGCGCACTTGGTCGGGGCCGAGCAGATCCTGCGCCCGTGCCGCAGCAGCTGGTTGACATGGGTGGCGACGACGCTTTCCGCGATCGACCACCAGATATCCCTCGGCGACCGCGAGGTCGCGCGCGCCGCGGATCGATCCACACCGCCGGGCAGCCGAAGCTCGGATCGACTCGTCGGCTCGCCCGGCAGCGCGGCGAACGGCGCCGGCCTCGCCGGTGTCGATGGCCAGCATGCGGTCGGCGCGCAGCTGACCGCCGCCGATCGGCGCGCCGCCGAGCAGTGATGCGATAGCGGTCGGGAGCGAGGTCGAAGCTGTCCTTGATCCGGAACTGCGGCACGACGAAGCCGAAAGCCTGGCACAACTGCCGGCGCAGCCCGGTGAGCCGCGCGACCAGCGGTGCGCCGCGCTTCTCGTCGGCGAGATGGACCAGGCCGTAGCCGAGCTCGATCGTCACCAGCGCCTGTTCGGATACGTCCTCGATCGCGATCGCGGCGGGATGTCGCGGTGCCGGCTCGGGCTCGACGTGCGCGGCGATGGCCTCGGCGCCGCTTGAGCATGCGCCACGAGCGCGAAGGCCCCTGCGGCGAGCGGCAGGAAGACCGATTGCGGCATCGCCGGGATCATCCCCATGGCCGCCAGGATGCAGCCGACCGGCAGCCAGATGCCGGGTTCGGCGAACTGGCCGCCGATCTGGCCGGTCAGGTCGCGGGCGTCGGAAACGCGGGTGACGATGACCGCGGCGGCGATCGACAGCAGCAGCGCCGGGACCGACGCGACCAGCGCATCGCCCACCGCCAGGGTGACGTAGCGTGCCCCCGCTTCGCTCAGCGCTCAGGCCGTGCGAAGCCATGCCGAGCACGAAGCCCGGCGATGATATTGACCACCAGGATCAGCAGCGCCGCGATCGCGTCGCCCTTCACGAACTTGCTGGCACCGTCCATCGAACCGTAGAAATCGGCCTCGGTGGCGATTTCGCGGCGGCGCGCCTTGGCTTCGTCGGCGGTCATCAGCCCGGCGGCGAGATCGGCGTCGATCGCCATCTGCTTGCCCGGCAGGGCATCGAGCGTGAAGCGCGCCGAGACTTCCGAGACGCGTCCCGCGCCCTTGGTCACGACGACCAGGTTGATGATCATCAGGATCATGAAGACGAACAGGCCGACCGCGAAATTGCCGCCGATGAGGAAGGCCCCGAAAGCCTCGATCACCTTGCCCGCGGCGGCGTCGCCCTCGTGCCCGTTCATCAGCACGATGCGGGTCGAGGCGACGTTGAGCGCCAGCCGCAGCAGCGTCGCGAACAGCAGGACCGAGGGGAAGGAGGAGAAGTCGAGCGGCTTTTCGGCGTTCATCGCCGCCATCAGCACCGCGACCGAAAGCGCGATATTGAGCACGAAGAAGAGGTCGAGCATGATCGGCGGGATCGGCACGACCATCAGCACGATGATCGTCAGGATGCCGACGGGCAGCGCCATCGACGGCTGGAGGAAGCTGCGCCAGGTCACAGACCGAACGCCCTGAACTTGCCGTAGGCCTCGCCGATCTGGCGTCCGGCGCGGCCGCCCAGCGCTTCGGATCCGCCGAACGTCGCCTGGAGAGTCTCGGCCATCGACGGCCGGGACGCCGCGGCCGGTTCGGCGGCGGCGAAGGTGCGGCGCGCATGGGCAAATCCGGCTGCCGGGGCCGAAGTCATCGGGTCGTATCCGGCGGCGAACCGCGGGCGATCAAGGCCGACTTCGCCGCCCTTGGCCGCTTCGACCTTGTTGCGGACGAGATCCATCACCTCGCCGACCGAGCGCGGCCGGCCGCCGTCGTAGAAGATCGCGCGATTGGCGCGGGCGGGATCGGGAAACAGCGTCGCCGCGGCAGCGCCGGGATTGTCCTGCACCGCACCGAGGAAGCCTTTCGCGCCCCCGGCTCCGAGGAAATGCGCGAGATAGAGTTCTGCATGATCGGGTTCGCGCCCGAGGAAGCCGCGCAATTCACCGGCGTTGTCGCGCGCCAGCTCGGCCGCCATCATCGAGGATACTTCGGGATCGAAACGCAGCGCCATGATCTGCGCGCGCATGTCCGCATCGCCGACGCTGGCGCGGCCGCCCTGGCGGCTGATCGCCGCTTCGGCCCAGTCGAGCCCGTGCGTCTTGCCGTGCCGGTCGACCGTTTCGAGCCAGGTCGAGGAAATGAACTGGTAGAGCCCCGACGCGCTCGACGTGCGCGCGCGGGCTCCGCTGTCGAGGTTCGATTCGATCTTCGCCTGCGCCAGCAGATAATCGAAATCGACCCCCGTCGCGGCCGAGGCGCGGGCAATCGATGCCTGCACGTTGCCGCTGCTCTGGATGGATGTGACTTCCGGCAAGACTGCCCCCGGCGTGATTGTACTCGCCGGGTTTCAAGCAAGAGCCGTGCCAGTTCGATCAGGCGATGGAGGAAATCTCGCGCATATGCGCCGGACGGGCGGCGCCGTAGATGGCGGGCCGGCCCGCCAGCGAACCGAGCCGCGCCTCGACGTTGGCGGCGGTCAGATTGCGGATCTTGCGGTTGATCTCGTTGAGCCGCGCCACGCCGTCGAGCAGGCCGCGGCATTCCTCGTCGAGCGGCCCCTGCGCATGGCGCTCGATCGCGTCGCACAGCGCCAGCTTGTCGTTCGAACAGGTGAGGATGCCGTCGCGGTCGAGACCGGCAAGCGCCTGCCGCTCTTCTTCCAGCAGGGCAAGCATTTGCCGCAGGGCATCGCGCAAGGTCATTGGCGGGGTCATCGCTCGTTCCTCAGCATGAAGCCGGCCGCGATCATGGCATCGGCGGTCTTGTCCGGCTCGATCAGATATTCGCCCTGGGCGATCGCCGCGCGGATGTCGGCGACGCGTCCCTCGTCGACCGGCGCCTCGGCTCCGGCCAGTCCGATGCCGGCGAGGCTGGCGACGTTCGCGCGGTCGGCCGAGGCCGTTCCCGCCTGCCGGGCAGAGGCGACCGGCGCGGTCGTCCGCATCCGCAGACGCGCTGCGATCTCGCTCGGGCCCTGACTATCGATCCTGTCCATCGGTCCGCTCCGTTGGTGTTACGCGACTTAGGACGGGCTCGTTTGGAAGATTTTAAGGGTGGCGGGGAAAATTCCTGCCGCGGCGATCCCGCCGCGCCAGCGGGCGGGTCACTGCAATTGCAGCGCGACCTTGCCGGGCTGGATCACCCGCGCGCGAACCGTGTCGCGTTTCTCGCCCGTCGGGCGCACGCGAATCCATTCGCCGACCGCGCCGGCATCGAGCGCCTCGCCCTGGCGGCTCACGGTGAAGCCGCTTCCCTGGATGGCGATCGAGACCGCCTCGCCGCGCGCCACCACCGGCTCGGCCGCGGCCGCTGCGGAGGTTCCCGCGATCGGGACGAACAGGCGCCAGCCGCCCGCCACCGGGCAGCGGACCAGCACCGTCTGATTGGAACTGCCATACCATTCGAGCGCGAGCGGCATCGGGCATTGGGCGAGCTTGAGCCGCCGGTCGACCGGCAGAAGCGCACCGCCCTCGCTGCCCGTCGGGGCACCGGTGAATTGCGCCACTTCGCGATCGATCCCGGCCGGATCGTGAAACCCCGCGGCGAGCGCGGGGAGGGCAGCCGCAAGCGCGCCCGCGGCGGCCAAGGCATGAATGTAACGCATCGCTATTCCCTCTCGTCGGCGGACGGGGCCGCCCGGTGGTCGTCGCTCGCTGTCTTGCAAATTACATGCCAGAAGCTTCCGCGGGCGGGCGGCCGTCGAAATCGAGCACCGCGATCAGATCGTCGGTTTCGGCGGGCTCGACGACGATCCGCGCGCTGTGCCCGGCTGCGGTCGCGGCGCGTTCGAGCACCAGCGCGGCTCGTGCGGCAGCGGCCGCCCCGCCGGGCCGGTGGCGCGTGACGATCGTGAGATGCTGGCGCGGGTCGATCTGCTGCGCCGCGAGCCACTCGCCCAGCGGCGGCGCCTCGGGGGCGGGGCGATAGATCGCCATCGGTTCGCCCTGTGCCGGGGCAGCCGATCGGGCCGATCGGGACGATTCGGCGGAACCCGGCATTTCCGCTGCAGCGGCAGTCGCGACCTGTGCGGATGCGTCCTTCGGCCGTTCGGCGATCGCGGCCGCGGTGACCATGAACAGGATCAGCGCGAGATCGGCGAGCGTAGTCTGCCAATTGGTGCGGGAACCTGCGGCGATCATGCGGCCTCCCTGGCCCCGCCTTCGGGACCGTGCCGCGCGATCGACCGTTCGACCGCCTTGGCGAGCCAGTCGAGCAGTTCCTGCCGTTCCTGTTCCTCGGCACGCGCGCGGCGGGCGACGGCGCCGGCCAGCGGGGCGAAGAGGAAATTGGCGAAGACCAGCCCGTAGAGCGTGGTGATGACCGCGGTGGCGATCGACTGGGCGTAGTCCACCTCGCCCGCGGCGGAGACTCCGCCGAGCGCGACCAGCGTCCCGGCGAGGCCGAGCACGGGCGAGAGTTCGGCAGCTTCGCCGAGCACGCGGATGGCGGTTTCGGCGATCGCCTGGCGGCGGCGGCGATGCCGCGCGTGTTCGTCGTGCAGCGCGCGGATCGAACGGTGGCGGATCAGCGCATCGCTAAGCTCGTCGAATTCGCCGTCGCCGAAGCTGTGCGGTTCGGCGCGCAGGATTCCGTCTTCGCCGATCTCGCGCGCCTGCGCGGCGAGCTCGGCGCGGATGAGGCGGCTGTCGAAGGGTTTGCTCGGCAGTTGCGCCAGTACCCGCAGCGCGGCGCGGATGTCGCGCCAGCCGCAGCGCAGCAGCGTCGCGGCAAGGGTCCCGCCCAGAACGATGGTGGCGGACAGCGGATCAAGCAATTGCATAGGGTTCACGGACATCTCCTTGATCCGAAGAACGCCCCCGCTGGCGCGGCTTTCAGCCCCCGGCGAACATTTGCCGCTTCCGGCAATCGCTTGCCGCCCCGCGTCCGCGCCGACCCGGGCCGGTGCTTGCGGCCACGATTTGGCACGCTCTTTGCTGACCAGGGTCCGAACACGCAGGAGATCGTCATGAGCGACAGCCTTTTCGGAATTCATGGAGCCGCGCTGGAGATCCGGTCGCAGCGCATGGGCATGCTCGGATCGAACATCGCCAATGCCGCAACCCCGGGCTACAAGGCGCGCGACATCGACTTTGCCGCCGCGCTCGAGGCCCGCATGGGCGGCAGCGACGGCGAGCGGGCGATCGGCGCGGCCACGCGCTACCGCGTCCCGGTGATGCCCAGCCTCGACGGCAACACGGTCGAGATGGCGACCGAACAGGCCGCCTTCGCCGAAAACGCCGTCGCCTATACCGCCACGCTCGGCTTCCTTCGCGGACGCGTCGAAACGCTCACCCGCGCGATCAGGGGAGAATGACGATGCCCGGACCGATGACGATGTTCGATCTCGGCCAGCGCGCGATGTCCGCCCAGCTGGTGCGGATGAACGCCGCCGCCTCCAACCTCGCCAACGCCGGCAGCGTCGCTGCCAGCGAGGAAGAGGCCTACCGCCCGCTGCGCGCGGTCTTCGCCGAGCAGCTCGATGCCGCCACCGGGATGAGCAGCGTGCGCGTCGACAGCGTCCAGCGCGCCGACGTCGCTGCGGTTCGCCGGCACGAGCCGGGCCATCCGCTGGCCGATGCCGAGGGATATGTGTGGGCCTCTCCGGTCGATGAGAACGCCGAGATGGTCGAGATGCTCGAAGCCTCGCGCCAGTACCAGAACATGGTCGAGGCGATGACCACCGCCAAGCAATTGATGCTCGAAACGATGAGGATGAAATGACCGTAGCAGCGACCCAAGCAGCCGGCGCCGCCGGCACCGCCGGACTGGCCGCCACCGGCCGCGACTATGCGTCGCTCGGCCAGGCCGATTTCCTGCGCCTGCTGACCGTCCAGGTCCAGCAGCAGGACCCCTTCGATCCCGTCGACAACAAGGAGATGCTGGCGCAGATGGCTCAGTTCTCCTCGCTCTCGGGCATCAACGACATGAACGCCACGCTGCAGGGGATTTCCGACAAGCTCGACGTTCTCGCCGCTGCGCAGGCAGCCGCCACCCCCACCGAATGACGCACAGGAGTACCAGCCAATGTCTTTCTACACTTCGCTGAACGGGCTCAAGAACGCCCAGACCGACCTGGGCGTCATCGCCCACAACATCGCCAACGTCGAAACCAATGGTTTCAAGAAGGGCAGCACCCAGTTCGCCGACATCGTCGCCGGATCGGCCCAGACCAATCCGCGCATGATCAAGGGGATCGGCGCCAGCGTCGAGGCGATCACGCAGAACTTCTCGCTCGGTCCGATCGAACAGACCGGCTCGGCGCTCGACATGGCGATCACCGGCGACGGCTTTTTTGCCATGCGCGCGGCCGATACGGGCAAGACGGTCTACACCCGCAACGGATCCTTCGGCCTCGACGAGAACGGGTTCATCACCGATGGCGGGGTCAACCGCCTGCAGGTCTTCCCGACCGATGCCGCGGGCGCGGTGACCTCGACCACGCCGGTCGATGCGCAAATCGCCCCGGTCAATGCGGCGGGCGCCGAGTTCGTCGGCGTGGTCGTCTCGAGCGATGGCCAGGTCTCGGCTTCCTATGCCGACGGCTCGGTCGAATCGGCCGGAAGAATCTCTCTCGCCTCGTTCATCGCCCCGACCGGGCTCAAGCAGGTCGGCTCCTCGAACTGGGAGGCGACCGGCATCTCGGGCCAGGCCAAATACGGTTCGCCGGGCACCGGCCAGCTCGGTTCGCTGCTGTCGGGCGCGGTCGAACGGTCGAACGTCGACATCGCCGAGGAGCTGGTCGGGCTGATTACCGCGCAACGGAATTTCCAGGCCAACGCCAAGGCGATCGACACTGCGACCCAGATCTCGCAGACGGTCATCAACCTGCGGACCTGATAGGCCATGGACCGCCTCATCTATACCGCCCTGTCGGGGATGAACGCCTCGATGGAACGCCAGCGGGTGATCGCCAGCAATATGGCGAACGCCCAGACGATCGGCTTCCGTGCGGAGCTGATCGACCAACGGCCGGTCACGATCGAGGGCGAAACGCTCGAGGTGCGCGCGATGCAGCGTGCCGAAGTGCGCGGCGCCGTCATGACGGCGGGCGAGATGAGCCGCACGGGCAACGATCTCGACCTCTATATCGAGGGCGAGGCGCTGATGGCGGTCCAGGCAAGCGACGGCACCGAGGCCTATACCCGGCGGGGCGATCTCTCGATCTCGCCGACCGGGGCACTGGTCAACGGCGAAGGCGCACCGGTTATGGGCGAGAACGGCCCGCTCACCGTCCCGCTCGGCTCGAACACCTCGATCGCGCCCGACGGGACGGTCAGCGTGGCCGATCCGGCCGCACCCGATGCGCCGCCGATCGAGGTCGGACGGATCAAGCTTGCCGGCTGGCAGGGAAGCCCGGTGGTCAAGGGTCTCGACGGCCTATTCCGGGTCCAAGGCGGGGGCATTCTCCCGACCGATGCCGAAGCCAGGGTGACTACCGGCGCGCTGGAGCAATCCAACGTCAAGCCGACCGAGGTGCTGGTCGAGATGATCGATTCGCAACGCCTCTTCGACATGCGCAGCAAGCTCATCGCCACCGCTCGCGACTGCGACCAGTCGAGCGCGCAGCTGATGCGCCTGAGCTGACCGGCTCGCAGCAGAAAGGAACAGGACAATGCCCACTTCCGCTCTCCACGTCGCCCGCACCGGGCTCGAGGCACAGGACGCGCGGATGCGCGTCATCGCCAACAATCTCGCCAACGTCGGCACCACCGGGTTCAAGCGGGACCGCGCCAACTTCGCCACGCTCGCCTATCAGGACGCGCGGGTTGCGGGGCAGCGAAGCTCGGGCGAGACCGCCTATGCCACGGGCCTCAATCTCGGCACCGGCGTCGCCATCCAGTCGACCAGCCAGATCGTCACGCAGGGGGCGCTCAACACGACCGGCAACGGGCTCGATCTCGCGCTCGACGGCGAAGGCTATTTCCAGGTCGAACTGCCCGGCGGCAAGCACGGCTATACCCGCGCGGGCAATTTCACGCGCTCGGCCGAAGGCCAGCTGGTCACCCAGCAGGGCTATGCCGTGCAGCCCGCGATCACCATCCCCGAAGGTGCGGGTGCGATCGCGGTCTCGCCCGACGGCACCGTCTCCGCGCAGATCGCCGGCGAGGCGGAGCCCGCCGAGCTCGGCCAGATCCAGGTCGCGAGCTTCGCCAATCCGGCCGGGCTGCAGGCGATCGGCGACAACTTCCTCGTCGAAACCGCCGCCAGCGGCGCGGTCCAGCTGGCGCCCGGCGGCGAAGCCGGCCGCGGCAATATCCGCCAGGGCATGCTCGAAGCCTCGAACGTCAACATCGTCGAGGAGCTGGTCGACATGATCGAATGCCAGCGCGCCTACGAAATCAGTTCGAAGATGGTCTCGTCGGTCGACGAGATGCTCCGCAACGCCAATCAGACGCTGTGAGGACCACCATGACCCAGACCCTCTTTCGTGCCGCGATCCTGGCCGGGACCTCGCTGGCGCTGGCGGCGTGCGGGGGCCAGCGCGCCCCCGGCTTCCAGGCCGCGCTGCCGCCGGCACCGCAACCGGTGGTCGCCGAGCCCCCCGCCAACGGCGCCATCTTCCAGGTTAACCAGGGCTTCTCGCCGCTCTACAACGGCAATCGCGCGAGCCAGGTCGGCGATCTCGTCACCGTCGTTCTGCTCGAACGCACCGTCACTTCCAAGACCGCCAGTTCGAATACCAAGCGCGACGGCGGGTTCTCGCTGACCCCGCCGAGCGCGGGACCGTTCTCTTTCGATCCCAATGTCCTTAATTCCTCGGGCCAATCGTCGTTCAAAGGGCAGGGCGATGCCTCCCAGACGAATAGTTTCCGGGGAGACATCACGGTCACCATTGCCGCTGTCCGTCCCAACGGCACGGCTTTGATACGGGGCGAAAAGGTGCTCGAACTGAGCCAGGGCGAGGAATGGATCCAGCTTTCCGGGATCATCCGTCTGTCGGATATCGACCAGAACAATTCGATCGCTTCGCCGCGGATCGCCGATGCACGCATCACCTATGCGGGCAAGGGCGCGGTCCAGCGCGCCAGCCGCGAAGGCTGGCTGTCGAAGTTCTTCAACCTCGTTACGCCGTTCTGAGGCTGCCATGACCCAGCGCTTTCTCCTCGCCCTCGCGGCGCTCCTCGCCTGCCTCGCGGCTCCGGCCTCGGCCGAACGCGTGCGCGATCTCGGCACCTTCCAGTCGGTCCGTTCGAACCAGCTGACCGGCTATGGCATCGTCGTCGGCCTCGACGGCACCGGCGACGACAATTTCGCCTATGTCACCCAGGCCATGCGCGGCGTGTCCGACCGCTTCGGGCTGCAATTGCCGCCCGGGGTCAACCCGGCGCTGAAGAATGCCGCCGCGGTGATCGTGACCGCCGACCTGCCCGCCTTCGCCAAGCCCGGCCAGCGGATCGACGTCACCGTCTCGACCATCGGCAAGGCCAAATCGCTGCGCGGCGGATCGCTGATCCTGACCGGGCTCTACGGGGCCGACGGCCAGATCTATGCCATGGCGCAGGGCAATCTCGCGGTCGGCGGACTGGGCGTCTCGGGCCGCGACGGCTCCAAGCTGACGGTCAACGTCCCCACCGTCGGCCGCATCGCCGACGGGGCGAGCGTCGAACGCGCCGTGGCGACCGCCTTCGAGACCAGCGAGATCCTGCGCTGGAACCTAGCGCAGGCCGACTTCCTCACCGCCACCCGCGTCCGCGACGCGGTCAATGCGCGCTATCCCGGCATGGCCGTGGTCGAGGACGGCGTGACGCTGGCGCTGCGGCTGCCCTATGGCGCCGACCAGCGGGCGGGGATCATGGCGACGATCGAGATGCTCGAGATCGACCCGGCCGAAGCGGCCGCGCGGGTCATCGTCAACAGCCGCACCGGCACGGTGGTGATCTCCAGCGCGGTGCGCCTCGCGCCCGCGGCCATCAGCCACGGCAGCCTGGTGGTGCGGATCGACGAGAATCCCACGGTGGTGCAGCCCGAACCGCTCAGCCGCGGCCGGACCGCGACCGAGCAGGACAGCCAGATCGATGCCTTCGAGGAAGGCAATACGGTGACCATGCTCGAACCGGGCGCTTCGCTCGCCGAGCTGGTCGATGCGCTCAACATGCTCGGCCTGTCGCCCTCCGATCTCGTGGCGATCCTCGAGGCGCTCAAGCAGGCCGGCTCGCTCAAGGCAGAAATGGTGATCATATGACCGCGCCCGTTTCCCTCGCCGGCACGCATGCCGGACATGCGATCGTTTCGGCCGACGCGCCGGGCGGGACCGAACGCGAACGGCTGGCCGAAGCGGCGCGGCAGTTCGAGGCGATCTTCGTCCGCCAGATGCTGGCGAGCGCGCGCAAGGCGGATCTGGGCGGCGACGAGCTGTTCGGCGGCAAGAGCGACGACACCTTCCGCGAGATGCGCGATGCGCGCTTCGCCGAATCGGCGGCGGAGACGGGTTCGCTCGGCCTCGCCGCGACGATCGAAGCGCAGCTGGCCCGCTTCGTCGGACCCCAGGGGGGCTGACGCA
The DNA here is from genome assembly GCA_963829325.1 of uncultured Alphaproteobacteria bacterium. Lineage (GTDB taxonomy): Bacteria > Pseudomonadota > Alphaproteobacteria > Sphingomonadales > Sphingomonadaceae > Qipengyuania. Next base: position 2,145,699 of record CAWHHN010000001.1, read on the forward strand.
TGGCATCGGATCTCCTCTCGATCGCGACCAGCGGCGCCCGGGCGGCGCGCGCGGCGCTCGACGTCACCGCCCAGAACATCGCCAACGCCTCGAGCGAGGGCTATGTCCGGCGCAGCGTCGAGATGGCGGAGGTCTCGGCCGCGGGCGGGCAGAACCGGGTCGGCGACATCTCGCTCTCGGGCGCCCGGATCGCCGGGATCAACCGCAATGCGGACATGTTCCGCCAGGCCGAGGTGCGCCGCACCGGCAGCGATCTGGCGCGCGCCGACACCGAATTGCGCGGGCTCGAGAACATCGAGGCCTCGGTCGAACAGTCGGGCATCTTCCGGGCGATCGTCGAACTCGAGGGCGGGCTGCAGCAGCTGTCCGCCGATCCGACCGATCCTTCGCTGCGCGCTGCGGTTCTCGCCGGCGCCGACACGCTCGCGCGCAAGTTCAATATCGCGGTCGAGACGCTCGGCGCGGCCGGCGACGGGCTGCGCTTCGATGCCGCGGCCAAGGTCGACGATGCCAATGTGATCGGCGGCGAGCTGGCGCGGGTCAACATCCGCCTCGCGCGCGCCGGGGTCGGCAGCAGCGACCGCGCCTCGCTGCTCGACCAGCGCGATGCTCTGCTCGAGCGGTTGAGCGGCACGGTCAATATTTCCACCAGCTTCGCCGCCGACGGCGGGGTGACCGTTTCGACCGGCGGCGCGACGATGGTCACCGGCGGCAATTTCTCCGCGCTCGCGATGAACACCGCGGCGGACGGGACGATCGGCTTCGATGTCGCCGGAACCCCGGTGGCGCTTTCGGGCGGCGCGCTCGCCGGGGCCCAGTTGGCGCTCCAGGCAGGGGTCGCGGTGCGCAGCCGGCTCGATGCGATGGCCGATGCGATTGCGGGTGCGGTCAACGGCGCGCAGGCCGCCGGCGTCGCGCTCGACGGAACCCCGGGGCAACCGATCTTCAGCGGCAGCGGAGCGGCGGGAATCGCCGTGACCGTGACCGACAGCGCCGCGCTGGCCACCGCCCCCGCGGGCGCGCCGGCGGGCAGTCTCGACGGTTCCAACCTCGCCGCATTGCGCCAGGCGCTCGATGCGAGCGGCGCGGCCAAGTCGATGAACGGGCTGCTGTTCGATGTCTCCAGCGCGGTTTCGGGACGCAATGTGACGCGCGAGGCGCTCGATTCGATCGCCGCCTCGGCGCGAATCGCGCTCGAGGCACAGGCCGGGGTCGATCTCGATACCGAGGCCGCCAATCTGATGCGCTTCCAGCAGGCGTTCCAGGCCTCGGGCCGCGCGATGCAGGTCGCCAGCCGGATCTTCGACACCCTTTTGGAACTGAGGTGACCGCACCATGATCAGTCTGAGCACCAGCGCCTTCTACGAACGCGCCAACCGCCAGGTCGGCACGCTGCGCGCGCAGGCCGACGAACTGCAGCAGCAGATCGGCACCGGCCAGCGGCTGTCGCGTTCGTCCGACGACCCGGTGGCGGCGGCGCGCATGCGCACGCTCGAGCGCGGGCAGCGCCTGGCCGAGATCGACCAGCGCAATTCGGACGTCGCGGCGAACGATCTCGCGCTCACCGACACCGCGCTGGGGTCGATCGCCAACGTCATCATCCGGGCGCAGGAACTGGCCACGCTGGCCGGCAACGATACGCTCAGTGACGCTCAGCGCGCCAACATCGGCATCGAGATCGCCAATCTCCAGCAGAGCCTGCTGCTGACGGTCAACGGGCGCGACAGCGCCGGTCATGCGCTGTTCGGTGGGCAGGCCGCCGGCCCCGCCTACGAGCTGGTCGGCGGCGCCTATGCCTATGTCGGCACGCCGACCAAGGACGGCGTCGATCTCGGCGAAGGCCAGTCGGTGGTGCCCGCGCTGACCGGACCCGAAGTGCTGCAGTTCGATGTCGGCGGGGCGCAGACCGATCTGTTCGCCGTGCTCGGCAATCTCGCCAGTGCGCTGGAATCGGGCAGCGACAAGGGTGCCGCCGCGCGCGATGCGCTGGCCAGCCTCGGCACGGGTCTCGAGAAGGTCACCACTTCGCAGACCGTGGTCGGCTCGCGGATGAGCTGGGTCGAACTGATGAACGACCGCCGGGTCGCCAATTCCGAACTCGTGGCGCAGGAGCAGCAGACCGTCGGCGGCGCCGATCTGGCGGAGACGATGACGCGGCTTCAGGAAGTGATGACCGTGCTCGAGGCGAGCCAGGCGAGCTTCGTCCGTCTCGCCAATCTCAGCCTCTTCGACATGATGCGCTGACAAAAAGAAAAACAAGGGTTTCAGGCAATGTTCGCAATCATCGGTATCGTCGTCCTCCTCGTCATGGTGTTTGGCGGTTTCGCCATCACCGGCGGGGCGCTGGGCCCGGTCATGGAGGCCGTGCCGCACGAGATGCTGATCATCGGCGGGGCCGCCGTCGGCGCCATGATCGCGGGCAATTCGATGCATGAGCTGAAGGCCATCGGCGGATCGTTCAAGAAGATCTTCAAGGGGCCGCGGCATACCCGCCAGGACCATATCGATGCCATCGCGCTGACCACCAAATTGATGAAGATCCTGCGCACCGAAGGGCCGGTGGCGCTCGAGAGCCATGTCGAGACGCCCCAGGATTCGGCGTTGTTCGCCGAATATCCGAACCTGCTCGGCAACAAGCCGCTGATCGCGCTGATCTGCGACACGCTGACCTTGCTGGTGGTGTCGTCGGGCACGCTCGAGACGCATGCGGTCGAGGACGTCATGGACAATGCCATGAAGACGCATTTCCACGAAATGCACGAACCCCAGCATGCGCTGCAATCGCTGGCCGATGCGCTGCCCGCGCTGGGCATCGTCGCGGCCGTGCTCGGCGTGGTCAAGACCATGGGCTCGATCGACGAACCACCCTCGATCCTGGGCGGGATGATCGGTTCGGCGCTGGTCGGCACCTTTCTCGGCGTGCTGCTCGCCTATGGCATCGTCGGGCCGATGGCCTCGCGCCTCAAGCAGATCGTCGACCAGGATGAACAGATCTATCACGCGGTCAAGCAGGTGATCATCGCCTCGCTCAACGGCTATCCGCAGCCGCTGGTGGTCGAAAGCGCCCGCTCGGGTCTGGGCCATGCCTTCCGCCCGGGACTGTCCGAACTGCTCGACAGCCTGCGGGGCCGCTGACATGGCCAGCCGCGCGGGGCGCAACGAACCGGTTGCGCCGATCATCGTCAAGAAGGTCACCGTCGTCGAGGGCGGCGGTCACCACGGCGGCGCCTGGAAGGTCGCCTATGCCGATTTCGTCACCGCGATGATGGCGTTTTTCCTGCTGCTCTGGCTGCTCGGCTCGACCACCGAAGAGCAGCGCAAGGGACTGGCCGATTATTTCACCCCGACGCTGGTCAAGACCAAGGAACAGAGCGCCGGTTCGGACGGCCTGCTCGGCGGCGCCTCCTTGACCGATGTCGACAATTATCCCAACCGCCAGGGGCAGACCGGCCAGCGGGCGATGACGATCCCGCGCGACGCCGCCGGAGGCCCGAAGGAAAGCATCGCCCGGCGGATGCGCGAGCGGGTCGAGCAGAAGCTCGAGGACCACAAGCGGTTGCGCCGGCTGCTGCGCCAGGTGCGCATGATCGACACCACGCAGGGCGTGCGGATCGATCTGGTCGACGATGCCGACTTCTCGATGTTCCAGCTCGGCACCACCGTGCTCACCCCCGATGCGGCGCAGCTGGTCGGGGCGATCGCCGCGGCGGTGGCGCCCGAACCCGGCCAGCTCAACATCCGCGGCCACACCGATGCCCTGCCGTGGAAGAGCGGGGTCCGGGCGAACAATTGGTCGCTTTCCGCCGGCCGCGCCGAGGCCACCCGCCAGGCCCTGCTGCGCAGCGGGATCGGCGAAGCCCGGTTCCGCCGGATCGAAGGCGTCGCCGATCGCGAACCGCTGATCGCCAAGAACCCGCAGGATCCGCGCAACCGCCGGATTTCGATCCTGCTGACCAAATAAGCCGCTCCAAGGCGGGGTTCGCCCGCGCAAGGAGCTTGCGGTCAATTCACCGGCGCCGCGGCTTGGGCGGGGTCTTGTCGGTCCCGGGCGGATCGAACTGCCGCACCGGCCCGGCCAGTCCGCGCGCCAGCGCCGAAGTTGACACGGTTGACAGTGTCCTGGGATCGGGTTCGGCTGCTTCGGCCGAGGCCGGCACCGCCGACTGCGGCTCGAGCGGAGTGGCAGGCAGACCCGGCGCGGGCGCGCGATCCGGCCAGTCGATTGCGCGATCGGCGGCGGCGAAGGCGCGGCTGCGCCAGTCATCCCAGCGCATTCCGCAGCGGTCCTTTGCAATGCGGCCCGCGGCCCGGCAGCGCGCATCGAGCTGGTCGGCCCGCCAGACCAAGCTCGCCGAACCGTCTTCCTCGACATGCTCGTCGACTCCGCTCCCGTCATCGTCGCGTTTGGCCTGCTCGCGCAGCCTGGTCTCGGCCTCATCGGCGGCGCCGATGCCGGCCTGTTCGCGGCCGAGCGGCAGCGGGTCGCATTCGCAGGCGAATTCCTCGGGCACCTCTTCGCCGGCGAGGACGGCGAGCAATTCGTCGAACCGGGCGGCGTCGAGCTTGCCCCTGCCAAGCTCGATCTTCTGGTCGAGTCGCGCCAGATGCGCGAGGAACAGCCGCGTGTCATAGCGCCGCCGCGTGCCGACGCATTCGCCGCGATACCAGACGTCTTCCTCGATTCCGTCGACCGCCCGGTCGGTCAGCACCTGGTCGTTGGTTTCGCTGGCCAGCACCAGGGCGGCATCCCATCCGCGCGCGAACAGCGCGTCGCGGCGGCGCAGCCGATAGGCCGCTTCGGCCGACAGCCCGACCCGCGCGCAGGCGAGGCGGACATTGCCGCGGTGGGCGAGCTGGTCGAGAAAGCGGGCCATGCGCTCGGGCGTCCAGCCGCGCGTCGGCAGCGGGACGGGCGCCCCGGGATCGGCGGCGGCGCCGGGCGCGACGCTGACGACGATTTCCGCGGTCCGGGGGGCGGGAGAGGTTGGGGGGGTATCCATGATCCGCATGCTCCTGATGAGAACGAAAACGAATCAGGCCCATTACGCACGAGCGGCGGTGTAGGAAAATGGTTTTCCCCCGCGGGTCGATCCCGCGCCAAGGGAAAGCCGGCTTGCCCGGCGCACAAGGAAAGGCCCGGCGCTGTGGACAGCGCCGGGCCTCGGTGACCCTATCGTGTGGGTCGGATCTTAGCGGAGCAGCGAGAGAACGTTCTGCTGGCTCTGGTTCGCCTGCGACAGCATCGCCGTCGAAGCCTGGCTGAGGATCTGCGCCTTGGCGAGCGCGGTCGTTTCGGCCGAATAATCGGTGTCTTCGATGCGCGAACGCGCGTCGGACAGGTTGGTGATGTTGCTGCGTCAGGCCGTTGACAGCCGATTCCAGACGGTTCTGGCCGGCGCCAAGCGTGGCGCGAGCGGTGTTGACATCCTTGAGCGCGGCATCGACTTGTACCAAGCGTTGCTGCAAGCCTTAGTAGCGTCGGTAACATCGAGAGCGGCCGTATCGATGTTCCGTGGCAGTGATCGCCCTTCGAGGTCGAGCGTAATCGTGTCGGCTGTCGTTCGCGCCGACCTGGATCTTGAAGGTGGCATCGGTGTTCGGCCGAACGGACGGCAACACCGTTGAATGTTGGTGCCTGAGATGGCGGTGCCGATCTGGCCAGTGAGTTCCGTGACTTCTGCTTGCAGAATTCGTGCGGTCGTCGGCGGAGTAGGTGCCTGAGGCCGACTGGACTGCAAGCTCGCGGATGCGCTGGAGCATGTTGGTCACTTCCGTAAAGCGCGCCTTCAGCGGTCTGCGCCATCGAAATGCCGTCGTTGGCGTTGCGAACGGCCTGGCTCATGCCGCGCACCTGCGAGGTCATGCTGGTGGCAATCGCGAGGCCGGCGGCATCGTCCTTGGCGCTGTTGATGCGCTTGCCGGTCGACAGGCGCTCCATGGCGGTGCCGAGGGCCTTGTTGGCTGCATTGGAGGCGTTGGCCGACCGCATCGCGCCGATGTTGGTATTGATAACGGACATGTTCAAAACTCCCACAAAGTCTTCAAGGGCTGCCCCGAGACCCCGTCATGGGCGGCAGCTACGAACCAGAACGGCGCGGTGCGGCGCGGTTTTAGGGGGAGGGGGCGCAATTTTCCGGCTAAGTGTTTCTACTTAAGGGCGATTGGGCGTTAACCATTAAACGGATGTTGCCCTTGTCCCCTCCATTAGATGCCGCGGACGCAGTTTGGTTAATCCAAAGGGGGCAAGAAGTGGCATCGATCGAACGGACCGAAGGGTTCGAAAAGGCTCATGCACCACTGGCGGGCAAGTTCGCGGGGATCGCTTCCTCGCTCTTTCCGCGCAAGCCCGTGCATCTCGCCGACCATGCCGACGGCGGCCTGGCCGCCATGCCCAACGCCATCGCGCTGGCCCGCGCCGATGCGCCGTCGATCGCCCGGATGGGCAGCGGCGCGCGGCTGACCTATGCCGATCCGGTGTCCGAGGCGACCTTCGCCGCGCTGGTCGCGCTGACCGCCGCCAGCGGCGGGCCGGTCGCCGCCGATCCGGAATCGCTCTCGGTGCTCGCGCTGGCCGACCGGCTCGCGCAGACCGACATCCCGGTGCTGATCAACGGCCCCACGGGGACCGGCAAGGAAGTGCTCTCGCAGTTCATCCACAATCGCAGCGCCCGGCGCGACAAGCCGTTCGTCGCGGTCAATTGCGCTGCGATCCCCGAAACCATGCTCGAGGCGCTGCTGTTCGGCCACCAGAAAGGCTCGTTCACCGGCGCCAACGCCGCGGGCGAAGGCTTTTTCCGCGCGGCCGAAGGCGGCACGCTGCTGCTCGACGAGATCGCCGAAATGCCGATCTCGCTGCAGGCCAAGCTGCTTCGCGCGCTGCAGGAAGGCGAAGTGGTCCCGGTCGGCGCGACGACGCCGGTCAAGATCGACGTGCGGATCATCGCCTGCGCCAACCGCGATCTGCCGCTCGAGGTCGAGGAAGGTCGCTTCCGCGCCGATCTGTTCTATCGTCTCAACGTCTTTCCCATGACGCTGTCGGCGCTGCGCGAGCGCCCGGCCGACATCGCCCCGCTCGCTTTCGCCATGCTGCTGCGCCACGCGCCGCAGGGTGCGGCGGTGCCGTGGCTCAGCGATGGCGCGCTCGCCATGCTCAAGCAGCACGGCTGGCCCGGCAATATCCGCGAACTCGAAAACGTCATGCGCCGCGCGCTGGTCCTGGCCGGCAACGAGGCGGTGATCGGCACCGGCCACATCGTGTTCGACCGAACCACGCGCCTGGTCGAGCCTGCCGCCGCCGCACCTGCGCTTGCGGCGCCCGCCGCCAGCGAGACTGTCACCGACGAACCCGCTGCCGGGACCAGGCTGGCCAAGGTGGTGCAGCTGTCCGAAGCGCGCGCGATCATGGATACGCTCGATGCCTGTGGCGGCAAGCGCGCCGAAGCCGCGCGCCAGCTCGGCATCAGCGAACGCACCTTGCGGTATCGCCTCGCCTCGTTCCGCGAGGCCGGGCTGGCAGTGGGAGGCCGGCGATGAGCGGCATCGGTTCGATCGGCGGCGCCGGATCCGTCCAGCAGATCATGGCGCTGCGCCAGCAGCTGCTCGAACGTTCAAGCACGCTGAAGGAAATTCATCAGACGCGCGAGACCGCCTCCGCGCCTGCCGCGACCCAAGCGGCCGAGCCCGCCGGCGGCGGCTTCGCCGAAACGCTGCGCGGTGCGCTCGAAGGCGTCAATTCGGCGCAGGCCAACGCCTCGGCGCTGACCGACGGCTACGAACGTGGCGAGGTCACCGACATCGCCAAGGTCATGCTCGCCCGCCAGGAAGCGGGGGTCGCCTTCGAGGCGACGATGCAAGTCAGGAACAAGCTGTTGTCCGCCTACCAGGACATCATGCGGATGGGGGTTTGATAGATGGCCGACCTGGTTCCCGCCCAACCCGCCACCAACCCCATGCTCTCGCGCATCGGGGGTGACGGCACGTTCGGCGAAAGGCTGAGCGGTTTCGCCGCGCAACCCGCGGTCAAGAAGGCGCTGCCGTGGTTCGCCGGGCTCGCCAGCATCGGCATGCTCGCGCTGATCTGGACGGCACTCTCGCCGGCCCCGCAACGCATGCTCTACAGCTCGCTCGGCGACGCCGAACGGGCCGGGGTGGTGGGCGCGCTCGATGCCGCCGCGATCGACTATGCGATCGACAACCAGACCGGCGCGCTCACTGTCGGCGAGGACGATCTCTACCGCGCCCGCATGGTGGTCGCCTCCGATGGCGCGCTGGCGACGCCCGAGACCGGGCAGGACCTGCTCGATTCGCTCCCCATGGGGGCCAGCCGGACGCTCGAGGGCGATCGCCTGCGCGCCGCCCAGGAGCGCGACCTGACGCTCACGATCAAGGAAATCGACGGGGTCGAGGCGGTCCGCGTGCATCTTGCGCGGGCCGAACGTTCGGTCTTCGTCCGCGAACAGGTGCCGCCGACCGCATCGGTCATGCTGCGGCTCGCGCGCGGGCGCCAGCTGTCGGATTCGCAGGTGACCGCGATCGCCAATCTGGTCGCGGGTTCGGTCCCGGGCCTGTCGATCGACGCGGTCCGCATCGTCGACCAGCACGGCCGCCTCCTGACCGATCCCGAGAGCGAGGATGCCGACGGGCTCGCGCTGCAATCGCGGATGGAGACCAAGCTGCGCTCGCAGATCGACCAGCTGCTCACCCCGATGATCGGGGCGGCCAATTTCTCGAGCGAGATCCAGGTCGAACTCGACATGAACGAGGTCACCTCGGCGCGCGAAAGCTACGACAAGGACGGCGCGGTGCGGCGCGAGACGACGCAGCGTTCGACCGCCGCCGCGGGAGGCACGGCGATCGGCATACCCGGCGCCACGACCAACACCCCGCCGCCCGATCCCAAGGCGCAGGAAGCCGCGCCCCAGGGCACCCAGGCGGGCGGCACCGGCGGCGCACCGGGCGCGATCGGCGAAAGCAGCGCCACGCGGACCTACGAACTCGGCCGCGAGGTGGCGGTTTCGAACATGGCCCCGGGCAGCGTCAAGCGGCTCTCGGTGGCGGTCGCGCTCAACCAGGATGCGATGAAGGGCACCAAGCCGGCCGAACTGAAGAAGATCGAGGATCTGGTCGCGGCCGCGGTCGGGGTCAATCGCGAGCGGGGCGATACCGTCGCGGTGATGGTTCGCGCCTTCGAACCGGTGGTCGAGGATGAGCTGCCCTTCTGGGAAGCGCCGTGGTTCGCCATGGTGGTGCGCAATGCGGTGGCGCTGATTTCGGTGCTGCTGGTGCTGTTCCTGGTGGCGCGCCCGGTGGTCCGGGCGCTGACCGGGCCGAAGGACGCCGACGAGGACGACGCAGCCGAGGGCGAACGATCGGGGTCGGTCCCCGCGGGCCGGCGGATCGCCGCCCAGCCGATGGCCGCCGAACCCGACCGCGAACAGCTTTCGGCGCAGATCGAACTGGCCCAGCGGATCGTTCGCGAACAACCCGATGACGCGCTCGAGGCGCTGCGCCGGATGCTCGGCGATGCGCGCGGGACCGAAGGAGTTGCATGATGAATGCCCCGACCCAGCTCGACGGCGCCGATCGCGCGGCAGTGATGATCATGCTGCTGGGCGAGGACGAGGCGACGCGGCTGCTCGCCGGTCTTTCGCCCGAGGAACTGCGCCGGCTCGGCAGCAAGATGTGCAGCATGGGCGAGATCGGCCCCGGCGCGATTGCCGATGCCATCGCCAATTTCGCCTCCTCGGCCGGCAACACCGGAATCTCTTCGCACGGCCGGGTCGAGAACGTCCGCAGGATGATGACCGGTGCACTGGGCGAGATGAAGGCCGATTCGATCATGCGCCGCGTCGCGCCGCCCAGCGAAGGGCCGCGCACGCCGGCGCTCGAGATCGCCCAATGGCTCGAACCCGAAGTGCTGATCCCGCTGGTCCAGGACGAACATCCGCAGGTCATCGCGGTGCTGCTGGTCCAGCTCGAACCCACCGCTGCCGCAGCCGTGCTGGCCGGCCTGCCCGAGGAACTGCATACGCCGGTGGTCCACCGGATCGCCCGTCTCGGCGCGGTCTCGCCCGAGGCGATCGCGATCCTCGAGGAAACGCTGGCGACCAAGATCGCGCGCAATCACGGCAAGGCGACGCTGGCCATGGGCGGCGTGGTCGAGGCGGCCGAAATCATCAACAGCGCCGCGCGCAGCGTCGAGAAGCGCGTCATGCCGGGCATCAACAAGCTCGACAAGAAGCTCGCCAAGGACCTCGAGCATGAAATGTTCAAGTTCGAGCACCTGCTCGTGCTCGATGGCCAGATGATGGGTGCGCTGCTGCGCGAGATCGAAAGCGACCTGCTGATCGACGCGCTCAAGGGGATCGAGGAAGAGCAGCGCGAGGTGTTCTTCGGCGCGATGTCGACACGCGCGGCCGATGGCCTGCGCGAGGAGATCGAGGAACGCGGCCGGATCAAGCGCGCCGACGTCGATGCTGCGCAGAAGGCGATCGTCGCGATCGCCAAGCGGCTCGCCGCCGACGGCACGATCGTGTTCGGCGATGGCGGAGACGACGATTATGTCTAGCGTGCTGCGCACCAGCCTGCCGCTCGAACGGCTTCGCGGGGGCGGCACGTTCAGCCGCGATGCGCGCTTTTCCGCCTTTCAGACGCCCGCTGCGAACGCCAGCGACGAGGCCGAGGCCGAGCGCGATCCGGTGGCCGAGGCCTATGGCCGCGGCTTCGCCGACGGCCGCGCCGAGGCCGAAGCGCGCGCCGCCCGGCTCGAGGCCGAACGCGATGCCCAGCGCGCCGCCATAGAGCTTGCTTTCGCCCGATTCGATGCCGCGAGCGCGAAGGATCTGCGCGAACGGCTGCGCCAGACGGTGCATGCGCTGTGCGAGGCGACGGTCCTGCCGACCGCGCTCGATGCCACCGCGCTCGCCGCCCGGATCGAAAAGGCCGCAGCGATGCTCCAGCGCGCGCAGGACGAACGCCGCGTGCTGCTCCATCCCGAAGATATCGCGCTGGTCGAAGGCCGGCTGCCGGCCGATCTCACGCTGGTCGCCGATCCTTCGGTCGAACGCGGTGCGCTGCGGATCGAGACCGAAGACGGGGGGATCGAAGACGGCCCCGCGCAATGGCGGCGGATCCTGGGCGAGGCATTCCGCGAATGCTGAAACAATTCGATTCGATGCTCGGCGAGCTGGCCATGCCGCCGCTCGACTTCGAGCCGCGGCGGTTCGGCCGCGTCACCGCCTGCGACGGTGGCTTGATCGAGGTCAGCGGCCTGTCGGTTCCGATCGGCGGCTTGTGCCGGATCGACGACGGCAAGGGGGCGACGCTCACCGCCGAAGCGATCGGCTTCCGCAACGGGCGCACGATGATGATGATGCTGGGCGACAGCGTGCTGCTGCGTCCCGGCGTGCCGGTGCGGCCCGAAGGGCGCCCGGGCATGCTGCCGGTCGGCCCTGCCTATCTCGGCCGCGCGGTCGACGGGCTCGGCGATCCGATCGACGGCGGTGCGCCGCTGCGCTCGATGGCCGAATGGCCGGCGGGCGGCAAGCGCACCGGCGCGCTCGACCGCGCCAGCGTGCGCGAAGCCTTCGATACCGGAATCCGCTCGCTCAATGCGCTGACCACCTTCGGCGTCGGCCAGCGGGTCGGCATCATGGCCGGATCGGGGGTCGGCAAATCGGTGCTGATCGACATGATCGCACATGGCGCCGAAGCCGATGTGGTGGTAGTCGGCCTGATCGGCGAACGCGCGCGCGAAGTGTCCGACTTCGTCGAACGTCACATGCGCGGCGAAGCCGCGGCGCGCACCGCGGTGGTCGCCGTGCCTGCCGACCATGCCGCCAACCTGCGGCTGCGCGGGGCGCTGCTGGCGACCTCGCTGGCCGAATATTTCCGCGCGCAGGGACTGCGCGTGCTGCTGATCCAGGACAGTCTGACCCGCATCGCGCATGCCGCGCGCGAGATCGGCATCCTGCTCGGCGAACCGGGAGCGGCGCGGGGCTATCCGCCCTCGGCGCTCGCCACGCTGACCAAGCTGGTCGAACGCGCCGGAAATTCGACCGCCAGCGGCGGCTCGATCACCGGCATCTATACCGTGCTCGCCGATGGCGACGACCAGAACGATCCGGTGGTCGATACCGCGCGCTCGATTCTCGACGGGCATATCGTGCTGTCGCGCGATCTCGCCCAGCGCGGGCAATATCCAGCGGTCGATGTCGGCGCCTCGCTCAGCCGGGTGATGGGCGATGTCGCCTCCGCGCGCCAGAATGCGCTGGCACGCAAGCTGCGCGCGCTGGTGTCGGCCTATGAAAGCAATCGCGACCTGCTGCTGATGGGCGCCTATCGCGCCGGGGCGGACCCGCTGATCGACCGCGGCATCGCCTTGCATCCGAAGATTTCGGCGTTCCTGGCGCAGGGCACCAGCGAACGCGTTTCGCTCGATCGGTCGCTGGACGAACTCGGGGCGCTGCTCGGCGATGGCGAGTAACCGCTCGCGCCTGCGCCGCGCGGGGCTGATCGAGCGGATGCGCTCGGCCGAGCATCGCCAGGCCGCAGCCGAAGCACACCGCGCCGAGGCCGTGCGCCAGAAACTCGAACAATTGTCCGACCGCACGCGCACGCTGTCGCAGCTCTATGCGCTGCGCGACACTTCGCGCGACGGCGCCGATCTGCGCAGCGCCAGCCTGCTCGGCAGCCATCTTCACGATCTCGGTGCGACCGCCGCGCGGCAGGCCGCTGATGCGCGGCGCGAGGCCGATGACCGGCTCGCCGATCTCGCCGCTGCCGACCGGCGGCTGCAAAAGGCCGAAGAGGGCCGCCGCGATCTCGCCCGCACCATCGGCGAGCGCGCCGAAGAGCCGCAACCGCTCGCAGCAAGGAAGTTTGGCACGCATCTTGAATAGCTTGCGGTGAAACAACCGCAGGCGACAGCATGATGATTTCTCAGGCGACCTCCCAGACCAGGCTTCCTTCGATGCTCGACCTAGGCGTGGCCGGGCCGGTCGAGGGTGGCGAGGCAGCCAAATCCGCGGCTTCGGGCGGCTTCTCGGCCCTGCTGGCCGGGCTCGGCCGCCAGCCGGCAGCGGGTGCGGTCTCCGCCGAGGGTGCTGGCGAAGGTGTCTCCGCAGAGGCGGGGAGCGCCGCCGGCGAGACGGGCGAAGCACTGGCGTCCGGCAATCAGGCTGCCGCGCTTGCCGCAACCGGCAAGATCTTGCCGGTGGCGCTGCCGGGGCTTGCCGTCCAGGCCGGCGAAGCCGACGCGAGCGAGACCGATACCCTTGCCGAAATCGACATGGCGGACGACGGCGATGCGGCCGCACCCGCCGATGAAATCTCGCCCGACGGCGCGGCGCTGGCCGCGCTCGTCGCTCCGGTGCTCGCCCAGCCGGCCGCGCCGCCCGACGGCGCCGGCACGGCCGATGCTTCTGCGGCCTCGAACCGGGCGCTGCCGCACGCGGCGGCCCAGGCTTCGGCTGCCGCCGCTCCGCATTCCGCCGTTGCGACCAAGGACGGCGAGGCGGCTGCGCCCGCCACTGCCGCGGGTCGGGGCGAAACCGCTTCGGCGCCTTCGGTGACGCTGCACGTCGCGGCGCGGGCGGATAATTCCGGAGACCGGGGGGCGCAGCGCGATACTTCGGGCGAAGCGGGGGGTGATATGCGGGGCGATGCCGAACGCGGGCCCCGTGCGACCGCCAGGCCGACACTCGAAACCGCCGCTGCGAGCCCGGCGGCTTCGACCACTCCGACGGCTCCAGCGCTGGCTGCGGTCGCTGCCGAACGCGCGGTCGACGCGCCGCAGCCCTTCGCCGCGGATCGCCCGGGAATCGAAAATCAGCTTACGCGCGAACTCAGCCGGATCGTCGACAGCCTCGCTTCGGCGCGCGAGGCGCTCAGCGCCAAGACCGCGACGCTCGCGCTGACGCATAGCGAATTCGGCGAGCTTTCGCTGCGCTTCGACCAGCGCCGCGACGGCCACCTTGCGGTGCAGCTCGCCGCTGCCGATCCCGGCGCGCATCGCGCGGTCGCGGCGGCGGTCGCCGAACGTCCCGCCTTCGCCCAGACGGATATAGGCAGCTCGCAGGCTCAGCAGCAGGCCCACAATGGTTCGGGCAATGGCTCGCGCGGGGCTGCGGCCGAACGCGACGGCCAGTCGGCGGGCCACAACGCGCCGCGCCAGGATCGCCACGAAACGCCGCGCGGCCAGGGCCGCCCCGGCACCGGCGCCGGGGGCGGCAACCGCCGCTCGGGCGTCTTCGCCTGACCGGCACCAACCCACTTCCCGCCAGACAGCAGCAACAACGAGTAACAAGCAATGAGTGACAAGAAGGACAAGACGGACAAGCCGAAGAAGGGCAAAGGCAAGAGCCTGCTCAAGATCCTGCTCGCCGGCGTGGTCGTCGCCGGGGCGGGAGGCGGCACCGTCTTCGGCCTGCTGGCCGCGGGAGTGATCCAGACCGCCAGCGCCGAGGCGAAGGAAACCGGCCCGCAATTCGTGGTCAAGGGCGAAGAGGATCCCTATGCCCCGCCCGCCGCCAAGGGCGGCGAGGGCGGACCCGAGCTGGTCTATGGCGAGGGCGGCACCAAGTACCGCACCGCCTATTACAGCTTCGCCGAGGAATTCACCTCGAATCTGAGCGAGAGCGACGGGCTGATCCAGGTCAGCCTGGCGGCTTCGACGAGGCGCGACGGCCGCGTGCTGATGTGGCTCGAGGAACACCAGCTGGCGATCCGTTCGCGGATCCTGGTCGAACTCGCCGCCACCCCCGAGGAAGAGATCATCACGAGCGAGGGCAAGCAGCGGCTGCAGAAGCGGCTGACCGACGCGGTCAACGAAGTGCTGGTCGAACAGGAAGGCTTCGGCGGGGTCGACAACGTCTACTTCCGGACCTTCATCGTCCAATGATCGAACAAGCGCCCATCAAGGCGGCCGGCCGGGCCGCGAACCACTGCGCCGCGCTGCTGAGCCCGCGCGAATGCCACGCCGATCTCGGCCCCGGCTTCGAGCAGTTCGGGACGCGGCTGGCGGTCGCGCTGCACGGCTGCGTCGCCGCCGTGGCCGACGATCCCGAAATCCGCACCGTCTCGCTCGGCGCGCAGGAACTGCCGGGCGCCGAATTGCGCGGCCGTTGCGCGCCGCTGGTCGCCGTCAGCCGCCATCTCTTCGGCGTCGCCGGCCATGCGCTCTACCTCGCGCTCGACGGGCGCGCGATCCTCGAACAGCTCGACCGGACCTTCGGCGGCACGGGCGATATCGGCAAGGATCTGCCGGCGCAGCTGCCCAACACCGCCGCAGTGCTCGCGCAGCGCTTCGAACGCCAGGTCCTCGCGGCCATCGCAGGCGAGCTCGGCGGGCTCGACTTCCGGCCCGACCGCGATGCGCCGGCCGATCCGTTCACGGCGCTCGGCGCGACCGCGCCGATGACCGTGCTGACGATCGGGGCGACCGCGCAGGACGGCCGTGAATGGCAGATCGTCCTCGCGCTCGAGACCGCTTCGCTGTCCTCGCTCCTGCCCAAGAGCGCTTCGGCCCAGCGCGCGACCAGCTCGCGCCGCAAGCCGGGGATTAACGAGGCGCCCTTCGCCGACCTGCCGCTTTCCGCCGGGGCGCGGCTGGTCGACATGGACATGCCGCTCCACCGCCTCGCCGCGATCGCGCCGGGCACGGTTCTCCCGATCATGGTCGCACGCAGCGTGCCGCTGCAGGTGGGCGATGTCGTCATCGCCCGCGGCACGGTGGGCGAGGTCGACGACCAGGTCGCGCTCCAGATCACCCAGACCTTCACCGAAAAGGAAATCCGATGACCGATGCAACCCATGGCTTCGGCCTGATCCAGGACATCGACGTCCGCCTGACGGTCGAACTCGGCCGCAGCCAGATGAGCCTGCGCGAAGTGCTCGACCTCGCCGAGGAAAGCGTGGTCATGCTCGACCGGCTGACCGACGAACCGCTCGACGTGCTCGTCAACGGCAAGCTGATCGCCAAGGGCGAGGTGGTCGCCGAAGGCAACCGCTTCGGACTGCGCATCCTCGAACTCGCAGGCGACAACCGCAGCGCCGGTTCGCGCGACCGCCGCGCCCCGCCGATCGAGGTATCGGTCGCACCGCAGGCGGAAGGTGCCGCCTGATGTTCTGGTACGTCGTCAAGCTGCTCGTGCTGCTGCCGCTGATCGGCCTGATGGTCTGGGGCACGCTCAAGCTCGCGCAGCGCATGCAGGGCAAGTTCGGCGCGCCGCAGGGCGGCAACGCCAAGGCGGTGCGGATCGTCGAGACGACGATGCTCTCGCCGACCATGCGGCTGGCGGTGATCGAATTCCACGGCCGCGAGATCCTCGTCTCGACCTCGCGCTCGGGCCTTACCCGTCTCGCCGAAGCGCCCGCGCGCGCGGCGCAAGCAACGCTCGAGGACCTGCACGCATGAAACGCATCGCCGCCATTTCGGGCGCGCTGGCCGTGCTCGTCCTGCCCGCCGTGGCGCGGGCCCAGGACGCGGTTCCCGGCGCGCTCGACCGTGCCTTCGGCGAACTCGGCGGCGCCGGGGGCGAACCGCTGAGCCTGTCGCTCCAGCTACTGCTGGTGATGGGGCTGCTGACGATCCTGCCGGCGCTGATCCTGATGATGACCAGCTTCACGCGGATCATCGTCGTGCTGGCGATCCTGCGGCAGGCACTGGGGCTCCAGCAGTCGCCGCCCAACCAGGTGCTGATCGGACTTTCGCTGTTCCTCTCGCTGTTCGTCATGGCGCCGACGCTCGAGCGCGTGAACGATGCTGCGATCGCGCCCTATTCGGCCGGCCAGATGAACGCCGAACAGGCGATCGAACGCGCGGGCGACGAATTCCACGTCTTCATGATCCGCCAGACGCGCGAACGCGACCTGCAGATGTTCGCCGATATCGCCGATGCGCCACGCTTCGCCAGCCCGCAGGAGGTGCCGTTCTCGATCCTCCTGCCGGCCTTCGTCACCAGCGAGCTCAAGACCGCCTTCCAGATCGGTTTCATGCTGTTCCTGCCGTTCCTGGTGATCGATCTGGTCGTCTCGAGCGTGCTGATGAGCCTCGGGATGATGATGATGAGCCCGATGCTCGTTTCGCTGCCCTTCAAGCTGCTGCTGTTCGTCCTCGTCGACGGCTGGGCGCTGCTGATGGGATCGCTCGCCTCCAGTTTCGCCTAAGCCGGGATAGACGCCATGGACGAACTTTCCATCCTGCTCTCGCTCGCCGACCGGATGCTGTGGATCA
The DNA here is from genome assembly GCA_963829325.1 of uncultured Alphaproteobacteria bacterium. Lineage (GTDB taxonomy): Bacteria > Pseudomonadota > Alphaproteobacteria > Sphingomonadales > Sphingomonadaceae > Qipengyuania. The sequence goes on from CAWHHN010000001.1 coordinate 2,162,932, forward strand.
CCGCGCTGGTGGCGGCCCCGGTGCTGCTCGCCGCGCTCGGCATCGGTCTCGTCGTCGGGCTCGTGCAGGCGGCGACGTCGGTCAACGAGCAGACGCTGACTTTCGTACCCAAGCTTGCCGCGGTGGCGCTGATCCTGGTGCTGTTCGGCGCCTCGATGATGGCGCTGCTGGGCGATTTCACGCAAGAGATCTTCACCGAGATCGCGAGGATCGGACAGCAGTGATCGCGCTCGATCTCGGTCTCGGTGCGATCGAACAGGATTTCTGGCGCATCGTCTTCCTGATGACCCGGATCGGCGCCGGCCTGATCGCCGCACCCTTCTTCGGCGCGGCGGCGGTGCCGGCCACCGTGCGCGTCTGCCTGACCGGTGCGCTGGCGATCTTCGTCGGCGTCTGGCTGCCGGCGATCGCGCCGCCCGAGGCGCTGTTCTCCGCTGCCGGGCTGATGGCGGTGGCGGGCGAGGTGGCGATCGGGCTGACGCTCGGCTTCGTGCTCCAGATCGCCTTCGCTGCGCCGACCATCGCCGCCGAGGTCATCGGCGGGGCCATGGGGATGAGCATGGCGATGTCGGCCGATCCCAACGGCGGCGGCCAGACCACCGCCTTCGGCCAGTATTTCACCATCGTGCTGACGCTGATCTTCCTCGCTCTGGGGGCGCATCTCCAGTGGATCGCGCTGCTGGTCGACAGCTATCGCGCCTTCCCCCCGGGGCAGACCTGGCTCGGCGCCGACGGCTTCGGCGAGGTCGCGGGTTTCGCCGGGGCAATGTTCGAAACCGCGGTGCGCATCGCGCTGCCGATAACGCTGGTGCTGCTGCTGGTGCAGATGCTGACCGGGGTGCTCAGCCGTTCGGCCCCGGCGCTCAACCTGTTCGCCCTCGGCCTGCCCGCCGGGGTGCTGGCGGGGATCGCCGCGCTGATCATCGCCGCGCCGATGATCTACGACCAGTTCGGCGATATCGTCCAGATGTCGATCGACCAGGCCGCCGGAGTGCTCGAGCGATGAGCGAGACCGCCGGCGAGAAGAGTTTCGCTCCCAGCGCCAAGCGCAAGCAGGACGCCGCCAAGAAGGGCGACGTGCTGCGATCGAAAGAGGGCACGACCGCCGCCGCGATCCTGTTCGGCGCGGCCTGGCTGCTGTTCGCAGGGCCGTGGCTGTTCGACGAGATGAGCCAGATCGTGCGCGAAAGCCTGGTTTTCGACCGCGGCGAGGTCAATGATTTCCAGCCCGGCCGGATGATGACCGCGGGGCTGGTCGCAGCGCTTCCGCCGATCCTCACCATCGCGGTGCCGATGGGGCTGCTGGCCTTCGTCACCCAGCTCGGCTTCGGCGGATCCGAAGGCCGCTGGGTGGCCGAGAATCTCGCCTGGAAAGGCTCGCGCATCAACCCGCTCTCGGGGCTCAAGCGGATGTTCGGTCCCAATGGCGCGATCGAGATGGGCAAGGGCTTGCTCAAGGTCGGCCTGCTCGGCGTCATCGCCTACATCTGGGGCAAGGCGTGGATTGGCACGATCATGGGGCTGGGCAGCGGCAATCTCTCGCAACAGCTTACGTCGGCGTGGGGGGCGGTGATCTCGCTGCTCTTCGCGCTCGCCGGCGGGCTGATCCTGATCGCGCTGGTCGATGTGCCGATCCAGTGGCTGCGGCGCAACAAGCGGCTGATGATGAGCCATCAGGAAATGCGCGACGAGCACAAGGAGGCCGAAGGCTCGCCCGAAGCCAAGTCGCATCGCCGTCAGCGCCAGCGCGATATCGCCATGGGCGGAGTCGCGGGGGCGATGCGCGAAGCCCAGTTCGTGCTCACCAACCCGACCCATTTCGCGGTCGCGATGGTCTACGATCCGGACAAGGCGGGGGCGCCTCTGGTGCTGGCCAAGGGGCGCGGCGACAAGGCCCGGGCGATGAAGGAACTGGCGCGCGAATACGGCGTGCCCCTGCTCGAATTTCCGCAGCTGGCACGCTCGGTCTATTACACCACGCGCGAAAACCAGACGGTGCGCGAGGAACTCTATGCCGCGCTCGCTTCGGTGCTCGCCTTCGTGTTCTCGCTCAAGCGCGGCGAAAGCCGTCCGCTGCCGGCGATCGACGTCCCGGTCGAACTGCGATTCGACGCCGACGGCCGGCTCGCCTCTTAAGCCGCGCCGCATGCCGCCGTTCTCAATCGCATGAGCGAAGCATCTTCCATCGTAGCCGCCCTCGGCGGGGGCAGCGGGATCGACATGACCAAGCTGGCCAGCGATCTCGCCGATGCGCAGTTCGCACTGCGCAACGAGCGGCTGGCGGAAAAGAGCGACGTGCTCGAGCGGCAGATTTCGGCGGCCTCCTCGATCAAGAATTCGCTTTCGCTGCTGTCGTCCGCGCTCGGAGACCGGGTGCGCTCGGGCGATCTCGCGGTCACTCCGCAAATCGGCAACGGCTCGGTCGCCACCCCGACCAGCCCGCTCGGTTCGGCGGGCAAGGGCAGCTACAGCCTCGAAGTGCTGTCGCTGGCGCGCAACCAGACGCTGTCGGCGCCGCCGATGGCGGATGCCGCCACGGTGGTCGGCGCGGGGTCGCTGACCTTTCGTTTCGGAACCGCCGATGCGGCCTCGTTCACCGAGGATACGGCTCAGGCCGCGGTCACGGTCGACATCGCCAGCGGCTCGACGCTGGCCGATGTCGCCAAGGCGATCAACGGCAAGAATGCCGGGCTGACCGCCTATGTCGCGCAGACCGCGCAGGGCGCGCAACTGGTGATCAAGGGCGGCGAGGGGGTTCAGAAGGGCTTCATCGTCGAAGCCACCGAAACTGTCGGCGAGGAAGGTCTCGCCGCGCTTGCGTGGAATCCCGCCGTCGGCGGCGATCCGGCGCGGCTGCTCGGTCAGTCGGCCGACGCCCAGTTCAAGCTCGACGGTCTCGCCATGACCAGCGCGAGCAACACCACCGGCACCGTCGCACCGGGGCTCGCGCTGAAGCTTTCGGGCACCAACGTCGGAGCGCCGACGACGATCGAATTCTCCAGCCCGGTGAGTTCGATCTCCAGCGCGATGAACGATCTGGTCGGGGCACTCAATGAAATCGTCGGCGAGCTCAACGCCGCCACCAATCCCATGTCGGGCGATCTGGCGCGCGATTCGGGTGCGCGCACGCTCAAGCGTTCGCTGTCGCGGCTGGGCGGCACCGAAGTCATGCCCAATGCTGCGCCGGGGGCGCCGCGCACGCTGGCCGACCTCGGGCTCGCGCTCGAACGCGACGGCACTTTCAGGCTCGATACGCAGCGGCTCCAGACGGCGATCGAACGCGATCCCTCGGCGGTCGCCGCCATGTTCACCAGCGGTCTTTACGGCGTCTACGCGACGATCGACAAGATCTCGCGCACCGCCTCCTCGACCGGCGATCCGGGTTCGCTGGCGGGTTCGATCTCGCGCTATCAGACGCAGTCGATCGAGGTGTCCGAAGATGCGGCCAAGCTGCTCGATCAGCAGGAACGGCTGCGCGCGACGATGGTGGCGCGCTTCGCCAGGGCCGATGTCCGGATCGGCGAATCGCAGTCGACGCTGTCCTTCCTCAAATCGCAGATCGACGCCTGGAACGGATCGAAGGACTGACCGTGCTGGCGCTGACCGATCCCAACGAGGCCTATCGCCGCAGCTCGTTCGATGCGCGCGTCCAGGGCGGCAATTCGGCGGCGCTGGTGCAGATATGCCTCGAACAGGCGATCCTCGGGCTGGGATCGGCCCTGTTCGCCCAGGAACGCGGCGATCCTTCGCTTCGCAGCAAGGCGCTGACGCGCACGCTGACGGCGGTCACTGCCCTGGAGATGGGCGTCGACCGCGATGCGCCGCTCGCGCAGGCGCTGCTGCAGGTCTATGGCGCGGCGCGGCAGGCGGTGCTCGCCAGCGTCACCCGGTTCGACGCCGAAGCGCTGACTTCGGTGCGCGGGGATTTCCTCGAGATCGAGGCGGCGCTGCGCAACCCGGGCTGATCGATGCGCCGGGGCGAACGGAAATTTCCGTTTGCCGATTGGTAGTTGCCCGGCTGATTCAGATAAGTTAACTGGATGCAACCGAACATGGGGGGCCGCCTTGGCGGCAACGGCGGGATCGCTGCCGGCGCTGCGCGCTCCGGTTGCGGAGTGCAGCGATGGTCGGTGATGTGGGCGATTGGTTTCAGGTGAGTTGATCGATGGAGAGCAATGGCATCGCGGGCCGGGGGTCCGTGCATGTAATCGATCGCGATTCGCGTCGCCGGGCGGAGATTTCGCGCGATCTCATCGCTCGCGATCATCATGCGGAAATCTTCGAGGACAGCGAGGAATTTCTCGCCATCCTGCCCGAGGCCGGCTCGATCCTGATCATGGAACAGGCGGCCGGCGAGGGGCTGGCGCAATTCCTCGAGGCGATCCGCAATCGCGGCCGCTATTATCCGGTTTCGGTCTACGCCGATGCGCCGCGCCCCCAAGCGGTCGCCGCCGCGATGCGCGCGGGTGCGGTCGACTATCTTGTCTGGCCGTTCGATTCCGCGCTGCTCGATGCGACGCTCGATCACCTCGCCGAGGCGGGAAGCAAGCGGCGCAGGCTCGAACAGGTCAAGGCGCGCGCCCGCACCGCGGTGGAACAGCTTACCGCGCGCGAGCATGATGTGCTTCTGTCGCTGCTCAACGGCAATTCGAACAAGCAGATCGCTGCCGAACTCGAACTGAGCCCGCGGACGGTCGAAATCTATCGCAAGAACGTAATGCGCAAGCTCGATGCGAAGTCGACGCCCGATGCGGTGCGGATCGGGATCTATGCCGATCTGTGGGACGTGCCGGCGGCCTGACGGTCAGGCGGCCCGGGCGCTGTACGTGCGCAGGGGCCGGGAACCGGGGCGGGGCCGGGGGCTGGGCCGCGGCGCGAGCGCCAGCAGAAACTGGAGCCAGGCAAGCAGCAGGGCGAAATGCGCGGTCGCCGCGCTGACCCGCACGACTTCGCCGTCGTCCTGGCGACCGAGCCACAGATGCACCGTGGCCCCGGCTTCGGTCCGTTCGACGATCCGATGCGCCAGCCCGCTGCCGACCACCGCGCATGCCGCCTGTTCGAATGCGGCATGCTGCAGCATGTCTTCGAAACGCCGTTCGTCGGCCATGCCCGGTGCGAGCGACGAGAAGGGCGGCGGCGCGAGCGCGGCGAGGCAATTGGCCACCCGGAGCACGTTTTCCGCCGGTGCGCCGGCAGCGATACTGGCAGCAAGACGCGCGAGGCTTTCGAACCAGGTGGTCGAATCGAGGCAGCTATGATTCCCACGAACCATCATCGACGGCTCTCCCCAATTACCCGCCGCGGCTACGAGGCAGCGCCGGATCATAATGTCAGTGGGAGTCGCCCGACCCGCGAGAAGATTACCCGATCAAGCCTGATTATGCAAGGTTCATTGTCCAAGGGGGCCGCACACGTCGGTTCTGGGCCGTGGGGTCAGGCCGGCAGCACCTGGTTGCGACCAGAGGCCTTGGACCGGTAGAGCGCCGCATCGGCGCGATGGATCGCCGAAATACTGTCGGCGTGATCGCCCTCGGCGAGCGCCACGCCGCCCGAAAAGGTGATCGTGTCCATCCGTTCGTCGGTTTCGCGCAGCTTGAAGTCGCGGCGCGCCAGATCGATGCGCGCGCGGTTGAGGATCTCGAGGCCGGTGCCGATGTCGTCGCCCTCCATGACGACCAGGAATTCCTCGCCGCCCCAGCGGCCGACGAAATGCGGGCGACAGGCATCCGCCAGCGCCGCGGCGACCAGCTTGAGGACGCGGTCTCCGACGCCATGGCCGTAGCGATCGTTGATCGCCTTGAAATTGTCGATGTCGCACATGCCGACGATCCGCGGGCTTCCCGCATCGGCGAGCTGTTGCAGATGCAGATCGATCGCGCGGCGGTTGCCGAGGCCGGTGAGCGCATCGCGCCGGGCATCGTCGCGCGCAGCCTCGAGCATCTCGCGCAGCGCGGCGACTTCCTCGGCCGCGGCGCTGAACTGGCTTTCGGTCGATTTGGACCGTTCGATCATCCGCGCGACGACCTGGACCGTTCGCGCGGCATCGCCTTCCAGCGCCTGCGCCTCGCTGCTCAGTTCGCGCGCAAAAGCCTCGCTCGCCGCCGCGGCGGAAGAGGCCATTTCGCCGAGCTTGATCGTCTGGTGGCGCAGCGCCTCGTGTTCCGGGCTCTCGACCTGTTCGGCTGGGTCGGGCGCGGTGCCGGCCGCTTCCGCGTCATGGATGCCGATGATTTCGTCCGCTTCCTCCTGCCGGATCCGGAAACCGTCGTCGGCAAGCGCATGAACCGCCCGGCCGATCGGCGAGGCCGGCTCGTTCAGCGCGATATAGGCGAGCGTATAATTCTGCGGCGTCGGAGGCAGTCCGTGGCGCGCGAGAAAGGCGAGCGCATCCTGCCCCGGGACGGGGCCCGCCGTCGCATTCGAAACCATGCCCTGTACCGGATTCAAGCGATTGCCCCCCTCGCCACTCAAGCGTAGATAAGTTGATCCTCTTCGCAGTGCAACATGAAGCGCATCTTCATGCACGATCATGCACTTGCGCGGCAACGGATGGGCGCGGCAACGAAGCCGCGGGCGGCCTAGTCGTCCGGGCGGTCGCCTTCCTCGCGCTTGGCCCCGGCGAGTTCCTTGCCGCTTTCGCGCTTGTCGCGCGGATATTGCCCGGGATCGACCGTCGACTGCACCCGGACGGCATTGGCGAGCTGGCTGTTCTGGCTGGGATTGTCCGATTCGGGGAGGTCGGCGCGTTCTAGGTCTTTCTTCGACATGGCTTGCTCCGTGCATTGGGATTGGCGGGCTTCGGTGCGGCGGCAGGCGGAGTCGCGGCCAGCCGCTCGCGCATCCAACGGGCCGGTGGCGGCACCGTTCCGCGCCCGATGGGAACGCCGCTGCCGATCGGACGTTAGGCAAGGGATGTCGGTAAAGCCCCTTGATATAAAAACAAAAAAGCCCTTCATCCGGCTCGATCGCGACAAGCTCGCCGGTTCCCTGCGGGCGCATGTCGAGGAGCCCGATTTTCCCTGTGTCGGCGCCAAGGCAGCTCTTGCGCGGGGGACGCTGAACATCGTCCCCGCCTGGTCGCTCGACAGCGCTTGGGACGATCTGCGGATCCACGATGCGCTGCTCGACTGGAGCCAGGAATACCGCCGCAATCCCGGCGAATTCCGCAGCCTCGCGGTGGTTTTCGAAGGACCGCGCGAGCTCGACGAACATGCCTTCGAGCGGCTGCTGTGGGACCGCCTCCAGTCGCTCGCCGACAAGGATGATTGGCTCGGGCAGCCTTACGACCAGCGGGTCAGCAGCGACCCCGACGATCCTCATTTCTCGCTCAGCTTCGGCGGCGAGGGGTATTTCGTCGTCGGGCTTCATCCCAATGCTTCGCGGCCTGCGCGGCGGGCTCCCTATCCGACCCTGGTGTTCAACCTCCACGACCAGTTCGAACGGCTTCGCCAGCGCAATCGCTACGAGCGCATGCGCGAGCGGATCATCGATCGCGACGTCGCGATCGCCGGTGCTCCTAATCCGATGCTGTCACGGCACGGCAAATCCAGCGAGGCGCGCCAGTACAGCGGGCGGGCGGTGGACGCGCAATGGAGTTGCCCGTTCCGCGACCCGCGCGGCGGCTGACGAAGCCGGCTTCGGCGCTGCTGTTACACAACCAAGCAAGGATTCGATTGCATGACAGTCCTCAAGGCCATCGCCCTCAACGCGACGCTCAAGCAGAGTTGCCAGGAGCAGTCTTCGACCGACGCGATGATCGCCGTGCTGAAGGAAAAGTTCGGCGAGCACGATGTCGAGCTGACCGAGACGATCCGCCTTGCCGATCACGACATCAAGCCGGGCGTCACTTCCGACGAAGGCGAGGGCGATGCCTGGCCCGCGATCAGGAAGAAGATCCTCGCCCACGACATTCTCGTATTCGGCACGCCGATCTGGCTCGGCCAGCCGTCGAGCCTGGCCAAGCGCGCGCTCGAACGGATGGACGCCTTCCTCGGCGAGACCGACGACAAGGGGCGGATGCCGAGCTATTCGAAGGTCGCGGTGGCGGCCGTGGTCGGCAACGAGGACGGGGCGCACAATGTATCGGCCTGTCTCTATCAGGCGCTCGGCGATACCGGCTGGACGATTCCGCCCGCGGCGGTGTCCTACTGGGTAGGTGAGGCGATGGGCTCGACCGATTTCAAGGATCTCCGATCGCGCCCCGACAAGGTCGATGAAACCGCCGCCATGGTTGCGTCGAACGCCGCGCATCTGGCGCGCCTGCTCAAGGCCGAGCCCTATCCGGGTTGACCCCCGGCTAGAGGCCGAAGGGATAGGTATCGACGAGACCGCGGTGCGGTTCGTGCTCGGCCAGCGGGCGCAGCGCGCGGGTTTCGTCGAACCAGCAATAGCCGTCGAACTGGCGCGGCAGGACGGCCTCGGAATAATGGCTCCAGCGCTCGGTCTCGGGGCGATAGATGACCCCGATGAACCGTTCGAGGCGCGGTTCGGCCAGCCGCGCCGAAAGCGCCGGATTGCTCCCGAAATCGAGCAGGAAGCGGTCCACCCCGCTGTCGTGGCACAGCCGTTCGTAGCTGTCGCGGCGCGACGGGACGATCCGCATGACCTCGCGCTCGCCGTCCCAGTCGGTCGCCGCGCTGACCGAGCCGCTGTGCGTGCCCATGCCGATCAGCGCGACCGCATCGCCCCACCGCTGACGGGCAAGTTGACCCAGATTGTGTTCGTTGCGAACCGCACCCATCGCGGTGGAGCGGGCATCGCCGATATGGCTGTTGTGCGCCCAGACCACCGCTTTGGCATCGCTGCCGCGCTGCTCGAGCAGATGCTCCAGCGTGTCGACCATATGGCTGTCGCGCAAGTTCCAGCTCTCCGGGCCGCCATAGTACATGATCCGGTAATAGCGCTCGGCCGAGGCGACCAGGCGCGCGTTCATGGCGGCGGAAAAGCTCTCTCCGTCGGCCTCGAGCGCGCGGTCGAGCAGGTCGCGGCACTGCGCGACGATTGCCTCCTCGCATTCGGCGTAGCCCTTGCGCAGCGACACGCGTCCGTAAACCGCCGGGTCGGTCTGCCACGGGGTAAGACAGCCATAGCGCTCGCGCGCCACCGCGGCAGCTGCGGGATCATTTTCATCGAGATAGGCGAGCACCGCTTCGATCGAACCCGACATGTTGTAGATGTCGAGACCGTAGAACCCCGCCTTGCGGGCGTCGGGGCGCCCTTCGTTGATCTGCCGCAACGCATCGAGGAACCGCGGCATGACGGTGTTGCGCCACATCCAGGTAGGAAAGCGCTGGAACGGCAACGGCGCCCCTTCGCATGCGGGCGCGCCCTTGATGAAACGGTCATAGGCTGCGGCATCGGGCCAGTCGGCTTCGGCGGCGACGATGGTGAAGCCATGGTGCTCGACCAGATGCCGCGTGATCGCCGCGCGCGCGGCATAGAATTCATGCGTCCCGTGGCTGCATTCGCCGAGCATGACGACGCGCCTGTCGGCATAGCGGTCGAAGGCTTTCGCGAAATCGGCGTCGGGGATCGGCGGCAGCGCTTCGCAGGCAGTGGCGATTGCTTCGGGTAGCGGTGTCTCGCGCATGCTGCGGTGATCGCTCGCCGAACGCGAGCCATCCTCGGCGACGACCCCTGCGAGCAGCGGGACGAAGCGGACCGGTGTGATGATCCGGCTGCTCCAGCTCTCCTCGCCGGTCCGTTCGATGGCGGTGAGCTGCTGGACCTGATCGTCGCCCACCGGGATGATCAGCCGTCCGCCCACCGCAAGCTGCCGTTCGAGCGCTTCGGGCACCTGCTCGATCCGCGCCGAGACGAAGATCGCGTCGAACGGCGCGTGCTCGGGCAAGCCCGACAGGCCGTCGCCCGCGACGATGTGGCAATTATCGTAGCCCAGCGCAGCGATCCGCTCGGCCGCCTGCTTCGCGAGGATCTCGTGCCGTTCGATCGCATGGACTTCGGCGGCCATGCGCGACAGCACCGCGGCGGCGTAGCCCGATCCTGCGCCGACCTCGAGCACGCGATCACCCGCTTCTATCTCCGCCGCATCCGCCATGCAGGCGACAATGAAGGGCTGGCTGATGGTCTGCTCGGCCGGAATCGGGAGCGCCGTGTCGGCGTAGGCGAATTCGACCAGTTCGGGGTCGACGAAGAGCTCGCGCGGCACCTCGCGGAAGGCAGCGAGGATGGCTTCGTCGTCGATCCCCCGCGCGGCGATCTGTCGCAGGACCATCTCCTCGCGCTCGGGCGGGACTGCGGGGGCATTGGTCACGGAATTCTCCTGGCCGACATGGGACAGGCCGTTAGCGTGTGGGCGCCGGCGGTCGTTCCGGTCGTGGTGCGAGCCGTGCCGGGCATACGACCGGGTGCTGCGCCGAGCAATGAGCGGCGCGGCGGGCGACAGTCGCAATGGAGGGCGGGCGGGCACACCCCGAGACGGCGTAGATAGATCCCGACACAATAAAAATGCTATTGAGAATGATTATCATACACACTAGCGCGGCGCGGTCTGATTCGGGAGTACTCATGAAAATTCGCTTCGCCGTCCTGCTGGCTACCAGCACGCTTGCCGTCTCCACCCCGGCCTTCGCACAGGCCACCGCGAAGGATGCCGACGACGCCGGCAGCGCCCCGATCGTGGTGACGGCCACCCGGACGCAACTGCCTGCCAGCGCGCTGCCGCTGACGGTGGACGTGATCGACAGCGAGACGCTCGATCGGCAGATCGCCATCTCGGGATCGACGGTCGATGCCGTCTCGGCGCTGCTGCCGTCGTTCTCGCCGACGCGCGAGAAACTCTCGGGATCGGGCGAGAGCCTGCGCGGCCGCTCGCCGCTCTATGCGATCAACGGCATTCCACAGTCGACTCCGGTGCGCGACGGTTCGCGCGACGGTTATACGATCGACCCCTTCTTCATCGACCGCGTCGAGGTGATCTACGGATCGAACGCATTGCAGGGGATCGGCGCCACCGGCGGCGTGGTCAACCAGGTGACCGTCGGCGCGCCGGCCGAGGACGGCGTCGCCCTCAACATGCTGGTCCAGCTCGGTGCTGCCGACGGCCTGGACGGCGAGGCGCTGGGCGGCAAGCTCGGCGGTCTGGTCGGCTATCGCACGGGCGATTTCGACGCCAGCGTCGGGGCGACCTTCGAAAGGCGCGGCGCGTTCCTCGACGGCCACGGCAATCGCATCGGGGTCGACGGCACGCAGGGCGAGATCCAGGACAGCGACAGCTGGTCGGTCTTCGGCCGCTTCGGCTATCGCCTGTCCCCCGATGCGCGGGTCGAACTGGTCGCCAGTCGCTTCGAGCTCGAAGGCAATGATCACTACGTCATCGTGCCCGGCGATCGTGCGACCGGCACGCCCGCCACCAGCGTGCGCGGGAACACCCCCGGCGATCCCCCGTCGAACCGCGCCGAACTGCTCTCGGCCTCGTTCGCGCACGACGCTCTCGGCGGCGGCACCTTGCTGGCGCAGGCATTCTTCAGCCGCACCCGCGACGTGTTCGGCGGCGGCACCTTCGCGACCTTCCAGGACCCGGCGATCGATCCCGCCGGCACGCTGTTCGACCAGTCGGCCAATGCCTCGCGCAAGCTCGGCGGCAAGCTGAGCTACGAGCGATCGCTGCCGGGCTACGAGGACCTCGTCCTCACCGCCGGGTTCGATGCGCTGTTCGACCGGACCGAGCAATCGCTGGTCCAGACCGGACGCGCCTGGGTGCCGCAGACCGATTTCCGCAGCCTCGCTCCCTTCCTCCAGGCCAATCTGGCGCTGGCCGACGGTCTGGTGCGTGTCGCCGGCGGGCTGCGCTACGAAAACGTCCGGCTCACCGTCGACGATTTCCGGACGCTGGCGGTCTACGGCGCCACCGATACCACCGACCTCTCGACCTACCAGCCGGTGGCGGTCTCGGGGGGATCGCCCGCTTTCGACAAGCTGCTGGTCAACGGCGGCCTGATCGTCGAGCCGGTCAACGGTCTGCGCGCCTATGCCAGCTATGCCGAAGGCTACACCATCGCCGATGTCGGCCGGATCCTGCGCGGAATAACCGAGGCCGATGTCGACATAGACGATTTCCTCGCGCTCGAACCGGTGATCTCGAACAATCGCGAGCTCGGGCTCGAATGGGAACGCGGCATCCTCGACGCTTCGGCGAGCTACTTCTGGTCATCGAGCGACCTCGGTTCGATCCTCGTGTTCGGGCTCGACGGCATCTTCAGCGTGGCGCGGCAGCCGGTCGAGATCGAGGGCTTCGAGGCCAGCGTCACGCTCGCGGTCCCGCCCGTTCCGGGGCTCGAGCTCGCGGCGGCCTATACCGATCTGACCGGACGCACCGATGCCGACGGCGACGGGCAGATCGACGAGGATCTTGATGGGGCGAACGTCTCGCCCGGTCGGCTGAACCTTTCTGCCAGCTACCGCAGCGGGCCGCTCGCGCTGCGTCTGGCCAGCCGACACTATCGCGCGCGCAGCTTTGCGGGGCAGCCGCCCGCTGCCGATTTCGAAGGCTATACGCTGTTCGACGCCTACGTCGGATACGACACCCGCTTGGGCACCGTATCGCTCGCGGCGCAGAACCTGACCGATCGGTTCTATATCAGCTACGACAGCGACACCGTGCGCACGACCGACAATCTGCGCTTCTTTGCCGGACGCGGCCGAACGGTGACGCTGAGCTGGCGCGGAGCCTTCTGAATTGTCGCTGCTCGACCTGCTGCATCGCTGGGCCGGCGGTCTCGTCGGCGCTCTGCTGGTGGTGCTCGCGGCGTCGGGCACGATATTGCTGTGGGAGGAATCCTGGATCGATCTGCCCGGAGCGGACGATCGGCTGATCGTCGAGCCCGGCGCCATCGCCACTGGGGCGGCGCGCGCGGCCGAGCTCGGCGAGCTGGCGCGAATCACCTTCGCGAGCGAGGATTTCGGTCTCCATCAGGCGATCTATACCGATGGCAGCGGCGCCTATCTCAACCAGCACGGCGCGGTGGTCGAGCGCTGGACCGACCCGCTCGGCCGCAGCGAATTGTGGTTGTTCGATCTCCATCACCACCTGCTCGCGGGCAAGACCGGCGAGATCGTCGCCGGGGCACTCGGCCTGCTGCTGGTCTTCTTTGCGCTGTCGGGTGCGGCGCTGTGGTGGCGAACCCGCCGAACCTTCCGGCTGCGGCTGCTGCCGGCGCGGCCGACCCGCAGCGCCATCGTCCGCCATCACCGCGACCTCGGCATCGTCGCCGCCCCGCTGCTGCTGCTGTCGGGGATCACCGGATCGCTCATGGTGTTCGGGCCGGCATCCGCGCTGCTGCTGGCCCCGTGGGGCGAAGCGTCGCCCGAAACGCCCGCGGTGGCCGTCGAACCGGTGACGCCCGATCCCGATTGGGCGGCGCTGGTCGGGGCCTCGCTGGCAGCCTTTCCCGATGCGGTCCCGCGCCGGCTGCAAGTGCCGCACGACGGGCGCGGAGCCTTTGTCATGCGGCTGCGTCAGCCGTTCGAATGGACGCCGAACGGGCGCAGTTATGCCTATCTCGACCGGGCCAATGCCACGGTCGTTGCGAAACTCGATCCGCGGACCGGCGATACGGCGCAGGCGATTCAGGAGAAATTCTATCCGTTGCACGCGGGCAAGGTCGGCGGGGTCCTCTGGAAGCTGGCGCTCACGTTCGGCGGCGTCGCGCTCGTCCTGCTGGGTCTTTTCGCCATGGCGAGCTTCTGGTTCCTTCGCCGGACACCGGGCCGGCGCAGCGCAAGGGTCCCCCCGCCGCTTGCCTGACGCGCGATTTCGCCGCATGTTCGCCCGCATGGGGAGAACGGCGCTGGGCTGTGGGAGAATGACATGACGACGCAAAGGATTGGCCTGGGCCTGGTGGCGGGTTTCGCGCTGGCATTGGCGGGCTGCTCGAAGGGCGCCGATGCCGAGGAGGCCGCGGTCGTCGCCGATCCGGATTACGAGGAGACGCTCCAGGCGGCGCTGCTCGATGCCCGGCCCGGCGATGTCATAACCATTCCCGCCGGAACCTATTCCTTCACCCGCGGGCTGAGCCTGACGGTCGACGGGGTGACCATCCGCGGGGCGGGGATGGACAAGACCGTGCTGACTTTCAAGCCGCAGGTCGCGGGAGCCGAAGGCCTGCTGGTCACCGCCAGCGATTTCACGATCGAGGATCTGGCGATCGAGGATACCAAGGGCGATGCGTTGAAGGTCACCGAGGGCGACGATATCGTCATCCGCAGGGTGCGCACCGAATGGACCGGTGGGCCCAAGACCGAAAACGGCGCCTATGGCATCTATCCCGTCCAGACCACCAATGTCCTGCTCGAAGGCAATGTCGCGATCGGCGCCTCGGATGCCGGGATCTACGTCGGCCAGTCGCGCAATGTCATCGTCCGCAACAACCGGGCCGAACGCAACGTCGCCGGAATCGAGGTCGAGAACACGGTCGACGCCGACGTGCACGACAATCTCGCCACCCACAACACCGGCGGGATATTGGTGTTCAACATGCCCGGGCTCGAGCTCGAAGGGAAGAACACCCGCGTATTCCGCAATCGTGTGATCGACAACAACACCGACAATTTCGGGCATGAGGGCACCCCGGTCGCCAGCATTCCGGCGGGCACCGGCATCGCCATCAATTCCAACGACAACGTCGAGGTTTTCGACAACGACATCAGCGGCCATCAGACTGCCAACATCATCATCTCGAGCGTCTTCTCGACCAATTATGCCGAGGACGAGGCGGTCGCGGGCTACGATCCCTATCCCGAGGGCATCTACATCCACGACAATCGCTTCGCCGACGGCGGCAGTTCGCCCGACGGGCTCGATCTGAAGGCGTTGAAGACATCGCTGTTCGGCCCGATGGGCAGCTTTCCCGACGTGTTGTGGGACGGCTATGTCGACCGCCGGAAACTGGTCGGCGGCAAATTGCCGATCGAACGTCGGATCTGCATCGACAATGGCGAGGCCGGCATCGTCAACGTCGACGGTCCGGGGGGCTATGCCCATCCCAGCACCGACCTTGCACCGCACCGCTGCCGGCTCGAGCGTCTGCCCGCGGTCGTGCTCGCTTCGGCCAAGTAGACTTGGTCGGCGTCGCTCGCCTGGCGTTGCTGGCGGCCGCCGTGCTGCTGCTCCAGGCGTGCGGGATCGTCGCCGATGCCGCGGGGGGGCCATCGGTCGCGATGGGCGATCCGGCGCGCCCGCCAATGTTTCATGCGACCGACAACCCCGAGCGCCTGAGCGAATGGAACGTACTGCAGATCACCGAGGGCGAATTGCGTCTCGGCCGCGCGGTCGTCGCCTATGATCTCAATACCCCGCTGTTCACCGACTACGCGCACAAGCTGCGGACGGTGTGGATGCCCGAGGGTACCAGCGCGCGGTTCGACCCCGAGGAGAGCTTCGATTTTCCCGTCGGAACGATCATCTCCAAGACCTTCTATTATCCGCGCGAGGGCGGCGAGGGGAAGGTCGAACGCAGCGCCGACGACACCGAAACCCGGCTCGCGGCGGGGTTCGACCTCGCCCGGGTGCGGCTCGTCGAGACGCGGCTGCTGATCCGCCGCGAGGGCGGCTGGACCGCCTTGCCCTACGTCTGGAACGAGGCGCAGACCGAAGCCGTGCTCAAGCGCACCGGCGCGATCGCGCCGCTGACGCTGGTAGCGGACGACGGCAGCGAGACCGGCTTCAACTATGTCGTCCCCAATGCCAATCAGTGTCAGGGCTGCCACGCCACCAATGCGACGACCCGCACAATTCACCCGATAGGCCCCAAGGCCCGCCATCTGAACAAGAGTTTCGCCTATCGCGGCGGCACGAGGAACCAGCTCGAAGAATGGGCGGATCGCGGGTTGCTGCGCGACCTGCCGCAAGATCGCGCGGGGATCGCGCACAATGCGGTGTGGACCGATGCCTCGCTTCCGCTCGCCGCGCGAGCGCGCAGCTATCTCGATATCAATTGTTCGCATTGCCACAATGCCCGCGGCGCGGCGGATACATCGGGTCTGGTGCTCGATCCCGCCACTCCGCTGGGCCCGCATACGGGGCTGTGCAAGCTCCCCATCGCGGCGGGCACGGGTACGGGCAATCGCCGGTTCGGCATCGTCCCGGGCGAACCCGACCAATCGATCCTGGTCTACCGCATGCAGTCGACCGACCCATCGGTGATGATGCCCGAAGTCGGACGATCGCTGCGTCACGAGGAAGGCGTGTCGTTAATCGCCCGGTGGGTCGCTTCGCTCGAGGGAAGCTGCCTCTGAGTTGCCGTCCTATCCGCCGGTCACGCTCATGTGGCGGGCCAGCGCGGGTTCGCGGCGATCGATGCGGAAATCATGCCGTTCGGGCTTGCCCGCCAGCAGCCGGTCGAGCGCCGCGTCGAGCGCGGTCTCTCCGCCGCTGCGGATGATGTCGCGCAGCTCGACCTTCTGATCGTGACCCAGGCAGCCGTAGACCGTGCCCGTCGCGGCGATGCGGATGCGGTTGCAGCCGGCGCAGAAATTGTCGCTCAACGGCGTGATCAAGCCCAGCCGCGTGCCGGTTTCGACGACCTCCCAATAGCGGGCGGGACCGGCGGTGCGATGCGCGGAGGGGAGCAGGGTGAAGCGCTCCTTCAGCATCGCGCGCGCCTCTGACAGCGGAAGATGCTGCGCTGCGCGGTCGATCGTCACTTCGCCCAGTGGCATCGCTTCGATCAGCGCCAGGTCGAAGCCGCGCTCGCCGCACCAGGCGAGCAAGGCGGGGAGATCGCGACCGTTGATCCCGCGCATGGCGACCGCGTTGATACGGACCGCGAGGCCGGCGGAGCGGGCCGCCTCGACCCCCGCAATCACCTCGGCCAGCTGGTCGCGCCGGGTCAGTTCGGCGAAGCGCGCGCGATCGAGCGTATCGAGGCTGACATTGATGCGCCGCACGCCGGCGGCGACGAGATCACCGGACAGCGCGCCGAGACGCGTCCCATTGGTGGTCATCGTCAGTTCCTCGAGCCCGCCGTGCAGCAGGCGTCCGAGGCGGGTGACCAGATCGACGATGTTCTTGCGCACCAGCGGTTCCCCGCCGGTCAGGCGGATGCGGCGAACCCCCCGTGCGACCAGATGCCGCGCCAGCGCCTCGATTTCCTCGAAGGTGAGCAAATCGCGCCGCGGCAGGAAGGTCATCTCCTCGCTCATGCAATAGCTGCAGCGCAGATTGCAGCGATCGGTGACCGACAGGCGGACGTAATCGATGCGGCGCCCGAAACCGTCGATCATGCGGTGCACCACGCCGCCGCAGGGGAGACGCGAGGGCCGAAGCACGGGGTCAGGGCGACGACGAGGTTCATGACGATGCCGCGCCTATCACCCCGGCCGCCCGTGCGTCGAGGGGTATGTCCCCCGGCGGGTCGTGCGCCAGCCGATCCGCGATGCGCGCGATCAGCTTCCGGTCTGGCGGAAACCGCCGAAGATCGTCGGGACCGTCTCACCCGGCCGCACCCGGGCCATTGCATCGGCGACCGCCGCGGGCACCGTGACCTCGATGGCATGCGCGCGCGCCTCGCTCAGTCCGAGCGCGAAGCCATACGAGCCTGCGGCGACCACGCGGCGACCTTCGGGAGTGAAATGTCCCAATTGCGCGGCCCCGATCTCGACGATGATCCGCCGGCTCTCGCCGACCGCCAGCTGCACTTGCGCGAAATGGACCAGTTCGCGACAGCGGTCATGCCCGTCGCCGGGGCGGCGCAGGTAGATCTGCACGGTTTCCGTGGCCTCGCGCTCGCCTACATTATGCAGCGTCGCACCCAGGATAATCCGGTCGAGACCCAGTTCCGCGCTGGTGTCGGACAGCCCCACCTCCGAGTAGCCGAGGCCATGACCGAGCGGCAGCGCCGTCCGCCCCGCCTCGAGCAGCGGCATCGGCAGGCGACCGCGAGGAGCGATCTTGCCCGCGAGCACCTCGGCGATCGCGTGACCCGACATCGAGCCGAGCTGGCCCGCGTGGAGCACGGCGGGCAGCTTTTCGCCGGCGACGTCGGGATCGAGCGGCTGCGAACCCAGGGTCACGAGCACGATGTTGCGGTTGGTGGCGGCGAGCGTCTCGATCAGCGTGCGCTGTGCCTCGCCGATCGATTCCTGTTCGCCGAGGGCGACCAACACCGTCTGCGAGCGCCGCGCCGCTTCGCCCGCCATGCCAATGGCCATGCGATCGGCTTCGATCATCGGGCCCGCGTGCCTGGCTTGCGCATCCTGGCGCAAGGCCAGGCCTGGGACATAGCGATGCGCCAGTCCGAGGGCTTCCAGTCCGTCGATCAGGCTGGCACCCTCGCCGCGGTCGGCGCCGATCGGCAAGCGGCGGTCGCTTGCGGCTGTGCCGACGACCAATATCCCCCCCGAATCGACGCGCAACGGCAGAATTGCGCGTTCGTTGCGCAGGAGCACGATTGCGGCGCGCGCAGCATCGAGCGCGACGGCGCGCGGTTCGGCAGCTCCGCGGGTTCGGCTGGCCGGAATGCCGCCGGGCAGGTCGGACCGGAACAGGCCGAGATCGTATTTGGTCGCGAGGACGCGGCGAACCGCATCTTCGACCCGCCTGAGCGCAATTCGATCATCCTCGACCGCCACCGCGAGCGTGGCGACCGAGAGCCCGAGGAAGGGCGGATCGCGCAGGTCCTGTCTGGCGATCCGGGCGAGCGCACTCCATTCGGAAAGGTCGATGCCCTCGTATCCGCCCGGCCGCGCCAGCGGTGCCAGCGGATCTGGCGGGGCGCCGCCGTCGACCGGATCGGTCCGGTGCGCGCCCCCGAGGGCGACCGTGCCGGGATCCGAATCGCGCAGGATGCCCGCTACCAGACGCAGAAGTTCGTCGGTCTGGCGCCGATCGGCCCGGGGCCCCCAGGCCGAATCTTCGACCCGCAGGCACGCGAGCGCCCAATGTTCGGCGTCGCGGCTCTGCTGGATGCCGCGAATCCGCGCGGCGAGGATGCGCTCGGCAAGATGCGTCGAGGATCCGAGCGTCGGAGCGCGATCCGCACCATCGGCTGCTTGCGACATCAGAATCTGCGGCCCGAGCAGCCAGTTGATCCCGGCGAGCCGCGCCTCGTCGGCGATCGTGGCTTCGGTGGCCTCGGCGATCCGGGGATCCCAGCTGGCTGCCACGGCGAGCGGGGAAGGCATGATCATTTCGCTGCCTCGCGTGGGTTCGGCGGCGAACAGCAGCGGGATGCCAAGGCGTGTTTCCTGGATCGCAATGCGCTGGAGGCGGGTCGCCTCTGCGGTTCCCGACACGCCGCATATGGCGGTGACGTGGCCGCGCCTGAGCATGTCGTCGAGCGTGCGTCCTTCGTCGGCGGAGGGGCCAACCGCGGGTTCCTCCGCGAAGCGCCGCAAGACCAGCTGGCCGAGCTTTTCGTCGAGCGTCATGAATTCGAGGAGATCCTCGACGAAGCGCTCGCGCTCGACGGCGTATTCTCGTGTAGGGCGAGCCATGGCGCGTTCGGTGTGGCGCCGAATGGTAAATATCCGGTTGGCAAAGCGCTCGACCCCGCCGCAAGGCCGCGAATCAATCGATTTACAGATATAAAAATATCTTTATATCCGTCTCCATCATGCGCACGGAAACGCTCTTTCGCGCCCTTGCCGATCCGACCAGGCTGCGCATCATGCGGCTGCTCGGATCGATGGAGCTCGCCGTGGGCGAAGTGGCGCAGGTGCTCGGCCAGAGCCAGCCGCGGGTGTCTCGCCACATCGGCATACTGTGCGACGCGGGGCTGGCCGAACGGCGCCGCGAGGGCAGTTGGGTCTTCCTGCGCAAGCCCTGCGATACGCCGGTGGCCTCGGTTCTCGGCGCGGGCGCGATCCGCCTGCTCGAAACCGCCGAGGCGGAAGACGCGGCCTTCTCGGTCCTGTGCCAGCAGGACCGGCGCAAGCTGGCCGAAATCCGTTCCTCGCGCGAGCAGCAGGCGCAGCGTTACTTCGCCGAGCATGCCGGCGATTGGGACGAATTGCGGCGGCTTCACAGTTCGGACGAGCGGGTCGAGGCCGAGCTCCGCGGCGCGCTCGGCAACAGGTCGCTGGGGCGGCTGCTCGACATCGGCACCGGCACCGGGCGGATGGCCGAACTCTTCGCCGAGCGCACGGACTACATCGTCGCGCTCGACAAGAGCCTCGCCATGCTGCGGGTCGCGCGCGCCAAATTGCAGCACCTGCCCGCCGGCCGGGTCGAGCTGGTCCAGGGCGATTTCGCCAATCTCCCCTTCGCCGCGCAGGCCTTCGATACCGTGCTGTTCCATCAGGTGCTTCATTTCGCCCAGGATCCCTCGGCGGCGCTGGCCGAGGCGGCGCGCGTGACCCGGCCCGGAGGGCGGATCGCGATCGTCGACTTCGCCGCGCACCAGCACGAGGAACTGCGCGAGCGGCACGAGCATGCCCGGCTCGGCTTCGGCGATCCCCAGATGGCCGACCTGCTGGAGGAAAATGGGTTCGCGCCTTCGGACCCGCGCGCGCTCGATGACGGCGAGCTGATCGTCAAGATCTGGGTCGCCGATCGGCAAGGCCCGCGCAGGAGCACCGAAACGTGAGCCCGACGATCCAGCAGATGCGCGAAGCGCAACTTGCGCTCGAAGCGCCCATGTTCGAGGGGCTCGCCGGCGACATCGAGGTCAGCTTCGAGTTCTTTCCGCCCAAGACCGAGAAGATGGGCGAAACGCTGCGGCGCAGCGTCGCCACGCTCGCTCCGCTCGGCCCGCGCTTCTTTTCGGTGACCTATGGCGCCGGCGGTTCGACACGCGAAAGGACGCACGAACAAGTCGTCAGGATCCAGAACGAAGCCGGAATTCCCGCGGCCGCGCATCTCACCTGCGTAGCGGCCACGCGCAACGAGGTCGATGCGGTCGCGCGCCACTACTGGCAGGAGGGGGTCCGCCACATCGTCGCACTGCGGGGCGATCCGCCCGATGGGCATTCGCGCTACGCGCCGCATCCGGACGGCTATGCCAATGCGGTCGAGCTGATCGCCGGGCTCAAGCGGGTCGCCGATTTCGAGATCTCGGTGGCTGCCTATCCCGAGGTGCATCCCGATTCGCCAGATCGCCAGGCCGATATCGACAACCTCAGGCGCAAGTTCGATGCCGGCGCGACGCGGGCGATCACGCAGTTCTTCTTCGACCCGCAATGCTTCTTCGCATTCCGCGACCGGGCAGCCGCCGCCGGAATCGAAGGCGAGATCGTGCCGGGGATCATGCCGGTGATGAGCTTCGCCGCGGTCCAGCGCATGTCGGATCTGTGCGGAACCGCGATCCCCCCGTGGATGGAGGGGCTGTTCGAAGGCCTCGACGACCGCCCCGAAGCGCGCCAGCTGGTGAGCGCGACGATCGCGGCCGAGCTCTGCCGCCGCCTCTATGCCGGCGGCGTGCGGCAGTTCCACTTCTACACCCTCAACCGGGCCGAGCTGAGCTATGCGATCTGCCACATGCTCGGCCTGCGACCGAAGGCATCGCCATGACAAAGCGCGAGGAGTTCGCGGCTGCCGCAGCGCAGCGCATCCTGATCAAGGACGGGCCCTATGGGACCGAGATCCAGCGTGCCGGTCTGGCCGCCGCCGATTATGCCGGGGATACCGGGCTCGAAGGGGACCAGAAGGGTAACAACGACCTCGTCAATCTCACCCAGCCTGCAGTCATCCGCCGTATCTGCGACAGCTATATCGATGCCGGCGCGCATATACTGGCCACCAACACCTTCAACGCCAATCGCATCAGCCAGGCCGACTATGGCGCCGAAGCACTGGTGCGCCAGATCAATGTCGCGGCGGCGCGGATCATTCGCGAGGCGGTCGATGCACGCGATGACGACGTGCCGCGTTTCGTTGCGGGCGCCGTCGGACCGACGAACAAGACGCTGTCGCTGTCTCCCGATGTGGAGGACCCCGGCTTCCGCGAGGTCGACTTCGACACAATGGTCGACGTGTATCGCGAGCAATGCGCCGCGCTGCTCGAAGGAGGGGCGGATTTCATCCTGATCGAGACGGTCTTCGACACGCTCAACTGCAAGGCGGCGATCATGGCGGTCAGGCAGCTCGAGCGCGAACAGTGCCGCGACATTCCCCTCATGATCTCGCTGACGCTGACCGATCTGTCAGGCCGCAACCTGTCGGGTCACACGGTGGAGGCCTTCTGGTACACCGTCCGCCATGCACGGCCGCTGACCATCGGGCTCAATTGCAGCTTCGGTGCCGAGCAGCTGCGGCCGCACGTTCAGCTGCTGTCCGACATCGCCGACACCTGGCTCATGGCCTATCCCAACGCCGGCCTGCCCAACGACCTCGGCGAATACGACGAGCTGCCCGAGACGACCGCAGCGCTGACCCGCATCTGGGCGGAAAACGGCAGGGTCAATGCTCTCGGCGGCTGCTGCGGTTCGACGCCCGCGCACATCGCCGCGATGGCCCAGGCGGTCGCGGACGCCGCCCCGCGCCAACTGCCCGAACTCGCCCCCGACATGCGCCTCGCCGGCCTTGAACCCTTCACGATCGCTGCCTGAATGACCGGAAACAACGCCATCGCGCGCTTCGTCAACATCGGCGAACGCACAAATGTGACCGGATCAGCGGCGTTCAAGAAGCTGATCCTTGCCGGCGACTACGAGCGGGCGGTCGAGGTCGCCCGGCAACAGGTGGAGAACGGTGCGCAGGTGGTCGACGTCAACATGGACGAAGGCCTGCTCGATTCGGTCGAGGCGATGACGACCTTTCTCAAGCTGATCGCCGCCGAACCCGATATCGCACGCGTCCCGGTGATGATCGACAGTTCCAAGTGGGACGTGATCGAGGCTGGGCTCAAATGCGTCAGCGGCAAGCCGATCGTCAATTCGATCAGCATGAAGGAGGGCGAGGAGCCGTTTCTCGAAGCGGCCCGCAAATGTCTCGACTACGGTGCGGCCGTGGTGGTCATGGCGTTCGACGAGGCGGGCCAGGCCGATACCAGGGAGCGCAAGGTGGCGATCTGCGAACGCGCCTATAGACTGCTCGGCGAAATCGGCTTCCCGCCGGAGGACATCATCTTCGATCCCAACATCTTCGCCGTGGCGACGGGGATCGAGGAGCACGACCGCTACGGTCTCGACTTCCTCGAGGCGGTGGCCGAGATCAAGGCCCGCTGCCCCCACGCACGGACTTCGGGCGGCCTTTCGAACCTCAGCTTCAGCTTCCGCGGCAACGAGACCGTGCGCCGCGCGATGCATTCGGTGTTCCTCTATCACGCGATCCCAGCCGGGCTCGACATGGCGATCGTCAATGCCGGCCAGCTCGACGTCTACGACCAGATCGACACCACCCTGCGCGAGGCATGCGAAGACGTGATCCTGATGCGGCGTGCGGATGCGACCGAACGTCTGATCGCGCTCGCCGAAAGCTACAAGGGCAAGTCTGCCGCCGACGAGAAGGCGGCCGAGGAGTGGCGCGGCTGGGAGGTCGCGCGGCGGCTCGAACACGCGCTGGTCAAGGGCATCGACGCGCATGTCGTCGCCGATACGGAAGAGGCGCGCCAGCAATTCGACCGGCCGATCGAAGTGATCGAGGGCCCGCTGATGGATGGTATGAACGTGGTCGGCGACCTGTTCGGCAGCGGCAAGATGTTCCTGCCGCAGGTGGTCAAGAGCGCGCGGGTGATGAAGAAGGCGGTCGCTCATCTGATCCCCTTCATCGAAGAGGAGAAAGAGGCGAGCGGCCTGGCCGACCACTCCAAAGGCAAGATCGTGATGGCGACCGTCAAGGGCGACGTCCACGATATCGGCAAGAACATCGTCGGCGTCGTTCTGCAGTGCAACGGCTACGAAGTGATCGACCTCGGCGTGATGGTGCCCTGGGCGAAGATCCTCGAGACCGCCCGCGAGGAGCGGGCCGACATGGTCGGTCTGTCCGGACTGATCACCCCGTCGCTCGACGAGATGGTCACCGTCGCGGAGGAAATGCAGGCGGGGGGCATGGCGATGCCGCTGCTGATCGGCGGCGCGACCACGAGCAAGGTGCACACCGCGCTGCGGATCGATCCGGTCTATGACGGGCCCGTGATCCATGTGCTCGATGCGAGCCGGGCGGTTGGCGTGGTCAGCCGTCTGCTGTCCGACACGCAGCGCGACGAATTCGTTGCCGATACCGCTGCCGAATATTCGAAGGTCCGCGATGCCCGCGCAGGCAAGTCGCAGAGCGTGTTGCTGAGCCTGGAAGAGGCGCGGGCGAATTTCTACGATGCCTTCCTGAGCGACAAGCCCGCGCCGCCGCTCCAACCCGGAGTACACGCCTTCGAGGACTGGCCGCTCGCGGAATTGCGCGACTATATCGACTGGACGCCGTTCTTCCGTGCATGGGAGTTGCACGGCACCTTTCCCGCGATCCTCGACGACGATCTGGTCGGGGAAACCGCACGGCAATTGTTCGCCGACGCCAATGCCATGCTCGACCGGATCATTGGCGAGAGATGGCTGACCGCGAAGGGCGTGGCAGGCTTCTGGCCGTGCGCGCGCGACGGCGACGATGTGACGATCCACCGCGACGACCGCGAGGACCATGTCACGCTTTCGTTCCTGCGCCAGCAGGTCAAGAAGAGCCGCGACCGCGCCAATATGTGCCTCGCCGATTTCATCGATCCGGCGGGCGACTGGATCGGCGGTTTCGCCGTCGCGATTCACGGGATCGACCCGCATTCGGAGCGATTTCGTGCGGACAAGGATGATTATTCGGACATCCTGCTGAAGGCGCTCGCCGATCGTTTCGCCGAAGCCTTCGCCGAGCGGCTGCACCAGCATGTCCGTACCGATCTGTGGGGCTATGCTCCGGGCGAACAGCTGACCAACCAGGCGCTGATCAAGGAAGAATATCGCGGCATCCGCCCGGCGCCGGGCTACCCCGCCTGTCCCGATCACAGCCTCAAGCCGATCCTGTTCGACCTGCTCGATGCTCAAGCCTGCACCGGGCTCACGCTGACCGAAAGCTTCGCCATGTTCCCCACTGCCGCGGTCAGCGGTTTCTATTTCGGCCACCCGGAAAGCCAGTATTTCGGAGTCGCCCGGATCGGCCGCGACCAGCTCGAGGATTATGCCCGGCGGCGCGGAGTGGATCTGGCCACGGCGGAACGCTGGCTGCGGCCCAATCTCGATTGACCCGGTCTGCACGATAGGGCGGGCTGTCAGCCGTGGAAATGGCAGATCGCGGGCCAGCCAGCGATTGACCGTCGCGCGGTATTCGCGCAGGGCGTTCGCGTCGGTGGCAGGAGCGATTCTGCCACGGGCGCGCACGGGAGAGATCGCGCAGGCAACCGCGCGGCGCCGAAGGAGCAACCGCCCCGGAAACTCTCAGGCAGAAGGACCGTGCGCTCCGATCGGCACTCTGGAAAGCGTCGCGGCCCGTGCCGCGGCCACCGAAGGGGTAAGCGCCGCCGCGCCCGACTGCCGGGGCTGCGCCAGTCTCTCAGGTTTCCCGACAGAGGGGGCATGGTATTCTTGCGCTCCGGTGTTCGGGGCGGCCATGGTGTCGGGATAATAGATGAGCGACCACGACGAGACACAAGAGCAGGATGCCGGCACGCTGCCGCTCGACGACTGGCACCGTCGCAAGGGTGCGCGGATGGTCCCGTTCGCCGGCTATCAGATGCCGATCCAGTACGAGGGCATCGTTGCCGAACATGAATGGACGCGCCACTCGGCTGGCCTGTTCGATGTCAGCCACATGGGTCAGCTGCTCGTCTCGGGCCCGACGGCTGCGGAAGAACTTGAGAAACTGCTGCCTGGCGCGATCGCCACGCTCAAGCCGGGGCGGGTGCGCTATTCGCTGCTGCTCGACGAAACCGGCGGGGTGATCGACGATTTGATGGTCACCAACGCGACCCCCTGGATCGAGGGCGACGAAGAGGAAGGGACCGAAGGCGCCTGGGGCGAACCGGTCTATTACCTCGTCGTCAACGGCGCGACCAAATGGGACGACATCGGCCACCTGCGCGAGCATCTCGACGATGCGGTGACGCTGACCCACATGGACGAGCATGCCCTGATCGCTCTGCAGGGGCCCAATGCCGCCACCGCCCTCAACCGCGTCATGCGCGGCGTGCCCGAACAATTGGTCTTCATGCAATCGCTCGAGCATCGGTTCGGAGAATGGCCGCTGCGGATTACCCGTTCGGGCTATACCGGTGAGGATGGATTCGAGATCTCGGTCCCGGCCGAATTCGCCGAGGCGCTGGCCAACCGGCTCTGCGCCGAGATCGAGGTTCGTCCGGCCGGGCTGGGGGCGCGCGATTCGCTGCGGCTCGAGGCGGGCTTGCCGCTCTACGGCCACGACATGGACCAGAGCGTGGATCCGGTGAGCGCCGACCTGACCTTCGCGCTGACCCGGAAGAGGCGCGATTCCGGAGGCTGGTTGGGTCATTCCGCCGTGTCCAGGATCCTCGCCGACGGGCCGAGCGAGAAGCGGGTCGGTCTCGCGCTCGAGGGCCGCATTCCCGCCCGCGAGGGGGCGGAGATCTTTGCTGGCGATACGAAGGTCGGCCGGGTCACCAGCGGCGGTTTCTCGCCGACGCTCGGCCACCCGATCGCGATGGGCTATGTCGCGCAGGATCACGCCGCGGAAGCGACCGAGCTCGAGATCGCGGTGCGCAACAAGCGGCTTCCCGCCAAGGTCGTCGCCCTGCCCTTCGTGCCCCATAATTACCATAGAGGAAACTGATCCGATGGCCCGCTACTTCACCGAAGAACACGAGTGGATCGACGTCGAGGGCGACACCGCCACCGTCGGCATAACCGATTACGCCCAAGGGCAATTGGGCGATATCGTCTTCGTCGAACTGCCCGAGGTCGGCACCGCACTGACCAAGGGCGGCGATGCCGCGGTGGTCGAGAGCGTCAAGGCCGCGAGCGATGTCTATGCGCCGATCGACGGCGAAGTCACCGCGGCCAATTCCGCGCTCGGCGACGATCCTGCGCTGGTCAACACCGCCCCCGAGGGCGAGGGCTGGTTTTTCAAGATGTCGCTCGGCGACCGCTCGCAACTCGACAAGCTGATGGACGAAGCGAGTTACAAGAGCTTCTGCGACTCTCTGTAACCGGCGGCCTTCGCGGTCGGCGCCGCGCCAATATCAAGCGATCCCGCTTTCGCCGGGACCCACGAGAGTAAACTCGATGCGATATCTTCCCCTGACCGATGCCGACCGTTTGGCGATGCTCGAGAAAATCGGCGCGCCCGATATCGATGCGCTCTTCGCCGACGTCCCGCGAGATGCGCGGCTGTCGGGCCCGATCGCCGGCCTGCCGATGCATGCGAGCGAAATGGCGGTCGAGAAACACATGCGGCGGTTGTCGAAGAAGAACCTCGCCGCCGCCGATGCACCCTTCTTCCTCGGCGCCGGTGCCTATCGCCACCACGTGCCGGCAACGGTCGACCACGTCATCCAGCGGGGCGAATTCCTCACCGCCTATACGCCGTATCAGCCTGAAATCGCGCAGGGCACACTGCAGATGCTGTTCGAGTTCCAGAGCCAGGTGGCGCGGCTCTACGGTTGTGCGGTGGCCAATGCGAGCATGTACGACGGGTCGACCGCCTGCTGGGAAGCGGTTGCGATGGCGGGCCGGGTGGCACGCGGCAAGAAGCGCAAAGTGGTGCTCTCGGGAGCCCTGCATCCCCATTACGCCGAGGTCGTCCGGACCATGGCCAAATTCACCGACGACGAGATCGCTGGTGCGGCTCCGAGTCTCGCGGCCAAGCCCGACGACGATGGCCTGATCGCGCGGATCGACGAGCACACCAGCTGCGTCGTGGTGCAATATCCCGACATCCTCGGCCGCCTGCCCGATCTCGCGCGGATCTCCGAGGCAGCGCACCGACTGGGTGCGCTGCTGATCGCGGTGAACACCGAGCCCGTGGCGCTGGGCGCAATCAGGAGCCCGGGCGAACTCGGCGCGGACATCGTGGTCGGCGAGGGCCAGTCGATCGGCGTCGGCCTGCAATTCGGTGGGCCCTATCTCGGTCTCTTCGCCGTGCGCGACGAAAAGCATATTCGCCAGATGCCCGGGCGGCTGTGCGGAGAGACGCAGGATGCCGAAGGCAAGCGCGGCTTCGTGCTGACGCTGTCCACGCGCGAGCAGCACATTCGCCGCGAGAAGGCGACGAGCAACATCTGCACCAACAGCGGGCTCTGCGCGCTGGCCTTCAGCGTCCACATGACGCTGCTCGGAGAGACCGGGCTGCGGCGGCTGGCGATGGAGAATCACCGGCTCGCCTGCCTCGCTGCAGAGCGGCTGGCGAAGGTTCCGGGGGCGAAGGTGCTCAACGACAGCTTCTTCAACGAATTCACTGTGACGCTGGGGCGCGATGCACGGCAAATCGTACGTGACCTGTCCGAACGGGGGCTGCTTGCCGGGGTATCGCTCGGTCGCCTGTTCCCGGGCGAGGAGAAACTCGCCGACGGCCTGCTCGTCGCGGTCACCGAGACCACCACCGAAGAGGACATCGAAGCGCTGGCCTCCGCGCTAGAGGAGGCGCTGGCATGAGCGCGCCCAACGCTTCGGGCTGGAAGCCCGGCACCCCGGTCGACGGCCACAATGCGATGAGCGGTCCCGACACGGCTACCGGCAACCGCGCGCTGATGCTCGAAGAGCCGCTGATCTTCGAGATCGCCGGCACCGGAACCACGGGGGTCGATCTGCCCGAACCCGCTTCGGGCCCGAACCGCCTCGGCGGGTTCGACCGGCACGGTGCCATCGGCCTTCCCGGGTTGTCCGAACCCGAAACCATCCGTCACTATACCCGCCTCAGCCGCCAGAACTACGCGATCGACCTCGGCCTCTTCCCGCTGGGCTCGTGCACGATGAAGCACAATCCGCGCTTGAACGAGAAGATTGCCCGCATGCCGGGCTTCGCCGATGTCCATCCGTTGCAGCCGGTCGACACGGTGCGTGGAGCGCTCGAGGTGATCAACGAACTGGCTTTCTGGCTCATCGATCTGACCGGGATGCACGGGGTGGCAATGAGCCCCAAGGCCGGGGCGCATGGCGAATTGTGCGGCATCTTGTGTATCCGCGCCGCGCTCGAGGCGCGCGGCGACGCGCGCGAGGTCATTCTGGTGCCCGAAAGCGCGCATGGGACCAACCCCGCGACGGCGGCATTTGCCGGCTATCGGGTCGAAGACATTCCCGCAAATGCGGACGGCAGGGTGGATCTCGACGCGCTGAAGGCGCGGCTCGGGCCCGACGTCGCGGGGGTCATGATCACCAATCCCAACACCTGCGGCCTGTTCGAACGCGACATGAAGGCGATCTCCGATGCGGTCCACGAAGCCGGCGGTTTCGTCTATTGCGATGGGGCGAACTTCAACGCCATCGTCGGCAAGGTCCGCCCCGGCGACCTTGGCGTCGACGCGATGCACATCAATCTGCACAAGACCTTCTCCACCCCGCACGGCGGAGGCGGACCGGGGTCGGGGCCGGTGGTGCTGTCGGAGGCGCTCGCGCCCTTCGGCCCTCTGCCGTTTACCGCGCGCACCGCAGACGGGGTGGTCCATCTGGTCGAGGAAGAGAACGCCGCAGAATTCGATCATGTCCGCGCGTTCGGCCGAATGACTGCCTTCCACGGGCAGATGGGCATGTTCACGCGCGCGCTCGCTTATATCCTCAGCCATGGGGCCGACGGGCTGAAGCAGGTGGCCGAGGATGCCGTGCTCAACGCCAATTACATCCTGCGCAGCCTCGACGATGTGCTCGAGGCGCCGTTCGGCCACAGCGGGCCGTGCATGCACGAGGCGCTGTTCAGCGACCGAGGCTTCGCCGAGGGGATGTCGACGCTCGACCTGGCCAAGGCGATGATCGACGAGGGTTATCACCCGATGACCATGTATTTCCCCTTGGTCGTCCACGGAGCGATGCTGGTCGAACCGACCGAGACCGAGAGCAAGGCGGCGCTCGACCAGTTCATCCTGGCGCTGCGCAGCGTGGCCGAACGCGCCAAGGCGGGCGACGAGAGCCTCCGAACCGCGCCGCACTACGCACCGCGCCGTCGTCTCGACGAGACGCTGGCGGCACGCAATCCGGTGCTGGGCTGGATCGAACCGCCCGCGAACTGACGCAGACGGGGCTTGCAGCGCTCCCTGCCTGCTCTACTAAGGGTACGAAGAAAAACGATAAACGGGTCGCTCGAACATCCGCAGGGGAGGGCGGAACTTGAGCGGGGACAAGGGCGACAATCTGCTGATTCGCGGCTGGCGCAATGTGCGCGAGGCCGGTCCGCGCCGCTTGGCGCTGACTGCGGTCCTGGTCGTCTGTGCCCTGCTGGTTGCGCGCTACAGCTGGGATATCCCCTGGCAGGCGGTGCCCGAATCGATGCGCACCGAGGGTGCCGAGCAGGTCGACATGAAGACGCCGGGCACCGGCGATGCGGAACGCGCGCTATACGATCTGCGCAGTTCGCTCCTGGCCGACAGGATCGAAAAGGACGATCGCGTCACGCTGGTGGTCTATGACGACCAGACGCTGATCGCGGCGCGCAAGCGCTCGCCGCTCGATCGCGGGATGCTCGCGCGGGCGCTGAAGGTCATCGACGAGATGGAACCCAAGGCGATCGGACTCGATATCCTGTTCGATCAGCCGCAGGACGAGGACGAGGAGCTGATCGCCACCCTGCGCGCGATGAAAACGCCCGTGCTGGTCGGCTATGCCAATTTCGCCACCAACGAGAACGACATCGTCTACGACCAGCAGGTCTATCTCGACCAGTTCATGCAGCGCCTGGCCGGAAGCAATGCGCGCGCCGCGAGTATCCGGCTCGACAATTCGCACGGCGTGACGCGCCGTTGGCCGAGTATCGAGGATGGCCTTCCCCCGGTGCTCGGCCGCGCGATGCTCGCGGCGGCGGGCGAGAGCGACAAGATCCTGCCCGGCTACGAGGGAGCGCTCGTCTACCGGCATCCTGCATTCGAGAACGTGCCGCTCTACAATTCGCTGCAGATCGACAATTTCCTCGATGAGGACCTGCTGGCGATCCCCGAGGTTCGCGCCATGCTGCGCGATCAGATCGAGGGCCGCTACGTCCTCGTCGGCGGAGACATCATCGACTACGATCGCGTGCAGACGACCTTCTCCAGCGTAATCGGCGAGAACCCGCCCGGCCTGCGTGTGCACGCCGACATGATCGCGCAGATGCTCGATGGCGACGGGCGCGGCAAGGTATCCGACCTGACGCTGTGGGCGATGGCGCTGCTGGTGGTGCTCACCGCCGTGCTCACCGGACTGCTCGAATGGGGCAGCTGGAAGATCTACATGCTGCTCGGCGCGCAGTTCGCCACCTTCATCGGCGTCCCGTTCATCATGGAGGCCGAGGGTGTCGATACGCTGGGCGTGCCCGCGGCGGGGTGGCTGCTCGGCTGGATCGTCGCGTTCTCGGCGGTGGTCTCCGCCGCGCGCGCGAGCGGTGCGGTCCAGCGCAATTTTGCGCAGGGCGCGCTCGGCAAATATCTGCCCACAGCGAAATGGCCGAGGAGATCATCGAGCACCCGAATTGCTGTCGCTCCACGGCGAGAAGAAGCGAGCTCTATGTTCTGTTCAGCGACCTCGAGGGCTTCACCAAGATGAGCCACGCGATCCAGCCGGAAATGGTCGCCAAACTGCTCAACCGCTACCTCGACCTGCTGAGCGACGTCGTGCTCGACCACGGCGGGGTGATCGACAAATTCGTGGGCGATGCGGTGGTCGCGTTCTGGGGCGCGCCGATTGCCCGCGCCGACGACGGCGAGCGTGCCGCGAAGTGCCGGCTATGCCATCTGGGAGGCGGGGGAGGAATTCCGCGCAGAGGTCGCGGCGATGGACCCTGACCTGCCCAAGATCGGCAAGACCCGCGTCGGCCTGCATTACGGCGAAGCGGTGGTCGGCAATTTCGGCGGTGAGAACCGCATCCAGTATACTGCGCTGGGGGACAGCATGAACACCGCAGCGCGGCTGGAGGCAGCCAACAAGGCGCTTGAGACAAGCGTCATGGCGAGCCGCGAATTCGCCGAGCGATCGGGGCTCGACTGGTGGCGTCCGATGGGCAAGGTGCAATTGCGAGGCCGCGCCCAGCCGGTCGAACTGATGGAGCCAGCGCCCGACTTTCCCGAAACGGATCGGGCGCTGCTGACGCGGGCATACAAGCTGGTCGAACAAGACCCTGCTAGCGCTACCGAGATCATCCGTGAATTGGTGCACCGCTATCCGGCTGACAAGTCACTGGCAAACCTGCTATATCGAATTCAGAATTTGGGCGATGGAGGGACTTATGTCCTTGGTTAAGGAATTTTTCGTAGGCACGGCGATGGTGGTGGCGACCGCCGGTTTGGTCGGTGGTACGCCGGCGCAGGCGGGTGTGGTGGTCAAGTCGAGCGGTCCGTCGGCCGGGGCCTATCCTGTCGGCAAGAAGCTCGACGACGACTCCAGCATCACGCTGAAGGACGGCGACCGCGTGACCGTCCTGACCGATTCGGGGACCCGCGTGCTCAGCGGGGCGGGTTCGCACCGGGTCGGAGCGCGCGGCGCGAGCAAGCGCACCGCCTTCGCCATGCTTACTCGCCAGGGATCGGGTGCGCGGGTCCGGACCGGCGCGGTGCGCGGCGCGGCGACTGGCGAGGCGAGCAATCCCAATCTCTGGTATGTCGACACCAGCCACCCGGGCAAGCTCTGCCTGCCGCAGGCGGCGTCGATTACCTTCTGGCGGCCGTCGGTCGAGGGCGAGGAAACCTGGGTGCTCGGTTCGGCCGTGTCCGACTTCCATGTCCATGTCATGTTCGAAGATGGCGACGCGACCGCATCGTTGAGTTCCGACGAGCTGCCAATGTCGCAAAACCGCGTCTTCGATCTTTCGGGGCCGGCGGGCGGTTCCAAGCGGCGGATGGAATTCGTCGCTCTCGATTCCGCTCCGGACGATCCGGAAGACCTGGCTGTGCTGCTGGCCGAAAAGGGCTGCGCGAGCCAGCTCGACATGCTCAGCGAGAAACTCGCCAGCAAATAGGGAAATGGCTGCTCCGTGCTGCGGGGCGAAAGAGGCTGCCGGGGGGGCGGCAGAACGAGGCGGACCGTACGCGGTCGGCAGGGGGGAAAGGGCGATGGGCGACCGCGAGATCGGTGAAAACGGAGGGCTGTCGGGCCATGTCGGCCGCGCCCGCTTTCTCGTGCTGGCAATCGCCGGTGCGCTCGCGTTCGTGACACCCTTTGCCGATGGCTCGACGGGTGCGCATGCGCAGGGCTCGGGTGGCCGCTACGAAGGTGTCGCGAGCTGCGCCGGATCGACCTGCCATGGCCGTTCGGAAGGCAATGGTGCGATCGTTCGCCAGGATGAAATCGCCAGCTGGCAGGAACCTTCTTCGGCGAGTGGCGCGCATAGCCGCGCCTATTCGGTGCTTGCCGGCCGGCGGGGGCGGGAGATCGCCGAGACGCTGGGGTTGGGAGCGGCGACCTCGGCCCCGGCCTGCCTCGGGTGCCATGCGAGCTACGTTGCGGCCAGCCGCCGTGGAGCCCGTTTCCAGACGAGCGACGGGGTCGGATGCGAGAGCTGCCATGGCCCCGCGCAGGGCTGGTTGCAGGTCCACTATGAAAAAGCCGCCAGTCACGCCTCCAACGTCCGCGCCGGGTTGACCCCGCTCGACCAGCCGCAGGTCCGCGCGAAGGTCTGCCTCGACTGCCATTACGGCAATTCCGAAACCGGGCAGTTCGTCACACACTCGATGATGGCCGCGGGGCATCCGCGCATCTCTTTCGAACTGGACCTGTTTTCCTCGCTGCAACAACACCACGACGAGGATGCCGACTACATCCGGCGCAAGGGGCGCACAGACAGCCTGCGGCTGTGGGCTGTGGGTCAGGCGGAAGCCGTGGCTCGTGCAACCAACCTTTTCGCGCGTCCGGGGACCGGGATGCGCGGCATGTTTCCCGAATTCTACTTTTACGATTGCCACAGCTGCCATCGCCAAATCACCGACGGCCCCACGCGCCGGCTGACCTTCGAGACCAATCCGGGACGGCCAATCCCCTTCGGCAATCCGCCCTTCAACGACGAGAATATCATCATGCTGTCGGCGGCAGGCCGCGCGCTCGCGCCGGGCGCTTCCGAAGCCTTTGGCGAGGCAAGCGCCGCTTTCCACCGCGCGATGGCAAGCGATCGCGCCAGCGCGCAGCAGGCGGCGATGGCATTGCGCGACCGCGCGCGCGCGCTTTCGAGTACGCTGGCAACGCGTGCCTATGGTGGCGACGACATCTTCCGCGTCGTCGAGACGATAGCCTCACAGGCGACCAGACCGCGCTTCACCGATTACGCCGGTTCGGTGCAGGCGGTGATGGCGGTCGATACGCTGCTCAATGCCCTGGTGCGCGAACGACGGGTGACCGTCGGCGCAGCGGCGGGAATTCGCGCCAGTGTGAACCGCGCCTATGCTGCGGTCGGTGCGCCCGAAACCTATCGGCCCGCCGAATTTCGCAGCGCCCTGGGCGCTGCGACCTCCGCCATCGGGAGCTTGCGCTGATGCGCCGCGGATCGCTCGCCTGCCTCGCCGGTGCGCTGGCGCTGGGTCTGAGCGGCTGCGGCGGGGGCGGCAGTTCCTCGACCGGCGGAACAGGAGGGGGCGGAACGGGAACGGGCGGCGGGGGCACTCCCGCACCGACCAGCGAGCGGTTCTTTGCCGATCCCGCCCAGCGCTCGCTGGGTGTCGGAGACGTGCAGCGTGTTCTCGCGCAGGCGGTGGGCGAGGCGCAGGCGCGCGGGTTGCCCGCGACGATCGCGGTGGTCGACCGCGTCGGCAACGTGCTCGCGGTGTTCGCCATGACCGGCTCGCCCGCGACCACCACCATCAGCCGTCAGACGATCGACGGCACAGCCGCAGCGGGGACCGAGGTGGGGCTGCAGGGGCTGCAGGTCCCGACCGCGGCAGCGGCCATCGCCAAGGCGATAACGGGTGCCTATCTCTCGAG
This sequence comes from uncultured Alphaproteobacteria bacterium, assembly GCA_963829325.1. GTDB lineage: Bacteria > Pseudomonadota > Alphaproteobacteria > Sphingomonadales > Sphingomonadaceae > Qipengyuania. The sequence goes on from CAWHHN010000001.1 coordinate 2,197,861, forward strand.
CGGCGGGAACGCGTTTTCCACCCGCACTGCCAGTCAAATCGTCCAGCAGCATTTCCCGCCTGCGCCGAGCACGGTCGGGCTCGAGAGCGGGCCGTTGTTCGGCGTGCAGTTCAGCCAGCTGCCCTGTTCGGACCTTGCGGCGCGGATGACCGACGGAATGGTCGGGCCGCAACGCTCGCCCCTGGGCCTGGCCGCCGATCCGGGTGGATTTCCGCTCTACATTGACGGGGTGGTTGTGGGCGGAATCGGGGTCGCCGGCGACGGCAGCTACGGATTCGACGCGAATACACTCGACCGTGACAGCGATGCCGAGGAATTCGCCGCGCTGGCCGGCACGCAGGGCTATGCGCCGCCGCGCGAGATCGAGGCGGATCGCATTCCGGTGGATGGAACGAGCCTGCGCTATAGCGATGCCGAACGCGGCGCGCTGGGTCCCCTGCAAACCAGTTTCGGCGCGATCAACGGCCCCGCGGGCGGACTGATCGCGGTCTTCGGCTATACCGATGGGGCAATGCGCGCGGGGACGGCCTATGGCAGCGCCGCTTCGGGTATCCGCCGGAGCACAGCGAGCGAATTTGCCAGGCGCGATGCCTATGTCCTGGTCGACGGCGCGGGCAATCCGCGCTTCCCGATCCGCGGGGGGACCGATGCGGCGACCAATCCCGTGCCGCTGACATCCGCCGAAGTGCGGGCGATCATGGAAGAGGCCTTCGCCGTCCTCAGCCACGCTCGCGGACAGATCCGCCGTCCGCTCGACAGCCGCATGCAGGCTTCGATCAGCGTGGTCGATACGCATGGGCGCATTCTCGGCGTTGTCCGCTCCCCCGACGGGCCGATCTTCGGAACCGACGTCAGCCTGCAGAAGGCGCGTACCGCGACCTTCTTCTCCAATCCCGTTGCTGGCGCGCAGCTTCTGGCGACTTCGCCGACCGTCGCCCGCTATGTACAGCGCGTGCGCGATTTCCTCAGCGATCCGCAGGCACTGACGGGTAGTTTCGCCTTCGCCGACCGGTCGGGCGGCAATCTGTCGCGGCCTTATTTCCCCGATGGCGAGGTCGGCCCCATACCGGGGCCGCTGTCGGTCGAGCGACCGGGGCAGTTCAGCCCTTTCATGACCGGCCTTCAGACCGATCTCGTCGCGCCCAATCTGATCCAGCACCTCGGCTTCGTGGTTTCCGGCGGTACGAGCCCGGATACGCCGCGCGGCTGTACCCAGCTGCCCGACGCACCGGGCGGGGGCAAGCGCATCGCCAACGGCATCCAGATCTTCCCCGGCTCGGTTCCGATCTATCGTGGCGGGCAATTGGTCGGGGGGATCGGCGTCTCGGGCGACGGGATCGACCAGGACGACATGGTCAGTTTCCTCGGCCTGCACAACGCGGGCCAGCGGATCGGAGGGATCGGCAATGCCGCGGTCGACATCCGGGCCGACCGGATCGTGGTCAAGGTCAACGGCCGCGATGTCCGCCTGCGGTATGTCAATTGCCCCTTCGCCCCGTTCCTCGACGATCCGCGGCAGAACGTCTGCGAGGGGTTGTGATGCCCGCCCCGCTGATGCTTCCGCTGATCGCCGCCCAGCCGGCCTGCATTGCGAGCGTCACCTGCCAGCCGCCGTCGGCGGCGCTGCCCGCGCCGGATCAAGTTTCACTCGACGGGCCGGACGCCATCCCCGGCGGACTTGCCCGGGTTTTCGGCTCGCGTCTTCGTTCGCGTGCCACGCTGGCGCTTATGCAGGAGGCGCAGGATCGGCCCGCGCGGGGCGAGCCATCCGCGATTGATGCCGACCCCGGGGCGCCCCCGCCGGTCGACAAGGAAATTCTGGATGGGCGTCGCCGGCCCGACTACACCGAACCGCTCCCCGATGCCGTCAGCCAGACGAACGAGGGCGCGGTCCGCGCCCCGCTGCCCGAGGCATTCCCCGTGGATCAGGTCCCGATACCCGATCGATGGCGGCTCATCGAAAGCCTCGGCCTGGTCAAGGAGCGGTGGTGGGATCCCTATGGCCAGAACACCTACAAGGGCGACCGGCCGATCGATCCCGGCAAGGTTCCGTGGCTGCCGATCACGGGCAAGGACTGGTTCTTCGTCGTCAACGCGGTCAGCGACACGGTGCTCGAACCGCGCAGCTTTCCCATTCCGGTGGGGGTGCAGACCACGGAGCGTCCCCACAGCCTCGACGTCTTCGGCAAGGATGCGAGCTATGTCCTGTCGCAGACCTTCATCGTCGGTGCAGCGCTTCTGAAGGGCAGCACCGCCTACAAGCCGCCAAACGTCGAATACCGCATCACGCTGGCGGCGAATTTCAACTATGTCGACGTGCCCGAACGCCGCGTGCTGTTCGTCGAGCCGAGCAAGCCGACGCACCGTTTCGATCACTTCGTCGGAGTGCAGGAGGCCTTTCTCGACTATCACTTCCGCAATGTTTCCGACCGCTTCGATTTCGACAGCGTGCGGATCGGTATTCAGCCGTTCCAGGCCGATTTTCGCGGTTTCCTGTTCAACGACAATCAGCTGGGAGTGCGTTTTTTCGGCAATCGCGACAACAATCGCTTCCAGTATAATTTCGGCGGCTTCTGGCGGCTCGAGAAGGATACCAACAGCGGACTCAATGCAGTGTTGCAGGCTCCGCGCGACGATTTCGTCTTCTACGCCAATGCCTATCGTCAGGATTTCCTGATCCCGGCGCTGACCAGCCAGGTCACCTTCGTATGGAACGCCAATCGCGAGGCGGATGATATCCGGATCGACGACAACGGTTTCCCGGTGCGGCCGGCGCTGCTCGGCAGTTTGCGCGGACGCGATTACGACGTCTTCTATGTGGGCTACAACGCCGACGGGCGGATCGGCCGGATCAATCTGACGGGCAGCGCCTATTACGCCTTCGGCGAGGACCGCAATTCCTTCTTCACCGATCGTCCCGCCGACATCAACGCCTGGTTCGGCGCGCTCGAAGCGAGCTACGACAGGGACTGGATGCGCTTTCGCCTCTCGGCAGCCTATGCCAGCGGCGACGCCGATCCCTACGACGACACCGAAGGCGGCTATGACGCCATCTTCGAAAATCCGGTCTTTGCCGGCGCCGATACCTCCTACTGGATCCGTCAGACGATCCCCTTCGCTGGCGGCGGGCGGGCAATCGCGGTCAACGGTCGCAATGGGCTGCTCAATTCTCTGCGCAGTTCCAAGGAGCAGGGCCAGTCGAATTTCAACAACCCCGGGCTGATGCTGCTGGGAGCCGGCGCGGATTTCGATCTGACGCCGGAATTCCGCATCTCGGCCAATGCCAATCACCTGTGGTTCGAGGATACGACGACGCTGCAGGCGCTACGCAATGAGGGATCGATTCCCAGGGCGATCGGCTGGGACCTTTCGACCGCCGCGATCTGGCGCCCCAAGGCGACGCAAAACATCGTCGCGCGGCTCTCCGCCGCGGCGCTGGTATCGGGCAACGGCTTCGATGATCTGTTCACCTCGCTCGGAAACCCGCGCGCCCATTACTCGGTGCTCGCCAACGTGATCCTGACCTACTGATGCGCCATCTGCGACCCATCCTTCTTGCAATCGCCCTGTTCGTGTTCGCGGGCGCGGTGGGGCTGCGGGCAGCCCAGGACGAGAAACCCGTCGAGCGCGATTACAGCCTGGTAGCCGCCGCGGCCGCTCCCCGCGTCCAGACGCAGGCGCAGATGGCGGCAAAGTCCGAAGGCTGCTTTTCCTGTCACGTCCGGACCGATCAGCCGACCATGCACGAGACCCCTGCGGTGCGTCTCGGCTGCGTCGATTGCCATGGCGGAAATGCGAGCGTGCAGGGAAACAGCGAACTCGCTCACGACGATCCCGCCTATGTCGCCGCGCGCGATGCGGCGCATGTGCTGCCCAGATATCCCCAGAGCTGGCATTGGCCCTCCTCGGCCAATCCCAAGCGGAGCTATGCGCTGCTCAACCGCGAAGACCCGGACTTCATCCGCTTCGTCAATCCCTCCGATTATCGGGTGGCGCGCGAATCGTGCGGCGCCTGCCACATCGAGACGATCGAGGCGGCCGAACGCTCGATCATGGCGACCGGCGCGATGCTGTGGGGCGGCGCCGCCTATAACAACGGCATTCTGCCGTTCAAGAACTACATCCTCGGCGAAGCCTATACCCGCGAGGGCGAGGCGGCCAAGATCGAGAGCCCGGGCAACCCGGCCGGTACGGTGACCGACAGCAGGCCGCGCGGGGCGCGCTGGCAGAACTCTATCCGCTGCCGACCTGGCATGTAATCCCGCCGGCGGATATGTTTCGCGTGTTCGAGCGCGGCGGCCGCACGATCAACACCCAGTTCCCCGAAATCGGCCTGCCCAACGCGACCGGTTCGATCCAGCGGCTGGAAGAGCCGGGCCGGCCTGATCTCAAACAGTCCAACCGCGGCCCCGGAACCGGCCTGCGCGTGGCGATCCCGGTGCTCAACATCCACAAGACCCGGCTCAACGACCCGTTCATGTGGTTCATGGGGACCAACGACCAGCCGGGCGACTACCGCCATTCGGGCTGCGCGGCGTGCCACGTCGTCTATGCCAACGATCGCGAGCCGCGCCATTCGTTGATCTATGCCAGATACGGCCGCGACGGGCAGAGCGCGACGGTCGATCCGACCATCGCCGCGCTATACGAAGGCACGCGCGGGGAGGGCCATGGCGAAGACCGGGACGAAGATCACGCCGTTGGCGGACACGGCGCTGTGAAGTCGCCTGGCGGTGACGATCACCTCGCCGGAAAGGACCATTCGAACGACGGCAAGGTGCCCGAAAAGGGCCACCCGCTGCCGCCATGCCTTCACCCGCTCGATCCCCACTGCGCAGTGCATGAATTGCCACATGCACCAGCCCAACATCTTCCTGAATTCCTATCTCGGTTACACGATGTGGGATTACGAAACCGACGCGCCGCACATGTGGCCCGAAAAGCAGAAATATCCCACCGCCGAAGAGGTCTTCGAAGTCCTCCACCGCAATCCCGAAGCCGCGGCGCCCAAGGGCAAGTGGGCCGATCTCGATTTCCTGCGCAACGTCTACGATCTCAATCCGAAGCTGAAGGACACGCAGTTCGCCGACTATCACGGACATGGCTGGAATTTTCGCGCGATCTTCAAGCGCGACCGCGAGGGCAATCTGCTCGACAAGGACGGGAACATCGTCGCTCCCGACGATCCCGAGAAATGGCGCAAGGAAGGCGAAGGCAAATTCGTCGAACCCGGCGTCAATCCGGGCAAGACGGTCCACATGATGGACATCCATGCCGAAAAGGGCCTGCAGTGCGCCGATTGCCATTTCGCGCAGGACAGCCACGGCAACGGCCTCATCTATGGCGAGGTCGCCAATGCGGTCGAGATCGGCTGCAAGGATTGCCACGGCACCGCCGATGCCTATCCCACGCTGCTGACCAGCGGCCCGGCCGCGCCGCCCAAGGGCCACAATCTGTCGCTGCTGCGCAATCCCGACGGCAAGCGGCGGTTCGAATGGATTGATGGCGATGACGGGCGACGGCGTGCTGATCCAGCGCTCGATCGTCGATCCCGAGCTCGAATGGCAGGTCAGCCTGGTCAAGGACAGCGTCGATCCGTCTTCAACCCGAGTTCAATGCCAAGGCCGCGCGCGCCAAGCTGATGAGCAAGCAGGGCGCGGAAACCGGCAAGTTCGAATTCGGCACCGGCATCGCGCCCGAGGATCGCGCGCATGGAGAAGGCGAGATGGCCTGCTTCACCTGCCATCTTTCGCTGGACCACCAGCTGCGGCGGTTGCCACCTGCCGATCGAGGCCAACTGGAAGACCCAGTCGCATCATTATGACGGCGAGGAGACGCGCAATTTCGCGACCTACAACCCGCAGGTCGCGCGCGACCAGATGTTCCAGCTGGGCACGCACCAGACCACCAAGGGCAACCAGATCGCCCCGGTCCGCTCGACCTCTGCGCTGGTGCTGTCGTCGACCAACATCAACCGCGAGCGCATCTATGTCCAGCAGCCGCCGATCGCGCGCCAGCGGCTTCTCCAGCCAGGCCTTCGCGCCGCATTTCCCGCACACGGTGCGCGCTGACCGAGACCAAGACCTGCACCGACTGTCACCTGTCGCGAGGCGGACGACAACAACGCGATCATGGCGCAGCTGCTGCTGCTCGGCACCAATTTCGTCAATTTCGTCGGGCTCAATGCCTGGGTTGGCTGAAGAGGGCGGCTTCGAGGCGATCCGCGTCACCGAATGGGACGAGCCGCAGGCGGTGCTCGGCTCCTATCTGCACCGATACGCCTATCCCGATTACTGGCGGATGCACGTCGAAGACAACGGCCGCGAGCTGAAGGACTGGACGCGCGGGCAAGACCTTCGACGGCGATGCCTGTCGGGCGAGACGCAAACCCTTCGAACGAGTTCGCCAACGTCCACGAGGGAACGGGCGACGCGGTGCGCTGCCTGCAATTGCGCGGCGAATACATGTTCGTCGCCGAGGGCAAGGGCGGGTTTCGCGTCTACGACGTCGCCTCGATCGCCAACAAGGGCGTTTCCGAACGGATCATCACCGCGCCCTTCAGTGCGCTGGGCCACGATACCCACGTCAAGACGAAGAACGCCACCTGCATGGCGCTGCCGACCAACCAGCCGGTCCGGCCCGATCGCAACAAGGCCATGGCCGAAACGGTGGTGAAGGATGCCGCGGGCGATCCGGTGCTCAATCCCGATGGCTCGCCGATGACGCTGCTCCAGGTCAACCAGGAACAGGCGTTCCAGCCGATCTACGATTACGCCGTGATCACCGATGCGGACGAAGGTCTGATCCTGGTCAACGTCGACACCATGGCCGACGGCGAATTCCGCAACAACCAGCTGAAGCGTGCGCTGACCTGGAATCGAAGGCGGTGTGCTGGACGGCGCGCGGCATATCACGCTGGCGGGCGACATCGCCTATATCACCGCCGACAGGGGGCTGGTGGTGGTCGATCTCGGCCGATCCGCTGGCACCGCAGCTGATCGGCGGTGCGCGAACTCGACGATGCGCGCGCTTCGGCGATCCAGTTCCGCTATCTGTGGGTCACCGACGCCGACGGCGTGAAGCTGTTCGATGTCACCGATTTGCGCAATCCGGTCGCCGTTCCCGAGGCCACCGTGCCGCTCGCCGATGCCCGGCGGCTCTATGTCGCGCGCACCTACGCCTATGTCGCGGCCAAGCGCGAAGGTCTGGTGATTCTCGACGTCACACGGCCGCTGACGCCCAAGATCTACCGCCGGGTGACGCTCGACGGCAGGTTGAACGATGCCGAGGATGTCGTCGTCGGTTCGACCAATGCCTCGCTTGTTCGCCTATGTCGCGGACGGCCGCAACGGGCTGAAGGTGCTCCAGCTGACCAGCCCCGACAGCCAGCCCAATTTCTATGGTTTCAGTCCCGCACCCGAGCCCGAGCTGATTGCCTGGGCGAGAACGAAGGGCCCTGCGCTGGCCCTGTCCAAAGGGCTCGACCGCGACCGGGCGGTGGACGAGACCGGCGGGCAGATGGCGGTCTTCGGACGGCTCGGCTCGCGGCCTTTCACGCGCGAGGAGATGGAGCGGCTGTTCCTGACCCGCTCAGGCGTGCCGTGGAAAGTCGTCGACGAGCCGGACATGAGCGCCTGGGTCGGCGGCAGCGGGCCGTGGCTCGATCGTGGCCAGGCGGAGGGCGAATAGAAGCGCGCTATGGGCGCCGTCGAGCTGGCTCGGGCGCTAGTTCCGTTCGGCGAACATCTCGCGGATCATCGGCTTCAGATGTTCGCCGAAATGCGCGAGCACGTCCCATCCGCCGCAGCTTTCATAGTGGGTGACGAGATTGTCGCCGTCCCATCTGTGGAGGGCGTAGCTCGGCGGTTCGGTGGTGATGAGCGAGCGGCCGTCGGCCCGGTTCTCGTCGATTGGCCGTAGATCGAGCGCCACCAGCGGCGCCACCGAGGGCGTGATACCGAGCGCGATTCCCTTGAACTGCGTGCTCACGCGGCGGTGGAGGTGGCCGCAGTGGATCGCGCGGATCGCCTGTCTCGTGCCCGCTCACCGCCTCGGCGAAATTCGCGATCCACTGTTCGTCGCGGGCGGGATCCATCCAGTCGATCCCGCTGACGATCGGCGGGTGGTGCATGAAGATGACGCAGGGCCTCCCTCTGCCGGCCTCGAGCTGCAGCTTCAGCCAGTCGCGCCGTTCGGTGCAGAAAGCCCCGCCGTGACGCCCGGGTTCGAAGGTGTCGAGACAGATGATCCGTAGCCCGTCGCTCTCGACCACATAGTGGATGAACTCGCCATCGCTCGGAGTCTCGGGGAAGGCGCGCAGCAATTCTTCGCGCGAATCGTGATTTCCGACCAGCGGAAGAAGGGGGCAGTCGACGTCTTCGAGCACCTTGGCGGTCTTCTCGAAGCTCTCGCGGTCGCCGTGGTCGGTGAGATCGCCCGACAGTACCAGAAAGTCGGGTCGATTGGGCGACGAGAGAATGCGTTCCAGGACCGCGCCGAAGCGTATCCGGTTGAGTTCCTCGGGCTTCGCGTCGGGATCGAAGCCGATATGGATGTCGGTCATCTGCGCGATCAGCATTCGCTTCCCCCCGTCCTGCCGGCCTGGTTCGTGCCCCGCGTCATTTCCGCTTTCGCGATATCAGCGCCACCTTGTCCGCGCCATCGTCCGGCGTCCCGCGATTTCGGCGGCGGAAATCGGGGGGATGATAGGAATGGCACATGGCGCAACCCGAAGGCACGTCGGCTTCGATCGCTTTCTCGCCCTGATGGCATTCGCGGCAGGTCGCGAGCGTGGGGAGCAGCAGGTCCTCGGCGCTGCTGGAGCCAGAAGCCTTGTGGCAGGTCGAACATTCCTCCTGCTCATGCGCTTCGTGATCGAACCGGCCGTTGAGGAAATAGTGGCTGCGCTGAAAAACCGGCTTCACCGTCGGCTGGCCATTCTCGACCGTCGGGATATGGCACTCGCCGCAGACGCCATCCCTGGACATCGCCCGGGCGATGCTGGTGTAGTCGCGCCCGACGCGCCCGAAATCCTGGAAATAGCGTCCGCCGCGCGCGAATTCGCCGGGCCGTCGACGCTCGCTGGTTATCGCACTGCGCGGCGCGCGGTCCATGGCGACGAGATCGGCGCGCATCTGTGCGACATCGCCGTGGCGCAAGGTGCGGAAGGTCGTGCCGACCTTGTCGTAGACGAGGCTGTGGCAGCTCTCGCAATCGTCTTCCATCACCACCGGAAGGAAGCCATTGCGGTCGTCGGTCGGCCGGTGGCAATCGGCGCATTCCAGCGCCTCGCCGTATTCGGCCAGATTGCCAGCCATCCGTGCGACGCCATTGGTCGCCGAAAGATGCATCGCGTGAGGGAAACGCAGCCCGCTGTATTCGCGCGCCTCGCCGTCGAGGGTGACACGCGAGAGCCGCCCGCTTTCGGCATCGGTGAAGACCGTAGCCTGCAGTTGTGGATGGTCGGTTCCGAAATCATGCGCATTGGCCAGAGTGGTATCGGTCAGTCGGCGGTCCATGGTGCCGTGGCAGCTCGAGCAGAATTGCTGGGCCGCGGGTTCCATGCGCCCGGCTCCTTCGTGCTCGCTGTGGCAGGTCGTGCACGAATCGGGCCCTTCCTTGCCGAAGCTCTCGGCAACCCGCCACAGCAACGCGTCGGTGCCGCTCATTCCCCCGCGCGCGGTCGCGAGCCGGTTGCGGTCCGCATGGTCGCCGATGTCCTCATGGCAGGTCAGGCAGGCCTCGTCGCGCACCGAGACGAAGGGGGCTACGTGGCAGGCCTCGCAATTCTGCTCGAGCGCGTGATGCGCCTGGCTCAGCTTGCCCGTGCTCCAGCTTGCATCCATCGCAACCTGATCGGGGCCGTCGGCGCCTGCCGACTTGTCCTGTCGCGAGAGATGCGACCACACCGGCACCGCAAGGAAGGCCAGGAGGATGACGGCGAGCCCGATCCAGGCGATCACGCGCTTGCTGGGCAGCGCGCTCGTCAGGTCGAAGCGGCGCAGCGCGTCGCGATTGCCGAATTCACGCTCCTGCTGCGTCATGGTGACGAGCACCGCCCCGTCGGCCTCGCGTCCGAAGGTCAGCGTATAGGTGCCCAGGGTCAGCTCGCCGCCCTTGGCCGGATCGAAACGGCTATGGTGGGTCTTGTGCCCGTCGAAGGTGAAATCGCGCGAAGACGAGGCTTCGAGCGTGACATGCCCGCGCTCGTCGAGCGTCGCGAGAACGTGATGCTGCTCGACTGCGAGATCGGCGATCACCAGATCGTTGGTGGTGGCGCGGCCGATCGCGAGTTGATCGCCGGCAAGCTCGCGGTCGCGCACGATCTCGCGTCCGGTGGCTGTGTGGTCGATAGTGCGGATGAGGAATGCCATGGCTGCGCTTCTCACCAATAGTAGAAGACGCTGACGATGTGCGCGATCAGCGCTGCGAGCAGCGCGATGGTCAGCGGCACATGGACGAAGAGCCAGACCTCAAGCATCGCCTTGGTCTGCATCTGACGGCGTATTTGGTCGATCTGCGCAGCGCGCTTGCCGAGCAGGGCGCGGACCTTCTGCTGGACCAGATCGTCGCCGTCGCTGCCGTCGTCGTAGGCACGCCCGGTCGAAATGTGTTCGAGCGCACGGCGCGTCGCATCGCGCGAACCGGGACCGCGGAAACGCGCGATCAGTCCGGCATCGAAGACGTCCTGGTCGAGCGCGGCAATCACCCGGTCGGCATCGTCGCGCGCCAGCGGCTGCGCGGCGGCCTCGAGCTGCCGATCGATCGCAGCGAGGCTCTCGATCATCTCTTCGCGGGTCATCTCGCGGCGGTTTTCCGACAGCGCCTGCGGAAGGATTGCGTAGACGGCGATCCCGTAAAGGCCCGAGAGGATCACCAGCATCATCAGCACCCAGGCCAGCGTATGGACGTTCCAGCCGAGCTGGAAACCGGTGTGCATCGTTCCGATCACCACCAGCGAAAGGCCGAGATAGACATGCGCGCTGGTCCAGCCCTTGAGGCTCCAGCTGCCCGGCGTTGGTCGGCGCTTGCGGATCCCCAGCAGCGCCAGCCAGACGATCAGCGCGGCACCGACCGTACCCAAAGTATAGCCGTACCAGCTGCCGCCATTGTGACGCGGCTGCACATCGACCAGCAGATAGGTGACGACGACGAATGCCACCACCAGACCCGCCAGCTTGGCCCACAGATAGGCTCGGTGGGCGAGAAAGCTTTCGTGATCGGCGGAACGCCGGCGTTCGCCTGCGGCGTAGCCCTCGCCTCGATCGCGCTTGAACAGCGAGGCCATCAGTCGGCGCCCTCGTCGAGCCGCGCAACCGACAGGAAGCGTTCGGGGCTGACGCGGATTGCAGCACCGGTCGGGCAGGCGCGGACGCAGGCGGGGCCGCCCTCTATGCCCGAACACATGTCGCATTTGATTGCCATCTTGGGTGCTTCGCTGCCTTCGGTCCCCCGTTTGCGCCAGGCATAACTCGCTTCGCCCGGCCCAGGCCCGGCGCCGAACAGCAGCCAACTCAGCAGCCCTGGCTTCTTCGGCGGCTTGGCATCCATCCGGATCACGCCATAGGGGCAATTGCGCTGGCAATTGCCGCAGCCGATGCAGCTTTCGTCGATGACCACCTCGCCGTCGGGGCCGCGCTTGATCGCATTGGGCGGGCAGTCGGCCATGCAGTGGGGATGTTCGCAATGGCGGCAGCTGGTCGGCACGTGCAGGTGCGCATAGGTCCGTCCCGCTTCGCGGTCGAGCCGACTCAGCCCGTCGTGGCTGTCGGCGCAGGCGTTCTCGCAATTGTCGCAGCCGACGCACAGCTTCTCGTCGATCAGCAGCACGTCGGTGGCTTCGCCGAGACCATTGTCGACGAGGAATTGCGCAGTCTGCGAATACATGTCGACCGCCCCGCCGAAACTCGATTTGCGGCTCTCGACGAAGTCGTTGATCTCGCGCCGGCCGGCCATGTCGGCAAGCGCACGGCTACGGATCTCCGGCTTGCGCTCGAGCAGCGCGTTGAACGCGGCACCGGCGAAGCGGATCACCTCGCTCTTGATCGCCGCGCGGACGCTGGCGCTCCGCCGCGATCCGTCGATCACCGCCATTTCGCCGAAATAGGACCCTGCGGGAAGGTAGGAGAGGAAGATCGGCTTGCCGCCGAGGTTCTTCTCGACGATCATCGAACCGCGGCGGACGATGTAGATGTTCTTGTCCTCGGCCCCTTCCTCGATCACGATCTGGCCGGCGGGGACGGGCACGACTTCGGCACCCTCGACCAGCTCGGCGACGTCGGCGGGGGTGAGGCCCGACCCGAAGATCTGCAGGAGCTGGCGTTCGATCGATATCCGGTTGACCGCACGATTGGCGCTGGGGGCGGTGGCCATCAGCTTGAGCGCGGCGAGACGCGAGAATTCGACCACCACGGTCGGCTCTGCGGCACGAATGGTGGATCCGCGGCGGCGCCCCGAAATCAGCCCGACCTCGCCGAAGATCGAACCGGTTTCGATCGGCACCGTGACCGAGGGATCTTCGGGATTCACCTCCACCAGCACCGAGCCTTCAGCGATCGCGAACATCGATGAGCCGGGATCGTTGCGGGTGAAGACGACGTCGCCGCGGCGAAAGGCACGCACTTCGCTGTCGAGCATCAGTTCGCGCATCTGCAGCGGCGACAGTTCCTGCAGGATAAGGACCTGGCTGCGAAAGGTCTCGAGCCACTCGTCGACCGAGCGGCTTCCGGGCAGGCCGGCGAATTTCTTCGCCAGGATCGGTTCGTCGGCGGGCTTGAGCTCGGTGTTGCCATCGAGAAACTCGATCACGTCGTAGCCCTGGTTCATGCAGTGCTTGATCAAGGGATAGCCCGCCAGAGCCCCGATCACGTGGATTCCCGGGTTGCGTCGTTTCGAAGCTCGGGGTCAGCTTGGGGAACGCCCCGCGATCCTCGCTGGTGAACTCGATCCCGCAGGATTCGACGAAGGCCCGCGGGGGTTGCGATCCGGTACGAGCGATAATCCGGTCGCAGCGGATCGTCTCCTGTCCGTCGCGGGTCTCGAGGACGATTTCGCCCTCGCGGACCTCCAGCGGGCTGGTCTCGCGGCGGATGGCGATCCGCCCGTCGGCTTCGGCCTCTTCGAGCAGCTTGACGTTGGCGCCTTTGGCGCGGGCGAACTCGGCACTGCGGTTGAGGATGGTGACCGTGTTGCCCTGCGCCCGATCGGCGGCGAGGCCGAGGGCGTTCTCGATCCCCGCATCGCCCGATCCGATCACCGTGATGTGCTCGTCGATATAGGCAGTGGGATCGTCGAGCTGGTACTGGACGTGCGGCCGGTCGGCGCCGGGCAGGCGCAGGAGATTGGGATTGCCCTGCGTACCGATCGCCAGAATCACCGCTTCGGCCTCGATCACCGACCCGTCGCCGAGCTGGACCGAAAACGCGCCGGTCGCGCCTGAGATCTCGACCACTTCGGCATTCAGCCGGACCGAGATATTGCCTTCCTCGATCTGGCGATTCCACGTCTCGAGGATGGCTTCGCGTTTGCCGGCATCGAAATCGAGGTCGCTGCGCAGCACCAGATTGCTGGGCGTCGCCATGACGTGCTTGCCCTTCTGGTATTTGAAGATCGTATCCGACAGATGATCGGTCTTTTCCAGCAGGACGTGGCTCATCCCGCGCTGCGCTGCATGCGCGGCGGCGCTTAGCCCGGCAGGGCCGGACCCGACGATGACAACACGCACTCTATCCGCCAAGCTCAGTCCCCCCGGAAGGCTTGCGATCCCCATTTTCTGTTTTCTGACCGTATCATAGGCAAAAGCGCGGCTTAGGCAATTGTCTCCTGCGGTGGGACAGGATATTCCCGCGTCATGGGGGACGACTTCGAAAATGCACCGTCGGGAAGCCGCGTGAAGGGCGGGATGCTGATCTTCGGCGTGGCGCTGGCTGCGGTGGTCGCGGCGGTCGGCTACCGCTCGCTCGACGGCGAGCCCGCCGAAAGCGAGCGGGCAGCGGGCGCGGAGGATCCGATCGCGACGCTCGAGGCGCGCGTCGAAGACGATCCCTCCGATCAGGCGGCCTGGCGCGAACTCGGCTTTGCCCGCTTCGATCACGGCGAATACGATGCCGCAGCCGCTGCCTACCGCAGGGCGGTCGAACTCGACCCGGCCGATGCGACCTCCTGGTCTGCGCTGGGGGAAGCGATGGTCATGGCGAGCGAACGCGATCCGATGCCTGCGGAAGCGCTCGCTGCATTTCGCAAGGCTCGCTCGATCGACCCCCAGGATCCCCGGGCGCGCTATTTCCTCGCCGTCGCCCGCGACCTGAGGGGCGAGCACCAGCGCGCCGTCGACGAATGGCTGGCCTTGCTCGAGGAAACACCCATCGGCGCGCCGTGGGAAGGCGATCTTGCGCGGACGATCGAACAGGTCGGTGCGATCAACAGGATTGCCGTGGCGGACAGGCTGGCGCGGGTGCAGGCGAAGCGGCGCGCCGACACGACCGAGGCGGCTTCGCAAGACGGTGCTTTCGCGGCAGTGGATGCGATACCCGGACCCAGTTCGGCGCAAGTCGCCGCAGCCTCGGCCATTCCTCCAGCGCAGCAGCGGGAAATGGCCGAAGCGATGGTCGCGCGGCTCGAAAACCGGCTCGGCGCAGAACCGGGCAATACCGAGGGATGGGTCATGCTGATGCGCAGCCGCATGACGCTCGGTCAGCCCGATCTCGCCCGCAAGGCATTGGCCGATGGCATTGCCGCCAACCCCGCCGCCGCCGAACAATTGCGCGTCCAGGCGGAAACGCTCGGCCTGCGCTAGCTTCCGTCGGGCCGGCCGGGCAGCGCTTGTCACCCGACCGCTATCGCGGCAGGGCGCGCCCATGCGTATCGTATTCAGCCGCAAGGGATTCGACAGCGCCTCGGGCGGCGGACCCTCGCCGATCGTCGATGGCCGCCCGGTCAGCCTGCCGATACCCACGAAACGAACCTCGGCGGTGACTTACCGCGATCTCGGGTTGGGGGCGCATGCGGCGCGGGCGAGCAGGGGGCGCTATGGCCCCGACGACGCCTGCCACCACGACCCGCTGTTCCTTGCCGACGGGACTTGCCTGTTCGGCCAATGCGGGGCTGCGCAGAGCCATCTCGTCAATCGCGGGGTCGGGCCGGGAGACATCTTCTTGTTCTTTGGCCTGTTCCGCGAAGACGGGGGCGCAGCGCATCATCGCCTTTTCGGCTATCTCGCAGTCGAGGATGTGATCGATCTGGCGAAGGGCGTGCCGCGCAGTCTGCTGGACGTCGGTCACCCGCATGCGCTCGCCCCGCATGGCGGCGGGGATACCGTCTACGCCGGGCGGGGCGGGCAGGCGCGCCGCGCGAGCGATGCGCTGCGTCTGACCGTGCCCGAAGGCCCGCCCTCGCTATGGCAGGTTCCGGACTGGCTCGGCCCCGGCCGGCTCAGCTATCATGATCGGCCCGACCGCTGGCTCCCCGGCGGCCGGCTGAAGAGCGTAGGACGCGGGCAGGAATTCGTCGCCGACATCGGCCGGGCAAAGGCCCCGAAGGCGTGGATTGATCGAATACTCGCTGAATTCCTTTAAAAAACCCGGAAAAATCCACAATTTCACAGGAGACGGGTAAGAGGTTTCCCGGTAGAAAGATCCTCGATACCGCGGCACTGCCTCGAGCCTTTCGGCCAGTCGCCCTATTTGGTGGGGTCGCGGTATCACTCTTTCCTACATCGTTGTTATTATCGCCGAGAAGTCGAGCGAGCCATTGTCGCTGGCGAATGCTTCGTAGATCTCCTGCGCATGCCGGCCGAGTGCGGTCTGCGCGCCCGCGCCATCGGCGGCTTCCATCGCCAGCTTCAGATCCTTGAGCATCAGCGCGGTCGCAAAACCGCCCTTGTAGCCGTTGTCCGCCGGGCGATTGCGGGCCGACGCCGGGAACCGGGCAGTAGGAGGTCATCGACCAGCTCTGGCCCGAACTGACCGAGGAGATGTCGTAGAAGGTCTGCGGATCGAGCCCCAGCTTCTCGGCCATGGCGAACGCTTCGCAGGTGCCGATCATGTGGATGGCGAGCAGCATGTTGTTGCAGATCTTGGCCGCCTGGCCGTTGCCCGCGTCGCCCGCATGGATCACCGCCTTGCCCATCGCGGCCAGGACCGGCTCGGCGCGCGCGAAGGCTTCCTCGGTGCCGCCGACCATGAAGGTCAGCGTGCCGCCGTTCGCTGCCGCGATGCCGCCCGAGACGGGCGCATCGACCATGTCGTAACCCGCGCCTCCGCCGCGGCGATCACCTCGCGCGCGGTGGCGACGTCGATGGTCGAGCAATCGAGCAGGATCGCGCCTGCGGGCGCATGGCCGATCACGCTGTCGGTGTAGACCTGACTTCACGATCTGCGCCATTGGGCAGCATGGAGACCACCGCCTCCACGCCCTGCACGGCTTCGCGCGCATCGGTGAAGGTCGCGCAGCCATTGTCCGCGGCCGCGGCCAGCGCATCGTTGCTGAGGTCGAAGGCGCGCACGTCATGCCCCGCCTTGACCAGGTTCGCGGCCATGCCGCCGCCCATGTTGCCAAGGCCGATAAAGGCGATTTTCATGTCTCCTCTCAA
Organism: uncultured Alphaproteobacteria bacterium; assembly: GCA_963829325.1. Taxonomy (GTDB): domain Bacteria; phylum Pseudomonadota; class Alphaproteobacteria; order Sphingomonadales; family Sphingomonadaceae; genus Qipengyuania. The sequence continues at coordinate 2,214,449 of CAWHHN010000001.1, forward strand.
TCGTCGTTGCGAGCGTGGTGGAGCGATCCAGCGCGGACCGCCTGACGCTCGGGATTGCATCGTCGCTGCACTCTTCTCAGCGACGAGATGGGTCTACCGCCCCTTCCACTTGCCTTCGCGCTTCTCGACAAAGGCCGCCATGCCTTCGGCCTTGTCCTCGCTCGCGGTGAGGATCTGGAAGAGGCGGCGTTCGATCATCGGTCCCTGGTCGAGCGTCAGGTTTCGAAGGCGGCGTTGACCATTTCCTTGTTCGCGATCGCGGCCATCGGCGGCATCGCGGCGATGGTCGCGGCGGTCTTCATCGCTTCGTCGAGCAGGTCGTCATGCGGCACGACGCGCGCGACGAGATTGCTGCGCTCGGCTTCCTCGGCATCCATCATCCGGCCGGTCAGGCACATTTCCATCGCCTTCGACTTGCCGACGGCGCGGGTGAGGCGCTGCGATCCGCCCATGCCGGGGGCAACGCCCAGCTTGATTTCGGGCTGGCCGAATTTGGCGTTGTCGCGACGCGATGATGAAGTCCGCCATCATCGCCAGCTCGCACCCGCCGCCCAGCGCAAAGCCGTTGACCGCCGCGATCCACGGCTTGCGGGTCTTCTTGACGATCTCGCTGGTCCAAGGGGCGAAGAAATCGTCGAGGTAGAAATCGGCGGCCTGCTTCTCGCTCATTTCCTTGATGTCGGCGCCCGCGGCGAAGGCCTTGTCGCCCGATCCGGTGAGCACCGCGCACAGCTGGCTGCTATCGGCCTGATAGGCGGCGAAGGCCTCGAATCAGTTCCTCGAGCACCTGCGAATTCAGCGCGTTCAGCGCCTGCGGGCGGTTGAGCGTGATCAGCGTGACCGCGTCCCGCTGTTCGACGGTGATGGTTTCGTATTCGGCCAATTGGAACTCCTGTAACAAAGTCGGTCATGCTGAACTCGTTTCAGCATCCCCTGTCGCGCCTGGTGCCTTGACCTTCGAATTCTGCGCTTGGGGCGGAAATGGACCCTGAAACAAGTTCAGGGTGACGATGTCGGACGTGGCTTCAATAGCGGCTTCCATTCTTCGTCATCGGGCAGCGGCGCGAAGATGCGTCGAGCAAGTCCTCGCTCACCCCTTCGGGCGTCGCCGGGTTCCATTGCGGATCGTTGGTCTTGTCGACGATCACCGCGCGCACGCCTTCGGCGAAATCGGGGCGGGTCAGCACGCGGCTGGCGATGCGGTATTCCATCCGCATGTTGTCGGCGAAATCGGTCGAACCCGCCGCTTGTCGCCAGTTGCCGCAGCGCGACCTTGCAGGTCTGCGGGCTCTTGGTCCGCAGGGTCGCGAGTTCCTTGGCAGCCCATTCGGTGTCGTCCATCTCGAGGCTGGCGAGGATGTCTTCGTAGCGGTCGGAAGCGAAGTGCTTCTTGATCCGGTCGGCGTTTTCCTCGATCCGGGCGGGAGGCGGGGTGACCGAAAGTTCGGACAGGATACCGGCGATCCGGTCGGGATGCTCGGCGATGCGCGCCTTGGCCTCTGCGAGCTTTTCGACCGGCAGGTAATGCGTCGCGATGCCCGCCCAGAGGCACTCCGCGCCGTCCAGCCGCGCGCCGGTCAGCGCCAGGAACTGGCCCAGCCGCCCGCCGAGCCGCGAGAGATGCCAGCCGCCGCCGACGTCGGGGAACAGGCCGATGCCGGTTTCGGGCATGGCGAAGCGGGTGTTCTCGGTCGCTACGCGATACTTGCACGGCTGGGCGATGCCGACGCCGCCGCCCATGGTGATGCCGTCCATGAACGCCACGATCGGCTTGTCATAGGTGAACAGCTGGTGGTTGAGCTGGTATTCGTCGTGGAAGAACTTGCGGCCCGACACGCCGCCGTCGTTCAGCGCCGAATTGCGCAGCAGGTTGATATCACCCCCGGCGCAGAAACCGCGCCCTTCGGCATGGTCGAGAATCACCGCCAGTACGGCGTCGTCATCGCTCCATTCGGTCAGTGCCGCGCTCATCGCGTGGCACATCTCGAGCGTCAGCGCGTGCAGCGCCTTGGGCCGGTTGAGCGAGAGATGACCCACGCCGCCATGCGTGTGGATGTGGACGTCCTGGGTCCCGTTTGCTTCGGTCATTGGCGCAGCATGTCCCGTCCGACGATCATCCGCATGACCTGGTTGGTGCCCTCGAGAATCGAATGAACGCGCAGATCGCGCCAGAAGCGCTCGATCGGATAATCCTTGAGATAGCCGTAGCCGCCGAACAGTTGCAGCGCATCGTTGACGATCTGGCTGCCGCTGTCGGTCGCGAGCCGCTTGGCCATGGCCGAGAACTTGCTCTTGTCGGGCGCGTTGTCGGTGACCTTGGCTGCCGCAAGATAGAGCAGCGCGCGCGCCGCTTCGAGATCGGTCGCCATGTCGGCAAGCATGAACTGGGTGTTCTGGAAGTCGGCGATCGGCGTCCCGAACTGCTGGCGTTCCTTGGTGTATCTGACCGCCTCGTCGAGGCACCGCTGCGCTCCGCCCAGCGAGCAGGCACCGATGTTGAGCCGTCCGCCGTCGAGCCCCATCATCGCGAAGCGGAAGCCTTCGCCTTCGGCGCCGACGCGGTTCTCGACCGGAACCCGCGCATCCTCGAAGATTACCTGCGCGGTCGGGCTGGCGTTCCAGCCGAGCTTCTTCTCGGGCTTGCCGAAGCTGACGCCGGGGGTGTCCTTGTCGATCACCAGGCAGGTGATTCCCTTGGTCTTGTGCTCGCCGGTGCGGACCATGGTGACGTATACGTCGTTGAAACCGCCGCCCGAGATGAACTGCTTGGTGCCGTTGAGCACGTAGTGGTCGCCGTCGAGCCGCGCGCTGGTCTTGAGTCCCGCCGCGTCCGAACCGCTGCCCGGTTCGGTCAAGGCGTAGCTGGCGATCTTGTCCATCGTCACGAGATCGGGAAGGTACCTCGCCTTGACTTCCTCACCGCCGAAGCGATCGATCATCCAGGCGGCCATGTTGTGGATCGAGATGTAGGCGCTGGTGGCGGGGCAGCCATAGGCCATCGCCTCCATGATCAGCGCCGCTTCGAGCCGCCCGAGACCGATGCCGCCGCTTTCCTCGGAGACGTAGATCGCCCCGAAGCCGAGCTCGGCTGTCTGCTTGATGACTTCGCGCGGAAAATGGCTGGCCTCGTCCCACTCGCCGGCATGCGGGGTGATATTGTCGGCGGTGAAGCGCTGCGCCATTTCCTGAATGGCGAGCTGGTCGTCGGTGAGCTGGAATTGTCCGTTCATGGCGCGCGCTCTAGCCGTGCGAGGGGCGCGAGGGAAGGGGGGCGACGGATCGTCATCCGACCACTGCCTCGGCTTCTATCTCGACCTTCCATTCGGGCCGGCAGAGCCAGGCGACGCCGGCCATGGTCGCCGCCGGACTCGCCGCTGCGAAGAAGCGGGCATGAACCGCGCCGACCGCGTCCTGATCGGCCGGATCGGTCAGCAGCATCCGGGTACGGACAATGTCCGCAGCGCTGCCGCCGAGTTCCTCGACTGCGCGCAGGATCAGGTTGAGGCAGCGTTCGGCCTGCGCTGCGGCATCGCCGGGCGTCGTCGTGCCGTCGTCCTCCACCGGGCCGGTGCCGGCGACGAGGATGCGGTCGCCCACGCGCATGGCGCGGGCGAAGCCGAACCGCTTTTCGTAGGGCGAACCGGTGAATGCGCGCCTCCGTCCGCTCATCCGCAGGTGACCTTGGTGATCGTTCATCGCGCGATCGTAGAAGACATTCACCCGGTCTTCGCGATAATCCATGGTGAAGGTGCTGTCGGGCGGTCCCCACCGCAGCCGCGCGGAGCCGGTCAGCGAAAGCGCGCGGGCGCCGGTCTCGCTGGTGGCGGTTTCGCCGATCAGCTCCTGCGCCGGCCCGGCGGTGCATTTTCCGGCCGGTGGCCGCGCTGCGGGGATATCGCCGGGCGGGTTCACCGGCCCGCAGGCCGCGGTCAGCAGCGCAGCGCCGATAATCGGGAAGGAACGCATCTTCGTCGGCCTCCTCAGCTATCGCATCTCTTGAGCTTTACCGGATCGTACAGATCCTCGTCGGCCGATGACGCGGTCAGGGTCCGGCCATCGTCGGACAGCGCCAGGATCTGCGCGATCTGCCAGCGTTCGCCTTCGCCCTCCATCGCCAGCGATACCGTGATGCGGTCGGGATCGTCGATCTCCACGCGCGAGACCTCGCCGTGCGATTCGTAGAATTCGATTGCCCGGGGGCCGATCTCCATCCGCGCATCCGAGGCCGGGTCGCAACTGCCCTGGTCGTGGTCCCACACGCCGATGAACGGCCGGGGGATGCTCTGCGCGATGGCCGGCGGGGCCGGCGGGGTCGCGCCGTCGCCAATGCCGCCGCCGGGTTCGACCGGGATGGCTGCCTCGCCGGTTTCGGAGGAAGCAGCGTCTTCCGCGCCGTCCGAACAGCCGGGCAGCACCAACAACATCAGGCCGAGGGCGGGGCGAAGCATCGTGAATACGCGTCTCATGCCCTCTCCAACGCCCTGCTGCACCCGTTTATCCCATGGTCGGGATGACGAAGGCATTGGATCCATCGCCGCCCGGATCACTGGCACCATCGGGCCAGCGTTGCGTGACCTTCTTGGCCTTGGTCCAGAACTTCAGGCCTTCCATGCCGTATTGGTCGGTATCGCCGAAGCCCGAGCGCTTCCAGCCGCCGAAGCTGTGATAGCTGACCGGGACCGGTATCGGCACGTTGATGCCGACCATGCCGACGTTGACGCGATGCGCGAATTCCCGCGCCGCGTGGCCGTTGCGGGTGAAGATGGCGACGCCATTGCCATATTGATGCTCGCTCGGGAGCCGCAGCGCTTCTTCGAAATCCTTCGCCCGGACGATCTGGAGCACGGGGCCGAAGATTTCTTCCTGATAGCTTTCCATGTCCGTGGTGACATGGTCGAGCAGCGTCGGGCCGACGAAGAAGCCGTCCTCATGCCCTTGCAGGCTGAAGCCGCGACCGTCGATCACGACCTCGGCACCTTCCTTCTCGGCGGTGTCGATCCAGCCTTCGACCCGCGCCTTGTGCTCGGGGGTGACGACGGGCCCGTAATGGGCGTCGGGATCGTTCGAAACGCCGACGCGCAGTGCATTGATCGCGGGGATGAGTTTCTCTCGCAGCCGATCGGCGGTGTCCTCGCCCACCGGCACCACCACCGGCAGCGCCATGCAGCGCTCGCCCGCCGAGCCGAAGGCGGCGCCGGCGAGATCGTTGACGACCTGGTCGAGATCGGCGTCGGGCATGACGATGCCATGGTTCTTGGCCCCACCCATCGCCTGGACGCGCTTGCCGGCGGCGACGCCGCGCTTGTAGACATAATGCGCGATGTCGGATGAGCCGACGAAGCTGACCGCGGCGATATCCTCGTGATCAAGGATCGCGTCGACCATTTCCTTGTCGCCATGGACGACCTGCAGCAGCCCCTCGGGCGCGCCGGCTTCGCGGAACAGTTCGGCGAGCCGCACCGGCACGCTCGGATCGCGTTCGCTGGGCTTGAGGATGAAGGCATTGCCCGCTGCGACCGCCATGCCGAACATCCACATCGGGATCATCGCCGGGAAGTTGAACGGCGTGATGCCGGCGCCGATGCCGAGCGGCTGGCGCATCGAATAGACGTCGATGCCGGGCCCGGCGCCTTGCGTGTATTCGCCCTTCAGCGCCTGCGGGATGCCGCAGGCATATTCGATCACCTCGAGCCCGCGCTGGACGTCGCCGTGGGCATCGTCGACCACCTTGCCGTGTTCGCAACTGAGCAGTTCGGCGAGTTCCTGCTTGTGAGCCTCGACCAGCTCCTTGAAAGCAAACATCACGCGCGCGCGGCGCTGCGGATTGGTCGCCGCCCATTCGGGCTGGACCTTCTTCGCGGCGTCGACTGCCTGCTGGAGCAAAGCGGCGTCACCCAAGGGCACCTCGGCCTGGACCTCGCCGGTCGACGGGTTCCACACCTGGTGCCTGCGCCCGCCCGGCGCGCTGCCGGCGCCGCCGGCGATGACATGATCGATGATACGCATGGAAATCTCCTCTGTGCGCCCACTTAGAGATGTCGGCGTGGGGTGCAAGGGCGGGCGGCGGCGAGCCGCACCTTGCCCGCGTCGCATGCCGTATGGTTTTCGCCGCAGATGAGCGTTGACCGACGCGCGAGGCTGCGGCACATGGCGCGTCACAGGCGGGTATGATGTAATGGTAGCCTGTCAGCTTCCCATGCTGAACGCGCGGGTTCGATTCCCGCTACCCGCTCCAGCCTTCTCCTTCGGTTCCTTGCCAAGCGCCGTGCCTGCGGCAATGGTGGCATTTTGCAACCTTCAGGGGGCCTGCTTGATTGATTTCGCATCGTCGCATCCGGATTACGACGGCACGTTGTTGGGGCGGTTCGAGGGTCGCATTCCCCCGCGCGCCGAATGGTTCGCCGAAGCGATCGCGCACCAGGCAGAGCGCTCGACATTTACGGTCGAAGGCACCGAGATCGAGCTGCTGACCTGGGGCGAGGTTGGCAAGCCGGGGCTGCTGTTCCTCCATGGCAACGCCGCCCATGCCGATTGGTGGAGCTTCATCGCTCCGCAGTTCGCCGGCGATTATCGCTGTGCCGCGATCTCGTGGTCGGGAATGGGCCGGTCGGGCTGGCGCGAGCGCTATGCGATCCCGCTGTTTGCCCAAGAGGCGCTGGCGGCGATCGAGGTTGCCGAACTCGGGGCCTCGGGCAAGCCACCGGTGATCGTCGCCCATTCCTTCGGCGGTTTCCCGACACTCTATCTGTCGGCATTCCATCCCGGGGCGATCACGGGTGCGATCCTGGTCGATTCGGCGCCGCCCCGGCCCGAAGCGGGCCCGCCGAGGCGGCTGGCCGAGGGACGCACGATGAATCCCCGCTATCCAACCCTCGAAGCCGCGCTGCGCCGGTTCCGCTTTCTGCCCGAGCAGGATAGCGGCATGCCCGAGATCATCGACTGGATGGCGCGCGGCGCGCTCCACCAGGTGCCCGAAACCGACGAGGCTCCGGGTGGCTGGACCTGGCGTTTCGATCCGCAATTCTGGAGCCGCTTCGACCGGGGCGAACTCGCCGCCCGGCCGCGCGTCCCGATGGGTATCGTGATCGGGGGGAAATCGGCGTTGTTTCCCGAGGGGCGGCTCGAGGAGCTACAGGCGCTGCTCCCCGACTGCCGTTTCACTGCGGTGATCGCCGATGCGCATCACCATGTCCTCGTCGACGCGCCGCTGGAACTGGCCGCCGCGATCCGCGAAGGGCTGCCGCTCCTCGGCTGAAGCCGCCCTTCGTCCCGCTCACCGGGGGGGCATGCGGATCGCACCGTCGAGGCGGAACTGATGGCCGTTGATATAGGAATTGCGCGCGATCTCGAGAATCAGCGAGGCGAATTCCTCGGGATGGCCGAGCCGCTTGGGGAACGGGACGGAGGCATTGAGCTGGTCCCACATCTGTGGGTTGCGGTCCTTCATGCCGAGCATCAGCGGTGTCGCGAAAATGCCCGGCATGACCGAATTCACGCGAATGCCGACATCCATCAGATCGCGCGCCATCGGCAGCACCAGGCCGTTCACGCCCGCCTTGCAGCTGCCGTAGATCACCTGTCCGATCTGCCCGTCCTGCGCGGCGACGCTGGCGGTCAGCGTGATGCAGCCGCGTTCGCCGTCGTCGTTCAGCGGATCGCTGTTCGCCATGCCCAGCGCCGAATGGCTGGCGATGCGATAGGACGATACCAGAATGCCTTCGGCTCCAAAGGCGTAATCCTGGGTTTCGAGACGTTTGTAGCGCCCGCTCTCCTTGTCCCAGCCGAGCGTCTTGCCGCGGCGGCTGGTCATGGCGCAATGGACGGTAACGCGTTCCTGCCCATGCGCGGCGCGGGCCCTGGCGAAACCGTCGACGACCGATTGCTCGTCGGTGATGTCGACCCGCGCGAATACCCCGCCGATCGCCTGCGCGTGCTCCTCACCGGCCTCCGCGTTGACGTCGAAGATCGTTACCTTGAGCCCGGCATCGGCGAGCGCCTGCGCACTCGCCCTGCCCAGGCCCGAGGCGCCGCCGGTCACCACCGCCGCCATGCCTTCGGTCAGCATCATCGTTCTGCCCCTCTCCTGTTTTCCTGCTCGCCAAGCTGCTATCGCAGCCACTCGTGTTTCGCCAGAGGAGCTTGCGCTTGACCTCGCTGCTATTCGCTCTCGTCGCCAGCTTCCTCGCTGCCACGGGTGCGCGCGACCAGCTGATCGTGGCGCAAATCCGCGCCCGGCTGGGGCCGTCGCCGGGCCTGCTGGCGGTTGCGCTCGCCAGCGCGACGGGCACCGCCTTCATCGCTGCCTGGGTCGGTGGACGGCTGGGGCGGACGATGTCGGCCGATGCCACGACCATGTTCGTCGCCGTCGCGCTCCTGCTGGGGGCGGTCGAATGCGCCTGGCCCAATCGCCTGCGCCCGCCCGAAGAGCCGACCCGCTCGCTCGGGGCGATCGCCATCGTGCTGTTCGCGCGCCAGCTGACCGACGCCTCGCGGTTTCTCGTGGCGGCCTTCGCGGCCGGCTTTGCATCCCCGACGCTGGCTGGCCTCGGCGGCGCGATCGGTGGCGGGGCGGCGCTGGCGATCGGCTGGGCCGCGGGCGAATCGCTCGAGCGCGGACTGCCTCTGCGGGGCTTGCGAATGGCGCTTGCCGGGGTGCTTTTCGTGCTCGCGCTGCTGGTCGGGCTGTCGGCGCGGGGCTTGATCGGATAAGGCGATCACAGCCTTTATTCTTAATCCAGAAACCAGATTATATACCGGCCGTTGCCCTAGTGAACGAACAATCGAGGAAAGGCATCGAACATGGCGCACAATGGCAACAATTCGAAGCAGGCGCTGGTGACCGCGCTCAATGGCGCGCTGGCCGATACGCTGGCGCTCTACGTGAAGACGAAGAACTTTCACTGGCATGTCGCGGGGCCGCGGTTTCGCGACCTTCATCTGCTGTTCGACGAACAGGCAGCGCAATTGATCGGGACGGTCGACGCCATCGGCGAGCGCGTCCGCAAGAACGGCGAGGGCACGCTGACCTCGATCGGTTCGATCCAGTCGGCGACCCGGATCACCGACCAGGACGATTCTTCCATCGCCGCCGAGGCGATGGTGTCCGAGTTGCGCGACGACAACCGCACGCTCCATGCGCGCCTGGGGGAGGTCAAGGAAACGGCGGAGGGAGTCGGCGACAATGCCACCAGCGGGATCGTCGACGACTGGATCGACCAGTGCGAGGAACGCATCTGGTTTCTCGACCAGACTTCGCGATGAGCGAATAGCTGTGCAAGTGGGCGAGAGGGCATTTGGCAGCCGCGCGGCTTGGTGTATCGCGGGCCGATGAACAGGGCGACGATAATCGAAAACGCCAGCAGCGGCGCCATTGCCGACTGGCTCGCCGCGCGGCTGGCGGGGGTGCTGGGCGACCGCGGGGGCCCGGCGACGATCACCGTCCCGGGAGGAACCACCCCCTTTCCCATCATCGAAGAGCTCCTCGAGCGCGATCTCGACTGGACGCGACTGGTGGTCTGGCCGGGCGACGACCGCGTCGTGCCCGAGGATCATCCCGCCTCGAACACCGGCCGGTTGCGCGATCTGTTCGAGCCGGCCGGCGCCGAAGTCGTCACCTTGAGCGAGATGGAGGCAGTCCCCCGCTTCGATCTCGCCTGGCTCGGCATGGGCGCGGATGGCCACATCGCATCGCTCTTTCCCAGTTCCGATCCGCGCACCGACGAACCGCGCATGATCGTGCGGCTGACGCCCGATCCGCTCCCGCCCGAAGCGCCCTTCGACCGCATCAGCCTGACTTTGCCGGCGCTGCTGGCGAGCGATGCGATCGTCTTCGTGATTCGCGGATCCGACAAGCGCCGCCTGTTCGAAGAGGCGCTCGCCGGCGACAACGACCTGCCCGTAGCCCGGCTTCTGGCTGCGGCCGATCGACCCGTCACATGCTTCGCCTGATCCCCGCCGCCGCGCATCGCGCGGCGCTCGGCCTCGTGCATCGGCTGCGTCACCGCTGGCGCCGGCTGAGCCGCAGCACGGGCGAGGGAGTGAGCGTCGTCGGCTATGATCTCGACGGTCGGCTCCTGCTGGTCCGCCACAGCTATGGTCCTCGGGGCTGGTATTTCCCCGGCGGCGGTATCCGGCGCGGCGAAACCCCCGAGCAGGCCGCACGGCGCGAACTTCGCGAGGAAACCGGCTGTCCGGTCGAGAAACTCGACCTGATGGGAGTGATCGAGGAGAATATCTCGGGCGCGCCGCATCGCGGGCACGTGTTTGCCGGGGTCGTCGATGCCATGCCGCGCGCCGACGGGCGGGAAGTGATCGAGGCCCGGTTCTTCCCGACCCATTCGCTTCCCGAACCGCTGGGCCCGCAGACGAGGGCGCGGCTGGCGATGTGGCAGGCGAGGAAAAGCTAGAGCAGGTTGAGCTGCGCATCGGGGCGCGACACCTCCTCGCTGCGCTCGCGCTCGAGCTTCGACAGCGTCAGGCCCATCAGGCGGATCGGCATCGGCAAGGGGAGCACCTCTTCGAGCAGCGCCCGGCCGATCGCGGCGAACTCCGACTTCGCGACGATCGGTCGATCGACCGTACGGGCGCGGCTGAAGAGCTGAAAATCGGTGTATTTCATCTTCAGTGTGACGGTGCGGCCGCTTGCCTCGGCGCGTTCGATCGAGGTCCAGACGATCTCGATGATGTCTTCGAGCGTCTCGCGGAGCTCGGCCCCGGTCGACAGATCATGGCCGAAGGTCCGCTCGCCGCCTACCGATTTGCGGATTCGGCGCGATCGTACCGGACGCAGGTCTATCCCACGCGCCGCGCGATAGAGGTAATCGGCGAAGCTGCCGAAATTCGCCCGCAGCCAGGCGATGTCCCTGGCGGCGAGGTCGGCCCCGGTCTCGATCCCCAGCCGCGCCATCTTCTCCGCCCCCTTGGGACCGACGCCGTGAAACCGCCGGATCGGCAGGCCGGCGACGAAGCGGGCGCCTTCGCCGGGGCGGATCACGCATAGCCCGTCGGGCTTGTTCTGGTCGCTGGCGAGCTTGGCGAGGAATTTGTTGTAGCTCACGCCGGCGCTTGCGGTGAGCGCGGTCGTGGCATGGATCTCCTGCCTGATGAGTTCCGCGATCCGCGTCGCCGAACCGATACCCAGCCGGTCCTCGGTCACGTCGAGATAGGCTTCGTCGAGGCTCAGCGGCTCGACCAGCTCGGTATGGCGCCGGAATATCGCGCGGATCTGCTGGCTGACCTCGCGATAGACGTCGAAGCGGCTCCTGCAGAAGATCAGATCGGGGCACAGCCGCTTGGCAGTGACCGAGGGCATGGCGCTGCGTACGCCGAATTTGCGCGCCTCGTAACTCGCCGCGGCGACCACGCCGCGCCCGCCGGCCCCGCCCACCGCGACCGGCTTGCCGCGCAAGTCCGGATTGTCGCGCTGCTCGACGCTGGCGAAGAAGGCATCCATGTCGACATGGACGATCTTGCGGAGCCCGTCGGCTTCCTCGGCTCCCTCGTCTTCCCCCTGCGTTTCTTTGACATCACTCATCGTCGCTCAAGATAGGCCTGCGGGTTGCAAATCGGAACTCTCTCGCTCAATTGCCATTTTGTGCAGATGCGAAGCCACGATCTTGCCGGCGGAGAACGCCCGATAGCCGAAGCCGCCCGCGGCAGGCGAATCGGCGAGCGCGAGCTGATCTGGATGATGGCGCTGCTGATGGCCTGCAACGCATTCGGCATCGACGCGATCCTGCCTGCGCTCGACGAACTGGCGGCGAGCCTCGGGGCATCCGGCAATGATCGGCAGTTCATCGTCGGGGTCTATCTGCTGGCCGCCGGCTTCGGAACGCTGATCCCGGGGGCTTTCGCGGATCGCTACGGCCGACGGCCGGTGCTGTTCACCGCGCTGGGTTTCTACATCGTCCTTTCGCTCGCCTGCGCCGCGGCGGAAAGCTTCGGGCAATTGATAGTGCTGCGGGCGCTCCAGGGATTTTTCGCCGCGGGCATCATCGCGCTGCCCCCCGCAATCATCCGCGATCGCGTGGGCGGCGACAAGATGGCGCGCATGATGAGTCTCATCTTCGTCATCTTCCTGCTCGTCCCGGCGGTCGCGCCCAGCGTGGGTCAGGGCGTGATGCTGCTGTTCGGAGACTGGCGCTGGATCTTCGCCGCGATGGCGACCGCGGGCGGAGCGATGAGCCTGTGGGTCTATCTCCGGCTTCCCGAAACGCTTCACGACGACGATCGTCAGCCGATTCGCGTCGCTTCGATCGCGCGCAACATGCGCAGCGCGGTGACCCTGCGCGCAACCATCGGCTACACCATCGCCGGGGCGCTGGTGTTCGGTGGGCTGTTCGGTTTCATCAATTCTTCGCAGCAGCTGATCGGCGAGGCCTTCGGCGCGGGCGATCTGTTCCCCTTGCTGTTTGCGGTCTGCGCGGGCTGCATGGCGCTGGCCAATTGGTCGAACAGCCGGATCGTCGAGCGCTTCGGCGCGAGGCGCGTGAGCCATGCCGCGCTGTTCGCCTTCATCGGGGTCGCTATCGCGCAGCTGTGGTTCGCCAACCGGACCGATGAAACGCTGTGGACCTTCGTGCCGCTGATGGCGGCGAACATGAGCCTGCTCGGCTTCATCGGCGCGAATTTCGGATCGATCGCCATGCAGCCGTTCAAGCACATCGCCGGCGCGGCTTCCTCGGCCCAGAGCTTCATCCGCATGACCACCGGGGCGACTCTGGGCGCGGGCATCGGCTATGCCTATGACGGCACCGCGCGGCCGCTGGCCGCGGCGCTGCTGGCGACCGCGCTGGTCAGCCTCGCTTTCGTGCTGTTCAGCGAAAGGGGCGCCTTGTTCGGGGCTTCGGTTCCCGAAGAAGACTAGACCGGCGCCATCGGCCTGGCATCGGGCTGGCCGCTATTCGCCCTGCAGTCTGCGCCAGGCAAGTCCGGCGAATTCGCACAGCAGCGGACGCGTATCTCGCGGATCGATGATGTCTTCGACGTTGAAGCGCTCGGCGCTGCGGAAGGGCGAGGTCACCTTGTCGAGCCGGGCGCGAATTGCTGCCAGCTCGGCTGCGGAATCCTCGGCCGCTTCGATTTCGGACTTGTAGGCGACCTCGAGCCCGCCGGCGATCGGCAGGCTGCCCCAATCGCCCGATGGCCAGCAATAGCGGTACTGATAGTTCTCGGCATTGCTCATCGCACTGCCGGCGATGCCATAGGCGCGGCGCAGGACAATGCTCGCCAGCGGTACGCTCGCGCGGTAGATCGCATTCATCGCCTGCACACCGTAGCGGATGGTTCCGGCCATCTCGGCCTCGCGCCCGATCATGAAGCCCGGGTTGTCGACGAGGTGGACGATCGGCAGGCGGAACCGGTCGGCGAGCTTGACGAAGCGTTCGACCTTTTCGCTGGTCTTGGCTTCCCAGCTGCCCCCGAGATAGCTGGGGTCGCTGGCGAGCACGGCCACCGGCCAGCCGTCGAGCCGCGCCAGCGCAGTGATGCAGGCGCGGCCCCACATGCGGCCGATCTCGAACACCGTGCCCCGGTCGAAGGTCATCTCGAGACAGCGACGCATCGAATAGACCGCCTTGGGGTCGCGCGGAACGAGTTCGATCAACCCCTCTTCGCGCCGGTCGGCGGGATCGGTGCAGCGCGCGCGGCGGGCGAGCTGGCCCACATGTTCGGGCATGAACGAAAGGAAGTGGCGTGCGCGGGCGAATGCCTCGGCCTCGCTCGCCACTTCGTCGTCGACCACGCCGTTGCGCGTGTGGATCGCGCTGCCGCCGAGGTCTTCCTTGGCCTGCTGATGGTCTTCCGAACCCTTGTAGCCGTCGCCCAGCCCGTCGACCACCGCGGGGCCGGCGGCGAAGATCTGGCTCAGGCCCTTGACCATGATCGAATAATGGCTCGCCACCGTGCGCGCCGCCCCGAGCCCTGCGGTCGGGCCGAGCGCTAGCGCCACGACCGGGACGGTCTCGAGATTGGTGACCACGTCCGACCAGCCGGGCACGGCGGGAATATAGGTCGCGCCGATCTGTTCGAGCGTCTTGACCGAGCCCCCGCCGCCGGTGCCGTCGATCATCCGGACGATGGGGAGCTTGAGCTCGTGCGCCATCTTTTCGGCCTGGACCATCTTGCGGCTGATGCCGGCATCGGCGGCGCCGCCGCGAATGGTGAAATCGTCGGCGGTGGCGACCACCGGGCGGCCTTCGATGGTCGCGCGGCCGAACAGGAAAGGCGCGGGCAGGACGCCCTCGAGGCGGCCTTCCTCGTCATAGGAGCCCTTGCCCGCGATCTTGCCGATCTCGCGGAACGACCCGGGGTCGACCAGCGCGGCGAGGCGGGCGCGGGCGTCCATCTTGCCGCGCCCGTGCTGGCGCGCGAGCTTGGCTTCGCCGCCCATCTGCTCGGCCAGCGCTTCGCGGCGGCGGAGTTCTTCGAGTTCCTTCGTCCAGCTCACCCCAACCTCGTCATTGCGAGGAGCCGCAGACGACGCGGCAATCCATGGACCCAAACTTCCGGCAGACTGCGGCGGCTTCGATCACGGCAAGCCTTCGGCCATGGACTGCTTCGCTTCGCTCGCAATGACGGAAATTTGATGTCATTCCGAGACAGGCTCCACCACCGCCAGCACCGCCTCGACCTGCACCTGGCTTCCGACGGCCACCGACAGCTCGCTCACCGTCCCGTCGAAGGGCGCGGCAAGCGCATGCTCCATCTTCATCGCTTCGAGCACCATCAGCCGCTGGCCGGCGGTGACCGCCTGCCCTTGCGCCACATCGACCGCGATGACCTTGCCCGGCATCGGCGCGAGGATGGCGCCGTCGCTGGCCGAAGCAGTGCCCGAGCCGCGCGAGCTGCGCTCGAACGTGTAGCTCTGGCCCCCGGCGAAGACCACCGCCCGGGCCGCTTCGACGAACCCGGAAGCAGCCTCGGCCGATCTTGTCCGCGCTGCTGCCACGGTCCGCGTCTGGCCCTTGCGGGTGATGGTCGCGGCAAGTTTGCCGGGCGCATTCAGGCGAAAGCCGATCGGAAGACCATCGTGTTCGTCGCATTCCGCGAGCGCGATGAAATCGGCAGCAGCCTGCCACAAGTCGTCGGTCGCCTCGTCGGGGGCAACGAGCTCGTCCTGCTTGGCCTCGATGAACCCCGTGTCGAGATCGGCGGCTTCGAAATCCTCGTGGCGAAGACATGCCGCGATGAAGGCCGCATTGGTCCTGACCGGCCAGATCTCCACGCCCTCGGCGATTTCCGCAAGCCTGTCGATGGCCTCCCCGCGCGTTTCGCTCCAGACCACCAGCTTGGCCACCATGGGGTCGTAGAAGGGCGAGATCACGTCGCCTTCCTCGACACCCGTCTCGATGCGGCCCGCCGGGCCGAGATCGAAATGCTCGAGCAGCCCCGTCGAGGGCAGAAAGCCGCCCGCCGGGTCTTCGGCATAGAGTCGCGCCTCGATGGCGTGGCCGTCGATGCTCAGTTCGTCCTGCGTCAACGGAATCGGCTCGCCGCTCGCGACGCGCAGCTGCCATTCGACCAGATCGACCCCGGTGATTTCTTCGGTCACCGGGTGTTCGACCTGCAGGCGGGTGTTCATCTCCATGAAGAAGATGCGGTCCGCGCGAAGCCCTCGCGAAGCGTCGGCGATGAATTCGATCGTGCCCGCGCCCTCGTAATCGACCGCTTTCGCCGCGCGGACCGCGGCGGCGCAGATCGCCTCGCGCGTTGCTTCGTCCATGCCCGGGGCGGGGGCTTCCTCGATCACCTTCTGGTGGCGGCGCTGCAACGAGCAATCGCGTTCGAACAAATGGACGACGTTGCCGTGGCTGTCGCCGAACACCTGCACCTCGATATGGCGCGGGCTGGTGATCCACTTTTCGAGCAGCACCTCGTCGTTGGAGAAGCTCGCCTTGGCCTCGCGCCGGCAGCTCTCCAGCGCGGCTTCGAAATCCTGCGCGGCATCGACCTTGCGCATGCCCTTGCCGCCGCCGCCCGCGACCGCCTTGATCAGCACCGGATAGCCGATCGCGTCGGCTTCCTTCTTCAAGCGGTCGACCGACTGATCCTCGCCCTCGTAGCCGGGCGTCACCGGCACCCCGGCGGCGCGCATCAGCTTCTTGGCCGCATCCTTGAGCCCCATCGCCTCGATGCTGGCGGGCTTCGGCCCGACCCAGATCAGCCCCGCATCGATCACCGCCTGCGCGAAAGCGGCGTTTTCGGACAGGAAGCCGTAGCCGGGGTGGATCGCCTCGGCCCCGGCCTGCTTCGCCGCAGCGATGATCTTGTCCCCGCGCAAATAGCTTTCGGCAGCGGGGGAGGGGCCGATGTGGGCCGCCTCGTCGGCCTGGCGCACGTGCAGGGCCTTGGCATCGGCATCCGAATGGACCGCGACGGTCGCGATACCCATGTCGCGCGCGGTGCGGATGATGCGGCAGGCGATCTCGCCGCGATTGGCGATGAGGAGCTTGGTGATCATGGAAGTGCGCTACGCAATTTTTTCCGGCATTGCGAGCCGAAGAGGTGGCAATCCGTCTCCCGGGCTCCAAGCTCGGCGTGGGGGCGGGCGAAGGATCGCCGCGTCGACCCTGCGGACCTCCTCGCGATGAGCGGAGAAATGCGGGCGCCTACCAACCCGCGACGGGCCGGAAATCATGACGGCTCCAGGTAATCGGTTCGCGGGGGCCGCGCGGGCGATTCCATACCGCCTCGAAGAAGGCCGCGATCATGTGCCATGTCTTCTCGACGCCACTCACACGCGTGCGGCTGTCCCACGCCAGCTGCCCGCGCGTGAGTACCTTGCGTCCGATCGCGCCATAGATCCGCGCCGCGGCGAGCACCGCCCAGCGCTGGCGGAAACGCAGGCGCCGGGCGCCGATCTTGGCCGCCGCCTCGTATTTTTCCATCAATGCGATCATCCGCGGCATGAGCCCAGCGAGGCGGAAGCGGTTTTCGGGCAAGGCATGCTCGCCTTCCTCCCAGCCCATTTCCGCGAGCCAGGTCGCCGGGAGGTAGCACCGGCCGGCCTCGGCATCCTCGACGATGTCGCGCGAGATATTGGCAATCTGGAAGGCGAGGCCGAGATCGCAGGCACGATCGAGCGTCTCGCCGTCCTCCTCGGGCACGCCCATGATGCGCGCCATCATGATGCCGACCGCGCCGGCGACGTGATAGCAGTAGCGCAGCATGTCGGTTTCGGTTCGCGGCCGCCAGCCGGTCGCATCGAGCGCGAAGCCGCCGATCACGTCGTTTGCCATGGCGAGCGTGAGGCCGCATTCGTCGGCCACCAGGCCGAAGCCGTCGAAGGCGGGATCGGCGGTCGGCTGTTCCTCGAAAGCGCGCCGGGTCAGCACCCGCAGCGCCTGGACCCGATCCTCGGCATTCTTCATGTCGCCGGCGACGATCTTCTGCGGGCCGCCCTTGTCCTGATTGTCGGCAATGTCGTCGCAGCGGCGGCACCAGGCGTAGAGCAGCCAGCTGCGTTCGCGCGTCGCTCGGTCGAACAGCTTCGAGGCGGCAGCGAAACTGTGCGAACCCTCCTCGATCGAATCGAGCGCCTTTTCGACCAGATTGGTCCGCTCGCGGCCGCCTCCGGCGCGTGCCGGGGTGGGGCGCAGGTAACGCGAGGACACAAGGGTGCGGGGCTTGCTCAGAGGTCTTGGGCCTTCATCCGGAAGATGGGAGTATGCGGCTCGTAGCTTTCCATTTTCTCGATCAAGGCGCTTAACGAGTCGGCAGCGATCACGATCCCCTGATGGGCCGGGCGGACGAAACCGACCTCGGCCATGTGGCGGTTGAAGGCGATCAGATGGTCGTAGAAACCGAAGGAATTGAGCAGTCCGACGGGCTTGGTGTGATAGCCCAGCTGCGCCCAGCTGACCGCTTCCCACAGTTCGTCCATCGTCCCCACCCCGCCGGGAATGGTGATGAAGCCGTCGCTGAGATCGGTGAAGCGCTGCTTGCGTTCGTGCATCCCGCCGACGGTGTGGAGCTCGGTGCAGTCATGATTGGCGACTTCGGAATTGGCCAGCGCCTCGGGGATCACCCCGATCACTTCGCCTCCGGCATCGAGCGCCCCGCGCGCGACCGCGCCCATCAGCCCCAGCCGCCCGCCGCCATAGACGACGCCGATTCCGCGTTCCGCCAGCCCTGCGCCGATCTCGGCGGCAAGCCGGATATAGCGCGGATCCTCGGGCGAAGCGGACCCGCAATAGACAGCAAGGCGGTTCAGCTCAGACGGCAATTTCGAGATCCTCCAGCATCAGTCCGGCAGTCGCCTTGGCACTGCCGACGACGCCGGGGATGCCGGCGCCGGGATGCGTCCCAGCCCCGACGAGGTAGAAATTGTCAAGCACGTCGTCGCGGTTGTGCCCGCGAAACCATGCGCTTTGCGTCAGCAGCGGCTCGAGGCTGAAGGCGCTGCCCATATGCGCGTTGAGGTCGGTTGCGAAATCGCGCGGCGCGTAATGGAACTTGGTCACGATGCGCGACTGCAGCTCGGGGATCAGCCGCCGCTCGATCTCGTCGAGAATGCGCTTTTCGAGCAGCGGCCCCATCTCGTCCCAGTCGACCGCCAGCTTGCCCATGTGAGCGACGGGAATAAGCGCGTAGAAGGTGCTCTTGCCCGCGGGCGCCATCGAGGGGTCGGTGACGGTGGGATGATGCAGATAGATCGAGAAATCGGCCGGCAGGACGCCGTGGTCGTAGATGTCCTCGAGCAGGCCCTTGTAGCGCGGGCCGAACAGGATGGTATGGTGGGGAATGCCGGGCCAGCTCCCCTCGATCCCGAAATGGACGACGAACAAGCTCGGGCTGTAGCTCTTGCGCGCGAGCTTGCGGGCATAATCGGCGCCGCGCTTGGACCCGGCGAGCAGATCCTTGTAGCTGTGCATGATATCGGCGTTGCTCGCCACCGCGTCGAAGCGCTGCTTCCACCCCGAGCGCGTCTCGACCTCGGTCGCGGTGGTGCCGAGCGTGTGGATCCGCGCCACCGGGTCGTCCAGCCTCAGCGTTCCCCCGAGCCGTTCGAAATGGCGCACCATCCCGGCGATCAGGCGATTGGTCCCGCCCTTCGCCCACCATACTCCGCCATCGATCTCGAGCTTGTGGATCAGCGCGTAGATGGCGCTGGTCTTCATCGGGCTGCCGCCGACCAGCAACGTATGGAAGCTCAGCGCCTCGCGCAGCTTCTCGTTGTCGACATAGCTCGAGACCATCGAATAGACGCTGCGCCAGGCCTGTTGCCTGGCCAGCGCGGGCGCGGCCTTGATCATCGATTTGAAGTCGAGGAAGGGCACATGGCCGAGCTTGACGTAGCCTTCCTGATAGACACGCTCGGAATATTCGAGGAACCGCTGGTAACCGGCGACATCGGCCGGATTGAGCTGCGCGATCTCGCGGAACAGCCGTTCCTCGTCGTTGGAATAGTCGAATACGGTCCCGTCGGGCCAGCCGAGCCGGTAGAACGGCATGACCGGCATCAGTTCGACGTCGTCGGCCATGTCGCGGCCCGACAGCGCCCAGAGTTCGCGCAGGCAATCGGGATCGGTGATGACCGTCGGCCCCGCATCGAAGGTGAAACCTTCGCGTTCCCAGTAATAGGCTCGCCCGCCGGGACGGTCGCGCGCTTCGACCACCGTCGTCGCGACGCCCGCCGATTGCAGCCGGATGGCCAGCGCCAGTCCTCCGAATCCGGCACCCACGATGCAGGCGGTCTTGCCGGACAGATCGGCCGCCGACGGGCGGGCGATGTCGAGCGGATCCGGTGAGGTCTGCGCTGGAACGGTCATTGCGGGTCCTCATGGACGAGCGGGGTGCCCTTGCCAAGCAGCGCGCGCGCTGCCGCGAACACGGGGACGGGCGGCTTGCCCGTCAGGATGCGGAGCCGGTCCATGCGCGTCGAACGCCCGGCGTAGAATCGTTCGATCAGGTCCTGGGGCAGGCGATAGAAATGTTCGAACACACGATAGCGCCGCGCCGGCGGGCCGGCGTTGAAAAGCATCCGTCCGAGGCTCCGGTAGAAGCGCATGGCGCGCCAGTGGTCCTCTGCCCGCCGGTCGAACAAGGCCGCGAGACGTTCGGGACCGAGCCGGGCGTGGCCTGCCAGGGCAAGCGCGTTGGCGACCGCGAACGGCAGGGTATAGCTGGTCAGCGGATGGGCGAAGCCCGCCCGCGCGCCGATCCGGACGATGCCCGGCTGTCCGAGAGCCCGGCGATAGCGCCCGAAGTCGCCGCCGGTGACCACCGGCAGCACGCCGGTCTCGCTGCCGATCACGCGACCGTGCCAGCCCTTTGCCGCGCAATAGGCGTCGATCCGCCGCGCCAGCGTCTCGCGATCGAGGATCGGATCGTCCGCGTAATAGGTGTCCTCGACGAAGAGCTCGCGCGGGCCGAGGGGGAGGGTATAGACGAAGCGATAGGCCCCGGGCTGGTCGACCGCGGCATCCATCACGATCGGTCGGGCAAGCCCATGCGGGGTTTCGGTCCGCAGGTGCTGGCCCATGAACACCTGCCACCCCCCCGACAGATGCGGCGAGGGTTGGAAATCGCGGCAGTCGATCACCGTGCGCGCGGCTATGCGCTCGCCGCTCTCCAACGTGACGGCGCGCGGCTCGATCCGGACCGCGCGCGCGCGGGTCCGGATCGCATCGGCGGGCAGTTCGCCTTGCAGCGCGGCAGCAAAATCGGCGCTGGCGAGCGAATGATAGGGCGTGGCGAGCGTTCGCCGGTGGGCGGGAAAGGCGACGTCATAGCCGGTGTCCCATTCGGCCTGGCGGAAACCGGCCGTCAGCGCGGCGCCTTCGCGGCAAAGATCGGTCGCGAACCAGCTCCAGCGATGGTTGCCGCCGAGCGAATCCCCGGCTTCGAACACCGCCAGCCGCAGATCGGGTCGCGCGCGGGCCAGCGCCAGCGCCGCGAGGCCTCCGGCCAGCCCGCCGCCTACGATAGCCATGTCGATCTTGCGCCCGTCCATCAGCCCAGTCGCTTAGGCACGATGCGGGGGCGCGGCAATCGGTTTGCCGCAATCGGGGAACTTGCCAAGCCGAGGAATGTTCGACAGGCACAGGGAAAACGAGGGCACTCCGATGAAAATTTCGATATGGGCGTTGGGCACGGCGGTGTCGCTGGTCGCGCTGCCTGCGGCGGCACAGGACCGGAGCGATACCGACCCGGCCGCGGCCGCCTATGAAGACACCGTCTATGACGACAATTGGCTCAGCGTCGGCGCCGGCGCGGTTTTCGCGCCCAGCTACGACGGTTCGGACGATTATGTCGTTTCCCCGATCCCGATCGTCCAGGGCAGTCTCGGGGGCATCGGGATCGCTCCGCGGCCCGGTGGACTGGCGCTCGACTTCATTCCCGATTCCGAGGGGAAGATGGACCTTTCCGCGGGAATCGCGACCAAGCTCAATCGCAACCGGGCGAGTCAGATCGAAGACCGCGTGGTCCGCCAATATGGCGAGCTCGACACCGCGGTGGAGGTCGGGCCGACCGTGGGGGTGAGCTTTCCGGGCCTGCTGAATCCCTATGACAGCCTCAGCTTCAACCTCGACGTGCTGTGGGATGTGGCGGGGGCGCACGACGGCCGCACGATCACTCCCGGAATGGCCTATTTCACTCCGCTCAGCCGCGGCATCGCAGCATCGCTGGCGGTGAGCGCCACCCATGTGGACGACGATTTCGCCGATTACTATTACTCGGTCCCGGTCGGCACCGCCGTCGATCCGGCCGATCGGCTCCCCGTCTTCCAGGCAGAGGGGGGTTGGGACAGCATCGCAGCCAATCTGCTGCTCGGGATCGATCTCGACGGCGATCTCGCCAATGGCGGGCTCGCGCTGGTGGCGCTGGGCGGATATTCGCGCATGCTGGGCGACGGCAAGCGGACGCCCTTCACCAGCATTCGCGGCGATGCCGACCAATGGATGGGAGCGCTGGGTATCGGCTATACGTTCTAGCCGGATCACCCGGGATTGCTCGCTCGCGCACCCCAAGCTATTGTCGTTCTGGGGCATTGCAGAGGGGGCATCGCGCCATGAATCGAATAACGTCAATCTTCGCGGCGGCGCTGTTCGCCGGCACGCCGCTCGCCGCGCAGCAGAGCGAACCCGAACCGCTCACCCGGCAGATGTTCATCAGCCAGATGGATGCCGAATTCGCCCGGCTCGATGCCGACGGCAACGGCATGGTGGTGCCCGCCGAGATCGTCGCCAGCCAGCGAAGCGCTGCCCAGACCGAGGCGCTGCGGCAGAATCAGGCGGTCTTTGCCCGGCTCGACGGCGACGGCAACGGGATGTTGAGCGCGCAGGAATTCGCCGCGCTGGTCAACGTCGATGGCCTGCCGGTCGATCCGGCGCCGCTGTTGACGCAATTCGACACCGACCGCGACGAGGTCATCACTCTGGTCGAATACCGGGTTGCGACGCAGGCCAATTTCGACCGTGTCGACAGCGATCGCGATGGCGTGGCGAGCGCGGTGGAGATGCGCGCGGCGGGGATCGTGCGATAGGCCGGCCGGCGGCGCGAGGGCCTCGACGCTGAGCCGGTCGCCACAGCCGAGGAGCGAGCCGATGGCGGCGAGATCGTGGCTGCGCGAGGCGGATTGGCTGACGCGCGAGCGGGTGCGCGGCTATGCGCTGCTGGTGGCGGTTGCGGGTCTGGGCCTGCTGATCGCGGCGTGGTTCGCGGCGATGGGGCCCGAGGGCACCGATTTCCTCGCCTTCTGGGGCGCGGGCCATGTCGCGGCGGCGGGCAACCCGGCCGAGGCCTACGACCTGGCGGTGCAGGAAAGCCTGCAGACGGGCACCGGAAGCGAGGGCTGGTTCGCCTTCGTCAACCCGCCGCCCTTCCTGTTCGCGCTGATGCCCTTCGGCCTGCTGCCGTTTCCGCTCGCCTGGATCGCCTGGGTGGCGGCGACATGGGTGCTGTGGGCATGGGCCGGGGTGCGCGCCTTCCCGCAATTGTGGCTGCTGGTCGTCGCCTATCCGGGCGCGGTGCTCGCCGCCGGTCACGCACAGACCGGGCTGCTCACCGGGGCCTTGCTGGTGCTGGCGGCGCAGCAGCTGGGGCGGCGGCAGGCGTGGGCCGGGGCGGCGGTAGGCGCGCTGGTGATCAAGCCGCATCTGGCCGTGCTGGCGCCCTTGTGGTTCGCTGCCGGGGGCCGCTGGCGGGCGTTCGCGGCGGCGGGGCTGGTGGCGGCGGGGCTGCTGGCGCTGTCGTGGCTGGCCTTCGGCAGCGCGACGATGGGCGCCTATACCGGCAGCTGGCGCGCGAGCGGCCTGCTGATGCAGGGGATCAACCCCGATTTCCTGCTGCGGATGACCAGTTTCTTCTCGCAGGCCAGACTGTTCGGCGGGGATAGCGCGGGGCTGGTGGCCGGGGCGCTGTCGGCGGCGGTGGCGCTGGCGACCGCGCTGGGCGCCTGGCGCCGTTTCGCCGGCGATGCCCGCGCGACCGGCGCCGCGGTGCTCGCCGCCACCGCGCTCGCCTCGCCCTATCTGTTCAGCTACGACCTTCCCTTCCTCGTCTTCCCGACACTGTGGCTGGTCGAACAGGGCCGGGCACGGGGCTTTCGCCCCTATGAGAAGATCATGCTCGTCGCCTTGTATTTCGCGGCCTATGCGACGCGGGCCCTGGCCTTTCCGCTCGGCATCAACCTCATGCCGCTGGCCGCGCTGCTGCTGCTGGCGCTGGTGTGGACCCGCCGCGCCCCGGGCCAATCGTCGCCCGCTGCGGGAACCCTTGCATAGGCTGGGGGGTTGGCGGATTCAGGAGGGAGCATGATCCATGGAGGCAAAGCATGTCGAGCCTATCCTTCCACAGCAGCCCGCCCGACCGGTGGGTTCAGCCGAAACCCTATAGCGACAGTTCGCTGCGGTACCGCACGCATGGCCGGATCCTGCCGATGGAAGAAGACCGCCCGGGCTTCCTGGCCCGGTTCTTCGGAATGCGCTGACAGCGGCGCACGAACCTAAAGGAAGGGGCCGGGAGCAGCTTTTGCTCCCGGCCCCTCTTCGTGCCCGGCTGGCGCCCTCAGTATTCCTCGGGTTCCTCGGGCGTTGCCGCGTGATGATCGGGCCCCGCGGTACGATCGCCGCGGGCGAGCTTGAACACCACCCCGCTCAGCAGCGCCAGCGCCAGCAGGTTGGGCAGCGCCATCGCGGCATTGGAGATATCGCCGAAGCGCCACACCAATTGCGACGGCAGCGTCGCGCTGAAGAAGATCGCGAAGCACCACAGCACGCGCCAGATGATGTGCAGCACCTTTTCGCCGCCGCGGGTCGATCCGGGAAAGCGATCATAGATGAAGGTGATCGCGCGTTCGCCGTAATAGCTCCACGTAAGCAGCGTGGTGAAGACGAACAGGATCAGCGCGATCGAGGCCACCAGCGTACCCAGCGGAACCCCCGCCACCGGCATCGGGAAAGCCGCTGCGAAGGCCCCCGAAGTGGTCACGAAGCCGCTTTGCGCGGTGGTGCCGAGATCGGATTGCCAGACATGCTTCACCGCTTCGCCCTGATAGGTGAAATCGCCTTCCACGGTGAGGATGACCAGCGCGGTCATGGTGCAGATGACGATCGTGTCGATGAAGGTCCCGAGCATCGCCATGCGGCCCTGCAGTTCGGGATCGTCGGTCTGCGCCACGGCATGCGCGATCGGGGTCGAACCCTGGCCCGCCTCGTTCGAGAACAGCCCGCGCGCGACGCCGGCGCGGATCGAGAGGATGATCGCCGCGCCGATGAAGCCGCCGCTTGCCGATTGCGCGTTGAAGGCGCCGCCGAAGATCCGCCCGAAGGTCTCGGGCAGGTCGCCGAAATTGATGATCAGCGCGGTAAGGGCCATGATGATATAGGTCGCCGCCATGAACGGGACGACCTTGTCGGCGACGCTGCCGATCGACTTGATCCCGCCGATGATGACGACGAAGACCGCAATTGCGACGATCAGTCCGCCCATCCAGCGTTCGATCCCGAACAGTTCGTTGAGCCCGCTGGCGACCTCGTTGGCCTGGATCGAATTGCCGGTGACGAGGCCCGAAAACAGCGTGCCGAGCGAGAACACGATGGCAAGCCAGGTCCATTTCGGGCCGAGGCCCATCATGATGTAGCTCATCGGACCGCCGCGCTTGACCCCGTCGCTGGTGGTTTCGCGATAGCGGATCGCGAGCGCGCCTTCGCCGAATGCCAGCGCCATGCCGAACAGCGCGGTGATCCACATCCAGAACACCGCCCCCGGTCCGCCGAGCGCGATCGCGGTGGCCACGCCGGCGAGATTGCCGGTCCCGACCTGGCCCGAAAGCGCCGTCGAAAGCGCCGCGAAGGGCGAGATCTCGCCCGCGCCGGAGCCCTTGCGATTGGCGAACAACCCCTTGATGGCACTGCCGAACTTGGTGATCGGATAGAACCGCAGCCCGATCATGAACCACAGGCCCACGCCGAGCAGGATCACCGCCAGCGGCGGAATCGGGATGACGGCTTCGCCGTTCCAGGTCCCGCCCCAGATGAAATCGGAAATATTGGTGACCGGCTGTACCAGCCGATCGCCCAGACTGGTCGTCTGGCTTGTTGCCATGTCGAAAAATTCCCCTCATGCGTCCTCGATGGACGTGACCGGCGCAAGCTAGCCATGAGGGGCGGGCTTGCAAAGGGGCGATCGTCGCGGCTTCCCCCGCTTGCCTTTTGCGTTTGCGCCGCCTAGATGCAGCGCCGTCTTCCGACATCGGTGCAGCGAATTGCCCTCCCGGGACTTAAATCGGGGCGGCGATAGGCCCATCCCGGAAGACACGACAAACCTACCCCGAGAGTGGCAAGATCATGGCAGACGAAAAGAAGACCTCCCCGGCGGAATTCCTGCGGCAGGTGCAGGCCGAAGGGCGCAAGGTCGTTTGGCCGACGCGCGAGGAAACCGTGCGCACCGCCATTTTCGTCTTCATCATGATGGTCATCCTCTCGGTCTTCTTCCTCGGCATCGATACGCTGTTCAGCGCCGTGATGCGCTGGCTGCTGACGCTCGCCTGATCCCCGGCCCGGCACCGGGCGCCCGAGACGCAATACGACAGGACAGAACACACACATGGCACGCTGGTACATCATCCACGCCTATTCGGGTTTCGAGAACAAGGTCCGCGATTCGATCATCGCCGAGGCCGAGCGGCTGGGCCTTTCGGAAGGCGTCGACGAGGTCGAGGTCCCGGTCGAGACCGTGACCGAGGTCAAGCGCGGCAAGAAGGTGCAGGTCGAACGCAAGTTCATGCCCGGCTACGTGCTCGCCAAGCTCAACATGACCGACGACATCTACCATCTGGTCAAGAACACGCCGAAGGTGACCGGCTTCCTCGGCACCAACAACAAGCCGCAGCCGATTTCCGAAAAGGAAGCCGCGCGCTATTTCGGCGGTGTCGAAGAGGCCAAGGCCGCGCCCAAGAAGCAGGTCAGCGTCGACTACGAGATCGGCGATCAGGTCAAGGTGCTCGACGGGCCCTTCGCCAGCTTCAACGGGCTGGTCGAGGAACTCGATTTCGACAAGCAGAAGGTCAAGGTCTCGGTCTCGATCTTCGGCCGCGCGACGCCGGTCGAACTCGACTTCGAGCAGGTCGAACTGTCCAAGTAGCCCCGAACGACTAGTCCCGGCCCGAATAGCCCCGGCGCCGGCTAGCGCTGGCAGGCGGTCGGCTTGTCGCTCGAAAGCCGCGAAGCCGTGGTCGAAGTTCGCACCACGACCGTATCCTGTTTGCATTTCCTGAGCTGGAAGCGGACCTTGCGGTCGTGGAAATCGAGCGAGACGCGGCGAAAGACCTCCATCAGATCGGTGCCGAGCAACAGCGAAGGCTTGTCGTCCAGGCCGAACACCTCGAACGGCGGCACGTCGGCGAAGGCGATCGGAACGTCGCGCAATTCGATCGGTCCCAGCTTGATCCGGTCGACCACGGCGAACTCGAGTTCGATCTGGTGGCCGGTCACGCCGTAGACGGTGATCTTCTCGAACTTGTTCCTGCGCCGCTGCACCAGCCGGTCGCGCAGCGCGCGATTGCCGATGGTGATCTCCGAGCCGGTGTCGACGACCGCATCGACCCGCTCCCTGCCGACCACCACTTCGGTGAGGATGAGCTGGCCGCGCTGCAGCCGGCCGGTCACGACGATCGTGCCGTCCTCCATCACCGGCAGCGGCGAGAATCCGTCGTCGACGGTGATCACGCGATCCTCGAAATCCATCATCAGGCGCTGTTCGACCAGCGCATCGAGCCCGATCATGCCATCGGCGCCGAGATCGCGTTCATCTAGCACGGGCAATTCGAGTTCGATCGAAGTGGTCGGACCGAGCCGGAGTTCATCGACCAGCACGCGGTCGACCACCTTGCTCTCGGTGACCCCGTGGAGCAGCGTCGGCGTGCCTTGCGGGAGCGCCAGCCGCCCGGCCAGGCTCTCGCCCACCACCGAACTGTCCGCCCCGCTGTCGACCACGAATTTGTAGGGGCCCTGTTGGTTGACGAAGACCTCGACCGTCATCCGGCTGCGCAGCTTGCGCGCGTCGATCTCCTCGCCGCCGATGGCGAGGTTCTCGTCGATCTCGGCGGGCGGCAGATCGGGCATGCGCGCGCCCGCTTGCATGCGGGTGCCGGTCTGCTGTGCCGATGCGCCTGCCGCGATGCACAGCAGGGCGGCGGCGGCGCAAATCTTTCCTCTACCCATGGAGGCAACCTATACCAGTGGAGTGCGGCGGCGAAGCGGCGTTCGACCGGCGTCGTTTTCGCGCCGACCGGGGCGCGGGCCGATCGAAACCATTTTCCTACAGGGCGCGTCTTGCGCTAGCTTCGGGCCGGGCCGGTCGCGCTGCCTTTTTGCGGAATGGCCGCGCCGTTCGGATGCCTCCCGGCGCGCCGGGCGGAACCAGGGTCGGACCGGCGCGCTGCGGAGTCGTCTTGGGTGTCAACTTCGTGTCACCTTCGACGGTTTTCGGTTGCTGCTCGGCCCTCGTCGTCGGGACCGCGCGACCGGGCGAATCGCTTGCATTGTCGCGCCAGATCGCTATGTGCGCGCCTTCCCGAGTCATATCTTGCGGAACCCGTGCGGGAGGCTCGCCCAGGCGAGCTGTTCGACCGCTTACCATGACTCCGGATCCGATCCGGGGAAAAGTGAGAAAGGAGGCCCACCGTGGCCAAGAAGATCGACGGCTATATCAAGCTGCAGGTGCCTGCCGGCACCGCCAACCCCTCGCCGCCCATCGGCCCTGCGCTGGGTCAGCGCGGCGTGAACATCATGGAATTCTGCAAGGCCTTCAATGCCGCTACCGACGGCCTCGAGAAGGGCATGCCGATCCCGACCATCATCACGGTCTTCGCCGATCGTTCGTTCACCTTCGTCACCAAGAGCCCGCCGGCCAGCTTCCTGATCAAGAAGGCGGCCAAGCTCAAGTCGGGCTCGAAGGAGCCGGGCAAGGTTTCGGCCGGATCGATCAAGCGTTCGGCGCTTTCGGAAATCGCCGAAATGAAGATGAAGGATCTGAACGCGAACGACATCGACCAGGCGACCAAGATCATCGAGGGCAGCGCGCGCTCGATGGGCCTCGATGTGGTGGAGGGCTAAGGACATGGCAAAGCAGACCAAGAAGCAGCAGACCGTCGCCAAGCTCGACAGCGAAAAGCTCTACACCGTGGACGAAGCCATCGCCACGCTGCGCGAGCACAAGGCGAAGTTCGACGAGACCGTCGAAGTCGCGATGAACCTCGGCGTCGATCCGCGCCACGCCGACCAGATGGTCCGCGGCATGGTCTCGCTGCCTTCGGGCACGGGCAAGGACGTCAAGGTCGCGGTCTTCGCGCGCGGCGACAATGCCGACAAGGCGCTTGCAGCGGGAGCCGACAAGGTCGGTGCCGAAGATCTCATGGAAGACATGCAGAACGGCAATCTCGATTATGATCGCGTGATCGCCACGCCCGACATGATGGGCGTCGTCGGCCGCCTCGGCAAGCTGCTCGGCCCCAAGGGGCTGATGCCGAACCCCAAGCTCGGCACGGTCACGCCGAACGTCGAACAGGCGGTCAAGGATGCCAAGTCCGGCCAGGTCGAGTTCCGCGTCGAAAAGCAGGGCATCATCCACTCGGGGATCGGCAAGCTGTCGTTCGCCGACGATGCGCTGCTGGCCAACTTCAAGGCGCTCACCGATGCGATCGTCAAGGCCAAGCCGTCGGGTGCCAAGGGCAAATACGTCCGCAAGGTGACGCTGACCAGCTCGATGGGCCCGGGCCTCAAGCTCGATCTCGCCGAGGTCGAGGGCGCCTAGGCAGCCTTCGCCCGCACGGGCTTGAGACGGGGCCGGTGGGTGCGAACCCTCCGGCCCTTTCCATGTCCGCAGCCCCCGTGCCTGGCTGGCGCCGGGGGCGGGCGCCCGGCGCGATCGGTCAAGCCCGGCCGTAGAGCGCGTTCGAAACGGCCTGCTCGGCCACCCGCGCAGCGGACAGGATGGGGCGGGGCGGCATGTGCTTCGCTCCCGTCGAATCGCCGATCCGCGGCGGTCGGCCGGCGAAGGTTGCCGAACTCGCCCCGTCGGTCTCCGCGATGATCCTGCAGAAGCGGGCGAAGCGCCCACGCAGGAAGGGATTGATGCGGCTGCGGTCGCGGCTCATCAGTTCGAAGCTGTGGCTGACGATGTTGAGCATCGCGACCCCCTCGCTTACCGCATAGCGCAGCGCCGCGTCCATCTCGCGGGCCGACAGAGCGGTGATCTGCGCGTGGCGCTGCCCGCGAACGCTGTCGATCGAGCCGATGGGGACCTCGATCGTTCCGTGGTGGAGGCTGACCTCGCGGTGCTCGGGCCCCAGCGTGATCGCGCAATCCGAACCGATGATGCCGGGGACATGGCTGCTGTCGTAGGGGATGCCAATCCGGGCGAGCGCGCGCAGCGTGGCGTCGTCGGCGCCGTAATTGCCGGCGCGAAAGACCGTCGGCAAAGGTGCGCCGGCATCGACCAGATAGTCCCGTGCCAGGCCGATCAGCTCGACCTGCTCGTCCTCGGTGAATTCGTGCATCGCGCTTCCGGTGCGATCGCCGAGCGGATTGGCATCGCCCGCGATCGCGAGCCATTCGGGATGGAGGTGAAGCTGGACCTCGTGCCCCCGCGCCAGGATCGGCTCGACCAATCTGGCGACCGCGGCGACCCCCCAGACGAGCGCCGGCATCGGATCGACGAAGAACACGCCTTTGAGCCCGAAGTCATCCATCACCTCCATCTGGTGACCGATTCCGACCTCGCCATGCGGTGTCCGGCAGGCGATCGAACGGTCGTAGATCTCCTCTTGCGCATGCACCCCCAGGCTTGCCGCCAGGCCCGCCGAATATTCGGTATCGATCGTGAGATAGACTGAGGTCATTCCCTGCATGCTAGCAGGCAGCGGTTAATACGGCCCTTGCTCGTCGAGCCGTGCCGGTCGGGAGCTTCAGATTCCGCCCGGCGTGAAGTCGAGCCCGGCAGTGCCGAGACCGTCGCACAGCGCGTCGACGCAGCTCTTCACTTCCGCCGCATCGGTCGATCTGACGACGAAATTGGCTCCGACCCGGCCTTCGCGGAAGAAGGGGTAACTGCCGATCTGGCAGGCTTCATGCGCCTTCTCGACCTGCCGGAGAATGTCGGCGACCTCGCTTTCGGCGGTCCAGCATCCGATGGTTTCCGACAGCAGCGGCGCCCCCCCTTCGAGCGTACCGGTCAGCGCATCGAGCATGCCCGCGGTAATGTGCGGCACCCCGGCCATGAGATGGATGTTGCCGAGCTTGATCCCCGGCGCCCCCGACATGCGGTTGGCAATGAGCTCCGCGCCTTCGGGCACCCGCGCCATGCGCAGCCGGGCCTCGGTCAGCCCTCCGGGCTTGTGGGCGTAATAGCGTTCGAGAATGGCCCGCGCCTGCGGATGGATCACGACGGGCACACCCAGCGCCGCCGCCACGGCATCGACCGTGATGTCGTCGTGCGTGGGGCCGATGCCGCCGGTGGTGAAGAGATAGTCGTAGCTTTCGCGCAGCGCGTTGACCGCCTCGACGATCCGCGCAATCACGTCGGGAACCACGCGGACCTCGGCCAGCCGAATGCCCTGCACCTGGAGCCAGCTGGCGACCTGCGCAATGTTCTTGTCATGCGTGCGGCCGGAGAGGATCTCGTCGCCGATCACGACGAGGCCCGCGGTGAAGATGCGCTCGGTCATGCGACGGGACTAGTGCGGGGCGTCAGCGAAAGCTACTCCGCAGCCTCGAGTTGTTCGCCCCCGGCGCGTTCATCGGCGTCGTGACGGCGGAACTGCAGCAATCCGTCGTCGACCGGATCGTCGCGCATGCGTTTGCGGTCGATCACATATTCCTGATTGAGCCGCCACGGATAGGCGACCGCGTTCTTCGGCATGATGTGCTTCGAGCGCTGGATATAGCCCGAGGAGAAGTCGAATATGTCGTCTTCCTCGATCGCTGCCTCGGCAGCAGGAGTGAGGATCGGCTCCGCCACGTCGGCGCGCTTCTTGTCCATTTCGGCGAGCACGCGGCAGACGTAGTCGGAATTGATGTCGGCCCGCAGCGTCCAGCTGGCGTTGAGATAGCCGAACACCACCGCCAGGTTCGGCACGTTC
This sequence comes from uncultured Alphaproteobacteria bacterium, assembly GCA_963829325.1. Lineage (GTDB taxonomy): Bacteria > Pseudomonadota > Alphaproteobacteria > Sphingomonadales > Sphingomonadaceae > Qipengyuania. Next base: position 2,246,031 of record CAWHHN010000001.1, read on the forward strand.
GAGAACATGCAGCCCTTGTAATAGAAATGCTGCGCGAGATCGATCGGCTGGCCGTTCTTGGACAGTGCGATCTTGCCTGCGACCGCGAGTTTGAGCCCGGTAGCGGTGACCACGATGTCGGCCGGGAGGAAGCGACCGTCGGTCAGCCGCACGCCGCCTTCTTCGAAGGCCTTGATATGGCCGGTTGCGATCTCGGCCTTGCCTCTCTTGAGCGCCTCGAACAGATCGTCGTCGGGCACGAGGCAAAGCCGTTGCTCCCACGGATTGTAGGGCGGGGTGAAAGGGGCGAGGTCGCAATCCTCGCCCAGCGACTTGCGGATTCGCTTGTGCAGCGCCTCGCCCACTTTCTCGGGCTGTTTGCGAGCGCGCTTGAAGCCGAAATCCTGCAGCGTGATGTTCTTCCATCGGGTGATCCGGTAGGCCAGCCTTTCGGGCAGGATCTTGCGCAGGAAATTGGCCAGCGCGTCCTTGGCGGGCCGGCTGAACATCCACGTCGGCGTGCGCTGGAGCATGGTCACCTTGGCCGCCTTGTCCGCGATCGACGGGACGATCGTCACCGCAGTCGCGCCCGAACCGACGACGATCACCTTCTTGCCCGCATAGTCGAGATTTTCCGGCCAGAACTGCGGATGGACCACCTGGCCCTTGAATTCGCCCAGATCGAAGCCGGGATCGTAGGGTTCGTCGTAATCGTAATAGCCCGATCCGAGGTAGAGCCAATTGGCCGTCAGCTGTGTCCGGTCGCCGGCGTCGGTCTCGATCGTCACCAGCCAGCGCGCTTCGCCTTCCTGCCAGTCGGCGGCCAGCACCTTGTGGCCGAAGCGGATATGCTTGCGGATGTCGCGTTCGTCGACGATGCGGTCGAGATAGTCGAGAATCGCCGGACCGTCGGCGATCGATTTCTCGTGCTTCCACGGTTCGAAATCGAAGCCCAGCGTGTGCATGTCGCTGTCGGAACGGATGCCGGGATAGCGGAACAGGTCCCACGTACCGCCCAGATTGGCGCGCCGCTCGACGATCATGAAGTCGTGGCCCGGAGCCTTTTCCTTCATGTGGGCGGCCATGCCGATGCCGGAAATCCCCGCACCGACGATCATCACGTCGCAATCGGTTGCCGTGTTCGTCATCTCTCTCTCCCAATGCGGCCGAGCCTAAACCGGATCGGCGCGTTGCGCCAGCCTGAGTTGCAGCACGCAACCTAACTTCGGGGCAAGCAGCGGCTGCTCGGCTGCCGGCGAGGGTTGTGTCTCGCATTCGGGCACAGATTGGCCTAGGAGCACGATCCAGGAGGGAGGGGCGACCGTCGATGATCATCAGTGCCAGGCTTTGCGCCGTACCTCGGGCGGGCGTGGGCCTCCGATTGCGCTTGGCGGACGGGTTCGGCGATTGCCGGCCGGCCGGCGGGTCGGCCCGATGCCTGCGCGAATCACCGCGCGATTCGACGCCGATATCGCCGTCAGCTTCGACCGGCCATCCTGCCCGCCCGCACCAATTCGTCGGGCCGCGAGAGGCGGCCTGCTACGACAGGACCACCGTGCCCGACGCGGCGCGAAACAGTTCACTTCCGGGAGTATGAAATGAAAGTCAGTATCGCCTCCGTTCTTGCGGTCATCTTCGCCAGCCAGGCGGCTTCGGCGCAGACCCCGCCGCCGAGCCCGAACCCGGTGGAGGAGCGCGAGGTCGACCTTTCGGACGACAGCGGCCCGCGCGAAGACAGCGGCGAAGAGGTGGTCACTGCCCCGGCGCTGCCCGTGGCGGATGCCGAGGCGGGGAAAGGCAAGGAATGGGACATCACGGCGCCGCCCGGGGCGAAGATCCGTCAGGTCCCGATCCGCACCGACGAAGGGACCTGGATCGATGTCGACGTGTCGCCCGACGGACGCTTGCTGGCCTTCGCGCTCCTCGGAGATATCTACACGATGCCGATCGCCGGCGGAACGCCGACGCGGATTGCCCAGGGCCTAGCTTGGGAAATCCAGCCCCGGTTTTCGCCCGACGGCCGCCGAATCGCCTTCACCTCCGACCGCGGCGGGGGTGACAATATCTGGGTCATGAACGTCGACGGGACCGACAAGAAGCAGGTGACCAAGGAAGATTTCCGCCTGCTCAACCAGCCGAGCTGGTCGCCGGACGGGCGCTATATCGTCGCCCGCAAGCATTTCACCACCGGACGGTCGCTGGGCACCGGCGAGATCTGGCTCTACCATGTTTCGGGCGGCGGCGGCGTCAAGCTGGTCGCGCGCGCCGACGAAGCGCTGCAGAAGGAGCTCGGCGAGCCGATCTACGCGCCCGACGGGAACGCGATCTATTATTCGCGCAACGTCACGCCCGGCCCGATCTTCGAATATGCGCAGGATTCGACCCAGGGCACCTTTGCCATCGAACGCTACGACATCGACACCGCCGAGGTCACCACCGCGGTCAGCGGATACGGCGGAGCGGTGCGTCCCACGCCCTCGCCCGACGGCAAATCGATCGCATTCATCCGCCGCGACAAGGACCAGACCGAGCTCTGGGTCAAGAATCTCGCCAGCGGGGTCGAGCGGATGGTCTACGGCGATCTCGATCTCGACATGCAGGAAACCTGGGCGGTCTACGGCTTCTATCCGATGATGGACTGGACTCCCGACGGGGCCTCTCTGGTGATCTGGGCGGGCGGCAAGCTGCGCCGCGTCGCGGCCGATGGCAGCGGGGCCAGCGTCATCCCATTCGCAGTCGACGATAGCCGCGGAGTGGCCGATGCACCGCATCCGGCGATCGCGGTCGGCCCGGACAGCTTCACCGCGCGGATACCGCGCTTCGCCAGCGTCTCGCCCGACGGGCGGACGGTGGTGTTCGAAAGCCTCGGCAAGCTCTACACCAAGCCGCTTGGCGGCGGCGAGCCGCGCCGGCTGACGAACGATGGCGGCGCAGCGCTCGAACTGTGGCCCAGCTGGTCGCGCGACGGCCGGCGCCTGACCTTCGTGCGCTGGACCGACAGCGGTCTCGGTGAGGTGATGGTCGGCGATGCCGATGGCCGGAATGTCCATGCGATCACGCGTATGCAGGGACATTACGCCAAGCCGGTGTTTTCACCCGACGGCAAGACGATCGCCTTCGAAAAACGCGGGGGCGGCTATCTGACCTCGCCCGCCTATTCGGAAAACGAAGGCATATACGCCGTGCCCGCCGGCGGCGGTGCGGCACGATTGGTGTCGCGCGGCACCTCCGACCCGCAATTCGGCGAGGACAGCGACCGGGTCTTCATGGAAGCGCGCAAGGATGGGAAACTGCAGCTCATCTCGGCCGACCTCGATGGCGAAGCCCGGCAGGTGCATGCCGAAGGCGAACTCGTCAGCGGCTATTCGGTCAGCCCGCGCGGCGACATGGTCGCCTTCCGTGAGAACTACGAGGTCTTCGTGACGCCCTTGATGCCGGGCGGACAGGCGGTGACGCTGGGCGAAAAGGCCAGTTCGCTGCCGGTTACCCGGGCGAGCGAGGGCGGGGCGGACTACGTCGGCTGGACCGACGGGGGCAACACGCTGACCTGGACCATGGGCCCGACGCTCTATCGTGCACGCAGCGCGGCTCTCTTCGCCGATGCCCCGCAGCCCGAAGACGCTCCGGCGTTCTCCCCGCCCACGAGCGGCATTTCGCTGGCCCGCACCGTCGCCGCCGACAAGCACCGCGGTACGGTTGCGATCACCGGCGCGCGGATTCTGACCATGGCCGGCGAAGGCGCGGGCGCGATCGAGGACGGCACGATCGTCATCGAGGGCGACCGCATTGCCGCGGTCGGCCCGACGGCCAGCGTCGCAGTGCCCGCCGGTGCGACAGTGATCGACGCGGCCGGCAAGACGATCATGCCCGGTCTCGTCGATGCCCATGCGCACGGGCCGCAGGGCGTCGGCGACCTGGTGCCGCAACAAAACTGGTCGCTGGTGCAGAACCTCGCCATGGGGACCACCACGCTCCACGATCCCTCGTCCGACGCGAGCGAGATCTTTTCGGCATCCGAACGCCAGCAAGCGGGCCTGCTGCTCGCCCCACGCATCTTCTCGACCGGCGAGATCGTTTACGGAGCCAAGGCACCCGGGGTCTATGCGCGGATCGATCGCTACGAGGATGCGCTCGATCACGTCCGGCGGATCAAGGCGCAGGGCGGCGTATCGATCAAGAACTACAATCAGCCGCGCCGCGATCAGCGTCAGCAGGTGGTCGCCGCGGCGCGTGCCGAAGACATGCTGGTAGTGGCCGAAGGCGGATCGCTGTTCGGCATGGACATGACGCTGATCGCCGACGGCAATTCGACCGTCGAGCACAATGTCCCGGTGGAACATTTCTACGAGGACGTGCTGCAGTTCTGGGGCGGTTCGCAGACCAACAACACGCCCACTCTGGTGGTCACCTATGGTGGTCTGGCAGGCGATCCCTACTGGCGCCAGGCGACCGATGTCTTCGCCAATCCGCTGATGGTCCACACGCCGCCGCGGCAACTCATCGCCGAGACCGCGCGTCGTGTGAAGGCCCCCGAATGGGCCTTCGTCGACGATGATTCGGCGCGCGAAGCGAAAAAGCTCAGCCAGCGCGGGGTGAAGATCAGTATCGGCGCGCATGGCCAGCAGGCGGGCGTCGGACCGCACTGGGAGTTGTGGAGTTTTGTGCGCGGCGGGATGACGCCGATCGAATCACTCCGCGCGGGCACGATCGTTTCGGCCGAATCATTGGGCATGGCGCGTGATATAGGCAGCCTCGAAGTCGGCAAACTCGCCGACCTCGTCGTCCTGTCGGCCGACCCCAGCGTCGACATCCGCAATTCGGACAAGATCGAAAGCGTCATGCTCGGCGGCAGGCTCTATGATTCGCGGACCATGAACGAGGTCGGCACGGGCAACGAGCGGCGCCTGCCCTATTGGTGGGAGTGACGGCTGAGAAGGTGGCGTGTTCGGGCTGGGCCCGGCACGTCACCGCCTCGGCTCGCTTCAGGAAGCGCGGATATGGCCGAGGAAAGCGCCGACCTTGGTTTTGAGCACATCGGCCTGACCTTCGAGTTCGGTCGCCGAATTGAGCACCTGGCTCGCCGAGGCGCCGGTCGCCAGAACCGATTCGCAGACCTGGTCGAAATTCCCGCTGACCTCTTCGGTCGAGCGGGCAGCGAGATCGATGTTGCGCGCCAGATCCTGGCCCGCGACCGATTGCTGGTCGACTGCGCTGGCGATGGAAACCGCGGTCGATTCCATCTCCTTGATCTGTGCCGCGATCGCGCGCAGCGCACCGACGCTGGCCCCGGTCGAATTCTGCATCTGACGGATCTGGTCCGCGACCTCCTCGGTCGCGCGGCTGGTCTGTGCCGCCAGTTCCTTCACCTCGCTGGCGACGACGGCGAAGCCACGACCGGCATCTCCGCCGCGCGCGGCTTCGATCGAGGCATTGAGCGCAAGCAGATTGGTTCGCTGGGCGATCGACTGGATGAGTTCGACGATCTGCCCGACCTGGTCGGCCGAATCCGCGAGGGCGGAGATCGTCTCGTCGGCTCCGGCGGCCGCATCGGTCGCCTTGCGAGCAAGTTCGGCGGAGTGCGCCGCCTGGCGTGAGATCTCGCCGATCGACATTGCGAATTCGTCCGAGGCGGCGGCGGCGGCGGCAGCGCCCTCGGACGCCTGTTCCATCGATCGGGTGATCAGCCGCGACTGCCGCGAGGCCTGTTCGGCCGTCGCTGCCATGCCGGTGGCGGTGGAATTGAGCTGGCTCGAGGCCGAGGCTACCCCGCCGACGATGTCGGTGATGCCGTCCTCGAAATCCTTTGCCAGACGCATCAGTTCGGATTTGCGGGCGGTCGACGCGGCCTTGCGATCGGCGAACAGCTCGTCGAGCTTCATTCCCGACTTGACGAATATCTCCAGCGACCGTGCCAGTTCGCCGAGCTCGTCCGCGCGCTCGGTATGGCAAATCTCGATGTCGCGCGCGCCCTGGGAAAGGCGTTGCATCTCCCGCGTCAGCTGCTGAAATGGGACCATGAGGCCGGTGAGAGCGAGGCGGTAGCCGAACAGCATCACGCTCGCGGCAACGACCGCGATGGCCACGATAGCCGCGTTTGCCGCGGCGGCCCATACCGGGGCCACGAGGCCGATGGTTGCGATCAGCGCGAGGAGGGCAAAGAAGCCGATCGTGACCATGGCGCCACCGCGCGCCTTGCCTTGAAGCGACTGCTTTGCCAGCCACGTGGCGACGGGGCGGGCACCGACCTGGGCGCGCTCGCCGACGTCGATCTCGGCGATCTCACGCCTCAGATCATCGGCGACGATTGTCGTATGTGCATTCATCCGGCGGGCCCCCCACAAAGGTTGAACCAACCGTATGGGAGATTGCTTGAGATCGGGTTAAGTGGCCCGCACGTGCCGGAGGAATTCGTCGACCTGAATCTTGAGGATACCCGCCTGACCCTCGAGTGCGGTCGATGAATCGAGAACCTGATTGGCGGCCGCACCCGTGGCGAGGCTGGTCTGCCGGACCTGGATGATGTTCGTCGACACTTCCTCGGTCGAGCGCGCCGCGATATCGATGCTTCGCGCAAGGTCCTGTCCGGCGACCGATTGCTGATCGACGGCGCTGGCAATCGACACAGCGGTACGTTCGAGTTCCTTGATCTGATCCGCGATCGAGCGCAGCGCACCGACGCTGGCGCCGGTTGTATCCTGCATCTGGCGGACCTGCTCCGCCACCTCGTCGGTCGCCCTGCTGGTCTGCGCGGCAAGCTCCTTGACCTCGCTCGCCACGACGGCGAAACCGCGGCCTGCCTCGCCGCCGCGTGCCGCCTCGATCGAGGCGTTGAGCGCCAGCAGATTTGTGCGCCGGGCGATCGACTGGATCAGTTCGACGATCTGGCCGACCTGATCGGCGGAAGCGGCCAGCGCTCCGATCGTTCCATCGGTGCTCGCGGCATTCTCGGCCGCCTTCCGGGCAAGCTCGGCGGAATGCGCGGCCTGACGGGATATTTCTCCGATCGACATCGCGAATTCGTCCGATGCCGCAGCTGCCGCGGTGACACCGCCCGAAGCCTCTTCCATCGAGCTGGTCACGGCTTCGGTCTGGGCGGTCGCCTGCTCGGCAGCGGTGGCCATCGAGCCGGCGGTCGTCCTGAGCTGGCTCGAGGCCGCGGCGACGCCGTTGACGACCTCGCCGACGGTCGCCTCGAACCTGCGGGCGACGCGGGCCATTTCCCGCCCGCGCTCCTCGCGCAGGGCCTCGCGCTCCTGCGACAGGTTCTCGATCTGCCGCGCGGATTTGAGAAACACCTCGAGCGAGCGAGCGAGGTCGCCGATCTCGTCGTGGCGGCGGGTGGCGGGGATGTGGAGATCCTTCTCCCCCGAGGCGAGCCGGGTGGCGACCTCGGTCATCCGCTGGAGCGTTTGCGAAACATCGCGCGCGAGATAGCGCGAACTCAACCAGATCAGCGCGACGCCGAGCCCGGAAACGACGAAAAAGGCGACGAACAGCCAGCCGATCATGGTGCGCGAGGCGGCATCGGCGGCGGCGCCGATCCGTTCGATCTTATTGCGCGTCGCCGAGGCGTGCTTGGTGAATTCGCGGCCCTCGCGGAAGATGCCGTCGGCATAGGCTTGCCATTCCCGCGGCGTGCCGTTCCAGCGATCGAGGTCGGTAACCCGGTCTGCCAGACGCGCCAGCGAGGAATCGAGCCGTCCGATCTCGGGCAGCGCGGCAGGCGCGACCTTGCGGACCTCGCCTTCGAGCCCGGCGAGGTCGCGCTCGATTTCGCCGAAAGCCTGCCGTGCCGAAGCGATATCGTCACGGTCGCCCGAAATGGCGAAGCGCTGTACCGAGAGGCGGGCTTCGGCGACATCGGCCATCATGCGTTCGGCGGTCACCGAAGCCTGCGATAGGGCCATCCGTTCGGCCCGCGCCTCGAGCGCGAAATAGCCCCCGATGAGGGTCGCCACGAGCCCCAGGACCACGGCGGCGGTATTGCCGAGCGCGATCGCGTGGAGCTTCCCGCCGACCGATTTGCTTTCGAGCCATTTGTTCAATCCGCGCGCGGGCGAGCCCTCGACATGCTCTTCGACCGGACTGCCGGTGGCGTCATCGGGCGGTGCGAAGCCGGCGGAATCGCGCAGAACCTCTGCCGCCGGGATCTCCTTTTCGGCGACAACGCCGTTCACCATTTCGTCTAGCGCGCTCATGCGACTCTGTCGTCCTCTCGCTTGGGCAGGGTATCGCTCGGCAGGTCGATCGGTCGGCCGAGATGCTGGGCGATGTCTCCGGCGGGCATTGCCTTGAAGTAGAGCCAGCCCTGGATCTGGTCGCAGCCTGCGGCGCGGACCATGTCTGCCTGTTCCTGGGTTTCCACCCCTTCCGCCGTCACGCCCATGTTCATGGCGCGGGCGACGGTGATGCTGGACAGCATCATTGCCCGACTTCCGGCGTCCTCGCCCGCCTGGACGACGAGGCTGCGGTCGAGCTTGAGCTTCTCGAAACGGAACTGTCGCAGGAAGCCGATCGAGGCATAGCCGGTGCCGAAATCGTCGAGCGCGATGCGGACGCCGAAGCCGCGGATCACCGCGAGACTGCGCTCGGCCAGCGAAGGGTTGAGGACCAGGCAGGTTTCGGTGATCTCGAGCTCGAGCCTCTCCGGATCGAAGCCGGTCTCTTCGAGGATATGTCCCAGCTGGATCGGAAATTCGGGATTGCGCAATTGCGCGGCCGAAATGTTGACCGACAGGGTAATGCCCTTCCATGCCAGCGCATCGCGGCACGCCTGGCGCAGAACCCACAATCCGATCGAATTGATCAGGCCGCTCTCTTCGGCGATCGGGATGAAGACGTTGGGACCGACGTATTTCCCGTCGCGACGTTCCCATCGCAGCAGGCATTCTACCGCGACGACGCAACGCGTGTTGCTGTCGACCAGAGGTTGGTAGTGGAGGCGGAAATCGCCGCTGGCGAGCGCACTGCGCAGCTCCTCGTCCATCACCTTGAGTTGTTCGCGACTCTGGTCGAAGGCGATGTTGAACCAGGTGCAGCGCATCTTGCCACCCCGCTTCGAAGCCGACATCGCGACATCCGCGCGGCGCAGCAGTTCGGACGGGGTTACGCCATCGCTGCCGGTGCGGCGAGCAAGGCCGATGCTGGCGCCGAGTGTCAGCCGCCGCTCGTCGACGTGGATCGGCTTGGCGAGGCGTTCGATGACCTGGCGGCAGAGACCCTCGAGCAGCGTTCCGGCAACCGGGCCCGACATCATCACCGCGTATTCGTCGCCGCCGAGGCGGTAGATGCGCGCCTCGCCCGCGCTGACCTTCTCGAATATCTCCGCGCATTCGCGGATCGCCGCGTCGCCCACGAAATGGCCGTAATGATCGTTGATCAGCTTGAACCCGTCGAGGTCCACCAGGGCGAGTGCGACCTCGTTGCCGTTGCGGCATTCGCGCTGGATGTCGGAGTGCAGCGCGCGGCGATTGGGCAGCAGCGTGAGGCTGTCGGTCCGCGAGAGTTCGTCGATGTGTCGCAGGTGACGCAGACCGAGCGCTGCGGAAATGCCCGCTGCCGCGCAGAAGGCGAGCGCACCCGTGCCGAGCAGGACGGTCAGCGATGCAAATTCGAGGTACCGATTGACAGCTGCGGCAGCAGCGGTGGCCGCGACGATCGCCGCGAGCGCCGCGATTGGCCCGAAAATCGCCGCGCGAGCCTCATCGCTTTCCCGTCCTGAAAAGGAGTTCACCGACTTCCCCCGTTGCGTCCCGCTTGTCCGCGCTCTTGTCTTCCGCCTAGTGGGCATTCGCTAAGGAAGGGTAAACTTTTGATTTACCGTCTTTCCTCACGTGTTCCGGGGCGTCAGGAAGCGAGCCGGCGAGGGCGTTCGATCTGCGGAATGCTGCGCCCCAGCGGCGTATAGAGCGAAGACCCGCAATCGGCCGGACGAAAGTTTTCGGTCTGGCCCACCACCGTTTCGCCCGCCCCTAGCATCAGCCAGCCATCGGCGACGGTCCCGCTGGCCAGGCGATCGAACGCCGCCGCGCGCGTCTGTCTGTCGAAATAGAGCAGGACGTTGCGACACAGCACCAGGTCGAAGCGACCCGGCGCGGGCGGATGGTCGAGGATATTGTGCCTCTGGAAGCGGGTCATCGCACGGATCCGATCGCTGGCCTGCCAGCCGCCTTTTTCCTCGGCGAAGAAGTTGAGCATCTGGGCGACGCTGATGCCGCGCTGGATTTCGAACTGCGTGTAGCAGCCTTTCGAGGCGATCTCGATCGCCTTGCTCGATACGTCGGTGCCGAGGATCTCGATCTTCCAGTCTCGCCAGCGGCCCGGCTGCTCGGCGAAAATCATGGCCAGGCTGAGTGCTTCCTGGCCGGTCGAACATCCCGCCGACCAGATCGTCAGACGCTTGCTGGCCGCGCGCTTGCGCGCGAGATCGGGCAGGACCTGCGATGCTATGACCGAGAAATAGGCGTGATCGCGGAAGAAATAGGTCTCGTTGTTGAGCAGGGCCTCGACCACTCGCGATGCGAGCCGCTGCTCGCCCGGCCGTTCGAGCATGCAGGCCAGCTGGTCGACATTGGTGATGCCGAATTCGCGGAACAGCCCCGACAGGGCGCTCTCCACCCGCCAGCGCCGGCCTTCGGACAATTGCTGCCCGGTGTGCTGCGCCAGAAGATCTCCGATGATGCGATGCGATGCGTCGGCTATTGCCATGCGTCTGCTCCGGCGCAGGCAACCAATTTGCGCGCCAGTTCCTCGGGCGGGAGAACCGCCGCCGCAAGCCCGAGCTCGGTTACCGCGCGCGGCATCCCCCATACTGCGCAGCTTTCCGCGCTCTGCGCGAAGATGGTCCCGCCCGCAGAAACGATCGCCTGCGCGCCGTCGGTCCCGTCGCGCCCCATGCCCGACAGCAACACGCCGGCAACATGCCCGTCGAATGCTTCGGCCATGGTTTCGAACATCGGATCGACCGATGGCATGCAGCCGCTCTTGACCGGGTGGTAGGCCAAGCCGCAGACATGGCGGTCGCCCGATTTGCGCACCGTCATATGTCCGTGCCCCGGCGCGATGTAGATCTTGCCGAGTTCGAGCCGGACACCATCGTCGGCGAGGATGGCGGGCCGACCGGCGGCCATCTCCATCTGCTTGGCGAACACCGGGATGAAGCCCGTCGGCAGATGCTGGGTAATGAGTATCGGCAGATCGAAGGACCCGGGCAGCTGGCGCAGGAACAGGTTCAGCGCATGAATCCCGCCGGTCGAGGCGCCGAGGGCGACGGCCTGCGCCCGTTTGCCGGCTCGCTTGGTCGGCGGAAGGGGCGGTGCGGCCTCGCGGACTCGCCCCTGCAATGCGCGGATCTTGTTGAGAAAATTCGTCCGGTAGTCGTCGTCGAAACCGCCCGGACGCGGTTTGAGCATGGTGTCGGCGGCACCCAGCGACAGCGCGCGGACGGTATGCTCCGCACCATCCGCCGTGAGCGACGAGATCACCAGGATCCGCGTCTTGGGCGAGGCCGTCAGGATCTTGGGCAGAGCCTCGAGCCCACCCATGCCGGGCATTTCGAGATCGAGCAGCAGGACGTCGGGCGCGGCTGCCTCCAGTTCGGCGAGGCCGCTCTCCGCGGAATTGGCGGAAGCGACGATGCACATGTCGCTTTCCTGTTTGATCATGCGTGAGAAGACCGTCCGCACCGTGAGCGAATCATCGACGATCATCACGCGCAGCTGGTCCGCGGTTTCGACCGGTGTCGCCGTTGCCGGACGGAGCAATGCTGTACGAAGTGGCGCGCCCATGTTCGTGCCCTCAGCCCATTCCGACGAGCTGGAGCTTGATCTGCAGGGTTTCGTGGTCGAACGGCTTCATGACGTATTCGTCGGCACCGGCGCTGATCGCTTCGCGAATGTGGGCGACATCGTTTTCGGTCGTGCAGAAGACGACTTTCGGTTTGTCGCCGCCATCGCGCTTGCGCAGCTGCGTGATGAATTCGATCCCCGTCATGACCGGCATGTTCCAGTCGAGCAGAACGACGTCGGGCATGCTTTCATCGCATCGATTGAGACCTTCCTGGCCGTTCTCGGCCTCCTCGACGGTGAAGCCGAGAGTTTCGAGGATATGCCTCGAAACCTTTCGGATAACGCGCGAATCGTCGACGATCAGGCAGGTTTTCATCTTTTGGACCTCTAATGCTTTCCGGCAATTCCTATCCCCGGAGAGTAACTATTCACTTAAGCCGCCCGCGCTTCGGGTCCGGCGATCAGGGCATCGACATCGATCAGCAGGACGGGTTCTTCGTCGGTCTCGATCACCCCCAGCGCAGCGTTCTGCCAGCCCTGGCCGAAGCCTCCGGGCACTGCCGAGGGTTCGCTGCGCGCCTCGCAGACATCGTGTGCTTCATCCACGACGAGCGCGTAGAGATGGCCCTCGGCCTCGACCACTGCTGCGCGCCTGCCGGTCAACTCGGCGGTCGAACCCAGACCCAGCGCGGCCGGGGCGTCGATCACCGTCAAGGCCTGGCTGCGCAGCGCGGTAAGCCCGCGGATGAAGGACGGGGTACCGGGGACGGGGGTGATTTCCTCGATCTCGATGACCGATTGGACGCGGGCCGCGGGAATGGCGGCGCGGCGGTTGGCGACGAGGCACATCAGGACGAGATCGTTCATGCGGTTTTTCCTGGGCGAATCTGTCTGAGCGCGGTCAGAAGGGCCGCGCGATCATATCGATAGATCGAATCGGGATCGTCCTGCGCCGAGTGGGGTTCGGGCCGCAGCCGGATGACTTTGCGCGCCCGGCCAGCGGAGCATTCGGCCTCGGACTCGCCGAGTTCGATCGCCACATCGACCTCCTCGTCGGCGGAGCTGGCGATACGATATCCGGCCGCTTCGAGCAGGGGTTCGAGGATCGTCCGCGCCCAATCATTGTCGTCGGGCAGGCGGCAGGAAAGTATGGCGCCCGTCCGGCCCGGCGCACCATGGTCCGCGAACAGGGCGTGGCCGTCGAGGACCGGCACCAGATGGCCGTCGATCAGCGTGACGCCCTCGAGCCCGGCTTCGTCGTTCGAAGGCACGATCGCGCCGGTGAGCGCGGTGGCGTCGAGCACCTCGCGCACGGCATGGACGATTTCGGTCTCCCCATCGGACAGGCGCAGCAGGCGGCAATTGCCGTCGGGAAGCGGGCCGCAGGAATAGCCGATGAGGGGGAGGATGGCCCCTTCGATGACCGCCTGGGCGCGGGTGCCCTCGATGTCGATGGCCTCGCGCGGAACGGTATCGATGCGTCGCACGAGTTCGAGTCGGATCGCCCGCCGGCGACCGTCGAGAGTGGTGAACAGCATCACCGGAGGGGCCTTGCGTTCTTCGCCCGGGCCTTCCTCGTCGATCAGTCTCGAGGCATTGCGGATCTCGTTCACCAGGTGCCGCGCCTGGGCGATGCTCGGCAGATCGAGCAGCATCATAGGACGACCGTCGTCGAGCAGCGTGGTGCCGGCATAGAGGCCGGTTGCCATGATCGCCGGCGCCACCGGCTTGACCACCACGTCTTCGTGATCGAACACGCGGTCGACCGCCAGCGCAAAGATATCGTCGGTGGCGAGGCGGACCAGGACCAGCGTCTTGCGGTGCCATTCGATCGCGTCGGCGGGCCGCCCGCCGAGGATCTCGTCGAGCGAGAGGCAGGGCACGCGTTCGCCGCGGAAACTGACGAGGCGGCGCTCGCCCGCCTCGGCGAAGTCGAGATGGTCGCTGCTCCCCAGGACGATTTCCTCGACGTAACTGCGCGGGATGGCATAGCGCTGGCCGTCGTATCCAATGGTGAGCGCGGCGATGATGCTGAGCGTCAGCGGCAGCTTCAGGTGGAAGCTGGTCCCTTCGCCGGGTTTGCTGACGACGTCGATCGAGCCGCCGACCTTCTCGATGTTCGATCGGACGACGTCCATTCCGACGCCGCGTCCCGAGACCGAACTGACCTTGTCCGCAGTCGACAGGCCCGGCTCGAAGATCAGGTGCAGCCTGCGCCGCTCGGACATCTCGGCGATTTGGGCTTCGCTGTAGAGGTCTGCCGCGATCGCCTTGGCGGCAAGGCGATCGGTATCGATCCCGCGCCCGTCGTCGGTGATCGCGAGAGTGATCTGATTGCCCGACTGGCGCGCGGCGAATTTGAGCAGGCCGATTTCGCGCTTGCCCGCCTTGAGCCTTTCGCCCGGTCCCTCGAGCCCGTGATCGATGGCGTTGCGGATGATATGCGTCAATGGATCGCGGACCATCTCGACCATCTCGCGGTCGAGTTCGACCTCGCTGCCCTCGAAATCGACCATCACCTGCTTGCCCAGTTCGTTCGACAGGTCGCGCACGAGGCGGGGAAATGTGCCGAACAGATGTTCGAGGCGCTGCATGCGCATCCGCGTGATCGCGGTGCGGACATCCGCGAGAATGGTCGAGAGCCGTTCGAAGGGGCCGTCGATCGTCGGCTGCTGGTCCACTTCGCGCAGCCGCCGCGCGAGATCGTTGCGCGCCAGAACCATGTCGGACACACCCTTCATCACCTCGTCGAGGAGTTCGGTGGGCAGCCGGATCGACCGCTGGACGGCGGGGGTCCGCGAAGCCCTGGGGAACTGTTCGGTCGCCTCCGCTCCGTCGGTGGACGCAATCGGAGCGGCGACTGCCCGCTCGCCGGCCGAATCCGGCTGCAGCGCCGCGATAAGTTCATCGTCGCCGCCTTCGGGATAGTCTTCGCCAGCCTCGATCGCATCGGCCATCTCGCCGATGCGGTCGATGATCGCGAGCACTGCGGAAACCAGCGCGCCGTCGGGCTCGCGGCGATTCGCGCGGCATTCGGCCAGCGCATCCTCGGCCGCGTGGCTGAGCTGTTCGAGCCGCGGGAAGTCGAAGAAGCCGCAATTGCCCTTCACCGTGTGGACGAAGCGGAAAATCGTGTCGAGCCGCGTCTTGTCCGACGGATCGGCTTCCCAGGCGACGATCTCGCCTCCGCTCGCTTCGAGCATTTCGCGGGTCTCGGCGACGAAATCCGCCAGCAGGTCGTCCATCATTCAAAGCCCTCGTACGATCGCATGAGAAGCTATGGAGTAAGATGGTTAACGATTGGTTGGGCCGACCGCCGCCTTTTCGTGACCCCCTTTGAGGATTTTCCAGGCGATCGCTGCGGCGAGCGCTCCGCCAGCGACATTGGCCACCAGTTCCGCCGCGTAGATCGCTTCGGAGCCCCATTGGTCGCGCAGCAGCCAGCCGAACGGCAGCATGACGAGGAACACCCGGGCGAAGCTCTGCGCCAGGGCGAAGCCGGCCTTGCCGACTGCGTTGAGCGCGCCATTGGCGACGATCAGCAGGCCGAAACCAGCATAGCCCCAGACCGAGATCGAGAGATAGCGCGAGAATTCCGCCACCACCTGCGGATCGTCGGTGAAGAAGCCCGCGAACCAGTCGTCGGTAAGATAGAGCGCGACGGCGATGGCGAAGCCGTAAAACAGGCAGAACGCGGCCGCCCATTTCAGCGCGCGGCGCGAGCGGTCGGCGCGCCCCGCGCCCCAGTTCTGGCCGACTATGGCGCCGATCGAACCCGAAAGGCCGAGCAGCGGCACCACGGCGAAGCTCTGCAACCGCCCCGCCGCGCCGAAGCCTGCCACCGCTGCCTCGCCCTGGCCGGCGAGCAGCGCGGTCAGCACCGACAGGCCGATCGGGTTGATGGCGTTGGAAAATGCCGCCGGGCCGGCGACCGAGAGGATCGCCCGGCTCGACCGAGGGATGTCGCAATCGCGAATCGCTGCGGGGTTGATCGGCAGTTGCGAGCGGGCGATCAGCCATAGCGCGACGAGGATGGCGCAGGCGAAGCCGGCGATCGTCGCATAGGCCGCCCCGGCGACGCCGAACCCCTCGATGCCGAAGGCGCCGGTGATCAGGATCGGGTCGAGTATCCAGTTGGCGACCGAATAGGTGATCGAGACGTAAGAGGTCTTGCGCGCCTCGCCCTGTCCGCGCAGCACGCCGTTGAGACCCATCTGGAGCAGCAGCACCGGCAGGCCGAGCGCATAGGGTCGCATATATTGGCGGATCAGCGGGAGCAGAGCGTCGGGAGCCTGCATGAGCCCGAACAGGGGATCGAGCAGCAGGTAGAGCAGCACGCCGAGCACGACCCCCGCCGCCAGCGCGAAGACCGCGCCGAAATTGGCCCGCCGCGCGGCGCGCGCCACGTCGCCCTCGCCGAGCGCCCGGGCGATCACCGAATTGATCCCCACCATCACCCCCACTCCGAGGCTCGAGAGCGCGATGGTGATCGGGAAGATGAAGCTGATCGCCGCCAGTTCCTGCGCGCCGAGCTGGCCGATGAAATAGGCATCGATCAGCCCGACCGACATGATCGCCGCCACGCCGACGACCATCGGGGCGGTCTGGGTCACGAGATGGCCGCGAATGGTGCCCCGCGTCAGTTTGGCCGTCTCGCTCATCGCGCCGGCGGGTAGCGTGGCGCGAGGCGCTTGCATAGCGGCCAATCGCCGCTGCGCGCTTGTCGACTCCCCCCGCGGCATGCGATACGGGTCCCGAAACGAAACCCTTGGAGGAGCGCCCGCCATGGCCACGCAGATGAAGAGCCGCGATTTCGAATGCACCGACGCCGAGTGGCAGGCGCGGCAGGATCTCGCGGCCTGCTATCGCATCTTCGACCATCTCGGCTGGGGCGAGAGCATCTACAACCACATCTCGGTGGCGGTGCCGGGCGAAACCGACACTTTCCTGATCAACCCCTTCGGCCTGCTCTACGACGAAGTGACCGCGTCGAACCTCGTCAAGATCGACGTCGAGGGCAACAATGTCGGCCCGTCGCAATATATGGTCAACAAGGCGGGCTTCACCCAGCACGCCTATTTCCACCAGCATCTGGGGACGCGGGCCACTGCCATCTGCCACGTCCACACCACTGCGACGATGGCGGTGTGCAGCCACAAGGACGGGCTGGTGCCGACCAATTTCTACGCCTGCAACTTCCAGGGCCAGATCGGCTATCACGATTTCGAGGGCGTCACCGTGCGTCCGGAAGAGGGCGAGCGGCTGGTCGAAAACCTTGGCGACCATTCGATCCTCATGCTGCGCAACCACGGGCCGGTGGTGATGGACAAGACCATTCCCGGCATGTTCGTGAAGATGTGGGCCTTGCAACGCGCCTGCGAGATCCAGGTCGCCACGCTGAGCCAGGGCGAAGCCAACGTCATCTCGCAGGAGGTGGTCGACGTCCACCAGCGCGATCTGTCGGTGATGCAGGGCCAGGGGGGCGCGGGCGTGTTCGACTTCGAGGCATGGAAACGCCGGGTCTCCAGGATCGACGACAGCTGGAAGCACTGACGACCGTCGCGGCTGCGCACCGATGACCAGCATGACCGTCAACGGGAAGCCGGTGCGCTTCCTGATGGATCCCGAGACGCCGCTGCTCTGGGCGCTGCGCGACGCTGCCAATCTCACCGGCACCAAATACGGTTGCGGCGTCGGCGATTGCGGCGCCTGCATGGTCCATGTCGACGGCGAGGCGCTGCGCAGCTGCCTGATCACCATCGCCGAGGCGGAAGGCCGCCTGATCACGACGGTCGAGGGGCTGAGCCGCGACCGTGCGCATCCGGTGCAGCAGGCGATGGTCGGCGAACAGGCGATCCAGTGCGGCTATTGCACTCCCGGCATCGTCATGGCGGCCGCCGCGCTGTTGGCGAAGAACGCCGCACCGACCGAGGCCGAGATCGTCGCAGCCATTCCCAATCTGTGCCGCTGCGGGGTCTATCCGAGGCTGGTGCGGGCGATCGAGCGGGCGGGCCGGGTGGCGCAGCGGAGCGAGCGGATCAGCGCGGCGCCGCCGCCGGGGATCAGTGCCGAGGATGCGGCGCGCGAGGTGCCGGCGCTGTCGGATCCAGAATAGGCTGCGCGCGTCGTCGCATCCCCGCAAAGTTGACACGAAGGTGACACCAAAACGCCTTCGCGCGCTTCGAGCCGAACACCAAATTGCAACGGCTGATGCGGCGAAACGCAATCGCGGCCGGATGGCTGCGGCCTCATGGGAAAGGACCCGTGCAAGACCCGCGTCATGGTAGGGGCGACGACCGGTTTACCCGATCGCCGCCCCTGTAGGAAAGCGGAAATCGCCTCCGCATCCGACGGGATCAGAGCGTCAGCCGCACCCCGATTCGCGCGCTGAAGGGTTCGGCCGGCTGGATGTTGTTGTCACCGTGCGCCGAGGGGTAATAGCTCTCGTCGAAGAGGTTTTCGATGTTGAGCTGCAGGCTGATCCGTTCGCTGAGTTCGTAATAGGCCGCCGCGTCGACGCGCCAGTAGTCGGGCAGGACGACTTCGCCGCTGATGCTGGCGATCTGTTCGTCCTGATAGACCACCCCGGCGCCCAGCCCGAAGCGCGGCGTCAGGTCGACGCGATTCCAAAGCGCGATCTGGTGCTCGGGCAGCTGCTGCAAGGGCGTGCCGGCGGCGGCGCCTTCGGTATCGGTGCGGATGTGGCCGTCGAGATAGGTATAGCCGAGGCTGGCCTGCCAGCCCGGCACGATCTCGCCCGCCAGGCTTGCCTCGAAGCCCTCGACGCGGCTCGAACCGGTGAGGATCACGAAACCGGGATTGGCCGGATCGGCGGCGGTGGTGTTGGTGCGGTCGAGGCGGAACAGCGCGGCAGTGGCGAAGAGCCGCGGCGTGATCGCCCATTTGGCGCCAAGCTCGTAATTTTCGAACTGTTCGGGATCGAGCACCGCGTCGCCGCTGCCCAGCCGCGTGAACTGGTCTCCCGACTGCGGGAGGAAGCTGGTCGAATAGCTGGCGTAGAGCGACAGGCTTTCCTGTGGCTTGAGGATGACGCCCAATCGCGGGCTCCAGGTCTCGTCGACCCGGGCGTTGGTGCTCCCGTCGCCTAGATCGGTGGCGCTGAGGTCGAAGCGGTCGAAGCGCAGGCCGGCGACGAGCTGGACCGGACCGAAATCGAGCTGCTCCTGTACATAGGCGGAGAAGGTCGAAAGGTCCGACGTGCCCGAGCGGGTCAGTGCGCCGACCGCGACCGCAGGTAGCGACAGAACTCGCGCGAGCGGCACGGTGATATCCTCGACACCGCCTCCGAAATCGACCTCGGTGCGCTGGGAAGCGGTGTCCTGGTCGCCGAACTCGACGCCGGCGAGTAAGGTGCTGCCGATATCGCCCATATCCGCATCCCAGACGAGATTGGCCTGACCGATGAGGTTCCGCCGCTGCGTGCCGCTGGTATAGCCTCCGAGATCGACCGCGGTGCCGTCGCTGCCGGTGGGCACGACATTGGCGTAGTGAAGGTCGTAATCGGCGAACTGGGCGGTGGCGTTGGCGCGCAGCCCATGGCCGAAATCATGGTCGATCCGCGCGCGGGCGATATGTGCGACATTGGTGTTGCGATTGAAATCGGGGCTGCCGAAGAGCGTGCGATCGTAGCCGCGCAGGGGGCCGTCGAGCGTTGTCGGATCGCCGTCGTCGAGCGAGGGATTGCCGCGGTCGGTCAGCCGTGCGTCATCGTCGTAGGTGTAGCTTGCCGTCAGCGTGGTTGTCTCGCCGAGACGGACGGTTGCGGTGGGGGAAACGCCGATGAAGCGGCCTTCGTAGAAATCGCGATGGTTGGCAAATTCCTCGTAGGTCGCGTTGATCCGCGCGGAAACGGCATCGGACAGCGGCTGCTCGAGATCGGCGGCGAGCGCGAAGGCCCCGAAGCTGTCGATCGATCCGGAAAAGCCCAGTTCGGTGCCGGTGAAACCGGCGGTCTTGCTGACGCGGTTGATGATGCCGCCCCCGCCGCCCCGGCCGAAGATCAGCGCATTGGAGCCCTTGAGCACCTCGACCCGGCTGACATTGTAGAGCGATCGGTAATATTGCGCATCGTCGCGCAAACCGTCGAGGTAGAAATCGGCGGTGCTCGACTGGCCGCGGATATAGGCCGCGTCGCGATGGCCTTCGCCGGTGTCCTGCGACACCCCGGGTACATAGCGCAGCGCTTCGCTGAGCTGGGTGATCGCCTGATCCTCCAGCTGGTCCTCGGTCATGACCGTGACCGCCTGGGGGACGTCGATCAGCGGGGTGGGGGTTTTGGTTCCGGTCGATCCGTCGTCGGTTCCGTAGCCATCGTCGAGGGTGCCGGTGACGACGATGTTTCCGGGCAGATAGTCGCGCCGGTACTCCTCGGCCGATTCGGCCGCCAGAGCGGGGGCCGCCGCGAAAATGGCGGCGGTGCCGACGAGAAGCGCGGTGCGGAAAAGACGAGTCCTCATGAAGTTCTTTCTAATAATGCGAATGATTCTCAATTTACACTAGGCTCGCTATTGCGAAACATTCGCAGATGCAAGTCCAGTCTGGATGAAAAATCGCGAGCCGGGGTTTCGCGGGTCGCAAGCCTCGCCTAATCCGACCATCCCCAAGCAGGAGACACCCATGAAAGCGACGATCTGGCACAATCCGAAATGCGGCACGTCGCGCAAGACGCTCGCCATACTGGAGAACCTGTCGGGCATCGAGCTGACGGTGGTCGAATATCTGAAGGATCCGCCGAGCGCGCAGAAGCTAGCGCAGCTCTATCGCGAGGCGGGAATCTCGCCGAACGAGGGCCTGCGGCTGCGCGGCACCGATGCCGTCGAGCGCAACCTTCCCGATGCCGATGCGGATAGCGTGCTGGCGGCGATGGCGGCGGATCCGATCCTGATCGAGCGGCCGCTGGTCGAGACCGACAAGGGCGTGCGATTGTGCCGCCCGCAGGATCGCGTGCTCGAAATCCTCTAGCGCCGCTCTCTGGTCAGCAGCCGGTCGGGCTGGAGCGAGATCCAGCCGAAACAGAACACCACCAGGCAGAGCGTCACGATCAGTCCGAAGCCGAGCCAGTCGGAATGGCCGTAAAGCCAGACGCCGAGCGCGGGCGCGTAGATGAAGCTCGCTCCCGCCACCGAGGCGACGATGCCCGAAGCCTGTCCCTGTTCGGCGCGGCTCACCGCGAGCGAGGTTCCCGCGGTGTTGCCGGGGCGGAACAGGCCGAAGCCGAGCGAGGCGATCGAATAGCCGAGCGCGATCGCGTGGAGATCCTGCCCCACGGCGAGAATGACCGTTCCCACCGCGGCGATCGCGATGCCCGAGAGCGAGGCCGCGCGCGGCCCCAGGTCGAGCCGCGGGTATCAGCCCCCATTGCGCCAGCAGGGTGGCGATCGCGCCGGCCATCAGCACCAGGCCGACCGGTCCGGCGCCCGCGGTCGGATCGTCGCGCAGCCCGAGCCGGTCGAGCACCAGGAAGCCGGCGATGCCGAGCACCATGGCCTGCGCGTGGCCGCCGAGCAGGCCCGCGATGACCCACGGCCGCAGCCGCGGCTCGAACCAGCGCAGCTTGCCCGGTTCGGCCGGTCCGTCGTCCTCCTCCTCCTCCTCGTCGGCGCCCGGATCCGCATCCTCGTCGCGGCGCGCGGTGGTGGTGCCGCCGGCATAGGGGGCGTCATAGGCCTCGCCCCGAGCGGCGAACTGCGGTTCGTCGTTGGGCAGACGCAGCCGCAGCATCGCCAGGGTGACGATGCCGATCAGCGCGAAGACGATGAAGGGCCCCGTCAGGCCGACGAAGGGCAGGACCATGAGCGGGGCGAGCGCAGGGCCGATCACCGTGCCAAGCCCGAAGCTCGAGGCGATCAGCGACAGCGCCTGCGTGCGTTCGGCGCGCGGCGTACGGCTGGCGACATAGGCCTGCACCGCGGGCGGCGCAGCGCTGCCGAAACCGCCGTAGAGGCTCCGCGCGACGGCGAACAGCAGCAAGGCCCAGAAGGCGGTGAGCACGCCCGAAAGGCCCAGCCACAGCATCAGCCCGCACAGCACGAAGCTGGCGATGAACCCCGACAGGCCGAGCGCCATCATCGCCTTGCGCCCGCGGCGGTCCGATCGCTCGGCCCAGACCGGCGCGCAGATCACCCACAGCAGCGCCGACCAGCTGTAGGCGAGACTGATCCAGACGTCGTTGACGCCCAGCTCGGTGCCGATCGAGGGCATCACCGATTGCATCGCGGTGTTGCCCGCGGCGGTGGTCAGCATGACCGCGAACAGCAACGCCATGCGGCCGCGCGAAATCCTCCGCGCGGACGGCGTCGGCGGGGTGGCCCGCGGGGGGGCAAGCGGAGCGGCGACCGGGGCGCCAGGCGGGGCGGCGCGCGGAGCAGGGGGGGGCTTATCGGCCATCGCCTTTGCGGGTAGGATGGTGTCGGACGGCTTGCAATGGCGCAATGGGGCTGCCAGATCGGTTGCCACCGCAAGAGCAAGGACAAGGCGAGCTATTTTGACCGGACAGCATGGGGTTGGCGTGATCGAGCGTCGCAGGCTCAAGGATCGCGCGGCACGAATGGTCGGCCAGTGGGGCGTGTTCTTTCGCGGTTTCCTCGAACATCCGCGAATGGTCGGCTCGATCATCCCTTCCTCGCGCTTCACGATCGAGAAGATGCTTGCCCCGGTCGACTGGGAGCGGTGCGAGGTCTTCGTCGAATACGGCCCGGGGGTGGGGACCTTCTGCCAGCCGGTGCTCGATCGCCTGCGCCGCGACGGCACGCTGATCGTGATCGACACCAATCCGCTCTATATCGACTATCTGCGCAAGCATTTCCGCGACAGCCGCTTCCACGCGGTGCTCGGATCGGCCGAGGACGTCGCCGAGATCGTGGCTGCGCACGGCCGCGACGGGGCCGACTACGTGCTGTCGGGCCTGCCCTTCTCGACGCTGCCCGACGGCGTCGGACCGGCGATCGCCAAGGCGACCTACGAGGTGATTCGCCCGGGCGGCGCGTTCCTCGTCTATCAATTTTCGGCCAGGGCGCGCGATTTCATGGCGCGCCATTTCCGCCGTATCGACAGCGGGTTCGAATTCTGGAACGTGCTTCCCTGCCAGCTCTTCTGGGGCTGGAAGGACGGAGGCGCCTAGCCTTCGGCCCGGTCCGCCGCGCGTTCGCCCAGCCGCGTCAGCTGCGTGTGTACCGCGGCGAGGATACAGACCATCAGCACGATCGCCGCGGCATTGGTCAGCGCCGAAACGATCGCATTGCCGAGCAGCGCCACCTGTTCGCCGCCAAGCGCGAAGCCCAGTCCGAGCACCAGCGACAGCACCGCCGAGACGACCAGGAAGGCGAGCCCCAGCAGCAGATAGAACACGAACAGGCGCAGCGAGTTGCCCGAGGTCAGCACCCAGGAGCGCGCCAGTGCGCGGACCGGGTTGAGTTCCCCCTCGATCGCGATCACGGGGGCGACGAGCGAGAGCTTGATCAGCAGATAGGCGATCCCGGCGATCGCGATCAGCGCGCCCAGGAACGCCAGCGACCGGCCGCCGAGCCCGAAGCCGCCGATCAGCAGCACCGCGATCAGGACCAGCGCCGCGGTCTGGAGCAATTGCGCCCCGATGTAGCTCGCGACCGATCGCGCCCCGGTAGCCAGCGCTTCCCCGACCGTGGGATTGGCCCGCCTCCTGACCAGCGCCAGCATCGCCAGCAGGCCGATCCCCTGTACCACGGTGAGGATCAGGAAGGCCCACCAATAGGATGTGTAGAGCTCCGTCACCGCCGCCATCATGGCATCGGCATTTCCGCTCGCTTCCGCTTGTCCGAGCGCCTCCATCTCGGGCAGCGCCATGGTGATCGCGGCATAGGGGAGAAAGAAAAACACGCCGGCGATCACCGCCAGCAGTCCCGCATTGCGGCGCAGCAGCCCGGTGGCATCTTTCCATGCGGTGTCGAGATCGAATTTCATTGGCATCCTTCCCCTTTCGCCCTTGATAAGCGCTTCGGCAGCCGCCACGCAATCACCCATGTCCGAGCAGCCTGCCGAAACCGTCGAATGGCGCGCCGAGAGCGGCCGGATCGCCTATCGCGAGGCGCTCGCCGCGATGACGCGCGCAATGCCGCGATCGCCGGGGGCGACGCGCGCGAGATGGTCTGGCTGCTCGAACACCCGCCGGTCTATACCGCCGGGACCAGCGCCGACGGGGCCGAATTGCTCGATCCGCGCTTCGAGGTGGTCGAGGCCGGGCGCGGCGGTCGCTACACCTATCACGGGCCGGGTCAGCGGGTCGGCTACGTCATGCTCGATCTGGGTCGGCGGGGGCGCGACGTGCGCTGCTTCGTCCACTCGCTCGAGGGGTGGGTCATCGCGACGCTGGGCGATCTGGGGGTCGAATGCTGGCGCGCCGAGGGACGGGTCGGCATCTGGACGCGCGATGTCGACGGGGCCGAGGCGAAGATCGGGGCGATCGGCGTGCGCGTGCGGCGATGGGTGACGATGCACGGATTTTCGGTCAACCTCGCACCCGATCTGTCGCATTTCGGGGGGATCGTCCCCTGCGGGATCGACCGAGTTCGGCGTCACCAGTCTCGAACGGCTCGGAATCGCGCTTGCGCCTGCAGCCTTCGATGAGGCATTGCGAGCGCGCTTCGACGATTTCCTCGGGGCGCTCGAAGGAAAGACCCGCGCCCTGCCATGACCATCCGCTTCGCCGCCGCCGCCCTTGCCCTCGTCGCGCTCGCCGCCTGTCGGGGCGAAACGCCCGCGCAAGACAGCGCGGCCGAGGCCGAACGCAGCGCCAAAGGCGAAGTGCTCGGCGGGACGATCAGCGACGCGATGCTCCCGCTCGACACGCTGCGTTCGCAATCGCCGCCGCTCGACGCGACCGCCGCATCGGGTGAACCGGGCCGCGAAGCCGGCCCCGCCGCCCCGGCTACCGATGCCGGCGGCGACGCCGACGGAGCAGGCGAAGCGGGTGCCGCGCCGCTGCCCGATCCACGCCCCCGGTCGAACCTGCACCAACCGGCGGCGAGGACTGACCCGAGCCGGTGGCGATCAGCCGGCTGCGAAGCGCGCCGGTTCGCCGAGCGCCGGATAATCGATATAGCCCTGCGGACCCTGGCCGTACCAGCTGCGCGGGACATCGACGTTGGGTTGCAGCGGCGCGCCCAGCCGGAAGCGCTCGGGCAGGTCGGGATTGGAGATGAAATCGCGCCCCCAGCTGACCGCATCGCAACGCCCGGCATCGAGGTCGGCAACCGCGCCTTCGGGGGTGTAATCGCTGTTGAGCACCAGCGGCCCCGAATAGAGCTGGCGGATCAGCGGGCTTTGCTTGGGCACTTCGGTCGCTCCGAAAGTGCCTTCGGGGCCCGGTTCGCGCAGCTCGAGGAACGCCAGGCCGAGCTCTTCGACCACCCTGGCTGCCGCGCCGAAGGTCGCCGGCGGATCGCTGTCGTCGCAGCCCTGCGTCTCGCCGTTGGGCGACAGGCGGACACCGACCCGGTCGGCCCCCCAGACGTCGGTCAGCGCGGTCAGAACCTCGCGCAGGAAGCGCGTACGGTTCTCGGGCGAGCCGCCGTATTCGTCTTCGCGCAGATTGGTGCCGTCGCGCAGGAACTGGTCGACCAGATAGCCATTCGCGCCGTGCAGCTGGACGCCGTCGAAGCCCGCCTTTTTCGCATTTTCGGCGGCGTGGCGGTAATCCTCGACCACGCGCGCGATCTCTTCGATGCCGAGCGCGCGCGCCTGTTCGTAGTCCTTGCGCCCCTCGAAGGTATGGGCATGGCCCGGCGCGGTCGGTCGCGCTGGCCGAGACCGGCGGCTTGCCGCCGAGGAACAACGGATGGACCAGCCGCCCCATGTGCCACATCTGGAGCACGATCAGCCCGCCTTCCTCGTGCACCGCCTCGGTAGTCAGCTTCCAGCCTTCGACCTGTTCCTCGCTCCAGATGCCCGGTGCGGCGGGCCAGCCGAGGCCTTCGACGCTGATCCCGGTCGCTTCGCTGATGATCAGCCCGGCGCCGGCGCGCTGACGGTAATAAGTCGCCATCATCGCGTTGGGGACCGAACCCGGCTGGGTCGACCGGCCGCGCGTCAGCGGGGCCATGAAGATCCGGTTGCTGGCCTCGAGAGCGCCCATGGTCAGCGGCTGGAAGAGAGTGTCATGCATGCGGGCAGATCCTTTTTGCTGGCGCGCCACGGGCAGTGAGCTAGGGCCGGGCAATGGTCGAGCGCAACCGCGGCAACGGGCAAGAATGGCTTTCAGGCAAGTGCTTGGCACTTTGCCGCCTTGCTCGGCGGCAACCTCGCCCTGTCGCTCGGCCCTTGGCTGGTGCGGCTGGCCGACACCGGGCCGGTCTCGGCCGGCTTCTGGCGGCTGGCGCTGCCGATCCCGCTGATCGCGCTGCTCGCCTGGCGCGGGCGGAGTCCCGGCCCGCTGGACAAGCGGCTGGCGCTGCTGGTGGCGATGGCGGGCGTGTTCTTCGCGCTCGACATCGCCAGCTGGCATGTCGGGATCAGAACGCACGCGGCTGGGAAATTCGGTCCTGTTCGGCAATTCGGGCAGTCTCATCCTGATGATCTGGGGGCTTGTGGCACTGCGCCGGGCGCCCTCGCGGCGCGAGGGCTCGGGATCGGCGCGGCGCTGCTGGGGGCGGGCATCCTGCTCGGTCGCAGCCTCGACATTTCGGCGGCGAATCTCGGCGGGCGATCTGTTCTGCCTTCTCGCGGGGGTGTTCTACGCCTTCTATCTGCTTCCGGCGCAGCGCGCGCGGGCCTCGCTCGGCGCGTGGAGCGTGCTGTTGCTGGTCTGCCTCGCGGCCGCGCCGGTGCTGCTCGGGCTGGCGCTGGTGCTGGGCGAGCCGGTCTGGCCCGGCGCGGCCGGACTGGGCGCCGGTGGCTGACTGCTGGCGGTGTCCAGCCAGCTCGTCGGCCAGGGGCTGCTGGTCTATTCGCTGCGCAATTTCCCGCCGCTGATCATCGGTATGGCCCTGCTCACCCAGCCCGCGATCGCGGCGGTGGTCGGATGGCTGGCCTTCGGCGAGATGCTGTCGCCGCTCGACATCCTCGGCATGGCGCTGGTCGCGGTCGCGCTGCTGCTGGCGCGGAGCGCGCCGCCGCTACGGGCCTAGCGCTCGAGCGCCTGCAGGAAGCGTTGGTAGCGCGCACCGACCAGTTCGAGTTCGGGCCCGACGAGATGTTCGTTCGCCTGCTGCGCCAGCGCCTCGCCTTCGCGCAGGATCGTTTCGCGGCGGGTCTCGTCGTCGAGCGTCGAGGCTGCGTCGATCAGCGCGTTGAAGGCTTCCAGCGCAGCGATGCGATTGGTCGCGAGCCCGCTGCGCAGCGCCCCGAAACCGCGCGCGACGAAATGGTCGAAATCATCGTCGAGCACGTAGAGATGCGGATCCTCGCCTTCGCCGGCATAGCTGCGGGCAAGATTGCGGCGACCCAGTTCGGCGGTGGCCGCGCCGAGCCAGTGGACCGCCGTCACGGCGGTGAAGGGGTCGTTGATCCCGGGGGAAAGCGCGCGCAGGCCGATCTCGACCAGCTCGTCGATCAGGAACAGCATGTCCTGGCTCGGCGTGCGGCTGCTACCGAGCGTGAAACATTCGCGCACTTCGGCGTCGGGGCAGTCGGCGGTGATGTCGAGGTCCGACCAATGGGCGATCGTGACCAGCGGGTGGACGAAGTCGCCGGTGCGCACCGCCAGCTTGAGCATGCCGTTCTCGCGCGCGGCGATCCGTTCGAGCCGCGCGAAGGCGATGGCCTGGATATAGCCCGTGGCATGGGCGCGGATGGGCTCGCCCCCCGCCACCACCGCGGCCTTCTCGCCCCTGTTCGGATCGGGAAAGCGGTCGGCGATTTCGTCGAGCAGCCGCGCGCCGATGCCCTTGAGCACCGAATTGATGCGGATCGATGCCGGGATGTGGTTGAGGAAATAGACCAGCACCGCGACCGAAAGGCCCATCAGGGCGAAAGCCACCAGCAGCGAAAGCTGCGGCACGAAACCGGGCAGCGAATTGCGACGGCATCGGCCAGATTGGCCGGGGCCTCGTCTTCCGCGCGGACGGTGCGCAGGACGGTGATGGCATAGGTAAACGTGCCGATGAAGGTCGCGAGGCTGTACTGGTTGCCGCGATCCTCCATGAAATTGGTCAGCAGCCGCGGGCCGTAATTGCCGCTCGCATAGGCGACTGCGGCGATGGTGATCGAGAACACCGTCGAGGCGACCCCCATCATCGTCCCGGCGATGACGGTGAGCATATTGCTGGCCCCGTCGGGCCGTGCGGGCTGAAGCGACGGAACATCGGAAAGGAAGTCCGCCCAGCCGATCCGATCGAGCCAGATGGTGAACATCGCCAGCGAAAGCGCGGCGATCGCGAACAGCGCGGGCAGGAACCAGTAGCTGGCGTTCACGTCGCGCCAGATCTTGTCGAGCCGCTGGATCATGCGCCGCGCACCAGACCCGCGGCAGCGCAGCCGTTTGCCGATTGCGCCCGGTCAGGGGCCACCATCGGATCGATCGGCCAGTCGGTCATGCCCCTCGAAGAACCGTTTACAGCCAAATGCGTGCTTTCTGCAGTTCCTGACAGGGAGACAACGCGCCGGATGCCCACCGGTGCCCCCGCACTGCCGCCCGGGCGATTATTCGGCTCCGCTCCCGATCTCGCGATTCAGAAAGGCGAGCAGCAAGGCGGCGCGTTTCGCATCTTCCTCGTGGTCGGCGCCCACCGAATGGCCGCCTTCGCGATATTCGTGGAAGTAGAAGGTTTGGCCGAATGCCTCGTGCTTGGCTGCGGCCTTGCGCGCATGGCCCGGGTGCACCCGATCGTCGAGGGTCGAAAGATAATAGAAGGTGGCGGGCGCATCGGCGACGTCGCGCATGTTCTGGTAGGGCGACCAGGCGCGCATGAAGGCCCAGTCCTCGGGTACGTCGGGATTGCCGTATTCGGCCATCCACGAAGCCCCTGCGAGCAGCTTGTTGTAGCGGCGCATGTCGATCAGCGGGCTGCCGCTGATGATCGCGCCGTAGAGGTCGGGGCGCTGGTTGGCGACCGCGCCCACCAGCACGCCGCCGTTCGAGCGGCCCGATGCCGCGATGTGGCCGGGTTCGGCGAGCCGGTCGCTAATCAGATCCTCGGCCACGGCATGAAAATCGTCGAAGCTGTTCTGACGTTTTTCGCGCAGCGCATCCTCGTGCCATCGCGGCCCGTATTCGCCCCCTCCGCGAATATTGGCGAGGACGTAGGCATTGCCGCTCTCGAGCCAGAACAGCGACAGCGGGCCGCTGCGATAGGGTTCGGCGGTGAGATATTTGGGCGTTTGCGCCGCGCGAAAGCCGCCATAGGCATGGATCAGCGTGGGCAGCGGTCCCTCGGCACCCTTGGGCCGGACGAGATAATAGGGGACCCTGGTGCCATCCTTGGAAGTGGCGAACTTCTGCTCGACCGCGAATTTCGACGAATCGAACTGCGCCGGTTCGCTGGCGATGGCAACCGCTTCGCCCTCGCTCGGCACGGCGTAGAGAGTTGGCGGAGCGAGCATGCTCTCGACCGTGACGAAGGCGGTGTCGCCGGTGCTGCTGGTCTCGGCGATCTGGATCGTGCTGTTGCCGGGCAGATCCATCTCGCGGACATTCCAGGCGCCGCCGGCGGGGGCCAGTTCGATCAGCTTGCCCGACACGTCGTCGAGCACCTTGACCCACAGGCGGTTCTCCGACGAAGCGACCTCTTCCACTGCCTGCGTCGCGCTCGGGCGGAAGACGATCTGCGGATCGGGCGATCGCCCGGCGAGCGCATCCTCGAGCGACCACGCGACCAGCGAGCCGGCCTCGGCGGTCCCGGCGCCCGTTCCGGTGCCGGTTTCGGGTCCGATGGCGAGCGGGGAATTGAGCTTGGCGATGACCCGTCCGCCGAGCACCGCTTCGAATTCGGCATCCTCGGGCAGGGGCAGCGGCACGGTGCTGCCGTCGTCCTTCACCAGCTCGGTGCGGTTGGTCCAGAAGCTCGGGCTGCGGTTGACGAAGCGCCAGCGCGTCTCGCCGTCGAGGATCGAGAAGCCGCCGATGCTCACATCGGCGGGCTCGCCCTCGGCGATCTGCCGGGCAGAAGCGAAACCGCTGCCGCGTTTCCACAGCTTGACGAGACGGGGGTAGCCCGATTCGGTCAACGATCCTTCGCCCTCGTCGGTGCCGACCAGCAAGGTGTTCGCGTCGAACCAGGCGACGTTGGATTTCGCCTGGGGGAGAGTGAAGCCACCTTCGACGAACCGGCCGCTGGGGATGTCGAATTCGCGCACGACATCGGCATCGGTGCCGCCGGGGCTGAGCGAAACGAGGCAGCGGACGAAGTCGGGAGCGAGGCAGTCGGCGCCGTGCCAAACCCAGCTCTGACCTTCCTCCTCGCCGAGCTTGTCGACATCGATCAGCGTGCGCCATTCGGGCTTGCCCGCGACATAGGCGTCGAGGCTGGCGGTGCGCCAGATCCCGCGGGGATTATCGGCATCGCGCCACAGATTGGCGACTCGATCGCCATAGATCGCGGTCGGCATGGCGATCTGCCGGTCGTCGTCGAGGATCTGCTTCGCCCAGGCCTTGGCGATGGGATATTCGGGTGCGGCGGTCAGCACCGCCTCGGTATCGGCGTTCCATTCGTCGACCTGTGCCAGCGCCTTCTCGCCCTGGATCTCCTCGAGCCAGAGATAGGGATCCTCGGCATCGGTGTCCTGCGCGGCGAGGGGAAAGGCGCTGAGCGCCAGCGCACTGGCGAGGGCGAAACGTGCAACCATCATAGTCTCCGAATGTCTTTATGCTGGTGGTTCAGATCTTTCCCAGATCGCCCTTGCCGATCGTCCCGCTGGCCATTTCGAGCATCCGGTCGAGGCTCTGCTTGGCTTTGAGGCGCAGGCCTTCCTCGATCTCGATCCGCGGCTCGAGATCGCGCAGGCAGGCATAGAGCTTTTCCATCGTGTTCAAGGCCATGTAGGGGCAGATATTGCAGCTGCAGTTTCCGTCGGCCCCCGGTGCGCCGATGAAGGTCTTTTCGGGCAGCGCCTTTTCCATCTGGTGGATGATGTGCGGTTCGGTGGCGACGATCAGCGTGTCGCCTTCGAAGGTCTGCGCGAACTGCAATATGCCGCTGGTCGAACCGACGTAGTCGGCGTGGTCGATGATCGCCGGCGGGCATTCGGGATGCGCGGCGACTGGCGCGCCCGGATATTGCTGCTTGAGCTTGAGCAGTTCGGTCTCGCTGAAGGCTTCGTGGACGATGCAGACCCCCGGCCACAACAGCATCTCGCGGCCGAACTTGCGCGAGAGATAGCCGCCGAGGTGCCGGTCGGGACCGAAGATGATCTTCTGGTCCTCGGGGATCTGGCTGATGATCGTCTCGGCGCTCGAACTGGTGACGATGATGTCGCTGAGCGCCTTCACCTCGGTCGAGCAATTGATGTAGGTCAGCGCGATGTGATCGGGGTGCGCCGCGCGGAAGGCCTTGAACTTTTCGGGCGGGCACGAATCCTCGAGACTGCATCCGGCATCCATGTCGGGCAGGACGACGATCTTTTCCGGGCTCAGGATCTTGGCGGTGTCGGCCATGAACTTGACCCCGCAGAAGACGATCACATCGGCATCGGTATCGGCCGCCTTGCGGCTCAGTTCGAGACTGTCGCCGACGAAATCGGCGAGATCCTGGATATCGGCGGTCTGATAGTAATGCGCGAGGATGATCGCGTTGCGCTCCTTGCGCAGCCGGTCGATCTCGGCGAGCAGATCGTCGCCGGTGGGAAGTCTGGTGTCGTGTGCAGTCATCAATCCGTCCTGTCGGCGCCCTCGTTCGCGCCTCTATAACCCGAACGGGCGGGAAGGCGAGGGCGTTCCGCTACATCGAGAAGCCGGGCGGAAGGAAGGCTTCCATCGGACGCTGCGCCCCGGGCGTGCCCGCCACCACCCAATCGGTCACGGCGTATCCGATCGGCGAATAGGCCAGCAGCATCGAACCTGCGAAGGTCGCTACATAGATGCCCATGCCCCACCAATAGGCCGGATGCACGCGGCCCAGCTTCCGCTTGTCGGCGATCATGGCGATGGCTGGAAGAATCAGGGTGACGAAGAAGAGCGCTGTCCATGCATAGGGCATGAGCAGCGGTGTGGGCAGCAGCCGCCCGTAGCCCGGCCCCGTGAGAATCGCCATCGCCACCAGCATCAGCCTTCTGTGCCAGCCCTGGTAGCGTTGCCGCCGAAGCGCCCACAGCGCCAGCCCTCCAAAGCACACGAGCAGCATGAGATTGCTGACCAGAAATTCGTTCATGTCGAAGAAGAATGGTCCGCCGTTCCTGCGCGCAACGACGACCATGATCGTGCAGCCGGCCAGGACCATCGCCGGAATCCAGACATAGGCCAGCTTCCCGAGCGACCGGTGGAGCGCCCAGTTGCCGGTCGAGGCGGTTACGTGCTGCGCGAGAAAGAGCGCGACCCAGCCCATGAAGATGACCGCATGGACATGGTAGGGCAGTGGCACGGCGAAACTCGATCGCCCCGTCGCGAGGTTGAGCGAGAAGCCCGCAACGATGACGCTCGCCATGGCGAAGGCCATGACGATAAAGAAACGCGTGTTGCCCCTGGTTGACGAATTCGTCGGCGCGACGACGGTGGCCATGGTCGAAATCCTTCCCAGAATCGTGCGACCATTGAATTCGTGAATGGATTCTACTGCGACGTGCGAGGGGCAGTCAATCGCCCATGGATCCTACTCTGCCGCGTTTTCCCCGTCGAACCGCACATCGACCGTTACGTCGCCGTATCCCGCGACCTGCAGCGGAATGGCGAGGTTCTGTCGCACCGCCTGCTTGGCCGCCTGCCGCGCGAGCGCCAGCACCTCCGGATTCTTGGCGAATTCCGCAGCCTTGCGCTCGGCCTGAAGCGAGTTGTTGCGCGCCAGGTCCGCGCTGGCGTCGCGGCTGACATAGCTGCCTTCGGTAAAGGTCTTCTGCGCGCCTTCGTCGAGATTGGGGCGCGAGATGCGCAGCGGTGGCAAGATCACGTCGAGCGTGTCGCTCGCATCGTCCCAGCGGAAGCGGTCGCGGTCCATCGAGGACAGGTCGAGCCGATATTCGACCGTGGCCGGTATGATGGCAGCCTGGCGGCTCTTGATCAGGTCGATGCCCATGATGCCGCGCCGGTCCTCGCTTTCGGCGACGACCTCGAACCTGCTGGAAAAGACCGTCAGCGAGTTCTGCTTCTCGAACGCCAGCATGGCGCTGCCGACCGGGTCGCCCTCTTCCGAGTACAGGAAGGCGCGCCAGCCGAGCCATGCGACGGCCGCCAGCAGCGCGATCACGATCAGCCATGGAACCGCCTGCATGCGGGCCAGCGGTTGCTCGCGCCCGACCGGCTCTTCCAGGGTTGCGGGGGGGCGGGTCTTCAGGTCGTCTGCCATACATCGCCCGAACGGGCGACGCGCCCACGGCGTTCCAGATCAATGAGATGCGCGGTTACCGACATCCGGGCCGCGCCGTGCAGCCGTTCGTCGAGACCCTTGTACATCCGCAACACGAAATCCTCTGCCCGGCGAGGTTCTTCGCCCAGTAGACGGAGGATCTGGTTCTCGCGCTGGCGGCGATGACCGATCATTCCGCGGACCAATTGGCGGGGATTTTCGATCGCCTCGCCATGCGCGGGATAATAGACCCGGTCTTCGCGCGACTGGAGCCTGTCGAGGCTGCGCATATACTGGCCCATGTCGCCGTCGGGCGGGACGACGACGCTGGTCGACCAGCCCATCACGTGATCGCCGGTAAACAAGGCGCCGCTCTCCTCCAGTGCGAAGCACAGGTGATTGGAGACGTGCCCCGGCGTGGCGACCGCGGTCAGCGTCCAGCCGGGGCCGGTCATCGCCTCGCCATCCTCCATCACCCGGTCGGGGGCGTAGCTGCGGTCGAAACTGGCATCGGCGCGTGGGCCGGTATCGTCGAGCACCAGCGGAGCGCAGCCGACGATCGGCGCGCCCGTGCGCGCGGCAAGCGTCTTTGCCGCCGGCGAATGGTCGCGGTGGGTATGCGTGCACATGATCGCGCAGACGTGTTCTTCACCGATCGCGGCATCGAGCGCCGACAGGTGCTCGTCCTCGTCGGGTCCCGGATCGATCACCGCGCAGCCGGCACCGAGCCCGACGATATAGGTCTGCGTCCCGGTATAGGTATAGGGCGAGGGATTGGGCGCGAGCACACGGCGCACCAGCGGTTCGAGTTGCATCGCCTTGCCCGTGGGCCAGGGCTTGGGGGGAGGGCCTGCCATGCCCTTGCATATGGGGGACCGAGTGGCGCATGTCACCCGTCGCGCGTGCAAGGGAGAGAGCATGTCCTACCGTATCCTCGTACTCGATGCCGGAACCACTTCGACGCGGGCGATGGTATTCGACGCTGCGGGGCGGATGGAAGGAATTGCGCAAGCTGAACTGGAACAGCATTATCCGCGGCCCGGCTGGGTCGAACACGACGCTGCGGAGATCTGGACGAAGACGCTGGCATGCGCGCGCGAAGTAACCCGGCAAGGCATCGCGGGGATCGCCGCGATCGGGATCACCAACCAGCGCGAGACCGTGGTGGCGTGGGATCGGGCTACGGGTGAACCCTTGTCGCGTGCCATCGTCTGGCAGGACCGGCGAACCGCGGACCTATGTGCCGCGCTCAAGGCGCGCGGGCACGAGGCGGAGGTGCAGCAGCGCACCGGGCTGCTGCTCGATCCCTATTTTTCGGGCACCAAGATGCGCTGGCTGCTCGATCATTGCGAAGAGGTTCGAAGCGCCGCGGAGCGCGGCAGGCTGGCATTCGGTACGGTCGAAAGCTGGCTCGTCTACAAGCTCTCGGGCGGGGCGCACCTGACCGACGCGAGCAACGCCAGCCGTTCCCTGCTGCTCGCTCTCGACGGGCCGGATTTCGATCAGGGGCTGTGCGACCTGCTGGGGGTGCCTCAAGCTTGCCTGCCGCAGGTGGTCGACACCCATGGCGCGCTCGCCACCTGTGCCGCGGATCGGCTCGGTCGCGGCGATCCCGATCTGCGGTATGGCAGGCGATCAGCAATCGGCGACTATCGGCCAGGGCTGCCTGGAATTCGGCGATACCAAGGCAACATACGGCACCGGCGCTTTCGTGCTGACCAACAAGGGCCGGAATATCCCGCGCTCCGCCAACCGTCTGCTCGGCACCATCCTGTGCCAGCAAGACGGGGTGCGCACCTATGCCATCGAAGGCGCCTGCTTCGTCGCCGGAAGCCTCGTCCAATATCTTCGCGACCAGCTCGGTCTGATTGGATGCGCAGCGGAAACCGAAGAACTTGCGCGATCGATCGACGACAGCGGAGAAGTCGTCATCGTCCCGGCGCTGGCCGGCCTGGGCGCGCCGCATTGGAAGCCCGGAGCGCGCGGCGTGATTTCGGGTCTGAGCTTCGCCAGCGGGAGAGCGCAGATCGCGCGGGCCGCACTCGAGGCCATGGCGCATCAGACGCACGATCTGGCTGCGGCCTTCGCGGCGGATGGCGCAGCCTGGACGCGCCTGCGGATCGATGGCGGAATGAGCGCCAACGACTGGATGGCGCAGGATCTCGCCGACGTGCTCGATCTCGAAGTCGAGCGTCCGGCCTTCATCGAGACCACGGCGCTCGGCGCGGCTATCCTTGCCGCGGTCGGATCCGGCATGCATCTCGATCTGGAGTCGGCGGTGCGGGCCATGCGCGGCGGTGCGAGCAGTTTCCGGCCGCATATGACCGAAGAGGTTCGGACCGCGCGGCTCGCCCGCTATGCGCAAGCGCTCGCCGCCGCCTGATCAGCCCGCCCCGAAAGCCTGCGCCAGACGCCCGTGGAGCGAATGGACCGGCGTGTCGTCGTTGACCGCACGGCGCCAGTCCCGGTCGAGCCTGCGCGACTCGCGCATGGAGCCGCTCGCTTTCCCCGATGAGCGCACAGGTCTCGGGTTCGAGCCGCGCCAGATTGTCGGGATCGGCTTCGCGTTCCTCGGGCAGAGCGCCGCATCGGCGCAATTGCGGTTCCGACAGCTCGCCCGCCAGAAAGGCGCGCTGATTGAGCAGCCAGGCGAGAACATGCATCAGCCGTGTCGTGGTGCGGAGCCCTTCGATCGACAACGCTACCCGGGCCAGATCCTCGAACTCGCCGAACTTCTCCACGGGCCTCAGATCGAATGCTGCGCGTGCGACATCCGCAAGCAGGAGCGCCTCCGCATAGAGGTCTTCGATGATTTCTTCGTTGATGTCGCGCCGTGCCATGACGAAACGAATAAGCCGATCGGCCCGATCCTTCCAGCGCCTTAACCATGCTTGTCCCGCGACGGCACGCCGGACGATGCAAGTCCTTGGAAATATGTATCCTTCAGGCGATGATGTCGGGCAGAAGGACATCCTCGATCGCCGCGATCCGGTCCTTGAGGACAAGTTTGCGTTTCTTGAGCCGCGCCATTTGCAGCTGGTCGACGAAACCCTGGCGATCGCCTGCCTCGGTCAGCGCCACGATCGCGACGTCGAGATCGCGATGTTCGCTGCGGAGCAGTTCCAGCCTTTTGCGAAGCTCCTGCTCGTTCAACCGACTTCCCCGTAAGACGTTCCTCTGAACCGTCCGGTCGCATGCCCGCAGTGTGGAGCTTTGTAAATTCGCAATCCTGTGGTTTGATAGGATCTGCGGCCCGTGCCGCGAAAGCCACGAGTTCGCTCCTGGGTACGCAACCGTCAAGGAGACCATCTGATGCAGTCATCCCATGTCGACGCCCTCAAGGCCAAGCATGCCGGGCTCGAGGCCCGCCTGCACGAGGAGCAATGCCGCCCGGCGCCCGACATCTCGATGATACGACAGATCAAGAAGCAGAAACTCAGGATAAAGGAGGAACTCGCTTCCTCCTGAGCCAGGCGAATGCGGGGCGGGGAGGCGTACCCCGCTTCCGCATGCGCACTTATTTGCTATAGGCCGGGCGATGACCGCCGCAGCCTCCGCCCGTCAGATTCTCACCCGCCTGCACGAGGTGATGGCCGCGCGCACCCATGCCCAGCACAAGCTCGACCAGGTGGTCGAGATCATCGCCGAAAGCCTGTCGAGCGAAGTTTGCTCGATCTACCTGCTGCGCGACGGCGATCTCGAGCTGTTGCGACCCGCGGCTCAATGCCGAAGCGGTCCATGTTACCCGCCTGGCCGTCGGCGAAGGCCTGACCGGCACGATCGCGAACAATGTCGAAACCCTGAACCTGGCCGAAGCGAAGGCCCATCCCGATTTCGCCTATCGTCCCGAAACGGGCGAGGAAAGGTTCCATTCCTTCGCCGGTGTTCCGATCGTCTATCGCGAACGTGCCGTCGGCGTCCTGTGCGTCCAGCATGTCGATCCGCGCCGCTACGAGGATGTCGAGATCGAGGCGCTGCAGACCACTGCAATGGTGCTGTCCGAACTGATCGCGCACAAGGAACTGGTCGACGACGAAGAACCGATCAGCTCGACGAGGCGCGCACCGAAACCGAGGTGATCGAAGGGCTGACCCTAGTCAAGGGGCTGGCAGCCGGACAGGCGGTGTTCCACCAGCCGCGGGTCGAGATCGACCAGGTCGTGGCCGAGGACATCGAGGCCGAG
The DNA here is from genome assembly GCA_963829325.1 of uncultured Alphaproteobacteria bacterium. Taxonomy (GTDB): domain Bacteria; phylum Pseudomonadota; class Alphaproteobacteria; order Sphingomonadales; family Sphingomonadaceae; genus Qipengyuania. The sequence goes on from CAWHHN010000001.1 coordinate 2,283,401, forward strand.
CGCCAGCGGGTATATCGCGCCTTCGACAAGATGCGCGACCAGATCGACGCAATGGCAAGCGAGCCTGAATTCGGCAAGGGCGGCGAGCATGACGAGGTGCTCGAGACCTACAAGATGTTCGCCTACGACGAAGGCTGGAGCCGCCGGATCAACGAGGCGATCGACAGCGGACTGACCGCCGAAGCCGCGATCGAGCGCGTGCAGCAGCGCACCCGCATGCGCATGCGCGAGATCGACGATCCGCTGCTGCAGACCGGATGCATGATCTCGAAGACCTGTCGAACCGTCTGCTGCGAATTGTGTCGGGTCAGCTGGTACGGCGGCGACGCAAGGCCTGCGTCGCGACACCATTCTCTTCGCGCGCAATCTCGGCCCCGCTGAACTACTCGAATACGACCGCCGCCGCCTCAAGGGCGTGGTGCTGGAGGAAGGTTCGCTTACCGCGCATGTGGTGATCGTTGCACGGGCGATGGGCATTCCCGTGCTCGGCCGCGTGCCTAGAGTGCGTTCCCGCGTGTCCGAAGGGGACGAGGTGCTGCTCGATGCCGACAAGGGTACGGTCACGTTGCGGCCCGGCGACACTTCTCGAAGCTTTCGATGCGCGCTTCGCCAAATCGCGCGCGCAGCAGGCCCTATGCGGAATTGCGTGATGTCGAGCCATTCACCCGAGATGGCACGCGCATCACCGTGATGATGAATGCGGGTCTGCGCGACGATATCAGTGCGCTTCAATGACCGGGGCAGACGGGATCGGCCTGTTTCGGACTGAATTCCAGTTTCTCGTGTCTTCGACCCTGCCGCGCGCGAACGGCAGATGCGCCTGTACCGCGACGTGCTCGATGCGGCGGACGATAAGCCAGTGATCTTTCGCACGGTCGATATCGGCGGCGACAAGGCGGTTCCCTATCTCGATACTGATACTGCCGAACACGACGAAAACCCCGCGATGGGCTGGCGTGCCTTGCGCCTTTCGCTTGAGCGAGAAGGGTTTCTTAAGGCGCAGGCGAGGGCGCTGCTCGAAGCCGCCACGGGAAACCAGCTTTCCGTGATGTTCCCGATGGTTGCCGAACCGTGGGAGTTCGACGCAGCAAAGGAGGTATTTGAAGAGCAGGTCCAATTCCTCCGCGAACGGCGAAAGCAAATGCCGGAAGCGATCGAATTGGCTGCATGCTCGAAGTGCCTTCGCTTGCCGAGGTGCTCGAAAAGATGCTGCCGCGGCTTTCGTTCATTTCGGTCGGAACGAACGACCTGACGCAGTTCCTCTTCGCCGCCGACCGCGCCAATCCCAAACTCGCCGAACGTTACGACTGGCTCAGTCCTCGATCCTGCGATTCTCGCGCGGATCACGGCAGCTGGTCGGCAATCCTGTCAGGATAGGGGTCTGTGGTGAAATGGGCGGCCGCAGGCTGGAGGCCCTGGCGCTGATGGGCATAGGTTACGCCGCTTTTCGATCACACCCGCGGCGGTGGGTCCGATCAAGGAACTGGTGCGAAAAGTCGATCTCGACGAACTCACCGAGCAGATGCAGCGCTGGCTCGCGGTCCCCCGCCGGACATGCGTACGGCCTTGCAGGCCTGGGCGACCGAGCGCGAGATCGAGACCGACTAGCCGGGAACCATCATGCCCGGATTTCGTCGCGTTTCCTTCACAATTCGTCGGGACGCCGGTGATGTGTTACGGGGGGTAGCTTGACAGTGGCACGTCGCCGTCGCTTTCACGCTGCCACAAGCAGGCGACAAGCGCTGCGGGGTCGCAAATCGGGGATCGCATGAGCGAAGAAGAACCATTCGGAACTGAACTGGACGAACCATCGGCCGGCGTGGGTGCGCGGCTGAAAGGCGCACGCGAGGCGGCCGGGCTCGATCTCGCCCGGGTTGCAGCGGAGACCCGCATTCCCCAGCGCCATCTGGTGACGATCGAGGAGGGCTCGCTCTCCGATCTTCCGGCGCGAACCTATGCGGACCGCTTCTCGCGTACCTACGCACGTCTGCTGGGCCTGGACGAGCAGGAGATCATCGATCAAGTCCGCGGAGAGCTGGCCAAGGGCAGCCAACGCGCGGGCACACCCGCCAATTTCCAACCCGGCGATCCGGCGCGGGTGCCGGGCCGCGCGCTCGCCTGGTTCGCACTGTTCGCCGCGGTACTGCTGCTCGCCGGAATATTTGCCTTCTACCCAGCTATTTCGCCCCGGGGCTGGGACCGGCGCCGCTGCGCGACGACAGCGAACAGCTGGCCACAAACTGTGCCGAAAAGCCCTCAGCCGCACCGGCACAGCGCACGGGACCCGAAGCATCAGGTCCGGTAGTCTTCACCAGCGAAATGGATGGCACCTGGGTAAAATCCTACGATGCCGGCGGCAATCGTCTGTTCAGGCGCAAAGGGATCGAGGTCAGAGCTACACGGTTCCCGGCGACGCCGATGGTCCGCAGATTTGGACCGGCCGGCCTTACGCGCTGACGATCACCATTGGTGGCAAGGAAATTCCCGAGTGTCGGAAGCAGACGAAATCGTCAAAGACGGCCTGCGACCGCCGAGGCGCTACTGCCACGGGCGGATCGCCGGGAGGGGCCGTCAAGCGCCCCGACGCCTTCCGCCACCAGTGGCTGACGCCTGTCCGCTTACGCGGGAAAAGGGGGAAAAGCCGGCTTCATGGCCTCGACAGTTTGCCGGGGCTGGGCAGTTTTCCCGAGAGGAAATTCCACCAGGAGCCATATCGATGAAATTCGGCGCTACCGCCCGATCCCTGTCCCTCGCCGCAGCGTGTTTCGCGGCCCTCGCGGCCGCGACGCCGGCTCCGCCGCAAGACGGCGACAGCGAGGCACGGGTCGGGCGGCTCGAAGCCGAAGTGCGGGCGTTGCAACGCAAGGTTTTCCCGGGCGGAGACGGCCGTTACTTCGAACCGCAAATTAGCGCCCAGCCGTCGGAGCCCGCGATCCTCGCCACTCCCTCGACCACGGCGGTTACGGACATATTGGCCCGGCTCGATGCGCTCGAGGCGCAACTTCAGCGTCAGACCGCACTCAACGAACAGAATTCCAAGGTCACTCTGCCTGCTCAACGAACGGATCAAGGGGATCGAGGTTCTCGCCACGTCTGCGGCTACGGGTCTTTCGACGGCCGCTTCCGCCTCTGGTCCCTTGCGGACCGCGACGACCGACGCGGCGACGCGACCTTCTGTCAGCAGCCCGGCGCCTTCCGCCGCCGCCAAGGGCCCTACTTAGGAACGTCTCGCCGCAGTCCAGGCGATCGCCAAGCCGCAGACCGACGATCCCGGCGACGACGAGTATTCCTACGGCTACCGTCTGTGGAACGCGGGCTTCTATCCTGAGGCGCAGCAGGCGCTGACGATGTTCGTCGAAAAATATCCTCAGCATTGGCGCATGAGCTATGGCACCAACCTTCTTGGTCGCGCCTATCTCGACGATGGCAAGGCCAAGGAAGCGGCGCCCTGGTTCCTGAAGAACTACCAGTCCGACAAGGACGGGGCTCGCGCGGGCGACAGTCTGCTCTATCTTGCGGAATTGATGATCGCGCTGAAGGACACCAAGCGAGCCTGCATAGCGCTCGCCGAATTCTCCGAGACCTATCCCGCCCTGGCTACCGGACGCCTGCAGAGCCAGTATGAGGCCGATCGTGGCAAGGTGAAGTGCAATTGACCTCCGGCTGACCGACCATAATCCGTAGAACGCTTTCGGCGTCGCTCTCGAGCGCCTCGTCCCGGGCAATCGGCTGGGACTGGCTGTGTCGGGGGGGGCGGACAGCATGGCGCTGCTGGCACTGGCGCAGGCCGTGGTCGGCGATGCAATAGAGGTGGCGACGATC
>CAWHHN010000002.1:0-416299 GCA_963829325.1 uncultured Alphaproteobacteria bacterium
GAACCGGCACCGCAAACCAATGCCCCGCTCGCGCTCAAGCTTGGCGATGCCCAGATCAAGACCGCGAAAATCGGTTTGCAGACGGTGGCGCGCGGAGCGGCGACGCAGCTCCTTCTGCCCGCCACCGTGGCGGCGAGCCCGTCGAGCACCGCGGTGATCGATGCACGCGGCTCCGGCGTCGTTCGCAGCGTCTCGAAGAACCTTGGCGATTACGTGCGCCAAGGCGAGGCCGTGGCCCGGATCGAGAGCGGCGAGGCCGCCGGCCTTGCATCGCAGGTCAGCTCCGCGCTTGCCCGGGTCAATGAGCTGCAGGCCGCCTACGAACGCGAGAAGCGATTGTTCGAACAGAACGTCACCGCGCGCCAGGATCTCGAAGCGGCACAGGCCAACCTCGCCGTTGCCCGCTCTGAGCTTTCGCGTGCACGCGCGGCAGCCGCTGCGGCCGGGGTCAGCGCGGACGGTCGCTCGATCGCCGTGATCAGCCCGCTCTCGGGCAGAATCACGAAGGCACCCATCGTGCTCGGGTCCTACGTCGCAGCGGGCGACGAGCTCTACCACGTCGTCAATCCCAACGGCCTGCAGATCGAGGTCGCGCTCCCTTCGGCGGATGCGGCGCGTATCCAGCCCGGGGACGAAGCGGCGATCGTGATGGCCGACGGGCGCGAGATCGGCACCCGGGTGCGATCGGTGACCCCGGCGCTCGACCCGGAAAGCCGCAGTGCGACCGCGGTCCTGACGTTGCCGGGCGCGGTCCCGGGAATTCAGCCGGGTGCCTTCCTGCAGGCGCGTCTCAAGCCGTCGGGCGAAGTGCTGACGGATGCGGTGGCGGTCCCCGAAGCCGCCGTCCAGTCGATCGAGGGCGAGAACTACGTGTTCGTTCGCACCAAGAGCGGCTTCGTCGCCCGGCCGGTGCAGATCGGCAGCCGCTCCGGCGGAATGGTCGCGATCGTGTCCGGGCTCGAGCCCGGCACGGTGATCGCCGCCACCAACGCCTTCCTCCTCAAGGCCGAGCTCGGAAAGGGCTCGGCCGAGGAAGAATGACGGACACCGCCAGGAGACACGCGACATGCTAGCCAGACTGATCGACGTGGCGGTGCGCAACCGCTTCCTCGTCATATTCATCGCCGCCGCCGCGGCCGCTTTCGGGCTGTTCCAGCTCGCCAGGCTGCCGATCGATGCGGTCCCCGATATCACCAACAAGCAGGTGCAGATCAACTCGGTCGCCCCGGCGCTTTCGCCGACCAACATGGAAAAGCTCGTTACCTTCCCGGTCGAGACCGCTCTCGCCGGCATCCCCGGGCTCGAAAGCACTCGTTCGATCTCGCGCAACGGCTTCAGCCAGGTCACCGCGATCTTCACGGATGACACGGATATCTACTTCGCCCGCCAGCAGGTGGGCGAACGGCTCGGCCAGCTGGGCGGCGAACTGCCCGACGGGGTCCAGCCGAGCATGGGGCCGGTGTCGACCGGCCTTGGCGAGGTGCTCATGTGGTCGGTTCGCTACGCCGATCCCGACAAGCCCGAAGGCAAGCCGCGCGCTGGGCGGGCCGGCCCGCAGCCTGACGGTTCCTACATCACGCCCGAAGGCCAGGTGCTTCGCGGCGAGACCGCCAAGGCGGCTTATCTTCGCACCGTGCAGGACTGGATCGTGGCGTTGCAGATGCGCACGGTTCCCGGCGTGGCCGGCGTCGATTCGATCGGCGGCTACGAGAAGACCTATCTCGTCCAGCCCGATCCCGCGAAGCTCGCGACCTACGGCCTCTCGTTCACCGAACTCGCCGAAGCGCTCGAGCGCAACAATCTCTCGGTCGGCGCCAATTACGTCAATCGCGGCGGCGAGGCGTTCCTTGCCCGCGTCGATGCGCGCATCACCACGATGGATCAGATCTCGAACGCCGTAGTGGCGGTGCGCGGGGACGTTCCGGTGCGCGTGTCGGATGTCGCCACGGTCGGCATTGGAGGCGAGCTGCGCACCGGCGCGGCCTCGCAAAACGGCGAACCGGCCGTCATCGGCACCACGCTGATGCTGTTGGGCGAGAACAGCCGCACCGTCGCGCGCGATTCGCGCGAGCGGCTCGAGGAGATCGCCAAGACCCTGCCGCCGGGGGTGACAGTCGACGTCGTTCTGGACCGGTCGCAGCTGGTCAACGCGACGATCTCGACGATCGAGAAGAACCTGACCGAAGGCGCGCTGCTGGTGATCGCCTCGCTGTTCCTGCTGCTGGGCAACATTCGGGCGGCGATCATCACCGCTCTCGTCATCCCCCTGTCGTTCCTGCTGATGGCGATCGGCATGAACGAACTCAAGGTGCCGGGTAACCTGATGAGCCTCGGCGCGCTCGACTTCGGGCTGATCGTCGACGGGACGGTGATCATCGTCGAGAATTTCCTCAGACGCATGGCCGAAAGACAGGAGCACCAGGGCCGCCTGCTCGATGTGGGCGAGCGGCTCGAAGAGGTCTCGGCCTCGGTCAAGGAGATGATCCGGCCGTCGCTGTTCGGCCAGGCGATCATCTTCATGGTCTTCGCCCCGCTGCTGACCTTCCAGGGCGTGGAGGGCAAGACGTTCTCGCCGATGGCAATCACCGTGATGCTCGCGCTTCTCGCGGCTTTCGTCCTGTCGCTGACGGTCGTCCCCGCGTTGCTGGCGGTGTTCATCCGCGGCAAGGTCGCGGAGAAGGAAGTCAAGGTGATTGCGCGCGGCAAGGAAGGCTACGCGCGGATGCTCCCGCGGACGATGGCCCATCCGTGGCGCACGGTTGGCATAGGGGTGGCCGTGTTCGCCTTCGCGGCGGTCGTGTTCCAGTTCGTCGGCCGGGAGTTCATTCCCCAGCTCGACGAAAAGAACCTCGCTGTTTCCGCGGTGCGCATTCCGTCGACCTCGCTCGAGCAATCGGCGTCAATGCAGCGCGAGGTGGAAAAGGCGATCTCGGCGCTGCCGGAAGTGGAACTGGTGTTTTCCAAGACCGGCACCGCCGAGGTGGCGTCGGACCCGATGCCGCCCAACAAGTCGGACAGCTTCGTCATCCTCAAACCCCAGGAGGAATGGCCCGACGCGGGAATGTCCAAGGACGAGCTGGTCGAGAAGATCGATGCGCGGGTGAGCAAGCTGGTGGGTAATGCCTACGAGTTCACTCAGCCGATCGAGATGCGCTTCAACGAGCTGATCTCCGGCGTTCGCGGCGACGTCGCAATCAAGCTCTACGGCGACGATCTCGACCAGATGGCCGGGACCGCCGACAAGATCGCCGCCACGCTGCGCTCGATCGAAGGATCGGCCGACGTGCAGGCGGAGCAGACCGGCGGGTTTCCCACGCTCGACTTCGCCTTCGACCGGACGGCGATCTCTGGGCTCGGGCTCCAGGTCGAGGAAGTGGCGAACACAGTCGCGGCCGCACTCGGCGGTCAGGAAGCGGGCGTCGTGTTCGAGGGCGACAGGCGGTTCGACATCGTCGTGCGCATGCCCGATGCGACGCGAGACAACATCGACGTGATCGGCGCCTTGCCGGTGATGCTGCCCGAACACGCCGCCGGTGGCGGACGCTCTGTGCCGCTGCGCCAGCTGGTGAACTTCGAGGAGACCGAAGGGCTGAACCAGATCAGCCGCGAGAACGGCAAGCGCCTGGTGATCATCCAGACCAATGTCCGCGACCGCGACGTCGGCAGCTTCGTGGCCGAAGCGCAGCAGAAGATCGCCGCCCAGGTCGATGTTCCTGCGGGCATGTATCTCGAATGGGGCGGTCAGTTCGAAAGCCTCAAGTCGGCAAGCCAGCGCCTCGCGATCGTGATCCCGATCACCGCGGTCCTGATCTTCGTGCTCCTGTTCATGGCGCTCGAAAGCGCGAAGATGGCCGGGGCGATCTTCGCGGCGGTCCCACTGGCGCTATCGGGCGGCGTCTTCGCCCTTGCGCTGACTGGACAGCTGTTCTCGATCTCGGCCGCTGTCGGGTTCATCGTCCTGTTCGGCGTCTCTGTGCTTAACGGGCTGGTGATGATGACCAGCATCCAGACGAGACTGCGAGACGGTGTCGAACTGGAGGAAGCCATTACTGGCGGTGCAATGGAGCGCTTTCGCTCGGTTCTCATGACCGCGATCGTTCCGTCGCTCGGCTTCGTGCCGATGGCGCTCGCGCATGGAACAGGCGCGGAAGTCCAGAAGCCGTTGGCCATCACCGTCATCGGCGGGTTGATCACGGCGACCATCCTGACGCTGTTTGTGCTGCCGGCGATCTGCAAGCTGGTATTCGCAGGGCGGGCCGAAATCGCGGCCGACCCGGACGGGCACGAACCGGCCGCAGCCAATTGAGGAGAGAAGGACAATGGACGATGACAAGCAGATGATGTTGCTGCGCGTCTATACCGACGAGAACGCGCACATCGGCGACAAGCGCCTGGTTGATGAACTCGTCAGCATGGCGCGCGCCGATGGCCTCGCTGGAGCAACAGCGCTACGCGGACGCCTCGGGTTCGGCGGCCGCAAGGGCGCCGTCCACCAGCATCACTCGCTCGGGGTTGGCGACAACATGCCGATGGTAGTGGAAATCGTGGACACCGAGCCGGCCGTGCGCCGCTTCGCCGCGATGCTCGGCGATCTGCACCACATCGGTCTCGTCACGCTCGAGCGCGTGGAAGTGCTGCAAGGCCGCTCGCTGAACACGGAGCGCCCGGCATGAGCGGGCACGATGACCATGGACATGCACCCGGTCATTCGCACGCGCCCACCAGCTTCGGCCGCGCCTTCGCGGTGGGGATCGGGCTCAATATAGCCTTCGTCGCCATCGAAGCGGGCTACGGAATTTTCGCCAACTCGCTCGCGCTCCTCGCGGATGCCGGCCATAATCTGAGCGATGTCTTCGGCCTGGTCATTGCCTGGGCGGCCGTCAGGCTTGGCCGCAAACCGCCGAATTCGCGCTATACCTACGGCCTGGGTGGAAGCTCGATTCTCGCCGCCCTGTTCAACGGCATCTTCCTGATGCTCGCGGCAGGGGCGATCGCCTGGCAGGCGGTACTGCGCTTCACCGATCCCCAGCCTGTTGCAGGGAACACGGTGATGATCGTCGCCGGCATCGGGATCGCGATCAACACCGCGACAGCGCTGATGTTCATGCGGGGCCGCAAGAGCGACATCAATATTCGGGGTGCGTTTCTCCATATGGCGGCCGATGCGGCGGTGTCGGCAGGCGTGGTGATAGCGGGCCTCGCCATCCGCAACACCGGACTGAGCTGGATAGACCCGGTCACGAGCCTCGCCATCGTGGCAGTGATCGTCTGGAGCACCTGGGGGCTGCTGCGCGAGGCAGTGGCGATGTCGCTGAATGCGACGCCTTCGGGCATCGACACGGCAAAGGTCTCATCGCACCTGTCAGGCCTCGATGGCGTCGAGTCGGTGCACGACCTCCACGTCTGGCCAATGAGCACGACCGAGACGGCGCTGACGGCGCACCTCGTGATGGGCGCGCCGGCCGACCGCGATCGCTTCTTTCAGGAGGCAACGAAGACACTGCAAGAACGCTTCGGGATCGATCACGTGACCCTGCAAGTTGAAACCGGTAGCTGTCAGTGCCCCCTGGAGTCACAAGAAGTGGTCTGAAAATGCAGGCGATCCTCTATACGCTCATCCCCCTCGCCGCCGTGGCGGTCGGTGCGCTGGCCACGGTGGTTCGCCGACCGAGCGTAGGGTTCCAGGCAGGGGTGCAGCATCTCGCGGCCGGTGTCGTATTCGCTGCGGCGGCGGGGGAGATCCTTCCCGACCTCAAGCACAGCTCTTCGCTTCTCCCGGTCCTGCTGGGTGCAGGGGTCGGGATTGCCGGGATGCTTGCGCTCAAGAGCGCAACGGAACGGAAGGGGGGGCCGACCGGCCTCGCGATCACGGCAGGCATCGACCTTCTGGTCGACGGGCTCGTCCTCGGCATCAGCTTCGTGGCGGGCATGCAGCAGGGGATCTTGCTGGCCATCGCGCTGACGCTCGAGGTCCTCTTCCTCGGCCTGTCGCTCGCGGGCACGCTATCGGAAAGCATGTCGAAAATGCGAGCGGTCGTGCTGACCTGCGCAATCGGCCTTGCGTTGCCGCTCGGCGCCCTGCTCGGCACGCCGGTCAGCGCCCTGCCGGAGGCCTGGCAGACCGGGTTCTATGCTTTCGGTCTCATCGCCTTGCTCTATCTCGTCACCGAAGAATTGCTGGTCGAAGCGCACGAATGCCCGGAATCGCCGCTGACGACCTCGATGTTCTTCATCGGTTTCATGGCGATCCTGACGATCGAGGAACTGATGCAGTGAGCGCGGCCATCGTCCTTACCGCGTTTACGATCGCTGCGGCGCTGAGCGCCGGCACGTTTTATGCGCGGGGTTGCAAGGCTCGGGGTCAGCCATGGCGCGGTATGGCCTTCGCAGTCGGGCTCGCAATTCTCGTGCTCTCGTCGAGCTGGCCACTCGAGCATTTGGCGCGGCATCACTTCGATCTGCACCAGGTTGCCTTCCTCGGCCTGCGTATCGCCGGACCGATGTTGATCGCGCTGTCGCATCCCGCAGCAGCACTCGTTCGGGGAACACCGCGGTTTGCACGTCGGCATCTCGTAGCTCCGCTCCTTGGCACCTCGGCAGTTCGCATACTCTGGTCGATCGTCCGGCTGCCGCAAGTGGCGCTCGGCCTCTATATCGGTGCGCTGTTCGCTTGGACGGTGCCCGCCTGGCAAGATGCGGCGATCGTGAGTACCGCGGGTGCCTTGCTGCTCCATGCGACCCTGTTTCTCGCCGGGATCGTCTTCTGGACCAGGATCTTCGACTATCGACCCGAGCCGCACGGGCTGCGCCATCCGGTTCGCCTGATGATGCTGTGGTTGGCCATCCTCGCACAAATCTTGGTGGGGTCGGCGATCACGCTCAAGTCGATCCCGTGGTATCCAGGCTATGCGACAGCTCCCATATCTCTCGTCGCGGTCATGCGAGATGAGATGATCGGCGGCTTCCTCCTGTGGATTCCCAGCAGCCTGCTGACACTTCTGGGCCTGCTGGCAGTCGTTCACATGTGGGGTCGCCACGAGACGCGCATGGACCTGCGCCGCACCGCCTGGTCGCCGTCGAACTCGGCGATCCTGCTTTATCCGACCACCGGACAGGCTTTGCGGGACATGGCGCGGCCCAAGAACCGGAGGTTGGCGATCTCGATGGTTCTGTTCGCGCTGTTCATACTTTCGGCAGCGCTCCTCGTCGGCATCGGCTATGGCCTTGCGTAGTATGAGCGCTGGCCGCGCCTTGCCGGGCGTCAAGATGGAAGGAGCCCCGCCGTGACGATCCTCGACAAGCCAGCAGCTCGCAAGCTCTACGATCGCATTGCGGGACGATACGATGGCTGGCTCCTTCCCTTTCGCCTGCTGGGTCTGGATCGTTGGCGCCGCCGTCTGGTGAACTCGCTCGAACTCGCGCCGGGCGACGTGGTGATCGATCTCTGCTGCGGCACCGGAGAGAGCCTTGGCCTGCTGGCAAATGCGGTCGGACCAGGGGGCCGCGTAGTGGGCGTCGATCTGTCCGAAGGGATGCTCGAAAAGGCACGCACCAAGACATCCGCGGAGAATATCTCGAACGTCGAATTGATCCGCGCCGATGTGGAAACGTTTCGAATCCCGCGGATCGCGTCGGCGGTCCTGTCGACGTTCGGTCTCGAAATGGTGCCGCGATACGACGACGTCATACAGCGATGCGCCGAAAGCCTGCCGCCCGGAAGCCGGTTCGGGCTGTTGGGGGTCAAGTATCCCGAACGCTGGCCCGAATTTCTCGTCCGGTCGCTCGAAAGTCTGGTGAAGCCGTTCGGGGCGACGCGAGAGTATCGGGCATTCCAGCCCTGGACATCTGCGGCCAGCCACATGCGCCAATTGTCCTACGAAGAGCATCTCGCAGGCGCCGTCTATTCGAGCATAGCCGTCACGGCTTAACGCCCGCCTCCAACCCGCAGCATCAGAGGGACAACAGAAGTGATCCAGTTGATCGTCAAGGCGCTTGTTTCCGGTGTGATCATCGCCATCGTTTCGGAGGTGGCAAAGAGGCAGCCAGCAATCGGTGCCCTCATCGCGTCGCTCCCGCTCATCTCCGTACTGGGGATGATCTGGCTATGGAATTCCCGCCCCGATGCCGCGAACATGGCCGCCCATTCGGAGGCCACGTTCTGGTATGTGCTGCCGTCGCTGCCGATGTTTCTCCTCATCCCGGCATTGCTTCGGCAGGGAGCCGACTTCTGGCTTGCGCTAGGGGCCGGCTGCATTCTGACCGTGGGCCTATACCTGGCCATGACAGCCGCAGCGCCGCATTTCGGCCTTCGCCTGTAACGACTCGGAGGCAACGCTTCACGCGAAACCTGCGGCGCCGGCGATGACCGAAAGGCCGACGGCCAGAAACAGGAAGGCGGCGGTGGTCCGGATCATCGCGAGCGAGACGCGCTCGACGATGGGGTTGCCGAAATCGACCGCAAGGACGTTGACTAGCATCATGCCCGGCGTCGTGCCGATCGTTACCAACACACGCTGCGGAACTGAGCCGCGAGCGCGATGGTCGCAATCTGCGTCTCGTCGCAGATCTCGACAAGGATGAAGACGATGGCGGTGGTGAGGAACGCGCCGAAGCGCGTCGCCTTTGGTTCCTCGTCCTCGTCGAGCGAGTCAGTGACAAGTGTCCACAGCGCCATCGCAATGAAAGCCCGGGGAAGGCCGCGAGCGCGTGATTGGCCAGCGCGGCGACGAGAATTCCGAGGGCGTTCGGGACGGGTCCGCGAAACCGCGCCACGAGCGCGTCGCGCTTGCCCAGATCGAACGGCGGAAAGCGCTAAGCTCAACCTAAGAGCCGCCGTTCCGCTTGCGGCCCAGCTCCTGTCGGTCTGCATCGCGCCCTCGACTCCGTCATTCGCGTAGTTGTCGTGTGATCCCAGAAGCTACCCTTCGGTTAAGTCCAGACTGACGGCAGCTTCGCGCCTCACTGCGAGACATTATCCCGTGATTTTAGATGCCAGCAAATGGATGGTCAGCTATTCACGCCCGGCAGCAACAGCCAATGACAATTTCGACTGAGAAATGAGTGCCCTCGCTCCTCGGAACCTCTTCGGACGACGATCAGTTCTATTATCAGAGCGACCGTTTCGGTCGTCTGTAAAGGAGAAACCCAATGGGCGAAATGAAGGACAAGGCCAAGGGAATGGCCAACGAAGCTGCCGGTGAAGCAAAACAGCACTCTGGCGACCCAGAGAACTCGTGCTGAGGGCCGCGCTCAGGAGCGCAAAGGCGAGGCGCAAAATCTCAAAGGCGAGGCAAAGGGCAAACTCGGCAACAAAATCTGAGTTTTCGAACCACGTGGAAAGGGCCGCCGACCAAGGGCGGCCTTTTTCGCAAGTCGCATAGCGGCCTGCAGGGGAAGCTTCGGCCCGGTCGCCGGTCCTCGTGTCAAGACCGCCTAGAAACCGAACGCAACGCCTACACGACCGCCCGTTGTGCCTTCAGCGGTCGAGCCAGCAATACCGCCGGACACGTAAATGCCCTCAGTTACCTTACCTACCAAGGCGCTAGAGAATCCCTGCTCGCCGTCAAAGGTGGATAAGTTGAAAGAGACCGACCAGTCGCTGCCGGGCGCTATTGTCGTCCCGCCGAGCGCCATTGCCGCTGCCGTACCGCCGCTCGCGTGTCGGCGATTGGCGACAAGAGAGCTCTCCAGAGCCCGGGCCCGATTTTCCAGCAGCGTGGTTCGGCTGCCAAGACCCTGCAGACCGCTGACATCAAGATCGAGTGTGCCAAGATTACCGTCCAGGTCACTCGTGACCAAGCTGACCGCTCCGTCTTGCGCCGCGCGGCTGGCCGCGCTGGAAATCCCCGGTGTACGATAACGACTAACGGCGCTGCCGAGCGCGATCAGGTTCTCCTCGTCGGCGATGGCTCCGCGCCCGATGGCCACAGCGCCGTTAGCAGATGCGACCGCCTCGTTGCCCAAGGCAATCGCGCCATTGCCGACCGCCTTATTTGCATTGCCAATGGCAACCGCCCCAGTTCCTGCGGCGGTATTGTTCGCACCCAAAGCCACCGCACCAGTTCCAGTGGCGACGTTAGGATCTCCTATCGCGACCGCCCCGTTGCCCGAAGCGATGTTGCCGGAGCCGATCGAAACGGCCTGCCCATCCAGCGCCTGCGAGCCCGCACCTATGGAGACCGACCGATTGCCGCTGGCGACACTGTCAGGCCCAACGGCGATGGCGTCTTGTCCGGTGGCGCTTGATGTTGCGCCGCTCGAATTCACCTCAAAATAGGCAAGCTCGGCGGCATTCCCATTTGCCGTCGCTTGAGCGGCATCGGCACGCGCCAACGCTGAATTGGCAATGGATTGCGCCTGACGCGCATCGTCGCGCGCCAGATTGGCGGCGGCCTGTGCATCGACCGCTTCGTCAAATGCCTCGTCGGCACGCGCTTGTGCTGCTGCCGAACCTGCTCCGGCCTGATCCGCCGCCAATTGTGCTGCACGCGCGTCTTCGCGCGCCGTGTCTGCTGTCGCTTGCGCGGTTGCCGCGCTGTCGAAGGCAGTGTCAGCACGGGCTTGCGCCGCCGCTGCTTCGGCGCGGGCGTTATTTGCTGTCTTCTGAGCCGCAACCACCGCTGTGGTGTTGGCCGCAATCAGTCCGTCCTGGACGTTGTTTTCAGCGAGCGCTGTCTCAGCCGTACTTTGCGCTGCAGCCGCATTGATTAGCGCCTTATCGGCGATGCCCTGCGCCGCTGCTGCAGCGTTCGCATTGGCCGCTATCAGTCCGTCCTGCGCCGCGTTCTCCGACAGCGCCCGGTCAGCGCTGTTCTGAGCTGCGACCGCGTTCAGAAGCGCCGTGTCGGCAGTGCCTTGAGCAGCATCCGCGGCGCTCTGCGCGGAGGCCACATCGAGTAAGGCCTGGTCAGCTGCCCCTTGTGCGGCGTCGGCGGCCCCTTGCGCTGACGAGGCACTGGCGAGAGCGAGATCCGCCGTGCCCTGCGCCGTATCGGCCGCTCTCTGCGCGTTGGCTGTGGCGGATGCTACTTGGTCGAGTTGCGCAACGTTGACAGCGTCGGTGTCTTGCGTGCCCGCAGCTAAATTGACGATTTTCCGTTCTGCACCGCTTGCTCCGATTGAGACCGTATTCGATTCGACTGCAACCGAATTCGCACCAAGCGCGATGGCCCCCGTCACATTGTCCAGCACGCTGGCACTTTTGCCCAGAGCAACGGAATTGACCGCGCCAACCCCAATTTTTGAGTTCGCTCCGATCGCTTGGCTGTTTTCCGCCTGCGCGCTCAACTCCTGCCCGATGGCCAAACTGTCGGCGCCGTTCGCTTTCGCTGCATCGCCCAGGACAGTGGCGCCGTCGCCCGTCCCAGTGGAATCCGCTCCGATGACGATCGAGCCCCCGTCATTTGCCTTGGCGCGCGCACCAATGGCGATCGAGTAGTTGTCGCTTGCGGCACCACCTGCCACTGCATTGGAGCCGATCGCGATCATGTCGACGCCCGTCGCAACCGCGTTTGCCCCCACCGCGACGCCACGAAATTGGGCGGAGGAATTGGTCCCTACCGCTACAGATTGCGATGTGGCAGCGGCGCCCACTCCGCATGCCAGCGCACCATCGTTTCCGCTATCGTCGGTCGCACCCCCGTCATTATCGGTTCCGGCATCAGCGACACCGTTTTCGTTCCGATCAAGCAGGCAAGTTTCCGCCTTTGCGGGACTGACCGGAGTGAGCAGAGCGACCGTCATCGCGAAAGTACCGGCAGTGGCGAAGAGCAGATGGCTTTTGATCATGGAGGGACGTCCTTTGGGAAGTGGGGACTTCTGCGCTTAGGCAGACGATGGGCATTGAGGTGTTGTCGTGCGGGTGCGCCATGCCCCTGGCGACCCTGCGGTATCCGAACAGACACCATGTCGTACATGGCATCGCTCTGCAATGCCTTCAAAAACGGGGCTTTATTCTACTCTGCGAGAAGTGGGCATCCCAAAGCTACCGAACGGAGTGACCAAGCGAAGAGCTGAACCGGCACGTCTTGGCCCTTCCCTTCGTCTGGCCTGGCGTCGCTTGCCCAGCGGCAGCTTCCCGCATTCAGATCCCTCGGAGTGTAAGGCCGGCAAGCGGCTCACAAATAGTCAATTTCGTTATTCTCGGAAGCCGCAGACGGATCAGTCTCACGCAGCTTTTTCCAGGCCCTGTCGGATCGAAGAGACCCGTTCCTCTCTGCTCACCTGGTTGCGCCCCTTTTTCTTGGCGAGGTAAAGTGCCTGATCGGCTCGTTGAAGAGCGGTGTCCATATTCTGCGCCCGTCCAAAGGAAGAGACCCCGAAGCTCGCGCTGAGTGCTATCCCCTCGCCGATCGCGGGGTGCCTGAATCGATGGAAGTCCAATCGAATTGCCTCAGCGACGAGAACAGCTTCTTCCAGCGAAGTGTCCACTAGGAGGAGGGCAAATTCCTCCCCACCCATACGGCCCGCGTAGTCGGCGAAATGCGTCAAAATGCATGCAAAGGTTCGGATAACGTCGTCTCCGACGTGATGGCCATACGCATCATTGACCCCTTTGAAGCGGTCGATGTCGCACATGATGACCGAGCCAGTCACCCCTTCGACTTGTCTGGCGACCTCATCGAATGATCGGCGATTGAGGAGTCCAGTGAGATCGTCATGTTCAGCCTGATGCTTGTGCAACGCGATGACGTTTGCGACGATCTTAGCGATCAGCAGGATCGCCAAGCCGGAAGTGAGGAAGCTGAGGGCATTGATGAAAATCTCTTCGAAGATCTTAACGTCCATTACCTGAAATGGTGTCGGTTCTCCGAGCAGGAGAGGAAACATCGGTGCCCGGATTACAACGCCGATCATCGAACAGAAAGAGAGAAGCAGCAAGGCGTTGTCGATCAAGCTTCGAAAGGCCTGGCGCATCTGGATCCGGATCGCCTCGTAAAATATGTAGACGCCGGCGAGCTGGAAAGGGAGGCACTGATAGAAAATGGGCGCCCCCGCTGCGATCAATAGCAGAGACAGGAGGACAAGGCCGGAGAATATCTTTAGCTGCCGGTCATCCGCGACCTCGAGTTGAAGGCTTCGTCGGATGGCATTGCCCGCGCTCAAATAAGCAAAGGGAACCAACAAGCTGATGGCAGCGAGCCCAAGGTCGGACTGAGCCGCAAAGCGGAATACGAGCGTTTCCGCGCCGACACAGGCGAGGGTCGCAGCAAGCCAGGCCAACGCCGAGCCAGCTTTCAATGCACTGTGCATAGCAAGACAAATTACGGCAAACGCGCTGAGTAGGCCGAACACGACCAGGTGGAGATCCACCAGAATTTGCATCGATGCCCCCGGAAATGCGACTTAGAGTGCCGTCTAGCTGGAAATCCTAAAGGCATTGTTTCCGTCAATAAACGCGGAGCCTGCGCTAGGAAGGATGTTCCACAGTCTCACTCCCAATGTTCGACGGGTTCCGCAGTTCAACTGCGCCGAGGCTAGTCGTCAAAACCCTCCGGGGCCGGAATTTGACTGACCAGGCTAGTGATGTCAGCTATCGTGGAATTGAGCTTGTCAGCAGACTGAGCGCAACCGGCCCGGAAGCTCCCCGATATTGCGTTCCCTCCTCGGCCAATCACGGCCGAGGAGATACATCATGGGCTACTCTCGATTTGACCCCGTCATACAAGCTCGCTCTGCCTGGAACGCGGGAAAGAAGGTCGGCACCAAGCGGCCCTTAACGCAAAAGCAGATTTGGGCGATCCGCTTCCATCTAGACCGCGAAGGGCGTCTCCGGGACAAGGCGCTCTTCGATCTGGCGATCGACAGCAAGCTCCGCGGCTGCGATCTGGTGAAGATCAGAATCGGGGACGTCGTTGCCGGCGCGGAAGTTCGTACCCGTGCAATTGTCATCCAGCAAAAAACCAACCGCCCCGTCCAGTTCGAGCTCACGGCGGATGTCCGAGCGACCTTGATCGCCTGGCTTGAGCGCCGGGGTGGGTCGACGCATGAGTATTTGTTTCCGAGCCGCATCGATCCCTTCGGGCATATGAGTACACGGCAGTATGCCCGCCTGGTCGATGAGTGGGTGACTGCTATCGGCCTGCGTAAGTCTGAATACGGCACCCACTCGCTGCGTCGAACGAAGGCTGCGATGATCTACCGTGCCACGGGCAACATCCGAGCAATTCAGATCCTGCTTGGTCACTCTAAGATCGAGAACACGGTCCGTTACCTCGGGGTCGATGTGGAAGATGCTCTGCTGTTGGCGGAGCGCACCGAAATCTGACGCATCAGGCGGCCGACCGAGCTTTCGGTCGGCCGCTTTGAGGCAGGCGCTAGGGTGCCGTTATGGGCCGACACTGGGGTGGAAAGGCGACGTGGAGTATTGAAAGCGAATTGGTTTATCAGCGGGCTGAGTGTCGCACTGCAGCGACCGGAGCCCGTGGACGACAGACGTTCAGGGTCGCGACGCCGTCCAGAGCCTTTGCCCGAGGATCCAGAACGGTAACGAAAACACCACGATCACCGCGGCGAGAGCAACGCCGAATTCACCCGTCATGGTGATCTCCCCTGTCGGCGTCACGAGCGGATCGAAGACGCTCTGCACGAGCAGATTGTGTGCGGCGTGAAGCGTCACCGCTGGCCAGAGACTATCCGACGCCATTCGAAGCCAGGCATAGGTGCCCGAAGTTGCCACGACCATGACGACGAAGCAGGTTGCCTCCGTGATGCGCGGACCGCCCCCGCTGTAGTCACCGGCGAACAGCGCCGGAAGGTGCCACGAAGACCAGGCAAGCCCCGTCAGAAGCGTGCCGAGGACAAAGCCGGACATGATGTTCACTCGCGGTGTGAGGAACCCGCGCCAGCCGATCTCCTCGCCCAGGGCGCGGACCATCGCACCCGATGCTCCGCCAACGATCGCGAGAAACACGGCTGCGACAAAGCCCAGCGCGAATGGCAATTCTTCGAACCCCAGATCGGCGTTGAACGCGGTGATCCGATCCGGCTCGGCGAAGGCAGTCAGCGCCAACAAGTCCGCTCCGACGTAAGTCACGAGACAATAGGCCAGCGGCAGCGCGACCGCGATTCCGTGATAGCGCCAGGCCCCCCATTGCCAACCGAAGCGGTCAAACGGGATTCGCCGGACCAAGGCAGTCGCCAAGGCGGAGAGGCCGACCGTCCACATGATGAATCCGACGGCTGGTCGTCTGGCCGCGCCGAAGTCGATCAGGAGCCACTCGGCAAATGCCGTCAGCGGCAGAAAAATCGCGAGGAAAACGACGACGTCACCGCTAGCACCACGTTTCTGCAGCATGGATTTTGCCCCCCTTGGAGTCTGTCATCCCGTGCATTGCCGAAATCCGCAATGGGATCGTCACCAGCCGGTCCGCTCTTGGCACACCGTTAGCTCGATGAAAGTGTCAAGAGATGGGTGGAAAGCGGGCGTCTGGCTCGCTAACATTAGGTCGAACAGGTCGTTCCGCGCCGGATGAAGCGCTTGGCTTATCGGCATTGGGCGCCGATTCAGCCGCGCGAGGTATGCATGGTCAAGGAAAGTCAATCAGAGCGGGCCGAAGAGCGCGAAGGCCGAAAATTGATTGGTCGGACGAAATGGGCTGTCTTAGCTCCCAGTCTCGCTTTTTTGGCCTATGCCCTTTTCGACATGTTTGTTGATTGAGCGGCTCCATATGTTGTGGGGACCGTCTGCGAATACGGGCCTTCGCGGGATATCAAACGTCCGCAATGGCGTCGTTTACAGGTGGTCCGACCTTAGGCGCTGGTTGGTGGGTCCGCGTATTAGCTCTAAATCACTCGAAAAAGGACCACAGCAAGGACTGCGATGAGCAAAGTCACTATGGCGAGTCTCATCGTTTTAGACTGTCGGGCGTCGGCATTTGATGATCTCCGCTAAAGAACCGAGGCGAAGCTCTAATAGCGGCAGCAGCCCCTGAAGACCTGTTATCGACAAACAGCTTCGAATGTTCGCAATGGTGTCGTTACTGCTGGGCTGCTTTTGGCGATCGCCTGTCTCTTAAGATAGGACGGGAAATGGGGTGGAAGCCGGACGTTGCCGAAATCGCGCAAATTCAGTCTTGAGCTTGACACGGGCCTCTTTGGCACCGGGCCTCTATCAATCCGCGATTTGGCAGCGATGCGCCGTCACGATGCCCTCCGACATAAAGCCATTTACCATCGCGAAGCTCGTAAATGTCGCTGAACCTGAGCCGATAAACAGCTCTGTCTCCCGGCTCGAAGCGCATGTCACCTCGCTGAAGGAAGGGGCGCGCGACAAACTCGACCACTTCCGTAATCGCATAGTGAGCTATGGCCACGCGTCCTTGAGCCAAATATTGGACTGATACAGGTTCAACTCGGATCGAAATTGATCGCTCACTCAGCCTGACGCGATCCCAAAACTCTGGGACCTCGCTCCTGGATTCCAATCGCATCTCGCGTCGTTTCCAGCGGGAATATTCTGGATGATGGATCGAGAAATATGTCTCTCGATCATTTGAAACCCACGCCTGATTTCTAGCCTCCACTGCAGCCCAGACAGCTTCATCAGAACTACGCAGCGCCAGCGGGGTGGTGCAAGCGACGATAAATAATGGGGAAGCAAGAGCAAAGACCAACCGTAGGCGCATGCGCAAGAGTATCAATCTGATCAACGATTCCTAGTCCATTATGGGGTCGTGAGCGGAATGGCGGCTTTCATCGCCCTGCCACCTGAAAGCCGACTGGCAGCAACCGGCCCACCTCCTGTCATTCCAGCACGTTTCACAGCGACTTCAACACCGGACAGATCCTATCGTCTCAGTTGCCGCCAACGTCACAGGGCCGTTCCGCTTCAAACCTGCCGTACAGTCTTAGGCTTGGCCCACATTCCGGGCACCGCGTTGCCGAACCGTTCACGCTCCTCTCGTGACGCCCCAAGCGCCACGAGCATGAGCGAGAACGGGGTATGCTGCGTTTTGCCTGACGGCGCCGCAAACCGCAGGCGCCCTTGCAGGAAGTAAATGTCGGCATCGGCGGCAAGCGTTTCATGGAACCATGCTGAGTCGGTTCGAACCGGGACCAGGCAAACGACCGTCTCGACATTTCCGGCCAACCACTGTCCATGAGCGCGGCGAAGCCAGAGCAACTGAGCCGAGAACGGCGGATTGACGTAAGCGAGGCGACCGGACCATTCCTCAACTAGACCATCGCCGCCTTCGTCGGGAAGAATGCGACGTTTCGCGACAACGGGGCTGAGCCTGTGTGCGCAGGGATCCAGATCAACCTTGCCGAAGGCATCGTAGATGATCTGCATGAACTCCGGCGGTGTAAATCGGCTGTCGCGATCGTCCTTGTCGCCCTGTCCCCAGTAGGCGCGCTCAGGCGCTCGCCGCCTTGCGTTGGGAGCGACAGCCGAGAGCAAACGCTCAAGGCTGGCGATTGAGCCTTTGCCGCGTTCGAGATCGACGACAGTGGCGCGGTCCAGTCCCGCTCGGCGGGCAACGTGGGCGATCGACCAGCCACGCTTGTGTCGCTTTCCCCGCAGTTGATCAACGATGGTCTTGCCGGGACCGATGCCGGTGAAGCGCAGTTCGAGCGCTTCCATCGCAACGATCAAGGTCGCGACCGAACCGATGCCCTTCTCGAGCCGCTTGATCTTCTGCGGATCGACACCGACCCGCTGGGCGAGATTCTTCTGCAGCCAACCCTTGGAGCGCCTGGCCGAGCGCAGTTCATCGCTGAGAATATGATCCCTCCGGGTGTCAGATATTCGACAATCCTGGCAATCCTAGGCTTTAGTGGCAAGAGGAACAGGCCAAGCAGCAGCACCGGCATCGTCCTGGGGTTGCGTCAGCACGGCGACATCTGCCCCGTGAGATGTCGAAGCGTGTCCCGAGATTGCTCGCCATCGCGATCGGAAGGTCTACGCTGGTAATCTATCTGTGCGCCGGACCGGCGATGTCCGAATTTCGCCGGTCCGGCGCATACAGGAACGTGGCTCAGGCCGCGCTGTCGAACCCATCGGCGATGATGCCGTGCAGGCTATCGGCGTATGCTCGCAGCTCGTTGGCAAGCGAATGATCCGGCCGCCGCCGCAGGAAGCCTTCGACCAGCGCGATGATAGCGGGTTCCAGTCGCAAGCCATTCGTCCCCTGCGCGACCAGCCAGCCGATCTTCGCGATGGCGAGCAGCAGGCAGTCCAGTTCGACGTGATCGCGCAGGTTCTGCCATGCGGCGGCGCTGGCCGGGCGCGGCACGCTCGGCTTCGCGGCAACGAGGTCGAACGGCACGTCCATCCGCAGCAAGAGCTGGCTGAGATGGGTCCACGTCCGGCCTCCCCCTTTCAGCATCAAGCCAAGGTCGAGATGGGGCCGCGGTCCTTTCCTGCCCGGCTGGTCGATGAGCTGCGGTGGCAGACGCAGACCGTGTGCCATGCTCGCCAGCAGGAAGATCGGAATGTCGGTGGCGAGGCCTCCATAGGTGAGCACGGGCTTGTCTTCGTTCGCGCGCAGGTAGTCGAAGACCTTGCTGATCACGCCCTCTTCGTCGCCCCAGTCCCGCTCGCTCCAGCTGCCGATCTCGCCGGTGCTGACGCGGCCTTCCTCGTCGATGGTGAACTGGAATACTCCGGCTGCCATCACCCGCTTCACCGCGACCGCGCGGTCATACGATTCTGGATCCATGGCCCGATGCAGCTCGTGCAGGTGCTTGTCCCAGTAAGAATTCCGCGTCGAGCGCGATATACGTTTTTGCCATTTTGCTTTTCCTTTCTCTAGCTGTTGGCATCTTCACGCTTCGTCAGAAGGGGAGCGGGCGCGCCCGCTCGATGGCTCGCCAAGCCTCCCAGGCGCTGGCGAGCGAGGTCCGTTCGTGCCGGGAGAATTGCGACCAGAGGAATGCGAGCCAGAGGGCCTGCGCCTCGTCCGGTGCCCTGCGCGACCGGGACAGGATGTTCGAACCCGGACCGGCGCGCTCGATACGGTAAGCCGCAGCGATCTCCTCCAGCACGCTGTTCGCGCATTGGAGCGGCAGGATGTCGAGATCTGCGCGTTCCCGCTGAAGCAGCTGAAGGTCGGCGGGTGGCAGTGGTCCACCTGCAGCAAAGGCGTTCCGCAGGTAATGTTGGGGGATGCGCGAAACACGGGCAATGAGCGTCGCACCGGAGGGAATGCGCGAAGCCAGGCCGGCAAGAATCTCGGCGCGGCTCGCCGTCCTGTCGAATGCGGCGTGGTCGATCGAAAATCGCGCGCCGCATGTTCCTGGAGCGCGTGACCGTGAAGAGGGCGGTCGAACGAATGGCCGATCGCGGACTGTACTCGCTGCGATCGCGGATGATGGCGAGCGAACACAGCCGCGCGGATGGCGCTTTGTGAATTGGGGCATGAGGGGAATTCCTGTTCCTGAAAATGGAACAGGCGGCGCCTCCCGGTGGAGACGCCGCCTGAGTGATGGTGGCGGTTGGAAGTGAAGGCCCTCAGGCCATGAAGTCGGCGAAGGCCTGCGCGTCGGCGAACAGCGAGAAATAGCCGGCTTCCCACTCAGCCGGGTCAACCTCGACCGTGCGCATGGCGTCGCGGATGTCATTCCAGGCGCGTTCGACACCGCGCTCGACCTTCGCGCGCGAAGGCACCCCACACGATGTCAGCAGGCATCGCTGGTCGAGCCGGAACGCATGGCGGCGATCGGTGGTGACAAGCACCATCGGTTTGCTGCGTCGTAGGCGGCACGGCTCGACCTGCATGATCTGCGCGCCGTCCTTCGTCCGGTAGATCAGTGCGAGACCTGCGCAGGTGCTGGTCCGGTCATCGGCGAACAGCGCCAGCAGCGAGTCCTGCCGCGCCTGCATTGCCGCCCGGGCGACCATTTCGAGCGCCGGTTCGGTAGGATAGTCCATCGTGCCGATCGCCAGAGCGTCGGTTCCGGCGCCGGGGTCGGTAGGCAGACCCAGTGCTTGCGACAGCGCACAGGTCAGCTGCTGGCGGGGACATGCCCCGCCGATATCAAGATCGATCATTCGTATTTCCTTGTTTCGTGGATGGCGGCCTATTGGCCGGAGCCCTTTTCCGTTCAGCCGGAAGGCTCGCATTCTCGGCCTTTGCAGGGCGCTCTACCGCTCAAGCCGGTGTCCACGTCGTGTGGAAGCGGTATCGCTCGCTCGCGGGTAGCGGGACAATTACCGGCTCTTTTCCGATGGTGGAGACATACCAGTCGAGTTCGGCCTGGTAGGATTCCTGACGCACGTGCTTGAACCAGAGGTCGTGGAGCCGTCCCCACGCCCAGCGGTATCGCCGCTCGCGAAGATCGTCCTTGTAGCCGTAAGGCGCCCCTTGCGCTTCGAACCGCCAGGCGGGCGCGTCGGCCGCCGCCAGCGTCTTGGCTATGACGGTCTCGCCATCCGCGCAGGTATGATCGAGCAGCTGGATTAGCGCGAGGACGTCATCTTTCGCGCGGTGCGCCGACGGCATGTAGTAGCCAGCCTGCATGACGGCGTAACCCTGCGGTCCCGGTTCGAAGCCGAGTTTGCGCCACGGCACATCGGCCATCGCGCAGCCCCACGGGACCGGCACGTGCCGTCCGATCAGCTTCTCCACGAAGGGCCGGTCGAAGCCGGCGTTGTACCCGATCACACCGTCACAGGATGAGAGCATCTCGGCCAGCTGGTCGCTGTCAATCGAACGACCGGCGAGGTCCGCGTCGGTGAGGCCGGTCAGTTCGGCGATCTCTTCCGACAGCGGATGGCCGGGATCGACCAGGCCGCTGCGCACCGTCGGCACCGCGACGATGCGACCAGCATCGTCGACCTCGACGATGGCTGCGCACAGCTCGATGACCTGGTGTCTCTCGACGGCCAGACCAGTGGTCTCGGTGTCGATAACCGCGATGCGGCGAGTGGCCTCGCCCTCCGGCGCGGTTCGTGGCCAGTCGTCCCGCCCGCGGACTGGGTGGAGCATGCGCCGGTCGAGTGGGCGCGCTTCGCCGACGCCGGATACGCCCGGCTGCTGTTTCAAATCGTTCATGGATTTACCTCGTGTCGCGAGGCCGACCGAGGGGCTTTTCCCCTCTACCTACCGGCCTCGGACAGCGACGCTGGCCGGCAGAACTTTTCCCAGTGTGGTGGCATGGGAGCGCATTACATCAAGCAATTACATTCCTGGGCGAAACCCTCTGGCCTGGTCTAACAGCTGCTGCTTACGCGCCCATTCCTTCTTCTTTGCCGATGAACCGTCCCGTTCCCGCTCCGCCGTCCGCGATGCCTCGTCGTTTGTCGCCGCGTCCACCGTTTCAACTTTCCGCGACATCGATGTCGTAGCTGTCGCTGCTGGAGCTTGAGTGACCGCTTTCCTTCCCTGCCCCTCCGGTACATTGGTGGCAGCGGGTGCAGGCGCATCGCCTCTGAAGGGAACCATTCCGCCCCGGTCGAGATCGGCTGCGACCATCCTGTCGATCTCGTCGAACGCCTCTTGCTTCCCCATTATCAGGAAAGGAAATAGGTCACGTCGCCGGGCTATTTCAGCCTCATCATGCCGATTTGGCGGCGAAAGCCGGGCCATCTGATCAAGGGCCTGCTGGACCTCCTCATTGTTGACCCACCTCTTCATCAGCATTGCAGAAGGGGTAGGCGCATCGCCCGCCACCCTCATTTCGCCCTCGAAGTGTTCAAGGCTGCCGGGATCGGCGGCTGCTATGTCTGCGAGCATCTCGAGCTCTTTGTACTGTGCCTCGGCAATCGGCCTCAGTCTCTTCTGTGCCAATGGCTCCGCCAAGCGCGCCGCGACAGGCGCTGCCTTCGCCTCGCGAGAATGCATGAAAATTCGTCCATTGGGGTCCGGATAAAGAACGATCCTACGATGTTCCGCTCTCAGGATGAGATTGGCCACTGTGGTCTCGACCGCCTGAGCCTGAACATCTCGATGGGCCGTGTCATGGGCGAGATCATTCCCCTCGACCCTGTGCGCGGTATCGGTGCTCGACTGCAGCGCACGACTACCTGCGTTTCTGGACGGCGCCGTGGAGGCTGCTTCCCGGTCCGGCTGCTGCTCTGGCATCGCGGGTGATTCACCGGCGGGGTCGCCTTCGACAGGCGAGCCCCCGCTAGTCAGTTTCACACTCGACGCGACCGCACTCGGATCTGCATCGACAACCCGCCCAATCGTGTTTTGCGTTTTTCCAGGTTCGGATTCCTTGGTAGGCGCGTGCGTGTCTCCAGAGGGTGGGGCGGCACCCGCATCAGGTTCGCTCTCTACAGCAACGCTTGGGCTGGCTGCACTTGCCCCAACTGACGGTGAGGCCCGGGTTGCGTCTGTGTGAACCGCCGTCTTGTCGCTTGACGAGACAGGCGCGACGTCTCCTTGTTTCCCATTCAGAATCCCATCCTTGTTAGATGGCTGGCCGTTACCGTGCGCAGCATTGGGGCTCGTTTCCTGCAGCACTGCCTCGCTCTCTGCCGGAGTGCCGGTTGCGCCCCGTCCGGAGGCGCTGCCCTCACGCATCTCGGAGTTTTCGGTAAGCGAGCGATCACCGGATGTCGCCTGCATCTCCCGCTCGCGACCGACTGTCGTCAACCGGGACTTCTCATCCTGAGTGACCAGAATGATTTGGGATGGCAAGCCATGGCGCTCGCAGTCTGCGGGCCCGATCGTCGCAACAAGGACGCCTCTCCCGTCGCCCAATACACCGCGTTCAAGCTCGAACGGAACACCATCCTTTACGATGATGTCGATTTGAGCACCGGTCTTTCGCTGACGACGATCTGCACTAGCCGCCGCTTTTGACCTTGCATCAGCCTGGTGGGCTGCGGTTTTACTCGGCGTTGAAGGCGGCACAGCTGTCGTTATCGGCGGCATCCGGGTCGGCCTTGGGCCCATTGCAGAACCATCTGCCGTCTCGTGGCCGGGTCGATCCTGGGGCTCGGTGGTGTCAATCTTCGCGTGCTGGACGGCATGATCCACTTGGGAGACCGGGTCTTCGGCAATATCGAATTGGAACACAGGCTTCTCTCGAAGACCCGCCCTGATTTCCAAATCGGCCGCCCGAGCCCCGAGGCGCATGATGTGACGCTCGGCTTCGATAGGAAGTTGAAATAACTCGCCCGCGAGGCTTCGCATTCCTTGCAGATGGTCTTGCGCGTGTTCCACCTGCCGACGAAGGTCCTGCAGCTTGGGGGAGCCGCTCGGAGATCGCTTGTACTCGGCGAGTATGAGCTTACAGTTGCGGTCAACCATCGCGCTCGACCGGGACTGAAGCCTTTCGACATGCTCCCCAGCTTTCCTTGCGATGTTGCGAATTTGCGCAATGTCGCGGCGGCATGACATCAGCTCGCCCAGTAGCGATATCCGCTCGCCCCTATCCGAGATCTTCAGTCTCGCCTTCGCTTCCTCTTCATCGGTGACGTGTGCACGTTGCGATATCGCGGCATCCTCGTCTTCCAGAGCGTCCATCCGTTGAATGGCTTGCATCCGCTCGTTTTCGGAGCCCCTGGCCGTTGGGATGCCCGCGAGTTCTCTGGAATGGTCGGCAGCAAGGAGCTTTTTGCCTGGTACGGCGTTCCGCCCGGCTTCGGCGTGCTTGAGAGGATCGACCCTGCGTTCAATCCCGTACCGCTCAAGCTCCGCGTTGGTCAGGTCGCACAGCTTCTTCCGCAGGCCTGGCACAAAGTCCTTCCGCGTGACGGTGCGATCCTTGCGTTGCACATAGGGGTAAACATGCCGGCGGTTGCGGCTCTTGGCGATCCACGTGCCGCGAACCTGAAAATCCCACTTACCCTTCTGTGCCTGAATGGAGGGTTCATTTAGCCACCTGGCCTTGCGGTTGACCACTGACGCCGGGATATCACCGTTAGCATCGTTCGTGCGCAGATGAGTGGCCGCGGTCCCGTCGAAGATGCTCACCGGCCGATCATGGTATACGAGATGGAAGTGCCAGTTGCGATCGTCGTTGGTTGATCCGGGGGCATGCATCACCGCGATATATGGTAGGCCACGCTCCTTGAATTCCGCGCACATCCCCTTGATGATCCGAACTCTCCCAGCATCGTCGATCTCGTGGGGAAGTTCTCCGACTAGGCGAAACTGGACGTGGCCGCATTTTCCCGGGTCGTGGCAAATGCCGAACTTGTCCGGCGTGCGCCTAACGCGCTCGTCCTTCTTGCGACGGTCACGCCAGCCGAGCGATCGGATGACCCGCACGACCGTTTCCGCATCCGCTCCGCGCACCGCCAGTTTGCCGACTGCTGCATTGCCGGAGAACTTCTCCAGCGTCTTTCCTGGCTCCAGCTGCTCTCGAATTTTGGTCATCAGTGCGGAACTGCGACGCAGATCGATCTCGAGTGACGGTTCGCGCTCGATCTTCTCGAGTTCGGCCAGACCGGAGAACACCGCGATGCGGTCTGCCTTTGAGCCCTTGATGTTCGTGAAGATCGCCTTTCCGTCTTCCGCGTCGGTAGCATCCGCGACAGCGCTGTCCCGCTCCTGGTATTCGAGGAAGTCTTCGGCTGCAGATGGGGCTGCCGGCTTGAGCGCATCGAGAAGCTCTGCGGCGGCCTCTTCCCGCTCAATGTAGATTATGTGGTCATCTGAGCTGACCTTACGACCCTGGGCGTTCGTGCGACCCAACTCGAGATGAGCCTTGTTGATCGCTTCGAAGGCGAAGTGGAGCGAGGTGAACCCCCGTGCATTTATCGGCCGCCCTGGCCGCGTGATACCCTGATTATAGCGAATGCGCTTTACGTGCCCTTTATCGTCAATCCAGATCGTCCGTGCCGGGCGTCGCTGTTCTCGACCTCCGACCCTGCCTGTGATGTGGCTGTCATCGCCGACACGGCGCTCATGCGGTGCCTGGGATCCGATCAGCCCCGCCAAGTTGGCGCGAGCTTTCGCGGCTGAGCCGCCGTGGCTATCGACGTGCTGCTTCACCGTTTCCGGGTTTAAAGGGGGAAGGTCGCGGCTGCGTTCGGCAAACGCTGCCAACTCGCGTTGGCGAGTGGCAAGAGCATCGACAGCCGGGTCACGTTCATACCGCACATGGCGATTATCTCATGTGTCCGCCACTTCACCAAGATATTTTCCAACGAATACAACACTTTCCAATCGTCAAGTGTATGGCAGGTTAACAGGTTCCGAACACCAGCGCGCCGGAGCGCCGCACCGGGCACCTTAGTTCGGTGACCGGCGGCCCGCCCATTTTCGCCGCACGACGCGGATGCTGCCAGCGGCTGCATCCCACTCGTGCGATATTGCGCAAAAAAAAATTAAGGCAGTCAGCCTTTGCCAAGCCTCGAACTGCAGTGAAGCGCTTGGTCTGTTCATCTGGGTCGGCATTATGCGAGAGCATCGGGTCTGCGGACATAGAGGGTCGCAACCGCTTATAGCAAGCAGGACACCCTCCGGACACGGGGGTGGGGGGTGCAATCATAGCAAGTAGGACACCCTCTGGACACGGGAGAGGATAGTGCGGGTAACCCTCACGGCCGATCGGCACGCAGTAGGCTTGCTCGCGTCGGCACGAACTTCTGTCGCTCGGCGAGCCATTCCCGAGCGGTATGATTGTCGATGCCGCCGCGACCCTTGAGTCCGGCCTTGGCAAGTGCGTTGCGCGCGGCGACCTCCGTCATCTGAGCGAGATGAGCCAGCTCGCGAACCGACAGGCGGAGCCGAGGCTCGAACTCGAGCTTCCAGCGTGCGAATGCGGTGCCAATGGTCACGAGCAAGGCGCTATCCGGGTCAGCGATAGGCGACATGGTGCTGGTTCTGCCCGCCGATGCGCCGTCCATGAGCGAGCTCAAGTCGTCCCGGCATTGGGGGCCGAACGCCTCGGGATTGCCGATCTGAAATGCCCAGTCGTAACTAGCTTCGATCAGAGGGGTGGCCCGGAAGCGCGAGAGGTCCACCTCTGCGGGATCGGCATCATCATACGGTTGGCGCCCATCCTCTGAAGATGGAAAGCCCAAGAAGGCCTCAGCTGCCTCGTAGCTAGCCCAGCGGGCGATCGTGGCAGCTTCGGCGACCAGCGCCTTCCGCAAGTCGACCATGACCGCTTCGCGTGGGAACTGCGTACTCGGTCCTTGCTGGGGGATCGCGCCGTCCGGAATCTCTTTTACGTCTATCAGCGTGAGCTTTGCTGCGCTGATCAACGAAGGAGGTGTCCCGTCGCCTGCCGACATGCGGATCGAGTATCCGTTGCGGACGAGCCGCAGCGCTTCGTCATGATCGGCGGTTAGGACCGCGTTCTCGCGGTGATGGAGTTGGTTTCCAAAGGCGGGATCGCCGAGGACGAAGTTGCCTTGCTTGTCGCGGTATGGGCGCTCGGTCTTGCCGCTCTTAGGGTTCTTGCGGGTGATGATGGTGGCCACGATTTCCGGTTCCAAGGACGTATGGCTCAATCACATGAAGATTATGAATTGTATATCACTTTCGAGTATCATAGTGCAGCGCGTCGCCAGAGTTAGATCTATTGCACCCTCGATGGCCGGCTCCCCACAAGCCGGACAGGCGCTCCAGCTGGACAAAGGGAAGCGATCTCGGAGCACGCCTTCGATGATCTCGACCCGGTCAGACGCGGATGACCCGGTGTGCTCGAACTCGGAAACGGCGCATCGCAGTTCGAACACAGCTAGCGAAGATCGTCGAGAAATTCGCTCCCGGGGGACACGCCACTTACTAGCAGCCGATCTCGCGCTCTCGTGCAGGCGACGTAAAGCAGGTGGCGTTCTGTCTCGTATACGCTTTCCATTTCGGCGACATCACCAATGGCTGCTAGGCGACGCGGGTCGGGGAGCACGTCCTCGTCACAAGCGATCACGGCGACAGCTCGAAACTCGAGGCCCTTCGCATCATGCATGACCGCGACAAGAGGTCCGCCGCCGTTTTCTGAAGCGAGCGCCGCTTTCTCCAGGGCTCTGTGAGCGCGGCAAAGTTCATCGGAACTGCGAACGAGGACGCCTATCTCCGCGGGCGGGATAGCTGCCCCAACACAGTCCTGAAGCCATGCCGCGACACACCCAATCTCCTCATCTTCACTGTCCGCGAGGTGGACCTGCGGCACAGGTCCATCGAAGATTGACACCGTCCCCCGACGCCCCTCTTCCACTCCGTCCAGATCGACAATCGATGGAGGAAGAAGCCGGTCGGCCATCGCTCTGATCTGATGCGAGGTGCGGTAATTGACCTTCAGCGAGTAGCTGCGGCCACGAACGTCGAGCCCCAGCTTCGCCCAGCTGAACGGCAGCCGGAATATGCGCTGCCCGATGTCTCCGGCAAGAAAGAGAGCCTCGGCGCGACCCCTTCCCACCTCGGCAAGGAAGCGGACCTGCGCCACGGAGAGGTCCTGAGCCTCGTCCACGACGACGTGTTCGAATGGGATTGCGCCGCCGTCCTCGAGCCATCCCGTCAAACGGTCGTAGATCATCGCGCGGGTTACCAAGCCGCGCCCGGTCATCTCGGTTCGGACAAGGTCGAATACAGACCATGCCGCCTCGCGCTGCTTCGGACCCAATCGGGTGCGGCGACCGATCCGGGGAAGCGTGGCGTAGCTGTTGGAGTCAGTCACGCCCCAGGCATCGACCAACTCTTGCCATTCTTCGAGCAGGAATTGCGGCGTCAACTCGCCTCCAAGGCCCGCCGAAATAGCCTCGCCTATCAATTCCCGTATCTGGGCATCTTCAACGAGTTCTGGCTCGCCGAACTGTTGCGAATATAGCTCCTTCGCAGCGTCATCCAGCGTGCGAACGGTGACCCGCTCTCGCAATTCGGGAACGGCCTGCGTCTGAATTTCGAGCTTTACGGACAGGGCTCGTGCAAGCTCTGGGGAGAAGGTGGTCAGGAGAACGCGCGCGGTCTCGCCCTGCTCTGCAAGATGCACAGCGCGATGCAGCGCGACAATCGTCTTACCGGTTCCCGCTGACCCGGTAACGCGCGTCGGGCCGGTCACTTTCCGCCGCACCAATTCCCGCTGCGCTGGGTGCAGGAAAACGGCCCATTTCTCGAAGGGAGCATCAAGCGCCGCGGTGAGTTCGTCGACATTTTCGAACACGCGGAAGCGGCGCTGTGCGTCGGGATGGGCATAGGGATCGGCACCCGGTTCGGCTGGAGTAACAATATGATCCTCAAGCTTCCCGCCTGTCGCGAAGTCGTAGAGGGCTTCAGCAGCTTCCGCCGGCAGTCGGTCGAACAGACTATCGATCTCGGTCTCCGGCATCTCCTGCACGTGGCTCAGCCATTCTCGCGGCACGCCGACATCGAGAAGCTGGTCGTCCGTCAAACACCAGAAGGGCTGGACGGCTTCTTCAGCAGTTTCCGTCGCGCTGGAGTGGTCACCGTATCCAGGCTCGGCCTTCTGTTGGCCTTCAATTACTTCCACGATCTGCATGGCGCCGGACCGTTCGTGTGGAATGAATTTGCGCCGCTCGGCCCAACGGTAGGCGTCATTGTGGTGGCCGACATACGCGAGCAGGTTATCGTCGCCGTCACGTCGCAGGATGATACGCAAGTCCCGCGATACGCGCGCCGACCAGACCTTGTCGTCCCCTGCCCTCGTCAGCCGTTCGAGGCTGAGGCCGGTGCCCTTCGGGTCCATCATCAGATCGACGGTCGTGATCTTGACCTGTTTTTGCTCCTGGTGGGTGAGCTTCCCAAGCGCATCGGCGAACGTAGATGCATAGAGGAGCGTCACGAAATCCAGCTATCGGCTTGCGGGTGGTTCGTGCCGAGCAAGTAGAGGCCGCTATGCAGGTCGATCATGTTCAAGTTGGCCGGCCCCGGAATAAGTTCGGCCATAAGTGCGTTGTTCTCGTATAACACTCCGGGCTCCCAGCCGTCATCGTCCATATCTCCGCCGGCGGGCTTGGCACTGATTGTATGGACACGGTGAAGCTTGGCCAATGCCAGGGTGATCGGTCCACCCGGCGGAAGCATGAAGTCGTTCTTGCGCATCGTCTGTGCCAATCTGGGTTGCGCAAAGGTGGCGACCATGAACATCGCGGTCGCATTCCACGATCCGATATAGCGCGGTCTTTGTGGCCCCGTGATCTTTCCCAACCATCTTTGCTGTGCGCGGTCGATTTGGTCCAAACTGTCCGAAAGTTCGGTAGGCAAGCGGACAGTTTCGAAAAGGTTCTTTGCGCCAGCAAGAGACGCTCGCAATGGCTCTGGGCCACGCTCGAGGCAAAATTTTGAAGCTTCATCAAGTTGAAGCGGATCCCCTGAGCCGAGGTAGTTCACGGCCTTGCTGATGAAGGGTTTTTCGAGACGGGCAAGGTGGCCCCATGCCAGCCCGACCGCGAAACACACATGCCACGGATCGCTGGCCGGGTGATCGTCGATTGCCTCGCGCGTCTCGTCGAAGGCAAGACGGTTGAGGCGTTCACCACCGTCCTTCAATAAATCCTGAACCTTGCCGCGAGCAGGACCTCCTCTCGGACCTCCGCCCAATTTGCAAAGCTCGGAAAAACGGCGCTGAATCTCGTTCATCTAGACCTCCAGCACCTTCATCACCTCGTCTCCGAGGTGGTTCACCACCTTCACGGCCACGCGGCCGTCCTTCGGTTTCGCAAACGGTCGTGACCGGACACGGTTGAGGCTGTCCCAGGCTTCCTCGTCCACCTCCGCCTTCAGCGTTGTCTTCAGCGCCTTGTAGGGGTCGTTCGCGCCGGGGAAGTAGGCGTGGCGGACAAAGAAGCTTTCGTAGTTGTAGTCTGTGTCGATGAACCACACGGCGATATCGTCGGCGTCGCCGCTTTCGATCTGGCCGCCCTTATACATATCGACGCCCATCACCTCGATGCTGACCATTCCATCGCCTTCTTCGTGCACCTGAATGTCAGGCTCGCCGAATACGGTGAAGAGGTTACCTGCGCCCGTATTGGCAAGGTCGGGCATGTGCAGGTCGGGATTGATGCGCGCCTGCAGGACGGTGAGCGGGCCCATCTTTGTGACCTCTCCCGCATGGGCATCGAAGTTGAACGCAGCCGCTATCAGGATGTCGAAGCCGTTCTCCTGCGCCTCGCGTGCTGCGGCCACGACCTGCGGGCGCGTGATCGTGCCGTATTCGGGGCCGACGAAGATGGCGGCACGGCGGGTCGGGCCGGCTTCGGTTTCCTCTTCGTCCTCGGCCTCGGTCAGCGATTTCTGCCGCACGGTGCCCTCGGCTACGATCCATTCGCCGGGCCACAGCTTCATACTTTCGAACACGAGCTTGTCGTCCTTGGCGCGCTGCTGGACTCCCGAGCGCTTGAGATTTTCGAGCACCATCTCGGCGAAGTCGGCGCGTTCGCCGCTCTCGCCTTTCTTGGCCCTGCCCTCGGCTGCCTCGATTTCGTCGAACAGGCTGTCGTCCACGTCCACGGCAGGGACGCGGTGGGGGCTGAGGCTTTCGACCGTGAATGGCCCCGCCACGCGCACGCGGCTCTTGTCCTCGTATGGCTGGTCGTAGAGGTATTCGGTGTCCGCCTTGGCAGCGATGCTGGCGTTGATTTCCTGCTGGCGTTCGATGCGCAGCGTCCACCACTCGGCGTGCAGCTTCTCACATTCCGGGTCTTTCCAAGGATCGACCGGATGCTCGGGCAGCGTTTCGAGCGTGTAGTCGCGCTCCATCGCCTCGTTCACGGCGTTGAGCCACTTCGTGCGGGTCGCCGGGCTGGCGCTTTCGTTGCGGGCCTTCTCCAGCGCCTTCGCCGCATCATCGGGCCAAGGCGCGCCGGGCTCGCGCGGCATAGTCCATTCTTCGAAGGGCGGCAGGTCAGGGTCAGAGCCATCGCGGCCACGCAGTTTGTTGATCTCCTCGCGCAGCGGTTCGAGCTTCTCCTGATACTCCTCCCAGATCGTGTCGATCTCGGCATTGTTGGCGATACTTTTGAGTGTGATGTGCGGCACGCGCTTGTAGACGAAGCCCTGGCGGATGCGGCCTTGCGTCGGCGCGTCGCGCGGCGGGGTGCGGGTGACCTCGCCTTCCTTCACCTGCCCCTCGCGGCTGTCGGTGAGCAGATACCAGGGATAGCGCGCGCCCATGATTCGCGCCCGGGCGAGCGCGAGCGCGACCCGGCTCGTGTCGATCGTGATCCACCGCCGCCCCCACTGCTCGGCGACATAGGCGGTGGTGCCCGAACCGCAGGTGGGATCGAGCACCAAATCGCCGGGATCGGTGGTCATCATCATGCATCGTTCGATCGTTTTTGAGCCGGTTTGAACGACGTAGACCTTAGGATCGGTGAAGCTGCCCGTTCCCGTATCCATCCAAATATTGGTATGGGGAGATAGAGGGAAATCGTCGATGTATTTGTAAGTGGCGATGGTTTTACCACTTGGCGTGATCATATCTGCTTTACGACATCGCTCCATACCTTCTAAATTTGTCCGCCAACCCCCTCGTGGTGGCTTGAAAGACTTTCCCTCAAGCTCGTAGCGAAATGTCGTTGTTGAGCTACCGCTGGCCGAAGTCATCCCGGACAGCCGGTAAATCTTCGACCCTTCCGGAAGAAGGCCGGGATTATCAAATTCTTCGGAAGTAAGATTTCGCCGTTCGCCATTGGGGAGGAGGACATGGCGGTAGACTTGAACGGCTGATTTCCCCTCGATTTTGGGATACCAAGCAGGACGCATCTTGGCGTTGTCGATGTCCTTTGCATACCAAAGGATGTAATCGGCAGACGAAGGCAAGAGCGTGCTTGTCTGACTACCCGACTTGAAGAACGTAATCATTGATACGCTGTTCTCGGGTCCAAATACCTCATCCAAAACCGCTTTTACTCGGTGGACGTTCTCGGCGCCGATCTGGACGAAGATGCTGCCGCTCTCGGTCAGGAGGTCGCGCGCCACGGTGAGGCGGTCGCGCAGATAGGTGAGGTAGGAGTGGATGCCGTCCGCCCAGGTGTCGCGGAAGGCCTTCACCTGCTCGGGCTCGCGCGTCAGGTGGTCGGCCTTGCCGTCCTTCACATCGCGACTGGTGGTGGACCACTGGAAGTTGGAGTTGAACTTGATGCCATAGGGCGGGTCGATGTAGATGCACTGCACCTGACCCTTCAGCCCCTCGCGCTCGGCCAGCGATGCCATCACCTTCAGCCCGTCGCCCAGGATCATGCGGTTCGACCAGTGCTGGTCATGCGCGTAGAACTCGGTCCGCGCCTCCGGATCGACGCCGTTGAAATCGGCGAAGAGGTCCGGCGCGTCGTCGGCTTCTTCGCGCTGGCTGGCACGCTTCAGATCCTCGATCAGCGCCTTGGGGTGGATCTTCTCCTGAATATAGAGCGGCGGCGCCTCGACCATGAGGTCCGACCAGTCCGCCACATCCTTCCCCCGCCACACCAGCTGCGGATCGAGATCACGATTACGCCGCTCATATGCGACCTCGATCGGCCGCTTGGTCTCGGCATCGACGAAGGTTTCGAGTTCGGCGGTGGGCGCATTCTTGCGCGTCGCCTCGTCGTGGGTCAGCGTTTCGACGCGGAGGGGTTTTTTGGGTTTGGGCATCAGGAAATCTCGTCCTTGAAACGTCGAAGGCGATCAACGCGCTCTTGAAGGGCATTTCGATCTGTCTTGGTATCGCGGTGGAGCAACCTGACAGACGACAGTTTCTCTCCCGTGGCCTCGCCCGCGCGGACCACATCGGCGCGCAAATCTGCAGGGAGCGCGTCAACAAACCCGTCGATCATAGCCAACGCGGGTTCCAACGCAGCGTCATCCATCCCGTGGAGGAACAAGAACTTGTCGATTGTGCGTTCTGCCAACCGGGCGTCGAGCGCAAAGGGGCGAAGCGCCAAGCGCATTTCTCCGAGAATGTCGTTCCATCCGCGCATAGCCAGCGCAGCATAGAACATCTCCATCCGCGCAAGGCCGCTTGCCGTCGGGTTTCCGATAAGCGCGTTGGCGGCATATCTGTCATACATCGTCCAGCCTTGCGGCCAGACAAACCAGCTTACCTTTGACGCCGCGGATGCAGGAACCTTCTGGCGGTCAAAATTTCTTGAGAGCGCGAGTGAAAGACGTGCCGCACGCTGTTCAAGGTCCATTTCGTCGGATTGGCCGGAGGACTTTATCATGCTGACGAAGGCAGCCTCCCTCCCATTCGGGATGGTTCGATTGACCAGATATGGCTTCCCGATTTCTCGCAGCCAGCGTTCATCGAGCTCGGACGAAAGATCGGCGTTAGCAAAATAGGCATCGCACATGAGCCACCATTGGTATGCCAGCGCGAATGAATAGTGGGTGCCGTCAATCACGAGCGAGACCCTCGATCCATTCGGTAATGACGCCCTCGAACTCGGTTTGTATTGTCCATTTGTCGGTAAATTCGGCAAAGGCCCAGCGTCCCATGGTCCCGAGATTGTTCACCCCGGGCACCCAGTAGGTCGCCATCGTGTCAGCCTTGTCCTTGGCGTCTTCGTTGCGGAATCCCTTGATCTCGACGACGAGATTGAGCGGGTCGTCCGCTCCGTTTCCATCGTTGACTTGCAGGATAAAGTCCGGTCGATAGCGGCGGGCCTCGCCGCCGGCACGATACGGGACTTCGAAGCCAAGGTTGTGGTTCTTGACCCATGCCAGCACGCGCGGATGCGCGTCTGCGACGCGGCAGAACTCCAGCTCCCAGTCGCTGTCCGCGATGGCGTAGTTGATGTGGCATTTCGGACCGGTTTTGTATCGGTCCTGGCTCGTATTGAACCCGACATGGCGGGTCGAACCTTCCCGGTTGTAGGGATCGAGCATGGCAATTACGCGGTTGCCGCCTTCGGCACCGCGGGTAATCGCCGCCATGATCCGATCGGCCACCCGGTCCGCAATGTCGTAATAGAGCAGCTGCGCTTGCTGCGTATTTCCCTTGCAGACGAGATGTTCGCTCATCCAGCGGCGCACGATTTTGCGCATTTCCATGATAAGCGCCGGGTTCGGAACCTCGCCGTCCTCGGTGAGGCGGCGCCGAACGATGCGATCCGCGAGGCGAAGCTGAATGGTCGCTGGGCGAGTATCGGCGAGATGGTCGAGGTTCATCTCGGCCTCTTCACCCACGATCCCCGAGTTCACGGTCTGGGCTGCGCCGACGAGATCAGGCGTCAGCTCCAGCGTCGAGTCATCGGTGAACTCGGCCCTTAAAGTATCGCGCGGCAATTCCGTCCGATATCCTTCGACCCTGGGGAAACGGATTTCGACGTCGTCGCGCTCGGGGCTGATCGCCTCGACACGCACCATCGGTGGTGGTGGCTTGATTGTGGCGTTCTGAGGCTGCGCCGTGAAATCGAACGGGATGCCGAAGATATCGGCGTATTCGACGTCAAAACGGTCCTCGTCATTCAACCGATAAGATACGCGCCGCAGGGCGCGCCCGATGACCTGCTCGCACAGGAGCTGTGTGCCGAACGCACGGACGCCGAGAACATGAGTGACCGTATTCGCGTCCCAGCCTTCCGTCAGCATCGATACCGATACGACGCATCGTATGGCTTCGCCCAGCTGGCCGGGACGACCGACAGTGTTCATGACTTCTCGCAGGATGGCGGTGTCGTCGATCTTCTCGGCAGCGGCCCTGTCGCCAGTGCGCTGGACCAGCTCGTCCTTGAAACGGGCGATTTCCGGTTCTGCTGCGGCCTTGAATTCGGCATTGATCGACTCGCCGCTTTCGATCTGCTGGCTATCGATCAGCAAAGTCCGCATCTTCGGCAGGGCAACGCCATCGGGGTCGAAGTTGCGGAACAGTTTGCAAGCGCCTGCCATCAGGCGCTTGTTGCCGTCCTTATTCTCGATCTCGTAACCCGCGATGTAATCGTGGACAAGCTTGCTAGTGGCCGTGTTGTTGCAAACGACGATGAACACCGGCTCCACGCCAAGGCCGTGTTCTTTCCAGGCTTGAAAGGTCTTCTCATAGTGGCCGTAAAGCGCATCGATCGCGGCCAGCAATTCGTTCGGAAGCTTCTGCGGGTCGTCGAAGCCCGACTTGGCACGTCCCTTCTTGGGCAGCTTCTTCCCGACATGGTCCCACAGGTTGCGGAACATCGGGGTATCGCCGCCCTCGACGTTGTCCATGATGGGCACGCGTGGCAGCTTCACGATCCCGCATTCGATCGCGTCCATGAGCGAGAAGTCGCTCATCACCCAGCCGAAGAGCGACCCCTCCCGATATCCGGATCCTCGGAGGAAGAACGGCGTAGCAGACAGGTCGTAGACCATGTTAAGGCCCAACGTTCGCTTCACCGATTCCAGGCCGCTGATCCACAAGCGCGCCGCTTCGTTGGCCTCCTTGGCCTCAGCCTTCTCGTCACCCTTGAGCGCCTTTTCCTCTTCCGGCGATAGCGGGCGTTCGCGATAGCAGTGGTGCGCTTCGTCGTTGAGCACGACGATGTTCTTCATGCCCATCAGAGGTCCCGCCACCCGCCGGAGCATGGACCCGTCGCTCTCCTGCTTGGGTTCGGTCGCTAGGGCGGCCTGCTGAACCTTGTTCAGGCTGACCTCGTCCTTCTTCTTGAAGGAGTGGTAATTGGTGATGACGATCTTCGCCTGCCCGAGATCGCGGAGCATATCCTCCGGCACAATGTGCCGATTGCTGTAATAGCTCTCGGGATCATTCGGCTGAAGGACGCGCAAGCGATCCTTGATGGTAATCCCTGGAGCGACGACCAGAAAGCCCTTGGAAAAGCGTTTGGCGTGGGGATGGCGAACGGCGTTGAGCGTGTGCCAAGCTATAAGCATGGCCATCACCGTCGTCTTGCCGGCGCCCGTCGCCAGCTTCAGCGCCATGCGGACCAGATCCGGGTTCGAGGCCTCATTGGCCGCAAAAAGGTGCTCCCAGTATCGCTGGGCTGTCGCGAGCTTGGCCTTGCGCCCCTTGTGCTCTGGCTTGCCCGCAACCTCGGTAAGCCAGATTACCGTCTCCACCGCTTCGATCTGGCAGAAGAACGGCGGGAGCGGCATTTCGCCCGAGCGCCAGTGGCGCAAGAGACGCGCTGTCGTCGGCGTTACCTGCCACTGGCTTTCAGGGAGTTGCCGCCAGGTATCGACGGCCTGCCGAATACCGTTGATGATCTCCGTCGGATCATAGATGTCGCCCTGAGCATCGGCGAAGATATCCGCCTGCGCTGCGCCCTTGCCGCGTGTGGCTCTTGGCTTAGGGATGGGCGTTGTAAGATCGCTTCGGCGCCGGCCGCTTTCGACGACGCCCGTGGGTTGCCCTCCGTCGCCGAGCTGCCAGTGACAATCGGGACGCCGATATGGCGAATTGAGAATCGGGGAACTGAAAAACGCTTCGCTGCTCACCAAACCCCACCCCGTTTTCAAGCGCTATCGCATTCGAAGAGTCTCGACCTCGAGACAATTCGTCCGGGAAGGTAACTGCCGGTATTCGATTAAAAAATCGACCCCCGGCCAGCACGCTTTCCATAACCTCGTACCAAGAGGTTCCTCGGAAACTCGCTCACGTTCATCGCGAGGGACAAGATTGGAAGAGAACGCCTGTATACCTGCCGCGACCATCGGCTCCTTCCTTTCCTTTGAACTGGGTCAGGAAGATGCCTCTCGCACTGTGTTAGGAATTGTGTCACAGAGTGTGTCACGCGCTTAACCCGGCGCGCGGAAATGGCAGGGTCATGCGGGTCTCCGGTTGATGGGAAAAGTTGGTCGGGAATCCAGTCGTCCCGACCAGTGGAATGCCTCTCCGAACACCCAACCCGCAGAATTCCTCGCCATTCCGGCCCTGGAGGAATCCGGTTGGGAATCATTTTGGCGAATGTGCCATCAGGCGTACTGCGACCGAATATGACGATCTGGTGGAGATCGGCTCCGCAAAGATCAGAAGCTTGCCTCTGAACGCCGACAAAGCAAAATCGCGCGGCGCGGCTCCGCCCAGCGCGGCTGGTGCAATGTCCCCGCGTCACAGGAAGTCTAGCGAGTGGATTACTCGATCGGCTTCGTCATGCACCTCGATGCGAGAGGGCTAGTCCAGCCGCTCATTCACAACGTCCCCCGGGCGATGCAGCCACGCTCCTGCATCGGCGCAACTCCCGGAACAGATTCTATCGGCATGACCTGGGCTTCGGATCCAGTAATTGGTCGCTGCTGTCTTTCAGGTGGAAGAAAAGCCTTCGCATGCAACGGTCCTCATCAGGGCAGGAACACAAGCAAATCTCTCAGATACCGTGGCCGGGAAGTGATTCGAACGGAGGTAGCCCCTCTCGGGCCGGAGCGCGATGAAGGGCGAGGGACGCCGCTGGAATCCTAAACCGACGTGACTTGCATGCGTAATACAGTATAGGTCGGGTGAAGAGGAGTTCGCAGATGCCCGACCGCCCTGCCCGCGTGCTGCTAATTACCGGCTTCCTTGCCTACATCGTTTCATTGACGCTCGTATTCGCGATCGGATCGAGCAGCAGGGGCGAGACGGAGATCGACTACGTCCACTGGCTAATGTTGTCGGGTGCCGCACTCATGCTCCCGTTTGCAACCAGCCTTCGTCATAGCTCCGCGGCTGTCTTCGCAGCTCTTCTTTTCACGTCCGGGATCGTCTTCACGATTGGCATGTGCGTGATCGACCTTGTCTTCTGGAGCATCGCCGACGGTGGATTGCGTGCAGCGGTTGCGAAGGAGTTGACTGCCAGTCCGTCGGTCTGGTCGCCATTCATGCTCTACGGTTCCGAAGAGGTATTCTACGGCGGGATGGTAGCAGCCAGTCTGTGCTATTGGCGTGCGAACAGGATCGGGACCGGATTGGTGCTCGTCGGTGCGATTCTCGCCATTGCCGGACCATCGTGGTTCAACGTCGCCGGGGCGGCATCCGCATTGTGCGGCTTTCTTCTTAATTTCCGTGCTGCAAGCCCTGCTGGCTGGAGCGATGCCGTGGCGAGCCGGGAAAGACAGTTTCACTCCGGGAGTGCGTAAGATCCCCGCTCCGCGGCAGGGGGCGGGATAAACTGCTCCGAGCCAAAGCAGTTCGCTGGCTTGAACAAATCCGGCCGCTCTCCAAAGCGGGCCGATCGGGCCGTTTGCCTTTGCGCAAGGCCGCTCAACGACCGGAGGCCTGCCCAGCGCAGACGGGCCGGAACACTGCAGTCGCCGGTTCGGCTTGATAGGCGCGCGCCCAGTGCATGCCATGCGCCGCGATCTCCTCCACCGCCGAAAGAATCACCTCGACCTCTGGCTCGGTCATCAGCGCAGAGAAATTGATCCGCACGAAGCCGGGCTTCGACAATTCGTCGCCTGCGCGGATCGCTTCGCGAATTTCCTCCGACCGGCGCGCGTCGATCCCGAGCAGGCGGTGGACATAGGGGCCTGCACAGGCGCAGCCGCCGCGGGCCTGGATGCCGAAGCGATCGCTGAGCAAGCGCGTGACCAATTGATGGTGGAGGAAGCCACCACAGCCATCGCGCAGGCGGAAGGAGACGATCGGCAGTCGCTCCACGGCGCAATCGCCCAATAGCTCGATCCGTGGGTCGCCTTGCCAGCGCCTCAAGGCGCGGCGGGTGAACTGGCGATGCCGCTCATCAAGGCC
The DNA here is from genome assembly GCA_963829325.1 of uncultured Alphaproteobacteria bacterium. Classification (GTDB taxonomy): domain Bacteria; phylum Pseudomonadota; class Alphaproteobacteria; order Sphingomonadales; family Sphingomonadaceae; genus Qipengyuania. Next base: position 38,431 of record CAWHHN010000002.1, read on the forward strand.
CGCGCCTGCCATGGCTTCGCGTACCAGCAGCGCCAGAGCTGCGCGAATGTCGCCCACGGCATTCGGTGTCCCCGCCTCCTCGCGCGGCGACAGCCCGGCGAGGTAATCCTGACCCTCGGCATTGACGAAGCTGACCGTTCCGCCGCCCGCCGCGCTCGGCCGATCGAGCGTCACCGCCGGACGGCGGACGATCAGGACCCCCGAGGCCGCCACGCCGCCGACCAGCTTGTGCGGCGAAAACACGATCGCATCGATCGGCGCATCCTCCGCCGCCATCATGGCGATCGGATTATAGGGCGCAGCGCCGGCATGGTCCCACACGATGCGCGCGCCATATCGTCTGGCAAGTCGGGTCGTCGCCGGCACGTCGGTCAGCATTCCGGTGATGTTCGATCCGGCGGAGAAAGTGCAGATTATCGGCCTGTCGCCGGCTGCTGCCAGAACGCGCTCGAGCTCGGTGAGATCGGGCCCACCCTCCTGTCCCTCGTCGATTTCGATCACCTCGGCCCCGCTTTCACGCCAGGGCAGGAGATTGGAATGATGCTCGTACGGACCGTGGATCACGAGCGGACGCAGTCCGCCGCCCCCCGGGGCGTCGGCGCCGAACAGCCGAACAAGTTTCTGAATGCCGGCGGTCGCGCCCGAGCCCGCGAATATGACGTCGCATTCCTCGTCGGCGTGGCAGATGCGGGCGATGATCCGCCGGGCTTCGGCACGCAGCGCGTTGATCCGCTGGCCGCAGAACGACGCCTGTGTATGCGGATTGGCGTAATAGGGCAGGACCTGGTCGAGGACGAAGCCTTCCACTTGCCGCAAGGCGCGTCCCGAGGCCGCATAATCGGCATAGATCAGCGGCTGAGGACCATGCGGGCCCGGGATCGGCGTATCCTTGCCGATCACGGATCGATTCAGCATTCCTTCGACTATCGATCGGTCGATCGACGCGCGGAACTCCGCGAAGGCCAGGCTTGCCCGCGGGTCGGCGGCGGGGGGGATTGGGGTGGTTTCCATCATGTGCAGAGATTGACAAGTTCGATCCGCAATTTCATTGTCGATTTCTGCTCGAATTCGGGATGATTTGTGGTCGAATGAACGATAAGAATCACGAACTTGGACCGGATTGATCGAAAGATACTGTCCGCCTTGCAAAACGACGGCTCGCTGAGCCAGCGCGCCCTCGCGGACGTCGTCGGCCTGTCGCAGAACGCGTGCTGGAGGCGATTGCAGCGGCTCGACCAGGCCGGGGTGCTTCTGGGCCAGAGGGCCATGGTCGATCCCGCCAAACTCGGCCTCGATCTCACGGTTCTCGCCATGATCAAGACTTCGCATCACTCGAAAGAATGGGCCGCGCGCTTCGCCGCACATGTCGAGAAGATACCCGGCGTGGTCGAACTCTATCGGATCGGCGGCGAATGGGACTACATGATCAAGGTCGTGACCCGCGGCATGGGCGGATACGACGAGTTCTACCGCCGCCTGGTCGACGGCTTCGATCTCTCGGTCGTCACCGGCCATTTCGTGATGGAGCGGCTGCTCGAAAACCGGCCGCTCGATCTCGGTTGAGGGGGGCGGGGCTGCGCCGGCGCTCCCGGCGAAAGCCGTTTACGCTGGCATCCCATGACTTTCGCAACTGCCTTGCGGCAAGGTTCGAGCGGTCTAGGCCGCGCGCGCGGCAAGCGCGGGGCGATCGAGAATCCTTACCGTTCTGCGCGACGGCAGATCGATCAGGTGCTCTCCCCGCATCCTCGTCAGCTGCCGGCTGACTGTCTCGATCGTGAGGCCGAGGATATCGGCGATCTGCTGGCGCGATAGCGGCAGCGAGAAGCCGCCCCGCCCGTCCTCCGCCGATCCACAGCCCGGGGGGCCGAGCCTTTCGGACATCTCGAGCAGGAAATTGGCTATCTTCTGCTCGGCGCTCATGCGTCCGAGCAGGAGCATCCAGCGGCGGGTCCGGTCGAGTTCGGACAGCGTCCGTTCGAGAAGCTTGTGCTCGAGCCGGGGGTGCTCGCGGGCGAAGCGGTCGAAATCCGCCCGGTGGAACACGCAGACCGTGGACTTCGGTAAGCGATTCAACGCCATAGGGCGTGGTCTTCCCAAAGGGCCGGCCGAGAAAATCGGACGGGTAGACCAGGCCGAGAATTTGCTCCTGGCCGTCGGCGAGATGGGTCGAAAGCTTGAGCACGCCGTCGATGACATTGGCCACCAGCACCGCCTCGTCGCCTTCCCAGAGCAATTGCTCGCCCGGCGCGAGCCGCCGCTGGCGGCCGATGGAATTGAGCAATTCCAGTTCCTTGCTGTCGAGATCGGCGCAGATCGCGCGGTTGCGAACCGCACAGGCCTGACAGAAGTTCGCGGGCAGATCGGTCGCCATGTCCATAGCCTGCGCCCATAGCGGTTTGGCCCGATCGGGTCCATGGCGTTGCCATTCCGACCCGCTGCGGACCTGCTCCAGAACAGCCGCACAATTGGTTCAATCGCTTTCCTACACACACCAAAATGGTTATCCGAGTCGGCATTGCCGCAAAGGAGACCCCCATGCCGCTCGTCGAAACGCTCATCGGCCCGCTCACATCGATCATCGACCGGATCATTCCCGACAAGGAAGCCCGCGCCACCGCCAAGCTCGAACTGCTCCGGCTCGAAGGCTCGCAGGAACTGCAGGCGATCGAGGCGCGGCTGGCCGCCATCGTCGCCGAAGCGCGCAGCCCCGACCCGTGGACCAGCCGCGCCCGGCCGAGCTTTCTCTACGTGATGTATGCGCTCATCCTGTTCGCCGTGCCGATGGGGCTGACCGCGGCCTTCGACCCGGCCATGGCCCGCGCGATCGGCGAAGGCATGACCGCCTATCTGGCGGCGCTGCCCGAGGCGCTCTACGCGCTCTTCGGCACGGGCTATCTCGGCTACACCGCGGCGCGCCAGTGGGGCAAGGTCAAGGGGGTCGACCTCTGATGCCCTCGCGCGCGCCGGCGGATGCGCTTGCCCCGCGCCCGGTCGATCCGGTCGAATCGCCTGCTATGCCTTGCCGCCGCGCTGCGTTAGGGAGCGGGCATGACCGACACCGTCTTCGTCCTCAACGGCCCCAATCTCAATTTGCTCGGCACGCGCGAACCGGCGATCTACGGCGCGGACACGCTGGCCGATATCGAGGCGATGCTGGCCGAACGGGCGCGCGCGCTCGGCCTGGCGATCGAGTTCCGCCAGACCAACCACGAAGGCGTGCTGGTCGACTGGCTGCACGAGGCGCACACCGTCGCGGCCAGGGCGGTGCTGCTCAACGCCGCGGCCTATACGCATACCTCGATCGCCTTGCTCGACGCGATCCGGGCGATCGACGTGCCGGTGATCGAAGTCCACCTGTCCGACCCCTCAAAACGGGAGGAGTTCCGCCATCGATCCTATGTCGGCATGGCGGCGGTCGACTGCGTCCAGGGGCTCGGCGCCGCCGGCTATGCGGTCGCGCTGGAACGGGCCGCGGCCTGTAACCGCAACTTCACACCCCTTGCCCTTCGCTTCTGCCAAGAGCATAGGCCCCAACCGAACAACGACAAGGGTACCTATGGCCGACCACAAGGGTAGCGCCGGCAAGTCCGGCATGAACGTCGACACCGCGCTGGTGCGCGAACTCGCCGAGATGCTGGGCGAGACCGGTCTCACCGAGATCGAGGTCGAGGATGGCGAACGCAAGATCCGCGTGTCGCGCGGCGGCGGCGTGGCAATGGCCGCGCCTGCCCCGCTGGCCCAGGCGCCCGCGGCCCCCGCCGCGGCCGCGCCGGCGCCCGAAGCGCCCGCTGCCGAGAGCCATGCCGATGCGGTGAAATCGCCGATGGTGGGGACCGTCTATCTGGCCGCAGAACCCGGCGCGGCGGATTTCGTCAAGGTCGGCGACACGGTCAAGGAAGGCCAGACGCTGCTGATCGTCGAGGCGATGAAGGTGATGAACCCGATCGCCGCCGACAAGCCCGGCACGGTCAAGGCGATCCTGGTCGAGAACGCCCAGCCGGTCGAATTCGATCAACCGCTGGTCGTCATCGCGTAAGCCATGGGTATTTCGCGCATATTGATCGCCAATCGCGGCGAAATCGCGCTGCGCATCCACCGCGCCGCGCATGAGATGGGTATCGAGACCGTGGCCGTCCATTCGACCGCCGATGCCGATGCCATGCACGTCCGGCTGGCCGACCATGCCGTCTGCATCGGCCCGCCCAACGCAGCGGACAGCTATCTCAATATCGCCAACATCATCTCCGCTGCCGAAATCAGCCATGCGGACGCGATCCACCCGGGTTACGGCTTCCTCTCGGAGAACGCCAAATTCGCCGAGATCGTCGAGGCGCACGACATCGCCTGGATCGGCCCCAAACCCGAACATATCCGCACCATGGGCGACAAGGTCGCGGCCAAGAAGACCGCCGGCGCGCTCGGCCTGCCGCTGGTGCCGGGTTCCGACGGTGCGGTATCCCGCATCGAGGATGCGCGCGCGATCGCGCAGGAAATCGGCTATCCTGTCATCATCAAGGCCGCCAGCGGCGGCGGCGGCCGCGGGATGAAGGTCTGCGCTTCCGAGGATCAGCTGGAAACGCTGATGCAGCAGGCCGGCAGCGAAGCCAAGGCGGCGTTCGGCGACGCCACCGTCTATATCGAGAAATACCTCGGCAATCCGCGCCACATCGAATTCCAGGTGTTCGGCGACGGCAGGGGCAATGCGATCCACCTCGGCGAACGCGACTGTTCGCTTCAGCGGCGCCACCAGAAGGTGCTCGAGGAAGCGCCTTCACCGGTCCTTTCCACCGAAGACCGCGACCGGATGGGCGCGATCTGCGCGAAAGCGATGTCCGACATGGGTTATCGCGGGGCGGGCACGATCGAGTTCCTGTGGGAAGACGGCGAGTTCTACTTCATCGAGATGAACACCCGGCTGCAGGTCGAACACCCGGTGACCGAGATGATCACCGGCATCGATCTCGTCCGCGAGCAGATCCGCATCGCCGACGGCAAGGACCTGTCGTGCGAGCAGGATGCGATCCGCTTCGAAGGCCATGCGATCGAGTGCCGGATCAATGCCGAAGATCCCTGGACCTTCGCGCCCAGCCCCGGGCTGGTGACCTATTACCACGCTGCCGGCGGCATGCATGTGCGCGTCGATAGCGGGCTCTACGCCGGCTATCGCGTCCCGCCCTATTACGATTCGATGATCGCCAAATTGATCGTTTACGGCCGCAGCCGCGAACGCTGCATGATGCGGCTCAAGCGCGCGCTCGAGGAAATGGTGGTCGAGGGGGTGAAGACCAGCATCCCGCTGCATCAGGCGCTGCTCGATCAGCCCGACATCCAGAGCGGCGACTATTCGATCAAATGGCTCGAGGAATGGCTCGCACAGCGCGAACAATAGCCGCTTCCCGTCATTCGTAGGAACCGATCGCGGTTTCGAACGTCGCTCTCGAAAACCATCAATCGAGAGGTCGATTCACCTCCCATGAGCGGTGAGAAAAAGGACAAGGGTGGTCTCAAGCCATCCAACCAGGCGCTTGCGCCCTATCCCAAGGTGGTGCCCGGCAGGGACCGCTTCGGCGGGTCTTCGGGCCTTCTGTTCGAACAGGCGATGGCGCAGACCCGCATGGCGGTGTGTCTGACCGACCCCCACCTGCCCGACCAGCCGATCATCTTCTGCAACGAAGCCTTCGAGCGGCTGACGGGCTACGAGATGAGCGAGATCGTCGGGCGCAACTGCCGTTTCCTGCAGGGCGCCAAGACCGATACCAAGCAGGTCGCCAGAATCCGCGAGGCGATCGTTACCGAAGACATCGCGGTGGTCGAATTGCTCAATTACCGCAAGGACGGCTCGGCCTTCTGGAACGCGCTCCACCTCGGCCCGATCTACGATGAAGACGGCCGGCTGACCTATTTCTTCGGCAGCCAGTGGGACGTGACCGACATTCACCAGGCGCGCGCCGAGGAACGCCATGCCAAGGCGATGGCGCGCGAGGTTTCGCACCGGCTCAAGAACGTCTTCGCGGTCATCGGGGGGATCGTGAACATCACCGGCCGCGCGATGGACGCGAGGCCTGTGGCGCAGAAGGTGAACCAGCGGATCCAGGCGCTCGGAAGGGCTTATGAACCCACGCTCGACGATGCCTTTCTCGGCACGATCGAGGTCGGCCAGGCAATTCGTTCGGTCCTGTCGCCCTACGACCCCGAAGAAGACCGCATCGATTTCATCGGCGGCAGCGCGCGGACCGAACCGAATGCGATTTCCGCGATCGGGCTGACGCTGCACGAACTCGCCGCCAATGCCACCAAATACGGATCGCTTTCGAACGAGACCGGCCGGGTCGAGGTCAGCTGGGAACACCAGGCCGACCGGCACGACCGCCGGTCGTTCGTGGTCGACTGGAAGGAACGCGGCGGTCCGCCGGTGCATTCCGAACCCAAGATGTCGGGCACCGGCTTCGACATCGCCCGAACGCTGCTGCACCATTCGCGCGGCACGCTCGACCTGGAATGGGAGGAGGATGGTCTGCGCGCCAGTATCGCCCTCCCCCTGATGGACTAGAAAGCGGCAGCAGCGTGAAAACCTATCTCATTCTCGAAGACGAACCCTTCATCGCAATGGATCTGCAAATGGCCTTCGAGGATGCCGGTTGCTGCGCGGAAACGGCGGTCAACTGCGCCGAGGCCTTCGACGTGGTCGGCGGCGGGGCGATCATCGGGGCCGTGCTCGACGTCAATCTGGGTCGCGGCGAGACCTGCGAGGCGATCGCGATAGAACTGAACAAGCGCGCCATTCCGTTCATCCTCCACACCGGCGATCTCAACCGTGCGGGCGAATTCATCCGCGGCTTCGAAGCGCCGGTGGTGGCCAAGCCGCGCCCCGCCGAGGACGTGGTCTCGCAAGTGCTGAGGATGACGGGTGCCTGCGATTCCGGCGCCGGTTAGGCCAGCGGAACGCCGGGTTCCTGCTTGCTCGTGCGGATCGTCAGGCTCGTCTTGACGCTGTCGACATTGGGCGCCGGGGTGAGCTTGCTGGTGAGGAATTCCTGGAACGCCTGGAGGTCCTTGCTGACGATCTTGAGGATGAAGTCGATCTCGCCATTGAGCATGTGGACCTCGCGCACTTCGGGCAGATCGCGCATCGCGACCTCGAATTCGCGCAGCGCGCTCTCGGCCTGGCTCTTGAGGCTGACCATGGCAAAGACGGTGATCGAGAACCCCAGCTTGCCCGGATCGAGTTCGGCATGATAGCCGCGAATCACCCCTTCTTCCTCGAGCGCGCGAACGCGGCGCAGGCACGGCGGCGCCGTCAGCCCGACGCGATGCGCCAATTCGACGTTGGTTATCCGCCCTTCGGCCTGCAATTCGCCGAGCAACCGCCGGTCGATGTTGTCGAGATTGGCCATAATTTGCCCCTGCATACCCTTGCTACCGGCACACATCGCGAAACAGCACGAAATGTTGACAACGCGACGCCGCCATCTTGGCTAACAATATTATCTTTGCCAGCAATTGTCCCGCTTTGCAACGTGGAGGCAACTTTCCGTTCAGCCTAACTCTTACAGGGTTAGAAAGCGCGATCTGCAATGGTTTACGCCCCCCGAATCCCGGGCGGCCATTGTCACCGGAGACCCGATGCATTTCGACGACCGCCTTGCCACCGTGCTGCGCCATCGCGCCACCGGCGAGCGTGCGTCGAAGACGCAGTTCCGCCAGTTGCTCGACCTGCTGGGCGAGCGGCCGCAGGCGGGCGACCCGGCGTTGAAGGCCGCCGCCTATTTGCGGATGATCGCGCTGGCCGAGGTCATTCCCACGGCGGATCGCGCCGCGATCGTGGGCGAGACCGGCTGGCGCTTCCGCAATCCCGAACTGGTCCGTTGGTTCGGCGAAGCGCATCCGTCGATCGCCGCAGCGGCGCTCCATCGCGCGCAACTGACCGACGCCGAATGGATCGAATTGATCCCGCGCCTGCCGATCCGTACCCGAGGCTTCCTGCGCCACCGCCGCGATCTTTCGCCCGCGGTCGAAGCGGTGCTCGACCGGCTCGGGGTGCAGGACCGCGCCTTGCCGCTGCCCGCCGATCGGACCCTCGCCGCGTCGGCAGGTGCCGAAGCTGGCGAACCGCCGGCGATCGACGCGCTCGAACCGCTGGCGCTGCGCGCCGGTAAACGACGGCGTGGGCGGAGACGATGCGGCTGCCGAGACGGCGCATTCCGAGCCCGCTGCGGCCCACAGCCCGGCTTCGGCCCCGACGCCGGCTTCGCCTCGCACGGCGGCCCCCGCTCCCGCCTCCGCTCCCCCGCCGGGACCGGCCACGCCGCAGGCGCCGCTTCCCGACCGCTCGGACGGCATCCGCGCGCTGGTCGACCGGATCGAGGCGTTCCGCAAGGCGCGCGGGCCCGCCGGCGGGGGCAGCGGCGACGACCCGACGCTGCCGCTCGGCGGTTTCGACCAGCCCGCGCACCGCAAGCCGCTCGACGGGTTCAGCTTCGGGACCGATGCCGAAGGCCGGATCGACTGGGCCGAACGCGAGGTGGCGCCGATGGTGATCGGGATCGATCTCGCGGCGCGGCGCGAGGGCGCTGCGCCGGGCGAGGATTTCGCGTCGGCCTTCGTCAACCGCCAGCCGGTCCGCGAAGCCCCGCTGGCGCTGCGCGGCGCCGAGGCGATCGAGGGCGACTGGATCGTTGATGCGGCCCCGCGCTTCACCCGCGGCGACGGGCGCTTCTTCGGCTATGTCGGGCGTTTCCGGCGCGCCGCCGAGCCGCTCGACGACCGTGCGCGCCGCGATGCCGACCGGCTGCGGCAATTGCTCCACGAACTGCGCACTCCGGTCAATGCGATGCAGGGCTATGCCGAGGTCATCCAGCAGCAGGTGTTCGGGCCGACACCGCATGAATATCGTGCGCTCGCCGCTTCGATCGCGGGCGATTCGGCGCGTATCCTCGCCGGCTTCGACGAACTCGATCGGCTCGCCCGGCTCGAGACCGGCGCGCTCGACCTCGAGCCCGGGACGAGCGATTTCGCCGCCATCGCGCGCGCGCAGGTCGGCCAGCTGCAGACCGTCCTCGGCCCGCGGGTGGCGCGCTTCGATGCCGAGCTCGGGACCGAGCCGGCGCCGCTCGCGCTGGCGCAGACCGAGGCCGAGATGCTCGCCTGGCGGGTTCTGGCGACGCTGGCCGGGGCGACCGGTGCGGGTGAGACGGTGACGCTGGCGCTGGCGAATTACGGCGACCAGGTCGAACTGCACGCCCAGCTGCCGGCCAAGCTGGCCGCGGCCGACAATATCTTCGCCTCCGAACTGCGTTCCGGGGGGAGCACGCTGAGTTCGGGAATCTTCGGCGCCGGCTTCTCGCTGCGCCTCGCGCGGGCCGAAGCGCGCGCGGCCGGCGGCGAACTGTCGCGCGAAGGCGACCGGCTGGTGCTCGGTCTGCCGCTCTTGACCGGCGCCGATGCGCTGCCTAGCCCTGCCGATGCGCCCGATCGCGCGGCAGGCTAGGAATACGACCCCATCGTCCATGCCAATCTCCTCGACCCGCCCCACCCCTCGCAGGCAGCGCGATTTGCCGACGGCTTCGGTCAGCGGGTGCTGCTGACGGTCGATACCGAAGAGGAATTCGACTGGGACGGCCCCTTCCGCGCGGACCATTACGGCCTCGACCATGTCCGCGCGATCGCCGGATTCCAGGAATTCTGCGAGGGGCTGGGCGTGGTGCCCGTCTATCTCGTCGACTGGCCGGTGGCGAACGACCCGCGTGCGCGCGCGATCATCGGCGATGCGGTGCGTGCCGGCACCGCCGAGGTCGGGGTCCAGCTGCACCCGTGGGTCAACCCGCCGCACGAGGAGGAAACAACCACGCGCAACAGCTTTGCCGGCAATCTGCCCCCGGCGCTCGAGGCGGCCAAGTTCCGCCAGTTGCGCGATGCGATCGAGGACGGCTTCGGCTGCGTGCCGCGGATCTACCGCGCGGGGCGCTACGGGCTCGGCCCGCAGACCGCGCGGCTCCTCGCCGAAACCGGCATCGCGATCGACAGCTCGGTTCGTGCCGCCTACGACTATTCCTCCGGCTACGGCCCCGATTACAGCCGCCACCCGCTCACCCCGTACTGGAGCGACGGCGGGCGCCGGCTGCTCGAATTGCCGGTAACGACGGTCTTCTGGGGCCTGTTGCGCCGCCAGGGCCGGCAGCTGTTCCCGCTGGTCGAGCGTTTCCCGCTGCTCGGCGGGGTGCTCGCCAAGCTCGGGATGCTCGAGCGGATCGCCCTGACCCCCGAGGGGGTCACGCTGGAAGAGGCGCTGCGCGGCCTCGACATCGCGATCGACGACGATCTTCCGGTGATCGTGCTGAGCTTCCACAGTCCCTCGCTGGCGCCCGGTCACACGCCCTATGTTCGCCACGAGGAAGACCTCGACCGGCTCTACGACTGGCTGCGCGGGACCTATGCCTATCTCCGCCAGCGCGGGGTGCAGCCGACCACGGTAGAGGAAATCCGCGCCAACGCGATCGTCTAGCTTGCGTCGGGCAAAACCGCGGGCTAGGCGCCGGTTTCCGCATGCGGCACCAGGGGGCCTGTAGCTCAGTTGGTTAGAGCTGGCCGCTCATAACGGCTAGGTCGCGGGTTCGAGTCCTGCCGGGCCCACCAGGAACCGCGAGCGGAACGCAGGTCGGGGAGTGGCGCAGCCTGGTAGCGCACTTGTTTTGGGTACAAGGGGTCGCTGGTTCGAATCCAGTCTCCCCGACCAGCATCACGGAGTTCGCGGCCGAATTTCTGGGCCGAAATCCGGGGCCGAAATCCGAGGCCGACCGGTGGGCACGCGGGAACACGCCGGCCTGCCCGCCACAGCGCGTGAGGAGGCCAGCGCGGTGCCGATCAAATTCCCGTCCGCCTCGCCCCCCCGCACCGGCATCGACACGCGCGTCATCTGGGCGATCGCCCTTCCCGCCATGGTCACCAATGTCGCGACCGCGCTGATCGGCCTGGGCGACATGTGGATCGTCGGTCGACTGGGGGATGCCCCAACGCAGGGCGCGGTCGATATCGGCGCCAAGCTGTTCGCCGCGCTGTTCACAGTGATGAACTTCCTCAAGACCGGGACCACCGGTCTGGTGGCACAAGCCGGTACGCGTTCGGGTGCGCAGGCGCAGGCCGAGGTGCTGCTGAAGGGACTGTTCGTCGGTCTCGCCATTGCGGCGCTGCTGCTGATCGCCAAACCGCTGCTCCTGCCCGCGCTGCTCGATGCGCTCGGCGCCGACGCGGCAGTGCGCGAGGCAGCCCGGACCTACGCCGATATCCGCTATTGGAGCGCCCCGGCGGTGCTCGCCAATTTCGCCCTGATCGGCTTTCTCGTGGGCCGCCGGCGGATGGCGGCGGTGCTGGCGATCGAGGTCGGATACAATCTCCTCAACGTGACGCTGGGCCTGGCGCTGGCGCTGGGGCTCGACTGGGGCATCGCCGGAATCGGCTGGTCGAGCTTCATCGCCGAATTCGCGAAGCTGGCGGTTACCGCGCTGGTCATCTGGCGCGTCGCCGGGCGCGAAATCGCTGCCGGCCTGCGCGAGGGCGCCCACCTCACGCTCGCAGCGCTCAAGCCCTTTCTCTCGGTCAACCGCGACCTGTTCCTGCGCACCGTGGTGCTGATGCTGGCTATCGCCGCGCTCACGCGGCTGGGTGCGGAACGCGGGCCGGTCGTGCTCGCCGCCAACGGCATCGTCTACCAGTTGTTCGTCTTCTCGGCGCTGCTGCTCGACGGCTTCGAGAATGCCGCGCAAGTCCTCAACGGCGAACGCGCGGGCGACGAGGATCGCACCGGCTTCACCTTGTATATCCGCGCGATCCTGTGGCGCGCGCTGGCCGTGGCGACCGGTCTGGCGCTGCTGTTCGCGGTGGCCGGCGGCGCGCTGACCGACAGTTTCGCCGCCACCCCCGCGGTCGCTGCCGAGGCACGGCGGCTGTGGCCGTGGCTGTTGGCGATCCCGCTCGCCGGATTCGCCGGTTTCGTGCTCGACGGCGTCTTCGTCAGCGCCAGCTGGACGCGCGCGCTGCTCGCCACCATGGCACTGGCGGCGGCGGGTTACGCGCTGCTGCTGTGGCTCAGCTGGCCGCTCGGCAACCATGGGCTGTGGGCCAGCTTCGTCGCCTTCCTGCTGCTGCGCGCCGGGTTGCAGGGCGTGGCGCTGCCGGGCCTCATCCGGCGCAGCTTCACCGGGTAGCCGATCCGGCTATTCGCTCAGTGCGACGGGCTCGGCATGGTTGGCGAGCACCCCGACGACGGCGGTCCAGACCGCGACATTCTGCCGCAATTGCGCCGGATCGATCTTGTCTAGCGTATCGTCGGGCGTGTGGTGGAGATCGAAGTAATGCGTCCCGTCCTGCTGCAGGTCGATGATCGGCCCGTTCTGCTGGCGCAGGACATTGATGTCTGCCCCGCCCGTCGCGACCTGCGTCGACGGTGCCACACCGAAGCGCGCGACCGCACCGGCGAGCTCGGCGTAGAGCCCCGGGTCGCTGGTGGTGAAATTGCTGTCGAGCCGCCACACGCGGTCGGCGCCGAAATCGCTTTCGATCCCCACCATGAAGCGTTCGTCCGCGTGCGCCGCGGCATAGGCCTTGCTGCCCCACAGCCCGACCTCCTCGGCGCCTGCGAAAAGCACCCGGATCGTCCGCAGCGGCTGGCCCGCTTCGGCGACATGCTTCGCCGCCGCAGCGACGATCGCGCAGCCGGCTCCATCGTCGATCGCGCCGGTGCCGAGATCCCAGCTGTCGAGATGGCACGCGATCAGCACCGGGGGGAGGCTGGTGTCGCGACCGACGATCTCGCCGCTGACATTGCCGCTTTCGGTCTCGCCCAGCGAACGCGGCGTAAGCGTGAGATGCATCGTGACCGGCCGCCCTTCCGCCCGGGCGAAGATGCGTTCCAGATTGTCGGCATCGGGGTTCGACAAGGCCCCCGCCGGAGTCGGCGCGACGCCTTCGGGGAAGCTGGTCCCGCCCGTATGCGGCGTGCGATGGTTCTCGGTGCCGATCGAACGGATCACCGTCGCCACCGCGCCCTTGCTTGCGGCCAATCCCGGCCCGGTCCAGCGCGCGGGGCCGGCGAAGCCATAGCCCGAGCCGTCCTGCGTCGGGCGCATCGCATGGCTGATGAAGGCGATCTTGCCTTCGAGGCTGCCCGGCGCGGCGGCCTCGAGATCGGCATAGCTCGGAAAATACGCCACTTCGGCGGTGATCCCCTGCGGCCCGGTCGAGCTGCTGCTTCCCAGCGCGGTGATCCGCATCGGCTGGGCGAAGGGCGCGACAATTTCGGCGCGCTCGTCGCCGCGCACCCAGGTCTCCATGCGGTAGGGTTCGGTCGTGACGTTGGCGAAGCCGTGCTCGCTCAGCCACTCGGCCGCCCACCGCCGCGCGCGCGCTTCGGCTTCGGTGCCGGCCTGGCGCGGGCCGATCTCGGTGGTGATTCCCTCGACGAAATTCCACGCGATGGTGTCGTTGTCGAGCGCCCGATCGGCGCTGTCGGCGTGAGCGGGGAAGGCGAGCGGGAGCGCGGCGAGCGCGAGCAGCGGTTTCTTCATGGCAGCGCGTGCTATGCATCGGTCGGCCCCCTGTCCAGAGCCTTGCGGTGCCGACCCACGGCTTTTGCCGAAGCCGGCGCTTGCCCCGCGCCGCCTGCGCCCTTATCTGGCGCGCATATTCACGGGGCCGCATCCCCGCCTCCTCTCGGATCACGCCAAAGGACCAAGCCAGATGGCCGCGCAATACGCCTATGTCATGAAGGACATGACCAAGACCTTCCCCGGTGCCAGCAAGCCGGTGCTCAGCAATATCAACCTGCAGTTCTACCAGGGCGCCAAGATCGGCATCGTCGGCCCCAACGGCGCCGGCAAGTCGACGCTGATCAAGATCATGGCGGGTATCGACAAGGATTTCACCGGCGAAGCCTGGCCGGGCGAGAACATCACGGTCGGCTATCTCGAGCAGGAGCCCGAACTCGACGAGAGCAAGACCGTGCTCGAGAACGTCAAGGACGGCGCGCGCGAGACCGCCGATCTGGTCGAGCGCTTCAACGCGATCAGCGCCGAGATGGGCGATCCGCAGGACGACACCGATTTCGACGCGCTGATGGAGGAAATGGGCGATCTCCAGGCGAAGATCGATGCGGTCGACGGATGGACGCTCGACAACCAGCTCGAAGTCGCGATGGAGGCGCTGCGCTGCCCGCCGGGCGACTGGCCGGTCACCGACCTCTCGGGCGGCGAGAAGCGCCGCGTCGCGCTCACCCGGCTGCTGATCCAGAAGCCCGGCATCCTGCTGCTCGACGAACCGACCAACCACCTCGACGCCGAAAGCGTCCAGTGGCTCGAAAACCACCTCAAGGAATACGCCGGCGCGGTGCTGATGATCACCCACGATCGCTATTTCCTCGACAATGTCGTCGGCTGGATCCTCGAGCTCGATCGCGGCAGCTACTATCCCTACGAGGGCAATTACTCGACCTACCTCGAAAAGAAGGCCAAGCGGCTCGAGCAGGAAAGCCGCGAGGAGAGCGGACGCCAGAAGGCATTGAGCCGCGAGCTCGAATGGATCCGGCAGACCCCCAGCGCGCGCCAGACCAAATCGAAGGCGCGCATCCGCAAGTTCGAGGAACTGCAGGATTCGCAGAAGGACCGCAAGCCGGGCAAGGCGCAGATCGTCATCCAGGTGCCCGAACGGCTCGGCGGCAAGGTGATCGAGGCCAAGAACATCTCCAAGGCCTATGGCGACAAGCTGCTGTTCGAAGACCTCTCGTTCATGCTGCCCCCGGGCGGCATCGTCGGCGTGATCGGCCCCAATGGCGCGGGCAAGTCGACGCTGTTCAAGATCCTCACCGGCAAGGAGACCCCCGACAGCGGCACGGTCGAGATCGGCGACACCGTGCGCCTCGGCTTTGTCGATCAGAGCCGCGACCACCTCGACGCCAAGCACAATGTCTGGGAAGAGATTTCCGACGGGCTCGACTACATGAAGGTCAACGGCCACGACGTTTCGACCCGCGCCTATGTCGGCGCGTTCAACTTCAAGGGCGCCGACCAGCAGAAGAACGTCGGCAAGCTGTCGGGCGGCGAACGCAACCGCGTCCACATGGCCAAGATGCTGAAGGAGGGCGGCAACGTCCTGCTGCTCGACGAACCGACCAACGATCTCGACGTGGAAACGCTGGGCGCGCTCGAGGAAGCGATCGAGAATTTCGCTGGCTGCGCCGTGGTCATCAGCCACGACCGCTTCTTCCTCGACCGCCTGGCGACGCACATCCTCGCCTTCGAAGGCGACAGCCACGTCGAATGGTTCGAAGGCAATTTCGAATCCTACGAAGAGGACAAGCGCCGCCGGTTGGGCGATGCGGCGGATCGCCCGACGCGTCTGGCTTACAAGAAGCTGACCCGGTAGCAGGCGATGGCGCACCCCGACCGGCCGGCGGGAAAGCAGGTGGGCGTGGCTTCGAGCGCCCGCCGCCTCGTCGTCCAGGGCCGCGTGCAGGGTGTGTTCTTCCGCGACTGGACGGTCGGCGCCGCGCATCGGCTCGGTCTGGCGGGCTGGGTTCGCAACCTTCCAGACGGCACGGTCGAAGTCCATCTGGAGGGCGATAAGGCGGCGGTCGAGCAGATGATCGCGGCGCTGCACGAAGGGCCGCCACGCGCCCGCGTCGATGCGATCGATAGCAGCGCGGCCCAGGCCGAGGGGCGCGGCGGCTTCGAGCGGCGCTAGCTCAGCCGGGTCTCGTCGGCCCGCTCGCCGCCATCCGCGCCGGGTGCAGGCGGCGGCAGGAACCCCCGCGCGAGGGCATGGTAGAGCCGCTCGCGGCAGACCAGAGACCCCGCCCAGTCGCCGATCAGCGCCGTGGCGAACAGCGGCAGGATCGCCGCGCTGGTCCCGGTCGCTTCGCTGAGGATGATCACCGCGGTCAGCGGGGCGCGGACGACGCCGGTGAAATAGCCGCACATGCCGATCAGCACGATCACCCCCGCGCGTTCGGGCGGGAACAGCACGGTCAGGAGTTCACCGAAGCCGGCCCCGACCGCCAGCGACGGTGCGAAGATCCCGCCCGGTATGCCGCTGACGCTGGTGGCGAGCGTGGAGACGAACTTGGCCGGGCCGAACCAGTATTCGCCCGCCCCGCCCTCGAGCAGCGCCCGGGTCGGCGCATAGCCCGTGCCCGAAGTCGCGCCCGCGGTGAGATAGCCGAGCACGCCGACGACGATGCCGCACGCCAGCGCCACCAGCAGGCCGCGCGACTTGAGCATCGCGGCGAAGGGCCCGTCGGGGCCGCGCAGCGCCAGCAGCATGCGCGAGAACAGCCCGCCGAGCATTCCTCCCGCCAGTCCCGCGATCGGCGCGGCGATGAGGACATAGCCGATCGGCAGCCCGCCCGCGATCTGGCCGAAATAGAGATAGCTCCCCGCGAGCCCCTGGCTGGTCAGGCCGGCGATCATCACCGCGCCCATCACCAGCACCGCCACGCGCTGTTCGTAGGCCACGGCGAGTTCCTCGATCGCGAAGGCGATCCCCGCGAGCGGGGTGTTGAAGGCCGCCGCCACGCCCGCTGCCCCCCCGGCGATATAGACGCCAGACAGCGAGGGCACGCGGAACAGACGGTTGACCTGGACCATGATCGCCGCGCCGAGCTGGACCGTCGGCCCTTCGCGTCCGACCGACGCCCCGCCGAGCAGCCCCGCGACGGACAGCGCCGCTTTGGCGAAGGCGGTCCGCAGCGAGACCAGCGCGCTGCCGTCGCGGGTCTGCGCCAGTCGGCTTGCGGCGATGATCTGCGGAATGCCCGAACCGCGCGCCTCGGGCGCGATCCTCCGGGTCAGCCAGACCAGTCCGACGAACAGCAATGGGGTCAGGACGAGATGGAGCCAGCGATAGCGCGTGCTCCATTCAACGAAGCTGTGATGCGCCCAATCGGCCGAATAGGCGAAGCCGAGCGCGCACAGGCCGATCAGCACCGCCCCGGCAAGCGTGGCGATGCGGCGCTGCCAATCCTCGGGCCGCACCAGCTCGCCGGTCATCGACGGCAGCTTGGTGGGAAACGGAGATCTGAGACGCATGGGGGTCCCCTAAGTCGGCAGGGCCCCGCCGTCCAGACGCCAGTTGGCGGGCATTCGGGCAGGTCGCGCGAGCCGAGCCGGCGTTCATGGAAGTCCGGTCGAATATGAACGGGAAGCGGACAGAGCGGTTCAGCCTCGCGTCAGACCGAGATGATACATAGGGTTGCATCGACAACACGCCGCAGTGGTGGAGCGGCACAGGGCGAACGAAGAGGATACGCTCCATGCAATTCAACAGATTCATGAAGGGCAGCGCGCTGACCGCGCTCGCGGCGGCGATGACGCTGACCGCCCTTCCCGCCGAGGCGGCTGCCCAGGGCCGCGATCGGCACGAACGTGCCGAACGTGAGCGCGGCGACCGCGATCGCGGCCAGCGGCGACAGGAACGTGCCGAACAGCGCCAGGATCGGGCGCAGGAGCGGCAGGAACAAGCTCGCCAGCGAGCCCAGCAGCGCGCGGCGGTCCGCCAGATCGACCGGGCCGACATCGCCCAACCGCGCGGCGGAGACGGCCGATCGGATCGCCGCGAGGCAGTGGCTCGGCAGCGCGCCGTCCAGATGCAGGGCCAGGCCCAGCTTCGGGCCCAGCGCGAGCAGGCTCAACGCGATCAGGCCAACCGGCGCGACGTCTATCGCCAGCGCCGCGAGGCGGAAGCCAAGCGGCTTCGGGTCGAACGCGACCGTCAGCGGATCGAAGCCCAGCGAGCCGATCGCCGGGGCGCCTATAGCGGCGATCGCAACCGCAGCTACGCGGATCGCGACCGCAACGGCTCCTATCGCCGCGACGGCCGCGACGATCGCGACCGCAACGGCTCCTATCGCCGCGACGGCCGCGACGATCGCCACCGCGATGCGCGCCAGTCTCGCCGCGACGGCTATGGCGACAACCATCGCGATCAGCGGCGGGCCCGTTATTACGATGGGCGCCGCTGGCACGACTACGATCGCTGGGACCAGCGGCGCTGGCGCAACAGCAACCGCTACGACTGGCAGCACTATCGGCAAAGCAATCGCGCTCTCTACCGGATCGGACGCTATTATTCCCCCTATCGGGGCCATCGCTACAGCCGGCTGAGCATCGGCTTCCATCTCGGGAATCTGTTCTTCGGCAGCCGTTACTGGATCGACGATCCCTGGCGCTACCGCCTGCCCGAGGTCTACGGCCCCTATCGCTGGGTTCGCTATTACGACGACGTGTTGCTGGTCGACATCTACAGCGGCGAAGTGGTCGACGTGATCTACGACTTCTTCTGGTAGGTCTTGAAGTTACCGGTTGGCGGGCATGAGAGTGGGCCCGCCGGCCAACGAGCCCCCGCCGAGCGATCGGCGGGGGTATTGCGTTGCGGCAGTCTGATTCAGTCCGCCACCTTGCCGAACGGCAGCATCCGGAAGACGCCTCCGTTGCGGTCGAAGAAAGTATGCTTGAGAGCACCGATGATGTGGAGGCCGATCAGATAGATGAAGATCGTGCCCCCGGTCTGATGGACCTCGAAGATCGTATGCCCCAGATCCTTGTTCTCGCTCACCGGCAAGGCCGGAATGGTGAACATGCCGAAGAAATCGATCGCTCGCCCGCTGAGCGAATTGGCCAGCCAGCCGCCGAGCGGCAGAGCGATCAGCAGGACGTAGAAGATGATATGGACGGCACGCGCCAGCTTGGCTTCCCATGGCTTTATGTCGAACGGCAGCGGCGGAACCGGGTGAATCCAGCGCCACAGCAGCCGGCCCAGTGTCAGCGCCAGGATCAGCATTCCCCAGGCCTTGTGATAACCGTAAACCGCCGCCTTGTCGGCACCCTCGAGGTGATGTGCGGTTTCGGCGATCCGCCAGTTCATGATCACGAGAACAGCGATCGCCCAATGGAAGATCATCGCTCCGATCGAATAGCGGCGGGCAGCGGTATCGGTCATGGAGTTCTCCGGAGATTTGTCGCCGCACCCTAGCGTTTCATCGAACACTCGCAAGCAAGATACTTGAAGCGTCGCGCGCGCTTGCTAACACCCACCATGATGACGAAGACCGCGACGATACCCGACAAGGATGCCTTGCGCCGCGCCGGCGCCATGGTGCGCAAGCGGCTCGATGCCGATCCACAGGCTTACAGGATTCCTTCCGACAAGGCCGAGATCTATGCCATCGGCGATTTCTTCACCGCCGAGGAATGCCGCCGCCTGTGCACGATGATCGATGCGGTGGCCCGGCCCAGCGAACTGCACGAGACCGCCTATGTCGCAAAGTTCCGCACCTCCTATTCGGGCAATTTCGACCCGCATGATCCGTTCGTGAAGGCCATCTCGCGGCGTATCGACGATACGCTTGGGCTGCCGGGCAAGGTCGGCGAGAACATCCAGGGCCAGCGCTATCTTCCGGGGCAGGAATTCAAGCCGCACAACGACTGGTTCTATACCGATCAGGAATACTGGAAGATCGAGAAGAAGCGCGGCGGCCAACGTTGCTGGACCGCGATGGCCTTCCTCAATGCGGTAGAGGAAGGCGGACATACGCATTTCGTCGAGATCGGCGCCTCGATCGAACCCAAGCCGGGCGTGCTGCTTTGCTGGAACAACGCCACCCCCGAGGGGATACCCAACGAAGACACGCTCCACGCGGGAACCCCGGTGATCAAGGGCTCGAAATACGTCCTCACCAAATGGTATCGGACGCGCAAACACAGCTAACGGTTCAACCGCGCGCGAGAGCCTCGGCGATCAGCTTGCGGCTGTTCTCGATGCCATAGAGGGCGATGAAGCTGCCCATGCGCGGTCCCTGCTCGCTGCCGAGCAGCGTCTGGTAAAGCGCCTTGAACCAGTCGCGCAGGCTCTCGAAGCCGAATTCCTCGCGCTTGCCGATCTCGTAGACCTGGGTCTGCAGATCGCCCGCGGCGGTATCGGGCGCGGCTGCGGCGAGATAGGCATCGAGCGCCCGCAGCGCCGCGGCCTCCTGTGCCGTGGGCGCGCGCTTCGACAGCGTCGGCGCGATGTAGTCGCGGGTGTAGTTCACCGCGGTTTCGATCAGGACCTCGAGTTCGGGCGTCACCTTGCCCGCGCCGATGTAGCTTTCGAGATAGTCGCGCAGACTGGCCACGCTCGCCTCGGCGCCCAGCACGCTCGCCAGATTGAGTAACAGCCCGTAGGTCACCGGGAGCGAATCCCCCGCACCCGGCGCCTCCGCCCCCGCGAACCCCCCGTTTGCGCGCAGCAGGTGCCAGGCCGGGTTGCCGAGCTGCTTGTCGAGGTCCTGCTCGGCCAGCCGCTCGCGAAACTGCCAGTAATCGTCGACCGCCCGGGGGATCACCCCGACATGCAATTGCTTGGCGCTCTTGGGATTGGGGAAGATATAGAACCCCAGGCTCTCCTCGCTGCCATAGGTCAGCCACTGGTCGATGGTGAGACCATTGCCCTTGGACTTGGAAATCTTCTCGCCGTTCGCATCGAGAAACAGCTCGTAGATCAGCCCCTCGGGCTTGCGCCCGCCGAGCACCTCGACGATCTTGCCCGACTGCACGCCGCTGTCGGTCAGGTCCTTGCCGTACATTTCGTAATCGACGCCGAGCGCGTACCAGCGCATCGCCCAGTCGACCTTCCACTGCAGCTTGCTCATACCGCCGAGCGCCGATTGCTCCACCACCGCCCCATCCTCGTCGGTGAAGCGGATCGTGCCCGCATCGGCATCGACCACCTCGACCGACACCTGCAGCACCCGCCCGGTCGATGGCGAGATCGGCAGCACCGGCGAATATGTCTGACGGCGCTCTTCGCGCAGCGTCGGCAGCATGATGTCGAGAATTTCCCGGTTCTTGCGCAGAACCTGCTTAAGCGCTGCATCGAAGGCGCCGGAATCGTATTTGTCGCTCGCCGCGACGAATTCATAATCGAAACCGAAGCGATCGAGAAAGGCACGAAGCCGGGCGTTGTTGTGATGGGCAAAGCTGGCATGTCCCTGCTCGAAGGGATCGGGAATGCGGCTGAGCGGCTTGTTCAGATTGGCTTCGAGCAAGGTCCGATTGGGTACGTTGTCGGGAACCTTGCGGAGCCCGTCCATGTCGTCGCTGAAAGCCACCAGGCGCGTCCGGCCGTCTTCGGGCTTGGCTCCGATCAGCGCTTCGAAGGCACGCCGGACCAGCGTGGTGCGCAGCACCTCCTGGAAAGTGCCGATATGCGGCAGACCGCTGGGGCCGTAGCCGGTCTCGAACAGCACCGGGGCGCCGTCGGGCTTGGCCCCGTCGGGATAGCGCTTGAGCAGCCGCTGCGCCTCCTGGAACGGCCAGGCCTTGGACACGCGGGCGGCTTCGATCAGGGTCTGCTCGGTCATTTGCCCCCTGTTGCCGCTGGGGGCGCGTTTCGCAAGTGCGAAAGCGGGATGCGCAGAAGGGGTGCCCGACACGGTGTTGGACACCCCTTCCGCTGCGACACCTTTCGAGGGTCGGGAAGATCACACGGCAGCAGGTTTCCAGCCGCGCAACTCGGGCCAGACGTTGGGATACTGGCTCAGGTCGATACCCGGCATGCGCGCGGTGAACCGGGTGCCGATGGATTGAAGGATCAGCCGCGCGCGCTTGACCCGCGCCTTGTGCGAGCGGAACGGGTTCGCGCGATCGGGCCGGGCGGCGATCAGGCGCTCGAGCAGTCGGCGCCGCTCGAGCGGGCTTTCCGGCAATTGGGCCGGGAGCGCGACGGCAACCTTTTCGTCGTCCCGCTTGGGGCGCGGGTTCGCGAAATGCCGCGGGCTGCGAAGAATCGACCTCGGCGATCTTCTGCACCGCGCGATCGGGGGCAAAGGGCGCGGCTACCACGGGTCGCTCGATCGTCGGCACGGCGCTCCGGCGACGGCGGCGCATCAGCAGGAAGGCGCCAAGAGCGATACCCCCCGTGGCGAGCAGAGCGAACAGCAGCGCCGCCCCAGCGTCGTTCTGCACCGGATCCTGGACCGGCTCGAACGCCGCCGCTTCGCGCGCATTCCGCGTCAGCCGAACTGGCGACCGGAACCGCAGCAATGGCAGGGCTGGCGGTATCCTCGCCCGAAACCGGGGCCGCAGGACGGGGCGCTGCCGTCGTCACCGCGGGAGGGGGCGGTTCGGTCACGCGTCCCGGCGCCGGACGCGGCGCGGCGGCCACCCTGTCGGCCGCCGTCGGCGGCGACGGACTGGAGGCCTCGATGGGGGGGGCCGAGGGAACGATGGTTTCGATCGGCTGCAATTCCGGCAGCACGATCGTCGTCGCTGGCGGCGTATCGGCTACCGAAGGTGCAGGCGCTGGAGCCTTGGTCACCGTCGATGGCGCGGGGGCATCGAGCACGATGACCGGTGCGTCCTGGGCCGTGGCGGCGGTGGGTTGAAGCGCTATGATCGCGGCGATCGCGAGGGGGGCGCTGGCGAGAAGATGGCGTGAATGTGTCATGGCAGTAAAACCGTCAAGATTTCGCCACAGTTCCCGTAATCCCCCGTTCAGGATGTGGTAGACCATTGAACTTTCACGTCTTTCATCTTTCGGTTCGCGCCGGATCGCCGGGTCTTTGCGATGAAGCGATGGCCGTCGGGGGCCGGCGCGCCCGCCTCTGTTTACTTTTCGTTCCCACCTTACCATGGTCCCTTCGTGAGTCACCCGCTGCCCCTACCCGCGCTGCATGCAAGCCACGCCGGCACCTGGCTGCGCGAACCTGCCGGGGGGACCCGCGGCTGTTCGAAGGGCGAGGCGGTGATGGCGGCTGCCGATACGCCGCAGCTGCTGATGAATGCTCCGCTGGTGGCGAGCCGGCTGGGCTACCCCGACCTTTCGGGGCTCGACCTGCTCGAACTGTTCGCCTTCGTCCATCCGGCGAAATTCTGCGTGCCTACCCCCAAGGGCATTGCCCATGCGCTCGGGCTCGACGAGCCTGGCGATGATGCCGGCGTGCCGCTGCTGCTCCAGCAGGCAGCGGGCGCGCTGATCGCCACCTGCGAGGACGAGCGCTGGCCCGAGCGCGAAGGGGCATGGTCGACGCTCCAGTCGCTCGCGCGCCTGCGCTGGCCCTGGTCGGGCGTGCTCGCGCCGCACGTCCGTCGGCCCGAACGTGCGGAAAAGTGGCTCTTCTCCCGCCTTCCCGAGTGGGAAGAGACTCCCGAGCGCCCGCAGCCGGGGCAAGTGCTGATCGAAGAGCCGGAAATCGAAGCGCAGCTCGAACTGTTGACCGGTGAAGGCGCCGAACGGCGCGAGGGCCAGCGGGAATTCTCGAAAGGCGCGGGGCGGATCTTCGCCCCGCGCGACCGTCAGCGGCGTCCGCATGTCTTGCTCGCGCAAGCCGGCACGGGGATCGGCAAGACGCTCGGCTATCTCGCGCCGGCCTCGTTGTGGGCCGACCGGTCCGGCGGGACCGTCTGGGTATCGACCTACACCAAGAACCTCCAGCGCCAGCTCCGCCGCGAAAGCGGCCGCGCCTGGCCCGCCGCCCGTCCCGACGGATCGCCGCCCGTGGTCGTCCGCAAGGGACGCGAGAACTACCTCTGTCTGCTCAATCTCGAGGATGCCCTGCAGGGCGGATTCGCCGGGCGCCCCGCGGTGCTCGCGCATCTCGTGGCGCGCTGGGCGGCCTATTCGCAGGACGGCGACATGATCGGCGGCGATCTGCCGGGCTGGCTCGGCACGCTGTTCCGCAAGCGCGGGATCGCCGCGCTGACCGACCAGCGCGGCGAATGCGTCTATGCCGGCTGCCCGCACTACCGCAAGTGCTTCATCGAACGCAGCGCGCGCAGCGCCGCTCAGGCCGATCTGGTCATCGCCAATCATGCGCTGGTGATGGTCAACGCGGCGCGCGGTCGCGATGCGCAGAGCCGTCCGACGCGGATCGTGTTCGACGAGGGGCATCACGTCTTCGACGCGGCCGATTCGACATTCTCCGCTGCGTTGACCGGGCAGGAAGCGATCGAGCTCAGGCGCTGGATCGTCGGCCCCGAACGCAATTCGCGCGGCCGCCGCAGGGGCCTCGCCGCGCGGCTGGCCGATATCGCAAGCTACGACGAGGCGGGCGGCGCCGCGATCGAGGCGGCCGTCGAGGCGGCGCATGCCCTGCCCTCCGAAGGCTGGCTCGGGAGGCTGGCCGAAGCCATGCCTTCGGGCCCGGTCGAGGATTTGCTGGGGCAGGTTCGCGCCACCACCTACGCGCGCGACGAGAACGGGCAGGAAGCCGGCTACGGCATCGAGACCGAAGCAGCGCAATTGCCCGGCGAACTGGTCGAGGCCGCGGGATCGGCGGCACAAGCGCTGGCGGCGATCCGCCAGCCGCTGCTCAAGCTCGCAGGGCGGCTCGAAGCGGTGATCGAGGATGCCCCGGACTGGCTCGACGGGCAGGGCCGCGCGCGCATCGAAGGGGCGCGGCACTCGCTCTCCTGGCGGGTCGATCTTCTCGCGGCATGGGAAGCGCTGCTCGGCCGACTGGGCGGCCCGGCAGACCCTGAATTCGTCGACTGGCTGGCGGTCGACCGCAACGATGCGCGCGAATTCGATGTCGGTCTCCATCGCCACTGGCTCGATCCGATGAAACCCTTCGCCAAGGTCGTGCTCGAGCCCGCGCATGGGGTCATGCTGACCAGCGCCACGCTGACCGATCGTGACGAGGCGGGGCCCGATTGGGGTCATGCCATCGCACGGAGCGGCGCGCCGCATCTCGAGCTCGTGCCCGGGACGGCGCAGGCCGACAGCCCGTTCGACTACGCCCACCGTGCGGAAGTTCTGATCGTCACCGATATCCGCAAGGGCGACATCCCCGCGCTCGCCGGGGCCTATGCGCGGCTGATCGAAGCGAGCGACGGGGGAGTGCTCGGCTTGTTCACGGCAATCAGGCGGATGCGCGCGGTCTATGGCCGTATCGCCGACCGTCTGGCGCGCGCCGGATTGCCGCTCTATGCACAACACGTCGATCCGATCGATACCGGGACGCTGACCGACATCTTCCGCGACGATCCGCGCGCCAGCCTGCTCGGAACCGATGCGCTTCGCGACGGCGTCGACGTGCCCGGCCGAAGCCTGCGCTGCGTGGTGATGGAAAGCGTCCCCTGGCCGCGTCCGACGATACTCCACCGCGCCCGCCGCGCGGCGGCGGCAGAGGAAGCGGGCGGCGCGCAGCGGCACGACGACCGCATCATCCGCGCGCGTCTGGCGCAGGCGTTCGGCCGATTGATCCGCACGCGCGAGGATGCCGGGCACTTCATCGTGCTGTCGCCAGCCTTCCCGAGCAGGCTGCTGTCCGCCTTTCCCGAAGGCACCCCCGTCATCAGGCTGTCGCTCGAAGACGCTTTACAGCGCGTTGCCAAGGGTGTTGGAGCAGTTGAAGAAATCGAAACGGAGAGCATGCAATCGTGAAGATCCTCGGCCTGTTGCGCCACGCCAAGTCCGACTGGGGCCAGAGCGACAAGCGCGACTACGACCGGGGGCTGAACGAGCGTGGCCGTCGCGGGGCGCGAGTTATCGGAGCCCATATCCGCAACCAGGGGATCGCCTGGGATCGGGTGATCGCAAGTCCGGCGCAGCGCGTCCGGATCACACTGGCCGAGAGCCTGCCCGATGCCGAGGTCGAATGGGAGGAGCGGCTCTATCTGGCCGGAACCGACACAATCATGGACCTGCTCCGCGATAGCGGTGGCGATGCCGAAGCAGTGCTGATTTCCGGACACAATCCGGGCCTCGGCGACATGCTCTTCGAACTGGTCGGGCCGAAGAACGAAAACGCGTTGTTCGACGAGGCGAAGGTCAAATTCCCCACCGCCGCCTTCGCGGTCTACGAACTCGCCATCGACGATTGGTCCGAATTGGGCAGCGGCTGCGGCACGCTCGTGCATTTCGCCCGACCGCGCGATCTCGATCCCGAGCTCGGACCCGAATTTTAAGCCTGGCGCAGGACACGGGGACCAGGGCCGCCCTTGGCCGCGATATCGTCGGGATTGTAGAGCTTGCAGCTCTTCAGGCTGAGACAGCCGCATCCGATGCAGCCGTCGAGATTGTCGCGCAATGCCTGAAGCTGGCCGATGCGGCGGTCGAGGCTCTCCCTGATCGCCTCGCTGATCTTCCACCAATCGAAGCTGTTCGGCGTCCTCCCCTTGGGCAAGGCGCGCAAATGCTCGCCGATCTCGTCGAGCGAGAGGCCAAGCTTCTGGACGATGAGGATGAAGCTCAGCCGCCTGATGTCGCTGCGCATAAAGCGTCGCTGATTGCCGCCGGTACGCAGCGCCTCCACCAGACCCTTGTCCTCGTAGAAGCGTATCGCCGAGACCGACAGTCCCGTGCGCCGCGCCAGCTCGCCGATCGTCAGCAGGTCGTTCGCTTTCATCGATTGCCGTGATAGCAATTTCCAAGCTTGACCTCAAGCAAGGTTTAGGTCGCATAGGTATGTGCATCGTTTTTCACGATCGGAGCGGCCCGCGCGGCGGGTCGGCGAAAGGAGATGCATCATGCCCAAGGGCCGTATCGAACATGCCAACATCACCGTCACGGATCCCCAGCGTAGCGCTGCCCTGTTCGCGCGCATGCTCGGGTGGCGCGAAAGATGGCGCGGCCCCTCGGCAATGGGCGGCTGGACCATTCACGTGGGCGACGAAGCGACCTATCTGGCGGTCTATACCAACGACAAGGCGCGCGGCGGCTATGCCAAGGGGGTGCCACTCAACCACGTCGGTCTGCTGGTCGACGATCTCGATGCGGCCGAAGCCATAATTGTCGAGCACGGACTGAAGCCCTTCGGCCACGCTGATTACGAGCCGGGGCGGCGGTTCTATTTCTTCGATTGGGACGGAATCGAATTCGAGGTGGTCAGCTATGAATGAGCCGATGCCCCGGACGGCGCTGTTCGCCCCGCCCCGCCTGCTTCGCCCCCCGCTCCGCGAAATCCCGCCAGTGCCGCCAGCGGAACATCCTCGAAACGCCCCAGCCAGCGGCGCGCCAGTTTCGCCAGCGGCACAGGATTGAGATAGTGCCGCTTGCAGCGGCCCTCGCGCTGCGACGCGACCAGATCGGCGGCTTCGAGCACGGCGAGATGCTTGGCCACCGCCTGACGGGTGATGGGCAAGTCCCTGCTGAGGTCGGAGAGCGTCAGCCCGCCCTCGCCGCTCAGCCGGTCGAGCAGCAGGCGTCGGGTCGGGTCCGAAAGAGCGACGAAAGTATCCGCCATTCGAGAAGGATAGGGAGACAGCGCCGAGTCGCTCAAGCTCGCGGGGTCACAGCAATGCGGTTTGTCCACGACCAGACCACGGCTCGTGCGTACGGTCGAGCACTAGTTCGCCGTCCCAGGGCCGGCAGAGCGTGCGCGCCTCGGCGGGCGAGCCGTCGGTCCAGACCGTTCGGTCCGCTTCCGCCAGCAGGACCGGCATGCGCTCGTGGCACTGCGCCGCGGCTCCGCAGCTCTCGGTCATTACCATCGAAAAGCAAGGACCCCATTCATCCGAATCGCGCCATAGCCCCGCGATCGCAAACAGATCGGTATCGGGCCGCGAAAGCCAGCTGCGGGTCTTGCTGCCCCTGGGTCCCTCGGCCTCGGCCCAGGCGGTGACCGGAATGAGGCAGCGGCGTTGTTCGAAGCTGTAGCGCCAGAAAAAGCCGTCGAGCTTGTCGGACCGGGCATTGTTGACCGGCTTGGGCTTGAGGGGTTGACCGTTCTTCCCCTTCAGAACGAGCGGAAAGCCCCAGCTCATCTGGCGCAAGCGGCCCCCCGCCACCACCGCTCCCGGATAGCCGGGAAAGACCTCGTCGCCGAAATTGGCGCCGGCGAGTTCGTTTACCGCATCGAACCAGCCTGCCACTTCATCCTTGTTCTTGGTCATTCGATAGAGATTGCAGATCGTCCGTCCCCAGCCGCCCAGGGGCGAGACTAAGGGATTTCAGGGCCGCAAGACAAGCGCTTCCCACGCCCGCCGCGCTAGGCGTTGCCGACCACGAAACAGGCCGCTGCGACCAGGGCCCCGGTCCAGCGGTTGGCACGAAAGCGCTCGAGCGGGTTGCCGGGATCACCGCCATCGAGCGTCGCCACCTGCCAGACGAGATGGGCCGCCGCCGGCAGCAATGCGAGCAGAGCCATCCAATCCGCACGGTAGAGCCAGAAACCCAGCCCCCACAGCGCCACAGCCCCGCCGTAGAACAGCCCGACGCCGAACTTGACGTGGCGTCCCAGCCGCAGTGCGCTCGAGCGGATTCCGACGAGTGCGTCGTCTTCGCGATCCTGCATGGCGTAGATGGTGTCGTAACCGATCACCCACAGCGCCGCCCCGGCATAGACCGCCGCGAGCGCACTCCAGTTGTCGGCCCGCAATTGTGTCCAGCCGACGAGCAGTCCCCAGGTGAAGACGAGGCCGAGCCATGCCTGCGGCCACCACGTGATGCGTTTCATGAAGGGATAGGCGGCGACCAGCGCAATGCTGGCCAGCGCGACGCCCTGCGCCAGAGGGCGGAGTTGCAGCAACACGAGCAGGCCGCCGAGACAGAGCGCCACCAGCCAGCCCCAGGCGAGCCTCTTCGAGATGCGCCCGCTCGCTACCGGTCGTGCTGCCGTGCGGGCGACCTTGCGATCGAGATCGGCATCGACGAGATCGTTGTAGACGCAGCCCGCGCCGCGCATCGCGATAGCGCCGGCCAGCAGCCACGCCAGCAATTGGAGCTGCCACCCGGCACCGGCCAGCCACACGCCCCAGGCGCATGGCCAGAACAGCAGCCACCAGCCGATCGGGCGGTCGAACCGCGCCAACTGCGCGAGGTCCCGCGGCACCTGCGGCAAGCGCGCGACGAGCCCGCGATGCTGGCTGTCGGGGACGATCGTCGTCTCGCCCGCCATCACGCCGCTCCATCGCGGCGGGGCGCGAAAGATGACACTTCGTGCCGCGGCCCTTTCGACGGTTTGTGCTTATCTTTCATATATTCGCTGTTCTTGACCCCGAGCGTTTCGAACTGACTGCCATCCGCTGTCCGCTCGCCGATTTTCCCCAATTTCTCAGACCGGCAGACAGTGGCATCTTATCCTCGCCGAGGAAATCCCTTCTTCTCGGCAAGGGATGACGCGCGGGCGAATTGGCGCTAGCGGACGGGCGATGCCCGCCCTTCCCGCCTGGCCGCCCAAGAGCGCTCCGCGTCTGTTCGTCGAGCCGCGTATCGTCGTTGGCGAAACCCTGCGGATCGAAGGGAAACAGGCGCATTATCTCGGCAAGGTGATGCGCGTCGCGCCGGGCGATGCGGTGGTTCTGTGCGACGACATCACGGGCGAATGGGCGGCCGAGGTGACGGAGGCGGGCAAGCGTCACGTCGTTCTCGAACCGAAGGAATTGCTCCGCGGGCGCGAGGAAGTGCCCGATTTCTGGCTGTGCCCGGCGCTGCTCAAGAAGGACCGCTTCGATCTCGTGCTCGAAAAGGCGACCGAGCTCGGCGTCGCGCAAATCCAGCCAGTCGTCACGCGGCGCTGCGTCGCCGACAAGCTCAATGCCGAGCGCGCCGATACGATCGCCACCGAGGCGGCGGAGCAATGCGCGCGCACCGCGCTCCCCGAAATCGGCGCTCCCGTGAAGCTCGAGCCGCTGCTGAGAGATTGGCCCCCCGAACGCATACTGTTCTTCGCCGACGAAGCGGGTGGCGAAGCCGCTGCCGACGCCTTCTGCTACGCCGAAGGGCCGGCAGCGCTGCTGATCGGCCCCGAAGGCGGGTTCGACGAGGCCGAGCGGGCGATGATTCGCGCCCATCCCTGTGCCCGGGCGATTTCCCTTGGGCCACGAATTCTCCGCGGCGAAACCGCTGCCATCGCCGCGGTGGCAGTCTGGATGGCCGAAGCCGGAGACTGGGTCGGCAATGCATAATTCTCTTTCCACGCAAGGTTCGGTTTCCTAACGCAACTCGCATGAGCACCCGCGACACATCGGCAGCAGACGATCCGATAATCGAGAGCCGCGACCAGCTGGTCGCACCCATGCAGGACGGCGAGAAGCCGGAACCCGCCTGGCGGATCGGAACCGAGCATGAAAAGCTCGTCTATTGTCGCCGGAGCTTCAAGGCGCCCTCGTATGACGAACCCGGCGGCATTCGCGATATCCTGCTCGGTCTTGCCGAATTCGGATGGGAGCCGGTCGAGGAAGGCGGCAAGATCATCGCCATGCGCGGCGCCGACGGCACCGTTAGCCTCGAACCGGCTGGCCAGTTGGAACTGTCGGGCGCTCCCCTGGAGAATCTCCACGAGACCTGCGCCGAGACGGGGCGCCATCTCGACCAGGTCAAGCAGGTCGGCGAGCGTTTCGGAGTGGGCTTCCTCGGCCTCGGCATGTGGCCCGACAAGACGCGCGCAGAACTGCCGATCATGCCCAAGGGCCGCTATGCGATCATGATGCGGCATATGCCGCGCGTCGGCAATCTCGGCCTCGACATGATGCTGCGTACCTGCACCATCCAGGTCAACCTCGACTATTCGTCCGAGGCGGACATGGTGCAGAAATTCCGTACCGGCCTCGCGCTCCAGCCGCTGGCGACCGCATTGTTCGCCAATTCGCCCTTCACCGAAGGGCGGCCCAACGGTTACCTGTCCTATCGCAGCCATATCTGGAGCGACACCGACCCGCAGCGCACGGGCATGCTGCCGTTCGTCTTCGAGGACGGCTTCGGCTACGAACGCTGGGTCGACTATATGCTCGACGTGCCGATGTATTTCGTCTTCCGCGATGGCAGATACATCGATGCGGCGGGTCACAGCTTCCGCGATTTCCTGAACGGCGAACTGGCCGTGCTGCCCGGAGAGAAGCCGAGGCAGAGCGACTGGTGGGACCACCTGTCCACCGCCTTTCCCGAGGTTCGGCTCAAGAGTTTCCTCGAAATGCGCGGCGCCGATGGCGGACCCTGGAGCCGCATATGCGCCCTTCCCGCCTTCTGGGTGGGCCTGCTCTACGACCAGAGTGCGCTCGACGCGGCTTGGGATCTCGTCCGCAACTGGACGGTCGAGGAGCGCGAGGAACTGCGCAACGCGGTCCCGAAGCTGGCGCTCGATGCGCCGACGCCAGGCGGCGGCAATCTGCACGATCTGGCGAAAGAGGTACTCGCCATCGCCCGTTCCGGTCTCGCAGCGCGCGCCCGGCTGAACAGTTCGGGCGACAATGAGACCGGCTTTCTCGAGACGCTCGATGAAATCGTGGCCAGCGGCAGGGTGCCCGCACAGGTCCTGCTCGATCGTTTCCACGGCGAATGGGGCGGCGACATCAAGCGCGTCTACAAATACAGCTTCTGAACGGGGAGAGAGTCGATGATTCAGATAAACGGCACGATCACGCTGGCCGAAGATGCCGATGAAGACGTGCTCGACGCAGTCGTGAAGATGGTCCGGGCCAGCCGCGCCGAAGACGGTTGCCTCGACTACAGCTTCGCACGCGACCTCGCCGATCCCCGAGTGCTGGTGCTGTTCGAACGCTGGCGCGATCGCGAGGCGCTGGCGGCGCATGGCGCCTCGTCGCATATGGCCGAATTCCAGAAGGTCATGGCGGCCAATCCGCCGCAGGCCCGCGCGCTGCGGCTCTACGAGACCGACGAAGGCCAGCCGCTCGGCTGATCATTCCGCCGGAGCTGGCACCACTGCCGGGCGCGGACGCAGCCGCTCGAACAATCGCGAAAGGGGCGCGGTAATCGCCCCGTGCCGCGCCATATAGGCGTGATATTCGCGGTATTTCGCATCCTCGGCGAGCAGATGGGCTTCCTCGGTCCGGGCGCGCCAGAAATAGATTGCGTTGACGAGCGCGAGAAAGAAGCAGTTGCGGATCGCATCGATCCAAGACCCCCCGGTGACCAGGAACGGCAGCGTCGCGCACCACCAGAACAGGTTCTTCGACAGATAGGCCGGGTGGCGGGTGAAGCGATACGGGCCGTTGGTCAGCACGCCGCGATAGGTGAGATTGGAGAATCGCAGTCCGAAAGCGAAAGTGGCCCAGGCATACATGGCGGTGAGGAACACCAACAGCGCCCCCCAACCGGCGATCAGCAGATCGTTGCCCTCGAGCCAATGGAGCCAGCCGGCGGTGTGCTCTTCGTAATTGATCGCCTTGCCGCCCCCGAGAATGCCCCAAACCAGCGGCGGATAGCATATCAGCGCTGCGACCCAGCCGGCGAGCAACGGATTGCCGCTGCGGATATGCGCATCGAGCGGGCGCATGGTGACGATGTAACCGACCGTTCCGATCATCACGTCGACCATGAACATCGCCTCGATTGCGGTCAGCGCCACGCGCTCTGGCCGGGCGAAGACTTCGGCCAGATCGGCGCTGACGATGGTTCGGAATGCAAAGGGAACGATCGAGATCATGAAGGCAGTGAAGAAGGCCTTGATGATCCAACTGCGCCAATGCCGGGCAATTTCAGCCGTATCCCAGCCGCGTCGCATCAGCAGCAGCGCACCGAAGTGCCAGGCATGATCGCGCGGTTCCACCATCGCCCGATCGAGCCAGAAGACATAGGGGATCGACAGGAAAACCAGCGGCATTGCCGCGTAGGCAAGGACATGCATGGCGAAGAGGTAGTTGCCGCTCCAGTACCATCGGCACAGGCAATAGAGGCCTGCAATGATGATCCAGGTTGCCCACAAACCGAGCAGCTTGGTCCAGGTGACGCCGCGGTCGGGCCTGCGGCTGCGGACGAGCCCCCAGTCGAGCCCGGTAGAAGGGCGCAAATGGACCTTGTCCACCAGCACCGACCAGGCCGCCATCGGCAGTGCCGCCGCGAGCAGGCCGACGAGCGCCGAATTCGGCCCGCCCAGCGTATCGCGCGGAACCGCGAGCTCGAAAAGGTCGGCGATCGCCGGAAAGCCGCGCGCGAAACCTACCCAGGCGAACAGGCCGGCCAGTCCGACCAGACCCACTGCCGAGGACACATCGCTCCCCGGTCGTATCGGCGGTATTTCTTCGCTCGCGCTCATGGCGCTTTCTCCTAGGCCCGAATGGTTAACACACGGGTCAGGTCGTAGCGAGCGCTAGCGAAACGCGGTGATCTTCCCGCTGTCGTCAAGCACATAAAGCGTGCTCCCGGCCACCACGGGGGCCAGCGCAATGGGGTCGTCCAGCTCGGTGAACAGGCTGGCCGAGCCTTCGCCGGGGCTGATCTTGTAGATCTGTCCTTCCGAATTCACCGTCCACAGATTGTTGCCCGCGAGGACCGGTCCCGACCAGAAGATCTCGCCCTCCTTGTCTTCCTCGTCGCGCCAGCGCGGAAGCTGGGTCAGCCAGCGGACCTTGCCGGTGGAACGGGCGATGGCGAGGAGGCGCGCATCGTCTGTCAGGGTGAAGATCCATTCGCCCGCCACTGCGGGAGTGGAGATTCCGGCGAGGTTAAGCTCCCAGATGCGCTGGCCGGTCACCAGCTCATAGGCCGCCATACGTCCGCCTTGCCCAAGCGCGTAGACACGGCCGTTGTCGATGATCGGATCGGCATCGATGTCGGTCAGCGATCCGACCTGTGTGGAGATAGACGTCAGGGCAAGCGCGTCGGCCCATAGCACGCGACCGTTTTCGTAGCGATGCGCAACCAGCTCTCCCGAACTGTAACCAGCGATGACCGTGCCTTGCCCGGCCGCAGGCGCGGCGACGCCGAACACGCCGGCCTGAGTCGCCGAACCCGAATCCTGCCACTGGATCGATCCGTCGGAGGCGTTGAGCGCGTATATCTGATTGTCCTGCGACATCACGAAGATCGACCCGAAGGCAACCGTCGGGGCACCCCGCAGCGGACCGCCGGGTTTGACTTTCCAGAGAGCGGAGCCATTGGTCGCATCGAGCGCGACCACGTCGCCGCCGCCATCAGTCATGTAGACACGCCCGTCGTCGTAGCTTGCGCCGCCGCCGAAGGCCGACGGTCGCAAATCGCTGCTGAAGTCGGGATCGTAGCTCCATCGCTGCGCACCGGTCTGCGCATCGAAGGCCGTCAGAACCCCATCTCCGCCAACCGCGAAAATCATTCCGCCGCCGATAACCGGCGAGGCTCCGAGCCGACGACGATTGCTCGCCCCGGCGACCATGGCGGTGAAGGCGCGGGTGGGATTTTCGGCCAGTGCCAGATGGCCGTAGGACTTGCTCGCGGTTCCGCCCGCCTGCGCCCAGCTTTCGTTTGTCTGCGCCGGCGGCACGACCACGGCAACCCCGGCCAGCGCCGGATCGACCCGGGCTCCGGTCTCGATCTTCGACAGGATCGGCTGACGCTCACCGAGGGTTGGTGTGACCTTCTTGTCACCGCCGCCGCTGAACAAACCCCCGCTGCAGGCACCGAGTCCCATGGCCAGGGCCGCAACGAGCGCAGCGCGCGATTGGATCTTCCGGTTCATCTAAATCCTCGTTCCGTGTTCTTGGCGGCCGACAGGGCCTATTGGGCTGCGGGCGTCGCGGCTGAGTTTGCATCACCCTCGCGATCGACCCCCTGCTTCTCGAGCAAGGCATCGACATCCGCGATCGCATCGACCCCCAGCACGCCCGCCATCTGCCGGGCGCGTGAACGGAGCGATTCGGGCGAATCCTCGTCCTTCGAAATCTGCGCGAACAGCGCTCCTGCTTCCGCGCGCTTGCCCTGATCGAGATAGGCGTGGGCCACGAGTTCGCCCGCGCTGGCGAAATAAGGCTTTCCGGGGACCGCCAGCGGCTTGAGCGCAGCGATCACTTCCGCGCTCGCCATGTCGTCATATCCCAGCGTCACCTGCCGCAAACGCGCAAGATCGCGCAGCGCCGGCGGCGTCGCCTCGTTCGAAGCGATATCCGAAAAGATCGCCGCGGCCTCCTTCGGGCGGTCGCGCTCGGCAGCGATCCCGGCGCGCATCATGGCAGCAGCGACCGCGGCACCGTCGGCGCGCCCATCCTGCGTCGCGAGTTCCTCGAGCCCGTCGAAGGCGGAATCGAGATTGCCTGCCTTGACCTGGTCGAGCGCGCCCACCAGCGCCTCGGAATCGCGCTCCATCGCCGCTTCCTGGCGGCTTTCCCAGAAGAGATAGCCACCGAAGGCGAGCAGGCCGAGGATCAGCAAGGCCAGCAGCGGCTTGCCCCAACGGTCGAGGAATTGCTCGGCGTCGCTCTGACGCACCGCATCGTCGACCTCGCGCAGCAGGGCCTCCTGTTGCGCGCTCTCCGTCCGGGCACGTTTCTCTTCGCGGGAAAGTTCGGTCTTGGGTGTTAGGGCCACCGGTGCGGGCTCCGTCGCGTATCTGTTGGTTTGCGCGGGTCTTTAGGGATAGCGCGGGTCGAGGGCAATGGTCTGACAAGCCTGTCCCCGCCCGTGTGAATGCCGCATGAAACCTTCACAGCTGGCGCTTCATCGCGCTCGCGTAGAGGCGACGGTAGGCGGCGACCATTGCGGCCTCGTCGAAATTGCTTGCCGCCCGGACGCGATTGGCCTCCCCCACATCCTTGCGCAACCCAGCCGAAGCGGCGAGCCGTCCGAGCGCGTCGGCAAGCGCGTCTTCGTCGCCGGGCGCGACGATGAAGTCGCTGTTCGGTCCCGAAACCATGCTGGCGATATCGCCGACCGCGGGAGCTGCGATCGGCAATCCGGCGGCCATCGCTTCGATCACAGACAGCGGGAACTGTTCGGAATCGCTGGAAAGGGCGAAAATGTCGAACAGCCCGATCACCCGCGCCGGATCGGATACCGCACCCGGCAAATGGACGCGGTGGTTGATCGCCAGCCGGTCTGCCTCGGCGATGATTTCCGCGCGCGCCTCGCCTTCGCCCAGGATCACCAATTGCCAGCTTTCGGGCAAGCGCGCGAAGACGCGCACCAACCGGGGGAGGTTTTTGATCCTCCGCAGACCGGCGAGCGCTCCGACCCAGCGTTCTCCCGGTCGCTTGATCAGACGCAACGCGTCCGTCCGCGGACGTCTGGCGAAAGCCTTGGTGTCGATACCATTGGGGATCCGTTTCACCCGCCCCAGCGGCTGTTGCCAATCAACCAGCGCGATCTCCTCGAGCCTCTCGGAAGGCACCACCAGACCCGCCGCCCGGCCCAGCGCGATCCGGCGATACCAGGTCCGGGTGGGCTTGAGCTTGCGCAGTTCGTCCTCGTCGAACCCATCTTCATGATGGATCAGCGGGGGCAGTCCGTGGACGTCCTTGAACAGCGTGTGCGCCATCACCGCATCCATCGCGCCCCAATTGTAGGTACAGACGAGGTCACAGCTCTTCATCGCCTTCGCCAGCCGTTGCAGTCGACCCGGAGTCGGCCAGCCCTTGAGACTGGGGAATGGCGGCTGGAGTTCGACCGATACGCCCGCCGCGATCCGCTCCGCCGCGCCGAGCCGGGAGGGTTCTGCCGAAACGATGGTGTGGCGCGCCCGGCCACCCAGGGCGTTGATGAGCTGGACGGTGCGCAATTCCTTGCCCCCCGGGGCGAAGGTCGATTGCAGGTGAAGGATATGGGGCACTTCCCCGCCGCGCACCGCGCTCATGCGATCTGCATCAGCAAAG
The DNA here is from genome assembly GCA_963829325.1 of uncultured Alphaproteobacteria bacterium. Lineage (GTDB taxonomy): Bacteria > Pseudomonadota > Alphaproteobacteria > Sphingomonadales > Sphingomonadaceae > Qipengyuania. The sequence continues at coordinate 74,907 of CAWHHN010000002.1, forward strand.
TGTCGACCGCCGCCCGCGCTTCGGGCTCGTCGAGCGTCGGGGCGTGGCCGACATGGGGGACGGTGACTGCGGTCGCGCCCGGGGCTCGGCGCTGCATCTCGGCGAAGCCCGCGGGCGTCAGCAACTGCGACAAGGCGCCCCGGACCAGCGCCAGCGGCTTGCCGGTCAAGGCCTCGAAGGCCGGCCACAGATCGGGCGGCGCTGCCGCATCGTCGGCAGCCAGGATCGGCTCGGCGATCTTCATGTCGTAGTCGAAAGCGATGCGTCCGTTGTTGCACAGCGTCAGCGTCCGCTTGGCCATCGCCACCCATTCCTTAGTGTCATAGGCAGGAAAGGCGGCTCCATGCACTTCCTCGAGCGAACGGGCGGCATGCATCCATGTGGGAAAGCTCCGACCCTGCCCGACATAGGCCTTGATCGCCTCGAGTTCCTCGGCGTCGAGGACCGGACCGATGTCGTTGAGCAGCGCTCCGGCGACACGGTCCGGCTGCAGCTGCGCCAGAAGCATCGCCATCAGCCCTCCCATCGAGGTTCCGATCGCCACGAATTTCTCGATTGATTCGGCCTCCAGCAAGGCCAGCAGATCGGCAACGTAAGTGCCGATCTGATAGCTCGCCGGGTCCGGCGCATATTCGCTTTCGCCGCGGCCGCGCATCTCGGGCACGAGCACGCGCCATCCGCGACCCGCCATATACGGAGCCAGCCGTTCGAAATCGCGGGCATTGCGGGTGAGGCCATGGAGGCAGATCACCGGCGGGCGGGCGGTCGCCTCGCCGTAATCGCGCAGATGCAGGGTGAGACCGTCGGCGCTGAGCCAGTTGCGGTCGGTATAGGGGATGTCCATGTCCGGCGGCGTTCGTCCCGTCGTGAAAGTCCTCGCCCTTGTAACGGGCTCGCTTGCCGCCCACTATCGCGCCATGCGCGCCGAACCGCAAGCCGCGAGCTATCGCCCCGACACACCGATCGAAACGCTCGCCGAATGGCTCGGCGATCGAGTCGCTCCGGCGAGCTTCCCCACCAGGACTCTTCGATTTCGCAACGATCGCCAAGCAGCGACCGTCGGACTGGCGGATCTGTCCGACGAGCGGTGGATTGCCCACTTCGGACGATTCGAACCGCTCGAGCGAAATCTCTCCCCCCCGCTCGCGCTGCGCTATCACGGTCATCAGTTCCGCGTTTACAATCCGGAAATCGGCGACGGGCGCGGTTTTCTTTTCGCCCAGATGCGCGACGGCGCGGATCGGCTGCTCGATCTCGGCACGAAGGGGTCGGGTCGCACCCCCTGGAGCCGCGATGGCGACGGGCGGCTGACGCTGAAGGGCGCGGTGCGCGAGATACTCGCCACCGAAATGCTCGAAGCGCTCGGCGTCGATACCTCGAAGACTTTCTCGGTAATCGAGACCGGCGAGCAATTGATTCGCGGCGACGAACCCAGTCCGACACGCTCGGCGGTGCTTGTGCGATTGAGCCACGGCCATGTACGGATCGGCAGCTTCCAGCGGTTGCTGGCGCACGAGGAACCCGATCATATGGCAGCGCTGGTCGACTACTGCCTCGCCCAGTTCCCGGGCCCGCATCCGCCCGCCGATGCGCCCGGCCGCGATCTTCCCGCAGTCCGTTTGATGCATCTGGTGGTCGAACGTCTGGCCGACCTTGCCGCGAGCTGGATGGTCGCGGGCTTCGTCCACGGCGTTCTCAACACCGACAATATGAACGTTTCGGGGGAAAGCTTCGATTACGGTCCATGGCGTTTTCTGCCGCGATGGGATCCGGGCTTCACCGCCGCCTATTTCGACCATGCCGGGCTCTATGCCTTCGGCCGTCAACCCGAGGCGCTGCACTGGAACTGCGGGCAGTTCGCCGTGGCGCTGCGGCTGCTCGCCGAGGCCCCACCGCTCGTCGCCGCCTTGGAGCGATTTCGGACCGCTCTATACGGCGGCGGTCGGGCGGCGATGGTGCTGGCGCCTGGGTGTCGCAAGCCAGGGGGTGGCGATAGATACTGCGCTGGTCGGAGCCTGCGAGAAGGCGATGGCCGAAAGCGGCGAAGGGCCCGACAGTTTCTTCTTTCGCCACCGCGGCGGCCGCAACGCCACGGGCGAACTCGCAAGGGTCTTCGGCGAATTCGAGCCGTTCGACGCAGCGCATCCCTACTGGTCCGACGAGCACCCGCAAGCGATGCTTATCGAGGAGGTCGAAGCAATCTGGTCAGCCATCGCGGAACAAGACGACTGGGCGCCCCTCTACGCCAAGGTCGCAGCGGTCCGGAGGATGGGGGAAGCGCATGGCCCCATGCCGACATCGGCCGGTCATCGGGCGGTCGCCCGTCGGGGAATCGACTCGAATTGACGGCGGGCTGGTTACCGCCCACTTAGGGCGGCGACAAATCAAACCACGAGGACGCAGCCCCGAACATGTCGACCGAATTGGTCTCCACCGAACCCGCGACCGGCAAGGAAATCTGGCGCGGCAAATCCGGCAATGTCGATCGGACGATCGAACGTGCCCGCGATGCCATGCGCGACTGGGCCCGCCAGCCGCTCGCCCGACGTATCGAATTGCTTCGCCGTTTCGCCAATGCGGTGCGCAAGCACGCCGACCCCTTCGCCGAACTGATCGCGCGCGAGACCGGCAAACCGCTGTGGGAAGCGCGCACCGAGGTCGAAGCGGTGATCGGCAAGGTGGAGATCTCGGTCACCGCCTATGCCGAACGGACCGGTCAGAAGAAGCTCAACAGCGCGCTCCAGGGAACCGCGGCTTTGCGGCACAAGCCGCATGGCGTGATGGCCGTGCTCGGCCCGTACAACTTCCCTGCGCATCTGCCCAACGGGCATATCGTCCCCGCACTGCTCGCAGGCAATGTGGTGATCTTCAAGCCGAGCGAGAAGACGCCAGCGGTAGGCGAATTCCTCACCCGCTGCTTCCACGAGGCGAAAATTCCCGAGGGGGTGGTCCAGTGCATTCACGGCGGTGTCGAAGTTGGCCAGGCACTTGTCGAGCACTGGATGGTGGACGGCGTCCTGTTCACCGGCTCGGCGCGTGCGGGCATAGCGATCAACCGCAAGCTCGCCGCCGATCCGGGCAAGATCGTCGCACTCGAAATGGGCGGCAACAATCCGATCGTGGTCCTCGATACGCCCAAAGTCGAGGACGCCGCAGCGACGATCGTGCAATCGGCCTTCACCACGGCCGGTCAGCGCTGCACGGCGGCACGGCGGCTGATCGTGGTCGATTCGATGTTCGACCGGATCGTGCCCGCGGTGAAAGCGCTCGCCGAGAAGCTGATCGTGGACGAGCCCTTCGCCGAGCCGCAACCCTTCATGGGCTGTGTGATCGACAATGCGACTGCCGATCTCCTTTCCGAGAGCTTCGTCGCGCTGATGAGCCGCGGGGGCAAACCGATCATGCATATGAAGCGGCCCGACGAAAAACTGCCTTTCCTGTCGCCCGCGATCCTCGACGCGACCGACATCCACGAGCGACCCGACATCGAGCTGTTCGGGCCGCTGCTGCAAGTGATCCGGGTGGCCGATTTCAACGAAGCGATCTTCGAGGCCAACAATACCCGTTATGGCTTGTCGGCCTCGCTTGTCGGCGGGAAGCCCGACGAGTTCGAGTTGTTCTGGAACGAAATCCGCGCGGGTATCGTCAACTGGAACCGACCGACCAACGGCGCTTCTTCCGCTGCGCCCTTCGGCGGGGTGGGTCTGTCGGGCAATCACCGCCCGGCCGCCTTCTACGCAGCCGACTACTGCGCCTATCCGGTGGCCAGCACCGAAATGGAGCAACCGCGCGCCAGCATCGGCGTCGGTGTCAGGGACGGCTGACCGGACCGAGGATCAGTCGGTGGTGACCAGATCGATCTGGGTCACCCCGGCCGGCAGACGCCGACCATAGACGACATAGGCCGACCGACCCTTGGTCCCGCTGAGGATATCGTCGCCCGACTTGGTGGCATGGTCGATGCCATAACCCGCGCCCTTGGCTCGCGTAGCGTAGAATGCGAGAACGTCATCGAGCGCCACCGGGGTCACGAAGCTGACGATCCTGAGCGCGCAATCGCCCTCGTCGGTACCGGCCGCTTCCTGCGTGTTGGCGCGCGGATAGACGGGGAAAGCCGGAGGCAATTTGGCTGCCCAGGCAGAGCTGTACTGGACGCTTTGCGCGCAATTGACCCCGCCCGGGGCCACCGCGGCGCGCGCCGCGGCGATCATCGCCTCGCTGTCGGGCCCGTTCGCGCCGATCGCCTTGGGTGCTGGCACACGCGCGAATTCGCCGCTGCCCCCGACGAGTTCAGCCGCGCGGCTGCGGGCGGCCTCGATTGCACGCGGCGATTTGTCGATATCGGGGACTGCGGCATTGCCACTGCTCGACAGTGCGGCATTCGCCTCGTTGCGGCCGGCCATGTCCGGATCGGTCGCGAGTTCGTCGTTGAGCGCCTGCTCGCTGGCGGGGTCCATCGCATTGCCATTGGCCTCGTCTTCCGTCTTGTCGCCGCAGGCGGCTAGCAGGGCGAGCGGGGCGACGCAGGCGATCAGACGGAATTTCATCGCTATTCTCCAGAATACATGCCGGGGAAACGTGGCCTGCCTTGCGCAGGATTGCCAGCTTCCAGCCAGTCGCTGCATCATAGCGGGACAGCCGCAGAGAGGGAAGCAAAGGGCGCCGCCCGCCCCCGGTGGGAAACGAACGGCGCCCGCACGGCTCGGTGGGAGCCGTGATTACCGGCCACGGGTGGGCGCGGCCGGAATCCAACGAGATCAGCCGCAGCGCGTGCTCGACCGGTCGATCGAGCGACCGAGCAAGGCACCCGCAGCACCGCCGAGGATCGCGCCGAGCGTGCGGTCGCCCCCGCGCCCGGCAACCTCGTGGCCGATCAACGCGCCGACCCCGGCACCAACAAGCAGCCCGGTGGTGCCATTGTCCTTGCGGCAATAGTAGCGTCCGTCATTGCCCCGCCAGATGCGCGTGTTGCGATGAACCGGCTCGCCGTAATCGCGCGCATAACCGCTGTAATAGGGCTGGCGCGACGACCGACGGCCCTCGCTGCGATAGTCGCCATGGCCACGGTTCCAGTGCCTGTGCTTCTTGTGTTCGTAGGTCATGTCGCCGATGACTGCGGCATGTGCCGCGGGCGAGGCATGCAGGACCGGCGCGGCAGCCGCGGGGGAGGCCAGCGCCAGACCCGAGGCTGCCAGGGCCAGGGCGGAGATCTTGATAGTCTTGAGCATGGTAGATCGTCCTTCTCGTCGTGCGGTCCGGAAAGGCATTTCCCGGGATGACGTTAAGCTTTAACCCCCCGAACCTGAACCGATTGCAACCGTGCTGTCAGATTCCGCGAAAGCGACGAAGCGAGGGTTCAAGTCGGACGAAATGAGTATTGCCGGGACATTTCAGAGCCTATAGCGCCCGGTGATGAGCCACGAGGATCCCAATCACATCGCCCGCAACGGCTTTCTGGCCGCAGTCGGCGCCTATTTGATCTGGGGCTTCCTCCCGCTCTACCTTCTGCTGGTGAAAGCGGTGCCGGCGTTCGAATTCGTCGGTTGGCGAATCATCTGGACGCTACCGCTTTGTCTGCTGTTCGTCGCGCTGCGCGGTCAGCGACGCGAGTTGATGGCGGCACTGGCCAATCGCAAGCTGCTCGGGTGGCTGGCGACCAGCGCCACCCTGATCGCGATCAACTGGGTGGTCTATGTCTGGGCAATCCAGCAGGGCGAGGTCTACGCCGCGAGCCTGGGCTATTACATCAACCCCCTGGTCAATGTGCTGCTCGGTACGCTTCTCCTCGGCGAACGGCTCAGCCGCCTGCAGTGGGCCGCGGTCGCGCTCGCCGGAGTGGGAGTCGCGCTGTTGATCGGCGGCGCGCTGACGACACTGTGGATCAGTCTCACGCTGGCGCTCAGTTTCGGAAGCTATGGCCTGATCCGCAAGCAGGTGCCGGTCGGTTCGCTGCCCGGGCTGACGATCGAATCGGCGCTGCTGCTGATTCCATCGATCGCGGTGGTGGGCTATTTCGCGCAGGTCCAGGGATCCTCCTTCGCGGTTTCCTCCAGCCTCAGCCTCGCCATCGTGCTCGGCGGGGTGCTGACCGCCGTGCCGCTCCTACTGTTCGCGTTGGCGGCGCGCCGGCTGCCCTATTCGACCCTCGGCTTCGTCCAGTTCCTCGCCCCGAGCATCGTCTTCATACTCGGCCTGACGGTCTTCGATCAGCCGCTCCTTCCCGTCCAGGCGGCGTGTTTCGCCTGCATCTGGGCTGCGGCGGCGATTTTCGTCTACGATCTCGTTAGCCGTTCGCGGAGACCAGCCGCCAGCTGAGCGTCTCGCCGGCATGGAAGGGGACGATCGATCCCTCGCCGCCATCGACTTCCCCGGGAACCTCGACCGGTTGCTGCTCGAGCGTCACCATCTCCTCGTTCACCGGGAGGCCGTAGAAGGCGGGGCCGTTGAGGCTGGCGAAGGCTTCGAACCGGTCGAGCGCATTTTCTTCGGCAAAGACCGACGCATAGCTTTCGATCGCGAAGGGGGCATTGAAGATGCCGGCACAGCCGCAATCGCTTTCCTTGGCGTGGCGGTGATGCGGCGCACTGTCGGTTCCGAGGAAATATTTCGCCGATCCCGAGGTCGCAGCATCGCGCAGCGCGAGGCGGTGCTGCTCGCGCTTGGCCACCGGCAGGCAATACATATGCGGACGGATTCCCCCGGCGAAGATGTCGTTGCGGTTGATATGCAGGTGCTGCGGAGTGATCGTCGCGGCCACGTTCGGCCCGGCGCCCTCGACGAAGGCCACAGCCTCAATGGTGGTGATGTGCTCCAGGATTACCTTGAGGCTCGGCAAGCGGTCGATCAGCGGCCGGAGAACGCGGTCGATGAACACCGCCTCGCGATCGAAGATATCGATTTCGGCACCGGTCACCTCGCCATGAACGCAAAGCGGCATTCCGATCTCGGCCATTCGGTCGAGCACGCCAGCGATATTGGCGATGTCGGTGACGCCCTGTGCAGAATTGGTGGTCGCCCCTGCGGGATAGAGCTTGGCCGCGGTCAGCAGGCCGTCGGCAAAACCCGCGGCCAGATCGTCGGGATCGGTTTCATCGGTCAGATAGGCGGTCATCAGGGGCGTGAAATCAAGGCCCTCGGGCACCGCTGCGAGAATTCGTTCGCGGTAGGCCGCTGCCCTGCCAGCGGTGGTCACGGGCGGCGCGAGATTGGGCATGACGATGGCGCGGGCGAACTGGCGCGCGGTGTATGGCACGACCGCGCGCATCGTCGCACCGTCACGGAAATGGAGGTGCCAGTCGTCCGGCCGGCGGATAGTGATACGGGTCATCCGGGCGCCCGGTCGCAGCAGGAGGGAATATTTCGAAGAGTGAGCGGGAGGGAAGCGGAGCGCCACAGCGCAAAGGCCGACTCCAGCGGATGAAAGACGGTATGGCAGGGCATGGAGGATCCCTTAGCGGCAAGCTCCGCCGCAGGACAAGGCGCACTTGACGCACGCGCCGGATACCCCAGTTTGGAAGCCATGAATGCCACCCGCCTGTTCGATCGCACCATTATCCGTCTCTCTCCGGAGGAGGATGAAGAGGAGGATGTCGCCGATTTCCTCCAGGGCCTCGTGACCAACGACGTGAAGAATCATCTTCCGGCCTATGCCGGGCTCCTGACCCCGCAGGGCAAGACACTGTTCGACTTCATCGTCTGGCCTGGCGGCAAGGGTGAAGTGCTGATCGACTGCGAAGCCGATGCGGCGGAGGACCTGGTCAAGCGGCTCTCGCTTTATCGTCTGCGGCGCAAGATCCGCATCGCCGTCGATCCAGCGGTCGCGGTACATTGGCACAAGCATTCGGGGGATGGAGCGGCCCCCGATCCGCGGCTCGCAGATCTCGGCCAGCGCTGGCTGGCCCCTGCGACCGAACAGGACGAGCCGGCGGACGCGGCCTGGCACGCGCACCGCCTGTCGCTCGGCGTGGCCGAGGGTCGCTCCGAACTCGGCGACATCCTGTGGCTCGAGACCAATGCCGTCGAATTGCACGGAGTGAGCTTCGACAAGGGTTGCTACGTCGGACAGGAGAACACCGCACGGATGAACTGGCGCCAGAAGGTCAATCGGCGGCTGGTGGTGGTCCCGCTCGACCATTCGGACGAGAAGCGCTGCAAGGCTCGTCACGAGGAATACGGCGTGGCGGTCGATCACGTCAGAGTGACCGATATTGATCCCGCGACCGTGCCCGGCTGGATGCGGCTTACCCCGGCTGATTGATTACCTGTAGCGAGCGGACGAGCATTCGCTCCGCCCGGTCGCGCGCGGCGGTCAACGGAAGTCCCAAGCTGCGGGCCAGAGCCGAGCCGATCAGCGCATCGCCCATCGCCATCAGCACAAGCGCGAGCGTTTCTTCGTGCACGCGCATGGGGTCGCCGCCATGATCGGCTTCTTCGGGCGCGATTTCGTCGACCAGGCGGTGGATCGTCTCGACGATCGGGGTCAGCGCATCCTCGTTGCCGGTAAGGATCATCCAGCTCGCCAACGCGCCCGCGCCTTCGCGGTCGAAGGCATCGAAGGCCAGGTCGACCACTTCGCGCGGGCTGCCCAGCCCGGCGCGGCTGGCGCGGACCGCATCGGCGATGGTAACGCAAACAGTGTGTGCGAGGTGCCCTGCAAGCGCCTTCTGCAATCCGGCGGCAGACCCGAAATGGTGCAAAAGATTGGCATGGGTGCGCCCTATGCGGCCCGCCACCGCCTTGAGCGTCACCGATTGCGGACCCGTCTCGATCAGCAGCGCGCGGGCCGCCTCGAGCGCGGCGAAGCGCAATTCTTCGGGAGGAAGACGTTTTCTCGTCGCCATAGAGGTCGGCGTTAACCCATCCGACGGCAGGGGGGAAGACGCTCGCGGTGAAATTATTGACATTGATGTCAGTAAGCGTTACTTACATCGCTGTCAGTTAATCACGGAACAGATGCCATGAACGCTCCCGTCGCGATCGATACGCAGTCCTCCCGGCGCGCGCCCACCCCCGCCGATCTCACTATCACCGTCCGCGACGAGCGGTTCAATCGCGGATCGACCCCACGCCGATGGTGGGCAGGCGAACCCTTCGGAACCGCATGGCACAACGCGCTGTCGGCCACTTTCCCTCGCGGCGAAGCCTTCTTCATCGAAGCGGTCAAAGCGCATCGCGAAGGCGCCTCTCCCAAGCTCGAAGCCGAGATCCGCGCTTTCGTGAAGCAGGAGATCAACCACACCCGCGAACACATCGCCTTCAACCGCCTGGCCGAGGACGCCGGGTACGACATCAAGAAGATCGATCAGCGTGTCGCCGACATGCTGGCGCTGACCAAGGATCGGCCGGCGATCGCCAATCTTGCGGTGACGATGGCGCTCGAACATTACACCGCCATGATGGCGGCTGAATTCCTGGCCAACCCCAAGCACTTCGCCCATGCCGATGCCGAGGTACGCGACATGTGGCGGTGGCACGCCGCCGAAGAGATCGAGCATAAGGGCGTCGCCTTCGACACCTGGAACCATGCGACGCGCAGTTGGGGAGCATGGAAGCGCTGGAAGGTCCGCAGTCTCGTGATGATCACCGTCACCGGGCGCTTCTTCAAGAATCGCTGGAAGGATTCCCTCGACCTGCTGGCGCAGGACGGCGTCAGCGGCTGGAAGGCGAAATGGGGCCTGTTCAAATATCTGGTCGTGACCCCGGGCGTGGTGCGGCGGATCTTCCCGGCCTGGCTGGCCTACTTCAAGCCGGGCTTCCATCCGTGGGATCACGACGACAGAGCGCTGATCAAGCTCTACGAAGGCGACTTCGAAGACGCTCTCATGCCAGCTGAATAAATTGTTGCCATATAACGAAAAGGCCCCGCAGCGGTGCGGGGCCTTCTGCGTGTCAGGCAGCGGCCTGCCAGTCGGGCACCCCGTCGTCGCCATCGAGGCGGAGTTCGTAGCGCATCGATGGAACCTCACTGCCGCGGGCGAACGAAAACTGCGGCCGGATCTCGCCGGTCGGAATGAAGCCGTTCTTGGCGAGCACGCGCCCCGAAGCCGGGTTGTCGCGAAAATGACCAGCCGTCAGCAGCGATAACCCCAACGCCCGGGCAACGGCGATCAGCCCCCCAACGGCCTCACTCGCGATGCCTCGACCCCAGCAACGCCGGGCTATCCAGTAACCGAGTTCTATTTCGTCGTCTCGGCGATGGAGCCCCACCATCCCGACGATATCGGGTCCTCGGGCGGTCGGCATGGTGACCAGGAAGCGGGGGAGAGCGTCGACATGCGCACGCGAAAGAAACTCGCGGGCGGATTCGAGCGTGTACGGCCATGGCGCTCGGGCGAGGTTGCACACCACCGCCTTCTCGCCGATCCCGGCAAAGATCGCTTCGGCATCCTCGGGCCAGGCCGGCCGCAGCAGCAGCCGCCGGGTAACATGGAACATCGGTATTCTCCCCTTGCACCACGCTCCGGGCTCCTAGGCCGGACGCGTGACAATTGCGTGATGGCGAAACAAGGCTTCGCCGCGAATTGCGAAGAGGGAGAAACGACGAGAGGGAGACGGACCCCCTGCTGAACAGGATGGTCCCATCTCCCTCTTCGGTAGCCGGTGGTTACCCCGGCTGGGACCGTCCTGTGGACGTTCCCTTTAGCGGAGCGTCCGGCTTATTCGGCGGCTTCTGCCATCATCTCGACCGAGACGAATTTGCGGTCGAGCTTGCCCTTGTGGAAGCGCACAATCCCGTCGGTCAGCGCAAACAGCGTGTGATCCTTGCCCATGCCGACATTGCTGCCCGGATAGACGCGGGTGCCGCGCTGGCGCACGATGATGTTGCCGGCGACGACGTTCTCGCTGCCGAACTTCTTCACACCGAGGCGACGACCGGCCGAATCGCGGCCATTGCGCGACGAACCGCCTGCTTTCTTATGTGCCATCGTCCGAGCTCCTTACTTCTTGTCTTCGGTCTTCTTGGCAGCTGCCTTCTTGGCCGGAGCCTTTTTGGCAGATGCCTTCTTCTCGGTCGCTTCCTTCGCGGGAGCGGCCTTCTTGGCCGGAGCCTTCTTCTCGGCAGCGTCAAGCTGAGTTGCCGCTTCCTTCTTCGGCGCGGCCTTTTTCTCGGCCTTGGTATCGCCGACCGCGGTGATGCGCAGCAGCGTCATCTGCTGGCGGTGACCGTTCTTGCGGCGGTAATTGTGGCGGCGGCGCTTCTTGAAGACGAGAACCTTCTCGCTCTTGGCCTGCGCGATGATCTCCGCCGAAACGGTGACCTTGCCGGCGTCCGAGAGCGTATCACCCTCGCCCGCGAGCAGGACGTCGCCCAGCGTTATGGTTTCGCCGGCTTCACCAGCCAGCTTCTCGACCGCGATCTTGTCTCCGGCGGCAACCCGGTATTGCTTGCCGCCCGTGCGCACTACTGCGAACATGGTGGTTGTCTCTCAATCAATTAGCTGTGCCCTCACCCACAAGACGAACTCTTGCGAATGCACGGCGCACCCGTCGAGCGGCCCAGAGGGCTGCCCCGGAAAGAAGCGTGCCGTTAAGCGAAACATGGGGCCAAGTCAACGGCTGGAACGAGGAATTTTGTCTGCTCGCTGGTGCTCCCCGCGCTGCGTGATATGGAGGGCGCGATGTTTCTGCGCAAGCCTATCTCCGTCTCGCTGCTCGTCTTCGCCATGACCGGATGCGCCAGCACCGGCAGCGAAGGCTATCCCTCGCTGGAAATCCGCGACGTGGAGCGCGCGCAGGGCAGTTTCGAGCCGATCGAGGCCGAACGGCTCGCCATACCCAAGGTCGAGGTCGACCTGGCGGGCGGACTCGAGGCGCGGCTGGCTGCGCTGGTCGATCAGGCGGCGACGGCGCATGCCGCATTTCGCGACGCGCTCCCCGCGGTCGAACGCCGCGTGGCCGCAGGGGCGGGGGGCGAAATCGGCAGCGATGTCTGGGCGTCGGCCCAAGTGGGGCTGGCGGATCTCGACAGTTCGCGAAGCCAGGCTGCGATCGCGCTGGCCGATCTCGACATCCTCCACACCGCTGCCACGCTACAGGCAGATGAGACAGCCGCCATCACCGAGGCCCGCGAAACGGTGGTCGCGCTGGTCGCCGAAGAAGATGCGGCGCTCGAACGATTGCGTGCCCAAATGCGCTAGAAAAGCGCGGAGCCGATACCGACCCCGCGCCCCTCTCCCCACGAGATGAACCCGATCAGCGGACCAGCGCGACGACCGTGACCGCCGCCACGCCCCAGCAGAATACCAGCGCGGGCAGGACGAGTACCTGCACCGCGGCATCTCTCGCCGCGACCCTGCCGGTATAGGTGGCGATTCCCCGTCTCTTGAGCGCCGCCCAGCTCATCGGCTTCTGCCCGCTCGCCGGCGCCATCCGCGTCCACAGCGCAGGCAGGCCGAAGCCGACGACCACGAAGAGCGTAAAGATGACCATCGGGATCAGCAGCCCCGGCGTTGCCAGGCCCGTAGCCATCACCGCGAGAAACCCGAGGTAGAACACCACGGTCGCGCCGTAGAGGCCACGCGGCAGTTCGAAGCTGCGGTCGACCGTCGGCACCACCCGCGGAGCATCGACGATGCGGGCCTGTTCGGCGACGAGTTCGCGAACGAGATGTTTGGACATGACCGATCTCCTTTGTCGCCATGGTCATGCACTCGCCCTCCCGGGGTTTCCTTGACCGAGATCAAACGGCAGCTGATTGTTTCCACCGCGCGAGATCGGCATGGTCACCATCGCGCGGCTCGACCCAGTGCCAGCCGTCGGCGCGCCGCTCGCGCTTCCACAGCCAGGCTGCGGATTTGAGATGATCCATGACGAATTGCGCCGCATCAAAGGCTGCGCGGCGATGGCGCGCGGCGGTCGCGACGAGGACGATCGGATCACCCGGTGCCATCGTCCCGATCCGGTGCCAGACGAGCGCACCGTCGAGGGCGAAGCGATCGTGTGCAGTCTGTGCAAGCCCTTCGATGCCCGGCAGGGTCAGCGGCTCGTAATGCGTCAGCTCGAGTGCTTTGACCGCCTGCCCCGCTTCGGCGCGGACCTTGCCGAGAAAGGAGACGGTCGCCCCCGCTTCGCGATGCGCCGCATCGAATCCGGCCAGAGCTTCGCCGACCGACATGCCTCTGGCGAGCAGCCGGACGTCAAGGGGAACATGGATCGCGAGCCTAGCCACCGCTCACCGGAGGCAGCAGCGCCACCTCCTCGCCTTCGCGTGCGACAAGCTTGGTCCTGTCGGCGAGCACCTGGCCGGCACAGGCCACGCTGACCCGATCCCGGCGAAGCTCGGCTGCCAGCGCGGGCCCGAGATGGGTGAGCAGCCCCGGCCAGTCGAGCGGAGCCGGCAGTTCGCGCGCGCCTTCGCCGGCAAGATCGGCCAAGCGCCCGAGGAAAAGCACCCGCACGCCCATCGGTCAGGTCTCGAGATACTGGCCGGTGATGCCGGCCGCTTCGGCAAGATAGGCTGCGGTCGCTTCGGCCGCTTCGGCTTCGCCTGCGATCATGTTGACCCGGCGCGGCGCATGCTTGCGGGCCAGACCGGCGACGACTGCCAGCCGCCATTCGCGATGGCTGTAATCGGCCGAAGGTGACATGATGGTGACATCATCGCCAAGGCCGAGCACTTGCTCGACATGCGCCAGCCAATGCTGGTGAAAGACGCCCGCGGCGGCCAGCGGGTCGTCGGGCAATCCATCGACCGAGATCCGCTTCATTCGCGCCGCTCGCGGTGGAGAGTGATGCCGATCCGTTCGCCCGCCTCGGCGATCGCCAGCTTGATGATCTTGACCGTCACCGCCTCGATCCGTCGATCCTGCAGGAAGAGCGTTTCGCAGACGTGGTCGGCAACTGCCTCGATCAGCTTGAAATGAACGCCTTCGGGCAGCGCCTCCGAAGCGGCGAACTTCAGATCCATGTAATTCTTCGAATGATCGAGCGAGGTCTCGGGATGGTACTGCCGGAGCGGCTTCATCCGCGCGCTGACGGTGAACCGCAGCGGTTGCGGCCGGCCGGTCTCTTCCGAATAGATGCCGGTGAGCACGTCGTGCTCGAAATCGGCCACTTCGAGGATCAGCGAATTGGTCATCGTGGCACCACTAGCGCGGATTGGACCAGCGCGCGAAGATCGCGGTCGGAAGCAGGCGCGCGCCGTCGCCTTCTTCGCGCACCGCGAGATCGCCATGCTCGATCGTGCCCGGCAGCCCTGCGAAGACTTCGTGCAGCAGCCCGCCGAGCGCGAGGCTGCTCATGCGAACCGCATATACGGTCAGGAACAGAAAGCGGCTATCGCCATCGAGCAGGCGGCGACAATCGGCCACGAGCCCGGGCAGGCCCTCTTCCAGCCGCCAGGTCTCGTTCTTCGGACCGCGCCCGAACTTGGGCGGATCGAGGATGATCCCATCGTAACGGTTTTCGCGTCGCACCTCGCGCGCGACGAACTTCGCCGCATCGTCGACCAGCCAGCGGATCGGACGGTCATCCATCCCCGAAAGCGCGCAGTTCCCCTGTGCCTGCGCCACCGATTTCTTGCTCGCATCGACATGAGTAACGCGCCCGAAGCGCGATAGAGCAAGCGAGCCGACACCTGTATAACCAAATAAATTCAAGGTGTTGGCTTCATCCACCCCCGCAAGCTGCGTGCCCATCCAGTCCCACACGGGCGCCATGTCGGGAAAAAAGCCGAGGTGGCGGAAAGGCGTGCATTGCGCAGTAAACCTTATCCCGTCGCGCCAGCCCAGGTCCCAGCCGTCTTCGGGCACCGGCGCGGAATAGTGCCAGCGCCCACCGCCGTCTTCATCGCTTCCGGGGATGAATTCGCCCTGCGCGGACCACTGGGTCAGCCGCGGCGACCACATCGCCTGCGGTTCGGGCCGGACGAAGCGATAGGGGCCGTATTCCTCGAACTTGCGCCCCTCGCCGCTGTCGAGCAGGCGGTACCTGTCCCAGCCCTCGCCCACCATCAGCACGGGATCGCGATGCAGCTCCGCCATCAGGCCGCATGCCCGAGGATATGCGCGCGCACCGCTTCGTATTCGCAGGGCAGTTCGACCAGCGCTTCCTCCCGTGCGAACAGATCGCCGACGCGGTGCGGCAGCGGAGGGCGGATGCCCGTCGCGCGTTCGACCGCATCGCGGAATTTGGCCGGATGCGCCGTCGCCAGCGTGACCACCGGCATGCGCGCCGGTAGGTCGGCATGGCGCGCCGCGTGCAGCCCGATGGCGGTGTGCGGGTCGACGATCTCGCCGCAGTTCTCGTAGGCCCAGCGCATCGATTGCGCGGTCTCGTCCTCGTCGACGCGCGCGCTGGCGAACAGGCCCTCTGCGGCTTCGCGCTGGGCATCGGTCAGGCGCATCGCTCTGCTCGTCTCGAAAGCGCCCATCTGTGCCGCCAGCGCAGCGCCGTCGCGGCCGCCGAGATCGAACAGCAGCCGTTCGAAGTTCGAACTGACCTGGATATCCATGCTGGGCGCGGCGGTGGGGGTCACCGTTCCGGCCGAATAGTCACCCGATTGCAGCGCCCGGTGGAGAATATCGTTGACGTTGGTCGCAACGATCAGCCGCGCGACCGGCAGCCCCATCCGCGCAGCCACATAACCCGCGAAGACGTCGCCGAAATTGCCCGTCGGCACGCTGAATGCGAGCTGGCGTTCGGGTCCGCCGAGTTGAAGCGAGGCGGCGAAATAATAGACCACCTGCGCCATCAGCCGCGCCCAGTTGATCGAATTGACCGCGCCGATCCGATGGCGCGCAGTCGCCTCGCGATCGGCGAACAGGCGTTTCACCATGGCTTGCGCATCGTCGAAACTGCCGTCGACCGCGATATTGTGGACGTTAGGCGCGCGCACGGTGGTCATCTGGCGGCGTTGCACGTCGCTCACGCGGCCCTTGGGATGGAGCATGAATATCTCGACCCGCTCGAGCCCCGCCACCGCATCGATCGCTGCGCTTCCGGTGTCGCCGCTGGTTGCGCCGACGAGGGTCAGGCTGCCGTCCTCGCGGGCGAGAAATTCTTCGAACAGCAGGCCGAGCAATTGCAGGGCCACGTCCTTGAAGGCGAGCGTCGGGCCATGGAATAGTTCGAGCAGCCATTGCCGCTCGTCGAGTTGGGTCAGTGGCGTCACGGCAGCATGCGCGAAACGGGCATAGGCGCGTTCGCACAGCGCCTGAAGCCTTTCGGCGGAGAGACAATCGCCCACGAAGGGCTGCATCACCCGCGCAGCGAGTTCGGCATAAGGCAGGCCGCGCATCGCCGCGATCTCGTCACGGCTGAACTGCGGCCATCTTTCGGGCAGATAGAGACCGCCGTCGCTCGCCAGCCCCGCCAGAGTGACGCCGGCGAAGTCGAGCGCCGGAGCGCTTCCGCGGGTGGAGACATATCGCATCGCCCAAGGCGGTTAGCCGCAGCGCGGGAAGCGGGCAAGCAAGCTCGTCTTGTACCGTGTCGCAGCCTCTCTTCGGCGCGCCGGTGCGGGCCGATCAGGCCTGGCGAGGCCTGCGGCGCAGCGCCAGGACGTAGATCACCAGCGCGGTCAGCGCGAAGAAGAACCACTGGCCGGCATAGGCGAGATGGTTGTTGGGCAGATCGCGCGGGTCGGGCGGCGCCAGCCGCTCGAGTCCGGCAATTTCCCCCGTGGCCACGATCCTGCCGCCGGGCGCGATGATGCCGCTCACCTCGCCGCCGCTCCATGCGACCGGCCGGGGATCGCGCGAGAAGCCGAGGTCGACCGTCGCCGATCCGCCCCCCGGCAGCAGACAGGAGGTCCGCTGGGCCACCCCCTTTTCGCCCGCGGCGCTCGTCCCCGCGACGGTGGTCGTGCCCGATGCGCGCGCGCAGGAGATGGTCGTGCGGCGGTACAGCAATGCGTCGCGCGCCGAGGGGTCCTCCGGGAACACCACCTGCTCGGGTGTGGCCAGCGCACGTTCGGCCCGGGCGATAAGCGCTTCCTTCTGGTCCCTGCGGTCGAGTTGCCAGAAGCCCAGCGCGATCATCGTGGCCACGGCGGCTGCAACGACGATCGAAGGCAGCACCGGAATGCGCATCACAGGTCTCCCGTCCCTGCCTCGCGCGCGCGGTTGCGGTATTCACTCGCGAGCAGGAAAGCCTTAGTGACGCGCAGCCCGGCGATCACCAGTGCAAAGGTTAGCGGGATCCACAGCAGGGCATGCACCCACAGCGGCGGTTCGACCGCGAGTTGCAGCCAGATCGCCAGCCCCACGGTGATCGCGCCCACCGCCAGGGTCACCAGCGCAGCGGGACCGTCGCCGACGTTGAAGCGCGAGAAATCGAGCCCGCAACCGCGGCAGCTATCGGCGAAGGCCAGCATCCCGTCGAACAGCGTCCTGCTGCCGCAGCGGGGGCACGAACCGCGAAGGGCAGCCTCGGCCCAGGATATCCCCGTGCCGGACTGCCCCTCGCGTGTCTCGCCGGTCTCGCGATCCTCCGCGGCCATCAGTGGATGGCAGCGCCCCAGCCGCCCCAGACATAGACGGTGACGAAGAGGAACAGCCACACCACGTCGACGAAGTGCCAGTACCAGGCCGCAGCCTCGAAGCCGAAATGTTGGCGCGGAGTGAAATGGCCCTTGTAGCTGCGGATCAGACAGACGGTCAGGAAGATCGTGCCGATCAGGACGTGGAAGCCGTGAAAACCGGTGGCCATGTAGAACGCCGAACCATAGGTGTTCTCGCCGAAGGCGAACGGCGCATGGGCATATTCATAAGCCTGGATGCTGGTGAACAATACGCCCAGCAGGATCGTCAGCCACAGGCCCTTCTTGAGCCCTTCGCGATCACCATGGATCAGCGCGTGGTGCGCCCAGGTGACCGTGGTCCCCGAACACAGCAGGATCAGTGTGTTGAGCAGCGGCAGGGCGAAGGGATCCATCACCGCTTCGATCGCCTTGGGCGGGAACTGCCCGCCGACCACCTCGGATATCTCCGAAGGGAACAGCGCGAAGTCGAAGAAGCTCCAGAACCAGCCGACGAAGAACATCACCTCCGAGGCGATGAACAGGATCATGCCGTAGCGCATGTGCAGCTGGACGACCGGCGTATGGTCGCCGCGCTGGGCTTCCTTCACGATGTTGGAGAACCAGCTGAAGAAGGTCGCGATCAGGCCCGCGATGCCGAGGCCGAGCACGAGATGCGCGCTCGGCATATCGTGCATGAACAGCACCATGCCGCTGGTGAAGGTCAAGGCCGAGATCGAGCCGACCAACGGCCAGATGTCGGGTTCGAGAATGTGGTATTCGTGATTGACGTTGCCAGCCATGTTACTCGCGTCCTGGTTTCGCTTTGCCGGTGCCCTTAATGGGCGCAAGCGTGCGGGTCTAGGGCCTAGCCGTCAGAATCTAGCGCCCGGTGGAAAGTGTAGGAAAGGGTGATCTGCTCGACGCCCTTCATATTGGGGTCGTCCAGCGCCGCGGGGTCGACGTAATAGAGCACTGGCATGCGCACCTCCTGCCCGGGCTCGAGCGTCTGTTCGGTGAAGCAGAAGCACTGGATCTTGTTGAAATAGGGGCCGGCCTGTTCGGGTTCGACGTTGAAGGTCGCCGAACCGGTAATCGGCTTGTCCGAATTGTTCGTGGCCAGGAAGATCGCCATGTCGCGCTGGCCGATGGTGACCGTGTCGGTGACCTGCTCGGGCCGGAAGCTCCACGGCAGATCGCGCGCGGTGGTCCCGTCGAAGCGCACCGAGATCGTCCGGCTGGCGCCGCTCGCTGCCAACCGCGCGGCGATTTCCGCATCGCTTTCGCTGGCCCGCTGCGTGGTGCCGCCGAAACCGGTGACCTGGCAGAACATGCGGTAGAGCGGCACTGCGGCGAAGCCGAGCCCGAGCATCCCGAGCGCTGCCGCGATGGCGAACAGCGCGGTCCGGTTCTTGCGCGATTGGATGGCGGTGCTGGTCATCGGCTCAACGGCTCACATCCGCGCGATGGTGATGACGTAGAACAGCACGGCGAGGAACAACAGGATCCCGCCCAGCACCAGATTGCGGCTCTTCCGACGGCGGCGAAATTCGGTTTCTTCTTCGGGGGTCATGGTCACGCATACAGGATCGGAGTGAGGAGACTGTCCGCCACCAGCGCGGCGAACAGGGCGAAGAGATAGACGATGCTGAAACCGAACAGGCGCTTCTCGGGCCGCATCGAATCGCCCTCGCGCGTGCTGCGCAGGCCCACCGGCAGCGCCAGCGCGGTGAAGGCGATGCTCAGTCCCGCTGCAGCGATCCCGTAGATGGCACCGGCGAGTCCGAGATACCACGGCGCGATCGCCACCGGAGCCAGGACAAGCGTGTAGATGAGGATCTGGCGGCGGGTCGAACGCTCGCCTTTGACCACCGGCATCATCGGGATGCCGACATTGGCGTAGTCGGTCTTGACGAACAGCGCGAGCGCCCAGAAATGCGGCGGCGTCCACATGAAAATGATGGCGAACAGCAGCACCGGCATCAGCGTAACGTCGCCGGTCACAGCGACCCAGCCGATCACCGGCGGAAACGCACCCGCCCCGCCTCCGATGACGATGTTCTGCGGTGTGCGCGGCTTGAGCCAGATGGTGTAGACGACCGCGTAATAGACGATCGACAGCGCCAGGATCGCGGCCGCCAGCCAGTTCACCCCCAGCCCCATGATCACCACCGAGGCGGCCGAGATCAGCACGCCGAAATCGCGCGCATCGTTCCGCGCGAGCCGCCCGGCGGGCAGCGGCCGGCCTGCGGTGCGTTTCATTCCCGCATCGATATCGGCTTCCCACCACTGATTGAGCGCCGCCGCGCCCCCCGCCCCCAGCGCGATACACAGGATCGCAGTGAAACCGAGCACCGGATGGATCGACCCGGGGGCGGCCAGCAGGCCGCACAGACCGGTGAAGATCACCAGGCTCATCACGCGCGGCTTGGTCAACGCGTAGAAATCGCGCCAGTCCGCGGGGAGCTGGATGGGAGTCGCCTCGGTCATGGAATTCGGAGTGCATATAGGAGATCACAACCGCTTTAGCCAGTCGACCAGCAAGCGATTGACCGCTTCGTGCCGCTCCTGCTGGGTCCAGTGCCCGACGCCGTCGAGAATGTGTCCCTCGACCTGCGGGGCGAACATCTTCATCAGCGCGACCGGATCCTCGACCGCACCGAACAGATAGGTCGCCGGATCGCGGCTGCCGCCGATGAACAGCGCTTTCTGCCCGATCAAACGACCCGAAAACTGCTGCAGCCAGCGAAAGTCGGTCTCGTGATTGCGATAGCGGTTGAGCGGGCCGCGAAAGCCCGACGCACGAAACTCGCTCTCGTAGAAATCGAGGTCGGCCTCGGTCAGCCAGGCCACCGGCCGGGGATCGGGCAGGCCCTCGAGGAAGCGCGCGCCCAGCGGTTTGTCCCAGTAATCGCCCGGAGGGACGTCGCCGCTGATCGAATACATCATCCGCTCGACGAACTCGCGCGGGTCGCGCTCGGCCTCCGCCTCGGCCACCCCCGGCTGCTGGAAATATTCCTGATAGAAGAATTTGCCGCGCTCGGTGAAATGTTCTCGGAAAACCTCGGTGAAGGGCCGGCTCGGAATCCCGGCGAAGGGCACCGAGAGGCCCGCGACCGCCCGGAAATGCTCGGGGTGAACCAGCGCGCTGTTCCACACGATCGGCGCTCCCCAATCGTGTCCCACCAGGACCGCCGCCGCATCGGGCGAGAGCTCCATTTTCAGCCCGACCAGATCGCCGACGATCCGCTCCAGCGCATAATCGCCCACCGCTTCGGGCTTGTCCGACCCGCCGTAGCCGCGCACGTCGATCGCGCAGGCGGTGAAGCCGGCTTCGGCGATCGGCCCCAGCTGATGACGCCAGCTGTACCAGCTTTCGGGAAAGCCGTGCACCAGGATGGCGAGCGGTCCGTCGCCCTCGATGGCACAGCGCAGGCTGATTTCGCCCACGTCCACCTGACGCATTTCGGCCATGAAAATTCTCCTAGGCGGGAACGGAAAAGCGGCCGGAACCCAATGGGCCCGGCCGCTCCCCTAAATCAATGCGTCGCGGTCAGGCCGAAGCGGGGTTCGGATCGCGCGGGAGATGATCGTGATAATCGTGGTGGTCCTCGATCACCGGCAATTCGCTGAACTGGTGGAACGGCGGCGGGCTCGACAGGCTCCATTCGAGCGTGGTCGCGCCTGCACCCCAATAGTTCGCCGGCGCCTTCTTTCCGGCCACGAAGGCGTAAACCAGATTGGCGAAGAAGAAGATCATCGACGCGGCCATGATCTCGTAGCCGATCGAACTGATCGAGTTCCAATAGGCGAAGGCATCGGCATAGTCGGGATACCGGCGCGGCATGCCGTTGAGACCGAGGAAATGCTGCGGGAAGAAGATCGTGTTCACCCCGATGAAGAAGCCCCAGAAGTGCAGATGGGCAAGCAGTTCGGAATGCATCCGGCCGCTCATCTTGGGGAACCAGTAGTAGAAGCCGGCGAACAGCGAGAACACCGCACCCATCGACAGCACGTAGTGGAAGTGCGCGACCACGAAATAGGTATCGTGCACCACGTCGTCGACGCCGCCGTTGGCGAGATAGACGCCGGTCACGCCGCCCACCGTGAAGAGGAAGATCATCCCGATCGCCCAGACCATCGGCGATTTGAATTCGATCGATCCGCCCCACATGGTGGCGATCCAGCTGAAGATCTTGACCCCCGTGGGCACGGCGATGACCATCGTCGCCGCGGTGAAGTACATCTTGGTGTTCACGTCGAGACCCACGGTGTACATGTGGTGCGCCCAGACGACGAACCCGACCACGCCGATCGCGACCATGGCATAGGCCATGCCGAGATAACCGAACACCGGCTTGCGGCTGAAGGTCGCCACGATCTGGCTGATCATGCCGAAGCCCGGCAGGATCATGATGTAGACCTCGGGATGGCCGAAGAACCAGAACAGGTGCTGGTAGAGCACCGGATCGCCGCCGCCGGCGGGATCGAAGAAGGTCGTGCCGAAATTGCGGTCGGTGATCAACATGGTGATCGCCGCGGCCAGGACCGGCAGCGCCAGAAGCAGCAGGAAGGCGGTGACCAGCACCGACCACACGAACAGCGGCATCTTGTGCAGCGTCATGCCCGGGGCGCGCATGTTGAAGATGGTGGTGATGAAATTGGTCGCGCCGAGGATCGAGCCGGCACCGGCGAGGTGCAGCGAGAAGATCGCGAAATCAACTGCCGGGCCTTGCGAACCACTGGTCGAAAGCGGCGCGTAGACGGTCCAGCCGGTCCCCGCCCCGGGACCCGTGCCCCCGGGCATGAACAGCGAGAACATCAGCGAGCAGAAGCCCGCCACGGTCAGCCAGAAGCTGATGTTGTTCATTCGCGGGAAGGCCATGTCGGGGGCGCCGATCATCAGCGGAACGAACCAGTTGCCGAAGCCGCCGATCATCGCCGGCATGACCATGAAGAACACCATGATCAGCCCGTGCGCGGTGATGAACACGTTCCACATGTGGAGCGAGGTGTCGAAATCGGCGGTTCCGCCCATGAACTCCGCCCACCACTGCAGATATTGGATGCCCGGTTCGGCGAGTTCCATCCGCATGATACCCGAAATCGCGCCCCCGACGATCCCCGCCATGATCGCGAAAATCAGATAAAGCGTCCCGATGTCCTTGTGATTGGTGGACATGAACCAGCGCGCGAAAAAGCCGGGCTTGTGATCGGCGTCGTGGTGCGCGTGGTCCGCGTGATGGGCCTCGAAATGGTCGGCGGTGGTAGCCATTCTGCTATACTCTCGAGCTAGTCGTAATTCTTATACGGTCGGTTCGACCGGAGCGGCGCCCGCGCCCGGCGCACCGGGAACCGAGCTTTCGGGCTGCTGCAGCGGAGCCGCCGAGGGGTTCGCCTCGAGGCCCGCTTCCTGGGCGCCGGCGATCGTGCCGCCCTGCGCCAGGACCCAGGCATTGTAACGGTCCATCGGCAGCGCCTCGATCACGATCGGCATATAGCCGTGGCGCGCGCCGCACAGTTCGGAACACTGGCCGTAATACACCCCGGGTTCGTCGACCTGAAGCAGCCGCTCGTTGAGCCGGCCGGGTACGGCATCGAGCTTGAACCAAAGGCTGGGCACGGCGAAGGAATGGATCACATCGGCGCCGGTCGTCTGCAGGCGGATCGGCACGCCGACCGGCACGACCATGCGGTTGTCGGCGGCGAGCTGGTGAGGCTCGCCCCGCGCATCGGCCTCTTCCTTGGTCAGCATGTTGGAGATGATCTCGAAATCGCCGTTGTCGGGATAGCTGTAACCCCAATACCATTGATAGCCGGTAGCCTTGATGGTGATCGCGCCCTTGGGCGGGGTCTCGTACTGCTTCGCCAGCAGCGTGATCGACGGGATAGCGATGCCGAGCAGGATGAGCGCGGGCACGACCGTCCAGACGACTTCGATCAGCGTATTGTGGCTGGTCTTCGACGGAACCGGATTGGCGCGCTTATTGAAGCGCAGGATCACTATGAGGAAGAGCACCAACACGAACACACTGATGATGCCCATCACCCAGACAAGGCCCTGGTGGAGGCCGCGTGCATAATGGCCGATCCCGGAATATTGGTCCTGGACGTCGATCGCGCCCGAAACCGGCATCCCCTTGCCGGCGGTCGGAGCCATCGGGACATAGGCATCGGAGCCGGAGGAAACCGCATTCGGATCCGCCACTTCCGCCGCCTGCGCCGGATCCACCGCTTCCAGCGCCGCAGCCGGAGTCTCGGCCGGCACCGGGGCGACCAGATCGTCCTGAGTCAGACCTTCCTGCGCAAAGGCGGAAGGCGCGCCGAAAGCCAGCGTCACTGCCAGCGTCAGGCTGGCTACGATCCGGTGAAACCCGAGAATTTTCATCGTCTTGGCACTCTTTCGCGTCATATCGTCGTCCGGGCGGCCTCGCCCGCGTGTCCGGCGTGCACGGCAGCGCACGCCCTGTGCGAGGGCCCGGTTGCGCCCGCCCTATAGGCAGGCTTTGCCCCGGCCTCAAGCGGGACGGAGATAAAATTATGCACGGGCCATTGCCTCTTGCGCAATTCGCCGCGACGCGCTTTGTGCGCTGCCACGATGACCGATGAAGAGATATTCCACGAATTCCGCAGCAGCGAAGCCCTGCTCGAAGGCCATTTCCAGCTGTCGAGCGGCCGCCATAGCGCACATTACCTGCAATGCGCCCGTGTGCTGATGAATCCCGAACGCGCCGGCAATCTCGCGCGCGCACTGGCACAGAAGATCCCGCGCGAGATTCGCAGCCAGATCGATGCGGTGGTCAGCCCCGCGATGGGCGGGCTGATCATCGGCCATGAGATGGGCCGCGCGCTGGGCAAGGACGCGATGTTCCTCGAGCGGCCCGAAGACGATTTCCACCTGCGGCGCGGGTTTCGTCTCGATTCCGGGGCCAAGGTGCTGATGGTGGAGGACGTGGTGACCACAGGCCTGTCGAGTCGCGAGGCAATTGCCGCAGTCGGACGCGAGGGCGGCGAGGTGGTTGCCGAATGCGCGCTGGTCGACCGCTCGAACGGCG
The DNA here is from genome assembly GCA_963829325.1 of uncultured Alphaproteobacteria bacterium. GTDB lineage: Bacteria > Pseudomonadota > Alphaproteobacteria > Sphingomonadales > Sphingomonadaceae > Qipengyuania. Next base: position 99,420 of record CAWHHN010000002.1, read on the forward strand.
AAGCCGACCTCGGCGTGCCGTTCTTCCCGCTCATCGAACTCAATTTTCCGACCTATGCCGACGACGAAATCCCTGCCGAACTGGCGTCGGTTCCGGTGACCAAGCCAGGGAGTCGCAGAAACTGACGCGCGCGCTCCGCCTCGGCGTCAACATCGATCACGTCGCCACGATCCGCAACGCGCGCGGCGGCGACCATCCCGATCCGGTGCGCGCCGCGCAAATCGTCGCGGCCGTCGGCGGCGACGGCATCACCGCCCATCTGCGCGAGGACCGGCGGCATATCCGCGACGTCGACCTCGAGCGGATCCAGAAGGCGACCGACCTGCCGCTCAATCTCGAGATGGCCGGGACCGAGGAAATGCTGGCGATCGCGCTGGCCCACCGGCCGCACGCGGCCTGCATCGTTCCGGAAAAGCGTGAGGAACGGACCACCGAAGGCGGGCTCGACGCGGCGGGATTGCACAACCAGCTGGCACCGGTCGTGGCTAGGCTGTCCGACGAGGGCATCCGCGTCTCGCTTTTCATCGAAGCGAGCGAACGCCAGCTCGCCGCCGCCCACCGCCTGCGCGCGCCGGTGGTCGAGTTCCACACCGGCGAATATGCCCATGCCGGACTCGACGGCAACGGTGAACGCGAGGCGCGCGAACTGGAGCGCATCGCCGCTATGGCCCGGCTGGCGAGTGACATGGGGATCGAGCCCCACGCCGGGCACGGCCTTACCTACGAGAACGTCAAGCCCGTCGCGGCCATCCCACAGCTCGCCGAACTCAACATCGGCCACTATCTGGTCGGCGAAGCGGTGTTCGTCGGGCTCGAGGCGGCCGTGCGGCGAATGCGCGCCTTGATGGACGAGGCGCGGAGCGGGACGGGCGAATGATCATCGGGCTCGGTTCGGACCTGTGCAACATCGACCGGATCAGCAATTCGCTCGACCGGTTCGGCGAACGCTTCGAGAGCCGCGTGTTCACCGAGATCGAACGCGCCAAGGCCCGCCGCCGGCCGTTCACCCGGGCCGGCACCTATGCCAAGCGCTTCGCCGCGAAAGAGGCTTTTTCAAAGGCGGTCGGCACCGGCTTTCGCCGCGGTGTCTTCATGAAGGACATCGGCGTCGTCAACGCGGCTACGGGCGCGCCGACGCTGGCGCTGACCGGCGGTGCCGCTATCCGGCTTGCGGAAATGGTCCCGGACGGCCATGAGGCGCGAATTCATCTCACCCTCACCGACGATCATCCATGGGCGCAGGCCTACGTCATCATCGAGGCCCTTCCCCTGTGACAACCGGCACATCCGCAGTGAACGAAACGACCCCGAAGAAATCGAAGAAGAAGGACGAGAAGGTCGACTGGATCGCGGAAATCCGCGGTCTGGCGCTGATGCTCCTCGCTGTCTTTGCGTTTCACAGCTTCATCGCCAAACCGTTCTACATCCCCTCGGAATCGATGATGCCCAACCTCCTGGTCGGCGACCGGCTGGTGGTGAGCAAATATCCCTATGGCTGGAACTGGTCGTCCATCAGCTTCCATCTCGCCCCGCGCGACGATTGGCGAGTGATGGGCGCGACCCCAGCCTATGGCGATATCGTCATCCCCGTCCACCCGATCCGCGACGAGGATTACATCAAGCGCGTGGTGGCTTTGCCGGGCGACCGGATCGCGGTGGTCGACGGGCAGATCGTTCTCAACGGCAGGCCGGTCGAACAGAAGGTCGAGCCCGCCCTCGATCTTCCGCTCGATGCCAATTCGCGCTGTGACGGCTTCGGGTTCGACGATTTCCGCGCCACCGGCGCTCGCGGCGAACCGGTCTGCCGCGTGCCGGTGCTGCGCGAGACGCTGCCCAATGGCGCGACCTACCTGATCATTGATCATCAGAATCAGGAACTCGACAATTTCCCCGAGATAACCGTGCCCGACGATCACATTTTCGTGATGGGCGACAATCGCGACCACTCGGCCGACAGCCGCGAAACCCGTTCCGACCGCGGGCTGATGGGTCCCGTTCCGCTCGAGAACATCGGCGGGCGCGCGGAATTCATCACCTTCTCGCTCGACGGGACGACAACGCTCAATCCGGTCAGCTGGTTTACAAGCTTGCGGGAAGGCCGCGCCTGGACCACCTTGCGTCCGCCGCTGGTGGAAAGGAAGAGCGCCGAATGACCGAATCCACGCCGTCCGCCGGAACCCGCGGGGGCGGCGGCGAAACGCGTCCCGGCACCAGCCCCACCCGGATCGCCAGCCCCGAACTGCGCTACGAAGCGTCGCGCGCGCTGGTGTGGGGCGCCGTTATCGGCCTGATCTGGCTTGCGGCCCACCTTTCGCAATCGCTGCTGGTCATTTTCGGAGCGATGGTCTTCGGAGCGATGGTCGACGGCGGAGCTCGCCTGCTGGGTCGCGTGCTGCCGATCGGGCGCGGCTGGCGCGTGGCGATCGTCCTGCTGCTCACCGCGGCCTTCCTCGTCTGGCTGGGATTTTTCGCCGGCTCGCAGATCTCGCAGCAGGCGGCGCAATTCCCGACGATCGTGTCCGAACAGATCGGCGCGGCAATCGGCTGGCTGCAGTCCAAGGGTTTCGCCGTTGGCACCAGCGAAATCCAGTCGCTCGCGCAGCAGATGGTGACCGGCGTGGGTACGGTGACAAGAGCGATCGGCGGTCTGCTCGGCGGAATCACCACGCTCTTCCTGATCGTGATCATCGGGGTCTATCTCGCGATCGATCCCGACATTTACGAACGCGGCGCAGCGTGGATGATCCCCGAGCATCGCCGCGATGCGTTCTACGACACCTTCTTCCACCAGGCTCGCACGCTGCGGCGTCTGCTCGCAGGCCGGCTCGCGGGGATGGCTTTCGAAGGGCTCTTCACCTGGATGATGCTGGCCTATGGCGGGCAGATCATAGGGCTCGATCCGGTGCCGATGGCAGCGCTGCTGGGCTTGCTCACCGGGCTGCTGGCCTTCATCCCCAATATCGGCGCGATCATTTCGGGCGTGCTGATGGTGCTGGTCGGCTTCTCGGGCGGGTCCGACATGGGCCTCTACACGATATTCGTCTATTTTCTCGTGCAGAATTTCGACGGCTACATCCTCGTGCCGATGATCGCCAAGAAGACCGTCGATCTCGCGCCCGCGCTGGTCCTTTCGGCACAGCTCATCTTCGGGGTGATGTTCGGTATCCTCGGCCTCGCCCTCGCCGACCCGCTGCTCGCGATGATCAAGGTCGCGCTGCAAAGGCGCTCCGCCCGGCTCGACGACGACGACAACGCCAGGGCGCTGGCAAGGACCGCAGGGACCGGCTGATGGCACGCAAATTCCTCTATTTCGTGGCTGTGGTCATCGTGCTCGTGATCCTGGGCGCGATCGCGCTGTCGATCTGGTCGCGCGAGGCGACCGAGATCGCCTTCGTCCCGCGTGGCGAATTCGTCGAACAGGCTCCGCTGGCGCGGAACGCCTATCAGGATCCGACGATGTGGTATTCGCGCCCCGGCATGGGGAATGCGGATCCGGCGCGCTATCAGCCCGCCATCGGCAAAGCCGTCACCGATCCCGCCGAACGGGCACCTTCGCCCGATGCTCCGGCGGCCGAGCGCAGCCTCGCCCGCGGCGATGCCCTGGCCACCAAGGGCTCGGTCGCCGGCGAACCCGCCGACCGGCAGGCGGTTCCGGGCTTCGCGGTCTTCTTCGTACCGCCGACGAGCTACATCCAGGCTGGCGGCAACTGGAACGCCGCGCTCGATGATGCCACCACCGACAACCGCGCGCGGGTGTTCCTCAAGGGACTGGCGAGCCCGTTCAACCGCGCCGACGAAATCTGGGCGCCGAAGTACCGCCAGGCGGCGGCCGGCGCCTTCCTGACCGACAAGGCCGCCGCCCAGCAGGCGATCGATGCGGCCTATGCCGATGTCGAGCAGGCCTTCGCCTTCTTTCTCGACAGCATCGATCCGGCGAAGCCGATCGTCCTCGCCGGACATAGCCAGGGCGCGATCCATGTGCTGCGGCTGCTGCGCGACCGTGTCGACGGAACCCCGCTCGAGAACCGGATCGTTGCGGTCTATGCGCCCGGATGGCCGGTCTCGGTCGAGCATGATCTGCCCGCGCTCCCCCTGCCCGCCTGCGCCGCGCCGGGCCAGACGCGCTGTATCCTCGCCTGGTCCTCCTTCGCCGACGGTGGAGATGCCGGCATGTTGATGCGCCGCTACGAAGCCACGCTGGGCTACGATGGTCAACCGCGCGGCGACGGACCGATCCTGTGCGTCAATCCGCTGACCGGCGGCACCGGAGGCGCGGCGCCCGCCAGCGCCAACCTCGGCACGCTGGTCCCCAGCGCCGATCTCGCTTCGGGCGAGCTGGTCGCCGGGGCGGTATCCGCACGGTGCAGCGACGACGGGCTGCTTCATATCGGCGATCCCCCCGAGCTCGGCCCGGGCGTGCTCCCGGGCGGGAATTACCACGTCTACGACATCCCGCTGTTCTGGAAGAACCTCCAGCAAGACGTGGTCGCACGGGTCAAGGCATGGGCGGCGCAGGCCTCGTAACCGATTTCGCGCTCGATTTCGGCGCGCTGTTGCCCGATGGCGGCCCGCTGATCGGGCTCGATCTCGGGACCAAGACCATCGGCATCGCGACCTGCGACGCGGGCTGGCGTTATGCCACCGCGGGCAAGACCATCGCCCGCAGCAAATTCACCAGGGACTGCGCCCTTTTGCGCGCGATCGTGCTGGATCGCGCGGCGGTCGGGGCGGTCGTGGGCCTGCCGCGCAACATGGACGGGACCGAAGGGCCGCGCGCGCAGGCAAGCCGCGCCTATGCCCGCAACCTCGCCACAACGCTCGCCCTGCCGGTATTGCTGTGGGACGAACGCTGGTCGAGCGCCAGCGCCGAGGCGGCGATGATCGGTCAGGACATGAGCCGCGCCAAGCGCGCCCAGAGGATCGACAGCCACGCCGCCGCGGTGATCCTGCAGGGCGCGATAGACGCGCTGGCGGGAGGCGGGCTATAAGATCAGCCGCCATGCGGTTGCTCGACGCACTCAGACACCTCGCCCTTGGCGATGGCCCCGATCCCGACACCGGGCTGGCGCAGCGCGACCAATCGCTATCGCGTGCCCTGGCGATCCTGGCGGGCGTGTTCCTCTTGTTCGGGCTCGCCCTGTTCGTGGTGCTCTATCGCTGAGCCGCGCGCGGATCGGGTGCGAATTACCCGTTGTACGGGCGCGAAGTGCCGCGCTATCGCGGACCGATGACCGAGCCCATGCGCAAGTTCGATCCCGAGGCGGTGACGCCCTTCTTCACCAGCCGCGGCCATTCGGGCTGGCTCGGGCTGCGTTACTTCGACCACGGCGAGGACTGGGTCGAACTCGAACTGCCGTGGCGCGAAGACCTGCTCGGCGAAGACGGCCAGCGGGTACTGGCTTCCGGCCCGATCCTAAGCCTGATGGACATGGCGAGCGGAATGGCAATCTGGCGCACGATGGACGAATTCGCCGCGATCGCCACGCTCGACCTGCGGGTCGACTACGTCCGGCCCGCGCGCGAGGGCGCCAGCGTGTTCGGCCGCTCGCAATGCTATCGCGTGACGCGCAGCGCCGCCTTCGTTCGCGGACTGGCGCATGATGGCGACAGCGACGATCCGGTCGCGCACATTCAGGCGGTCTTCATGAAGATCGCGCCGAGCGTGACGATCTGATGGCCGATCATCCCCGGATCGAAGCTCTGACTCCCTATGCCCGCTCGCTGGGAATAGCGGTCGAACGTTGGGACGATGGCGTTCCGGTCCTTGCGGTCGCCTTCGACGAAAGCGTCGAGGGCCGTCCCGAACACTACCACGGAGGGGCAACCGGCGGCTTGCTCGAAACCGCAGGATACGCCACATTGCGCGCCGAACTCGCCCGGCGCGGGCGCGAGGCGGTACTCAAGCCGATCAACATCACCGTGCAATATCTCGCTGCCGGCAAGAGCCGGACCAGTTTCGCGGTGGGGCGCATCACCAAGCTCGGCCGGCGCAGCGCCAATATCACGGTCGAAGCCTGGCAGGACGATCCTTCGCGGCCGATCGCCACCGCGGTGATGAACGTGCTGATGGCCGACCCGGGCTGATCGGCTGTCCCAAGCCGGTCGGGCACGCGCTCGACCGGCCACCGCCCCGTTCGTCCTGCCCCTAGTCCGATGGAGGGCGCTGCCGACCGGCCTCTTCGGTTTCGCGCAGGCGCTGGTCACGCAGATTGCGGACCGCCTCGGTGCGTCGCTCCTCCGCCCGTCGGCGGGCCTCTTCGATCGCCTGTTCATCGACCGCCACGCCATTGTCGCCGATCCGCACGTCCACCGGAATGCCGTCGACCTCGGTCGAGAACACCGCTTCGCCATCGCCGATACGGAGGCGCGAATTTCCGTCGCCGAGCGGGATGTCGTCGAGACCGGGGACGTCGAGCGGTTCGACCGGACCGCCGGGATCTTCGCGGGGGGTCGGCGCCGTCTGGGGCGGCGCGGACGAAACGCCCAGCGCCCGGTTCATGAAATCGCGCCAGATCCGCGCCGGCAGTCCGCCGCCGCTGATGCCGCCGGCGAGCGGCGAATTGTCGTCGTTGCCGATCCAGACGCCCACCACCAGATCGCCGGCATAGCCGACGAACAGAGCATCGCGATTGTCCTGCGTGGTTCCCGTCTTGCCGTAGTTCGCCACGCTCAGGGTCGCCGCGCGACCGGTCCCCTGATTGATCGCGGCGCGCAGCATCTGCTCCATTTCGGCATGCGTCGAGGAGGAGAAGCTCGAGGGTCCGTCCCACAGATTTTCGAAAAATCCGCGTTCGTCCCGCGCAAAGGCGTGCGGCTCGACCGGATATTCGTTCGCCGCGACGGCGGCATAGGCGGCGGTCAGTTCCAGCAGCGACATGGTCGAGGTTCCGAGCGCCAGGCTGGGGTCGCCTTCCGCCAGCTGCGCGGTGACGCCGAGATCCCGTGCCGTGGCGATGACCTTGTCGCTGCCGACCTCGCCCAACAAACGTACCGCCGCGACATTGCTCGACTGCGCGAAGGCCTGCTCGAGCGTGAGGCTCTCCGAATAACGACCGCCCGAGTTCTTGGGCCGATAGCTGCCCTCGATGATCTCGGTATTGGCGATCCGGTCATCGGGGCTCCAGCCGGCGCGCAATGCCGCGAGATAGACGAACAGCTTGAAGGTCGATCCCGGCTGCCGCCGCGCCTGGGTCGCACGGTTGAACGGCGATTTGCCGTAGTCCTTGCCCCCGATCATCGCCACCACCTCGCCATTGGGCCGCATAGCGACGAGCGCGACCTGCGCCCCGCCCAGCGGCGCGCGCTGGGTTACCTGGCGGGCGATCGCCTGGAGGCGGCTGTCGAGCGTCGTGGTCAGCGTCCGGCGGGCATAGCCGGTTTCGGTCTGCGCGCGCGCCTCGGGCAGCGCCCAATCGGCGAAATAGGTGCCCGTGGGCAGGTCGTTCCGGGTCCGCACGTCGAGAGCGGGCGGCTTCATCGCACGTGCTTCGGCTGGGGTCAGGAAGCCAGCGGCGACCATCGAGCTGACGACCATCTCCATCCGCCTGGCAGCGCGATCGTAATGCTTGGTCGGGGCATAGGACGACGGCGCCTGCAGCAGCCCAGCCAGCATCGCCGCCTGGTTCGGTTTCAGATTTTCCGGCTTGCGATAAAAATAATGCAGGCTCGCCGCGCGCAACCCGTAGACGTTGTCGCCGAAATAGGCGTTCGAGAGGTAGCGCGCGAGAATCTCGTCCTTGGTCAGCCAGGCTTCGAGCCAGAATGCGATCAACGCCTCGCGCGCCTTGCGGGTCAGTGTCCGCTCGGGCGTGAGGAAGGTGAATTTGGCGAGCTGCTGGGTAATGGTGCTGCCCCCGCCGGTGCCGGTGAAGGCGGCGCGCGCGACCCCGCGCGGATCGACTCCCCAATGGCTGTAGAAGCGTCGGTCCTCGATCGCGAGAAAGGCCTCGACCACATGCGGCGGCAGATCGGCAACCTCGACCGGCTGGTCGGTGATCGCCCCGTTGCGCGCGATCGGCGTGCCGTCCGCCGCAAGCAGCGTCACCTGCGGCGCGGCGATCGGCTGGAGCGATTTGTTGAGCGGCGCGGTGATGGCGAGCCAGGCGACGAGCAGGATGAACAGGCCGATCGAGCCGGCGACGATCCGTGCGATCCACCAGCGCTTGCGACGCCCGCGCCAGTAGTCGACCTGCCACAAGCGCAGCCAGCGGCGCTCCTCGCCACCGAGCGCCTCGTCGAGCCGGTCGTCCCAGTCCTCGTAATCGAGCCCGTCGTGAACCGCGTAATAGCCGCGATGCGGCGCCAACGTCTCGCCGGAAGCGGGGCTGCGCCGAAAGGAATCGAATATGCCCATCGTTACCGTGTTATAAGACCAACACAGTTATGAACAGGGGCTTGCCGATCAGGCCTTGCCGACCACGCTCTCGGGCAGGTCCTCGCCAAACACGCGCTGGTAATATTCGGCCACCAGCATGCGTTCTTCCTCGTCGCATTTGTTGAGGAACGAGAGCCGGAAGGCGAGGCCGACATTGCCGAAGATCGCGGCGTTCTCGGCCCAGGTGATCACCGTGCGCGGGCTCATAACCGTGCTGATGTCGCCATTGATGAAGCCTTGCCGGGTCAGATCGGCAACCTTGATCATGTCGGCCAGCAGCTTGGGATCGGTCTCGGGATTTTTCGCCGCGACGATCGCCTGCTCGGTCTCGGCCGGCAGATAGTTCAACCCGACGACGATGTTCCAGCGGTCCATCTGGCCCTGGTTGATCTGCTGGGTACCGTGATAGAGCCCGCTGGTATCGCCGAGGCCGACGGTGTTGGCGGTGGCGAACAGGCGGAATCCGGCATCGGGGCGGATCACGCGGTTCTGGTCGAGCAGCGTCAGCTTGCCCTGCTGTTCGAGGACGCGCTGGATGACGAACATCACGTCGGGCCGCCCGGCATCGTATTCGTCGAACACCAGCGCCACCGGATGCTGCAGCGCCCATGGCAGCAGGCCTTCGCGGAATTCGGTGACCTGAAGCCCGTCGCGCAACACGATCGCATCGCGACCGACGAGGTCGATGCGGCTGATATGCGCATCGAGATTGATCCGCACGCAGGGCCAGTTGAGCCGCGCGGCGACCTGTTCGATATGCGTCGATTTGCCGGTGCCGTGATAGCCCTGAACCATCACCCGGCGATTATGCGCGAAACCGGCGAGGATCGCCAGCGTGGTGTCCGGATCGAACACATAGGCTTCGTCGAGATCGGGCGTGCGTTCGTCCGGCTTGGAAAAAGCGGGCACCGTCCAGTCGATGTCGATGCCGAAAGTTTCGCGCACATTCACCGTTGTGTCGGGTGCAGCGAGAACGGTCTTGGCGGAAGCGTCGAAGGTCTTGTCGGTCATATCGTTCATCTCGCCGGCCGACCTAGGCATTTATCTGCGCGCCGCCAAGCCTATATTGGCTGGCCATGCCGCAAGCACCGCTATCCGAAAAACTGCGTCTCAAGCTGGTCGAACGCGTGCGCGGCGTGTTCAATGATCTCGACGGCGGCGAAAAGCCCGTCCCGCCGTCGGACGAAGCGTTGTTCGAGAAGGATACGCCGATCCGCATGGTCCATGCCGATGTGGTGGCGATGATGGTCGGAGGCATCCGCGGGCTGCTGCTGCAGATGCTGCATCCGCATGCGCTGCAGGGGGTGCTCGACCATTCGAACTTTCGCGCCGATATGCACGGGCGCCTCCGCCGCACCGCCCGCTTCATCGCGGTGACCAGTTTCGGGCATCGCGACGACGCCGGGGCGGCGATCGAACGGGTCAATCGCATCCACGCCGCGGTTTCGGGCACGCTGCCCGACGGCACGACCTACTCGGCGGCCGATCCACGTACCCTCGCCTGGGTCCATGTGGCCGAGGCGACGAGTTTCCTCGCCGCCTATCTCCGCCACGTCCGGCCCGACATGACCGGCGCGGACCAGGACGAATATTATCGCCAGTTCGCGGTCGTCGCGCGCGCTCTCGGAGCCGACCCCGTCCCGACCGACAGGCGCGAGGCGGCGGCGCTATTCCGCGAATTGCGGAGCGATCTGTCGACTTCGCCCGCGGCCCGCGAGATCGCCGATCTCGTGCTCAACCAGCGGCCGCAGGGCGCGCCGCCCGCCGTGCAGGCCTTGCTCGGCGCCGAGGCAGTCGCGCTGTTGCCGCCCTTCGCGCGATCGATGCTCGGTCTCGAAAGGCCGGGCCTGGCCGGGATCCCGGCCCGCGCCGCGACCTGGGGCATGGGCAAGACCCTGCGCTGGGCTTTCAGGCAAACCCGAAACTGAAGGATCGGCTCGTCCTATCCGGCAACTGACGACCGGCTTGCGTACATACCGACCGGTTGGTATGTCTAACCGATGATCCCGAATTGCTCTTTCCGCCCGGTCCCCGAATCCGCGCGCGACAAGCTCCTCGAAGCGGGCGTGAAGCTGATCCGGCGACAGGGCTTCGCCGCGACTTCGGTGGGCCAATTGTGCGCGGCGGCGGGCGTCACCAAGGGTGCCTTCTTCCATCATTTCGCCTCCAAGGAGGAACTGGGTGCGGAACTCGCGCGGTACTGGAGCCGGTCGACATCGGGTTTCTTTTCCGATGCGCCCTTTCGCCATCAGGCCGATCCGCTCGATCGCATCCTCGGCTATCTCGACTTGCGCATCGCGCTGATCGGCGGTCCGGCAGAAGGTTTCAGCTGTGTCGCGGGGACGATGATCCAGGAAAGCTTTCGCACCAGCGAACCGATTCGCGCCGCTTGCCGCGAGAGCATCCTGGGCAATGCCGAACTGTTCACTGCCGATTTCACCGAAGCGATCGCGACCTATGGAATCGCGGCGGATGCGGCGAGCCTTTCGCGCCACATGCAGGCGGTAATCCAGGGCGCCTTCATTCTCGCCAAGACCCAGGACGACGACGAACGGGCGGTCGCCATGGCGCGCGACAGCCTCGTTCACCTCAAAAGCTACCTCACCCTTCTGTTCGGCAAGGAGATCACCCCGTGACCCAGATGATTTTCATAAACCTGCCCGTCTCCGACCTCGCGAAATCGAGAGCGTTCTACGAAGCCATCGGCTTCGCCAACGAGCCGAAGATTCACCGATGAAACCGCTGCCGGCATGGTGGTCAGCGAGGCGATACACGTAATGCTGCTGACGCATGAAAAATGGCGAGGGTTCACCGCCAAGGCGATCCCCGACGCGAAGAAATCGGCGCAGGCCATGTTCTGCCTCAGCCGCGAAAGCCGCGAGGCGGTCGATGCCACCCTCGCCGATGTCGCCGCCGCGGGTGGGAATGCCGATTGCGATCCGCCGCAGGACTACGGCTTCATGTACGGCCGCAGCTTCGAGGATCCCGACGGCCACAATTGGGAGGTGATGTGGATGGATCCGGTCGCCGCCGAACAGGGCCCCGAAGCCTTCGCACAGGCCGCGGTCGGTTGATGCGATGTCGATGATCGATCCCGCCGCCGAGCTCGAGATCGCCGGCTACCGATGGGTGCCCGACTTCGCGCGGGGCTTCGTCCGCGACCTCCGCCCCCGCTGGGCCTGCGAGGAAGCCGCGATCGCCTATCGCGAACGACTGGCGGACGTCACCGACAAGCCCGACTGGCTGCTCGAAGCGCAGCCCTGGGGGCAGGTTCCGACCCTGCGTGACGGCGAAGTGCTGCTGTTCGAGAGCGGCGCGACGCTGTTGCATCTCGGCGAAAAGAGCGAAGTGCTGCTGCCGCGCGAAGCGCAACCCCGAGCCGAGGCGATCTCGTGGCTGTTCGGCGCGTTCAACTCGGTCGAGCCCGCGATGTTCGAATTCACCAATGTCACCGCCTTCGCTCGCGACCAGGATTGGGCAAAGCTGCGACGGCCGAGCCTCGAGGAATTCATCGCCAGGCGGCTCGCGCCGCTGGAAGCGCGGCTGTCCGGACAGGAATGGCTGGGCGATCGCTTCACCATCGCCGACATCGCGATGGTCACGGTGCTGCGAGCGATCGCCGGAACCAAGCTGCTCGGGACCCACCCCGCCACCGACGCCTATGTGACCCGCGGGATGGAGCGGCCCGCCTTCGGGCGGGCGATGGCCGATCAGCTCGCCGCCTTCGACCGCCATCCCGACAACACCGACTGAAGGAGAACCAGCATGGCCTACATCGAAGGATTTCTCATCCCGGTCCCGCGCGACAAGCGCGCTGCATACGAAAAGCAGGCCCGTGCCGCAGCACCCATCTTCATGGACCTCGGTGCGACCCGCATCGTCGAGACCTGGAGCGACGACATCGCGCACGGCGAGACCACCGACTTCTATCGCGCGGTCAAGGCCGAGGACGCCGAGGCCGTGGTGTTCAGCTGGATCGAATATCCCGACAAGGCAACCCGCGACAGCGCCACGCAGAAGATGGTGAGCGATCCCCGCTTCGAAGCCCTCGGCGAGATGCCCTTCGACGGCAAGCGAATGATCTTCGGGGGCTTCTCGCCGATCTTCGATACCGACGAGGAGTAGGATCGATGGCTGAGGAAGATCGCGGCGCCTTCATCTGGTACGAGCTTATGACCCCCAACCCGGCGAGCGCGAAGATCTTCTACGACGCGGTCGTCGGCTGGGACATCGATGCCGGAAATTCGGCACCGGGCGGCAATAGCGACTACCGCATGATCAAGCGCCCGGACGGCGGCTTCGCCGGGGGGGTGCTCGCGCTGACCGCGGAGATGATCGCGGGCGGCGCGAAACCGGGCTGGTTCGGCTATGTCCATGTGCCCGACGTCGATGCGGCGGCGCAGACCGTGCTCGAGGCGGGCGGCGCGATCTCCATGGCCCCGCACGACATGGAAGGCGTTGGACGGATGGCGATGGTCGCCGATCCGCAGGGCGCGGCAATCTATCTCATGACCCCCGCTCCGCCTGCCGACGAACCCGAGGCGAAAAGCGACGTCTATGCTTTCGACAAGCCGCAGCATGTCCGCTGGAACGAGCTACAGACGAGCGATCCCGAGGCCGCGGTCGCGCTCTATACCGGCCTGTTCGGCTGGGATCAGAAGGAGCGGATGCCGATGGGCGAGATGGGCGATTATCTGTTCATCCATCGCGGCGCAGAAATGATCGGCGCGATCATGCCCGGACCGGCCGAAGCATCGCGAGCGGCGTGGGCGTTCTACATCGGCGTCGACGATATCGATCGCGCCGCACAAGCCGCGACGGACGGCGGCGGCAAGCTCGAAGGCGAAATCATTCAGATTCCCGGTGGCCACTATTCGGTCCATTGCAGCGATCCGCATGGCGCGAAATTCGGCTTGGTCGGGCCACGAAAGGAATGAATTCATGGCGGACTATACGTTCTTCACCAATCCGATGAGCCGTGGGCAGATCGCCCGCTGGGCGCTGCACGAGGCGGGCGCGGATTATAAGACCGAGATCGTCGAATGGCAGGCCAAATCGCCCGCCTTCCTGAAGGCCAATCCGATGGGCAAGGTCCCGACGCTCGTCCATCACGACGGCGACCATAACCATGTGGTGACCGAAGCTGCGGCGATCTGCCACTACCTTGCCGAAATGCACCCCGAAACGGGCCTGCTGCCCGAAGCCCATGAAAAAGCGGACTATTTCCGCCTGCTGTTTTTCGCCGCCGGACCGGTCGAGCAGGCCGTCGTCGCCCGCAGCATGGGCTGGAGCATCGACGACCCGCAGAGGCAGGCCATGCTCGGCTTCGGCAGCTACGAACGGACGATGGAAACTTTCGAGAGTCTGCTCGCCGGCCGCGACTATGTCTGCGGAGACCGCTTCACCATGGCCGATGTCTATGTCGGCAGCCAGGTCGACTGGGGCCTGCAATTCGGCACGATCCCCGAACGCGAGGCCTTCTCGGCCTATGCCGAGCGGCTGCGCGCGCGGGCGGCCTACAGGGAGGCAAAAAGCATCGACATGAAACTGATCGAGGAGCGCACCAATGGCTGAGACAGCACACTCCCGCTTGACGACCGTCCTCTGGTTCGACGGCGAGGCCGAAGCGGCCGCACGCTTCTATGCCGAGACCTTTCCCGACAGCTCGTTCGACGGCGTCCGGCACGCACCCTCGGACTACCCCGACGGCAAGAAAGGCGATGCGCTGACCGTGCAGTTCACCGTGCTCGGCCGAAGCTTTTCGGGACTGAACGGGGGGCCGCATTTCAAGCCCAACGAAAGCGTCTCGTTCATGGTGGTGACCGAGGACCAGGCCGAAACCGACCGCTACTGGGAGGCGATCGTCGGCAACGGCGGCCAGGAAAGCGCCTGCGGCTGGTGCAAGGACCGATGGGGTTACAGCTGGCAGATCACGCCCGGAACCTTGCTCGACGCGCTGTCGGCCGGCGGCGACGAAGCGCGGCGCGCCTTCGAGGCGATGATGCCGATGACCCGGATCGACATTGCCGTGATCGACGCGGCGCGGCGCGGAGAGGGTTGAACCATGGCGCGCAGGATCAAGGGCGGCGTGTTCCTTTCGCTGGATGGGGTGATGCAGGCGCCCGGAGGTCCGACCGAGGATCCCACCGGAGGATTCGATCAGGGCGGCTGGGTGTTCAAACTGTGGGACGACGGCATCGAACCGACGCTCGGCGCGCTGTTCTCGGGCAGCTACGACCTCCTGCTCGGGCGGCGCACCTACGATATCTTCGCTGCCTATTGGCCCTATGCCGAAGGCGACAATGAAGCGATGGGCCAAGCCTTCGACCGGGCGGCGAAATATGTGCTGACGCATGGCGACCAACCGCTCGAATGGGACAACAGCCACCGGCTGAAATCGATCGACGACGTTGCCCGGCTCAAGGCCGGGGACGGGCCCGATCTGATCATCCAGGGATCGAGCACGATCTATCCCGACCTGCTGGCGGCAGGGCTGATCGACGAGCTGACCCTGATGATCTTCCCGCTCACGCTGGGCCCGGGCAAACGGCTCTTCGGCGAGGGGACCCCGGTCGACCTGCTCGAAATGCGCGATCACACGGTCACCGCGAAAGGCACGGTGATCGCCACCTACCGTCCCGGCGGAGCCCTGCCCCCCTATCCCGCCCAAGGGCCGATCCCCGGCACCAGCGCCCGCGAAGCCGAACGCCAGCGACGGATGGAGGAAGGCAATTGGTGACCCGCGACGCTCGTCGTAGCGGGAACAAAGCGACCGCTTGACCACTCAATGCGCGATGACGGACGCAGAATTGAAAGTTCTCGTGTGGGGCGTCGCTCTGCTCTTTGGATATGGCCCCTTGCACCTCGCCGGCCTCGAGGTCATTCGCAGGACCAAGCCGAAACAGCACAAGCACCGGTTTCTCGGCCTGCTTTTCACATTCTGGGGGCTTGTGCTGTTGCACATGCTGGAAATCGCGGTTGCGGCGATGGTTCTGGCACAGCTTTTGAACATGCCGGAAGCCGGGACGCTGAGCGAGGGCTTTGGCAGCACGGCTGCAGACTATCTCTATTTCGCCGGCGTTTCCTTTGCCACCTTGGGATACACCCAGCTCGAAGCGCATGGAGCCGTCAGGCTCTTGGTCATGATGCTTTCGTTGAGCGGGTTCATGCTGATCACCTGGTCCGCCACCTTCATTTACACGATCTGGGGTGAAACCTTCAGAGAGTGACCGGCGACTTGCTGACCGGTATCGGGATGATGGACACTCGCGTGGACATCGGTGAACCGATACACCCCGCAGCGGCAATCATCCTCCGACCGATGCCCCGGCTGCCGCGGATCTCGGGCCCTCGCCTTGCGTCTCAGGCGATCGCGCGCGATTTCCTGAGCATCTGATAGGCTTCGACCACGCGGTTGAGCCGCGCCTCGTATTGCCGGTCACCGCCGTTGCGGTCGGGGTGATAGCGGCGGACGAGCTCGGTATAGCGCCGCCGGAGCCGGCGCCGGTCGATGTCGAGCCCCAGCCCCATGACCTCGAGCGCAGTGGCCTCCTCGCGGCTGAAGCGGCCGTCCATCGCCATTTCCGCTTCGCGCCGCGCGCGGCTCTTGATCCCGCTGGCGCGCGCCGCGATGGCATCGAGCGGATCGTCGTAATCGGCCCAGCGCGGCATCCCGTCGACCCCGGCGGCGGGGCGGAAAGTGGGGCTCTCGGTGCGCCAGCCCGCGCCCGGTGCCTGCGCCTCGAGGATTTCTTCGGCATTCATGCCCTCGAACCAGTCGTAGCCGGCGTTGAATTCGCGAACGTGGTCGAGACACAGCCAGCGCCAGTCGCCGGGGCCGTCGAAACCGTGTCCGCCGCCCCCCGGCGCGCGAAACTGCCCCGGCTCCTGGCAGGCCGGATGCTCGCACACTCTGCCGGTGTCTTCGTATCTTCCGTGAAACTTCGTCTGGCGCATTCGTTCTAGGATGGGGAGCGAATCCCTGTATGGAAAGAGTGAATAGGAGCAGCGATCGCATGGCAGGACCCGTCCAGCAGGAAATGGAACGCCTTCTCACCGAGGCTTTTTCCCCCACCCGGCTCGAACTCGTCAACGACAGCGCCAAGCACCATGGCCACGCCGGCGACGACGGCAGCGGCGAATCGCATTTCACCGTCGTGATCGAGGCCCCGGCCTTCGCCGGCAAGAGCCGCCTCGAACGCCAGCGCATGGTCAATCGCGCGCTCGGCGACATCCCCGGCGAGCGCGTCCACGCACTGGCCATCCAGGCCTCGGCACCGACACCATGAGCGCCGCGGCCAGCTACGATCTCTGGTACTGGCCGAACATCCAGGGGCGCGGCGAGTTCGTCCGCCTGTTTCTCGAAGGCCACGGCATCGCCTATCGCGATCGCGCCCGCGACGCCGGTGCGCAGGCGCTGGTCGAAGATCTCGAGACGCGCGCCGCCAACGGGGGTTTCGTTCCCTATTCCCCGCCCTATCTGGTCGATTGCGCCACCGGCTCCGCCATCGCGCAGGTGGCGCACATATTGGCCTGGCTGACCGACCGTCACGGTCACGGCACCGGCGATCCGGCCACCGACCTCGCTCTCATACAGCTCCAGTTGACCGTGACCGACATCGTCGCAGAAGTGCACGATACCCATCACCCGATCGCCGCCGGGCTCTATTTTGACGAGCAGAAGGAGGCCGCGATCGCAGCGGGCAAGAACTTCCGCGAGCAACGCATTCCGAAATATCTCGATCATTTCGAACGCGCGCTGACGGTGAACCCCGGCCCTTTCGTCGCTGGAGACGGCTGGAGCCACGTCGACAGTTCGCTGTTCCAGCTGGTCGAGGGACTGCGCCATGCCTTTCCCCAGCGCATGCAGGCGGTCGCGGGCGATTACCCCCGGCTGGTCGCCTGCCGCGATGCCGTCTCCGAGATCGGGGGCATCGCCCGCTATTGCGCCGGACCCCGCCGCATCGCTTTCAACGAAGACGGAATATTCCGCCATTACCCGGAGCTGGACGGACCATGAGCCAGATCGCGCTGACACTTACCCCGACCACGCACGACCTCGGTCAGTTCGAGGTCCGACGGGTGCTCCCGGCCAAGGCCCGCAGCATGGTCGGCCCGTTCATCTTCGTCGACCAGTTCGGCCCGGCGCAGCTCGATCTCGGCCACGGAATGGATGTGCGCCCCCACCCGCACATCAACCTGGCCACGGTGACCTGGCTGTTCGAAGGCGCGATCGACCACCGCGACAGCCTCGGCAGCTTCGCCACGATCCGCCCGGGACAGGTCAATCTGATGACCGCCGGGCGCGGGATCGTCCACTCGGAACGCTCCCCCCAGGCCGAACGCGCGGCGGGGCCGCGGCTGTTCGGCATGCAGACCTGGCTCGCCCTGCCCGACGGCCGCGAGGAGATCGATCCCGCCTTCGAAGCGATCACCGATCTCCCCGTGGTCGAGGACGGCCGCGCGCGGGCGATCGTGATCATGGGCGAACTGTGGGGCGAACGCGCAGCCACCACTACCCATGCGGCGACGATCTATGCCGAGATCGTGCTCGGCGCCGGCGGCGCGATCCCGATCGAGGACGATGCCGACGAACGGGCGATCATGCTGGTCGAGGGCGAGGCGTCGATCGACGGCCATTCGCTCGAACGCTATCAGCTCGCGGTGCTCCAGCCGGGCCGCGACATGACGCTCCAGAGCCGCAGCGGGGCGCGGGTCATGCTGCTCGGCGGCGAAGCCTTCGAGACGCGGCGCCACGCCTGGTGGAACTTCGTCAGTTCGAGCCGCGACCGGATCGCGCAGGCCAAGGAGGATTGGCGCAAGGGCTGCTTTCCCAAAGTGCCGGGCGATGCGGAGGAATTCATCCCGCTTCCCGAAGGCGAACCCAAAACCGTCACCTATCCATGAGGGAGAGAGCATGAGTTTCGCAGGACATACCGCGTGGATCACCGGCGCGAGCAGCGGGATCGGCGCCGCGCTGGCGCAGGAATGGGCCGGTCGCGGGGCGCGGATCGTCCTGTCCGGTCGTGACGAGCAGCGGCTCTCGGCGGTCGCCGGGACAATCGCCACCGACACGCTGGTGCTGCCGTTCGACGTGCGCGACGATGCCGCCATGCACGCCGCCACCGATCGCGCAATCGACTGGTCGGGCGGGATCGACGTCTTCGTCGCCAATGCCGGCATTTCGCAACGCAGCGCGGCGGTGGACACTTCGATGAAGGTCTATCGCGCCATCATCGATATCGACCTGATTGCACAGATCGCCGCCACGCAGGCGCTGCTGCCGCATGTCACGCAGCGCCAGAGCGGCCGACTGCTGTTCATCAGCTCCATTGCGGGCAAGGTCGGGGTGCCGATGCGGACCGCCTATTGTGCCGCCAAGTTCGGGCTGATCGGCTATGCCGACGCGCTGCGCGCCGAACTCAGCCAGTCGGGGGTTTCGGTCCATGTCGTGTGCCCCGGTTCGGTCGCCACCGACGTCAGCCGCAACGCGCTGACCGCCGACGGCAGCCGCCGCGGCAGCAGCGACGCGGTGATCGACAACGGCATCGCCCCCGCCGAAGCGGCGCGGCGCATCGTCGATGCAGTCGCCGCCGGCGAGCGCGAGATCATCGTCGCCGAGGGAACCGAAGCGGCCATGGGCGAAATGCGGCGCACACCCGACCAATTGTTCGATCAGGTCGCCGGCATGGTTGCAGCCGGCTACATGGAGAGGATGAAGGCCGCAGGATGACGATGGCGGATTTCGAACAGCGCAGGGTTGCTCTCGACAACGGCATCGCGCTCGACGTGGTCGACATCGGCCCGCGCGACGCGCCGGTGCTGATATTCCTCCATGGCTTTCCCGAGAGCCACCGCACCTGGCGCCACCAGCTGGCGTATTTTTCCGACCGGTTCCGCTGTATCGCGCCCGACCAGCGCGGCTATCGCGGATCGTCGAAACCGCAGGAAGTCGATGCCTATACGCCCGACAAGCTGATCGGCGACGTCTTTGGCTTGGCCGACCGGCTGGGTGTCGGCGACTTCACCATCCTCGGCCACGACTGGGGCGGCGCGATCGCCTGGGGGGTGGCCTATTGGGGCCAGGCCACCGGCCGCGTCACGCGGGCGGTGATCGCCAATGCGCCGCACCCGCTGCTGTTTCAGAAGCTGCTCTACACCAATCCGGTGCAGCGCAATGCCAGCCAGTACATGCGCGCCTTCCGCGACCGGGCGAACGATGCGCTGGTGCGCGAACACGGGCTGGCCGCGCTGCTGATGCAGGAAATCCGCTGGGACAGCGAAGATCCGATGGCTCCCGACGAACGCGCCCGGCTGCTCGAGGACTGGCAGGATCGCGATGCCGGTTTCGCCATGCTCAACTGGTATCGGGCGAGCCCGATCGACGTCCCCCCGCCCGAAGATCCCTATGCCGTCCCGCAGGATTGGGTTCCGCCGGCTCTGCCCAGGCTGACGATACCGACATTGGTGATATGGGGGCTCGACGACCGCGCCCTGCCGCCCGAGAATCTCGAGGGGCTGGACGAGTCGATTGCCGATCTGACCATCGTCCGGATTCCGGGTTGCGGCCATTTCGTCCCCTGGGAAGCCCCTGCCGCGGTCAATCAGGCGATCGAGGAGTTCCTCCCGCACGCGCCCTGAGGCGCGGGCCGTTCCGGGCCAGGCGGGCGCCTTGGCGAAGCGGCGAAGCGGCCGACGCAAGAAATTCGCCGGTGCTAGCCCTCCCACTCGATCCACGACCCGTGCGGATGCGCGGTCGCGAGGCGCTGGCGCATCTCGCAGCCCGGCCAATAGGTCACGGTCAGTTCGTGGCGATGCGTGTCGCGGTTGGCCTCGAGACTGACCCAGGCGAGCGGTCGCCGGGGAGTCGCCGCGGCCCCGGCCTGTTCCATCAGTTCGACGATGCGATCGCGCTCCTCGCGCGGGATATATTGCCAGACCACCGAATGCATCACCACGCGGGTCGTCTCCTCGCCTTGCGGCCGCGCCAGCCGGTCGGCGAGGAAATCGGCCGCGCGCATCCGCTCGACCTGCGGGGGAAAGCTCTTGGCCGCGGCGATCGCGGCATCCATGCGGGCGAAGCGCTCGGTGAATTCGGGCCAGATATAGGCCTTGAGGCGAAGCGCCTGCCCGGGGTCGGTCAGATCGACCGGGGCGACGTCGCAGCCCTCGGCCGCGATCACATCGAACCCGGTGGCGGGCGGTGGCTTGCCGCGCCATTCGGGCCGCAACCGCATCCGCGCCTGGCGAGGCCCGACGGTCACCCCGCCGAGATCGTAGCGATAGCGGCGCATCATCAGGTTGATGCCCCCGCTCGATCCGATTTCCAACAGCTCGAGATCCGCAGGCAGGCCGCGTTCGGCCAGCCACAGGAAGGCGGCGGCGAAGCCGGCGGAGCGGCCAGCTTCGTTGGTCTGCGGAGGTCCGTCGAGCCACGGCAGCAGAAAGGCTTCGTGGCGCTCTATCGCGTCGCCGATCAGTTCGGCCGCATTGGTCGGCGCCAGTCCTTCGTAGATCGGTGCCAGCGACGGCTCGTCGCCGGCCAGGTGGAGCGCGTGGAGGCCCCCGGCGAGACGCAGCGGCAGCGCATCGGCAAGCGCCGGTCCGGCCCATTTGCGGACCCGCCGCATCACCGTCGCTCCGCGCGTACCGTCGAGCAGCTTGCGCAGCGACTGGCACACCAGCGCGGTGATCGGCGCTCCGTTGTCGCGGCAGTAGGCGACCTGATTCTCGAAAGCGCGCTCGACGGCTGCGGGACCGGTGGCGCCGGGCTCGGGGACGACATATTCGGCCTTGTTGATCGGCATTGCCCTTTGGCCCTCTGCTGCCTATCTGCGCCCGTCATGAACGAGTGCCTCACCTTCGCCGTTCCCAAGGGCCGCATCCTCGACGAGGCGCTGCCCGTGATGGCGCGCGCCGGCGTGGTGCCCGAGGATGGGTTCCACGACAAGGGCAACCGCTCGCTGACCTTCGCCACGACGCGCGACGACATGCGGCTGATCCGCGTGCGCGCCTTCGACGTGGCGACCTTCGTCGCGCATGGCGCGGCGCAGCTGGGCATCGTCGGTTCCGACGTGATCGAGGAATTCGACTACGCCGACCTCTATGCGCCGGTCGATCTCGACATCGGCCATTGCCGCCTGTCGGTGGCCGAGCCGCGCGAGGGAGCGCAGAGCGTCGATGGCGCCAGCCATCTGCGCGTCGCGACCAAATATCCCAACCTCACCCGCCGCCATTTCGAGCGCCGCGGCATCCAGGCCGAATGCGTCAAGCTGAACGGCGCGATGGAGATCGCCCCCGCGCTGGGGCTTGCCGGGCGGATCGTCGATCTCGTCTCGACCGGCACCACCCTGCGCGAGAACGGGCTGGTGGAAACCAGCCGCATCCTCGACATCTCGGCGCGGCTGATCGTCAACCGCGCGGCGCTCAAGACCGACCGCGCGTGGCCGCACTGGTCGAGGCCTTCCGCGCCAATGCTGCGCGCAGCGGAGCGCCGCGCTGATGCAATTCCTGCGGGCATCGGAGGAAGGTTTCGAAAGGGCCTTCGCGCGCGTCGTCCGCGACCGGCGCGAAAGCGACGTCGAGGTCGGCCGCGACGTCGCCGGCATCATCAACGAGGTGCGCGAGCGCGGCGATGCGGCGCTGGTCGAATATACCGCGCGCTTCGACAAGCACGGGCTCGACGCCGATGACGACTGGCGGATCGCGCCGGAAGACTGCGAGCGGGCCTTCGACGCGCTCGATGCAGACCTGCGCGAAGCGCTCGAACTCGCCGCGGCGCGCATCCGCGCCTATCATGAGGGCCAGCTGCCCGAGGACCGCGACTATGCCGACGATATCGGCGTGCGGCTCGGCGCGCGCTGGCGTGCCGGTCGATGCGGCGGGGCTCTATGTGCCCGGCGGGCGCGCGGCCTATCCCTCCTCGCTGCTGATGAACGCGATCCCGGCCAAGGTCGCGGGGGTCGAACGGCTGGTCGTGACCACGCCCACGCCCAAGGGCGAGTGCAACCCGCTGGTGCTCGCCGCCGCGCATATCGCCGGGGTGGACGAGATCTGGCGCGATCGGCGGCGCGCAGGCGGTGGCCGCGCTCGCCTATGGCACCGGAGCGGATCGGCACGGTCGATGTGATCACCGGGCCCGGCAATGCCTGGGTCGCCGAAGCCAAGCGCCAGCTCTACGGCGTGGTCGGCATCGACATGGTCGCCGGGCCCAGCGAAATCCTCGTCATCGCCGATGGCGAACAACGATCCCGACTGGATCGCCGCCGACCTGCTGAGCCAGGCCGAACACGATCCGACCAGCCAGTCGATCCTGATCACCGACGACGAGCCGCTTCGCCCGCCAGGTCGAGGACGCGATCGAACTGGCAGCTGATGCAGCTCGCCACCGCCAAGACCGCGCAGCGCAAGCTGGGACGCGCACGGCGTGATCATCGTGGTCGACAGCCTCGACCAGGCCCCCGCCCTCGCCGACCGCCTGGCCGCCGAACACGTCGAGCTCGCGGTCGACGATCCCGAGGCCCTGTTCGACACGCATCCGCCATGCGGGCAGCGTCTTCCTCGGCCGCCATACGCCCGAAGCGGTGGGCGATTACATCGCCGGCCCCAACCACGTGCTGCCCACCGGCCGCCGCGCGCGCTTCGCCAGCGGGCTGTCGGTGCTCGATTTCATGAAGCGCACCAGCTTCATCGAGGCCGACGAAGCAGGCGCTGCGCCGCGATCGGCCCCGCCGCGGTGCGCTGGCCGAGGCCGAAGGCCTGCCCGCCCACGCCCTATCGATTTCGACGAGGCTGACATGAGCCACAATCCCCGTTCGCAAGCCCGCTCCGCCGCGCGGCTCGCCGCCGTCCAGGCGCTCTACCAGCAGCAGATGGAAGGCACCGCGCTCGCCCGGCTGCTCGACGAATTCCACCAGCACCGGCTCGGCCAGGAGATCGAGGACGGAGCGAATATGCCGATGCCGACGTCGATTTCTTCGACGATGTCGTCGCGCGGCGTCGATGCGCGCCGCGAAGAGATCGACGGCCTGCTGGCAGCCCGGCTCGCCGCAGGGCTGGACGCTCGCGCGGCTCGACAAGACGATGCTGCAGATCCTGCGCGCCGGCGCCTACGAACTGCTCGCCCGCGCCGACGTGCCGAGGGCCACCGCGATCAGCGAATATGTCGATGTCGCCAAGGCATTCTTCGACGATCGCGAGGCCAAATTCGTCAACGGCGTGCTCGACGCCGTGGCCAAGGAGGCGGGGCGCTGACCGTCCCCCGGCGCTCGCCGTGACCGCGCAAGGGGCCCGATGCGCTCCGGGCATGGGCGCGAGGCTCGTGCGAATGAATGAGATCGGCTTCATCGCCGCCCTGCGCGCGCTGGCCACCGATCCCGCAGCGCGCGGGCCTGGACGACGATGCGGCGGTGCTCGGCTTCGGCGGCGAAGGCCTGGTCCTGACGCAGGACACGCTGGTCGAGGGCGTCCATGTCCGCGAGGACGAGGATCCCGGCCGACATCGCCTGGAAGCTGGTCGCGGTGAACCTGTCGGATCTCGCCGCCAAGGGCGCCGAGCCGCTCGGCGTGCTGCTGTCGCACATGCTCGGCGCCGGCGATGCGCGCTTCGTCGAAGGATTGCGCGAGGTCCTCGGCGCCTTCGACGTGCCGCTGCTCGGCGGCGACACCGTGCGCGCCGCCGGCCGCCGGGTGTGGAGCTGCACCGCGATCGGGCGGGCGACCCATCTGCCGGTGCCCGACCGGCGCGGGGCGCGGCCCGGAGACGGCGATCTTCGTCACCGGGACGCTCGGCGCGCGATGCTGGGGCTCGAGCGACGCGGTTCGGGCAGCGCCGAGGACATCGCCTATCGCCGCCCGCAACCGCTGCTCGCCGAAGGCCGGGCGCTCGCTCCCGTGGTCAGCGCGATGATGGACGTCTCCGACGGGCTGCTGCTCGACTGCTGGCGCATGGCGCAGGCGAGCATGTGCGCCTTCGCGATCGAAAGCGCGCGCTGCCCGTGGCCGACCCGGAGCGGCGCGACGCGTGCCTGCGCTGGGGCGACGATTATCAGCTGCTGTTCGCCGCCCGCGACGCCAGCCTCTTGCCCGTGCCCGCCACGCGGATCGGCATGGTCGCCGACGGGCCATGCGGCGCGCTGCGGCTCGATGGCCGGATCCTCACCCCCGAGGACGGCCTCGGCTACCGGCACTGATACTTGCGCGGGCGCGAAGGACAGGCGCGGATTGCTGCGCTATTCGGCCTTGTCACGACAATTCCGCCCCTTATACCCACCCGCCTGATGCTTCGGCGTTTCCCGCGCCGGATGGCACAACGACAATAACCAATCGGGAGGGGGAATTTCTCGTGGACCTTGTTCTCATAGCAATCGGGCTGGGACTGCTCGCCATCGTCTACGGCTTCGTCACCAGCCGCCAGGTGCTGAGTTCCGGCGCCGGCAATGACAAAATGCAGGAAATCGCCGCCGCCATCCAGGAAGGCGCGCAGGCCTATCTCAAGCGGCAATACACCACCATCGCCATCGTCGGCGTGGTCGTCGCTGCGCTGGTCTTCTTCTTCCTCGGCGCGATTCCCGCGACCGGCTTCGTGATCGGCGCGATCCTGTCGGGCGTGGCGGGCTTCATCGGCATGAACATCTCGGTCCGCTCGAACGTGCGCACCGCCGCCGCGGCGCAGAGCGGGCTGCAGCAGGGCCTGACCCTCGCCTTCCGCGCAGGCGCGATCACCGGCATGCTGGTGGCCGGCCTCGCGCTGCTCGCGATCGCGGTCTTCTTCTGGTATCTGACCGGCCCGGCCGGTTTCGCCCCGCAACGACCGCGAGGTCATCGACGGCCTCGTCGGGCTCGCCTTCGGCGCCTCGCTGATCTCGATCTTCGCGCGTCTCGGCGGCGGCATCTTCACCAAGGCCGCCGATGTCGGCGCCGACCTCGTCGGCAAGGTCGAAGCCGGTATTCCCGAGGACGATCCGCGCAACCCCGCCGTGATCGCCGACAATGTCGGCGACAATGTCGGCGACTGCGCCGGCATGGCCGCCGACCTGTTCGAAACCTATGTCGTCACCGTCGGCGCGACCATGGTGCTGACCGCGCTGCTGCTCGGCGACCGGCTGGGCGATCTGCTCCTGCCGATGATGGCGCTGCCGCTGCTGATCGGCGGCGCGTGCATCGTCACCTCGATCATCGGCACCTATTTCGTCCGCCTCGGCGGCGGCACGAATGTCATGGGCGCGATGTACAAGGGCTTCCTCGTCACCGCGGTCCTGTCGATCCCGCTGATCTGGGTGGTGATGGCCTTCGCGCTGGGCGACATGAACGCCGTCATCGGCGCTGCACCGGCCGGCATCGACGTGGGTGCCCCGCTGGCCGAGGAAGGCGTTTCCGAACAGGTGCGCAGCTTCAGCGGCTGGGCGCTGTTCTACTGCGCGCTGCTCGGCCTCGCGATCACCGGCCTGATCATCTGGATCACCGAATATTACACCGGCACCAATTTTCGTCCGGTGCGCTCGATCGCCAAAGCGTCCGAAACCGGTCATGGCACCAACGTCATCCAGGGGCTGGCGATCAGCCTCGAATCGACCGCCCTGCCGACGCTGGTGATCGTCGCCGGGATCATCATCGCCTATCAGCTCGCCGGTCTGATCGGCATCGCCTATGCGGCCACCGCGATGCTGGCGCTGGCGGGCATGGTCGTGGCGCTCGACGCCTATGGCCCGGTGACCGACAATGCCGGCGGCATCGCCGAAATGGCCGGCCTCGACGACAGCGTGCGCGAGAAGACCGATCTGCTCGATGCGGTCGGCAACACCACCAAGGCGGTGACCAAGGGCTATGCGATCGGATCGGCGGGCCTTGCCGCGCTGGTGCTGTTCGCCGCCTATACCACCGATCTGGCGGAGTTCTTCCCGCAGGCCGACGTCGATTTCAGCCTCGAGAACCCCTACGTCATCGTCGGCCTGCTGCTCGGCGCGCTGCTGCCCTACCTGTTCGGCGCGATGGGCATGACCGCGGTCGGCCGCGCGGCGGGCGACGTGGTGAAGGACGTGCGCGAACAGTTCGCCGCCGATCCGGGCATCATGGCCGGAACCAGCAAGCCCGAATTATGCCCGGACGGTCGACCTCGTCACCAAGGCGGCGATCAAGGAGATGATCATCCCCTCGATGCTGCCGGTGCTGGCGCCGATCGTGGTCTATTTCGTGATCACGCTGATCGCGGGGCAGGAAAACGGCTTTGCCGCTCTGGGCGCATTGCTGCTCGGCGTGATCGTCGGCGGGTTGTTCGTGGCGCTTTCCATGACCGCCGGCGGCGGCGCGTGGGACAATGCCAAGAAATACATCGAGGACGGCAATCACGGCGGCAAGGGCTGCGAAGCCCACAAGGCCGCGGTGACCGGCGATACCGTGGGCGATCCCTACAAGGATACTGCGGGCCCCGCCGTCAACCCGATGATCAAGATCACCAACATCGTCGCGCTGCTGCTGCTGGCGGCTCTCGCGGCGGGCTGATTGCGCGCATCCCACGGGCCATCGGGGGCGGCGGTTCCATTCCGGGGCCGCCGCCCCTTTCCGTTGCGGTGTTAAGTTATTCTCAGCCGGTGTAGTATAGCGGTTCGAACGAATGCCAGGCGAGGCGATGGGGCGAGGGACGACGGCAGGCTATGGGTTTCGAACGGACCGCGCCGACGGTCGATGACCATGCACGGGCAATCCCCGCAACGGTTCCGCTGCGCGACGGATTTCACGCGCTCACGCTCGCCGAGGCCGGCGACGATGGCTTTCTCGATGCATGGCGCGAACTCGCCGCGCGTGCGGCCGATCCCAACCCCTTCTTCGAACCGTGGTTTCTGATTCCCTCGCTCGAGGCGTTCGATCCGCAGGGTGCCGCGCGTATCGCGGTGCTTGTCGAGGCGGCGATCGCTGGCCGGGCTCATGCCGCTGTGGCGCGACCCCGATTACCACGGGCGCCGCATCGCCAATATCGCACCCTGGATGCACCCCAACATGTTTCTCGGCGCGCCGCTGGTGCTGGCCGGGCAGGCGACCGAATTCTGGCGCGGCTGGCTGGATCATGCCGATCGGGCGGCGGGCGGCGCCTTCTTCGCCCATTTTCCGCAACTGCCGGGCGATGGCGCCAGCACCGCCGCGCTGCTCGATCTCTGCCGGCGCCAGAAGCGCCTCCACCGCATCGTCCTGCGCGAAAGCCGGGCGCTGCTGCGCCACGGACCGACCCCGGACGCCCATCTGGCGGGCGCGATGAGCGGCAAGAAACGCAAGGAATTGCGGCGCCAGCGCCACCGCCTCGAAGAAGCGGGGCGCATGGAGATCCGCCGGTCGCGCGATGCGCAGGCGATCGCGCCCTGGATCGAACAGTTCCTCGCGCTCGAACAGCGGGGCTGGAAGGGCCGCGAGGGATCGGCGCTGGCCGATCACGCCGACAGCGAGAGCTTCTTTCGCCAGGCACTTGCAGGTGCGGCGCGCGAAGGCCGGCTCGAACGGCTTTCGCTCGAACTCGACGGCCGTCCGCTTGCCATGCTGGCGAGCTTCCTCGGGCCGCCGGGGAGCTTCGCCTTCAAGACCTGTTTCGACGAAACCTTCGCGCGCTATTCTCCGGGAATGCTGCTGCAGGTGGAAAACCTCGCCCTGCTCGAAGACGATAGGCTTGCCTGGTGCGACAGTTGCGCGGCGGCGGATCACCCGATGATCGAGCGCATCTGGCGCGACCGGCGCGACGATTCAGTGGATCACCGTCGGCGCGGGCAGAGGCTGGCGCCGACGGTCAGGCGAGCTGTGGGCCCGCCTCGAAGCCTGGCGAATGGAGCGACGCAAATGAGCGAAACCCCGACCCAACCTGCCGCCGAAACGCGATCCGGCGTCTTTCCCCAAGCCTCGCAGCAGCTGTTCGCGCGGATGTATCCCGAGAACCCGCATGTCCTCGCCCACCGGCTCGGCTGCGATCCGCGGCTCGAGCTCGAAGGGCTGGCGCAGCTCGCGGGCCAGTTGCCGCCGAACGCGATCGAATACAATCGCGGCAATCTTCCGATCGGCGTGGCGGACAAGCCCGTTGGCAACGGCCGGACGATCGAGGACACCATCCGCCACATCGCCACCAGCGACAGCTGGGCGGTGCTCAAGAACATCGAACAGGTGCCCGCCTATCGCGAACTGCTGCTCGATCTGCTCGAGGAACTGCGCCCGGTCATCGAGAGCCGCACCGGCGCCATGCTGACGCCGCAGGGCTTCGTCTTCATCTCCAGTCCCGATGCGGTGACCCCCTATCACTTCGATCCGGAGCACAATATCCTGCTCCAGCTCAAGGGGTCGAAGGTGATGACGCAGTTTCCAGCGGGCGACCCCGAACTTGCCCCCGACACGGTCCACGAAAGCTATCATCTCGGCGGGCCGCGCGAACTTGGCTGGCGCGACGCCATGCTCGCCGCGGGAACCGAATTCGCGCTCGCGCCGGGCGATGCGGTCTACGTCCCCGTGATGGCGCCGCATTTCGTGCGCAATGGCCCCGACAGTTCGATCTCGCTCTCGATCACCTGGCGCAGCGAATGGAGTTATGCCGAGGCGGATGCGCGCTGCTTCAACGCCGCGCTGCGGCGGTTCGGGATGAACCCGCGACCGCCGGGCCGCTGGCCTTCGGGAAACCGGTTCAAAGCGCTCGCGTGGCGCGGCTGGCGCAGGGCCTTCGGAGACGGGATCTAGCGCTTCGCGCGCGATCCACGCGGCCCGCGCCTCGCTCGCCGGCGTAGCCCGGGCAAGCGCCGGCTCCGCCCGCTTGACGGAAGCGTAAAGCGTCCGCAAAGCGCATGCGTGATCGATACGCAATCCCCCGCAGAGCTCGTCGCAGGCCTGGTTCGCCTGCTTACCGTCAGTCGCCGCGGCGAGAATGCCTTCGCCGCGCCGCAGCAGCCGGGCGGGGTCGGCCGGGTATTCGGCGGGCAGGTCATCGCGCAGGCGCTGCAGGCGGCACAGGCGACGGCCCCCGAAGGCTTCGCCGCGCACTCGCTTCACGCCTATTTCCTCCGCGGCGGCAAGGAAGGCGTCGACCTCGACTATATCACGGCGCGCGATTTCGACGGCCGCAGCTTCGCCAACCGGCGCGTGGTCGCGGCGCAGGAAGACCAGCCGATCCTCAACCTCACCGCGAGCTTCCAGCGCCCCGAAGAAGGGCTCGAGCACGACGATGTGACGATGCCCGTGGTCGCCCCGCCCGAAGAGCTGAAGAGCGACATGGAGATGCGCCACCGCATGGTCGAGCGCGCCGGCGACCGGATGAGCGAGGCGCAGCGCGCGCTGGTGCTGCGCCCGCGGCCGATCGAGATGCGCACGGTCGACCGGCTGCACTGGATGAACAGCGAGCCGCGCGAACCCGCCGCGCACAGCTGGTTCCGCACCGCTGCGCCGCTGCCCGAGGATCCCGCGCTGCATCGCGCGGTGATCGCCTATGCCAGCGATTACACCTTGCTGGGCACGAGCGCGCTGCCGCACGGGCTGAGCTGGATGCGCGGCGAACTGGTCGGAGCCAGCCTCGACCACGCCCTGTGGTTCCACCGTCCCGCGCGCGCGGACGAATGGCTGCTCTATGCCACCGACAGCCCGTGGAGCGGCAGCGGCCGGGGCTTCAACCGCGGGCGGATCTTCAACCGCCGGGGCGAGCTGGTCGCCAGCGTCGCGCAGGAAGGGATGATGCGCAAGCGCGTCGACCGGCGCGGCTGATCCCGCCCCGGCCGCGCGTCCCGCTCGCCCCCCTCCCCGCGCGCCCTCCCCGCGCCCCGCCAGCGCGATCGTTTCGCACCTGCAAAAAAAGGCGAGCCAAAGCCGCCCGGTTCGGCTATAGGCGCGCCAACCGTCGCGGACGCCGGCCGATCGGCCCTTCGTTTCGCGCCTTAGCGCCGTCCACGGCGCCCCGCTTTCGCCCCCTTATCCCCACCGCGCCGCGCCGGCACGGACAGACCACGAGTATCCATGTCTTTCGAAACCCTCCCGCCAGTCATCGGCGAAGCGCTCGCCGCACGCGGCTACGCCGCCCCCACCCCGGTCCAGGCCGCGGTCATCGCTCCCGATGCCGCGGGTCGCGACCTGATCGTCTCGGCGCAGACCGGCAGCGGCAAGACCGTCGCCTTCGGCCTCGCGCTGGCCGAGGAACTGCTGGCCGAGACCGGCGCCATGCCGCTCGCCGAAAAGCCCCTCGCGCTGGTCATCGCGCCGACCCGCGAACTGGCGCTGCAGGTCAGCCGCGAGCTCGCCTGGCTGTTCGCCGGGGCCGGACTGCGCATCGCCACCTGCGTTGGCGGAATGGATGCGAGCAAGGAACGCCGGGCGCTGCGCACCGGACCGGCCATCGTGGTCGGCACCCCGGGCCGGCTCCGCGACCATCTCGAACGCGGCGCGCTCGACCTGTCGGGGCTGATCGGCGTGGTGCTCGACGAAGCCGACGAAATGCTCGACATGGGCTTTCGCGAAGATCTCGAGGAAATCCTCGACGCGACACCCGACCAGCGCCGCACATTGCTGTTCTCCGCCACCATGCCGGGTCCGATCGTGCGGCTGGCCGAGCGTTATCAGCGCGACGCGCTGCGGCTTTCGCTGGTGGGCCAGGACCGCGGTCATGGCGACATTTCCTATCAGGCGATCACCGTCTCCCCCGCCGAAGTCGAGAACGCCGTGGTCAATCTGCTGCGCTTCCACGAGGCGGAGACCGCGATCCTGTTCTGCGCCACGCGTGACAACGTTCGCCGTTTCCACGCCACGCTGCAGGAACGTGGCTTCGACGCGGTGGCGCTGTCGGGCGAGCATTCGCAGAGCGAGCGCAACCAGGCGCTGCAGGCGCTGCGCGATCGCCGCGCGCGGATCTGCGTCGCGACCGACGTGGCCGCCCGCGGAATCGATCTGCCGACGCTGAGCCTGGTGATCCATGTCGAGATACCGCGCGACGCCGAGACCCTGCAGCACCGTTCGGGCCGGACCGGGCGCGCGGGCAAGAAGGGCACCGCCGCGCTGATCGTGCCCTACAACCGCCGCAAGCGGGTCGAGAGCATGCTGCGCGGCGCGAAGATCGAGGCCGAGTGGCGCGATGCGCCCACGCCCGAGGACATCGCAGGCAAGGATCACGCGCGGCTGATGGAAAAGCTCACCGCGCCGACCGAATACGACGAGAACGACCGGACGCTCGCAGCGGAGCTGATGGACCGGATGGCACCTGCGGACATTGCCGCCGCGCTCGTCCACGCGCATCGCGCGAAGCTGCCGCAGCCCGAGGAATTGCTCGCCAACACGCCCGAGGCGCGCGAGAAAGCCAAGGCCGATCGCCACCGCCCCGGTTTCGAGGACGTGGTGTGGTTCAAGATCGGGGTCGGCCGACGTCAGAACGCCGAGCCGCGCTGGATCCTGCCGCTGCTCTGCCGGCGGGGGCATATCACCCGCAACGAGATCGGCGCGATCCGCATCGGCCAGCACGAAAGCTGGTTCCAGGTGCCGAGCGCGATCGCGCCCAAGTTCGCCGATGCGCTGACCCGCACCGCCTCGGCCGAGGACGAGCAGGACGCGATCGCGATCGAGGCGGCGCCCGAAGGCCCGCGCATCGAGGCGCGCGAAAATCGCAAGCACGGCGGGCCGCGCGTCTCGCCCCGCCCGCTCGGTCAGGGCCCGCGCGGCAAGCCGGGCCGACCGGCATTCAAGAAGGGCGCCCCGAAACCCGGACAGAAAGCCGGCCCCAGGACGGGCAAGCCCTTCGCAGGCAAACCCAAATTCAAGGGCAAGAGCCAGGGCAAGAACAATCCGGGAGGCCCGGCGAAAGGCTGATCCGCCTAGTGGGTCAGCAGCAAGGGTATGCGGACATCAGAAAGCATGGCGCGCGTCGTCCCGCCAAAGACGCGCTCGGAAAACCGCGTGCGGCCGTAGGCTCCCATCACGAGCAGGCCCGCCCGGCGCCGTTCCGCGGCATCGGTGAGAGACCGCCCGACGCCCTCTTCCCCGGCATCCAGCTCGACCATTTCGCATCCGATGTCGTGACGCGCCAGATAGTCGGCGCCGGAGACCGGTGGAAGGTCGTATTCGCGGTCCTTCTGCCCGCCCTCCGCGACCGTGCCGAGATAGACCTTCTTGGCTCGCCGTAGCAGCGGCAAGGCGGCGCGAAGCGCATGCGAGGCCTCCGCCGAACCGTCCCACGCCACCAGCGCCGGCGCATCGATAGAGATGCGATTGGCCCCGTCGGGAAGGACGAGGACGGGGCAGGAGGCCGAAACCGCCAGTTCGCCTGCGGTAATAGAGGGCGCCTTGCCACCCGGCCGCGGTTCGCGGGCGCCCACCAGAATCAGATCGCTGAGCGAGGAGGCGCGCAACAGGGCGAGCGCTGCCGGCCCCGCCTCTTCTACCCATTCCCAGGAAACGTCCTCGTTCGCGAGATCGGATTCGATCCGCTTGCGCCGCTCGTCGGTCTCTTCGCGCCAGACGGGGATCATCGCCGCGAAGGCGCCATAGGGATCGAGGCCGGCGACGTATTCGTAGGGGGTGTGGTGCACGATCGTGAGATGCGCGTCGAAGGCGCGCGCCAGGTCGAGTGCGGCATCGAGACGACCGGCCAGGCCGTCGTCGTCGTAGGCGTGGAACAGGATGGACTTCACCGTGCGTCTCCCATTTGCTCGTCGCGCAATGCTTCGGAGCCCGCCAGAACATAGCACAGGCGTGGGCGGGATTTCTTGATCAGGATCAAAACGGGCAGTCTTCCGCCGGACGTGCGACAGGCGCTTCACCGGGCAGCAGCGGGAGGGCTATTCCCCCGCGTGATAGAAATCGTAGATCTGCTGCGCCACGCCGGCGCTGATCCCGGGCGCGCGCTTGAGATCGTCGAGCGCGGCGGCGCGGACCTTCCCGGCGGTCCCGAAGTGCAGCAGCAGCGCGCGTTTGCGCGACGGGCCGATGCCGGGAATTTCGTCCAGCGGGCTGGCGGTGATCGCGCGGCTGCGCTTGGCGCGGTGCGCGCCGATGGCATAGCGATGGACTTCGTCGCGCAGCGTCTGGAGGTAGAACAGCAGCGGCGAATTGACCGGCAGCGTCTTTTCGCGCCCGTCGGAAAAATGGAACACCTCGCGCCCCTCGCGGCCGTGGTGCGGCCCCTTGGCGATGGCGATCAGCGGCACGTCCTCGATGCCCATTTCGGCGAGCGTGTCGCGGACCGACGACATCTGCCCCTTGCCGCCGTCGATCAGCACCAGATCGGGCCACACCCCCTCATGGCCCGAATTGGCCGTCCGGCTGCGGGCCGCGGCCCCGGTCTGCCGATCCTGCCCTTCTTCCGCGCCAGCCTGCGGAGCCGTGGCCATCGCCGCGCCGCTGCCGCCGCCGCCGGCCGGTGCGGTGGGCGATTCGGCCTCGGGATCGTCGCCAGCTTGCGGAAGCGCCGCGCCATGACCTCGCGCATCATGGCGAAATCATCGTCGGTCCGCGCCTGGCGGATGTTGAACTTGCGGTACTGGCCCTTCTCGAAACCTTCGGGACTGGCGACGACCATCGCGCCGAGCGCCTTGTCGCCCTGGATATGGCTGTTGTCGTAGATCTCGATCCGCTGCGGCACTTCGTCGAGTTCGAGAAATTCGGCCAGCTCGCGCAGGATCTTGGCCTTGGTGCCGGTTTCCGCCAGCCGGCGTTCGAGCGCCTCCACCGCATTGCGGCTCGCCTGCTGCATCAGCTTGCGCCTCGTGCCGCGCTGGGGGATCGAGATGGCGATCGCGTGGCCGGACTTTTCGGCCAGCGCCTCGGCGATCAGGTCCTGTTCGGGCAGCGTCCGATCGACCAGTATGGTGCGCGGCGGGGGCACTTCCTCGTAGAATTGCAACAGCACGTCGGCCAGCACCTCGTCCTTTTCGAGCTCGCCGGTGTTGCGCGGGAAGAAGGCGCGGTGCCCCCAGTTCTGCCCGCCGCGGATGAAGAAGGCCTGCACCCCGACCTGCCCGCCCTTGGCGGCGAGCGCGAAGACATCGGCATCGCCCACTCCCTGCGCATTGATCGCCTGGCTGCCCTGGATGAAGGTCGCGGCACGCAGCCGGTCGCGCAGGATCGCCGCGGTCTCGAAATCGAGATCCTCGGCCGCCTTCGCCATCTGCCGCTCGATGTTGGCCTGGACCGCGCCCGACTTTCCCGACAGGAAGTCCTTCGCTTCGGCGACCAGACCGGCATAGCCCTGCTCGTCGATCCGCCCGACGCAAGGGGCACTGCAGCGCTTGATCTGGTAGAGCAGGCAGGGCCGGTCGCGATTGGCGAAGAAGCTGTCGGTGCAGCTGCGCAGCAGGAATAGTTTTTGCAGCGCATTCAGTGTCTTGTTGACCGAACCTGCGCTGGCGAAGGGGCCGTAGTAATCGCCCTTGGCGCGCCGCGCGCCGCGGTGTTTCTGGATCCGCGGAAAGCCGTGATCGGCGCGCAGCAGGATGAAGGGGAAGCTCTTGTCGTCGCGCAGCAGGACATTGAAGGGCGGGCGGTAGCGCTTGATCAGCTGCGCCTCGAGCAGCAGCGCCTCGGCCTCCGAATTGGTGACCACGATCTCCATGGCGCGCGTCTGGCTGACCATCCGCTGGAGGCGGTTGGTGAGCGCCTTGACCTGCGTGTAATTGGCCACCCGCGCCTTCAGGCTGCGCGCCTTGCCCACATAGAGCACATCGCCGCGGGCATCGAGCATGCGGTAGACGCCGGGCCGCGGCTTGAGCGTCTTCACGGTCTCGCGGATCGCCGCGAGCCCCCCTTCGAGATCGGGCTGCGCGCTGGCGACCGTATGCGTAGCGCGTTCCTCATGGAAGCGCTCCTTGCCTCTCGGGTCGTGGGGGGAACCTGCCTTGGTACGCGACATGGCAGCGGAGATAGGCGGCGCGACCGGCAATCTCAATCGCTTGCGCAGCGAAGGCTTTGCGGGCAGGTCCCGCGCCATGGACGGCAAAACCATCGCACCGCCGCGCACGGTCGGCTTCTGGGGGACCGCGCTGTTCCCGCTCAACGGCATGATCGGCGCGGGGATCTTCGCGCTTCCAGCGGTGCTCGTCGCCGCGATCGGGGGCTTCGCGCCGTGGATGATGCTGGTCGGCGGCCTGCTCTTCCTCCCGCTGGCGCTGTGCTACGCCTGGATGGCCTCGCGGTTCGAGCACAGCGGCGG
Organism: uncultured Alphaproteobacteria bacterium; assembly: GCA_963829325.1. Taxonomy (GTDB): domain Bacteria; phylum Pseudomonadota; class Alphaproteobacteria; order Sphingomonadales; family Sphingomonadaceae; genus Qipengyuania. Next base: position 134,930 of record CAWHHN010000002.1, read on the forward strand.
ATCGGTGCTCTACGGCGAGGCCGCCTTCGGACGGTTCGTCGGCTTCCAGGCCGGCTGGGCGCGCTATGCCAGCGCGATCGTCACCGCCGCGGCGAACACCCATGTGATGATCGCCTATCTCGCCGCGCTGGTGCCCGGGCTCGACGGTCCGGTGATCGGTCCGGTGATGGTGGCCCTGTCGCTGGCGCTGATCACCGCGATCAATCTCTACGGGATGCGCGCCTCGGTCGGCACGCTGGGGGTGATGACCGCGATCAAGCTCGCCCCGCTCGCCGCGCTGGTCGTGGCGGCGCTTTTCGCGGGCGGCGGGTCCGGCGGGGTCGTGCTGCCCGAATTCGACGCGATTGAATCAATTGTGCTGCTCACATTCTATGCTTTCATCGGCTTTGAAGGCGTGGTTGAGGCCGCTGGCGAGTTCCGCAATCCCCGCCGCGACGTGCCGCGCGCGATCGTCTCGATGGTCGTCGGAGTGACGCTGATCTACATGGCGGTGATCTGGGCCTTCATCGCGATCGGTCCCGAATTCGCGGGGGAAAACAACGCACTCGCCGGGGTGGCGGGAGCTTCCATGGGCCAGATCGGGTCGCTCGCAATCGTCGTCGCCGCCAGTTTCAGCATCGGGGCGAACAATTTCGCCAGCGGCGTCGCGCAGCCGCGCCTGTCGTACGGAATGGCGCAGAGAGGCATGCTGCCGCGCTGGTTCGAATACGTCCATCCGCGCTTCCTGACGCCGTTCAACTCGATCCTGTTCTATGGCGTGGCCGCGATCCTGTTCGGACTTTGGGAGGGATTCGAGGTACTTGCGATAGCCGGCACGCTGGTGCGGCTGGTCACTTACATGGTCACCGCCCTGGCCCTGCCGGTGCTTGAACACCGCGAGGGGCGGATCGTCCCGTTCCATCTCTTCTGCGTCCTCGTCGCCGTCGCCAGCTCGCTGTTCATCGCGACCCAAGCCGAACCGCGCGCCTGGTTCGTTTTCAGTGGCTTGGTGCTTGCAGGCACGCTCCTCTACTTCATCGCCGCGCGGCAGAAGCCCGAATATCCGCTCGAAGAGGCGTGAGTGGCGACGCGCGACGACCGACGTTACGATGCGATAGTCCTCGGCGCGGGCGCGGCAGGATTGATGTGCGCCGCGCGCGCAGGCCGACGCGGTCGGCGCGTTTTAGTACTTGAAAAAGCAGAGAAACCTGGCAAGAAAATTCTGATTTCGGGCGGCGGCCGGTGCAATTTCACCAATATCGGCGCGGGCCCCGAGAACTATCTTTCGGCCAACCGGCATTTCGCCAAATCGGCGCTGGCCCGGTATACGCCGCGCGATTTCCTCGACCTCGTAGAGAGTTACGGGATAGATTGGCACGAGAAAACTCTCGGTCAGCTGTTCTGTGACGGATCGGCGAAGCAGATCGTCGCCATGCTGCTGGCGGAATGTGCGGCCGGCGGGGTCGATCTGCGATGCGGAGAAGACGTCGCCTCGGTCGCGCATGAAGCGGGCTTCGCGGTCACCACGCAGAGCGGCCTCTACACTGCGAATTCGCTGGTCGTCGCCACCGGAGGCCCTTCGATACCCAAGCTGGGCGCAACCGGTTTCGCCTACGATCTGGCTCGCCAGTTCGGGCTGAAGCTGATCGAGCCCCGCCCCGCCCTGGTCCCGCTGACGCTGGGCGGCGACGAGGTGCTGTTCCGCGAGATTTCGGGCGTTGCCGCACCCGTCGTGGCCTGTGCCAAGGGGGCGAAATTCGCCGAAGCAGCGCTGTTTACCCATCGCGGGCTGTCCGGACCGGCCATCCTCCAGGCAAGTTCCTATTGGCGCCCCGGCGATCCTCTCACGATCGATTTTCTTCCCGGCCGCAGCGCCGATTGGCTCGTCGAGGCCAAGCGCGGCTCTCCTCGCGTAACGCTCCGCGCGCTGCTGCGCGAGGCGCTGCCCGCACGCCTGGCAGACATCCTCGCCGACCGCAGCGGGATCGAAGGCGATCTCGGCAATCTGCCGGACAAAGCGCTCCGTGCCGCTGCCATGCGCCTGTCGAACTGGCGGTTCATGCCCAACGGAAGCGAAGGCTTTGCCAAGGCCGAAGTCACCGTTGGCGGTATCTCGACCGCTGAGCTTTCGTCGAAAACCTTGGAAGCCAAGCGCATTCCCGGCTTCTTCGCAATCGGCGAAGCCGTCGATGTGACCGGCTGGCTGGGCGGGTACAATTTTCAATGGGCCTGGGCGAGCGGAGCGGCGGCGGGCGAGGCGCTGTAGCGGACTCGGGTCCCCGCGGCGCGGTGATCCGGGCCGCAAGTTGACGCGTCGCAGCCCCGTGCTAGCTTCTCATTTGCGCCCTTGCACGCACAGTGCGCGGCAGCATGATGGATCGCCCAGGCCCGAACGGCGCAGCGGCATCCGCGAAAGGAAGCAATGCGGCAACTCCAAGGCATGGATGCCAGTTTCGTCGCGCTCGAAACGCGCAATTCGCCGATGCATATCGATACCTGATCTATAATCCCGCTACCGCACCCGGCGGCTTCGTGCGCTTCAAGGATATCCTCGCCTTCTTTGAGAGCCGGTTGCAGCTGTCGGCCACGATGCGCCAGCGCTTGGTCCGCGTGCCCTTCGACCTCGACTATCCCTATTGGATCGAGGACCCCGACTTCGATCTCGAGTATCCCCGGCTGTTCGAATTGCCCAACGGCAAGGCCCCGGGACCGATGCGTCGGGGCCATTTCCGCGACCTTTCCGAAGCGCCCCCGATGCCCACCACCTCGATCTTCACGCGGACCGACGGAATCGTCCATTGGCGCGGTTCGGTTCAGCGCTGCGACCGCCCGGACTGCGAAAACATCGCAGTCCATGCAAGCCATTGCGGGCTCGGCGTAAATCCCGCTTCGGTCTACGCCATCGCGGATCGGTTGGCGCAGCCGGAAGGCGAATGGGCGCCGTTTGTACCGAGCGGCATGGCAAGGCTGTTCTTTCCGCAGCAACCGCCAGGATGACCGGTTCTGCAGGCCAGAGCGCCGGCTAGAACACCTTGCGAACCTCGACGCCCAGATAACGGCCCGTCGGATCGATCCTGAGCGCCTCGTAGGCGTCCGGGACATTGCCGTTTGCATCAACCACATTGCGCCGCGCATCGAACAGATTGTCCACCGAAAGCGAGACCCGCAGGCCCTTGAGCCAGCCCTTCTGTTTGTCGAGGACCTCCCCCAGATCGGCGAACAGCCGGACATCGAATGTCGCGAGATCGCCGAACATCAAATCGCTCGAACCGGGCAGGCCGCTGCCCCGCAGGATGGCGTCGCCGATATACTGGCCCGAGAGACGGAAGCCGTAGCCCTGCCAGAACACGCCGCCCTCGACCCGCGAACTGTCGCGCGAGATTGCTCCGCCGCCAAGGACTTCGCCATCCAGCTGGTCGAACAGCGGACCCCCAGGCGCCAGCAACACCTCATTCTCGAGGACGATATTGTGATTAAAACTGAGGAAATAGCGGGGCCTCGTGTCGCCGTCTTCGCCTCTGCCGGGTCCAAAGCGCATCCCCGAACCTCGGCGTCCGCCGGAGCGGCGGTTGCCGTCCTCCCCCTCTGTCGATCCACCCTCGGCCGAACATATCCGCGAGCGCAGCGCTTCGAGCTTTGCGGGATCGATGGCTCCGTCTTCGCCCTCGATCCGCGCACGCATGGATTCCGGCAGGCCATCGAGTTGCGGCGGATCTACGCAAATCGCTTCACGCAAGGCAGCGAAATGCTCCAGACGTTGCTTCGCCTCTTCGCCACAGAACCGCGCGCGCGCGGCGGCGATCTTCGCCGGATCGGGATTGCCCTCGGCATCGAGCAAGCGCGCGCGGACCTGTTCGGGCATTTGCGATAGATCGGGCAAGTCCCCGGTCGGACCCTCGCACAGCGCCGCACGCATCGCCTCCATCCTTGCCGGGTCGAAACCCCCGACAGGACGGTCGCGGCCCGCACTTCGCTGTCGTCCGTCACGCGCCGCGCCGCCTCCGCGATTCGCACCGGAACCGCCCGCTTCGCGGACCGGTTCGGCACCGATCCTTCCGCGCGTGTTGAGCCCGATGGACAGAATTCGGCTGCGCGTCTGATAAAGCGTGAGCGGCCGACGATCGATCGCCAGCAATTCGCCGTCTCCATCGCGGGTCACGCGCTCGGGAAAGGCCTGCTCGAAGGCCGCGCTGAAACCGGGCGTCGCAGTGACATCGCGCGAGCGGTTTATGCCGTAGTCGAGCTGAAAACGGGTATCCTCCCAAAAGGGCAGCTCCCAGTTTGCCGAAAATTTCCAGTCGGCCTGGCTCTCCGCACGCAGATCCGGATTGCCGCCCGTCACGACCGTGGCGAGCACCGTGTCGCCGCTTGCGTAGTCGAACACCGGCACATTGAATTCATCGACCCTCGGACTGCCGAGATTGGTAAGGCTCGGTGCGACCTCGCGCCGGATCCGCGTGACGCTCAGCCCAAGATTGTCGGACGGCGACCAGTTGGCCCCGGCCGACCAATTGGTGAGCAAGCCGAAATCGGATAATTCTTCCGCCCCGGCCGAAAGGTTAACGCCGACATCGCCCAACGCGCCCCAGGCTGCGCCGCGCTCAGCCACCGGGATGGCGACATTGATTCCTCCATCGAGCCGGCGCCTCGTGAGAGAAAGTTCAGCGGCCGCGCGGGTATCGGCGCTCTCGATCCGCTTCCAGTCGAGACCGGCATCGAATGTGGTCGTGACCTCGCCCGCAGGAAGAACCAGCGGACGGCCGACCAGCGTGACCTTGTTGTCGATCGTCCAGGTACGGCTGCCCGCGACGTCGAATCCGTCTCCGCTGCGCCGGTCGATCTCGGTTTCGCCGAGCGCGCGGATCGCATCGAGCGTATAGGTCGCATCCCAGTCTCCGAAGCGCGTATTGGCGGTGCCACCGAGCGAAAACCTGTCGGTACTGGTGCGCCGCTCGAGCGGAACCGTGCCGTCGTCCGAAAGTCCCGCCAAGCTGCGCGACTGATCGCGCTCATAAGTCGCATTCGCGCTGATCGACGTTCCGCTTTCGATGAAGGCGCGCGTGTAATTGGCCGTCGCTTCCGCGTTCAGCGTGTCGGCAATCAAGCTGCGAAACGGCGCTTCGCCCGGCGCGGCGGCCACGCTAAGGCCACGCTCGGCCTCGGTCAGCAGGCTCTGGTCCTCGATGTCGAAATTGAAGTTCAGGCGGCCTGCCTCGCCGATCCTCAGATAGGTCAGTTCCTGCTCGCTGCGCGAATAGCCGCCGCGAGCAGGCTGCTCGTACTCAATCTCCGCGTTCACCGAGCGGAAATCGGGCTTGAGTACGATGTTCACCACCCGCTGGTCGGCCGAATAGCCGAAGCGTTGCGCGACTTCCTCGGGAAACACCTCGACCTTGGCGACCGCTTCGGGCGGATAGGAGCGGAATTCGCGCCAACTCGATACGCGGATGCCGTTGACGAGGAATACCGGGCGTCCGCCGCCACGTCCGCCGCGCGCGCCACCACCGGTTGCAGGTTCGATCGCTTCGATCAGGTCGGCGATCGACCCAGCCCCGAAGGCGGCGATGTCCTCGGCATCGTATTCGGCGATGGGCGGCTGGTCGACCACGAGCTGGCCGCGGATCCTCGTGCCTTGCACCACGATGGTATCCCCGCCGTTGGCGGTCGCACCGGCTTCGGGACGCTCCGCATCGTCCGGTTGCTGGGCGCAGACACCCTGCGCCGTGGCGAGAGCAAGAATCGAGACGGCGAGACTGGGTGTATGTTTCAAGCGATGCTTTCCGAATTCATGTTGAACGGGAGCGGTCCTGCCTCCCCCAACCTGAACCCATCCGAAAGCAAATGTTCCCTCCAACCTCTTTTAATGTAACGGATTGTCGCCGGGCAGAGCGATTTCGTCCCGGTGGAAATGCCACGCCCGGGCGGGAAGACTTCCCTTTTGTCGCGCCCCCCGCTAAAGCGCGCGGCCACACGAAATCGAAAACGGATACGAAGGACTGCATGGCCAAGGAAGAACTTCTCGAAATGCGCGGCAAGGTGGTGGAACTGCTGCCCAATGCAATGTTCCGCGTCGAACTCGAGAACGGCCATGAGGTGCTTGGCCACACCGCGGGCAAGATGCGCAAGAACCGCATTCGGGTGCTCGTGGGCGACGAGGTCCTGTGCGAACTCACGCCGTACGATCTGACCAAGGCGCGCATCACATACCGCTTCATGCCCGGTCGCGGCGGCCCCGGCCCGCAGTAAGCACGCGTGGGCCGGCCCACACTGATCCTCGCTTCCGCCAGCCCCCGCCGTCGCGAGCTGATCGCGCGTCTCGGGTTGACTCCGGATTTCATCGCTCCCGCCGATATCGACGAGACCCCGGAGACGGCCGAGTTGCCCCGCGACTATGCCCGCCGCATGGCGCGCCAGAAAGCCGAGGCAGCCGCGTCGGACAATGGTTTCGTGCTGGCGGGAGACACGGTGGTCGCCGCCGGGCGCAGGATACTTCCCAAGGCCGAAGACGAAGCGACCGCCCGGGGCTGTCTCGAATTGCTTTCGGGCAGGCGCCACCGCGTGCTTTCGGCGATTGCCCTGCGCGCGCCCGATGGCAGACTGCGCGAGCGTCTGAGCGAGACGATGGTACAGTTCAAACGGTTGAGCAGCGAAGAGTTAGGAGCCTATCTTGCCAGCGGCGAATGGCACGGCAAGGCGGGTGGCTATGCGATACAGGGAATTGCGGAAGGACTGATCGCGCGCATCCAGGGTAGCCATTCGGGCGTCGTCGGATTGCCCCTGTACGAGACCCGCGCGCTGCTTCGCGACGCAGGATTCGATCTTGCCTGAATGGATCGTCGAACACGGCATCGGCGAGGATCGCGCTCTGCTGATCGAGGGTGACAGCGTCCTGGCAGCGAAGCTGCGCTGGTCTCGCGACCTGAGGCCGGACAGCGTGGTGGCGGCGCGGCTCACAGCCAAGCCCGCCGGGTCGCGCCGCGGGGTGGCGCAAATGGAAGACGCGACCGAAATTCTCGTCGACCGAATTCCTTCAGGCGTCACCGAAGGACACAGCCTGGCGCTGAGAATCACGCGTGCCGCGATCGCCGAACGCGGCCGATTCAAGCGCGCGCAAGGTCGGGTATTCGACGACGAGGCGGAAGATTCGCCATGTCGAACTGACATCTTCCCATCGGGCGATACGACACGCCGCTTTCCGCCAGGGCTGTGGGAGGAGACATGGTATGCCGCGGCCACGGGCGAAGTCGCGTTTCCTGGGGGCACGTTGCTGTTCAGCGTCACCCCGGCGATGACGCTGATCGATGTGGACGGAGACCTGCCTCCCCGCGAGCTAGCACTCGCCGCCGTGCCTCCGCTGGCCCGCGCGTTGCGGCTGTTCGATATCGGCGGGTCGATAGGGATCGATTTTCCGACCCTTGCCACCAAATCCGATCGCAAGGCGGTCGATGGCGCGCTCGAGCAAACGCTTGGCGGTTGGCCGCACGAACGCACGGCCACGAACGGCTTCGGCTTCGTCCAGATCGTCGCCCGGCTCGAAGGGCCTTCGTTGCTCCACCGCTTCGCCGCTTCGCGCGTGGAGGCCGCCGCGCTCATGGCGCTTCGCAGCGCCGAATTGCTCGACGGTGCCGGAACCACTCTCCTCACGGTCCATCCTGCGCTCAGGGGCAAACTGCGCCCCGAATGGCAAGAGGAGCTCGTTCGGCGTACGGGCCGTCCGCTGCGGATCGAGATCGATCCCGGGCTTGCGATAGAAGCCCCCGCTGCCCAGATCGTGGAACATGACCGCTAAAGTCCGTTTTTGCCCAATCTGCCGGAAACCCCGCGTCGAGGAATTCTCACCCTTCTGCTCGGCCCGGTGCCGCGACCGCGACCTGTCGCAATGGTTCGGCGATGGCTATTCGGTGCCGGGCCGCGCCGCTCTCCCCGAGGAAATCGCCGGCGAGGTCACCCGCGCCGGGGACGGGGACGGCAGCGACTGAATTACCCCCTTGCAATGGGGAGGCAGCTTCGCCATAGGCGCGCTCTCATTGCTCGCGGCGCCTATTCGGCCGCTTTGTCGATGCAGTGCGCCCGGGTAGCTCAGTGGTAGAGCAGACGACTGAAAATCGTCGTGTCGGTGGTTCGAACTCCGCCCCTGGGCACCACCCCTTTCACCGATATGCTTGGCCTCGTCCGGTTCCATGTGAAGCAGCGGCGCGCTTCACCTTGAGCCGCCCACGCGCTATCGGACCGGGATGCATGACACCGCCCCGGCCGCGCTCTCCGCCTTCGACATAGCGGCGATCCTCGTCGTCGCCTCCGCCCTGCTCGGCTGGTTCAATCATCATTTTCTCAAGCTGCCGCATGTCATCGGCCTCACCGTGATGGGAGCTTTGGCTTCGGGCGGTTTGATGCTCGCCAATGCGTTCGTCCCCGGGGTGACCGTCGACGATCGGGTCGCGGGAATTCTCGATCAACTCGATTTCACCGAGACGCTGCTCCAAGGCATGCTGAGCTTCCTGCTCTTTGCCGGTGCGCTTCACGTCGACCTTGATCGTCTCAAGAGCGCCTGGCTGCCCGTCCTGCTGCTGTCGACCGTGGGGGTTCTCATTTCGACGGTCCTTGTGGGGCTCGCCATGTGGGGCGTGGGAATCCTGCTCGCTGTCCCCGTCGGGCCAATCTGGTATTTTGTCTTTGGCGCGCTGATCGCGCCGACCGATCCGGTGTCGGTGCTCGGCGTTCTCAGGGAAGAAGCGGTGCCCCAATCGCTCCAGAGCGCCGTGGCTGGCGAAAGCCTGTTCAACGACGGGGTAGGCATCGTCGTGTTCACGATATTGCTCGGGGCGGCACTGACCGGAGCCGATTTTTCGGTGTCGGAAGGTGCGCGACTGTTCGCAATCGAGGCAGGGGGCGGGATCCTGGTGGGTATCGCCGTCGGCTTCCTCGGGATTTCGCGCCCTTGCCGGGATGGACGAATACACGCTCGAAGTGTTGATCACGCTGGCGGTGGTCATGGGGGGCTATGCCTTTTGCAGCTATTTCCACATCTCGGGTCCGCTGGCGATGGCGGTGGCCGGACTGCTGATCGGCAACCATGGGGTTACCTATGCGATGAGCGATGTGACGCGTGACTACGTCCTGAAGTTCTGGGAACTCGTCGATGAATTGCTCAATTCGGTCCTGTTCCTGCTGATCGGACTGGAGATGATCGCGCTCGTCCCGGGGTTCGAGGATCTGCTGCTCGGTCTCGCCGCCATCCCGCTTACCCTCGCCGCCCGCGCGATCGGGATCGCCGTCTCGACCAAGGCTATTCCCGCCGCCCGCCTGCAGGATCCGGGCGCCGGGCGGGTGCTATGGTGGGGCGGATTGCGTGGCGGCATCTCGATCGCTCTGGCGCTTTCCTTGCCTGACGGCGAAACCCGCGAACTGATCCTCGCCGCGACCTTCGCCGCCGTGCTGTTCAGCGTGCTCGTCCAGCGCGCAACGCTGGGCCGGCTGATTGCCGGGCTGAAGGCCTCGCACGCTCCGATCGTCGAAAGGGATGGACCGACCGTCCACTGAGCCGGCGCGGCCCGCTCAATTGCTTTCGCTCCGCGGCTTCTGTATGGGCGAGGCGAATGCCCCGGAAGCCGCGGTCGCAACCGAGACCGCTGCCGGGGCGCGTCTTTTTTGCGTGAAGGATTCCAGCCAGATGGCACGTCGCCGCCAGATCTACGAAGGCAAGGCCAAGATTCTCTACGAAGGGCCGGAGCCGGGCACCATCATTCAATATTTCAAGGATGATGCCACCGCCTTCAACGCCGAGAAGAAGGGCACCATCAACGGCAAGGGCGTGATCAACAATCGCATCAGCGAATATGTCTTCACGCGCCTGTCGCATATCGGCATTCCGACCCATTTCATCCGCCGCCTCAACATGCGCGAGCAACTCGTCCGTCAGGTGGAGATCATTCCGCTCGAGGTCGTGATCCGCAATGTGGCGGCTGGATCTCTGTCGAAGCGGCTCGGCATCGAGGAAGGCGAACTGCTGCCCCATACGCTGATCGAATATTGCCTCAAGGACGATGGCCTGGGCGATCCCAAGGTCTCCGAGGAAGAAATCGCGTGCTTCAACTGGTGCAGCCACGAAGAGCTGCAGGACATGTCCTCCATGGCGATCCGCATCAACGACTTCCTGTGCGGCATGTTCAGCGCGATCGACATCAGGCTGATCGATTTCAAGCTCGAGTTCGGGCGCATCTGGGACGGCGATTTCAGCCGGGTGATCCTTGCCGACGAGATCAGCCCCGACGGCTGTCGCCTGTGGGACATCAACACGGGCGAAAAGCTCGACAAGGACCGCTTCCGGCGTGATCTGGGCGGCGAAGAAGAAGCCTATCGCGAAGTCGCCCGCAGGCTCGGCCTGCTGCAGAACGAGGATCAGGGGCCCGGCGAAGTACTCGACATGAGCGCACACCGCGGACGGCTAAGGACCCCATCGAAAGCCAAACCAAAGAAGTAAACAGCCCACTCCCGCCTTGTCAGACGGCCCGAAAGCAGCAAATGTGCGCGCGGGAGGGTCGTCGATGAAGTATTCCGAATTCCTTGTTCTTTCGGCAGTTGCGCTGACTGCGCATCCGGTCAGCGCCGATACCGGCGTCGTCGAGACGGGGCCGGTCCCCACCTGGGTAGAGGAGTCGGAGAAACTTGACGCTCCGGCGGATGCCAGCGGATTGCTGTTCATTCGCAGGCAGGACATGCTGGTCCATCTCGGCGACGAAGGTCAGTGGAGTTTTACCGGTCAAAGCTTCAAGATCCTTCATCCTCAGGCCCTTCAGGCCGGCAACATCATGGTCGAGTGGAATCCTGCGGTCGGAAATCCGGTCGTCCACCGCCTGCTCATCCACCGCGAAGGGCATACGATCGATGTCCTCGAAAACTCGAAGATTCGAGATCCTGCGCCGCGAGGACCAGCTGGAGCAGGCGATTTTCACCGGGATGCTCACGGCAGTCCTTCGTGTCCCCGATTTGCGAGTCGGCGACGAGCTGGAACTCGCCTTCACGACGCCGACCGAAGATCCGACCTTGCGCGACGACAGCTTTGGCGTTCTGCTTCTCGGGGCTTCTCCGCCGCAGGGAAGAATTAGGCTCGGCCTCAGTTGGGAACCCGGTCAGGAACCCCTCGTCAAGGCCCCCGCCGATCTCGCGCCCCTGGCCAGACGCAGTTCCTCGTCGCTCGACATCACGATCGACAATGCGGCTCCGCTCGTTCCACCCAAGGATGCCCCGCCGCGCTTTTCATGGCCACGCATGCTCGAATACAGCGACTTCTCCAGCTGGGAAGATGTCTCCTCGACCTTTGCGCCGCTATACGAACAGGCCGCCTCGCTGAGCCGTGACTCCGCACTTCAGGAAGAGATTGCCCGCATTGCGGAAACGCACTCGGCGCCCGAGGAGCGAGTTCAGGCGGCGCTCGAACTCGTCCAGGAGCAGGTGCGGTATATTTATGTCGGATTGGCCGAGGGCACCGATCTGAAGAACTGGGGTTTCAATTCGGTCTTCGACACAATGATATTCGGGCGTCTTTACTATCGCATGATGGAGCGCAACAGCGACCGAACCATCCGCATGGTTCGAGGATCGCGCGTCGAAAGGCCCGAAATCACCTCGGCGACCGCACTGAAAGACAACGCCCGGATCGAGGATTTCGATAATTCGAAGGCCAACGTCTATTACGACCCCGAGAATGAGATGGAACCCTGGGCGATCTGACGCCCTTGCCTTCGGCCAGCGAAATCGACTGGGCCGGCCCCCGGGTCCCTTGCTTGCCCGGAGACGTCCTCCGCAAGGAATAGCCTAGACGACGTAGCGCAACGCCAGGCCGCTCGGCGCGATGGCATAGGCGCAATCGGGCATATGGTCCCCGTCGACCTGGACAGGGGTGACGCAGCGGTCGAACTCGATTCGCCGGCAGGTGCGGATTTCGGCGATGCCGCGCCGCGCGAGCGAGCGTCCGAGCAGCGCGGCCAGCGCCAGGCGCAAGGTCCCGACCCGGGTGGATTTTCCAAGCGTGATCAGCTCGACGGAATCCGCTTCGAGCGCAGCTTCGGGACTCAGCCGGAATGGCCCGGCATACAATGCACCATGACTGACGATGGCCGCCTCGGCGCGGCATTCGAATCCTTCGCCCGACACGGTTTCACCGCGAACAGTCATCGGATTGCGGGGCCATTCGCGCAGTTGCCGCATCATCGCCACGACATAGGCATAGCGCCCGACCCGCCGCTTCAGTGCCGGCGAGACGCGCGCAACGGCATGGCTGTCGGGCCCAATGCTGAGGCAGGAGACGATCGGCATGGCACCGAGACGGTAGAGGGGCGAGCGAGCCCAGCTCGCGGGGCCCCGTTCCCACGCAATGCGCAATTCGCGCGCGAACCGCACCGGCTCGCGCGCATAGCCCAGTTCGCGTGCGACCAGATTGATCGTGCCGGCAGCGGCAATGCATAGCGGCACTTCCCCCGCCCGCTCGCCGAGCGCCTGCACCGTGTCGCGGACGGTGCCGTCGCCGCCATGCACGCAGACGAGATCGGATTTTTCGGACAGCGCGATGCCGCTCGCGCTGGAGGGTTGCCGACGAACCTCGAACCCTTCCTCCTCGAGCGCCGCGACGAGTGCTGCGAGGCGCTGCGGACGGAAACCGCCTGAAACGGGATTGTAGACGAGGTCGAGGACTGGCACGCACTCGTCTCCTATGCAGCCTCGGCGGGTCAGGCAATCCCGCCCTTCGTCGGCGCCTTGGCGGCGTCGGCAGATTATTGGGTCCCTGCCCTTGGCAATCGCGATGCGGCGCAATAGCCTGATCCCGAGCTGGCCGGAAGCGACGGCAAGCCTAGGGGACGCATCATGACTTTCATCGCACTTCGTCGCGTGCTGCTTGCGCTGCCGCTACTTGCACTGGCGCTGCCGGCAGCCGCGCAGGACCTCGCCAGCCGGGCCGACGGTCAGGAAAAGGCGCAATCCGCCACCACCGCGTGGGGCAAACGCGTCTATGACGTTCCGGTCGACAGCTCGGTGCGTTTCGGCACACTCGACAACGGTCTGCGGTATGCGATCATGCATAACGGCACGCCCGAGGATACGGCGGTCGTGCGGATGGGTTTCGACGTGGGCTGGATCGACGAGCGCGAAGATGAGCTGGGCCTCGCCCATCTGATCGAGCACATGGCCTTCAACGGCTCGGCCAGCATTCCCGAGGGGGAGATGGTCAAGCTTCTCGAACGGCTCGGCCTCGCCTTCGGTGCAGATACGAACGCCTCGACCGGTTTCGAGGACACGATCTACAAGCTCGACCTCCCGCGCACCGATGCGGACCTGGTCGATACCGCCCTGATGCTGATGCGTGAAACCGCTTCCGAACTGACTATCGCCGACGATGCCGTCGATCGCGAGCGCGGGGTCATTCAATCCGAGACGCGTACGCGCAACAACTTCCAGATCCGCCGTTTCAAAGACTATTTCCAGTTTGTCGCGCCCGACGACACGCTATGCAACCCGGTTTCGGGCCGATGGGACGGAAGAGATCATCGACACCGCGCCCGGGCAGGTCGTCCGCGATCTCTATGCGCGCTTCTATCGTCCCGACAATGCCGTTCTGGTGGTGGTCGGCGATGTCGATCCGGCAAGTATCGAAGCCCTGATCCGGGAGAAATTCTCCGACTGGGTCGCCCCTGCCTCGGCAAAGGTCGAAACGGACAAGGGTGCGATCGATCTCGACCGCGGTCCCGCGGCAGCCAATTTCGTCGATCCCGACGTCCCCTACATGATCGTGATCGATCGCTTCGCGCCCTATCGCGAACACTTGCCTACCGTCGCCGAGTTCAACCGCGATGCGCTGGTCGGGCTGGGGACCGCGATACTCGATCGCCGGCTCGACAAGATCGCCAATTCCGCCGATGCACCGATCATCAGCGGGGGTGCTTCCGCCTCTGATTTCTTCGACATCGGCCGCCAGGCTTCGGTCTCGGTACAAGCTCGCGAGGGCGAATGGCAACGCGCGCTGGGCGTCGCCGAACAGGAATGGCGCCGCGCCGTCGAACATGGCTTCAGCGAAGCCGAGATCGCCGAGCAGCTGGCCAATGCGGAACAGCGCTATCGGGATGCCGCGCAGCAGCAGGATACCCGGCGCAATGCCCAGCTGGCCGGAGAAATCCTGGCGAGCGCCCGGCGTGAGAAGCTCGTTGTTACGCCGCAGACGAATTATGAAATGTTCCTCGCGCTCAAGCCAGCGGCCACAGTCGAAGCCGTAAATTCGGCGTTTCGCGATCACTTCGCGCTCGGCGATCCGCTGATCCATGTTTCGACGAAGCAGCCGATCGAAAATGCCGAACAAACGATCCTCGCCGCCTTCGAAGAGTCGAAGGCAGTCCCCGTGGATGCGCCTGCCGACAAGGCAGCGAGCGAGTTCGGCTACACCGACTTCGGCCAGCCGACCGCCGTGGTGCAGGATACGCTGGTCGAGGATCTCGGCTTCCGGACGATCCGTTTCGCCAACAACGTCATGCTCAATCTCAAGCCGACCGACTTCGAAAAGGGCAAGCTGCGCTACAGGATCCGCGTGGGATCGGGTCAGTTGGCTTTCCCCGCCGACGATCTGGCCCAGGCGATCTTCCTCTCCTCGGTGAGCGCGCTCGGCGGCGTCGGCAAGCATGCCTACGACGAATTGCGCCAGATCCTCGCCGGGCGAAATCTCGACTACGGCTTCAACGCCGCAGCGGACAAATTCGTCGCCTCGGGGACCGGGACGATGGCCGACCTGCCCCTGCAAATGCAGCTGAGCGCAGCATATTTCAGCGATCCGGGCCTGCGCCCCGAAATGCTGACCAAGTGGCTTGCGATCGTCCCGCCGTTCGTTGCGCAGGCCGATGCAACGCCGCAAGCGGTGGCGCAGTTCGAGGTCGGCAAGATCGTCGCCAACGGCAATGCCCGCTTCGGAATTCCGCCGCAGGAAGAGCTCGAGGCGGTTACCACCGAGGAAGTGCGGGCGCTCATCGCGGAGCAATTCGCCAATGCTCCGATCGAGATTTCGGTGGTGGGCGATTTCGACAGCGAGGCCGTGATTGCCGCGGTGGCTTCCAGCTTCGGCGCTCTGCCTGCCCGGGCGGAGGATCTAAAGCCTTGGAATAACGAGAGGATCGTCCAGTTCGCGGAGGATCGTTCGCCACGGACGCGGACGCATGCCGGTGCGCCAGACCAGGCGCTGGCGCTAACTTTCTGGCCGACGACCGACGATGAGGATGCCGAGGAAGAGACGGTGATGCAGCTTCTGGCCGAAGCGATGGGCCTTCAAATGCTTGATCGCATTCGCGAAGAACTGGGCGCTTCCTATTCGCCCAGCGCCCGTTCGAGCATGTCGGATATCTACCGCGACTACGGCACCTTCGCGACCGCGGTGGTGGTCAAACCCCAACAGGCGGACGAGGTTTTCGCCGTCGTCGATGCCATCGCCGAGGAATTCCGCACCGCGCCGATCGATGCGGACCTGCTCGAACGCGCCCGTAAGCCGTTGATTGAAAAGATTGCGCTCAGCCGTCGCGAGAACGGCTGGTGGCTCGGCGTGATCGACGAGGCACAATTGCGGAGCGACCGGCTCGACCGGGTCCGGCACTATGAAGAACGGGTCCGGGCGGTCACTCCGGCGATGCTCCAGGCGGCGGCGAAACGCTATCTCGACCCCGCACAAGCGCTGAAAATCCGCGTGATTCACGAGAGTTTGGCGGAATAAAGCCGCCCCTCAGGTACGCAAAAGGGGCCGGAATCGCGCTTCCGGCCCCCCTTTATCGCCGCACAATCAATTCAATAGCCGATGCGCAGCGAAATTCCGATCACCCGCGGATCGTTCACGAAGCCGGTATTGTTGTTGAAGTCGATGCCGCCCTTGAGATTGTCGGCATCGGTGATGTTGCGGACGAAGGCGGCGATTTCGAGATCGCGATCGGTGCGGGCGTAGCCGATGCGCAGCCCGCCTTCGATCTGGCCATCGGTGTGGAACTCCTCGCTCTCGTAGAGGAAGAAGTTGGTCGCCCCCTGATAGGCCCAGTCGGTGAAGGCGAAGATCTCACCCGTGGTACCGATCGGCACGGCATAGCGCGCGGTGAGATCGGCGATCCACTCGGGCGCGTTGGGGAAGGGATTGCCATCGACCAGCGCGCGGGTCGTGCCCGACAGCACCACGGTCGGGTCAATCACGGTGCACTGGGTGCAGATGCCGACCGCCAAGGTTTTCGTCCTCGATCCTGGTGTCGTTCCAGCTGACCCCGGCGGTGACGAGGAAATCGGGCGTGATCCGGAACGCGCTGTCGAGTTCGAAGCCGAAGCCGCGGCCCTTGTCGGCATTGACCAGCTGCACCAGATTGCCCGCTCCGCCGACCGCGGAGAACTGCGGATCCTCGATCGTGTAGTAATAGACCGCGCCGTTGAGCCGGACCGTGCGGTCGGCCAGTTCGGACTTGAAGCCCGCCTCGTAGCTCATGATCTTTTCCGACGTCGCGATCGACGGCGGCGAGAAGAAGGCCACGTCGCGGCCCTGGATCGTCGGGGCGCGGAAGCCGTTGGCGAGCCGGGCATAGACGCTGGCATCGTCGCTCACGTCGACGAAGGCCGCGAGATCCCAGCTCAGCCGCTCGTCGCCCACCTGGCGATACTGCGTGGGCGCGCCGGATACGACGTAGAAATCCTTGTCGTCCTCGGTCTAGCGCAGCCCGCCGGTCAGCTTGACCGCCTCGGTCACCCGCGCCGACAGCTGGCCGAAGACCGCCCAGCTGTCGTTGTGATGGTGGACGGTCACCGGCGGCGGAAAGTCGAACCCGACCGTGGTCACGTCGAAATCGCTGTCGAACACGAACATGCCGACCTGCCAGTCGAACACCCCGCCCGGATTCGACGCCAGCCGCACTTCGTGGGTGAACTGGTCGAGATCGATCGCGTCCTTCGTATCCGAAGGAAAGGGAATGACCCCGGGGCCCATTTCGGGAAGGAACACCGCGCCATACCCGCCGTCGATATCGCCGCGGCTCGAACCGTCGCTTTGCGCCCAGGCGGTGATGCTGGTGAGCGTGGCGAAATCGGCATCGTAATCGAGCCGCAGACTGCCGATGAACGCATTGTATTCGGCCACATTGCCGCCGCCCGCATCGTAATAGACGGTGTCGCGATCGTAATTGCCGTTGAGGTCGTTGTCGCCCGGGCCGAGAATATTGGCGCGGAACAGCGTCGAAGTGCCGTCGAGATCGCGAAAGGCGAGCGTGCCGAGCAGGCTCAGCCGGCTGTCGGGGGTGACGAGCAATTGCGCCCGGCCGGCGAGTTCGTCGTACCCGCCGAGCGCGTCGGTCTCGCCGGTATAGCCGTTGTCGACCCAGTCGTCACGGTGCTGGTAGAGGCCCGAAACGCGCAGCGAGGCAATGCCCGGCGCAATCGGCACGGTGATCCCGCCGTCGAGCGAGAGCGAGTTGAAGCTGCCGTAGCTGGCCGATGCCCGCGCGGCGAATTCATCGCCCGGACGGACCGTATCGATCTTGACGATGCCGGCGGGCGTGTTGCGGCCGAACAGCGTTCCTTGCGGGCCGCGCAGCACCTCGATGCGTTCGATGTCGAAGATCGGGAAGGATTTGAGCGTGACGTTTTCCATCACCACCTCGTCCATCACCACCGAGACCGGCTGCGAGGCGGCAAGGTCGAAGTCGGTGTTGCCGAGCCCGCGAATATAGAAGCGCGGCGCGGCGCGGCCGTTCGAGCTTTCGACGAACAGACCCGGGACGCGCGCGGCCAGCGCGGTCACCTCGGCTCCCGCGTCGAAGATCGTCTGGACCGTCGCAGCATCGAGCGTCGCCGCCGAGACCGCGACGTCCTGGAGGTTCTCCTCGCGCCGGTTGGCGGTCACGATGATCGTGTCGAGCTGCCCCTCGGCGGGTTCGCCGACCTCGGGCATGGCGGAACCGCCGGTTTCCTGCGCCAGCGCGGGCTGCGGGGCCAGCGCGGCGATGCCGACGGTAAGGGCGGTGGCGAGGGCGATCGTGCTCGCACCCATCATCCGGGCGGCGGTATCCGAGAAATGCATAGGATGGCGTCCTGCTTGAGCCCGCGTCGATCCCCGCGCGAGCATTTGGAGGGAGACGGCCGCTGCGGCCGCTGCGCCCGCATACCACCGGCGCCGGGCACGCCGAGGCCAAATCCGCAGGAGCTGTGCCATTATCCGGCGCTTGTTGCGCGGAAGTGACAGCCGATGCACCAGGGACACGATGGACGGACCGGCATTGGCGATGCCACGGATGCTTGAATGCCCGCCGGCTTCGCGGCATAGGCGCGCCAACACGAAAGGCCATCCGATGAAGATCCGCATCCATGTCTCGCTCAAGCCCGGCGTGCTCGATCCTCAGGGCCGCGCGGTTCATCACGCGCTCGACGGGCTCGGTTTCAAGGGCGTCGAGGACGTCCGCGTCGGTCGCCTGATCGAACTCGAAGCCGCCGACAGGAACCAGCGATGCCGCGCTCGAGGAAATGTGCGAGAAGCTGCTCGCCAATACGGTGATCGAGAATTACCGCATCGAGAAGGTCGGCTGATGGGCTTCCGCGCCGCCGTCGTCACCTTTCCCGGCTCGAATTGCGACCGCGACATGGCGGTGGCGATCGAACAGGTCGCCGGCCACGCCCCGCTGCGCGTCTGGCATGGCGATGCCGACCTTCCCGAGCGGCTCGACTTCATCGCCCTGCCCGGCGGTTTTTCCTATGGCGATTATCTGCGCTCCGGCGCGATGGCGGCGAACAGCCCGATCATGCGCAGCGTCAAGCGCCAGGCGGAACGCGGCGTGCCCGTGCTCGGCGTGTGCAACGGATTCCAGGTGCTCACCGAAGCCGGCCTGCTGCCCGGCGCGCTGATGCGCAATGCCAGCCAGACCTTCATCTGCCGCACCGTGCCGCTGCGGGTCGAGAACAGCCAGTCGCTGTTTACCGGCGGTTACGAGGCGGGGCAGGAAATCCTGCATCCCGGTGGCGCATCACGACGGCAATTACTTCGCCGACGACGACACGCTCGACCGGCTCGAAGGCGAAGGCCGCGTGGCGTTCCGCTATGTCGAGAACGCCAATGGATCGCGCCGCGATATCGCCGGCGTGCTCAACGCCGCCGGCAACGTCCTCGGCATGATGCCCCATCCCGAACGCGCGGTTGAGCCCGCGCATGGCGGGACCGACGGGCGGGCTTTGTTCGAAAACGCGGTGCGGGCGCTGGCCGCCGCCTGATCACGCGCTCTTGAGGTCGCGATCGCGGAGCAGCCGGGCAGCGAGTCGCCTGGCATCTTCCGACGGCATCGGGCGGCCGAAGTGGAAACCCTGGATCTTGGTGCATCCGAGCCTGCGGATCAGCTGCGCCTCGTCGTCGTTCTCGACCCCTTCCGCCGTCGTCGACATCCCCAGGCTGTCGGCCATGGCGACGACCGCGCGAATGATCGCGAGCGATTCCGGGCTGTTCTGCGCCGCCCCCTGGACGAAGGTCCGGTCGACCTTGATGGTCGAGAAGCGCAGCTTGCGCAGGTAGCCGAGCGAGGAATAGCCGGTGCCGAAATCGTCGAGCGCGACCGAGCAGCCGAGCGCCATGCATTGTTCGAGCGCCTTCCGCGCGACGTCGGCATCGCGCATGAAGATGCTTTCGGTGACTTCGATCTCGAGCCGCTTGGGATCGAGCCCGCTGTGCGACAGCGCGCGAACCACGGTGCCGGCAAAATCGGGTTCGAGCAATTGCTCGGGCGAGACGTTGACGTTGACCTGGACGCCCTCGGGCCAATGGGCGGCGGCTTCGCGGCAGGCTTCCTGCATCACCCAGGTGCCGATCGGCACGATCAGGCGGGTTTCTTCGGCCAGCGGGATGAACTTGCCCGGACTGACGAAGCCGTGCTCGGCGCTGTTCCAGCGCACCAGCGCTTCGAAGCTGACCACTTCCTCGGTCGCGCTGTCGACGACCGGCTGGTAATGCAGGACCAGCTCGTCGCGCTCGAGCGCGCTGCGCAGCGAAGCCTCGAGCTGTTGCTTTTCTTCGGCATGGGCGTGCAGCGCGGGTTCGTATTCGCAATGGGCGCCGCCACCTTCGTCCTTGGCGCGGTACAGCGCGAGATCGGCATTGCGGAGCAGTTCCTCGACCGTCTGCCCGTCGCGCGGCCCGATCGCCGACCCCACGCTCGCTCCGACATAGAGGATCTGGTTCTCGATCTTGTAGGGTTCCGAAAGCCGCTCGATGATCGACCGGGCGATGCGCGCGATGCGCGCCTTCTCGGATGCGTCGCGGATCACCACGGCGAATTCGTCGCCGCCCAGCCGGCCGCACACCTCGCCCTCGCCGACGAGGCTTTCGAGCCGCGCGGCGACTTCGGCGAGCATGGCGTCGCCGACGAGATGGCCGAGCGAATCATTGATCGCCTTGAACCGATCGAGATCGATCATCAGGAAGGCGCAGCGCGAACGCCATTTCTCGGCATATCTGAGCGCGTCGCCCGAGCGCTTCGTTGACCATCAGCCGGTTGGGCAGCTTGGTCAGCGTGTCGTAGCGCGCGAGATATTCGATCTTCTCCGAAGATTTCGCGCTGTTCGGTGACGTCGGACCCGACCCCGCGGAAGCCCTGGCAATTGCCCGCCTCGTCGATGATCGGCGTGCCCGAAAGCTCCCACCATCGCGCTTGTCCCTCGACCGAGACGCGTGACCATCAGATTGGAGAAATTCTCCTTGCGCTTGAGCCGGTCGGCGAGTTCGTGGAGGCTCTGCGGGAAGTGGCCGGTCTTCCAGCCCTCGCCCGAAATGAGCTGGAGGAAGGATTGCCCCTCGGCCTCGCGCGGGTCCTTGCCCAGCGCGAAGGCGAAGCGCGGAGATACCGCCTGGAGGCGGCGGCGCGTGTCGACCTGCCACAGCCAGTCGGCCTGGCCTTCGGCGAATTCGCGCAGCAGCATCGAGACCACTTCGCTCTTTTCCTGCATCGCCTGCTCGGCCATGCGGGCAGAGACCGCGACGCGCGCGCTTTCGACAATGCCGAAGCTCGCGAGGAAGGTGGTCAGTGCCGCGATGCAGGCCAGCGTCCAGTCGAAGGTCACCAGCCCGGCGAGCACACCGCCCAGCCCGACCACCGCGGCGAAGGCGATCGAGCTCAGCGGCGCGCTGTACCGGCTCGCGGTCGATGCCAGCACCAGCACCGCGCACACGGTCCAGAGCAATTGCGTCGCGGTCAGCGGGGCGACGATCGCGCAGGCGACCGTGGCGACGGCCCAGACCCCGGCCTTGACCGCGGTCAGCCAGCGCGTGCGCTTCATCTCGCGGCAGGAAACCTGGCGGTTGTCGGCATCGCACAGCGACAGATCGGCGCGCGCCGCCGCCCCCAGCGCAACCGCGAGGGCAGCGCCCCAGACACCGAGGAAGACGATCGAGAGCGTGGCGTGGAGCGCCGCCGCGACGAGCGCGAACGCCACCACGTGGATCGCCACGCGCACCGTTACCCGGTGCTGCAGCAGGGCATATTGCTGGCCGTGTATTCCCGCCCAATCGGCGCCGCCGGGCGTTTCGAGCCCGATCGCTTGCCGCATGGACAGTTTTTCCGGCCCGATACGATCGGGGGCATCTCTGTCGCTCACACCGGCACGGTTAACCGCGAAACCTTATCTAGCGGTAAAGCCGGCGGTAACAATCTTCGCGTCGGCGGACCGGCGCTGGCCGGCGCGGATCACTCGACGGTGACCGATTTCGCGAGATTGCGCGGCTGGTCGACATCGGTGCCCTTCACGCAGGCGACATGATAGGCGAGCAATTGCACCGGGATGGCATAGACCAGCGGCGCGATCAGCGGGTGGACGCGGGGCATTTCGATCGTGGCGAGGCAGCCCTCGCCCGCTTCCTCGAGCCCCTTCGCATCGGAGATCAGCACGATCTGGCCGCCGCGCGCGCGCACTTCTTCCATGTTGGAGACGGTCTTTTCGAACAGCGGGCCCGGAGGGCGCGAGCACGATCACCGGCACGGCATCGTCGATCAGCGCGATGGGGCCGTGCTTCATTTCGCCGCTGGCATAGCCTTCGGCGTGGATGTAGCTGATTTCCTTGAGCTTCAGTGCGCCTTCGAGCGCGAGCGGAAAATCCGGCCCGCGCCCGAGATAGAGCACGTCGCGCGCCGGCGCGATCAGATGCGCCATGGCGGCGATATCGTCATCGTGATCGAGCGCCGCGTTGAGCGCGGCGGGCGCTTCGAGCAGATGCGCGACGACCTCCTGTTCTTCCGCCCGGCTCATCAGCCCCTTCTTGACCGCCATATGCGCCGCGAGCGCGGCCAGGACGGCGAGCTGGCAGGTGAAGGCCTTGGTCGATGCGACGCCGATCTCGGGCCCGGCATGGGTCGGCAGCAGCAGATCGGCCTCGCGCGCCATCGAGCTGGTCGGCACGTTGACGACCGCGCCGATCGTCTGCCCGTTGCTCCTTGCAATGGCGCAGCGCCGCGAGCGTGTCGGCGGTCTCGCCGCTCTGCGAGATGAACAGCGCCAGGCCGCCGTCTTCGAGCACCGGATCGCGATAGCGGAATTCGGAGGCGACATCGATGTCGACCGGCACGCGGGCGAATTGCTCGAACCAGTATTTCGCCACCATCCCGGCGTAATAGGACGTCCCGCAGGCGACGATGGTGACCCGCTTGATGCGCGAGATGTCGAAATCGAACTGCGGCAGCGCGACCGAATTGTCGGCCTGGCGCAGATAGGAGCCGAGCGTCTGCGCGACCACGGTCGGCTGCTCGAAGATCTCCTTCTGCATGAAGTGGCGGTAATTGCCCTTCTCGACCGCTGCCGCCGAGGCGCCCGAAATGCGGATCTCGCGCGTCGCCGGTTCGTTTTCGGCATCGTAGATCGTTACCGCATCATCGCGTGACGACGACCCAGTCGCCTTCCTCGAGATAGGTGATGCGCTGCGTCAGCGGCGCCAGCGCCAGCGCGTCGGAACCGATGTAATTCTCGCCCTCGCCATAGCCGACCACCAGCGGCGATCCGCGCCGCGCGCCGATCAGCAGCCCGGGATGGTCGCGAAAAGCGATCGCCAGCGCGAAGGCGCCGCGCAGCCGGGGGAGGACGGTGGCGACCGCCTCCTGCGGGCTGTCGCCCGCCTCCACCCGGATCGAGACCAGATGCGCGACCACTTCGCTGTCGGTATCGCTTTCGAGTTCGCGCCCCGCCGCCTCGAGCTCGGCGCGCAGTTCCTTGAAATTCTCGATGATGCCGTTGTGGACCAGCGCGACGCGATC
Organism: uncultured Alphaproteobacteria bacterium; assembly: GCA_963829325.1. GTDB lineage: Bacteria > Pseudomonadota > Alphaproteobacteria > Sphingomonadales > Sphingomonadaceae > Qipengyuania. The sequence goes on from CAWHHN010000002.1 coordinate 158,176, forward strand.
GGTCGCATGCGGGTGGGCGTTCTTGGCGATCGGCGCGCCATGCGTGGCCCAGCGGGTATGCGCGATGCCGATATCGCCCGGCGCCGGATCGTCCGCCAGCACGGCGACCAGATTGGCCAGCTTGCCTTCGGCCCGGCGGCGGACCAGCACGCCCGTCGTCGATCGTGCAAATGCCGGCGCTGTCGTAGCCGCGATATTCCATGCGCCTGAGCCCGTCGACGAGCCGGTCGGCCACCGCTTCCTTGCCGACGATCCCGATAATTCCGCACATAGTTCGCTGTCCTCGATATCGCTTGTGCGAGGTGCCTTAGCGGGAATTGCCACACGATCAATCGCGTAGCGGGCGGGTCAGCCGCCGCGGCACGCCGTCGCCCGGCGCGATTAGGAAAAAATCAAGGTTTCCACCCTATTCACCACTCTTGAAAAGGCGCGCTTTGCCACTTCGGGGGCAGCACATCGGCGCCAGGCTTTGATTTTCTCCGGGGGTCTTAAGGCATGAGTGCATTCGGGCGGAAGAACGGGCCGGCGGGTATGGCTGCCGGATCGCGTCCGCAATTCGGTGTCGCCAAACCCATGCGCGGCGGCGCACCGGCTCCCTCGCAGCCGCGGCCGGACGAGCCGCAGGGCGGCGACCAGTTCCCGCCGCTGCCCGAAGACGTCGCCGCTCCGGGCGCCGCGCGGGGCGCCAACGGCGATGCGATGTCGCGCCTCGACGAGCGCATGAACACCCATCATTCGGGCGAATCGCAGGTCGGCGGCTTCGAAGCGAGCATCCACAAGATCAAGGAACAGGTGCTTCCGCGCCTGCTCGAACGGGTCGACCCCGAAGCCGCCGCGACCCTGTCGAAGGACGAGCTTTCCGAGGAATTCCGCCCGATCATCATGGAGGTGCTGGCCGAACTCAAGGTCACCCTCAACCGCCGCGAACAATTCGCGCTCGAGAAGGTCCTGGTCGACGAGCTGCTCGGCTTCGGCCCGCTCGAGGAATTGCTCAACGATCCCGACGTCTCCGACATCATGGTCAACGGCCCCGACCAGACCTACATCGAAAAGAAGGGCAAGCTGGTCATCGCGCCGATCAAGTTCCGCGACGAAGGCCATCTCTTCCAGATCGCGCAGCGGATCGTCAACCAGGTCGGCCGCCGCGTCGACCAGACCACCCCGCTGGCCGACGCGCGGCTCAAGGACGGCAGCCGTGTGAACGTGATCGTCCCGCCGCTCAGCCTGCGCGGCACCGCGATCTCGATCCGTAAGTTCTCCGAAAAGCCGATCACGCTCGACATGCTCAAGGACTTCGGTTCGATGAGCGAGAAGATGTGCACCGCGCTCAAGATCGCGGGCGCCTGCCGGATGAACATCGTCATTTCGGGCGGTACCGGTTCGGGCAAGACGACCATGCTCAATGCCCTGTCGAAGATGATCGACCCGGGCGAACGCGTGCTGACGATCGAGGACGCGGCCGAACTCCGCCTGCAGCAGCCGCACTGGCTGCCGCTCGAAACGCGCCCGCCAAACCTCGAGGGCCAGGGCGCGATCACCATCGGCGACCTCGTCAAGAACGCGCTGCGCATGCGCCCCGACCGCATCATTCTGGGCGAAATCCGCGGCGCCGAATGCTTCGACCTGCTCGCGGCGATGAACACCGGCCACGATGGTTCGATGTGCACGCTGCACGCCAACAGCCCGCGCGAATGCCTTGGCCGTATGGAAAACATGATCCTCATGGGCGATATCAAGATCCCCAAGGAAGCGATCAGCCGCCAGATCGCCGAATCGGTCGATCTGATCGTCCAGGTCAAGCGCCTGCGCGACGGTTCGCGCCGCACCACCAACATCACCGAGGTGATCGGGATGGAAGGCGACGTGATCGTGACGCAGGAACTGTTCAAGTTCGAATATCTCGAAGAGAGCGACGACGGAAAGATCCTCGGCGAATTCCGCTCTTCGGGTCTGCGTCCCTACACGTTGGAGAAAGCGCGTCAGTTCGGCTTCGACCAGGCCTACCTCGAAGCCTGTTTGTAAGTTCGCGCCACACTTCGGCGGTTCCTTACAATCGGATGGTGTCCGCGACTGCTATACCCGCGGTCATTGTAGGACGACGCCATGCTGCACGATCTTCTGTTGCCCAAGAACCGCAAGCCCATCCGCCAGGATGAGCGACACGACCGCAATCGCGAAGCGCGGTTCGAAACGCTGTTTGCGAAGTCTTTCGCCGATATGCGCGCGCGCAACCGCAAGCGCTAGACGCGCCGCGACCTAGCTGCCGAGCATCACCGGCACGGCGATGCCCAGCATCCCGCCGCCGATCACCGCCAGGAGCAGGAACAGCCCGGTCCACGGCATCCAGCCGACGCGGTCGATCTCCATCCGCGTCATGCGCCGTCTTTCCATCAGCATGCAGCCCAGGGCGAGCAGCAGGAATGCCGCGCCCCACAGCGCGAGCAATTGGGCATCGCTGGCGAAGAGCAGGAAATCGGGTTCGGTCATCGCGCCGCATATGGCGATCGGGACACCGCGGCGCAATCGGTCGGGGAACCCGACCGGACGACCAACGTTCCTGTTTGCGGAAGCTCGTGAACGAGCCCTTTTTGGGAAGGACCTGAAATGCTCAAGAAAATCCTGCTCGCATTCGGCATTACGTCGATGACGCTCGCCGCCGCCGCCTGCAACACCGTGCGCGGTGCGGGCGAAGATCTCGAATCCGCCGCCGATACGGTCGACGAAGAAATCTGAACCAGACCCGGCTGGTCGCAAAGCACGAACGCCCGCCTCACCGGCGGGCGTTTTCGTATTCCGCGCCCTTCCCCCGGCCGCATCGCCTTCCGCCCTCGCTGCTTTTCGGCTTGCGATGCGCGTCTCGCTCGCCGTGCGGCGCGGGGTTTGATACCCAGTTGCGGTGACCCAGAAGGCAATAGTCGTGATCGGGCCGAGCGGAAACGGCAAGTCCACCCTTGCGCGGGCACTCGCATGCCGTCTCGGGTGGCGCTTCATCGAGGGCGACGAGCATCATCCGCCTGGCAACATCGCCAAGCTCAGCCGCGGTGAACCGCTAAGCGAAGCGGATCGGCAGCCGTTCCTGAGCTCGATCGCGCGCGCGCTGAATGCCCGGGACGAAGGCGTGGTCGCCGCTGTTCCGCCCTGCGCCGGGCGCACCGCGACCGTCTGCGCCAGGCCCGCCCCGATGCGCTCTTCGTCTGGCCGTCGGTTCCCGTGGAAGAATTGCAGCGCCGGGTGCGCGAGCGCCCGCGGCACTTCATGCGCCCGGCTCTTCACGACCAGATCGCGACCTTCGAGGCTCCCGGTCTGGACGAGCGGGTTCTCCGGGTGAACGGGACGCTGTGCGTCGCCAACAGGTCCGATCGGTCGTCGCGGGGCTCGACCGTCTGGTGGCAGAGAACGGCAAGGACGACCCGCGCTGATGGCCTAGCGACGCTGAACGCCCGTTCCGCCTATCTCCTCAAGGCGCGACTGGCCGGAACCCTGCCCTTCACCCCTGCGGTAGACCAGCACGAGATTGTTGGCCGGCATCTCATGCCGCCGGGTGCGCTCGAATCCCCATCGCGCTGCCAGGCGATCGATCGCCGCGACGGTGCGCAATCCCCAGGCCGGATCGCGTTCCCTCAGCGAACGATCGAAGGCGAGATTGGAGGGGGCGGTGTCCAGCCCGTCTTCGCGATAGGGACCGTAGAGGATCAGCGGCGCGCCGCGCGGCAGGATTTTCGCGCCACCTCGGAACAGGCCGACGGTCGCGGCCCAGCGGCTGATATGGACCATGTTGATGCATACCACCGCGGCGGCCTGCGCGATCGGCCAGTCCCGGGCCGCGCCATCGAGCGCGATGGCGGGCAACAGATTGGCGCAGTCCGCTTCCCGGGCCCAGGCATCGACCGAGCGCAGGGCATCGGGCGCGCGGTCGCTCGGTTGCCAGGCCAGCGAGGGAAAGCGCCGCGCCATGAACACCGCATGTTCGCCGGTGCCGGCGGCGACCTCGAGCACGACGCCATGCGCGGGCAGTTCGGCGGCCAGCACTGCCGCCAGCGGCGCCGCATTGCGCGCCGTCGCGGGCGCATGCCGCTTCACGCCGCGCCGTTCAATTGACCTGCCGCTCGCGCCCCTGCCAATAGGGCGCGCGCAATTCGCGGCGCAGGATCTTGCCGCTCGCATTGCGCGGCATCGTGTCGATCACGTCGACCGTCTTGGGGACCTTGAACCCTGCCAGCCGTTCGCGCGTCCAGTCGATGATGTCATCGGCCACCACCTCCTTGCCCGGCGCGGGCACGACGCATGCCTTCACCGCCTCGCCCCAGATCTCGTCGGGGACGCCGATCACCGCGACTTCGGCCACGGCGGGATGGCCGTAGATCGCGCTTTCGACCTGCGCCGGATAGACGTTTTCGCCGCCCGAGATGATCATGTCCTTGATCCTGTCCTGGATGTAGACATAGCCGTCCTCGTCCATATAGGCGGCATCGCCGGTGTGCATCCAGCCGTCGACGAGCGAGGCGGCGGTCGCTTCGGGCAGGTTCCAGTAGCCGTGCATGTTCGACGGGCTCTTGCAGATCAGTTCGCCCACCTCGCCGCGCGGAAGTTCGGCGCCATCTTCGCCGACCACCATCAGCTGCGCGCCCGGCACCGCGCGACCGGCGCTGCGCATCCGCTGGTTGCCTTCGAGATCGTGATCCTCGGGCGGCAGCATGGCGATCGTTCCGGTGGTCTCGGTCATGCCGTAGCATTGCAGGAAACCCGCCCCGGGAATGGTCTTGACCGCTTCGCGCAGGAGATCGAGCGGGATCGGCGCGGCGCCGTAGAGAACGTATTTCACGGCCGAGAAATCGGTCGTCTTCGCGCGCGGGTGCTGGACCACCATCTGCAGCGCGGCGGGCACGATGAACAGCCGGGTGATGCCCTGCTCGAAGCCGTCGAGCACGCCTTCGGGGGTGAATTCCGCCTGCACGATCGCGCGGATTCCCCCCGCGATCGCCATGATCCCGAGCCCGGTGCCGCCGATATGCGCGCAGGGCATGCACACCAGTATCGCCTCGTCGTCGTCCCATTGCGACCACGGCGGGGCGGCTTCCTCGGCCGGCTGGCGCAGCGAGAAGAGATTGGCGTTGGTGAGCACCGCCCCCTTGGGGTTGCCGGTCGTTCCCGAGGTATAGAGCTGGAGCACCGCATCCTCGGGCCCGGCGGGTTCGAACTCGTCCGCCGGAGCTGCCGCGATCGCCGATCGGGCGGCGGGCATGTCGATGATCGCGGGCGGCGCATCGAGTTCGCCGCAGGCCTTCGTCGCCAGCGCTTCGAACCCGTCGTCGACGAACAGCAGCCGGGCCCCGGTATCGCCGAGAATATAGGCGATCTCGGGCGCGGCCAGCCGCCAGCCGATCGGGACCATCACCGCCCCGACCCGCGCCGCCGAATAGAACAGTTCGAAATAGAGCCGCGCGTTCTTGCCCAGCCAAGCGATGCGATCGCCCTTGCCCACCCCGTGCGCCGCGAGCATGGCGACGGCGCGGCGCGAGCGTTCTTCGAGCTCGGCGAATCCGATCGCCTCGCCATCCTGCTCGAGCGCCACCCCCTGGGGCTTTTCCTGCGCCCAGTGGCGTATCAGCTCGTCGAACGTGATCTTGCCGGTTGCGGCCATCGGTTCATCTCCCGCCGTTGTCAGCTTCGCGGAACCATCATGGCATAAAGGTTGCCGGGAACAACCTTTATCGAGCCCTCATTGCCAGCGTCCCTGCGCCCGGGCACGGCGTTCGCGCAGCAGCAGCCAGACCAGCAGTCCGACCGGCCCGGCAAAGAAGGTCGCCAGCAGCACCGGGGCCTGGATCAGCCGCGAGACCTGCTTGGCATCGGCATCGCGCGCGATCCACAATCCGGCGAAGAGGTCGAAGGCAAGGTAATGGATCCAGCCGACCGTCACCCCACCGTCGGTGGCGAAGATCGACCGCACCCCCGCGATCGAGCCGAAATCGACCGCCCCGCTCGCCGCGCCGCCCGGATCGAGCGCCCCGCCGAGGATTCCGGCCAGACCCAGCGTATAGGCCAGACACAGCAGCGCCACCCCGAGATAGAGCACGCCGGCGAGCAGCGCGGGCCAGCGCGGGAGCAGGATCAGGCCCGCCCACATGATCATGGCGAGCAGATTGGCCGCCCCGAATGCCGCATCCCACATCGCGTCAGTCACTCCGCTCGCCGCCGCGCCGCCACCAGCTGGCGAGCAGGCTGCCGATGATCACGTGATAGACCGCCGAGATCGCGCTGGGAACCGGGGCCAGCGCAGCTTGCAGCGGGTTCGCGAACTGCGCCGCGAAACTCGGCGCGCTGGCGAGCGTCGAACCAAGGCCGCTGTTCTGCATGCCGACCTCGATGCTGATCGTGCGGGCGCATTCCTCGTCCAGGCGCAGCAGCCGCGTGACCGCATAGCCGAGCGCGAAACCCGCCGCGTGGAGCAGGAACAGCGCCGCCAGCAGCACGCCCGCATGTTCGGCGATCAGTTCCCTGGATCGTCCGACGATGCCGCCGACGATGAGCACGACGACGAGCACCGAGACCAGCGGGGCGACGGGTTCGATCCGCCTCGTGGTCGACGGCAGCAGCGCGCGCATGGCGACCCCCGCGATGACCGGGACGAGCACGATCGCCACCATCGAGCGGAACAGCGCCCAGCGGTCGATCTCGACGAACACACCCGCGAGCCAGCCGGTCAGCACCGGCGTCGCCACCACCGCGACCAGCGTCGAGGCCATGGTCATGGTTACCGAGAGCGCGACATTGGCCCGCGCGAGAAAGGCCACCACGTTGGAGGCGGTCCCCCCGGGGCAGCAGGCCACCAGCACCAGCCCGACCGCGAGCCCGGGCTCGAGCCCGATACCGGTGGCGAGCGCGATGCCGGCGAGCGGCATGATGGTGAACTGCAGCACCACCCCGGCCAGCACCGCCCCCGGCAGGCGCGCGACGCGGCGAAAATCGTCCAGCGTCAGCGTCAGCCCCATGCCCAGCATGATGACCCCCAGCAGCACGCTCACCAGCGGCTGTCCGAAAGGGGCGAACCGTCCGTCGACGACCCACAGGAACAGCCCGGGCACGAACCACGCGAGCGCCGTGCCGAGCACCGTCCAGACTGCGAACAGCCGCGTAGCCAATCCGGTCATTTCCCCCCTCCTACTCCTGCCTATCCGCTTTCGCGCTCGATCGCCGGCAGCGTCTTCGCCGCACGGCGGATGGCATCGTTGTCGTGGACGAAACGGCCGCGCACCGGCCGCTTGGCCAGCGCCAGCGCGGCCTGCGCCACCGTATCCGCAGCGATTGCGCGATAGCGGCGGAGCGAGCCGTGGAGGAACAGGTTCGCAACCGGGGCCAGCGCGATGCCGAGCCGTTCCGCAGGCCGCCGGTCGTCTTGGCGCTTGCCGCGCAGCAGACCGGGACGCAGGATGTCGAGCCGTGCGAAGCGCAGCTTGCCGAGGTCGCGCTCGACCTCGCCCTTCACGCGCAGATAGAAATTGCGCGAGGCGGTATCGGCCCCGGCCGCGCTGACATGGACGAAGCGTTCGATCCCCAGCTCCTTCGCAGCCCCGGCGATGGCGAGCACCAGTTCCTGGTCGACCGCGCGGAAGGCCGCTTCGTCGGCCCCGGCCTTCTTCCACGTCGTTCCCAGCGCGCAGATGATCACGCTGGGCCGGGCCGCTTCGAGAACCTCGGGCCATTTGGCGGGCTCGGCGACGAACATTTCCATCCTGATCCCGCGCGGAAGCCGCGTCTCGCGCCGCGCCACGCCGGTCAGCCGAACATCCTCGCGCCCGACGCAATGCTCGATCACCGTCGACCCGATCAGACCGGTCGCCCCGACCAGCGCGATGCGTACCGGCTCAGACATTGCTCAGCCCATCGGGCGGGCGGCCATAGATCCGCCGGACCTGCTCGATCGCGTAGCGGTCGGTCATGCCGGCGATGAAATCGCCGATGTGCCGGCTGCGCTGCGGTTCCTCGGCGGGCAAGGCCGCCCGCCAGTCGTCTGGCATGGTCGTCGGGTCCTGCCGATAGGCGACGAACAGGCGCGAGACCACGTCGCGCGCGCGTTCGGCCGTGGCGAGCTGTTCCTCGTGATAATAGAGGCGATCATACATGAACCGCTTGAGGACGCGTTCCTGCTCGCTCATGGCGGGCGAGAACCCGGCCAGCTGGCGTCCGGCGTTGCGCACCTCCTCGACATTGGCGACGTCGCCGATCTGCCCGCGCGTGTGGACCAGGAGATCGTTGACCATCAGGCCGATCTGCGTGCGGATCAGTTCGCGCAGCTGCCGGTCGCGCGGCGCTCGGGGAAAGCGCCGCTCCACCGCGCGCCATTGATCGGCAAGCCAGTCGATCGCCAGCAGATCGTCGAGCTCGAGGAATCCGGCGCGCAGCCCGTCGTCGATATCGTGGTTGTCGTAGGCGATATCGTCCGCCACCGCAGCCACCTGCGCCTCGAGCGAAGGCCAGCTGCCCAGGTCGAGCGGAAACGCCTCGTCGATCTCGGCCAGCGCCCAGCTGGGGGCGAAAACCGGTCCGTTGTGCTTGGCCAGCCCCTCGAGCGTCTCCCAGGTGAGATTGAGCCCCTCGTGATCGCAATAGGGACTTTCGAGGCGGGCGAGCGTGCGGATTCCCTGAGCGTTGTGATCGTAGCCGCCGGCATGCGCCATGGCCTCGCCGAGCGCCTTTTCGCCGGCATGGCCGAACGGCGGGTGGCCGATGTCGTGACCGAGCGCGAGCGCCTCGGTCAGATCCTCGTCGAGCCCCAGTTCGCGGGCGAGCACGCGGGCGATCTGCGCCACTTCGATGCTGTGGGTCAGCCGGGTGCGGTAATGGTCGCCGTCGGGCGAGATGAACACCTGCGTCTTCGACCGCAGCCGGCGGAAGGCGATCGAATGGACGATGCGGTCGCGATCGCGCTGGAATTCGCTGCGCGGGCCGCGCGATCCGTCGCGCTCCTCGGCGAATTCGCGCCCGCGCGAACGGGCGGGGTCGGCAGCGTAGCGGGCTCTCTCCATGCGCCGCGACGATTAGGTCAGCCGCCGCCGCCCGACAACGTGAACAGAGTGCGAACCCGAGCGGTTATCGCCCGAAAGAAGGCGCGGTGCGGTCGGCCGCAGGCGCGACGACCGTTCAATCCGGGCCCTTGCCCATGATCCATTCGGCCGCGGCGCGGCAGTGGATCTCGGTCGAATCGAATACCGGCAGGACATTGGCATCGGTGTCGACCACCAGTTCGAGTTCGGTGCAGGCGAGGACGATCGCTTCCGCGCCGGCCTTTTCCTTCATCGTGATGATGGTCTTGAGCGCCCGCTCCGCATCGCGCGTCACGCGGCCGAGCATCAGTTCCTTGTGGATGATGCCATCGACCATCTCGATGTCGTCGGGGTTGGGCGCGAGCAGGTTGACGCCATGCGCGACGAGGCGCTGGCGATAGAAGCCCTCGGTCATGACGATGCGCGCGCCGAGCAGCGCCGCGCTGCCGCATTCGGCCTTGTGCATCGCCGTACCGACGCTGTCCGCGATGTGGAGGATGGGGATCGATACCGCCTCGGTCAGACGGTCGTAGACCTTGTGCATCGCATTCGCCGCGATCACCAGTCCCTCGGCTCCGCCGTTTTCGAGCCGGCGCGCCGAATCGATCATCGTGGCCGCGATCGAATCCCAGTCCTCGGCCTGTTTGGCGGCATTGATCGGCGCGTAGTCGAGGCTTTCGATCAGCAGCGGCGGACTTGCCATCGGCGGCGCCTGTTGCTGGACGAATTTGACGATCCGTTCGTAATAGGCGCGGGTCGAGATCCAGCTCATCCCCCCGATGATCCCGAGCTTTCGCAAAACCTGTGTCCCTCCCGTAGCCGTGGGTCCGTTGCCGTGGGCCCGTTGCCCAGTACCTGTAGCCCTGTACCTCTAACCCTGTGTGCATGCCGGCTGCGCAGGGCGCCGCATGTCAGGGGGTAAGAACGCGCAGTGTCGGACGGGGTTCCAAGGGCAAGTTCCGCTTGCGCCGGGACCGGGCTCAGGCGGCGTCCCGCCAGGTCTGGGGGGCCAGCACGACCCGGTCGCGCCCGGCGTTCTTGGCCGAATAGAGGGCCTGGTCCGCAGCGACGAAACAGGCGTCGGCATCCTCGCCGCGGTATTCGCTGATGCCGACGCTCAGCGTGACCGGATAGGGCATGGCATCGACTTCGGCGGCGATGCGGGCAGTGACGGCCTTCCGCGTGCGATCGGCGAAGCGGCGGGCCGTCGCGGCATCCGAAGCCTTGAACACAAGCGCGAACTCCTCGCCGCCGATGCGATAGGCGGCGCTGCTGTCGCGGGTCCGGCAGGCCTCGGCCAGGGCCGCGCCGGTGGCGCGGAGCACCGCATCGCCCACCTGATGACCGAAACAGTCGTTGATCGCCTTGAACCGGTCGATGTCGATGAGCGCGAGCACGCAGTCGGGACCGCGCAGGCTTTCCCGGTCGAACATGCGGCGGTTGAACAGACCGGTCAGCGGATCGCTTTCGGCAAGCCGACGCATTTCCTGTTCGCGCTGCTGCGCGGCGTCGCGCTCGCGGCGGATGGCGATGAAACGGTCGGCGACGCCGAGCGAGGTGAAGATGGTTTCGACGGCGAAGGCGAGGAATATGACGTCGTCCAGCGCCGGCGGCGCATCGTAGAGGCCGAGCCCGCGGACGATGCGTTCGCCTCCGGCGAGGAAGATCGCGCCCCAGCCCGCGATGACGTAACGGATCGCCCGGCTCCCTCGGCGGGCGGCGGTGTTGGCGGCGAACAGCATCGCGGCTGCGACCGGCACATAGGTGAGCAGGTAGAGATCGTTCGCCACTGCCCGCAGCGGTTCGCCGACCAGCGTGAGGATGGCGACCGTCGCCGCCATCAGCAGCGCCGCCGCGGCGAGCAGCCGGCGGTGCAGCCGATCGAGCATGCGGGGCTCGACCACCGCGGCGAGGAAGACCATCCCGCAGATGGTGAAGGCGGAAAAGGCCCATTGGCTCAGCCAGGCGCGCAGGGTCGCGCCGACCCACGGCATGAGCATGAAGATCAGCCCCGAGGTCGACAGGACGTAGACCACCATTCCCGCCGCCATGGTCGCATGGACGAGCATGAAGCGTTCGCGGAGCACCAGATAGAAGGCGGCATCGTAGAAGATCGGGATGACCAGCATGCCGATCACCAGCATGAAGATCAGCGCGCGGCGGAAATGTTCCACTTCGCTGGCGGCCTTGGGCATCAGCCGCGCGTAATAGAGGTTGGCGCTGTGATGCGGCCGGTCGAAGGCAGCGACGATCCGGGTCAGCGGCGCGTCGCGATGGGGGACCGCCAGCGAGTAGCGGGTTCCCGCGAACCACGCCTGGCGCGCGACATCGGTGGTGTAGCGCCGTTCGACGACGGTCCCGTCGGCATAGTCGAAGCGCAGCAGCAGCGCGTCGAAAAGGCTCGAATCGGTCTGCCACACCAGCGGTTCGTCGGGCAGATCGGCGCCGCGCAGGTCGGTGATGCCCCAGACGCGCTCTTCCTTGCCGAGCACGAAGCGGTCGTCGCCGCAGTCGCGGGCGCGCCCGGCGATGTGCTGCCAGTCCGCATCGAGATCGCTTCGCACCGTACAGGTCCGCTCGGCAAGCCCGATTTCCTGCGCCACCGCCTGGCCCGGGCCGAGCAGGAACAGCGCGGCGAGCAGAATCAGGACGGTTGTCGGCTTATGGCGCCAGCGGCTCGGCATTTGCGATCGGGCCTCACACTTCTTCGGTTCCGATCGCGAGGCCCTCACACGATCACGGGGCGATTTTATCGCCGACTGCTTGAGATATCCTTGTCTGCGATGATTAACGCCCAAGACAGGAATTGCAGGAAACGTCTAGGCGTCGGCTTCCGGCGGTGCGGGGGCCCGGTCGTCCAGCGTTGCGCCGAGCCAGCGCCGAAGATCCGCCGCGCTCTGCCCGGCATTTTCTTCCATCGGGATGTGCCCGACCCCGGGATAGGCCGCCAGCGTCGCCTGGGGGAGGTGATCCATGTACCATCGGGCTGCAGCGAAGGGGATCAGCCTGTCCTCTTCGCCCCACATCACCAGCGTGGGAATTTCGATGCCCGCCACTTGCGCGGCGGTGAAGTTCTTCCGCGGGGTCGAGAACCGCGCGCGCGTCGCGGCGCGATTGCCGGGATAGCGGGCCAGTTCCCAATAGCGGTCGACCGCTTCGGGTGTCACCACGGCCTGGTTCGACACGCTTTGCGACAGGCTGCGCGCGACCAGCGCGCGCGGCAGCAATTGGCTCATCGCGCTGCCGACGCCGGGCACCCTGGCGAGCGTGAACGCGAGATTGCCGCCTCCGGCCGATTCCACCGGTGCCCCCGCCGCATCGACGAGGACCAGCGCATCGAGCCGCTCGGGATGGCGCATGGCGTAACCCGCCGCGATCCAGCCGCCCATCGAATTGCCCGCCAGGGTGAACCGCTCGACCCCCAGCGCCGCGGTCACGGCATCGATGTCGCGCACGAAGCCGTCGAGCGAATAGTCGCCATCGGGAGCCGGACCGGTCAGGCCGTGGCCGCGCTGGTCGAAGCGGATCACGCGATAATCGGACTTGAGCGCATCGGCCCAGCGCTGCCAGGTGTGAAGATCGGCATTCGAGCCGTGAAGCAGGACGATCGCGGGCGCATCGCGCGGGCCCTCGTCGCGGACGTGAACCACGCGGCCGTCGCCGAGCTCGATCGCCTGCGACGGCGGCGCGCCGTATCTGGCCCACATCGCCCGGGCGTCGGTGTCGCCCACGCGAAAGACGAAGAAAGCCGCCACCGCCACGAGGACGAGCCCGACTGCTATGCGCGCGATCCACTTCATGTCCGGTGCTCCCTCCGCCAGGCGACGCCCCGCAGTCTGACGCGCCCGCGCGCGAATGCAAGGGCCCACCCGCCCGGCCGGACAGGCTCAGCCGCCGGCGAAGGCGCAGACCGCCGCCGAGCCCGCGGTCACCTCGAGCACCTCGCGATCGTCCACCTGCCGAACGCGCTCGAGCAAGCCTGCCATGGTCAGCGCACTTCCCGTCTCGCCGTCCTCGGGCGCGAGCCTTTCGAGCTTGCGCAGCTGGAGGATCGTCAACCGGTCGGCCATCCGCCGCGCCATGCATTCCGCGAGCGGCTGCGGGAGGCCCTGCAGCGCGAGTTCCTGCTCGATCCGCTTCTCCGCCATGCGCGTCACACCGCCCGACAGCGCCCATATCGCACCGCCGACCAGCAGCACGGCGATCACCACCAGGAGGATGCGTTTCATCGCCCGATCGCCCCTAGTCGAGCGCCTTGACGATTTCCTCGACCATCTTCTTGGCATCGGACAGCAGCATCATCGTCTGGTCCATGTAGAAGACGTCGTTGTCGACCCCGGCATAACCCACGCCGCCCATGCTGCGCTTGATGAAGAACACCTGCTTGGCCTTGTCGACATCGAACACGGGCATGCCATAGATCGGGCTGGCCTTGTCGGTCTTGGCCGCGGGATTGACCACGTCGTTGGCGCCGATGATGAAGGCGACGTCGGCCTGCGCGAATTCGGAGTTGATGTCCTCGAGCTCGAAGACCTCGTCGTAGGGCACGTTGGCTTCGGCCAGCAGCACGTTCATGTGCCCGGGCATGCGGCCCGCCACCGGGTGGATGGCGTACTTCACCTCGACGCCCTTTTCCTTGAGCAGGTCGGCCATCTCGCGCAGCGCGTGCTGCGCCTGCGCCACCGCCATGCCGTAGCCCGGGATGATGATGACCTTCTCGGCCTGTTCGAGCATGAAGGCGGCGTCGGCCGCGCTGCCCTGCTTGTAGGGGCGCTGCTCCTTGGCTTCGCCTCCAGAGGAACTCGCGTCCGCGCCGAAACCGCCCGCGATCACCGAGAGGAAGCTGCGGTTCATCGCCCGGCACATGATGTAGCTCAGGATCGCACCAGAACTGCCGACCAGCGCCCCGGTTACGATCATCGCGGTGTTGCCGAGCGTGAACCCCATCGCCGCCGCCGCCCAGCCCGAATAGCTGTTGAGCATCGAGACCACGACCGGCATGTCGGCCCCGCCGATCGGGATGATCAGCAGGAAACCGATGACGAAGGCAAGCACGGTCAGCGCGATGATCAGCGGCATGGTCTCGGCAGGTCCGGCCATGGCGAAGAGCGCGGTCAGCACGATGATCGCCGCCAGCGTGCCGAGGTTGATCACATGCCGCGCGGGCAGCAGGATCGGCGATCCGCTCATCCGGCCCGACAGCTTGGCGAAGGCGATGACCGACCCGGAGAAGGTTATCGCGCCGATGGCAATGCCGAGCCCCATCTCGACCTTGCTGACCGCTGGGATGCCGTCGCTTCCCAGAATGCCGAATGCGCCGGGATTGAGGTAGGCCGCCCAGCCCACCAGGACCGCGGCGAGTCCGACCAGCGAATGGAAGGCCGCGACCAGTTCGGGCATTGCGGTCATCGCGATGCGTCGCGCGACCGTCAGCCCGATGATCGCGCCGATCGCGATGGCGGCGAAGATTTCCAGCGCGGTGGTGCCGTCGATCGTCACGCTGACGGCGTCGTGTGCCGTCCAATCCTCGCGCATGGGGAAATGCGTCACCAGCGTAGTGACCACCGCGATCAGCATGCCCGCCATGCCGAAGCGGTTGCCCGTCCGGCTGGTCGAGGGGCTGGACAGGCCGCGCAGCGCGAGGATGAAGAACACGCCCGCGACCAGATAGGCGAGCGCGACCCAGGGGTTGACCGCCTCGCCGGTGGAGGCGTTGGCTGGCGCGGCAAAGAAGGCCGTCGCTGCAATCGCAGCGAAGCGATCCAGAGCGCGGCGCTTCCGGATTGGCGTCAGCGACTGCGTCGCCTCGCTCCGACGGGACCGACGGACGGGAGAGGAAGCGCGCCATCACTTCTTCTCCTTCTTCTTGTACATCGCCAGCATCCGCGCGGTGACCGCAAAGCCGCCGAAGATGTTGACGCTCGCCAGCACCACGCCGAGCAGGCCAAGCCATTTCGCCACCGGCGTTCCCGCCCCCGCCGCCGCGATCAGCGCGCCGACGACGATCACGCTGGAGATCGCATTGGTCACCGCCATCAGCGGCGTGTGCAGCGCGGGCGTGACCGACCAGACCACGTAATAGCCGACGAAACACGCCAGCACGAAAATCGACAGGATCGAAATGAAATCCATCAGCTTGTGCGCTCCCGAAAATCCTCCCCCACTGGGGGAGGTGGCAGCCGCGCCAGCGGCTGACGGAGGGGGCCTGTCGGCGCAATAGGCAAGGAGGGCTTCGGCTGTCGCGGTGGCGATCGTGCGAGCACGTCGGAAGCGAGAACTCTCAGCGACTTCGATCGCCTTGCATCATCAAGCCAAGCATCGCGCATTTCGGTCTTTACTGGGGACGGTCACCCATATCATGAGCCACTGCCGTCGACCTCTATGGCTACGCGCTTGGACGCACGGTAGAAATCCAGCACGAAATTGCCGAGCGGATGCTGCTTCCGGAATTTGACCCCTGCGGCTCGCCCCGCGAGCCTGTTGCCACAGAAGGATTTCGGGTAGCGACATTTCACGACGCAGGCGCTTGGCATTTTCAAGAGCTTTTGCCGTGTGGTCTTCCATGGTCCCCCTCCGTCAGCGCTACGCGCTGCCACCTCCCCCAGCGGGGGAGGATCTGGTCGGTGCCAACCTCTCGTTCACGACCTTGCCACCCTGCGTCAGCCGTACCGCACCGCCGATCTCCTCGTCGAGCACCGGGCGGCCGGCTTCGGCATCCCAGAAGGCGGAGAGGAAATTGTAGAGGTTGCGCGCGAACAGCGCCGAGGCGTCGGCGGCGAGATGGCCGGCGGTATTGGAATAGCCGACGATCCTGACGCCGTGCTTCTCGACCACCTCGTCGGCCGCCGAAGCCTTCGACATTGCCGCCTTGCGCCACCGCCAGATCGAAGATCACGCTGCCCGGCTTCATGCTGGCGATCTGCGCGTCCGAGATCAGCCGCGGGGCGGGTTTGCCCGGGATCAGCGCGGTCGTGACGACGATGTCCTGCTTGGCGATATGCGCACTCACCAGCTCGGCCTGCGCCTTGCGGTATTCCTCGCTCATCTCGGTGGCATAGCCGCCCGAACCCTCGCCCTCGATCCCTTCGACCGCCTCGACGAAGATCGGCTTGGCGCCGAGCGACTGGATCTGTTCGCGCGTGGCCGATCGCACGTCGGTCGCGCTGACCTGCGCCCCGAGCCGCTTGGCGGTGGCGATCGCCTGGAGACCGGCGACGCCCACCCCCATGACGAAGACCCGCGCCGCCTGGACGGTCCCCGCGGCGGTCATCATCATGGGAAAGGCCCGGCCGTAGAGGTTCGCCGCGGTCAGCACCGCCTTGTAGCCGGCGAGGTTCGACTGGCTCGAGAGCACGTCCATGCTCTGCGCGCGGGTGATGCGCGGCATGAACTCCATCGCCAGCGCCTCGAAGCCGCCGCTGGCATAGGCCTCGACCAGTTCGCCATTGCCGAACGGATCGAAAGTGGCGGCCACCCAGGCGCCCGGCTTCGCGCCGGCGAGCGCCGCCAGCTCGGGCGCCTGCACGCCGAGCACGATATCGGCACCTTCGACCGCGCGGGACGCGGGGACGACCTCGGCCCCCGCCTCGCGATAGGCCGCATCGCTTATCGAGGCGCCGAGCCCGGCGCCTTCCTCAACCGCGACCGTCGCGCCCAGCGCCGCGAATTTCTTCGCCGTCTCGGGCGTCAGCGCGACCCGGTCTTCGCCGGGAGCGCGCTCTTTCAGCACCGCGATGCGCATCGCGCGACTAGTCGGAGATCAGCAGGACGACGATGGCGGCCACGATGGCGATCAGCGGGATCGTCCATTTGAGCAGGCCGATGAAGGACGAATAGGTCCGGCTGTGTGCCTTCATGTCGTTGGCGGAATCCATGCGTGCGTTCCCCGTTAGGAAT
This sequence comes from uncultured Alphaproteobacteria bacterium, assembly GCA_963829325.1. Lineage (GTDB taxonomy): Bacteria > Pseudomonadota > Alphaproteobacteria > Sphingomonadales > Sphingomonadaceae > Qipengyuania. The sequence continues at coordinate 175,116 of CAWHHN010000002.1, forward strand.
GTGTTTCGGAAAGGCGGTCTATCGCGCCCGCAGCGCCCGCTCAAGCCCCGCTGACGGCTAACCCCCGCGAAACAGGCTTAATCGGGTCTTTACCGATTTCGGCTAGGCCCTGGGCAGAAGGGGCGCGCCATCGCTCCGCGAACCGAGGGGCCAGACGGACGATATGGCGACACAGGACAACCGCCTGCTGATGCTGATAGACGACGACCCGGCGCAGACCCGGTTCCTCGCCGCGCTGGCCGCGCGCGAGGGCTGGCGCACCACCAGCATGGCTTCGGGCGAAGCCGCGCTCGCCGCGCTCGCCGCGCCGGCGGGAGCCGAGACCTCGGCCATCCTGCTCGACCAGCGGGTTCCCGGCGACCAGGTGTGCGAACTGATCCGCACGCTGCGCGCGCTGCCGCGCAGATATCCCCTTGCTGATGCTCACCGCCAGCACCTCGCCCTTGCTCGCGGTCGAGGCGATGCGCGCGGGCGCGACCGACTATCTGATCAAGCCGGTCGGTCCCGATCGCCTGCTGCAGGCGCTCGTCAGCGCGACACGGACCGAACGCCACCGCGCCGAACTGCAGCCGCTCACCGAGAAGCTGCCGCACCCCGTCGAATTCGAGGCGATGGTCGGCACTGCCGCGCCCTTCCGCACCGCGCTGGCCAAGGCGGCGACGGCGGCGCGCGGCCACAATCACGTGCTCGTCGAAGGCGAGCGCGGCACCGGCAAGGAAATGCTGATGCGCGCGATGCACGCCTCGAGCACCGCGCTCGAAGGCGCCGATGCGGCTGGTCCATTGCGGCGGCATGCCGTCGACATCGCTCGAATCGGCGCTGTTCGGCCACGAGAAGGGTGCCTTTGCCGGCGCCTTCGACCGGCAGACCGGATTGCTCGAATATTGCGACGGCGGAACCATCATCCTCGACGACATCGACCGCATGGATCTCGCCCAGCAGGACCGCCTCGCCGAGGTGCTCTCGAGCGGCATCGTCCGCCCGACCGGGGCGGCGCACGGCTTCCGCATCGACGTGCGGATCATCGCCGCGAGCGACCTGCCGCTCGACGAACTGGTCGCCGCGGGCGAATTCTCGCAGGCGCTGCTGACGCCGCTTGCGGCCACGCGGATCGCCATGCCCGCGCTGCGCGACCGGCTCGGCGACATTCCCGCGCTGACACGCTATTTCCTCTCGCGCATCGGCGAGCAGCCGGGGCTGATCCATCACTCGATCGCCGACAGCGCGCTGGCGCTGCTCGAAGCCTACGACTGGCCGGGCAACGTGCGCCAGCTGCAGGCGGTGCTCTTTCGCGCGGCGGTGTTCTGCGACGGCGAAGCGCTGACGGCGGCGAGCTTTCCGCAGCTCGCCGAACTGCTCGGCGAGCACCCCGACCGGGCCGAAAGCAGGGCCCGGGGTCTCGGCGCGCTGCTCTATACCGAGGACGGAAACCTGCGCGCGCTCGAGGAAATCGAAGCCGACATCATCCGCCTCGCCATCGGCCATTACCGCGGGAGAATGACCGAAGTCGCGCGCCGGCTCGGCATCGGCCGTTCGACGCTGTACCGCAAGCTTTCCGAACTGGGCATCGACAACGCGGCGTGAGCCCGGCATGTTCGGGCAGCCCTGCACCGGCCAGCCCGAGGTAACGATGCCCAAGCTCGAGGACATGCTCTGCGTGGTTACCGGCGCGGCGCGCGGCATCGGCAAGGCGGTCTGCGCCGCCTTCCGCGCCGAGGGCGCGCGGGTCGTGCTCACCGACATCGATGCCGAAGAAGGAAGGCGGGCGGCTGCCGAGCTCGGTTGCAGCTTCCACCGTCTCGACGTCGCCAGCGAGGCCCAGTGGGATTCGCTGGCCGAGGCCTTCCCCGCGATCGACGTGCTGGTCAACAACGCCGGCATCACCGGCTTCGAGGATGGCCCCGCCGCGCACGATCCCGAACACGCCAGCCTCGCCGAATGGCACCGCGTCCACGCGGTCAACACCGACGGCTGCTTCCTCGGCTGCCGCTATGCATTGCGGGCGATGAAGGCAGGCGCGGCTTCGGGGCGCAGCGGCTCGATCATCAACATGTCGTCGCGCTCGGGGCTGGTCGGGATTCCCGGCGCGGCCGCCTATGCCGCGAGCAAGGCGGCGATCCGCAACCATTCCAAATCGGTCGCGCTCTATGCCGCGCAGCAAGGCTGGCCGGTCCGCTGCAATTCGGTCCACCCGGCCGCGATCCTCACGGGGATCTGGGAGCCGATGCTGGGCGAAGGGCCCGACCGCGACGCCAGGATGGCCGCGCTGGTCGCCGACACGCCGCTCAAGCGCTTCGGCACGGTCGAGGAAGTGGCGGCGCTATGCGTCTATCTCGCCGCGCCCGAAAGCGCCTATATGACCGGCGCCGAACTGACGCTCGACGGCGGCCTGCTGGCAGGCTCGGCGGCCTCGCCCGGCTAGCCCGGCAAGTCGGCGAAATCGGTCAGCGCGGCATCGCGCAATCCGCGCCAGACATTGCGCGCCTGGACCGTCTCGGCGACATCGTGGACCCGCAGCAGCTGGATGCCCGCGCGCATGCCTTCCAGGGCCAGCGCCACGCTCCCGCCGAGCCGCTGTTCGACCGGCGCTTCGTTCGACAGGGCACCGATCATCCGCTTGCGGCTGGCCCCCAGCAGCAGCGGATGGCCAAGCGCATGGAACAGCGGCAGCGCATTGATCAGCGCGCAATTGTGCTGGAGGCTCTTGCCGAATCCGATGCCCGGATCGAGCAGGATCCTCGGCCCCGCGATGCCCGCCTCGATCGCCGCATCGCGGCGCGCGCGCAGGGCATCGAACACCGCGAAGACGACATCGTCGTAGTCCGCACCGGCGTGGAGATCGTCGCCCGCCGCGCCCGGGGCATGCATCAGCACCACCGGGCAGCCGGCCTTCGCCACCACCTCGGCGCTGCGCGGATCATGCGCCAACCCGCTGACGTCGTTGACCAGATGCGCGCCGGCTTCGAGCGCGGCTTCCATCACCGCCGCCTTGCGCGTGTCCACGCTGACCGCCGCGCCCATCGCCGCGCAGGCTTCGACCGCGGGAACGACGCGGGCGATCTCGTCGCCTTCCCACAGCGGCCTGGCTCCGGGCCGCGTGCTTTCGCCGCCGACGTCGAGGATCGCGGCCCCGGCCTCGACCATGGCCGCGGCATGGGCGCGCCCGGCCTCGCGGTCGTCGAGGAAACGCCCGCCGTCGCTGAAGCTGTCGGGGGTGACGTTGAGGATGCCCATGATCTGCGGCTGGTCGAACCGGACGGTCCGCGCGCCCAGTTCGAGCGGCGGATGCGCAAGCGTGAGATTGGCCCATTGCGCCTCGGCCTCGGCACCGAGCGCTTCAGGTAGCCGGCCGAGCGTCTCGGCCATGCTGTCGGGCGCGGCGAGCCAGCGCTCGACCACCGCCCCGCCGCGGCGCAGGATCACCGCGAAGCGGCTGGCATAGACCATCCCGCCCGCCAGCCGCACGGCGTTGCCATGCTCGCTCTGCGGGCCCGGAACGAAGCCGATCGGGCGGATGTAGACCTGCTGGGTCATGGTCCGATCATGCTCGCTTGGACGCGTCACGGGATCGCGCCAGTGCACCGCGCCCGCCCCGCGGAGAGCGCCGAAGGTTGCACGAAGGTGACACCACGTGCGTGCGCCGCGACCGGCGGCCCGGACGCGAGGCGGAACGGCTTGCGAGAGGCTGGCGCGAGATCATGGCCGCGGTCGTAGCGCGAAGATGCGATGTAGGACAGCCTCAACCGCGCAGCCCGATTGTGACGCATCGCCGGGGCGCCCGGCGCACCACAGCCGTCCGCAGAGGGGGAACAAGCGCGGCGGCTCATCGGTCTTCTACATGCACGAGCGGAGGCGAGCTTGCATGATCGACAGTTTTGCAATCGAGACCGCACGGCTGGTCACGCGCGTCATCGAACTGACCGGGGTCGGCATCATCGCGGTGGGCGCGTTTGGAACGCTGTCGCTGTTCCTCTACCGCTTTTTCAGCGGTTACGATCGGCAGCAGGCGGTGGCCAACGTCCGCTCCAGTCTCGGGCGCGCCATTTTGCTCGGCCTCGAATTTCTCGTCGCGGCTGACATCATCAATACCGTGGCGATAGAGCCCACTCTGGCGAGCGTCGCAGTCCTCGGCGGGATCGTCGCCATCCGGACCTTCCTGAGCTTCAGTCTCGAGATGGAGATCGAAGGACGCCTGCCGTGGAAGAAGGCGAAAACAGGGAAGGCGGAGTGATTGCTCGCCGACCGCCGATCGCGCGGATCGGGGATGGCGGCGCGCTAGACCCGTGCGCCCGTAGCGATCGAAGCTGCGAGGAAGCCGGTCACCGCCCGCTTCAGGTGCGACGGAATGGTCTCGATTAACGCGCTGCCATCGGGCGAAGACAGCAGTGTGGCATCGGGCTTGATGCGCTTCATCCGCCATCTGGGGAAGGCGCGCTCGTCGATCTCCTTGCGGCTGACGACGTCGATGCGCGAATGCCGGTCGTCCTCGCCCAGCCTCGAGAGAAGCGCATCCACCGCGGCCCGGGGGCCTTCGAGGACCTGGAAAAAGCGGCCTTCCGCAAAGATCAGAAACCCGGTGAGATCGTCTCTCAGATTGTTCCTGGCCGAGGTTTCGATGATCTTGAAGACCTCTTCGGAAGTCAGCGCACTCGCTGCCCGGCTCTCATAGGCTAGTTAAATCAAGTCGCTTCACTCCTTACTGGCCTGGGTCCTAGGCAAAATGGCTTACCGGACCGTAAAGGATTGGCAGAAATGCGAAATCTTCCGCTTTGCGCTTCATTCGTCCGCCACCGATCGGGTCCGCGCCGCGCTCAGTCCTCGACCGCCAGCAGGTAGAGCTGGCGGGCCGCGTCGAGCGGGACGATCGCGCCGCCGTTGTCGAAATGCCAGAAGGTCCAGCCGTTGCAGCTCGGCGCGCCCTGCAATTCCTTGCCGAGGCCGTGGATCGAGCCGGTCTGCCTGCCGCAGGCGAGCGAGCCGTCGGCGCGCACCGTGGCGGTCCAGCGGCGCTGCTTGTCGAACAGCTGCGTTCCCGGCGCGACCATGCCGTTTTCGACCAGCGCGCCGAAGGCCACCTTGGGGGCGCTGCGGCCCGCCTGCATGGTGGTCAGGGCGCTCTCGTCGAGCGGCAGTTCCTTTTCGATCCGCCGCGTCGCGGCTTCGCGATAGGCGCCTTCGCGTTCGCAGCCGATCCATTGGCGGCCGAGCCGCTTGGCCACCGCGCCGGTCGTCCCGGTGCCGAAGAAGGGATCGAGCACCACGTCGCCGCGCTCGGTGGTCGCCAGCAGCACGCGGTACAGCAGCGCCTCGGGCTTCTGCGTCGGATGGACCTTGTGCCCGCCTTGCTTGAGCCGCTCGCCGCCCGAACAGATCGGCAGGACCCAGTCGCTGCGCATCTGCAGCTCGTCGTTCAGCGTCTTCATCGCGCGATAGTTGAAATGGTATTTCGCCTTCTCACCCTGGCTCGCCCAGATCAGCGTCTCATGCGCATTGGTGAAGCGCGTGCCGCGGAAATTGGGCATCGGGTTCGACTTGCGCCAGACGATGTCGTTGAGGATCCAGAAGCCGAGATCCTGCAGGATCGCGCCGACGCGGTAGATGTTGTGATAGCTGCCGATCACCCACAGCGCGCCATCGGGCTTGAGCACGCGTTTCGCCTCGGTCAGCCAGGCGCGGGTGAAATCGTCGTAGGTCTTGAAACTGTCGAACCGGTCCCACTCGTCGGTCACCGCATCGACATGGCTGCCGTCGGGCCGATTGAGGTCGCCGCCGAGCTGGAGATTGTAGGGCGGATCGGCGAAAACCAGATCGACCGAAGCGGTCGGAATCGCACGCATGGCTTCGACGCAATCCCCGTCGAGAATCCGGCCGATCGGCAATTCAACTGCATTATCAAGCGCTTTCGCGCCAATCTTCGTGGCCTCTATGACCCCCATCATTCGTCCCCTGTCGTCACTTATCCACAGGGTGAGTCCAAGCGGACTCGCCGTCAAGCGCAAAGCGACGGGGGGATCGGGTGGCCCGGCAGCGGGCTGGAAGGAACAGAAGGTGCCCGCAACAAGATATTGAGTCCCCTGCGAAACGCCGGACTCAACATCATGCGGTGTGGCGCGGAGGACTCTATCGCGGAGGAACGGCCCGGATCACAGCAGCGCCATCTGCGCCACCGGCGCGAAGCTGCGCCGGTGCAGCGAAGTGGGCCCGTAGAGGCGCAAGGCCTCGAGATGCTCGGGCGTGCCGTAGCCGGCGTTGCGGTCCCATCCGTAATGCGGGTGGTGCGTCGCGGCATCGCGCATCATCCGGTCGCGGTATTCCTTGGCCAGGATCGAGGCGGCGCCGATGCACTTCTCCTTCGCATCGCCACCGACGATCGGCCGCGCCTGCGCCCAGCGCCACTCCTGCTGCCGCCGGTGCGGGGTCAGATTGCCGTCGACCAGCACCGCCTCGGGCTCGCAGCCGAGCGCATCGACCAGCCGCCCGACCGCCAGCGTCATCGCCAGCATGGTCGCGCCGAAGATATTGAGCCGATCGATGTCGTCGACCTCGACCACTCCGATTCCCCAGGCGCAGCGCGCGCGGATGCGCGGCTCGAGCGCAGCCCGCCTGTCGCGCGACAGCTTCTTCGAATCGTCGAGCCCGGCGGGACACGGCTTGCACAGCACCACCGCTGCCGCCACAACCGGTCCGGCGAGCGGGCCGCGGCCGGCTTCGTCGACCCCGACCGTCAGTGGCGCGGCACCGAGTCCCTTCTCAGGAATTGAACAAAACATGCGACACTATCCGATCCTTGCCGCCACCCTACCCGCCATGCTGCTCTGCGCAAGCTGCGGGAGCGCTTCGTCTGGGGAAAGCCCTTCCACCCCGGTTCCGGCGGCGTCGGCGACATCGACCGCGGCAGCCGACGCGGTCGACGGCTTCGCCATTACCGAACACGGGCAGTTCGAAGAACCCTGGGCCGCCGCGTTCGTCCCCGGCACCGCGGTGCTGTTCGTGACCGAGAAATCCGGCGCGATCCGCGGGGTCGAAACCGGCAATCGCGACCGTGCGATCCTGGTCTCGGGGGTCCCCAAAGTCGACTACGGCGGACAGGGCGGATTGGGCGACATTGCCTTCCTGCAGAGCGAGGCCGCGCCGACGCTGACCCCGCGCACGATCTATCTGAGCTGGGCCGAAGCCGGAGAAGGCGACAGGCGCGGCGCGGCGGTCGGCAAGGGGCGGCTGGTGTGCGAGGACCACCAGAGCTGCGAAATCCGCGATCTGCGCGTGATCTGGCGGCAGCAGCCCAAGGTGACGGGCCGCGGTCATTATTCGCACCGCATCACGGTGAGCCCGGATGAGAAATACCTCTTCATCGCCAGCGGCGAACGGCAGAAGGGCGACCCCGCCCAGGACACTTCGAACACGCTCGGCACGATCGTGCGGCTGACTCTCGACGGCGTGCCCGCCCCGGGCAATCCGCTGGCCGATCGCGGCAGCCCTTCGAACCAGATCTGGAGTTGGGGGCACCGCAACATCCTCGGCCTCGATTTCGATGCGCAGGGGCGGCTGTGGGAAGTCGAGCACGGGCCCAAAGGCGGCGACGAGCTCAATCTCGTTCGGGCGGGAGCGAACTACGGATGGCCGGTCCGATCGAACGGGATCGACTACGACGGCTCGGACATTCCCGATCACTCCGCCGACGACGGCTTCGCCAAGCCTGCGCTCAGCTGGACCCCGGTGATCGCCCCCGGCGCCATGACCTTCTATTCGGGCTCGCTGTTCCCCTGGACGGGCGATCTGCTGATCGCCGGGCTCAAGACCAAGGCCCTGATCCGTGTGGCGACCGACGGCGAGGACGCGCACGAAGCCGCCCGCTACGACCTCGGCGATCGGATCCGGTCGGTGGTCGAGGGGCCCGACGGAGCGCTGTGGGTGATCGAGGACGGCGAGCGCGGGCGGCTGCTGGAGCTTCGCCCGGGCTAAGGTGAAATTGGTCGACTTGGCCCCCGCGCCGCACTAATCGGCGCGGCCCATGGCGAGCCTCCTCCCCCTTTCGGCGATCGACCCGGCGCTGGTCGAGGAACTGCTCGACGCCGCCTTCGGCGAAGGCCGGCACGCGCGCACCGCCTATCGCATCCGCACCGGGACCGCCTGGCTCGAGACGCTCAGCTTCGCGGCGCTCGACGACGACGATTATCTCGCGGGAAGCATCCAGCTGTGGCCGGTCGCGCTGACCGATCCGCAGGGACGCCCGCATCCGATGATCATGGTCGGTCCGGTCGCGGTCATGCCGGGGCGGCAGGGCGAAGGCTTCGGCAAGGCGCTGATGGGGGCGAGCCTGGGCGCGGTCGACGCAGGTTTCGAGGCCGGCGCCGCGCCGCTGCCGCAGGTGATGATCGGCGATCCCGAATACTACGGTCGCTGGGGCTTCGTCGCGGACCATACCGGCGGCTGGCACTGCCCCGGCCCGTTCGAGCGCCACCGCCTGCTGGCGCGGACGGGCAATCCCGCGGTGCTGCCGGGGCAAGGCATGCTCGGCCCCTGGGGCTGACGGCGCGGCTCGTCGCCGCGGCACGGCCCGGCAAGGATTGAGTCGGCGCGAGGCATCTGGCATCGGCCATCCGTGCCCTACGTCCCTCCCCCCGAACTTGCCGGCATGAGCCTCGCCGAAATCGCCGAGGCGGTCGCCGCGCGCAAGCTCCCGCCGGTCGAACGATGGGCGCCCGAAAGCGTGGGCGAGAGCCATATGCGGATCGCCGCCGACGGGACCTGGTATCACGAGGGCAGCGCCATTGCCCGCCCCGCCATGGTCCGCGCCTTCGCCGGCCTGCTGACGCGCGAAAGCGATGGCAGCTACTGGCTGGTGGTGCCCTATCAGAAGCTGCGCATCGACGTCGAGGACGCCTGCTTCGTCGCCACCGACGTCGGCGAAGTCGAGGGCGATCTCGCCTTCCGCCTCAACACCGACGAGCTGGTCGTGGCCGGGCCCGACCATCCGATCCGCGCCGCGGGAGCCGCGGATGCTCCCGCGCTCTACGTTGCCGTGCGCCGCGGGTGCGAGGCGCGGCTCAACCGCTCGACCTACGAACAGCTGGCCATGATCGCGCTCGAGCGGGGCGAGGACTGGACCGTGGCGAGCGGTGGCGCGACCTTCAGCCTGCTGCCGGCATGAGCGCCGTCTTCGACCGGCTGACCGAATTGTTCGAGCAGGGCCATGCGCGCGATGCCGGCGAGCTCATGTCCGATGCGCGCTTTGCCGATGCCGACCGCACCGCCGATGCCGCGGTGCTGATCGCGGTGACCGAACGCGCCGATCCGACCGTCATCCTGACCCAGCGTCCGCGGACCATGCGCGACCATCCGGGCCAGGTCGCCTTTCCCGGAGGCAAGCTCGACCATGGCGAGGACGCGATCGAGGCCGCGCTGCGCGAGGCATGGGAGGAACTGCATATTCCGCGCGATCGGGTGCGCGTGATCGGCACCACCGACCGTTACCAGACCGGCACCGGCTTCGACATCACCCCGGTGCTCGCCACCGTGCCTGCCGATCTGGTCGTCAGGCCCGATGCGCGCGAAGTGGAGAGCTGGTTCGAATGCCCGCTCGACAAGCTGATGGATGCATCGCAATGGAACCGCAATTCGGTGTTCTGGAAAGGGGCGATGCGCAACTATCTCGAGATGGATCACGACGGTTATCGGATATGGGGGGTGACCGCCGCGATTTGCTGGAACCTGTCGCGCCGCATCGCCTGGATCGCAGCGGACGATGACTGAACGCCTGCCCGAAACCGACTGGACTCGCCGCGCAAGCCTGGCGCGGCTGGTCGAGGCGCTCGGCCCTGCGGAACTGCGCTGGGTCGGCGGCTGCGTGCGCGACACGCTGCTCGGCTATCCCAGCCACGATATCGATGCGGCCACGCGCCACCTGCCCGCCACGGTGATCGACCGGTGCAAGGACGCCGGCATCCGCACCGTGCCCACGGGAATCGATCACGGGACGGTCACCGCGATTCTCGATGACGGCAATGTCGAGATCACCACGCTGCGGCGCGATGTCGCGACCGACGGGCGGCGCGCGACGATCGCCTTCAGCCAGGACTGGAAGGACGATGCGGCGCGGCGCGATTTCACCATCAACGCGCTTTACGCGCATCCGCTCACCCTCGAGATCAGCGACTATTTCGGCGGGCTCGATGATCTCGCCGCGCATCGTGTGCGATTTATCGGCGATCCCGAGACGCGGATCGAGGAAGATCACCTGCGCATCCTGCGCTATTTCCGCTTCGCCACGCGCTTTGCCGATGGCTGGGACGAGGCGGCCAGCGCGGCGTGCAGCAAGCTCGCGCCGACATTGAAGGGGCTCAGCCGCGAACGCGTGGGGTGGGAATTGCAGAACCTGCTCGCCCTCGCCGATCCCTCGGCCACGATCGTCCGCATGCGCGCGCTGGGGGTGTTGCAGATGGTGCTGCCCGAATGCGGGAAGCGCGAGGCCGTGGCGCTCGCCGAATTGGTGGCGGCCGAGCGCGCGAGCGGGATCGCCGCCGATCCCATCCGCCGGCTCGCGGCACTGATCCCGCCGCTTGCGCCGGTGGCCGAAACCGTCTCCGCCCGCCTGCGGCTATCGCGCAGCCAGCGCGACCGGCTCACCTGCGCCGCCCGGCGCGATGCGGCCGACGGTGCCCGCGCGCGCGCGCTGGCCTATGAGGTCGGGCGCGCCTGCGCGATCGACCGTCTGCTGCTGACCGGGTCCGACCCCGCGCCGCTCGACGGGTGGGAGAGCCCGGTCTTTCCGCTCAAGGGCGGCGAGATCGTCGCCCGCGGCGTCGACCGGGGGCCCGAGGTGGCGCGGATCCTCCAGGCACTCGAGAAGCGCTGGGTGAGCGAAGGTTTCCCGCCGCGCGAGCGGGTCGAGCAATTGCTCGATGACGCACTGCGGGATCGCTGAACGCCGCTGGCCGGGCGGCTTCAGCCTGCCTTAAGGTGCAATGCAGCATAAGAGCCGCAAGGTTGCCAAGCACGGCGCCCCATGGAATAGAGTGTCTGCTCCCCCGTCTGGGGGACGTTGCGGGTGATGCAGGTCCATTCCCGCTTTCCATTCTGGTCGGTCTCGATGCGTTCTCGCGCGTGGGGAGACCGCGTGTGTTGAACGACAAGTCCCGGAGTAAATCTATGAAAACCGCGAAACTGGCGCTTGCCGCCGTCGCCCTTGCTACCACCGCCGCCGTTGCGCCGACCATGGCCGTCGCGCAGGATGCCGCCGCCGCGGTCACCGCCGGCGCGACCGTCTACGGCAATGACGGAATGGAAATCGGCACCGTCGAATCGGTCCAGGGCGACACCGCGATCCTCGTCGTCGACGGGATGAAGGCCCCGGTTCCCGCCGCCTCGTTCGGCGCGGGCGAAAAGGGTGCCTCGCTCAACGCCACCAAGGCGCAGATCGTCGGCATGCTGCAGCAGGCAAAACAGCAGGCGATCGCAGCGCGCGACGCCGCGCTGGTCGTCGGCGCCAATGTCGTCACGGCGAAGAATGCGCCGCTCGGCACCGTGCTCGAGATCAATGGCGATAACGTCATCATTGCCCGCGGCGGCGACGAGACGAACAAGGTCACGCTGCTGCGCGAACATTTCGCCGCCGGACCCAACGGCCTCACTGCCCTGCTCACCAATGCGCAGATCGATGCGGCGCTGGCGCAGTCGGCTCCGGCCGCGGACGGCGCCGGCGAATAGCTTGCCCTGAGCCCTTTTTCAGGGTCGCAAGGAGGCCGGCAACGGGACACCGTTGCTGGCCTTTTTCATGCGCGCCCGGTGCCCCTCAGATGCCCGGCCGCTGGCGAAGGCGGCAGTTTCAGAAGCGGTTGTCGCGGGGGAAGCCCTGCGGCGGCATGCGCCCCGCCCCGCCGCGCGCGACCTTCCACTGCCACATGTCCGGTTCGGTCCGGGTGCGGCCTTCCTTGCCGCCCATGGTCCAGCTCAGGCCGTCCTCGAGCCGGAAGGTCGTGGCATCGGCCAACCCGCCGTCGCGGTAACGCTGCAACGCGACCCCCTGCCCGCGGGTGAGTTCGGGCAGTTCCTCGAGATTGAAGACCACCAGCTTGCGGTTGTCGCCCACCACCGCGACATGGTCGTGCCCCGGCCCGATCGGCCTGGCCACGACGAGCTTCGCCCCGCCCTTGAGATTGACCACCTGCCGTCCCTTGCGGGTTTCGGCGAGCAGTTCGTCGGTGGTCGTTCCGAACCCCTTGCCGCTGTCGGCGGCGAGCAGCAGGCGCTGTCCCGGCCGGTGGACGAGGACCGCGACGATCGTGGCGCCGGTATCGATGTCGAGCGTGTTGCGCACCGGTTCGCCGAAGCCGCGGGCGCCGGGCAGCTTGTCCGCGCCGAGCGTGAAGAAACGCCCGTCGTCCGCCGCCAGCAACAGCTTGTCGGTGGTCTGGGCATGGAACACGAAGCCCGGCCCATCGCCTTCCTTGTACTTGAATTCCTGGTCGAGCGGCAGGTGGCCCTTGGCCCCGCGGATCCAGCCTTTCTGCGACAGGATCACCGTCACCGGCTCCTTCTCGATCATCGCGTCCATGCTGAATTCGACCGCCGGAGCGGCCTCTTCGATGGTCGTCCGACGCGCGCCGAGCGCGGTATCCTCGCCGTACTCCCTGCGCAATTGGTTCAATTCGCGCTTGAGCCGGGTCCGCTGGCGGGCCGGCGAACCGAGCAGCTTCTCGAGTTCGTCCTGCTCCTTGAGCAGATCGTCCTTTTCCTGACGCAGCTGCATTTCCTCGAGCTTGCGCAAACTGCGCAGGCGCATGTTGAGGATCGCTTCGGCCTGGCGGTCGGTGAGCGCGAATTCCGCCATCATGACGGCTTTCGGTTCGTCTTCGTAGCGGATGATCTCGATCACCCGGTCGAGATTGAGAAAGGCGACGATATAGCCCTCGACCAGTTCGAGCCGCCGCGCGATCTGATCGAGCCGATGGCGGCTGCGGCGCTGGAGAATGTCGATCTGGCTGGCGATCCAGTTGTTGAGCAGCTCCTTCAGCCCCATCACCATCGGCGTGCGATGGGCATCGAGCACGTTGAGGTTGAGCCCGAAGCGGGTCTCGAGATCGGTCAGCTTGTAGAGGCTTTCCTTGAGCAGCTCGGGATCGACGTTGCGGCTGCGCGGGACCAGCACGATGCGGATCGCCTCGTCGCTCTCGTCGCGGACGTCCTCGAGGATCGGCAGCTTGCGATCGGCGATCGCCTGGGCGATCTGTTCGATCAGCCGGCCCTTCTGCACCTGATAGGGAATCTCGCTGATCACCAGCTGCCACTGCCCGCCGCCGAGCCGTTCGATGCCCGCCTCGCGATCCTCCGCCCGGTCGGCTTCCGCCGCGCGGAACCGCCCGCGCACGCGGAACGATCCGCGCCCGGTTTCATAGGCTGCGGCGACGGTCGCAGCGCTCTCGGCGACGATCCCGCCGGTGGCGAAATCGGGCCCCTTGAACAATTCCATCAGCCGCGCGTGCTCGACATGCGGATTGTCGATCACCTCGAGCGTGGCATCGATGATCTCGGCGACATTGTGGCTCGGGATGTTGGTCGCCATGCCGACCGCGATGCCGCTGGCGCCGTTGGCGAGCAGATTGGGGAACAGGCCGGGGAATATCTCCGGCTCCTGCTCCTCGCCATTGTAGGTCGGGACGAATTCGACCGTGCCTTCGTCGAGCCCCTCCATCAGCCGCAACGCGGTCCTGGTCAGCCGCGCCTCGGTATAGCGGTAGGCGGCGGCGTTATCGCCGTCGATGTTGCCGAAATTGCCCTGCCCCTCGACCAGCGGATAACGCAGCGCGAAATCCTGCGCCAGCCGGACCATGGCATCGTAGACGCTGGCATCGCCATGCGGGTGATACTTGCCGATCACGTCGCCGACCACGCGCGCCGATTTCTTGAAGGCGCTGGCGGGATCGAGCTTCAACTGGCGCATCGCCCACAGCAGCCGGCGGTGGACCGGCTTCAGCCCGTCGCGCAGGTCGGGCAGCGAGCGCGCGGTGATGGTCGACAGCGCATAGACCAGATAGCGCTCGGACAGCGCCGCATCGAAGGGGGCGTCGACGATCTCGTCGAAGGGATCTTTTTCGTCTTCCAGAATGGCCATGCGCCCTGCCCTATCACCGCCACGGTCCAGCTAACAGAACGGAACGGTGCGCTTTCCCCACACGTTGCAAGGGCAATTCCAAACAAGGAGCAACCCATGACGAAACGCGTAATGATCCTCGCCACCGACGGCTTCGAGCAATCGGAACTGACCAAGCCCAAGGCCAATCTCGAGAAGGCCGGCATCGAAACCGTCGTCGTCAGCCTCGAAAGCGGCGAAATCAAGGGCTGGAACCAGAAGAATTGGGGCGACAGCGTCAAGGTCGACAAGACGGTCGACGAGATAGACAACTGTGCCGAATATGATGCACTGCTGCTGCCCGGCGGCCAGATGAACCCCGACATTCTGCGGATGAACGAACGCGCGGTCGCGATCGTGCGCGAATTCGGCATGGCCGACAAGCCGATCGCGGCGATCTGCCACGGGCCCTGGCTGCTGGTCGAGGCCGATCTGGTCAAGGGCAAGACCGTGACCAGTTGGCCATCGGTCCGCACCGATCTGAGGAATGCCGGCGCCAGCGTGGTCGATCGCGAGGTCGCCGAGGACGGCAATCTCATCACCAGCCGCAACCCCGACGACATCCCCGCCTTCAGCAAGGCGCTGATCGCGAAGCTCGGCGCGCATGTCGCGCAGGGCGAACTCGAAACCGCCTGATCCCGGGCGACCGGACCGGAAGACCCGCCGTTCGTAACGGCGGGTTTTTTCATGCGCCCGGAAACTGCGGCAGCCGCGGGCCGTTGCGGTCGGGGAGGGACAGGACAGAATAGCTGGAGACGGCCATGCCCGACGATAAAGATACCGATGCCACCCACATTCTCGCGAGCGATCACCGCAAGGTCGAAGATCTTTTTTCGCAATATGAAAATGCCGACGGCAAGGCGAAGAAGGAAAAGCTCGCCCAGGAAATCTGCCGCGAACTGAAGATCCACGCCATGATCGAGGAAGAAATCTTCTATCCCGCGCTGAAGGGCAAGATCGACGAGAGCCTGCTCAAGGAGGCCTATGTCGAACACGACGGGGCGAAGGTCCTGATCAACGAGATCGCAGCCGGCGGGCCCGACGAGGAATTCTACGACGCCAAGGTCACCGTGCTCAAGGAAGAGATCGAGCACCACGTCAAGGAAGAGGAAAAGGAGCGCGACAACATGTTCCAGCAGGCGCGCGCCGCCGAGGTCGATCTCGATGCGCTGGGCGAGAAGCTGCTCGCCCGCAAGGCCGAGCTGATGGAACTGGCGGAATCGCAGGGCCTGCCCGAAGCCCAGCTGACGACGATGTAGGAACGACGGGGGGCGCCCGCCCAAGCCGCGGCGCCCCCTGCGACGCCTATTCGGGCATGCCCGACAGTCCGCTCGCCTCGCGCAGCGCATCGGCATCGAGGCGATAGCCGTCGAGGAACACCGTCTCGACCCGGCGCAGCGTGCCGAGGTCCTGCGAGACGTCGCCGTCGACGAGGACGACATTGGCGACCTTGCCGGCTTCGATCGAACCGAATTCCTCGTCCATTCCGACCAGCCGCGCGGGGACGATGGTGGCCGTCTGCAACGCTTCGGCATTGGTCATGCCGGCATCTTCGTAAAGCTCGATCTCGCGGACCAGCTCGAGGCCCCAGCCGTCGGTCCCGGCGACGATCGGAGCGCCGGCGTCGTGCAGCCGTCCGATCAGGCCGACCATCTTGGCGAAGCTGGCGCGGAAATCGTCGCGCGTCAGCCCGTCGAACAGCGGATAGCCGGCGATCTTCCAGCCGCGCACGACCCCCGGCGGAGCGACCTTGGCATAGGGCGCGTATTCGGGTGCCAGCGCACTGCCGTCGGAGGTCATCAGCGGCTCCCACACCGCCAGCGTCGGATCGATGTAGGTGCCCCGTTCGGCCAGTTCGGCGTAGAAGGCCTTCATCTCGGGCAAATCGAGATCGACGTCCTTGCCGTATTTGGCCGGACCTTCGAGCCGCGCGGCCGTATTGGCCTTGTCGACGACCTCCTGCGGCAGCGCCTGCATCAGGATGAAATTGATGTGCGTGATCTCGTCGTAACCGGCGCGGACGGCTTCGAGCGGGCGCATCCCGGCCGGGATATGGCCGTGGACGTGGAGGCCGAGCTTATGCGCCTCGGCCGCCGCGGGGGCGATCCACTCGGGCTTCATCGAAGTGTAGAACTTGGCCCCCCACAGGCCCGCATCGGCGATCTGATGGACCGCCGCAAGCGCCTCGTCGACCGAGGACACGGTGATCGACCCCTGCGCCGCCAGCGGATCCTTGCGGTCGATGATCACCGAGACCTTGCCCTCGGGTGCCAGCAAATCGCCCGCCGCCCGGCGCTTGTCGATGCTCAGCGCATCCTCGATCAGCGAGCCCGGGCTGCGATAATTGGTCATGCCGGTGGCGAGATTCTGGAGCAGGTTCCAGTCGTCGCCGCCGACATGCCGATGCGCGTCCCACAGGCCGGGCACCAGCGTCTTGCCCGCGCCGTCGATGACGGTCGCGCCGGCGGGTGCGGTCAGCGAACCGGCGGCACCGATCCGGGCGATCCTGCCGTCGGCGACCAGCACCGCGCGATCGGGCACATATCTGCCCGCGATCGAATCGAACAAGAGGACATGGTCGATCAGCGTCGGGGTCAGATTTGCAGGGGTGAGGAAGGAATGGGCGACTTCCTCGACCATCTCGGCGGTCGCATCTTCCTGAATTTCCTTGAGCTTCTGCGCGTTGGCTTCGAAACCGGCGGGGAGCAGCGACATGCCGCCCGAAATGCCGAAGAACCGATTGTCCGCGTCGAGCCAGACCGGCGAGGGTGAAAAGCCGAAGCCCTTGACGAAGGCCAGCTTGACGGTTTGCGGCCCGTCGGGCCCGTCGATCTCGACCGATCGCCCGATATCGATGCTGGCATGGCCCGAGGGCAGCAGATCGATGCCCTCCTCGCCGGCAGCCACGAGCGCCTCGAAATCCCGCTCGCCGGCCAGCCACGGGCCGCCATAGGGGTTGTAGCGCTTGTCGCCGAGCGGCGCCGATCCTTCGTCGACCGCAGTCGTCCAATGCGCCACGCCGTCTTCGTCGACGTGGAAATTCTCGGTCGCGTCGCCCGAATCGGTGAAGCCGCGAATGGCGATCCTGACCGGGTCGCCATCGGCATCGAAGCCGATCGTCTCGTCGGTCTCGGTGATCCATCCGCGCAGCGACATCGACATCCGATAGGCGGCCGACCCATCGGGCAATTCCCACGCCCAGATATCGCCATGCTTGCCGGCGTTGGAACTGATGACATAGTGGCGCGCCGCGTCGGGCGCGACCAGCAGGTCTTCCTTCTTCGCCGGTTCCGCCCAGGCACTGTGCGGCAGCATCGCCACCATCGCGATCGCGACAGCCGTAGTGGTAAAGAATTTGCGCATTGTCAGCCTCCCCAGCCCTCGAATGCCGTTGAGTGCCACGACCCGGTGCGCGCCACAATCGCAAAAGTCGCCGGCCGCACCCGCCGGCCTTTTCCCGCCCGGGGCACAGGAGAGCGATCGGGCTCAAGCCTGCCCGTCTGCCAAAGCAGGATAATAACGCTGGATTTTCAACGCCCTTTCGATGTCTATTCGTACCTAGGGATCGCCCCGGATAGGGCCGGGACGAACTCCAAAGGGGGCGAATCATGAAGTATGTTTTTGTCAGTGCCGCGTTTGCGGCCGTCGTTGCTGCGCCAGTCGTGGCTCAGGACCGCGCCGAAGCGCCGGTCGCCGTCCAAGCAGTCCGCGCCGCGCAGCAGCCGGAAACGTTCTTGCCAGCAGGAACCGAGATAGCGCTGAAGATGGCGCAGACGGTCACCACCAAGGGTCGCGGCTGGGACGAGGGCGACCAGTTCAACCTGACCGTGGCCGCGCCGGTCATGCTGGGGGGTTATGTGGTTATCCCGCAGGGTACGAAAGCGGTCGGGCGGATTACCTGGCTTACCAGTCGGGGCGCCTTCGGAAAGTCGGGCAAAATGGATGTCGAACTCGAACACCTCGAACTCGGCGGCCGTCGCATTGCGCTCGACGGAACCTATCGGCAGGAAGGCAAAGGGGCCACCTTGGCAACTGTCGGCGGGGTGATAGCGGCAGGCGTATTGGCGGGGTTCATTACGGGCCGTAGCGGCGAGATCCCCCAGGGACGGGAACTGATCGCGACGCTTGAGTCGGACCTGCCGGTCGCGCTGCCCGAGGGCGCCGATACCGCGCCCGTTCCGGTGCAGGCAACCGCCGTCGCGTCGAAAGCTGCCGAGAGCGAAAGCGCCGGCTCACGAGAAGACGCGATTGCAGATGTCGGGACCGAGACCGGCGCCAAATAGCCAGAACTGTCGGATCGGGCGGCGGCACCGAGGGGCGCCGCCGCCCTAGATCCGCCGCATGTCGTGGCTCTCGGCGGGGATCGCGACGGTCAGGCCGTCGAGGTCTTCGCCGAGGACGATCTGGCAGGCCAGCCGGCTGGTGCGCGTCACCCCGGCGGCGAGATCGAGCATGTCCTCTTCCTCCTCGCTCGCTTCGGCCAGCCGGTCGAACCAGGCGGGCGCCACCACCACATGGCAGGTCGAGCAGGCCATCTGGCCCTCGCAGGTCCCCTCGAGCGGCATGCCCGCGGCCTGCGCCACCCGCAGCAGGCTGTCGCCGGCATCCGCCTCGGCCGTAACCCGGTCGCCCCGGTCGGTGGTGAAATGGACCTTCACAGGCCCTGCGCCTCTGCCGCCGCATTGATCTTCTTCGCCGCCTGCTCGATTTCCTCGAGCGTGGTGTAGCGCCCGAAGCCGAGACGGATCGAAGCTTTCGCCTGGCGGTCGCTAAGGCCGATCGCCTTCAGCACATGGCTCGGGCGGCCCGAGCCGCTGGCGCAGGCCGAACCGGCGGAAAACATCACGTCGCGCACCTCGCTCATCAGCCGGCCGACATCGAGGCCCTTGCGGCGGATGTTGAGATTGCCGTGCCAGCGCGCCTCGGCGCTGCCGTTGAGCGTCCAGCCGTCGAACAGTTCGCGCGCGCGGTTCCACAGCTGTTCGACGTGGTCGGCATCCTGCTCCATCCGGTCCTTCGCCTCGACGGCGGCTGCGCCCATGCCCGCGATCAGTGCCGGCGACAGCGTCCCCGAGCGCAGGCCCGCTTCCTGCCCGCCGCCGGTCTGCACGCTGGCGAGATCGAGCCCGTCGCGCAGCCACAGCGCGCCGACGCCCTTGGGGCCGTGGAACTTGTGTGCCGAGATCGCGATCATATCGGCCCCGGTAAGCTCGATCCGGCCATAGGCCTGGACCGCGTCGCACAGGAACAGGGCGTTGTTTTCCTTCGCCTTGCGATGCCATTCGATCGTCGGCTGGATCGTTCCGATCTCGTTGTTGACCTGCATCACGCAGACCAGCCGCGTGTCGGCGGGCAGGTCCTGACGGGTGTTGCACTGGCCGTTCCTGGCCACGTTCAGGACATGGCTGGCCCCTGCCGCGCGTGCCGTATCGACCACGGCCGCATGTTCGATCGCCGAAAAGGACACCGTGCCCTGCGCGCCGCTGCCGCGGATCGCCAGATTGAGCGCTTCGGTGGCCCCCGAGGTGAAGATCACGCGGCCGCCGGCGGGGAACAGCGCCGCCACGCGATCGCGCGCCAGTTCGATCGCCGCCCGCGCCTCGCGGCCCATGCGATGCGCGCTGTGGGGATTGCCGAAGCCGGTCCCGCCCGGCCCGTCGAGCCAGCGCAGCATCGCGTCGCGCGCCTCGGGCGCAAGCGGAGTGGTGGCCTGATAGTCGAGGTAGATCATCGTGGGGATGCCATATCTATCCAGATCTCGCAGAAGCGTTCCACCTCGGCGCGGGTGGTGTTCCAGCCGAAGCTGACGCGGATGGTGTTCGCCGCCACATCGGGTTCGACCTGCATCGCCTCGAGCACGCGGCTGGTCTTCATCGTGCCGCTCGAACAGGCCGAACCCTGGCTCAGCGCGATCCCCGCCATGTCGAAGCGCATGACCTGCGCGGTCGCGCTCATCGCGGGCATGGCGATGGCGCGGATATAGGGCGTGGGGTCGGAGAGGCGATCGGCGAGCCAGGTGCCGCCCAGCGTGCGGCATTGCCGGGCCAGCGCAGCGAGCGGCGCGAGCACGTCGGGCGCCACGGGGGGGTCGCCGCAAGCCTCCAGAGCCGCCGCCATGCCGAGCACGCCGGGCAGGTTCTCGGTCCCGCGCCGGTAGCCACGCTCCTGCCCGCCCGAGGGCGACAGCAGCGCGTGATCGCGCACCAGCAGCGCGCCGATGCCGATCGGGCCCGCCGAACTTGTGCGCGGAGACGATCGCCATGTCGCACGGCGGCAGCGCGAACTTGCCCGCGCCCTGCGCGCAATCGGCCAGCAGCAGGCCGCCCGCCTCGCCGACGATGCCCGCGACCGCGGCCAGGTCCTGGCGATTGCCGGTCTCCGAATTGATCTGCTGGACCGCGACCAGCGGGCGCTCGCGCCGGACCGCTTCGGCCAGGCTCTCGAGATCGAGCGCACCGTCGGGGTGCACCGGCAGGCGTTCGCTCGCGGGCGCGGCCTGGAGCACGCAATCATGTTCGACCGTGCTCACCAGCCGCGCGCCGGCCTGGGCGTGGTGCAAGGCCAGCGCCGCCGCTTCGCTGGCGCCCGAGGTGAAGATCACCTCGCCTGACCAGCCGAGCGCGGCCCTGACCCGCTCGCGGGCATCCTCCAGGGCTGCGCGGGCCTTGCGCCCTTCGGCGTGCGGGCTGCTCGGATTGGCCCACAGCGCGACGCCTTGCGCCACGGCCCGCTCCGCCTCGGGGCGCAGCGGGCTGGTGGCAGCGTGGTCGAGATAGATGCGTTGCGCGATGATACAGGCTCGAAAAGATTGCGATTTGGGCGGCAAACCCTATATAGCGCGCCACTTCGCGCAAACCCCCGCCCGGTGCAAGCCATGGGTGCGAGCGCTCAGCCAATTCGACCGCCATTCCGACCAGGGTACACCTCCCATGCCGACCGTGATCTTTCCCGGCCCCGAAGGCCGCCTCGAAGGCCGTTTTTCTCCCGCGCCGCGGCCGCGCGCGCCGGTGGCGATGATCCTCCATCCGCATCCGCAGGGCGGCGGGACGATGAACGAACAGATCACCCAGCGGCTCTACAAGACCTTCGTCAACCGCGGTTTCGCCACGCTTGCGGTTCAATTTCCGCGGCGTCGGCCGCAGCCAGGGCAGCTTCGACAACGGCGTGGGCGAACTGTCCGATGCCGCCTCGGCGCTCGACTGGGTGCAGCAGGTCCATCCCAGAAGCGCAGGTGACCTGGGTCGCCGGGGTCAGCTTCGGCGCGCTGATCGGCATGCAATTGCTGATGCGGCGCCCGGAGATTCGCGGCTGGATCAGCATCGGCGCGCCGGCGAGCATGTATGATTTCTCGTTCCTCGCCCCCTGCCCCGCGAGCGGCATCTTCATCCATGGCGCGCAGGATACGGTGGTGCAGCCCAATTCGGTCACCAAGCTGGTCGAAAAGCTGCGGACGCAGAAGCACATCACCGTGCATCACGAGGAAATCCCCCGCGCCAACCACTTCTTCGAGAACGAACAGGCCGAACTGATGAAGTCGGTCGACAATTATCTCGACTTCCGACTCGATCCGAGCTGCCCGATCAAGTGACGCGGTCGCAGGGCCCTGCGGCTTTTCCGAACCGCCGGGCCCGTGCCGTGGCCATACTCCATCGCCTGCCCCGGCAATGCCGCCCGAGCCTCGCGAGCTTGCGCTTAGGTCGCGGTGGGGCCGGCGCGGATCGGATTCGAGCCTTACCTATGCGGAAACTTGCTCCTAATCTGTAATGTTGTAACATTGCGGATACGAGGAGTCGGGCAACGGCTCCCGATCATGGAAGAGGAGCAAGCGCATGTCCTTTGTCGACCAATCCCGCAGCCCGTCGCCGGCCAGCATGGCGGCGGTGATCGGAGTTCATGCCGCGATCGGCGCGGCGCTGCTCGCCGGTCTGACGGTGAGCGGATCGCTGCCCGAAATCGTCAACCCGATCGGCGCGGTCAACATCCCGATCGAACCAACCCCGCCACCCCCGCCGCCCGAGAGAGCCGGCCGAGACGACGCCGATCGAGCCCAGCCGATCGCTCGTCCACACCCCTGAACCGCCGCTCGATCTCGACCCACTCGAACCGCGGCTGGCGGGCACCACGTCCAATACCTTTCACCATCCCCGCGATCGCGCAGCCGGGCATGGGGCTCGAACTCCCCCCGCCGACCCCCCGCCCCGGTTTCGATGCGGTTTCCGCTCGGCCGCGCAACGATCCCTCGCGCTGGCTCACCGACCGCGACTATCGCGTGAACTGGGCGCGCCGCGGGCTGAGCGGGATCGCCCGCTTTCGTCTGGCGATCGCCGCCGACGGCAAGGTGACCGATTGCACCATCACCGGATCGACCGGCCACTCCGAACTCGACCAGGCGACCTGCGCGCTGGTCGCGCGGCGCGCGCGCTTCGAACCCGCGCGCGACAACCGGGGCGAAGCCGTCGCGGGTCAGTACCAAAGCACGGTGCGATGGGATCTGCCCGAATAGGCGAGCTAGCGTGCGCCCCGCTCGATCCGGTCGAGCGGGGCCTCGCCCGCGGCATCGGGCAGCGTCCAGATCGCGACATTGACCAGCGCGATCAGCGCCAGCAGGATCATCAGGAGCGGCTGGCGCAGATTGCCCGTCCGGCGCCAGAGCGCGACGGCGCCGATCATCAGCACGATCGCGGCGAGCACGGTGATCGCGAGGACGGTGTCGAGCATGCCGGCATCCTAGCCTCGGATAGCGCCCGCGCAAAGCGCCGATGCGGAACGCCGCCGGCGCCGATCGGTTGACCGTTCACAGAGGCGGCGAGGCAACGGCTGCGCCGACGAGGAGCACGGTAATGAGCATTTTCGCAAGAATCAGGGAAGCGATCCAGGGTGGCAGAAGCGATGCCGGCGATGCGCGCCCCACGGGTCCCACGGCCGGGCACCCGGCCCCGGGGGTGATCGATATCGAGAACAATCTCGACAATATGCCCGGCGCCGGTCGGCTCAACTGGCGCACCTCGATCGTCGATCTGCTCGAACTCCTCGGGATCGAGGCCGATCTCGCGAGCCGCACCGCGCTCGCCGCCGAACTCGGCCGCGCCGACTATACCGGCACGACCGAGGACGATCTCTGGCTCCACCGCCGCGTGCTGCGTGAAATCGACGCGCATGACGGATCGGCCCCGGTCGAAATTATCGACTGATTTGACAGGTTTGGGCCGACAGCGCACACCGCGCGCATGAGCCAGACATCCTACGACATCACCCGCCGCCAGATCCTCGCAGGTTTCGGCGCCACCTCGGCCCTCGCGCTTACCGGATGCGCCGCCACCGCCCGCCCGGAATCGCTCGTCCGGGCGCAGTCGGGCGGCGCCGCGCAACTGCTCGAAGAGGTCGCCTACGACCTTCTCGAGCACGAACCCGACCGCGCCACCAGCCTCGGCGTCGATACCGGCCGCCATGCCCGGCTGCGCTATCAGCTCGAGGATCAGACCCCGGCGGGCCAGGCCGCCTATGCCGCGACGCTGCGGCGCGATCTCGCCCGCGTCCGCGCCTTCCCGCGCGAGGGGCTCGATGCCGATACGGTGACCAGTTTCGAAGTGGTCGAGAGCGCCTATGCCACCGCGCTCGAGGGCTTCGCCTTGCCCTATGGCGACGTCGCGGTCGGCAGCTGGCGCAACTCGCCCTATGTCGTGATCCAGAACGTCGGCGGCTATCTCGACCTGCCGCGCTTCATGGATTCGACGCACCCGCTCGAAGACCGCGAGGATGCCGACGCCTTCATCGCCCGGATGGAGGCGATGCCGGCCTATTTCGACGGCGAACGCGAGCGGATCGAGGCGGCGCGCGGCATGGGCATGGTGCCGCCCGACTTCCTGCTCGACAAGGCGATCGAACAGATGGAAGCGACCATCGCGCGCGCAAGGAAGGGAGATCTGTTCGCTGCGCCGCTGCGCGCCCGCCTGGCCGCCAAGGGCCTGGCCGAAACGCACGCCGACCGCGCCCGGATGCTGGAAACCGGCCCGATCGCGGCCGCTCTCGACAGGCAGCTTGCCGAATTGCGCGAGGAGCGCGCGGTCGCCGATGGCGATCCGGGCATGTGGAGCCAGCCGGGCGGCGACGAATATTACGCCTGGAGCCTGCGCGCGGCGACCACCACCACGCTTTCGCCCGACGAGATCCACCGGATCGGGCTCGAGGAACTCGACGAACTGCACGGGAGGATGGATCCGATCCTGCGCCAGATCGGCTATACCTCGGGCACCGTCGGCGAGCGCATGCAGAAGCTGGCCGAGGATCCGCGCTACAAATTCCCCGAAGGCGATCCCGGGCGGGCGGAGATCATGGCCTTCCTCCAGAAGCAGGTCGACTGGATCAAGGCCCAGATGCCGCGCGCGTTTCACACGCTGGTCGATCCGAACATGGAAATCCGCCGCCTCCCGCCCGAAGAGGAACCGGGCGCGCCGGGCGCCTATGGCGGCGCGGGGAGCAAGGACGGGAAGATCCCGGGACGGATGTGGATCAATCTCAGGACCACCGATCTGCACCGCAAATACGACCTGCCCGATCTGGCCTTCCACGAGACCATTCCGGGGCACGTCTGGGAGGGCGAATTTTCGAACCGCCTGCCGCTGATCCGTTCGGTGCTCGCCTTCAGCGCGTTCAGCGAAGGCTGGGCGCTCTATGCCGAGCAGCTGGCGGACGAACTCGGCGCCTATGACGATTTCAAGGTCGGGCGGCTCGGCTATCTGCAGAGCCTCGCCTTTCGCGCCTGCCGCCTGGTGGTCGACACGGGGCTCCACTCCAAGCGCTGGAGCCGCCAGCAGGGCGTCGATTTCTTCGTCACCCGCAACGGATCGAACCCCGACGACGTGCGCAGCGAGGTCGACCGCTATTGCAGCTGGCCGGGCCAGGCCTGCGGCTACAAGCTGGGCCACAGCGAGATCGTCCGCCAGCGCGCGCGCGCGCAGGCGGCGCTCGGCGAAGCCTATGATTTCAAGGCCTTCAACGATGCGGTGGTGCTTGGCGGCAATGCCCCGCTCGACGTCATGGCGAAGAACGTCGACCGCTATATCCGACACGCGGGTGCTTGAACGGGTTTCGAAGCGACGGTTGAAACGCCCGCCCGAAACTGCAAGTCTTTCCTCGGGGCACCATCGGGGGGAACACAGCCGTGAAATTCTGGGTCGCACTGGTTGCGCTGCTGGGCGCAGCGACATCGGCTTCGGCCGCGTGGCACAAGGCATCGAGCGATCACTTCGTGATCTATTCGGATTCGCGCGCGGACGACGTGCGCCAGTTCTCCGAGATGCTCGAGCGCTTTCATCGGGCGATGCAACTGCACAGTGGGCGCGCGGTCGAGGTGCCGAGCCCCTCGAGCCGCGTGACGATCTTCGTCGTCGGGAGCGAAACGAGACTGCGTGAGCTCTACGGCGATCGAGGATCGAACGTGGCGGGTTTCTACATCCCTCGGGCGGGCGGATCGGTCGCCTATACCCCGAGCATCCGTTACTGGGAGCAGGACGGTTTCGACATGCAGATACTGCTGCATGAATATGCCCACCACTTCCTCATCTACACCTCGCGCCACGCCATGCCGCGCTGGCTCAGCGAAGGAGCGGCGGAATTCTACGGATCGGCCCGCTTCCACCGCGATGGCGGGGTCGATGTGGGCATGCCCAACAACCATCGCGCCTATGAATTGGCCAACGCGGCCGACGTTCCGATTCGCGCGCTACTCGATCAGGAGACTTACGCCGAACGACGCAGCGGGCGCTACGATGCGTTCTACGGGCGGGCCTGGCTGCTGTTCCACTACCTCTCGTTTTCGCCCGAGCGAGCCGGGCAGCTGGGACGCTATTGGCAGGCGGTGGCAGGTGGAATGCCTTCGCTCGAGGCGGCCGAATCCGTTTTCGGCGATCTCGACGCGCTGGAGCGCGAACTGCGCCAATACAACCACCGGCGGACTTTTTCCGCCACCCGCTATACCGCGACGCAGATCAAGGTCGGTAAGGTGGATGTGCGCGCCCTCAGCCCGGGCATGGACGAGATGATGGAAGTGATCCTGCGCTCTCGCCGCGGAGTGGATGAAGAAGAGGCGGGCCCGGTGCTCGAAAACGCCCGGCGCATCGCCGCGAGCTATCCGGGCGATGCCGATGTTCTCGCCGCCCTTGCCGAGGCGGAGAACGATGCCGGCAACAGCGACGCCGCGATCGCGGTGGCCGATCGCGCGCTGGCGCTCGCACCCGAGACGAAAGAAGCATTGGTCCAGAAGGGACGCGCCCTGTTCGCGCTGGCCGCGGAGGCCGACGATGTTTCCTCTGCCTACGATTCCGCGATGAAGCCCTTTCTCAAGCTCAACGCGCTCGAAAACGATCATCCGCTGCCGCTGCTCCAGCTGTATCGTTCCGAGGTTCGCCAGGGGCAATTCCCTTCGGAAGTAGCGCAGGCAGCGCTCGAGCGGGCGTCGCAACTGGCCCCTTTCGATCAGCATGTGACGATGGAACTGGGAAGGATGATGGCGGCGCGAGGCGACATCCGCCTTGCCGCCATGGTGCTGGCGCCGGTCGCTGCCAATCCGCATGGCGGGAAAGGCGCGCAGCTTGCCAAATCGCTGATCGAGACGCTCGACGCCGCGCCCGAGGGCAAGCGCTTCGATTTCGGCACGCTCGCGACCATGTCGAAAGACGAGGGGGATGACGAAGACGAAGCGTTCGCGCCCCTCGCCGTCCTCGCTAATCGATAGACCGCGGCCTCACTGCTCCACGCGATGACCGATCCGGCGCATCGCCGCGCGCAGCGATGCGCCCGATACGGATGCGCCCGATACGGCAGCGGATCGGGTCAGGCGGTGACCGCCGCGGTCGGCGCCGCATCGCGCACGCCCTGGTCGACATGCGCCGCGAAGGGTTCGAAATTGTCGACGAACAGCTGGACCAGCTTCTGCGCGGTGCGGTCGTATGCGTCCTTGTCCGTCCAGGTCGCGCGCGGATCGAGGATTGCGCCGTCGACGCCCTCGACGCTCACCGGCACTTCGAATCCGAAATTCGGGTCCTTGCGGAATTCGGCGTCGTTGAGGCTGCCGTCGAGCGCGGCGTTGAGCAGCGCGCGGGTGGCCTTGATCGGCATGCGGCTGCCGGTGCCGTATTTGCCTCCGGTCCAGCCGGTGTTGACCAGCCAGCACTGGACGCCGCCTTCGGCGATCCGCTTCTTGAGCAGATTGCCGTAGACGCTCGGGTGACGGGGCATGAAAGGCGCGCCGAAGCAGGTGCTGAAGGTCGCCTCGGGCTCGGTCACGCCGATCTCGGTGCCGGCGACCTTGGCGGTGTATCCCGAAAGGAAGTGGTACATCGCCTGATCGGGCGTCAGCCGCGCGATCGGGGGCAGCACGCCGAAGGCATCGGCGGTGAGCATGATCACGTTGGAGGGCGGCGGGCCCATGTTTTCTTCGGAAGTGTTGGGGATCGAGCTCAGCGGATAGGCGCCGCGGGTGTTCTCGGCGAGGCTGTTGTCGTCGAGATCGATTTCGCCGTCATCGTTCATCACCACGTTCTCGAGCACGGTTCCCTCCATCCGCGTGGTGGCATAGATCTCGGGCTCGGCCTCGGGGTTGAGACGGATCATCTTGGCATAGCAGCCGCCTTCGAAATTGAAGACCGCCGTATCCGACCAGCCGTGTTCGTCGTCGCCGATCAGTGTGCGGCTGGCATCGGCGGAAAGCGTCGTCTTGCCGGTCCCCGAGAGACCGAAGAAGACCGCGCTCTTGCCGTCGGGGCCGATATTGGCGCTGCAATGCATCGGCATAACGCCTTGCGCCGGGAGCAGATAGTTGAGCACGCCGAACACGCTCTTCTTCATCTCGCCGGCGTATCGGGTGCCGCCGATGAGGATCAGCTTCTTGCTGAGATTGACCGCGATCACCGTCTTGCTGCGGGTGCCGTGGCGGTCGGGGTCGGCCTGAAAGCTCGGCAGGTCGATGATGGTGTATTCGGGCACGAAACCGTCGAGTTCGGCCTCGGTCGGGCGCACGAGCAGCGTGCGGATGAACTGATTGTGCCAGGCGAGTTCGTTGATGACGCGAACCTTGACCCGGTATTCGGGCTGCGAACCGCCGAACAGGTCGGCGACATAGAGATCCGACCTGTCCTTCACCGCGGCGAGGAAATCCTTTTCCAGCGCGGCGAAATGCGCTGGGGTCATCGAGGCGTTGTTGTCCCACCACACGGTGTCTTCGGTCTCTGCGTCGCGGACGATGAACTTGTCCTTCGCGCTGCGGCCGGTGTGCTCGCCGGTCTCGACCACGAGCGGGCCATGCTTGGCACGGCGGCCCTCGCCCCGATCGAGCGCGGCAGCCGTAAGCTCTTCGGAAGAAAGGTTCGGGTGGATCGTGGCAGCAGTATCGATGCCCTGCGCGGCAAGCGAATGCGAAAGCGAAAAGGTCACTGAATTCTCCAGCGCATGTGAGCGGATTCGTTCCGGGAATCGCCTGTGCAAGCCGAGCCCAGGCATCCGTCTCCGCATAGTCCGCCGGTGCCGCTCCGTCAAACGGGCGGCGGCGGGACGTGCGCCGGGCGGCCATGGCGCGCGCCGATTGGAAGCCCGCTGCTTCGCGCCGCCTGGTTTTGGGCCATCCCGTTCGGGCGCGCGTTGTTTTGGCGAGTCTTTGCGGCTAGACGGCGCAGGATGGAAACCCGCCCCGCACCAGCGCGCTCACACGAGGAACACGACCGCACGGTCATTGCGCTGGTGGACGACGATCGCAACATCCTGACCACCGTCTCGATCGCGCTGCAGGCGGAAGGCTTCGCCACCCGCGTCTATTCGGACGGCGAAGCGGCCTTGGGTGCGCTCACGCAGAATCCGCCCGATCTCGCCATCTTCGACATCAAGATGCCCAAGATGGACGGGATGGAATTGCTGCGCCGGCTGCGCGAACATTCGACGCTGCCGGTCATCTTCCTGACCAGCAAGGACGAGGAAGAGGACGAAGAGGCGGGGTTCGAGATGGGCGCGGACGATTATATCGCCAAGCCGTTCAGCCTGCGGCTGCTGCTCGCACGTATCCGCGCGATCCTGCGGCGCAACGAGGCCCGGCGGCCGCTCAGTCTCACCGAACAGGCCGACGAACCGCCCGGAGAGGCGATCGAGCGCGGGCGGCTCCACATGGACCCGGCCCGCCACCACGTGACCTGGGACGGCCAGCCGGTATCGCTCACCGTCACCGAATTCCTGCTGCTCGAGGCGCTGGCGGCGCGTCCGGGCGTGATCAAGAGCCGCAATCAGCTGATGGACGCGGCCTATCCCGACGATGTCTTCGTCGACGACCGCACGGTCGACAGCCACATCAAGCGCATGCGGCGCAAATTCCGCAGCGTCGACGACCAATTCTCCGCGATCGAGACGCTCTATGGCGCCGGCTACAGCTTCAACGAAGGGTGACGCGGGGGCGTCGGGGCTGAAAATGGCCGAGATCGCCAGCGTCCTCAGGGGAGACCCCCGCCTCGACACGCTTCGCTGGTCGCGTCGGCTGTCGCTCACCAGCCGCATCCTCTTCGTCAATGTGCTCCCGCTGGTGCTGCTGGGCGGCGGGCTCATCTATGTCGATGCCTATCGCAAGCAATTGCTCGGCGAGCGCTTCAAGCTCGCGCTGGTCGAGGCGCAGATCACCGCCGAGGCGCTGGCCGGAGCGACCCCGCAGCGGCAGGAAGCGCTGCTGATCCAGATCGGCAAGGAACAGCGCCTGCGGCTGCGCGTCTACGGCCCCGAAGGGGCGCTCGAGGCCGACAGCTTCCGGCTCGCCCCGCCGAGCTTCACCCTGCCGCGCGCGGAGGATGTCGATCACGACGACATCGCCTTGCGCCTCGACCGCTGGTTCGATCGGGTGGTCGGCGCCCCCGCGCTGCCCGATTACCGCGAGCCGGCCACCGACGACGCCGACGAATGGCCCGAGCTCACCCGCGCCCGCGAAGAGAGCCTGACGCAGATCGTGCTGCGCGATGCGCCCGACGGCACGCATGTGATCAATGCCGCCGCGCCGGTCGGGCTCGACGGCGACACGCTGCTGCTGACCCGCAATCCGGTCGACATCACCTACCGCGTGCGCGAAGCGCGCTCGACCGTGGCGGTGGTGGTGCTGCTGGCGCTGTTCGTCTCGACGCTGCTTTCGCTGTTCCTCGCGCAGACCATCGTGCGTCCGCTGCGCGAGCTGGTCCAGGCGGCGATCCGCGTGCGCCAGGGACGCGACCGCCAGGTCGAGGTGCCGCGCCTGCCGCAGCGCCGCGACGAGATCGGCATGCTGGCGCGCGCAATCTCGGACATGACCGCGGCACTGCGCCAGCGGATCGACGCGGTCGAACATTTCGCCGCCGATGTCGCGCACGAGATCAAGAATCCGCTCGCCAGCCTGCGCAGCGCGACCGACTCGCTCGGCAGCGTCGAGGATCCCGCGCTGCGCGCGCAATTGCTCGACATCGCCCGGCACGACGTGCGCCGGATCGACCGGCTGGTGACCGAGATTTCCGACGCCAGCCGCATCGATGCCGAGATGTCGCGCACCGAATTCGAGCGGGTAGATCTCGCAGCTCTCCTGTCTACCATCGTCGCCGGCCGCGAGGAGCGCGACGAGAACGCCGGGCGGACCGTGGTCGTCGAGGCTGGCCCCAAACCCGCCACCGTGATGGGGGTCCCCGAACGGCTCGAACGGATCATCCAGAACCTGCTCGACAATGCGGTGTCCTTCTCGCCTCCCGCGGGGCGGATCGATGCCGCGCTGACGGCGGGCGACGACTGGATCACGCTGACGATCTGCGACGAAGGACCTGGTATCCCCGAGGAAAAGCGCGAGAAGGTCTTCCAGCGGTTCCATTCGGATCGTCCCGAGGGCGAGGATTTCGGCAATCATTCGGGCCTCGGCCTGGCGATCGCGCGAACCATCGCCGAGGCGCATGACGGAACGCTGATCGCCGCCGCGCGCGCCGATGGCGGGCAAGGAGCCTGCCTCCGGCTCGGCCTGCCCGCGCGGCGATGAGCACGACGGTCGTCGCCAATGTCGGCGCGGTGGCGATCGACGGCCGCGCCGTGCTGATCGAAGGGCCGCCCGGGTCGGGCAAGTCGTCGCTCGCCCTCGCGCTGATCGATCGCGGGGCGCGGCTGGTGGGCGATGACGCGGTGACGCTGACCTGCACGGGGGGATGCCTGATCGCCGCCCCCCCTCCGAACACCCCCGGGATGATCGAGGTCCGCAACGTCGGCTTGTTCGAGCTGCCGACGACGACCGCGCCCGTCGCGCTCGTGCTCGCGCTCGATCCGGCCGCACCGCGGTTCCCGTTCGAAGTGCCGCGGCGCGCGATCGCGGGCGTGCCGATCCCGGTCCTGCGCTTCGCGTCGGGCGATGCAGTCCAGGCGCTGCGGGCCGAATATGCTCTGGCGCGGCACGGTCTGCGCTTTCCACGCGGCGGCGAAGGCGCGATGGTCGATTGCAATGGCTGACAATTCGCGCTCTCCGCATAAGATCCTGCTGGTCACCGGCGTTTCCGGTGCGGGCAAGTCGACCGCGCTCCAGGTGCTCGAGGATATCGGCTGGGAAGCGATCGACAATTTTCCCGTGCGCTTCCTGTCGCGACTGGTCGGGGGCGCCGGCGACGGGGCGCCGATGGCGATCGGCTTCGATTCGCGCACCCGCGGCTTCGCGCCCGCCGACATCATCAAGCTGTGTCGCACGCTCGATGCGCGCGACGACGTCGAACTCACCACGCTGTTCATCGATTGCGCGAGCGGAGAGCTCGAGCGGCGCTACAACGAGACGCGCCGGCCGCATCCGATGGCCCGCGGCCGCCCGGCGCTCGACGGGATCAAGGCCGAACGCGAACTGCTCGAGCCACTGCGCAGCTGGGCCGACATCGTGGTCGACACCTCGTCGTATTCAACCCACCAGCTCCAGCAAGTGGTGCGCGAGACCTTCGCCGACCAGGCCGCGAGCGGGATGACGGTGACCGTCTCCAGCTTCGGCTTCGCGCGCGGAATGCCGCCGCTGGCCGATCTGCTGTTCGACGTGCGGTTTCTCGACAATCCGCACTGGATTGCCGAGTTGCGCGAACAGACCGGGCTCGACCCGGCGGTGCGCGATCACATCCTCGCCGATCCCGCATTCGCGCCGGCGTTCGCCCATATCTGCGATCTCCTGCGCGAGCTTCTGCCACGCTACGCGGCGCAGGGACGCAGCTATCTCAACATCGCCTTCGGTTGTACCGGAGGGAGACACCGCTCAGTCTGCTGTGCGGAACGCGCGGCGGAGGCCTTGCGCGAGGCCGGATTTTCGCCCACGGTCATCCACCGCAACCTCGGCAGTCGTCCGGCAGACCCGCTCGAACGCCGCTGAAGCCGAGGCCATGGTTTGTTAATCGGCATTCACGCACCTTCGGCGAACGCATACGGAATAGCTGCATGATCGGCATGATTCTCGTCACCCACGGCAGGCTGGCCGAACATTTCATCGACGCGATGGAACATGTGGTGGGCCAGCAGGAAGGCGTCGCCACGATTTGCATCGGGCCGAACGACGACATGGAACAGCGGCGCAAGGACATCGCCGATGCGATCGCCGAAGTCGACACCGGACAGGGGGCGATCATCCTCACCGACCTGTTCGGTGGAACGCCGTCGAACCTCGCGATCTCGCTGCTCGACACCGGGCACATCGAAGTGATCGCGGGCATCAACCTGCCCATGCTGATCCGCCTGGCAGGCGCGCGCAAGTCGATGAACGTGGTCGATGCGGTGCAGGCCGCCCAGACCGCGGGGCGCAACTACATCACCGTTGCCAGCGAATTCCTCGGTCAGGAACTGTCTAGCGCGCGGCAGGCCTCTTGAACGAACAGCGCCGAAGCCTCACCGTCGTCAACCAGCGCGGCCTGCATGCGCGGGCGAGCGCGAAGTTCGTCAACGCCGTCTCCGAACTGCCCGAAGGCTGCAGCGTGCGCGTCGCGAAAGGCGAGAACCAGGCTGCCGGCAGTTCGATCCTCGGGCTGATGATGCTCGGCGCAGCGCGCGGCGACACGATCGAGATCATCGTCTCGGGCGAGGATGCCGACGCGGTGCTGGCCGACCTCACGGCGATGGTCGAGGACGGCTTCGGGGAGCCCTGAGATGCCGCACACCGAACGGATCGAACGCCGGCTGATCACCGGTTTCTCGAACCCGGTCGTCAAGGCCCTGCGCCAATTGCGCGACAAGAAGCACCGCAGGCGCGAAGGCAAATTCCTCGCCGAAGGCCTGCGGCTGCTGACCGATGCGCGCCAATCGAGTCATGTGCCCGAACTGCTGGTGCTCGCGCAGGGGCGCGATCAGCATCCGCTTCTCGACGCGCTCGAACAGGCCGTCGATGCCGCGGGCGGCGAGGTGATCGAGACCACCCCCGACATTCTCGCCAAGATCACCGGCAAGGACAATCCGCAGGCGGTGGCGGGCGTGTTCCGCGAATTCGATACCGCGCTGTCGGCGCTCGATCGGTCGCGCGCCGACATCTGGCTGGTGGCGCAGGCGCTGCGCGACCCGGGCAATCTCGGCACCATGCTGCGCACCGGCGACGCGATCGGCGCGGGCGGGCTGATCCTGCTGGACGATTGCGCCGACCCGTTCTCGGTCGAAGCGGTCCGCGCCAGCATGGGCGCGGTGTTCACCCAGAAGATCGCGCAGGCGCGGTGGGAGGAATTCGCCGGCTGGCTGCGTGGCGGCAGCGCGGAACCCCGCGGCCAGCTGGTCGCAGCGAGCCTGCGCGATGCCCAGCCCTATCGCGGTGCGCCCTATGCCGCGCCTTGCTTCGTCATGGTCGGCAATGAATCGCGTGGGCTGCCCGAGGAATACGAGATGGCCTGCGACCTGCGCGTGACGCTGCCGATGAAGGGCCGCGCCGACAGCCTCAATGCCGCGGTGGCGGCTGCGGTGCTCGGCTACGAGGTGCTGGCGCAGCTCGACCGCTGATCAGTCGCCCGCAACGAAGCTCACGATGCGCCACTCGTCCTTGGGGGTCTTGGCCACCGCCAGCCGATAGGCGGCCAGCGAACGCAGCTTGTCGGCGGCCACGAAGCCCTGCTTGCCGCTGCGGCTGGTGACCCCGAGGAACTTCGCCTCGGCATCATAGCCGTTGGCGAGCGTGACCGTGTCCCAGGAAATGGTTTCCACCACCGGGGCTTCGGCCGAAGCCGCCTCGCGCAGAGGCACGTCGGGGCCGGTCACCAGCATGGCGGCAAACGGATCGTCCACTCCCAGATCCTGCGCGAAATACCAGGGCAGGACCATGTCGCCATTGGCGCCGCGGGCACAGCCCAGCGTGATGATCTGGTCGAGCTCGTTCCACAGCTCGCCCTGCTTGTCGCCGAGCCGCTCGCGGAAGGTGGTGAGCCCGCCGCCACCGCCGAAGTCGAGCTTCACGCCCTTGTCGGTCAGCGCGAGCAGCGCATCGGCATCGCGCTCCCGCACGGCTTTCTCGAAGGATACGAAGAACTGTTTTGCGCCGGGAAGCTCGATGCACTCGTTGCGCGGGGCGAAGCGCCCGGCCGGGGTCGGCGTGGGCTGTTCGGGGAAGCTGTCGCTGCCACGCGCCACAGGCGCCCCGTTTTCGTCCGCGGCGTCGCCGCATGCGCTCAACGCAAGCGAAAGCGCCAGGGCGGAAAGGACCAGGCAACGCATGTATTTCTCCCGAACTGTTCTTCACTTGCGTCAACTTCGGGAAGCGCCGGGCGTTCCGCCAAGAGTCTTGCAAGAACTCTACCATGCCCCCCGCACACGGCAAAGGGTTACACGTAGGACACACCATGGCGACCGGCACCCTCCAGGCCGGCGAGGCGGAGCGCTATTCCGCTGCCTCGCGCCCGCTTCCGCTCCCGGAGCTATCGTCGACCAGCGCGGCGTCTTCCGAATTGTAGCGCGGAGTCGCCTCGACCAGGGGAACGTCCGGAATCTCCGCTTTTCCGATCTCGATCCCCTTGTCGGCCATGCGACGACCGGAGGACAGGACATTGCGCTCGAAACTGCCGACGAACTTGTTGTAATTGTTGACCGCCGTTTCCAGCCCGCCCCCGACGCGTTTCAAGTGCTCGGAGGCCGCGCGCAAGCGGTCGTAAAGCTCAGATCCCATCGCGCCGATCGCGCGCGCCTCGTCGGCCATTTTGTCCTGCCGCCAGACCTGCGCCACCGTCCGCGCAATCGCCACGAGATTGGTCGGGGTTGCCAGCAACACCTTGTTGCGGAAGGCGAAATCCCACAGCTCGGGATCGTGCTCGAGCGCCGCGGCAACGAAGTGCTCGCCCGGGACGAACATCACCACATAGTCGGGCGTATCGTCGAACTGGCTCTGATAGCTCTTCGATCCAAGCGTCTGGACGTGGTTGCGCATCGATTTGGCGTGGAGGTCGAGGTGGCGCAGCCGCTCCGCGTCGTCATCGGCCTCGAACGCCGCCTGATAAGCGTTGAGCGAGACCTTGGCATCGATCACCAGCCTCTTCTGGCCGGGGACGTGGACCACCGCATCGGGACGCAGCCGCCCCTCATCGGTCTCGATCGAATGTTCGAGGTCGAAATCGGTGTGCTCGGAAAGGCCGCATTGTTCGAGCACGTTCTGCAGCGCCCGTTCGCCCCAGCGGCCGCGCGCCTTGGGCGCATTGGTCAGCGAATTGCCGAGCCGCTGCGCCTCGCGCCGGACCTCCTCCTGCCCCAGGCGCATCTGTTCGATCTGCGTGGCGAGCGCCGAAAAGGCGTTGGTGCGCTTTTCCTCCAGCGCGGCGACCTGATCCTCGTATTTCTTAAGTCGGTCGCCGACCGGCTGGAGCAATTCCCTGATCTTCGCTTCGGAGGTCTTTTCCGAATGGCCCAGCCGCTCGTTCGCGCGTTCGAGAAACCTTTCCTGCGCCGCTCCGAGCACCTTGGCCCCGGTATTCTCGAATTCCTTGAGCAGATTGGCGCGCAATTCCTCGAGCAGCCGCTTCTGCTCCTCGAAACCGGCGCGTTCGGCCTTGAGCGCGGAAAGCTCCTCGCGCGCCTTGTCCAATGTTTCCGCAAGCGCATCCGCCCGCGCCGCGCGCTCGGACATGGTGGCGAATTCGGGCGTCATGCGCGAGAGTTTCTCGGCCAGCTCACGCGCCTCGGCATCGCGCTCGCCGTGGCGGGCCTGCCAGTCCTTCGCAGGTGCCGAGCCGGAACGGTGGCCGAGGAAGTAGCCCAGGCCCACGCCGGTGATGGCGACGGCGGCGACGAGAATGAGAACGGTCGTTTCCATTGTTCGACGCTAGGCGGAACGGAGAGTGAACGCCAGAGGGCGATCACCCGCTTCCCACAACCCATGATCGGAACGGGGATGAGCCCTTGGCTTCCACGCCCATCCGGAGGGTCGCCCGCGGCGACGCGGACGAAGTCCGCAGGGGCGAGGCTGGCCTAAATGGCCGGATGGCCCCGTCGCAGTTCGAGGCCAGCCAAACTAAGCCGCTTCGCGCATTTTCCGCAGCTTTTTCAGTGCCATGTTACGCTTCAGCCGGCTCAGGTGGTCGATGAACAGGATGCCTTCGAGGTGGTCCATCTCGTGCTGGAGACAGGTCGCCATCAGCCCGTCGAGATCCTCTTCGTGGGTTTCGCCCTCGAGATCCTGATAGC
Organism: uncultured Alphaproteobacteria bacterium; assembly: GCA_963829325.1. Taxonomy (GTDB): domain Bacteria; phylum Pseudomonadota; class Alphaproteobacteria; order Sphingomonadales; family Sphingomonadaceae; genus Qipengyuania. The sequence continues at coordinate 211,873 of CAWHHN010000002.1, forward strand.
GCACCCGGCAGGTCGCCGGGCGGTCGACGTCGGCGAAGATCTCGGGCACCGAGAGGCAGCCTTCCTGATAGGTCGCCAGTTGTTCCGCCGGATCGAGGATCTCGGGGTTCACGAACACCCGCGGTTCGTTCCTGGTCGGATAATGGAGGTGTTCGTGTCCGCCGTGATCGCAGACTTCGCCCTCGGCCTCCTCGTCCTCGGGCTGGAGGTCGATCACCAGCACGCGCCTGGGCACGCCGACCTGGATCGCCGCGAGCCCGATGCCCGGTGCGGCATACATGGTTTCGAACATGTCGGAGACGAGCTCTTTCAGCGCGTCGTCGAACTCGGTCACGGGCTGCGACACGGTCTTGAGCCGGGGATCCGGCACTTCGAGGATTTCACGGATGGCCATGGGGCCCACATAATATCCGCGGGCCCGCGCTTCAACTGCTCGATGAAGGTCGGTTCCAGATTCGCAGCGCCGGCATTCTCGAGCGCAACGCGGTCGATCGCGAAGCGCGCGTGCTCGCAATCAAGAACCCGTCGTTGCGAGCCGGAGGCGAAGCAACCCAGTTTCCGCCCTCGCCCCATTCGCCCCGCCCAGGACAGGATGGCCGCGTCGCCTGCGGCTCCTCGCAATGACGGGAGGGGGGTAGATTGCACTCCCCGGCGCAGCCCACCCTCGAGCCGACCGGTTGTCGAGCTCCGCGTGTCTTGGTGCAACCGTCTAGCCTACCGGCCGCCGCGCGCGCAGCGCCTGCGCCAGCGTGCCCTCGTCGAGGTAGTCGAGTTCGCCGCCGACCGGCAGGCCATGCGCCAGCTGGGTGATCCGCACGGGGAAATCCTCGAGCCGCTCGGCAAGGTAATGTGCGGTTGTCTGGCCCTCGAGCGTCGCATTCATGGCCAGCACCACCTCGTCGATCCCGCCCCGTTCGACCCGGGCGAGCAGCGCCGCGATATTGAGATCCTCGGGGCGGACGCCGTCGAGCGCGGAAAGCTTGCCCCCGAGCACGTGGTACTTGCCGGTGAACAGCTTCGCCCGGTCGAGCGCCCAGAGGTCGGCGACATCCTCGACCACACACAGCCCCTTGCCATCGCGCCGGGGATCGGCGCAGATGCCGCAGGGGTTGCGCGTGTCGACGTTTCCGCAGACCTCGCATTCGACCAGCGTTTCGCCCACGGTCGCCAGCGCTTCGATCAGCGCGGGCAGCGCAGTCTCGCGGCGCTTGACCAGCCACAGCACCGCGCGTCGGGCACTGCGCGGGCCGAGGCCGGGGAGCCGTGCCAGCGCCGAAGCCAGCGTCTCGATCTCTTGCGATGCCATGGGGCGACAGATAGGGGCCTCAACCGAACAGAGAAAGGCCGGATCCCCCGCCATGCGCATTATCTTCATGGGAACGCCCGATTTCGCCGTCCCGGCGCTGCAGGCGCTGGTCGATGCGGCGCATGAGGTGGTCTGCGTCTACACCCAGCCGCCGCGCCCAGGCGGGCGGCGTGGCCAGGCGCTGACGCCGACGCCGGTGCACGAGCGGGCGGCGGATCTCGGCATCGAGGTGCGCCATCCCCGATCGCTGAAACCCGCCGAGGAACAGGCCGCATTCGCCGCTCTCGAGGCCGATGTCGCGGTGGTCGCCGCCTATGGGCTGATCCTCCCGCAGGCGATCCTCGACGCGCCGGCGCAGGGCGCGCTCAACATCCACGCCTCGATCCTCCCGCGCTGGCGCGGCGCGGCGCCGATCCACCGAGCGGTGATGGCGGGCGACCCGGTGACCGGCGTCACCATCATGCAGATGGAGGCGGGGCTCGACACCGGGCCGATGCTGGCGACGGCGCGGACGCCGATCGCCGACAAGACCACCGGCGACCTGACCGCCGAACTGGCCGAACTCGGCGCGCAGCTGATGGTCGGCACGCTGCGCGATCTGGCGATCCACGTCCCCGTGGCGCAGGACGATGGCGAGGCCAGCTATGCCGCCAAGATCGACAAGGCCGAAGCGCGGATCGCCTGGTCGAAGCCGGCCGCCGAGGTGATCCGTCAGATCCACGGCCTGTCGCCCTTCCCCGGCGCCTGGTTCGCGATGGGCGGCGAAAGGGTCAAGCTGCTGCGGGTCGAACCGGTCGAGGGGGCGGGCGCGGCGGGCGAAGTGCTCGATGATCGGCTGGCGATCGCCTGCGGCGCGGGCGCGATCCGCCCGGTCGAGCTCCAGCGGGCCAGCAAGCCGCGCATGGATCTCGACAGTTTCCTGCGCGGCAGGCCGGTCGAACGGGGGACCGTGGTGGCGTGACCCGCTTTGCGCTCACGCTCGAATTCGACGGCACGCCGTTTGTCGGCCTCCAGCGGCAGGCGACCGGGCCGAGCGTCCAGCAGGCGGTCGAGGAGGCCAGCTTCCGCGTCACCGGCGAGGAAGCGCGGCTGCACAGCGCCGGACGAACCGATACCGGGGTCCACGCGCTCGCCATGCGCAGCCACATCGACATCGCCAGGGAGATCGCGCCGTTCCGGCTGATGGAGGCGCTCAACGCGCATCTTCGCCCCGATCCGATCGCGGTGACCGGTTGCACCATCGTTCCCGACGATTGGCATGCGCGCTTTTCCTGCGTCGGCCGGAGCTACGTCTATCGCATCGTCAACCGCCGCGCGCCGCTGACGATCGATCGCGACCGCGCCTGGCAGGTGCCGCAGGATCTCGACCACCAGGCCATGCACCGCGCGGCGCAGGCGCTGGTCGGGCTGCACGATTTCACCACCTTCCGTTCGGCCCATTGCCAGTCTGACAGCCCGGTCAAGACTCTCGACCGGCTCGAGGTCGAGCGCGCCGGCGAAGAAGTGCGCATCCACACCGCGGCGCGCAGCTTCCTCCACCACCAGGTCCGCAGCATGGTCGGCTGCCTCGCACTGGTCGGCATGGGCCGCTGGCGCGAAGACCGCGTCGGCCAGGCGCTCGCCGCGCGGGATCGGCAGGAACTGGGCCTCAATGCCCCTCCGCACGGGCTCTATTTCGTGCGCGCGGATTATCCCGAGGGCGGTTGACCTTACGTCACCCTAGCCAAGCCCGATCGCGGGGCGTAGCGAAGGCGCAATCGGTTTCGTAACGCAACGAAAGGGCTCAGGATGACCACCACCGGCAAACAGCTTTTCACCACGCTCGAGAGCGACGGCACGCTGACCGTCGAAATCGCCGAGAGCGAGTTTCCCGATCCCACCGGCAATCAGGTGTTGGTGAGGATCGAAGCCGCGCCGATCAATCCTTCGGACCTGGCGATCCTTACCGGCGCGGCCGATTTCGAGAACGCCCGATACTCGCCGGGCAAGGTCGTTGCCAAGATGCCCGAGCCGTTCAATTCGGGGCAGAAGGCGCGCCACGGCCAGCGCCTGCCAGCGGGCAACGAGGGCGCCGGCACGGTGATCGCCACCGGCGACAGCGATATGGCCAAGGCGCTGATGGGCCAGCGCGTCGCCTGCGTACCTGGCGCCGCCTACGCCGAATACGCCATCGCCGATGCCGCCATGTGCCTGCCGCTGGGCGACCACAGCGCGGAGCAAGGGGCGAGCAGCTTCGTCAATCCGATGACCGCGCTGGGCTTTGCCGAAAACGCCAAGATGGACGGGCAGAAGGCGATCCTCCACACGGTCGGCGCATCGAACCTGGGACAGATGCTGGTCAAGATCTGCCAGGAAGACGGGCTCGACATGGTCAACATCGTCCGCAAGCAGGACCAGGTCGAATTGCTCGAACGACTGGGTGCCAAGCATGTCGTCAATTCGTCGAATGACGACTTCATGGCGCAGCTCAGGTCCGCGATCGACGAGACCGAGGCCTTCTACGGCTTCGATCCGATCGGCGGGGGGCAGATGGTCGACACCTGTTTCAAGGCGATGGAACAGGTCGCGGTTTCTAAGATGACCGAATATTCGCGCTATGGCTCGAACCAGCAGAAGCGGATGTTCATCTACGGCAGGCTCGATTTCGGACCGACCACGCTGACCCCGAGCTACGGTTTCGGTTGGACGCTGTCGGGCTGGCTGCTGACCCCATTCCTGCAGACCGCAGGGATGGAAACGGTGATGCGGATGCGCCAACGCGTGCTCGACAATCTCACCACCACCTTCGCCAGCAGCTACAAGACCAAGGTCGATCTCGAGGGCATGCTGACCAGGGACGCGATACTCGACTATCGCCGGATGAAGACCGGCGAAAAATATCTCGTCACGCCCTAGGGGCTAGCGTCCGTCGAATGCGCGCTGGAGGGCGGCGGGATTGGTCTCGCCGCTCGCCAGCAGCAGTTTCAGCAGGATCCGCGCCTTCTGCGGATTGAGAGCGCGGGCGGCGACGAAACGGTTCGCATCGTCCTCGGGCTCGCGATCGACCAGCCCTTCGTCGGCGCGGCTCGCGCGGACCACCGGCAGCCCGCGCCGTGCCAGATCGACCAGCGCCTGCCGCGCATCGGCCGCCATGTTGCCTTCGCCGACCCCAGCGACGACGATACCCCGCGTCGTCTCGCCGATCTGCCGCGCGACCCCGGCAGCATCGAACCCGGCATAGACGTAGAGGATGACCACTTCGGGCAAATCGTCCGACCAGGCGAACGCTGCCCCCGATCCGGCGCGCCACGGGGCGCCGAACCATTCGAGCGAGCCTGGCGTGACCAGCCCCACCAATTCGCGGGGGAAACCCCGAAACGCCTCGGTCCCGCGGGTCCGCACCTTGCGCACGTCGCGCGCCGCGAACACCCGGTCCCCCATCACCACCAGCACCCCGCGCCCGGCGGCTTGCGGATCGCTGGCGACGCGCACGGCATTGGCGAAATTGCGCAGCCCGTCGTAGCCGACCGCATCGGCGGGTCGCATCGCGCCGACCACCACGACCGGCTTCGAAGCCGGGAGCGTGAGGTCGAGCAGGAATGCGGTTTCCTCCAGCGTGTCGGTGCCATGGGTGACGATCACGCCGTCGCAATCGGCATCGTCCAGCGCCTGCATGATCGCCGGGTGCAGGCGGTTCCAGACCGCCGGTCCCATGTCGGCCGAATCGATGTTGGCGATCTGCCGACCGGCGAGATCGGCTTCGAGCTCCAGCGCGCCGACCCGCTCGAGATAGTCCTCGATCGAGATCTCCCCCGCCCGGTAATCCTGCGCGATCGCCGAACCGGCGATCCCGGCAATCGTGCCGCCGGTGGCGAGAACCGTGAGCTTGGTGGTCATGGCCGCGATGCCTAGCCGCCCCTCTCTCGGATCGGCAATCGATTTCGAGCGCAAGCTCGCGAAACGCGGGGCGGTCTTAATGCGGAATTAAAGCGGATCGGGATACTCGCTCGGCAACGAGCAACCAGAAGGGTCGCAACTCGTGGTAATACCAAGGAATGTCGAGGCGGCGCGGGTTGCTTCGCTGCGCCGTCTGCAAATACTCGACACCCCGCGACAGGAATGTTTCGACCGGGTCACCGCCTTGACCGCGAAAATGTTCGGCAGTTCGATTGCGCTGATCTCGCTGGTCGACGAATCCCGCCAGTGGTTCCTGTCGTCGATGGGCGTCGACCTGTGCGAAACCTCGCGCGATGTCTCGATCTGCGCGCATGCGATCGCCGCCGGCGGTACGCTGCGCGTTAGCGACACGCTCGAGGACGAACGCTTCCGGTCCAACCCGATGGTCACCGGCGGCCCCGGTATCCGATCCTATATGGGCCATCCGATCAGGAACCACGATGGCGAGCTGATCGGAACGCTGTGCGTCGCCGATTCCCGACCGGGTCTGTTCGCCGCGGACAGCATGCCGCTGCTGGCGAGCCTTGCCGGTGTGGTCGAGGATCTGATCCTGTCGCATTACCAAAGGGTCGAAACGGCCTGCCTCAACGCCCATCTGAGCGAGAGGTCGGATCGGCTGAGACGGTCGAACCGCGTGTTCAAACAGGCCGAGAAAATCGCCAAGATCGGATCGTGGGAATACGACATCGAGGCGGATCTGCTGCAATGGTCCGATGAAACCTATGCCATCTGCGGCATGGAGCGGAGCGACCCGATCGACATCGCCAGCGCGATCCGGCTGTATGTTGCCGAAGACCGCCCGATGATCGAGAACGCGCTGCACGACGCGATCGCCAATCGAATCACGGCCAGTATAGAAACCAGCATCGTCGCCGCGGACGGCCAGACCAAGCGGGTGCGCGTGGTCGGAGAATATCTCGACGGCGATGACGAATACCCGCCGCGACTGGTCGGGATATTCCACGATATTTCGGAAACCCACCATGCCCAGATGGCGCTGCAGCGGGCAGCGGATTACGACAGCCTGACCGGGCTCTACAGCCGCCATGCGTTCGACCGGCGGCTTGCCGAACAGATCGGCCTGCACCGCGAGACGGGCAGCGATTTTTCGGTCTTGCTGCTGGATCTCGACGGCTTCAAGGACATCAACGACACGTTCGGCCATCTCGTCGGCGACGTCATACTGGAAGAGATCAGCGCCCGGATAGCCAAGGCCATCCCGGCCGAGGCGGTCGCCGCGCGCTGGGGCGGTGACGAATTTGCCGTGATCAGCCCGCTCGGCGCCTCGCTCGACGAGGCAACGCGCCTCGGCGAGACGCTTATCGAAGCGGTCAGGGACCACGTCGAGATATCGGGTCGCAAGCTGGCCGTGAGCGCGACATGCGGGCTGGCGCAATGCGGCAATTCGCCGGTCGGCCGGGAATTGGTGCGCCGGGCGGATCTCGCTCTCTATCACGGCAAGGCACGCGAGCCGGGGCGCGTCCACCACTACGACGTGCGCCTCGAGCGGGTGAACAAACTGCGGCACGTCGCCATCAGCACGGTGCGCAGCGCGCTCGACGAAGAGCGTCTGTTCGCCGCCTATCAACCGATCGTCCAGCTCTCGACCAATGCCCTCATCGGGTTCGAAGCCCTGATGCGGCTCAACACCCGATCGGGCGAAAAGCTGACCGCGACGCAGGTCCTGCCCGCGATCCTCGACCCGATCCTGTCGCGCGACATCGGCGAAAGGATGGTCGATCTGGTATGCGACGAATTCGCCGAGATCCAGGCTGCGCAACCGCAGGCGCAGTTCATCAGCATCAATGCCACAGAGGCCGATTTGCTGAGCCGCGACTTCTCCGACCGGCTGCTGTCGGTTCTCGAAGCCAAACGGATCGCGCCGCAGCAGGTCACTCTCGAGATCACCGAGACCATGCTCATGGTCAACGATGCCGCAAGCGTCCAGTCGGTGCTGGCCAAGCTCAAGAACGCCGGGCTTCAGATCGCGCTCGACGATTTCGGCACCGGCTTTTCTTCGCTTGCCCATCTGCGCGATTTTCCGATCGACAAGGTCAAGATTGACAAGAGCTTCGTCAGCAAGATCTGCTTCGAGCACCAGTCGCGGCTGATCGTGCAGGCGCTGATCGCAATGGCCAAGAATCTCGGCATCGAAGTCATCGCCGAAGGGATCGAGACCGAGGAGCAACGCCAGCTCCTGCTGCAACTGGGCTGCTATTACGGGCAGGGCTATCTCTTCAACCATGCGGAAACCGCCTGCCGGCTCAAATTGATGCGGCTGGGCAACGGGCACGGTTCGGAGGGCGGGCGCGCTGCGGCCTAGCGCGACGAGGCCTGCATCCCCGGTGCTCCGGCGCGTATCGGCCACGCCCGACCCGGCGCGGCTCGCCCGCCGATGCTTCGGCAATTGATTTTACAATTTCGCCCGCTAGAAGCGCGGGAACTCCGGGGGCGCTCGGGGGCGCTTAGCTCAGTTGGTAGAGCATCTCGTTTACACCGAGAGGGTCGGCGGTTCGAGCCCGTCAGCGCCCACCACGGTCCGCCCGGCGATCAATCTTCCACCGCCTCGTCGATCGCCGTCCGCGCTTCTTCGCCGGACCAGTCGAAATCTCCCTGGACGCGCCATACTTCGCGACCGAGACTGTCGTATAGAACGGTCGTCGGAAGCACGCCCCCGCCGAGCGCGAAGCTCAGTTCGGTGCCGGGATCGAGCCAGGGCCGCAAGTTCGCGTAGCCGGCCTTGGCGAAGAAGGGTTCGACCACTTCGGCGCCCTGCATGTCCTGGCTCACCGTAACGACGTGCAGCGCCTCGCCATAATCCCCCGCCAGCGCATCGAGCAGCGGCATTTCCTTGATGCAGGGCGCGCACCAGGTCGCCCAGAGATTGAGCAGCACCGGCGTACCCTGCAGCGCGCCGAGGTTGAGCACCCCGCCTTGCGGATCGCGCAGATTCGCCGCGGGCATCAGCGTGCCGGCCTGGCTGCGGTCGATCTGCCCGGTTGGCGCCGCCCTAGCGGTGCTTTCTTGCGCGGCCTCGGGCGCGCCCCTATCGCAGGCGCCAAGAGCAAGACCGAGGACGACAGCGAGCGTGAGCGAAAAGCGGGACAATACGGGCTCCAACAGCATGTGGGGCGGCAGGTTCGCCGAAGGGCCTAGCGCGATCATGCGCGAAATCAACGCTTCGATCCCCTTCGACAAGGCGCTGTGGCGCGAGGACATCGCCGGATCGCGGGCCCATCTCGCCATGCTGGCGCGGCAGGGCATCGTCGGCGAGGCCGATGCACGGGCGATCGACGAGGGGTTGCAGGCAATCGCGCGCGAATACGAACGCGACGGCGTCCCCGAAGACTGGGACCTCGAGGATATCCACATGACCGTCGAGGCGCGGCTCACCGAGCTCGTCGGCCCCGCCGCCGGGCGGCTGCACACCGCGCGCAGCCGCAACGACCAGGTGGCGACCGATTTCCGCATGTGGGTTCGCGCCGCCGGCCGGCGCGCGATCGGCGGAATCGAGGCGGTGCTCGCCGCGCTGCTGGCGCGGGTGGAACAGCACGCCGACAGCATCATGCCCGGCTTCACGCATCTGCAGACCGCGCAACCGGTGACGCTGGGGCACCATCTGCTCGCCTATTTCGAAATGCTCATGCGCGACCGTTCGCGCTTCGCCGATGCGCTGGCGCGGATGGACGAATGCCCGCTCGGCTCGGCGGCGCTGGCGGGCACGGGTTTCGACATCGACCGCGACATGACCGCCCGCGCGCTCGGCTTCGCGCGGCCGACGCGCAACAGCCTCGATGCCGTGTCCGACCGCGATTTCGCGCTCGACTATCTGATGGCGGCGAGCCAGTGCGCGCTCCACCTCAGCCGGCTGGCCGAAGAATTCATCATCTGGGCGAGCCAGCCCTTCGGCTTCGTCAAACTGCCCGATACGCTGTCGACCGGCAGTTCGATCATGCCGCAGAAGCGCAATCCCGATGCCGCCGAACTGGTCCGCGGCCACGCCGGGCGGGTGATCGGCTGCGCCACCAGCCTGATGGTGACGATGAAGGGTCTTCCGCTCGCCTATTCGAAGGACATGCAGGACGACAAGCCGCCCGTATTCGAGGCCGCCGGGCTGATCGATCTGAGCCTCGCGGCGATGGCCGGGATGATCGCCGACAGCGAATTCGATCGCGCCCGCATGCGGCAGGCGGCGGAAGCTGGCCATGCCACCGCCACCGATCTGGCCGACTGGCTGGTGCGGCAGGCCGACATCCCCTTTCGCGAGGCGCATCACATCACCGGCGCCGCGGTCAAGCTGGCCGACCGCAACGGCGTCGCCCTCGACGGGCTCTCGCTCGCCGATCTGCAGGCGATCGACCCGCGGATCGATGCGCGGGTGTTCGATGCCCTGTCGGTCGATGCTTCGGTCGCCGCGCGCGCCTCCTATGGCGGAACCGCCCCGATCCGCGTAAGGGAACAGCTGGCCGAGGCGAAGCAGCGTCTCGGCGTGGAGGATTGATGCGACCGATCGTTTCCCTCGCTGCGCTGGCGCTGCTCTGCGGCTGCGGGCAGAAGGCCGAACTGACCCCTGCCGAAGGGGCCGCCCTGCCCCCGGCCCCCTATGGCGCCCAGGTGCAGCCGAGCGCGGAAGAACTGCTGGCGCTCGACCCGCAGGCCGCGCCGGCGCGCAGCGTGGAGTTGCGCACCCGTTCGGAACAGCGCGAGGACGATCCCTTCGACCTGCCTCCCGAATGAAGGCCCGGTCGTCAGGGCCCGGATTTGCCTGTCCCCCGATTTGCCTGTCCCCGGATTTGCCTGGCCCCCGATTTGCCTGTCCATAGCAACGCTTGCTCGACTTCCTGCCCCGTGGGCGAGTAGGCGGCGGCGATGGATCATTTCGAGCTGCGCGATGGCATTCTCCATGCCGAAGACGTGCCCCTTCCCCGCATCGCGGAAGAGGTCGGCACGCCGGTCTACGTCTATTCGCGCGCCACTTTGACCCGCCACGCGCGGGTCTTTCGCGATGCGTTGGCCGAGCTCGACGATCCGCATCTCGCCTTTGCGGTGAAGGCCAATCCCAATCTCGCCGTGCTCAGGCTCCTGGCCAGCGAAGGCTATGGTGCCGACGTCGTCTCGGGCGGCGAGCTGGCGCGCGCGCTGGCGGCGGGGATGAAGCCGGCCGACATCGTCTTCTCGGGCGTCGGCAAGACGCATTCCGAACTGCTTCAGGGGCTCCAATCGGGCATTGGCCAGTTCAATATCGAAAGCGAGGAGGAAGGCTACGAGCTGGCCGCGATCGCCCGGCGGCTCGGCCAGAGCGCCGCCTGCGCGTTGCGGGTCAATCCCGATGTCGATGCGCGGACCCACGAAAAGATCTCCACCGGCAAGCGCGAGAACAAATTCGGCGTCCCGCTCGATCGCGCGGGGGCGATCTACGCTGCGCTGGCACGCGAGGAGGGCCTCGACATGCGCGGTCTGGCCGTACACATCGGCAGCCAGCTGGCCGATCTCGAACCGCTCGAGACGGCTTTCGGCAAGCTCGGGGCGCTGATCGCGGAACTGCGCGCGGCGGGGTGCCGAATAAGCCACGCCGATCTCGGCGGTGGCCTCGGCGTGCCCTACAAGGCGGGCGAGATCCTGCCCACGCCGGCCGAATACGGCGCCATGGTCGCGCGCATCACCCGCGGATGGGACGTGCGGCTGATGTTCGAACCGGGGCGCGTGATCGCCGGAAATGCGGGCGTGCTGCTGACCCGCGTGATCCGCTCCAAACGCAGCGGCAACGGGCCACCTTTCGTCGTCGTGGACGCGGCGATGAACGACCTCGCCCGCCCCGCCATGTACGGCGCCTGGCACGATTTCGAGGCGGTCGCCCCGACCGGGGCGCGGATGACCGCGCATATCGTCGGCCCGATCTGCGAGACCGGCGATACATTCGCGATGGACCGCGACTGCGATGCGCTGGCGGCCGGCGATCTGGCGGTTTTCCGCACCGCCGGCGCCTATGGCGCGACCATGGCGAGCAGCTACAATTCGCGCGGCTTCGTCGCCGAGGTGCTGGTCGACGGCGGGCGCTACGCGGTCGTCGCCGACCGCATTGCCGCCAGCGCGATCATGGATGCAGAACGCGTCCCCGACTGGCTGCTGTGATGCATTCACTGCCACTGTTCCACCGGATCTCGGGGAGCCGCGTGGTGGTCGTCGGCAGCGGAGCGATGGCCGAGGCCAAGAAGCGGCTCGTGCGGCGCGCGGGCGGCATTCCCTGCAGCGAGACCGAGGCGCATCACGCGCGGCTCGGGTTCGTCGCGCTGGAGGACAGCCGTGCTGCCGAGACCGCCGCGCTGCGGCTCAGGCGCGCGGGCCTGCTGGTCAATGTCGCCGACCGCCCCGAGCTGTGCGATTTCACGCTCCCGAGCCTGCTCGACCGCGATCCGGTGATCGTCGCGGTAAGCACGGGTGGGGCTTCGGCCGGTTTGGCCAAGCATCTGCGGTTGCGGCTCGAGGCGATCCTCCCGCAATCGCTGGGGAGGCTGGCCAGGGCCTTGTCCGCCGGGCGCGAGCGGCTGCGCGCGGCGCATCCCGATGCCGAGGGCCGTCGTGCCGCGATCGACCGCGCGCTCGGCGAAGGCGGCCTGCTCGATCCGTTCGACCCCGACAGCGCCGGGCGGGTCGACGGCTGGCTCGGCGGCGATCGATCGGCGATCCCGAGCGCGGTGCTCGAGTTCACGCTGCGGAGCGGGGATCCCGAGGATCTGACGCTGCGGCAGGCGCGCGCGCTGGGAATGGCCAATTCGGTGCTCCACGACGAAGCGATTTCGACCGCCGTTCTCGAGCGCGCTCGCGCCGATGCGGTTCGCAGGCCGCTGCCCGCCGATGCGCCCGACCGCGGCCTGACGGTGATCCTGCGTCTCGACTAGCGGTCAGGCGACCGCCGGCTGTCCCACCCCGACCGCGGCGAAATAACGCGCCATTGCATCCGCCGTGCTGTCCGCCAGCGCGATATGGGCGCGTCGGCGATCACTGGGATCGGACCTGCGCAGCAACAGCCCGCTGTCGACCATCTGGCCGATCCATCGCAGCGCGGTGGTGGCGGGCACGCCCGCTGCGATGCACAGCGAGGTGACCGAAACCTGCCGCCCCTCGGCACGCGCAGCCGCGAGATCGAGCAGAATGTCCCATGCGGGATCGGCGAACAAATCGGAATCGAAGAACTGCGCGCGCATCTGCCGCGCCTTGATCAGCCGGCGGACGGCCGCGGCATCGGGCAGCCGCAAGCGGGGCGTGGCGGGTGGGTCGGCCCCATCGCCCCCGTCCTGGCCGCGCCATCCGGCGCTGGGCGACTGAAACCGGAAGGCACCGCCACCTTCGCACTGGGCGGGCGGAAATTTCTCGAGTCGTTCGGCAATCCGCGCGACCTGTTCGGTCAGGCGCAGCAGCATCAGCCGATCCTCTTCGCCCAGTTCGCGGAGCCGCAAGTTGGGGATATGCGCCAGCGCCCGCCCGATCGCGATCACCCGTTCGGACCGACAGGGGTCGACCAGGATCTGCGGCGCGGAAAAGGAAAAGCAGCCGAACACGGCATCGAGCGCGGCGATGGTCGTGGAGACCACCAATTGCGCGCCCGATTTTCCCGCGCGCATGTCGAGCCGCGCCAGCAGCGCGATCGCCGCGGCGTTTCCTTCCGCGCAATCGATCAGGACCAGATCGCCGAGCGCCTCGGTCGGTGCTTGCGCATGGTCCTGCAACGACCGGCTGGCAAGGATGCGAAAGCCCGCCGCTTCGGCATCGTCGCGCAATTCGGCGCGAATATGCGCGCGATCGGCGAGCACGGTGACCCCGAGCTGACACCCCGCCGCATCGCAGGCCGGCTGATAGGGGAAATCGGCTTGCATCGACTCGGACTCCTCTCCGTGGACGGAACAAATGTAGAACGAATGAAGCTCGAGTCAAGCGCCGCCTCGCGCCGCCTCGCGCCGTCGCGCGGCGTCGCACGGCGGTGGCGGAGATCCGCGCGGCGGCCGCGCAGCCGGAGGTGGACGCGGCGCCCTGCCCCGCGACAGGGCGCCGTCCCCTAGGGTCTGATCTCGATCGGCGTACCGTCGGGAACGAGGCTCCACAGCTCGGCGATCTCGGCGTTGGACAGGGCGATGCACCCATCGGTCCAGTCACCTGGTACGCGCGCATCGAAGGGCAGGCCGTTGGGTTGGCCGTGGATGAAGATCAATCCGCCGGGACTGCGCCCCTGCGCTGCCGCATCGCGGCGGTCGCGCGCGTTGGGATAGGTGATGTGGAGGCTGAGATAATAGCTCGACCGGTCGTTGCCGTAGTCGATCGTATAATGCCCTTCGGGCGTGCGCTCGTCGCCCTGGAAGCGCTTGTGGCCGGTCGGAGCATCGCCGAATTGCAGCCCGGGATAGGTGCGGATCGGCGCGCCGTCCTGATAGACCCACAGGATGCGTTGCGACTTGTCCACCAGCACGAAATCGGCCCGCTCGCCCGCCCGCGCCTGCTGCGCCTGCGCCGTGCCGACGGGCGCGGAGGCGGCCAGCAGGGCGAACGAGGCGGTGAGGATGCGCATCGGGACGATCGGGCTCTCAATCCATGAAGGGGTCGCGCATCAGGATGGTATCGTCGCGCTCGGGACTGGTGGAAACCAGCGCGACCGGCGTTTCGATCAGTTCCTGCACGCGCTGGATGTATTTCACCGCATTGGCCGGCAGATCGGCATAGCTGCGCGCGCCCGCGGTGCTTTCGCTCCACCCTTCCATGGTCTCGTAGATCGGCTCGACGGCGGCCTGATCCGCGGCATGGCTGGGGAGATAGTCGTAAACCTGCCCGCGCAGCCGGTAGCCGGTGCAGATCTTCACCTCGTCGAGCCCGTCGAGCACGTCGATCTTGGTCAGTGCGATGCCGGTGACCCCGCTGATCGCGCAGGTCTGGCGCACGATCACGGCATCGAACCAGCCGACCCGGCGCTGGCGCCCGGTGACGGTGCCGAATTCATGGCCGCGGGTGCCGATGCCCTTGCCGATGTCGTCTTCGAGCTCGGTCGGGAAGGGCCCGCTGCCGACGCGGGTGGTATAGGCCTTGACGATGCCGAGCACGAAGCCGGTGGCATTGGGGCCGAGCCCGCTGCCCGCCGCCGCGGTCCCGCTGACGGTGTTCGAGCTGGTGACGAAGGGATAGGTCCCGTGGTCGATATCGAGCAGCACGCCCTGCGCGCCCTCGAACAGGATCTTCGCCCCCGCCTTGCGCACCTTCTTGAGCCGCTTCCACACCGGCTGCGCATATTGGAGCACGAAGGGTGCGATCTCGCGCAGATCGGCGAGCAGCGCCTCGCGGTCCACCGGCGGCTGGTCGAAACCGGCGCGCAAGGCGTCGTGATGCGCGCACAGGCGATCGAGCTGCGGCTCGAGATGGTCGAGATGCGCCAGATCGCACACGCGGATCGCGCGGCGGCCGACCTTGTCCTCGTAGGCCGGCCCGATCCCGCGGCCGGTGGTGCCGATCTTGCCTGATCCCGCCGCAGTCTCGCGCAGACCGTCGAGATCGCGGTGAATCGGCAGGATCAGCGGGCAATTGTCGGCCACGGCGAGGTTGTCGGCGGTGATCCTGACCCCCTGCCCCTCGAGTTTCTCGACCTCGTTCTTGAGCGCCCAGGGGTCGAGCACCACGCCGTTGCCGATGATCGACAGCGTGCCCGAGACGATCCCCGAAGGCAGCAGCGAGAGCTTGTAGGTGGTGCCGTCGATGACCAGCGTATGGCCGGCATTGTGGCCGCCCTGGAAGCGTACGACGGCATCGGCGCGG
Source organism: uncultured Alphaproteobacteria bacterium (assembly GCA_963829325.1). Classification (GTDB taxonomy): domain Bacteria; phylum Pseudomonadota; class Alphaproteobacteria; order Sphingomonadales; family Sphingomonadaceae; genus Qipengyuania. The sequence continues at coordinate 226,907 of CAWHHN010000002.1, forward strand.
CTGGCGAGCCAGTCGACGATCTTGCCCTTGCCCTCATCGCCCCATTGGGCGCCGATCACGGTGACGTTGGCCATTCGGTTCTTCTCGCAATGTCGGATGTGCAAACGCCGCGGGCGTTAGGCGCATGTCGGGCACGGGGCAAGGCGCATCGGGGAAACAAGCATGGCCGCAACCATTGACCGGGCAAAGGAGACCCCATGACCGATTGTCCCACGCTCGCCCTCAACGATGGCCGCCGCCTCCCGCAGCTCGGTTTCGGCACCTGGCAGATCGACGACGACGACGCCGCCGAAGCGGTCGGCACCGCGATCGACGTCGGCTACCGGCTGGTCGATACCGCGGCAGTCTACCGCAACGAGGCCGGTGTCGGCAAAGGTGTGGGCGACGGACCGGATATCTTCCTCCAGACCAAGATATGGAACGCCAGCCAGGGGTACGAACGGACGCTGAGGGCAGCCGACAAATGCCTCGCCCGGCTCGGCCGCGAAGATGTCGACATGCTGCTGATCCACTGGCCCTGCCCCGAAAAGGACCTGTTCGTCGAGACCTGGCAAGCGCTGATCGAACTGCGCGGCCAGGGCAAGGCGAAGTCGATCGGCGTGTCCAACTTCCGCGAACCCGATCTGCGCCGGATCATCGAAGAAACCGGGGTGACCCCGGCGCTCAACCAGATCGAGTTGCATCCGAGCTTCCAGCAACGCGAACTGCGCGAGGTGCATGAGAGACTGGGCATCGCGACCCAGAGCTGGTCGCCGCTCGGCCGCGGCGGCGGGATGGACGATCCGGTCGTCGCGGCGATCGCGCAAGAGACCGGCAGGCCCGCCAGTGCCGTGATTCTGCGCTGGCATCTCCAGCACGGGCTGTGCGCCATCCCCAAAGCCTCGAGCCGCGCCCACATCGAAGCGAACTTCGAGGCGCTGTCGTTCACCCTGTCGGACGAGCAGATCGCAAGGATCGATTCGCTCGACGATCCCGGCGGGCGCATGGGGCCCGATCCCGCCGATCTCAACGAGTGATCCGAAAGGGGTGCGGCGCGCCGCTCGCGGTGCTAGGGGCCGCGGCGTGACCGCCCCCCAGCCCCCCGGCCCGATCCGTATCGCGGCGCTCTACCATTTCACCCGCTTCGCCGATCCCGCAGCGCTGCGCGCGCCGTTGCTGGCCTGCGCCGAGGCCAATGGCGTGCGCGGAACGCTGCTGCTGGCGTCCGAAGGCATCAACGGCACGCTTGCGGGCAGCGACAGCGGTATCGAGGCGCTGCTCGATCATATTCGCGCCCTGCCCGGCTGTGCCGCGATCGAGGTCAGGGAATCGCGCGCCGATAGCCAGCCCTTCCATCGCACCAAGGTCCGGCTCAAGCGCGAGATCGTGACCATGGGGCAGCCCGATCTCGACCCGGCCGAAGGCGTCGGCACCTATGTCGCGCCCGAAGACTGGAACGCTCTGATCGCCGATCCCGACACCATGTTGATCGACACGCGCAACGATTACGAGGTCCAGATCGGCACCTTCGCGGGCGCGATCGATCCGCAGACGACCAGCTTCCGCGAATTTCCCGAATGGTTCCGCGCCCAGCGGGCCCGGTTGGAAGCCGCCGGGCGCAGGCCGAAGATCGCCATGTTCTGCACCGGCGGGATCCGCTGCGAGAAGGCGACCGCCTTCGTCAGGGCGGAAGGATACGACGAGGTCTACCACCTCAAGGGCGGGATCTTGTCCTATCTCGAACAGATACCGCGTGAAGCCAGCCGCTGGCGCGGCGAATGCTTCGTGTTCGACGAACGCGTCAGCGTCGCGCACGGGCTCGCTCCCGGCCACCACGCGTTGTGCCGCGCCTGCCGCCGGCCGCTCGATGCCGAGGCGATGGCGTCGCCGCTCTACGTCGAGGGCGTCAGCTGCCCGCGCTGCCATGGCGAACGCAGCGACGAACAGCGCGCGCGCTATGCCGAACGCCAACGGCAGGAACGACTGGCCCGGGCGCGCGGTCTCGAACATGTCGGCCGCCACGCCCATTCTGCCCACGATCCCGCCCCCGATCCCGCCCACGATCCCGCCGATCATGGCTGAGCCGGTCCTCTACAGCTTTCGCCGCTGTCCCTATGCCATGCGCGCGCGCATGGCGCTGGCGGTGAGCGGCACGGCGTGCGAGCATCGCGAAGTGGTGCTTCGGGACAAGCCGCCCGAACTGCTCGAAATCTCCCCCAAGGGCACGGTCCCGGTGCTTGTGGCAGGCGCTGGCGAGGTGCTCGAGGAAAGCCTCGACATCATGCGCTGGGCGCTCGACCGCAAGGACCCCGAAGGCTGGCTGGAGCGCGACGATCCGGCGCTGGTCGCCGCCAACGACGGGCCGTTCAAGCACCATCTCGACCGCTACAAATACGCCACCCGCTTCGCCGATGCCGACCGCGCAGAGCACCGCTCCGCCGCACTTGCACTGCTGCGCGGGCTCGAGGAAAGGCTGGCCGGTTCGGCCCATCTGTGCGGCGATCGGCGCGGTTTCGCCGATATCGCGATCTTTCCCTTCGTCCGCCAGTTCGCCCATGCCGACCGCGAATGGTTCGCGGCGCAGGATGTGCCGCGGGTTCGGGCATGGCTGGGCGCGCTCGTCGGATCGGACCTGTTTGCCGGGATCATGGACAAGCACCCGCAGTGGCGGGCCTCAGGCTAGAGGCTAGAGGCTAGAGGCGCGCCGGTTCGCCGTCGACGAGCGCATGCGTGCAGCCGAGCGCCTGCGGATCCTCGTCGCCGGTGATCGCCGCCACCGTCCGCCAGCCGATCGCGCGCAGCCGCGCGGCAATCGCGCGGTCATGGCCGAGCGGCAGGAACAGCGCCTTGCGCGGTGCCGCCTCGCTGCTGCCCACCGCATCGAGAAGCGGGTCCATGTAGAGCGAGAAGCCGGTCGCCGGTTCGTCGCTGCCCTTGATCGTATAGGTTCCGCCGCGGCCAAGCGCGCCGCGCGCGCCTTCGCCATAGAGCGTGAAGCCGAACCAGCTCTGATATTCGAAGCCATGGCGTTCGGTCGGGTCGAGCGTGATCGGCGCCTGCGATCCGATCGCTTCGGCAATTGCGCGCAGCCCCTCGATCCGCGTGGCAAGCGCTCCGCCGGCATCGATCGCAGACAGCTTGCCGATCGCTTCTTCGAACGGCCCCGTGGCATAGAGCAGCGGGAGATAGGCGTCGCCGCCAGCCTCCCTCAGCCCGCCGGCATCCTTCATGTCGAGCTCGCGCCGGACCGCCTCGCGCCGCTCGGGCGCGAGCGGAAGCGCATTGTCGGCCAGCGTATCGACCAGATCGGGCAGCGTCAGATCGATCGAAATGCCCGTCACGCCCGCCGCGGCGAGCGCGTCGATCGCGACGCGGACGATCTCGCCCGCCGCCGCCACGCTGTCGGAACCGATCAGTTCGGCGCCCAGCTGCAGGCGCTGGCGCGAAGGATCGAGCTGGTCGGCGCTCAGCAGCCCGACATCGCCGGCGTAGCAGAGCCGCAGTGGCCGCGGCGCATCGGCCATTCCCGTGGCGGCGATCCGCCCCACCTGCACCGTCATGTCCGATCGCAGTGCCAGCGTGCGCAGGCTGTGCGGATCGGTGAAACGGACCATCCGGCGCGTCGCCACGCCTTCCATCCGCCCGGCAAGCGATTTCTCGAATTCGACCAGCGGCGGGCGGACGCGATCGTAGCCATGCGCGTCCATCGCATCGAGCACGGCGCGCATCGCCTGGGTGATGGCCCGCGCTCGCGGCGGCAGCGCGTCTTCGAGTCCGACGGGCAGGAGATCGTCTGATTGCGTCATGGCGCCGCGACCCCTGCCCGATCGGTCGTCAGAACGCCAGCGGCATCACGACCTTGACGCCTTGCAGCGCACAGGCCTGTTCGACCACTCCGGCGGGGATCGGCTGGTCGACGCTGAGCAGCAGCGTCGCCTCGCCGCCGGTGGCGCGGCGTCCCAGGTGGAAGGTCCCGATGTTGATGCCGTTTTCGCCGAGCAGCGAGCCGATCCGGCCGATGAAGCCGGGCGCATCCTCGTTGACGATATAGAGCATATGGCCTTCGAGTTCGGCTTCTATCCGCACGCCGAAGATCTCGACCAGCCGCGGAGCATCGGCGCCGAACAGCGTGCCCGCGACCGACCGGTCGCCGCTTTCGGTGCCCACGGTCACCCGCAGCAGAGTGTTGTAGACGCCCTCTTTCTCATGGCGGATCGAGCGAATGTCGAGACCCCGCTCCTTCGCGAGATAGGGCGCGTTGACCATGTTTACCGTGTCCGAATAGCAGCGCATCAGCCCCGCCAGAACCGCCCCTTCGATGGGCTTGCCCGACAGTTCCGCGGCGGCGCCTTCGCGTTCGATGCTGATCTTGGTCAGATTGCCATGGGCGAGCTGGCCGACCAGGCTGCCGAGGCTTTCGGCAAGCCCCATGTAGGGGCGCAGCTTGGGCGCCTCCTCGGCACTGAGGCTGGGCATGTTGAGCGCATTGGAGACGCCGCCGCTGACCAGGTAATCGGCCATCTGTTCGGCCACCTGCAGCGCGACGTTGACCTGCGCTTCGGTGGTGCTCGCGCCGAGATGCGGCGTGCAGATGAAATTGGGTTTGCCGAACAGCGGGCTGTCCTTGGCCGGTTCGCTCTGGAACACGTCGAGCGCCGCGCCCGCGACCTGGCCGCTGTCGAGCGCCTCCGCCAGCGCCGCCTCGTCGATCAGCCCGCCGCGCGCGCAGTTGACGATGCGGACCCCCTGCTTGGTCCTCGCGAGATTTTCCCGCGACAGGATATTGCGCGTCTCGTCGGTCAGCGGGGTGTGCAGCGTGATGAAATCGGCGCGTGCCAGCAGCGTCTCGAGAGCGACCTTCTCGACACCCATCTCGACCGCGCGATCCTCGGTCAGGAAGGGATCGTAGGCGATCACCTTCATCCGCAGCCCCTGCGCCCGCGCGGCGACGATCGAGCCGATGTTGCCGGCACCGATCAGGCCCAGCGTCTTGCCGGTGACCTCGACCCCCATGAAATCGTTCTTGGGCCATTCACCCGCCTGCGTGCGGCGGTCGGCCGCGGGAATCTGGCGTGCCAGTGCCATGATCATCGCGATCGCGTGTTCGGCGGTGGTGATCGAATTGCCGAACGGCGTGTTCATCACCACCACGCCCTTGGCGCTGGCTGCGGGGATATCGACGTTGTCGACCCCGATCCCCGCGCGGCCGACGACCTTGAGCCGGTCGGCGGCATCGAGAATCTCGCTGGTGACCTTGGTCGCGCTGCGGATGGCGAGGCCGTCGTATTGGCCGATCACGGCCTTGAGTTCGTCGGGGCTCAGGCCCGGCTTCACGTCGACCTCGCAGCCGCGCTCGGTGAAGATGCGCGCGGCGTTGGGGTCCATCTTGTCGGATATGAGGACTTTGGGTTTGGTCATGACGGATTATTCCTGTCGTTTCCCCGGCGCTGGCCGGGCCGAATGTGGGGGAAGCGGCGGCCCGTGGGGCGGGCCGCCCGCCGATCAGCCGTTCTTGACCTGCTCGTAGGCCCATTCGATCCATGGCAGCAGGCGCTTCAGATCCTCCTGCTCGACCGTGCCGCCGCACCAGATGCGCAAGCTCGGCGGGGCATCGCGATAGCCATTGAAATCATAGCCGACGTCGCGATCCTCGAGCATCTTGGCGATCGTCTTGGGCACGGCGGCCTGATCCTCCGCCGAAAGGCTTTCGTACCAGTCACCCTGAAACACGAAACACACGCCGGTATTGGTCCGCTGCTGCGGATCGGGAACCATGTTGCGCAACCACGGGGTTGCCTCGATCCACTCGGTCACGATCCTGGCATTGGCATCGGCGCGTTCGAACATCGCCTTGCGCCCGCCGAGGCTCTGTGCCCATTCGAGCGCATCGATATAATCCTCGGTCGCCAGCATCGAGGGGGTGTTGATCGTCGCGCCTTCGAAGATCGCGCGGTTGATCTTGCCGCCCTTCTTGAGCCGGAACAGCTTGGGCAGCGGCCATTCGGGATCGTATTCCTCGATCCGCTCGACCGCCTTGGGACTGAGGATCAGCATCCCGTGCTGGGCTTCGGACCCCATCACCTTCTGCCAGCTGTAGGTGGTGGCATCGAGCTTGGCCCAATCCATCTCCATAGCGAAGACGGCGCTGGTGGCATCGTTGATCGTCACGCCCGCGCGATCGGCGGCGAGCCATTGCGTGTCGGGGATCTTCGCGCCGCTGGTCGTCCCGTTCCAGGTGAACACGACGTCGTTGTCCTGCGGGATGCTGGCCAGATCGGGAATGGCGCCGTACTCGGCGTCGAGCGTGGTCAGTTGCGGCAGCTTCAATTGCTTGACCGCATCCTGGATCCACACGTTGCCGAAGCTTTCCCATGCCGCCACGGTCGCCGGGCGGTCGGGGCGCAGCATCGTCCACATGGCGCATTCGAGCGCGCCGGTATCCGATGCGGGCATGATCCCGACCAGATAATCCTCGGGCACGCCGAGCATTTCCTTCGACAGGTCGATGGCGTGTTTCAGCCGCGACTTGCCGAGCGCGCTGCGATGCGAGCGGCCGAGCGATTGGGTCTTGAGATTGGCCGCGGACCAGCCCTTGTGCTTGGCGGTCGGCCCCGAGGAAAAAAAGGGACGCTCAGGCTTGAGCTTCGGCTCTTGCGGGCGCGCGGATGGGCGCCCGAGGGATTCGTCAGTCATGTATTCTCTCCTTGCAGAGAGCTCGCGCGGCGTTGGGACCGCGTGGCCCGTCGGCGGCAATAAAGTTGCGTGAAGTCAAGTCAATGCGAAATAGCTATGCATTGACGAAGCGGTGCTTAGATCGGACAAGCGAGCCCTCGCCAAAATCGTTCCACCCGCCTAAGGCCCGCCGCCATGGATGTGACCGATCTCCGCATCGCGCTGTTCAGCGGCAATTACAATTACACCCGCGATGGCTGTAACCAGGCGCTGAACCGGCTTGCCGATTATCTGCTGCGGCAGGGTGCGGCGCTGCGCGTCTATGCTCCGGTGGTCGAAAATCCCGACTTTCCTCCGACCGGCGACCTCGTCAACGTGCCCAACATGCGCATGCCGGTTCCGGGGCGCAGCGAATATCGTCTGGCGCTCGGTCTCGATGCCGATGCGCGCGCCGACCTTGCCGCCTTCGCTCCCAACATGATCCACCTTTCGGCGCCCGATTTCACCGGCCACTCCGCGCTCAGATGGGCGCGCGCGAACGACGTCCCGGTACTGGCATCGGTCCACACCCGGTTCGAGACCTACCCGCGTTATTACAAGCTGGGCTTCCTCGAGCCGGTGGTCGAAGCGCTGTTGCATCGATTCTACCGGCGTTGTGACGCACTTGTGGCGCCCTCACAGAGCCAGATCGAGGAGTTGAAGGCGCAGGATATGCACCATGACATCTCGATCTGGTCGCGCGGAGTCGACCGCGAGGTGTTCGATCCGGCGCGGCGCGATCTCGAATGGCGCCGCGCGCACGGACTTGCAGACGATGATGTCGCCATCGTCTTTCTCGGACGGCTGGTCATGGAAAAAGGGCTCGACGTCTTCGCCGATGCGATCGTCGAACTGCGCAAGCGGCAGGTTCCGCACAAGGTGCTGGTGATCGGCGACGGGCCGGCGCGCGGCTGGTTCGGCAAAGCGCTTCCCGGTGCAATTTTCGTGGGTTTTCAGACCGGATCGGACCTGGGGCGGGCGCTGGCGAGCGGCGACATCTTCTTCAATCCCTCGACCACCGAAACCTTCGGCAACGTCACGCTCGAGGCCATGGCCTGCGGTCTGCCGGTGGTCGCCGCCGGCGCGACCGGAGCCGCGAGCCTGGTCGAGGATGGCGCCACCGGGCGGCTCGTCGCACCTTCGCGAAGCGCCTCCTTCGCCGAGGGCTGCGCCGAGGCGCTGGCGCGCTACTGTACCGACGACGCGCTTCGTCACGCGCATGGCGCGGCCGGCGAAAAGGCCAGCCGCACCTATTCCTGGGACGCGATCAACAAGTCGGTCGCGGATACCTATCTCCGGCTACATGCACAGCGCGAAGCGAATTCCTGAGCCAATTCAGCGCAGCACGGCTTTGTTTTTCATGCTGATCGCATAGATCAGCAAGAAGGTGCCCACCGACCAGATCACGATATTCATGATCGTCGTCATGCCGCTGCTCGCCCATTCGGGCTGCGGCGTCGCGATATGATAGACGGTCGAACCGGCCAGACCCAGCAGCGAGATCGCAAAGGCCCAGACTGCGAACCGCGACCGCAGCAACAGCAGGACCGAACCGATCAAAGCGCACCAGACGCCGAGCGCCCAACAGCCCGTAGTCCAGGCCGGGAAGTTGTCGATATACATGATCATCTGATCGGCCGTGACGCCGATACTCTCCGACATCCCGCCGAGATATTCGCGATTGTGCAATTGCGACTGGAGGTAATCATTGGCCCCGAACGCATTCCACAGCAGCGAGACGATGCCGACCGCCCACAGGTGCCATGGCGTCCTGCGTCCAGTCGGCACTGCCAGCCCTTCGTCGGTCGGCGATATTACGGTATCAGTCACCACGGCTCTCCTCCCCACGGTCGACCCCTGATCACGATACCACCTGCCCGCCTACAATCAAAGCCGCTCGATCTTCTTCGCCAGCTCGTCGACCAGATCGACGATCCGATGCACCGTCTCTTCGTCCAGCCGGCCCTTGCGAGCGCGGTTCTTGAGGACCGTGGCCAGATTGCCCACCGCGCGAAACATCTCCGGCGTGGCATAGGCGCGGCGATGTTTGCCCTGCCCCGTGAGCCGTTCGAACAATGCGCTTACCTCATCGGCCCGCGCTTCTAGCTCGCGTCGGCCCGACTCGGTCGCCTGGTAGGCCTTGCGCGTCTCCTCACCAGAGGATTGCTCGATCGCCCCTTCGTCTTCGAGCAGCGAAAGCGTCGGATAGATTGTCCCCGGGCTCGGCGCATAGCTGCCGCTGGTCAGTTCCTCGATAGCCTTGATCAATTCGTAGCCATGGCGCGGTTCATCGGCGACGAGGCTCAGAAGGACCAGACGCAACTCGCCCGACCCGAACATTCGCCGGCGACGCCCCTCGCCGCGCGGACCGAAGTCGAAGCTCCAGCCGGGGCCCCCGAAACGCGCCGAGGCGCCAATCGCGTCGTCGAATTCGCCATTCGACATCATCGCGGCGACGAACGGCCACCCGCCCATTCCGCCCATTCCGCGCCATTTGTGAGCCTTATGCATCGGATCATTCCTCGAAGCCTCTACGACCGATCTAAGATATATCGTAATTTGCGACGGACAAGAGGGGTCTGCAAAATTCTTCGCGCATCGCTATCTGGATGCGATGCCAGACCTTTTCCCCGACAGCCTGCCCGTGTCCTCCGCCTCGCCGCCGCCGCGCGAGGATGCACCGCTGGCCGATCGTTTGCGGCCCGCCTCGCTCGAGGAAGTCATCGGGCAGGAGCATCTGACCGGGCCCCACGGGGCAATCGGACGAATGGTCGCGGCCGGTCGCCTGTCGAGCATGATCCTGTGGGGGCCGCCCGGCACGGGCAAGACCACCATCGCGCGGCTGTTGGCGGATAGTGTGGGCATGCGCTTCGAAAGCGTCAGTGCGGTCTTCAGCGGAGTGGCCGATCTCAAGAAGGCCTTTGCTGCGGCCGACAAGGCTTCCGAAGCAGGAAAGCGTACGCTGTTGTTCGTGGACGAGATCCACCGTTTCAATCGCGCGCAGCAGGACGGCTTCCTGCCCTTCGTCGAACGCGGGACTGTGACGCTGGTCGGGGCGACCACCGAAAACCCCAGCTTCGCGCTCAATGCCGCCTTGCTCAGTCGAACCCAGGTGCTGATTCTGCAACGGCTCGACCGCAGCGCGCTGGGAGCGCTGCTCGACCGCGCCGAGGCGCTCGAGGGCGCCCTGCCCCTTACCTCCGATGCGCGCGACGCGCTGGTCGCAAGCGCCGACGGTGATGGCCGCTTTCTGCTCAACCAGACCGAAACACTATACAATGCGAAGATCGAGGCACCGCTCGACCCCGCCGCTCTGGGCGCATTTCTCCAGCGCCGCGTGGCGGTCTACGACAAGGACCGCGAAGGCCACTACAATTTGATTTCGGCGCTGCACAAATCGGTCCGCGGCAGCGATGTCCAGGCGTCGCTCTATTACCTCGCGCGCATGCTCACGGCGGGCGAAGAGCCGCGCTTCCTGGCGCGGAGACTGATCCGGATGGCGGTCGAGGACATCGGCATGGCCGATCCCCAGGCGCTGGTCCAATGCATGGCGGCAAAGGATGCCTACGAATTCCTTGGCAGTCCCGAGGGCGAGCTGGCGCTGGTGCAGGCCTGCATCTATCTCGCAACCGCGCCGAAATCGAATGCCTCCTACAAGGCGCAGAAGGCCTCGTTCCGAAGCGCGAAGGAAACCGGCAGCCTGATGCCGCCGCAGAACATCCTTAACGCGCCGACCAAACTGATGAAAGATATCGGCTATGGCTCGGGCTACAGCTACGACCACGATGCCGAGGACGGTTTTTCGGGCGACGACTACTGGCCCGAGGAGATGGAACCCCAGAGCTATTATTCACCGGTCGATCGCGGCTTCGAACGCGAGGTGAAGAAGCGGCTCGACTATTGGGACAAGCTGCGGCGCGAGCGTGGCTAGGTTTCGGCATTTTCTCGCGCTCGACTGGTCAGGCGCGAAAGGATCGTGGCACAAGGGCATCGCGATGGCGATCGCCGATGCCGCCGGCGGCCCACCTGTGCTGGTGCGCCATCGCTGGAGCCGCGAGGATGTGCTGACGGTGCTGCGCCACGCGCTGCCGCGCGACACGCTGGTCGGGCTCGACCTCGGTATGGCCTTGCCCTTCGCCGATTGCGGAGCCTATTTCCCAGGGTGGGAGCAATCCCCGCCCGATGCGCCGGCGCTGTGGCGTCTGGTCGATCGCACCGCGGCCGAGGACGCCGACCTCGGGGCGAATTCGGTCATCGCTCACCCCGCTCTGCGCCGCTATTTCCGCGACGGCCGCGACACCGGCGACCATTTTCGATGCGATGGCGCCGATCATGGCCGCGGCCGCTTTCGCATGACCGAGGTGGCGCAGGCGCGGCAGGGGTGCAAACCCTATTCGAATTTCAATCTGGTCGGTGCGGCGCAAGTCGGCAAATCGAGCCTGACCGGCATGCGCCTGCTGCACCGGCTGCGCGATCGGCTGCCCGTCTGGCCGGTCGATCCATTGCCGGCGGCCGGTTCGGTAGTGGTCGAGATCTACACCAGCCTCGCGGCAATCGCCGCAGGGCGCACTGCCGGCAGGGCGAAAATGCGCAGCTATTCAGAACTCAACGATGCCCTTCACGCGCTGGGCTCGCCCCCGGTGGCTGGCGAGGGCCCAGTCGAGGATCACGCATCCGACGCCCTGCTCGCCGCGGCTTGGCTCCGGCGGGTGGCAGATGACGCTGAGTTGTGGAGCCCGCCCGACCTGTCACCGCACATCGCGCGGACCGAAGGCTGGACGTTCGGCGCCCGATGACCAACACATCTCGGAAGCTGGTGGCGAGGAACCTGGTGGAGCCGAGGGGGATCGAACCCCTGACCTCGTCATTGCGAACGACGCGCTCTCCCATCTGAGCTACGGCCCCGTTCCAGATTGTCGCGCTTCGTCGTAACGAAGCGAGACGCGCGCCTTAGCGAACCCGCTGGGGTGTGCAAAGGGGAAATCGGCGGGGCAGCGCTGCCGCGCCCCGGCGAAGCGGCCCTCAGAATATTCCTGCTATCCCCACGGTTCCGCCGGTGTTGTCGTCGCCCGCATGGTTGATGCTCGCGGTGAGCGTGATTGGCGCCTCGGTGGTCAAGCGATGGCTGAGACCGAGGCTGAAGCCGAACTGGCCGCGGAAGGTCGCCCCGCGCAGTGCGTAGCCAGTCTGGCCCGCTTCGGGCGGGAACGGCGCTTCGGCCTGTGCCATCGCCGCGGCGATCCCGGCGCGGGCTTCGTCGGTCAGCGAATCGATGCGATAATTGGTGTCGAGCAGCCCCTGTTCGAGTGCGCCCACCCTTCCGCTGAGCGCACTGAACTGCGCATCGCTGACCGCGGCGATGTAGTCGACGCTGCTGCGTACCGCGCTGACCTCGGCGGTGGTGGCGACCGCCTGGCGGCCGAGCGTGCCGTTGGCATCGACCGTGACCACGTCGACCGGCCCGACCTGCGCATCGGTCGACGCATCGATGTCGGCGATCACCACGCTGGCGCCCGCGCCGCCGAGCATCACCTGGTTGGCCGCAGTCGTCCTGGCGCCGGCCCCCACCGCGGTGGCATTGGCATGGTTGGCAGTGGCCTGATAGCCGAGCGCGGTCGAATTGGTGCCCGAGGCCCAGCTGTCGTAGCCGATCGCGGTGCCGCCTTCGCCGGCATAGGCGCTCCAGCCGATCGCGGTGGCATTGGCGGTGGCTATGGCAGCACGCCCGATCGCCGTCGACAAGAAGCCTGCATTGGCGTTGCTGCCGAGGGCGATCGCACCCGATTTCAAAGCGGTCGCCCCGCTACCGATCGCAGTCGCATAATAGCCCGCCTGGGCACTGCTTCCCAGGGCCAGCGCGCCAGTCCGCCCCCCGATGGCACTTCCACCGATGGCGACCGAGTCCTGTGCCTGCGCCGCGGCACCCTTGCCGAGCGCGACGGCATTGAGGCCGAGCGCGGTGCTGCCCGCGCCCAGCGCCAGCGCATCGGCTCCGCTTGCTTTCGCCGCGCTGCCGGTGGAATTGACCGCGAAATAGCCCAGCTTGGCCGAATTCGCCGCGCTGCTGGTCTGCAGCCCGGCGATCGCGGCGGCATTGGTGGCGATGCCCGCTGCATTGGTGGCGATGCCGTCGGCATTGACCCCGGTCGCCGTCAGCGCCTGGTCGGCGGTGGCCTGCGCGCCGGCCGCATCGCCGCTTGCGCCCGCCAGCAAGGCAGTGACCTGCCCCACCGTCGCCGCATCGCTGTCGGCCACGCCGTCGGCGAGGTTGACCAGACGGCGCTTGTCGGTGCTGTTGCCGAAGGAGACGGTGTCCTCCTCGTCGGCGACCGAGCCCGCGCCCAGCGCCACCGCATTCGCGGCGCTGGCCACGCTGTTGGGGCCGAGTGCCATGGCGTAGGCGGCCGAAGCCGCCGCATCGGTGCCGAAAGCGGTCGCGAACAGGCCGGTGGCCTGCGCGCCGTAGCCGGTGCCGTCGGCATTGCCGCCGATCGCCATCGCGCCGTGCTGTTCGGCATAGGCAGCGCGCCCGATGACCACAGCATCGGATTGACCCGCGCCGCTCGCGCTATCGGCAACGGCTCCCGAGCCGATCACTACGCTTCCCTGAAAATAGCTCTTCGCACTGTCACCGATGACCGTGCTTTCCGTGCTCGCTTCGGTCTGGCCGCCGATCGCGATCGCCCTCCCAAAGGCATTGGCGTTGGCACCGAGCGCAACAGCCCAAGGGGCGTTAGCAGCGGCGCCGTACCCTCCCGCAAAGCCGTTTTCGGCGGCTTGGGCGAACGTTCCGAGAGCTACGCCATTGGTCCCAAGAGCCAAGCTCTGGCGCCCGATGGCAATGCCGTCGCTGGCCGTCGCCTCGCTGTCGAGGCCAAGCGCGATGCCGTAATTGGCCGAGGCCAGGGCACTCGGCCCGATGGCGATGGCGTCGAGCGTGTTCTCCGTGATACTCGCCGCATTGCCGACGGCGATGCCGTTGGCGGCCCCGACATCGATGAAGGCATTTATGCCGATGGCCACGCTCGAATCGCCGAGGCTGTAGGAATTTGCGCCCAGGGCGACGGCGTAGGCGACCGCGTGCGAGCCCGTACCGCCGGCAAAGGCGTCGGCATCGGCGCGCGCATCGGTCCCGACGGCTGTGCCGCCCATATTCGCATTGGCGAAGGCCCCCAACGCCGTCCCGCTGGCATCAACCACGCTGTTGTAGCCTACCGCGACGGCGTAGGTTCCGTTGAGCTCGACGAGCTGGCCGATGGCGATGCTGTCGCCGATCGTGAGGTGATCCAGCGCCGCGGTGACAGCGCCGAGCTGGCCGACGGTCGCCGCATCGCTGTCCGCCACGCCATCGGCGAGGTTGACCAGACGGCGCTTGTCGGTGCTGTTGCCGAAGGAGACCGTGTAAGCCTCGTCGGCGACCGAATTGGCCCCCAACGCCACCGCATTCGCGGCGCTGGCCACACTGTTCGGGCCCAGCGCCATGGCGTAGTCGCCCGAGGCCACCCCATCGGTGCCGAAGGCGGTCGCGAACAGCCCAGTGGCCTGCGCGCCGTAGCCGGTGCCGTCGGCATTCCCGCCGATCGCCATCGCGCCTTGCTGGTTGGCATAGGCTGCGCGGCCGATCACCACGGCATCGGAATCATTCACGTCGTAAAGCATTTCGGCATAGGCGCCTGCTCCGATCACGACGCTGCCCTGAATTTCGCTCTTCGCGCTGTCGCCAATCGCCACGCTTTCGGTGCCTCGCGCATCGGTGTTGCCGCCGATCGCGATCGACTTGAGCCACAAATCGGCATTGGCGCCGAGCGCAACACCCCCATCCAGGTTGGCGTAGGCGCCGTATCCCCCCGCAAAGGAATTCCCATTGGCCCAGGATAATCTCCCGACAGCCACGCCGTTTTCCCCGCTAACAGAGGCCTGACGCCCGATGGCGATGCCGTCGCTGGCCGTCACCGCGCTGTCGAGGCCCAGCGCGATGCCGTAATTGGCCGCAGCCTGGGCATTCGTTCCGATCGCGATGGCGTCGGTGCCGGTCGCGCCCGCCGCCGTTCCCGTGGTATTGACGGCGAAATAACCCAGCGCCGCGGTGGCGGCGTCGAGCTGGCCGACGGTCGCCGCATCGCTGTCGGCCACCCCATCGGCGAGGTTGACGAGGCGGCGCTTGTTCGTGGACGAGCCGACCGAGACGGTGTTCGCCTCGGTCGCGATCGACCCGTAGCCGAGCGCCACCGATGAATCGCCCGAAGCGAGCGTGTCCGCACCGAACGCGGAAGCGTATAAGCCGCTGGCCTCGGCGCCGAATCCGGAGCCATCGGGATTGCCGCCGATTGCTGTCGCGCCCGTGTTGGAGGCTAAAGCGGAGCCGCCGATCGCAATCGCTTCGTCGCTGCCGCTGCCGCCGCCGACTGACACCACCTTGGCAGACGCCCCGATAGCTACGCTCTTCTTACCTACAACGCGCGAACTCGCGCCCAGGCCAACCGCTGCCTCCCCGCTTACGTCGGCACTCGACCCAAATGCCAGGCTGCTGGAGCCGGAGGCGGAACTGACTGAGCCGAGCGCGATCGCGTTCGTGCCGGTCGCCTCCGCGACATTCGGCGTCGAGGGGCCAATCGACAGATAGACGAGGGAGGCGGTCGCCGTTTCAAGCTGCGCGATGCTCGTCGAAAATAGCGCGTCGGCCGATTGCAGTTGCCCGATGCTCGTCCACAGCAATCCGGTCGCCGTGTCGAGCTGGCCCACGGTCGCCGCATCGGTCGCGGCGATGCCGTCGGCGAGGTTGACGAGGCGGCGCTTTCGCGTGGAAGGGACCGAACGAGACCGTGTCCGCCTCGGTCGCGGTCGAGCCGGCGCCCAGGGCAACCGAATAGCTCCCCGATGCCGATGAATCCGCACCCAGGGCGATCGAATAGGCGGCACTGGCGGCAGCTCCGACATCCGGGAAATGGTGGATCCGCCGATCGCGATGGCCCCCGTCCCCGAGGCATCGCTTCGGTATCCAATGGCGATCGAGGCGATTCCCGTCGTCTCGGCGAATGATCCAAGCGAGGTGGCGTTTTCAGCCTGCGCCTTGGCCAGATAGCCGATCGCAACGGCATATTGTTTCGTCGCCTTGGCGGTGCCGCCGATCGCGGTAGCCCCTATTGCCGTGGCTTCGGCGAGGTAACCGCAGGCAAGAGAGACAGACGAGATCGAAGTCGCTCCGCCATCGGTGTCGGCGCTCGTGGCTTGCCCGTCGTCGGTGCTGTCGATCAGGCATTCCTTGGCCTGCGCGTCCTGTGGAAGCAGCGCGGCGGTGGCGAGCGCGGCGAAGGAAGTGGCGGCCATCAGGCCGGTGGCGACTGTTCTCGTAATCATGGGCATCCCCGTCATCTGTTGCGGGGCCAGTCGCCAAACCCCCCGTCAACCCGTTTTCCGCCAGCCAAGCGACGAAATCGGACGAAGATCTTCTAATCACATAAGTTTAAAGCCATCCCTCCAAATTCTGTATTTTTCATGGATTCTTACATCAGATCTCCGGACGCCCAGGTGCAGGAAAACCGTGCCTCCGCGAGGGTCAGCCTGGCGGCTCGCCCCGGTCCTCCGCCCGAGACGTCACGTCGCTGTCGCCCTGGACTATCTCTCCCGCGCGAAAGATCGGCCCTTCGGTCGGCAGGGTGATGGTGGGCTGCGCGGCGGCGCTGGAAGCAGGGACTTCGACCGTCTCGACCGGGGCCGGGGTATCGCCCCGCGCGGGCGGAAGATCGACAGGTGCCACGCCTGGCCCGGCTACCTGCACCGGTTGACCGGGGGGCATCGAACCCACCAGAGTCGATCCCGGCGGCACCTCGGCCCCCGGAGCCAAAGGATTGACATACCCCTGAACCGTCGTGGTGATCGTCGGCGGGCCGTATTCCGAATACCAGGCGGCCAGATCGACGCGATACTGCTCGTAGGCACGGAAAAAATCCTCGAACACCGATTCGATCCGCGGCATGGCCGTCGCTGCGTACAGGTCGAGATCTTCTTGCGCGGTCTGCGGAAGATCGAGGCTGACCTGCAGCGCCACGTCGCAAAATTCGTCGAGCGCGGGCGGCAGCGCGAAGTAATTGTAGACCTGCGTCATGTAGCTGTCCTGCACGTCGCGATAGGTCGCCCCGTATCTGGACCGGAATTCGCTCTGCAATGCGCGATTGGTCGCCGACAGCTTGCGCGCATGCGTGTCGAGGAAATCCTTGTAGGCCGGCAGGATCGCCGCGTGTTCGGCGTCCAAGCAGTTGAGCGCCGCCACGTTGAGCGCCGATCGCAGGTTCCAGGTGGTCTGCGCCGGGGTCAGATTGGCATTGACGGTCTGACGCACGCCATCGGGCCCGAGCATGGGAATCGTCATCGCCGACGCGGCGCCGCTTGGCGGGGTCGGCTTGGGCGGCACGACCACGGGAGGCGGCGGGGGCGGCGGAGGCGGCGGCGGCGGCGGCGGCGTCGCGCAAGCGCCGAGCACCGCGAGACCCACGCCGAGCGCGGAAAGACGAATGGTATGTGCTGTAACGCGACTCATAGAGCGCGACCCTCCTCTGGAAATCTGCCGTTCATCCTGCGCCTGAGCCCATTGACCGGGGATGAAGGATCGCACCCTAGCCCCTGAGCCGGGCAAAGAAAATGCCCGGAACGTCCGCGACGTCCCGGGCACGATCAAACGAGTCGCATCTGCGACCGACGGAGCGTCTAGTTACGGTTGCCCATAAACCGCAGCAGGAACAGGAACATATTGATGAAGTCGAGATAGAGGCTGAGGGCCCCCATCACCACCGCCTTGCCGGCGAACTCGGTCCCGCGCAGATATTGATATTCGCGCTTCAGACGCTGCGTGTCATAGGCGGTGAGCCCCGCGAAGATCAGCACACCGAGAAAGCTCACAGCCAGCGCCAGGGTGCTCGACTGCAGGAAAATATTGATCACCATCGCGATCAGCAGGCCGATAACGCCCATGATCAGAAAGGTCCCCATTCCCGAAAGGTTTTTCTTGGTGGTGTAGCCGAACAGGCTGAGCCCGGCGAACGCGCCGGCGGTGGCGAAGAAGGTGGCAGCGATGCTCTCGCCCGTGTAGACGAGGAAGATCGTCGAAAGCGACAGGCCCATGACGGCCGCGAAGCCCCAGAACATCATCTGCAGCGTGCTTTCGCTGAACTTGTTCGCGCCGAAACTCATCGCGAAGACGAAGGCCAGCGGCGACAGCGCCACGATCCACTTCAGCGGCCCGCTGGCGAAACTGACAGCCAGCCCGCTTTGGGCGGTCAGCAGCGCGATCACGCCGGTGAGCATGACGCCCGATGCCATGTAATTGTAGATTTTCAGCATATGGGCCCTGAGGCCCGCGTCGAAGGTCTCGCCCCTGGCAACGGCGTCGCCCGAGCGCGGTACGGTGCCGAAGCCCTGCCTCCGGTCGGTGTCGTTCCAATCGGCCATTTCACAAACTCCCGTGCGCAGGAACCAAGCGTCCTGCTTCTAGTCGCAATATCGGAAATCATACCCCCGATTTCAAGAAAAACCGGAAACCGATCGCGGTTAATTGCAGGCAGGCATTTCCGACCGCGTCATGCCTCGCCGAGGGCATCCACCATGGCCGCATCGAGCGCTTCTGCGGGGCTCTTGTCGCTCCACAGCACGAACTGGAAGGCGGGATAGAACCTGTCGCATTCGTCGACCGCGATCTCTACCAGCGCCTGTGCCTGCGAAAGGCTCAGCAGCCCCTCGTCCCCCAGCATCGTGCCGTTGCGATAGAGCAGCACGCCGCCATCGGACCAGACGTCGAAATGCCCGAGCCACATCTGTTCGTTGGCGAGCGAGACGAGTTCGTGGCCCTGTGCACGTTTGTCTTTCGAAATGCGGATATCGGGCAGGCAGAGGATCTGCAGCACCATGTCTTCCGGCCGCCAGATCGCGCGAAGCTGATAGGTCGTCCAGCTACCCTGGATCTCGCCGCTTACTTCGGTGCGGGTGGATTGGCAGGGCCAGCCGCGCGCCTCGAACAACGCGAGCAGCATGTCGAGCGGCGCCGCATTCTCTGCGGCCTGGTAGCGTTCTTCCGCTGGTCTCATCGAAGCTGTTCCATCCGCATCATGGCGGGTGGATGCAGAATGCCAGGGCCGCTTGGCAATCCGCACGACCACCAGCGCTGGGGAGAACCGCCAAGGCTTGTGCAAAGCCTGTGCACAAAATGCTCCGCCCGGCGCAGCCGGCCGCTAGTCGAGTTCTTCGATCTCTTCGCCGACAGCGCTGGTGAAGGTAAAGGAATCCAAACCCAACTCCTTGAGTTCCTTGACCATTTCCTTTGCTTTCGTGGCGCTGTCATAGGGTCCGGAGAGCAGCCGGTTGGCTTCGCCCCAAGGCGTCACGAAAGGCCCCTTGCCGTCGAGCAGCCCCCCGGCCTTGCGCGCAATTCGACGCCAGTCGAAGCCCAGGGCCTTGGTGTCCTTTCCGGTCGCCACTTGGACCCAATGGCGCGAGGGAGAAGGCGGCGGCGGAGGGGGAGGCGGGGGCTTCGCTGCTTCCTTTTCGCGCGGGATTTCGATGCGGGTGATATCGACCGCCCCGCGGGAAGCGGGAGCAGGATCTGCGGGAGGGAGCGTGAACCCGCTGAAGGCGTCGGCAACCGATGGCAAAGCCGGCGCAGGTTCGGTCGAAGCAATCGGGGGGCGCGATCCTTGCTCGGTGATCGTTGTGGCCAGCGAAGGTGCCGGCACGGCAGCGGGTGGCGATGGTGGTGGTGGTGGTGGCGGTGGCGGCGCGACGTCGTCCCGGCTGCGGGTCCGGTCCGGACGGCGCCGTTTCTGCCGCTCGCGCGGGTCCGGCAACTGGGCCTGACGGGCCAATGCGGCCGAAGGCGCTGACGGCTCCGATTGCGTACCCGTTGCCATGACCGACGGCGCGCTGCCGCCGGCATAGCCGGCAATCTCCGCATCGTCGGTGCCGATGTTCGCCGCGCGGGGAAATATGCCCAGATTGCCCGCGGCAGCCTGCTGAGCCTCCGTCAACCGCGGCATGTAGTCGAGGTAGGCGGCCATCCTGTCGCCCATTCCGCGTGGCAGCGCACTCTCCGCGATCGCCTTGGCCGCCTTCGCATCGCCTAGAATCGCCAGGCCGAAAGCCCGCGTGCGGAATGCGGCGAGATCCCCGGCTTCGAGCAATGGCAGGAGCGTGGCCTCGAAGGCCTGGCGATTTCCCGAGATCGCCTGGCTCAGCGCCAGGCGCCTAACGATCTCGGCGCCCGCTCCATGGGCGATGGCGAGACGATAGAGTTGCTGCGCACTCGTCGCATCGCCGACGAGGTCGAACGCCAGACCGCGATCTTCGGCCATTTGAAGGTTGGCGATCCCGGCGCGTTCGGCCTCGGCAAAAAGCCGCAACGCCTCGATCGGACGACGCGACCTGACATAGGCCCGCGCCAGGCCCAGCTTGACGCGCGAATTTCCGGCCGACAACTCGTTGGCGCGCCCGAAGAAACCGATCGCAGCATCGATGTCGCCCAGTTCGAGCGCGGATTTGCCGGCATCGAGCAAGGCGCCGACATCGGCGGAATTCCGCGCCAGCCGCGACAGCGCTTCCTTGAGCGTCGCAGCGCCGGGAGGCGGCAGCGGCTGGACGATTTCGTGCTGCGCGAAGGCAGGCCCGGGCCGAGCCGCTATTGCAAGCAGCCCGAACGCCGTAGCGGACAGCACCATCGACCTCATGTCATATCCCTGGCAACGCAGGCGTGAACCTGCGCTGACCCGATCGCATCACTGATTGTTCTGGCGCCCGAGAAAGCGCGGAATGTTGAGAGCGCCGCTGCCGCCCTCGTCGTCGCCTTCGTCATCGTCACCCTCGTCCGGACGGCTGGCGCCGCGCGAGAGATTGGCCATCCTTTCGAACAAGGTGTTGCCGGGCAAAGAGCCGCCCGAGCTGCCCCTGCCCCCCGTGGAGCCTTCTCCATCGGATCCGCCACCCGGCACGAGCGGGCGTTTTCTCCCGGGCTTGGTCGCCAGCGGACTGTCCTGGCCGGCGAGATGTTCGTCGCCCAGTTCGAACTCATCCTGCGGCGCAGTCTCCGAACCCGCAGCCGGCAGGTCGCCTGAGGCGCGTTCATCGGCCCAGCCATCCCTTTCGTGACCAGAACCGAACTCGGAATCGTCGGCGGGAGGAGGCACACCCGGCTCGTCGTCGTCATAGCGCTCGGTGGCCTCGTTCCGGAGACCGGCAAGCGGATCGACGATGTCGTCGACGTCGTCGCCCTCATCCTCGTCTTCGTACGAGCCGGGGACCGCGGGGCTGAGGCCCTGCGGGCGCATCTGTTCGTCCTCGTCGCCATAGGTCGGACGAGGCTCGTGCTCGTTCTGCTCCTCGGTCAGATCGAGCGTATCCTCCTCCGATGAATCCGAAACAGGCTCGGGCTCGGCCGACAGGCCTTCATTGAGCTCGAATGGCTCGTCTTCTGCCACGGTTTCGCTCGGCAAGTCGAGAATCGGGCGTTTCGGCGCACCGCTCTCGCGCATCGAGAATGAGCGCACCGGAGCCGCAGCCGTCGCTCCGTCGTGCTCGATGCCGGTGGCTACCACCGAGACGCGGATCTTGCCTTCGAGGTCGGGATTGAACGCCGATCCCCAGATGATGTTGGCATCCTCGTCGACCAGTTCGCGAATGTGATTCGCCGCCTCGTCGACCTCGAGCAGCTTCATGTCCTCGCCGCCGATGATGGAAATGATCACGCCCTTGGCGCCCGCCATGCTGACGCCGTCGAGCAGAGGGTTGGCGATCGCGCGTTCCGCGGCTTCGAGGGCGCGGTTGTCGCCTTCGCCCTCGCCCGTGCCCATCATCGCCTTGCCCATCTCGCTCATGACCGAGCGGACGTCGGCGAAATCGAGATTGATCAGGCCCGGCATGACCATAAGATCCGTGATCGAGCGGACACCCTGCTGCAGCACCTCGTCGGCCAGCATGAAGGCTTCCTTGAAGGTCGTTTCCGCCTTCGCGACCAGGAACAGGTTCTGATTGGGGATCACGATCAGCGTATCGACGTGCTTCTGCAATTCGTCGATGCCGGCCTCGGCGGCGCGCATGCGGCGCGTGCCTTCGAACAGGAACGGCTTGGTGACCACACCCACCGTCAGCACGCCTTTCTTGCGCGCGGCTTCGGCGATCACAGGGGCGGCGCCGGTTCCGGTCCCGCCACCCATGCCTGCGGCGATGAACACCATGTTTACACCATCGAGAGCATCTTCGATGTCCTCAACCGTCTCCTCGGCTGCCGCCTTGCCCACTTCGGGCCGTGCGCCGGCGCCGAGCCCGCCAGTGATATCGGGACCGAGCTGAATGCGTTTGTCCGATGGCGACGTGGACAGGGCCTGCGCATCGGTATTGGCGACGATGAAATCGACGCCTTCGATTTCGGCCTCCATCATGTTGGCGATGGCATTGCCGCCGGCACCGCCCACGCCCACGACCATGATCTTCGGGCGAAGATCGTCGTCAGAAGCAGGCCCGATATTGATACTCATTGAGGTCCCCCGGGGATTTCGAAAGCGCGCTTTTCGCTATGTCACATCTTTTGCACAAAACGAATCGCAGGTGAAAGCGATTATGTCCTTATCCACAAGGACTAATGGGCCCTTTTCACGGTCCTTCAAGTCCTAGAAATAGTCTCGCACCGCTTGGAATACACGGTTTATCAATCCCATGCCGCGATAACGACGAGTGGGTTGATAGCGCATGCCGACCGAACGGATATCCACCGGATCGTCTGCGGCATAGAGGCACAGCCCTGCCAGCGTCGCGAACCCGGGCGTCGCATGGGCTTCGGGGAGACCGACGAGCGCGGGAGGCTTGCCGATCCGTACCGGACGCCCGAGCGCCCCCTGCATGAATTCGGCCACTCCATGCAATTCCGCACCGCCTCCGGTGAGGACCACCTGGCCGCCCTGCGCGCCAGTAAAACCCATGGATTTGAGTGCCTTGCCTATTTCTCCGGCAAGTATGCCGAGGCGGTCGGTGACGATCGAAACGAGTTCGGCCCTGGCGATTCGATTGTGCTCGTCCGCGCCGCGCGCCAACCGCCCGCCCGCTTCCTCGCCGGGGCCGTTGACGGGAATCATCTCGCGATGATCGGTTGGCGTGGCGATGGCCGAACCGGCAACGCACTTGAGCCTCTCCGCCTGGCTCCGACGAATCCCCAGCGACGAAGCGAGCGCATCGGTAATGTCGTTCGAACCGAACGGGACCGACTTGAGGCCGAGCAGCATTCCGGCGGCATGAACCGAGACGTTGGTGACCTGCGCGCCGATCTCGACCAGCGCGACCCCCAGGTCGCGCTCTTCGGCGGTCAGGCAGGCATAGGCGGCGGCGAGCGGGCTCGCAACCACCCCCTCGACGTCGAGATGCGCCGTCTGGACAGCTTCGATGAGGTTGCGGACCGGCGCCCCTTCGGCAAGCGTCACATGAATATCGACCCCCAGCGCCTCGGCATGGAGCCCCTTGGGGTTGGCCACCCCATGCGCTCCGTCGAGCGTATAATGCGCCGGCTGCGCGTGAAGCACCATTCGGCCATCCGGATGAAGATGATCGCGCGCCGCATAAAGCAGATGCTCGATATCGTCTTCCTCGATCCGCCGCCCTCCGATGGCGATTTCGACGCTCGAGATCTTGCTCGAGAGGCCAGCGCCCGCGCAGCCGATCCAGACGCTGGATATCGAGGTATTGGCGTTGGCTTCGGCCTTTTCCACCGCGGTACGGATCGCATGGCTCGCCGCCCGCATGTCGGTGACGTAGCCGCGCTTGATCCCTTCGCTCGCCCGGTGATTCGACCCCAGAACCACCATCTCGCCACCCTCGGCCTGGCCGAGGATCATCGCCGAAATGCGGAACGAGCCGATGTTGATCGCACCGAACACCCGGGTGATGCGTGGAAGGGGCGCGACCATTATTGGGAGTTCCCGCCACGGGCGAAACCATGCGGACAGGGCCCGTCTTCGCACCGCAAATAGGCGCGATCGGGCACACGCATGTCGATTGCGATCGGTTTGCCGCCGATCAGGCGGTGCATGCCATCGAGCCGCGCGAACTTGACTAGCGCCGGGGCGCCAGCCTCGCCTTCGGGCAGAGCAAGCAATTGGCCGGTCTTGAAGGTCAGGTTCCAGCGGCGGTTCCCGACCCATTCGGCCGAGGCAATCTGAGGCTTTAGCGCCGGGGCGGCATCGAGCAACCGACCCAATTGTTCGACCTGGCGGGCCGCGCCCGGACCCTCGATCAGGAGTTTTCCCTTGGCCTCAGCAGCGCTGATCGGCTCGAGCTCGTGGCCGTGGGGATCGATCAGCACCAGTCGTCCGGGCTTGCGCAGCACCGCATGCGGGATCCGTTCGACGATATCGACCTTGAGCGTATCCGGAAGCTGGCGCGAAACACGCGCATCGGCGACCCAGGGCAGGTCGAGGAGGCGGTCGCGCACCGCGGAAAGGTCGACCAGCGGCATAGGCCGATCGCGCTCTGCCAGAACTCGCTCGTAGACCAGCTGTTCGTTCATTCGCTCGACGCCCGAGACGCGCACACGGCGCACCTCGAAACCGGAGCGCGAGGCCGATTTCGCCAATTCGATGCGGGCAATCTCGGGAACGCCGGCATAGCTCGCGACAATCCACGCCAGCCCCAGGGCGGCTGCGATGATGGTGAAGAAAAAGAAGCGGTGCCACTGATCCTCGGTGAAGGGCGCCATCGCCATTGCCCTGTCGAGCAGTCCGCTGGTGGTTCGGCGCGCGGCCCGGGCCTTCTGGCTGCGGCTGCGCGCCGCCGCCGAACGGCGGACGCCCTGGGGCTTGCGTCTGACCTTAGCCATGGCCTCGGTCCGAGGAAGGGTGTGGATGGCGCAGGGCGGCGGCGACCACCAGTTCGCACAGGTCGCCGTAGTCGATGCCTGCATGTTTCGCCTGTTCGGGCACCAGGCTGAGCGGGGTCATGCCCGGCTGGGTGTTGGTCTCGAGGACGAACAGGCCGTCTTCGCCCTGCTCCTCGTCCCAGCGGAAGTCGGTGCGGCTGGTACCCCGACACGCCAGCACCTTGTGAGCCCTCAATGCATATTCGAGGCACAGATCGCGAATCCGGTCGGGAATCTCCGCCGGACATACGTGATCGGTCATGCCATCGGTATATTTCGCATCGAAATCGTAAAACCCGCTCTTGGGCTTGAGTTCGGTCACGGCGAGCGCACGGGGGCCCTCGGCGAAATCGACCACCGCGGCGGTCAGCTCGCGCCCCTTGATATAGGGCTCGGCCAGAAGCTCTGTGAATTCCTGCCAAGGCCCCTTGGCGTCGCGGGCAATGGGATTGCCGTGATTGCCCTGGTCCGTAACGATCGCCACACCGACCGAACTGCCTTCGTTGACCGGCTTAACCACATAGGGCCGCGGCAGCGGATCGCGCAGATGGAGATCGGCGCTCTTGACGATCCGCCCGCCAGGCATGGGGATGCCGTGAGGAACCAGAGCCTGCTTGGTCAACTGCTTGTCGATCGCGATCACCGAGGTGGCGAGCCCCGAATGGGTATAAGGCACACCCATCAGATCGAGCATGCCCTGAACTGTTCCATCCTCGCCCGGCACGCCATGGAGCGCATTGAACACCACATCGGGCGAGGCCTCCGCAATCCGTGCAGCGACCTGCCGGTCCATATCGATCCGCGTAATCCGATGGCCCCGCTCTTCCAGGGCCCGGGCGACGCCTTCGCCCGACATCAGCGAGACCGGTCGTTCATTGGCCCAGCCGCCCATGAGAACCGCGATGTGGAGCTTCCTGTCGAGCATTACGGACGACCCACGCGCTGGATTTCCCATTCGAGCTCGACGCCCGAATGGGCATAGACCCGCCGCTTCACCTCTTCGCCCAGCCCTTCGATGTCGGCGCTGGTGGCCTCGCCGGTGTTGATCAGGAAATTGGTGTGCTTCTCGCTCACCTGTGCGCCGCCCTTGGTCAAACCCCGGCACCCGGCTTCATCGACCAGTTGCCACGCCTTCTTCCCTGGTGGGTTCTTGAAGGTCGAGCCACCAGTCTTGGTCCGTAATGGTTGCGAGGATTCGCGTGCCTCGGCAATGCGGTCCATCTCCGCGGCGATCTCGACCGGATCGCCTGGGCGCCCCTGAAACCGTGCGGCTACCACCACGGCCCCGGGGGGGAGATCGGAGTGGCGATAGCTGTAGCCCAGATCGCGGGCCGGCAACCGGTGGAGGTCGCCGTTGGCCATGACCACGTCGCAATCGATCAATACATCGCCGACCTCGCGACCATAGGCTCCTCCGTTCATGCGCACGAAGCCCCCTACGGTGCCTGGAATACCGCGCATGAACTCGAGACCCGCTACACCCATGTCGCGGGCGGACGAGGCGACCAAGATGCCATGTGCACCCGCGCCACAAGAGACGACGCAGCTTTCGTCATCGATGGAGACATCAGCGAAGGTCTTGCCCAGCTTGATCACAACGCCAGGAACACCACCGTCGCGCACGATCAGATTCGAACCGAGGCCCAGCGCCATGATCGGCAGATCGCCGTCGAGCCGTTCGAGAAACACTTTGAGATCGTCGACGTCGGCAGGTTCGAACAGCCAGTCGGCGGGGCCGCCCGCCTTGAACCAGACAAGCTTGGCGAGCGGCGCGTCCCGCACAAGGCGCCCGCGCAAACCCTGCGTGGAGACGGGGGCCGCGACGCTTCCCTCGACTTCGCAATCGGGCGCCATGCCGCTGTCCCAGTTCCAAACCTCGTCGGGTTGGTCGATCATGCGTTGCGCTCCGCGCCTACGGCATCGGCCAGTTCCGCAGCCCAGCGGGTGATGTCGCCCGCACCAAGGCAAACGACGAGATCTCCCGGTTCGATCGAGCCCGCCAGGATCCTGGCCAGATCGGCTTCGTCTGCGACGGTTGCAGCCGAACGGTGACCGCGCGATTTGAGACCCGCGACCAGGGCATCGGAATCGACCCCGGCAATGGGATCTTCGCCTGCCGCATAAACCGGCGCGACATAAACTTGATCGGCCTCGTTGAAGGCGCTCTGGAAGTCCTCCATCAGGTCGCGCAATCGGGTATAGCGATGCGGCTGGACCACCGCGATGACACGGCCGTCGCTGGCTTCGCGGGCTGCTCCGAGCACTGCGCGAATTTCCACCGGGTGGTGGCCGTAGTCGTCGATGATGGTCGCCCCTGCCACTTCGCCGACCTTGGTAAAACGCCGGCGTACGCCACCGAAACGCGAGAAGCCCCCGGTTATCACCTCGTCGGGACAACCGATCTCGATCGCCACGGCGATCGCGGCGAGTGCGTTCTGCACATTGTGCCGCCCTGGCATCGGCAAGCGTACGCCTTCGATCCGGCGATCTTCCTGACCGCGCCGCCGAACGATGACATCGAACCGATTGCCGCCCGAATCGGGCCGCACATTCACTCCGCAGATGTCGGCCTGGAGATTGAAGCCGTAGGTCACCACGTTGCGATCCCGCAGCTTGCCGATCACCGCCTGCACTTCGGGATGGTCGATGCACAGCACCGCGGCCCCATAGAAGGGCACGTTGTGGATGAACTCCACGAAGGCATCCTTGACCCCTTCGAAATCGCCGTAATGATCAAGATGTTCGGGGTCGATGTTGGTGACGACCGCGATGGTGCCGTCGAGGCGCAGGAAGCTGCCGTCGCTCTCGTCCGCCTCAACGACCATCCAGTCGGAATCGCCCAGCCGGGCGTTCGAACCATATTGCTCGATGATACCGCCATTGATCACCGTGGGATCGATGCTGCCATAGTCGAGCAGTGCGGCAATCATGCTGGTGGTGGTGGTCTTGCCATGCGTGCCGGCGACCGCGATGGTCGATTTGAGCCGCATCAGTTCGGCGAGCATTTCAGCCCGACGGACGACGGGTATACGGTTCTCCAGGGCATAGGCGACCTCGGGATTGGTCCGCTTGACCGCAGTCGAGGTGACGACCACTGCCGCGCCGGCGACATTCTCCGGCGCATGACCGATCGCGACCTTCACGCCGCGACTGCGAAGCCGCTCGAGGACCGGGCTGTCCTTGAGGTCCGAACCCTGAACAGCATAGCCGAGATTGGCCATCACCTCGGCGATCCCCGACATCCCAATTCCGCCGATGCCGACGAAATGGATGGTGCCGATGTCTGTCGGGACCCCTCTCATTGGGTTATCTCCTTCGCCGCGCCCTGCCCGGCGGCCCTGCCTTGCGGGGCTCCGCGCGCATTGTTTCCGCCGACCCGGATGACGTCCATCATGTCGGCCCCACCGAACCCTTCGACGAGATCGGCGAGATCTTCGACTGCCCTCGGCCGGCCGCAGTTCCAGGCTGCATGGGCAGCGTTGGCGAGGCCGTGCGGATCGTCGGCCAGCGCCATGATCTGCTTGGCCAGTTCCTTGGCCTCGAACCGTTCCTGCCGGATCATCCGCGCGCCCCCGGCTCTGGCCATCTCGCGCGTGTTCGCCGCCTGATGATCGTCGGTCGCGATCGGCAGAGGCACCAGGATCGCCGGGCGGCCGACCGCGGTCAGCTCGGCAATGGTCGAAGCCCCGGCGCGGCCGATGAACAGATGCGCGTCGGCAAGCCGCACCGCCATGTCTTCGAAATAGGTCGCCAGCTCGGCGGGAATGCCATGGCTACGATAGCGTTCGCGCACCGCGTCGAGGTCTTCCGCACGACACTGCTGCGTCACCTGGAGCCGCTGGCGGAGCGCGGGCGGCAGCATGGCGAGCCCGTCGGGCACGACCTGCGAAAGCACCCGCGCGCCCTGGCTCCCTCCGGTCACGAGCACGCGCAGAAGTCCGTCCTCGGAGAAGGCCGGAAAGGGTTGGTCGCGCAGCGCGAGGACCCGCGACCGCACCGGATTGCCGACGAGATGCACCTTTGCTGCGTGTTTGCCGTCGAGCCTTCGAACCTCGGGATAGGCTGTGGCGATCGCCTGCACCCGGCTCGCCAGCAGCCGATTGACGCGGCCCAGCACCGCGTTCTGTTCGTGCACCACTGTCGGCACCCCGGCATGCGTCGAGGCAAGGATCGCGGGAAGCGAAGCGTAGCCGCCGAAGCCGACGACGGCGCTCGGCTCGAAACTCTCGAACAGCCGCAGTGCCATGCGCCGACCCTCGAGTACGGACGAAAGACCCTTGAGCCACGCCAGCGGGTTCTTGCCGAAGCGACCGGCGGGCAGCACATGCGCGGGCATGAACTCGGGCTTGCCGGGAATTTCGGCGCCGCGCGCGTCGGTGATCAGTGCGACATGATGGCCCCGTCGGTCGAGTTCGGCCGCGAGCGCGAAGGCGGGAAGGAGATGCCCACCGGTTCCGCCTGCGGCGAGAACGTAATGCCGGCTCGACCCGGTCATGCCTGGATCTCCCGGCGCGCTGTGCCCGATTTTTCAGTCATCGGGGCCGCCTGCCCGAATCTCAGCCGGTCGCCAAGTCCCTTGGTCCGGCTTTTCAGGAACGGGTTGCGCCTGGTCACCGCGAGCAGCAGGCCGACGGTGGTACAGGTGGCGATGGTCGAGGATCCGCCATAGCTCACCAGCGGCAGGGTCATGCCCTTCGACGGGAACAGCTGCAGATTGACCAGAATGTTGATGAAGGCCTGGCCGCCGAACAAGGCGATGAGACCGGCGCCCGCGAGCAGCGCGAAAAGATCCTCCTCGTCGATCAACCGCATCAGCACCCGCGCCACGATGGCGAGATAGAGCAGCACGATCACGCCGCAGGCGATCAGGCCGAATTCCTCGCCGATGACGCTGAAGATGTAGTCGGTATGGGCCTCGGGCAAGCTCATCTTGCGGATTCCGAGACCGTAACCGGCCCCGGTCCACCCACCCGCCAGCAAGGTTCGACTGGCGAGATCGACCTGATCGAAGGCGGTCCCGCCGCCGAGGAAGGAATCGATCCGGTGACGAGCGTTGTCGTAAAGGAAATAGGCCGCCGTAATACCGATCAACCCCCCGCCCAGAAGCCCGCCGATGCGCTTCATGTCGACCCCGCACAACACCATCATCACGAACCACACGCCGCCGAACAGGATGGTGCCCCCGAAATCGGGCTGGAGCATCATCAGCGCGGCGATCAGGCCGACATAGGCGGTGGCGATAGCCATCACCGGCAGATTCGGGTCGCGCATGCGCCAGCCGAGGATCCAGGCCATGGCGATGGCGAAGCCGGGCTTGAGGAATTCGGACGGCTGGAACTGCATGCCGAGGTTGATCCAGCGCCGCGCGCCGTTGATTTCCACGCCGACGATCGGCGTCAGGAACAGCAGGCCGGTCATCGCGGCCGCCAGAAGGATGCCCAGCCGACGTGAATTATCGCGGCTGAACATCGAGATACCCAGCATCACGCCGAGCGCCAACAATTGCCACGCGAGATGGCGATAGAAGAAGTAAAGCGGATCGAGTGTCTCGCTTGCGGTCGACAAGCGGTCGGCACTGGCCGGAGAGGCTGCCGCGACGGCGATCGTGCCGAGGCTCATCAGCAGGAGGATGAGCAGCAACAAGACGCGGTCGATCTCGCGCCACCAGATTTTCAGCTCGGACCAGCGCGAGAGCTTCTGGCGGGGCATGTGCATCGGCTGGCGCTTGCCGGGAACATAGGGTTGAACGCTGCTCACCGGAGCGCCCCCACCAGCTCGCGGAAATGTTCGCCGCGGGCTTCGAAATCGCGATACTGGTCGAAACTGGCACAGGCGGGCGAGAGCAGAACCGTATCGCCCGCCTGGGCTTTGGCGGCCGCCGAGGCTATCGCGCGGTCGAGCGTCTCGCACCGTTCCACTTGCACAATTGATTCAAGCAGCGCCGCGAAGGCGGGCCCGGCCTTGCCGATGGTGTAGGCGGCCTTCACGTGATGTAGCTGGGCCTCGCATTCACCCAGCCCGGCTTCCTTGGCGAGCCCGCCGAGAATCCAATGAATATTGTGGAATGCCGCCAGCGCGGGGGCGGAAGCGGCAGTGTTGGTCCCCTTGCTGTCGTTGACGTAGGCCACGCCGGCAATTTCGGCGACCCGTTCCATGCGATGCGGGAGGCCGGGATAGGTTGCGACACCACTGTCAATCTTTTGCGGCATCACATGGAGTTCGACGCAGATCAGGCGAGCAGCCATCGTGTTTTGCTGGTTGTGGGGGCCAGCGAGTACGGGGTTGCCGCCGGTTGCGCCCTCGTCAAGTCCTACGGGATAAGTGAAACGCCCCTCGGCGACGAGCGTGCGACAGAGTTGACCATCACCCACAAGGCTGAGGTTCTCGCACGATTGCATGTCGAACAGCCTGAGCTTGGACGCGCGGTAGGCGCCGAAATTCTCATACCGATCCAAATGATCTGGCGTGATATTGAGCAGCACCGCCACGTCGCAGTCGAGCGAATGGGTCAGGTCGATCTGGTAGCTCGATAGCTCGAGCACATAGACGCCACCTTCGGGCAACGGCTGCTGCTCGAGGATCGGCAGGCCGATATTGCCGCCCATCGCAGTCGGCACGCCCGCTTCCTTCAGAATATGGTGGACCAGCGCGGTGGTTGTCGATTTGCCGTTGGTGCCGGTGATGCCGACGACCTTGTGCGGCGGCAGTTCGCCGCGAGCCTGCGAGAAGAGTTCGATGTCGCCGATCACCGGTACACCGAAAGCGTCGGCATGCGGCTTGATCGGATGGGCGTTGAGCGGGACGCCGGGGCTGACCACCACCCCGGCAAAACCGGTAAGGTCCGCCGCTAACGGGTCGCCGATCGCACAGCGGCTCGCGAACGGCTCCCGCGCCTCGGCGCGGTCGTCCCACACCAGCACGTCGGCGCCGGCAGCGAGCAACGCTTCGACCGTCGCCCGGCCGGAGCGCGCCAGTCCGAGGACTGCGTACTTCTCATTTTTCCAGGCGGATGAAGTGATCATCTGAGCTTGAGCGTCGCAAGCCCCGTCAGCGCAAGGACGATGGCGACGATCCAGAAGCGGATCACCACCTTGCTCTCCGACCAGCCGAGCTGTTCGAAATGATGATGGATGGGTGCCATACGGAAGACGCGCTTGCCGGTGCGCTTGAACCAGAAGACCTGAATGATGACCGACAATGCCTCGAACACGAACAGCCCGCCGACGATGGCCAGCACGACCTCGTGATGCGTCGCTACGGCAATCGCACCCAGGGCCCCGCCCAGCGCGAGACTGCCGGTGTCGCCCATGAAGACCGCGGCCGGTGGCGCGTTGAACCACAGGAAGGCCAGCCCCGCCCCCATGATCGCGGCGCAGAAGATAGCCAGTTCGCCCGCTCCCTCAACGTAGGGAATGCCGAGATAGGCCGAATAGTCGACCCGTCCCACCAGATAGGCGATCACTGCGAAAGTAGCTGCGGCAATGATTACCGGCATCGTCGCAAGACCGTCGAGCCCGTCGGTCAGGTTCACCGCATTGCCCGCCCCGACGATCACGATCGCCGCGAAGGCATAATAGAGGACATTGAGCTCTATGCCGAAGTCGTTGACGAAGGGAACGTAAAGGAAGGTGTTGATCTGACTGACGATGATGTAGCTCGCCACCCCGGCGACCACGAATTCCATCAGCAGTCGAACCCTGCCGGATACACCCTTGTGACTGGCCTTGGAGACCTTGTCGTAATCGTCGAGGAAACCGATGAGGCCAAAGCCCAGCGTGACTGCAAGACACGCCCAGATGAACGGGTTTCTCAGATCCATCCAGATCAGCACCGCAAGCGAAAGCGCGATCAGGATCATCAACCCGCCCATCGTCGGCGTGCCGCGCTTGGCGAGGTGGGTCTGTGGCCCATCCTCGCGGATCGGCTGCCCCTTGCCCTGCCGCACGCGCAGCATGGCGATGAAACGCGGCCCGATCAGCAGGCCGATAATCAACGCGGTCATCAGCGTCGCGCCGGCGCGGAAGGTCTGATAGCGCACGAGGTTGAACACGCCTTCGAAATTCAACCATTCGGCGAGATGATAGAGCAATCGATCCTCTTTCGCGCCTAGCGCGCGCGGGTGAAGTGATCCACAAGCCGTCCGAGTCCGACCGAATTGGACCCCTTGACCAACACGGCATCGCCCGCGACGACGCCGAAACTTTCGAGCAGCGCGATCGCCTCTTCGGCATTATCGCAATGCGCGTAGGCGAACGGCTTGCCAAGCGCCGCGTTCCGAGGTTTCCCCAATTCGCGCAGGAGCGCGCGCATCTCGTCGCCCACAAGCACCGCATAGTCGATATCTGCCGCAAGCACGGGTTCGGCGAGCGCTGCGTGGAACTGCGGGCCAAAATCGCCCAGTTCCTTCATCGAGCCGAGAACGGCGATCCGCCGTGCGGAAGGCGTCTGGCCCAATTGCGCCAGCGTGGCGCGCATGCTTGCGGGATTGGCATTGTAACTTTCGTCTATCAGCAGGGCCTTGCCGCCGGGCGCCTCGATCCCATGCCGGGCGCCGCGCCCCTTCAGTCCGCCCATCTCGGCCAAGGCCAGACCCGCTGCTGCCAGATCGCCACCGGCAGCGCGAACGGCAGCCATGATTGCGAGCGAATTGTTCACCCAGTGCTCGCCCGGCTCCGCCACGGTGTAGCACAACCGTCCGCCGGGAAATTCGCAAGTGACGAGACTGCCGCCATTGGCGCTGGGAATGGCGTCGAGCAGACGGACGTCTGCGAAACGCGCCCTGCCGAAACTGACGATCTTCGCGCCCGCATCGAGCGCAGCCCTGCGCAGCCGATCGTAGTGTTCGCTATCGGCCGGGATCACCGCGGTTCCGCCGGGCAGCAGGCCCGCGAAAATCTCGGCCTTCGCGTCGGCGATCGCTTCGACCGAACCCAGATTCTCGATGTGCGCGGGCGCGATGGTGGTGATCACCGCCACATGCGGGCGAACCTGGCTGGTGAGTTCGGCAATCTCGCCGGCATGGTTCATGCCCATTTCGAACACGCCAAAGCGGCTGCGGGCGGGCATTCGGGCGAGGCTCAGCGGGACGCCGACATGGTTGTTGTAGCTGCGGGTGGAACGGTGCGCTGCGCCGCGGCTGGAGCGCTCGAGGCTGGCGAAGATCGCTTCCTTGACGCCGGTCTTGCCGACCGAGCCAGTCACGCCGATGATCGTCGCCCCGGCCCGCTCGCGCGCGGCGCGGGCCAGCGCCTTCAGCGCTTCGCCCGTATCGCCGACTAGGATGTGCGGCCAGTTGACCGGCCGGTCGACGATGGCGCCGGCCGCGCCATTGGCGAATGCTTTGTCGAGAAATCGGTGGCCGTCCATCGCCTCTCCCTTGAGCGCAACGAACAGATCGCCGT
Source organism: uncultured Alphaproteobacteria bacterium (assembly GCA_963829325.1). Classification (GTDB taxonomy): domain Bacteria; phylum Pseudomonadota; class Alphaproteobacteria; order Sphingomonadales; family Sphingomonadaceae; genus Qipengyuania. The sequence goes on from CAWHHN010000002.1 coordinate 260,876, forward strand.
TCACCACGTCGCGGCTGTCCATCTCGACCCCAGCGACCTGGAAATCATGGCTCGCCCTGCCGCCAATCGCCTCGGCGATCGCGCGCGAATCCCACAATGTCAGCGGGAGATGGTCGCGGGGATCTGCGGGCCAGTCGAGATACGCCGGATGGCGCAGGATCGCGGCGCTCATGCGTCGCCTCTGGCGATTTCCGCCGCGCATTCGCGCGCGACCTCGACGTCGTCGAAGGGCAGCACCCGCATTTCGTCTCCCGATCCGATGATCTGACCCGTTTCATGTCCCTTGCCCGCGACGAGTACGATGTCGTCGGGGCCCGCCTCGGCGATGGCGACGCGAATGGCTTCGCGACGTCCGCCGATTTCATATACCGTCGCTCTTCCCCCATCCGACCGGGCGCCTTCAAGCACCTGGGCGCGGATGTCCGCAGCTTCTTCGCCGCGCGGATTGTCATCGGTGACGACGACGATATCGCTAGACCTTGCAGCGGCCTCGCCCATCGGCGCGCGCTTGCCGTGGTCGCGATCGCCGCCAGCGCCGAAGACGGTAATGAGGCGACCGTCGACATGCGGCCGCAGAGCCGCGATTGCCGCTTCGAGCGCATCGGGCGTATGAGCATAGTCGACATAGACGGGTGCGCCACTGGGCGCGATCACGGCGCGCTCGAGCCGTCCCCGCACCGGCTGCAGGCGCGCCACCGCGTCCCAGACCAGTCCGGCATCGATGCCGCTGGCCAGCGCCAGTCCCGCGGCGACGAGGGCATTGGAAACCTGATAGGCTCCGATCAGCGGCAGATTGATCGTGAGCACCCGCGCTTCGTGTTCGACGGTGAGCGCCTGGCCCAGCTGGGTCGGTTCGCGACGCGTCAGGCGAATGTCCTCGCCCTGTTCGCCGACAGTCATGATGCCCAGCTTGCGCGAGCGGGCATGGTCGATCACCCGCGCATTCCATCCGCTGTCGCCCGAACCCATCCAGACGACCGCCGTCGCTCCTGCCGCGACCACTTCGTCGAACAGCCGCATCTTGGCTGCGAAGTAATCCTCCATGTCGGCGTGGTAATCGAGATGGTCGCGGCTGAAATTGGTGAATCCCGCTGCCTCCACCGCAACGCCTTCGTTGCGATACTGCGAAAGGCCGTGGCTCGACGCCTCGTAGGCAACATGCGTAACCCCTTCGCGGGCGAGACCGCTGAGGTTCGCCAGGAAGGTGACGATGTCGGGGGTCGTCAAACCGGTCGAGATGCTTTCGTCGGGCGTGGTGACGCCAAGCGTCCCGATGCTGGCTGCGCGTTCACCGGCCATCCGCCAGATCTGGCGGGTCATCTCGACGGTCGACGTCTTGCCGTTGGTCCCGGTGACGGCGACGATATGGTCCGGCACGGGCGAGAAGAACTGCGCTGCCAGGCGCGCGAAAGCCCGGCGCGGGAGCGGATCGGCAATATGGACCGCGCCCACCACCCGGGCTTCGGGGCGCGCGATCACCGCGACCGCCCCGGCCTCGATCGCCGCGGGGATGAAGTCTTCGCCATTGACCTGGGTTCCCTGGAAGGCACCGAAGACCGTGCCGGGCGCCACCTTGCGATGGTCGATGGCGAAGCCCGTCACATTGTCTTCCCCGCCTTCGCAGACGATTCCCGCCGCCGCGCAGAGCCGATCCAGCCGCATCACTGCGCTTCCGGAATAAGGGGCTTGATATCGGAAATATCGACATCGCGCGTCGTATCGGGCCGGACGCCGATGAGAGGTCCGATACGCGGGATCAGCCGCCCGACGATCGGGGCAGCGTTCCATGCGGCCGTGCGCTGAAACGAACTCGCGAGCGTACCGCGCGGTTCGTCGAGCATGGCGATCACGACATAGCGCGGGCGGTCCATCGGAAAGGCGGCGGCGAAGGTCGAAACCAGCGAAGAATGCTTGTATCCGCCCGCGCCGGGTTTTTCGGCAGAACCGGTTTTTCCGCCAACGCGATACCCTTCGGCATTGGCATTGCGGCCGGTTCCGTAGACCGCGATCGCGCGCAGGAGCTGGCGCATCCGGCTGGAGGTCGAGGCCTTGAACACGCGCCGCCCCTTGGGCGCCTCGCCGGGGCGGAGCTTCTTCAGTGTGGCGGGGCGCCAGATGCCGCCGTTGACCAGCGCGGCATAGGCGCTGGCGAGATGCAGCGGCGTGACCGCGATCCCGTGACCGTAGCTCACGGTCATGCTGCGCAGGCGAGGCCATTTTTCGCCCGGCCAGATCGGGAAGCCCTTGGCGGGCAGTTCGATGTAGGGCCGCTCGTTCATCCCGAGGTCGATCATATACTGCCGCATGCGCTGCGGACCGAGCTCGTCGGCGATCCGTGCGGTCACCGTGTTCGACGAATGGATCAGCGTCTCGACCACGTTGAGATCGGAGCCCATGGCGTGGCTGTCACGGATGGAGAAGCGACCGACCTTGACCGGCGTCGCGTCCCACCTGCGGCCGAAATCGCGTACCACCCCGGTGTCGATTGCGGCTGCGATCGAGAGCGGCTTGAAGGTCGAGCCGAGCTCGTAGACCTGGTTGGTGACCCGGTTGAACATCAACTTTTCGCCCCGCGCGTCGATCTTGTTCGGGTCGAATTCGGGCAGCGAGGCGAGCGCCAGCACCTCGCCCGTATCGACATCGAGCACGATGCCCGCCCCGCCCTGCGCCTGGACCAGCTTCATGCCCCGGCGCAATTCGTCCTCTAGCGCACCCTGCACCCGCATGTCGATCGAAAGCGGGATCGGCGTGCCCCGCGTGGCAGGGTCCCGCAGCCGGGCATCGAGCACCTGCTCCATGCCTACGCGTCCCTTGCCGTCGGCCGCCACATAGCCGAGCACATGGGCAGCCATCGACCCCTGCGGATAATGGCGATCGTTTTCCATCGGCATCTCGAGCGCGAGTTCGCCGATATCCTGCACCCGGTTGGCCTCTTCGGGCAACACCCGGCGGCGAATATAGCCTTGCTTTCCGGCAGCGAACTGCGCGGCGACCGCCTTCGCGTCGAGATCGGGAAAAATCGCCTTGAGCCTCGCCGCGACACTGGCCGGATCGTGCACCAGCGGGCTGCCTTCCTCGCCCAAAGCCTGCGGATTGAACCACAGCGCATAGGCCGGAAAGGCCCGGGCGAGAGGCTCTCCATTGCGATCGGTGATTTCGCCCCGCGGCGGCAGCAGTGCCTCTTCGAGCGAAGCGGCCCGCGAACCGTGGTCGGACATGCCGAGAAAGGCGATCCGCACCAGCGCAAGCAGCGTCACGAAAGCAAAGCCCAGCGCGATCCACAACAGGCGCCACCGCGCCTGCGTGAGCGATCGATGGCGGATCGTGACCAGTTGCACCCGGCCCGAAGCGACCGCCATGCTTACCGCACCATGTCCGCTCTGCCCCGCCGCGATCGCGGGACCGAACCCGGAAAAAGCGTTCACTGACCCACCTCTGCGACGCTTGCCATGGGAATGGCGGGGCTGGCCAGACGCTGGGCGAGGCCACTTGCAGCGAGATCGCGTCGCGCAGGACGGTTCGAAGCGACCTCGGTGTCCGCGTCATCCTCGAGCCATTCGGCGAGCAGGCCCTGGCTCTCGGCTTCGGGACGATTCAATGCGAGGCGGACCGGCGCTGGGGCGCCGATTCCGCGAGGCGAACCAAGCGCCGCCAGCTGGCGTTCGTTTTCCAGATACTGGTCGGCACGCGGGGCGCTGTAGCCGAATTCGACCGCATTCCAATCGGACAGCTGCTGCTGGCTGGCCCGGGTCTCGAATTCTGTTTCGAGCATGAGCTTGGACTGCTGCTCGGCGATGATACGGCGTTCTGCGAGCCGGACGTCGCTCTTCACCGCATTCACCTTGAAGGTCAGCGCGAGCAGCAAGGCAAGGCAGATACCGAGCACCAGGGCCCAGCCGATTTGCCGGATGCGCGATCCGCCGACCATCATGCCGCCTCTCTCGCCGGGGCGGCGGTGCGGATCGCATGGCGCAGCACCGAGGAACGGGCGCGGGGATTGCGCTCGATTTCGCCCGCGCTCGGCTTGATCGCCTTGCTGACGCGGGTGAAGACCGGATCGTCTTGCGCCGCCAAAGGGACGTGACGCGAGGCGGTCGGGGTCGAGGATGCCTCGCGCAGGAAGCGCTTGACGATCCGGTCCTCGAGGCTGTGGAAGCTGACCACCGCGAGGCGGCCCCCTTCGCACAACAGGTGTTCGGCGGCCGAAAGGCCTTGGGACAGTTCGTCGAGCTCGCCGTTCACATGAATTCGAATGGCCTGGAACGAGCGCGTCGCCGGATCCTTGGGCGCGCCCTTGCGAAAATCGTCGGGTCGATAGCCGAGCGCCTTGCGGACCACCCGCGCCAGATCTCCCGTGGTATGCAGCGGCCTCGCGGCGACGATCGCCCGTGCGACCCGGCGCGACTGGCGTTCCTCGCCATAGGTGTAGAGCACATCGGCGATCGCCTTCTCGTCGGCCGCATTGAGAAAATCCGCCGCGCTCGCCCCTTCCTGGCTCATGCGCATGTCGAGCGGACCGTCCGACGAGAAGGCGAACCCGCGATGCGGCTGGTCCAGCTGCATCGACGACACGCCGATATCCATCACAACCCCGTCGATCCGGTCGACTCCGGTCGACGCCATGACGTCGACCATTTCGGAAAAACGATGCGGATGGAGAATGAGGCGCGGGGGACTATCCTCCGCCTCGCGCCAGGTGCGACCCGATGCCAGGGCATCGGGATCTCTATCGAATGCATGCACGGTCGCGCCGCGGTCGAGCAAAGCGCGGGTATAGCCGCCCGCCCCGAAGGTGGCGTCGATGACGACGTCGCCGGGCTGCGGATCCAGTGCGGCGATCACCTCGCCGAGGAGGACCGGAACGTGCGCGCCGGTCATTTGCCCTTCGCCTTCGCATCGGCGAGAAAGCTGGCGCATGCGGCCTTGGCACTGGCCCAATCGTCTCCCATCTGGGCGAGCTCGGCCGGGTTCCACAAGGTGAAGAAGCGCCCGCCTCCCTGGAAGTAGAGACCTTCGTCGATCGCGCCGAGCACCCGCAGGTGATCGGGCATGACGAAGCGTCCGCTGTCGTCGAAAGGCATTTCCTGAAAACCGAACAGCTGGCTGGCGCGCGTATCGCGGTCGAATTCCTTGCCGAGCCGGATCGCCATCTCTTCCTCGCGATCGAGCTGCGCATGAAGCTCCTCCTTGCGCGACAGCCCGAAGCCGACGAGGCAGTTCCAGCTGGGGTGCTTCATCAGGCACAGGACGCGGCCATCGCTGCTGTCCTTCACTGCCTTGCGAAACAGCGGCGGAAGCACGAACCGGCCCTTGTCGCCCGCTGGCGAATAGGCCTGTCCGCTGTAACCTCCGAAAGACACCTGCCCCGTACCCCGATTGGCGTTCACTACGTCCCCATCGGGCAAGTCCTCCCCGCACCCGCCCGCGTCGGCGGGCGGGCCACCCCAGCAAAAGCGGGGTGCGCATAGACAGTGCTTGTCCGATGTCCCGCAGTTTTATCGCGGGACTCCCGGGGATGAAAGGGAAAACTGCGGGATTTTACGGGAAAAACCGGTATCACTTTGATTTTTACATATAAATTTGTTCAGGCCGGCCGCCAACTTGTTACCCATTCCCTAACGCAAACTGGAAAAAACCACGCGATTCTGCGGAGTTGCGCCGGGCGTTTCCGGTCATTTCCACGCAATTCCCGCAATTTCCCCTTAGCGGGCCATCGGCTTGGTGAGCAGATCGATCGCCCGCTTGCGCCGTTCGGGTACGGGCGCATCGCGTGGCCAGTCGAGCACGGCGGCATCGGCGAACAGGAATACCATCCCGGCTCCTCTTCTGCACTGGGCGAACACGGCTTCTTTGCCGATCGTGCAACGCGCGACGCCGTTGCCGTCGCCCGGCGCGAACCGGCCGGCCATGTTTATCGGGAAGACTTCGTCCCCATCGGCGATCTCACGCTCGCCGCCCGGCTGGTTCGGGTCGAACGTCAGTTCGAGGCCCCAACGTGCCAGGATCGGCGACAGGAGAACGGTATCCTGCGGTCGGCGCCGATCCCCCAAGGGGTAATCCGAATGGCGGGTGAGCAGCGGATCGGCGAGAATCACCGCGGTTCCGCCCTCGGCCACCCATTGATCGAGCGAGACGTTCTCGGACGGCGCCAGCGGTCGCGGCTGGGCGAGGATCACACGATCGAGCCCGCGCAGGGTTTCGGGCTCAAGCGTATCCAGCGGGACCAATTCGAAGCGCTTCTCCAGTTCTTCGCGCACCCAGTCGCGTTCGCCATCGTCCTCGATCAGATCGGCGACATCGCCCTCGCCCCAATAGAGCGGGAGTGTGGTGAACAGGCCCAACGCCGGCCTGGGCCCGCCCTCGTCGCCAGCCTGAGTCGGCGCGCATGCACCGAGCAGCACGGCCGGGAAAAGCGCGCGCCATCGGGCGGCTTTGCTAGTCGGCCGGCGGAGGGGCATCGTCGAGTGTCGACCCGGCACCGCTGGTCGGCGGAATTGCCGAAGCGACGGGTTCGGCGGGCATATCGGGCACAACCCCGGCCTCGGCCAGCGGGTCGTTCTGCGGCGGGGCCTGGGTGGGTTCGGTGGTCGGGGCAGCTTCGGGCACGGCGGTCGCATCCGACTGGTCGGCACGGTCGCGAATGACGCTGGCCAGACCGACCAGCAGGATCATCAGCACCACTCCGGTAATGCCGATCTGCAGGCGCTGCATCGTCCGTTCGCGGCGGGCATCGCCACCCAACACCTCGGGCAGTTCGCCTACCATCGGCTTGCGGCTCATATCGAAAAACTGCGGCACGCGCATCAGCCTAGGGTCCGCCGCCAACCAGTCAATCGTTCGATTGCAACCAATCGAACACCGGCAAGCCCTTCGCGGCCAGCCATTGCGCATTGTACAGCGTCGAAAGATAGCGGAAGCCGGTATCGCACAGCACCGTAGCGACCCGCGGATTTTCGCGGCCTTGGGCGACGAGGTGCTTGCCCAGAGCCACCGCCCCAGCGACATTGATGCCGCTCGACAGACCCAGGCATAGCCCCTCTTCGCGCAGCAGCCGACCGACCCATCCAAGGCCTTCTTCGTCGGATATCCGGAACTGGGTGTCGATCGGCGCCCCTTCGAGATTGCCCGTGATCCGGCCCTGCCCGATGCCCTCGGCCACCGAGCTGCCTTCGGCGCGCAATTCGCCGTGGGCGAAGTAATTGTAGAGCGCCGCGCCATGAGGATCGGTCAGCGCGATCACCACATTCTCGTCCAGTTCCTTGAGCCCCAGGCCGACCCCGGCGATCGTTCCGCCGGTCCCCGCAGCGCAGGTGAAACCATCGATCCGCCCGTCCATCTGCTCCCACAGCTCTTTCGCGGTGCCTTCGATATGCGCCTTGCGATTGGCGGTGTTGTCGAATTGCCCGGCCCAGATGGCGCCCTCGATCTCGTCGGCCATGCGGCGCGAGACGTGCTGAAAATGGTTGCTGTCGGCGTATTTGGTCGGCGGGACGGTGACGAGTTCGGCGCCCAGCGCGCGGATCGTGTCCATTTTCTCGTGCGACTGGTTGTCGGGCATGACGATAATCGTGCGATAACCCAGCGCATTGGCCACCAGGGCGATGCCGATGCCGGTGTTGCCCGCAGTGCCTTCGACCACCGTGCCGCCGGGTTTCAGATCGCCACGCGCCTCGGCGTCGCGGATGATGTAGAGCGCGGCGCGGTCCTTCACGCTGGCCCCGGGATTGGCGAATTCGCACTTGCCGAAAACGTCGCAGCCGGCCTCTGCGCTGGGCCCTTCGAGGCGGACCAGCGGCGTGTTGCCGATCAGGTCAAGCGTATGCGCGCGAACGGGAATTGCAGTCATAACAAGCCCGTTAGAGGCACCCGTGCCGACCGGCAAACAACATCAATCTTCAGGCGCGATAGTTACCGTCAGCCCATCGAGATCGGCGGTAAAGGGTATCTGGCACGACAGGCGCGAATTGTCCCGACGGTGGTCGGTCGATTCGAGCAGATCGTCCTCGTCCTCGCTCATCTGCGGCAGGCGGGCGACGAAGGCGGGGTCGACATGCACGTGGCAGGTCGCGCAGGAACAGCAACCCCCGCATAAGGCGAGCAATTCGTCGAAGCCATTGTCGCGGATCGCTTCCATCACGGTCAGGCCGTCGGCGACTTCGATCTCGCTGGTCTCGCCTTCGCGAGTGGTGACGGTCAGCTTGGGCATCGCATGGTTCCTGTCTTGCCTGCGCGGGTCGCCGCGCCGTATGCGGGGCGCTGCTATTCAATCGCGACGGGGAAGGCAAGCGCCTGCACAATGGCTCTCACGAACGCACAATTGATTGAACACCTCGATACGGTGGCTGCCGCGGATCCGATCGTCGCCGGTGCGCTGGCGCGGTGCGGTTATCCCGAGGAGCGCATCCGGGCGACCGGCTATCGCACGCTGCTGCGCACGATCGTGGGGCAGCAGGTCAGCGTCGCCGCGGCCGCTTCGGTGTGGAACAAGCTCGAGGCCGAACTGGGCGAGGACATGGCGGCGGAGGAACTGCTCGCGCGCGATTTCGACACCCTGCGCGCCTGCGGACTGTCGCGGCAGAAGCAGGGCTACGCCCGGTCGCTGTGCGAACTGGTGGCGGCGGGCGAGATCCGCTTCGACCGGCTGCCCGAAGACGACGAGGCGGCGATCGCCGAACTGACCCGCATCAAGGGCATCGGCCGGTGGTCGGCCGAGATCTATCTGCTCTTCGCCGAAGGGCGGCCCGACATCTGGCCCGCTGGCGACCTCGCGGTGCAGGAGGCGGTGGGCCGGCTGCTGGCGATGCCCGCACGCCCGGGCGAGAAGGAGACCCGCGCGCTGGGCGAAAGGTGGCGGCCCTACCGCGGCGCCATGGCCATCTTCACCTGGCACACCTACAACAACGCGGCGCTCTAGAGCGTGCCGCAGGGAGAACCGACATGACCGACCGCAAAGCCATCTTCGTATCCGGAGGCGGTTCGGGCATCGGCCGCGCCATCGCGGTGAAATTCGCCGGCGAAGGCTGGTTCGTCGGCCTCGGCGACATCGACCGGGCGGGGATGAGCGCGACGGAAGAGGTGATCGGCAGCGGATTCTCCTATTCGCACTGCTTCGACGTCCGCGACCGGGCAGCATGGGACGAAGCGCTCGAGGCTTTCGCCACCGCCGCGGGCGGGCGCATCGACGTGCTCGCCAACAATGCCGGCATACCGCTCGGCGGATCGCTTTCCGAAAACACGCCCGAGGAGATCGAGCGCTGTCTCGACATCAATCTCAAGGGCGTGTTCTGGGGCGCGCAGGCCGCCCTGCCGCATCTTCGCAGGACCGCCCCCGGCAGCGCCCTGATCAACACCGCCAGCGCCGCGGGGATCTACGGAACCGGCGGCGCCTCGGTCTATTCGGCGACCAAGTTCGGCGTTCGCGGCATGACCGAGAGCCTTGATGCCGAATGGTCCGAATTCGGGATCAAGGTGGCCTCGATCTGTCCCAGCTTCATCGAGACGCCGCTGCTCGACCATGCGCCCAACCAGGGCAGCAATGAATCGATCCGTCAGCGCGTAGCGGAAGCCGGTCTCGAACTGACCAGCGCCCAGGACGTGGCGCAGGCCGTCTGGGATGCGGTCCACGGCGATCGGCTGCACTGGGTGGTCGGCAAGACCGCCCGCCAGATCGCCTTCGGTGCCCGATGGATGCCCGGCCGCGTGCGCAAACGCTCGCGCGGGATGGCGCGCCCGCTGGGGCGCTAGTGCCCGCGGGACCACCCCGGGCCAACGAACCTAAGCCAACGACCCTAAGCCAACAACGCGTTGATCTTGCGCGCCATCTTCACGTCGCGCAGCGAAAGCCCACCCGCGTCATGCGTGGTCAGCGTGATGTCGACCCGATTGTAGACATTCGACCATTCGGGATGATGGTCGCGGGTCTCGGCGATCATCGCCACGCGCGTCATGAAGCCGAAAGCTTCGGAGAAATCGGCGAATTCGAAGCTTCGCGCGATCGCCTCGCCGTCGCGCGCCGGGGCCCATTCGGGTAAGGCGCTGAGCCAGCTCTTGCGCTCCTCGTCGTTGAGCTTTTCCACCGTCATCGTCGCCTTCCCTTGCTTGTGGCGAGGAGCGCTTTTGCCTATCGCTGCGCGCCATGCAAGCCCGTCTCGCCGCGACCGACCTCGCCTGCCGCCGCGGCGAGCGGCTCCTGTTCCGCGGGCTCTCGCTCGCATGCGGCGCGGGCGATGCATTGCACATCGCGGGGGCAAACGGCATCGGAAAATCGAGCCTCATCCGCATCCTTGCGGGATTGCTCCGTCCCTTCGCGGGTAAAGTCGCGCGCGAAGGCCCGGCCGGGCTGGTGGACGAGCGGCTGGCGCTGGACCCCAATATCCCGCTCGGTCAGGCGCTGGCCTTCTGGCGCGGGCTCGACGGGCGCGACGGGATCCGGGACAGCGGCCGCGCGCAGGACCCGCTCCAGCTCGAACTGCTGATGGACGTGCCCGTGCGCTTTCTCTCGACCGGCCAGAAAAAGCGCGCGGCGCTGGCCCGCCTGCTCGATGCTGCGCCGCCGATCTGGATGCTCGACGAACCGCTCAACGGGCTCGATTCGCCCGCCCAGCGCACCGTCGAGGAACTGGTGGCCCGGCATTGCAGCGAGGGCGGGATCGCGGTGATCGCGTCGCACCAGCCGATCGCTCTGCCGCGCGCGACCACGATCGAACTGGCGGATTACGCGGCGTGAACGTCTTCGCCAGACTGCTGCGCCGCGACCTGGGGCTGCTGCTGCCCGGCGGCCGCGGCGGCGGCGGGGTGCTCCCGCTGCTATTTTTCCTCGCGGTGGCGATGCTCTATCCCTTCGCGGTGGGCCCCGACGCCCAGTTGCTCGCCCGCACCGGCGGCGGGGTCGTCTGGATAGCCGCGCTGCTCGCCGCGATCCTGCCGCTCGAGCGGTTGGTCGCAGGCGATCTCGATGCCGGCATATTCGACCAGTTGCACCTCCGGGGGATTTCGGAAGAACTCGCCATGGCGGTGCGGCTCCTCGCCCACTGGCTGGCCTTCGCACCGCTGCTGCTGCTGGCGGTGCTGCCCGCCGCTGCGCTGCTCGGGCTTCCGCAGGCGACCGTCCGCACGGTCCTCCTGGGTCTGCTCGCAGGTACTCCGGGGCTGGCCGCCGTCGGCCTGGCGGTCGCCGCGCTTACCGCCAGCCTGCGGGGCGGCGCCGCACTCGCCGGGTTGATGGTGATCCCGCTCAGCGTGCCGATCCTGATCTTCGGCGCCGGTGCTCTCGTCCGCCCCGACCCGGGCGCCATCCTCCTGGCCGGCGCGATCAGCCTCGCCCTGTGCGCGGTTGCGCCCTTTGCGGCGGGCGCGGCCATAAGGGCGGCGCGCGAAGGCTGACGCCAAACGCGCCCTGTCGGCCCGGCATCAAAAGGGCGGTTATCAATAGGGCGGTTTGTGCAGGCCCCTGGGGCTCTCGGTGAAGATCTCCACCCCGTCCTCGGTGATGCCGATCGAATGTTCGAACTGCGCGCTCAGCGATTTGTCGCGCGTCACCGCGGTCCAACCGTCCGACAGCACCTTGGCATGCGCCCGCCCGGCGTTGATCATCGGCTCGATGGTGAAGAACATGCCGGGCCTGAGTTCGGGTCCGGTTCCGGCGCGCGCGGCATGGATCACTTCGGGCGCATCATGGAACAGCCGGCCAAGGCCATGGCCGCAGAATTCCTGCACCACGCCATAGCGGAACTGGCGCGCATGCGCCTCGATCGCAGCACCGATATCGCCCAGCCGCGCCCCCGGCTTCGCCGCCGCTTCGATCCCCAGCATCAGGCATTCGTAGGTCACGTCGACCAGCTTGCGCGCCTTGAGCGGCGGTTCTCCGGCAAAGTACATCCTGCTGGTATCGCCGTGCCAGCCGTCGAGCAGCGGGGTCACGTCGATGTTGACGATGTCGCCGTCCTTGAGCGCTTTTTCCGAAGGAATGCCGTGGCAGATGACGTGGTTGATCGAGGTGCAGCAGCTATGCGCATAACCGCGATAGCCCATGGTCGCGGGCACCGCCCCGGCGTCGAGCGTCATGCCGCGAACGAGATCGTCGATCTCGGCCGTCGTCCGCCCCGGTTGCACGAAACCCGTCAGCTCGTCGAGGATCTCCGCGGCCAGCCGTCCGGCCTTGCGCATGCCCTCGAAGCCGTCGGGCCCGTGAAGCTTGATGGTTCCGTCGCGGTAGACGGATTGGTCGCTGTCGATCACCTGATATTCTGTCATGCGCGCCACATAGCGATTGCGCCGGCGAAATGCGAGGCTGTCAGCGATTGACGGTGAAGGCGTCGGCATAGGCCGGCTTCACCGCATCCACCACCGACGCGGTGACCGGAAGATCGATCTGGTAAGCGCCTTCGGCATAGGCTCCCGCGACATAGGGCCCGAAATAGACCGTGATCCGGTCGAAGCTCCGGCCGTTCGACGATCCGATCAGCACGCTCGCCTCGTCGAGGCCGGGACATTTGTCGAAGCTGTCCTTGCTGCCTTCCTCGATCTTGGTCCCGCGCCGCTTCTCGCGTTCGGCATCGAGCGCCGCACAGAGCTTGCCGCCGAGCGCCTGTTCGAGCGCCACCGGCGAAGCGAACATGTCGATCCCCTCGACCGCGGTTTTCGCCTGCCTGTCCCACACCAGCGATTCGACCCCGGTCATGCCATGGGCGCCCCCGGAATAGGTCGCCAGATGGCCCGACAGGCTCAGCCAGCCGGGCAGATCGGCGACGATCTTCCATTCCATCGATGCGCTGTGCTGGCGCGGTTGCCATTCCTTTCCGGCGGCCGCCACCCAGTCGCGCTGGGCCTCGTCGACGAGCGCGGCCCGCATCCGTTCGGCCCGCTGCCCCAAGGCGGCCGAGAGCTCGGGGATCGCGGCGGCAGCGGCGGGCCATGAATAGTCGAAGGCATATTGTTCGGTCTCAGCCTCGATCACGCGCGGTTCGGCAGCGACGATATCGGGCGCCACGGCGGACGGGGTGGCAGCGGCATCGGCACCGGTGTCCTCAGGCTGTTCGGACTGGCCCGAGCAGGCCGCACTCGACAGGACGAGCGAAATCAGGAACAGGAGCGCACGCATGCCGGTATCCTCACAGAACACGAAAACAGGGAGCCTTCCCATATGGCCGACAGCGAACCGCTAATCCAGCCCGACCGAGGGCAGGACGCGATAGCCATCCATCTCGTCGACCGCGACGGCTTTCCCGGCTGGGCCAAGCGCCTCTCCGCCGGTCAGCGCGCTGCGCTCGCGGCACAGAAATTCGAAGGCGGGGGCTATCAGGTCGGCATCGTTCCCGATGGCGATCACTGGTTCGCGGTGGGCGGGGTCGCCAACCCCGGCGAACTGTCGAGCTGGTGCATGGCCAAGCTGGCCGAGGTGCTGCCCGAAGGCACCTATCGCCGCGCCGAGGGCGACCCCGGGCCGGCGCTCCACGGGTGGCAGACCGCGCAATATGTCTTCGATCGCTACAAGCAGCCCGAAACGCCCGCGGGGCCGCGCGTGCTGCTGACCAGGGATGCGGCCAGGATCGAACAGGCCATCGCCGAAGCGCAGGCGGTGTGCCTGGTGCGCGACCTCGTCAACACGCCGGCGGAGGACATGGGCCCCGCAGCGCTGGAGGACCAGTTCCACAAACTCGCCAAGGCCCATTCGGCGAAGGTGACGGTCACCGCGGGCGATGCACTGGAGCGCGAATATCCGATGGTCCATGCGGTCGGGCGGGCGGCTGCGCGCCACCATGCGCCGCGCCTGCTCCATCTCACCTGGGGCCGCGAAGGCGACCCCGTCCTGGCGGTGATCGGCAAGGGCGTGTGCTTCGATTCGGGCGGTCTCGACGTCAAGAGTTCGACCGGCATGCTGCTGATGAAAAAGGACATGGGCGGCGCCGCCCATGCGATCGCGCTGGCCGGTCTGATCATGCGCGCCGGGCTCAAGCTGCGCCTGCACCTGCTCGTGCCCGCGGTGGAAAATGCCATCAGCAGCAACAGTTTCCGGCCGGGCGACGTGCTGAAGAGCCGCAAGGGCCTGACCGTCGAGATCGGCAATACCGATGCCGAGGGCCGTCTCATCCTCGCCGATGCCCTGCACCGCGCCAGCGAGGAGAAGCCGGCACTGATCATCGATTTCGCGACGCTCACCGGGGCGGCGCGGGTGGCGCTGGGGCCCGAATACCCCGCGCTCATGACGCGCGAGGAGAGCACCGCCGCTGCGCTGATCGCGGCCGGCAAGGCGCATGACGACGAACCATGGCGGCTGCCGCTGCCCGAAGCCTACCGCGAATGGCTGTCGTCCGACATCGCCGACACCAACAACGCCCATGGCACCTCCTTCGCGGGGGCGAGCGTGGCCGGCCTGTTCCTCGACAAATTCGTCGGCGAGGGGATCGACTGGGCGCATTTCGACACCTTCGCCTGGCGTCCGACCGCCAAGCCCGGTCGGCCCAAGGGCGGCGAAGCCTATGGATTGCGGGCCGCGTGGCACATGCTCCGCGAGCGATACGGGGGCGCTTGAGGGCCTCGCCTTGCGGGAAGCGCGATGCGCGGCTAAGCGCGCGCAACCGCAACATCCGGATTCGACCAGCAGCGTGACCGCGCAAGCCAGCTACTCCCTCCCCGACGACACGGTCGGCCTCAAGGGCCCGGTCGCGAAACCCGCGCCGGGGACGCTGCCCTTGCGCGGCGACCTGGCGCATATCGCGCTCGCCGGGCAGTATCTCGCCGCGCATTACGTCATCCCCATGAACCGCCGGATCGGCGATGCGCCGGCGACGCTCAAGCTCGGCATGCAGGACGATGCCGATGACGGCGCGACGGTCGATCCGGGGCAGATGGTGGAACTGCTCGACGTCGCGGGCGACTGGGCGTGGATCGCCTGCGGCCCCGCGGGTCCGAGCGGCTATGTCCGGCTCGGCAGGCTTGCGCCCGACAGCCTGGCCGCCGCCAGTGACGCATAGAATCTTCATCGACGGCGCCGCGGGAACGACCGGGCTCGAAATCGCCGAACGGCTGTCGCAGCGCAGCGAATTCGAGGTGATCGCGCTCGAGGAAGCCCGCCGCAAGGATGCTGCTGCCCGCCGCGAAGCGCTCAACGAAGCCGAACTGGCGATCCTGTGCCTTCCCGACGAGGCCGCGCGCGAGGCCGTGGCGCTGATCGACCCGGCTTCCGGAACGCGCGTCATCGACGCCTCGAGCGCGCACCGCACGAGCGAGGGATGGTGCTACGGCTTTCCCGAGATCGTCGGGCGCGAGCGCGTCGCCGCTGCCCGGCGCGTGAGCAATCCGGGCTGCTATCCGACCGGTTTTCTGGCCCTCGTCGCGCCGCTCGTCCGGACCGGCCTGCTGCCCGCCGACTGGCCCTACGCCGTTCACGCCGTGAGCGGCTATTCGGGCGGCGGCAAGCTGCTGATCGAACGGTTCGAAGACGATCCCGCCCTCGCCTATCGGGCCTATGGTTTCGACCTCGCGCACAAGCACGGGCCGGAAATGCAGCTTCACGCGGGGCTCGAGCACGGGGTCATCTTCTCCCCCTCGGTCGTGCGCGCCTATCGCGGGATGATGGTCGAGGTCCCGCTGCATCTGGAGGCGATGGGCGCGCCGGCGACTGCCGATCGGCTGCGCGCGGGCCTGCGGGACTTCTACCGCGATTCTCCGGTGGTGAGCGTGTGCGACGGCGACCGGCCCAGCGAACTTCTCCTGTCCGAGGACCAGCCGCCGAGCGACGCGATGGAGCTGTTCGTCTTCGGCAATGCGGACAGCCGCCAGGCGCGGCTGATCGCCCGACTCGACAATCTGGGCAAGGGCGCAAGCGGGGCGGCGATCCAGAACCTCAATCTCATGTGCGGGCTGTCCGAGACCACGGGCCTGCAACGCGCGGGCGCCTAGTTTTTGGGCAGGCATTGACCGGGAAACAGGCAGGCCGAGCGGCGCCCCGGCACGGGATTGCGCGAACCCACTGCCGTCCGGCACAAAAATTGCGCGCGCCGCGTTTGGCGGCTTTCGAATCTTCGTCTAGGCCCGATCTGGCTCCCTTGGCACGATTCTTGGAACGATCCGCTCATGGGAACCATTCGTTACCGGCGGGCGGTGACGGCCGCGCAGAGACGGCACCGGGATTGGAATCGGGAAAGACGTGAAAAAGATCGAAGCGATCATCAAGCCCTTCAAGCTCGACGAGGTGAAGGAGGCGCTGCATGAAATCGGCGTCTCTGGCATCACCGTGACCGAGGCCAAGGGCTTCGGTCGGCAGAAGGGCCATACCGAACTGTATCGCGGCGCCGAATACGTCGTCGACTTCCTCCCCAAGGTGAAACTCGAGGTCGTGGTCTCCGACGATATCGCCGAACGCACCGTCGAGGCGATCGCTGCAGCCGCCCAGACCGGCCGGATCGGCGACGGCAAGATCTTCGTCTCCACGATCGAGAGCGCGCTGCGGATCCGCACCGGCGAACGCGACGGCGACGCGATCTAGACAGCACCCTCCCGCCCGCGGGAGAGAATTCGGGGGGCTGGCCCGCAAGGGCAACTCTCCATCGACACCCACCCTGCCCTCGCGCGAGCGGAAGGGGGATTTGAGAAGGAAAGATCAATGGCAAGTGCAAGCGACGTCCTCAAGCGGATCAAGGACGAAGGCATCGAATGGGTCGATCTGCGCTTCACCGACCCCAAGGGCAAGTGGCAGCACCTGACCATGGTCGCCAAGATCCTCGGCGAGGACGAGCTCGAGGACGGCTTGATGTTCGACGGCTCCTCGATCGCCGGGTGGAAGGTGATCAACGAGAGCGACATGATCCTGAAGCCCGATCTCGAACGGGTCTATGTCGATCCGTTCAGCGCCGAGCCGATGATGATCATGTTCTGCGACATCGTCGAACCTTCGACCGGCGAATGGTACGCGCGCGACCCGCGCACCACCGCGAAACGCGCCGAAGCCTATCTCAAGTCGACCGGCATCGGCGATACCATCTACGTCGGCCCCGAAGCCGAATTCTTCATGTTCGACGATGTCCGCTTCGAGGACGGCTATGCCGGTTCGGGCTTCGCTCTCGACGATATCGAACTGCCGACCAACAGCGGCCGCGAGTATGAATTGGGCAATCTCGCCCACCGGCCGCGTGCCAAGGGCGGCTATTTCCCGGTCGCCCCGGTCGACAGCGCGGTCGACATCCGCGGCGAGATGGTCTCGACGATGATCGAGATGGGTCTGAATTGCGACAAGCACCACCACGAGGTGGCCGCGGCGCAGCACGAACTCGGTCTCACCTTCGGCACGCTCGTGGAAACCGCCGACAACATGCAGATCTACAAATATGTCGTCCACCAGGTCGCGCATATCTACGGCAAGACCGCGACCTTCATGCCCAAGCCGATCAAGGACGACAACGGCAGCGGCATGCACACGCATATGTCGATCTGGGACAGCGGCAAGCCGACCTTCGCCGGCAACCAGTACGGCGGCCTCAGCGAGAATTGCCTCTATTACATCGGCGGCGTGATCAAGCACGCCAAAGCACTGAACGCCTTCACCAATCCCACTACCAACAGCTACAAGCGGCTGGTCCCTGGGTTCGAGGCGCCGGTGCTGCTCGCCTATTCGGCGCGCAACCGGTCCGCCTCGTGCCGGATACCCTATGGCGCAGGCGACAAGGCCAAGCGGGTCGAGTTCCGCTTTCCCGACGCCATGGCCAACCCCTATCTCGCCTATGCCGCGCTGCTGATGGCCGGTCTCGACGGAATCCAGAACAAGATCCACCCCGGCGAAGCGATGGACAAGAACCTCTATGATTTGCCGCCGGCCGAACTGGCGGACGTGCCGACCGTCTGCGGTTCGCTGCGCGAAGCGCTCGAGGCGCTCGAGGCCGATCACGAATTCCTGCTCAAGGGCGATGTCTTCACCAAGGACCAGATCGACGCCTATGCCGAATTGAAATGGGACGAGGTGCTGCGCGTCGAAACCACGCCCTGCCCGGCTGAATTCGATATGTACTACAGCGCTTAACCTTTTCGCGCTAAGGCCTGCCAATCACCGAGGAGGGCGTCCGGGAAACCGGGCGCCCTTTCGTTTTCGCATGCCACCGGGGCGTCGGGGCATTTTTCGTTTTCCTACACGCCGATTTTCTGGATGATGCAGCAGCCTCACCATCAGCGAGGCAGAGATGAACCGGAAAACCGTTTTCGACACCGTCCGTCGCATGCTCGGGCGCGGGTTCCGCCAGAGGGAAATTCGGGCGCTCGACGCTGCTCTCGACGATGCCGCCGCGGCAGCTTCCGCATCAGACGATATCGCAGCGGGTTCGACCGGCGAGATCGGGCACGCGGGAAGGCAGCTGATCCGCCAGTTCGAAGGATGCGCCCGCCGGCGCCGCGACGGGACTTTCGAAGCCTATCCCGACCCGGCGACGGGCGGCACCCCGTGGACGATCGGCTGGGGCGCGACCGGACCGGCGATCGGGCCCGGTACCGTCTGGACCCGCGAGCAATGCGATGCCCGGCTCGAGCGCGACCTGGCGCGTTTCGCGCGCGAAGTCGCGGCGGCTCTCGGCGAGGCCCCGACCATGCAGGCCGAGTTCGATGCGATGGTCAGCTTCCACTACAACACCGGCGCGATCGGTCGGGCCACGCTGACCCGCCTGCACATCGCCGGCGATCATGCCGGCGCCGCGGCACAATTCGCGCGCTGGAACCGTGCCGGTGGGCGTATCGTGGCAGGGCTGACGCGGCGCCGCGAGGCCGAAGCGCGGCTCTACCGATCGGCCCGGCAGACAAGTGTCGCGAGTGCGATCGCGCGATGAGCGGAACTGAGGCTCCGCGCCTCCGTTCTCCCGACGAAGGAGGCCGACCATGCGCACTATCCTCGCAAGCGCGGCAGCGCTGGCGCTGGCTGCCGCCAGCGGTGCCGGGGCGCGGCCGGGCAAAAGCGATGCGAACGGCAAGTGGTCCCAGGCCCCCGCCGCCCAGGGCCGGGCGCAGGGAGACAGGGCCAAGGGCCACTCCGGCGATCGCAAGGACGCGCGCCGCGACGCGACGGCCGACGAGGCCGCGCCCCTTCCCTCCGAAGGGCACGCCGCGCGACGCGGAAAACCCGCATCGGGCGCGAAGGGCGGTCGCCTCCCCGGGGAAGGCAGGGAAAGACCCCGTGCGCATCAGCGGGCAAAACGCGCCGTCCCGCCTCGCGAGGCGAGCGGAGCGGAATATGATCGGACGATCCGCCCGGGTGCCAGCGGCCGGTCGGGCGTTCGCCCCGGCGCAGGCCGCCCCATCCGTGAAGTCCGGCTTCGCGATCACGACCGCGAACCGATTCCGGGATGTCCCCCCGGCCTCGCGAAGCGCGACGATGGCTGCGCGCCGCCGGGCCTTGCGCGCCGGCAGTCACAGCGTTTCTATGGCTACGACTATGGTCCCCGGCTCTTCGGCCTCTCGCATTATCAAGGCGGCCGCTATCTCCTCGGCGACGGCTATCTCATGCGGCTGGGAAGCGACGGCCGTGTGGCCGGCTACATCCCGCTGCTCGGCGGGGCGCTCGCGGTAGGGAAGATCTGGCCGAGATCCTACGCGAGCTATCCGCTGTCCGACTATTACATCGACTATTACGGGCTCGGTCCGGCAGCCTCCTATCGCTACGCCGACGACGTCATTTTTCGTGTCGATCCGGAGAATGCGGCGATCATGTCGGTGGCCGCGCTGCTGACCGGCGACGAGATCGCGATCGGCCGGCCGATGCCGCCGGGATATGATGTCTACAACGTTCCCTATGCCTATCGCGACCGCTACGCCGATACACCCGAAGCCAGCTATCGCTACTCCGACGGCTACGTCTACCGGATCGATCCGGCGACCCAGCGGGTCGCCGAGGCGATCGAATTGCTGGTATAGGCGTGCGCGTGTCGCTTCGACTTACCTCCCTCCTTGCCGGCGTGGCCGGCGCGACGCTGACGCTGGCGAGCGCCTGCACCGAGGCCGGGGGTGAGCAGAACGCGACCGTCGCGACCAAGGACGACGCGACGCGTACCCTCGCCGCGGTGCTCGCCGCCAGGCACGACATGACCACGCTTTCGGCTGCGCTGGGCAATACGGAACTGTCGGGCGTACTCGACGGGCCGGCCAGCTACACTCTGCTGGCCCCCGACGACGCAGCCTTCGCGGCGCTCGGCGAACAGGGCAACCAGCTGATGCAGGAGCACCAACGGCCGCTGCTGATCGGAATTCTGCGCGACCATCTGCTGCCCGGCCACCTCACCCCCGAGGCGATCGCGGCAACGGCCGCGGCGCAGGATACCCCCGTCGTCATGACCACGCTGGGCGACGCCGGGGTGCGCTTCTCCCGCGAAAGCGGCCGGCTCTATGTCTCGACCGGGAATGGCCAGCGGGCGGAAATCACCGGCCCCGCGGTCGCCGCCAACAACGGCGTCCTCATTCCGATCGATCGCGTGCTGCTGCCTCCCGGAAAGGGCCGGATCCCGGTCAATAGTCCCGGCTGATCTCGGCCACGACGCTTTCGCGGCCCACGGTGGAGACCGAGGCAAGCAGCGACAGCCAGCTGGTCACGCGAAATTCGAGCTCGGTCGCGCTGTAGCCGCGCCCGTCGGTGATGATTTCCGCATAGAAGCGGCGGCCGAAGTTCTTGCCCAGCGCGACCCCCGTGCCCCGGCCGAGAGCGGGGTCGGCGCTGACGATGCGGAGCCGGTCGAGACCGATGGCGCTGCGCAGCTGGTTGATCGGGTCCATCCCCCCGCCCCCGCGCAGGCTGGCGACCGCCGCGCCGAGCTGCAGCGCATCGGTCGCCGAGAGGCCGGTAATCGACCCTCCGAACAGCAGCCGCGCGAGGATTTCCTCTTCGGGCAGGGCAGGATCGGAACTGAAGGCGATCTCGGGCTGGGTCGCGTTGCCGCGAACCGTCACCACCACGGTAAGGTCGTTGGTCTCGGTTTCGGCGCGGATGTCCAGCTGGGGATTGATGGGTTGGTTTGCGTCGAAGTCGATCTCGCCGCGGGTCAGTTCGAAGCTCGTGCCGGCAAAGGAATAATCGCCGCGCACCACCCGCGCGCTGCCGCCGATCCGGGGATCGTCGGTGGTGCCGCGCAGGATGATGTCGGCACCCCATTCGCTGTCCAGGCCCATGCCGTCGACGTCGATCCGGCTGCTCGCGGTGGCGTCGATCAGATAACGCCAGGGGCGACCCGGAGCGACCCGCGGGGCGCGCGTGGCCGGGGCATTGATCTCGCGGGTGGGAATTTGCGGCAATCGCAGGTCGTCCGCGGCCGTGCCGAGGCGCCAGCTCGCGCGATCGACCCTGACCCGTCCGGCGATGGTCCCGCCGAGCCCGTTCGACACGATCCGCAGCGGACCGGTGATGGTCGCGGCGAGACCGCGCGAATCGAGCAGTCTGGCGTTGCTTGCCGCCGCCCGCAGGTCGATGATCGGCCCGCGCACCTCGAGCACGCGGCCTTCGACCGTTTCGCCCAGCGTGCGCAGGTCGACGATGCCGCTGCCGCTCACGCTGCCGCCGTTCTCGGTGCTTCCCGCGAAATGGGTGATCTGCAACCGCGAGCCCTGGAAGCGGCTGCGCAGCGCGACATCGCGGATGTCGGTGCCCGACAGCGCGCTGCGGATACGCAGGCCATCGCTGGCGACCGATCCGCGCACCGTGGGATCCTGCAGCGAGCCCGTGGCATCGGCCGCGATCGCCACGGGGCCGGTGACATCGAAGGTCTCCAGCGCGACCAGCCGCCACAGGCTCTCCGCCGCCCCGCGGTAGCGCAATTGCGCGAACAGCGAGCCGGTGCGCAGCCGGTCGAGCAGGATGCCCGATTGCGGCAGGCGCGTGATCTGGGCCTGCACCCGCCCGCGCTGGATATCCTCGTTGCGCAGCACGGCGCGCGCTTCGAGGTCGGTCTCGGTCAAGCGGGCGAGCAGGGCAACGTCGACCGGCCGCGAGGTGAGCACGAGTCCCGAGCGCGTCAGATCGTCGATCTTGACCTTCGCTTCGGCCACCGGCAGCCGGAACTGGCCGAGCCCATATTCGACCGTCCCCGAAATCGTCCCGCCGAGGCCGGTGTCGGGACGGACGATGTCGATCAGCGACAGCGGCATCCGCGCGAGCTTGAAGCGGAACACCAGATCCTCGCCGCCGAACTGCCCCGAAGCGATCATTCCGCCATCGCCGTAAGACACTTGCGTCGGTGCCAGCCGCCAGCCGCCCCCGTCGAGGTTGGTCAGGACGGCGCGGCGCGGCATCGAAATCTTGCGTCCGGCAAACTCGCCCTGCGCCGCCAGCGCGATCCGTTGGGGGCTGATCTTGGCATTGAGGTCGAGCACGAAGCGGCTGCTGCGCCGTCCTGCAAGCGACAGGTCGATGCGGCCCACGCCATTGTCGACCTGGCCCTGCGCGGCAAGCCGCGAGACGAACAGCGTGCCGTAGGACAGGCCGGCCGCCGTGCCAGAACCGCTGAAGCTCGATCGCCCGTCGCGGATCAGGCCGCTCGCCTCGACATCCGCACGAGCTATGCGCAGTTGAGTGCTGCCGCCGAAGCGGGCGTTGCGCGCTTCGAGCGAGACTTCGACCCCCTGTCCGCCGCCGCGCGGGGCGAGCGCCACCGTACCGTCGAGCCCGCCCCCGGCAAAGCCGATCTGCCCTTTCGCGCCGCCATCGACCAGCGTGAGTCCGCCCGTCACTTCGGTTTGCGAGACGGTGAGACGGGCGATATCGATCCGCGTCGGGCCGCCGGCGGGCGCATAGAGGCCAAGATTGCCCTCGAACGGCCCGAGCACCGATCCGCCGCTGGCGTCGATGGCAAATCCTTCGTCTGTCGGTGCGATGGCAAGCCTGACGTCCTCGAGCCCGGTAACCGGACGGGCGAATACCAGCACTGCCTTCGGCCCCTCGTCGGCAAGCGTCGCCTCGACCGTGAAATCGCCATAGGAGACATGCGTGCCCGAGCCGGCGATCCGCGTGGTCCCGTTTTCGATGCTGCCGTCGAGCGCCATGCGCAATTTGCTCGCCTCCACCCGCAGCCGGTCGAACTCGAGCGCCGCATTGCCGCCCGCCGCTATGCCGCCCCGAACCCGGATCGGCGTTCCCGCAAGATTGGCGAGCGTCGCATTGGTCACCGGTGCAACGCGCGCGTCGAGATCGGCGGTCAGCCGCCAGGGTGCCCCCGGCGCCAGGACCAGGTCGATCATCGCCGAGCCGGCCGCCGTGCCGACATTGTCGAGCGCCAGCCGTTCCGCCCGGATCGGGCCGCGGATCTCGTAGCGGCCGCTTGCCAAATCGCCGCGCAGCGCAAGATTGGCCGAGGTTCCCGGAAACGACAGCCGCAGATCGTCCGCCAGCAGCCTGGATCCCGCAAGAACCACCGTACCGCGCACCGTACCGTCGACGAGCCGCGGATCGATCCAGCCATTGCCGCTGACGACCCTGCTTACCGCAAGATCGAGCGGCAAGGTCCAGCGCGTGCCGTCGTAGCGGGCGACACCTTGCTGGCGGAGGTCGGCGAGAACCGTTCCCCCCGCATCCAGCGAAGCGACGCGCACGTCATGACTGATCGAAAGGTCGTCGAACGGGCCGTCGATCGTCGCGGTCAGCCGCGCATCCTCGAGCGCGAGATCGGGGCCGAACAAGCTGGGATCGCGCACAACGGCAGCCAGCTCGAGCCCTTCGGTGCGGTTTTGCGCCAGATCCACTGTGCCCTGCGCATCGAGCCGGAGCCCTTGTCCGATCACCGTGGCGCTGGCGAGATCCACCACCCGGCTGTCGATCGCAGCCCGCGCCTTGATCGCCACATCCTCGCCCAGCGCACGCGCGGGAACACCCGAGAGGAAATCCGACGGATCGATTTTTCCCAAGACCCCGAAGCTGCCCGACCGATTGCTGATCCGCAGCGCGGCCACGCGCGTCTCATCGCTCCGTATCAGCAGGCCGCCTGTCCAGCTCGACCATGTTCCGTCACCCTCGAGGCGGACGGTATAGGCAGCATCGAGACCTGCCAGACCGACCAGCGGCCCGCCCCTTGCCGCATCGACAGCGAGCTCGATATCGAAATCGTCGCCGTCCGGTTCGGCATCGAGCAGCACCGCTATCCGGTCGCGCTTGCCCAGTTTTCCGTCGAGATCGACCATCATGCGGCGGTCTTCGACCTGTACCTCGCCGGCCAGGTCGACCCGCTGGGCTTGTTCGCCGGCAATCCCGGCCGCCAGCGTGAGATCGTCGATCTCGAGCCGATCGATCGAAATGTCGAAGCCGGGAAGAACCGGGGTGTCCTTCTCGCTCGGAAGGAATTCGGGCAAGCGTCGAAGCGTGCCGCGCCGGGCCGCGAAGCTGTCGATCTCGAGCCGGTTGGAAAGCCATGCCCCCGGATTCCAGTCGACCTCGGCCCGGGGAATGGTCAGGAAGACCCCCTGCGGATCCGACAGGCGGACATCATGCAGCACCGCTGCTCCGTAAAGATTTCCCTCGATCCTGCCGATCTTGACGTTGAGGCCGTTGGGAAAGGTTCGCTGGGCGATCTGGCTTGCCAGAAAGCGCTCGCCGATCGGCGTGTTGAGCACCACGAGCGCCCCCGCAATCAGCAACACGACGGCCGCCGCTATCCCCAGCAGCCATTTGCCGAGCCGGCGCGGCCCCGCGGGAGAAGACCGCGAGTGTTCGGTGTCGAGTTCCTCCCCCTGCGCCATCAGAATGCCTGGCCGAGCGAGACGTAGACCGCGACCGAGGCATCCTCGGGATCGGGATTGAGCGGGACGCCGACGTCCAGCCGGATCGGACCGAAGCCGGTGGTGTAGCGCAGCCCGATCCCGGCCCCCATCTTGACCTCGCCGAAATCGGGAGAGGTCGAGGTCGAGACGCTCCCGAGATCGAAGAACGGCACCACCGAGACCGCCCCGTCGAGGAAGCCGGTACCGATGCGCGCTTCGACCGAGGCTTCGACTAGGCTGCGCCCGCCGATCGGCTCCATGAACTCGTTCTTCGGGCCGATCGATTGATAGCCGTAGCCGCGCACCGAACCGCCACCCCCGGCATAGAGCCGGCGCGATGGGGCGATGCCGACGAGAGCGGCGCCCTGGATGCTGGCGAACGCCACGCGCCCCGCGAGCACGGTGCGATCCGCAACCGACTGATAATACGACGCATCGACCCGGTTGCGCAGATAATAGAACTGCTCGCCTTCGGTCCGCGATGTCTCGGGCGCGAGGAAACCCGTCACGCGGAAGCCGCGCGTCGGATCGAGCAGCGAGTCGCTGGTGTCGATCGTCGCGCGACCGAATACTGAACCGATGAAATAGGTCTGACGGGGGCGTGCGATCCCGTTGACGATGCGGTTGCGCTCGTCGGTCGCGAGGATCTCGGCGCCCAGCCCCCATGCCAGCGGTTTCTGGAACAGCAGCGTGGAGGTGCGTTCGTAGATTCCCGACACGGCGACAGTGCGGGCGTCATAGGCGTCCGTATCGACCGTCGAGGCGTAGGCATCGAGCGTCAGCACCTTGTCGCGACCGCCGAAATTGTTCTTGCGGAAGGTTACCCCGGCGAGCTGCTCCTGCGTCCCCACGATCCCGCGCACACGCAATGCACCTTCCGGCGGGAAGAGATTGCGATGTTCCCAACTGGCCTGGATGCGGAAGCCCTCTTCCGAACCATAGCCGATCGCGCCCGAAATCGTTCGCAGCTTGGCGCGTTCGAGGGCGACGTCCATGGCGACCACGCCGGGTTCGTCGCCCGACGGCGCTACCACCTCGCGCGGGGTTACCGACACGCTGGAGACCAGCCCCGTCGCGGTGATCGCCCGGCGCAGATCGAGTTCGAGGCTGCGCTGGTAGACCTCGCCGGGCTCGAAGCGGGCGATGTCGGCCAGATGTCCGCTCGACAGGAAATCATCGTCGTCGCTGACGACCTCGCCGAAGACGTATTTTCCCTTGGGCCGTACCGCCATGGTGAGATCGCCCTCGAGACGCGCATGGTCGATCAGCAGCTCGGGCTCGTCGATCTCGGCAAAGGCATAACCGGTCTCGCCCAGAGTCCGGTCGAGGTCGAAGCGTTCGCGTTCGATCACGTCGGACTGAAGGTAATCGCCCGTGACGATCTCGAATGCGGATCGCAACATCGCGGCATCGGGCGCCGTTTCGAGCCGCCCGAGACCGATCGCCCCATAGCGATAGCGCGGCCCGGGAATGACGTCGAAACGCACACGGGGCTGGGGCACAGCGCTCTCCTCGCCCGCGCTCCGCGTCCCGATGGTACGGATGATCTCCCCATCGTAATAGCCATAGACCCGCAGCAGAGTGGCCAGCAGGTCCTGGTCCTCGCGCGCGCGCGCGGCCAGCTGGGCCACGTTCTCGTCGCCTGCGTCGAGTTCCTCGATCGTCGAGAGGGCTTCGAAGCGGTCGACGAAATCCTCGCGCTCGCTGAACGGCGGCTCCTTCTGCGGGAAGCCGAGCACCAGCGTATCCGAAAGCTCCTCGAGATCGGCATCGGCGAAAGCGACCTGCGGCCTGTCCGCGAGCAAATCCGCAAACTGGATATCTGCTTCGGGTTCGAGTGGCTCGATCGGCTCGATCTCGATATCCTCGGGCCAGGCAATGCTCATGTCCGGCAATTCGGACGTCGGAGTATCGGCCCCGATCTCGGATGCGGTTTGCGCCTCTTCGGCGGCGGGCCCATCGGTTCCCTGATTGGCCCATGCCTCGGGATTTTCGACCGCGCTGTCGGGGATCAATTCTTCGAGATCGGCCGAGGTGTCGATATCCTGCGCCGCCAGCGGCTGCGCTGCCAGCGTGAGCGCGAGGCAGGCGGCCAGCGCGGCGCGCGTCGAAATCAGTCGGCGATCCGGTAGGCCGAAGCACGCCCGTCCTTGGCCGGCAGGGCTTCGTCGCGGCGCTTGCCGCGGGGAGCGGTGGCCGCGGCAATGAGTCGCCGCTGCTTGTCTTCGGGCATCCGCTCCCACCCTCCGCGGGCGAGCTGTTCGAGCGGGCGGTAGCGGACCTTGTACTGCATCCGGTCTGCGCCTTCGACCCAATAGCCGAGGTAGACGTAAGGCAGACCCCGATCGGCCGCCCGGCGGATGTGATCGAGAATGATGTAGTTCCCAAGCCCTGCGCGATCCTCATGCTCAGGGTCGTAGAAGCTGTAGATCATCGACAGCCCATCGCCCTGATAGTCCGTGAGACATGCACCGACCAGACGACCTGGTTCGGCGCCGACTCCCGGCTCCCGGTACTCGATTAAATAACTTGAGACCGAGGTATGTTCCACCATGTCGGCGAAATCCGATTCATCCATCTGCGTCATCCCGCCCCCGGGATGGCGAACCGCGAGATATTTCTGCAGCAGTTCGAACTGTTCGGCGGTCGCCCACGGACGGCATTCGGTGGCGACGAGATCGCCATTGGCCTTGAGCGCGCGCTTCTGCGCAGACGAAGGCTTGAATTCCTCCGCCACCACGCGGACCGAAACACAGGCCTGGCAATCGAGGCACGAGGGACGGTAGGCGACGGTCTGACTGCGACGAAAACCGATGCGGCCCAGCGCTTCGTTCAATTCGTCGGCGTTTTCTCCGCTCAGCTCGGTGAATACCTTGCGCTCGCTCTTGCCCGGCAGATACGGACACGGCGCAGGGCTGGTCACGAAGAAGCGGGGGAAGCGGATCGGGGCCGTCACGGTGTGGAGCGTCCTTTCGGCTGTGTAGAGGTTGCCTTCAATAGACGCATCAATGCCAGAGGCGGTGCCGGGTTAAAAGTGTCTTAACCATGAAAAGCGCTGTCGGTCCGTCGAATGGCTCGGGACCGGGGCCGATCCGCGGGGGCGCGGGGCCGCACGGCGCGTCGCGTCACGCGAGTTCGGCGAGTTCCACCGAATAGCCCTTGCCCTGGAGCGTCGCGACGAGCCGGTCGATCTGCTCGCCGTCGCGCGCCTCGCATTCGATCTCGGTGATCAGCCCCTTCGCAGGCAGGGTCGTGAAAATGCGCTGGTGGTAGATTTCGATGATGTTGACGTTGTGCTCGTTGAATTCGCGCATCACCTTGTAGAGCGCGCCCGGGCGGTCCTGGAGCGTGATCCTCAGCCGGGCGAGCCGACCCGAACGGGCGAGATCGCGCAACAGCACATTCGCCAGCAGGCGAGTGTCGATGTTCCCGCCGCACAACACCAGCCCGATCGTCTTGCCGGCGAACCGTTCCGGATAGGACAGCACCGCGGCCAGCCCCGCGGCACCGGCACCCTCGACCACGGTCTTTTCGATCTGGAGCAGGAGCGCTACCGAATGCTCGAGTGCGGATTCCTCCACCAGCAGGACCTCGTCGACCAGTTCGCCGATGATCCTGCGGGTGAATTCTCCCGGCGCCTTGACCGCGATCCCCTCGGCGAGCGTATCGCCGCCGCAAGGCATCTCGTCGCCGGTCACCGCGCTGTACATCGAGGGATAGAGCTTCGCCTGGACGCCGATCAGGCCGATGTCCGGTTTGAGCGCCCTTGCGACGGTCGCCATGCCGCTCATCAGTCCGCCGCCGCCGATCGGCACCACGAGACAGTCGAAGTCGTCCTTCTCCTCGAGCATCTCGAGCGCCACCGTCCCCTGCCCGGCAGCGACCAGCGGATCGTCGAAGGGGTGGACGAAGGTGAGACCGCGCTGCTGCTCCAGCTCGCGCGCATGGGCATAGGCTTCGTCGAAGGTCTCTCCGTGGAGCACGACGTTGCCGCCGACGCTCTCGGTCTGCATCACCTTCACGCTGGGGGTGGTCTGCGGCATGACGATGGTGACCGGCACGCCCAGCCTCCGACCATGGTAGCTGAGCCCCTGGCTGTGATTGCCCGCCGATGCGGCGATGACGCCGCGCGCCCTCTGCTCCTCGGTCAGATGGAGCAATGCGTTGAGCGCCCCACGTTCCTTGTAGGCGGCGGTGAACTGATGATTCTCGAACTTCAGCCAGATGTCCGCCCCGGTGATTTCCGACAGCGTCTGCGATCGCTGCATCGGCGTCCGCACCACCGAGCCGCGGATTCGCGCGGCGGCGGCGCGGACGTCGTCGAGCGTCAGGAGATCGGTCGCCTTGTCGGCAGCGCGGGCGTTCGAGCCTTGTGTCATGCCGCTGCCCCTACGGCGCAGCGGTCTGCCGCGCAATCGCGGAAAGGGTTTGCGCGAACCAAGCTATGCCTTATCGGCATCCTCGCGAACGCAGTGGGACCGCTCTGAAATGAAACTGAAAATCCTCGCCGCCCTGTGTACCTTCATGGTCTGCGCGCCGGCGCGAGCCGATGTGCTGGTCGACAATGTCGAAGGCATCACGATCGACGAAGACGGCGCGGTCCTGCGCTTCACCGGGCTGGTAATCGACGACGACGGCAAAATCGCCCAGCTGCTGCGGCGCAACGACAAGAAGCCGCAGACCGACTATCGCGAGGACGGCAAGGGCCGGGTCATGATCCCCGGCCTGATCGATGCTCATGTGCATGTCATGGGGATCGGCATCGGGGCGCTGACGCTCGACCTGTCGGATACCAATTCGCTGGCCGAGGCACTCGACAGGATCCGCCGCTTCGCCGAGGAAAACCCCAGCCGCCCGTGGATCCTCGGGCGCGGCTGGAACCAGGAAAAATGGCGGCTCGGACGGTTTCCCACGGCCGCCGAACTCGACGGCGCGGTGTCCGACCGGCCAGTCTATCTCCAGCGTGTCGACGGTCACGCGGGCTGGGCCAACAGCATGGCGATGCAGGTGGCGGGCATCACTGCCGCGACCGGCGATCCCGACGGCGGACGGGTCGAACGGCTGACTGGGGGGCGGCAGCCCTCGGGCGTCTTCGTCGACGCCGCCGAGGAACTGATGACCGCCGCCATCCCGGCGCCGCGGCCGAAGGAGCGCGACCTTGCCTTTGCCGAGGCGCAGAGGCTGCTCAACCGGATGGGCGTTACCGCCGTCGCCGACATGGGCACGACGATCGAGGACTGGCAGGCATTCCGCCGCGCGGGCGACAGCGGCGCACTCACCCTGCGCATCATGTCCTACGCCGCAGGTCCGGACACCATGGAACTGATCGCCGGATCGCGGCCCTCGCCCTGGCTATACGACGACAGGTTGCGGATGAACGGGGTGAAGCTCTACCTCGATGGCGCATTGGGCAGCCGCGGGGCATGGCTCAAGCAGCCCTACGCCGACGACCCCGGCAACACCGGCCTGCCGCTGATGGGCTCCGCCAAATTGCGCAACATACTCGTGCGCGCCGCGCAGGGCGATTTCCAGCCGGCCATCCATGCGATCGGCGATGCGGCCAATGCCGAAGCGCTCAACGCGGTCTCCGAAATCGCCGAAAGCTTTCCAGGCGACCGCCGGTGGCGGATCGAACACGCCCAGATCGTCGATCCGGCCGACATTGCCAAATTCGGCCGCAACGGCATCATCGCCTCGATGCAACCGGTCCACCAGACCAGCGACCGGCAGATGGCCGAAGCTCGGCTGGGGCCCGGCCGGCTCGAAGGCGCCTATGCCTGGAACACGATCCTGCAGCAGGGCGGCCGCCTGGCCTTCGGCTCGGATGCGCCGGTGGAGTCGCCCGATCCCTTTGCCGGAATGGCGGCAGCGATCACCCGCACGGATGCCGCCGGCGAGCCATTCGGCGGCTGGCGCCCCGAGGAAAGGGTCACGCGCGAGCAGGCTCTGGCGGGCTTCACCAGCGGTGCGGCCTATGCCGGTTTCGCCGAACGCCGGTTCGGGCGGCTGCTACCGGGTCAACGGGCCGATTTCGTGCTCGTCGATCGCGACCCGTTGCTCGCCACCCCATCCGAACTGCGCGAGACCAGGGTCCTCGAGACCTGGGTCGGCGGCCGCAAGGTCTACGATGCCGACTGAGCCTCTTCGGACTCTTCGCTCTCGGGAGCGGCGCGACTGCGTTCGGTAAACCGCATCAGTAGCAGCGAGCCTTCGAACAGCAGCAGCAGCGGGATTGCGAGCAGAAGCTGCGATCCCGGATCGGGCGGAGTGATGACCGCTGCGACGATCGCGACCATCACCACCACGTAGCGCCGCGCGGCGACCAATTGCGCGCGCGTCACGATGCCCGCGCGATGGAGCAACAGCAACAGCACGGGCAACAGGAAGCTCATCCCGAACGCAAGAATGAACTGCATCACCAGGCCGAGGTATTCGTTGGCGGTCGGCAAGGCCTGGATCTCGAGCCCGCCCGCCGTGCCCTGGAAACCCAGAAACCATCTGAAGGCGGTCGGCATCACCACGTAATAGGCCAGCGAAGCTCCCGCCAGGAAAAGGATCGGCGTGGCCAGAAGGAAGGGCAGGAACGCCTTCTTCTCGCGCGCGTAAAGCCCCGGCGCAACGAAGGCCCACAGCTGGTTGGCGATGACCGGAAAGCTGAGACAGAAGCCCGCGAAAAGCGCGACCTTCAATTCCACGAAGAACACTTCGTAGAGTTTGGTGAAGATCAGCTGCCCTTCGCCCGGCGGGAAAGCCGATTTGAGCGGCTGGATCAGAAATCCCAGGATCGGATCGGCAAAATAGAGGCAGATCGCGAATGCGACGACCAGGGCCAGAAGGCACCGCACCAGCCGCGCCCGCAATTCGATCAGATGATCGAGCAGCGGTGCTTGCGTTTCGTCGATATCCCTGATCGCGACCATCTCAGCGCCTCTCGTCCTTAGGCGGGGGATCGAACTGCAGCGTGGGTTCGGCCGGATCTGCAGCGCTTTTCGCGGGGGCTGCGCGCCTTATCGCCGCCTCCGCTGCGGCATCCGCATCGGTATCGGCATCGGTATCGGCAACGGCATCGACATCCGGCCCATCACGCGCCGAGGACAGCGGCTCCATCTCGGCGGGCAGGAGATTGTCGGGCGCACCGCCTTCCGGAGTCGAGCCATCGGGGTGCTTGGCCATGATCTCGCGGTTTCGCCTGGCCCATTGCTCCTCCATCTCCTCGATTTCGGCCTGGCGGACCATCTCATCCATGCCGGCGCGGAAATGGTTCGACATGCGCCGCATCTTGCCGATCCAGCGACCAGCCGTGCGCATCGCGCGCGGCATGTCCTTGGGGCCGATCACGAGGATTGCGACGATCAGGATCACCAGCAGTTCGCTGGCGCCGATATCGAACATATGCGCCTCCGCCCGTCAGCGGATCACTTGCGGTCTTCGGTCGATTTGATCTGGTTTTCGGTCAGACCCTCGTCCGCGGGCTTGGCTTCGTGGCCGAGCCGCTTGGCCGCAACGCCGTCTTCCTCGTTCATACCCTGTTTGAAGCTTTTGATGCCCTTTCCGAAATCGCCCATCATTTCGGAGATCCGGCCGCGGCCGAACAGGACGAGGATGACGATGGCGATGATAATGAGCTGCCAGGGGCCGAGCGACATGATGAAACCTTTTTGCTAAGCGGGCTGCCAATATAGGACAGCCGAAGGGCGAGCGCCAGTCAGCCGTCGCTCGCAGGCTCACAAGTGTCGTCGTCGTCCGCCCGTTCGGCCTCGTCCGGTGGATCGCCGACGAGGTCTTCATAAGCGTCATCGACAGGATCGAGCAGGCCAGTGGCGCGCAGTTCGGCGATGCCCGGCAGGTCGCGCCGGCTCGACAGGCCGAAGTGATCGAGAAACTCCGGCGTCGTCGCATAGATCGTCGGACGCCCCGGAACCTCGCGCCGACCGGCGATCCTGACCCAGCCGGCCTCCATCAGCACATCGAGCGTTCCGCCCGACGTCTGCACCCCGCGGATCGATTCGATTTCCGCCCGGCTTACCGGCTCGTGGTAGGCAATGATCGCCAGCACTTCGGTCGCCGCGCGGCTGAGGCGGCGCGGCTGTTCCCTTTCGCGGCGCAGCAGATGGGCAAGGTCGGGTGCCGTCTCGAAATGCCAGCGCCGGCCCCGCTCGACGAGATGGACGCCGCGATTGCCGAAATCCGCGGCGATCCGGCGCAGCGCCTCGCGCACTTCGACGACCGGTGCGTCGCCGAGAAACTGGGCGAGCGCTTCCGCGGTCATGGGCTCCTCGGCAGCGAAGAGCGCCGCTTCGACGGCCCGATCCAGATCATCCATCATGCCGGAGCCCGCCGCAGATGGAGCGGACCGAAGGTGTTTTCCTGCTGCAGTTCCGCCTTGCCCAGCCGGGCAAGCTCGAGCGCTGCGACGAAGCTCGA
Organism: uncultured Alphaproteobacteria bacterium; assembly: GCA_963829325.1. Taxonomy (GTDB): domain Bacteria; phylum Pseudomonadota; class Alphaproteobacteria; order Sphingomonadales; family Sphingomonadaceae; genus Qipengyuania. The sequence goes on from CAWHHN010000002.1 coordinate 294,005, forward strand.
GGCGAGGGCCGATTTGCGCAGCCGGGGTTCGGCGTGCGGCGGCAGGAACTCGCGCAGTTCCATCCAGTCGAGCGTGACGCCGAGCATGTTCGACACCCGCTCGAGAGCCGATTCGAGCGTCATCACGGGCCTCTCGCGAACCATGTGGATCGCCGGCGCCGTGCGCGCCTTGACCCGCCCATAGGCTTCGATCAGCGCGAACTGATCGCATTGCCACATGGTCTTGCGGGCGATCTCCAGCCCTTCGGGGCTCCCCCGGAGGAAGACATCGCGCCCGATCCGGTTCCCGCCCATCAGCCGCGCCGCCGCCTCGCGCATGGCCCCGAGCCGCTGGAGGCGAAGTTGCAGCTTGAGCGCGAGCTCTTCGGGGCTCGGGTCCTCCTGCTCGTCCTTGGGCAACAGCAGCGCGGATTTGAGAAAGGCGAGCCACGCCGCCATCACCAGATAGTCGGCGGCCAGTTCGAGCTTCAGCGCCTCGGCCTGATCGATATGGCTCAGATATTGATCGACCAGCGCGAGGATCGAGATCGCTCGCAGGTCGACCTTCTGTCGCCGCGCGAGATCGAGCAAGAGATCGAGCGGCCCCTCCCATCCTTCCAGTTCGAGATAGAGAGCGGTCGGATCGGTCGGCACTGCGGCCCCGATGCCATCCCAATCGTCGCCCTCTGCCGACGCTGTTTCGCCCAGAAGAAATCCCTCGGTCACGTATCCGCATCCGCAATGGCCAGCAGCGTGTCGCGCTTGGCCAGCAGATCTTCGGTCGCACCTTCCTCGCCCGGCTTTCCCATCGCCTCGTGAACCCGCGCGAGCCGTTCGCGCGCCTTGTCGGAAAGCGTCCCGCAAGCCTTTGCGATGGCGATCTGGTCGTCCATTCTGGCCCAGCAATTGAGCACGATGTCGCAACCCGCCGCCAAGGCGCGCTCCGAGCGCTCGGGGATCGTTCCGGAGAGCGCCTGCATGTCGATGTCGTCCGACAGCAAGAGCCCGTCGAAGCCGATCTTGCCGCGGATCACCTCGTCGATGACGGTAGCCGACAGCGTTGCCGGGTTGTGCGCGTCCCAAGCCTCGAACACGATGTGCGCGCTCATCCCGAGCGGATGCGACGACAGCGTTCGAAAGGGCTGAATATCGCTTTCGAGTTCTTCTTCGCTGGCGCCGACGAGCGGCAGGTGGTGATGCGTGTCGCAGGTCGCCCGACCATGGCCGGGCATGTGCTTGAGGCAGCCGACCACCCCGCCGCGGCGCATGCCGTCGAGGATCGCCCGGCCGAGCGCGGCGACCTGCATCGGTTCGCTGCCGAGCGCGCGGTCGCCGATGACGTCGTCCGTCTCGGGGCGGCGCACGTCGAAGGGGGCATGATAGTCGACGGTAATGCCCATTTGCGCCAGTTCGCGTGCCATCGCTTCGGCGTTGACGCGGGCCGCCTCGATCGCCGATGCGGGAGCGATTTGATAGAGCTTCGAGAACGCCTCGCCAGCGGGATAGCGTCGCCACTCGGGCGGCTTCATCCGCGCCACGCGTCCGCCTTCCTGATCGATCGAGACGATGAGCTTGTCGCGTCCCTGGATCGTTCGCAGATCGTCGGTCAGCCGGCGCAACTGCGTGCGATCGCGGCAATTGCGCCCGAACAGGATATAGCCGGCCGGGTCCGCATCCTTGAAAAAGGCACGTTCGTCGGCGGTCAACTCGAGGCCGGCAATACCGAAAATGGCGGGCGTCATGGACCGAACCTGTGTCTTTTGCCGGAATCCCGCAAGTTTGCGGCCCTCGTCAAATGTGGAAAGCGATCGATACCGGCTATTTGACGAAACAGGCGAGACCGTCGCTCTTCAGCGCGGCGCACAGGCGATTGGCGGCAGCGCGGTCGCCGGCCATCGCCTGGAGCCGATAGACGCGCCCGATGTCGACCTGCGCCTCGGTCACTCGATGACTGACGCCGCCGAGTGCCTCGGTCTGGCGGATCAGGCGGCCCCATGCGGCCTCCGCATCGGCGCGCCGCGGGTAGGCACCGACCTGAACCGCGACCCCGCTGGTGCTTGCCGCGGCGGGGCTTTCGGTCACCGTCGAGGCGATCGACGGACCGGTCGTTTTGGCCGCGGGTTCGGTAGCGGGTACGGGGGTGGGTTCGGCGAGCTTGCCCACGCGGGTCCGCCCTTCCCCCACGGCGAAGCTGGTGTCGCCGGTCCCCGCAAATGTCTTGCCGCCGGGATCCTCGGGCCGGGTCTTGTAGGGTTCGGCCGGGGCGGCGATCACGCTGCCATCGGGTTCGGGTTCGTCGGACACCTGGTTGGTCACCAGCCAGATGCCCCCCACGACCAGCCCGAGAACGACCAGCGCGAGCACTCCGAGCATCGCCAGCCGCGAAGCGTCGATGCCAGCCGTTTCCTCGTCCTGCTCGCCGGTCTCGAGCCAGGGAAGGCGCTCGTCGTCGGCCAGGTCGAGTTCCTCTTCCGCCTCCCGGTCCTTTTCGCCGTCGAAAGGCGTCGAAGCCGTCATGCCTACATCTCCTCTACCGCTTCGACTCCCAGGATGGCGAGCCCGTTGCGGATTACCTGCGCGATCTGCGCCACCAGGAACAGCCGGGCGGCGGTGAGGTCGGCATCGTCCTCGCGGATGATCCGCTTGGCCGGATCGTCATTACCCGCATTCCAGAAACTGTGGAAGGCAGCCGCCAGATCGCCGAGGAAAAAAGCGATCCGATGCGGTTCGCGCATCCTCGCGGCGCTTTCGACCACCCGCGGGAACTGGGCAGCCTCGCGAACCAGGGCGAGTTCATCCGCTCCGAGCAGGTCGAGCCGCCCATCGCCGGGCGCGACCCCGGCCTTGCGCAGCGTCGACCGGATCCGGGCGTGTGCATATTGGACGTAGAACACCGGATTGTCCTTCGATGCCTCGACGACCTTGGCGAAGTCGAATTCCATCTGAGCATCGGGTTTGCGCGTCAGCATGGTAAAACGGACAACATCCTTGCCGACTTCGTCGACAACATCGGCCAGCGTCACGAAGGTGCCCGAACGCTTGGACATCTTGACCGGTTCGCCATCGCGCAACAGCTTGACCATCTGAACGAGCTTGACGTCGAACGGCACCTCGCGGCCCGCGCCCTGCGTCATGGCGGCGACGGCGGCTCTGATCCGCTTGACCGTACCGGCATGGTCGGCCCCCCAGATGTCGATCAGCGCATCGGCTTTCTCGGCCTTCTGGAAGTGGTAGGCGAGATCGGCACCGAAATAGGTCCAGCTTCCGTCGCTCTTGCGTATCGGTCGGTCCTGATCGTCGCCGAAGCGGGTCGAACGGAACAGCGGCAGTTCGACTGGTTCCCAGTCTTCGGGCGGTGCCTTGCCCTTCGGCGCTTCGAGCACGCCGTCATACACCAGATCCTTCGACCGAAGCCATCTTTCCGCCGCCTCGGGTTTCCCCGCGGCCTGCAGTTGGGCTTCGGAGGCGAACAAATCGTGATGGATGCCAAGCAGGGCGAGGTCGGCGCGGATCATGTCCATCATCGCGGAGACTGCACGCTGGCGGAACAGGGCCAGCCATTCCGCCTCGGGCGCCTCGCGGTAGGTCGCGCCGAATTCCTGCGCCAGCGCCTCGCCCACGGGCTTGAGATACTCGCCGGGGTACAGCCCCTCGGGAATGTCGCCCGCCTCTTCACCCAGGGCCTCGAGATACCGCAGGTGAACCGAGCGAGCCAGGACATCGACCTGGCCACCGGCGTCGTTGACGTAATATTCGCGGATGACGCGATGCCCCGCCCATTCGAGCAGGCCCGCAAGCGCGTCGCCGACCACTGCTCCGCGGCAATGGCCCATGTGCATCGGGCCGGTGGGATTTGCCGAGACGTATTCGATGTTGACGGTCCGCCCCGCGCCCATCGCCGATCTTCCGTAGTCGCTTCCGAGCGACGCGATTGCGGCCAGTTCGCGCCGCCACGCATCGGGCGACAGCCGCAGGTTGATGAACCCCGGCCCGGCAATCTCGGCCGTCTCCACGTCGGGCTCGCGCTGCAGATGCTCGACGATCTTCTCGGCCAGTGTGCGGGGGTTCGCTCGCGCCTGCTTGGCCAGCACCATCGCCGCATTGGTCGCCAGATCGCCATGCGAAGGATCGCGCGGCGGCTCGACCGTCACGCCGTCGCGCGCGCTCTCGGGCGGGAGGGCGCCTTCCATCTCGAGCGCCCCGAGAACGGCGTTGATCCGGGCCGCGAAGGCGGCGTGAAGAGTCTGCATTTCAGCCATAGCGGGCGCCTAGCCTATCGGCGCGAAATGACAAGATGCGAGCGGGACTAGCGGGTGGCGTTGTAGACCAGCTGGTCCTGCGTCAGCTGGAACCCGATCAGCAGTTCGAAGGTCGCTCGATCGACCGCAGCGCGCACCGCCGGATCTGCCAGCGGGTCGAGCGCCGCGTCGGGATCGCCCGCCTTGCGCTTGCGCGTGATCTGCTGACGGACGTCTTCGGGCAAGGTCGCCTCTGCGCGGTCGACGTAGGCGCCCGCGGTTCCCCGCGCCTGCGCCCGATCCTGCCCTTCGGCGAACTGGAGTGTCACCGTTCCGACGCGCTTGGTGACGACCGAGGAACCGCCCCGCAGCACGGTCGAGAAATAGGGCAGCGTGACCGTCCGGGCGCCGCGCGCATCGGCGCGGCGGGCAATGACGTCGAAGGTCGCTTCGGTATAGACGCGATCGCCGGCGGTCTCGTTGCAGGTCGATCGCAGGTTGGTGATCGTTGCGGTGACGTCGAGATCGGCCTGGGTTGTCGAACCCGGGCTGCGGAAGGTCGTGATGTCACCCGTATAGTCGGGAATGCCGACAGCCGGACAAGCCGTGCGCACGGCCGTGATGCCAACGCCCTGGTCGACCACCAGATCGCCCGTCTTGGCGCATCCGGCCAGGGCAAGGCCGAGGACGAACACGGGCAGCAGGCGGGTACGGATGATCATGCGGCTAAGATCCCTTTTGCGTACGATAGAATTCGGGTGCCCGCGGGCATGGCAGACGCCCTAGCTTGGGTCGGGCGAAAGCGCTAGAGGGCGACACATGAATGCCCCCTTTCCATCCACCCCCGGCCGAACGAGCGGGGATCCGCGGCTGCCGTTGCAGCTGTTGATCGCAGCCCCAAGGGGTTTTTGCGCCGGAGTTGACCGGGCCATCGAGATCGTCGAACGCGCGCTGCAGAAATACGGCGCGCCGGTCTATGTGCGGCACGAAATCGTTCACAACCGCTATGTCGTCGATGGTCTGAAGGCGAAGGGCGCGATCTTCGTCGAGGAGCTTGACGAGGTGCCCGACGACGCTCCGGTGGTGTTCAGCGCGCATGGCGTCCCGAAATCCGTTCCTGCGGAGGCACGGCGGCGCAATCTGTTCTATGTCGACGCGACCTGCCCGCTGGTCAGCAAGGTCCATCGCCAGGCCGAACGGCAGATCGAGAAGGGACAGCACATCGTCTTCATCGGCCATGCCGGCCATCCCGAGGTGGTCGGGACCATGGGCCAGGTGCCTGCAGGCATGATCACGCTGGTCGAAACCGTCGAGGACGTGGCCTCGCTCCCCTTCACGCAGGCCGACGATCTTTCGTTTCTCACCCAGACCACGCTGTCGGTCGACGACACGCGCGAAATCGTCGCGGCCTTGCATGCCCGCTTCCCGCAGATCGTCGCGCCCAAGGCCGAGGACATCTGCTATGCCACCAGCAACCGCCAGGCGGCGGTGAAACAGATCGCCGGTGGAAGCGACCTCGTGCTGGTCATCGGGGCGCCCAATTCCTCCAATTCGCTGCGTCTCGTCGAAGTGGCCGAACGCCTGGGCGCTGACGCGCGGCTGATCCAGCGCGCCGATGAAATCGATCCGAGCTGGCTCGAAGGCGTCGGCACGGTCGGGTTGACCGCAGGTGCCTCCGCGCCCGAAAAACTGGTCCGCGAAGTGGTCGATCGCCTGTCCGAATGGCGCGCGGTGACCGAGGAAGTGATTGTCACGACCGAGGAGAGCATGGTCTTCAAACTGCCGCGCCAGCTTACCGACTGACGTGGCGGTCTATACGCATCTCGGAGCCGAGCAATTGGCCGAGCTGATCGCCGAATACGAGGTGGGTGGGCTGAAATCGGCCAAGGGCATCGCCGAAGGCGTATCGAATTCGAACTGGCTGATCGAGACGACCCGGGATCGCTTCATTCTGACGATGTACGAACGGCGTATCGCGACGCGCGACCTGCCCTTCTTTCTGGGCCTGCTCGATCATCTTTCAGCCGCCGGTTGCCCGGTTCCGCGCACGATCCACGATAGCGCGGGTGCAGCGTGGCGCGAGATGGAGGGCAAGGCGGTCGCGCTGATCGAATTCCTGCCCGGGGTCTCGCCAACGCGACCGACCGCCGCGCAGGCGCGAGCGGTCGGCATGGCGCTCGCCCAGATGCACGACAAGGCCCGCGATTTCGCGATGTGCAGGCGGAACGAACTGTCGCCTGCCGACGCACTCGCCATCCTCGAGGGCTGCGGCACCGAGGCCCTGGCCGCGATCGATCCGCGCCTTCCGTCGCTGTGCGAGGAAGGTGACCGGATAGCGCGAGCATGGCCGCGGGACCTGCCCTGCTCGGCAATCCACACGGACCTGTTTCCCGACAATGTGCTGATGCTGGGTGAACGGGTGACCGGCATGATCGACTTCTATTTCGCCTGTACCGACATGATGGCCTATGATCTTGCCGTGACGCACGCCGCCTGGTGCTTCGATGCGGACGGCTCGGCGTTCGATGCCCGAACGGGGCGCGCTCTGATCGAGGGATACGAAGCGTTGCGCCCGCTCGACCGCGCCGAACGCGGTGCGCTGCCGCTGCTCGCCCAGGGCGCCTGCCTGCGTTTCGTCGCCAGTCGCGCGCAAGACTGGCTCGACACGCCGGCGGATGCGCTGGTCCGGCGCAAGGACCCGATGGATTTCGTCAGGCGACTGGATTTCTACTGCGAAAACGGGGAAGGCGCCTTCGCATGAAAAAGGTCGAACTCTTCACCGACGGATCCTGCAAGGGCAATCCCGGTCCCGGCGGCTGGGGTGCGCTGCTCCGCATGGGCGCGCATGAAAAGGAGCTTTCGGGTGGAGAGCCGGAGACCACCAACAACCGGATGGAGATGACCGCCGCAATCCGCGGGCTGGGCGCGCTGATCGAGCCGTGCGAAGTCGATCTCTATACCGACAGCCGGTATCTCATCGACGGCATCACCAAATGGGTGCACGGATGGAAGAAGCGCGGCTGGATCAACGCCAGCAGGAAACCCGTTCGCAACGCCGAATTGTGGCATGAACTGATCGACCTTACCGCGCACCACCGGGTCGAATGGCACTGGGTCCGCGGCCATTCGGGCCATCCCGAAAACGAGCGCGTCGACCAACTCGCATGCGCCGAAGCCGAACGGATCGCCGCAGCGGGTTAGGCGAACCGCGCGGGTGAATACAATGCGGCGTCGAGATCGCGCGTCATCGAATCGCGCGGTCTGGCGAGCAGCAGCTGCGCAGCCAGTCGGGCCGCGGCGGGCGAGGTCTGGATCCCGAAGCCGCCCTGCCCCGCGAACCAGAAGAATCCCTCCACACGGGCGTCCCAGCCATAGACCGGAAGCCGGTCGGGCGCGAAACTGCGCAATCCCGCCCATTTGTGCTCGACCGCCTCGATTCGCCAGTCGACCACCTGTCCGAACCGAGCGATAGCTTCGGCGACCGCCAGCTCTTCGGGAGCGGCATCGCAGGGCTCGCTCGGGACTTCGTCGTGCGGGCTTAGCCAGACCCGCCCCGTTTCGGGCTTGAAGTAGAAATCCCCGCCGATGTCGAGCACCAGCGGCATGCCCTCCGGCGCGGGCGGAGCGGTGCGCAATTGGAGCACCGTCCGCCGCAAGGGCTGAATGCCGAGCGGTGCGGCGCCAGCCAGCAGCGCCAGCTCGTCGGCCCATGCCCCGGCGGCGTCGACCAGCGTGGTCGCATCATAGTTCTCGCCCTGCGCCGTGCCTATCCGCCACGCGCCCTCGCTGCGTTCGGCGGCGACGATGCGGGCGCGGCACGCAAGCGCAGCCCCGCTCGCTCGGGCCCGCGCGAGAAAATGGGCATGCAGCGCAGCGACGTCGATGTCGGCGCAGGCGGCCTCCCACACCGCGCCGGTCCAGGCATGCCGTATGCCGGGAATGCGCCGACGCAGTTCGGCCTTCCCAAGGCGTTCGAGCGTCGCGCCCGTCGAGGCGAAGCGGGCGATGAAATCGTCGAGTTCGGCGCTGTCGGCATCACTGCCGATGTATAGCGCGCCTCGCGGAGCGAGGAAGCCGTGCCGGCCGAGCCACGGACCCGAAGCGAGCGTCAGCGGAACGATCTGCGGTCCGCCGTAGCATTCCTCCCAGAAGGCGGCCGAGCGGCCGGTGGCGTGGTAGCCCGGCCGCTCCTCCGCCTCGAGCACGATCACCGAGGCCCCGGCTTCCGCCAGTTCGGCGGCCAGGCTGGCCCCGGCGATGCCCGCGCCGGCAATGGCAAAATCGTGCAGGCTCACGGGGTCTGCGCAGGTGCCACTCGGTCGAGGAAGTCGGCGATCGCCGCCAGCGCAGTGTCGCGCACCGGATCGACCTCGCGCAGGATTTCATGGCGGGCCTCGTCACCGAAAGCGAGCGTCTCGCCCCGCGGCAAGCGTTCGGCCGCCCGCATTGCGGAGGCATGGCTGACCAGCCGGTCGGCCGAGGTCGATACGATCAGGACGGGGACTTCGACCGCCTCCATCGCGCCGCGCCTCTCGAGCTGTCGGGTTGAGGCATAGGCGCATTCGACCCAGCCCCAGCTGCCCGGCCCCATGGCCAGTTCGGGACGCTTCTCGCGCCACCACAATTCATCGGCATACCGTTCGGCATCATGCGTCAGCAGATCGCGTCGTTCGGCCGGCATCTCGCCCGGCTTTTCGCTCCATTTCCATGCCGGGCGCGTGGGTGCCCCGATCCGCATCATCACGGCCGCGACGGCCTGAAGCAGGATGAGCGGCAATGGCGGCCCCGCCATCCTCAGCATCGGCGCGCTGAGAACAGCGGCATCGGGTTCGATCCGCCGATCGACCAGAGCGCGCATGACCAGGTGCCCGCCCATCGAATGACCTACGATGACGTGCGGCCCCGGGGTCTCGCCCTGCCATACCGTCCACATGGCCGCGAGATCATCGACCCAATCGCCGAAATTGCCGATATGGCCGGTGAGTGCATCCGTGCCGAGCCTTCCCGATCCCGCCTGGCCGCGCCAGTCGGCTGCCGTCACGTGCCAGCCGGCATGGTGCCAGCCGTCGAGCGTTTCGAGGTATTTCTCGTAGAAATCGCCGCGTCCCGGGAGGAAAAGTATCGAACCGCGTGGGGCTGCGGCGCCGGGCCAGTCGATCCGCCGCAATTCGTGGCCGTCGGGCATGACGAAGTGCGATTCGCGCGCGATTGCCGGAATCGAACGGCGATCGATCCGGCATTCCGTCGCTTGCTGTGCGGTGATGGCCACCCTCCTATGGTTACTTCTTGGTAAGCAGGTACCGCTATGGTGCAGCCGAACGAACCTTCGGGAACGCCATGTACCACCAGATTTTCACCTACGTTCTGCTCGCCGGGTTGGCAATCGCGCTGGTCGCGGTGATCGTCACCGACATCAAGAGCCGGACCATCAGCAACAAGCTCACGTCGTCGGTTGCGGCGGGGGCACCGCTCTACTGGCTTGCGGTCGGGCTGCCGCTTTGGCCGGGCGTCGCCTGCCAGCTGGCGCTGGCGCTGGGCGTGTTCGCCGTCTGCTGTGTGCTGTTCGCGATACGCCAGATGGGCGGCGGCGACGTCAAGCTTCTCGCCGCGCTCGCGCTGTGGATTCCGCCGTCGCAATTCACCCTGCTGCTGGTGGCGATGGCAATGCTCGGCTGGGTGCTGACCATGGCGGTGGGCGCCTGGCGCGTCGCGCATTCGACGACGATCAGGACCAAGCCCGCGCGCGACACGCTGCTGCTGGTGGCGGGAACCGCCATCGCGGCGCTGTTCGCCAGCGCGGTTCTGGGCGGCCCCAAACTGCCGATTCCGCAGCCATTGGTCGATGCCGCACCGAGCAGCACCGCCGTCGCGCTGATCATGCTCCTCGCCCCGCTGGCGATGCTGCTCGTCGTCACGCTCGGCTCGATCCGGATCATCCGGCGTCACGATCGCGATGTCTGGGTGCCCTACGGCCCGGCAATTTCGCTGGCGGGGATCTGGATCGTCGCCAGCGGACAATTGTTCGCGGCCGGCACGGCGGCCGGGCTCGGCTGACAACCCGATCTTAACCAGTTCGCCCTAGAGCGTGAAACCATACTTGCCCGCCGTGGGATTTCATGCGGGCCGAACGAGGGGGCTAGACAGCCATGGATAGGAAGAAGCTGGTTCTGCTGGTAGGTGCTCTGATCGTCGCGATCGGCACGGCGCTCGTCGCGCGGAGCATGTTTGCCGGCGCCAGCGCGCCGCAGGCCGAAGCGGCCGCGATGGTAGAGGCGCAGGGCCCCAAGGTCCTCGTCGCCCAGCGCGCCTTGCCGGTGGGTACGATCATTACCGCCGATGCGATCGGCTTCCAGCAGTGGCCCGAGGAGCTGGTCCAGGACGCCTATTTCCTCGACGGCGAGGCGGATATGAGCAAGCTGCTCGGCACCGTCGTGCGTCATCCGATCACCGCCGGCGAACCGGTCACCCAGGGCTCGCTCGTCGCACCGGGCGACCGCGGCTTCCTCGCTGCCGCGCTGACCCCGGGCATGCGCGCCATCACCGTTCCGGTCTCGGCCCAGTCGGGCGTCGCCGGCTTCGTCTTCCCCGGTGACCGCGTCGACATGGTTCTGACACAGACCGTTTCCGGGGTCGAAGGCACCGAACTGAAGGCATCGGAAACCATTCTTCGAAACCTTCGCGTGCTGGCCACCGACCAGTCGACCCAGTCCGAAAAGGCCGAGGACGGTTCGACGATCGTCAAGGCGTTTCGCACGGTGACGCTCGAGGTCACTCCGGTGATTGCCGAGAAGGTCGCGGTCGCACAGACCATCGGCACGCTCAGCCTGTCGCTCCGCTCGCTGGCAGACAACCAGAACGAGCTCGAGCGCGCGATCGCTGCGGGCAATGTCTCGATCCCCGACAGCGCCACGCCGGAAGAGGAAGAGAAGCTTCTGCGCGAAGCCATGGCGCGTCCCGACGACGGCAAGAGCACCTATGTCACCGGAGGCGACGTGTCGCGCTTCCAGCGCCGGACCGTGCCGCCTCAGAGTGCCGGACAGCCTGCGCAATACGCTGCGTCGCCCGCCGGCGGATACGCGCCGACCGAAACTGGCCAGCCCGTCCGCCGCGGCCCCAGCGTTCGCGTCACCCGCGGCAAGGAAACCGTGGATGTTCCGGTCGGAAAGGACCGCACCTCGGCCCAGTCGGTAGCGCTCAAGTGAGCCGGAGAGAGAAACAGGAAAGCCATTCAGGGGGCAATTCCATGAAGCGTCGTCTAACCACAAAACTGCTGCTCGCCGGTCTCGCCGTCGCGCCGCTGGCTACCGCCCCGACGACCGTTGCGACGGCCCAGTCGGTGGTCCGCCCGGCTTCGGAGATCGTCCTCTCGATCGGCCGCGGGGAGCTGATCAACGTGCCCGGGTCGATGGCCGATGTGTTCATCGCCAACGACCAGATCGCCGATGTCCAGGTGAAGTCGCAGCGCCAGCTCTATGTCTTCGGAAAGTCCGGCGGCGAGACCACGGTCTATGCCAGCAACGCGGCAGGGGACATCATCTGGTCCGCGAATGTCAGGGTCGGCTCGAACATCGGCAGCATCGACCAGATGCTGGCGCTGGCCATGCCCGAAGCCAAGATCTCGGTCGCCACCATGGGCAGCAATGTCGTGTTGCTGACCGGCACCGTCGCCGCTCCGGAAGACGCTGCCGAGGCGCAGGAACTGGTGCAGGCGTTCGTCGGCGATGAATTCAACGTCATCAGCCGCCTGCGCATGGCGACTCCGCTGCAGGTCAATCTGCAGGTCCGCATCGCCGAGGTCAGCCGCAGCTTCGTCCGGGCGCTGGGCGTCAATCTCGCGAGCATCGACAGTTCGAGCGGATTCAAGTTCGGCATCGGCCAGGGCCGCACCGGCGCGGTTCCCAATCTCGTTCCGGGAGCCCCCTTGGGCGGCAATGCCGTGCCCCAATATTATGTCCCCGATCCGAACAATCCGGGCGAGTTCCTGCTCCAGAACGGGTCGTCGATCACCTCGCTGTCGCCTGGCACGACGCTCGGCGCATTCGGCAAGTTTCTCGGCCTCGACGTCGGCGCGGCGCTCGACCTCGCCGAGACCGAAGGCCTGGTCACCACGCTCTCGCAGCCCAATCTGACCGCGCTGTCGGGCGAGACCGCCGAATTCCTCGCCGGGGGCGAGTTCCCGATCCCGCTCAGCCAGGGGCTCGGAACGACCACGGTCGAATACAAGAACTACGGCGTCAGCCTCGCCTATTCGCCAACCGTCCTGGCCAACGGTCGCATCTCGTTGAGAGTGCGCCCCGAAGTCTCGGAACTCTCGAGCCAGGGCGCGATCACGCTCAACGGATTTCAGGTCCCGGCGCTCGTCACCCGGCGCGCTGAAACCACGGTCGAACTCGGTTCGGGGCAAAGCTTCATGATCGCCGGCCTGCTGTCGAACAATTCGCAGAATTCGATCGATAAGGCACCTGGCCTCGGCGACGTGCCGGTGCTCGGCAATCTGTTCCGCTCGACCACCTATCGCAAGGGCGAGACCGAACTTGTCATCGTGGTTACGCCCTATCTGGTGAAACCGGTCGATGCGAACGACATCAAACTGCCGACCGACGGTTTCCGCAATCCGACCGAAACCCAGCGTCTGCTCGGTTTCCAGCAGAGCGACGGGGTCAGCGGTGCGGACCGGCCGAAGCCCAGTTCGGCGCCGTCCGCCGAGACGCCGGCACCGCAGATTTCCTACGGAAAACCCGAAGAAGACGACGATCGCCTAGCCGCTGGCCCGGGCGATGCACGGCGCGAGGAACGTACCGCCGCGGCCGAACCCGGCTTCAGCTTCGAATAAAGGGAGACGAGTATAATGGCCAAGGCATTCAATCGCACGCTCGCCGGCTCGCTCGCCGTGTCGCTCAGCCTCGTTCTCGGAGGCTGCGGTGGGGTTCCGACCGAAAACCGGTCGCTCTACAGCATTCGCCAACCGGTCGTCGAACGCAGCAATTTCACGCTCGACGTGAATGTCGCCGGCGATGGCCTCACCGTCGCGGAGCAGCAGCGCGTGGCGGGCTGGTTCGAGGCGATGGACCTGAGTTACGGCGATCGGATCGCGATCGACGATCCCAGCGCCAATCCGGCGGTTCGGGAGGACGTCTCCGCGCTTGCAGGGCGCTACGGTCTGCTGGTCAGCGAAGGCTCGCCCGTGACCTCGGGCTATGTCGATCCCGGGCAGGCACGCATCGTGGTGACGCGTTCGACTGCCCATGTTCCGGGTTGCCCGGACTGGTCGGCAAACAACGAGGCCAACGACCACAACGCCACCTATCCCGGCTACGGCTGCGCGATCAATGGCAATCTCGCGGCCATGGTCGCCGATCCCGAAGACCTGATCCACGGCAAGAAGGGCACGGGCGAGACTGTCGTCACGACCTCCACCAAAGCCATCAAATCGTACCGCGAACAGGCGCCCACGGGGGCGGAAGGCCTGGCCGCAGTCGCCAGCAACGAAGGAGGCTGACACGTCATGAGCGCTTCACTGAAACCCGGTCATACCGGCAACCGCGATGCTTTCGCCGCCTATATCTGCGACGATAATGCGCTTGATGCGCTGCGTCCGGTGGTGATCGAGCTCGGCTGGCAGCCTGAGAAATGCAACAAGGGCGGGCTGCGCAACGCGATTCAGTCGCTCTCGGTCTCGGCCAGTCCGAACATCCTCATGGTGGATCTGTCGGAAAGCGGCGATCCGCTCAATGACATCAACGCGCTGGCCGAGGTCTGCGAGCCCGGCACGGTGGTGATCGCGATCGGCCAGGTCAACGACGTGCGCCTCTATCGCGACCTGCTCGCCAGCGGCATTCACGACTATCTGCTCAAGCCGCTGTCGGCCAATATGCTGCGCGATTCGCTCAACCAGGCGCAGGCCGTCTTCGCAGCCCCGCGCACCGGCGAGGACGAAGGCATCAAGCGCCATATCTCGACAGCCGTCATCGGCACGCGAGGCGGCGTCGGCGCTTCCACGCTGGCCACTTCGATCGCCTGGCTGTTCTCTAGCGACAAGCGCATGCCGACCGCCCTGCTCGATCTCGACGTCCATTTCGGCACGGGCGCGCTGACGCTCGATCTGGAGCCCGGACGCGGCTTGACCGATGCGATCGACAACCCGAGCCGCATCGACGGTCTGTTCATCGAGCGTGCGATGATCCGCGCCAACGAAAATCTCGCTATCCTTTCGGCCGAGGCGCCGATCAGCGCACCGCTGATGACCGATGGCGCGGCCTTCCTGCAGCTGCAGGAGGAATTCCGCCATGCTTTCGAGGCCACCGTCGTCGACCTGCCGCGCAACATGATGATCAATTTCCCGCATCTGCTCGCAGGCTTGAACGTGGTCGTGCTGGCGACGGAAATGTCGCTCGCTTCGGCGCGCGACACGATCCGCATCCTCTCCTGGCTCAAGGTCAACGCCCCGCATGCGCAGGTCCTGATCGTCGCGAACAAGGTACAGCCGGGCGCAGCGGAAATCAGCCGTGCGGATTTCGAAGCCTCGATCGAGCGCAAGATCGACATCGCGATCCCCTATGACCAGAAAGCGGCCGCCAACGCCGCCAAGCTGGGCAAGACCTTCGCCGATGCCAACGGCGGATCGAAGGCCACTTTGGCCATCAAACAGCTCTCCACGCGCGTCCTTGGTGCAAGCGAAGAAGAAGTCGTGGAAGCCGACGAGGCCGGCGCGAAGAAATCGCTGCTCGGCGGGCTCGATCTCAAGGGACTGCTGGCGAAGAAGAAAAGCGCACCGGTTCGCGAACCGGCGGAGTGAACGGTCGCCGACATGTCGGCGACCGTGGGTAGTTTGGACGGAGAGCAAGCATGAACATCATTCAGCTGGTGCTGGTGGCCGTCGGGGTGCTTGCCCTGCTGGCGATCGGCTACACGCTGCTCTCCGGCCCGAATGCGGCGAAGGCGAGCCAGCGGCGCCTCCAGCAGGTCCGTTACCGCCATTCGGAGAGCACCGACACGAAGGTCGAATCGCAGCTCAAGAAGGCGATCGCCGCGCGCAAACCCATGCTCCATCGCGCCGCCGGTTCCGAATCGCGGATCCATGCGCTTGCGATACGGCTCGACCGCACGGGCAAGAAGTGGACGCTGAGCCAATATGCCTATGCCTCGCTGGGGATCGGCGTGGCAGTCGCGCTCATCATGTTTCTGCGCAGCGGTTCGCTGGGCCTTTCGCTCGGGATGGGCATGCTGTTCGGTGCAGGGCTGCCGCACTTCATGGTCAACCGTGCGATCAAGAAGCGCACCAATCAATTCAACGCGAAGTTTCCCGATGCGATCGATCTGCTGGTTCGCGGATTGCGCTCGGGCCTGCCGGTCGGCGAAACGCTCGCCGTCGTGGCGCAGGAAGTCCCCGGCCCGGTGGGGGTCGAATTCAAGGGTATCGTCGAACGGATCAAGATCGGTCGGACGATGGAGGAATCGCTCCAGGAAACCGCCGATCGCCTGGGCATCCCCGAATTCAACTTCTTCTGCATCACCCTCGCGATCCAGCGCGAGACCGGCGGCAATCTCGCCGAAACGCTGTCCAATCTCGGCGACGTCCTCCGCAAGCGCGCGCAGATGAAGCTCAAGATCAGGGCGATGAGCTCTGAATCCAAAGCGTCGGCCTATATCGTCGGTTCGCTGCCCTTCATCGTCTTCTCGATGATCTGGTGGATCAACCCGACCTATATCGGCGGATTCTTCGAAGACGATCGGCTGATCGTGACCGGTCTGGGTGGCCTCGTCTGGATGTCGATCGGCAGTTTTATCATGGCCAAGATGGTCAGCTTCGAAATCTGAGCAGGAAGAACAGAGCATGGAATCCGCCACCGGCCCCACCCTACTCGGCTTCGACGTCATTCTAGTCGGCTCGATCCTCGCCGGAATCGCCTCGCTGGCGGTGCTGGTGGCGATCTATACCGCGGTCACCATCAAGGATCCGATGGCCAAGCGCGTCAGAGCGCTCGAGGGGCGACGCGAAGAGCTCAAGATGGGACTCGTCACTTCGACGGCCAAGAAGCGCCAGAGCCTGGTCCGCAAGACCGACACCACCGAGCGGATCAAGGACACGCTGGGCAATCTGAAGGTCCTGCAGCAGAGCCAGGTCGAGATCGTCCAGCGCAAGCTCGCCCACGCCGGCATCCGCAACAAGGAACTGGCGGTGCTGGTGATCGGCCTGCGCGCGGTTCTGCCGATCCTGCTGGGCGGCTTCGCCTTCGTCATGCTGTACCTCGTCGAGGTCTATCCCGACTGGCAGGTGAAGCGGGTCGCGGCGCTCGCTCTGGCACTGTTCATCGGCTACAAGGGCCCCGAACTCTACATCAGCAACATCGCCAAGAAGCGGTCCGACGCGATCCGCAAGGGCCTGCCCGATGCGCTCGACCTGCTGGTGATCTGCGCCGAAGCCGGCCTCACGGTCGATGCCGCCTTCAACCGCGTGGCGAAGGAACTGGGCCGCGCCTATCCCGAGCTGGGTGACGAATTCGCGCTCACCGCGATCGAATTGTCGTTCCTCAACGAACGCAAGAAGGCCTTCGACAATCTCGCCTATCGCGTCGATCTCGAAGCGGTCAAGGGCGTGGTGACGACCATGATCCAGACCGAACGCTACGGCACCCCGCTCGCCTCGGCCTTGCGTGTGCTGTCGGCCGAATTCCGCAACGAGCGCATGATGCGCGCCGAGGAGAAGGCCGCCCGTCTGCCCGCGATCATGACCGTGCCGCTGATCATGTTCATCCTCCCGGTGCTGTTCATCGTCATTCTCGGCCCGGCCGCCTGTTCGATCGCCGACGCCTTCAGCGGCGGGATCGGGTAGCAGCCCCGCTAGTCGGCCAGGCTCTCCGCATCGAACTCGCCCGCCTGGTCGCGAATGCGGACGAGCATGTCCTGGAGCGCGGCGCGTTCCTCGTCGCTCAACACCGCGAACAGCTGGCGTTCGATCTTCAGCGCCAGCGGCATGATGCCGTTGTGCACTGCCGTGCCTTCCGCGGTCAGTTCGAGCAGGTGCGAGCGGCCGTCGCGGGCGTTGGGCGAACGCTGGACCAGCCCGCGGTCTTCGAGCTTGCGGCACGCGCGATTGACCGGAACCTTGTCCATCAGCGTCCGCTGCGAAAGTTCGCGCTGCGTCAGCTCGCCGTGATCGCCCAGCACCGCCATGATCCGCCATTCGGTGGTCTTGAGCGCGAAGCGCTTGCGATATTGCTCGGCGATCCGGGCCGAAACCGCGTTCGAGGCGATCGAAAGCTGATAGGGGAGAAATTCGGCGAGGCGCGGTGAGAGCTGGCGTGACATGCAGCCATCCTTAGGAAGCGAACGGCCCTTGGCAAGCCGTTGCGTATGTGACTATCCCCGAAGCAGCTATTCGTAGCCCGGCTCGTCCCACCAGGGATAGAAGTCGGGCATGTCCGCGCCCACCGTGTCGGGATAGTGCGGCGGGCGCTTCTCGAGGAAGCTTGCGATACCTTCCCGGGCATCCGCACTCCGACTGAGGCGGTAGATCGCGCGGCTGTCGATCCGGTGCGCATCCATCGGATGCCCCCCCGCCCCGAGCCGCCACAGCATCGCACGCGTCATCGCGACCGAGACCGCCGAAGTGTTGTCGGCGATCTCGCGGGCCAGCCCCATGGCCGCGGGAAGCAGGTCCTGCTGCGGATGCACCGAACGGACCAGCCCCTTGTCCAACGCCTCGCGCGCATCGAAAATGCGGCCCGTCATGCACCATTCGAGCGCCGTCTGCATGCCCACCAGCCGCGGCAGGAACCAGCTCGACGCCGCTTCGGGCGTGATCCCCCGCCGGGCGAAGACGAAACCGAAGCGCGCATTGTCAGAACACAGCCGCATGTCGAAAGGCAGCTGCATCGTCGCCCCCACCCCGACCGCCACGCCGTTACACGCGCCGATCAACGGCTTCTTCGAATTGAACAACCGCAGCGTCAGCCTCCCGCCGCCATCGCGGACGCGTTCGTCCGAAAGATCCTCGACCCGATCGGGATCGGAGAACACATGCCCGCCGCCCTCGGGCGTCAGGTCGGCACCAGCGCAGAAGGCACGCTCGCCGTCGCCGGTCACAATGACCGCGCGCACGTCATCGTCGGCATCGGTAATGTCGAGCGCATCGATGAACTCCTGCATCATCACTCGCGTGAAGGCGTTCATCTTTTCGGGTCGGTGCAGCGTAACGGTGGCGATACCATCCGCGATGGCGAGCTTGATCTGGGTAAATTGGGTCACGGCGCAATTCCTCTTCGCTCTGCGGAGCGTATCGGGCAGGGACCGTTGGTCACGCGGTCCTGGAGCAAGAAACGCCCCCCCTCCTCGCGTATGAAACGGGAGGAAGGAGGGGCTCGAAACCGTCATGCCGCCGGTTCTGGCGCGCGACGCGCGCGGTCGGATGGCGCCTACCGTGCATCAGCGCGGCGCCATCCGGATCGCACCGTCCAAACGGACATCCTCGCCGTTGAAATAGCCGGTCTCGATCATGCACATCGCCAGCTTGGCATATTCCTCGGGATTGCCGAGCCGCTTGGGAAACGGAACGCTGGCGGCGAGCGCTTCCTTCACCTGGGGCGGAGCGGCGTTCATCAGCGGGGTGTTGAAGATGCCCGGCAGGATGGTGTTCACGCGGATGCCCTCGCGCATCAGGTCGCGCGCGATCGGCAGCGTCATGCCGACCACGCCGCCCTTCGAAGCCGAGTAGGCAGCCTGGCCCATCTGCCCGTCCTCGGCCGCGACCGAAGCGGTATTGACGATCGCACCGCGGTCGCCTTCGTCGGTCAAGGGATCGAGCGTCATCATTCCGGCAGCCGACTTGGCGATGCAGCGGAAGGTGCCGATCAGGTTGACCTGGATGACGAATTCGAAGGCCTGCAACGGAAAATGCTTGATCTCGCCCGATTGCTTGTCGCGGCTGGCGGTCTTGATCGCATTCCCGATACCCGCGCAATTGACCAGGATGCGTTCCTGGCCATGGGCCTCGCGCGCCTTGGCGAAGCCCGCGTCGACATCTTCCTCGCTGGTCACATTGACCTTGCAGAACACGCCGCCGATGTCCTTTGCGACGGCCTCGCCCTTTTCCTCGTTCATGTCGAAAAGCGCGACCTTGGCGCCCTTGGCAGCGAGCGCGCGGGCGGTGGCTTCACCGAGGCCCGAGGCGCCGCCGGTGACGATCGCGGGGGTTTTGCTGCTGACTTCCATTTTTCTCTCCTGACAGTTCGAAATCATTGATGCCTGTGTGGCCTGGTGGCCGATTGCATATCGGCCCCTGCCGGTTCATGCGAAGCGGATCTTTACCCGCTATGGCACGAACGCGCTTGTCTGATCCGTGCCCGACTACAGTGCTTCGATGATGGTGACGTTGGCGACGCCGCCGCCTTCGCACATCGTCTGCAGCCCGTACTTCTTGCCGCGGGCCTTGAGCGCGTGGACCAGCGTCGCCATCAGCTTGGTGCCCGAGGCGCCGAGCGGGTGGCCGAGCGCGATCGCTCCGCCGTTGACGTTGAGCTTGTCCGGATCGGCGCCGGTGTGCTTGAGCCAGGCGAGCGGCACGGGCGCGAAGGCCTCGTTGACCTCGTAGAGATCGATGTCCTCGATGCGCATCCCGGCGCGCTGCAACGCGCGATCGGTCGCGAACAGGGGTTCCTCGAGCATGATCACCGGATCGCCTGCGGTGACCGTGAGATTGTGGATCCGCGCCAGCGGGGTGAGGCCATATTCCTTGAGCGCCTTTTCCGAGACGATCAGCGCCGCGCTCGACCCGTCGCAGATCTGGCTGCTGGTGGCAGCGGTAATCGTGCCCTCGGGGCTTAGCAGCTTGACCGACTGGATGCTCTC
Organism: uncultured Alphaproteobacteria bacterium; assembly: GCA_963829325.1. Taxonomy (GTDB): domain Bacteria; phylum Pseudomonadota; class Alphaproteobacteria; order Sphingomonadales; family Sphingomonadaceae; genus Qipengyuania. The sequence continues at coordinate 314,068 of CAWHHN010000002.1, forward strand.
GAGCGTGGCGTCGAAGCGGATGCCTTCGTCGACCGTGTGCATTTCGGTTCCGTCGGCGGTTTCTATCTCGATCGGCACGATCTCCGCCGCGAAGGCGCCCGATTTGGTCGCTTCGATCGCCTTGTGGTGGCTCGCCAGCGCGAAGCGGTCGAGGTCGTCCTTGGTGAAGCCGTGCTTCTTGACGATCATCTCCGCACCCATGAACTGCGACCACTGGATCCCGGGATACTTCTCCTCGAGCCCGGGCGACTTGTAGTTGCCCAGCCCCTCCTTCATGTGGAACATGGCGGTCGAGCCCATCGGGACGCGGCTCATGCTTTCGACACCCGCGGCGATCACCACGTCCTGCGTGCCGCTCATGACCGCCTGCGCGGCGAACTGGATCGCCTGCTGGCTCGATCCGCACTGCCGGTCGATCGTTACCGCCGGGACGCCTTCCCCGAGGTGCTTCGCGGCCAGCACGGCGTTTCGCCCGACCTGCATCGCCTGTTCGCCGCCCTGGCTGACGCAGCCCATCACCACGTCGTCGACCGCCTTCGCTGCGAGGCCGGTCCGTTCCATGACCGCATCGAGCGTGCGTGCCGCGAGATCGACCGGGTGAACCCCGGCGAGACGACCTCCGCGGCGACCGCCCGCGGTTCGAACGGCTTCTACGATATAGGCTTCGGGCATTGCATCCTCATTAGGTTTCTAATCGGGACCAAGTTGGTAAGCGCGCTCCCATTCGCGGTCAAGCAAGCGGCGCCGATGGATCGGCGCGAGCATCCCCGCCCCGGCCAGCGGGCCGCAAAGACCCTTTGTCGAGGTGTGATATGGCGGCAACACCCGGGCACCCAAACTGGCCGAAATGTAACAAAAGCTTTGCATTGCGGGGGGCGCTGGGAGCACATGCCACGTTCCACAGGGGGGGTGCCCGAATGGATCCGCATTCCCTCCAGGAGTCCTTAGGAGTTCCGACCCCAGGGGCGGATCGATCAAAAGAGGGATTATCAGAGTGAAACTCCAAACTTATTTCAAAGCCAGCACGGCTCCCGCCGTCCTCGGCCTTGCCCTGCTCTCGCAGCCGGTGCTGGCCCAGGCCACAGATGACGAACCCGGCGTCCAGCCTGCTGCCGGCGTCGATGGCGACGAGCTCGGCACTTCAGGCCAGGCCATCGTGGTCACCGGCTCGCGCATCAAGCAGCCGAACCTCGAGTCGGCCAGCCCGGTTACCGTGATCGGCTCCGAGGAGATTACCCAGACCGGAACGACCCGCGTCGAGGATCTCGTAAACTCGCTTCCGCAAGTATTCGCCGGACAGGGTTCGACTATCGCGAATGGTGCGACCGGCACCGCCACGCTCAACCTGCGCGGCCTCGGTTCGGAGCGCACCCTCGTGCTCGTCAACGGCCGTCGTCTCGTCCCGGGTGATCCGACCACTTCGGCTGCCGACATCAACGTCATCCCGGCAGCAATGATCGAACGCGTCGACGTGCTGACCGGCGGTGCCTCTTCCGTGTACGGTGCCGATGCCGTGGCCGGCGTCGTCAACTTCGTGATGGACACCGACTTCGAAGGCTTCAAGCTCGACACCCAGTATTCCGTCTACAACCACGATAACCGCAACCGGAGCGTCTACACCGATCCGCTCGATGCGCGCGGCTTCGGCTATCCGCGTGGCTTGGTCACCGATGGCGGCACCTTCGACGCCACGCTTTCCTTCGGTGCCGGCTTCGACGATGGCCGCGGACACGTGATGGGCTATCTCGGCTACCGCAAGATCGATCCGATTACGCAGAACAAGCGCGATTATTCGGCCTGCGCCCTCTCCGCGGCGGCAGCGGGTGGCTACACCTGCGGCGGCTCGGCCACTTCGCCGACCGGGACGCTTTTCTACTACGACGATTTCGACGACACGACCGACCTCGTCGGCGGCGGTCCTGATGGTGATCAGCCGGACGGTGTCGCGGATTCGTTCACGTCGACCATTGGCCAGTTCGGCCCCAACCGGACGCTTTTGCCCGGATTTACGCCTTACAACTTCGCCCCGCGGAACTATTACCAGCGGCCTGACGAGCGTTATGTCGCCGGTGTCTTCGCCGATTACGAGATCTCGCCCGCGCTGAAGCCCTACATGGAATTCATGTTCATGGACGACCGTACGGTCGCCCAGATCGCGGAATCCGGCGACTTCGGCAACACGGTGTCGATCAACTGTGACAACCCTCTGCTCGGCCCGGACCAGTTGGCTCAGATCTGCGACGACGAGAACCTTCTCGTCAGTCCGCTCGCGATCGATGCCTTCACCACCGTCGGCAACGTTGCAGCAGAAAATGCCGCGCGCGCCGCTCGCAACATCGGTGAACCACTACTGCCGACCACGCCGTACCAGTTTGGTTCCGCCGGCAGCCAGTATACCCGTGGCTTCGCGCAGATCCTGCGTCGTAACGTCGAAGGCGGTCCGCGTCAGGACGACCTTCAGCACACCAGCTATCGTGCGGTTCTGGGCATGCGCGGCGACATCGATCCAGTGTGGTCGTATGACGCGTACTACCTCTATGGACGTACCAACTTTGCTCAGACCTATCTGAACGATTTCTCGGTTACGCGCCTGACCCGTGCGCTCGACGTCGTCGACGATCCGAACACCCCCGGTGTTCTCGATCCGGTATGTCGTTCGGCAATCGATGGCACCGATCCGAATTGCGTGCCTTACAACATCTTCTCGCCCGGTAGTGCTGCTCCTTCGCAGGCAGCGATCGACTACCTGTCGACCCCCGGCTTCTCGCGCGGGATCGTCAGCGAGCAGGTGGCCTCGGCCTATGTGTCGGGTTCGCTCGGCAACTACGGCCTTCAGAGCCCGTGGTCGTCCGAAGGCATCGGGCTCGTGTTCGGCGCGGAATACCGCAAGGAACGGCTGGAATTCCAGTCGGACGTCGCATTCCAGACCGGCGATCTCGCGGGTCAGGGAGCACCGACCTTGCCGGTGAACGGCTCGTTCGACGTGAAGGAATTCTTCACCGAAGCCCGTATCCCGATCGTCCAGGACGGTTTCCTGTACGACTTCTCGATCACCGGCGGTTATCGCTATTCGGACTACAGCACCGGCGCGACCACCGATACCTACAAGATCGAGGGTGAACTTGCTCCGACCCGGGACATCCGCCTCCGCGGCGGATACAACCGTGCGGTGCGTGCGCCCACGGTGCAGGATCTCTTCGCTCCGCAGCGTGTCGCACTCGACGGTTCGACCGATCCGTGCGCGGGCACTTCGGATAGTCCGCACGGCCCGATCACTTCGAGCGATATCGGCTGCCTCGCCAGCGGTTTGACCGTTGGTCAGGTGGTCGCTCCGAACCCGGCGGCACAGTACAACGGCCTGATCGGTGGCAACCCCGATCTCGTGCCGGAAATTGCCGATACCTACACCGTGGGTGTGGTGCTTACGCCGACGTTCCTGCCCGGGTTCAGTGCCTCGGTCGACTACTTCAACATCAAGGTTGAAGGCGCGATCCAGGGCATCGGTGCCGATACGATCCTCGAGCAGTGCGATCTCGATACGGCCGACGCGTACTTCTGCAGCCTCGTCAATCGCGATGCTTCGGGTTCGCTCTGGCGCTCGTCGAACGGTTTTGTGACCGATCTGTCGCAGAACATCGGCAAGCTTGCGACCTCGGGCGTCGACGTGCAGGCAGCTTACGGTCGTCAGATCGGCAGCGCCGGTCGTCTGAACCTGTCCTTCGTCGGTACCTGGCTCGACTCGAACCGGTTCAACCCGGGCGTACCGGGCCTCGAGGACACCGAATGCGTCGGGACCTACGGCAACGTCTGCGGTACGCCGACTCCCGAGTGGCGTCACCAGGCTCGCGTTGGCTTCGACTTCGCCAACGGCGTCGGGGCTTCGGTCCGCTGGCGTCACTTCGGCTCGGTCGTGGTCGACAATCTGTCGGCGACCACACAGCCGGGCATCGCCGGTTTCGACGCCCAGAACTATATCGACCTGGCATTCACCTACGAGATCGGAGATCACTACAACTTCCGTCTCGGGGCGAACAACGTCTTCGACAAGGAACCGCCGATCACGGGTTCGCAGGCTTGCCCTGCCGGATTCTGCAACGGCAACACCTACTCGCAGGTGTACGACGCCTTGGGTCGTTATCTCTATGCTGGCGTGACGCTTGAGTTCTAAGCACCACACCGATTAGACAGGGAATGGCGGGCCTTCGGGTCCGCCATTTTCGTTTTGACGATGCTCGACCCTGGAGAGGGAAATGATTTTTGCCGTGGATCATCCCACTTGAGCCGGGAAGCCACATCGATCTCGCTTCGCTCGGTATCGCCAAGCGATCCGGTGCGAGCTTTCCGCGCGGGACTGGCAGCTCTTCATGCGGATGACGCGGAGATCCTGCTGCCTTTTGCCCGCGACTGGGCCGAAAAGTCGCCGCGCGATCCACGGCTTCAGCAATTGCTCGGTCTCGCCGCGCGCAGTGCGGGCGACAGCGCCACCGCATGGAAAGCCTTTGCCGAGGCCGCCGCTCTGGCCCCGGGCGATCCACTCATCGCACACTCCCGCGCCCGAACGGCGCTCGAGGCAGGGCACTTATCGGTCGACCTGTTCGACCGCGCGGCGGTACTGGCCCCGCGCGACGGTTCGGTCCTTCTCGGAAAGGCTGCTGCCCTCTTGCAGGACCATGGCCCCGAAGAGGCGACCTCTTTCCTTTGCGAACTGATCCGCAGCAATCCCGGATGGATCGACGGCCAACGGAGCCTTGCGCATCTACTTGGCCAGATGGGTGAGTGCCCCGTCAGCGAAATCGACCGCGCGCTCGGACGATTCCCGGATAATGAAGAATTGAGCCGGCTGAAGATCGGTATCCTGCTGGAAGCGCGCTTGCACGAGCGCGCCGCCGCCGCTTGCGAGATGTCCTTGGGCAGATTGGGACAACGCCGTTGGCTGGTGCTGCTCGCTGCCCATACAGCATCGGAGCTCGGCCGGCTGGAAGAGGCCGACACGCTCTTCACCCAGTGCGGGAATCCTCAAAACGTCGAGGAAGTCGGAACGGTCGCACGCCATCTTCTGCGCGCCCAGCGGCCGGTGGAGGCCTGCTCCTCTGTCGAGCCCTGGATCGCAGAGGACTGCGACAACCTCCTCTGGCCATACCTTTCGCTCGCTTGGCGAATCACCGGCGACGACCGTTGGCGATGGCTGGAAGGCGACGAGCGACTGGTCGGCACTTACGATCTCACCGGCACGCACGGCGATCTGTCCGCTATCGCCGATCACGTCCGCGACCTCCATTTCGCAAAGGCACCGCCTCTGGATCAGTCGGTACGCGGCGGAACCCAGACCGACGGCAACCTTCTTCTCCGCGACGAGCCGCCGATCGTCGCATTGCGTGCAGCGATCCGCGAGGCAGTCGCTGCGCATATCGAAGCGCTTCCCGAGCCGGACGACCTGCATCCCACCCTGCTGCGCGACCGCCATCCGCAGCGTATCGCCGGTTCGTGGTCCGTCCGGCTCACCGGAGCCGGCTTCCACGCCGATCACGTTCACTCGCAAGGTTGGTTCAGTTCTGCCTTCTATCTCACCGTTCCGGAAGCGCCCCCTGGAGATGCGGGGTCGCAGAACACTGCGGGATGGCTCAGCCTGGGCGAATGCCGCGAGCTGGTCACCGATCTCGCTCCTTCGCGGATGATCGAGCCCAAGCCGGGCCTTTTGGTGCTCTTTCCATCAACAATGTGGCATGGTACTCGCGCTTTTCCTTCGGGCGAGCGGATGACCGTTGCATTCGACATCGCCCGGCCAAGCCAGAAAAATCGGTGACTGCCTGGATGTCTTCCGTCGTTTCCGCCCCTCCCCGAGCCCTCGCCGACGCCATCCGGCTGATGCGATCCGGCGATCTTGCGGCTGCCTTGCGGACAGCCGAGGGCGCTCTTGCCGATGCTTCCGATCGGGCGCCATTTCTGGCGCTGGCCAGCCTTGCTGCACTTCGCCTGGGGAAAGCCGCGGAGGCAGTGCCTCATCTGCGCGAACTCACTACCCTCCACCCTGACGACAAGGCAAGTCGCAACAATTTCGTCACCGCGCTTGCCGAAGCAGGCGAAATTGACGAAGCGCTGGCGCTTGCCGCGGGCTCGAAAGAACCGGCTCTTGCGCGGGTGGAAGGCCACATCCACCAACAGAGGGGCGAGCTCGACCTGGCCGCCGCTGCCTATCAGCGGGCGCTAGATGGGGATCCCAACGATCTGACCAGCGTCAACAATCTCGGCAACGTTCTGACCTCGCTCGAGCGGTTCGACGATGCCATCCATGCGTTCGAACGTGCCATCTCGCTGGCTCCGGCGGATGTTCCCATCTATCTCAATCTTGCCGAGACCCTGCGCATCGCCGACCGTCCGGGGCCGCGGGTGAAGGTCCTAATGGATGCGCTGGCCATCGCACCGACGAACCTGCGCGTCCTGACCGACCTGGGAATGGCCCAAGCGCACAACGACGAAATCGATCAGGCGATGGAAACATTGCGCCGCGCCATGGCGCTGGCAGACGGTTTCAGCGAAGCGCATATCGAATATGGAATGCTCCTCGAAAGCTTGAACCGCACGGACGAGCTTGCCGATCTTGTCCGCAGCTTCAAACGCGAAGACGCCCCGCCCGAAGCCGCCTATCTCATAGCTTGGGACGCTCGGCGAGCAGGCGATTTCGAAGAGGCCTCACGGATCGCCGAAGTGATCCCCGACTCCGTCAATCCGATGCGCCGCTGGCAGCTGGTCGGCGGGATCGCCGACCGGATGGAAGATGCCGCGAAAGCGTTTTTGGCGTTCGAGCGGATGAACGCCGCCGCGCTGGTCGACGCGCGCGCCGAGGTCGGCCCCACCTATCGCGAGAGGGTCGAAACCCAGTTGCGTAACTGGACCCCGTCCTGGGCCGCAAGCTGGAGCGATCTCGCACCGTCTGACGACGGGTTGAAGGATCCTGTGTTCCTCGTCGGTTTTCCGCGCTCCGGAACGACGCTGCTCGATACCATGCTGATGGGTCTTCCCGAGCTGAGCGTGCTGGAGGAACGTCCGATGATGGCGCGGGTAGCGCGAAGCGCAGCCGACGAAACGCTGCCCACGATGACGCCCGCCCGCATCGCCGAACTGCGCAGCACCTATTTCGCCGCGGCGCGCGAGTTCGGCTGGGACGAGACAAGATGGCTGGTCGACAAGCATCCCCTGAACATGCAGCGCGTCCCGCTCATCAGGCGCATCTTCCCGAACGCCCGTATCATCCTGGCAGAGCGCCATCCCTACGACGTGGTGCTGAGCTGCTTCATGGCGAACTTCACCCTCAATCACGCCATGCGCAGCTTCACTTCGCTCGACGAAGGCGCCCGCACCTATGATGCCGTGTGGCGGGCCTGGAGCAAGGGCGTGGAGCTTTTCCCGGTCGATTGGCAGGCGGTGAGATATGAGCGGCTGGTCGACGACCCGCGCGCCGAACTCGAACCGCTGGTCGAGTGGCTGGGACTCGAATGGAATCCCCGGCTACTCGAACACACCGATATCGCGCGCGAACGCGGTCAGGTCCGGACCGCAAGCTATTCCCAGATCGGCGAGCAGCTCTACACCCGCGCGCGCTACCGCTGGCGTCGCTATAGCGAGCACCTCGCGCCGGTCATGCCGATCCTCAGGCCGTGGGCAGAGCGGCTCGGTTACGAAACCGCCTAGGCATCTCGGCGCGGCGAAGGACGCTCAGTTGCCTTCCTTCCAGCGCGCCGCCTGAGCTTTTTCGAGCGTTTGCCGGAGGATCGCCTGTTCGGCCGCCCATTGGCGCTTGGTCTGGCAGCGCTTGGCCGCCTTGAGGCGCGAGCCGGTCGCCTTTGCGGACTTGCAGACGATCTTGTCCATATCCGGGTCGGCTCCCTCGTCTGCCGTCGCCGTCGCGTCGGCCGGGTCGGCGGGCTTTGCGGGCTCCCCGGCCCAGGCGGTCGAAGCGGCGCTCAGGGCCAATGCGGAAATGAGCAGCTGCGCAGCGCGTTTCATCGGATAAGTCTCCATCGACGATAAGAAAAAGATGCCGGCAGGATACCCTAGCGCGGGCTCCAGGTCCAATTTCTTCGGGAGAGGCCCTCCCCCACTGGATTTCGCCGGTGGAGGGGATATGGTCGGGCGCCTCGACGCCAGCAAGGGAGAGGAACAAGATGACCGGAAGGACACGTGTGCGCATCGGGACCATGATGGCGATTGCGGTTCCAATGGCGATCTTCGCGAGCACGCCTGCGCTTTCGCAAGATGGCCAGGCGGCTCCCAAGGCCAATGGCTACCTCGAATCGCTGAAGGCATGTCAACGACTGTCCGAGCCCGGAGCGCGGCTGTCGTGCTTCGATTCAGCCGCTGCTACGATGGTCGAGGCGAGCGAGGCCGGCGATATGAAGATCGTCGATCGCCAGGATGTCCGCGAGACGCGACGCAAGCTGTTCGGCTTCTCGCTGCCCGATCTGGGCATCTTCGGCGGGGGCGACGACAAGCAGGATGAGGAAGACGAATTCGAGCAGATCGAGACGACCATCGCCGCGGTCTCGGGCTCCCATGCGACCGGCTACCTGCTGCGTACCGCGGAGGGCGCCGTCTGGCGGATCGACGACGTGCCGCGGCGCCTGCTCACCCCCGAGGTCGGCGACAAGCTGCTGATCAAGAATGGCGCGCTGACCTCTTTTTTCCTTCGCATCAACGACAGAGGCGGCGTCAAGGGCGTGCGGGTCAGGTGAGCTTCGCGTTCCGTCCGGACTGATTCCACCTAGTCCCGACACGAGAACGCCCGGCGTGCTGTCCAGCGCGCCGGGCGTCTTCGGTTTTGTTGGACGTGCTACAGCCCGCCGGGGCCGCAGTCGTTCGCGAGGAAGTCGAGCATCTTGGTGTAGAACTGCTCCTGATGCTCATACATCAGCGTGGTGTAGAAGTGGTCGGCACCCTTCAGCGTCAGGAACTGGGCATCGGTCTTGCCGGCCTGCTGCAGCGCCTTCCGGTAATCCTCGAAATTGAAGTACAGCACACGGGAATCGACGTCGCCGTGAACCATCAGGATCGGGACGTTGACCTTGGACACTTCCTTCATCGGATTGATACCGATCATGCCGCGGCGTTGCGACCATTCGTCGAGCGCCTTGGGGCTGTAGGGATTGCGACGCAGCTTGTAGACCTTCTCGGGGTCAGCAACCGCCGCCCCGGCGATGACGCACTGGTACATGTTGGGTTCGCGCGATGCCGCAACCAGCGCCGCATAGCCGCCATAGGACCAGCCGAACATGGCGACCCGGTCGGGATCGACCAGCCCCTGCTCGATCAGGTATTTCGCCCCGTCGTCCTTGTCGTCCTGCATGGCGAGGCCGTGCTGGCCATAGGCCGAATCGAACAGCTCCTGTCCCCAGCCCACCGACATCCGGTATTCGGGCTGGAGGACCATATAGCCTGCATTGGCCAGCAACTGTCCCCACTCGTCGTAACCGACGACCTCGTTCACGTGGGGCCCGCCGTGCGGGAGGACCACCAACGGGAAGGGACCCTTGCCCTTGGGCTTGGTCACATAGCCCGAGAGCGTCTTGCCGTCGCGCGTCGGATAACGGATGAACTCCACGTCCGACAACTGCTCGGGCTGGAGCAGCGGATTGCGGCTGCCGAGCTTGGCCATCCGGCCGTCGCGGATCAGCCAGTACGAACCCGGATCATGCGGTCCGCTGTTGTAGACCACCATGGTGTCGCCATCGCGCGAACGGCTGGTGATCGAAACCGAATGGGCATAGGGGATCTGCGCCTCGAGCGCCTCGTAGAGCGCCTTTTCCTCGGCATCGAACCACACCCGTTCGCGCTTGTCCCAGGGGTAGCGTGCCGCGACCAGCGTATCCTTGCCGGGCAGCGAATGGGTCTGCGTCCACATGATGTCGGCCTTGTCGGTGCCCGCGAGCTTCTCGCCGAACTGGCCGGTCTCGAAATTGAATTCCCACAGCGCGGCCTTGTCCTCGCCGCGGTTGTCGATGATGTAGCCGATGTTGGGGTTGTTGGGATCGAAGCCCTTGATGCCCATGAACCCGCCGAGCACGCGATAGAGATTTTCGTGCTTGTCGTAGTCGTAGGTCTGATCGAGCTTCTTCCATGAACGGTCGCCGGGTGCGCGGTAGTAATAGACCAGTTCGTTCGACCCCGGCTCGACCGAGCTGGTCCAGCGGGGATTGCCGTCGGCGTCGAACTCGGCGGTCGGATATTTCTCGCTCCCCTTCAACACCAGTTCGCGCGTGCCGCGCTCTAGATTGAAGCGGTAGTAGGAACGCGGGCGGAAGGCCGCGAAGGGATCGACGCCGGTGCCGTCGGCCACCGCATTGCCCGATCCGATCAGAATCTCGTTCGGCTCCTTGGGCAGCTTGCCGACGAGTTCGAAATTGCCCGGCAGCTCCTGAAACTTGTTGGCCTTGAGATTGTAGGAAAAGGCCTTGTAGTCGTAGGTGCTTTCTTCGGGTCCTTTGACCGAATGGCGGTTCTGCTCCCACGCAGTTCCGAAGATGTAATTGTCGCTCACCCATTGAACCTGGATGATCTCCATGGGGTCGGCGTTGAGCCGCCGAAGCGGCTTCGACATATCCTCGGTATCGTAGATCTCGAGAAGGTAGTCGCCTTCCTTGCTCTCGAGCTTCTGCACCAGGACATGCTTGCCGTCGGGCGAAACCTCGACGTCATTGATCACATCGCGCAACGCCCAGACCTCGAGCGGGACCGTGGGGTGGCCGGGGGTCGTCTGCGCCACTGCGGGAGCGGCGGGCTGGACGAGGCACAGCGCACCAGCGGCCGCTGCCATGAGGGTTGATTTGAAATGGTTCATCGGGCGACTCTCACAAGATTCGGTGGGGATTTCAAATGAAAAGGGCGGTTCCAGACCGAAAACTGGAACCGCCCTTCGCGTTTCATTCTAGATGCGAGGCATCAGAATTCGTAGCGGACCGAGGCAAAGAACTCGCGTCCGTCGTAGTCGTAGCCGTTGCCGATCGCGGTGTTGGCGATGGCGAGCACTTCATTGCTGTCCACCAGCGGCGGAGCAGTGTTGAAGATGTTGTCGACGCCCGCGATGATCGTGAAGCGATCGGCACGGTAGCGGATCGACGCCGTGTGCAGGAACTGGGCATCGGCGAAGCCCACGTCGCGGCAGAAGTTGCCGTCGCCGGCGACGACGCCGCTCGGCGATCCACCGCCGGTGCAGGTGTCGCTGAAGAAATCAGCGCTACCGTCACCGTCGACATCGGCCGGGTTGCCGTCAGGACCATTGCCGAAGACGTCGGCGAAGGCGTCGATACCGTCGGGGTCCTGCTCGACCGGCCCGACATAGCGGGTAGACCAGGTGAAGCGGAACTTGTCGATATCCGCGGTGAACTGGGCATTGCCGGTCCACTTGGGGAAACCGAATTCACCCGTTGCATCGTCGAACGAACGGCGTCCATCGTCGTCGACGAACAGCGAACTGCGTTCGATCAGATGGTTGGCACGCAGCGTGATGCCGAAGTCGATGAACTTGCCGAACATCGGCACTTCCTTGCCCAGATAGGCGTTGAAGTCGATGCCGCGCACGCTTTCTTCGTCCTGGTTGGTGAAGGTCGGCTGCACATCCGAGATCAGCCCGCGGCTCGATGGCGTCGCGCCATAGGCCAGGAGATCGCAGAAGGTGCTGCGGGTGCCGTCATCGCGCAGGAAGCAGTCGTTGATGATGAACTGCGTGCTGAGCTCGATGATCGAGTCCTTCACCTTGATGTCGAAGTAGCTTGCACCCAGCGAAACGTCGAAGCCTTCACCGAAGGTTTCTTCGAACGCGAACCCGGCAGTGATCGACCGCGACGTTTCGGGATCGATGTCGAAGCTGCCTGCGGTCTCGACTTCGATGCTGGTCGTGCTGACCGTGTTCGAACCGTTGGTACCGACCGTGAACGGGTCGCGACCTTCGCGCTGACAGGCGGCGATCACGTTCCCACCGCGAGTATCCTTGCCTGCCTGATAGCCCGGATTGGTCGGATTGAGCGGCTCGTATGCATCGCTCGGCACGGCGCAGGGATCGAACAGGGTAAGGAAGCCCGACTGGCCGAGCAGGAAGTTCTCGCGGAGATTCGGTGCGCGGAACGACGTGCCGTAGCTCATCTTCAGCAGCAGCGGATCGATCGGTCTCCAGCCACCCTTGATCGAGTAGGTGAAGTTCGTCCCGTAGAACTCGTCGTTGGTGACGCGGCCGGACAGGTTCAGGCTAAGCTCGCGAACCCAGGGCTTGTCCGCCTGAAGCGGAATGTCCAATTCGGCGAATGCTTCCTTGGTGACCTTGCTGCCGACGGCCCCGCGGTCGCGGAAGAAGCCGAAGAACAGGCCGTTCGATGCCACGTCATTGGGCGAGGAATCGATGCGATCCTTGCGGAATTCGACGCCGAGCACCGCACCCACCGGACCGGCCGGAAGAGTGAACAGATCGCCGGTCATGAACGCATTGCCGATGATCTGCTCGTAGGTGGTGTCAAAACGACGGGTCCCGAACAGATAATCGCGTTCGGCCTGGCTGCCGAAATCACCGATGGCGCCGGTCAGCAGGCTCGGAGCGAACAGATTGACCGGAACGCAGCCCTGCACGAGATCGGGCATTGCGAGGTCGGGATTGGCAAGACCCGCGGCGTTGCACGGTCCGATGTTGAGCGTGTCACCAGCGAAGAGATCGAGGTTCGAATCGTAATCGTCGGCGATGCCGTCGCCCGGACCGTCGGCGACGCCGTCGCCATCGGTGTCGGTGTCGTTGTCCGCGATCCCGTCGCCGCTGAAGTCACCGGTCGGATCGATGCCCAGCGCGAACGCCAGCTTGTCTTCGCGGACGCCCTGGCGGATCGAAACGCCTTCCGAGCGCGAGTAGACGCCCGAAACCTCGAAGGTCCAGCTCGGCGAGATGAACGGCAGGTCGCCGCGGACGCCCAATACGCCACGATAGATTTCCTGCGTGACGTCGGTGTTGTTGCGATCGCCGCGGACGGCGACGATCGGGCTGACCGGCAGGCTGAAGCCGTAGGTCCCGCGCGGGTTGCCCGGAACTCCCGGTGGGTTGTAAACCGGGAAGTTGTTGATCGCGTTGTCGATTTCGCGACAGTCGACGCCATCGGGATTGGTGTCGATGTTACACGGGTTGAAGGCGTTGTCAGCCGGCACGTAGGGGAAGATCTGCGGAGTGCCGGTGTTGTCGGCATAGATCTCCGCGCGGCTGAAATTCGCCTCGAAGAACGGCGTGATGTTGCCCGCGCCGGGGAAGGTGTACTCGCCATAGGCCATGACGTTGAACAGCTTCTGCTGGCTCAGGAAAACCTGATCGATGTTCTGACCGTTCGTGTTGACGTCCTGGAAATCGACATCGCGGATTCCGTCGCCGTCGTTGTCGACCGGCTCGCCGAAGGCGTTGGTCGATTCCGAATAGGGGAAGTTCGGGAAGCCCGGGAAGTTGCCGCTACCGTCGGGATCGAAGTAGATCGAGCCGGAGAAGTTGTAGGGGTTGAAGATGCGGCCCGAAATGCCGGTGACCTTACATTCGTTCTCCGAGACCGAAATCGTGCCGCCCGAATCTTCGAGCACCAGCGCGTTGTCGTATTTGCCAACCGTATAGATGTTGCCATCCTGGTCGATCTCGTAGTTCTTGTCGCATCCGCGCAGGAAGTCGCGGTCGCTCAGGCGCACGGTATCGCGATAGTCGTACTCGGCGCCGATGCCGATGAAGCCGCGGTCGAAGTTGAGGCCGTAGGCTGCGCTGACGGTATAGTCGTCGCCGCCGCCCTGCGGGTTGATCTCGCCGCGACCATAGAGTTCGAGCCCGTCGAAATCCTTGCGCAGGATGACGTTGCCGACACCTGCAACGGCGTCCGAGCCATAGACCGACGATGCGCCGTCGAGCAGCAGGTCGTAGCGATCGATGAGCGAACCCGGGAGGAGGTTGATCGACGGGTTGACCGGTGCGCCTTCGACGCCGGAAGGCGCAAGACGCCGTCCATTGAGCAGGAGCAGCGTGCGATTAGCGCCGAGGCCACGCAGGTTGAGCGTCTGCGAACCGGGGCCATTGTCGAGCACGAAGCCCTGGAAAGTGGCGTCGATCTGCTGGCCCGAGGCGGATTCCGAACGCTGGAGGATCTGCGAGGGATCGAACAGACCCGCTTCGTTCGATGCTTCGGTGGTCAGGACCTGGAGCGGCGAGATGCTGCTGTAGGTGTCGCGCTTGATGCGCGAGCCGGTGACGACGATGCCGCCTTCGGCCTGCTGGCCGGTGGCACCGACGTCGGTGACGTCGACGACATCCTGCGCACCCGGGTCATTGCTGGTGACGCCATCGGGGCCCTCGCTCTGGACGACGCATTCGCCGCCCACTTCTTCCTGGCCGGCGGGGCAATCGAGATCGGTGTCCTGCGCCATCGCCTGACCGCCGGCGACGAGCGCCATTGCGGACACGGAGACCGCGAGCCCCCTGACCGTATTCTGATGAATTTTTCGCATTTTATACTCCAGTTGCGAGAACTGGAACGACGGCCACGCACCGAGCGATTGGCTGTCACGCTCCCCTTTTTGCGTGTCAGCCAAGATCCTTGTGTCGCCCGGTTGCAGAAGCCCCAGTCCCAATGTGTCGGTTCTGCGAAAGCGACAGGTCGATGTCAAAGAGCGACAGGAAGTTTACGTCCCGATTAACGAGCGCTGTGGCGTAAATCACACATTAATTGTTAGGTCCGAGACCTCGGCCCGGTAGTCGCGAAATTATCGATGTTAAGAGGCCGGGTGAACGGACCGAAAATTTCGCGGGCGACTTGCCGGGCTTCGAACCGGCGAATTGCCCGCGGCTTGCCCCCGCCTGTCACAATTGCGTCAGGTAACCGTCATCTCCAGCGCGCCGTCGCCTTCCTCGATCCGCACCGTCGAACCGTCGGGCACCTCGCCGCGCAGGATGAGATCGGCCAGCGGGTCCTGCAGATAGCGCTGGACCGCCCGCTTGAGCGGCCGCGCGCCATAGACCGGATCGTAACCGACCCGCCCGAGCCATTTGCGCGCGCCCTCGGTGAGGTCGAGATCGATCTTGCGGTCCTTGAGCAGCTTCTGCACCCGCCCCACCTGGATATCGACGATCGGGGCCATGTGTTCCTGCGCCAGCCGATGGAACAGGATGATCTCGTCGAGCCGGTTAAGGAATTCGGGGCGGAAGTGCCCGCGCACGACGTCCATCACCTGCGGTTCGACGCTGTCGACGTCCTTGCCGTCCTCGATCTGGGTCAGATACTGGCTGCCGAGATTGCTGGTCAGGATGATCAGCGTGTTGGTGAAATCGACCACCCGGCCCTGCCCATCGGTCAGGCGGCCATCGTCGAGCACCTGCAGCAGCACGTTGAAGACGTCGGGATGCGCCTTCTCGACCTCGTCGAACAGGACCACCTGATAGGGGCGTCGCCGGACCGCCTCGGTGAGCACCCCGCCCTCTTCGTAGCCGACATAGCCGGGAGGCGCGCCGATCAGCCGGGCGACGGCGTGCTTTTCCATGAACTCGCTCATGTCGATCCGCACCAGCGCCTGGTCGTCGTCGAACAGGAAGCCGGCGAGCGCCTTGGTCAGTTCGGTCTTGCCGACGCCGGTGGGGCCGAGGAAGAGGAAGCTGCCGAGCGGCCGGTTGGGGTCCTGCAGGCCGGCACGCGCCCGGCGGACCGCCTTCGACACGGCATCGATCGCCTGGCTCTGTCCGATCACCCGCTGCGCCAGGATGTTCTCCATGTCGAGCAGCTTCTCGCGCTCGCCCTCCATCATCCGGTCGACCGGGATTCCGGTCCAGCGCTGACACCACGCCGGCGATGTCGTCTTCGGTCACTTCCTCGCGCAGCAGCGCGTTTTCGGTCTGCCCGCCGGCTTCGCTCGAGCTTGCGTTTCGAGCTCGGGGATCCTGCCGTAGGAAAGCTCGCCCGCCTTGGCGAGATCGCCGCCGCGCTGCGCCTGCTCCAGTTCGAGCCGCGCATGGTCGAGCTCTTCCTTGATCCGCGCCTCGGCATGGATCTTGTCGCGTTCGTTCTGCCACCGCGTGGTCAGTTCGCTCGACTGCTGTTCGAGCTCGGACAGTTCCTTGCGCAGGCGATTCCAGCCTGTCCTTGGAGGCGGAATCGCTTTCCTTCTGCAGCGCCTGCTCCTCGATCCTGAGCTGGATGATCCGCCGGTCGAGCGCCTCGATCTCCTCGGGCTTGCTCTCGACCTCCATGCGGATACGGCTCGCCGCCTCGTCCATCAGGTCGATCGCCTTGTCGGGCAGGAAGCGGTTCTGGATGTAGCGGTTGGACAGCTGTGCCGCTGCGACGATCGCGCCGTCGGTGATGCGCACGCCGTGGTGCAGTTCGTACTTGTCCTTGATCCCGCGCAGGATGCTGAAATCGTGTCCTCGACGCTCGGCTCGTCGATATAGACCGACTGGAAGCGCCGCTGCAGCGCGGGGTCCTTCTCGACATATTTCTGGTATTCGTCGAGCGTGGTCGCGCCGATGCAGTGCAGTTCGCCGCGCGACAGCGCGGGCTTCAGCAGGTTGGAGGCATCCATGCTGCCTTCCGATGCGCCCGCGCCGATCAGCGTGTGCATCTCGTCGATGAACAGGATGATCTGGCCCTCGGCGCCCTTCACCTCGTCGAGCACCGCCTTGAGGCGTTCCTCGAACTCGCCGCGATATTTCGCGCCGGCGATCAGCGCGCCCATGTCGAGCGCCATCAGCGTGCGGCCCTTGAGGCTGTCGGGCACGTCGCCATTGGCGATGCGCAGCGCCAGGCCTTCCGCGATCGCGGTCTTGCCGGTGCCGGGTTCGCCGATCAGCGCGGGATTGTTCTTGGTCCGGCGGGCGAGGATCTGGACCGTGCGGCGGATTTCCTCGTCGCGGCCGATCACGGGGTCGAGCTTGCCGTCGCGCGCCGCCTGGGTCAGGTCGCGGGCGTATTTCTTCATCGCGTCATAGCTCTCTTCGGCGCTGGCGCTGTCGCGCGGCGCGGCCGCCGGTGCACCTCCTGGATCGCGGCTTCGAGCGCCTTGGCATCGACGTTGGCAGCCTTGAGCGCCTGCGCCCGCAGCGCGTGTCGGCGAGCGCCAGCGCCTGGAGCAGGCGCTGGACCGGGCACGAAGCTGTCGCCCGCCTTGTCGGCGAGCTGCTCGGCCTGATCGAGCGCCCGCACCGCATCATTGTCGAGCCCGGGCGTCGCCTGCGCGCCGCCTCCCGACACCGCCGGGAGCTTGCCCAGCGCCGTGTCGATCTCGGTAATCGCCGACGCCCGGATTGCCGCCGGCGCGCTGGATCAGCTGCGCGGCCATGCCCTGCTCGTCCTCGAGCAACGCCTTGAGAAGATGCGCGGGGCGTGATCCGCTGGTGGTTCATGCGGATGGCGACGGTCTGCGCGCTCTGCAGGAAGCCCTTGGCGCGGTCGGTGAATTTTTCGAGATTCATTCAGTCATCCCTCGCTCGAATTGCCGCCCGGATATGGTGTTGCCGATTATGCAACACAAGGCCCTGCCGACGGTTTTTTCGACCGCGCTGCGGGTGTGTTAGTCCGATATAGGGGTGCGGCTCGCAAAGGCGAGAGGGCCAGTGCCAAAAATCTGCCGCGCCCGGGGCGGGCTAGCGCGCTCCCGCGCCCTCGAGGCCGGGGACCATGATCGTCCTTCCGCCACCGAATTCCTCGCGCACCACGACCACGCCCTGGCGCTCGAGATGGTCGAGCAAGCGGCGTATCCGTCCGGGCGAACTGGTGCCGTAGGCGCGGGCAAGATCCTGTTCGTCGACCTGTGTTTCGCCGGCGTGCGCGGCCGGGCGATCACCAGGAACGGCGCGAGCAGATCTTCCTCGACTGCCGCACGCCAATCTGCAGAATGCGCGTCGCGGGTGGTCTCTTCGAGCTGGTCCAGACCCGCGGCGGCGATGGCGAAGCGGCGGCGGAAGCCGCGCATGTCGGGCATCGGCCCGATCAGCCGATCGCGGCGGCAGCGGATGAGGAAGCTCTGGTATTGCGCGCTGGCCGACTGGAAGGCGGTCGCTTCCTCGGCGGCCAGTTCGGCGATGATCGCCTCGACCCGCCTGGCGACATCGGGGGCTCCGGGGACCGGCTGCGCGGTGTCCGCCGGCGCTTCCTCGGCCCGGGCGATGCTGTCCGCGATCTCCTCGACCCGCGGCGCGGGCGGCGGCGGCGGCGGCGAAGCGGGGGCCCGGGCGGCCTCGCCCGCGAGGTCCCTCGTCAGCAGGGCTTCCATTTCGGCGGGTGCGGTATCGGGCAGCGCCATCAGACCCTCCGCGCGCGCCTTGAGGCCCGATCGGACCGGACCGATCCTGACCGCCACCGGCAGCCGCGTGATCGCCGGGCCGAGCGCGAGAAAATGTCCGCGTTCGAGTTCGCGGATGCGTTCGGCCTGGCGGCGCTCCATCCCCAGCAGGTCGGCCGCGCGGACCATGTCGATATCGAGAAAGGTGCGCCCCATCAGGAAGTTCGAGGCTTCGGCGGCGACGTTCTTCGCCAGCTTGGCCAGCCGCTGCGTCGCGACGACACCCGCCAGCCCGCGCTTGCGCCCGCGGCACATGAGATTGGTCATCGCCGACAGCGTCATCCGCCGCGTATCCTCGGCCATCTCGCCGGCGGCGGCGGGGGCGAACATCTGCGCCTCGTCGACCACCACCAGCGCGGGATACCAATGCTCGCGCGGGGCGTCGAACAGAGCGGTGAGGAATTGCGCGGCGCAGCGGATCTGCTGCTCGACCTCGAGCCCTTCGAGCGCCAGCACGACCGACGCGCGGTGTTCGCGGATGCGCCGCGCCAGAGCCTCGATCTCGCCCGGCGAATAGGCTGCGCCATCGACCACCACATGCCCGAAAGGTTCGGCGAGCGTGACGAAATCGCCCTCGGGATCGACCACCACCTGCTGCACCATCCGGGCGCTCTCCTCGAGCAGCCGGCGCAGCAGGTGCGACTTGCCGCTGCCCGAATTGCCCTGCACGAGCAGCCGGGTGGCGAGGAGTTCCTCGATGTCGAATTCGACCGGCTTGCCGGAAGAATCATGGCCGATGGTAATGCGGGCAGTCACGCGCACCGGCCTAGCGAGGCGAATGCCGTTAACGAAACAGCCGCCGGTCGGTTTTGCCCAACCGGATTGCACCGCACCGGCTTGCTCGCTAGGTCGGTTGCAAGAGAGGACGGGAATCAATGAGGAATTGGATCGCGCGGCTCGGTTTCGGGCTGCTCGTACTGCTGCTTGCCGGCTTCGTAGGCCTGGCGGTGTGGGAGCCGTTCTGGGCCGAGCGCGAGGATGTGCGTCCCGCCGATCGCGCCTATGCGGCGCAGATCACTCGCGACGAATTCGGCGTGCCGCATATCTGGGGCGATACCGATGCCGATGTCGCCTACGGGGTGGCGGTGGCGCATGCGGAGGACGATTTCGCCACGCTGCAGGATGTCGTCGCGATGAGCCGCGGGCGCTACGGCGCGATCGCCGGTCAGGAAGGCGCGGCGATCGATTACGTCTATCACCTGCTCGACGCACGCGGCACCGCCGAGCGGCATTACCCCGAACTGCCGGCCGACACGCGGGCGCTGTTCGAAGCCTATGCCGCCGGCCTCAACGACTTTGCCGAGGCGCATCCGGACGAAATCAAGCTCGGCAATCTCTTCCCGGTCGACGGGCTCGACGTGGCTGCGGGCTTCGCGCTGCGCCAGCCGTTCTTCTTCGGGCTCGGCAACGTCATCGAACCGCTGGTCAAGGGCGAGGAATTGCGTCCCGAATACGGACCCGCCATCCCCGCCGCGAACCGCCAGCCGCGCCGCGCCACCGAGCCGGCCGAGGTGCTCCGCGCCGCAAGCCGGGCCCCCGCCCCGCCGCTGCCGTGGGGCGAGGACGGCGCGCTGTCGGGTTCCAACGCCTTCGCCATCGCGCCGAAGAAATCGGGCGACGGCGTCACCCGCCTGGTGTCCAACAGCCACCAACCCTGGCGCGGCGGCGTTGCCTGGTACGAACTCGTGGTCGAGAGCGGCGAAGGCTGGCACTTCGCCGGCGCGAACTTCCCCGGCAGCCCCTACCCCTTCCTCGGCCACAACGAGCATCTCGGCTGGACCAACACGGTCAACACACCCGACATGATCGACGTCTACCAGCTGGTGATGGACGACAGCGGCACCCGCTACCGGATCGGCGACCGCTGGTTCGACCTCGAACAGGAAACCGTCACCCTGCCCGTCCGCATCGGGCCGGTGGTGCTGCCGATCCGCCGCGACGTCTATCGCAGCGTGCACGGCCCGGTGATCCGCAACGACAAGGGCTATTTCGCCATCCGCTATGGCGGGATCGACGATCTCGGCCAGCTCGATGCCTATTACCGGCTCAACAAGTCCGAGACTCTCGACGAATGGCAGGCGGTCCTCGCGCGGATGGACATTCCCTCGACCAATTTCATCTACGGCGACGAGAAGGGCAATATCGCCTATGTCTACAACGCCGCCCTCCCCGACCGGGCGCGCGGCTACGACTGGCGCGGGATACTGCCCGGAGACGATCCGCGCGCGATCTGGAGCGGACCGGTCGCCTATGAGGCGCTGCCCCGCTACGTCAATCCGGCGAGCGGCTGGCTCTACAATTCGAACAACACCCCCTACACCGCGGCCGGCGCCGAAAGCGATCTGTCGCCCGGGGATTTCGCCCCCGAACTGGGCATCGAGATCAAGCAGACCAACCGTTCACGGCGCGCCTGGAAGCTGATGAGCCAGCCGGGCCCGATCGACCGCGAACGGCTCGAGGAAATCAAATATGACACCGCCTATGAACGATCCGGCTATATCGCCGATCTGTGGGGCGATCTGGCGCGGCTCGACCTGCCGCCCGGTTCCGATCTCGGCCGCGCGCGCGACCTGCTGCTGGAGTGGGATTTTACCGCCGACGGGGTCGGGCGCGGCGATGCGCTGGCGCTGCTGATGATCAAGGACTTCATGTCCGCCACCTACCAGAACAAGCCCCTGCCCGACGTCCGCGACAAGCTCGCCTGGGCGGTCGACCATCTCGAGCGCCACTTCGGCCGGATCGACCCGCCGATGGGCGCACTGCTGCGCCTGCGTCAGGGACCGGGGCCGTTCAGCGTCGATCTCCCGCTCGACGGCGGCTCCGACACGCTGCGCGCCGCGACCACCTGGGACATCGCCGAGGACGGCCGGCTGTCGGTCCGCCACGGCGACAGCTTCATCCAGTTCGTCGAATGGGAACCGGGTAGAAGGGTGCGGTCGCAGTCGATCCAGCCGTTCGGCGCAGCGACCACCCGGCCACGCTCGCCGCATTACACCGATCAGGCATCGCTGTTCGTCCAGCATCGCTTGAAGCCAGTCCACTTCTGGCGCGAAGATGTGCTTGCGAATGCCAAGCGCCGCTATACCGTGCGCCACGAAGCTACGCGCTAACAGGAGCCCTCCATGCGTCGCCATCTTCTCACCGGCCTTGCCGCAATTTCTCTCACCGGCTGCAGCACCTTGCCTTCGGCGGATGTCAGCCGGACCGATATCGCGCAGGCCCCCGCGGCGCCCGACGCATCGTCGCTGTCCGCGCTCGTCGACCAGGTCGACATCCCCTACGAGCAGTTCACGCTCGACAACGGCCTTACGGTGCTCGTCCATACCGACCGCAAGGCGCCGATCGTCGGGGTGACGACCTATTATCGTGTCGGTTCGAAGAACGAACCGCGCGGCCGCACGGGCTTTGCGCATCTGTTCGAGCATCTGATGTTCGGCGGCAGCGAGAACGTCGAGAATTTCGACATTCCGCTCGAAGCCGCGGGTTCGACCAGCACCAACGGCTCGACCGATTTCGATCGCACCAATTACGTCGAGGTGGTCCCCACCGGCGCGCTCGATTTGGCGCTGATGATGGAAAGCGATCGCATGGGCTATCTGCTCGGCGCGGTCACGCAGGACAAGCTCGACAAGCAGCGCGGGGTGGTGCAGAACGAGAAGCGCCAGGGCGACAATCAGCCCTATGGCCTCACCTTCTACGCGCTGCTCGAAGGCATTTTCCCCGTCGGCCACCCCTATCGCCACTCGACCATCGGTTCGATGGCCGATCTCGATGCCGCGAGCCTCGCCGACGTACGGCAGTGGTTCGTCAACAATTACGGCCCCAACAACGTCGTCCTCTCGCTTACCGGCGATATCGACGCGGCGACTGCGCGGCCGATGGTCGAACGCTGGTTCGGTGCCATTCCCCGTGGCCCCGAAGTCACCCCGGTGCAGGCCGCTCCGGTCACGCTGCCGACCGACAAGGCGCGCGAGATCGTCGATCAGGTGCCGCAGACCCGGGTCTATCGCGTATGGAGCGGCCCCGGGCTCAACCAGGCCGACGCGATTCCGCTGACGCTGGGCATGAGCGTGCTGGGCGGGCTGGCCAGTTCGCGGCTCGACAACGTGCTGGTGCGCGACGAACAGCTCGCCACCAGCGTCAGCGCGTTCAACTGGCAATCGGAACAGGTCGCGTTGCTGGTCGCGCAGATGGACATCAAGCCGGGGGTCGACCGTGCGACGGCGGAACGGCGGCTCGATCAGGTGATCGCGGAAATGATCGCCGAAGGGCCCAGCGCCGACGAGCTCGAACGCGCCGCGACCAGCATGGTCTCGAACGAGATCGACGGGCTCGAACGCGTCGGCGGCTTCGGCGGCAAGGGCAGCACGCTCGCCGAAGGGCTGCTCTATTCGGGCGACCCCGCCTATTACCGCACCGCGCTGTCGACGATGGCCGACCTCTCGCCCGGCGACGTCCGCGATGCCATGCAGCGCTGGCTCGACCGGCCCGTCTATCGTCTGGCCATCGTGCCCGGCGACCGCACCGAGAACGGCGCGACCATGGGCGGATGGGGCGACGAAGGCACCACGCCGCCGCCCGAACCCGATGCTGCAGCGCCGGTCGCAGCGGCCCGCACCGGACCGCCGCGCGCCTTGCCCGAACCGCAGCCGGTCGGCCCGCTGACCTTCCCCGCGGTCGAGCGCACCACGCTGTCGAACGGAATCCCGGTGACGCTGGCGCGCCGTACGGCGGTGCCCAAGGCGGTGATCAGCGTCCAGTTCGACGCCGGCTACGCTGCCGACGGTTCGGACCGGGCCGGCACCCAGTCGTTGATGATGGACCTGCTCGAGGAAGGCACCGAGACGCGCAGCGCGGTCGAGATCGCCGAGGAACAGGAACGGCTCGGCGCATCGATCGGCACCGGCAGCTCGCTCGACACCAGCTCGGTGACGATGAACGCGCTGACCACCAATCTCGCGCCTTCGCTCGCGCTGATGGCCGACATCGTGCGCAATCCCGCCTTTGCCGAAACCGAGGTCCAGCGGGTTCGCGACCAGCGGCTCGCAGCGATCGCGCAGCAGCTGTCTTCGCCCGGCGGCCTCGCGGGGCGCATGTTGCGGCCTTTGGTGTTCGGTGAAAACCATCCCTACGGAACCGTCGGCGGGCTCGGCAAGGTGCCCGTGATCGAGGCGCTCGAACCCGCCACGCTGGCGCGCGAGCACGATCGCTGGATCCGGCCCGAAAACGCGGAAATCTACATCGTCGGCGACGTCACCATGGCGCAGGTCAAGCCGCTGCTCGAGGCGAGCTTCGGCGATTGGCGCGGCACGGGTGCGGCGGCGCCGGCCAAGCTTCTCGACGGGCCCACCCCGGCGCCGCAGACGCGGCTGGTGGTGATCGACCGGCCCAATTCGCCGCAATCGGTGATCTATGCCGGCCGCGTGCTGCCGCTGACCGGGCCGACGCCCGGGCTCGAGGCACTCGATCTCGCCAATGAAGTGCTCGGCAATGGTTTCCTCAGCCGGATCAACATGATCATCCGCGAGGAAAAGGGCTGGAGCTACGGCGCGCGCAGCGGGGTCGACGCCCCCGAAGGGCCGCGGCTGTTCACCATCAGCACGGCGGTCCAGTCGGATCGCACGGCCGATTCGATCGCGTTGATCCTCGATACGGCGCGCGATTTCGCCGAGGGCAGGCAGACCATCGACGACACCGAATTCACCCGCGTCACCGAGGGCAATATCCGCGGGCTGCCCAATCGCTTCGAGACCAATGGCCAGGTCCTCGGCGCGATCGTCGAGAACGACGAGCTCGGCCGTCCCGACGATTACTACACCACCCTGCCCGCACGCTATCGCGCGCTCGACAAGGCGGCGATCGATGCCGCGGCGAAGCGCTACCTCGGCCCCGACGATCTGACCATCGTCGTCGTCGGCGACCGGAGCGAGATCGATCCCCAGCTCGAGAAGCTCGATCTGCCGGTGACCTATCTCGATGTTGACACGGATGTCAGTAACGACGATTGACCGCGCGTATTTTCCCAAGCGAAGAGAGGAATGAACATGTCCGTAGCCGGAACCTATGACACCGTCGTCAAGAGCCCGATGGGCGATCAGAAGGGCACCTTCACCGTCGTTCCAGGCGACGACGGCAAGACCTTCACCGGCAGCATGGCCGGCGGAATGGGCTCGATGGACGTCGCCGACGGGACCATCGACGGCGACACGCTGAGCTGGAAGATGAACATGACCGTGCCGATGCCGATGACCCTCAACTGCACCGCCAAGGTCGACGGCGACCAGCTGACCGGCACGGTCAACGCCGGTGCCTTCGGCGATATGCCGCTGACGGGCCAGCGCCAGGGCTGACTTGCCCGAACGTGACGAGCCAGGGGCGCCGGATGCGATTCCGGCGCCTTTTTCGTTGCTTGCAGGCTTGTCCGGCTCGGCGGCCAGCGCCCCCGCGCAGGTGCCGGCGCCGGCGAATGCGATAGCCTGCGGCACCGGTCGTCAGGCGGATACCTCCGCCGTTCGCTGGACGGCCTTTGCACGCCTGGCGGCTCTCCGGCTGGCTTCGTCGTGCGCGATGGCGGTGCGGGGCCGGGAACCGCTGCGGGGATTTCCCATTGGTCTCCTGCAACCGTTGCTCGCAGACCCCGAGGATCCGATGACCGACCACGCACCCGCCGGCCGCAGCCTAGCGGCGCTCGTCCTGGGATTCGTGATCGGAGCGATCGGCGTGGTGCTGGCGGCAGGCGGAGTCTGGCTCGTCGCGGCCGGCGGATCGCCCTATTACCTCGTCACCGGCATCGCGATGATCGTCGCGGCCGCATTGCTGCTGCTCGGCCGCCCGGCCGGGATGTGGGTCTATGTGGCGATCTTCAGCCTCACCGTGCCGTGGGCGTTGTGGGAGGCCGGGACCAACCCGTGGGCGCTGGTGCCGCGGCTGGTCGGCCCGGCCTTGCTCCTCGCCCTGGTCGCACTGCTGTCTCCGCTCGTCGATCGGCGGACAAGGTGGTCGACCGCGGTCGCCGGAGCCTTCGCTTCGCTGCTGTTCCTGGGCGGGGTCGTCTGGGCCGATGCGGCGGCGCAGCCCGATGGCATCGTCGGCACCCTCCCCCCGGCAGCCTACGCGCCGGGCGCGCAGGCGGCGGGCGCCGACTGGCCGGCCTGGGGTGGCACCGGCGCGGGCCAGCGATTCTCGACCCTGGCGCAGATCACGCCGGACAACGTCGACCAGCTCGAACGCGTATGGGTTTCCCACACCGGCGATCTGCCCGCAGGGAAGCTGGAAAAGGGCAAATTCTCGCCCGAGACGACCCCGCTCAAGATCGGCGATCGCCTTTACGCATGTTCGGCGATGAACGCGCTGGTCGCCTATGATGCGGCGACCGGCAAGCAGCTGTGGAAGTTCGACCCCAAGGTCCCCGACGCGTCGATCCCCTACGGGGCGACCTGCCGCGGCGTGACCTATTACGACGGCGGATCCGGCGCGCCATCAACCGTGCAGGCAGCGCGGACCGGCCACACGGCAATACGTGGCGACGCCGCAACGCAGGCCGCGCCCGTGCCGGCCGGCGACACCGCGCCGCCCCTTGCGGCCGCCAGCGGCGATGCCGGCAGTGCCGCCTCCGCCACTTCGCCCTGCGCGGCCCGGATCATCGAAGCGACGCTCGACGCCCGGCTGATCGAGGTCGATGCCGCCACGGGCCGGCCCTGCGCCGATTTCGGCGTCAACGGGCAGGTTGATACCAAGGTCGGGCTGGGGCAGGTCAATCCCGGCATGGCCGCGATCACCGCCCCCCCGGTGGTGGTGCGCGGCGTGGTCGTGACCGGGCGCCAGGTGCTCGACAACGAAAAGAACGACGCGCCCTCGGGCGTGATCCAGGCCTATGACGTGCGGACCGGCGAGCGCAGGTGGGCGTGGGATCTCGGCCGCCCGGGGCAATACGACTGGCCGGCGCCGGGGGAAACCTTCACGCGCGGCACCCCCAACATGTGGACCACCGCCTCGGCCGACGAGGAACTCGGGCTGGTCTACCTTCCGACCGGCAACAGCGCCGACGATTACTGGAGCAGCGACCGCAGCCCGCAGGAAAACGAGTTCAGCAGTTCGCTGGTCGCGCTGGACGCCGAGACCGGCCATCCGGTGTGGCATTTCCAGACCGTCCACAAGGATGTGTGGGACTATGATCTGGGCAGTCAGGTGACGCTCGTCGACCTGCCCGACGGGACGCCGGCGGTGATCCTGCCGTCGAAGCAGGGCGACGTCTACGTGCTCGATCGGCGCACCGGCGAACCGCTCCACGGGGTGGTCGAGCGGCCCGTGCCGGGCGGGGGCGTCGAGCCGCAGGAGCGGTCGCCGACCCAGCCGTTCTCGCGCTTCGCCAATCTGCGCAAGCCCGACCTTCGCGAGCGCGACATGTGGGGCATGTCGCCGATCGACCAGATGGTCTGCCGGATCCGCTTTCGCGAAGCTGCGTACAAGGGCTTCTATACCCCGCCGACCGCCGGCCAGCACTGGATCGAATATCCCAGCTACAACGGCGGGTCCGACTGGGGCTCGGTCGCGGTCGATCCGACGCGCGGCGTGATCGTCGCCAATTACAACGACATGCCCAATCACAACATCCTGATCCCGCGCGAGAAGGCCGACAGGAAAGGGTGGAAGCCGCGCGGGCCGCAAGGCAATGAGGGCGGCGGCGGCGCGGAAGGTGCCGGCTCGGCGATGGCCGGGGTCCCCTATGCGGTCAACGTCAACGCGGGGTGGAAGGTCGGGTTCACCGGGCTGCTGTGCAAGGAACCGCCCTACGGCTGGATCCGCGCGCTCGACCTGCAGACCGGCGAGACGATCTGGGACCGGCCGTTCGGCTCGGCCCGCGCCAACGGCCCGTTCGGACTAGCTCTCGGGCTTCCATGGACGATCGGCACGCCCAACAACGGCGGGGCGGTGGTCACCGCCGGGGGGCTCGTCTTCATCGCGGCTACGACCGACAATCTCATCCACGCTATCGACCTCGGCACCGGCAAGGAACTGTGGCACGATGTCCTGCCCGGCGGCGGGCAGGCCAATGTCATGACCTATGCCGTCGACGGCCGCCAGTATGTGGTGGTGATGCCGGGCGGCCATCACTTCATGAAGACGCCGATCAGCGATGCGATCGTCGCCTATGCGCTCCCCGCGCGAGGATGATGGCCGCCTTTTGGCCCGATGTCGTCGGCATTCCCAACCAGGGCGACCATTACGCTTGCCATTGGACGGCGAGACCGTGGACTAGGTGAAGCGCCAGTCGAATGACGAGGCTGTCTTCAGGCTCGAGCTCTGACGCGATGGCGTGCCGGTGCGGGGGCCGGTGCTGGGGCCGGTGCGGGGACGGCGGACTTGCGCGGCTGCGCGGGAAGATTTTCCTACACGGCGGTTTTGCGCCACACCCTTTCGGATGCGCGCTTGCCCGTCCTCATGGCCCCCGATGCCTTGCCGCTCCGGCCCGCTCCGGGATGCTGCGAAGCCGTCGGCGGCAAAGCCACACCCGCTTGGCGCAATATTCCCGCCGAGCGGCGGGAATCGGCGGCCGGGACGGAATCACCGCAAGGCGTGCGCCCATCGATCTGCGTCAACCTCGCGCGCCGCGATGCGCGAAGGCCGATCGCGACGCGCGCCATGCGCCGGCGCAGAATCGGCGCGGCAAACCCCTGCGCTATCCCAGCTTGGCCTTGAGCAACTGGTTGACCACCGCCGGGTTGGCCTTGCCCTGCATCGCCTTCATCGTCTGGCCGACGAAGAAGCCAAACAGCTTGTCCTTGCCGCCGCGATATTCTTCCACCTTGTCGGAATTGGCGGCGATGATCGCATCGATCGCCGCTTCGATCGCGGCGCTGTCGCTGACCTGCTTGAGGCCTTCGGCATCGGCGATCTCGTCGGGCCTGCGCCCGGTCTTGAGGACGATCTCGTAGATCTCCTTGGCCTGCCCGCCCGAAATCTCGCCCCTGTCCTGCATCGCAAGAATGCCCGCCTGCGCGGCGGCGGTGGCATGCGCCGGATCGGCTTCCTCGCCGAGCGCCTTGATCACGCCGGGAGCGACCGAGAGCGCCCAGTTGGCGACCTGCGTCGCGACCTCGGCCTCGGGCTTGCCGATCGCCCTGGCGGTCTCGGCCAGCAAGGTCTCGAAACGGGCGAAGGTTTCCACCTCGGCGGTCAGCTCGCGCGCGTTGTACGGCGTCAGCCCGAGCTCGGTTTCATAGCGCCGCCGCTTGGCATCGGGCAATTCGGGCAGCGAGGCGCGGCATTCGGCGAGGAAGTCCTGCTCGAGCTCGAGCGGCAGCAGATCGGGGTCGGGGAAATAGCGGTAATCATGCGCATCTTCCTTGCTGCGCATGGTCCGCGTGGTGCCGGTGCCCGGGTCGAACAGCCGCGTTTCCTGGTCGACGCTGCCGCCGCTCTCGAGCAGATCGACCTGACGGTTGGCCTCGTACTCGATGACCTGCATCACGAAGCGCACCGAATTGACGTTCTTGGTTTCGGTCCGCGTGCCCAGTTCGCCGCCCGGCCTGCGAACGCTGACGTTGACGTCGGCGCGCATCGAGCCTTCTTCCATATTGCCGTCGCACGAGCCGACATAGCGCAGGATGCTCCGCAGCTTGCGGACATAGGCTCCGGCTTCGGCGGGCGAGCGCATGTCGGGCCGCGAGACGATTTCCATCAGCGCAACCCCGCTGCGGTTGAGATCGACATAGGACATCGTCGGATGCTGGTCGTGCATCAGCTTGCCCGCATCCTGCTCGATATGAATGCGCTCGATCCCGATGACCTTGTCCTCGGCGATGCCGGCCTTCTCGTCGGCATCGATCAGCAGCTGTCCCTCGCCCACGATCGGGTGGTAGAGCTGGCTGATCTGATAGCCCTGCGGCAGGTCGGCGTAGAA
This sequence comes from uncultured Alphaproteobacteria bacterium, assembly GCA_963829325.1. Taxonomy (GTDB): domain Bacteria; phylum Pseudomonadota; class Alphaproteobacteria; order Sphingomonadales; family Sphingomonadaceae; genus Qipengyuania. The sequence continues at coordinate 343,292 of CAWHHN010000002.1, forward strand.
GTAGTTCTTGCGGTCGAACCGGCTGTACGCGTTGATCTGCGCCTCGATCGCCATGCCGGTGCGGACCGCCTGGCGGATGCATTCGCGATTGGGCACCGGCAGCATTCCCGGCATCGCCGCATCGACGAGGGAGACCTGGCTGTTAGGCTCCGCCCCGAAGGCGGTGCTGGCGCCGCTGAACAGCTTGGCCTTGGACGTCACCTGCGCATGGACTTCGAGGCCGATCACGACCTCCCATTCGCCCGTTGCGCCCTGGATGCGGTAAGTGGTCACCACCATTTCTCCGGTTGAGCGTCGAATTTGGCCCGCTGCTCGATCGCGAGGCCGGCGTTGAGCACGCCCTGCTCGTCGAACGGCTTGCCGACGATCTGCAGGCCGAGCGGAAGCCCGTCCGAATTCAGCGTCGCCGGCACGCTCATCGCGGGCAGGCCCGCGAGGCTGGCGGGGACCGCGAAGACGTCGTTGAGATACATCGTCAGCGGGTCGTCCTCGAGACTGCCGAGCGCGAAGCTCGCGGTCGGCGTGGTCGGCGCGAGGATCGCGTCGCACTGCGCCCAGGCCTGCTCGAAATCGCGCGCCACCAGCGTGCGGATCTTCTGCGCCTGCGTGTAATAGGCATCGTAGAAGCCCGCGCTGAGCACATAGGTGCCGATCAGGATACGGCGCTTGACCTCGTCGCCGAAGCCGGCGGCGCGGGTCGCGGCGTACATGTCCTGCAGGCCCGCCTTTTCGGGCAAGTCGCGCAGCCCGTAGCGAACCCCGTCGTAGCGCGCGAGATTGCTCGAGGCTTCGGCTGGCGCAACGATGTAATAGGCCGGCAGCGCATATTTCGTGTGCGGCAGACTGATGTCGACGATCTCGGCCCCGGCATCGCGCAGCCAGGCCTTGCCCTGCTCCCAGCTGTCGAGGATCTGGGCATCGGTGCCCTCCATGCGGTATTCGCGTGGAATGCCGATGCGCTTGCCCCTGAGATCGGCCGACAGCCCGGCTTCCCACTCGGGCACCTCGACCTGCAGGCTGGTCGCGTCCTTGGGATCGAAACCCGCCATGGCCTCGAGCATGATTGCGCAATCCTCGACGCTGCGCGCCATCGGCCCGGCCTGGTCGAGGCTGCTGGCGAAGGCGACCACACCCCAGCGGCTGCACCGGCCATAGGTCGGCTTGATCCCGCAAATGCCCGCGAAGGCGGCCGGCTGGCGGATGGAACCGCCGGTATCGGTGCCGGTCGCGGCGGGCGCGATACGCGCGGCGACCGCGGTCGACGAACCGCCCGAGGAACCGCCCGGCGACATGTCGGTATTGGCCCCGCCGTTCTTGCGCCAGGGCGAGACGACCTTGCCGAAATAGCTGGTCTCGTTCGACGAACCCATCGCGAACTGGTCGAGGTTGAGTTTGCCGAGCATGCCCGCCCCCGCCTCCCACAGCTTGCGGCTGACGGTGCTTTCGTAAGGCGGGACGAAACCTTCGAGGATGTGGCTCGCGGCGGTGGTCTGGACGCCCTCGGTGGCGAACAGATCCTTCATCCCGATCGGCACGCCGCCCATCTTGCCCAGATCCCCGCCGCTGGCGCGCTTCGCATCGACCGCCTCGGCGGCGGCGATCGCGTGGTCGGGCGTGGTGACGATGAAGGAATTGAGTTCGGCCGCCTCGGCGACCGCAGCGTTGAACGCCTCGGCCACTTCGCGCGCGGTGAAACTGCCGCCGGCGACGCCGTCGCGGATATCCTTGACGCCGAGATTGGTGAGGTCGCTCATGCCTCGTCGCCCTCAACGTGTTTCAGGGTCCGTTTCGCCACAACCACAGTATCGTCCTCAAATGCGCCAGATTCACTTTCCCGGATCCTGAAACACGCGCGGCTTCGCTGCTGTTCAGGATGATCGAATGCCAATGCGGAGTTTTTCATTCGATCACCTTGGGCACGCCGAAGAAGCCGTGCTCGGCGGCGGGGGCATTGGCGAGCACGTCGTCGCGCCGGCCGCCCGCGGTTTCGGGGATGGCATCGACGACATCGTCGCGCAGGCGCAGGCGGTTGGCGATGACCGCGGTCATCGGCTCGACGCCGCTGGTGTCGACCTCGCCGAGCTGTTCGACCCAGTCGAGGATGTTGTTGAGCTCGGGCACCATATGGTCGAGCTCGGCGTCGCCCATCTCGATCCGGGCCAGCGCGGCGATTTTCGCCACTTCTTCGCGTGTGACTGACATGAAGCGCGCGTTAGCGGTGCGCGCGGCGCGCTTCAAGCGGTGATGCTGCGTCGCAGCACTATCGGAACGGCTCGCCGACTGCCTGGCCCTCGACATAGATCTGGCGCCGGGTGACATCGCGCACCTCGATCGCGCCGGGAAGAATGGCTTCGGCGGGGCGGCGCCCGACGCGCTGTGCGGGCGGTGGCGGCGGATCGACCACGGTGTCGTCCTCGCCGAAATAGACGTGCCCGACCTGATCCCGGCTGACCACGGCGACATGGGTGCGCCCGCCATCGCCGCCGAGATCGATCGCCACGCAAGTCTGGCTGCAGATCCACGGGTTGGCGCGGACGTGGCGGAGGACCCGGTCGCGCAGGTCCTCGTCGGCAAAACCGAAGGTCAGCGGCGGCCGGCCCGCGGACCATTCCCGCGCGGCTTCGGGATAGCGGGTTTCCTCGCGCAGCGCCGCCTGGGCGAGCTCGCCAGCCTTCCCCCCCTCCTTCGCCAATCGTGCCAGCGCAGCGCGGCCGGCTTCACCGAAATCCCAGCGCAGCGCGGAATAGTCGAAATCTTCCGCGGAGACCTTGCCCGCTTCCAGCCGGGCCATCTGGTTGCGCGCCGAGAGTGCCCCGAAATCGAGGATCGGCATCGCCAGCACCAGTGCGATCGCGCAGGTCGCTACGGCCAGATGCAGATTGGCCCGGCGCAGCCCGTCCCAGCCCAGCGCGCGGCTGCGGACCGCGCCGACGAGATAGGCGACACCATAGGCCACCGCCACCGCGACCGCGATCAGCGCCCAGATCCGCTCGGGACTGAGCCCGTGCTGCGCGATGCGCGTTCCCATCGAGACCGCCGCGAGGATCGACAGCGGCAGGATGCCGAGCGCGAGAACGAGCGCCGCCATGCCGCATGATCCGCGACGTGCTGGCCTCGGCATCGCCGTCGCGCAGCACCGCATTGACCAGCACGAAGCTGCCCGCCGCCAGCGCCAGCAACAGCGGGGTAGCGCTGCGGGTCGCTTCCCACAGCACGTCTATCCCGCTCAGCAGCACCGCCAGGAGGAACAGCAGCAGGGCCACCGCCAGCGGTACGGCGATCAGCGAGAACACCAGCAGGACCACGTTCTGCAGCGTTCCGATGATCCTGAGCTGGTTGCGCAGCGTGCCCAGCGCCGCCCCGAATGCCACGCCCGAGAACAGCCAGCCGAACCAGCCTTCCGCCATCGCTTCGCGCAGCAGGTCGATGCGGATCGCGTGAAACAGTTCGGCAAGCAGTGCCAGGACGAGCCAGGCGAGGCCGGTAAAGGCCAGCGCGCCGCCCGCGGTGATCGCGTCGGTCCAGACGTGGTAATGCGTCCGCGCGTAGGAGGTCGCCCAGCGATGGCGGTGGAACCCCGCCTGGAACAGCGGCAGCGCCAGCGCGCTCGCGACCACGCCCGCGGCGAGCCAGAATCCGGCCGAATCGTAATAGCGGTCGGCGCTCGCGACGCGCCAGGCGATCCCCGCCATGACCGCGCCGACCAGCGGCGCGAAGAGCCCCGGCGCCGCCCATTCGCCGCGCTCGAGGACGAAAGCGGCGGCGAGCGGCGCGAAGAAGACGAATGCGGTGGCGGCGGCGCGCCACGGATCGAGATCGTTCTCGAAGCCGTGCGAAGCGAACCAGACGGCGAGGCCGGCGCAGCCCAGCAGGGCGGCGAGGACCCACGGGCGCAAGGGCCAGTCGATCGGGCGGACGGTCTGCGTTTCGCTCATCGCACGCGGTCTAGCGCATCGCGCCGTCCGTGCCATGAGGAAAAGCCGAGCAATCGGCGGTGGGTCCTATTCGCCCGCCGGCGGACCCTGCGGAGCGCCGCCCTGCTGGCCCGCCTGGCCCTGCTGCTGCATCATCTGCTGGAGCGCGGAGGCGCGCGCCTGGAAATCGTCGCGGCTCATGAAGTCGATCACCTCGACTTCGAACACCAGATCGGCATTGGGGGGAATCGGCGATCCCGGCGGCGGTTCGGCGCCATAGGCCTGGTCGGCGGGGATCGTGAGCACATATTTGCCGCCCTTCTGCATCTGCTGGAGCCCGTCGATGAAGCCGTCGATGATCGCGCCTTCCTCGAGCAGCAGCGGATTGCCTTCGGGGAACAGGCCCGGCGGCACCGGCAGCGGTTGCGAACGGTCGAATTCCTTCCCGCTGGCAAGCTTGCCGACGTATTTGACGAACACAACGTCGCCCATCCCGGGCGACGCGCCCGTGCCTTCGGTGAGCGTTTCGACCTCGAGACCCTTGGGCGTCGCCGCCCAGGCCAGCCCCGCGCCCAGCAGGATGGCGGCGATCACCCCCAGCCACAGCTTGGTCAGCGAGCCTTTGGCAATCGGCTGGAGGGGTACGCGGGTCACTTCGGTCATGGGACTCTCTTCTGCGATACGCAAAGGGCGCGGATTTCTCCGCGCCCTCATGGCTTAGCTGACTGGTGCGAGCAACGGCTTATTTGGCGCCGTCGCGTTCCATGCGCTTGCGCTCGAGCTTGCGCGCGCGGCGAACCGCGGCCGCTTTCTCGCGGGCGCGCTTCTCGCTCGGCTTCTCGTAGTGGCGGCGCAGCTTCATTTCGCGATACACCCCCTCGCGCTGCAGCTTCTTCTTGAGCGCGCGCAGGGCCTGGTCGACATTGTTATCGCGAACGATGATCTGCATAAATTCAAACACCTCACTAAGCGGAGACAGAGCCCGCCAGCGCGGGGTTGCCTCCTTGAAAACGGTTTCGCCGAATCAACGAAAAACGCGCCGAATCCGTTCCGGACCGGCTCGAACGGCGCGCATTTACGGATTCGGGCGGGGAAAGGCAAGCGCTTTGGCGGCTTTCCACCACGCGGACGACGCGCTAGGGGCACGGGTGATGTCCACGTTCTCTCCCCTGGTCGCGGCGCTGCACGTCTTCATCGGCGGCGGCGCGGGTGCGGTCCTGCGCTATCAGCTCGGCCGCGCGATGACCCATTGGCTGGGCGTGCAGGCGGTGTCCACCTTTCCCTGGGCGACGCTCGCGGTCAATGCGCTGGGCAGCCTCCTGATGGGCGCGCTGGCCGGCTGGCTGGCCCGCCACGGGGGCGCGGGAGGCGACCAGCTGCGCCTGCTGCTCGGCGTCGGCCTGCTTGGCGGCTTCACCACCTTCAGCGCGTTCAGCCTCGAGATGGTGCTGCTGGTCGAACGCGGGCAGTTCACGCTGGCGGCGCTCTATGCGGTGCTGTCCTTCGCGCTGGGAATTTCGGGATTGATGGCCGGACTCGCGGTCATGAGGGTGGCAGCGTGAAGACGTCCGACGAAGTGCGCACCTTCACCGTCGGACCCGACGACGAGGGGGTCCGGCTCGACCGGTGGTTCAAGCGGCATCTGCCGCAGGTCGGGTTCGGCACCGTCAGCAAATGGGCGCGGACCGGCCAGGTGCGTATCGATGGCAAGCGGGCCAAGCCCGACGACCGGCTCGTCGCGGGACAGCAGCTGCGGGTCCCCCCCGGCGGAGATGCGCCGCACAAGACCCCCAAGGCCAGGCGGGAACTCACGCCCGCCCAGATCGCGCAGGCCGAATCCATGGTCATCGCCCAGACCAAGAACGCGCTGGTACTTAACAAGCCGCCGGGGCTGGCCACGCAGGGCGGCACCAATACGCACAATCACGTCGACGGTCTGCTAGATGCCTATGCGCCCGGCGAAGATGCGCCGCGGCCGCGGCTGGTCCACCGGCTCGACAAGGACACCAGCGGGGTCCTGCTCGTCGCGCGCACCCCGGGCAGCGCGGCATTCTTCTCGAAACGCTTCTCGGGTCGCAGCGCGAAGAAGATCTATTGGGCGCTGGTCGTCGGCGTGCCGGACGTGCGCGAGGGCGTGATCGAGGCCCCACTCGCCAAGCAACCCGGTTCGGGGGGCGAGAAGATGCACGTCGACCACGAGGGCGGGCAGACGGCCAAGACCAAATATCGCGTCGTCGATTCGGCGGGCAAGAAAGCGGCCTGGCTCGAGCTCCAGCCGCTCACCGGACGGACGCACCAATTGCGCGTCCACTGCGCGGCGATGGGTCACCCGATCGTCGGCGACGGCAAATACGGCGGCAAGGAGGCGTTCCTCACCGGCGCGATCAGCCGCAAGATGCATCTGCATGCGCGCCGGCTGATCATCGACAGTCCCCCCGAAAACGGAAAGGGCGGCGGCAAGATCGACGTCACCGCCGATCTGCCCGAACATTTTGCCGCCAGCATGGACCAGATCGGTTTCGACATTTCGCTCAGCGACGCGGCCCCGATGCGCGACGACCCGCCGCCCAGGAGCCGCGAGGAAAAGAAGCAGGCCGCGCGCCAGCACGCCAAGCAATACCGCAAATCGCAGCGTTCGCCGCGGCGCGCGCGCGGCGCGGAGGCCGGAAGCCCGAACTCAAAGCCAAAGCCAAAGCCGAAGCCGAAGCCGAAGGGCAGACGCTGATGCACCCCAACCCCCTCTTCCGCACGGACGATCGCACCGCGATGGAAGAATTCGCCGAACGGACCGGCTTCTGCACCGTCTTCCTGACGACGCCCGCTGGTCCCAGAGCGGCACGGACGCCGCTGATCCGGTTCGACGCAGGGCGCTTCCAGTTCCACCTCGCGAAGCACAACGCGCTGGTCGACCACCTCCCCGGCGCCACCGCCCTCGTCACCGTCGACGGTCCCGAAGGCTATGTTTCGCCGCGCTGGTACGACGACCGCGACACCGTTCCGACCTGGAATTACGTCGCGGTGGAATTCGTCGGCCCGATCCGCCGGATCGCCGACGACGAACTCGAGACCTTCCTCCACGCACTGATCGACCGGCAGGAGCGCGCGCTGCCGGGTTCGCGATGGACTGCCGAAGAAACCAGCGAGACGGTGTGGAAGCGGCTGTTCAAGGGCATTGCGGGCTTCGAGCTCACGGTGCGCGAATGGCGGCCGACCTTCAAGCTGTCGCAGAACAAATCCGCCGGGGAACGCGCGACGATCGCGGCGGGCCTCGAGCGGGCCGGCCGGAGCGCGCTGGCCGCAGCGATGCGCGGTGACGCAGCGTGACCCGCCTCGCAGTGTTCGATTGCGACGGGACGCTGGTCGATGGCCAGGCAGCGATCTGCGACACGATGGAGCATGCCTTCGCAGCTGCGGGTCTGTCTCCTCCCGACCGCAATCTGGTACGGCGCATGGTCGGTCTGAGCCTGCCGTTCGCGCTCCGCCGGCTGGCCCCCGATGCCAGCGAGGAACAGCATGCCGCAGCGCTCGACGCCTATAAGTCGGGCTATCGCGGCCTGCGCGAAACCGGCGCCCTGCACGAGCCGCTGTTCGACGGGATTGCGGCGCTGGTCGAGCAACTGACCGACGAGGGGTGGCTGGTGGGTGTGGCGACGGGCAAGAGCACCCGCGGGCTCGAGGCCTGCCTCGACACGCATGGTATCCGGCAGCATTTCGTCACCTTGCAGACCGCCGATGGCCATCCTTCGAAGCCGCATCCCGCCATGCTCGATGCGGCGATCGCCGAAGCGGGAGTAACGCCGGCCGATGCGGTGATGATCGGCGACACGACATTCGACATGGAAATGGCCCGTGCTGCGGGAATCCGCGCGATCGGCGTCGCCTGGGGCTATCACGCCCCGCAGGAACTGTTCGAGGCCGGCGCCAGCGCAGTGGCCGCGACGGCAGCGCAACTGGGAGACATGATCCGTGGACCGGCATGACCCCGCCATGCGGCGTTTCTGGTTGCTCCAGGCGGTGCGTATTACCGGCGTGGCGCTGGCGATGCTCGGGGCGCTGATCCTCGCCGGGCGGATCGCCCAGTCGCCGGCGGTGGGCACGGCGCTGCTGGTGATCGGAGCGGTGGATTTCCTGATCCTCCCGATGGTGCTCGCCAAGCGCTGGAAGAGCGACCGGTGAAGCGTTTCTACGATGCGGTGACGATCGAGAAGAGCGATCTGGGATTTCACATCGCGCTCGACGGCAGCCCGATCCGGACCCAGGAAGGCCGGCCACAGGCGGTGGCATCGCGCGCGCTGGCCGAGGCGCTGGCCGGGGAATGGCGCGCGCAGGGCGATACGATCGATCCCGCCGGCTTTTCCTTCCGCGACATGACCGATTACGCGCTCGACCGGGTGCCGGTGGCGCGCGACGACATCGTTGCCGGCGTCCTCGCTTTCGCCGAAACCGATACGCTGTGCTACCGGGCCGATCCGGACGAACCGCTATGGCACCGTCAGCGCGCCGCATGGGACCCGCTGCTCGACGAATTCGAGGCGCGCGAGGGAGTCCGGCTCGAGCGGGTCAGCGGGGTACTCTACCGCCCGCTCGACGTCAGGGCGCGCGCGCTCCTGCAGGCCCGCATCGCACGGCTCGACGATTTCGCGCTGGCAGCGCTCGAGCAACTGACCGCGCTGGCGGCATCGCTGTGCCTCGGGCTAACCGCGCTCGAAACGGACGCCGACGGGGAAAGTCTCTGGAACGCCGCCAATCTCGAGGAAGACTGGCAGGTGGAACGCTGGGGCAGCGACCCGGAAGCCGCGGCCCGGCGGGCGAGGCGGCGCACCGAGTTCCTCAAGGCGCTCGAATTCGCGCGGCTGGCGCGCAGCTAGGTCAGCCGAGCCATTCGGCCACCTGGCCGGCAACGTCATTGGCCGCCTGATTGAGCGCGGGGCCGACCGAACCGACTTCGGGAAGAACTCCCGGCACCCGGGCTTCGAAACGGCGGGTGGTGACCTGCGAACCGGCGCCGCTGCGCACGGCATCGAACACCACCACCACCGACGAGCTGCGCGAATCATAGCCGAAGCTGCGCAGCGTGCCCTGCAGGCGCGCCTGCGCCTCGACCCCCGGATCGTCGCCATCGACGACCACCCGCCCCGAATGGGCGCGGATCGTCTCGGCGAGCAATCGGCGGAACAGCCGCGCCGGCCGTTCGACCCACACGGCATCCTTGAGATAGGCGATCTCGGTGTCGCTCATCTGCACCGGCACACGGGTGACGTCGAGCGCCTGCGGCACGTCGAATTCGGCCAGCGTCAGGGCGGTGTCCTGCGTCCCCTGCGCGGCCGTGCCGGCTGCCGCCGTCGCGGTCGGGGTCAGCGTCAGGAGACTGTCGGGCGGGTCCTCGCCGAAGCTCAGGCAACCGCCGAGCAGCAGGAGCGGGGCAAGCCCGGCCGATTTCAGCAATATCTTCATGCGCAGGCCCTCACGGTTCGTAATCGGGCAGCGGCTGGCTCGACAACAGCGCGCCCGCACCCTTCTCGTCGATCTTCTCGGTCACCGCGCGCAGCGCCTTGCTGGTGGCGCGCAGATCCTTCAGCGTCGCCTCGGCGGCGGGCAGCGTGCTCTCGGTGAGCTGCTTGGTCGCGGGCCGCGCTTCCTTGAGCGTCTGCTCGAGCTGCTCGGCCGCTCCGCTCGCCGATTTGAGTGTGTTGCGCAATTGCTGTGCCAGCTGTGCGCCTTCCTGGTTGAGCAGCCGGTCGGTCGAGGCGGTGACCTTCTCGAACTGGTCGAGCGTCTCGCTCGCCTCGCGCAGCGTCACCTGGAATTCGGCCATCGTCCGCTCGACCTGCGGGGCGGCATCGGCGAGCGCCGCGGTCGCCTGATTGGTGTTGGCGAGGATCTGCGAGATCTCCTCCTGGTTGCGGTCGGACAGCAGCATCGTCAGCCGCTCGGTCAGCGTCGCCAGCCGTTCGAGCAGCAGCGGGGCATTGGCGAGAATCTCATTGAAGCCGCCGGCCGCGGGCGGGATGATCGGCGCGCCTTCGGTGCAGGCGGTGGTCTCGCAGGAAATACGCGGTGCGCCGCTGCGCGCGCCGTCGAGCATGATGGTCGAGACGCCGGTGAAGCTGCCCTGGATGGTGGCGGTGGTGCCGACCAGGATCGGGACGTCTTCCTTGACCTTGATCCGCACCCGCACGAACTCGGGATCCTTCTCCCACAGCACGATCTCGCTCACCTGCCCGACGGGCACGCCGGCGAAGCTCACCTGGCTGCCGTTGGCCAGCCCCGCGACCGACTGCTTGAAGAAGATGTCATATTCGTTGCGCGCGCCGTCGCCGAGCCGCGCGAGCCAGACGATGAACAGCGCCAGTGCGCCGAGGATCAGCAGGGTGACCGCCCCGACCCAAACGTGATTTGCCCGCGTTTCCATGCGTTAGGCCTTATCCTTCCTAGCTTGCGCTTTGTCCAACGCTTTGACTGCATGCGCCGCGACCGGCTCGTCCATGTGGCGCCGCAATTCGTCCAGCGCCTGCGCGGTCAACGCCGCACGCCCGCGGGGGCCGTTGAAATATTCCTGGATCCAGGGATGATCGAGCTCCATCAGATTGGGGACGGTGTCGACCGCAATGACCTTCTTGTCGGCGATCACCGCCACCCGGTCGCAGATCTCGTGCAGCGTATCGAGATCATGGGTGATGAGGAACACCGTCAGGCCCAGCGTTTCCTTGAGTTCGAGCGTCAGCCGGTCGAAGGCGGCCGCACCGATCGGGTCGAGCCCCGCGGTCGGCTCGTCGAGGAACAGCAGTTCCGGATCGAGCGCCAGGGCGCGGGCAAGGCCGGCCCGTTTCCTCATTCCGCCCGACAGTTCGGACGGATATTTGCTCACCGCATCTTCGGGCAGGCCCGACAATACGGTCTTGTAGCGGGCGATCTCGTGCAGCAGGTCGTGCCCGAGATCGGGGTAGAACTGCTTCAACGGCACTTCGACGTTCTCGCCCACGGTCAGCGTCGAGAACAGCGCCCCGCCCTGGAACAGCACGCCCCAGCGGTTGCGCACGCCGAGATCGTCTTCGGGATCGGAATCGATGATCGACCGGCCGAACACCCGGATGTCGCCTTCGGCGGGCGTCTGCAGCCCGATGATCGAGCGCATCAGCACGCTCTTGCCCGTGCCCGACCCGCCGACCACGCCGAGGATCTCGCCGCGCCTGACCTTGAGATCGAGATTCTCGTGCACCACCTGATCGCCGAAGCGATTGGTCAGCCCTTCGACCACGATCGGGAATTCCCCGCGATAGCGTTCGTGTCGGCCGAGCGCGCGGCCCTCTTCGTCCTGCGCCATCAGCCCCACCCGATCTTGGTGAAGAACACCGCGAAGAACGCATCGATCACGATCACGGCGAAGATCCCGGTGACCACCGCCATCGTGGTCCGCAGGCCGACCTCTTCGGAATTCCCCTTGACCTGCATGCCGTGATAGCACCCCGCCAGCGCGACGATCAGGCCGAACACCGGCGCCTTCACCAGCCCGACCCAGAGATCGTAGATCGGCACCACGTCCTGCACCCGGGCGAGGAAGGTCCAGAAGGGAATGCCGAGCATCAGATCGCCGACCACCGCACCGCCGATGATCCCGACGCCCGCCGAATAGAAGCCGAGCAGCGGCATCATCAGCACCGCGGCGAGGATCCGCGGCACCACCAGCGCTTCCATCGGCGAAATGCCGATGGTCTTCATCGCGTCGACCTCTTCGGTCAGCCGCATCGTCCCGATCTGGGCGGCGAAGGCGCTGCCCGACCGGCCGGCGACCATGATCGCGGTCATCAGCACGCCGAGTTCGCGCAGCGTGATCCGCCCGACGAGGTTGACCGTCAGCGTTTCGGCGCCGAACTGGGCGAGCTGCACCGCGCCCTGCTGGGCGATCACGATGCCGATCAGGAAGCTCATCAGCCCGATGATCGGCAGCGCCGAGACGCCGACCAGTTCGAGCTGGTGGACCAGCGCGAGACCGCGGAAACGCCGCGGGTGGCGAATCAGGCTGAAGCTCGCGGAAATGAGCGCGCCGAGGAAGCCGACCACCCCGATCACCCCGCGGCGGGCGTTGTACATCTTGCCGCCCAGAGCTTCGGGAACGCGCTCCCACGCCGGCACTCTGGGGGGCGCAATCTCCTGCTCGGCATCGACCTTGCGAAGCGCGCCCAAAAGCCGCTGCGCGCGTTCGCTGGCGCCTTCGATCCGGGCATCGTGATTGCCCGCGACATGGCAGGCGATCCACGCGCCGACCGTGTCGATCTCGCTCACCTGCGACAGATCGACGCAGTCGATCGGCCCTTCGAGCGCACGCAGATCCTCGTCGACCGCGCCGATGGTCGACACCAGATAGGGGCCGCAGAGCACCAGAACCGCGCCCCCTTCTTCTCCGCGTTTCAGCTCATATTCGGCAAGACCACTCATCTGGCCGCGGTATGAGGGGAAACCCGCCGCTTGCCAAGCGGCTATCCGCCGCGGCCCGTTCTGCGTTGCATCGCACAAGAGCCGCTGGCAAAGGCCTGCCATGAGTAGCGAACTGCCCAAGACATTCGACCCCGCGGAAATCGAGGCGCGCTGGTACGCCCATTGGGAACGCAATGGCCTGTTCCGGCCCGAGCGCCCCGCGGCCGAGCCCTATACGATCGTCAACCCGCCGCCCAATGTGACCGGCAGCCTGCATATCGGCCACGCGCTCGACAACACGCTGCAGGATGTGATGATCCGCTACGAGCGGTTGCGCGGCAAGGATGCGCTGTGGGTGGTCGGCACCGACCACGCGGGCATCGCCACGCAGATGGTGGTCGAGCGCCAGCTGGAACAGCGGCAGGACAAGCGCACCAATTACAGCCGCGACGATTTCGTCGCCAAGGTGTGGGAGTGGAAGAACGAGAGCGGCGGGACGATCACCCGCCAGCTGCGCCGGCTGGGCTGTTCGATGGACTGGACCCGCGAGCAGTTCACCATGGACGAACATTTCAACACCGCGGTGATGAAGGTCTTCGTCGACCTTTACGAGGACGGGCTGATCTACCGCGACAAGCGGCTGGTCAACTGGGACGTCAAGCTCAAGACCGCGATTTCGGACCTCGAGGTCGAGACGCAGGACGTCAAGGGCGGATTCTGGCACTTCAAATATCCGCTCGCCGACGGCGTCACCACCGCCGAGGGCAAGGATCACCTGGTCGTCGCCACCACGCGGCCCGAAACGATGCTCGCCGACATGGCGGTGGCGGTGCATCCCGATGATCCGCGTTATGCATCGGTGGTCGGCAAGCAAATCGTCCAGCCGATCACCGGGCGCCGCTTCGCGGTGGTGGCCGACGAACACGCCGACCCCGAATTGGGATCGGGCTGCGTCAAGATCACCCCGGGCCACGATTTCAACGATTTCGAAGTCGGCAAGCGCGCCGGGATGAAGCCCGCCGACATGCTCAACATGCTCGATGCCGAAGGCAATGTCTGCCAGACCGCCGACGGGCTGGTGCCCGAGGAATTCCTCGGCCTCCACCGTTTCCGCAAGGATGGCGTCGACGGGGCGCGCGAACTGGTGGTGCAGCGGATGAAGGAACTGGGCTTCCTGATCCCGCATGTGACGAAGGGCAAGGACGGCGAGAAGCAAGAACACGATGCCGAACCGCGCACCATCGCCACCCCCTTCGGCGACCGCGGCGGCGTGGTGGTCGAGCCGTGGCTGACCGACCAATGGTACGTCGATGCCGAAAAGCTCGCACAGGCGCCGATCGCGGCGGTGAAGAACGGCGAGGTCGAGATCGTCCCCAGGAGCTGGGAAAAGACCTTCTTCAACTGGATGGAGAACATCCAGCCGTGGTGCGTCAGCCGCCAGCTGTGGTGGGGGCACCGGATTCCGGCGTGGTATTCCGAAGCTGGCGAGGTCTTCGTCGCCATGACCGAGGAAGAGGCGCAGGAGAAGGCCGGTCCCGGCGTCGCACTGTCACGCGACGAAGACGTCCTCGATACCTGGTTCTCCTCGGCCCTGTGGCCCTTCGCCACGCTCGGCTGGCCCGAGCAGACCGACCTGCTCGCCAAGCACTATCCCAACGATCTGCTGATCAGCGGCTTCGACATCCTGTTCTTCTGGGATGCGCGGATGATGATGATGGGGCAGTACAATACCGGGCGGAACCCCTGGCCCAGGCTCTATCTCCACGGGCTGGTGCGCGCGGCCGACGGGCAGAAGATGTCGAAGTCGAAAGGCAATGTGGTCGATCCGCTCGGCCTGATCGACCAGTACGGCGCCGATGCGCTGCGTTTCTTCATGGCGGCGATGGAGAGCCAGGGACGCGACATCAAGATGGACGACAAGCGGATCGAGGGATACCGCAATTTCGCCACCAAGCTGTGGAACGCGACGCGGTTCTGCCAGGCGAACGGCATCGGCGCGAGCGCGACCATCGCCGCACCCGCGGCCGGCCTCGCCGTCAATCGCTGGATCATCGGCGAAGTGGTCGAGACAAGGGCTGCGCTCGACAAGGCGCTCGCCGAACTGCGCTTCGATGCCGCCGCCAACACCATCTATCACTTCGTCTGGGACCGCTTCTGCGACTGGTACCTCGAACTGATCAAGCCGACCCTCAACGAGGATGGCGAGAACTATCCGGGGCATGCCGCCGAAACCCGCGCAGTGGCCGGCTGGACGCTCGACCAGATCCTGGTGATGCTTCACCCGTTCATGCCCTTCATCACCGAAGAGCTGTGGTCGAAGCAGGGCGAGCGGGCCGATTACCCGTTGATCACCGCCCAATGGCCCGATCCGCAGGCCGAGGTCGATGCCGAAGCCAAGGGCAATGTCGACTGGCTGATCGATTTCGTCCGTTCGCTGCGCAGCGCCAGAAACGAAATCGGCATCGCTCCGGGACAGCAGCTACAGGCCTATGTCCAGGCGCCGGGAACCACCACCCGCAACCGTCTCCATAGCTGGCAGACGGCGCTGGTCAAACTCGGCCGGATCGCCATCGACCAGACCGAAGCCCCACCCGGCGCCGCGATGCAGATCGGTGTCGGCGAAGACACATTCATCGTCCCGCTCGAAGGGATCATCGATGTCGAGGCCGAAAGGGCCCGCCTCGCCAAGGCGCTCGAAACCAGTCGCAAGGAAGCCAAATCGCTCGCCGGGCGGCTGTCGAACGCCAATTTCGTCGAGCGGGCCAAGCCCGAGGCGGTCGACAAGGCGCGCGCCGATCTGGCGCACCACAGCGCCGAGGTCGAGCGGCTCGAGGCGGCGCTGGCGCGGCTGGGCTAGGGCTTCTGGGCAAGGGCGTCCGGGCTGGGGGCGGCTGGGCCTGCCGCGTGGGTGCGGTGGCGCCAATCCCGCAGAACTTTCCTACACGGCCGGTTTCTGACACATGCTGCCGGTGAATTCGATTCCCGCCCTGCCATTCGTCTCCTCCGCCGCTCGCGACACGAGGCGCTGCGTGCAGTTCCGGCAGGCGGAGGTGGTGTATACTTCGTGTAACCTTAGCTTCGCGGAAAGCCGGAGCCGGCCATGCTGACCCTCGCCACCGACGACGCCGGCGGGCCCGAGATTTTCGCTTCGGTCCAGGGCGAAGGACCGAGCATGGGCCGCCCCTGCACCTTCGTGCGCCTGTCGCGCTGCAACCTCGCCTGCGTCTGGTGCGACACGGCCTATACCTGGCATTTCACCGGCGACCAGCGTCTGCATCGCGCGGGCAGGACGTTCGACCGCAAGGCGAACCAGGTGATGATGGCGGAGGAAGAGGCGGCCCAGCGCATTCGCGCGCTGGGGCAGGAACGGCTGGTGATCACCGGCGGCGAACCCTTGCTCCAGGCAGCCGCGCTCGCCCGCCTGCTCGCGCTGCTTCCCGATGCGACCGTCGAGATCGAGACCAATGGCACCACCGCCGCCCCGCCCGCGCTCGACGCCCGGATCGACCAGTTCAACGTCAGCCCCAAGCTCGCCCATTCGGGCAATCCCGCCGAGCTCGCGTTATTGCCGGAACGGCTCGCCGCCTATGCCGCCGACAGCCGCGCCTTCTTCAAATTCGTGATCGCCGAACCGGGCGATGTCGACGAGGTGCTGGCGCTGCGCGCACGCTACCGGATGCGTCGCGGGCATGTCTTCCTGATGGCCGAAGGCACTACCAGCGAGACCTTGCGCAGGCGCGAGGCGTGGCTGGCGCCGCTCTGCGTCGAACACGGCTTTCGCCTGTCCGACCGCCTGCATATCCATCTGTTCGGAGACACCAGGGGGACCTGACGCGCCAGCGGTCGGCTCGCTCGCCCGATACGGTACGGTACGGTGCGGGGGGAAGACCTATCCCTGGCTCCGCCACCGCTGGACCGTGCGCTCGACGATCTCTTCCTCGCCGCCCGATCGGTTCCACAGTTCGATGAAGCTGGGATCCTCCGATGCCGGCCGCCGGGCTTCCTCGAGCGTGTCGAAGTTGACCCGGATCGGGACGGCGACGCCTTCGCCGCAGATGATGCATTCGCGGTTGCGCAAGGCCGGGATCGCATCGAGGAAACCGCGCGCGCCCTCGGGCATCGCCGCGCGGACGAATTCCTGGTCGCGGTCGTTGTTGAGACGCATCGAAATGATCGTGCCGCATTGCGACAGCACGCCTTCGGCGAGGTCGGACGGGCGCTGGGTGATGAGCCCCAGGCTGATGCCGTATTTGCGGCCTTCCTTGGCGATGCGGCTGAGGATCTTGCCGACCGAATTGCCGTCGGCATGCTGCTCGCTCGGGACGTAGCGGTGCGCCTCTTCGCACACCAGCAGGATCGGCGAGGTGCGTTCCTCGCGGCCCCAGATGGCGAAGTCGAAGACCAGCCGGCTGAGCACCGCGACGACGGTGGCGGTGATGTCCGAAGGCACGCCCGAGACGTCGATGATCGAGATCGGTTTGCCATTCGAAGGCATGCGGAAGATCTTGGCGATGAAGCTGGTCATCGTATCCGCCACCAGCATGCCCGAGAACATGAACTGGTAGCGCGGATCGCCCTTCAGCTCGTCGAGCTTGGTCTTGATCCGCATATAGGGCGCCGAGGTGGTCGCCTTGTCGAGCTTGCCCATCGCGTCCTGGAGCGCGTTCGAGAGGTCCGACAGGAGGTAGGGGATCGGCGAATCGACCGTGATCTTGCCCATCGCCTCTGCCAGCCGGCTCTTCTGCCGCGCCTGCAGCAGGCATTTGGCGAGGATGTCGGCATCGACCTGCCGATCATTGCCGTTGCTCGTCAGCAGGACCTCGCAATGCTCTTCGAAGTTCATGATCCAATAGGGCATCTGCAGGTTCGAGACGTCGAGGATCACGCCCGTATGGCGGAAGGCGGCCGAATATTCCCCATGCGGATCGATCATCACGATATGGCCGTCGGGCGCAGCCTCGCAGATCCGGTGGAGCAGCAGCGCGGCGCTGGTCGATTTGCCCGTGCCGGTCGATCCGAGCAGGGCGAAGTGCTTGCCGAGCAAGGCATCGACATAGATGCCCGCGCGGATGTCCTTGGTCGGATAGACCTTGCCGATGGTGATCGCGCTGCGGCCGTCGCTGGCATAGACCTGGCGCAGATCCTGCGTGGTGGCGGGATAGACCATCGCGCCGGGGATCGGATAGCGCGTCACGCCGCGCCGGAAGCCGTGGAGCCTGCCGGTCAGCTTCTCCTCGATCCCCTCGCCGAGGAAGTCGATGTTGGCGAGGATCGAACCCGGCTGGCGATCCTGCTTCTGGTTGCGGACGCTGGCGAGGAGCCAGCTGTTGCCGACGCGGATCTTGATCTGCGAACCGACCTGACCGGCCATCGCGATCGAGGGATCCTGATCGTCGGCGCATTCGCTGAGGCGCTGGAGGTCGATCGCCACCATCGAGCCGGAGCCGGCGATTTCGAGCACCACGCCGATCGGCTGGAGGCCGGCCTCGCTGCGCGCCGGGTCGTATGCGGGCCGGTCGGGCTCGGCCTTCGCGGACGCCCGCTGGCTGGACGGGTTGGCGGCGGATTGCTCCCGGGCCCGCGCCGGCGCGGTTTCGGCGGCCGACGGAGCAGGCGCTGCGGCACCGGCTTCGGTCGCGTCATCGACGAGGGGCGGCGAGGATGCTTGCGCCGCCGAGGCTGGCACGGGACTGGGGACATAGCCCGAACGCGAGGGCACCACCTCCTTCGCATTCCGGCGGATCCGGTCGCGCAGGCTGTTGCCGCGGGGCTGCGGAGGTTCGGCGCCATCCTCCTGTGAAGGGTCGAAAGTACGGAAATTATGGTTGCCCATGTCGTTCATCAGTCTGGCTCGGCCCCCAAAGCGATTGGCGCGGTGCGCGCACCTCTCCTGAGTGCCCCAAAGCGATTAAGATGTGGTCAACACCGCCCGTCCGGCCGGCGGTCCGGGTGCCGCAGGTCAGATCAGCGCGAACAGCCGGCCCGCGGCCCAGCCCATCCCGACCGACAGCGACACCGCGAGGAACCCGTAGAGCAGCGAGCGCTTCTGCGAGTAATCGGCGACGATCCGCTCGAATCCGACCTTCTGTACTTCGACCTCGGCCATCGCCGAGGCGATCACCCGGCCATCGCGAACCGCGAATGTTTCCGCGGTATAGGTCCCGGTGATCACGTTCGAAGGCAGCATGATCCGCGCCTGGTAGAGCACCTGTTCGCTGATCTGCACGCCGGCGAAATCCTCGCTGTAGAGGTTCTGGCGGGTCTTGAGATCGACCAGCCCGCTGACGAAGCGCGCCTGCTCCTCGGGGTCGATCGCCCCGCTCGGGCTGAGCTGGATGTAATCGGTGCCGAATTCGTAGATCGCTGCGGTCTTCTCGTCGACGATCTCAGATATCGGCTTCGAGGAAGCGACCGCGAAGAACGACGGCACCGAACGGAAATCGCTGCTCGCCGCATTGACCCAGACGCCGGCGAAGCGTTCCTTCTCGCGCAGCCGCACCGGCTCGGAAGGGCCCTTGAGCACCACCACGACCTCGTAATCGTCGCCTGCTGAGCGGCCGCGCGGATCGAGCACTGCGCCGAACAGCAGCAGTTCGGTTCCGGTGAAGCCCTGCCGAACCTGGACCTCGTGCTGGCTGACCTCGGGCACCAGGATCGGGTCCCGCTGGCCCATCAGCAGGACCGCGAAGAGGATGAGCCACAGCCGCTTCATAGCGGATAGACCGTGTAGATTTCGTCGGGCCGGTAGAACAGCCCGAGAAACATGCGAAACGCGATCATCAGGACAATCGCGGCGAGGATCAGCCGCAGCGCCTCGGGCTTGGCCTTGACCGCGATCTGCGATCCGATCTGCGCGCCGGTCACCGAACCGATCAGCAGGAGGAACACCAGCACGATGTCGACCGCCTTGGTGGTGAGCGAATGCATCATCGTGCTCGCCATGGTGACGAAGAGAATGTTGAACAGGCTGGTGCCGACGACGACATTGGCGTTCATGCCGAGGATGTAGAGCATCGCCGGGACGAGGATGAAGCCGCCGCCGACGCCCATCAGCATGGTCAGCGTCCCGACCGCCACCCCCACCAGCAGCGGCGCGAGCGGCGAGATGTACAGGCCCGAGCGATAGAAGCGCCAGCGCATCGGCAGGCTCGCGACCAGCGGGTGGTGGCGCCGCCGCGCGGCCTGGCCGCCGCGCGCGCCGCGCAGGGTCTGCACCGCCTCGCGCGCCATCAGCACGCCGATCGTCCCGAGCAGCACGACGTAGAGCGCGCTGATCACCACGTCGATCTGGCCGATCGCGCGGAAGAACCGGAACAGCAGCGCGCCGATCCCCGATCCGATCACGCCGCCGCCGACGAGCACCGCGCCCATGCGAAAGTCGACCCCGCCGCGGCCGCCATGCGCCAGCACGCCGGTGACGCTGGCGCCGGTCACCTGGGTCGAGGCCGAAGCCGCGGCAACCGTGGGCGGGATGCCGTAGAAGATCAGCAGCGGGGTGGTGAGAAAGCCGCCGCCGACCCCGAACAGGCCCGAGAGGATGCCGGTGAGCCCACCGAGCAGGACGATCCACAGCCCGTTCACCGACAGGTTCGCGATGGGGAGGTAGACGTCCATGGCCTCGCCCTATCGCAGCGGCAGCCGCGATAAAAGCTGAACCATTCAGAAGCCGGTCGAAAGTGTCAGCACCGCTCCCGAGCCGGGCTCGGCGGCGCCCGCCACGCGCCGGCGATAGTCGACCGCGATCCGTGCATTGCGGCCGGCAAGGCGGAGGTCGAAGCGCATGCTCGGCCCGAGATCGAGCCGACCGCCACCCCTTTGCGCGCCGCCCCACACGCCCGCGCCCAGCGCCACGGCCGCGCGTTCCGACGCGCCGATTTGGCGATCGATCACTGCCCGGCCATCGACGAAGCCGGTGGCATAGGTCCCGCCGACCCAGCCGGCCTGGCCATAGCCGCTCGCGGTCAGCCGGGCCGGCAGCGCAACCCCGTCGAAGCCGCCGGCCACGAACATTGCGGGCCGCAGTTCGGTGGCGGAGCCGCGCGCGGTCGCGCGAATTTCGGCATGGGCATCGAGCGGCACCTGCGCGATCGGCCGGATGCGGACGCCGGCCGCCACTTCACTCTCGTCGGAGGAGCCGAGCGCGCGGCTCGCGCGGGCGAAGAGCGCCGGCGCGATGGCCAGCCCCGATGCCAGGCGATAGGACAGCAGGGCGCCCGCCTGGCTTGCGCCATAGCTGGCCGGACCGGCCCCGCTACCGGTGGCGCTCGACGAACCTTCGCGCAGCATCAGCCACCCGTCGAACCGCCATTTCTGCGACCTGGCGTCGGGCAGGTGCGGCGGCCTGTCCTGTGCGCCGACGAGCGTTCGCTCCGCGGGTCGATCGGCCGCTTCCTGCGCGGTAGATCGCAGCCCGCCGGTCGCCGCCCACGGCGAGGCAGGCCCGATCGCGGGGTTCGCCGAGGCGGGCAGCAGGCCGATGGGACGGTGATGCGGGACGACGGCGGGCGTTTCCCCGCGCGCCTGCCCTCGCCTCCTTCCCGCGGCGTCGACTTCGACTTCGGCTTCGGCTTGGGCGGCCTGGTGGCGGGCAGCCGCGCGCGGAGCCCCCCGGTCGCTCTCGGGTTCGACCGAGGAGGGGACCATTTCGACCGGATAGAGCCAGGGATCCTGCCAGGTGACGAGCCGCAGCAGGAACCAGCCGGCAACCAGCAGGCCGAGGAACAGGACCGGCTGTCCGCGCCGCCGCGCTACTTCGTCGATCACCGCGGGCGGCCCGGGTCGGACATCAGCGCGGGATGATCGCGGTGTTCGGTCTTGTCCCACACCAGCGGGGCGCCGCGTAGCGTCTGCAGATAGGCGAGCAGCGCCCGGCGTCCGGCAAGGATCCCGACCAGATTGGAGACCACGACCCGCGGCACGGCGCGGACCCCCTGCCGCCAGCCGTATTCGCGCCCGGTAAACAGCCCCCGCACCGCGCAGCGGTAGAGCAGGCCAGCGAGATTGATCGCCAGCAGAGCATCGAGCAGCGGCGGCGTCGGCGGCAACACCAGCCAGCCGAGCAACTGCAGCAACCAGGCCGAAAGGCTCAGCAGGACGAGAGCATAGGCCATGGCCAGCAGCAGCGCCGCCAGCGGACCGCGCCGGTCGCGCAATTGCATCCATACGTCGACCGGCGCGAGGTCCCAGCCCAGCCGATCCCAGCCCTGCAGCGCGATCCCGTGCATCCAGCGGGTCTTCTGGCGCACCGCGGTCTCGATCTGCGAGGGAAAGAAGGCGCGAGTGGCGATCAGCCGGCCGTCGCGCGCGCGGACGCGCAGGAACCGCCCGCGCCCGCCGCCCTTGGCGATCTTGAGCCCGAGTTCGTAATCCTCGGTGAGCGAGCTTTCGGCAAAGGGCTTGCCGCCCTCGCGATCGGCCAGCAGGTCGAGCGCGGCGCGGGCGATGGCGCAGCCGACCCCGGCCCCGGGAATCGCGGCCCCCAGCGCGTCGCGGACCACCAGCGCCTTGCCATGCGCTTCGGCGAATTCATCGGAATAATGCGAACCGACCCAGCCCGACATGCGCTGCGGCAGCGCGAGCACCGGCAATTGGACGAACTCGGCCTGCGTCATCGCCTGATCGAGCACCGCCAGCGCAGCCGGGTCGACCATGTCTTCGGCATCGTGCAGCACCACCATCCGCACCCCCGTGCCCCCGCGCCGCTCGTCGTCGAGCAAGGCGCGATAGAGACGGTTCAGGCAATCGGCCTTGGAAGTGGGCCCGTCTCGGCCATTGACCACCAGCCGGACCCGCGGATCGCCCCGCGCCGCAGCCACCAGCGAGGCGATGGTCTGCGGATCGTTGCGATAGCAGCCGACATAGACGACCAGGTCGCGATAGGGCCAGGCGTCGAGCAGATGGGCGATCGTGGCGCCGATCACCTCGGCTTCGCGCCAGGCCGCAATGAAGATCGCCGCGCGTCCCTCCAGCCCGCGACCGCCGAACGCGGCGTCCTCGTCGATCCGGGCGGTTCGGGCGCGGCCGGTCAACCGCAGCCAGGCGAAGCTACAGTCGAGCGCCAGTTCGTCGAGGATACCCAAAGCGAAGAATGCGGCGGCGAACAGGAGCAATTCATGCTGAGAGAGCAGGAGCCATTGCCCCGGCGAAAACGACCCGACAACCAAGCGATCCCTTTCCCGCCCCGAAAACGTGGTAGCCGTCACCCTCGAGACTTGCAACGGGCGCCGCTTTGCTCAAGAGAGCGTGCCGGAATGAACGAACGTCCTTCAGCCTTGCGCCTCGTCTTCGCACCGGTCCGCGCGCTTTTCGTCAGCGACGCTTCGGCGGGGATACTGCTGATATTGGTCGCCGCGGCCGCCATGATCGCCGCGAATTCACCCTATGCGGAAGAGTACCATACGCTGTTTCACGGCTATCTATTCGACCGCGAGCTGTTCAAGCTCAACACCCTCCACTTGTGGGTCAACGACGGGTTGATGGCGATTTTCTTCTTCGTCGTGGGGCTCGAGGTCAAGCGCGAATGGATCGAAGGGCAATTGTCGAGCCCGGCGCAGCGGCGGCTCCCGATTCTCGCTGCCGGAGCCGGGATGATGCTGCCGGCGCTGGTCTATCTTTCGGTCGTTCAAGGTGCGGATGCAAGCCAGCTGTCGCGCGGCTGGGCGATCCCGGCCGCGACCGACATTGCCTTCGCCATGGGCGTGCTCGGCCTGCTCGGCAATCGCGTCCCGGCATCGCTGCGCCTGTTCCTGCTGACGGTGGCGATCGTCGACGATATCGGCGCCGTGCTGGTTATCGCATTGTTCTACACCGCCAACATCAAGCTTGCCTGGCTGGCAGGAGCCGTGGTCGTCACCGGGGTTCTGTTCGCGATGAACCGCATGCGGGTGTCGGCCTACTGGCCGTTCATCCTGGGTGCGCTGGTGTTGTGGTTCTTCGTGCTCAACTCGGGCGTCCATGCGACGATCGCCGGGGTCGTGGCGGCCCTGACCGTGCCGATGCGCGGCAAGGACGACGATACCATGCTCGAACATCTCGAGCATGGGCTGGCCCCGTGGAGCGCCTATCTGATCGTTCCGGTATTCGGATTCGCGAACGCGGGTGTCGAATTCAGCGACCTCGGCATGGAAGGGGTTTTCGCGCCGCTGCCCCTGGCGATCGCGGCGGGCCTGTTCCTCGGCAAGCAGTTGGGCATCTTCAGCGCCATCTGGGCCGCCGACAAGGTCGGTTTCGCGCCGCGTCCCGACGGGGCGAGCTGGCCCGAGATCTGGGGGGTGTCGATCCTGTGCGGCATCGGCTTCACTATGTCGCTGTTCATCAGCGGACTGGCTTTCGCCAACAGCAATCTGCTGATCGAGGAGGCCAAGATCGGCATCCTCATGGGCTCGATCGTATCCGCGCTGGTCGGATATGGCCTGCTGCGGATGACGACGACGCACCCGGACGACCAGCGGTCGCCCTATCTGGATCCGGTCGAAACCGAACGCTGAACTACCAGCTGCCGCTGTTCGCCATGCTCGCCCAGGGTTCCTGCGGATCGAGGTGGCCGTCCTGCAGCAGTTCCACCGAAATGCCGTCGGGCGTCTTGACGAAGGCCATGTGGCCGTCGCGCGGCGGACGGTGGATCGTGTGTCCGGCATCCATGATCCGTTGGCAGGTCGCGTAGATGTCATCGACCCGATAGGCGAGATGGCCGAAATTGCGTCCGCCCGCATAGTGCTCGGGCGGGCTGCCGTCCTCGGGCGGCCAATTATAGGTCAGTTCGACCTCGGCGATCCCCTCCTCGCCCGGCGCGGCGAGGAAGATCAGCGTGAAGCGCCCCTGTTCGACATCGAAACGACGCACTTCCTCGAGCCCGATCAGCCCGAAGAAATCCACCGTCGCATCGGGATCGGTGACGCGGATCATGCTGTGCAGAAACTTGGCCAAGGCCCACTCCATTCATCTCTATTAAAGCACGGTTCATCGACGTATCGCTAGTTCATCGGTTCGGGTCGCGACGTCCCGAAGGAGCGCAGCGATGCCCGAAGCACCCGCAAATGCCGATCTTCCCACCCATCCTGCCACGTCCGCTGGGGATGGCGCAAGCTTGCGCCGCTGGCTGGCGAGCGCGGGCATCCTCGCCCTCGGACTGGTCGCCGGGGGCTTCGTGCTCGGCGACGGACTGGTGCGGATGAAGGCGGCCGAGCGCAGCGTCACGGTGCGCGGGCTTGCCGAGCGCGAGGTGGTCGCCGACCTCGCCACCTGGACGATCTCCTATTCCGCCACCGATACAGATCTGCAGCGGGCCCAGGCCGATGTCGACCGCGACACCGCGGCGATCGCCGCATTCTTCACAACCGCGGGCTTTGCCGAGGGCGCGCTGACCCCGGCCGGGGTCAATGTGTCGAGCTATATCGATGATGGCGTGACCCGCTATACCGTCCGCCAGCGGCTGGTGCTGCGAACCAAGGACGTCGCGCGCGCGCAGACGGCGGCGAAACGGCAGGTCGAACTGGTCCGGCGCGGGGTCGTGCTCGAGGACGGATCGGGAATCGCCTACACCTTCACCGGGCTCAATGCGATCAAGCCCGCCATGGTCGCCGAGGCGACCCGCGATGCCCGGGCCGCGGCCGAGCAGTTCGCCAAGGACAGCGGCGCCGACGTCGGCGGCATCCGCCAGGCGACGCAGGGCTATTTCTCGATCGACGCGCGCGACGGCGAGGCGGGCGGATGGGGCGTGGGCGACACGCCCAACAAGAAGGTGCGCGTGGTCACGACGATCGATTTCGCGCTCGACTGAACGCCCGGGCCCTGCGCCGTTCCCGTTCCCGTTCTCGCCCTCGTCCGTGCTTGTGACGAGGGCGAACCGGCGGGGAACCCTACATCGAATAGCCGATGGTGAAGAATATCCCGGCATCGGTGAAATCTTCCACTGCCAGGCCTTCGGTGTCGACGTAATTGACCCCGAGGCTGAGCCTGTCGGTGACGGCATAACTCGCCCCCAGGCCCCAGTCGAACGAATCGGTCTGGTTGCCCGCCGAATCGAAATCGGTCGCGAAGACGCCATCGGTATAGCCAAGATGCGCGGTCAGCGTGACGGGGGTGTTGGGAATGCCTGCCTCGAAATCGGTGTAGAGATAGAGGTTATCTTCGTCGCCGAGCGCGTTCTGGTCGAAGGCATAGGCCACGCCGAGCGTCGCCCCGACCGGGCCGAGCGTGGTCGAGATCGAGGCATAGGGTTCGAAATAATCGGTATCGACCCCCAGCGAATCGGCCAGTTCGTTATCGGTCGGATAGACGTAATAGAGCAGGCCGAGATCGACCGAGACCCCGTCGGAGACGTCGCCGCTCCAGCCGCCGTAGAGATCGAGCTCGAGTTCGCCATAGGGCGATCCGCCCGAGATCGTCGAGCCCCAGGTGCCGAGATAGAAGCCGCTTTCATGGGCGATATCGATCCCGCCCTGCAGCGCGGGATCGCCGTCCGAGAAGGACACCCCGCGAAAGCGGTAATCGCTGACGACGGCCACATTGGCCGAGATCTCGATCGGACCGGCGGTCTCCTCGACATCCTGGGCGTGGACCGGAGCTGTGATGAAAAGGCCCGCAGCAGCGAGCGAAGCGGCCATCGGGCCGCGAAAGGACGTGCGCATTGCAAACTCCTGTTCGAGTGTCGCTTCGTCCCACCTGCGAATCCGCCGGGTCCGGTTCGTTCGGCTCCTCGTGCGGATACGACTGCATTCCTGCCCAATAGCCGGCGCCGGCGCAAGATCGCGGCGAACCCTTCTCGCATTTGCAGCAAAAGATGTGCTTTTCCCGCAACTGCGAGATCGGTGAGGCAGGGCGGCTCCCGAAGCGTTGCATTGCCGGAAGTGTGCCGAGCGCCTATCTGCGGGAACCCTTTCCCTTGCTCGCGGGTCTCCCGAAAACCCATCCATGATCGATCTCGCCAAAATCTTCGGAAAACGCGCGCCCTCCCGCCCCTTGCCGCGGGTGCCCGAGGGCGAGCGCTATTACGTGATCGGCGATATCCATGGCCGGCTCGATCTGTTCGAAGCGCTCTCGGCTGCGATCGACGAGGATGACGGCAGCGCCGACGCCGCGCGTTCGACCGCGGTGCTGCTCGGCGATCTGGTCGACCGCGGGCCCGACAGCGCCGGAGTGATCGCGCATGCCCGGGACTGGCGAGAACGCCGCCCGGTGCGCTGCATCGCGGGCAATCACGAGGAAATGTTCCTCGAGAGTTTCGAGGACAAGGAGATGCTCCGCCACTTCCTCAAGCACGGCGGCAAGCAGACCATCTTCAGCTACGGCATCAAGCGCAAGCGTTACAACGAGCTGTCGCTCAAGGACCTCCAGGGCGAACTGCATGCTCTGGTGCCGCAGGACCACCGCGACTTCATCGGCGGGTTCGAGGACATGATCGTCGCCGGAGACTATGTCTTCGTCCATGCGGGGATCAATCCCAAGCGACCGATCGAAGAGCAGAAGCAATCCGATCTGCGCTGGATCCGCGATCGCTTCCTCGACCACCGCGAACCGTTCAGCCATGTCGTGGTCCACGGCCACACGATCTTCGAGGAGGTCGAACACACGACGCACCGCATCGGCATCGACACCGGCGCCTTCCGCACCGGGCGGCTCACCGCGCTGGTGCTCGAGGGCGACCGCCGGAGGCTGATCCGCGCCCAGGAAACCGACGGCTACATCGGCATCGAGCACGGCGGCTTCTGAAGCGGGGCGCCGCTCCGCGACGAGCGACGCCCCGATCCGCCGGTGCCGCTAATGCTCGGCGAGTTCGGCGACCAGCGCCGGTGCCGGATAAATCTTTTCGAGCGCCTCCTGCACCGCATCGGTGGACACGACGACGGTCCGATTGAGCGTGCCGTCGTAGCCGTAATTCCCGCCGAGCGAGTGGATGTTGCCGTCGAAGGCGGCGCCGATCACCGTGCCCGCGCGATCGATCACCGGCGAACCCGAATTGCCACCGATGATGTCGTTGGTGGTGACGAAATCGAAGGTCGTCGTCGGGTCGATCGCAGCCTGCCTCGCGGCGAAGGCGGGGGCCACATCGAACGGGGCATTGCCTGTCGCCCGGTCGAAGGTCCCGCCCATGGTGGTGGCGATCGGGACCTGGTGGCCCCGTTCCTGCCAGCCCTTCACCTGGCCATAGCTGATCCGCAGGGTAAAGGTGGCATCGGGATAGAGCGTGTCGCCATAGGCGGCGAAACGCGCATCGGCGAGCTTGCCGCCGGCGATCGCGAGCGGTCCGGAATAGGCTTCGTCGACCTGCGCCTCGAGCTCGCGCTGGCGATCCGCCAGCCGCAGCGCATAGCGGATCATCGGGTCATCCGACGCCTCGATCGCGGCGAGACCGCCGTCCCAAAGCTGCTTGCGGTAACCGGCATCGGCCAGCTTCGTGCCTTCGATCAGCCGCTCGGAAAGTTGCTCGGGGCTTTCCTTGCCCAGCAGCAGTTTGCTGTCGGGATCGTCGACGCCGAGGTATTCGCGCGCCTTCGACAGGCTCCAGCTCATCATCAGTCGATCGAGCCAGGGGTACACCGGGCGCTCGTCGAGCAGGCGCTTCCTGGTCAACGGCAAGGCGCTGTCGGTGTAGCCGGGCAGGCGCTCGCCATTGGGCTTGGCGCGTTCCTGCGCCGCGAAGACCAGCGTCTGCGCATAGGCGTAGAGATCGCTCGAAGGATCGGTGAAGCGATAGGGCAGATACAGCGCGCGATAGGCCTCGACCGCTTCGTCGACCGTGGTCCAGGGATCGCCGATCGCGGAATCGCCCTGGCTCCTGGCGCGCAGCGCGGCCTCGGCATCGGCGAGCGTGCCGGTAAACGCCGGATCGTTCAGCGCCTTGGTCCGGCCGATATAGACCTTGAGCCCGTTCTCGACCCCGTTGAGCGTGTCGAGCCCCTCGCGCTCGTGCTCGGGGCTTTCCTCCATCGCCCGGATCAGCCGCCCGCGCAGTTCGGAATAGGTCGCGAGGGTGATCGGCAGCCGGACCTCGCGCTCGAAGGCGAGCTGGCTCTGTGTGT
Source organism: uncultured Alphaproteobacteria bacterium (assembly GCA_963829325.1). Lineage (GTDB taxonomy): Bacteria > Pseudomonadota > Alphaproteobacteria > Sphingomonadales > Sphingomonadaceae > Qipengyuania. The sequence goes on from CAWHHN010000002.1 coordinate 371,640, forward strand.
AGAGGCGGCTCGTCGAGCCGGGATTGCCGACGACGAAGGTAACCTCGCCCTCCTTCGGCGCGCGCGGGTTCCACGCCAGATGCTGCGGCGTGGCGACCGGCTTGCCGTTTTCGTAGGCCCGCAGGAAGCTGGCATCGAGCGAGTAGCGGGGGAAGTTGAAATTGTCGGGATCGCCGCCGAAGGTGGCGGCGCGGTCCTCGGGCGCCCAGACGAGCCGGACGTCGGAATATTTGCGGTATTGGTAGAGCTTGTACTGGCCTCCGCCGAACAGGGTGACGACCTGGCAGCGGGTCGTTTCGGTATCGGGGCAGCCGGCCGATTCGAGTTCGGCGATCTTGGCGTCGCGCGCCTTGGTCAGCGCCTCGCCCGAGAGGTCGCCGAACACGCCGGTGACATCCTTCGTGACGTCGCTGATCATCGTCACCACTTCGGCCTGCTGGCCGGGGCATTCGAGTTCGCGCTCGCGCCGGTCTGCGACATAGCCGTTGAGCAGATAATCGTGTTCGCCGTCCGAATTGTCGAACAGGCAGCTGGCGACGCAGTGGTGATTGGTGAGGATCAGCCCTTCGCCTGAGACGAAGCTGGCCGAACAGCCGCCGGTCAGGCGGACCGCGGCGGCCTGAACCCGGTCGAGCCAGGCCTGGTCGGGGGCCCAGCCATAAGCCTTCTCGACCCGCTCGGTGGGGAAGCCGTCGAAGGTCCACATGCCTTCGTCGGCCTGTGCCGGAACAGCGCTGAAACTGGCCAGCGCAAGCGCGGCGGCGGACAAGTGGAAGGTGGTGCGGTCCATGGCGTCTCTCCTCGAATTGCCGCCGCTTTTCCGAACCTTGGCGGGCAAGTCCAGTGCTTTTTGGTCAGAAAGTGCCAGGGGGCCTGTAAGCCGGGTTCTGTCCCGCGTGCGATATGCCCCGAAGGACATCAGCCGCGCGGCGGCAGCCATTCGTCTGGGCCATGGATCGCTCCATGGCTCGAGCAGCCAACCCGGGCGGTCGGGGCGAAACACCCCTGCCCCCGCTTGCGCGGAGACGCGCCGCCCCTATTCGGCCTTGCTCCGGGTGGGGTTTGCCATGCGGACCGCGTTGCCGAAGTCCCGGTGCGCTCTTACCGCACCCTTTCACCCTTGCCTGATCCTCCGAAGAGGCCATCGGCGGTATGCTCTCTGTGGCACTTTCCCTCGGCTTTCGCCGGGCGGGCGTTACCCGCCACCCTTGCTTCGTGGAGCCCGGACTTTCCTCGGATGCGAGCACCCGCGGCTGCCCGGCCCCCTGGCGCAACGGCAGATAGGGCATCGAACCGGTTTCGCCAAGCAGAAGCGCGCCCCGCCCCGGCGTTGCCGTCCCGCCCCGCCCGCCGCCTCAGAGCCGACGGAAATTGAGCGTTGCGTTGACGAGGAACATCGCCAGCCCGGCGAACACCGAAACGACCACGCGGGCGACGAGATAGTGCATCGGCGTGAACCGCAGCAGCGCCGCGAACAGCGACACGGTGATGGCCAGTCCCATCCCCGCGTTGACGAGGAAGATGACATAGCCCGCCCCGATCGCCCGGTCGGTTCCGCGGAAGATCCAGGTCCGCCCGAGGCTGTAGTGGAGCGTCTGCGCGACGAGAAAGCCGATCGCGGCGGCGACCACCTCGTCCATCCCCGCTTGCTGGACCAGCAGCCACAGCACGGCCAGCCCGAGGAGGAAGGAGGCGGTGCTGACCACGGTGTTGCGCAGCAGCATGCCCCCGGCGCGCCGGCTGAACAGGCGCGCCAGCGGCGAGCTCCCCTTTTCGGGCATTTGCGCGGGGGTCACGCGGTGGCCGGAACCGCAGCCGCCGGGCGTTTCGCTTCGTCGCTGTCCGCCCAGTCCTCGCGCCGCCCGACGAAGGGATTGAGGAACAGCAGTGGAAGCTTGATGAACAGAAGCTCGGAGTGGATGAAGGTGTCGATCCGCCGCTCCCACCATTTCGGTTCGCGCTTGCCGTGTTCGCGCAGCCAGCCCTCGTAGGGCGCCCAATGGCTCGGTTCGTCCTGCTTGATGATGCGAAAGATCTTCAGCAGGATCGGATCGCTCTTGACCCAGCGGTGGTCGAGCAGGATCTCGACCTGCCTGTAGCCGCGCTGCTCGGTCAGCGAAATGATCCGGCACAGCCGTTCGAACAGCCGGTCTTCGGCGATGATTGCGGTGGTGTCGAGATCGTCGATCCGAGTGCGGAACATGATTTCGATGAAGCGGTCGATGTGGCCGAAAGTGCGGTCGACCGCGAGCGGCATCTGCCCGCGGCGCTCGAACCACCGGCGGAACATGACGTAATGCTTGCGCTCGTCGGCCCGGTGCTGCTCGATCGCGGCAATCAGCGCGTGGTCGTCGGGCGCGCGGGCGCGCACCGCCTCAAGCACGCGATCGATCGCCGTGTAGCCGCGGTGCTCGTTGTAGATGTAGATAGAGCCGAGCACGTCGAGATAGCGGCGGCGGAACCAGTTTAGCATCGCAAGAACCTCATAGCCTTTCAAACATTCGGGGCATGGATTGTATCCCCGCCCGCATCATAGGGAGTGGCCGGGGCCGAGTTCGAACGGGCCTGGGTGCTCCGCACGCCGCGCAGTTTCAACCGTTCGCGGGGCGTCCCCCCGGTGAGCCTTGCCAGAACATTTTCCTACTGCCCGCCGCTGCGCTAGGAAGGACCCGCACCGGCGCCGGCCCGCCCCGGCGCCATCCGCCCGTCGCATGCTGGCATTGTCGATCGTCTTAGTCGCCGAAGGTCATTCGGCAAATCGGCGGAAGGTCACGAATCCGGCCGGGCCATGCGGTCCAGATATATGAATTCGTTCATTCTATCGGCTCAGGCCGAATTGCGGAAAAGCGCGGGTGCATCAACACGCCCCGTCTTGTCAGCGGGTGTTGCCGCGGTCGCGGTCGAGCAGCAGCTGGAACAGGATCGCGCGCACTTCGCCGTCGATCTCGCCGTTGATCTTTTCGGGCCGCCAGCGACGCTGGAACGCCTCGACCGCCTTGTGCCCATCGGTGACGTCGTAGCCGAACCGTTCGAGCGCGAGGTAGAAGGCGGCATCATTGTCGAACGGGTCGCCGCGCGTCAGCTTTTCGGGACGCGGCAGGCACAGGCCGTATTCGGCCAGCCGGTCCCATGGAAACAGCTCGCCGGGGTCGATCTTGCGCGCCGGAGCCACATCCGAATGGCCGACGACGTTGGCGCGCGGAATGTCGTAGCGTTCGACGATCCGCGCCACCAGCGGGACCAGCGCCTCGAACTGCGCTTCGTTGAAGTCGCGATAGCCGTATTTGTGCCCCGGATGATCGAGCTCGATCCCGACGCTGACCGAGTTCACGTCCTTGTGTCCGCGCCAATAGGATACGCCGGCATGCCAGGCGCGCTTGTCCTCGGGCACCAGCCGGACGACCTCGCCCTGCTCGCCGATCAGGTAATGCGCCGAGACCTTGGCCTCGGGATCGCACAGCCGCTCGATCGCGAAGCCCTTGTCCTCCATCTCGGTATAGTGGATCACCACCATCGAGATCGGATGGCGGCGCTCGTCGTGGTTGGGCGAAAGCACCTCGCGATCGACCAGTTCGTCGCCGCTGACGGGGAGCCGTTCGCCCAGCCTGCCGAAATCCGAGCTCAACCGATCAGCCCTTCGCCTTCGGGCAGGACGGCGCCGAGGACCAGCGCATCGTCGCCCCGTGCATATTGCACGCCGCCGCCGCATTTGGCCGCGAGCAGGCGGATCATATGCGCCGCGGCGGTGCGGCTGGTGAGATCGGCCGGGTCGAGCGTCCCGTCGAGCGCTTTGCCGATGGTCGCATCGAAGGCGATCTTGGGTCCAGCGGCGCGAACCACGATCTCGCAGGCGCCGTCGCGCACTTCGGCCCCGATATCGAGCGTCCCGCCGCGCACCAGCGCGTCGAGCCCGATCTGGGCGAAATTGAGCAGCACCTTGACCGCGGGCTTGCCGAGCGTGCGTTCGGCGAGCGCCCAGTTGATGGTGATGTTCGGTCGCGCCCCGATCAGCGCTTCGACCAGCGTCTTGGGCTCCTCGACTTCCACCCGCTCGCCGAAGCCGCCGGCGGCCCCGAAGGCGAGCCGGAAGAACTTGAGCTTGCTGGTGCTGATCGTCGCGCTCTGTTCGAGCAATTGCATGACATTGGCGCGCATCTCGGGATCGGTTTCCATCTCGAGCAGCTCGAGGCCGTTGGAAATGGCACCCACGGGGCTGAGCAGGTCGTGGCAGAGGCGCGAACAGAGCATCGCGGCGAGATCGATCGATTGGCGGTCGTCCATGAATATCCCGATAGTGAATTTTCGCTTACCGCCTTAGCGGCGCGCATCCGCATAGGGAAGCGGTTCGAACCCCGCATCCCCCGAACGCCACAGCGTGACTCGACCCGCCGCAATCACCGCCCATATCGCCCCGTCGCGGGCCGCCATCGCGCGATCGGTGGCCGATGGAGCAGCGCTTCCGTCAGGATGCGAATGGTAGCAGCCGACCACCCGCGGACCGCCGGCACGAGCCGTGCGATGGGCGTCGATCAGCGCCTGCGGGTCGATCTCGAAATGCCGGTGCGGCTCGGGATGGACGTTGCGGGCGGGCAGGATGGCGGCGATCGCTTCGTCCCCGCCGAGCAGGAGGCCGCAGCATTCGCACGGATGGGCCTGCCTCGCCTGGGCGAGCATTTCGGCGATCGCGGCGCTTGAGACTTCGAACGGCATCGCGCATGGCCCTAGCATGCCGGAGCGCGAAAACATCACCGGAACCCTCGACCGCGCCGGACGGCTCGACAAGGCGCTGGCCGAGGCGAGCGGGTTGTCGCGCGAGCGGATCAAGGGACTGATCGCCGAGGGCGCGGTGACGATCGGCGGGAAAGCGGCGGACAGCGCCTCGGCGAAAGCCCGCGCGGGCGAGGGTTTTGCGATCGCCCTGCCCGCCGCTCGACCGCTCGCCGCCGAACCGCAGGACATCCCGCTCGACATCGTTTTCGAGGACGATCACCTGATCGTGGTCAACAAGCCCGCAGGCATGGTGGTCCACCCGGCCGCGGGCAATCGCGACGGCACGCTGGTCAATGCGCTGCTGCATCATTGCGCCGGGCAATTGTCGGGCATCAACGGAATAGCGCGACCGGGCATTGTCCACCGGATCGACAAGGATACCAGCGGCCTGCTGGTGGTGGCCAAGAGCGATGCGGCGCATGAGGGGCTGGCCCGGCAGTTTGCCGACCATTCGATCACCCGTCGCTATCTGGCGGTATGCGCCGGCCATCCGAACCCGCCTGCGGCGACCATCGCGGGGCGCATCGGGCGCTCCGACCGCGACCGCAAGAAGATGGCGGTGCTCGCCGAGGGGGCGACCCGGGGCAAGCATGCGGTGACGCATTACCGGACCCTGCGCCGGCTGGGCGATGCCGCGCTGCTCGAATGCCGGCTCGAAACCGGGCGGACGCACCAGGTGCGCGTTCACTGTGCGTCAATCGGCCATCCGCTATTGGGGGACGCTGTCTATGGACGCACCCCCAGATCGCTCAGGCCGCTGCTCGAAAAGCTGGGATTCGCCCGCCAGGCGCTGCACGCCGCGCGGCTCGGTTTCATCCACCCGATCAGCGGTGAAAACTTGGATTTTCACGCCGAAGCGCCCCCCGATATGCGGGAACTCATCGACGAAACCGCTCGTTGAAATCGATGAAACGCGAGTGCAATTTCGGCCGCGTCCCGCTATAAGTATCGACAGTGGCCCGAGAGTCGGATGCCCAGCAGGGGTCCGGCAGCAGAGGTCGACGCAAGAAAGGTCAGGGTTTTCGTGAGCAACAACAAATCTTTGAGCGTTCCGGCGCTCGGCGGGGAGCAGAGCCTCAACCGCTATCTTTCCGAAATCAAGAAGTTCCCGGTGCTGACGGCGGAGCAGGAATACATGCTCGCCAAGCGCTACGAGGAACACGACGATCCCGAAGCTGCGGCGCAGCTCGTCACCTCGCATCTGCGGCTGGTGGCCAAGATCGCCATGGGGTACCGCGGCTACGGCCTGCCGGTCAGCGATCTCATCTCCGAAGGCAATGTCGGTCTGATGCAGGGCGTCAAGAAGTTCGAAGCCGATCGCGGCTTCCGCCTCGCGACCTATGCCATGTGGTGGATCAAGGCGAGCATCCAGGAATTCATCCTGCGCAGCTGGAGCCTGGTCAAGATGGGCACCACCGCGGCCCAGAAGAAGCTGTTCTTCAACCTGCGGCGGATGAAGAAGCAGCTCGAGGCCTACGAGGATACCGACCTCAGCCCTGCCGACGTGACCAAGATCGCGACCGATCTCGGCGTGCCCGAGCAGGAAGTGGTCAATATGAACCGGCGCATGATGATGGGCGGCGATGGCTCGCTCAACGTGCCGATGCGCAGCGGCGAGGAAGGGTCCGGCGAATGGCAGGACTGGCTGACCGACGATCGGCCGCTGCAGGACGAGACGGTTGCCGATGCCGAGGAAGCCGAGGTCCGCCATGACATGCTGCTCGAAGCGATGGACAGCCTCAACGAGCGCGAGAAGCACATCCTCACGGAAAGGCGCCTGACCGACAGCCCGCAGACGCTCGAAGAGCTCAGCCAGGTCTACGACGTCAGCCGCGAACGTATCCGCCAGATCGAGGTGCGCGCGTTCGAGAAGCTGCAGAAGGCGATGAAGGCGATCGCCGGCGAAAGGCTGCTACCGGGCATCGCGTGATCGCGAGGTGATACGCAACCGGATGTGAACCGCCGCGCGCCCTGCAGGCCCGCGGCGGTTTTCGCAGGGTGCGCCGAGATGCCGCGTTCGCCGGCCGTACCGGTCGCCCTCGCCCCCCCGCCACCACATTCGCGACCCCCATTGCCCTTGTCGCCGCGCGCCGGTAACTGCGCCCGATGGGTTGGCTCGTCGGTTTCCTCTTCAGGCTGTTCGTCGGCTTCGTCGGGCTCAGCCTGGCGCTTGTCCTGCTGTTCAAATTCGTGCCGGTGCCCGTGACCGCGACGATGCTGATGGACCCCAATGGCTTCACCAAGGACTGGCAACCCTTGTCCGACATCGATCGCGACATGGCGCGGGCGGCGATCGCCAGCGAAGACGGCAAATTCTGCAGCCACGAAGGATTCGACACCGAAGCCATCGCCAAGGCGGCAACTGAAAACGCACGCGGCGGACGGATTCGCGGCGGCTCGACCATCAGTCAGCAGACCGCCAAGAACGTCTTCCTGTGGCAGGGCGGCGGCTATTTCCGCAAGGGACTGGAAGCCTGGTTCACCGTGCTGATCGAACAGATCTGGGGCAAGAGACGGATCATGGAAGTCTATCTCAACGTCGCCGAGACGGGGATCGGCACCTATGGCGTGGAGGCCGGAGCGCAGCGCTATTTCGGCAAGTCCGCCGCCTCGCTCACGCCGCTCGAGGCGGCGCGGATGGCGGCTGCCTTGCCCCTGCCCAAGGAAAGATCGGTCAGGAACCCGGGCGGATGGCTGCGCCGCCACGGCAACACCATCGCCGCGCGCATCGGAGTGGTCGGGCGCGACGGGCTCGATTCCTGCCTCTAGGCGCGCTCGCACCGCAAGCCCACGTGGTTTTGCCCTGCACCTGGCGCCGATCTGATATTTCGTATCCTACTGCCGCCAATGAATTTTTATTGCGCCGGCACCCGGCCCTGGCCTAGCGGGGCGCGAACCGACTTCGCGAGACAGAGGCTGATCCGCACCCATGGGACATTCGCACGACCATTCGCATGACCATGCCGCGGTGGGCGCCCATGCGCACGCCCCGAAGGATTTCGGCCGCGCCTTCCTGATCGGCGTGATCCTCAACACGGGCTTCGTCGTGGTCGAGGCGGCCTATGGCTGGATCTCGGGTTCGATGGCGCTGATTGCCGATGCCGGACACAATCTCTCCGATGTCCTCAGCCTGCTGCTCGCCTGGGGCGCGAGCGTGGCCGCACGGCGGCCTAGTTCGGATCGCTTCACCTACGGCTACAAGAGCTCGACGATCCTCGCCGCGCTCGCCAACGCCGGCCTGCTGATGGTCGCGATCGGGGCGATCCTGATCGAGACGGTGCGCCGCATCGCCGAACCGCCCGCGGTCGAAGGGGGGACCATGGCGATAGTCGCGGGGATCGGGATCGTCATCAATACCGCCACCGCGCTGCTGTTCCTGCGCGGGCGCCACGACGACATCAATATCCGCGGCGCCTTCCTGCACATGGCTGCCGATGCGCTGGTAAGCCTCGGCGTGGTTCTCGCGGGGCTGGCGATCCTGGCCACCGGCGCGCTGTGGATCGACCCCGCAGTGAGCCTGGCGATCGTCGCGGTCATCGCCTGGGGATCGTGGGGATTGCTCAAGGACAGCCTCGCCATGAGCCTGCTGGCAGTTCCCAACGGCATATCCGAAGGTGGCGTGCGTGCCTATCTGTCCGCTCTCGCCGGGGTCGAAGCGGTCCACGATCTGCACATCTGGCCGATGAGCACGACCGAAACCGCGCTCACCGCCCATCTCGTGATGCCCGGCGGCCATCCAGGTGACGGCTTCATCGCCGAAGTGCAGCGGCGGCTGGCGCACGACCACCGGATCGGTCATGCCACCATCCAGATCGAAACCAGCCGGAACGCCTGCGAAGCTGCTTGCTAGACGGCGGCTATTGCGCCTCTTCCTGCGTCGGCAGTTCGGCCGTGGGATCGCTTTCCACCATCGCGGCAACCTGGTCGTAGGCCTCGGCGTTCTGGTTCATCTGGTCCTGCATCTGCGGATTCTGTTCGCCGACTTGGCGAAAGAACTGCCCCGCATCGCGCAGCAGCTTGGCGGCTAGGTCGCTCGTCTTGGGCATTGTCGAAGTCTCCTGTTCGCGGCGTTCGATGTGAAGCCGGTGAATGCGCGCCTTGCGGGCGCGCGCGCGTACACGCCCGCAGGCGCGCGTCTGAATTGCATCGGGAAAGGCGAAGCGAGGCGGGAGGGGTGGGCGGCGCTAGGATTAAGCCGCCTCTTCCTTCGCATCCTTCTTGCCGCCATGGACCTGGATCGGCTCTTTCTTGCCGTCGACGACGTCCTTGTCGATCACGATCTCGGTCACGCCATCGAGGTCCGGCAGGTCGAACATCGTGTCGAGCAGCATGCCCTCGACGATCGAGCGCAGCCCGCGCGCGCCGGTCTTGCGCAGGATCGCCTTTTCGGCGATTTCCTTGAGCGCATCCTCGGTGAAGGTCAGCTCGACGTCCTCGAGTTCGAACAGCTTGGCATATTGCTTCACCAGCGCGTTCTTCGGTTCGGTCAGGATCGTCACCAGCGCCTCGACATCGAGGTCGCGCAGCGTCGCGATCACGGGCAAGCGGCCGACGAATTCGGGGATCAGGCCGAATTTGAGCAGATCTTCCGGTTCGCCCTTCTCGAGCAGTTCGCCGACGCGACGCTTGTCGGGATCGGCGACATGAGCTCCGAAGCCGATCGAACGCTTCTGCAGGCGATCGGCGATGATCTTCTCGAGCCCGGCGAAGGCACCACCGCAGATGAACAGGATGTTGGTCGTATCGACCTGGAGGAATTCCTGCTGCGGATGCTTGCGGCCGCCCTGGGGCGGGACCGAAGCGGTCGTGCCCTCCATCAGCTTGAGCAGCGCCTGCTGCACGCCTTCGCCCGATACATCGCGGGTGATCGAGGGGTTTTCCGCCTTGCGCGTGATCTTGTCGATCTCGTCGATGTAGACGATCCCGTGCTGCGCCTTCTCGACATTGTAGTCGCTGGACTGCAGCAGCTTGAGAATGATGTTCTCGACGTCCTCGCCCACGTAGCCGGCCTCGGTCAGCGTCGTGGCATCGGCCATGGTGAACGGCACGTCGAAAGTCCGCGCGAGCGTCTGCGCCAGCAGCGTCTTGCCCGATCCGGTCGGCCCGACCAGCAGGATGTTCGACTTGGCCAGTTCGACGTCGCCCGCCTTGCCGCTATGCTTCAGCCGCTTGTAGTGGTTGTGCACGGCAACCGAAAGGACGCGCTTGGCGCGATCCTGGCCGATCACGTAATCATTGAGCGTAGCGAAGATTTCCGAAGGCGAAGGGACGTCGCCTTCCTTCTTGCCCGAAATCCCGGCCTTGGTTTCCTCGCGAATGATGTCGTTGCACAGCTCGACGCATTCGTCGCAGATGAACACGGTCGGGCCCGCGATGAGCTTCCTCACCTCGTGCTGCGACTTGCCGCAGAAGCTGCAATAGAGTGTGGACTTGCTGTCGGTTCCGCTCAACTTGGTCATATCCTAACGTCTTCCCCGCGTCCCAATCGGAAGAACCCCGACTGTAGGGCGCACAGGGTTGGGGTCAATATCCTAGGTAGCATGCACCCCTTGCCACAAGCTGAAGCGGCAAGGTTGCTCAATTCCTACGACAATCTTGCAACAGTCTCACGCGGAAATGGCTCCCGCGCCGATGTGCGACATTGCCTATTCGGGTGCGCCGCCCGAACCGTCGGCTTCGCCTTCCTCGTTTTCGGGGCGGGTCTCGAAGACCTTGTCGACGATCCCGAACTTCATCGCCTCGTCGGCTTCGAGGAAGGTATCGCGATCCATCGCCTTTTCGATATCGGACAGGCTCTGGCCGGTATATTTCACGTAGAGATCGTTCATCCGCTGGCGAATGCGCAGGATCTCGCGCGCCTGGATCTCGATATCCGAAGCCATCCCGCGGGCGCCGCCGCTCGGCTGGTGAACCATGATTCGCGCATTGGGCAGCGCGATGCGCATGCCCGGCTCGCCCGCGGCGAGGAGGAAGCTGCCCATCGACGCCGCCTGGCCGATGCACACGGTCGAGACCCGCGGTTTGATGTATTGCATGGTGTCGTGGATCGCCATGCCCGCGGTGACCACCCCGCCCGGCGAATTGATGTACATGCTGATCGGCTTCGACGGGTTCTCGCTTTCGAGAAACAGCAGCTGGGCGGTGATCAGCGCGGCCATGTTGTCTTCCACCTGCCCGGTGACGAAGACGATTCGTTCGCGCAGCAGGCGGCTGAAGATGTCGAAGCTGCGTTCGCCGCGGCTGGTCTGTTCGACCACCACCGGAACCAGCGCGCCGGTCACGGGATCGCGGGTGAACTGGCCCTGGGTCGCATAGGGAGACGCATGGGCATCGCTGCCGAACAGGTCGATCATGAAAAGTCCTCTCGTCGGATCGATTGGCCGCCTATGTCGCGTCCCTCGGCGCGATGTTCAAGGCCCTTCGCCAACCAAACCGCAGCTTATTCCCCGCAGCGGAATTCGTCGGACCGCATGCTACGTCCGATTCCGTTGGTCGGGCCGCGATGGCAGCCGGTCGAGGCCGGGTTGGGTTCTTTGCCTACAAGCGTAGACGCCGGCGCCGAGACACCATCGGGAGTACGACGAGACATGGCCCCGCGCGTTTACCTGACTTCTGTTTCCGCGATCGTCCTTGCCGGGATCGCCGCCGCTCCGGCGCATGCGCAGGATCCGCCTGCGGGGAGCGACGAGGTTCCCGCGGCGAGCGCGCCGGCCGAACGGGCGCGGGTATTCGAACCCGCCTATTTCGCGCAATTCGCCCCGCGCAGCGCGCTCGACATGGTCACCCGCATCCCCGGCTTCACCATCTCGGGGGGCAACGATCAGGGGCAGCGCGGCCTCGGCCAGGCCACCCAGAACGTCATCGTCAACGGCGAGCGCTTCTCGAGCAAGTCCGACAGCGTCACCGAACAGCTGGGCCGCATCCCCGCGGCCGATGTGGTGCGGATCGAGCTGGTCGACGGCAACACGCTCGACATTCCCGGCCTGACCGGCCTCGTCGCCAACGTCATCTACAAGAGCAATGGCGCCTCGGGCCAGTTCCGCTGGAACACCGGCTTCCGCCCGCACAACACGCAGGCCCAGCTCTACGGGGGCGAGATCTCCACCACTGGCAGCAGCGGACAGCTCGATTACACCGTCTCGCTGTCAAACGACAATGATCGCTTCGGCGCCGACGGCCCGGTGATCCTGACCGATGGCGACGGGGTCCTGATCGAGGAACAATATTCCAAGTTCTCGGGCAGGTCCGACAACCCCAAGCTCGCCACCATCTTCGCCTACGACTTCGGCCGCGGGGTACTGGCCAATCTCAATCTGAGCTACGGCGAGGACTTCTTCGCGCGCGACGAGCCCGAGATCGGCTACCGCGTGGGCGGGCCAGTCCGCACCCGCGTCTCGCGGGTTCACGAGGACGGTCCGGTGTACGAGATCGGCGGCGACCTCCAGTTCCCGCTCGGCCCCGGCACGATGAAGCTGATCGGCCTCGAACGCTTCGAGCGCGACAATTACTCTGCCTTGCTGATCGACAGCTTCTCCGACGGCAGCACCGCGACGGGCTATCGCTTCGAACAGACCAATGGCGCGGGGGAACGGATCGGACGGTTCGAATATGGCTGGAAACTGTGGCGGGCCGACTGGCAGCTCTCGGGCGAGGCCGCCTTCAACCGGCTCGACCGGGTTTCGTCGCTGGCCGAGCTTTCGCCCGCGGGCGAATTCGTCCTGCTCGATTTCCCCGAGGGGACCGGCGGGGTGACCGAGGATCGCTACGAGACCAGCCTGAGCTTTTCCCGCCAATTGTCGTCGACGCTGTCGATCCAGGCGATCGGGGCGATCGAATTCTCGACCATCGAACAGACCGGCGTGGCCGCCAATTCGCGCAGCTTCAAGCGTCCCAAGGGCTCGTTCGCGGCAACCTGGAAGCCGGCCGACGATTTCGACCTCTCGGTGACCTTCGCGCGGCGCGTCAGCCAGCTGTCGTTCGGCGATTTCCTCGCCAGTGTTTCGCTCAACGACGACAACGAGAACGGCGGCAACAACGAGCTGGTGCCCTATCAGAGCTGGAACGTCGAACTCGAGGCGAACAAGCGTTTCGGCCCCTGGGGCTCGATCAAGTTCGAGGCGAGGCAGGCCTGGTTCGAGGATTTCATCGACTGGTTCCCGCTCGAGGGCGGCGGCGAGGCGCGCGGCAATATCGGCAATGCGCGGCGACTCCACCTCGAGGCCAATGCCACGCTCAACTTCGACCCGCTCGGCTGGAAGGGCGCGCGTCTCGATGTTCAGGCGGTCAAGCGCTTCATGCACGTCGACGACCCGTTCACCGGCATTGATCGCGGCTTTTCCTACGACCAGGAGGGGGCGCTCGAGGTCGATTTTCGCCACGATATCCCCGCCAGCGACTGGGCCTGGGGCGCCGAACTGAGCCATTTCGACAATGCTCCCTACGCCCGGCGCTACGAGGAAGGGCGCGAGTGGGAAGGCTCGTTCTTCGGCACGCTCTTCCTCGAGCACAAGGATGTCTTCGGGCTGACCGTGCAGGCCCGCGCAGGCAATCTGCTCGGCGGGCGCAACTATTATCGGCGCACGGTCTACGACGGCTCGCGCGAGAACGGCGAGGTCCTGTTCCACGAATACGCCGATCGCCGGATCGGCCCGATCTTCCGCTTCGTGGTCAGCGGCGACTTCTGACCGCCCCGCCTCGCCCGAGTCCTTCGGATTTCGTCGGCGCAGGCACTATGCCCGGATGAAGTTCGGATAATGCAGTCGTCGCGGGCAATCCGGCGTGCGGAGCGCAGCGGTTTCGCAATCGCAGTGCCACCGCCGGGAACCCGAGGCACTCCCCGGGCACTTGCACCGCATGGAGTTTGATCCGCGCATCCTGATGTTCGCGATCTTCGGCATCGGGCTGATGCTGGCGGTCGCCTTCGAGCGCCTGCTGGCGCGGGTCGGCCTGTCGTTGCCGATCTTCTACGTCGCCGCCGGCTATACGCTGTGGTCGCTCCCGCTCGGCCTGCCGCACTTCAATCCGACGGTCGACGGCTTCGATGCGCTGACGCTCGAATATGTGACCGAATTCATCGTCGTCGCCTCGCTGATGGCGGCCGGGATCGCGATCGACCGGCCGGTGAGCTGGATCAACTGGCGCCAGATATGGCCGCTGCTGGTGGTCGCCATGCCGCTGACCATCGGCGCCGTCGCCGTGCTCGGCTGGTGGGCGATGGGACTCGCGCCGGCTTCGGCCATCCTGCTCGGCGCCGCGCTGGCGCCGACCGATCCGGTGCTGGCGCGCAGCGTGCAGGTCGGCCCCCCGGGGGAGAACAAGCGGCACGACGTGCGCTTCAGCCTCACGGTCGAGGCGGGGCTCAACGACGGGTTCGCCTTTCCCTTTACCCATCTCGCGATCGCCGCGGTCGGCATGACCGCGCTCGGCGGCTGGACGTTCGAATGGGCCGCGCTCGACCTCGTCTGGCGCATCGCCGCGGGCTGCGCGGTGGGCTGGGCGGTCGGCCGCGGCGGCGCCTGGTACGTGTTCGAGCGCGAAGCCGACGCGCCGATCGAGGCGATCGAGAAGGACGAGGATGGTGCCGATGCGCCGCGCTATTCGACCAGCGAGGGATTGATCGTGCTCGGCGCGCTGCTGCTCGCCTATGGTCTCGCCGAACTGGCGGAGGGCTATGGCTTCCTGGCGGTGTTCGTCGGCGCAGTGACCGCCCGCCAGCGCGAGAACCGCAGTCGTTATCACAAGATCAGCCATCATTTCATCGACCAGATCGCGCAGATCGTGCTGGTGGCGGTTCTGCTCGGCTTCGGCGCGATGCTCGCCAGCGGCGTGCTCGATGCGCTCGACATGACGGCGGCGCTGATCGGGCTCGGGCTGATCTTCGTGATCCGACCGATCGCCGGCTATCTCGCCGAATGGCGGTCCGACCTGCCCCGCGCCGGAAGCTTCGCGATCGCCTTTCTCGGGGTGCGCGGCATGGGTTCGATCTACTACCTCGCCTACGCCCAGAACCATGCCGCGTTCGGCGGGCTCGACGTGCTGTGGTCGACCGTCAGCTTCGCCATCCTCGCGTCGATCGTCGTCCACGGAATTCTGGCGGCGCCGTTGCTCTCCTATGTCGAGCGGCGCCGCGCGCATGTCCATGCCGGGCAGGACGACGCCATGCTCGCACTCGCCCCCGACCGCCGTCGGGTCGCCGTCGACCAGACCGAACCGTCCGCCTAGGCTGCGAAATGCCAAAGGGCGGCAGGATCGCTCCTGCCGCCCTTCGATGGGTGCGCGACGCGCCGGTGGAGCGCTCGCTTACTTCTTCGGAGCGGCTTTCTTGGCTGCAGGCTTCTTGGCCGGTGCCTTCTTGGCCGCGGGCTTGGCTGCGGCTTCATCCTTCTTCGCGGCGCCCTTCTTCGGGGCAGCCTTTTTGGCGGGGGCGGCCTCCTTGGCGGCAGCCTCTTCCTTCTTCGGGGCGTCCTTCTTCGGAGCGGCCTTCTTCGCAGCCGGCTTCTCGGCCGAGCCCTTGTCGCCCTTTTCGTCCTTGTCCGCGGACGCGGCCTTCTTGGCCGGCGCCTTCTTCTTGGCAGCAGCCTTCTTGGGCTTTTCCTCGGCCGCGGTCTCTTCCGCCTCGATCGCCGCCTCGAGCTCCTCGCGGGTCACTTCACGGTCGGTGATCGCGGCCTTGTCGAACAGGAAGTCGACGACCTTGTCTTCGTACAGCGGGGCGCGCAGCTGGGCGGCGGCCATCGGTTCCTGCTGGACGTATTGCATGAAGCGCTCGCGATCCTCGGCGCGGTACTGCTGCGCCGCCTGCTGGATCAGCATGTTCATCTCATTGCCGCTGACTTCGACGCCGTTCTTCTGGCCGATCTCGGACAGCAGCAGGCCGAGACGCACGCGCCGCTCGGCGATGCGGCGATAGTCTTCCCTCTCGTCCTCCATCTCCTTCAGCATCGCCTCGCGATCGTCCGAACGCGCGGCTTCCTGCTCAAGCTGGGCCCAGATCTGGTCGAATTCGGCATCGACCATGCCCTGCGGCACGGCGAAATCATGGCCCGCGGCAAGCTTGTCGAGCAGCTGGCGCTTCATCTGCGTGCGGGTCAGACCGGCGGTTTCCTGCTCGAGCTGTCCGCGCAGCAGTTCCTTGAGCTTGTCGAGGCTCTCGAGGCCGAGGTTCTTGGCGAATTCATCGTCGACCTCGGTTTCGGTCGGGACCTTGACCTGCTGGACGGTGACGTCGAACTCGGCTTCCTTGCCGGCAAGATGCTCGGCCGGATAATCCGCCGGGAAGGTAACCTTGATGGTCTTCTTGTCGCCGGTCTTGGCACCCGTCAGCTGCTCTTCGAAACCGGGAATGAACTGGCCCGCACCGATTACCAGCGGGGTATCGTCGGCCTTTCCGCCTTCGAATTCCTCGCCGTCGACGCGGCCGACGAAATCGATCAGCAGCTGATCGCCTTCGGCTGCCTTGCGGGTCTTGGGCGCATCCTTGTAGCTCTTGTTGTTGGCTGCGATCTTGCCGACCGCTTCCATCACTTGTTCGTCGGTCACCGGGACCGTCAGACGCTCGATCTCGAGGCCTTCGACCTGGGGCGCCTCGACTTCGGGCAGCACTTCGAGCTCGACCGAGAGCGAGGCATCCTTGCCTTCCTCATAGCCTTCGCCCAGTTCGATCTTGGGCTGCATCGCGGGACGCAGCTTGTTTTCCGCCATCACCTTGTCGACCGATTCGCGGATCAGTTCGTTGACGGTCTGGGCGTGAAGCTGCTCGCCGTGCATCTTGCGCACGAGATTGGCCGGCACCTTGCCCGGCCGGAAACCGGGCATCCGCACCTGCGGCGCGATCTTCTTCACTTCGCCCGAGACGCGTTCGTCGATCTCCTTGGCGGGGATGGTGACGGTATAGGCGCGCTTGAGGCCTTCTTTGGCGGTCTCTTTGATCTGCATGGGTTGAACTCGTGACTTTCCAGATGCGAAATAATGCGAGGGACATCGCGCGGCGGCGGGACTGGTGCGGGCGAAGGGACTCGAACCCCCACATCTTTCGATACTGGTACCTAAAACCAGCGCGTCTACCAGTTCCGCCACGCCCGCTAGCCCGAACGAAGCTGCGCGAAAGACGCCAAGCCTCCGCGTGTAGGCGCGTGCCTCTAGTCGGATGCGACCGATTGCGCAAGCGCGGCGACGGGCACGGGAACACGGCGCGGCAGCCGATCGTTGTCAGCTGCATGAAGGACTATGGAACCCCCGAGACGCCCGAGGACACGCCCGACCCGATTTCTGCCGAGAGAGGCGCGAACGATGCCGCCCGGAAAGCCGCCAGGACCGCGGACGACGAGGCGGCCGAACGCGCCATGCGCCCCGCGCAGGAAGGCGGGGCCGAAGGCGCGGGCGAGCAGCGGCTCGATTCGATGAAATCCGCCACGCTTTTGCCGCCCGACTGAGGAATTCCGCCATGGCCACCGAACCCCCACCCGACACGATCGAGCCCGGTTCTCCCGACGAGCTCCCGCCCGGCGGGCCGCCCGAGGAGGCCCCGATCGAGGAGCCGCCGGGTTTCTCCCCGCCCGAGCCCGACTACGACGATCCCGACCGCGGTCCGAGCGAGACCCCTCCCCCGCCCGACTGATACGCGCTGGAGCAATGGGCCGTTTGACCTTGCCGACCGCGCGCCGCCGCATTATCGGCGCGCTGCATGAGCGATGACGACAAACCCCAGACCCCGCCCGACCGCCTCTCGGTCCATCCCAAGAGCGATCATTTCGACATGGATGCGCTCCAGCGCGGTGTCGGGATAAAGTTCAAGGGCAAGCAGCGCACCGACATCGAGGAATATTCGATCTCGGAAGGCTGGGTCCGCGTGCAGGCGGGCAAGACCGTCGATCGCCAGGGCAGACCGCTCACGCTCAAGCTCAACGGCCCGGTCGAGGCCTGGTTCGAGGACCTCGGCGAGAATCCGCCGGTTGCGCGCGCCGACTGAGGCGGCCGGCTAGCTAGTCCGCCAGATCGGCGAAGGCGCTGCGAAAGGTCGGCGAACTCGCCGCACGGACGCGCTGCGCTGCGGCGACGGGCATGGCCGCGATCCGGTCTTTTGCCGGGCGCGCGCCCCGCTGGGGATAGATGAACCCCGCGACCGGCCAGGCGCTGGTGCCGACCGCGCCGAGCGGGGCGTACCACACGCGCACCGCGCTCCAGTCGTTCGCGGGCGAAACGTCGATCGCCAGGACGTTCTTCTCGATCCGTCCGCGGCGGCCGTCGACCGGCGACCAATTGGCATGGTCGAGCAGGACGCGGCGCGGATCGAGCACGCGGCTGACGGTGGCGACATGGCCAAGAGGCAGCGCGCGTGTCGCGCGGAAGGTCATCACCGCGCCCGCCCGCGGCGCGGCGCCGGTGGCATAGCGGCCTTGCGCCCGCTCCCACCAATCGCGGGCCTCGCCGAAGATCTGGATTCCCGAGACCGCCCGCGCATAGGGCGCGCATTGGACATAGGCCTCGAGCTCGCCGCGCGCCGAGGAAGGCGACGCGCGGGTGCCCTCCCACGCGGGACGATCGCCGGGCTCGGCCAGAGCGGGGCCGGCTGCGAGCAGGACGAGAGCGGCGGTAACGGTCCTCATGGCGATCGCGATACGCCGGCCAGGCTTTCCCCCAGCCTTGCGGAGACGGTTACCGGCGCTTTAACCTTTGCACCTCGCCGCTTGCATTGCCCGCCGCGAAGCGCCACTTGGCCCGCCATCATGCGCACCTCATCCGCCAAGCCGACGGTGATCATCATCGGTCGCCCGAACGTCGGCAAGTCGACGCTGTTCAACCGGCTCGTCGGCAAGCGCCTCGCGCTGGTCGACGACCAGCCCGGGGTCACGCGCGACCGCCGCTTCGGCGACGCCGAGATCGCCGGGCTCGAATTCAGGGTGGTCGACACCGCCGGGTGGGAGGACGAGGATCCCGACAGCCTCCCCGGGCGCATGCGCAAGCAGACCGAAGTCAGCCTCGAAGGTGCCGATGCGGCGATGTTCGTGTTCGATTCGCGCGCCGGCCTGACCCCGCTCGACGAGGAAATCGCCCGCTGGCTGCGGGGGCAGAGCGTGCCGGTGGTGCTCGTCGCCAACAAGGCCGAGGGAAGCCAGGGCGATGCCGGGATCTACGAGAGCTTTGCGCTCGGTTTCGGCGAACCCGCGGCGCTCTCGGCCGAACATGGCGAGGGGATCGCCGACCTGTTCGACCGGCTGTGGCCGATCATCGGCGCCGGCGCCGAGGAGGAATCCGGAGATCGGCCCGAAGACGACACCGAAGCGGCCGAGCGAGGAGAAATGGGCGAGGACGGGGAGGAAGACCTTCCCGCCGGCCCGCTCAAGCTCGCCATCGTCGGGCGGCCCAACGCCGGCAAGTCGACGCTGATCAACCGGCTCCTCGGCGAGGACCGGCTGCTGACCGGACCCGAGGCGGGCATCACCCGCGATTCGATCGCGGTCGACTGGCAATGGACCGACCCGAAATCGGGCGAGGCGCGCGAGATCCGCCTGATCGACACAGCCGGCATGCGCAAGAAGGCGCAAGTGGTCGACAAGCTCGAACGGCTGTCGGTCGCCGATGCGCGCCGTGCGGTCGATTTCGCCGAGGTCGTCGTGCTGGTGCTCGATGCCACCCGCGGGCTCGAATCGCAGGACCTCAAGATCGCCAACATGGTGCTCGAGGAAGGGCGCGCGCTGATGATCGCGATCAACAAATGGGACGTGGCCGAAGACGCCTCGTCGCTGTTCAACGGCATCCGCGCCGCGCTCGACGAAGGTCTCGCGCAGGTCCGCGGCCTGCCGCTGCTTGCGGTCAGCGCCCGCACCGGCAAGGGGCTCGACCAGATGCTCGGTGCCGCGTTCGAACTGCGCGAGACCTGGAGCCGCCGCGTCCCCACCGCGGCGCTCAACCGCTGGTTCGACGATGCGCTCGAGGCCAACCCGCCGCCGGCGCCCAAGGGCAAGCGGATCAAGCTGCGGTACATCACCCAGGCGAGCACCCGGCCGCCGCGCTTCGTCGTCTTCGGCACGCGGCTCGACATGCTGCCCAAGAGCTACGAGCGCTATCTCGTCAACGGCATCCGGGCCAAGCTCGGCTTCGATGCGGTGCCCGTCCGCGTGGTGCTCAAGAGTCCCAAGAACCCCTACCAGAAGGATTGAGCGAATGGTCCTCGACATCCTGTCGGGCGTGGCGGCGATCGACCTGATCGAACGGACCAGTTCGACCGCCCGAGTCCAGAGCGTTGTCCAGCTGAGCCTCGCCCCGGCGTTCCTGCTCGCCGCGATCGGCGCGGTCATGAACGTCATGACCAATCGCCTGATCTGGATCGCCAACAAGATCGAACTCATCGTCGCGGCGGGCGACGGAGGCGATACCGAAAGGCTGCGCGAGGAATTGCCCGCGCTCGAACTGCGGCGCATCCATGCCCAGCGCGCGGTGATGCTGAGCACGGCCGCGGCGCTGACCATCAGCATCGTGATCGCGCTGCTGTTCGTCAGCGCCTTCGTCCAGACCGCGCTCGGGACCGTGGTCGCGCTGGCCTGGATCGTCACGATGGGCCTGCTCGTCGCCGGGCTGGGCTCGTTCCTGATGGAAACGCAGACCGCCGCCCGGCGCAACCGCGATCGCATGCGCAAGCGCAGGAACCGCCTGCTTTCCTGATCGATCTGCCGCCAGATGCGACGGGCCGACCCGGTTGGCGCGACGAAAGGTGCGAACCGGTCGGCGGGGGTTCACAATCGCCTGCCACAATCGCTGCGACAATGCTGCCGGGGCAGGAGAAGAGCGATGAACAAACTGCGTGTTTCCATCCCCTCGTGCGATCCCGCGAACCCGGGCGAGGTCGCGCTCGAGGCGTTCGACGTGGCGATGGCGCTGACAATTCTCGACATCAACGCCGGCAGGCAGCCGGCGGAAATATGGGACGGCGACCGGCGCCTCGCCCGCGTCTCCAAGCAGAGCGACGGCCGGACGACCTTCTGGCAGGTGAGCTGACGTAGTTCCCACAATTGGGCGCTGGCGACCGGCGTGCTATTTCTCCCGCTTTCGAGGGAGAGCTTATGCGCAGGTCCATTCTCTATGCCGCGCTGATCGCTGGCAGTTCGACACTGGCGGGTTCCGGCGCCACCACGGCGGCCCCCACGTTCCCCTCCCAAAAGGCCGGATTGTCGCCGCAAACGCTCGCTGCGCTCGATCCGACGCGCGCCGGGCGGCTCGCCTGCCGCGGCTTCCTCGATTCGGCCGCCACGCTCGACCGGCGTCTGGAACTGGCACAGGACTACGATGTCCGACCCGGCGGCGCGGCCGGGCCCATCGGCCTGTTCAAGGGCCTCGGCAGCAGCCGGATCCCGACCACCGGCCTGTCGCCGGACGCGCGCCGGTTCTTCGACCAGGGGGTCGCACTGGTTTATGGCTTCAACCACAAGGCGGCGATCCGGTCCTTCGCCGAAGCGGCCCGGCGCGACCCGGGTTGCGCGATGTGCTGGTGGGGCATCGCCCTCGCCAATGGCCCCAACATCAATGCCGGGATGGACGACGCCGCCAATCGCGCCGCCCTCCACGCACTCGACAAGGCGCAAGCGATGGCCACCGACCTCTCGCCGCTCGAACGCGGACTCATTGCAGCGCAGAAGCTGCGCTATTCGGCCTCCCCCGCGGATGGACGCGCGCCGCTCGACATGCGCTATGCCGACGCGATGATGGCGCTGGCCAAGGCCCATCCCGACAACGACGACCTGCTCATCCTGGCCGCCGAATCCTCGATGGACACCACGCCGTGGAATTACTGGACCGAGGCGAAGCAGGCCCAGCCGCGCATTGCCGAGGCGGTCGCGCTGCTCGAAACGGTGATGGCACGCAATCCGACGCATCCGCAGGCGGCGCATCTCTACATCCACCTGATGGAAAACGGCCCCGATCCGCGGACCGCCGAAACCGCGGCCGACGCGCTGGTGAACAGCGCTCCGGGCGCGCTCGGCCATCTCGTGCACATGCCGG
Organism: uncultured Alphaproteobacteria bacterium; assembly: GCA_963829325.1. Lineage (GTDB taxonomy): Bacteria > Pseudomonadota > Alphaproteobacteria > Sphingomonadales > Sphingomonadaceae > Qipengyuania. Next base: position 393,405 of record CAWHHN010000002.1, read on the forward strand.
CGCACATCTACTATCGGGTCGGCCGCTACGCCGATTCGATGGCCGCGAACATTGCCGCGGCGCGGGCGGACGAGGCCTATCTCGCCATGAACGGCGACGACGGCCTCTATCGCTACGGATATTACCCGCACAACGTGCATTTTCTGCTGACCTCGGCGCAGATGGTCGGCAACATGCACGCGGTGACGAGCGAGACCGAGCGGCTGAAGACCATCCTCGGCGAGGACGTGGCCAGGAAACTCGCATGGGTCCAGGCGATCCACGCCGCGCCGTCCTTCGCGCTGGCGCAATATGGATCCCCCGCGGCGATCCTCGCACTCACCGCGCAGACTACCGAACTCGGTTATGTCCAGGCGATGCGGCATTATGCGCGGGCGGTCGCCCATGCCCAGACCGGCGATCGTGCGGCCTTCGACCGCGAGCTGGCCAAGCTCGAGGCGTTCGGCGACGCCCCCGACGTGGTCGCCATGACCGAGCAGGGTTTTCCCGCTCCCGATCTCGTCCGCCTCGCCAGCCATGTCGCGCGCGGGCGTTTCGCGCTGGCTGGCGGGAAGCATGCCGAGGCATTGGCCGAATTCGAGCGAGCCGAAGCGATCGAAGCCAAGATCCCCTACAGCGAGCCGCCGTTCTGGTATTATCCCGTCGCCCAGTCGCGCGGCGCGGCGCTCTATGCCATGGGCCGCTATTCCGATGCGAGCAGCGCCTTCCGCAAGGCGCTGTTCGAAGCGCCCAACAGCGGCTGGGCGCTCTACGGCCTGTCGCGGTCCGAAGCGAAACGCGGGCGGATGCCCGAAGCGCGGGCGGCCGAAGCGAAGCTGGCGGAGATCTGGCAGGGCGAAAGAAGCTGGCTCTCGATGGCGCGGCTGTGATCGCCGGCGCGGCCAGAAATCATTTTCCTACTTGGCCGCGTACTGCCAGTCTTGCGGCTCGGTCCTTCTCATCGTCGAATTTCCCGGCAGGTCGCGGCACGATCGCGCGTTACAGCGCGGGCGCGGCGCACGGGCGGCAGAAGATATTCGTCGAGGTCCGCGGAACAGGAGTTGGAAGCCAGCGCGGTGGTGTCAACCTGGTGTAACCTTTGCCCCCCGCAGCGGTGCTATCCGGCGTCGTCTTCGCCTGCCGGCTTGCTGTTGAGCTGGACGTAATTGTCCAGCCCCATGCGGGCGATCATGTCGAATTGCGTCTCGAGGAAGTCGACATGATCCTCCTCGCTGGCGAGTATGGTTTCGAACAGCTGGCCCGAAATGAAGTCGCGGGCCTGCTGGCAATAGGCAGCGGCTTCCTTGAGCAGCGGGATCGCTTCCATTTCGACGGCGAGGTCGGCCTTGAGAATCTCTTCGACCGTCTCGCCCACCTTGAGTTTGTGGATCGCCTGGAAGTTGGGAAGACCGTTGAGGAACAGGATCCGTTCGGCGAGCATGTCCGCGTGCTTCATCTCGTCGATCAATTCGTGCCGCTCGTATTCGGCCAGTCGAGTCACGCCCCAGTCGGCCAGCACCCGATAGTGCAGCCAGTACTGGTTGATCGCGGTCAGTTCATTGGTGAGCGCCTGGTTGAGGAACTCGATGATCTTGGGGTCGCCCTGCACCGTCCGGTCTCCTGCTGTGACACGATGGGCCTGCTATGCGCCTTCGGGCCCGCTCACGGCAAGGGTTCGGCAGGGCAAAAGGCCCGGTCCCGCATTCTGGAGGCCGATCGGCGCCATGCAATCAGGCGGCGGCGGCCGGTACGGCGGCCAGCTCGCGTTCCTCGAGGAGGATGCCTTCGGCATCGTCGAGGCACGACCCGCAATTGGGCCGCTTGCCGAGCGCGGCGTAGCAGGCTTCCGCATCGCCCGCGACGTGACGGGCGGCACGCCGCAGGTCGCTTTCGCGGATGGCATTGCAGATGCAGACGTACACGCGGCGCTCCTCCACTCGCTCCTGCGATCGATTCGCATCAGTGAAATAGTGCGAGTGGTTCGCAATAGCAACCCCTGCCTTGCCCGCGCCATGCCGGCGCCTCACCGGCGGAAGGGAAACCGCCGACCATAGGTCAGGCAGCGCCAGAGCCATTCGAGCGGGCCGAAGCGGAACCGGGCCAGCCACGGTTGCGACCACAGCAGCATCACGGCCCAGGTCGCGAGCATGACCAGATAGAGCTCGTCCCGCCCCAACCGGCCGAACAGGCCGCCCGCCCAGCCGTGGAACACCAGCACCATGAGCAGCGAGGTGCCGAGGTAATTGGTGAACGCCACCCTTCCGGCGGCGGCAATCCGTTGGGCCAGCCAGCCGCGTGCCCGCGCTCCCCACACCGCCAGCAGCAACGCCAGGCCGAGGATCGCGAACAGGCGCGGCAGCATGCTCCATCCGACGAATGCTGCCAGCGTGCCGTAATAGGTCAGGCCGCCGGCCTTCGCCCAAAGCGCGATCGGCAGGGTGAGAGCCGTGCCCAGCGCCAGCAGGCCCCACCCCCACCTGAGCTGCCTGGTGGCATCGACCGCGCCTTCGAAGATGCCATAGCGATAGAGCGCCATGCCGATCAGCATCAGCGGCAGCGTCTCGAACCAGAACATGATCAGGGAGACGCCCAGCCCGGGACCGTGTTCGGTCACGTTATGCGCGACCCACTCGCCGTACCGACCCTCGGAGATCAGCGCGGTCTCGGTCCTCCCGTCGGCGAGATCGGCCTGCCTGGCCTGTTCGAGCTCGCGCGCCATCTCGGCGAAGCGCGGCTCGCCCCGGCCCGGGGCATCCGCGACCACCGGCAGGAAGCCGACCACGCCCACGTAGAGCAAGGCCCCGCCAAGATAGCCGAGCAGGCCGAGGATCAGCAGATCGCGCCGCCCGAGCCCGACGAACAGCAGGGCGGCCAGCCCCGCGCAGGAATAGAGGAACAGGATGTCGCCGCGCCAGACGAGGAAGTAATGCACCAGCCCGAACAGGCCGAGCCACAGCAGGCGGCGCAGCTGCAGCATAAGGCTGCGCCCCTTCGCCCAGGCCCGGTCGAGGAACAGCAGCATGCCGGCCCCGAACAGCAGGGTGAACAGGCCGCGCATCTTGCCGTCGATCGCGACGAATTGCGCGACCCACATCCACTCCTCTGCCGCGCTGTGCGGCACGGTGAAGGCACCGGGATACATATAGGCCGTCATCGGCTGCCCGAAGGCGATGATGTTGGCCGCGAGTATGCCCATCACCGCCAGACCGCGGATGAAGTCCAGGCTGGCGATCCGGTCTCCCGCCCGCGCCACCGGCTCGGGCAGGTCGAGCGGCGCCGGTTCGGCATGCGGCATGCGATCCCCTTTTGGCTTCCCGAACCGGCCTATCGGCTTGCCCGCAGGCCGACGCGTCGCCGGCAGCGGACCCGGCCTGTCCGCTTCACCGCGTGACCATGCATTCCTGTCCGCTGCGCTTGAGCGACGCGCAAGCAGCCCGCGCCTCGCCCTGCGTGGCATAGCCGCCCGCGAGCAGCTTGGTCAGGCCGCCTTCGGGTTCGAGCAGTTTCTCGTGCCCGGCGATTTCGGCGCGGCGTGCAAGCTTGTTCCACAACCGGTCGACGTTGGCGGGCACACCGAATGCGCCGAGCTGGACCTTCCACTTGCCGCCGGATGGCGCCGCGACCGGCTTCGGCGCGGACGAAACCGCCGGAGCTGCTGCCGGCGTCTTCTCCGTCTGCGCGAGCTTGGCTGCTGCGGCCGGGACCGTGGCCTGCGGCGCTGCGGCGGGCGGCGGGGACGCCGCTGGTGAGGGCGCCAAGGTGAAATCGGCCCCGACGCCGCTCGGCCTCGCTGTTCCCGAGACCCGCGGGGCGACCGCGGCCGGCGGCGCCGCAGCGACCGCCGGGACGCTAGGCGAATTGCTCGCCACCGCGAGGTCGACCGCGGCGAGTTCGCGCGCACGCCGCGCCTCGGCTTCGCTCCTGAGCGAGGCGGCCAGCACTTGCGCCGCCTGGCGATCCTCCAGCGGAATGTGTTCGTCCATCTGCCCGATCGCCGCCCGCGCCTGCGGCAGACCCGCGGCATTGGCGAGCGTCAGCAGCGCATAGGCGCGCCGCCAGTCCTTCTCGGCCAGATCGCCGTTGAAATGCGCGATGCCGAGCAGATATTGCGCCCGCGGATCGCCCCTCGAGGCAGCCGCGGCGACATAGGGCATCGCCTGTTCGCGCGCGCCGCGCTGGAACAGCAGCAGCCCGTAATTGTCCGCCGCCTTGATGTGCCCCTGTGCGGCCGCGCTCGCATAAAGCGCTTCGGCCTGTTCGAGATCGATATCGACGCCGCGCCCCAGGCGATACGCCTGCGCCATGTTGAATTGTGCATCGGGATCGCCCTCGGTCGCCGGGCCGGTCCATTCGCGCACGGCGGCGGCATAGTCGCCGCGCGTCCAGGCATCGACCCCGGCCTTCACATCCGCCACCGCCGGAACCGCGGCCAGCACGGCCCCCAGCGCGGCGGCGCCCGCCATCATCGCCCTTGCCCGTCCAACCATCCCAGCATCTCCCCTTCGAAAAATCGATCGAAACTCGCCCTCTGCGGGCCAGTCTATAGTAAATCGGTGGTTGACGAAATGTTGCCGTTCAAACCGTCCCATTGCGCAGCGCCTCGTTCTCGCCGCTTAACCTTAAATTAGGGGTAGTCTGCGATTTCCATGCCAAGACCGTCGCACCGTCACGCGGCGAACCCGAATTTGGATACAGGCGCAAAGCAGGGGGACGAAGTCTTGCGTGTACTGGCATTGGCATCGCAGAAGGGTGGATCTGGCAAGACCACGCTTTCCGGACATCTCGCCGTTCAGGCGCAGCGCGCGGGCGCGGGTCCGGTCGTCCTGATCGACATCGATCCGCAAGGGTCGCTGGCCGACTGGTGGAACGAGCGCGAGGATGATTACCCGGCTTTCGCTCAGACCACGGTCGCTCGCCTCGCCGCCGATCTGGCGGTGTTGCGCCAGCAGGGCTTCAAGCTCGCTGTGCTCGACACGCCGCCCGCCATCACCATGGCGATCCAGTCGGTCATTTCGGTGGCCGAACTGATCGTGGTCCCGACCCGCCCGAGCCCGCATGACCTCCGCGCGGTGGGCGCCACGGTCGACCTGTGCGAGCGCGCCGGCAAGCCGCTGGTATTCGTGGTCAACGCCGCTACCCCCAAGGCCAAGATCACCTCCGAAGCGGCCGTCGCCCTGTCGCAGCACGGCACGGTCGCTCCGATCACGCTCCACCACCGCACCGATTTCGCAGCCTCGATGATCGACGGTCGAACGGTGATGGAAGTCGACCCCGCGAGCCGTTCGGCCGCCGAAGTCACCGCCCTGTGGAAATATATCGCGGACCGGCTCGAAAAGAATTTCCGCCGCACCGTTTTCGCCGCCCCCAATGCCCAATCCGCGATGATGGGTGCCCATCGTCCCGCCGGCGGCTTCGGTCGTCGGGTGGCCCAGTGATCCTTCTAAGGCGGGGACGACCGCATGTCTGACGCCAATTTCGCTTCCCTTTCTTCTACCCTGCTCGCGCGCAAGGGCGGGGCCAAGCCCGCCATGCGCCCGCAGTCGGGGATCGCCGGGCCGGTCGACGGCCGGGAAGCTGCCGCCAATCTGGAAGACCTCGGCTGGAACGACATGGGCGACGACGAAGCGGAGCTGCTTCAGGCCAAGCCCGCGAAGGTTCTCGCCATCAAGCCGCAAGCCGCGAACGAGAGTGGCAATCCCAATCTGGTGCGCGAATCGCTGAACAAGATCCAGGCGCGGCTCGAACAGCCTGCGCCGACCCGACCGGCGGCGCGGAGCTCTGCCGCCGCCAGGGGCAAACGCGCCGCCTTCACCCTGCGGCTGGATCAGGAACGCCATCTGATGCTGCGGCTCGCCTGCACCGTTCGCGGGCGCAGCGCCCAGCAATTGGTGACCGATGCGCTCGACGCCCTGCTCGCCGAAATGCCCGAAATCGCCAATCTCGCTGCGCAAGTCCAGCGTGGCGATCACTGAATTCGAACCGATTGAGATCGCCTTGAAGGGGGTTACGAATGAGCACCGAGACGAAAGCCATGAACAAGCGGCTGGTTCAGCTCGCCGTGTCCACGGCGCTGGCGACCACCGCGTTGGCCAGTTGCACCGGCAAGGTCGCCCCGAGCCACGCCTATTCGGCGGAGCACGCCGAGGCGGCACTCGCCAGGGGCAAAGCATCCAAGGCGATCGAACACGCCGAAGCGGCGGTACTGGCCGATCCGCGCGATGCCGGCACCCGCACGCTGCTGGGCAACGCCTATCTCAAGGATGGCCGCTTCGCTTCCGCGGCGACCACTTTCGCCGATGCGATCGAACTGGGCGACACCGCGCCCCGCACCGTCATTAGCCGCGCGCTGGCGCAGATCGCGATCGGCGAGCACGCCGGGGCCCTCGCGACCCTGCAACGGTTCGAAGCCGCTCTCGACCCGGCCGATTTCGGCCTCGCGATCGCGCTCGCGGGACGTCCCGAACAAGGCGTCCACGTGCTCGGCAATGCCATCCGCTCGGGTCAGAACACCACCAAGGTCCGTCAGAACCTGGCCTACGCCTATGCGCTCCAGGGCAATTGGCGGGCCGCCCGGCTGATGGCCGCTGAGGACGTGCCGGCCGGCGAAGTCGGCGACCGTCTGGCGCAATGGGCCGAAATGGTCCGCCCCGAAGCCTTCACGGTTCGCGTCGCCCGCCTGCTCGGCGTCGAGGCCCAGGCCGATCCCGGACAGCCCGCGATGCTGGCGCTCGTCAACCACCCGAGCGTCGACATGCTCGCCGCGCAGCTGCCCGAACCCGATGCGCCGACGACCGATCGTCCGGAGAGCGCATTCGCCTTTGCCGGGGAGCTGCCCGCTGTCGCTCCGCAGCCGGCCGATGATGACGCCGGCGAAGCGGCGCTGGCCGATGCCGGGCTGGTATCCACGGGCGGGGTGCGCTTTGTCCCACGCGAGACCGTGCAGAAGGTCCCGATGCCCGCAGTGCCGAAGGCGGTTGCGGCCGTCGCCCCCCGCGTGGCGGGGGCCGCTGCCCGGGCAGCCGAGCCGCGACCCGCGACTCTCGCCAGCGGCGACTACAACATTCAGCTGGGATCGTATCATTCGATGTCGAACGCGCAGGAAGCCTGGAAGCAGTTCCAGAAACGCTATCCCGAACTTGACGGTGCGGAACGCGTCATCACCAAGGCGCGCGTCAACGGCAAGATATACTACCGCGTCGCAGCAGCCGGCTATGCCCGGACATCGGCCCAATCGCTGTGCCGCACCGTCAAGGGCAGCGGCGGCGGCTGTATCGCCTATGCCTCGAAGCGGCCGTTGCCGGGCGCAATCGACGTGATCGACAGCGAAGTGCGCGTGGCTGCGCGCTAGGCCGGCCATACCAAGAATACGAAGCGCCCCGCCCGCATCGCTTGCGGGCGGGGTTCGCACGTCACCCCGCGATCGCGACCCCGCCCTTGTAGAGCGCAGTCACCCGGCCCTGGGTCGGCTGCCCGTCGAACGGCGTATTGCCCGCCGCGGCTTCCATCTTGCCGCTCTGGATGATCCAGGGCTTTTCGGAATCGATCAGGGCGATGTCGGCTTCGGCACCTTCGACCAGCCCGCCAGCGGCTATCCCGAGCAGGCGGGCGGGCGTGGTCGCCACGAGATCGAAGGCCCGGACGAGATCGATAAGCCCGTCGCGAACCAGCGACAGGGTCATCGCCAGCAATGTTTCCGCGCCTGCCATGCCCGGCGCGGCATCGGCGAAGGGCAGCCGCTTGTCCTCCGGCCCCCGGGGATCATGGCCGCTCGCGACGACGTCGATCGTGCCGTCGGCGACAGCTTCGCGCACCGCCTGCCGATCGTCTTCGCAACGGAGCGGCGGCGAAAGTCTGGCAAAGGTCCGGAAATCGGCCGTCGCGAGGTCGGAGAGCATGAAATGCGCGGGGGTCACGCCGCAGGTCACCCGCAATCCGCGATCCTTGGCCCGGCGGACGATCTCCAGACCCTTGCGGGTGGTCACCTGCCTGAAATGAATCGCCGCACCCGCCATTTCGGCGAGGGCGATGTCGCGGGCGAGCGCCAGCGCCTCCGCTTCCGCGGGCGCGCTCGGCAAGCCGCGCCTGGTTGCGATCTCGCCGGCGGTGGCGACCGCCTCGCCGGCCAGCGCCGCATCCTCGGCATGGGCGATCACCGGGAGGTCGAGCATCGCGGCAATATTGCAGGAGCCGCAGCATGACCCCCGAATCGGCGATCCAGCCTCGACCGGTCGCCACACCGCGCGCGCCTGCCTCGCGCATCAGCGCGAGTTCGGCGATCTCGCGCCCTTCGAGCGCGCGGGTGGCGGCGGCGAGCGGATGGACCCAGAGATCAGGCTTGCCGCTCTTGGCGATATAGGACACCCGACTGGGCAGATCGAGCACCGGAGACTGATCGGGCATCAGCGCGGCGCGCGTGATCCCGCCGAAATGAAATGCGGGCTTGTCGATGGTGAAGACCCCGAGATCGACGAGACCAGGAGCGACCAGACCGCCGCGCGCATCGACGATTTCATCGCCCTCGCGCGGCTCGACGGCGCCGACCGCCTCGACACATCCGTCGACCAGCCGCAACGCACCCTCGCGCACGCCTTGCGGGGTCACCAGCCTTCCGCCGGTAATCGTTATCGCCCGGAGCTGCTTCAATCCGTGGCTCCCCAGCCCGCCACACCGCGGGCGCGGCGCGTGAGCACGTCGAGCGCTGCCATCCGTATCGCCACCCCCATTTCGACCTGGCGCGTGATGATCGAACGGTCGAGCATGTCGGCAACCTCGCTGTCGATCTCCACGCCGCGGTTCATCGGTCCCGGATGCATGACCAGCGCGTCGGGAGCCGCCCGCTTCAGCCGTGTGGCGGTAAGCCCGAACAGGTGATGGTATTCCCGCGCCGACGGTATGAACTGGCCGCTCATCCGTTCGGTCTGAAGGCGCAACATCATCACCACGTCGGCGCCCGCCAATGCTGCATCGAAATCGTGGAACACTTCGGCGCCCATCGTTTCGATCCCCGCCGGCATCAGCGCCGGGGGCGCGCAGAGCCGGATGGTGGCACCGAGCGCCTGCAATGCAAGCAGATTGGAACGCGCAACGCGGCTGTGCCGGATGTCGCCGCAAATTACGATCTGTCAGCCCGGTAAAGTCGTCCGCCGCCTCGCCGCGCGCACGCAACGCATGGCGCAGCGCCAGCGCATCGAGCAGCGCCTGCGTCGGGTGCTCGTGCTGCCCGTCACCCGCGTTGAGCACCGGACAATCGACCTTGTCCGCAATCAGCTGCGTCGCGCCGCTCGAGCCGTGGCGGATGACGATCGCATCGGCGCGCATGGCGTTGAGCGTGATCGCGGTGTCGATCAGGGTCTCGCCCTTCTTCACGCTCGACTGGGCGGCGTGCATATTGACCACGTCGGCGCCGAGGCGCTTGCCGGCGATCTCGAAGCTCAGCAGCGTGCGCGTCGAATTTTCGAAGAAGGCGTTGATGACGGTCAGGCCCGACATGAGATTTTCATGCTTCGTCGGCTGGCGGTTGAGCGCGACCCATTGCTCCGCCTCGTCGAGCAGGAACAGGATTTCGTGCCGCTCGAGCTGGCCGATGCCGATGAGATCGCGATGCGGAAACGCCGACGCACCCGAGGGATAGCGGGCCGCGTGGGGCGAAGATTCCGTCGATGCCATTGAAGCCATGCCCTTAGTCGAGGCTTGTAAGACGCTCAAGCGCTTTCGATTGGCAAAGCCGGCGGCCTTCTCTACCTCTCGCGCGACAGGAGATCGGAACATGCGTTTTGCGGGAAGAGTGTGGCGCTTGCTGGTGGGCATCAAGGATGGCTTGGTGCTCGTTTTCCTGCTGCTGTTCTTTGCCGTTCTCTTTGCCGTACTGACCGCACGGCCAAGCCCGGCAGCGGTGCGCGATGGTGCGCTTCTGCTCGAACTCGATGGAGGGGTGGTCGAGGAGCGCAGCCGGATCGATCCGATAGAGACCCTGCTCTCGGGTCAGGCACCGGTCGGCGAGTTTCAGGCGCGCGATCTCGTCCATGCTCTCGACGAGGCGGCGAAGGACGAGCGGATTAGCGCCGTCGTGCTCGATCTGGACCGCTTTCTCGGCGGCGGGCAGGTCCATCTGCAATCGATCGGCGAGGCGCTCGACCGCGTGCGCGCGGCGAACAAGCCGGTGTTGTCCTATGCCACCGCCTACACCGACGATGGCCTGTCGCTTGCCGCGCACGCGAGCGAGGTGTGGGTCAATCCGCTCGGCGGCGCGATCATCAGGGGGCCGGGCGGAGAAAACCTCTACTACGCGGGTCTGCTCGATCGGCTGAAGGTCAACGCGCGGATCTACAAGGTGGGCCAATACAAGAGCGCGGTCGAACCATACAGCCGCGCCGGCATGTCCGACCCCGCGCGGGAGAATGCTCGCGCGCTCCTTGAAACGCTGTGGGAAGAATATCGCGCCAACCTCAAGAAGGCACGCCCGGCGGCCGACATCGAGCGGATCACCAAGCAGCCGGTCGAATGGATTGCGGCAGCCCACGGCGATCTGGCGGGGGCGGCCAAACAGGCGGGCCTTGTCGACCGGCTCGGCAGCCGTGCCGATTTCGAAGCGCGCGTGGTCGAAGTGGTGGGCAGAGACGATTGGGGCGATGGCCCGAATGCCTATCCGCACACCCAGCTTTCCGCATGGCTCGCCGACAAACCGCTCGACACCGCGGGCAAACCGATCGGCGTCGTTACCATCGCGGGGGAAATCGTCGATGGTGAAGCGGGGCCTGGAACCGCCGGGGGCGATCGCATTGCCGAACTGCTCGACGACGCGCTCGACGAGGATCTTGCCGGGCTGGTCGTAAGGGTCAATTCGCCGGGCGGGTCGGTGCTGGCGAGCGAACGCATCCGCGAGGCGATCCTGCGCCACAAGGCAAGGGACATTCCGATTGCCGTTTCGATGGCCAATGTCGCGGCGAGCGGCGGTTATTGGGTCTCGACACCTGCCGATCGTATCTTCGCGGAACCTGAAACGATCACCGGCTCGATCGGTATTTTCGCGGTCATTCCGACCTTCGAAGAAACGGCAGCGAGTATCGGCGTGACGAGCGACGGCGTCAGGACCACGCCCTTGTCGGGTCAGCCCGACATCATCGGCGGCTTCACCCCCGAGACCGACGCCATCATGCAGGCATTCATCGACAACGGCTACGAGGATTTTCTCGAACGGGTCGGCGAAGCCAGGGGAATGACCCGCGATCAGGTCGATCGAATCGGTCAGGGCCGCGTGTGGGACGGGGGCACGGCGCGCCAGCTTCGGCTGGTCGATGAATACGGCGGAATGGAAGAGGCGCTGGCATGGACGGCGGCGCAGGCCGATCTGGGAGGCGATTGGCACATCCGCTACCTCGGCGCCGAGCCTTCGGCCTACGATACGCTGTTGCGCAGCTGGCTGATCGGCGACGGAGAGGATGCAGGCGGCGGCGATGTCTTCGCGCGTATGGCGCACGGGCAGACGGAGCTTGTCGACCGCATTGCCGGCGATGCCCGCCGCCTTTTGGGAGCGCGCGGCGCCCAGGCCTATTGCCTGGCCTGTCCGACCACCGGCGCCGTCCATGCCAGCCCTACCTCCGCTGGCACGGCGACGCTCGACGGATGGCTCGCGCGGCTGATCACGCTGCTGCGCTGACAGTGCGCTTGCCATCGCGCGATTCGCACCGTAAAGGCGCGCCCCTGCCCCAACGCAGCAAGCGATGGGCGGGCGCGTAGCTCAGCGGTAGAGCACACCCTTCACACGGGTGGGGTCACAGGTTCAATCCCTGTCGCGCCCACCAATATCCCCACTGCGGTTTCCGCGACCCCAACCTCGATGCGCGGAGGCCGACAGGCGCGAGTCGTCTGGACAGCTTGGCGAATGCTGGGATCAGGCCGACGCAGGAGCGGTCGAGGTTTTCGGCGGCTGCGCGCTCGGCGAAGCATCGTCCGGCGATTGGCGATCCTGCTTGTCGAGGTATTTCTTGACGGCATAGCCTCCCACCCCGAGCGCGACCATCGCGGGCAGGCTCACCCGCCTGAGGATGGTCGTCGCCAACACGCCGAGTGCGGCGCCGCTGGCACCGCCGATGGTGCCGGTCTGCTTGGCGAGCCTGTCGCCCGCAAATGCTCCGAGTAGCTTGCCGATCATATGGAATCTCCTTTGCCCATCAACCGATCCGCAGCTGTCTAGTTCCTTGTCCTAAGGCTTGGCTGGGACCGCCAGTCCCTTCGTCAGGATCCCGCTGGCTCAACTCGCAACCTGTTCGCAGGGCGGGTCACCTTGGCGCGCCCAGATCGCATAACGCAGACCGAGAAAGACGTTCATGCCCATCACCGCCCAGGCTTCGGGCTCACCTAGCCCGGCGCGCAGCTCCCCCGCAGCAGCACCTGAAGAAAGGCGCTCCGCAATGCGTTTGCCAACGGTCTCGTAGTGAATACGATAGCTCTCGGGGTCGACGAACTCGGCCTCGTCGATAATCCTGTAGAGCGCCTTATTCGCGGCCGCGAATTCGAGAAATGCCCCGAGGGCCACCCGCTCCACTTCGATGGCTCCCATGCCCGGCTCGATCGCTTCGCGCGCTACCCGCCCCACCGCCTCGCTCATATCCGAGACGAGCGCGCGGAAAATCGCATCCTTGCTGTCGAAATAGGTGTAGAAGCTGCCCAGTGCCACGCCGGCCCGGCGCGTGATCGCGCTGATCGATGCCTCGTGGTAACCGCTTTCGGCGAATTCCTTCGCCGCCGCATCGAGCAGCTTGCGCAAGGTTCGACGACCTCTTTCGGTCCGCGGCATCTTGCCGGGCGTGCTGGTGAGCGTCGTTGGCATCTCGCACATCTCCTCGGTCCCCGCTCCGGTCTCGGGGATAGGTCGCTGCGGACCTGGCCGCAAGTTCAAACTTGAAAGGTGGTTCAAGTTTCAGTATCGCTCCTTTCGAAAGATGAATTCGGGAGGGAGATACCGATCGTGGCTTATGCAAGAATTTCCAAGGCGATCCTCTGCGCAAGCGGTGCGACCGCTGCTCTGACGGCTGCCCCGGCTTGGGCCCAAGCCGGAGATGCGGCCCTCGCGGCGCAGGAAAAAAGCGACGAAAACGTCATCATCGTTACTGCACGTCGCCGCGAAGAGCGCCTCACCGACGTGCCGCTTTCTGTCTCCGCTATTTCGGGCGAGCAGCTTGCGAAGAACGGAACGACCGAACTGACCGAAATCGCGCAAGAAGTCCCCAATCTGACGCTCGAAGTCAGCCGCGGCACCAACACTACCCTGACCGCCTTCATCCGCGGTGTCGGCCAACAGGATCCGGTCGCAGGCTTCGAAGCCGGCGTCGGGCTCTACGTCGACGATGTCTACCTCAACCGTCCCCAGGCGGCGGTGCTCGATGTCTACGACGTCGAACGGATTGAAGTGCTCCGCGGACCGCAGGGGACACTCTATGGCCGCAACACCATTGGCGGCGCCATCAAATATGTCACCGCCCGCCTGCCGGAGGAAACCGAGGTCAAGGTCCGCGGCACTTATGGTTCCTACGACCAGGCCGACCTGATCGTGACTGCTTCGACCCCGCTGAGCGAGAGCTTCAGGGTGGGTGTGAGCGGCGCGCGTCTGTCGCGGGGCGGTTTCGGCGACAATCTCGTTCAGCCCGGGGTCGAGAACTACAACAAGGACGTCTGGGCGGCGCGCGGCACGATCGAATTCGAGGACGGCCCGCTCTTCGTCCGCCTCGCTGGCGATTATGTGAAGGACAATTCTGATCCCCGTCAGGGACATCGCCTGCTGGTGGGCAGGTTCTCGGGTGCGCCGGTTCTCGACAACGTCTACGATACGCGCGCAGGCCTCGATGTCGTCGAGCAGTCGGTCGAAGCCTATGGTGGCGGCCTCACCATCGCCTACGAGTTGAGCGACGGTCTGACTGTCAAGTCGATCACCGGCTACCGCGAGGATTCCTCGACCACGCCAATCGACTTCGACAGCCTGCCTCAATCCGATCTCGATGTTCCGGCAATCTACAACAACGACCAGTTCAGCCAGGAATTGCAACTGCTCTATGAGAGCGACCGGCTTTCGGGGGTACTTGGCGCCTATTATCTCGACGCCAATGCCTTCACCGCCTTCGACGTGGCGTTGTTCACCACCGGTGCCCTGCCCGCGGTCGGCATCCCCGGACTGAATGCGCAGACGCTTGGCGACGTCGCGACCGAGACATGGTCGATCTTCGGTGACTTCACCTACGACATCACCGACCAGCTGAGCCTCTCGCTTGGCGGCCGCTATACCTGGGACACGCGCAACAGCCGCATTCTGCGGACCACTTTTGCGGGCGGCTTCTCCGACCTGTTCGACGGCAGCGGCGTCCCCATCGCGGTGACCAGCGATTTCACCGGTAGTGAAACCTTCAAGGAGTTCACGCCCCGCGCCTCGCTCGCATTCAAGCCGAGCGAAGATCACCTGCTGTATTTTACCTATTCCAAGGGCTTCAAGGGCGGCGGCTTCGATCCGCGCGGCCAGTCGACGGCCGCACCCGACCTCGATGGCGACGGTGACATCGATTACGCCGACCAGTTCGCGTTTCTCAGCTTCTCTCCTGAAAAGGTCGACAGCTACGAGATCGGCTGGAAGGCCTCATTGCTCGACGACAGGCTGTTCGTGAGCCTGGCCGCATTCAAGGGCGATTACACGGACGTGCAGATACCCGGCTCGGTGGGCTTCGACAGCAATGGCGACGGCACCAACGACAGTTTCATCGGGATCACCTCCAACGCTGGCGATGCCGATGTCAACGGCATCGAATTCGAAGGCCGAGCACTGGTCGGCAAGGATTTTGCCGGGCTTGGAAGCCGTCTCAACTTCAATTGGGCGCTGGGCATTCTCGACGCGAAATACAACACTTTCATCGATTCCTTCGGCAATGACGTGGCCGATCAGAGAGTGTTCCAGAATACCCCCGACATCACCGCCAACGCTGGTTTCGATCTCGGTCTACCGGTCGCCACCGGCATGCTCGACTTCCTCGGCTCGGTGTCGCTGCGGTCGGACTCGAGCCAGTTCGAGCTCCCCGGTCCGCTCGATCAGGACGGTTTCGCGCTGGTCGATGCGAGCGTGGTCTACGCCGACGACAGCGATCGCTGGTCGGTCGGGGTTCACGGCAAGAACCTGTTCGACAAGCGCTACATCGTTTCGGGCTATGATTTCGTGACCGCAACGGTGCTCGGCCTCGAAGGCAATCTGACTGGCTTCTACGGCGATCCGCGGCGAATCTTCGTGACCGGCCAGATCAAGTTCTGAACCACCGCCGCAACCCTGCGGCCGCACGACAACGAGACGAGAGGGGACGGGTCGTGCCCGGCCCCTTTCAACCTTGCTCCGCCCGCCGACCGGAGCGAATTTCACCTCCTGCCGGAATGCCGTAGGTCTCCGTATAGTCGGCAAAGCGATCGTCGACCTCGGCTTCCGACAATCCGAATTCTGCCAGACTGTAGCGGTGCGGGGTGCGCTTGAGCGCAGCCGATCGGGCAACATAGCGCTCCATTCCCGGAAGAGCCGGGTCGATCTCGAGCCCGAGGAAGCGATAGATCCGGGACATGGTCCCGCGCCAGTCGGTTTCCATGTCCTCATATTGGATGTCGATCATTCGGCCATCGGGAATGGTGTCGCGGGCGGCGCGCATTCGCTCGATCATGCTCGCGGTCTTGTTCAGCCACTCGCGCCCGGTCCGGCCGGGATCACCATGATCCGAATATATGATCTGCTGATTCCACGCGAGCGAGGCCGCACTGCCGACAACCTGCTTCGGGTCGCGATGAGTGAAGATCAGGCGGGCGTCGGGGAACACCTCGAGCAGAGCCGGCAGGTCGAGCATATGCTGGGGAGTCTTGAGGATCCACGGCCGCAGGCTCAATTCCTGTTGCGACCAGCCGATCAAGCGCAAGAGATCGGCCATGTGCCGATAGGCAGGCGCGGGATCGGTGCCTTCGCACCACCGCGCGTAGGAAGGCACATGCCATTGGGCGTCGTGCTTCATGCTCCACATGCTTGCCACGAGAAGGCCGAGCTCTTCCTCGGGTTCGCAGGGACCGGTCGGATGAATCGAAAGCGTCCGAGGGTTGGCAAGCCGGGCGACCTTCAGGATACGAGCGGCCAGCTTCGGCCGAAAATCTTCCCTTTCGCCAGCGAGCACCTCTTCGAATTCCGGACGAGGGACGGGGCTGATGGTCTCGAAGCTGCGCAGATGGGCGAAACGCCGGTCGCTCGCCAGAAGCCGGTGCAATCGCGTGGTTCCCGATCGCATCGGGCCGACGATGACGACCGGACGTTTCAAAGGCCGTGCGAGGATTTCGGGATGCCGCTTTAACCACATCTGCGCATAGAGCCGGTCGCGCAACACATGATGGAACTGTTTCATCGCCGAGAAGTCCCCGGCCGCGTTCAACCGGGCCTCGCACTTCAGGCTGTCGAGCAACACCTCGAAGGGGCCTTCAAACCAGCGATCGCCGAAGTCGCTCAATCCAGTGGATTCGACGGCTTCCGCAAGCAGGAATTCCTTGTCGAGCCGGGCCGGTGCGATCGCGCCCAGTTTGCGGCCCACGCGGATCACCCCGGCGGCGATGTCGATAAAGCGGGTGCGCCGCGGCGCCACGATCGGCTTGCTGGCCAAATGTCGGTCCTTCGGCGGTTTGCGATTGCCCATCAACGCGCCCGGCGTAATGATGTGCCCACCAAAGCTCAAGGGACCGGGGAAGGCTCTGGCCAAGCGCTCGGCGAGAGGGCATAGCGCGCCGCCATGCATGACATCGCCTTCATCCGCGGCAATCCAACCGAGTTCGATAGCGCAATGCGCAAGCGCGGGGTCGATCCCGCGGCCGATCGGATCATCGCTCTCGACGCGCGCAAGCGCGAAGCCACCACGCGCGTCCAACAGGCGCAGAGCCGCCGCAACGAAGCGTCGAAGGCGATTGGCCAGGCAATGGCTTGCGGCGACGAGGGCCAGGCGCAGGCACTCAAGGCGGAAGTCGCCGAGATCAAGACCTCGATGCCCCGCTGGGAGGCCGAGGAACGCGCCGCGGGGGAAGAACTCGATGCGCTCCTGGCGGCCCTGCCGAACGTTCCCGCCGACGCCGTGCCCGACGGTCTCGACGAGATGGCCAATGTCGAAATCTCTCGCTGGGGGGATCGACGAAACTTTGATTTTCAACCACGCGAACACGCCGATCTGGGGCCTCCGCTCGGGATGGATTTCGAGACCGGTACTGCGATCAGCGGAGCCAGGTTCACCTTCCTTCGCGGCGCCATGGCGCGGGTGCACCGCGCGCTCGGTCAGTTCATGCTCGACCGGCAGACTGCTGAGCGAGGCTATACCGAGTGCGCGCCGCCGCTCCTGGTACGTTCGGAGGCCCTGTTCGGCACCGGGCAATTGCCCAAGTTTGCCGAGGACAACTTCCAGACCACCGACGGTCGCTGGCTTATCCCCACGGCCGAGGTCAGCCTGACAAACGCCGTACGCGAGCAAATCCTCGACGCCTCCGCACTCCCGATCCGAATGACTGCTCATACTCCGTGCTTCCGCTCGGAAGCCGGCGCGGCCGGGCGCGATACGCGGGGTTTCATTCGACAGCACCAGTTCGAGAAAGTCGAGTTGGTCAGCGTCTGCGCACCCGAACAATCGGAGGCGGAGCATGCGCACATGATCGAAAGTGCCGAATTGATCCTGCGCGAACTGGGCCTGCCCTATCGCAAGATGCTGCTTTGCGCTGGCGACATGGGTGCCACGGCGAAGAAGACCTTCGACCTCGAAGTTTGGCTTCCCGGACAGGATGCCTATCGCGAGATAAGCTCGATCAGCTGGTGCGGCGATTACCAGGCGCGCCGAATGAATGCGCGCTATCGTCCCGAAGGAGAGAAGAAGACCGCCTTCGTCCATACGCTCAACGGCTCGGGACTGGCGGTCGGGCGAACGCTGGTGGCGATACTGGAAAACGGCCAGATGGTCGATGGCAGCGTCGAAATACCCGCAGCGCTCCAGCCTTTTATGGGCGGCCTCACAAAGCTCGAGCCGAGCCGTTGACGGATCCGGATTGGAATTGAAGCCTTGAAGATCCTGCTTACCAACGACGACGGCATTCGCGCTCCAGGATTGGCGGTGCTCGAGAGGATCGCGCGGCAATTCACCGACGACATCTGGATTTGCGCACCCGACGAGGAACAATCGGGAATGGGCCATGCGCTGACCCTCACGCGCCCGGTGCGGATGCGCGAACACGACGACCGGCGTTTTTCGGTCACGGGGACGCCGACCGATGCAGTGACCATGGGCTTGCGCAAAGTAATCGACGCGCCCCCCGACGTCATTCTGTCGGGCGTCAACCGGGGCGCCAATCTGGCCGACGACATCACCTATTCGGGGACGGTTTCGGCAGCCATCGAGGGCGCGCTCGCAGGAGTCCGCTCGATCGCGTTGAGCCAAGTGTACGCCCGCGAAGGCATGGCGGACGATGTTCCGTTTGATGCAGCGATCGAATGGGGCGCAAAGGTGCTCGGCCCGCTGTTGGACTCCCCGCTTCCTGCGCGCACCCTCGTCAACGTCAACTTCCCCGCCTTGCCCGCATCGCAAGTCCGGGGAATCCGTGCCGTCAGGCAGGGGTTCCACGACTATTCGAGAGGCACAGTTGTCGAAGGGCGCGACCCGCGGGGCTTCAAATATTACTGGTTCGGTCTCGAGGCGATCGAACACACGCTCGACCATGGCACCGACCTCGAGGCGATCGACGAAGGCTATATTGCCGTGACGCCGCTTCAGCTCGATCTGACGCATCACGCCTCGCTCGGCGCCTTGGCAGAGCGCTTCGAAGGGTGATGGAGCGGCGGGCGCAGCGCTTACGAATGCAGAAGGGCGCAAAGCCTCTGCGCCGCGCCGTTCGTCTGCCTGTCTGGGGCGATCTGGGCATCCGCCTCGGCCTTGCGTTGTTTCTCATCTTCATGGTCGTGATGATCCATTGGTGGGACCGCGAAGGTCTGGTGGACAATCTCGATGGCGAGGTCAGCTTCCTCGATGTTGTCTATTTCACGATGATCTCGATCACCACTACGGGCTTCGGCGATATCGCCCCGATTTCCGATAGAGCGCGGCTGGTCGAGGCGGTGATCGTCACGCCGGTCCGTTTCGCGGTGCTCTTCATCTTCGTCGGAACCGCCTATAACTTCCTCATCAAACGCACTTGGGAGCAATGGCGCATGGCGCGAATCCAGGAACAATTGTGCGACCACATCGTCGTGCTGGGCTTTGGCATTTCGGGCTCCGAAGCGGTCGCCGAACTCATCGAGCGCGGCACCGACCCTACGCGCATTGTGGTGATCGATCCGAGCGAGGAGCGGCTCACCGAAGCCGAAGCGCTGGGCTGCAATGTCATGGCAGGCGATGCCACCCGCGATGAAACTCTCAAGGCGGTCCGCATCGCCGAAGCCGCCAACGTCCTGATATCGGCTGGCCGCGACGATACGACGATCCTCATCACGCTCACCGCGCGCTCCCTCGCGCCTCGCGTGCCGATCAGCGCCGTGGTCCGCGCCGACGACAATAAATCGCTCGCGCGGCAGGCGGGAGCCAACAATGTCATCAACCCGGTGCGCTTCACCGGTCTGCTGCTCGCAGGCAGCGCCAAGGGCGAGCATATCGCTGATTACCTCGCCGATCTCGCCTCGGTCTCCGGTCGCGTCCAATTAATTGAGAGGCCGGTGCGGGATCGCGAAGTGGGCAAGCCGATTTCTGCCCTCGACAGCGGTGGACAAGGACTGCGCGTCTATCGCGGAGGGCAAGCCTTGGGGTTCTGGGAAGATGCCAGTCAAACTCTGCAGGTTGGCGATATCATCGTCGAGATCGTGCCGACCGAGAATGGCGCGCGCGAGGGCGACGATCCCGAAAACGCCGCGCCTTAGGAGAAGCCCACTCCGCTAGCGAAAAGCCAGCAGGACGGCTCCGGCAGCAGCCATCCCGACCACGAAGTGCCCCGCGTCTATCAGGAACAGCGCCAGCGATTTCCGTTGGTGGAGATAGTTAATTCCTAGCAAGGGGGTCATGACCGCCAGAGCGAAACCCACAGCCATCATCATGACCACCGGGGGCGCAGGATCGGTTCGCGCAACGAGATGCGCCAGGGTCAGCACAATCAGCATCTCGAAAGCGAAAGTCAGGCCCATGATCCTGGCCATCCCGCGGCCCGTCGGAGGCTCATCGATCCCCGTCTCGCGCTGCCACCGCTTGCCGAACAGAATTCCGTACCAGACCGCGCCGACCGCGAAGAAGGCCAGAGTGGCAAGAAACACTGCGGTCAGGTCGATCTTTCCCATAGGTTCCATTCCCTTCGTCCGCGGCCCGCGCTTGGCAGTAGCGCAAAGGATCAATCGGGTGTAGGGGCGCGCGCAATCATGAACACTACCACCACTGCGATCCCCGACCAGAAGAAGGTCGGCATGGTTTCTCTCGGCTGCCCCAAGGCTCTGGTCGATGCCGAACGCATCCTTACCCGCCTGCGCGCCGATGGCTACGCGATGAGCCCCGATTATGCCGGTGCCGACGTCGTGCTGGTCAACGCCTGCGGCTTCCTCAATTCCGCCAAGGAGGAAAGCCTCGAAGCGATTGGCGAAGCGATTGCGGAAAACGGTCGCGTGATCGTAACCGGCTGCATCGGCGAAGAAGCCGACACGATCCGGGCGCGCTTTCCTCAGGTGCTCGCGGTGACCGGCGCGCATCAATACGAGGACGTGGTCGAGGCGGTCCATGAGGCGGCCCCTCCGGGCCAGGGCCCTTTCATCGACCTGATTCCGCAACCGGATGTGAAGCTGACGCCGCGGCATTACAGCTACTTGAAGATATCGGAGGGCTGTAACCATTCCTGCGCCTTCTGCATCATCCCGACCTGCGCGGAAAGCTGGCCAGCCGGCGGATCGACGCCGTGTTGCGCGAGGCAGAGAAACTCGTCGCCGCGGGGACCAGGGAGCTGCTGGTCATCAGCCAGGACGCATCGGCATACGGTGTCGACACCCGTACGAGGAACGGATGTGGAAATGCCATCCGGTGCGCGCTCACATGACCGACCTCGCGCGCGAACTCGGGCAATTGCATACCAGCGACGGCACGCCGCCGTGGATCCGCCTTCACTACGTCTATCCCTATCCGCACGTCGACGCGGTCATCCCCTTGATGGCCGAGGGCCTGCTTACCCCTATCTCGACATTCCCTTCCAGCACGCCTCGCGCTCCGTCCTCCGGGCCATGAGACGGCCCGCGAATGAAGCCAAAGTGCTTGAACGGCTTCAGCGTTGGCGCGAAATTTGCCCCCGAGATCGCGATCAGATCGTCCTTCGTGGTGGGTTTCCCAGGGGAAACCGAAGCCGATTCACTTATCTGCTCGAGTGGCTCGAGCAAGCGCAGCTCGACCGCGTGGGTGCCTTTCGGTTTGAACCGGTGGAAGGCGCGCAAGCCAACACCCTGCCCGATCCGGTGCCCGAAGCGGTGAAGGAAGAACGCTATGCGCGGATTATGGAAGTTACCGAGCGGATAAGCGCAGCCAAGCTGGCGGCCAAAGTCGGGCGGACCATCCCAGTGATTATCGACGACGTGGGCGAGCCCGACGAAGACGGCGATGTTGGCGCGACGGGCCGCAGCGAGGCCGACGCGCCCGAGATCGATGGCGCGGTATTTCTGCGCAACGTCCGCCACGGTGGCCCAGGGCGATGTGGTCAAGGTCCTGATCGAGGACAGCGATGCGCACGATCTGTTCGGCGCAATCGCCAGCCGCAAGCCTTGCCGTAGCCGGGCGCCGGGTGACGGTGACGAAAACGGAGTCTACTATACTTCAGAGACTTAATTTCGTTACAGAAAGTCATATGCAGGGCGCTCACAAACTGTCGACCACCGCTTGCGTCAGCCCCCGGGCCTAAGGCCGGATTAACCACTGCGATCCAAGAGTTCCGCACTTCGCGCTGGTTTGCGCGAGGCTCGTCTAACGGTTTCTTAAACTTAAGGGCGCCATAAGGTGTTCAATGCGTGAAGGACGCGCCTTGAATTCGCCCGGTTGATCCCGGATCGCGTGCGTTCGCTGTTCAGCGGCCGCCTTGCCGAACGGCTGCGTCACGTAGCGTGGTGGGCCGCGGTAGCCCTGTGCATGTTTGTCGTCATGCTGGTCGAACCGGTGGACCAGTTCCTCTGGCTTGCTCAATCAAAGATTTCCGAACACCGACCTTCCGGCGATATCGTATTCGTTGGAGCAGACCGTCTCATGAACGACCCAGAGATGGGTCACCGCAGGATCGAGCTCGCGGAAGCGCTGGAAGAACTAGACCGCCGCGGCGTCGGAAAAATATACATTGACATCACGTTTGAGCCGTCGACCAATCGGCAAGCTGACAAGCGACTGGCACGTGCGATCGCTGATCTCGGCCCGCGAGTTGCGCTCGTAGACAAGTTGGTTCCGGCACCAGATGGATCTGGTACATTCGTCTCAACCTCGAACGCTATCGCTGGCACCGCTGAACGCGTCGTAAGTAATCAGACAGATCGAAATTTCCTCGGCTTCGCTTGGAGTGCGCAGCATTCCTATCGATTTGGTACAAGCACAAGGCGAGCCTTCGGATCTGCTTTGGCAGGCAATTCCCCAAATGCGATCGGCTCGTTTCCGATCGATTAGGCTTCGCACCCGAAAACCTACCAGTAGTTTCATTGGCCTCTATCAAGAAAGGCCGCGGCAGCGCCAAGAGTCAGCTCGGGATATCTCTGGCAAGGCCATAGTGATCGGGCACGAGTTCACGATCGATGGCGTGCAACAATCCATGCCTGGACGCAGCGATGTACCGTCGAGTTATATCGATATCTACGCCGCCGAAACGCTGAAGGCTGGGCGAACAAAATTTTTTCCAGGTAGCTT
>CAWHHN010000003.1:0-30844 GCA_963829325.1 uncultured Alphaproteobacteria bacterium
CCTTCACACGGGTGGGGTCACAGGTTCAATCCCTGTCGCGCCCACCAATATCCCCACTGCGGTTTCCGCGACCCCAACCTCGATGCGCGGAGGCCGACAGGCGCGAGTCGTCTGGACAGCTTGGCGAATGCTGGGATCAGGCCGACGCAGGAGCGGTCGAGGTTTTCGGCGGCTGCGCGCTCGGCGAAGCATCGTCCGGCGATTGGCGATCCTGCTTGTCGAGGTATTTCTTGACGGCATAGCCTCCCACCCCGAGCGCGACCATCGCGGGCAGGCTCACGCGCCTGAGGATGGTCGTCGCCAACACGCCGAGTGCGGCGCCGCTGGCACCGCCGATGGTGCCGGTCTGCTTGGCGAGCCTGTCGCCCGCAAATGCTCCGAGTAGCTTGCCGATCATATGGAATCTCCTTTGCCCATCAACCGATCCGCAGCTGCCTAGTTCCTTGTCCTAAGGCTTGGCTGGGACCGCCAGTCCCTTCGTCAGGATCCCGCTGGCTCGACTCGCAACCTGTTCGCAGGGCGGGTCACCTTGGCGCGCCCAGATCGCATAACGCAGACCGAGAAAGACGTTCATGCCCATCACCGCCCAGGCCTCGGGCTCACCTAGCCCGGCGCGCAGCTCCCCCGCAGCAGCACCTGAAGAAAGGCGCTCCGCAATGCGTTTGCCAACGGTCTCGTAGTGAATACGATAGCTCTCGGGGTCGACGAACTCGGCCTCGTCGATAATCCTGTAGAGCGCCTTATTCGCAGCCGCGAATTCGAGGAACGCCCCGAGGGCCACCCGCTCCACTTCGATGGCCCCCATGCCCGGCTCGATCGCTTCACGCGCCACCCTCCCCACCGCCTCGCTCATATCCGAGACGAGCGCGCGGAAAATCGCATCCTTGCTGTCGAAATAGGTGTAGAAGCTGCCCAGTGCCACGCCGGCCCGGCGCGTGATCGCGCTGATCGATGCCTCGTGATAGCCGCTTTCAGCGAATTCCTTCGCCGCCGCATCGAGCAGCTTGCGCAAGGTTCGACGACCTCTTTCGGTCCGCGGCATCTTGCCGGGCGTGGTGGTGAGCGTCGTTGGCATCTCGCACATCTCCTCGGTCCCCGCTCCGGCCTCGGGGATAGGTCGCTGCTGACCCCGCCGCAAGTTCAAACTTGAAAGGTGGTTCACGTTTCAGTATCGCTCCTTTCGAAAGATGAATTCGGGAGGGAGATACCGATCGTGGCTTATGCAAGAATTTCCAAGGCGATCCTCTGCGCAAGCGGCCCGGCCGCTGCTATTACGGCTGCCCCGGCTTGGGCCCAAGCCGACGATGCCGCCGTCGCGGCGCAGGAGAAAGGCGACGAAAACGTCATCATCGTCACCGCACGTCGCCGGGAAGAGCGCCTCACCGACGTGCCGCTTTCCGTCTCCGCTATTTCGGGCGAGCAGCTTGCGAAGAACGGAACGACAGAACTGACCGAAATCGCGCAAGAAGTTCCCAATCTGACGCTCGAAGTCAGCCGCGGCACCAACACTACCCTGACCGCCTTCATCCGCGGTGTCGGCCAACAGGATCCGGTCGCGGGCTTCGAAGCCGGCGTCGGGCTCTACGTCGACGATGTCTACTCAATCGTCCCCAGGCGGCAGTGCTCGATGTCTACGACGTCGAACGGATCGAAGTACTCCGCGGACCGCGGGGACGCTCTATGGCCGCAACACCATTGGCGGCGCCATCAAATACGTCACCGCCCGCCTGCCGGAGGAAACCGAGGTCAAGGTCCGCGGCACTTATGGTTCCTACAACCAGGCCGATCTGATCGTGACTGCTTCCACCCCGCTGAGCGAGAGCTTCAGGGTGGGTGTGAGCGGCGCGCGCTGTCGCGGGGCGGTTTCGGCGACAATCTCGTACAGCCCGGGGTCGAGAACTACAACAAGGACGTCTGGGCGGCGCGCGGTACGATCGAATTCGAGGACGGTCCGCTCTTCATCCGCCTCGCTGGCGATTATGTGAAGGACAATTCGGATCCCCGTCAGGGACATCGGTGCTGGTGGGCAGGTTCTCGGTGCGCCGGTGCTCGACAACGTCTACGATACACGCGCGGGTCTCGATGTCGTCGAGCAGTCGGTCGAGGCCTATGGTGGCGGCCTCACCATCGCCTACGAGTTGAGCGACGCCTGACGGTCAAGTCGATCACCGGCTACCGCGAGGATTCCTCGACCACGCCGATCGACTTCGACAGCCTGCCTCAATCCGATCTCGATGTTCCGGCGATCTACAACAACGATCAGTTAGCCAGGAATTGCAACTGCTCTATGAGAGCGACCGGCTTTCGGGGTACTGGGGCCTTATCTCGACGCCAATGCCTTCACCGCCTTCGACGTGGCGTTGTTCACCACCGGCGCCCTGCCCGCGGTCGGCATCCCCGGACTGATGCGCAGACGCTTGGCGACGTCGCGACCGAGACATGGTCGATCTTCGGTGACTTCACCTACGACATCACCGACCAGCTGAGCCTCTCGCTCGGCGGCCGCTATACCTGGGACACGCGTAACAGCCGCATACTGCGGACCACTTTCGCGGGAGGCTTCTCCGACCTGTTCGACGGCAGCGGCGTCCCCATCGCGGTCACCAGCGATTTCACCGGTAGCGAAACCTTCAAGGAGTTCACGCCCCGCGCTTCGCTGGCATTCAAGCCGAGCGAAGATCACCTGCTGTATTTTACCTATTCCAAGGGCTTCAAGGGCGGCGGCTTCGATCCGCGCGGCCAGTCGACGCCGCACCCGACCTCGATGGCGACGGTGATATCGATTACGCCGATCAGTTCGCCTTTCTCAGCTTCTCCCCTGAAAAGGTCGACAGCTACGAGATCGGCTGGAAGGCTTCGCTGCTCGACGACCGGCTGTTCGTGAGCCTGGCCGCATTCAAGGGCGATTACACCGACGTGCAGTTACCCGGCTCGGTGGGCTTCGACAGCAATGGCGACGGCACCAACGACAGCTTCATCGGGATCACCTCCAACGCTGGCGATGCCGATGTCAACGGCATCGAGTTCGAAGGCCGAGCACTGGTCGGGAAGGACTTTGCCGGCTTGGAAGCCGTCTCAACTTCAATTGGGCGCTGGGCATTCTCGACGCGAAATACAACACTTTCATCGATTCCTTCGGCAATGACGTGGCCGATCAGAGAGTGTTCCAGAACACCCCCGACATCACCGCCAACGCTGGTTTCGATCTCGGTCTACCGGTCGCCACCGGGATGCTCGATCTCCTCGGCTCGGTCTCGCTGCGGTCGGATCGAGCCAGTTCGAGCTCCCCGGTCCGCTCGATCAGGACGGGTTCGCGCTGGTCGATGCGAGCGTGGTCTACACCGACGACAGCGATCGCTGGTCGGTCGGGGTTCACGGCAAGAACCTGTTCGACAAACGCTACATCGTTTCGGGCTATGATTTCGTGACCGCAACGGTGCTCGGACTCGAAGGCAATCTGACTGGCTTCTACGGCGATCCGCGGCGAATTTACGTGACCGGCCAGATCAAGTTCTGAACCAGCTCTGCAACCCTGCGGCGGCACGACAACGAGACGAGAGGGGACGGGCCGCGCCCGGCCCCTTTCAGCCTTGCTCCGACCGCCGACCGGGACGAATTTCACCTCCTACCGGAATGCCGTAGGTCTCCGTATAGTCGGCAAAGCGATCGTCGACCTCGGCTTCCGACAATCCGAATTCCTCCAGACTGTAGCGATGCGGGGTGCGCTTGAGCGCAGCCGATCGGGCAAGATAGTGCTCCATTCCCGGAAGAGCCGGGCCGATCTCGAGCCCGAGGAAGCGATAGATCCGGGCCATGGTCCCGCGCCAGTCGGTTTCCATGTCCTCATATTGGATGTCGATCATTCGGTCATCCGGAATGGTGTCGCGGGCGGCGCGCATTCGCTCGATCATGCTCGCGGTCTTGTTCAGCCACTCGCGCCCGGTCCGGCCGGGATCACCATGATCCGAATATATGATCCGCTGATTCCACGCGAGCGAGGCCGCACTGCCGACGACCTGCTTCGGGTCGCGATGAGTGAAGATCAGCCGCGCGTCGGGGAACACCTCGAGCAGAGCCGGCAGGTCGAGCATATGCTGCGGAGTCTTGAGGATCCACGGCCGCAGGCTCGATTCCTGTTGCGACCAGCCGATCAAGCGCAAGAGATCGGCCATGTGCCGATAGGCAGGCGCGGGATCGGTGCCTTCGCACCACCGCGCGTAGGAAGGCACATGCCATTGGGCGTCGTGCTTCATGCTCCACATGCTTGCGACGAGGAGGCCGAGCTCTTCCTCGGGTTCGCAGGGACCGGTCGGATGGATCGAAAGCGTCCGAGGGTTGGCAAGCCGGGCGACCTTCAGGATACGGGCGGCCAGCTTCGGCCGAAAATCTTCCCTTTCGCCAGCGAGCACCTCCTCGAATTCCGGACGAGGGACGGGGCTGATGGTCTCGAAGCTGCGCAGATGGGCGAAACGCCGGTCGCTCGCCAGAAGCCGGTGCAATCGCGTGGTTCCCGATCGCATCGGGCCGACGATGACGACCGGACGTTTCAAAGGCCGTGCGAGGATTTCGGGATGCCGCTTGAACCACATCTGCGCATAGAGCCGGTCGCGCAACACATGATGGAACTGTTTCATCGCCGAGAAGTCCCCAGCCGCGTTCAATCGGGCCTCGCGCTTCAGGCTGTCGAGCAACACCTCGAAGGGGCCTTCAAACCAGCGATCGCCGAAGTCGCTCAATCCAGTGGATTCCACGGCTTCCGCAAGCAGGAATTCCTTGTCGAGCCGGGCCGGTGCGATCGCGCCCAGTTTGCGGCCCACGCGGATCACCCCGGCGGCGATGTCGATAAAGCGGGTGCGCCGCGGCGCCACGATCGGCTTGCTGGCCAAATGTCGGTCCTTCGGCGGTTTGCGATTGCCCATCAACGCGCCCGGCGTAATGATGTGCCCACCAAAGCTCAAGGGACCGGGGAAGGCTCTGGCCAAGCGCTCGGCGAGAGGGCATAGCGCGCCGCCATGCACGACATCGCCTTCATCCGCGGCAATCCAACCGAGTTCGATAGCGCAATGCGCAAGCGCGGGGTCGACCCCGCGGCCGATCGGATCATCGCTCTCGATGCGCGCAAGCGCGAAGCCACCACGCGCGTCCAACAGGCGCAGAGCCGCCGCAACGAAGCGTCGAAGGCGATTGGCCAGGCAATGGCTCGCGGCGACGAGGACCAGGCGGAGGCACTCAAGGCGGAAGTCGCCGAGATCAAGACCTCGATGCCCCGCTGGGAGGCCGAGGAACGCGCCGCGGGGGAAGAACTCGATGCGCTCCTGGCGGCCCTGCCGAACGTTCCCGCCGACGCCGTGCCCGACGGTCTCGACGAGATGGCGAATGTCGAAATCTCTCGCTGGGGGGATCGACGAAACTTTGATCTTCAACCACGCGAACACGCCGATCTGGGGCCTCCGCTCGGGATGGATTTCGAGACCGGTACTGCGATCAGCGGAGCCAGGTTCACCTTCCTTCGCGGCGCCATGGCGCGGGTGCACCGCGCGCTCGGCCAATTCATGCTCGACCGGCAGACTGCTGAGCGAGGCTATACCGAGTGCGCGCCGCCGCTCCTGGTACGTTCGGAGGCCCTGTTCGGCACCGGGCAATTGCCGAAGTTCGCCGAGGACAATTTCCAGACCACCGACGGTCGCTGGCTCATCCCCACTGCCGAGGTCAGCCTGACAAACGCCGTACGCGAGCAAATCCTCGACGCCTCCGCACTCCCGATCCGAATGACTGCTCATACTCCCTGCTTCCGCTCGGAAGCCGGCGCGGCGGGGCGCGATACGCGGGGTTTCATTCGACAGCACCAGTTCGAGAAAGTCGAGTTGGTCAGCGTCTGCGCACCCGAACAATCGGAGGCGGAGCATGCGCACATGATCGAAAGTGCCGAATGATCCTGCGCGAACTGGGCCTGCCCTATCGCAAGATGCTGCTTTGCGCTGGCGACATGGGTGCCACGGCGAAGAAGACCTTCGACCTCGAAGTTTGGCTTCCCGGACAGGATGCCTATCGCGAGATAAGCTCGATCAGCTGGTGCGGCGATTACCAGGCGCGCCGAATGAACGCGCGCTATCGTCCCGAAGGAGAGAAGAAGACCGCCTTCGTCCATACGCTCAACGGCTCGGGACTGGCGGTCGGGCGAACGCTGGTGGCGATACTGGAAAACGGCCAGATGGCGATGGCAGCGTCGAAATACCCGCAGCGCTCCAGCCTTTTATGGGCGGCCTCACAAAGCTCGAGCCGAGCCGTTGACGGATCCGGATTGGAATTGAAGCCTTGAAGATCCTGCTGACCAACGACGACGGCATTCGCGCTCCAGGATTGGCGGTGCTCGAGAGGATCGCGCGGCAATTCACCGACGACATCTGGATTTGCGCACCCGACGAGGAACAATCGGGAATGGGCCATGCGCTGACCCTCACGCGCCCGGTGCGGATGCGCAAACACGACGACCGGCGTTTTTCGGTCACGGGGACGCCGACCGATGCAGTGACCATGGGCCTGCGCAAAGTAATCGACGCGCCCCCCGACGTCATTCTGTCGGGCGTCAACCGGGGCGCCAATCTGGCCGACGACATCACCTATTCGGGGACGGTTTCGGCAGCCATCGAGGGCGCGCTCGCAGGAGTCCGCTCGATCGCGTTGAGCCAAGTGTACGCCCGCGAAGGCATGGCGGACGATGTTCCGTTTGATGCAGCGATCGAATGGGGCGCAAAGGTGCTCGGCCCGCTGTTGGACTCCCCGCTTCCTGCGCGCACCCTCGTCAACGTCAACTTCCCCGCCTTGCCCCATCGCAAGTCCGGGGAATCCGTGCCGTCAGGCAGGGGTTCCACGACTATTCCAGAGGCACAGTCGTCGAAGGGCGCGACCCGCGGGGCTTCAAATATTACTGGTTCGGTCTCGAGGCGATCGAACACACGCTCGACCATGGCACCGACCTCGAGGCGATCGACGAAGGCTATATCGCCGTGACGCCGCTTCAGCTCGATCTGACCCATCACGCCTCGCTCGGCGCCTTGGCAGAGCGCTTCGAAGGGTGATGGAGCGGCGGGCGCAGCGCTTACGAATGCAGAAGGGCGCAA
This sequence comes from uncultured Alphaproteobacteria bacterium, assembly GCA_963829325.1. GTDB lineage: Bacteria > Pseudomonadota > Alphaproteobacteria > Sphingomonadales > Sphingomonadaceae > Qipengyuania. Next base: position 7,122 of record CAWHHN010000003.1, read on the forward strand.
AGCCTCTGCGCCGCGCCGTTCGTCTGCCTGTCTGGGGCGATCTGGGCATCCGCCTCGGCCTTGCGTTGTTTCTCATCTTCATGGTCGTGATGATCCATTGGTGGGACCGCGAAGGTCTGGTGGACAATCTCGATGGCGAGGTCAGCTTCCTCGATGTTGTCTATTTCACGATGATCTCGATCACCACTACGGGCTTCGGCGATATCGCCCCGATTTCCGATAGAGCGCGGCTGGTCGAGGCGGTGATCGTCACGCCGGTCCGTTTCGCGGTGCTCTTCATCTTCGTCGGAACCGCCTATAACTTCCTCATCAAACGCACTTGGGAGCAATGGCGCATGGCGCGAATCCAGGAACAATTGTGCGACCACATCGTCGTGCTGGGCTTTGGCATTTCGGGCTCCGAAGCGGTCGCCGAACTCATCGAGCGCGGCACCGACCCCACGCGCATTGTGGTGATCGATCCGAGCGAGGAGCGGCTCACCGAAGCCGAAGCGCTGGGCTGCAATGTCATGGCAGGCGATGCCACCCGCGATGAAACTCTCAAGGCGGTCCGCATCGCCGAAGCCGCCAACGTCCTGATATCGGCTGGCCGCGACGATACGACAATCCTCATCACGCTCACCGCGCGCTCCCTCGCGCCTCGCGTGCCGATCAGCGCCGTGGTCCGCGCCGACGACAACGAATTGCTCGCGCGGCAGGCGGGAGCCAACAATGTCATCAACCCGGTGCGCTTCACAGGTCTGCTGCTCGCAGGCAGCGCCAAGGGCGAGCATATCGCTGATTACCTCGCCGATCTCGCCTCGGTCTCCGGTCGCGTCCAATTGATTGAGAGGCCGGTGCGGGATCGCGAAGTGGGCAAGCCGATTTCTGCCCTCGACAGCGGTGGACAAGGACTGCGCGTCTATCGCGGAGGGCAAGCCTTGGGGTTCTGGGAAGATGCCAGTCAGACTCTGCAGGTTGGCGATATCATCGTCGAGATCGTGCCGACCGAGAATGGCGCGCGCGAGGGCGACGATCCCGAAAACGCCGCGCCTTAGGAGAAGCCCACTCCGCTAGCGAAAAGCCAGCAGGACAGCTCCGGCACAGCCATCCCGACCAGCGAAGTGGCCCGCGTCGATCAGGAACAGCGCCAGCGATTTCCGTCGGTGGAAATAGTCGATCTCCAAGCGAGGGGGTCATGACCGCCAGAGCGAAACCCACAGCCATAATCATGACCACCGGGGGCGCAGGATCGGTTCGCGCAACGAGATGCGCCAGGGTCAGCACAATCAGCATCTCGAAAGCGAGAGTCAGGCCCATGATCCTGGCCATCCCGCGGCCCGTCGGAGGCTCATCGATCCCCGTCTCGCGCTGCCACCGCTTGCCGAACAGAATTCCGTACCAGACCGCGCCGACCGCGAAGAAGGCCAGAGTGGCAAGAAACACTGCGGTCAGGTCGATCTTTCCCATAGGTTCCATTCCCTTCGTCCGCGGCCCGCGCTTGGCAGTAGCGCAAAGGATCAATCGGGTGTAGGGGCGCGCGCAATCATGAACACTACCACCACTGCGATCCCCGACCAGAAGAAGGTCGGCATGGTTTCTCTCGGCTGCCCCAAGGCTCTGGTCGATTCCGAACGCATCCTTACGCGCCTGCGCGCCGATGGCTACGCGATGAGCCCCGATTATGCCGGTGCCGACGTCGTGCTGGTCAACACCTGCGGCTTCCTCGATTCCGCCAAGGAGGAAAGCCTCGAAGCGATTGGCGAAGCGATTGCGGAAAACGGTCGCGTGATCGTAACCGGCTGCATGGGCGAAGAAGCCGACACGATCCGGGCGCGCTTTCCTCAGGTGCTCGCGGTGACCGGCGCGCATCAATACGAGGAAGTGGTCGAGGCGGTCCATGAGGCGGCCCCTCCGGGCCAGGGCCCTTTCATCGACCTGATTCCGCAACCGGATGTGAAGCTGACGCCGCGGCATTACAGCTACTTGAAGATATCGGAGGGCTGTAACCATTCCTGCGCCTTCTGCATCATCCCCGACCTGCGCGGAAAGCTGGCCAGCCGGCGGATCGACGCCGTGTTGCGCGAGGCAGAGAAACTCGTCGCCGCGGGGACCAGGGAGCTGCTGGTCATCAGCCAGGACACATCGGCATACGGTGTCGACACCCGTCACGAGGAACGGATGTGGAAATGCCATCCGGTGCGCGCTCACATGACCGACCTCGCGCGCGAACTCGGGCAATTGCATACCAGCGACGGCACGCCGCCGTGGATCCGCCTTCACTACGTCTATCCCTATCCGCACGTCGACGCGGTCATCCCCTTGATGGCCGAGGGCCTGCTTACCCCCTATCTCGACATTCCCTTCCAGCACGCCTCGCGCTCCGTCCTCCGGGCCATGAGACGGCCCGCGAATGAAGCCAAAGTGCTTGAACGGCTTCAGCGTTGGCGCGAAATTTGCCCCGAGATCGCGATCAGATCGTCCTTCGTGGTGGGTTTCCCAGGGGAAACCGAAGCCGATTTCACTTATCTGCTCGAGTGGCTCGAGCAAGCGCAGCTCGACCGCGTGGGTGCCTTTCGGTTTGAACCGGTGGAAGGCGCGCAAGCCAACACCCTGCCCGATCCGGTGCCCGAAGCGGTCAAGGAAGAACGCTACGCGCGGATTATGGAAGTTACCGAGCGGATAAGCGCAGCCAAGCTGGCGGCCAAAGTCGGGCGGACGATTCCAGTGATTATCGACGACGTGGGCGAGCCCGACGAAGACGGCGATGTTGGCGCGACGGGCCGCAGCGAGGCCGACGCGCCCGAGATCGATGGCGCGGTATTTCTGCGCAACGTCCCAGCCACGGTGGCCCAGGGCGATGTGGTCAAGGTCCTGATCGAGGACAGCGATGCGCACGATCTGTTCGGCGCAATCGCCCAGCCGCAAGCCTTGCCGTAGCCGGGCGCCGGGTGACGGTGACGAAAACGGAGTCTACTATACTTCAGAGACTTAATTTCGTTACAGAAAGTCATATGCAGGGCGCTCACAAACTGTCGACCACCGCTTGCGTCAGCCCCCGGGCCTAAGGCCGGATTAACCACTGCGATCCAAGAGTTCCGCACTTCGCGCTGGTTTGCGCGAGGCTCGTCTAACGGTTTCTTAAAATTAAGGGCGCCATAAGGTGTTCAATGCGTGAAGGACGCGCCTTGAATTCCGCCCGGTTGATCCCGGATCGCGTGCGTTCGCTGTTCAGCGGCCGCCTTGCCGAACGGCTGCGTCACGTAGCGTGGTCGGCCGCGGTAGCCCTGTGCATGTTTGTCGTCATGCTGGTCGAACCGGTGGACCAGTTCCTCTGGCTTGCTCAATCAAAGATTTCCGAACACCGACCTTCCGGCGATATCGTATTCGTTGGAGCAGACCGTCTCATGAACGACCCAGAGATGGGTCACCGCAGGATCGAGCTCGCGGAAGCGCTCGAAGAACTAGACCGCCGCGGCGTCGGAAAAATATACATTGACATCACGTTTGAGCCGTCGACCAATCGGCAAGCTGACAAGCGACTGGCACGTGCGATCGCTGATCTCGGCCCGCGAGTTGCGCTCGTAGACAAGTTGGTTCCGGCACCAGATGGATCTGTTGCACTCGTCTCAACCTCGAACGCTATCGCTGGCACCGCTGAACGCGTCGTAAGTAATCAGACAGATCGAAATTTCCTCGGCTTCGCTTGGAGTGCGCAGCATTCCTATCGATTTGGTACAAGCACAAGGCGAGCCTTCGGATCTGCTTTGGCAGGCAATTCCCCAAATGCGATCGGCTCGTTTCCGATCGATTACGGCTTCGCACCCGAAAACCTACCAGTAGTTTCATTGGCCTCTATCAAGAAAGGCCGCGGCAGCGCCACGAGTCAGCTCAGGGATATCTCTGGCAAGGCCATAGTGATCGGGCACGAGTTCACGATCGATGGCGTGCAACAATCCATGCCTGGACGCAGCGATGTACCGTCGAGTTATATCGATATCTACGCCGCCGAAACGCTGAAGGCTGGGCGAACAAAATTTTTTCCAGGTAGCTTCGCTATTGGCTTCTTTGCGTTCGTCATTTGCTTTGTAGTCCTTTTGGCGAGGTCGCGAAAAAGGCGCTGGGCAGGCTACGTCTTGTCGATGGCCTTGCTTCCCATCTCGTTCCTGATTGGCGCCAAGCTCGGTTTCAGAGCGGAATTCTCTTACGGAATGGCTTTTCTCGGCGCCTACGCTGTCTTTAGATCTCGATCCCGGTGGCGCAGGCGCATCGCGATGCTCAACCAGGATACCGGCCTACCGACACTGCGTGCGCTGGACGCACGCTTGGTCCGAGACCGCACTAGTGGCGGGCATATAATCGTCGCAAAGGTACAGAACTATGAGCGCGTTTTAAAAACGCTGCCTGTTCAAGACAAGGGCGGCTACGTACTAAAACTGGTAGATCGGCTTCGCGCTACCGACGCACAACTCGCGATTTATTCGGAGGGTCACTACCTTGCTTGGCACTCGCCTAGTGAAGAGACGGCTGCGCTCGTTGAACATCTTGAGGGGCTCAGGGCGATATTCGCAGCGCCGGTGGAGGTCGCGGGCTATTCCATTGACGTGGGCATTACTTTCGGGGTCGCTCCCATCGAGGGAGATCCTCAGGGGCGCCTTCCTGCAGCGTTAGCTGCATCGGAAGAAACTTCTGAGGCGCATCAACCGATCGCAATCGCCAATCGCGATTCCCAATCGGATTTACTCTGGGACATATCGCTCCGAGCGAAGATTGACGAGGCGATGCAGGCCGGCGAAATATATTGTGTTTATCAGCCAAAGATCGACTTGGAAAATGAGCAGATCGCCGGGGTGGAAGCGCTAGTACGGTGGCATGATCCCGCCCGAGGCTTCATCTCTCCGATGCACTTCATCCAACAGTGCGAGAAGGCCGGACGGATGGAGCATCTCACGCGCTATGTTCTTCAGAGCGCCTGTTCGGCTGGCCAGCTCCTCCATTTTCGGGGCTGGCAGATTTCCATGTCGGTTAACATATCTGCCACGTTGCTCGGGGACATGCGGATCGTCGGTATCGTGCGCAACGTTCTGCAGGCTACCCGTTTCGATCCCAAATTTCTCGTTCTGGAAATCACGGAGACTGCGAAAATTGCAGACCTTTTCAATGCTGCTAGCATAATCGAAGAAGTGCGATCCCTAGGCGTCAAGATATCCATGGACGATTTCGGCATGGGAGCAGCCAACTTCGAAGCTCTGTATCAATTGCCCTTCGACGAGGTAAAAATCGATCGGAAATTCGTCTCATGCATTGCTAGCGATCGAAAGGCGAAGGCAATAGTTGCCAGCATTGCGCAGATGGGCCGGGATGCGCGAATCACTATCGTCGCAGAAGGGTTGGAAGACCCGAACGATATTGAGTTACTCAAGGAATTGGGCTGCAAACAGGTCCAGGGGTATGCGTTTTCCCGACCACTTTCTCTCTCTAACTTGTTGGAATATCAAGCGAAGACCGACGGCGAGGCACTAGCATTCATGGTTTAGGCTTTACAAACAACTATGGTTAATGAATGGTTACCTCCTACTCAACAGGAGGTATGACCATGTGGAGCATCTGGAAGTGGCTCATGAGCTGAGCTCCTGAGACCGAAATAAGCTAAGTTTACGGGCCCCATCGTGGGCCCGTTTTCTTTTGGGGTTGGCTCCGGATGGCTCCCGAACAGCTGTGAGCAGGAAAGCGCGAGAAACGAACCATCGCCCGCAGCGTTGGCTGCCCGTATGCCGATTTCGATCCAGACCCGCTTCGCCTTCAATCTGCCTTCTTCCGCGGACGTTTTGCTGCAGTTCGAAGCCGCGGCTATTCCCGAACAGACGATCCTCGAGACACACACCAGCCTATCGCACAGCGAGCATTGCGCGCGAGTGCGGGCGCAGGACGACATCGGCGAAAGGATCTGGATCCGCGCAAAGGGGCGCTTCGAGGTCGAATACCGCGCCCGCGTGGATATCAACCGCCAACTGGCCGATCTTGCTTCCCTTGGCACGATCTTGCCGCACGACATGCCAGGCGAAGCGGTGCAATATCTGTTCGACAGCCGCTATTGCCCCGCCGACCGGTTCCAGTCCTTCGTCGAGCGCGAATTCACGGGCACTTCCGGGGGGTCGCGAGTGGCGGCCATCCGCGACTGGATCGCGCATCATTTCGACTATGTGCCCGGCAGTTCTGGACCCGCGACCGATGCCGCCGACAGTTTCATCGCGCGCTGCGGAATATGTCGCGACTACGCGCATTTGCTCGTCACCCTCGCCCGTGCCAGTACCATTCCGGCACGCTACGTCGCCTGCTATGCGCCGGGGGTCGAGCCGCCCGATTTCCATGCGGTGGCCGAAGTCTTTCTCGATGATCCCGACAGTCCGAACGAGAGCCGCGGAACATGGCAACTGGTCGACGCAACCGGAATGGCCGAAGCTGCCGAGACGGTGAAGATCGGCGTGGGCCGCGATGCGGCCGATGTCAGCTTTCTGACCAGCTTCGGACTCAATGAATTCCAGTCCAGTTCGATTACCGTTGCCAGAGACTAGCGATTCCGTCGGCTAGACGACCGGGAACCGCGCTGGTAGTCCGACGCCCGAAGGAGATCGCCGCGATGCCCCCGAGGCCCTCTGCATGAGCTTTACCGCCGACCGCCTGCTTCTTTTTGGGGCGACGGGCGACCTCGCGCAGCGCATGCTCCTGCCTTCGCTTTGCGCGCTCCAAGCCGACAGCCTCCTCGCGCCCGATCTCAAGATCGTCGGCACAGCGCGCTCCGGGATGTCCACCGCCGAGTTCCGGGATTTCGCACGCAAGTCGCTCGAACAGCATCTTCCGGATCACCGTCGCGGCGGAGTGGCCGAGTTTCTCAACCGACTGGCCTATGTGCCGGTCGATGCCACAACACCCGAAGGCTACGCCGGACTGGGAAAGGAAATTGGCAATTACGACAATGGGCTCGCCATCTTCTTGTCTACCGCGCCGAGCCTGTTCGAACCGACGATCGACGGGCTGGTCCGTGCTGGCCTGACCACGGGCGACGTACGCATCGGGCTCGAGAAGCCGCTGGGGATCGATCTCGCAAGCAGCAAGGAGATCAACGACGCGGTTGCCAAGGCGTTCAGCGAAGATCGGATTTTCCGCATAGACCATTATCTCGGCAAGGAGACCGTTCAGAACCTGCTCGCCTTGCGGTTCGCGAATCTGCTATTCGAGCCGGTCTGGAACGCAACCTATATCGATCACGTCCAGATAACCGTGGCCGAGACTGTCGGGCTCGAATCGCGGGTAGCGTACTACGACGACAGCGGCGCCCTGCGCGACATGGTCCAGAACCACATGCTTCAATTGCTAGCCTTGGTGGCAATGGAACCGCCGACCAGCTTCGACGCCACTGCCGTTCGTGACGAGAAGGTCAAGGTGCTGCGGGCACTCCGTCCAGTCGCTCCGGAAGAGGTCGTGACCGGTCAGTATCGCGCGGGTGCCGTCGGAGGCAGGGCAGTTCCGGGATATGACGAAGAGCTGGGACGAGACAGCGACACCGAGACGTTTGTCGCAATCAAGGCTCATATCGACAATTGGCGCTGGAAGGGTGTGCCCTTCTATATGCGCACCGGCAAGCGCCTGCCCGAACGCGTTACCGAGATCGTGGTTCAGTTCCGATGTATCCCGCATTCGATCTTCGGAGGCCGCGGCGCCTCGACCAAGCCCAATCGGCTGGTGATCGGTATACAGCCCGAAGAGAACATCCAGTTGTCGATGATGGCCAAGGTCCCTGGCCTCGACCGGGAAGGCATCCGGCTGCGCCAGGTGCCGCTCGACATCGCGATGCCCGATGCATTTTCGGGCGCGATACGACGGATCGCTTATGAGCGACTGCTGCTGGATCTGGTGGAGGGCGATCAGACGCTGTTCGTCCGCCGCGACGAGGTCGAGGCTCAGTGGGAATGGATCGATGCCATACGCGAATTGTGGCGCGCCGAGGACATCGCGCCGAAGCCTTACGGTGCCGGCGCATGGGGACCGAACGCGGCGATCGCGCTGGCCGAGCGCGACGGTGTGACCTGGCACGATGACTAAACCGCTTCAGGACGCCATCCACCGCGTCACCAGACGCGTCATCGCCAACTCTCGCGACAGCCGCGCGGCCTATCTCGAGCTGATGGACCGCGAAGGCGATCGTCAGGTGAACCGTGGAACTCTGTCCTGTTCGAACCTTGCGCATGCCTTTGCTGGAGCGGAGGAGGACAAGCAGGCGATCAGAGAAGCACGGGGCCCGAATCTCGGGCTGGTGACGGCCTATAACGACATGCTTTCGGCACATGCTCCCTATTATCGCTATCCCGAACGCATGAAGGTCTGGGCGCGCGAGGCAGGCGCGACGTTGCAGGTCGCGGGCGGGTCGCCGGCGATGTGCGATGGTGTGACACAGGGCGAGGCGGGGATGGAGCTGTCGCTGTTCAGCCGGGACACGATCGCGTTGTCGACGGCGATTGCGCTTAGTCATGCCATGTTCGACGGGGTCGCCCTGCTCGGCATCTGCGACAAGATCGTTCCCGGCTTGCTGATGGGCGCGCTCCGTTTCGGCCATCTCCCCGCCATCTTCGTTCCCGCGGGTCCCATGAGCTCGGGCATTTCGAACAAGGAAAAGCAGCGGACCCGGCAACTCTACGCCGAAGGCAAGGCGAGCCGGGATGAATTGCTGGCGAGCGAGATGGGCAGCTATCACTCGCCGGGCACATGCACCTTTTACGGTACAGCCAATTCCAACCAGATGATGATGGAGATGATGGGGCTCCACATTCCCGGAGCCGCCTTCGTCCAGCCCGGCGCCCGCCTGCGGCAGGAACTGAGCCGTGCGGCGACGCACCGTCTGGCGCGGATCGGCAAGGCCGGCGATGATCACCGGCCCCTCGCGCGCGTGGTGGACGAGAAGGCCATCGTCAACGCCGCTATCGGCCTGCTGGCCACTGGCGGCTCGACCAATCACGCGATCCATATTCCCGCGATGGCGCGGGCTGCGGGAATTCGCTTCGACTGGACCGATCTTGCCGAACTCTCGCGCGCGGTCCCGCTGATCGCTCGCGTCTATCCCAACGGGCCGGGCGACGTGAATCAGTTTCACGATGCTGGTGGCATGGGTTTCGTCATCGGCACGCTGCTCGACGAAGGGCTGGCGCATGGTGATGTTCTCACCGTCTGGAGAGGCGGCTTCGAAGATTATGCCCGCGAGCCGCGCCTCGAGAGCGATGGTCTCGTTTGGCGGGATCCCGGCCCCAGCGGCGACGAGGCCATGCTCCGTCCGGCTTCGACGCCGTTTCAAGCCGACGGCGGCATGAGACTGCTCGAAGGAAATCTGGGGCGCGCCTGCTTCAAATCTTCCGCGGTCGAACGTGAACGCTGGACCGTGGAAGCGCCCTGCCGCGTTTTCGACGACCAGCATGCGGTAAATCAGGCCTTCACCCGCGGTGAACTCGATCGGGACCTCGTCGTCGTGGTCCGCTTCCAGGGACCGCGCGCCAACGGCATGCCCGAGCTCCACAAGCTCACACCCGCGCTCGGGGTGCTGCAGGACCGCGGCTATCGCGTAGCGCTGGTGACCGACGGGCGGATGTCAGGGGCATCGGGGAAGGTGCCCGCAGCGATCCACTGCACCCCCGAGGCGCTGGGCGGCGGCCCGCTCGCGCGGCTGCGCGACGGCGACGTGGTCAGGGTCTGCGCCGAATCCGGCACGCTTTCGACCCAAGTCGACCTCGCGACTCGCGATCCCGCGCAAGCGCCTGTTCCGGAGTGGGGCATGGGCCGCGAACTCTTCGCCATGTTCAGGGCCAATGCAGACAGCGCCGAACGGGGAGCCTCGTCGATGATGGCCCTCGCCGGGCTATGACGGTGGAACTCGTCAGCGTCGACATCGGCGGGACCCACGCCCGTTTTGCGATCGCCCGCGTTCACGGAGACGGGAAGATCGATCTGGGCGAACCGGAAACCCTGCACACGAAAGATCACGCGAGCTTTCAATCCGCCTGGGAAGAATTCCGCCAACGCAAAGGTGGCAGCCTGCCGCCGAATCTGGCCCTGGCCATCGCCGGCCGCCCAGGGGGAAAGGTAATTCGCTTCACCAACAATCCGTGGGTAATCCGTCCCGATCGGCTGATGCAGCAACTGCACGTCGATCGCCATTGCATCGTCAACGATTTCGAAGCCGTGGGGCATGCGGTTGCACGTGCGCCCGAAGACCAGTTCCTCCATCTAGCCGGTCCCGACGTCCCATTGACCGACCGCGGCACGATCAGCGTGCTGGGACCTGGCACGGGCCTCGGCGTCGCACATCTCTGGCGCTCCGGCAGCGCCTACCGCGTTCAGGCGACCGAAGGCGGTCATGCCGACTTCGCGCCGCTCGACAGCGTCGAGGATGCGATCCTGCAAAGGTTACGGCAACGCTACACCCGCGTCTCTGTGGAGCGTGTCGTCGCCGGTCCGGCCATCGTCGACATCTATCGGACGCTGGCGTCCTTGGAAGAACGCGAGACCTGCGAAGAAGACGACGTCGCGATCTGGAGCCGGGCGCTTCGACAGGACGAGGGGCTTGCTGCTGCAGCTCTCGACCGATTCTGCCTGTCGCTCGGCAGCGTGGCGGGCGACATCGCGCTTGTCCAGGGCGGCTTTGGCGGCGTGGTGATCGCGGGCGGGCTCGGCCACAGGCTTCGTGAACGCCTGCCGCGCTCGGGCTTCGCCGAACGATTTCGCTCGAAGGGCCGGTTCTCGCAATTGATGGCGACGATTCCGGTCAAGCTCATGACTCATCCGCAGCCCGGCCTTTTCGGAGCGGCCGCTGCTTTCTCAGGCGAGCATTCATGAACATCCATGACATCATGAGCACGGCCCCGGTGATTCCAGTGATCGTGATCGACGACCTTGCCGAAGCCGAACCTCTCGCCCGTGCGCTGGTCGCCGGGGGGCTTCGCGTACTCGAGGTCACGCTCCGCACCTGCGCGGCGCTTGACGCGATCCGCGCGATGAAGCGCGTCGAGGGCGCGATAGTCGGCGCGGGGACAGTGGTCGATCAGGCAGGGCTCGCCAGCGCGCTCGATGCGGGCAGCGAATTCATCGTCTCGCCCGGTCTCACCGAGCCGCTCGGCAGGGCGGCGATCCGCGCAGGAATCCCTTTTCTACCTGGCATAGCGAATGCCGGCGACATCATGCGCGGCCTCGACCTCGGGCTTACCCACTTCAAGTTTTTCCCCGCCATGGCAGCGGGGGGGCTGCCAGCGCTCAAGGCCTTGGCGGCTCCCTTCGATCGTTGCCGGTTCTGCCCAACTGGAGGGATCACGGAAGATAACGCTCCGGAATGGCTGGAATTTCCACCCGTACTCTGCGTCGGAGGGAGCTGGGTCGCACCCCGCGGCCCGGTTGATGCCGCATCGGTCGAAGCCATCGCTCGCAAGGCGGCGTTGTTCCAAAGGTGATCGGCGTCCCCGCTCGCGCGGAAAGCACAGTTGGTGGAAAATTCACTGGTTCGCGGGCATAAGGCACCATGGATGTGATTCTGAAATGGATCGGCGGCGGAACCGTCGCGGCGGCGCTTGTCCTCGCGGGCGTCGCAATAGGCGGGTCGGCCACCGCCGAAGGCGATCGTACCTTCGTAATCCCGAAGGCGCCCCAATCGTCCCGGCCCGCGCCGCTGGAGGCGCATGGCGCGATCGCGGCCAAAGCGCAGGCCGCCTACGAACGCCTTCACACTGTCCGCCGGGTTCTCGCGATCGACGGACCGATAAGATATGGAGAATGGTTCTGGGACGACACCGGCGTGCCCGATGGCCCGGTTCTGATCACCGTCGACCTTGAGGCGCGGGTGATTTCGGTCTTCAGGGGCGGGTATGAAATCGGCGCGGCAGCGGTCATGCTCGGCACCGACGAGCATCCCACCCCGACCGGCACGTTCCCGATCCTGGCGAAGCAGCGCCACAACGTATCCGAAAAATATGGCAACGCCCCGATGCCGTGGAGCCTCTTTCTGACTGGCGACGGCGTGGCGATCCATGGCGGGAGCGAAGTCGAGAACGGATATGCCAGCCACGGCTGTGTCGGCGTCCCGGACGAACTCGCCCGGCGCCTGTTCGCGATTGCCGAAACGGGTGACAAGGTCGTCATCACCGACGGCAAGCGAATGGGCATCGGCGACGCCATCATGTGAATCTCTTCAGCTGATGTGCCGAGGTGGCTCGCGGCGACAAATGAAACAGGCTTCCTGTTCCTCGATCAGCACACCAGCGAAGTTGCCGCGGCCGCTCATCCGCTTGAGGAAGGAAATCAGCTGTCCGTGCGATGCGCGTCCGCCGAAAGCATCGATTGCGCGGAGCAAAAGACGCGCCGTTAGATCGGCCGAAGGCGATCGTGGCACGGAAATCTCGTTTTCCCCGACCTGAGCGCGTTGCGCCCATAAATCGTCGGCAAGTGCCTGCAGCGTGGCTTCGGCCTCGGCCAGATGCGCTGCTGACCGCGCGACAGCCGCGGGATCGAGCCAATCCGCTTCGCTCAATGCTTTGCGGACCCTGACGCGTTCGAACCGGTCATCGCGGTTGCTCGGATCCTCGACGAAGGGCGCTTCGATGCTGGCGAGAAGATCCAGCAACTCCGCCCTGCGAAAACCCAACAGCGGACGCAGCACGGGAATATCGCTCCCGGCGATCAGGGCTTTTTCGCGGATGCCGGCCAGGCCGGAAAGGCCGCTGCCCCGATTGAGACGCATCAGCAGGGTTTCCGCCTGATCATCGGCGTGATGCGCCGTCGCAATAGCCGACAAGCCCCGTTCGCCGGCCCATTCGCCGAGCGCGCGATAGCGTGCAAGGCGAGCCTGCTCCTGCAAATTGCCCCCAGCAAGAGACACCGAAAGCACTTCGCACCGAAGCCCCCGCGAGCGGCAAACCTGCATGACGAGGGCGCATTCTTCGGCTGCTTCCGCGCGCAGACCATGATCGATCGTCGCCACCTCTATTGCATCGCCGACCACGGCCTGCGCCAGTGCCAGCAGCGCCATGCTGTCCGCCCCCCCCGACACAGCCAGTCCCAGCCGATTGCCCGGGACGAGGCGCTCGAGAGCGACGCGAAAGCGTTCTACGAGATCATGGTCGAGCCGGAGGTCAATTGCACTTCACCTTGCCACGATCGGCCTCATACTGGCTCTGCAGGCGTCCGGTAGCCAGGGCGGGATAGGTCTCGGAGAATTCGGCGAGCGCTATGCAGGCTCGCTTGGTGTCCTTCAGCGCGATCATCGATTCCGCAAGATAGAGCAGACTGTCGCCCGCGCGCGCACCGTCCTTGTCGGACTGGTAGTTCTTCAGGAACCAGGGCGCCGCTTCCTTGGCCTTGCCATCGTCGAGATAGGCGCGACCGAGAAGGTTGGTGCCATAGCTCATGCGCCAATGCTGAGGATATTTTTCGACGAACATCGTCAGCGCCTGCTGCGCCTCAGGATAGAAGCCCGCGTTCCACAGACGGTAGCCGTAGGAATACTCGTCGTCGCCGGGATCGTCGGTCTGCGGCTTGGCGATCGCCTGGACTGCGGCGAGACGTTCCTGAGTCGGGCCCTTGGCGGCGGCGGAAGGCGCCGGGCTGCTGACAGAAGGTCGCGTCGCCGCGTCGGTCGTCGCGGTCTCCAAGGGACCAGAGGCGGAAGCGGCCGTCGAAAGACCCGTAGCCGCAGACGTCGCGAGACCTTCGATCCCCTTGATCCGTTCGTTGAGCAGGCGAATCTCGTTGGAATTCTGTTCGTTGAGTGCGGTCTGACGCTGAAGTTGCGCCTCGAGCGCATCGAGCCGGGCCAATATGTCCGTAACCGCCGTGGTCGAGGGAGTGGCGAGGATCGCGGGCTCCGACGGCTGGGCGCTAATTTGCGGTTCGAAGTAACGGCCGTCTCCGCCCGGGAAAACCTTGCGTTGCAACGCCCGCACTTCGGCTTCGAGCCGCCGGACCCGTGCCTCGCTGTCGCCGTCTTGCGGCAGAGCCGGCGTCGCGGCCGCGAGGGCCGCGAAACACGCTGCGGCGAGGGACAGGGATCGGGCGGTAGCGCCGAATTTCATCGATATGGCTCCTGGTGGAATTTCCTCTCGGGAAAACTGCCCCAGCCCCGGCAAACTGTCGAGGCCATGAAGCCGGCTTTTCCCCTTTTCCCGCGTAAGCGGACAGGCGTCAGCCACTGGTGGCGGAAGGCGTCGGGGCGCTTGACGGCCCCTCCCGGCGATCCGCCCGTGTCAGTAGCGCCTCGGCAGTCACGGGCACATCTTTGACGATTTCGTCTGCTTCCGACAGTTTGGGAATCTCCTTGCCACCAATGGTGATCGTCAGCGCGTAAGGCCGGCCGGTCCAAATCTGCGGACCATCGGCGTCGCCGGGAACCGTGTAGCTCTGACCTCGATCCATTTGCGCCTCGAACAGACGATTGCCGCCGGCATCGTAGAATTTTACCCAGGTGCCATCCATTTCGCTGGTGAAGACTACCGGACCTGATGCTTCGGGTCCCGTGCGCTGTGCCGGTGCGGCTGAGGGCTTTTCGGCGCCGTTTGTGGCCAGCTGTTCGCTGTCGTCGCGCAGCGGCGCCGGTCCCAGCCCCGGGGCGAAATAGCTGCGGTAGAAGGCAAATATTCCGGCGAGCAGCAGTACCGCGGCGAACAGTGCGAACCAGGCGAGCGCGCGGCCCGGCACCCGCGCCGGATCGCCGGGTTCGAACTTGGCGGGTGTGCCCGCGCGTTGGCTGCCCTCGGCCAGCTCTCCACGGACTTGATCGATGATCTCCTGCTCGTCCAGGCCCAGCAGACGTGCGTAGGTACGCGAGAAGCCGATCGCATAGGTTCGCGCCGGAAGATCGGAGAGCGAGCCCTCCTCGATCGTCACCAGATGGCGCTGGGGAATGCGGGTTTCCGCTGCAACCCGGGCGAGATCGAGCCCGGCCGCCTCGCGTGCGCCTTTCAGCCGCGCACCCACGCCGGCCGATGGTTCGTCCAGTTCAATTCCGAATGGTTCTTCTTCGCTCATGCGATCCCCGATTTGCGACCCCGCAGCGCTTGTCGCCTGCTTGTGGCAGCGTGAAAGCGACGGCGACGTGCCACTGTCAAGCTACCCCCCCGTAACACATCACCGGCGTCCCGACGAATTGTGAAGGAAACGCGACGAAATCCGGGCATGATGGTTCCCGGCTAGTCGGTCTCGATCTCGCGCTCGGTCGCCCAGGCCTGCAAGGCCGTACGCATGTCCGGCGGGGGGACCGCGAGCCAGCGGTTCATCTGCTCGGTGAGCTCGTCGAGATCGACCTTTCGGATCAGTTCCTTGATCGGACCCACTGCGGCCGGCGTGATCGACAAGCGGCGATAGCCGATGCCCAGTAGCGCCAGCGCCTCAAGCCGTCGACCGCCCATTTCGCCGCATACCGCAAGCCTCACCGGGTGGCCGACCAGGGCTGCCGAAACTCGCGCGAGAAACCGCAGGATCGACGGGCTGACCCAGTCGTAGCGTTCGGCCAGCTTGGGGTTGGCACGGTCGGCAGCGAACAGGAACTGCGTCAGATCGTTTGTCCCGACCGAGATGAACGACAGGCGCGGGATCATCTGTTCGATAACTTCCGCCAGCGAAGGCACTTCGAGCATGCAACCGAATTCTATCGCCTCGGGCAGAAGCCTGCGCCTTTCGCGGAAGAACTCGATCTGGTCGTCGAACACTTTCTTCGCAGCATCGAATTCCCACGGTTCGGCCACCATCGGGAACATCACCGAAAGATTGCGTCCCGCAGCAGCTTCGAGAAGCGCCCGCGCCTGCGCCTTGAGCAATCCTTCGCGCTCGAGCGACAGGCGCAGCGCACGCCAGCCCATCGCCGGGTTTTCGTCGCGCTCGGCGATGTCCGAATTGAGATAGGGGACTGCCTTGTCGCCGCCGATATCGACCGTTCGAAAGATCACTGGCTTATCGCCCGCCGCGTCGAGCACATCGCGGTAGAGCCGCATCTGCCGATCGCGCTGCGGCAAGGTGGATGAGACCAGAAACTGAAACTCGGTACGGAACAGACCCACCCCGTCCGCCCCCGACATGGCCAGTGCGCTCATATCGTCGCGCAAACCGGCATTCATCATGACGGTGATCCTTGTGCCGTCGCGGGTGAAGGGTTCGACCTCGCGCAATTCGGCATAGGTGGCCTGTTTTTCGCGAGATTTGGCGAAACGCGCCCCGAAGGCGTCGAGCAGTTGTTGCCCGGGACGCAGGGTCACCGATCCCTTTTCGGCATCGAGAACGACTTCGTCGCCTTCGTTCACGCGGGTGCGGATACCCGGAACTCGGCCGAGCACGGGAACCCCCATGGCACGGGCCACGATCACCACATGCGCGGTCAACGAACCTTCTTCAAGGACCACGCCCTTGAGCCGCCGGCGATCGTATTCGAGCAGTTCGGCCGGGCCGAGGTTGCGCGCGAACAGGATCGTGTCGCGCCGCAGGCCTTGCGACGCGGCGGTGCCGAGTTGCCCCGAAACGATGCGCAGAAGCCGGTTCGAAAGGTCCTCGAGATCGTGCATCCGGTCCTGCAGCAAGGGATCGTCGATTTCGCGCATCCGCATGCGGGTTCGCTGCTGCACGCGCTCGATCGCGGCCTCGGCGGTCAGGCCGCTGTCGATGGCCTCATTGATCCGACGGCTCCAACCCTCGTCGTAGGCGAACATCTTGTAGGTCTCGAGCACCTCCACATGTTCGCCGCCCTTGCCGAACTCCGGCTCCCTTGCCATCGCATCGATCTGGTCGCGCATCTTGTCGAAGGCGCGGTATACCCGCTGGCGTTCGGCCTCGATGTCCTCGGCCACGACCTGGTCGATCTCGACCCGCGGCTGGTGGAACACCGCCTGACCGGCCGCCAACCCCTTGACCAGGGTCAGCCCCTCGAACACCTCGGTTTCGGTGCGCGCCTCGTCAAAGCTGATCTGTTCTTCGTCGTCGACGAGTTCCTTGTGCGCGATGAGTTCGGACAGCACCATTGCAGTGGTCTGCAGCGCCTCGATCTCGACATCCTCGTAGCGGCGCGGATCGACGTGCTGGACGCACAGGACGCCGACGGCACGTTCGCGATAGACGATCGGAACACCGGCGAAGGAATGGAACCGTTCCTCGCCCGTTTCGGGACGATAGGCGAAATCGGGATGGGCCTTTGCTTCGGCCAGATTCAGGGTCTCGACATTGCTCGCGATCGTGCCGGTCAGGCCTTCGCCGACGGCCAGGCGGGTAACGTGGACGGCTTCGGGATTGAGACCCCGCGTCGCATAGAGCTCGAGATCGCCGTCGCGCAGCAGGTAGATCGAGCAAACTTCGCTCGACAGGCTTTCGGCGATGATCTCGACCACCCGGTCGAGCTTGTGCTGGGCATGGGTGCGCCCGGCCATCACCTCGTGTAGGCGCGTGAGAATCTGACGGGCGGAGGCTGCGGCTGACATGGCCCCGCCTATAGCAAATAAGTGCGCATGCGGAAGCGGGGCACGCCTCCCCGCCCCGCATTCGCCTGGCTCAGGAGGAAGCGAGTTCCTCCTTTATCTTGAGTTTTTGCTTCTTGATCTGTCGTATCATCGAGATGTCGGGTGCCGGACGGCATTGCTCCTCGTGCAGGCGGGCCTCGAGCCCGGCATGCTTGGCCTTGAGGGCGTCGACATGGGATGACTGCATCAGATGGTCTCCTTGACGGTTGCGTACCCAGGAGCGAACTCGTGGCTTTCGCGGCACGGGCCGCAGATCTGCTATCAAACCACAGGATTGAGAATTTACAAAGCTCCACACTGCGGGCATGCGACCGGACGGTTCAGAGGAACGTCTTACGGGGAAGTCGGTTGAACGAGCAGGAGCTTCGCAAAAGGCTGGAACTGCTCCGCAGCGAACATCGCGATCTCGACGTTGCGATCGTGGCGCTGACCGAGGCAGGCGATCGCCAGGGTTTCGTGGACCAGCTGCAACTGGCGCGGCTCAAGAAACGCAAACTTGTCCTCAAGGACCGGATCGCGGCGATCGAGGATGTCCTTCTGCCCGACATCATCGCCTGAAGGATACATATTTCCAAGGACTTGCATCGTCCGGCGTGCCGTCGCGGGACAAGCATGGTTAAGGCGCTGGAAGGATCGGGCCGATCGGTTTATTCGTTTCGTCATGGCACGGCGCGACATCAACGAAGAAATCATCGAAGACCTCTATGCGGAGGCGCTCCTGCTTGCGGATGTCGCACGCGCAGCATTCGATCTGAGGCCCGTGGAGAAGTTCGGCGAGTTCGAGGATCTGGCCCGGGTAGCGTTGTCGATCGAAGGGCTCCGCACCACGACACGGCTGATGCATGTTCTCGCCTGGCTGCTCAATCAGCGCGCCTTTCTGGCGGGCGAGCTGTCGGAACCGCAATTGCGCCGATGCGGCGCTCTGCCCGAGGAACGCGAAGCCGATCCCGACAATCTGGCGCGGCTCGAACCCGAGACCTGTGCGCTCATCGGGGAAAGCGAGCGGCTCCATGCGCGAGTCGCGCGGCTCGACCGGGACTGGCGCCGTGCGGTCAACGACGACACGCCGGTCCATTCGCTCCACGGGCGTCTGGCGCAGGCTTTCGGGGCGGGCTGATCAGGCGGCGGCGAGCGCTTGCGCATAGCGGGCGAGCCGCGCGGTCCGAACCTCTTCGGTCATATGCGGCCGGAAACTGCTCGCACCGCCGCGCATGGCCCGCACCGCCAACTCCAGATCGAGATGCATGCCGGATCCGACCGCGGCAAGGATAGCCGCGCCCAGCGCCGTGGTCTCGATGAAGGCCGGACGCTCGACTTCGAGATCGAGCACGTCGGCGAGATCCTGCGCCATCCAGTCGTTGGCGCTCATTCCGCCATCGATCCGCAGGCGCGTCCAGGCTGCGCCATCCGCCGCGAAGGCCGCAGCCAGATCGTGCGTCTGATGCGCCATGGCCTCGAGTGCGGCCCGCGCGATCTGCGCTCTCCCGCTGGCGAAGCTCAGACCCGAAATCACGCCGCGCGCTCCGGGCTTCCAATGCGGCGCGCCCAGGCCGGCCAGCGCCGGGACGATGACGACTTCTCCGCTGTCGTCGATCGATCGCGCAAGTTCTTCGGTTTCCGCTGCGCATCCAATCAGACCGAGCTGGTCGCGAAGATATTGGACGAGGCTTCCGGCGACGAAGCAGGCGCCTTCGATGGCATAGGTGCGCACCCCGTCTTGCTGGCACAGGATGGTGCCGAGCAGACGGTTGGCGGAGCGCGGGATATTCCGGCCCTTGTTGGTCAGCACGAAAGCGCCGGTGCCGTATGTTGCCTTGGTATCGCCGAATTCCAGGCAGCCCTGGCCGATAGTCGCCGATTGCTGATCGCCTGCCATACCGCAGATCGGGATCGCCCGACCGAGCCGATCCGCGGCACAGGTGGCGAGCGCGCCATGGGTGTCGACCACCTGCGGCAGGCAAGCTTGAGGGACCCCCAGCAGGTCGCACAGCCCCTGATCGAAATCCGGCCCGTCGAGAGCGAGCAGCAGGGAACGGCTGGCGTTGCTCGCGTCGGTCAGGTGCGCCCCGCCCGAGAGCTTGTAGACGAGCCAGCTTTCGACCGTACCGAATGCCAGCCTGCCGCGCTCCGCGGCGCTTCGAACCTCTTCGCAATTATCGAGCAGCCAGCGCATCTTGGTGCCCGAAAAATAGGGATCGAGCAGCAGCCCGGTGCGCTGCTGCACCTCCGCCTCGTGCCCGCGCGCCTTGAGCGCGGCACATAGGTCCGCGGTTCGCCGGTCCTGCCAGACGATGGCACGCGACAAGGGTTCACCCGTAGCCCGATCCCACGCCACCACGGTCTCGCGCTGGTTGGTGATCCCGATCGCGGCGATCCCCGCGATGCCTTGCCGGGTTACTTCGCGCGCGCATGCCAGCGTCTTCGTCCAGATCTCCGCAGCGTCGTGTTCGACCCAGCCGGGCCGCGGATAATGCTGTTCCAGTTCAGCTTGCGCAATTCCTTCCATCCGCCCCGCAGCGTCGAATACCATCGCCCGCGTCGAAGTGGTTCCGGCATCGAGTACGAGGATACGGTAGGACATGCTCTCTCCCTTGCACGCGCGACGGGTGACATGCGCCACTCGGTCCCCCATATGCAAGGGCATGGCAGGCCCTCCCCCCAAGCCCTGGCCCACGGGCAAGGCGATGCAACTCGAACCGCTGGTGCGCCGTGTGCTCGCGCCCAATCCCTCGCCCTATACCTATACCGGGACGCAGACCTATATCGTCGGGCTCGGCGCCGGCTGCGCGGTGATCGATCCGGGACCCGACGAGCGCGAGCATCTGTCGGCGCTCGATGCGGCGATCGGTGAAGAACACGTCTGCGCGATCATGTGCACGCATACCCACCGCGACCATTCGCCGGCGGCAAAGACGCTTGCCGCGCGCACGGGCGCGCCGATCGTCGGCTGCGCTCCGCTGGTGCTCGACGATACCGGCCCACGCGCCGATGCCAGTTTCGACCGCAGCTACGCCCCCGACCGGGTGATGGAGGATGGCGAAGCGATGACCGGCCCGGGCTGGACGCTGACCGCGGTCGCCACGCCGGGGCACGTCTCCAATCACCTGTGCTTCGCGCTGGAGGAGAGCGGCGCCTTGTTTACCGGCGATCACGTGATGGGCTGGTCGACCAGCGTCGTCGTCCCGCCCGACGGCGACATGGGCCAGTATATGCGCAGCCTGGACAAGCTCCAGTCGCGCGAAGACCGGGTCTATTATCCCGCGCATGGCGAGGCGATCGAAAATCCCCGCCAATTGGTCCGCGGAATGATCGGTCATCGCCGCCAGCGCGAGAACCAGATCCTCCGTCTACTGGGCGAAGAACCCCGCCGGGCAGAGGATTTCGTGTTGCGGATGTACAAGGGTCTCGACGAACGGCTGCACGGCGCGGCCCGGATGTCGGTAACCGCGCATCTCATTGATCTGGAACGCCGTGGGCGCGTCGCCCGTTCGGGCGATGTATGGCAGACGACCTGAAGACCCGCCCCCCGCAACCCTGGAAGAGCCGGTCGGGCGCGAGCAACCGCTGGCCCGCATGCAGGCGGTTCCATGGCTGATCGTGATCGCGCTGCTGGCGGCCGTCGCATGGCTCGGCTGGCGCGCCTTCCTGTACTCGGAAGAGGGCGACCCGGTCGGCAGCGCCATGCTGGCGTTCGAGAAGCAGAACTCGCTGACGGTCTTTTCCAGCAGGTTCGAGGTCGTCGCCGAAAGCGAGGACCGGCGCGGCATCATGGGCATCGACCTGATCAAGAGCCGCCAGGCTGCCATCATCCCGGCCACGGTCGAATATCGGCTCGACCTGTCCTCGATGGACCGCGACCGCTTCCGCTGGGACGATGCGAGCGACACGCTCGACGTGATCTTGCCGCCGCTGCGCATCTCGCGCCCCAATCTCGACGAAGGCGCGCAGAAGACCTTTACCGAAGGCAGCTATGTCAGCCGCGACGCCAGCGCGGACCTGGCGCGCAACAACTCGCTTCAGGCCGAGCGCAAGGCTGCGGAATTCGCCAAGAATCCGGAGGTGCTGGCGCTCGCGCGGCAGGCGGCCAAGCAGGCGGTGCGACAGAACCTCGCCATTCCGCTGCAGGTCGCGGGATACGGCGACGTAACGGTCGATGTGCGGTTCGACGGGGAAAACGCGGCAGAGTAGGATCCATGGGCGATTGACTGCCCCTCGCACGTCGCGGTAGAATCCATTCACGAATTCAATGGTCGCACGATTCTGGGAAGGATTTCGACCATGGCCACCGTCGTCGCGCCGACGAATCGTCAACCAGGGGCAACACGCGTTTCTTTTCGTCATGGCCTTCGTCATGGCGAGCGTCATCGTTGCGGGCTTCTCGCTCAACCTCGCGACGGGGCGATCGAGCTTCGCCGTGCCGCTGCCCTACCATGTCCATGCGGTCATCTTCATGGGCTGGGTCGCGCTCTATCTCGCGCAGCACGTAACCGCCTCGACCGGCAACTGGGCGCTCCACCGGTCGCTCGGGAAGCTGGCCTATGTCTGGATTCCGGCGATGGTCCTGGCCGGCTGCATGATCATGGTCGTCGTTGCGCGCAGGAACGGCGGACCGTTCTTCTTCGACATGAACGAATTCCTGGTCAGCAATCTCATGCTGCTCGTGTGCTTTGGAGGGCTGGCGCTGTGGCGCTTCGGCGGCAACGCTACCGGCTGGCACCGACGGCTGATGCTGGTGGCGATGGCGATTCTGACGGGGCCGGGCTCGGGCGGCTGCTGCCGACACCGCTGCTCATGCCCTATGCATGGAAGCGCTCTTCTTCGTCACCGCTGATTCTTCCGGCCATCGGCATGATCGCCGACAAGCGGAAGCTGGGCCGCGTGCATCCGGCCTATTGGTGGGGCATGGGCATCTATGTCGCGACCTTCGCAGGTTCGATGCTGCTGGCCTATTCGCCGATCGGATACGCCGTGACCGAATGGGTGGTGGCCGGCACGCCGGGGCGCAGCGCCCGATGGACGCGTTCATGCCGCCCGGCTTCTCGATGTAGCGGAACGCCCTCGCCTTCCCGCCCGTTCGGGTTATAGAGGCGCGAACGAGGGCGCCGACAGGACGGATTGATGACTGCACACGCACCAGACTCCCACCGGCAACGATCTGCTCGCCGAGATCGACCGGCTGCGCAAGGAGCGCAACGCGGTAATCCTCGCGCATTATTACCAGACCGCCGAAATCCAGGACCTTGCCGATTTCGTCGGCGACAGCCTCGAACTGTCCCGCAAGGCGGCGGATACCGATGCCGATGTGATCGCCTTTTGCGGGGTCAAGTTCATGGCCGACACCGCCAAGATCCTCAGCCCGGAAAAGATCGTGGTCCTGCCCGACATGGATGCCGGCTGCAGCCTCGAGGAATCTGCCCGCCCGAAAAGTTCAAGGCGTTCCGCGAAGCCCACCCCGATCACATCGCGCTGACCTACATCAACTGCTCGACCGAGGTGAAGGCGCTGTCCGACATCATCGTCACCTGTTCCAGCGCCGAGACGATCCTCAGCCAGATCCCCGAGGACCAGAAGATCATCTTCGGCCCTGACCGGCATCTCGGCGGCTATCTCTCGCGCAAGTTCAACCGCGAGATGCTGCTGTGGCCCGGCGTCTGCATCGTCCACGAGGCGTTCAGCGAGACCGAGCTGCTCAAGCTGAAGCAGCAACATCCCGGCGCGCCGGTCGCCGCGCACCCCGAATGCCCGCCGACGATCGTCGACCACGCCGATCATGTCGGCTCGACCAGCGGCATCCTGCAATTCGCCAAGACCTTCGAAGGCGACACGCTGATCGTGGCGACCGAGCCGCACATCATCCACCAGATGGAAAAGGCGCTGCCCGAAAAGAACTTCATCGGCGCGCCGGGCGCGGACGGCAACTGCGCCTGCAACATCTGCCCCTACATGGCGCTCAACACGCTGGAAAAACTCTACACCGCGCTGCGCGACCTGAGCCGCGGATCGAGATCGAGGAAGGCCTGCGCCTCAAGGCCAAGCACAGCCTCGACCGGATGCTGGAGATGGCCAGCGGTACGGTCGGCAAGGGCGATCTGGGCAAGATCTGAACCACCAGCATAAAGACATTCGGAGACTATGATGGTTGCACGTTTCGCCCTCGCCAGTGCGCTGGCGCTCAGCGCCTTTCCCCTCGCCGCGCAGGACACCGATGCCGAGGATCCC